>NZ_CM149975.1:0-4079816 GCF_056311905.1 Pontibacillus sp. ABV4_188 | reverse complement strand
CAAATTTCACCCCTTTCGAGCATTAATATAGTAAAGAAGAGTTTATGAAACAAAAAACCTCACGTATCCTACCTTTCTTGGTAAATATACATAAAGAAAGGAGATCCGGAGGTGGGTTGTACAACTTTTGTGCAATCTTCAGGACTTATAATTCTGTGGAAGCATAACTGTTACTATAACAGTCTGTAGTAAACTTATAAGCACAATCCACAATATTGTTGATAAGTAAGTGCACACCACTGTGAATAGATGTCCACAACTTATCCACAGTCTGTGGAAAAGAATATTAGGTGTGTTTTGTTGTTCATTACTAAAACACAAATATAATACCAAATAAATCCCCGAGTTGCAATGGTTTTTGGTTGGTTATCCACACAATCTACTGCTTGTAGATAATGTTTATCCACAACACTATATTTTGTGATTAACTTGTCGATAATTGGTGTGGATAGTCGAAAATCAATAATAAAGTTATTCACAGACAAAGTGTACAGAAAATAATGCCCTGATTAAACACACTATTTAACGTGTAATGAATAGCTAATGTTGTTAGCTAAAATGGATGGGGATCATTGCTAAGTTCCAGTAGAGGTAAAATTAAATTGGTTTTGGGTGGAGGAAGATAGTTAGTGAAAACAGATCCTGCTTTATAGTTTGGCCACGTGAACATTACGGTAGGAAACATTGAGTAAGAATTTAAAAAATATAAAAAGGTTATAATGAGCAGTAAAGGTGACATGACAAGCGTATGCGTTCTAACGATGGGCTACATTCATTAGAAACCTAAAAGAAAAGTTGACTTTTTATGCCTATCCTTCTTATAATGAATTGGACTGTCTTTTTAGTTTTTGAATTTATTCAATCCTCAGGGAGGTGTCTATACAATGAAACGTACATTTCAACCAAATAACCGTAAACGTAAAAAAGTGCACGGCTTCCGTAATCGTATGAGTTCTGCAAACGGACGTAAAGTACTAGCGCGCCGTCGTCGCAAAGGTAGAAAAACATTATCTGCATAGGCCACTGAACATATGTCAGTGGTCTTTTTTCTAGTTTGAACGTAAATAAAACGTATTCCTCACTAAACCATTTATGGTGGTGCTGATCTAATATTTCTTTAAGAAAATGCTGTTTCGTATGATATAACTTTTTTCTGTAGGGGATATGCTGTAAGCAGGGGGAATACGTTTTTTATGTTGAGAATAAAAGAAGAAACGACATATGATGGTCGTAACTTAATTTACTAGCGACTTTGCACATCTTGAAGATTGGAAACTCGTGTATCTAAAGGCGCACTACGCTTTTTTTTAAGAGTGAGGATGAAATTATGAAGAAACAATACCGCATTAAAAAAAATGAAGAATTTCAACATGTTTTTAAAAAGGGTTCTTCATTTGCAAATAGACAACTGGTGCTCTACTACGTAAAAAAAGAGGAACAACCTCACTTCCGAATTGGCCTTTCAGTAAGCAAAAAGATCGGAAACGCCGTTATGAGAAATCAAATAAAGCGTTACTTGAGACAAGCCTTTCTTGAACTTGAGCCACGAATGGAGCAAAATTACGATATAGTTGTCATTGCTAGAAAGCCAACCAATCAAATGAATTTCCAAGAGATCAAGAAAAGTTTGTCTCACGTTTTAAAGAAAACAAATCTTTTAGCGAAATCAGTAAAAGCTTAAGATTTGATATAGAAGCTTGCCAGTCACTAATGATAGAATACATGTATTACTGGAATATTACCGTTTGGGATAATAAGGAGGAAGAAACGTTGCGAAAGAAGGTCCTTTTTTTATTAACTCTGACAGGACTTCTTGTTGTACTCTCAGGTTGTACTCAAATTGATCAAAACATCACATCTGAAAGTACAGGATTTTGGAATGAGTATTTCGTCTATCCACTGTCATTGTTAATTAAGTATTTCGCAGGCTTGTTTAGTGAAAGCTACGGTTTATCTATTGTAGTTGTAACACTGATCATTCGCTTGATTCTGTTGCCGTTAAACGTAAAACAGTTAAAAAGCTCTAAAGCTATGCAGGAAATACAACCACAGTTACAAGAGCTAAGACAAAAGTATAGCTCAAAAGATCAGAAGACACAGCAACAGCTACAACAAGAAACAATGCAATTGTTCCAGAAAAATGGGGTTAACCCGTTAGCTGGTTGTTTCCCAATTCTTTTACAAATGCCGATCTTAATTGCCTTTTACCATGCAATTGTTCGTACGCAGGAAATTGAAACACATAGTTTCTTATGGTTTGAATTAGGTGCACCAGATCCATTCTTCATTATGCCACTCGTTGCAGCAGCAACAACATTTATTCAGCAAAAGTTAATGATGGCTGGCACGATGGATCAGAATCCACAAATGAAAATGATGCTTTACATTATGCCGGTTATGATTGGTATTTTTGCATTAAACTTCCCAGCAGCATTAGCACTTTACTGGGTAGTAGGTAACTTATTTATGATTGCACAAACTGTTTTTATTCGTAAGCCAATGATGAAGGATAAAGAAACAGAGGGAGCGAAGTAAGTGAGACAAGTAACTGCTACTGGACAAACAGTTGAGGACGCGGTCCGTTCAGCGTTAGAGCAGTTAAACACCTCGAGGGACCAAGTTAATGTAGAAATAATTGACGAAGGCAAAAAAGGATTCTTCGGTGTGTTTGGTGCTAAGAAAGCTATTGTAAAAGTTATGATGATAACCACTAAAGATGAGACGGTTTCGACCGCACCAGAACCAACTGAAGAACCTGTTGACCAAAAAGAAAGTACAGAAACTCACGTAAGTTATAGTGTAACGGAAGAAGAAGTGAAGAAAACATCTGATGTGGAAGGTGCGATTGAGGCAACGAAGGAGTATTTAGAAGAAGTCGGTAACCAAATGGGGGCTCCGATTCATGTAACCGTTCAGAAAAAGAGTAAAGAAGTTATATTTGAGCTCCAAGGCGATAAAATTGCTTTACTTATTGGTAAGCGGGGTCAAACACTAAATGCTTTGCAGTCGTTAGCTCAGTTGGTCATAAACAAGGATGGTCATCAGTATCTTACGGCAATGGTAGATGCCGAAGGATATAGAGAAAGAAGGAAAGAGACACTTTCAGGTTTAGCAAATCGTCTGGCTGACAAAGCCGTCCGAACGAAGACTGAGATTGCGCTTGAATCAATGCCTTCTTATGAGAGAAAAATTATTCACGCTGCTCTTCAGCATAACAAACAAGTTTCGACGTACTCTGATGGTTCAGAACCGCATCGTCATGTTGTGATCAAACCCGAATAACGTTTTAGATGCCCCTGGTCGAGGACCGGGGGCATTTCTTGTGGTTGAGTCGCATTCCATGTGACAATGAAAAGAAGGGAAATAAGCAATATAAGTTATCCACATGTGGATAAAGCTCTGCTTATATAAATAGTTTGAAGTAAAAGCTTTTCAAAGAATTGTGTTATGTGCTAATCTAATAAGTTAGTGACTATATAAATCAAACAATTGTGGATAAAATATAATTAAGGATGAGGAAAGAGGTGAGAGCATGGACACAGATACTATAAGTGCGATATCGACCCCCGTTGGGGAAGGAGCGATCGCGATTGTTCGTTTAAGTGGTCCAGAAGCGGTTTCGGTAGCAAACGGAATGTTTCAGGGTAAAGATTTAAACGAGGTTGGCACTCATACGATTCATTATGGGAAGTTACTGGACCCTAAAACGAATGAAATGGTAGAAGAAGTCATGGTTTCTGTCATGCGTGCTCCTAAAACGTTCACTCGTGAAGATATAGTAGAGATCAACTGTCATGGTGGTCTTGTTTCTGTAAACCGTGTTTTAGAGTTAACTTTGTCACAAGGAGCCCGTTTAGCTGAGCCGGGCGAATTTACTAAGCGTGCTTTTTTAAATGGACGTATCGATCTATCCCAGGCCGAAGCAGTTATGGATTTAATCCGTGCTAAGACGGACCGGGCTATGAATGTTGCTTTAAAGCAAATGGATGGTCGTCTATCCCATTTAATTCAGAAATTAAGACAAGAACTACTGGAGGTATTAGCTCAAGTAGAAGTTAATATTGATTATCCGGAATATGATGACGTTGAAGAAATGACGAACGATTTAATGATTCAAAACACCAGACAGGTTCACCAAGAGATTGAACGACTGTTAAGAACGGCTAAACAAGGGAAAATACTTCGCGAAGGTCTCGGAACAGCTATTGTTGGGCGTCCGAACGTAGGGAAGTCTTCTCTAATGAATGCATTAGTTCATGAGAATAAAGCGATTGTTACAGAAGTTCCTGGAACAACTCGTGATGTCATTGAAGAGTATGTAAACGTCAGAGGAGTTCCACTTCGTCTCATTGACACCGCAGGAATTCGTGAAACAGAAGATTTAGTTGAGAAGATTGGTGTGGAGAGGTCCCGCCAAGTTTTACAAGAAGCGGATTTAATCTTGCTTGTCTTGAATAATGGAGACACAATTACGCAAGAAGACAAAAAATTGTTTGAAGCGGTTGAAGGCATGGATGTCATTGTTATTGTAAATAAGACAGATTTGCCTCAACAAATAGATATGGATGAATTACGCGAAGTTGCGGGTGATCATCCAATTGTGACGACGTCGTTAATTGAAGAGCAAGGTATTGATCAATTAGAAACATCTATATCAGATATTTTCTTTGAAGGAGATATCGATACAGGCGATATGACTTACCTTTCGAATGTTCGCCACGTCCAACTGTTGAATCAAGCTAAAGAAACGTTAGAAGATGCAATGGATGGAATGAATGCGGGGATGCCGATTGATATGGTTCAAATCGATGTAACTAGAACATGGGAACTTCTTGGTGAAATCGTCGGTGATACGGTTCAAGAAAGCTTAATTGATCAGTTATTCTCTCAGTTTTGTTTAGGGAAATAAAAGTGAGTTAAGGAGAGAGAGTCATGAATACTTTTGATGCAGGACATTATGACGTTATTGTTGTTGGTGCTGGTCATGCAGGTGTGGAAGCTGGGTTAGCAGCTGCCCGTCGCGGAGCGAAGACATTAATGCTAACGTTAAATTTAGATATGATTGCCTTTATGCCTTGTAACCCTTCAATTGGAGGACCGGCAAAAGGTGTCGTCGTACGTGAAATTGATGCCTTAGGCGGAGAAATGGCCAAAGTAATTGATAAAACGTATATTCAAATGCGTTTATTAAATACAAGAAAAGGACCAGCTGTGCGTGCTCTTCGTGCACAAGCTGACAAACATCTGTATATTCAAGAAATGAAAAAAGTTATTGAGAATGAACCAAACCTAACAATTCGCCAGGGAATGGTAAAAGAACTTATGGTAGAAGATGGGGTATGTAAAGGTGTCGTAACAGAGACAAAGGCCGCTTATACAGCAGACTCTGTCATTGTGACAACCGGAACATTCATGCGTAGTAAAGTACTCATTGGAGATTTAGCCTATGAGAGCGGGCCTAATAACCAACGTGCTTCCACAGATTTATCTGTTCAGCTTGAAGAACTTGGTATTAAGATGGTTCGCTTTAAGACAGGAACTCCAATGCGCGTAAACAGTCATTCCATTGACTATTCAAAAACAGAAATTCAGCCAGGGGATGAAGTTCCACGTGCATTTTCCTATGAGACAACAGAATATATCATGGATCAAATCCCATGTTGGTTAACGTATACGAATGAATTTACTCATCAGATTATTGATGACAACTTAAGTTCATCTGCAATGTATTCAGGAATGGTGAAAGGTACAGGGCCACGTTACTGCCCTTCTGTTGAAGACAAAATCGTTCGCTTCCATGATAAACCTCGTCACCAGGTCTTTTTAGAACCTGAAGGTAGAAATACAGAAGAGGTTTATGTACAAGGCCTATCTACTTCCCTACCTGAAAACATTCAAAAGCAAATGATCGAGACGGTACCAGGTCTTGAAAAAGCTGAAATCATGCGAGCTGGGTATGCGATTGAGTATGATTCTGTCATCCCAACCCAACTTTGGCCAACACTCGAATTAAAAGCAGTTGAAGGTTTGTTTACAGCTGGTCAAATAAACGGTACTTCTGGATATGAAGAAGCCGCGGCCCAAGGTTTAATGGCAGGTATTAATGCAGCTTCTAAAGTACTAGGCAAAGAACCGGTTATTTTAGATCGTTCTCAAGCTTATATCGGTGTTCTTATTGATGATTTAGTAACGAAAGGAACGGACGAACCGTATCGTCTTCTTACTTCTCGCGCTGAATACCGCCTGATCTTGCGTCATGATAACGCAGACCTTCGTCTTACGGATATTGGTTACGAAATTGGAATGATCTCTGAAGATCGTTATGCTCGCTTCCAAGATAAGAAACGTATGATTAACGAAGAAATTGAACGTCTAAAAGGTATTACGATTAAAGCAACAGATGAAGTTCAAGAGGTTATTCAACAAGCGGGCGGTTCGCCTCTTAAAGATGCTGTTAACGCGTATGACTTGCTTAAACGACCTGAAATGAAATATGAAATGGTTGCAAGTCTCCTTGAAGAGAAAAAAGATCTTCCAGAAGCAGTAGAGGAACAAGTGGAGATCCATACGAAATATGCTGGCTATATTCAAAAGTCAGAGCAGCAAATTGAACGTATGAGAAAAATGGAAAACAAGAAGATTCCAGAGGACATTGATTATGATGATATCCATGGTATCGCTTCTGAAGCAAGGGATCGCCTGAAAGAGGTGCGTCCTTTATCGGTAGGTCAGGCTTCTCGTGTTTCTGGTGTGAACCCAGCAGATGTATCAATCTTACTTGTCTATATAGAACAAGGAAAAATTGCTAAGGTCTCTGGAGATGAAGCCTAAGCAGAAAGGACCGGTGTCATGAACAAAGAAACCTTTCTTAAAGCTTTACAAGATCAAGGGATTGAACTAAATGAGAAACAAAAGAAGCAGTTCCATGATTATTTTGAAGCTCTCGTAGAGTGGAACGAAAAAATGAACCTAACGGCTATTACAGATGAAGAGAGTGTATATCTAAAGCACTTTTACGATTCAATAACAGCAGCTTTTTATTTAGATTTCAATCAACCTTTATCGATATGTGATGTGGGGGCTGGGGCAGGATTCCCTAGTCTCCCTTTAAAAATCGTCTTTCCGCAACTAAAGGTAACGATTGTCGATTCGTTAAAGAAACGTATTACATTCTTAAATCATTTAGCTACAAAACTTGAACTCGATGATGTCGCTTTTTATCACGATCGTGCTGAGAACTTCGGTAAGAACCAACAGTTTAGGGAACAGTACGATATGGTAACGGCCCGCGCTGTAGCAAGACTATCTGTTTTAAGCGAATTGTGTCTGCCTCTCACGAAGGTAGGAGGTAAGTTCGTTGCAATGAAGGGCGCATCTTTTAAAGATGAACTGGAGGATGCAGCTTTTGCGACAAGTCTCCTTGGTGCTGAACTAGAGAAACATCACACTTTCTATTTACCGGAAGAGGATAGCGAACGTAATATTGGAATCTATCACAAGCGTCGTAAAACACCTAAGAAATATCCACGTAAAGCGGGTCTTCCTAATAAAAGCCCTTTGACACAATAAAGAATCAGGGTACAAAAATAGTAAACACATGGGTTTTCTGGATAAGAAAGCTCATGTGTTTTTTTGTATTTCCTTTTAATAGAATTCTAACTTAAAGGTTTTATTTGTAGATTAGGTAAGAATTCTGTTAATCTGTCATAAGTCTTTCATGATACAAATATGAATGGGAGCCTATTGAATTCGTTCCAACTGTTGAATAGCTCAACGCGTCGATTATAAAAGCTTTTTGGATACCTTTCTTAGAGCAACACTTATGCGCGGGGCATATGAACGACCTACGAAAATCTTAAATTTCATCGAATTGTGTAAGGGAGTTGATGAGTTAGAAGGATTTATGTCAATAAGTGGAGAATATATACATATTACAAATAGGAGTAGAGGCTCTATAGTTGTCTTCTGAGTCAGGAATATTTGAAAAGATTTTCAAGCTCTCCCTGCTCATTTCATAGATTATGTGCTAAAATATAGATAGAATTATACGATGATAGAAGAAGACTGCTTCTATAAAATCGCAAATGAACGTTATATGCGCGGCAGCCTCCGCTGCAGCGCTTTTTTGCACTTTCAAAATTTTGTCCTTCCTTCCTCAAGGATAAAAGAAGAGAACAATACTTGGATCCTCGCATCTCTATCGAAAAGAGATGTTTTCTATAATGGTTTCTTTTACTGTTTCACGTGAAACATTCCTTAGATGATAACACGAAGGGTACCCATAAAGGGTGAAAGTAGAAAAGGTGGTGTCAAAGGATGAAACACCCATTCAGCCGCTTATTTGGAATAGGGGATAAGTCCGAAGCGGAAGAGAAAGATCAAGAACGACAAGACTATCATCCTGATGAAGTTATTCAATTACCAGTGAACAATATCCAACCAAACCGCTATCAGCCGCGTACTATCTTCAATCATGACAAGATTGAAGAGTTGGCTCAGACCATTCAAACACATGGTATGATTCAACCTATTGTGGTTCGCAAGATGCAAGGTGAAGATGCTGGTTATGAATTAATAGCTGGTGAGCGTCGTTGGAGAGCTGTCCAGCATTTAGGGTGGGAGAATGTTTCAGCGATCATTAGAGAAATGGATGAAGCACAAACTGCTTCTGTTGCTCTAATTGAAAATTTACAACGAGAAGAGTTAACGGTTATTGAAGAGGCAATGGCTTATGCTAAGTTGCTAGAAATTCATAACTTAACACAAGAGGCTTTAGCGCAGCGGCTTGGAAAAAGCCAATCGACAATTGCAAATAAATTACGGTTATTAAAGCTGCCGGATGTAGTTCAACAAGCCATCCTTGAGAAGAAAATTACAGAACGACACGCCCGTGCTCTTATTGCGCTGAAAGATCCTGAGAAGCAGGAGCAGTTGTTAGAAGAAATTATTGAAAAGTCCCTTAATGTAAAGCAAACAGAAGAAAAAATAGCTAAGATGCGTGAAGGGGAACACAAGCCCAAAAAGCGTAAGCCACAGTTAAAAGGGATCAGTAAAGATATGCGCATTGCGATGAACACAATAAAACAATCGCTTACGATGGTTTCAGACACAGGTATTGATCTTGAAACGGATGAAGAAGATTATGATGATTACTATCAAATCACTATTAAGATTCCTAAAAAACAATCATGATGCTAGTACTTCCCATCTTTTGTGACGCACATAAGGTGGGTTTTTTTCACTTAAATTTTGTATCTCTAGAAACAATAAAGAATCTGTAAAGCACTAGTTTAGAGGCTTAAGATTAGAATTTTATCTGATTTATTTCATCTAATGGGTTTAAAAGATGATAGAATAAACATGAAAGATTTGACAGATTAGAGGTAGGTGACATCATGGGTAAAGTAATCGCCGTTGCTAATCAAAAAGGCGGTGTGGGAAAGACCACTACAGCTGTTAGTCTAAGTGCTAGCTTAGCTTATTTAAACCACAAGGTTCTATTAGTTGATATCGATCCACAAGGTAACGCAACAAGTGGAGTGGGGATTGAGAAAGCTGATATGGATCAATGTGTATACAATGTGCTAGTTGAAGACTTAGAAGCAAAGTATGTGAAGGTTCCTACGATGGTGGAAAATTTAGACGCAATACCTGCAACGATTCAGTTAGCAGGTGCAGAAATTGAACTTGTTCCAACGATCTCACGTGAAGTCCGCTTAAAGAAAGCGATTGATTCGGTAAAGGATGAATATGATTACGTTATTATTGACTGCCCTCCATCCTTAGGGTTACTTACGATCAATGCTTTGACGGCTTCAGATGCTGTTTTGATACCTGTGCAATGTGAGTACTATGCATTAGAAGGATTGAGTCAGCTGTTAAATACTGTACGCCTCGTGCAGAAGCACTTGAATAAGCAACTTATGATTGAAGGCGTATTACTTACAATGCTAGATGCCCGTACCAATTTAGGAATACAAGTTATTGATGAAGTTAAGAAGTACTTCCAAGACAAAGTGTATGGATCTGTTATACCTCGTAACGTTCGTTTAGGTGAAGCTCCAAGTCATGGACAGCCCATTATTCTTTACGATCCAAAATCCCGTGGTGCAGAAGTATACTTAGAATTAGCAAAGGAAGTGATGACGAATGGCCAGAGGGTTAGGTAAGGGACTAGGCTCCTTCTTTCCGGAAGTAGAAGTAACAGAAGAGGAAAAGGTACAAGAAGTTTCTGTTCAAGAATGTCGCCCGAATCCTTATCAGCCAAGAAAGGTTTTTGATCCAAAAGCGATTGAGGAACTGAAAGAATCAATTCTTCAATATGGAATTCTTCAACCCATTATTGTACGGAAAAGTATAAAAGGATATGACATTGTAGTAGGAGAAAGACGATATAGGGCAGCTACGGAAGCGGGGCTGAGTACTGTCCCGGCTGTTATTCGTGATCTTTCCGAACAAAATATGATGGAATTGGCTTTACTAGAAAATCTTCAGCGAGAGGACCTTACACCGATTGAAGAGGCACATGCCTATTCAAACTTAATGAAAGAGCTAAATTTAACGCAGGAACAGTTAGCAAAACGTCTTGGGAAAAGTCGCCCTCATATTGCGAATTTAGTTCGTCTTTTGTCGCTTCCTAAACCTGTTGGAGAGCTTATTAATAACGGAGAACTTTCTATGGGACAAGGGAGAGCTTTGTTAGGGTTGAAGGATAAAAACCAACTCCTACCTCTCGTTGAAAAGATTCGAAAAGAAGGATTAAATGTACGTCAGGTAGAGCAGTACATTCTTCAATTAAATGAAAAGAACATGCAAAAAAATAAGAAGAAAAAAGTAAAGAAAGATATCTTCATTCAAGAGAGGGAATCCCTTCTTCAAGAACGGTTAGGAACAGGGGTATCCATTCAAAAAGGGAAACGAAAAGGGAAAATTGAAATTGAATTTTTCTCTGAAGAGGACCTGGATCGTATTCTACACTACTTTGAAGAATAAAGTCCCATACCTGATGCTTGGTCATGCAAGCATCAGGCTTTTTTCATATTTAAAGCAGATGTTTACCAAACTGTTTCACATGAAACAAGGATAAGCTTGTTGGGGGAAAACGATAGATGATTTTATTTGGGACACTTGTAAATGGCATTGGTATTTTAATAGGTAGTTTAATAGGGTTATTCTTTCATAAAATACCTGAAAGAACGAAAGAAACAACTATGAATGGCATTGGATTAGCTGTAACCCTCATTGGTTTACGGATGGCAATAGAGACCGATCAAATTATTGTCATGTTACTCAGTTTACTGTTTGGAGCTTTTGCTGGAGAATGGCTCCAACTTGAGGAGCGGTTTGAGAAACTTGGTGCTTTCTTAGAATTAAGATTTAGTAAAGGTGAACAATCCTCTGTTTCAGAAGGGTTTATAACCGCCTCCTTAATTTTTGTTATTGGGGCAATGGCTGTAGTAGGAGCTCTTGATAGTGGCATAAGGGGAGACCACGACGTATTAGTCACAAAAGCAATTATAGATTCATTCGTTGCCCTTGTTTTAACGACGACGTTAGGATGGGGCGTCATGCTTTCAGTTATACCGGTTCTCTTATATGAGGGAGGAATCACGCTGTTATCTACTCAAATTCACAATTGGATCCCTCAAGACTTTATGGATATCTTTATTGTTGAAATGACAGCTACTGGCGGAATTTTAATCGTTGCAATCGGACTTAATATACTTCATATAACGAAAGTACGGGTGGCCAATTTGTTGCCCAGTTTACTGTTTATCGGCTTCATCCTTTATGGATGGTTGGAGTTAGGAATATAACGGTTAGATGAATGGACCGATTGAATTGTAAGGGCGTAAGGAGTTTCAGTGGATCCTCCTTATCGCAGCCCTAAAAAGGACCAAAATATAAAAAAGAGCAAAAACCTTCTCGGGTTTTTGCTCTTTTTTATGGACTCTATTCTTTAATCGGTAACCAGCGTTTTCTTTTTGTTGTGAGAGGATCAGTTGGAATAGGCTTTGCCACCTCAGTCTTCCCCATATCTTCGTCAAAGGTTTGGAGTGCTTTGGCCATTTTCTTAGCCATTTGCATGACAATATTTAACCGTGTGTTCTGCAAGACAAAATACTCCATAAAACCACTAACATTTACTACGCCTGTAAGGTGAATCTCTCCTACATCAGGGAGTTGTTTTTTAACGGCTGCTCCTGGTTTTACAGGTCCTTGACCTAAAATGATATTCCCAACAGATGATAATTTACCTAAACATGCATCGATCCCTATAATGTATGGACGATGATAGCGCTTTTGAATCAATTCAAGTTTTTCATTGAGGTTAACGGCATGAACAGGTTCATTAAGTGTTCCGTACACGTGAATACGTTGAAGGTGACTCTCTTCTAGAAGTGTCCCAATTAAGGGGCCGAGAGAATCACCGGTAGAACGGTCAGTACCAATACAGACAATGACAATTTCTCGATTAGCAGGCACCCACTCTTTAAGCGTCTGAGTTATTCCCAACATTAACTGCTCATCTTCAAAATGGTAGCGATGTTCTGTTTTCTGAGAAAAAAGTCTTTGCTTTAGATTCATAGCTTTTCCTCCGTAGTCATATTGTTATTAGTATACAGCGATTTATCGAATTCTATACATAGACGAAGAAAGAAGGTAGGAGGAAAAATATGATTCGATCTGGTGTGAAATGGATGTTTTTGATCATTGGAACTATGATTGGAGCAGGATACGCCTCAGGTAGGGAGTTATGGCAGTTTTTTGGTCATGAGAGTGGACTGGCTATTCTGATTTTCACCATACTCTTTACAATTTCCTGTTACGTAATCTTGAGGATTAGTTTCGAGAAGAAGTCGAAGCATTACCTTCCTGTTCTTCGTACAATCGTAGGCGACCACTTAACTCTTCTGTACGATGGAATGATCATTCTATACCTTTTCACTACAACTGTTATTATGCTAGCTGGTAGTGGAGCCACATGGCAGGCATTTCATTTCTCTTATTGGTTAGGAATCATTGCTATTATTGTTCCTCTTATTCTAGTGTTTGTGTGGGATATTAAAGGAATCTTATCTATGAATAGTATTATCCTGCCTTTACTAATAGGGGGCCTGTTGTATGTGTTAATTTTATTCTCCGTTCAGCAAGAACTCTCTCTGTTCTCTCATATTGGAGAACAAAGTAACTGGCCAGCAGCATTCCCTTTTACTGCGCTTAATATTCTTCCTCTTATTGCTGTTCTAGGTGCGGTGGGAAGTGAAGTTCGGTATAAGGGAGAAATATGGATTGCAAGTATTGGGAGTGGTCTTGTGCTAGGCTCTATATCATTTATTTATAATAGTAGTCTTATTCAAATAGCGGATGATATTTTACTTTATGAAATTCCCTTGTTTGCTATCCTTAAACATTACCCTTATGAGATGTTTCTATTTATATCTTTTCTGTTATGGATTGCCATTTTTACAACGGCAGCTTCTGGTGTTCTTGGATTAATTACAAGGTTTAGGAATCGATTGAAAGGGCCCCTTTGGCTTTTAGCTGCGATTACACTGTTTCTTATGCTTCCTCTAACTAGTATTGGTTTTTCTACATTGATAAAGTATTTATATCCACTGTATGGTTTGTTAAACCTTTATGTGCTTTCGGCTATTTTGTTATACCCCTTTCTAAATCGATACAAAATCAGTTGAAAAGCTGATACAATAGTTTATTATGAAGGTTTAATGGGGGAGGGGGCGTAGCACATTGTGGAATTGGTTAAAAGGTAAATGGGCGAGCTCTGTTGATTATGTAACTGGTCCTGATTTATGGGTGATGCTTGGAAAAGGCGTTTTAAATATAATCGTCATATTACTACTTTCTTATTTTATTATTAAGTTTGGTAAACAAGTCATCCAAAACATTTTTAAACGAAGAAGAAAAGGTCCCTTTAAAATTACTCAACGGCGTGAGCTTACCCTCGTCAAGCTATTGGAAAATACGCTCACATATATGGTGTATTTCACGGCGGCGATCATGGTTTTAGACACTATTAGTATTGATGTGAGAACTTTGTTAGCTGGTGCCGGGATTGCTGGATTGGCTATTGGTTTTGGAGCCCAAAACCTGGTGAAAGACATCATTACTGGATTTTTTATTATCTTTGAAGATCAATTTTCAGTAGGCGACTATGTTCAAACGTCAAGTTCAGAAGGATTTGTTGAAGAGATCGGACTTCGCACAACGAAAATTAAACATTGGACAGGCAAACTCCACATTATACCGAATGGCAGTATTAATGAAGTCACAAACTTCTCGGTTCATAACAGTATTGCTGTTGTTGATGTCAGCATTGCTTATGAGGGAGACATTGTACGGGCAGAAGCGGTTATAGAAGACTTGCTCCAAGAGTTACCTAAGCGGTATCAGGAGTTAAGAGGTACACCTGAACTTCTGGGCGTACAAAGTTTAGGATCATCTGATGTTGTGCTAAGAATTATAGCTGAGACAGACCCAATGGAGCATTGGCCAATTGCTCGGGTGCTTCGCAAGGAATTGAAGAACAAGTTAGACGAACAAGGGATTGAAATACCGTTCCCTCGTTTAGTTATGTATTCTAGGCAAGAAGAACATGAAGTCGTTGAGACAACATCGTAAGGAGGATCACAAATGGCAGATCAACTATATTCTTTAAACGATATTGTTCAGATGAAGAAGTCGCACCCATGCGGTGAGAATAGATGGAAGATTATTCGTTTAGGGGCAGATATACGTATAAAGTGCGAAGGGTGCGGGCATAGTGTCCTCATACCAAGAAGGCGCTTTGAAAGTAAGATGAAGAAGGTCCTTGAGAAACACGAAGAAAAAGAAGACTAAGAGCGTGTAGTGAGCTTTTGAAGGTTGTTTCACGTTAATCCTTGTATATGTTATGTTGTATAGTAGAAAATCAAAAACCATCATTAGTGAACACCTTAAAAAATAAAAATTACGAGTGTATAAATGGAAAAACAAGGGCGAATTTCCCCTTGTTTTTCTAATGTGCTTACTTGTCATATGTATAGACGAGCAATATAATTGGGTTACTGCAGACGTTCATATGGACGGTAATCCTTAAGGAGTGGAAAGTTAATGTCATTAACAACAGGAATTGTAGGTTTGCCTAACGTTGGGAAATCAACTCTATTCAATGCAATTACGCAGGCAGGTGCAGAATCGGCTAACTACCC
Organism: Pontibacillus sp. ABV4_188; assembly: GCF_056311905.1. Lineage (NCBI taxonomy): Bacteria > Bacillati > Bacillota > Bacilli > Caryophanales > Bacillaceae > Pontibacillus > Pontibacillus sp. ABV4_188. The sequence goes on along the minus strand of NZ_CM149975.1, from coordinate 4,064,604 downwards.
GTTCTGTACGATTGATCCTAACGTTGGTATTGTTGAAGTTCCAGATGAAAGATTAGAGAAGCTTACAGAATTAGTAAATCCTAAGAAAACAGTTCCTACAGCATTTGAATTTACAGATATCGCAGGTATTGTGAAGGGTGCAAGTAAAGGTGAAGGGTTAGGAAACCAATTCCTATCTCATATTCGCCAAGTAGATGCGATCAGTCACGTTGTTCGTTGTTTCCAGGATGATAACATCACACACGTTTCTGGTGGAGTCGATCCAATTGCGGATATTGAAACCATCAATTTAGAATTGATCTTGGCTGACTTAGAAACAGTCAATAAGCGTCTTGATCGAGTTGCTAAAATGGCTCGTCAGAAAGACAAAGAGGCTCTTGCAGAACAAGCTGTTCTTGAAAAGATTAAAGAAGGCCTTGAAGAAGAAGTGCCAGCAAGAGCTTTGGAGTATAGTGATGATCAACAAAAAATCGTTAAAGGACTTCATTTACTAACATCTAAGCCGGTTTTATATGTGGCTAATGTTGGTGAAGATGAAATTGCAGACCCAAGTGGCAACGAACACGTACAAGCTGTACGTGAGTTTGCTGAAAAAGAGAATGCGCAGGTAATTGTTGTTTGTGCAAAGATTGAGTCTGAAATTGCTGAGCTTGAAGGAGAAGAAAAAGAAGAATTCTTAGATGATTTAGGCATTGCAGAGTCAGGTCTTGATCAGCTTATTAAAGCGTCCTATAATCTTCTTGGTTTGGCTACGTACTTCACAGCAGGTGAGCAGGAAGTTCGCGCTTGGACCTTTAAAGAAGGAATGACAGCTCCTCAAGCGGCAGGAATTATTCACAGTGACTTCGAAAGAGGGTTTATCCGTGCTGAGACGGTAGCTTATGATGACCTTGTAGAGGCTGGAAAAATGTCAGTCGCAAAAGAAAATGGTAAAGTTCGTTTAGAGGGCAAAGAATATATCGTTAAAGATGGAGATGTCATTCATTTCCGCTTTAATGTATAAGCGTAAAATTGGAAACTTGGTTGTGCTTTTTTATTAACTTTGATATAATACAACATTGTGAGTAATTGTACGAGAAATTACTCCTTGCCCGTAAAAGGGCCGCTAAGTCCAAAAGGAGGTGAAGTCGGATGAGAAATTACGAGATCATGTATATCATCCGCCCAAACGTAGATGAGGAAACTCAAAAATCAGTGGTAGAGCGTTTCAACACGGTTCTTACTGATAATGGTGCGGAAATTACTGAAACTAAAGAAGTAGGCAAGCGTCGCTTAGCTTATGAAATTAACGATTTCCGTGATGGTTACTACATGGTAATCAAATTCAACGGTGACAGCCAAGCTGTTAACGAATTTGATCGCCTTGCTAAGTATTCTGATGATATTATTCGTCACATCGCTGTACGCGAAGACGATCAATAAGGAGTGGTTCTGTGTTAAATCGTGTCGTTCTTGCCGGCAGATTAACCAAGGATCCTGATTTGCGCTATACACCCAACGGAGTAGCCGTTGCGAACTTTACGATTGCTGTAAACCGCCCGTTTACAAGCCAACAAGGTAGCCGTGATGCAGATTTCATTAACTGTGTCGTGTGGCGTCGTGCCGCAGAGAACCTAGCAAACTTTATGAGTAAAGGAAGCTTAGTCGGTGTTGATGGACGTTTACAATCCCGAAGCTTCGATAACCAAGAAGGCAAACGCGTTTTTGTGACAGAAGTTGTTGCTGATAGTGTACAATTCTTAGAATCAAAAGGCTCGTCTTCAGGTGGTGCAGGTTCACAAGGATACCAATCTAATCAGAACCAATCTGGATATAATCCAAACAACAATAACAACAATAATCAACCTAAACAGGATGACCCATTCGCTGATAATGGGGAACCGATTGATATTTCAGATGACGATTTACCATTTTAATTAAATTATAAGGAGGTTTTCAATTATGGCTCGTCGTGGTCGCGCGAAGCGTAGAAAAGTGTGTTATTTCACAGCAAACGGAATTACACACATCGATTATAAAGATGTTGAACTTCTTAAGCGTTTTGTTTCTGAGCGTGGAAAGATTCTTCCTCGTCGTGTAACAGGAACTTCTGCTAAATACCAACGTAAACTTACAAGAGCGATTAAACGTTCTCGTCAAATGGCACTATTGCCTTACGTTAACGACTAATATTCTTTCGTAAGACTTTTAAAAGCACAGCATATAACGCTGTGCTTTTTTTGCAACAATAAAAACAGTTTACAGAAGGCTCGTTTAATGGCGGGTTTTCTGTAAACTTAGTTTTCCTTTTAACTTTGTGTTTTTATAGTATTAAGTAAAACAAAAGTTCAATGAACTTCCGAAAAGAATTAGAACTTTTGCGTTCTCCTATAAAGCATTGTAAAGTTAACCTTAACAATTGATTTAGTACATAGAACGATGGCGACACTATTAATGAACACATATACGTTTTATGTTAATCTAATTCTATTCAATAGATGGTTTAGAGGAGAGTAAACGAAAATGAAATCTTCAAGTATGTTACGTCAGAGCCTTTTGTATGGTGGGGTTTATATCCTCCTCCTTCTACTTACCATTGTGATTCCTGTGTTATCTATTTTTTCAATGGTAGTATTAGCTCTGCCTTTTTTCTTGTTTGCTGCTAAACATGGCTGGAAACAATCATTGTTATTTATAGTACTACTATCGATTATTTCGATGTTGATTTTAGGGTTTATAGCGATCCCTGTTACCCTTTCCATAGGAGTAGGTGGAATCTTTTTAGGAGCTGCTTTACACCATGAAAAAAGTCCATATGAAGCATGGGCTCAAGGGGCCGTTGGGTACCTCATTGGAATTGTAAGTTTCTATTTAAGTATGATCTTTCTATTTAATTTAAATTTAGTAGAGGCTTTCCAATCGATGCTCGATGAAGCTTTTCAGTCAACGGAAAGCATGGTTTCAGATATGGGTATCTCTGAAGAACAACTTTCAATTGTGCAGAACCAATTTGAAAACCTCCCCTCTATGTTACCAAGCGTCATGGCAATTTCGTCTATAGTTTTCTCGTTAATTACCTTATGGCTTGGGTTTAGAATACAGAGTAAGATTGAAAAGAAAACGTTACGATTTCCGCCGGTCCATCAGTTTACCTTTCCGAAATCAGTATTATGGTATTATTTCATCGCCGTTGTATTGACTTGGGTATTCCCGACGACAGAAGAGTATATGGGTGTTGTGGCGCAGAATATGTATACGCTCACCGGTTTCTTTATGATTCTGCAGGGCCTTTCTTATTTGTTTGCCTTGACCCACCACAAAAAACGTTCCAATGCTCTCCCTATAACGGCAGTAGTATTAACTTTACTTTTCCCGTACCTATTAGTGTTTCCGATGCGAATTTTAGGTATAATTGATTTAGGTTTCTCATTAAGAGAACGATTAGGAAAGCAATGAGGATCGACTTTATGTTTAGGAGATGACGGTCATGCCGAATTTCTTTAAAAAACCAAGGTTGAGTAGTCATTTATGGGTGATTTATACATTATCCATTCTTCTATTAGCGCTGATTTTTTATTATGAATGGAAGCTCGGTTTAGTTATGACCGCACTGCTGATTGCTTCTATTTACTATAGCGTTCGAACCGAACAGTTTCTAATTAACGAAACAGAAGAGTATATCTCAACCCTTTCGTACCGTGTAAAAAAAGTAGGAGAAGAAGCCTTAATGGAGATGCCTATAGGGATTGTCCTATTTAGTGAGGACTATAAGATCGAATGGGCGAATCCATATATGAATCACTTTTTTCCTCAGGAAACATTGGTCGGAGAACCTCTTAATCAGATTTCGGACACGCTAGTATCAGCAATTAAAGAAGGTAAGAATGATGTATGGATCTCTATGGACGACTATGAATTGCAAACGGTTGTAAAAAAAGATGAACGATTGTTGTATCTATTTGACCGAACTCAACAAACATTAGTCCAGAATCTATATCAAAATGATCGAACGATCTTGGCGATTATTTTCCTGGATAACTATGAAGAGATTACACAAGCCATGGATGATACAGCCAAAAGCCATATTAATTCACAAGTTACATCTATCCTTAATCAATGGTCACAAGAAAATGGAGTCTATTTAAAACGCTCCTCACAGGATAAGTTTTTCGCGGTTTTAAATCAACGTATCCTGAAAAACTTAGAACGATCTAAATTTGATATTTTGGACGATGTGCGTGAACTAATTACGGATAAAAATGTTCCTCTTACACTGAGTTTTGGTATTGGTGTCGGCGAAGCTTCTCTCCCTGACCTGGGTGAGTTGGCACAGTCTAGTCTCGATTTAGCTCTCGGCCGAGGAGGAGACCAAGTAGCGATTAAGGATGAAAATGGGAAGGTTCGTTTCTATGGAGGTAAGACAAATCCAATGGAAAAACGTACCCGTGTGCGTGCACGCGTTATTTCCCATGCCCTGAAGGGACTTGTTCAAGAAGCTGATAAAGTTATTGTAATGGGACATAAGAACCCTGATATGGACTCGATAGGTGCTTGTATTGGTATCTTGAAAATGGCTCAGGCCAATGATAAAGACGGATTTATTGTATATGATCCCGATGAGGCCAATACAGGAGTTCAACGTTTGTTTGATGAGATTCAGCAAAGTGAACAATTATGGTCGAGGTTTATCGACCCAGAAGAAGCCCATGAGGTTGTGACTAAGAAAACGTTAATTGTTGTAGTCGACACCCACAAACCTTCTCTTGTCATTGAAGAGAAACTCTTAAACAAAACAGAACACGTAGTGGTTATTGACCACCACAGAAGAGCGGAAGAGTTTATACAGGACCCTACACTTGTCTATATGGAACCATATGCCTCTTCAACTGCAGAACTAGTAACAGAAATGTTAGAATATCAACCGAAGAAATTAAAGTTGAATATGCTTGAATCTACTGCTCTTTTAGCTGGAATCATTGTAGACACGAAGAGCTTTACACTTCGTACTGGTTCTAGAACGTTTGATGCCGCTAGTTATTTACGCTCTAAAGGCGCAGATACGGTGCTTGTGCAGAAATTCATGAAAGAAGACTTAGATGTTTACGTGAGACGGAGTAAGCTTATTGAGAGCGCTAAGATTTACCGCGATGGCATTGCCATATCCAAGGCAGATGAGGGAGACACATTCGGCCCTGTGATCATTGCACAAGCAGCTGATACATTGTTAACCATGAGTGGAGTTGTAGCCTCCTTTGTTATATCCGAACGTTCAGATGGACGGATTGGTATTAGTGCCCGCTCGCTAGGTGATGTTAACGTGCAAATTTTAATGGAAAGTATGAATGGTGGTGGCCATTTAACCAATGCTGCTACCCAGCTTGACGATACTACAATTGAACAAGCTGAAGAACAACTAAAAGAAATTATAGATGAGTATTTTGAAGGAGGTAATGAATCATGAAGGTAATTTTCACAAAGGATGTAAAAGGTAAAGGTAAAAAAGGCGAAGTAAAGAACGTTTCAGAAGGATATGCTCGTAACTACCTTCTAAAAAATAATTTGGCTGTCGAAGCTACTAAAGGGAATTTAAAAGCCCAAGAAGCAATTGATCACAAAAAAGAAAAAGAAGCTCAAGAAGAACTTGAAGAAGCGAAGCGCCTAAAAGAGACTCTTGAAAATCTTACGGTTGAGCTACAAGCTAAATCAGGTGATAAGGGTAGTTTATTTGGATCTATTACGAATAAGCAAATTGCTGAAGAACTGAAGAAATCTCATGACATTAAAATTGACAAACGTAAAATAGAGATGGATTCACCAATTCGTTCTCTTGGATATACAAATGTACCTGTTAAACTTCATCATGAGGTAACAGCTACGATTAAAGTTCATGTTACAGAGAAATAATTAATCCATCCTCTTAACTGAAAAGGGGGAAGATGATTTGAGCGATTTTTTAAATGACCGAACACCGCCCCATAATATAGAGGCCGAGCAGGCGGTGCTCGGCGCTATTTTTTTGGAACCACAATCGATTGCAACAGCAACAGAGCTGCTCCAACCTGAGGATTTTTACCGCGCTAGTCACCAGCGCATATATGAAGCAATGTCCCATCTTTCTGAAAAGGGAGAACCTATTGATTTAGTAACCGTAACTACTTCTCTTTCCAATGCGAAAACACTAGATGAAATTGGTGGCGTTTCGTATCTTAGTGACTTAGCTAACTCAGTCCCAACAGCAGCCAATATTGAATATTACGCTCGTATAGTAGAAGAAAAAGCTATATTGCGTCGTCTCATTAAGACTGCAACAACCATTGTGACAAATGGTTACTCGAACGAAGAGGACATTGAAGGTGTCTTGAATGATGCGGAGAAGTCCATATTAGAAGTAGCTCAGCAGAAAGATTCCGGTAAATTTAAAAATATCAAAGACGTATTAATTGATGTGTATGATAATATTGAGCAACTTCACAATACGTCAGCTGAAGTAACAGGATTACCGACAGGATTTAGGGATCTTGATGGTATGACAGCGGGTTTCCAACGAAATGATCTTATTATCATTGCCGCCCGTCCTTCTGTAGGAAAAACGGCGTTTGCCTTAAATATTGCTCAGAACGTTGCCGCTCATACAGATGAGAACGTAGCAATCTTTTCCCTGGAGATGGGAGCAGACCAGCTAGTCATGCGTATGCTTTGTGCGGAAGGAAATATTGATGCTACAAGATTAAGAACAGGTAAGCTTGAAACAGAAGACTGGGGTAAATTGACGATGGCTATGGGTAGCTTATCCAATGCTGGTATATTCATTGACGATACACCTGGTATTCGAGTAAACGAAATTCGCTCAAAATGCAGACGCCTTGCCCAAGAACATGGCCTTGGTATGATTCTTATTGACTATCTTCAGTTGATACAAGGAAGCGGGAATTCCAAAGAGAACCGTCAGCAAGAGGTATCCGAAATTTCGCGTGCTCTTAAAGGGTTAGCCCGAGAACTGAATGTACCTCTTATAGCTCTATCACAGTTATCTCGTGGCGTTGAAGGCCGCCAAGATAAACGTCCGATGATGTCTGATATTCGTGAGTCAGGGAGTATTGAGCAGGATGCCGATATTGTGGGGTTCTTATACCGTGATGATTACTACGACCAAGAATCTGAAAAAGAGAATATCATTGAGATTATATTAGCCAAACAGCGTAATGGTCCAGTTGGAACCGTTGAGTTAATGTTTGTGAAGGAGTATAACAAGTTCGTTGATCTAGAGCACCGTTACGACGAAAGTGATATTCCTCCTGCTTAAAGAGGGTTTCCCACACTTGATTGGGATTCCCTCTTTTTTATGAGAATAAAAGGAATAGCAAGCCCTAAAAGATTTGTTATCACGAACGTATAATGAATTAAAAATGATATTGTTCGTGTTTTGGTTTGACTTTTCCTTTTCTAGCTGATAAGCTACTCATGTTGTCAATTTTACGGAAATGAAATTCGGCGGAGGTGCCATATATATGTCTTCAGTAGTAGTAGTTGGAACACAATGGGGAGATGAGGGGAAAGGTAAAATTACTGACTTCTTATCCGAGAAAGCAAAAGTTGTCGCACGTTATCAAGGCGGTGACAATGCTGGTCACACGATACAGTTTGAAGGGGAGACGTACAAGCTTCACTTAATCCCTTCAGGTATTTTTTATAATGATAAAGAATGTGTAATTGGGAACGGTATGGTTATTAACCCAAAAGCACTTGTAAAAGAACTTGCATACTTACACGAACGAAATGTATCAACTAGTAACTTGCGTATTAGCAACCGTGCTCATGTGATTCTTCCTTATCACATTAAATTGGATGCTCTTCAGGAAGAGAGCAAAGGAGATAACAAGATCGGCACAACGAATAAAGGGATTGGACCGGCTTATATGGATAAAGCAGGCCGCATGGGTATCCGCATTGCTGATTTATTAGATGCAGACGCGTTCCGTGAGAAGCTTACGCAAAACTTGATTGAAAAAAACAAGTTTTTCGAAAAAGTTTACGAGTCTGACTCAATGGCAGTTGATGAAATCTTTAATGAGTACTTTGAATATGGTCAACAAATTGCCCAATACGTTTGTGATACTTCTAAACTTCTTAATGATGCGATTGATTCAGATCAACCTGTGCTATTTGAAGGCGCTCAAGGCGTTATGCTTGATGTTGACCAAGGGACTTACCCGTTTGTAACGTCTTCTAATCCAACAGCAGGTGGTGTAGCCATTGGTTCTGGCGTTGGCCCGACAAAGATTGATCACGTTGTGGGCGTTTCTAAGGCCTATACATCCCGTGTTGGAGACGGTCCCTTCCCGACAGAATTACACGATGAAATAGGCGATCGGATTCGTGAGGTAGGTCGTGAATATGGTACAACTACAGGCCGCCCTCGTCGTGTAGGCTGGTTTGACAGTGTTGTCGTCAGTCACGCAAGACGTGTAAGTGGAATAACTGCTCTATCTCTTAACTCCATTGATGTGCTAACAGGAATTGATACGCTTAAGATCTGTGTGGCTTATCAGTATAAAGGTGAACGTTTGGAAGAGTATCCGGCAAACCTAAACATCTTAGCTGATTGTGAACCTGTATATGAGGAAATGCCAGGATGGACAGAAGACATCACAAGTGTCAAAAACTTCGAAGACCTTCCAACAAACGCACAGCACTATGTGAATAGAGTTTCTGAGCTCACAGGAATCCCTCTGAACGTTTTCTCTGTCGGCCCAGACAGAAACCAAACGAACGTCTTAAAAGATGTCTACGAAGCTTAAATAGCCAAATAGAGCATGTTAGTAAATGGACTGCTATTAATAGTCTTTACTAAATGTTTAAAACGCCTGGAGTATAATTTATACACCAGGCGTTTTTTATAGGGTAACCACTCCCAATAGCTCCCTTATACGGATGACGCCAAGTTGAGGTGTTGTAGCTGAAAGGGACCGTTACGTTTATGAGTGCTTGGGCTTGCTCGGGGACAACTCGCTTTCCTGCGGGGAGCTGGAAAGCGAGTTGTTTCCAGGACCACCTTACACTACACTAACGTTAACGGAAACATTCTCTCAGTTAATACGTAGTGGGAAGGGTATAGTAAGTCACTAAAAATATAATATTATTATTTTTTATAGAAAACCTATTGCCAAAGAGAGGATATCCTGCTATTATTAATATCGCTGTCAGTTAGACAGATCGTCTCGACATTCTATGTTGGCCCGTTGGTCAAGTGGTTAAGACACCGCCCTTTCACGGCGGTAACACGGGTTCGAATCCCGTACGGGTCATTGCCTGATAGAGGGGTCCTGATCGATTCAGATTCCTCTACTTTATTTTGAGGTCCGGTAGTTCAGTTGGTTAGAATGCCTGCCTGTCACGCAGGAGGTCGCGGGTTCGAGTCCCGTCCGGACCGCCACTATTTATTCCTATATAGTTAGCTTCCTACTAAAGGAAGTGATTAACTACTTGGCTCGGTAGCTCAGTCGGTAGAGCAACGGACTGAAAATCCGTGTGTCGGCGGTTCGATTCCGTCCCGAGCCACTTTTGATAAACAGGACTCTCTGTAGAGAGCCCTGTTTTTTATTGCTCTTAATTTAGGACTTTTGTCTTGCTTTGCTTGTTTTTAAATGTAACGAAAGCGAAACATTATACCCATTATTTGTGAATTACTATTTCATTAAAAGGAACAAATTACACAAATTTATTCTAGTTGCACTGGAATTTTCGGATTAATTTTCTAACTATAATACAAGTATATTACATCGTCTCGAATTCTATTTATTTGATAGTAGGAGATATGGTAGATTGATAGAGTGCTAAAGTAAGAAAATAAACTTAACTAATATAAAAAAGCAATAATTGTAGGGGGAAAAAGCTGTGTGGTTTAAAAAAGCCAGCGCTGCTCTCAACAAAAATGCTGATCACCAACCTAGAAAGAGTTCTTTGTGGAAGAAGATAGCGTTAACGACTTGTTTAGGTGTAGGGATTACGTTTGGCTCTGTGTATGCTGATAACATTGAGAGTCAGATTCCGACTGTGTATCACGTTTATGTTGATGGCGAGCACTTAGGTATTGTAGATGATAAGAAAGTAGTTAAAGAACATGTTGAAGAAAAAGTAGATAAAGCTGAAGAAAAGCATGAAGACCTGCCATTAACGGTAGGTGAGGAAGTTACATATGTACCAGAGAAAATGTTTCGGCCCACCTTTAATAACCAACAACTTGTTCAGTCATTAGAAGATGAATTATCTATTAAAGTTGATGGAGTGCAAGTTGAAATTGCTGGTAAGGCTGTAGGGTTTATGGCCTCAAAAGATCAAGCTGATCAAGCTCTAGAAAAAATTAAAACACAATATGTATCTTCAGAAAAGTTAAAAGCATTTGAAGAAATGTCGATAGAGCAAAAAGAGCAGCCAGTAAAGATTGGCGAGTCTAGTATTGTAGACGTTTCTTTATCGGAAAAAGTTTCGCTTTCTAATGAAAAAATAGCTCCTAAAGATATATTAACGGTAAACGATATGGTTAAACTTCTTAAGCAAGGCGTATTAACCGACCGAGTTCATAAGGTTAAAGAAGGTGAAGTACTAGGAGGGATTGCTTCTTCGTACAATTTATCTTCTGAAGAAATCAAGGAGTTAAATCCTGAGCTAAAAGACAATGAACCGCTTCAAATTGACCAAGAACTAAACGTAACAGACTACGAGCCTTATGTGGATATACTTGTAACGGAAAGAAAGCGTGTAGAAAAAACGCTTGAGTATGATACTGAAATCCGTGAATCAGACGAGCTGTATAAAGGTGAGCAGGAAGTTAAACAAGAAGGTCAAGACGGCTCAAAAAACATTGAATACAAAATAAGTAAAACGAACGGTAAGGTTATGAGCGAAACGGTTATAAACGAAGAGACAACGAAAGAACCTGTAACAGAGGTGGTTGTCAAGGGGACGAAAGTAATTCCATCACGAGGAACAGGAAACTTTAAATGGCCTGCTGTTGGCGGCGTCATTACGAGTAAGCAAGGTCCAAGATGGGGCTCCTATCATAAGGGGATTGATATTGCAGGAGTGAGCGACCGTTCAATTCTTGCAGCAGATAATGGAGTTGTAACAGAGGCTGGCCGTGACGGTGGATATGGGAATAAAGTTGTTATTGATCATAACAACGGATATAAAACCATTTACGCCCACCTTTCATCAATTAAAGTAAGTACTGGTCAAACGGTGAAAAGTGGTCAAACCATTGGTGAAATGGGAACAACCGGTCATTCAACTGGCATCCATTTACACTTTGAAGTTTACAAAGATGGTAATTTGGAAAACCCTCTTTCACACGTAAGCCAATAATATAATGATTGAATCCTGCAGCAATTGCGTTGCAGGATTTTTATTTTGGTTCTGTAAAAGTTTGGTGTTGTTAATCTTTATAACAAGCTTGTACAAGAATAGGGAAGGATTATTGAATACTCGAAGTTGAAACACAATGTTATGTGTGGGGCCGTTCGACGTTGTCACAGGACGTGACGGTCTTAGTCGAACTTCCTCTATCTTTTTAACAGCCTCCTCACTCACTTCGTTCGCTCCGGGGTCTCGTCGACCTCTTTCTCCTGCAGGGGTCTTCCCGTTCCTCAGACACCCCTTATCAGAATATGTATAACGTCCCCTCACCTCGAGTATGACGGGTTATCAATAATTCATTCCCTTATGTGGCATGCTTCCGTTCTCTATATATGACAAAGGTGGTTCGGGAAATTGCGAGACTCCTGCGGCAGTAGGAGCCTAGGGGAGACCCCGCAGAGAGCGTAGCGAACGAGGAGACTTCCCAGCTCGCCGCGGAAAGCGAGTGATTTCCCGAACCACCTTACTCTCAATTTGAGCAAACGGAAGCATTCTCTCAACTTCCAGTGTTCCATATAAGGGGGCTTATATGGAACAAAATCAACACTAAACACTAACAGAGCCTTGATATTAAATAGTAGCATAAGCATTGTCATCCCATTGAAAAAGACATTTACATGAAAATGCGTTAGAATTAAGAATTAAAGAACTACATGAAAACCTAATATGAAAGTAGGGATATATATGAGTTTTAAAGTGTTAGTAGTAGATGATGAAAAACCGATTGCAGATATACTGAAATTTAACTTAGAAAAAGAAGGATACGAGGTTGTTTGTGCTTATGACGGGGATGAGGCAATTCAACTTGGGCTCCAAGAAGATCCGGATATTATTCTTCTTGATATCATGCTTCCTGGAAAAGATGGTATGGAAGTATGCCGAGAAATTCGAAAGACGAAAAGTATGCCGATTATTATGCTTACAGCTAAAGATTCAGAAATTGATAAAGTGCTCGGTCTTGAGCTTGGAGCGGATGATTATGTAACCAAGCCATTTAGTAATCGCGAAGTTATTGCCCGTGTTAAGGCGAATCTTCGACGCCAGCAGCAGCCAGTTGAAGAAAGTGGCAGAGCAAATAATGACATTCAAATTGGGAAGCTTGTTATTCATCCTGATGCCTATACAGTAACAAGAGATGGGGAACAGATTGAGCTGACTCATCGAGAATTTGAACTTCTTCACTACTTAGCCAAAAATATTGGACAGGTGATGACGCGTGAACATCTCTTAGAGACTGTATGGGGATATGATTATTATGGTGATGTTCGTACAGTAGACGTAACGGTAAGAAGGCTGCGCGAGAAGATTGAAGAGAACCCGAGTACGCCGATGTGGATTGTAACACGCCGGGGTGTAGGATACTACCTGCGAAATCCTGAACAGGAGTAATTGGATATGAAGAAGGTGGGGTTTTTTCAATCCATTCGTTTGAAGTTTATTATCATTATTACTCTTTTGCTTTTGTTTCCGATCCAAGTAATCGGTGCCTATTTCTCACAGCAGCTTGAGCAAAAGTTGAACGAGAATTTTGAAGAGTCTATTACAAATAACATTGATATATTGAATATACAACTGGAGCAAGCCTTCTCAAAGGAACGCTCAGGAGATGGTCAGACATCAGAAGATGGTCAAACCTTAGAAGAGGAAGTACAGTCCATTCTAAACGATTTTAATGCGGAGAATATAACAGAACTTCTTGTGGTGAATAGTAAGAGTCGTGTATTAGGGGCAACGGAGGATTCTGATCAAAGTAAAGTAGGGAAAAGGTTACCTCTCCCTGAAATACAACGTACGCTCTTGCTTGGAAGGGTAATGGAACCCGATGCCAAAGTAGACCAAAAAGGTCATCGTATTATGGTGAGGACCTATCCTATATACCAAGAGGAAAATGAGCAAGATCAGGCTCAAAATGAGCAACAAGAAGTAGTTATTGGGGCTATTTATATTAAAGCTTCTCTTGAAGGTGTATATGGGCAACTCCAAGACATTAACAGAATTTTTGCTAATGGTACGTTTTTAGGCGTTTCGATTTCCGTCTTGTTAGGGATTGTCATAGCGAGAACCATAACAAAGCCTATTACAGAAATGCGAAAGCATGCCAAGATTATGGGAGCGGGAGATTTTTCCCAAAAGGTTAATGTGTATGGAAGGGATGAAATTGGACAGCTTGCTGTTTCTTTTAATGAGCTAAATGACAAATTAAAAATTGCCCAAGCTACTACTGAAGGTGAGAGGCGGAAGCTTAGTTCCGTATTATCAAATATGACAGAAGGAGTTATTGCGACAGACCACACTGGGGCAATCATTCTCATGAATGAACCGGCTTCAAGGTTACTTGGCCAAGAGATTGAAGATGTTCAAGGAGAGTCGCTTTTAAGCGTTCTAAGTATCAACGACCGTCTTGATAACATTGCAGACTTACATGACAAGGAATCTATTATTATCGACTTTAGTGAGGGCGATCAACAACTTTTACTAAAGGCGAGTTTTACTGTGGTTCAATATGAAATGGAAGAAATGAATGGGTACATCACTGTGCTAAGCGATGTGACTGAACAAGAGAAGATTGAGCGGGAACGAAGAGAATTTGTGGCAAACGTATCCCACGAATTGCGGACGCCTCTAACGACAATGAAGAGTTATTTGGAAACATTAACCGAAGGCGCCTGGGAAGACAAAGAGATTGCTCCACGCTTCTTAGACGTTACTCAAAATGAAACAGAGCGAATGATTCGTCTTGTTAACGATCTGCTTCAGTTATCCAAAATGGATAATAAAGATTACAAATTGCATAAAGAGAAAGTCAACTTTATTGGATTCTTTAAAACAGTAGCCGAACGTTTTGAAATCAATCAAGATGATCACATTAACTTTAAGCATCATTTACCAGACAAAGAAGTGCTAGTTTGGATCGATAAGGATAAGATGACTCAAGTGTTAGATAACATCATCTCTAATGCGATTAAGTATTCTCCAGAAGGAGGAACGATTACTTTCCATTTAGAGGTGAAGAAGCAGCAACAAAAGCTCCATGTATCTATCTCTGATGAAGGCGTCGGTATCCCTAAAGAGAAGTTAGAAAAGATATTTGAACGCTTCTATCGGGTGGATCGAGCTCGATCTCGTAACTTAGGTGGTACTGGGCTTGGTTTAGCAATTTCCAGGGAAATGATTGATGCACATGGTGGCGAAGTATGGGCCGATAGTAAAGAAGGAGAAGGGACTAAGGTTACTTTCACACTTCCTTTACTGAAACAACCGCAAGGGGATGAGGAATGATGTGGGAGTACTTAAAGTCGATCGTGTTAGGGCTCCTCGTAACCATTAGCTTACTGGTTACGTTCGCTCTTTGGACATATCAGCCTGAATACGATGAATTGAATAACGGCGAGAACATTTTAGAAGTTGAAACGAAGTTAACGAATGGTATGCAACAAAGTTTAACGTCTATTATTAATCCCGAACTCCTTTTATTTCACCAGAATGGAAGGCACTTTACATTAGATGAATGGAGTAAATCGAAGACGTTATATGACAATATTTTAACTTGGCCATTAACGGATTTTAGTGAAATAGAAAGGGGAAGTGGGATAGAAAAAGATTCTGCTATAGAAATCATTTATCCCACTGGTATCCCGCTAAGTACATTAGCTAATACGTTTACATTAAATGAGGAGATTGAAGAAATACTTGATTCTTCGTTTATTGTAGACCGTATATTTATTTCTTTAGCTCCTAACGAATCCAATAACTATGTTTATTTTGTATCAGATGACAATTCAAATATTCAAGTGAGAGCAATGCTGCGTTATAACGTTTATGACAATGTCGATAAATACTTGGTGGATTCTGAAGTCCAAAGGGAATACTTTAATGCGTTTGAAGATCGTGAAGTACCTATCTATTTACCTGAAGCTCAAGTAACCTTGCCTAAGGAACAACTACAAGGCGGGAATATTGAAGTAGATACGATGAAGAATATTTTGTTTAATAACCCTCAGCTAGTTAAGAGGAATGCAACGACTAATGGTACCTTTTATAATAGTGATAATCGATTGTTGCAAATTGGTCCGGGCGATATGCATATGAGATTTCAGCAATTCCAATCAGAAGACTCTCAACCTTTGTCACGCGGAGATATTATTAAGCAAAGCATAGATGATATAAATGACCATAACGGTTGGACCGATGAATCTTACAGGTTGTTTAATATTGATTCGAGTGACAATACGATTGACTTTAGAGATTATAAAAATGGTTACCCTGTGCTAGACCAAAATGAGTTGGGTCATATTACACAGATGTGGAGCAATCAGGATTTAATAGAATACAGAAGACCTTTAGTTCGTGTGAAGTATAATTTAGGTTCTGAACAAAAGTCACTCCCCTCAGGGAGAGATGTTCTATCTTATATTGAAGAGAACAGAGACCGATCTGTATATTTAATTGAGGATATTAAGATTGGATATACAATGAAAGTGAAAAGTTTCCTTGTTATATATATGACACCTGCTTGGTTTATTAAAGAGGGCGGAGAATGGAAAGAAATCGATTTTGAGGGGGCAATGAATAATGCAGTGGGGTCAAATTAAAACACTTTTTATTCTATGCTTCTTAATATTAGATGTCTTTTTGGTAAATCAATTCATAAACAAGACTGAGCAAGCACAATATGTGCTTTTGCCTGATACAAGTATAGAAGAGCAGCTGGAAGCAGAAGATATTCAACTTCAAAATATACCTAAAGATTCCCCAAAAAAGACGCGGATATCTGCAAAAAGGTACGACTTTAACGAAGAAGACGAAGAAAAATTAGAGGAAAGAGAGAATCAAATCTCAACAATTGGAGAGAACGGTAAAATATTGACTTCGAAGTTTAAAGAACCTGTGGAAATTGATTTAGAATCTGATGATAGTAAGATCTCTAGTATTGTGAAGGAAGAAATTCTTTTTGGAGATGAGTATGAATACTGGGGATACAATGAAAAGTGGAATGTGTTAATATTCTTCCAGCTCCATGAGGAGAGTCCGATTTACTTTAATGAAAGCGGGGTTGTCCTAGTATCCTTAAATGAGGAGAAGACCGGTATTCAAGGTTACTTGCAAACGCGTTTGGATGAAGTTAAAAGTAGAGGTGAAGAACAGGAATTGATCAAACCGATTCAAGCGATTAGCACGTTGTTTAATAAGAATAAAATTTATAATCAAGATACTGTTACCGAATTCGATATAGGATATTTTACATTAGTACCCCTTCAAGAAGTAGGTAATGGTGTGCAGAGTTTCTCTCCTACATGGAATATACACGTAAATGAAAACCGCAATTACTTTGTGAATGGACTAGAAGGACAATATATTGCTAAAGAAGAAGATGAATTTTTAAAGCAAATGAACGAAAAAAAGAGTGATCTGGAACAACCAATACGGGGTGGAGAATCATGAGTATGCACTTTAGCGTCCTGGCATCAGGAAGTACCGGCAATGCTTTTTATATAGGTACGGAAAAACAAAAATTATTAGTGGATGCAGGGTTAAGCGGAAAACAATTAGAGCGAGTTATGTCGCAAGTTGATCTAGACCCTAACGACCTAAATGGAATCCTTGTCACTCATGAACACAGTGATCACATTAAGGGACTAGGTATAGTAGCTAGACGTTACAACTTACCAATCTATGCTAACGAAAAAACATGGAAGGCTATGGAAGGCCACATTGGAAAGCTAACGACTGACCAAAAGTTTGACTTCCAAATGGAAACAGTCAAAGCGTTTGGAGATTTAGAAGTGGAGTCTTTCGGTGTATCACATGATGCGGCTGAGCCTATGTTTTATGTATTCCGTCATAACGGAAAGAAGGTAGCATTAGTGACGGATACTGGGTATGTTTCAGAAAGAATGAAGAAGACAGTAGAAGATGCTGATGCTTATATATTCGAGTCGAATCATGATGTAGAAATGCTACGAATGGGACGTTATCCTTGGAATGTCAAACGTCGCATCTTAGGGGATAAAGGGCACGTTTCTAATGAGGATAGTGCACTTGCTTTAACAGATATTATTGGAAACTCAACAAAACGTATTTATTTAGCCCATTTAAGTCAAGATAATAACATGAAAGACCTCGCCCGTATGTCTGTTGGGAACATGTTAACAGAACGCGGTATACCTTTAGGGGATACAATTGACTTATTTGATACAGACCCAAACCATGCTACACCGATTTATACGCTGAATGACGTTTAAGAAATGTGTAGTGAGGTAACGGGGGACTAGTATACGATGTAGACTGGTTCAGAAAGGATTGAGGGTTCAATGGGCTATTATGATGATCAAACCTCTTCTAGTAACAGACACAAGCGTCCGGGATGGATTATGCCAACTTTTGTGGGTCTAATTTTGGGTGCTGTGTTAATCGTGCTGGCGTTGCCCGCACTCATTCAATCGAATATCTTGCCATATGATCTTTCGTCACAAGATAATGATGACCAGGTTCAAGCAAATGAAGAGGAAGAGACACCCACTACGGACAGCGTAAACCTTGATGTTACAACCCAAGTAACAGAAGTTGTGAGCGAGGTCCAAGAAGCGGTTGTAGGCGTTGTTAAAATACGTGAATCTTCCGGCTTATTTCAGCAACAACCATCTAGTGGCGGAGAGGCAGGAACAGGATCAGGAGTCATTTATAAAAGGGAAAAAGACAAGGCTTATATTGTAACGAATAACCATGTTGTGCAGGGAGCTGACCGAATAGAGGTTTCCTTAATTGATGGAGCCCGTATTGAAGCAGAACTAGTTGGGGCTGATCCATATACAGACTTAGCGGTATTAACAGTGGATGGATCTAAAGTAAATAAAGTTATAGATATTGGCGATTCCTCAAAGGTTAAAGTAGGGGAACCAGCTATGGCTATTGGTAGTCCACTTGGGTTAATGTTTGCTGGGTCTGTGACGAAAGGGATTATAAGTGGAAAACAGCGAGCTATTCCGCAAGATTTTAACGGAGATGGACGAATGGACTGGCAAGCTGAAGTCATGCAAACAGATGCAGCGATCAATCCTGGAAATAGTGGGGGAGCACTCATTAATATTAAAGGTCAATTGATCGGTATCAATTCCATGAAAATTGCCAAGTCAGCTGTTGAGGGAATTGGTTTTGCTATCCCGATTAATAATGCTGTCCCGATTATGGAGGATATTGAAGAAGATGGTGAGGTTACAAGACCGTTTATGGGAATTGGAGCCGTGTCGTTATCGGAAGTTCCTCGTTCTCAACAAAAAGAAATTTTAGGTCTTCCTAGTGATGTTAAGGGGGGCGTTGTCATTGATAACGTTGAAACTGCTTCCCCAGCTGATCAGATTGGACTTCAACAATATGATGTTATCACAGAGCTAGATGGCAAAGAAATTTTAAGTATTGTTGATTTACGAAAGCATTTATATAAGAATAAAAACGTTGGTGATGAAATGTCGGTGACGTTTTATCGAGATGGCCAAAAGCAAGATGTAACGATGAAGTTATCCAATCAAAGTTATTAAAAGAAGCGGGAACAACCAGTTCCTGCTTTTCCTATGTTTTAGAGAGCGGGGTGTAAATATGAAATTGTTTGTCTGTCAGGACCATGTCGACCGTGGCATTGATGTAATTGTGGATGAATGTGAAACGTTCCCTAATTTAGATAAGATAGAAGGATCAAACGATTTATCCACAACCTGTGAGTATTGCAGTGGATTAGCTACATATATAGTAGCGAACGCAGGTTCTTCCACCAAATAAGGGAATGTTTCTGTGTATATGTGGATAACTTTGTGAATAACTTGTTATTCACTTCCTTTTCTTGTGAATGCTGTTAAGAGAAGAGGGCTGTGGATAATTATGTTGATAAGTTTGAATAGTCATACAATTTTAATTAATTATGGTAAAAAGCCGCTCGTTTCTTTAAAAGAAACGGGCGGCTTTTTTGTGTTCCTTTAGACATAATTCTTAAGGGCTAGGTGTAAAAGCATTTAAAATAATTTAATCCAAACTAATAATTTTTTTAATAATATATTTAATAACATACATATAATGTACTATAAATTAAATTAAAGTAAGGAGGGTATATGTCTAATATACTAATACTGCAACATGGTTCATTTTTAATTCCAGGTGATGAAGGATATGAAACACACCCTCTTAAAATTTGAAATGTGGCTGTGGATAAATCTCTGCATATGATCGTTAAAGAACAATGTGAATGACAAACGAGGACTCCTAATTAGGAATCCTCGTTTGTCATTTTTCTGGTTTTATTTCTTCACCGTTTTTCCCTGTATACCTGAGCCCCCAGCCCGTTATGGCTGATATGAACATGACCAGTAACAGAAACCACCCTTGAAAAACGAAAGGGAATACTTCTGTGGGTCCAACCACTGGTAAGAAATCATAATCCTTCGCTGCCCCTTTAATTGTTGCCCATGCAAGTAATACGCCCCCGCTCCAGGGGAAGATATACCCTAGAGAAGAAGATACAGTGTCGAGGAAGTTTGCTCTTCTATAAGGGTGGATATTAAATTCTTTACCAATTTTCCTTACAAAAGGGCCTGCTGTAATTTCTGCGGCCGTATTAATGGTAATAAAAACATTTAAAAAAGCAACAATGGCGAAAATCGAGAGTTCAGCTCGTTTCACGACGCCATTAATGACCTTAAGGAAGAAATTCTTTATGGCTTCCATGGTACCTGCCAGTTCCATTAGGTGAGCCGCTGCCAATATAAAGAGTATAAGGATTGCCATGTTAAAATATCCCCCTATCCCATTCATTAATGCTCCCCCAATCGCGGCTTCCCCTGCATCATTACGATAAATGTGTAAAACCTTGCGAAGCGGTACACCTATTACAATGATCATGAGTATAGATGACACAATGCCAATCGTTAAGGAGGTTAATAAATGACGCCCTGAAAGAGCAAGGGTTAATACGATAGCAAATGGAATGAGCATGAGTAATCCTGTAGGAGTAACTTGCTCTTGTAGTTGCTTAAAGGCCTCTTCATTTCCTGACTGCTCTCCACCTCCAAAGATTACGAATAAAATAAGAGCCGGTATAGCTGCCGTGATGGAGTACTTAAAGCGAGACCGAACGACACCTGGGACATCAGCTTCTTGGGTTGTAGCAGATACAATTGTAGTATCTGAAACAGGGGCTAAGTTATCGCCGAACACAGCTCCGCTTAATATTGCAGCTAGCAGTATAACCGGATCAGCTCCCAATATAATACCAGCAGGGAACATCAGAATACCAAACGTCGCAACGGTTCCATATCCTGTTCCAACCGCTGTTGAGAAAACACCAGCTAATAGGAAAGTCAGTCCTGTGATATACCCACCCTCAAGTCCTGTTTCAAATCCAACCCATATTAGTCCTTCTACTAGCCCTCCTGCTGCAAGGAGTTTAGCAAACATTCCCGCCCAAAACCAAGCAATCACTGCAATAATACCGATTGGTTGGGCCATACCTTCGACGAGCCCTTGAGCGTAATCTTTCCAAATAGATTTACAGAAAAAAAGTCCAAGCGCTACACCAATGACCATACCTAAAACAAGGGCCTCCTCTGTTACTAACTTTGTTACGCTTAAAGAAATGGCCCAAACAATAAAGAACACGAGGGGGAGTGTGGCGGTGAAGGGGCCACCACGGAACGCTAAATATTCAATGTCTTTTTTCCCTATAGCCTCCTCTGCATCCTGCTGTTGTTTTTTCTCATCTTCTTTCATATGTGTTCTCCTTTCAGTGGTTTCAATCAAGCTCGATTTGGGCTACTCCTGTTGTAATCGCGGCGTTTATGACTGCTTGTCGAATAGTAGGTACTACTTCTTTGTTGAAAACACTTGGAATGATATACTCTGCGTCTAACTCATCTTCTTGAATGGTGGAAGCAATGGCTTTAGCTGCGGCAAGCTTCATTTCATCATTAATCTCTTTAGCACGGCAGTCCAATGCTCCTCTAAAGATACCTGGAAAACACAAGACGTTATTCACTTGATTGGGATAATCAGATCTTCCTGTAGCAATGACGGCTGCATAGGGTTTAGCCTCTTCAGGTCGAATTTCAGGGTCTGGATTAGCTAGGGCAAAAACAATAGGTGACGTAGCCATTTGTTTAATGTCAGCTTGCGTTAAAAGTCCAGGGGCAGACACGCCAATAAACACATCGGCTTCTTTAATAACCTCGCATAATTCTCCTTCTTCTTGGTTTGGATTTGTTTTATTAGCGAATTCGTTCCATCCGGGTCTGTCATACTTTTTACGGCAATGAAGGGCCCCCTCAACGTCAACACCGATGATATTAGTAGCGCCAGCTTTTAAGAGCATATTCGTGATTGCCATCCCAGCAGCCCCAATACCACACACGATGATCTTACAAGTCTCAATAGGTTTAGAAACAAGTGTAAGAGCGTTTAATAAGCCTGCAAGTGCAACAATTGCTGTCCCGTGTTGATCGTCATGAAATACAGGGATATTTAATTCCTGCTTAAGACGTTGTTCAATGGAGAAACAGTTTGGAGAAGCAATGTCTTCTAAATTAATTCCGCCAAATGTAGGTCTGAGGGCTTTAACGATGGTAATAATCTCTTCAGGGTCTTGTGTGTCTAAGCAAATAGGGTAAGCATCAATATCAGCAAACTGTTTAAAGAGCATAGCTTTGCCTTCCATAACAGGCATGGCGGCCTCTGGCTTGATTTTCCCCAGACCAAGTACGGCTGTTCCATCTGAAATGACAGCGACACAATTCTTCTTAACTGTATACTCGTGAGCAAGTTCCACGTCCTGATTAATGGCCTCGCATACTCTGGCGACTTCCGGTGTGTAAACTCTAGACATATCGTCTCGGTTATCAATTTTGATTTTAGGAACGACATGTATTTTACCTCCGGAGTGGGCCAGGAACGTTTGATCTGTTGTATGTTGAATAGAAATTCCATCTAACTTTCTTAATTCGCTTATAATAAGATCTTGAGTATTTTCTTGATTAACGTTAATACTTAAATCTCGAACGGTCGTATTTTTGTTTTCCTTTATAACGTCTATAGCAACTAAATCCCCACTGTTTGAGCTAATAACAGTTGCAATTTGTCCAAAAGAAGCCGTCTGTTTGTCTAACTTTAGTCTTAATATAAAGCTCATGCTTACTTTACTCATATTGAAGATGTCCCTTCTTTAACAATAGTGTTCTTATCTTTCCAAATGAGTAAAGAAATATAACGGATCTTACATAACGAAGCAGTTTCAGTGACACATTAGGAGTATGTAAACGTACGAGAGGTAGGGAAAGCTATGGAAAAGCATAAAGCAGAAGCAGATATCGCTACGCATGATCAAAATCCTTATAAAATCGTAAAACAATTACTAAATGAATCAGTAAAGCAGTTAGGCTTGGATGAAAGTATATACCACATATTAAAGAAACCCATGAGAGTGATGGAAGTCTCCATCCCTATACGAAAAGAGGATGGATCCGTTGAGAATTACACTGGATACCGTTCTCAGCATTTGGATGTACTAGGCCCTTGTAAGGGAGGAATTCGTTTTCACCCTTCCGTTACCTTGGATGAAGTAAAAGCTCTTTCTATTTGGATGTCTCTTAAGTCAGCTATTATTGAATTACCACTTGGAGGTGGAAAGGGAGGCGTCATTGTAAATCCAAAAGACCTGAATCAAAGAGAATTAGAAGAGTTAAGCAGAAGCTACATCCGAAAAATAACGCCAGTCATTGGCCCTGAAAAGGATATCCCTGCCCCTGATATGAACACAACTCCTGAAATTATGGCTTGGATGATTGACGAATACGACAAACTTCGAGGCTATAATATACCAGGGCTTATTACAGGAAAGCCTATTATTATAGGAGGTTCTGAAGGACGTTTGGATGCCACAGGGCGAGGTGTTGTTATTCACATACGAGAAGCGGCAAACGCTTTAAATATAGACTTATCTAGGGCTACGGCTGCCCTGCAGGGATTTGGAAATGTAGGGAGCGCAACGGCGAAATTCTTGCATGATTCTGGTGTTAAAGTTGTAGCTGTTACGGATGTATCAGGCGGAATCTATAAGGAAGATGGATTGAACATACCAGCCTTATTAGAATTCATAGGGGAGGGGAATGTCATTGCCGACTTCAAAGAGTGCGAATCTATCTCAAATGAAGAGATGTTTGCTCTTCCTGTAGACATTCTTGTGCCAGCCGCATTAGAAAATCAAATTACAAGCGAAACGGCTCCTTCTATACAAGCAAAGATTGTAGCAGAAGCAGCTAACGGGCCAACAACTCCAGAAGGGAACAAGATCCTAGAGGAAAAGGGGACTTTTATAATCCCAGATATCTTATGTAACGCTGGTGGTGTAACGGTATCGTATTTTGAATGGGTACAGAATACAATGAACTACTACTGGAAGGAAGAAAGGGTAAATAATGAGCTTGAAGAAAAAATGATTGCTGCCTTTAAGCGTGTATATAAAATGAAAGAAAATAAAGGCTGTGAAATGCGTGAAGCTGCTTATATGGTTGGTATTCGACACCTCGTATTGGCTCTTCAAGCTAGAGGATGGATCCAAAATGGAGATCTTTCAAAATTGTAAACGTGGTCACAATTTGAATACGTTAAACGAATAGATATGAAATGGAGAGAGAGGTGGTTCATCTTCTCTCTTTTTTTAGTTTGTATACAAATATGTTTACTTGTATACAAATTAGAAAGCATGTATACAAAACTGTAAACATAAAGTACACAATATTGTTTACATGTGTACAAACGCGTAAACATACTGGTATAAAGCTATGTGTACATATTGCGTATACATGTAAACAAAAAAATGTACACATGTACACAGAATTGTCGACAAAAGAAGACATTGACTGTTGTTTAAATCTTCTATATCTTTTAATTAACGGAAGAGAGACTCTAGTCATTAACTTCAAAAAAAGAAGGGGAGCTAGTTTCATGACAAATTCAAGAATTGCTGCTGTAGATGTTGGTAATGATGCCCTTAAGGCATTGTTTGGTAAATTAGATTCGGAGCTTTACATTCCAAATGTTATCGCTCGAGATATTGAAGATCGTCCTGTAATTGGAATAGAAGAATTGGACGAAAAAAATCCGGTGGATAACCTACATATCCGGGTGCATTCACCTGCACTAAAGGATAATAATGCGATTTATCGTGTAGGTAATCTAGCAACGAAAGGGAGTAACCCTACTGAGCTAGACCCAGGAAGTAGTAAATCTGAAGAAGACCAAACCCTTGTGATGCTATTTGCTTCCTTAGCACTTGATGCAGTGTCAAGAGAAGATGGCTCACGGAAGCACCATGGAAATAATCGTAATGTAGTAGAAGCTAATTACACGCTTGGAACTGGATTACCCCTTAGAGAAGTAAAAGAAGGTAAAGACGTAGGCTACCGCTCTCAACTACTAGGGTCGGTGCACCAAGTAGAATTCCTTGTAACGCCTAAATATCAAGGGATGAAAGTCAATATCAAGTTTGACGAAGTGAAAGTCTATCCAGAAGGATTTGCGGCATTTGTGAATCTAGTAATGGATAATGATTTAAATGTCATTAATAAAGATTTAATTGATAAACAAATCCTGATTCAGGATATTGGTGGTCTATCAACAGATATTGCTGTGATTCGTAACCGCAACGTCGATGACGATAAAGCTCAAGGATTCAATCTAGGTGTAGCAGAGTCATTAGAAGCCATTCGGGACGAAATCCGTACAAAACATGGAGTAGAGTTAGATAGTCGTCGCGATGTTGTAGATATCATTACGCGTAAAAATGATCGCCATCACATCATGGTAAAAGGAAGTCGGACAAGCGTTCATGATATTACAGACCGCATCCTTTTAGAATTAGCCAAAAAACAATATCGCTACCTTCGTAACGTATGGCAACGAAACTCTCAATCTGAGATCTGCTATTTTGTTGGAGGCGGTTCTGCCGTATTAAAAGAGTACTTAAAATCGCTGAATAATAGTCTTGATGGATTTAATATTGAATTCTTTGAAGACGAAAACGAGAGCATCTGGATGATGGCCAATGCATATTACAAGCTAGTGTCAGATTTCGTGCGAAAGACGAACAAAGATAAAAAACAGGAGAAGCAAAAACAAGAAGCAACTTCTGCTAAGTAGATAGGGAGATTTCATGGGAGATTCTAAAAAGGGTGTTCAACGAGGCCAGGCAATTACGTTTCGCATTCCCTCAGATACACCAGATTACGTTTTAAAACAACTCCAACATCTGAAGGAAACAGAAAAGCGAAACTTCTCCAGTCGAATCGCTCAGTATGTATTACAAGGCGTATCAGAGACACGTTCGAGGGAGAAAGAGACGGTAACAGTTTCTTTACCAAAATCATTAACGAAAGAGCAGCGCAATTGGCTTAAGCACGAGCATTCTGAGGCTTTAATCGGAAGTATTCTCTATCAGCTGCTTATGGACCCTATTCGCGCTACCTCTTTATATGCATCGTTACACAACAATGCTTATGATTTTGATGATGTGTTAGAACTCCAAGAACAAGTAGAGGCCGCTATTCAAACAAAGTCCCAATCGATAGCCTCTGGTCAGAGTGAAGCTTTGCCACATGATCAACGCAATTGGCAAGCGAATGAAGCGGCATCCACCACTGAGGTAAACTGGACAACAGATGATGATCTTGATGATATCAATCTTGATCACTTGCAAGAGGAGATTCATAAGAAGGAAGAAAAAGTGGAGTTTGACGAAGATGACCCACTAGCAGACTTCTTTTCCTCTATGAATAAGTAAATTCCCCCCCCAAAGCTCATTAAGGCTTTGGGGTTTTTTATACTCTTACGCCGTTTCATGATACGATACAAATAAGAAATGGAATGAAGGAGTAAAGCGATGAAGATCACTATTATTTCTGTTGGAAAACTTAAAGAAAAATACTTAAAACAAGGGATTCAAGAGTATGAGAAACGACTAGGTTCCTATGCCTCTATTGATTTAATCGAAGTACCAGATGAGAAAGCTCCAGAAAACTTAAGTGAAGCGCAGATGGAAGAAGTGAAGCAAAAAGAAGGAGATCGGATTCTGGCTAAGGTCAATCCCGACGCCCATGTCGTTACGCTTGAGATTGAAGGGAAAATGCTCACCTCAGAAAAATTAGCCAAAGAGTTAGACCAGCTTGCTACTTACGGGAAAAGCAAAGTGACCTTTATTATAGGAGGGTCTTTAGGGTTAAGTGATGAGGTCATGAATCGTTCTGACTTTGCCTTATCCTTTTCTAAAATGACTCTACCTCATCAGTTGATGCGCCTCGTGTTATTAGAACAGATTTATCGTGCATTTAGGATTAATCGAGGTGAACCGTACCATAAATAGAGGCAAAAAATGCTGGAGATAAGGCGGTAAATGATCGCTTGAACTAGGGTTAGCTACGGGTATTTCTTCTTTTTTAAGCTCTTCGAAATAAAAATTATGAATTAGAGTAAACGTCTTAGAAAGGTTAACATCGGAAAAGTCGAAATCAAGTTCAACTTTATCAATAGTGCGAGAGCAACCATAAGATTGTTTTATGGTCACAGTGTTTAGCAGGAGCTGAATTAGCTACTTTTTCCTTTCTCTAGATGACTGTTGATATACTTGAATGTACTTTTCTAATAAAACCCTTACCAATTCTTGCGGGATCATTATAGAGTCTGAAAAAGAACTTGTGATTAATCGTAAGGAAGCAGAAACTGTTCAATTTATCTTTAGATTATATGCAGAGGGGAAAGGCGTTAAGTTCATTTTTCTTTCGTTGTAATTCATTTTTTTGGTTTGAGACCTTTTGTAACCTTTCTTGCAGAATAGCAACAGGAAAGAGTTTCTTTGTTTTCTGATTACATTAGATGTAATTGGTATTAATAAATATAGATGAAATTAGGCACTCATTTTGTGAGTGTTTTTTTGTTGCTCTTAATATTAGTGTGTAAACGTATTTTATTAAGCGGTGTAGGGAAATTACCAAACGCTTACATAGGTAATATTTACACTTTGTATATAATTTTACAAAAATATAGAAAAACATGTTTACTAATGTAATATAATGTAATAAACTTTTTTTTTGTATACATAAATTAATAGGCCTATTAAAAAAATGAAAAAAGGAGTTTTATACTTTGAAGAAAAAAAGTTCAAGATTAGCAGTTGGCGTTTTGAGTGCTGCATTGATTCTAGGTTCTTCTACCACAGCTTTTGCTGGAGATTGGAGTACGAATCTAAAAAGATGGTCAAACGCTAGTGAAATTTCTACTTTAAACAAGACAACCTATGATAGTAGTTACTACATGAACGTTCATTATGTCGGTTCTCACTATGATTCCGTTCAGCACTGGATTGAAGGCAGTTGGGGAGGAAATTATAGTGGTCATACTATTACGAAAGAGGGCATGTATGACAACCCTTCTTCCTCAGCCGGAATTGGAGATAAGATTACATTGAATGTTAAAAATCCAATAAATACTACAGTGACAGTGGAATCTAGTGGTTATTGGTCACCAAAATAATAATTATTTTTAAAAAATTGGAATCTACTAGTATAGTAGGTTCCAATTCTATTTACAAAGTAAACCGATTGCTATATAAAACTAGTTAGCCTAAACAATTAGATAAGGGGATTTATATGAATAAAGCACTAAGCTTATATATCAAATATGATTTTGGGAAATGGTTGAATAGTAGAGTGAATAAATACTATTATCTACTATTGTTACTATTAATGTTATTAGACACTGTGTATACCTATTGGTCTCAAACTGCCTTCTTTGATGTAAATGCGGAGATGAGTGCCTATTGGTATTTGTTTTTAGAGAATAGTCACAGTGCAGTTAGAGGAGTTTATTTTCTGTTTTTCCCGTTTCTAGCGATATTACCTTTTGGACTACAATATTACTTTGAAAAGAAGAGCAAATACCGCGAGTATTTAATCAGTAGAGGAAATAGAATTTCTTACTACTTATCAAAACTTATTATAAGTTTTGTTGCTGGGTTCACTACAATTCTTGTGTTTTTAACAATTAATTATTTTTTGGTTATGTTCATTTATCCCAACAACTTTATTATAGGGGGAACATTTATACAGCCAGATCATGGTGCTTTCTTAGAAGGGATTTTCCATAACAACATATACCTTTATGAATTCCTATACATATTACTCAATTCTATAATCGGGGGGATATTGTCTGTATTAGCACTATCATTGAGTATGATAGTGAACTATCAAAATAACTTTTTAGTTATTGCGGTTCCTTTTATTATCGTTACAGTTCAAGGGGTAGCTTTATACTTTATCAAGCCTCATTTTGATATAACGACTATTATTCAACCTTTCTCCAGGTATGCTATGGTTGATCCAATAAATGTAAATCATGTACTGATGAGTTTATCAGCATGGCTACTTGGTTCTTCTGTTCTATTTTTAATTGGATATTATAAAGAAAGGGATCTCATATGAGGAAGTATACAAAGATCGTATTTCTTTATCTGTTCTACTGTGTATATATATTCTTAAGAAGTGTACTTTTTTATCAATTCAATATAGGACCCACCGATTACATTAATAATTTTGAAGGTGCTAGTTATTATATTATGGAATTACTACCTTTTTATTTGGTTGGTCTCTATTTATTAGGGAAAGAAGATTATGCTTATTATAATTATAGACTGAAATACCGTGATAAGATTTTTATTAGACAATACAAAAAGGCTGGAGTTCACGCTGCAGCTTTTATGACTATTAACTTCACAATTTGTATTCTTTGTTTTAACCACATCTATTCACTTTTCGTTATTAAATCCTTTAATTACTTTTTACTTTTATTATTAGTTCAGATAGTAGGATTACTTGTGGTTAATGGATTCATCCTATTACTAAAGCAATTTAGTAGTTTAAGTCATGTAAATATCATAACTGTCATTTATTTAACGATTGTCGTAGAGAGCTTTGTTTTATACGAGAACTTTCTTGGAGATTTTCCTTTTATTTTAACTTGGGTTTTCAGTGATAAAAATTTGTTTTTCCGTTTATTCATTTTGTTAATGATTAATTTACTCGTCTACATCAAAGCCCATAACCAAAGTTTAAAAAGAGAGTTTGTTTCTTATGAATCTCATTAGAATTCCTTTCAAAAGACTGATGATATCAGGGGTAATACTATTTGCTTTATTTATTGCCGCCTTAATAGAAGTCCCTGATCGTTATTTGATAAACAGTCTTCTTGGCAACAACCCGTTTTTATCGTTTTTCGACCGGGCTAAATTCTTCTTGCCAGCCATACTTTCACTAGTAATCATTTCTGATTACTTCTCTGACATCATAGGAGAAAACTCAGGGAGTTTCATTATAAGGTTACATTACAGAAAGAAGCTAGCTAAAGAATTTATTATAGGAGTTTATTTTTCAGTTTTTTCATTTTGTTCCATGCTAACTCTATTGTTTGTTATAGCGACTATTATTTCTAATGGTAGTACGAGAAAACTATATACTCCTGATTTTTTCATATCAATAATTATTATATATTTATTATATACTATGATTGCGTCCATACAAGTCTCTCTCTCTTTATTCATGGAGACTAACCAATCATTTATGATAACAAGTGGTTTCATTATCATATCAACGTTTATTAATGACTCAGTCTTCAAATATTTATTCGTATTACCCATAGGAATGGGTATTGATTATACTGATGTCTATCAAAGTATTCTTCGTATGTTGGGTATGGTATTTGTGGATTTTGTGTTGGGTGTAATTATTTTCAAAAAAATTGAGAGGACAGATTTGTTATGAGTATTGAATTAAAAAATATTAGTAAAAAATATAAAGGTATTAGTATTTTAGAAGATATTAACTTAAGTTTGGATAGTGGTAATACATATGGCTTTGTTGGAACAAACGGCAGCGGGAAAACGATGTTATTGAGAGTTATTGCTGGGCTTGTCATACCCAACACCGGTGAGGTTAGGGTTAATGGAGATAAATTGCACGAAGATATTTCTTTTCCAATTAATTTGGGTATGGTAATTGAACAACCAAGTTTTTTAGAGAATTTATCCGGGTTTAAAAACCTAATAGACTTAGCTAAGATTCAAAAAAAAATAGGCATTGATGAAGTGAAAAAATATATAGAACTGTTAGGATTAGATCCTGAGAATAAAAATCCAGTGAAGAAGTATTCATTA
This sequence comes from Pontibacillus sp. ABV4_188, assembly GCF_056311905.1. NCBI lineage: Bacteria > Bacillati > Bacillota > Bacilli > Caryophanales > Bacillaceae > Pontibacillus > Pontibacillus sp. ABV4_188. Next base: position 4,033,982 of record NZ_CM149975.1, on the reverse strand, counting down.
GGAATGAAACAGAGGTTATCCATTGCACAGGCCATTATGGAAAATCCTGATGTGATTATTCTTGATGAACCATTTAACGGTTTAGATGAAAAAGGGGTAGTAGATGTTCGAAGTATTATTTTGAACTTAAAAATGGAAGGAAAAACAATATTATTAACCTCTCATAACAAAGATGATATAAATCTGTTGTGCGATGAAGTATATAAAATAGAAAATGGAAAAGTTTCTTATAAGGATGATGGAGCAGAGGCCTCTTTAGTTAATGATTAATTGGAGTAGGACAATGAAAGAAGTATCTCCCTCCATGAATGGTATTAAATGTAAAAAATAAAATTATTGAGAAATGCAATAGAATGCTGAGGGATCAATAAGATAGTTTGGGTTAAAAGTTAGACGAGATTTTAACTTTTCTGCCTTATAATAACCACAGAGATAGGTTATTGGTGAGATATTGAGAACTTCAGATACAAAGTTTGCCGCTATCATACGGAGCCTCAGTGTAATAGATACCTAACAGGGCATATAATAAGAAAACCTACCAATTTGGGTAGGTTTTCTTATTCTTCCATCTATGGTCCCCACATCGTAAAAAGCGTTCAAATGCATAATCAAGTGTACTGCATTGCTGCGTTAATTTATAAAAGGTAATAGATCAGGACTCAAAAAGAACAAATACTTGGAAACCTGAGTATTATATTCCCCGATTTGTTGCTGATGTGTCTAAAATGGTAGGTAAGTTTGATGGTATTAAATTTTTAAGTAATCATGGACAGGGAAATAACTTAGCTTTATTTAATTGGGAAGGAAAGTGTACTTTCAACAGAAATCTAGAAGCTGGGGTTTATACAAGCTGGGAATTATTTAATAATAATACTCCTCCTTGGAAAAAGGATTTATATCCAATGAGTTGTCCTAATTGTAATCACCAAATTAGTGAGTTAATAAAACGATGCGACAGATGTGCTACCCCAAAACCATTTTACTTAATGGATGATGATATTTGAAACAAGAGTTAGTATCCACATTCTATTAAGAAAATTGTTAGAATGAAAATACAAATAAATCGACGGATGTTTCAACATTTTTTACGAGTAAAGTACGATAATAAGGCAACGCTTAAGAAAGATTGATCAATTACTAAGGGAACCTATGATTGCTATTTTATAGTTAATTTCGGATTTTGATATTTATTTAAGGGGGAATAAGTTTAAACAACATAAAAAATACTGGGGAAATTATGATATTTTTAAGAAGTTAAGTATTATAAACAAATGATTTTTTATAATTTTAAGGGAATGGTAGAGTTTATGAATGTTTGGTCAATTATTACTATAAGTTACATTTTCTTTGCGATTTTAACTTTTATTCCTACTTTTAAAGCTATAATTAAAAAAGTCAGATTAAATCCAGGTGGAGAATCGTTTGAAAGTTCATCCCATTTCTCAGAAGAAAGCAAAAAAATGCTTATTCAGCATTATTCCAGAATACAGGGAACTTTAGGTTTTTGGAAAAATCAAGCTGAAAAATACAGGAACTTTCATTATTATAGCCTTTGTTGGACAATACCATCCTCTATAATAATTCCGGTTTTAATTCAGTGTATGACTTCAAGTAACTTTAATGAATCTAGCTTATTAATAACTATTATATCTGGACATACTGCTATCTTACTAGCTTTTCATAGAGGTTTTAAAGTCGATAAGAATTTTAAAGCATTTCGACACGGGGAATCTATTTTTTATGACTTATACAGAAGATTACTAGATAGACCTTCATCATTTGGAAAAGACGAGGATATACAAATTAAAGAGTATTTCATTCAAGTTGAAAATATCAGAAAATATGTGCGAAATGCGGAAACTGATAACATGCCTTCAATTGAAGATGTGAAAATTCCAAGCGATAAAACAAATTCTGTTTAAGTGTTAGGATTGAACAAAGTGGGTCTGACCTCCGGCGGTTTGAGACTAATTCATGATATTGTTAAGGGCATTATCACAACTCTCCCGTTTCAAAGAGATGTTGTTTGGTTATTATTAAGTTGGAAATATTGAATAAGCACTGAGGATTTAAAATTTCTCAGTGCTCTTTTTTGCCTCTTAAATGACCACGGTGAACCGTACCATAAATAGTGAGTATATTAAGTAATAAAACAAAGGTAAAAATATTAATTTGGAATGATATTTTTAAAATAAAGAGGTGAATCACTATGGAAACAGTCTATTTAGCAGGTGGATGTCTCTGGGGTGTGCAAGAATTCATTAAAACATTACCCGGAGTTACGTCAACAGAAGCAGGAAGAGCCAACGGAACGAGTTATACACTAGACGGTGACTATGACGGCTACGCAGAATGTGTTAAAGCAGCATTTGATCCGGAAATTGTGAACGTAAATGAATTGATGGAGTATTTCTTTGAGATTATCGATCCCTACAGTCTAAATCAACAAGGAGAGGATGTTGGGGTGAAATATAGAACAGGTGTGTATAGTGAGAACCCTACACATTTGGACGAAGCGAAAGCGTTTATAAGGGAGAGAGAGGACGCTGACCATATCGTTGTGGAAGTTTTACCTCTTACAAACTATTTGAGAAGTGCGGAAGAGCATCAAGATCGGTTAACCAGATGTCCGGATGATTATTGTCATATTCCGAAAGACATTTTAAGTAAATACAAGTGAGCATGAACGCTTAAAAAAGATGTGCAGGCCATCAGTAAAGTACATCAGTTAAAAGGGGTTATAGACGTGGATAGACATAAATTTTAGGAAATTGCTCATCGTAACCATGTTTTGTACAATCCCATCAATGATTCGAAATTGATGAAAAAGATGAATGAAATGGCATTATACACGAAGGTTAAAAAGTTACGGTGAACCGTACCACTAGTGATAGTAAAATAATGAGTTGTGTTCATAAGAGATGTTGATTCGGAAATGGGATGTTTACAAAAGAAGAATGGGCGGAATACATATGGATTTAATTAAAGAGATTGAAGAGCTTAATTTTGCACTTTTACAGTCCTTTTCAAATAGGCAAGATCAAACATGGGGGGTATTGTTTTGGAACCAACACCAGCCAGACTTATATGATGCAAATCATGCCCATGTGAGTGAACAGCCTGTTCACCCTGAAACAGTAATTAAAGAGGTCATAACATTTTATGAAGCTTTAACTATAATACCTAGATTTTATTTATATAACCTCGACTCTATGACGGGCTTTATTGCCGCATTAAAAGGGAATGGCTTTCAGTTTGAGGATCAATCACAGCCCATTCAGATATGGGATAAAGAAGTAATACAGGTACCATTCAATAAAGATGTAACAATAGAGAAAGTAACCACTAAAAATTATAGTGATGCTTTATGGGTAGAGTGTCAGATTAAAGAATTCGGAGGACAAGATGTTCGTGAAAAGGCATTTGAATCTGAATTTAACGATAATCGTTATACTCATTACCTATTGAAATATAACGGAATACCTTGTTCCTCAGCATGTTTATTTGTTCATGGCAATCAAGGGAGAATAGAAAGTGTCGCCACAATTGAAGATTATAGAGGAAAAGGGTTAATCGGCTTATTGCTGCAATATATACAAACAGAAGCTCAGAGCCTAAAGCTAGACAAGTTATGGGTTCATCCCATCAATCAAAGAGTTGAAAAGGTTTATAGTCGTTACGGATTTACTACGATATGTACATTAAGGACCGGTCATGCTTTTTTAGGTGGGAAAAGTATTAAAGAAATACAAGGAGGATAGCATACACGTTATTCTCCAAATCAAGGTACTGCTCATTGTTTAAAGGTAAGTGGATGTGGTGAATGATGGGTTATAGAAAAGAGAGGAAAGCCCTAACGGCTCCCCTCCCTTTTGAAGGTCTAAACATAACTCATTTTAAAGAAATGAGCTTTACTTAAGAAATAGAAAAACCTTTCTCTTCTTCCACTCCCTTATTCTCTGTAAACTCATCAAGCAAAGCACGTACTTCATCGGTAGATTCAGTGCTCATCAGTTGATTTCGTAACTCACTCGCTCCTCGGAAGCCTTTAACATAGATTTTAAAGAAGCGGCGAAGGGGCTTGAAGAGACGCGGTTCTAGTTCTTCTGAATACTTATCATGAAGATCAAGCTGTAGACGTAGAAGATCAAGCAGCTCTTCGCTTGTATGCTCTTTCTTCTCTGTTTCGAAGCAGAACGGGTTATGGAAGACTCCTCGGCCAATCATGACACCATCTACTCCATACTTTTCAACAAGTTCAAGTCCCTTTTGGCGGTCAGGAATATCTCCGTTGATGGTAAGAAGCGTATTAGGAGCAACTTCATCACGAAGCTTTTTAATCTCTGGAATCAGCTCCCAGTGAGCGTCCACATTACTCATCTCTTTTTTCGTGCGGAGATGGATTGAAAGGTTAGCAATATCTTGTTCTAGAAGGTGCCTCAACCAGTCGTGCCATTCCTCTACTTCTGTGTAGCCCAGGCGGGTTTTTACACTTACAGGAAGGCCTCCTGCTTTAGCAGCCTGTACGATTTCAGCAGCAACATCCGGGCGACGAATCAGTCCGCAACCCTTCCCTTTTGTAGCGACATTAGGTGCAGGACAGCCCATATTAATATCGACTCCACGATATCCCATCTCAGCCATACCGATACTCATCTGTCGGAAGTACTCAGGTTTATCTCCCCAAATGTGGGCCACGATGGGCTGCTCATCTTCTGTGAAAGTCAGACGACCACGCACGCTGTCTTTCCCTCTTGGATGGCAGTAGCTTTCCGTATTCGTAAACTCTGTAAAAAACACGTCAGGTCTTGCAGCTTCACTTACGACATGACGAAAAACGACATCCGTCACAGCTTCCATTGGTGCCAAAACAAAAAACGGTCGCGGCAACTCATGCCAAAAATTATCTTTCATATATATCTGAACCCTTTCCTTAAGGGAAACATGTTCCCAAAGTTAAAAGCGAAAATGTTTTTTCTAATTGATTTCCATTTAGAATAGAAATCAATCATTATATACTTTAATAGTATCGGGCGAAAAGTGCAAGGGAACCAAATGTTTTAACAAGGACGCTTCTTTCAATATATGTTAAAATTTTCAGTGTTTCCCCATTAATGGGGCCGTAATCATGAAGACTTGAAGCTGAAACACTTTATTGTGTGTGGGGCCGTTACGTTTATTGAGTGTTAGGGGTGTCTGGGGAACGACTCGCTTTCCACGGGCGAGCTGTCGAGCCTCCTCACTCACTTCGTTCGTTCCGGGGTCTCGTCGACCTCTTTCTCCCGTAGGAGTCTCCCCGTTCCCCAGCCCCCCCTTATCAGAAGATGTATAACGTCCCCCTCAGCTCTAGTATGGCGATGAATCAACTATCCGTCCCCTTACGTAGCATGCTTCCGTTACTTCTATATATGGCAAAGGTGGTTCGGGAAATTGCGAGACTCCTGCGGCAGTAGGAGCCTAGGGGAGACCCCACAGAGAGCGTAGCGAACGAGGAGGCTTCCCAGCTCGCCGCGGAAAGCGAGTGATTTCCCGAACCACCTTATTCTCAATTTGAGCAAACGGGAGCATTCTCTCAACTTCGTGCCTTCCACATAAGGGGGCTTATATGGGAGAGAGATCATAGTCAGCACAAATATGAGAATATTTAATATGAAAAGCATAGATAGGAGAGATCGAAATGAAAATTTCAAACGAGGCAAAAGAGCAACTCCTGCAAATAATCGATGAAGAAGAGTCGTCAAACCTTAGGTTCTTTGCTGCAGGAGGGTGTGGGGGAACTCAGCTTGGGCTGGGGCTTGAAGAGCCAGCTGAGTCCGATTATATTACAGAGGTTAACGGAATTCGGGTTTCCATTGAATCTTCTATGCAAGATGTAGCAAAAGACATTGAATTAGACTTACAAGAATCAGGCGAAGGTGTAGACTTTGTTATTAAAGGACTCCCAACAAACTAACAATATGTAAGATAATGGTGTAGTTTATCTATTACTTAAACCCCCAGGGCTCCGGCCTGGGGGTTTTTTAGTGGAACACTAGCTTCTCGATTGTCGTAAGAAACGAGGATAAGAAAGCAGGGCGATTACACCGCCAGCTATGCCTGCTAAAACTAAGATCAGCATGTTCAGCCATATGTCAGCTATCCCACCACTCGAGAGAATGACTTCTTTGTATCCTTGAAGCGCCCAGTATTGAGGTAGGGCTTTACTAATGTTTTGTACGACTTCAGGCATAAACTCGACTGGCATCCAAAGTCCGCCGAGCAATGCTCCACCTAAGGCGAGAATCTGTGTTAGGGCGATCCCCATGTTTTCTGTTTTGACAATTACAGCCATGGCCATGCCCCATCCAGTTACGATAAACGCGAGAGCCAAGGATAATAGAATAAGAGCTAAAGGGTTTCCGAGCGGCAGGTCATAGACAACGACACCAAACCCGAACAAAACCGCAATTTGAATAAGTACGATAAAGATGAATGGCAGCCATTTGCCGAAAAAATAGTGATGCGTCGATAAAGGTGTGCTAGCAATCCTTGCAACCATGCCTCGCTCTCTATCTTTAACAAAAGCAATGACCATTGAAATCATAATAAAGAAAGCAAACATAATCGTATATCCGGGGATAATCTGAGTCACGACTTCTTTATAGCTTTGGCTCTCATCTCCAGAAAAAATCGCTACAAACCCAACAATGAAAATTACGGGGAGAACAAATGTCCAAAACCATAGTCCTTTATCCTGAATCGTCTTTTTCAATTCCATACGAGCAATTGCCCACATATCTCTTCCTCCTTTTCTCAAGAATCTCTTAATTGGGTGCCAGTTAAATTGAAGAATATATCCTCTAATCTAGGGTGATATAGTTCGAGTCTGCGTGGTTCTAAACTATGTTCTCGGCAGTAGGTCACCAAATTCTCTAGAGTAAGAAGGGGTTGCTCACTATTGAGTAAGTAGCCATTACCTTTCGATTCTACCTCTCCAAAACGTTCAAGCATCTTGGTTTCAATGCTCTCCCCGGAGATAAATAATGAAGGCTTTGCGTACTTCTCTAACAATTCTTCCATCCTTCCAAACTCCATGAGCTGCCCCTTATCAATGAGGCCAATGCTATCACACAGTTGCTCGACTTCCTCCATATAGTGGCTTGAATAAATAATTGTGCTCCCCTCAGCCTTTAGTTGATGAATAATGGAGAAGATCGAATTTCGAGATTGTGGATCAATGCCAACAGTCGGTTCATCCATAATAACAATGCTCGGTTTGTGTAAAAGAGCACAGCCAATATTCAGTCGACGCTTCATGCCACCTGAAAATGTAATGACTTTATCCTTTGCTCTGTCTTTTAAGCCAATCTGTTGTAGTACTTGATCCATTCGAACCTGTAATTCTTTCCCCTTTAGCCCATATAAGTTGCCAAAAAGAATTAGATTATCCTGAGCGGTCAGCGTTTCTTCTAAGCAAATTTCCTGGGGAATATAACCGATCTGTTGCTTAATCTTTAGTCGGTCCGCAGAAACCTTCCAGTCTTTAACATGAATGTCCCCATTAAAGTCTAGTAGTACTCCCGACAGGATTTTCATTAGTGTGGATTTGCCCGCCCCATTAGGACCGACCAGCCCAAAACAGGTCCCTTCGTCAATCTTAAAGCTGATATGATCGAGAGCCTGTATTGAACCATACTGCTTATCGATATTTTCGACACTAATCATTCTTATATCTCCTTTCCCACTCCCTGGCCTATTTTTATTCGCTGTCCATATACGATTGTAAAAGCATAAAGGTTTCAATTTTGGAAAATAAAGGAGTTATAAAGTATGCCAAAATGTAAAAAACCTTTGACACATAAAGCGAGTGTTATATAATGGTAAATGTAAAAAGCTTTTTACTTTTTAAGAGGTGTACTCAGTGCAAAATAATATTAGAGTTAGTAGGAAAAGTTTGAAACTATCACAAGAAGAACTTGCATCTAGGTGTGGGGTTACTAGGCAAACGATAAACGCCATTGAAAACGATAAATATGATCCTACTTTAGCATTGGCATTTAAATTGGCGCAGCATCTTCGCACGACGGTAGATCAATTATTTAGATTTGAGGAGAAATAGGTCTAATACAAGGGGATGTATATGGGAAAAACAAATAGATTTGCAGTTATTAGTTCTAGTACGCTTTTTTTAGTGATTTCGGTTTTTTCTTTATATAAGTTTTTAAGGTATGAGCAAATTGATGGCGCTTCTATATTCTTCAATTTCTTAGCCCTATCTTATGTTTTGAACTCTCTTACATGGGGAGATCTGCAGGGGAACAAGGATAAGGATGAACTGGAGCATCATATAGAAACACAAAGTGCTAAAATGAGTTACTATGCTCTAATGGTTCTATCAGGTTTAATCTTATTTGTATCAGAAGGAGTAGGTAATTTAAGTAGTATTGAGAATTACCCTTTACTTATTGTTGTTGGGTTGACCTTTGTTGTTCAACCACTTACTGCTTTAATTTATTCTAAGAAATTTAAGTAATAGGGTTTAAATGAGAAGGAGGTTACTGTGGTGGAGTTAGTCTTCATTTACATAGTCATCCCCATTATTTATATGGTGATAATCGGTTGGTTAACAGGCAGTAGAGACTTTTTCTTTGGGCCAAAGGACGATGAACGAAAGCAAAAAATTAAACAAAAGGCAGTTCTTCAAAGTTGGGCTACAGTATTCTTATTCCTGTTGACCAACTTATTGTTTGATGTTTTTATTTGGGATTCTCGTTTTAGTGGAGAAGGGTTTGTTCATCCTGAACTTTTCTATTTAGTCATCTTATTTTTAAGTTATGGTTTATTTTACTTGTTAAATGCAAAGAAAATGAGTGCTTAAATGGTCTTTTAGTAATTATTGATCACTTCGAATATATTTTTCTTTTAATCAAGCAAAAGTTTCTTCAGAATGTGTCTAATCACCACATTTTTTACTTATAACCGTATCGTACATTAGAAAAACGTTCATAATGGAAGTAATCTACTCTACTCACTTACGGTCGATATACTATAATGTTGCAATAGAAGTAATTTTCAATATTTTTGGAAAGTGGTACACTAGTAGTAGATTGAAAATAACTAGAAGAGATGTAGTACCCCGGGGCGGGGATACGCTATATTTTTTCTGCAAGACATAGGGAGTATAGGCTAATGAGTAAAAACTATGCGAAAACTGACGTTATTTTAATTGGTGCAGGCATTATGAGTGCCACATTGGGATCTTTGCTAAAGGAAGTAGTACCAGAGTGGAAAATCAAGGTGTTTGAAAAGCTGGATAGTCCAGGGCAAGAAAGTTCGAATGTATGGAATAATGCAGGCACGGGACATGCTGCGTTATGTGAACTTAATTACACAAAAGAACAAGAAGATGGTTCCATTGATATTTCAAAAGCAATAAAAGTAAATGAGCAATTTCAAGTATCTAAACAATTTTGGTCTTATCTTGTAAATAACGGCCGAATTCGGAAACCACAAGAGTTCATCATGCCATTACCACATATGAGTTTCGTTCGAGGAAAAGAGAATGTCGAATTCTTGAGAAAGCGCTATCAAACCATGTCAGCTCATCCGCAGTTTAAGGGGATGGAGTTCTCCGATGAAATGGAGCAATTAACTGAATGGATGCCACTTATGATGAAGGATCGTTCATCAACGGAGGCAGTGGCAGCAACGAAAATGGATGCGGGGACAGATGTAAACTTCGGAACCATTACAGGTAAAATGTTTGACCATTTAGAGAGTAAAGATCTTGAAATCAACTATAAACATAGTGTAGAGGATATTAAGAGGTTAAGTGACGGCACATGGGAAGTGAAAGTGTATGATCGCGAACAGGCACGTATTGAATACCATATAACAAACTTTGTCTTTATTGGTGGTGGTGGAGGCAGTCTTCACCTATTGCAGAAGACCGGTATTCCTGAATCAAAGCACATTGGTGGCTTCCCTGTAAGCGGGCTATTTATGGTGTGTAATAATCCTGAAGTGATAGCTGAGCACCGCGCCAAAGTATATGGGAAAGCAAAAGTAGGGGCACCTCCAATGTCTGTGCCTCATCTAGATACAAGATTTATCGACAATAAGCAGTCCTTATTATTTGGTCCTTTTGCGGGCTTTTCTCCAAAGTTCTTAAAAACGGGCTCTCTGCTTGATCTAATTACATCTGTGAAATCGGATAACCTTGTAACGATGACAGCAGCAGGTGTTAAAAATGCTTCTCTAACAAAGTATTTGATTGAACAAGTAATCTCTTCAAAAGAAAAGCGTATGGAAGAGTTGAGAGAGTTCATTCCAAACGCCAAAAGTGAGGATTGGAGTTTAGCTGTAGCAGGGCAACGAGTTCAAGTCATTAAAGATACAGATTCAAGTGGAAAAGGAACGCTACAGTTTGGTACAGAAGTAGTCAGTTCTTCAGATGGATCAATTGCAGCGCTACTTGGAGCTTCACCGGGCGCTTCTACAGCTGTCCACGTTATGCTAGAGGTAATGGAAAAATGTTTCCCGCAACACATCAAACAGTGGGAACCCAAGATAAAAGAGATGATTCCATCTTATGGCCTTGTATTAGCTGATCATCCAGAGCTTCTTAAGGAAGTTCATGAAAATACAGATGAGGCGCTCGGGCTAAACAAAAAGCCTCATTATAGCTATCTTTCGAGCGGGGAAAGCGAAATTAGCAAGACCTCTTAACACAACTATAATAGTAAAAGGTTATAGAATAGATGAAGGACTTTTCAATTGAAAAGTCCTTTTTTCTTGGCTTAATGGTCACTCGTATGGTCCTTTTGTCTCTTAGTGTAGACTAAATACGAACGGTATTAAACAAATGAGGTCTGTTTGGAATAGTATACGGCAATCTCAGCACCAAGCTTTGCGTTTGATTTTACTAGTTGGATATTGGCATCTAAACTCTTCCCTTTAGTCGCTTGATTGACTTGATCTAATAGAAATGGTGTAACTTCTTTACCTTCTATGTGTAATGATTTCGCTTTAGCAACAGCATCATCTATGACATCGTTAATAAACTGTTCATCCATAGCATATTCTTCTGGTATTGGGTTGGCTATCACGGCGCCTCCTTCTAATCCAAGGTCCCATTTTGACTTGAGAATGGTAGCAATCCCCTCAGGATGATCTACCTGGTAGTTAACTGCAAAAGGTGAAGTACGTGTGAAGAAAGCAGGGAGTATACTCGTCTGGTAGCCCATGACAGGTACACCTTTTGTTTCTAGGTATTCGAGAGTCAGTCCTAGATCTAGAATGGATTTGACTCCGGCACACACGACGCTAACGTTTGTCTTTGCTAACTCATCTAAGTCGGCTGAAATATCCAACGTCGTTTCACCCTCCCGATGCACGCCTCCAATTCCTCCTGTTACAAAAACCGAAATTCCAGCTAATTCCGCACAAATCATCGTCGCTGCAACGGTAGTGGCACCAGGTTTCTTAGTGGCAATCAAATATGGAATGTCTTTACGTGAAGCTTTGGCTATATCGTCTCTTGATCCAAGTTCTTCTAACTCTTCGTTTGTTAAACCGATTTTTATCTTTCCATCTAGTATAGCGATGGTAGCAGGGACGGCTCCGTGCTCACGGATAACCTGCTCTACTTCTCTTGCTGTAGTTACATTTTGAGGATAAGGCATACCGTGCGAAATAATAGTTGATTCAAGGGCTACTACTGGTAAATCGTTATTAATCGCTTCTTTTACTTCTGGTGAAAGGGATAGATAGGTATTCATATTCTTTCCTCCTGAATAGTTAATAATTGTGGGGTTAAATCTGGGAGAACTGTATAATTAGACTGTATACATAATGATGCATTTTGTAGACCTGCTTTAATTGATTCTTCAAGTGTTCCGCCTTCTAACCATGTGTACATCACAGCAGCTGAGAAAGCATCTCCTGCTCCGGTTACGTCTTGAACGTTCTTAATAGGAGAGGTTTCATATAGCACTATTCCTTGATCAGTAGAGCCTACCATCACCCCACGCTCGCCCCATGTAACAGTCACATAGGAAATCCCTAGTTCAAGCCAGCGCTTAACTGCGTTCTTCCATTGTTCGTATGTCTCAATCTCTAGATTAAAATAGGCAGCGCTTTCTTCAACGTTCGTCATGATCCATGTAAGGTTGCTTAGATCTTTCGGCAGTCGTTCCATTTTAGGGATAGAGACCGTTACAAACGCAAGCGGCGTTTGGTTGTTTTCCGCTTTTTGTAAAAGGTAAGTAAGGCCTTCTTTGGGACAATTTAAGTCTGCAATTATGCAAGATGCCTGCCTTAATTTCTTCTCATGTGTGCTCAGTATAGGAGGGAGGATATAATCATAAACTTCCATATCAGCGAAAGCTACGATCATCTCTCCTTCAGGGTTTAAGACGGCTGTATAGGTTCCGGTAGATGCGGTTGAGATGTGGAGGACAGAATCTAGCTGAATAGCGGAAGAAGCTCGTTCAATAATCCCCCAATCCGCATCTTTCCCTGCGGCTGTGATTAAGCTTGGTTGATACCCGAGTCTTCCAAGGTTTTCGGCTATATTCCTGGCGACGCCTCCTACACTGTAGCTTGATTGGACAGGGTTTGAAGTATGGAGTTGAAAAGAGTCTAAACTATGAAACTTTCGGTCAACATTGGCTCCCCCGATACAAATAACTTGCTTTGAGTCATTCAATACATATGCCCGACCTCTTAGGATATCTTTTTGTACCAAGCTTGAAATTAAGTTAGCTACTGTGGATCTTGATAACGCTAGAGAAGATGATAAATCTTGTTGAGATATGTAGGGGTTTTTCACTATTAGTTCATATATCTGGCGTTCCCGTTCAGTCATTTTAGCTATACACATGGCTGTTCACTCCAAACTATTGTTTGATTAGTCAAACATTTATCATATATAACGTACACATATTTTCTATATATGTAAATAAATGTTTAAAAAGTCATACGTCTGACCTCTTAGCAAAGAAGCATAGTTGTTACGTATGGAGATATAAGTCAGTTTGAAGTTGTGTAACGGAGGTTATGGGGGATAAAGGCAAAGAAGCTTACTGGTCCATTGTAAAACCGCTGATGTTTATAAAAAAAGACGCTCGTCCAAATTGGACGAACGTCTTTTTTATAAGTTCTTTATTAATTACGGATAAGGTAATCAAATGCACCTAGTGAAGCATTTGCTCCTGTACCCATTGAGATAATGATTTGATTATTTGGAACGTCTGTCACATCACCAGCAGCAAACAGTCCAGGTACGTTCGTGGCATTGTGTTTATCAACAACAATTTCACCAATTTGGTTACGTTCAACAGAATCATCTAACCATTCTGTATTCGGAACAAGTCCGATTTGAACGAACACGCCTTCAAGCTTCACGTGGTTCTCTTGGCCCGTTTCCCGGTCCACATACGTAATGCCATTTACGTTGGCGTCACCTGTAATTTCTGTTGTTTGTGCATTTGTGTGAATGGTTACATTCGGAAGACTATTTGCGCGGTCTTGTAAGACTTTATCAGCTTTAAGTTCTGAAGCAAATTCAAGAACTGTCACATGCTTAACAATTCCAGCAAGGTCAATAGCTGCTTCTATACCGGAGTTACCTCCACCAATTACAGCTACGTCTTTACCTTCGAATAATGGACCATCACAGTGTGGGCAGTACGCAACACCTTTGTTTTTGAACTCTTCTTCGCCAGGTACGCCAACTTGACGCCAGCGAGCACCAGTCGAGATGATTACACTCTTACTCTTAAGAACGCCACCGTTATCAAGCTCCAGCTCGAACATACCGTCGTTCTTCTCCAAGCGGCTTGCACGTTGAAGGTTCATTACATCAATGTCGTAATCCTTTACGTGTTCTTCAAGACTCGCAGCAAGCTTTGGTCCTTCTGTGCTAGATACGCTAATGAAGTTTTCAATACTCATCGTGTCTAGTACTTGACCACCAAAACGTTCCGCTACGATCCCTGTGCGAATTCCTTTACGTGCTGCATAGATTGCTGCACTCGCACCAGCTGGGCCACCACCGACAACTAATACATCATATGGGTCTTTATTGCTGAATTCTTCAGCGCTAGGACCTTCAACAATCTTGTCTAAGATTTCTTCAAGCGTCATGCGGCCACCGCTCAAGAATTCTCCGTTAAGGTGTAAGGAAGGTACAGCCATAACGTTTTTGCTTTCAGCTTCTTCTTTAAATGCTGCACCGTCAATCATTGTGTGTGTAATGCCTGGGTTTAAAACACTCATCATGTTTACCGCTTGAACGACATCAGGACAATTATGACAGCTTAAGCTAACATAAGTTTCAAAGTGGTATTCACCTTTAATACTTTTAACTTGATCAATAACGCTTTGGTCAACCTTAGGTGCTCTGCCACTAACTTGTAGAAGAGCAAGGACTAAGGATGTAAATTCATGTCCAAGAGGAATACCTGCGAACGTAACTCCAGTATCCTCTCCGACGCGATTCACACTAAAGCTAGGTGTTCTGGATAATTGTGCTTCCTCGAATGTAATCTTAGAAGACATAGAAGCTAGCTCTTCCACAAGAGCTAGCATGTCTTTTGATACTTTATCAGAACCTGCACTAACTTTAAGCACGATATCGCTTTCCAATAGTTCTAGATATTGGTTTAATTGAGCTTTAATATCTGCTTCAAGCATATTGTGCACTCCTTTAGATTTTACCTACTAGATCTAGGCTAGGTGTTAGAGTTTCAGAGCCTTCTTCCCATTTAGCTGGGCAAACTTCGCCTGGATTCTGACGAACGTATTGAGCTGCTCTGATTTTACCTACTAAGTTACTTGCGTCACGGCCAATACCGCCTGCGTTAATTTCAACAGTTTGGATAACGCCATCTGGGTCGATGATGAAAGTACCGCGATCTGCAAGTCCTTCTTCTTCGTTTAATACTTCAAAGTTACGAGATATTTTTTGAGAAGGGTCACCGATCATTGTATAAGTGATCTTGTTAATCTTTTCTGAGCTATCGTGCCAACCTTTGTGAACGAAGTGAGTATCTGTAGAAACAGAGTATACTTCAGCACCAAGTTCTTGAAGTGCAGCGTATTCGTTTTGAAGATCTTCAAGTTCTGTTGGGCAAACGAACGAGAAGTCTGCAGGATAGAAGCAAACAACGCTCCACTGACCTTTAAAGTTTTCTTCTGTTACATCAACGAATTCACCGTTTTTGAATGCTTTTGCGTTGAATGGTTGTACTTCAGTACCGATTAATGACATGAAAAAATCCTCCTCTTTTTGTGTAAAAGTTATTAATTTAAAATCATTATAATTCAAAAACTATTATTATATACATTTGGAATTTTGTCAACCTGTTTAGGTATATTTAAGCTTTTAACATACTCTAAAAGGTTTTTGTGCGGAAAACCGTTCTGAAAAGAATGCGTTATTTGGTGTTGGGATGGAAAAGTTCGATTATCATTCTCATACTTTTATTCTTACCTAGTCTAGTGCATTGTTAAACGTCTGAGCATTCTATTTTGTACAGAAATCAGGATCGATATGCATGTGAATAAACGCCTGATCCCTTTAAAGGAGCAGGCGTTTTCATCATAAAATAGTTAGGGGTTAATGTCCAAACAACTGCCCGTTTTTGTCTGTATAAACGGTTTGCTCAGTGCGTTTTAAAGGATGCCTCTTTTGTCTTCAATCATTTCCTTTAAAATGTACGATCCATTTTGTATGAAATTAGAGGTTAAAATCATGTCGGATCAAAGAGAGTGAGCACTTGTGAAGTCGACTCTGCCTATGATTCTTACTTGAACGACGACAATTGTAGCTATACTGTAAAACGTTGCCGTTATTTGAGGAACGAATCAAAAAGGAAATAGAGAGGTTTCGTCCAATTTAATAGGCATAGGAAAATGAAACACAATGATTATACAGGAGGAGATGCAAGATGGAGAAAATGAGTGCAATGTTCTGGAGTATGATGTGGGTGCTGAGCTTAGCTTCGGTTGTGAAAGTCGTAACGGTTTCAAATGTATTCCCTGTAAATGTGTCGATGGAAGGTAGTGCGTACAAGAATGTTCTGTTACATCGAAATAAGGGAAGAAAAGGTGTTCTTGATTTCCGATCGGTGAAGCGTTTACGTCAGGCCAAAGAGTTTTGGTGTAAGGCCAGAGGGAGTCCTAGAGGGGAAATCGACGAGCTTATCGTGTATTTGGTCAGGGTTCGGTTAAGTTTTAATGAGTTGCCATGTGTTTCTCAATGACAGGTGGACTTTGCCGTCATTGACCAAGTATTTGAGTTGATTATTTATTTCTAAAGGAAGGGGTTGGAATACGTTCATTGTCTATAGCTCATTTACGCTTTACTAAGGGGGAATGGAGCGTTTAAAAATAGATAATCTAGAAAGTATGATTCCATTAGGATGAGGGAGGAGGAATAGTAGGAAGAAGAAGGCATCTGCGCGGACTAAGATGCCATTGGGAAAATAGATGTAATGAGGGAGGATCGTAGAGGAAAAAGAGTACGCGTTACTCGTACTCTTTTTACCTATGTCTTAAAGGGTGTATTGTAATGCATTTGCTATAAGAAAATGTATATATGTATTCTTATAGAGTGATACAATAGAAGATAACGATGAAATAAAGAAAGAGGATGCGCCTTTGAATAGTTTTAACAAATTTAATTTAAATGAACAGAATATCATGCGCTTAAAAGAAATGGGGATTACAACTCCAACTGATATTCAATCGGAAGTCATCCCTTTGATATTAGAGGGGCATGACGTAATTGCTCAAGCTCAAACGGGCTCTGGTAAGACCTATGGCTTTTTACTACCCTTACTCGAGAAGGTTAATATAGAAGATCCCAGTGTGCAGGCTCTTATAGTCGCGCCTACGAGGGAATTAGCTCTTCAGTTGACAGCTGAGTTAGAACGACTCTCTGAAGAGGTTAGTGTGCTTGCTGTATATGGCGGTAAAGATGTGCAACAGCAAGTAAAGAAACTAGATAAAACTCAGGTTGTCATTGGTACACCAGGGCGCCTGTTAGACCATATGCGGAGAGGAACAATTGATCTATCGAACGTTTCTTCTCTTATATTAGATGAAGCGGATCAGATGCTTCACTTTGGGTTCTTTGAAGATGTTGAAACCATTGTGCGTAGCACTCCAAACGTGAAACAAATGGCACTATTTTCTGCGACCCTTCCATCTGATATTAACAAATTAGCATACAAGTTTATGCGTCATCCTAAACAAGTTCGTATACAAGCAAAAGGGCGGACGGTAGAAGAAATTGAACAATTTGTGGTAGAGACGACGGATCGTAAAAAACAAGAAGCATTAAGAAAGGTTGTTAAAGAAACGCAACCTTTCTTAGGAATTGTCTTTTGCCGAACAAAGAGACGGGTGAGTAAGCTTTATGGTGAGCTAAAAGCGATGGGTTATCAAGTTGATGAATTGCACGGAGACCTCTCTCAAAAGAAGCGAGAAAAAGTAATGGAACAGTTCCGAGAAGCAAAGGTTCAATTACTAGTAGCGACAGATGTGGCTTCAAGAGGTTTAGACGTTGAAGGTGTAACGCACGTCTATAACTATGACATTCCTCAAGATGTTGAGAGTTACATTCATAGGATTGGGAGGACAGGCCGTGCGGGTGATGACGGTGTTGCCATTACGTTTACTGCTCCTAAAGATCAACAGATGCTTGCTACAATTGAAAAAGGGATATCCCAAAAGCTTAAGAGAAAGCAGCTCTAGCTAATTGTCTAATAGAAATAAATAATGCTATGTTAAAAAACCGTTCAAAGGAGGTACATTGAACGGTTTTGGTATAGCCTTTAATTCCTCTAGGTAAATCGCGGGTACAGAACCGATTAGAGAAGCCTTTTTACGCTGAAGAATCTGATAAAATATGTTAAAATATAAATATAAACACACACTCTATGGCAAAGGAGAGGGTTGATCATGCGTAAGAAAATCCTCGTAGCATATGATGGTAGTGCGATGAGTAAACAAGCACTACAAGAGGCAAAAAGCCAGGCAGCTGATGCTCCAGATGCCGAAATTCACGTCGTTTCTGTAGTGCGCACGTCAGGTCCTTTTACCAATGCACAAATGTCAAAAAGCATCGGAAATGAATTAGCAGAACAATACCGTACCGATATGAATCGCCTCAAAGAAGAAATGAAAGAAGAGGGCGTAGAGGTGATCACCGATGTTATCGTTGGTAAGGTTGAAAAAAATGCAGGTGCACGAATTTGTGATTATGCCAAAGAACGTAACATGGATTTGATTATCGTCGGTAATCGTGGCTTTGGGAATGTGAAGAAGATGATTCTTGGCAGTGTCAGTAATAACATTGTCCAGCATGCTACTTGTCCCGTCCTCGTAATGAAGTAAGAGTGATGAAAAACATTCTCGTTAAATAAAAAGGAGACCTCCCACCATCATGGGAGGTCTCCTTTTTATATCGCCACAATTGCTAGCCCTCTCCACATAAGCTCCCTTATGAGGAGAACTCGAAGCTGAGATAGTTTAGCAGGAAAGAGGGCCGTTGCGTTTGTTGAGTGCTTGGGGTGTCTGGGGAACGACTCGCTTTCCGCGGGCGAGCTGTCGAGCCTCCTCGGGAAGAGCACCCTGCGGGGTCTCGTCGACCTCTTTCTCCCGCAGGAGTCTCCCCGTTCCCCAGACACCCCTTGCTATGGTTTAATGAACGTCCCTGCACCTCAAGGGTGGTAATAGTTTCCAGGTTTCCTCATATGGTATGTTTCCGTTACACCATATATGGCAGAGGTGGTTCGGGAAATTGCGAGACTCCTGCGGCAGTAGGAGCCTAGGGGAGACCCCGGAAAGCGCGTAGCGATTGAGGAGGCTCCCCAGCTCGCCGCGGAAAGCGAGTGAATTCCAGAACCACCTTACACTCAATTAAAGCAAACGGAAACATTCTCTCATCCTCGAGTCTTCATCAATCCCGACCCTGCTTTGAATACCGTTTAAACTTTTATTTAAACCAGCCTTTTTCCTTAAAACGTGCGATGGCTTCAATTCGATTGCTTACTTCGAGCTTATCTAAAATCACGGAGATATAATTGCGTACTGTACCGGGAGTGATATAAAGTTCATTTGAGATGTCCTTGGTGTTTTTTCCATCGGCCATGAGCTGCATGACTTGCTTTTCCCGTTCGGTTAATGGATTTTCATTTCCGTAGGCAAGGTCCACAAGTTCTGGGGCAAATATGCGTTGGCCATCCATAATTCTACGTATAGAAGTAGCCAGTTCTTCGCTTGGGCTATCTTTTAGTAGATAGCCGCTTACTCTTGCTTTTTGTGCGCGTTCGAAGTAACCGGCTCTTGCGAATGTTGTAAGAATAATAATCTTGCAGGCTTCATCTTTTAATTCTTCAGCAGCATCCAAACCGGTTTTCATCGGCATTTCGATATCCATAATACACACGTCCGGCTTTTGCTCCCTTACGAGCTTACAAGCCTCTTCACCGTTATTAGCCTGACCTACGACTTCCATTCCTTCTTCAAGATCTAAGAGCGCACCAAGGGCTCCGAGCATCATGCGTTGATCTTCTGCAATGACAATTCGTATCACATCGATTCCTCCTCTTCTGTCTGATGTGCAACATTTGGTACACGGATTGTAAGGGTTGTGCCGTTAGAGCTTTGTATATCTAGCGTTCCATTAACAAATTCCAAGCGCTCTCTCATTCCTTGAAGTCCATGTCCTTTTAATGAATCGATTTTATCAGAGATGCCAACTCCATCATCTCTTACCTCAATCATTACTTCCTCGCTTGACTGCTGGATTGCTACATGACAAGTCTTTGCCCCACTATGTTTAACAATATTCGTGGCCGCTTCTTTTAAGGACATGCTAAGTACATTTTCTGCTAATAAGGGAGTATGAGAAAGCTCTGGATTTCCTTCAAGTATAAAGGTCATTTCTGCTGCTTCTATAATTTGCTGAACCCGAAAGATTTCCTCATTGAGCTTAGACCCTCTCATATTTGAAACCATTTCACGTACTTCTTTTAAAGCGGTTCGTGCCGTTTGATTTATGTCTTGGATTTCTTTTACTGCGTGATCAGGCTTAACATGAATTAATTTCCCTGCAAGATCACTCTTAAGACCAATTAGGGATAGTTTCTGACCTAGAGTATCGTGTAAATCCCTTGCGATCCGTTCTCTTTCCTCAATGACCATGAGTTGGGATATCCTCTCATTAGCATCCTCTAACTGCCCTTCAAGCTTCTGTTGTTGGTTGCGATACCGAATGGTAAAAGGCAAGAGAATGACACCAATAATGGTAATAATGATAAAAGGTAGTTGTGGAAACAAGGACTCGTTTTGGGCGATATAGACGGTGGTAACCGCAGCGAGTGTAGTCGTTAGATGTACAATATAGAGAGAGAGAAATCCTCCTTTGTGTTGGATATTTCCAATAAAGAACGCTAGGAATAAGGAGAAGTACACATAGCCAAACAATAAGGTCATAATTAAACTTATGGCAATCTCAATACTGACCCATACATAGGCGAAACCACTCTCAGAGTTAAATGAGCGCAAATACGCGACGAAAAACAATGCAATCATTAAAATGCCAAATAAAATTTCTGCCACAGAAGAAGCACGGAAGATAAAGAAAAATGGAAGTAAACAGAAGATAATCCATACATATGTGCTAAGACCGGTATTTTTAGGGATGATGTGAAACCAATTTTGCACCACAGTTCCCTCCTTCCTACATTTGTTTTATGTAATCTTATTCAAGCATATCTTACTTCAGTTTTCCCTGTCACTTATAGCCTTTTTAAGCGTTTTTGGACAACAGTTGTTAGCGGGAATCTGATCTTGGACTGCTTTGTTTAAACTCTAGAAAAAAGACCCCAACCAAAGTGGAAGGGATCTTGGTTTCTTATTTTTCTTGTAGAGTAGGACGCTTCTGCCCGAGCATCGATTGTTCCTTCGCTTCTTTTAAGCGTGTCTTTGCCTCTTTGAAACTTACGAACGTTTTGTTCTTAGTGTCATAAAGACGGAAACGAATCGATTCTAAGCTCGTTTTAAGTGTAATCGTAGTAGCATGTTCTAATGGTGGTGTAGCATCGTGTGCTTTCTCTAAATTATAATTAGGGACTCTTGGGCTTAGGTGGTGCACGTGATGAAAGCCGATGTTTCCAGAGATCCATTGTAATACCTTAGGAAGCTTGTAATACGAGCTTCCGTCTACGGCTGCTTTTACAAAGTCCCATTCGCTTTCCTCTTCAAAGTAAGAATCTTCGAATTGGTGTTGGACATAGAATAACCAGATACCAAGCATACCCGATACATATAATATAGGCAGGTTAATAATTAGGAACGCCTGCCAGCCGATTGCCCAAATCATCAAAGAATACAGAATGACAATAGCCACATTCGTAATATACGTGTTCATGCGCTCTTTCTTTTTCGCACCTTTGCGATTAAAGCGATTGGCTATTAGGAACAGGTATAGTGGGCCAAGCCCGAACATCACTAATGGATTACGATACAAACGATATGCAAAACGCTGTTTGAAAGATGCTTCTTTATATTCTTCAATGGTCATTACCCAAATATCGCCTGTGCCTCTTTTGTCCAGGTTACCACTTGTCGCATGGTGGATATTGTGATCGCGTTTCCATTTCTCAAATGGAAACAGTGTAATAATACCGGCTATTGTGCCAATAATCCGGTTTGCTTTTTTGTTTTTTAAGAAGGATTGGTGTGTGCAGTCGTGAAAGATAATGAAGATTCGTATGACAAATCCACCAGCAATCATGGCTAATGGAATAGTAGCCCATACAGAAATCTCCAAGCTAAGATACGCTAGATACCAAACCAGGATAAATGGAACAAATGTGTTAATCATTTGTTTAATACCAGCGTTTGAATCAGGCTTTGCGAAAGCCGCAACACTCTTTTTTAATTCTTGTTGTTGTTTTTTTTGATTCATATGATAACTCCTTCAAGCAAGCTTATTGATTGAACTGTTCCTCTAATAATAAATGAACAGCAAACTCTTTATAAGACATAAACGTCAGGTGGGATATATGACATTTGTCATGGTTTGTCTTCCTTTTTGAACCAATTTATTTTATGTTTTGTATTATGTTTAAAATCATGCAACCAATCTCAAACTAAAAGCGGGGTCTTCGAGGTATGAAACGTTTTCTTGTTATAATAAGGGTAAGACATACAGAGGAGGTTGGGTCATGAAGCATAATGAACAATACATAAATGAACTTAATGAATTCTTAAAGATTCCGAGCATCTCGTCTATGCCAGAACACAAAGAAGATGTGAAACAAGCAGCCGAGTGGTTAAAAGAGTCTCTACAAAAAGCAGGGATCGAGAACTTGGAGGTTATTGAAACAAAGGGGCATCCGATTGTCTATGGCGATTGGCTTCATGCGGAAGGGAAGCCTACGGTACTAATCTATGGACATTATGACGTTCAACCTGCTTCTCCGGAGGAACTTTGGGAAACGCCTGCATTCGAACCTACAATACGAGACGATAAGCTCTATGCTAGAGGAGCAACTGATGACAAAGGACAGTTGTTTATTCACGTTAAAGCTGTAGAGAAGCTGATGCAAGAAAATGGTGAATTACCGGTTAATGTGAAGTTCTGTATTGAGGGAGAAGAGGAAATGGCCAGCCCAAACCTGCCTCCATTTATTGAAAACAATCAAGAAAAATTAACTGCAGATGCTGTTTTAATATCGGATACCTCCTTTATTGAAAAAGGGCAACCTGCTATTTGTACATCTCTGCGCGGGGCCTTAGCTATGGAGCTTAACCTGAAAACAGCGAATACGGATCTTCATTCCGGTGTTTACGGGGGAGGAGTTCCAAATGCGATTCACAGTCTAGTGAATTTGTTAGACTCCTTCCACGATGATCATGGAAAAGTTGCTGTAGAAGGTTTCTATAATGGGGTGCAGAAGCCTACCTCACAACTAAGAGAAGAAGTAGCTTCTATTCCTTTTGAAGAAGAAAAGACGAAAAGGGAACTAGGATTAGAGTCTTTCTACGGAGAAGAAGGTTTTACGTTCCAGGAGCGTACAGGAATTCGTCCTACTCTCGAGATTAATGGATTGGCCGGGGGTTTTCACGAAGAGGGATTTAAAACGATTGTACCAAGTGAAGCTCATGCGAAGATAAGTTGTCGTCTTGTAGGGGAACAAGACCCTGAAGAAGTTTACGAGGCAATCTTAACCCATTTAGATAAACATAAACCAGTAGGGGCAAGTTTTGAAACGAAGAAGCTAATAACCGCGAAACCTGTTTCACTCGACTCAAATAATCCTATGATTCAAAAAGCAGCCGCTGCTTATGAACAGGTTTACGGGGTGGCTCCTTTATTCCCTAAAGAAGGCGGTTCAATCCCGATTGTAGAAGTGTTCTCACGAGTGCTGCGTTCCCCGGTTGTGATGATGGGCTTTGGTTTACCATCAGAAAATTTACACGCACCAAATGAACATATCCATTTAGAGAATTTCACGAACGGAATTGAAACGGTTACCACTTACTTGAAATCACTATAGCCTGAGAAAAGGAAGGCTCTTTCTGAATCTTATTTCAGAAAGAGCCTTTTTATCGTTTATCTTTTTATAAAGCTTTAGGAAGACTTGGAATGGGCTGATTGGATCGGGATGTGTTGACCTAAGTTGACATCGAATAGTCCCATGTCGGTAATCTTTAATGATGGAATAACGGGTAACGTTAAAAAGGAAAGAGTCAAAAATGGATTGAACGAGCCTCTAAATCCAAGCGTTTGAAGGGAGTGCTTCACTTCTTTTAAAGAATGGTACACGGTTTCAAAAGATTCAATAGACATGAGTCCTGCAATAGAAAGGGAAACTGAGGACAGAGTCTTTCCTTCTCTGACAACAGTGAGCCCTCCATTAATTGTTTGTAGCGATTGGATGGCAGCAAGGATGTCTTCATCATTTGTTCCAACAGCTACAATATTATGGGAGTCGTGGGCAATGGTGGTTGCGATGGCACCGTATGCTAACCGAAACCCTTTTACGATCCCTACCCCTATATGCCCGGTTTTGTGGTGACGCTCTACCACAACTACTTTCAAGAGGTCATTTTCTGTTGATGGTTGAAAGGATCCGCCTATGACATCAACACTTGTACTTACATGATGGGTAACTAAATTATTTGGGATGATCTCGATTACATTTGTGAGTTGTGAAACATCTATAGGAATCTGTAAGTCTGTTTCATTTATTTCAGGTATGGATATCGTATTCGTTAAAGTGGACGTTGCTGCAGTAGAATGGCCTGCCTTAGAAGATGGAGGAAAGGTCACTCTTTCGCCACCCTTATATACGTCAGAAATGGTGACATCCTTTAGGTCATCCAATAATACAAAGTCAGCAGCATATCCTGGTGCAATAGCTCCCTTATGGGTGAGACCATAGCACCTGGCAGCATTCAATGTTGCCATCTGAATGGCTTGAAGCGGAGGAATCCCCTGCTGAATAGCGAGACGGATATTATGATCAATACTTCCTTCATCTAGCAAGTCATCGATGTGTTTATCGTCAGTGCAAAAGAGGAAACGATGGACGTTACTTGGAGTGACAGCTTGAATAAGAGAAGAAAGGTCTTTAGATACAGAGCCTTCCCTGATCATGACATACATTCCTCTCCTTACACGTTCAATGGCTTCTTGAGCGGTTTTACACTCATGATCGGTATCAATACCAGCTGCACGATAGACGTTAATCGCATTTGTATCCAACCCAGCGAGGTGCCCATCAATTTTCATAGGAGTTTGCATGGTTAGTTTATCTATCACATCTGGAGAAGCTTGACGCAAAGATGGATAGTCCATCATTTCTGCGAGGCCTAAAACGCGAGGGTGGGCTAGATAAGAACGGAGCTCCCCTGCTAATAACGTAGCCCCGGCGTGTTCAAAAGGCGTTGCAGGAACGCAGGAAGGGAGCATAATGAATGCATCTAAGGTAAGCCCTTCTGAATTCTTAATCATAAAGTCTAAACCGTCGGTCCCTGAAACATTAGCGATTTCATGTGGATCAGTAATGACAGATGTAACTCCGTGAGGCAAAACGACTTTCTCAAATTCTGATGGGGGCAACATGGAAGATTCAATATGAACATGGCCATCGATAAAGCCAGGACACATGTATCTTCCCTCTGCATCAAGCGTTTCTTTACCTTCGTAACTACCAATACCTACAATGAAGCCGTCTGTAATTGCGACATCCTCTTCAAAAACCTCTAAATTATACACATCAGTAATACGAGCGTTCTTGATAACGAGATCAGCTTTCTTGTCTTGATTGGCTATAGAGATATGGTTTGTGATGCTTTTGTTCTGTGTCATCTTGTATGCCTCCTCCATAAATAGAACCTGTTAACATTTTAATCCGGTTAGTATCTTTGGGGATAAGCCAATAAATTAAAAAAACTCTAGCTATAGCTAGAGTTTGACAGAGAAAGCATAAGTGTTAGGTATACAGAAGATAAACGTATACGTATCTTATGTCTCTCGTAGTCAAACCATTTACGGTAGTTTGGTAGAAACTTATGGACCTTATCTCCAAGATTATACGAAAGTTCTAAATTCGGTTTTAAGTTAACGTATATTTTATAAATGTTTCATATGTTTGTCAACGACCGGTTTAAAGATCCCAAGCCAACTGTACCCATTCACTCTTTCTTCTGATATGATGGGAAACATCGGTATGAAACGGATGAAACAGCGTAATAATTTGAATAAGCTAGGTTCATTAAAAGCAGGTACACATTTCTAGCAGATTGGGTGAGTTGATGAAGAAAGAAATTAAATTAAAGATAAAGCAAGACTCCGCGAAAAAGATTAAAGATGGTTTCCCTTTGATTGAAAAGGAAGCCCTAACAAATGCTGAAGTTCTTAGCGAAGAAGGCCAAATACTACATTTAATGGATGAGCGTGGTCGTTTTATAGCAAAAGGATACTACGGAGAACAAAATAAAGGGTATGGATGGGTGCTAACAGAGCAACAAGAAGAAGCCATTGACCAGTCGTTTTTTGAAAAGAAGATTAGGGTGGCTCTTCAGAAACGAAGCGGCTTTTTCCAAGATGACTCCACAACAGCTTTTCGAGTCTTTAATGGTGAAGGAGATGGCGTAGGGGGATTAACGATCGATCACTACGAGTCTTTTTACGTGGTGAGTTGGTACAGCGAAGGGATCTACGCTTTCAAGAATCAAATTCTAAAGGCTTTACAGCAGTTGGTTGAGTACAAAGGAATCTATGAGAAGAAGCGATTTAACACAGGCGGGAAATATATCGACGACGATGATTTTGTAGCAGGAGAACGCGGCGAATTTCCTATGATCGTTAAAGAGAATGATGTTCAATTTTCCGTTCATTTAAATGAAGGTCCTATGACAGGGGTGTTTTTAGATCAGCGTGAGGTGCGTAAGAAGATTCGCGATCACTACGCAGAAGGAAACACGGTACTAAATACCTTCTCCTACACAGGAGCATTCTCTGTATTTGCTGCCCTTGGAGGAGCCCTGAAAACAACAAGCGTTGACTTGGCTAATAGAAGTTATCCGAAAACAGTGGAGCAATTTAGCATCAATGGAATTGACTATGAAGCACATGATATTAAGGTGATGGACGTCTTTGAATACTTTAAATACGCCGTGAAAAAACAGTTAACCTTTGATATGGTCGTTCTCGATCCCCCAAGCTTTGCACGTTCTAAGAAACATCGCTTTAGCGCTGCAAAAGATTATAAAGATTTACTGAAACAAGCCATTGCCATTACAGAAGACAACGGCGTAATCGTCGCCTCAACAAACTACAGTGGCTATGGCATGGGGAAATTTAAAGGATTTATTGAAAAAGCCTTTAAAGAAACCGGGCATCGTTACAAAATTGAAGAACAATTTACCCTGCCTTCAGACTTTGCAACGACCAAAGCCTATAAACCAGGAGATTACTTGAAAGTGGTCTTTATTAAGAAGCTATAAGCCTGCATTATGGTCCGTTACGGAATAGAGGCTAGGGATTGCGGGGGGACAACTCGCTTTCCTGCGGAAAGCGAGTTGTTCCAAAGACACCCCAACCACTCCATATCTGCAGACGCCCCCATCCTTTTTCGGTGTCTCAGTTTAGAGTCATCCACATGGAAGATCAACAAGAAACATCAATAGCGCCTAAAATAAAGACGCTTAGAGTATTCTATACTCTAAGCGTCTTTAACTTAGTGGCGTCTATGAAGCCAGAGTACACCTGATTTTGCTAGGCGTGGTAATAGCCCTGTTACTGGTTTTTGCATCATGTTTCCGAATCCATCTGATTTTCCTAAGGAACCAAGAGAACCTTTTAATTTGATCTCTTTTGGCTTGTCCGGCTCTTTTCCGTGATAAAGGGCTAACAAAATGGATGCAATGTGTTCTCCTTGTTGGCCTGCTAATTGGCCGCTAGGAGAATAATTCGATGAAGCGCAATCCCCAACGATGTAGACATTAGGTTGTTCAGGTACTTGATAGTAATCGTTGATAATGATCTTCTCTTGGGGATCCTTCTCGAATGGTAAAGCACGAACAAGGTGGTTGGGTCTTACACCTGCTGTCCAAATGGTTACGTCATTTACAAAGCATATGCCATTATTACATACGCCATCAGGTTCCACATATTCCACATTAGCGTGGTGAATGACTTCAACATCATTTCGTTTGAACCAATCTTCTACATACTCTTGAATTTTTGGATCGAAAGGACGTAGAACGGTTTCTCCTCGGTCCAATAAGCGAATATTTAAATCGGGGCGACTTTCACGAATTTCAGATGCCACCTCAATACCGCTTAACCCTGCTCCAACTACAGCTACTTTTCCATGTGCGTTCAGGTTTCCAACTTCAAACCCGGCTTTCCTTGCCTTCTTAAACGTTTGTACACTTTGCGTATATTCATGAGCCCCTTGTATGCCGTGATAGTTATCCTCACACCCAAGTCCAATGACGAGATCATCGTATGGAACAGGATCCGTGTGTTCACGAACAACAATTTGTTGATCACGGATATTAATCTCCATGACCTCTCCAAATACATAATCAACTTGATCATGTTCTGGAAAATCAATACGAACTTCTCTATCTGCTTTCGTCCCAGCGGCAATGGCGTAAAATTCGGTCTTAAGTGAATGGTAAGGATTTCGGTCTACCATTGTAATTTGTACGTCTTTTGGTAACCCACCTTCAAGTATATCTTGAAGAATCTTTAAACCACCGTAGCCGCCACCGACGATGACTAATCTTTTCATAACGAAACACCACCAATTCGTATTCACTACTAAACTATTAGAAAACGCTTTCCCTTTTAAAGGGTATCAAAAACAAAAAAGGAAGACTAGCAAAACTATCAGAAAATTGAAATGCAACTGTAATATTTTATTAAGGTGAGGAATAAAGAGTCTCTGTTCTCTAGAATAGAGTAGGTTCAAAGAAAATTTGAGAGCGTTTCCCTAAAAAGTGATAGGAGTAAACATTTTTCGACAAAACTTTCAGAAATTTTTAACAAATATTAATTGTAATGGACTTGGGTGGATTCTATAATAACAATAAGCATAGATTGTAAGATGTTTTACAAATAAAAAATCCTCTTACTATAGAGAGAAAAGGGTGAGTGATAGTTTGGTCACTTCGACAACCATGGATCACGATATCTACTTATTTCACCAGGGAAATCTACGGTTTGCCTATCAACTTCTTGGTGCACATATGGAACAACAAAATGGGCAAAGCGGGGTGCGCTTTACCGTTTGGGCGCCGAATGCGGTAGAGGTAAATGTGGTCGGAACATTTAATAACTGGGATGGACGACAACACCCTATGGAGAAATTGAATGAAAATGGCCTGTGGTCTACATTCATTCCTGATTTACAGAAGGGCACCATTTATAAATATGAAATCTTAACGCCTCATGGGCATTTACAATTGAAAGCAGATCCTTATGCCTTTTCAAGTGAGTTACGCCCCAATACGGCTTCTGTTTTACACCCTCTCGATCATTACGAGTGGAATGATCAGTTATGGATGAACGAAAGAAACGAAACCAACCTTTATGAATCACCTATTTCGATTTACGAGCTTCACCTTGGATCTTGGAAAAACATTGAACCAGAAGTGTTTTATACATATCGGGAGTACGCAGATATGGTCATTCCGTATGTAAAAGAACTAGGTTACACACACATTGAACTTCTGCCTCTTACAGAGCATCCCTTTGATCGTTCATGGGGCTATCAAGCAACCGGATATTTTGCTGTAACCTCTCGTTACGGAACGCCTGATGATTTTAAATATTTTGTAGATCAGTGCCACCAGAATGGGCTTGGCGTTATTCTAGATTGGGTTCCCGGGCACTTCTGTAAAGACCAACATGGCTTACGCAGATTTGATGGAGAACCTCTCTATGAATATAGCGATCCTAAGAAAGCTGAGAAGTCACAATGGGGTACTCTTACATTTGATTTTGGCCGCAATGAAGTTCAAAGTTTCCTGATCTCTAATGCGATCTATTGGTTAAAAGAATATCATTTGGATGGTCTTCGTGTAGACGCTGTTGCCAGCATGCTCTATCTAAGTTTTGGTAAAGAAGATGGAGAATGGGAGCCGAATGAGTACGGAGGAAGTGAAAACCTCGAGGCGGTGTCTTTTATCAAAAAGATGAACGAAGCCATATTTGAAGAGGTACCGAATGTCCTTATGATGGCAGAGGAGTCTACTTCGTGGCCATTGGTCAGTGCCCCTACGTATGTAGGAGGACTTGGCTTTAATTATAAATGGAATATGGGCTGGATGAATGACATGTTGAAGTACATGGAGATGGATCCGATCCATAGGAAATACCACCATAACTTAATTACGTTTTCCTTGTTTTATGCTTTTTCAGAGAATTTTGTGTTGCCGATTTCCCATGATGAGGTCGTTCATGGTAAGAAATCGTTGCTCAATAAAATGCCTGGAGACTATTGGCAGAAGTTTGCTAACTTACGTGCGTTCTTAGCTTATATGTACGCCCATCCAGGTAAGAAGCTTTTGTTCATGGGATCGGAATTTGGTCAGTTTGATGAGTGGAAAGACTTAGAGGATCTGGATTGGGAGCTGCTCAATTTTGATGCCCATGCATCTACTAAGCAATACATGAGTGACCTTCACAACGTTTACAAAGATCATCCAGCTTTATGGGAGATGGACCATAAAGAAGAAGGCTTTGAATGGGTTGATCCGAATAACTATGATCAAAGTATTGTCTCATTTATTCGTAATAGCCGTGCAGATGACCAGTTGGTCGTGATCTGTAACTTCACACCAGTTGTTTATCACGATTATAAAGTGGGGGTACCGACAGAAGGGGTCTACGAAGAAATATTCACAAGCGATGCTGTTCAATATGGTGGCTCAGGTCAGGTGAATGATCGGTCACTTCATACGGCTTCTATACCGTGGCAAGGTCAGGGGCAACACGTCACGATGACCATTCCGCCACTTGGTGTAAGCTTCTTGAAAAGAACTTCTTTACTAGAGGAGGACAAGTCTTGAAAAATAAAGAATGTGTAGCAATGTTGTTAGCGGGTGGTCAGGGAACGCGGTTAAAGTCTCTAACGAAGGAATTGGCTAAGCCGGCTGTGTTTTTTGGTGGAAAGTACCGAATAATTGATTTTCCTTTAAGTAACTGTACAAATTCAGGTATTGATACGGTCGGGGTCCTGACCCAATATGAACCCTTAATTTTAAATCATTACCTTGGTATTGGATCATCTTGGGATTTAGATCGGAAATATGGCGGTGTTTCCGTTTTACCACCTTACATGCAGTCTGAGGGCGGTGGATGGTACACCGGGACAGCGAATGCAATTTACCGCAATTTAAAATTCCTCCACCAGTATAATCCGGAGCATGTTTTAATTCTGTCAGGTGATCACATTTATACGATGGATTATTCCTTAATGCTTGATTATCATAAAGAGCAAGACGCAGATGCTACTATTTCTGTAATCGAGGTGCCATGGGAAGAAGCAAGTCGATTCGGCATTATGAATACAAATGAGAATGGGGACATTGTCGAGTTTGATGAAAAGCCTGCATACCCCATGAGTAACTTAGCTTCTATGGGGGTTTATATCTTTAAGTGGGACGTGTTGAAGGAGTACTTAACTGCTGATGATGCTAAGTCCGATTCCTCCCATGATTTCGGAAAAGACATTATCCCTGCTTTACTACAGGATGAGAAGAAGTTAAAAGCCTATACGTTTGAGGGGTATTGGAAGGATGTCGGTACAGTCGATAGCTTATGGGAAGCCAATATGGACTTACTGAAAGAAACGCCTGATTTAGATTTGAATAACTCTTCGTGGAGAATCTATTCAAAAAATCCGAATCAGCCCGCTCAGTACTTAGCCTCAACATCTCGCGTACGTAATGCGCTTATTAATGAAGGTTGTAAAATTTATGGAACAGTAGATACGTCCATTTTATTTTACGGTGTACATGTGGGAGAGGGAGCGGTTGTAAAGGATTCTGTGATTATGCCGAACGTAAAAATAGGTAAAAATGTACAAATCCACCGCGCTATTATTTCTGAGGGTAGTGTTATTGAGGACAACAGCGTGATTGGTGATCCTACGCCTAGCAGCGAAATAACACTTGTTGCTGAAGAAGGAAGCGTTATGGCAAACAGTTATGCAATGACTCAATAAGTAGGGGGAAATGTGATGGAAAGAATAGCGGGTATTATTAATTTGGATCACGAACAGGATATGTTAAATGAGTTAACTTATTTCAGGTGCGGAGCGGCTGTTCCTTTCGGGGGACGCTATCGAATGATTGATTTCACTGTATCAAACATGACAAATTCACGCATTGAGTCTATTGCCGTATTCGCTCGTCGAAAATATCGTTCTCTAATGGATCATCTTGAACAAGGAAAAGCATGGGATCTCGACCGTAAGCGTGGTGGATTATTTATCTTGCCACCTGACTGGAATGACCCAACTGATATATCAAAAGGTGACCTTCAGCATTATCATAATAATATCGATTTTTTACGTCGAACTTCAGCAGAATATATACTCGTTTCAGGATCTCAACACATTTGTAATATCGATTTCCAGGAGGTGCTGAAAGAGCATAAGGAAATGGATGCAGATGTGACTGTTATTTATAAAAAGGCCGATGAAATGATGCCTGAATATCAATTGGCTCAGAAGTTGAACATTGGAGAAGGAAATCGAGTAGAAGCCTTTCACAACGAGCATTATAATCCGAACGTTTACATGGAAATGTTCCTCATTAAAAAGAATGTGTTACAAGGTTTAGTGGAGAAAGCTATTGCACATGGACATTCCCACTTTTTCCGCGATGCCATTAAAGATCAATTACCTACAATTCATGTCCACGCCTATGAATACAAAGGCGCACATGCCCTTGTAAACTCATTAGAGAGTTATTACCGAAACAGTACGAATTTATTAAAAACAAAAGAGCATGATCGTCTGTTTAAAGATGATGCACCTATTCTGACGAAGGTGAAAAATGAAGCACCCTCGAAATATATGCACGGCTCTGATGTGAAGAACACATTAGTCGCAAATGGTTGTGTAGTAGAAGGGCATGTGGAAGATAGTATCCTCTTCAGAGGGGTAAAAGTAGGCAAGGGGGCTGTCATTAAAAACTCTGTCATCATGCAACGGTGTGAAATTGCAGATCATGCAGTATTAGAAAATGTCATCCTTGATAAAGATTGCACCATC
Organism: Pontibacillus sp. ABV4_188; assembly: GCF_056311905.1. Lineage (NCBI taxonomy): Bacteria > Bacillati > Bacillota > Bacilli > Caryophanales > Bacillaceae > Pontibacillus > Pontibacillus sp. ABV4_188. The sequence continues at coordinate 4,001,181 of NZ_CM149975.1, read as the reverse complement.
ACAGAAGGCAAAACTCTTATTGGTGCACCTGAGAAGCCATTTGTTGTAGCAAAGCGCAAAACAATGTAAAAGGATAAGGCGGGGCTGCCTGGACTCCATTTCGGCAGTCCCTTTATTGTTTTCTATACATTTTAAAGGAGTGATTAGCATGAATGTGTTAATGATTGGGTCAGAATGTACACCTTTTATAAAGTCAGGAGGATTAGCCGACGTACTAGGCTCCTTGCCGCAAGCGTTGAAAGACCAAGGAGCTGATGTGCGGGTTGTGTTACCAAAATATCAGGAGATGAAAGCCGAGTGGAAAGATCAGCTAACCCTGTTGGATACACTCACGATTCCGCTAGGATGGCGTCAGCAGTATGCAGGGATAGAGTACTTAGAATATGAAGGAATTCCTATCTATTTTATTGATAATGAGTATTACTTCAAACGTTCTAATTTATATGGATATGAGGATGAAGCGGAGCGTTTTGTTTTCTTTAATCGAGCTGTAATGGAAATGGTCCGTACCCTGGAGTGGAAGCCGGAAGTTCTTCATTGCCATGATTGGCAAACGGGATTAATTCCGCTCTTTTTACACACACACTACAAAGAAGATCCTGTATTTGAGGGTATGAAAACTGTTTTCACGATCCATAATCTTAAGTATCAAGGTATTTTTCCTCAATCCGTTCTTCACGACTTAATGGATCTGGATGAACGTTTAATGACGGTCGATGGTATCGAGTTCTTTGGAAACATTAGCTTCATGAAGGGAGCTCTAAATTTCTCTGACACGATCACAACGGTTAGTGAAACTTATGCCGAGGAGATTCAAACACCTTATTATGGGGAAAACCTAGATGAAGTACTTCGCAAACATTCTCACCGACTTACTGGCATTGTCAATGGCATTAACCTCCAAGACTATAACCCTATGAAAGATGAATCACTTGCTTTCCCGTATCGTAGTTCATTAATAAAGAAAGCTCAAAATAAAATGTGGCTTCAAGAGAAGCTGGGACTTCCGGTTGATCAAACGATTCCAGTGATTGGGATTGTTTCTCGTCTAGTCGAGCAAAAAGGATTTGATCTTATTGGAAGAATCTTAGATGAATTGTTGGAACAAGCTGATGTTCAAATCGTGCTGTTAGGAACAGGAGAACAATATTATGAACAAATGTTCCAGTGGTTTGAACATAAGTATCCAGACAAGATATCAGCTAACATTACATTTAGTGAATCGTTGTCTCGACAAGTGTATGCTGGGAGTGACCTCTTCTTGATGCCATCTCGTTTCGAGCCATGTGGCATTGGGCAGTTGTTAGCCCTTCGTTACTTAACGGTACCGATTGTTAGGGAAACAGGTGGTCTTGTAGACACTGTTCATCCATTTAACGAGGTTACAGGTGAAGGGAATGGGTTCAGCTTCACAAACTTTAATGCACACGATATGTTATTTACCATCCGTCGCGCCATTGACATTTATCATGATCAAGCAACGTGGAAAGGTTTAATTAAGAACGTCATGAAAAGCCAATATTCCTGGGAGAATTCTGCGAAGCAATACATGGACTTATATCAATCGATGCTAAAAATTTATGCCTGACGCATCAGAATGGAGGATCCCAGTATGTTCAGCAGTAAAGAAGAGTTTAAAGAGGTATTTGTTAAGAACCTAGAGTCTGAAACTGGCAAAACAAAGGATCAGGCAACAGAACAAGATGCATATCGTGCTTTGAGCCATTTGGTACGCGAAAGGCTCCTTAAGAAATGGAAGGAGACGGAGCTATCCTATCAAGCCTCTGGTGAAAAGCAAGTCTATTATTTCTCTATGGAGTTCCTTATGGGGCGTTTACTAGGGAACAACTTACTTAACATGGGTGTATTAAACGTAGTAGAGGAAGGGCTAGTGGACCTTGGTCTAACATTGCCTATCCTAGAAGAAAAAGAAGCAGACGCCGGACTTGGAAATGGTGGACTCGGTCGGTTAGCAGCTTGTTTTCTAGATTCATTAGCCTCTCTCGGATTGGCTGGACATGGAGTTGGACTCCGTTATCGAAATGGTATGTTTACACAAAGATTTGTAAACGGACAACAAGTCGAACTTCCTGATCATTGGTTGCAAGACGGGTATATGTGGGAAGTAAGGCGTGATGAAGCAGCAGTAGAAGTGCAATTTGGTGGAGAAATTGAGTCATATGAAGATAAAGATGGAGATCTCCATTTTACTTATAAAAACAGCCAAAGCATCCGAGCGGTTCCTTATGATCTTCCTGTAGTAGGATACGAGGAAAAGTCGGTGAACACGCTTCGTTTGTGGAGTGCGGAGCCTTCAGAAGAAGATTTGTTAAAGAAGGCTCAAATCGAACAAGCACACGGAAACTTTATTGGTCATCAACATGATTTAGAAGAAATCACTTCATTCCTTTATCCTGACGATTCTTATGAAGAGGGGAAGAAATTGCGCTTAAAGCAAGAATACTTCCTCGTCTCTGCTGGGTTACAAAGTATTGTAGCTCAATTTGAAGAATCAGATCTTCCTTGGACGGACTTCAGTGAGAGAGTTGCCTTGCATATAAATGATACCCATCCTGCATTAATTGTGCCGGAACTGATGAGGATCCTTATGGATGTTAAGGGGTTAGGGTGGGAAGAAGCATGGTCCATCACCCAATCTTCTGTTTCTTATACAAATCATACCACTCTAAGTGAAGCACTTGAAACGTGGCCAGTTGATGTCATACGTACATTAGTACCAAGGATCTTTATGATTATTGAAGAGATCAATGAGCGTTTTTGTCAATCATTATGGGAACAAGACCCAGGAGACTTCGATCGAATTGCTCAACTTGCTATTATTGCAGATGGGACCGTCAAAATGGCCCATTTATCCATGGTTGGGAGTCATAGTATTAATGGCGTCGCTCGTCTTCATACAGAAATTTTAAAGAAACGTGAAATGAAGGCCTTTTATGAGGCATTTCCAGAGCGTTTTAAAAATAAAACGAATGGAATCACACACCGCAGGTGGTTGCTTCACGCGAACCCGTCTCTTTCTGAACTCATTACCAATACGGTAGGAGAAGAATGGAAACGCCAACCGAGTCGGATGAAAGAGCTATTAGCATACCGCGAAGATGGGGCTTTTTTAGATGAATTGCATGGGATCAAACAGCAGAACAAGGTCAATCTAGCTCAATGGATTGAGAAGGATCAGGGGATTGCAATAAATCCGGATTCCATTTTTGACGTTCATATTAAGCGACTTCATGGATACAAGCGTCAATTACTAAATGCTCTTCATATTATGCATTTATATAACGAACTAAAAGCAAATCCTTCAAAAGAAGTGACGCCAAGGACATTTATTTTTGGAGCGAAGGCAGCTCCGGGGTACTATTTTGCTAAAAAAGTTATAAAACTAATTAATACCATTGCTGAAGTGGTGAACCATGATCCTGATACGAAAGATACGATCAAAGTCGTCTTTATGGAAGACTACTCCGTATCGATAGCTGAAAAGATTATACCTGCAACAAACGTTAGTGAGCAAATCTCTACGGCTAGCAAAGAGGCTTCTGGCACAGGGAATATGAAGCTTATGATGAATGGTGCTCTTACGCTTGGTACGATGGACGGAGCGAATGTAGAGATTCATGAAGCGGTTGGGAACGATGCCATTTATACCTTCGGCCTTAGCTCTGAAGAAGTACTCAGCTATTACCAAACAGGAATTTACGATGCCATGGAGATGTATAACCATGACAAACGGATTCGCCGGGTTGTGGACCAACTTTATCACTATAGTCCATTCTCAAAAGGAGATACGACGTTCCATGAGCTGTATCATGCTTTAATCACACATAACGACGAGTACTTCTTATTAAAAGATTTCAATAGCTATGTGGCGGCTCAAGAAGAGCTTAGCCATGATTACTTGAATCAACGAAAGTGGAATGAGATGAGTTTACTGAATATTGCTCATTCCGGTGCGTTTTCAAGTGACTATACCATTCAGAACTACGCAGATGATATATGGAAGATCAGTAAAGCAAAAATGCTGAATGGATAGGTTCTGGGGGAGGGAGTCCAGGTGAAGCATTTGGATATATTTCATAACAGTTTTGATACACTCTATCGTGATCCTTTTGGTGCAGCGCCAAAAGGATCACATGTAAAGTTAAGTATTGATGTTCATCACCGCCAACACGTATCAAAAGTGAGTCTTCACTATATTTATGATCAAACGAATGAAGAACAGGTGACGGAAATGGACTTATATAGTGAGGAACATCAGTATAGTGGGTTTGAAGTAACCATTACAATGCCTGAAGAGCCTCAGCTAGTGTGGTATTACTTTGAAATTGAAACAGAAGACCAATCTTTATATTACGGACGTAAAAGTGCCGAAGAAAGTGGAGAAGGTATGGTGTATGGGGAGAATCCCCCATCTTGGCAAATCACCGTTTATGACCCCTCCTACCAAACACCAGACTGGTGGAAAAACGCTACTATGTATCAAATATTTCCGGATCGATTTTATGCCTCTGGAGATATTGAAATGGCGAGAGCCCCTAAAACAAGCCTTGTCCATGCCCACTGGGATAATGACCCTTATTATATTCGTAACGATAGAAGAGAGGTTGTGAGGTGGGATTTCTTTGGAGGAAATCTAAGGGGAATCCTCAATAAACTGGACTATATTGAATCTCTCGGTGTGACGGTACTGTACTTGAATCCGATTTTTGAAGCGGAAAGTAACCATCGCTATGACACAGGAGATTATCATAAAATTGATCCTCTCTTAGGGACGAAAGAAGATTTTGAAGAGTTGATTCGAGAGGGGAAAGCTCGAGGTATTGAAATTATGCTCGATGGCGTATTCAGTCATACAGGAAGCAACAGCATCTATTTTAATCAGCGTGGAGAATATGATTCAGTTGGAGCCTATCAATCTAAGGAATCCCCTTATTATTCTTGGTATACGTTTCACCAGTATCCAGATGAATATGATGCCTGGTGGGGAGTGGGAACGTTACCAACTCTAAATAAAGAAGATAAGAGTTATCAGGATTTTCTTGTTCATGATAAAGAAAGTGTCATTAGAACGTGGCAACGATCAGGAATGAATCATTGGCGTTTAGATGTAGCTGATGAGTTAACGGATGACCTAATCCGTATGATCTATCAAGAGTTAAAAACTCATCAACCAGACAGTGTTCTTTTAGGAGAAGTGTGGGAGGATGCATCGAACAAAACGGCTTATGGAAAGCGGCGAGATTATTTTCTTGGAGGCGTCCTGGACTCTGTTATGAATTATCCTTTACGAGCACTGATGCTCGGTTTTATTCGTGGTGAGATAGACGCCATCACACTGCACACACGTCTTGTTACATTGCGGGAGCATTATCCAAAAGAATACTTTTATGCTGTGATGAACATGCTCTCAAGCCATGATGTAGAACGGATAAAGACCTTATTAGAAGAAGCGTTACCAGGACCTTCAGGTGATGAGAAGCATGCTTTAATCGTTAAACAGCTTAAAGCTTTAAGCTTATGGCTCTACGCATTTCCAGGAGTGCCCTCATTGTATTATGGTGACGAAGCAGGTTTGACTGGAGGCGAAGATCCGGATAACCGAAAACCCTATCCATGGGGGCGAGAAGATCAAGATCTCTTGAACTGGTACAAAATGATGGGATCTGTTAGACGTGAACACCAAGCTCTTCGAACAGGGGATTGGATTTCAAATGCCCCGGATCCGGACGTCTATACGTTTGTTCGCTCAATTGAAAATGGAGTAGATGCGTTTGGAACCGAAGCATCAGATGAAGAGATGATGTTTGTTTTTAACCGAAATATAAACGAAGCTAAATCCATAAACCTTCCTGCTAAAAAGGGAAAATGGCAGGATATGATCCATAAATCTGTATATAAAACGAAAGGGAATACATTATCCCTCACCCTTTCATCTAGCGAATGTATGCTGCTGAGACGTTTGCATTGATTTCATCTCTGTTTTAACACAATAAGTTAGAAAGCTTTCTTTTAATCGTTCAATATAAAAACGACCAGGAGCGAGTTCTGGTCGTTTTTATATGTTTATTGTCACTAATTCATTGAGGGGGAGTTAGACTATTCTTCAAAGTAAAGTCTATACTGTTCCATTGCCTCTATGAGAGACATAGCTACACGCCCGTCTCGCATGGTTGTCGTTTCTGCTGTAACGAGTGCATTAAGTATGGCTTCCTCTGTCGCTTCCCCAACCGCTCTGAAAGCGGGATTCAAATCTTCTTCGTGTACAGAAGGAATGGATAGAGGTACGTCTGGTTTTTCATGGGGGATTTTCGTGGCTGTGGAAAATCCAATGGCAATATCCCCGCTCCCGTGAGCAATGGTTGAGCCAGTTCTGGCTAGACCAGTACTCGTTCGTTTAATAAGTCTATGTAACTGACGGTCTGTAACTGGGAGATCAGTAGCGACAATAATCATAATCGATCCTCGATCAGGTTCACTTAGAGAATGGCTCAGGTGGTCATGTATGGATTGTCCAACGGGGGTGCCACTCACGTTCAAATCCTCCAATTGACCAAAATTAGCTAAAACGAGTACGCCTATTGTATAGGTTCCATGGGTGAGGTGTATGAGGCGGGAAGAAGTCCCAATACCACCTTTTAATCCATAACAGACCATCCCACGACCTGCTCCAATTGCTCCTTCCTTGAATGTGGCAGATGCTTTGTTAATGGCTTCATAAACATGTTCACTTGTAACCGCTGGTTCTCGTATGTGGTTAATGAGCATGTCATTACATTCCCCTACCACAGGATTCACAGTGCCCGTTGTTCGACCAATCGCTTTGTTGTGCTCTAAGATGTATTTTGTCAGCCCCTCAGTAGCTGCCCCGACACTTAATGTGTTCGTTAATAAGATAGGAGTCTCGAGGGTCCCTAACTCGTTTAATTGGACAGTTCCTACTGTTTTGCCAAACCCGTTAAGGACATAAGAAGATGCGATTAGTTTCTCTTGAAACGTGTTTCCCTGGTGCGGCATTATCGCCGTTACACCTGTTTTCCACTCTTGATCATCGATGGTGGCATGGCCCACCGTAACCCCGGCTACATCTGTTATACTATTGTTCTTCCCCGCTAGTAAACGACCTATTTTTACTCCGTAATCACGTATCCTTTTTTTATGATGCAAAGAATCACTTCCTTTATCATGCTTTCCTTTCCCCTTCTTCATTACTTATTAAAATCCTTTATTTCAATTTTTACGATGGAAAATAATTTGTTTAGCTACTACAGCCAGTTCAATTTTACTCAACGCCTCACAATGAGCTTCTTTCATGTTTTCTTCTGTTGAGGTAGGAGGTGTAAACAAAGGTGAAGCAAGTTCCCAATGAGTAAACCAATCATCTGGAGAAGATGGGGAATGGTTTATTATTTCCCAGGCTATGTTTAAAGGTGGGCTGTATATACGATTAGCTCCTTTTCGTATTCGGCAGCGTTCAAGTTTAATGGAAAGTTTTCCTGGAGGTGATTCCCGAACGGTATGAAAAAGATGTGGCCAATAGTCCTTCCTTGAGCCAGTATGAGGGTGCCTCTTTGCCCATTGAACAATGAATGGTAAACGTCTGTGATTGGAGAAAAGGTTTGCATATAGCTTTTTACCAAATTCGATACGATTAGATAAGGATCCAAATTGGTGAACGGTATGTCCACTGAAACTAAGGTTGTTCTTATAGGCATATGGAAATAAGATTTGTGTTAAACCAAGCCATTCTTGTATTTTAAAATCTAATGTATCTAAAACGGCCTGTTTAAAAAAGGGGTTATGAATCACCCTTTTCTCGATATAGTGTTGTTCATTCATAATAAGTGCAGTAGATAAGGTGGAGCGGTCTTGTTTATCTAAAAAATAGTTCCAGACCGGTTCCATAAATCGGGATACGTTAAAGTGTGATAGTAAATGGAATAAGGACTGATTGTGTTGGAGGCTGTAGTGATAGAGAAGGAGCTGAGGAAATGCATCTTGGAAGATTAGCCAATTTGCTCGTTCTAAAAGCCTGAAGTAGTTCTTTTGTTCTTTCTCTGAAAGAAGTTTAGACAACCATTCTCCCTTTAGGTCGGTCATACTCCAACCACCGTTTCTGGAAACGAGATGAGCTAATAATGCCCACTCTATTTCGGGGTAGGTGTTATAAAATGAAAGATACTTATTCGTTCTAGTGATATTCGATTCATTGTAAATGTGAGTAGTTCGGGTAATATCTTCTACAATACCTTGTTCAAATGCTGTTAAAGGTGGAACAGAATTGTGTAGCAGATCGTCTTTGATTGTCTTCGTTTTAAGCATACTCATCAATTCCTTATTAGAGTCTTCGGGTTGTTTTTTCCATAGTGCAAACAAAGAGATCTCCCCCCTATAAACAGTTGCTATTCCATATGTATGGCGATATTTAAAAAACATGATTAAAACTAGTTTGTGAGCCAAATATACTAGTTGGTAGTCGAAAGTAGGATTTACAACACATCTATATTTTGGTTTAATATGGATAACTTTATAGCTTCGCTCCTGCTCTAGTAATAGATTCAGATCACGTATTACTAGTTTTTATTCCACTTTTATGCAAGCGCTTTCATGCCATTTGCATAAACCTATTTTTGTCACTGTCTTAATCCTGTAGGTAGTAAAAGAGAAGGGTCGCTTTATGCGAAAGCGATTGCACAAGGGCGCCGTTATAAGGAAATTCGTTCATGGGGAAGGGGAGGCTTTATGAAGAAAGCTTTCAGATTAGGGGTTGTAGCGGTTTTGCTTCTAAGTATGGCATTAACACCAGGTGTTACATATGCTGTGACAGATGAAAAAGGTCATTGGAGTGAATCGGAAATTGATCTATGGAAGCCAGAAGGAAATAAACTATTGGTAACGCGCGCTGAGTTCTACCATATCTTGAATAACACCTTTCAATTTACTCGCATGGAAGAAGTTCCTTTCAAAGATGTAAAAGGAGGGTGGGTCGAACGTGCAGTGGCAAAGGCAATGGCAGCTGGATATGTATCGGATACATCGAGGCCTTCTATTCGTCCGCAACAACCCATTTCAAGAGGAGAGTTTGTTGAAGTGATGGCTACTGTTCTCGAAATGGATACAGAGGGAAAAGGAAAGCATGTCACGTTTAAAGATAGAAAACAAATGGACTCTGAAACTCTAAATGCGGTTGGAGCGATGGTTGAAGCCGGATATATGAAAGGATATAACAAGAACAAGTTTCATCAAAATAAGAAGATTGAACGATCTCAAATGGCTGATATACGTAACCAGATCTTCGAAGTAGTAGCTAACAAGCCGGGGACGTATTCAGGAAAAACCATTCATGGAAACGCTTTGATTGCCACAAATGAGCTATCTTTAACAAATATAGTCGTTGAAGGTAATCTCTATCTCGCTCAAGGAGTTACTGTTCCTGAAGGGTTAGAGGTAGAGGGAGATATCATTCTGGTGGGGCCAGGGGATTATGAAGAACCATCAGAAGTACCTGAAGGCACACTTCGTATACACTATCAGAATGGTCAAGCATCGTATGAAGATTTAGGTGTATGGGTATGGAATGATGTTGATTCACCGACAGAAAATTGGCCTAAAGGAGCTTTTTCTTTTGAAGGAACAGATGAATACGGCGCATATGTCGATATTAAATTAAAAGAAAATGCACAAAATGTTGGTTTCTTGGTCGTAAATCGGGTAAGTGGAGAGAAACAGCTAGAAGACCGCAGCGTACAACTTACAACGCCCGATAAGAATGAAGTATGGGTGCAACAAGGAGGAAAAAAGGTGCTCCCTTATGAACCGGTAGAACTTGAAGAAAATGAGGTACGCATTCATTACGTTCGAGAAGATGAGATGTATGACAATTTAGGCGTTTGGATTTGGGAAGATGTTAAAGAGCCAAGTGAAGATTGGCCCGTGGGTGCCTTATCATTTGATGGAGTGGATGAGTACGGTGCCTACGTTGACGTTACTTTGAAAGAAGATGCTGAAAAACTAGGTTTCCTTGTACTAGATAAGGAAAGTGGAGAAAAAGAGGCGGGAGATAAGGTGTTCTCCTTACTTGATCAATATAATCGCCTTTGGATAAAGGAAGGGGATAATACGGTTTATACCTCTCCTTATTGGGAAACCCCAACAGGACTTGTATCAGCTGAGGTACTCTCACAAGAGAAGCTTCTGTTACGTTATACAATGACGAAGGGGCTAACAGAAAATCAGTTACAAGAAGCGATAACTGTAGTTGATAAGGAAGGTAAGGACGTACCGGTAGAAGGGGTTACAGTCGTTGATGAGACAACCGTAGAACTAAACGTTTCCATTACACCTGACATGGCGCCATTCGAAGTTACGTATGCTGGACGTACGGTTTCAGCAGATGTTGGTTGGCGAATGATTGATGAGCTTTATTCCTATGATGGGAATGACCTTGGTGCATCGTATCACGAAGGGGATGCCACATTGAAGCTCTGGGCACCAACAGCCAGTAACGTCGTGGCAACGTTCTATGATAAAGAGAACTGGGATGAATCAATTGGTCAGCTGCCTCTTACAAAAGGAGAAAAAGGCGTCTGGAAGGTAGATGCAAAAGCATCTGATTTAGGGGTAGAAGACCTTAGAGGTTACTATTACCAATATGAGGTTACGAACAATGGAGAAACGAAAACCGTTTTGGACCCATATGCCAAGTCCATGGCTCCATTCACCGTAGATACGAAAGGAGAAGCAGGACCGGACGGAGACAAGACAGGAAAAGCCGCTATTGTTGATTTAAGTCAGACAAACCCCGAGAACTTCAACCACGCAGATATTCCGGGATTCAAGAAGCGAGAAGATGCAGTGATATGGGAAGTTCATGTAAGAGACTTCACGTCTGACCCGTCCATTTCAGATGAGTTAGACAATCAGTGGGGCACATTTAATTCCTTCAGTGAAAAGTTAGAGTATGTAAAGTCATTAGGTGTCACACACATTCAAATCTTACCCGTAATGGCTTGGTACTACGGGGATGAAACAGCAATGGATGAGCGTGAGCTCGACTATTCTGCAGCGAACAATTCATATAACTGGGGATATGATCCTCATAGCTACTTTTCACCTGATGGAGCTTATTCTGAAAACCCTGCAGACCCAGAACAAAGAGTGAAAGAGCTAAAGCAGATGATCCATGAAATTCACGAAGCAGACATGGGTGTCGTATTAGATGTTGTATACACCCATATGGCAAAGTCCGACTTTCTCAACGATATTGTTCCAGGCTATTATTTCTATCAGGATAGCGATGGGAACTTTATTGGAGGGTTTGGGAACAATTTAGCAGCGAATCATAAGATGGCTGAGAAGCTAATGGTTGATTCTGTGAAATACTGGTTTGATGAATATAAAATCGATGGCATGCGATTTGATATGATGGGCGATGCCTTTAATGAATCCATCCAGAATGCTTATAATGCAGCGGCAGAGATTAATCCTGATGCCCTCTTCATTGGTGAAGGATGGAGAACCTTTGGTGGTGCGAAGGCAGAGCCGGCTTTAGAAGGGAAAGGCGCGGACCAGGATTGGATGGATGATACAAATGACGTTGGCGTTTTCTCAGATGAGATGCGTAACGAATTGAAGTCAGGATTCGGTTCAGAAGGAGAGCCGCGCTTTATCACAGGTGGTGCTCGCTCGATCGATACAATCTTTAACAATATCAAAGGGCAGCCATCCAATACACCTGCGGATGATCCGGGGGATATGGTGCAATATATAGCAGCCCACGACAACTTGCCTCTTTATGACGTTATTGCCCAGTCTATTCAAAAGGACCCAAGCGTTCCGGAAAATCATGAAGAGATTCATAAGCGTATTCGTTTAGGGAATACGATGGTGTTAACATCACAAGGCACAGCGTTCCTTCATGCCGGCCAAGAGTATGGAAGAACAAAACAGTGGCTTGGAGAAGGAGTACCTGAACAGAAGTATCACGAGCTTACAGATGAAGAGGGGAACTCGTTTGGATACTTTATCCATGATTCCTATGATTCATCTGATGCCATTAATATGTTTAACTGGGCTAAAGCTACAAATGAAGAGGAGTACCCAGTGAGTACAACAACAAAAGAATTTACGGCTGGATTAGTTAAATTGCGTCAGTCTTCAAACGCTTTTCGATTAGGTGAAATGGAACTGGTGAATGAAAATGTAACAAGAATTGCTGCACCTGAAATCCAGGATGAAGATTTAGTTGTGGCATACAAAGCTCAATCAACAGATGGAACTGGATCCTACTATGTGTTTGTAAATGCAGATAGTGAGACTCGTAACCTTACGTTAGATACAGACTTAACGAAAGGCACAGTTCTTGTCGACAACAATGAAGCCGGAACTCAAAAAGTACAGAACCCGAGTGGGTTTACATTAACAAGTGATTCCATAACGATAGACCCATTAACGTCTGTTATTGTAAAAGTAGATGAATAAAAGAGAAAGCCAGCACTATACCAGGTGTTGGCTTTCTTTTATTGAGAATATAAAAAAATAGGAGGAATATGGTACGATAGTAGTAATAAAGTTTGTGATTCGATAAAGAAGGATGGTTTGTCAGATGAAATGTAAAATGAATAATTTTAAATCTGAACGTGGAATCACATTAATCGAGATTATTGCCTCTATTGCAATCCTGTCCATTATCATTCTTGCCTTTCTACCCATGTTTACCCAAACCATGAAAACTTCATCCATTTCCACAGACGTATTAGATGCTACTTATTTAGCTCAATCTAAAATGGAAGAAGTCTACCACTTAAGTACTGCCTATCCATTTGAAGAAGCGAAGAGCCAAGTGAAAAATATGAAACTAGTAAAAACAGAAGGTCCCTGGTACCACTATGCACAAACTGTAAATGATTTTTATGTTTACCTCTCGATTAAAGAGCCTCAAAACGAGTTATCAAACGTTTTAGTGAAAGTATATAATGATGCGGCAAAATCCAAATTAGAAGCTCAAATGGAAACGATCTATAGGTGGGAGAACTGATATGATTACGTCACTTAGAAATGAAAAGGGTGTAACATTAGTTGAGTTATTAGCGGTCTTAGCACTCTTGGGAATCGTCATTCTCTTAATAAGTAATGCTCATATGTTTGGACAGAAGCAATTTGTTAGTCAGTCAGCTCAAATTGAAAATGAATCGAATGTTCGGTACGCCATGAATGTTATTACGAAAGAAGTGAGGAGAGCTGAAATGGTTACTGTATTGGCGGATACCCTCCAAACAAATTCCAGTACGTTTGAACTTAGAGGAAACAATCTATATAAGGATGGGTCTGTACTGATTGAAGGGGTTGAAAAATTTTCAGTTCAAGAAAACGATGGAAAAATTACAATCACGATAAAGAGTATTCCAAATGAATTTGAGAAGGTTGCTACACTTTCAACCGATCTTTATATAAGGGAGTAATCGTATGAAGAACAAGAATAGGTTGAATGAACAAGGGATGGCCCTACCTATTGTCCTTATGGTATTCGTTGTATTATCTGTTTTAGGCCTCGGTTTAATGGGGATTGTGTTAAATAATACAAAAATGACGTCTGGTGAGCGTAATTATCAGGCTTCCTTTTACATAGCTGAAGCAGGTATTACGCAGAAGATGAAAAAGGTAGAGGACCGAATTACTTATTATTATAAAAACACAGACAAGGTAGATCGATTTTACAACCAATTAGAAAGTGATCTTATTCAATCGACTTCATTTGACTCTTTCGAAAAAGTGTTTGATGAGCAACCAGAAGCTAATATAACCATACAAAAAGTGAATAATGAAAACCCAAGAACTTACCGTATCCTCTCGGAAGGAGTAATTGGGCAGCGCTCAAGGACTGTAGAAAAACTATTTTATGTGAATTGGCAGGAAAAAGGTGGTTTGTCTATTCCGAGTGATATGGCAGTGTTTACGGAAACTACTATTTCACTTAAAGGGGGCGCAACGATCAAAGGGAATGTAGGTACAAATTCAGATTCTGCTGGTACGGTATCTTTTAGTGGGGGGACCTCAGTTAATGGAGATATTTATGTTCCAAAAGGGGCAGAAAATAGAGCCATAGATGCCAAGGATTACATGAATATACCACCACCCATACCTATGGAAGAGCCCGTCCCATTTGAATTACCGCCGTTTCCTACCTATCCTCAATATCCAGTTTATCCTGATGAGAGAATTGGGAACCAGCACAATAAACATGACGTTATAAAAGACGGTAAGTTAAGGATAGACAATTGGTTGGCAGATGGCTATACGCTTGATCTAAAGGAAAGTTCCACTTTTTCAGAAGTGACACTCGGTAGTAATTACACGTTGAATATTGATGTTGGGAATAAGGACAAATCCCTTGTGGTCGGGCACCTTAATGTCCGTAACGGTCATATCAATATTAAAGGTTCGGGAAAGTTAACGATCTATGTACAAGATGAGATATCTATGGGGTCTGGGAGTACCATTAATCAAGGTGGTGCCATTAGCCAGTTAAATGTGTATTTAAAAGATTCTCATAAAGCAAGAAGAGTAAAACTTGCGGGGAGTCAAAAAATCTATGGATCTCTATATGCTGAGACGGCAGATATAGAAATTACTGGAGGCGGTGGCTTCCAGGGGCATATTTTTACTGGTGGAGACCGGATGAAAATAACAGGAGGTGCAAGAACGTATTCCTCTATTTTATATGCTCCGAATGCAAGTTTTACTATTGCAGGGGGTGGGGAGGTTTATGGCACAGTTCTATCCTCTTCCTTCAATGCAAGCGGTGGAGCTTATGTAGAGTACAAGGAAGCGGACCTTTCTGATATCCCATTTACACCGAGCGGTGGGGGAGATGTACCTGAAGATCTTATCATTTCAGAGCCGCTAAGAGAGTCAAATTAGAAAAGGAGCTTGTAAATGAACAAGCTCCTTTATTGCTATACTGAGTTTACTGCTCTAAGATTGTACGGATCGCTTTCGCTACGCCATCTTCTTTATTAGTTGTTGTGACCCATTGAGCCTCTTCTTTAACGATGTCCTGAGCGTTGCCCATAGCTACACCGTAACCAGCCTCGCGAATCATAGCTAAATCATTAACGCTGTCTCCGACGGCCATCACTTGATCCATGGATAAATCTAACCAGTCTGTCACTTTACGAAGCGCAGTAGCTTTATTAATCCCTGCTGGGTTGACTTCGATGTTCGTAGGACTTGAATTCGTAACTTCAAACGCGTCATTGTTCTCTAATTCGCTTAGAATCGTTTCTCTAAGTTCAGGATCCTCAAACTCAAATCCATACTTTAGCCATTCATAATCTTCAACTTCCTTTTCAAAGGGTTCATGACTGTTGAAGCGTCCTTCTACAGTGGAAGACCAGAAGAATGCGTTGTGCTTATTGGTTAGGTCCCATAGGTGTCGCACATCTTTCCCACTTAAAGGGTTTCGTTCTACAAGATTGAAGCCTTCATCATAAATCTCACCACCGTTAATTGTAATGAGATATGCAGATTCACCAAGCGGTTCAATAACTCCTTTGCAATTAGGTAGGGAACGGCCCGTACTAATCACAACGTGAATTCCTTTTTGTTTTGCCTCGTGAATAGCCTGTTTGTTTGCTTCAGAGATTTCATGGTTCGGACTTAACAAAGTGCCGTCCATATCTAACGCGATTAATTTAATATCTTTATGTTCCATTGTAACGCCTCCTATCATAACCCCTTTATTTTAATATAAAACGATACAAAGGAGAACCTTGGGTGTTTGTTTACTCCGGGTAATAGGGGGTTACTGTGCTCAGGTAAGCTCTGCTCCCCCTGCCTCATTTTAAAGAAATTTGTTATACTAGGACGTAGATTAAAGAAAAGCCATTGCTCTGCTTGAAGGGGAATGGCTTTTTTTATGGAAAGTTTACAGAGGAGTGACCGTTATGTCAGTCAGCCTTGATCAGTCTATCCGATTAGATGGTCAATTTTATCAAACGTTAAAGAAAGAGAAACATTACAATAAAGAAACAAGTCAGTGTATTGAGGACACGGTAAAGAGTTTAGTGAAGGAACATACTAGTGGTAACCGCCCGGGCATGCTGCTTGGAAAGGTACAATCAGGGAAAACCCGTACATTCCTTGGGGTTATGGGGTTAGCGTACGATAACGGATATGATCTTGTTATTATCCTAACAAAAGGGACAAATGCATTAGCCAGACAAACCTATGTCCGAGTGCATCAAGACTTTGCTTCTCAAATCGAAGATGATTCCATGCGAGTCTTTGATATTATGGGCTTACCCGATAATTTGAGGAAATGGGAGCGCAGGCAGAAGCTTGCTCTCATTGTTAAGAAAGAAACCAAAAATATGGATCGATTGAAACAGACATTGTTTGAAAATTATCCTGACTTGTCTTCTAAGCGGATCCTTTTCATTGATGACGAGGCAGACTTTGCAAGCGTAGCCTATCAAAAGAATACAGAAGCTAATATTCAAGAAATGCGAGTTATTTCAGGGAAGATTGACGAGTTACGTGAAGGTCTTACCTCGACCTCTTATTTACAAGTAACAGCAACACCTTATTCTTTGTACCTACAACCAGAAGAGCGACGGATTCATGAGAATAAAGTGTTTCAACCTATTCGACCGGCTTTTACTGAGCTCGTGCCTGTTCATGATCAGTACGTAGGTGGAGATGTGTATTTTGAGAAATCTAAAGATGATGATCACTTGGCCTCTTCCCTTTTCCATGAGGTAGACGACCGGGAACTTGAAGTGATGAAGAAACTAGATAGGCGTAGAGTTAAGCTTAATGAGCTTCTCTATCAAAAAAATATTAGAAATATAAGAGAAGCATACGTTAATTTTATTGTGGGGAGCTCAATTCGTAGATGGCAACAACGAAAGAACGGGCAACGTATGAGGAAATATTCATTTATGATTCATACGGAGAGAGGGAAGATGGCCCACGCCTGGCAAGAAGAATTAGTAAATCGTATGGACGCCCAACTAAAAGAAAGCGCTCAAAACGATGATCCCGTTTTTCGAGAACTCATAGAAGACTCTTATAAAGACCTGATTTGTTCAGTCTCAAAAGTAGATGGTCCTAACCCTTCCTTCCAAGAAATATTTTACGAAGTTCGAAAGGCTGTATTAGAAGAACACGTGGTCAGTTCCGTTGTCAATTCAGAGAAGGATGTGAATGAGCTTCTTGATCATACAGGGCAGCTCCAACTAAGAGCTCCTATGAATGTGTTTATAGGGGGACAAATATTAGATAGAGGAATTACGATAGGTAATTTAATCGGTTTTTTCTATGGACGAAATCCAAAGTCTTTCCAACAGGATACCGTTCTTCAGCACTCTCGTATGTATGGGGCTCGGCCACTTGAGGATGTGGCAGTAACACGTTTTTACACGACTAGGAGTATATACGATGTTATGGAGCGTATTCATGAATTTGATACAGAGCTTCGCAACTCCTTTGAGCGAGGGGGCCATGAGCAGGGGGTTGTATTTGTGCAGAAGGATCCGATGGAAGAAATCATTCCTTGTAGCCCTAATAAAATCCTTTTATCAAATATAAGAATGTTGAAACCTTATAAACGAATGTTACCTATTGGGTTCCAAACCGGCTACAAAACACATATCCAAAAGACGGTAAATCACGTGACAAAACAGCTTGAAAAATGGCGCGTTTCTGCTGTTAAGCATAAGGGTGAAGTGTTTCTTATACCGGTAGAAGCAGCAAGTGAGATCCTCGCTTATATCTATCAAACGATTGAAATGGAACATGGGTATGAGTGGAATCTAGAAGATTACCAATCTATGCTTCATTACCTTTCCAATGAGCACGAATCGACTGAGAAGGGGTATGTGTGGATTGTAATGCGTCAAGGTCGACAAATTAAACGACTAGATCAGAACGGGCGCTTTGAGTCATCTCCAGATACTCCTGGAAATGGACAAGGAGAGCTTGCCGTAGCACGTAATGTGGCTACACACGTCCCATCTCTTATTCTTCTACATCAGCAAGGGAAGAAAGAACAAGGATGGAGAGGTGCTCCGTTTTGGTGGCCAGTTCTTGTGGCGCCAAAAGAGACAAAGACCGCCGTTTATGCAAGTAAAACGGTGTGAATGAAAGATGTAACGAATTCGCCACACAATGCACACAACTTTGTCACCAGTGTCTACTTGTGCTCCTCCTTCTTTCGACATATGATTAAAGTAGAGTCAGTCATCTGATGACTGACCTTTCTAATTGCTTATTTAAACATGGTCGAGTTTTATATAAAGTTAGGAGGAATTCGCTATGCTTGTATTGAGTGCATTAAGTGCCATTATAGCTCCGTTTATCTTTTTAGTATTGCTTCGCATGTCAGCTGTAAAAGGAATGTTGTTTAGCGCCATTATTGTGATCCTTTTATCCATTACAGTATGGGGTGTGGGGAGTAACGTTATCTTAGCTTCTATATTGCAAGGCACTCATAAAGCTTTGACGATCCTTCTAATCCTGTTCGGAGCGATTGTGCTCTTAGAAACATTGCGCGGGACAGGTGCTGTTACGCGCATAAATCAGGGTTTCCGAAATATTTCTAAAGATATGAGAGTTCAAGTAATCATTGTGGCCTTTCTTTTTGGGTCCTTGATTGAGGGGGCAGCAGGATTTGGTACACCAGCTGTCGTTACAGGTCCCTTAATGGTGGCATTAGGATTTACTCCTATGGCAGCAGCAGCGCTTGCTCTTATTGCTGATAGCTCAGCTGTATCCTTTGGGGCAGTGGGCACCCCGGTTCAGGTAGGACTTAGTAATGTACCAGGGGCTGACCTTCCTTTCTTTCAGACCATTGCAGTAAAGATTACCCAGATCGATCTATTGGGGGCTACATTTGTTCCGTTTATTTTAGTCCTGATTTTGACCATTTTCTTTGGCAAAGATAAGGGGATAAAAGCGTCAGCGCCATTATTGTTATGGTCATTACTGGTCGGATTAACGTATTCCATTTCGGCTCTATTATATGCCACATGGTTCGGCCACGAATTTGTGTCCATCCTAGCAGCATTGACAGGGCTAGTTCTTGCAACCGTAACAGCTAAGAAAGGAATCTTGCTTCCGAAAGAGGAATGGAAAGAAGCATTACAAGAAGATTTTAAAGAAGATAAAGAAGCCTCTTCTATGAGTTTATTGACGGCCTGGTCTCCTTACTTGGTAGTTGTGGCCCTATTATTGATCACGCGCATCGTGACCCCTATTAAACAATTCACGTTAAATGTGTTAGACCTTTCATGGAATGGCATTCTTGGATTTGAAGAGATTTCTTCCGGCTGGCAAGTATTATACTCTCCAGGAACCGTTTTAGTAGTAGCAGCTTTAGTAGCTTTAGTGATTCAAAGAAAGTCTTTTTCAACATTTGCGAGCGCTTCTGTCAAAGCGGTTGGTTCAATCAAAAACGCAGGGTTAGCTCTACTCTTTACATTAGCATTAGTCCAAGTCTTCACAAACTCAGGTATTAATGGAAACGAGTTGGTAAGTATGCCTCAATACATTGCCAAGTCACTTGCTGCTGGATTTGGCTCCATGTGGATCTTTGTCGCCCCGTATCTAGGAGAGCTTGGCTCATTCATAACAGGGAGTGCAACGGTTTCAAACCTAACATTTGCTCCTGTACAACATAGTATTGCTACTCAAACGAATATGAATAGCGATATCGTTCTAGCTGTCCAAGTGATGGGCTCATCAGCTGGTAATATGATCTGTGTGCATAATGTAGTAGCAGCATCAGCAGTCGTAGGCCTGGCTGGTAAAGAAGGGGATATTATCCGAAAAACCCTCGGCCCCGCCCTTCTCTACGGTGCCTTAGCTGGATTAGGTGGGTTTATCCTTTTATCCTTATAATTGTTAAAGCGATCCTTACAAAAGGATCGCTTTTTTTGCTTGGTAGGATTGTTGAAGACTATAAGCTGAGAAGAGGTTTCCGTCAACTTTAATGGAGCGTAAGGTGGGCCTGGAAATCACTCGCTTTCCGCGGGCGAGCTGTCGAGCCTCCTCGGGAAAACCACCCTGCGGGGTCTCGTCGACCTCTTTCTCCCGCAGGAGTCTCGCAATTTCCAGGCCCACCTTTGCCATATGGGGAGGGACGGAAACGCACCATATTTGTAGGAGAGGGGGCTTATGAGCAACTATAATAAGCAGGTCCGTTCACCTAATTAACTCTAGGGCAGGCTTGGGGACTGCGAGACTCCCGCGGGAAAAGGAGCCTATTCAGTTCCGGAGTGGAGGACCTAGCGAGATAAGTCATCTTTTTTACAAAGGCTGATCGCCTTTTCCAAAAATCTGACTTTTCCGTACGGTCCTAGGCACCACTCCTGCACTTTAAATCTAGGGGAGACCCCGGAAAGCGCGTAGCGATTGAGGAGGCTCCCCAGCTCCCCGCAGGAAAGCGAGTGGTCCCCAATCCTGCCCAGCCTCTCTTATGGCAAAGGACCTATTCTGACAAAGTTTCTCAGCTTCGAGTCTTCAATACAATCCAGCTCTATTCACACAAAGCCTTCCATTACAATTAAAGAAATTTCAAGAATTTATTGAAAACACTTCCATTTTCCATTAGTATGTTTTTAAAGCAGGTCATCTGATGACCTGCTTTTTAATAGAATAAATTGAAAGCGCTTGCGTAATTAAATTGAAACAGGGGGATTGTGGGAGATGCTTATTTTGACGGCACTGAGTGCCATTATTGCACCGTTTTTGTTTCTCGTTTTGCTACGTATGACAGCAGTTAAAGGAATGTTTTTTAGTGCTATTATTGTCATTTTATTAGCTTTCACGGTTTGGGGAGTTGGGGGAGAAGTAATTGTAGCTTCTTTGCTTCAGGGGACACATAAGGCATTAACAATCTTATTAATTTTGTTTGGTGCCATTGTGTTACTAGATACTCTTCGAAACACAGGGGCGGTTAGTAGAATTAATAAGGGGTTTCGAAGTATATCTGGTGACATGAGGGTTCAAGTTGTCATAGTGGCTTTTTTATTTGGTTCTTTGATTGAAGGGGCGGCAGGGTTTGGAACTCCGGCTGCAGTAACGGGTCCTTTAATGGTGGCATTAGGATTCACACCTATGGCTGCTGCGGCACTGGCGCTTATTGCCGATAGTTCTGCTGTTTCATTTGGTGCAGTAGGGACACCTGTTCAAGTTGGATTGAGTAATATACCTGGTGCGAACCTTTCATTCTATCAAGATGTGAGTGTTAAGGTCACCATGATTGACCTGATGGGAGCTACTTTTATTCCGTTTGTTCTCGTATTTGTCTTAACCTTTTTCTTTGGAAAGAAAAAAGGGTGGTCCAACGCTTTATCTTATTTACCATGGACGCTCTTAGTAGGGGCAACTTACTCTTTATCTGCCCTGTTGTATGCTTTTCTTTTCGGACATGAATTCGTCTCCATTTTAGCTTCGCTAACAGGGTTGGCTGTAGCGACTGTTACAGCTAAAAATGGCGTCTTACTACCAAAAGGGGAGTGGAAAGATGCTCTAGAAGGTGGATTTGAGGAAGAGAAGGACCAGTCTAACATGGGACTTCTTAGAGCATGGTCTCCATATGTCGTAGTCGTTCTTCTTCTTTTAATCACAAGGATCATCCCTCAGGTGAAAGAATTTACGCTCAATGTCTTTGATTTGTCTTGGGAGAATATACTGGGTTACGAGAAAATTTCCTCAGGGTGGCAAGTTCTTTATTCACCGGGTACGGTTCTAATTATAGCGGCCATAGTAGCCGTTATTATTCAGAGAAAATCGTTTAATAATTTCACAAGTGCAGCCACAAAGTCTCTGGGCTCTATAAAGAGTGCAGGCCTTGCGTTACTATTTACGCTAGCTCTTGTACAAGTGTTTACAAACTCTGGGTTGAATGGGGAAGATCTCTTAAGCATGCCACAGTACATTGCACAATCATTGGCAGGTGCTTTTGGCCCTATGTGGATCTTTGTTGCACCATTTTTAGGTGAATTGGGTTCTTTTATCACGGGGAGTGCAACAGTCTCAACCCTCACCTTCTCACCTGTTCAATATAGTATTGCAAACGAGACTGGATTAAATACAGATGTCGTGCTTGCTGTCCAAGTCATAGGCGCAGCGGCTGGTAACATGATTTGTGTCCATAATGTAGTAGCAGCTACTGCGGTCGTAGGGTTAACGGGGAAAGAAGGAGACATTATCCGTAAAACACTTGGCCCCGCCATACTTTATGGGGTGTTAGCTGGAATAGGCGGATTTATTCTTCTCACCATTTTGTAAAGATAAGCGGGAAATGATATCGGTTTCTTTCCAAATTCAAGAATTTCCATTAAACTAATAGTAGGTTTTACTTGAAGGTGGAGGATGACATCATGGAATACAAACAAATACGAGCTAGAAAAATTTACGAAGAAGTAGCAGATTCATTAATAGACATGTTAAGAGCCGGAGACTTACGACCTGGAGATCGATTGGATTCAGTTGAAAGCTTAGCTAAAAGCTTTCATGTAGGTCGTTCTGCCATTCGTGAAGCTTTAAGTGCGTTAAGAGCTATGGGGCTATTAGAGATGCGCCAAGGTGAGGGGACATTCGTGAAACAGTTCGACCCTTCGAGATTCTCAGTGCCCGTTTCTGTCGCTTTCTTAATGAAGCAAGAAGATATTAAGGAATTATTAGAAGTACGTAAAATACTAGAAGTAGGTGCTGTAGAATCAGCGGCTGCTCACTATACCAAAGAAGACATAGAATCTATGCAGCAAGCCTTACTTGCAATGGAGAAGGCAAAGGGTAACGGTGATTTAGGTGAAAAGGCGGATTTAGAGTTCCATTTAGCGATCGCTCATGCTACACATAACCAGATGTTAATTAATTTAATGAACAGTGTTTCAGAGATTATGATGGAAACGATGCGAGAAACGCGAAGATTATGGCTTCATTCTGAGCAAAAGACGACGACATTACTTGAGGAACACCGCAATATCATGGAAGCCATCCAAAATCGAGATGCAGTGCAGGCAAAGTCACTTATGTTTGAACATCTCACGAAAGTTGAGAAAGCCTTAAGTCAATTTATAAACAAATAGAAGGCATAAGCCGGTGCTTTTTTTGGGTGAAAGTAGCATTGGTTTCATCCAGTCATCAGATGACCTGCTTAATTAAGGTGGGCCAATCAGCAGGAGGTAATGAAAGATGAAGGTTTCGTTATTTATTACGTGTTTATGCGATGTAATGGCATCGGACGTAGGTAAGGATACAGTAGAGATCTTAGAAAGGTTTGGTTGTGAGGTGGATTTCCCGGAGTCCCAAACTTGTTGTGGTCAGCCTGCCTACAATAGCGGTTACGTGACGAAAGCTAAAGAATCTATGAAGCAAATGATGAAAGCGTTTAAACACTCCGAGTATGTAGTGAGCCCATCTGGATCATGCGTAGCGATGCTTCATGAGTACGCTCATCTATTCAAAGATGACCCAGAATGGAAAGAAGTAGCACAAGAGTTAGCTAATAAATCTTATGAACTCACTCAATTTTTAGTAGATGTTTTAGGAGTTGAGGATGTAGGTGCCAGTTTCTCTGGGAAGATCACTTACCATCGTTCATGCCATATGACAAGACTTTTAGGGGTTACAGAAGCCCCTTATAAATTATTAAAGAGTGTAAAAGGGCTAGAAATAGTCGATTTGCCTTTGTGCGAAGATTGTTGTGGCTTTGGTGGCACCTTTGCAGTTAAGCAGCCATCTATATCAGAGCAAATGGTAAAAGAAAAAACAGAGCACATAGTCGAAACCGGGGCTGATTATGTTGTAGGCGGAGATATGGGTTGCCTAATGAACATTGGTGGACGTCTGAGCCGTGATGATCGTCAGGTTACAGCTCTTCATATTACGAAAATCCTAAATAGTCATTAAGGAAGGAGGATGATGCATGGGTATTAAAATTGGAAATGCACCATTTAGAGATCGGGTTCAAGAAGGAATTGAGAATGACTTTATGCGTGGGGCCGTTTCCTCAGCTCAAGGTCGGTTTCGTAGTGGGAGACTAAAGGCAGCTGAAGAGTTAGGTGATTGGGAAGATTGGCGTACGTTAGGGGAAGAAATTCGCTCCCATACACTACAGAACCTGGACTATTATTTAGAACAATTAAGTGAGCAAGTCTCAAAACGTGGCGGGAAGGTCTTCTTTGCTCAAACAGCTGAAGAAGCAAATGAATATATCCGAAACGTTGTTCAGAAGAAAGAAGCGAAGAAGATTGTAAAATCAAAATCAATGGTGACAGAAGAGATTGGCTTGAATGAAACGCTTGAGAAAGCCGGTGCTGAAGTTGTAGAGACGGACTTAGGCGAGTGGATCTTGCAAATGGATGAAGACCCTCCATCTCATATTGTTACCCCAGCCCTCCATAAGAATAAAGAACAAATTCGAGAAACCTTTGCTAGTAAGAAAGGATATAAAAATTCTGATCTTCCTGAAGAACTTGCAACCTTTGCTCGAGAACAACTGCGAAAAGAATTCTTATCAGCTGATGTGGGGATTACAGGATGTAACTTTGCCGTTGCCGAATCAGGCGCCGTTACGTTTGTAACAAATGAAGGGAATGCAAGGCTTGTTACAGCCCTCCCAGAAACGCAAATCTCTGTTATGGGGATGGAGCGCCTCGTTCCTACATGGGAAGAACTAGATGTGATGGTGAGCTTGTTAACAAGAGCGGCTGTCGGTCAGAAACTAACAAGCTATGTAACGTCTATCACAGGTACGAAACAAGAAGATGAAGTAGATGGTCCGGAAGACTATCACCTTGTCATCGTTGATAATGGACGATCAAAAATTTTAGGAACAGAATTTCAGTCTGCCCTACACTGTATTCGTTGTGCGGCTTGTATTAATGTATGTCCTGTTTACCGTCATGTTGGAGGGCATTCATATGGATCCGTTTACCCAGGTCCAATCGGTGCTGTCCTAACCCCATTACTAGATGGGTATGAAGATCATAAAGACTTACCTTATGCTTCTACGTTATGCGCTGCTTGTACTGAAGCATGTCCGGTTAAGATCCCTTTACATGAACATTTAGTAAGACATCGAGAAATTATTGTTGAAAAAGAGAAGAAATCATCTAAATCAGAAAGAATGATGATGGATGGTTTTGCAAAATGGGGTTCTCACCCGGCCGCTTACAAACTAAGTACGAAAATGGCACGAAGAGCATTAAAGCCGTGGACGAAAGAAGAAGTTATACAAAGTGGCCCAGGACCTTTAAAGGGGTGGACAGATGTTCGTGACTTCCCTGCCCCAAGTGAGCAGACGTTCCGATCCTGGTTTAAAACGAGACAAAAGGGAGGGCGATCTTAATGAGCATTCAAAACCGTGAATCGTTCTTGAATAATGTGGCAGATCAACTCGGGAGAAAAAGACGTTCTAAAGGGGTCACCCGTCCTCAATATAGTGTTGAACCGCAGTGGAGGGTTTTTGAAGGTGCGACTCAAGATGAGCTGGTAGATAAGCTTGAGGACCAATGTAGCGTAATTCATACCCAATTTAAGCGTTCAACGATGGATACCTTAACAGAAATCATTTCCCAAGCGATTGAAGAAATTGAGGGCCATACTGTTGTAGCGGCTGATGATAAGAGAAATGACGAGTACGGGCTCACTTCCTTTTACGAAAACCTTCATGATGAAGGGGTTGCTTTCCATTTATGGGACCCATCTAAAGGACGAGAGAATATTCATTTTGCCGAACGAGCGGATGTTGGGATTACATTCAGTGATATAACCCTTGCTGAGTCAGGAACGGTTACCCTTTTTAACCATCAGGGGAACGGGAGATCCATCAGTCTGCTTCCGAGAACGTATATAGCCATTATACCTAAGAGTACGCTTGTGCCTCGTATGTCTCAAGCTGTGAGGCATATTCATAAGGCTCATGCTGACGGTGTGGATGTCTCATCTTGCGTGAGTTTTATCACCGGACCGAGTAACAGTGCAGATATTGAGATGAACCTGATTGTAGGTGTACATGGACCAGTAAAAGCCACTTATATTGTGGTGGAAGATATGTGAGCTCGCACAAACGAAAGGGGAACTCAGTATGATCAGCGTAGATGCGCGAGAGAAGCTTAGATCAATAGTAGGGAACGAAAATTATCAAGATTCAAATGAAATGAAGTTGGTGTACTCGTACGATGCTACACCAAACTTTCAATCGCTCCCTGATGCGGTTGTCACTCCTAGAAATACGAGAGAAGTTAGTGAATTACTTAAAACGTGTAATGAATATCACATCCCAATTGTCCCAAGGGGTTCAGGAACCAATCTGGCTGCTGGTACGTGTCCAACAAACGGGGGGATTGTTTTTCTTTTTGATCATATGAAAGATATTATAGAGATCGATGAGGATAATTTAACCGTTACCGTTCAACCTGGTGTCATTACGTTGGATATGGTTAATGCCATAGAAGAGAAGGGGTTTTTCTACCCTCCAGATCCAAGTTCGATGAAGATTTCAACAATAGGTGGCAATCTCATGGAGAACTCAGGGGGGTTAAGGGGACTCAAATATGGTGTGACACGTGATTATGTATTAGGTCTTGAAGCCGTCCTTCCAAATGGAGATATTATTCAAACAGGTGGTAAGTTAGCAAAAGACGTAGCTGGTTATGATTTAACGAGGTTACTCATTGGTTCTGAAGGAACGCTAGGGATTATTACAAAGGCTACTTTAAAACTTATTCCAATGCCAGAGGCAAAGAAAACCGTTTTAGCTGTGTATGAGGATCTCGAGTCTGCTGCGAAATCTGTATCAAAGATCATCTCTGATAAGATCATTCCCACCACGCTTGAGTTTATGGATCAATCTACAATCAAGGTTGTCGAAGATTTTGCCAAAGTTGGACTTCCTGTAGAAGCTGAAGCCGTTCTCCTAATTGAACAAGATGGTCCGATAGAGGTAGTAGAGAGGGATATGGCTCATATTGAGAAGGTTTGTAAGGAGAGGAATGCAATCAGTGTACAAGTCGCTCAATCTGAGGAGGAAGCGGATGCGCTTCGGACGGCACGCCGTTCTGCATTATCTGCTTTAGCCAGGTTAAGGCCTACTACAATCTTAGAAGATGCGACAGTGCCACGATCTGAAATAGCAAAAATGGTACATGCCATTAAAGAGATTGAGGAGAAGCACAATGTAATGATTTGTACATTTGGTCATGCAGGCGATGGGAATTTACATCCGACTTGCCTGACAGATGCAAGGGACCACGATGAGTTAAAACGGGTTGAGCAAGCTTTTGAAGATATCTTCGTAGAAGCTATTAAGCTTGGTGGGACGATTACAGGTGAGCATGGGGTAGGCGAAATGAAATCCCCTTATCTTGAGCTTAAATTAGGAGAAGCTGGAGTGAAGGCTATGAAAAGTATTAAACAAGCCTTTGACCCTAATAACATTATGAATCCGGGCAAGATCTTTGCGAAGGATGAACGAAAGCGAGTCGTGATAGGATGACTACGAAGGAACAGCGTAAACAGAATGTTCAACAATCGTTTGAAGACCGAATGGAGTACGATGAGCTTTTGAATTGTATGCGATGTGGATTTTGCTTGCCGAGCTGTCCGACTTACCTTGAAACAAATCGGAATGAAGCGGCATCTCCTAGAGGAAGGATCGCTCTTATAAAAGGTGTTGTTGACGGGGTTATTGAGCCTGATCAAGATTTTGAAGATCAATTAAACATGTGTCTTGGCTGCCGAGCTTGTGAACCAGTCTGCCCATCAGGTGTGAACTATGGGCATATACTAGAAGAGGCTCGGGACATTTTAGAATCGAACAAGAAGCGGACGGCTCCTGAGAAGGCGGTTCGATGGTTTGCCTTTGATAAGTTATTTCCTCACCATCAGAATATGGTTAGAGTAAATAGCTTGCTATGGTTCTATCAGTCTAGCGGAATACAATCTGTAGTTCGAAAGAGTGGCGTGTTGAAGCTATTCCCTGACAATATGCAAACAATGGAGAAAGTGCTTCCCCCTATTCCGAAGCCAAGTGATTTAAAATCCCGTCCAAGGCATCTTGATGCAGAAGCGGAACAGAAGGCGCGTGTAGCCTTTTTCTCAGGCTGTTTAATGGATACGATGTTTATGAAGACAAACGATGCAACGCTCTCCTTGTTGCAAAAAGCAGGCTGTGAGATTGTAGTACCAGAAGAGCAGGCTTGTTGTGGCGCATTGCACGGGCACAGCGGAGAAAAAGACTCGGCCAAGGCATTAGCAAAACGCAATATAGAAGCATTCGAATCCATCCAAGTCGACTACATTATCTTAAATGCCGGAGGATGCGGGGCCTTCCTCGTTGATTATGGACATCTATTAAAAGATGATCCTGAATGGGCAGACCGTGCAAGAGCCTTCTCGAAAAAAATTAAAGATATATCTGAGATCTTAGTAGAGATGGATTTTCATAAGAAAGACTTAAAACTACCAAAGCGTATAGCGACGTACCAGGACTCCTGTCACTTACGCAATGTTATGAGGACACATACAGCTCCGCGTAAGCTGTTGTCATCTATTGAAGGGGTAGAGTTTGTTGAACTGAAAGAAGCCGATCACTGCTGCGGATCAGCCGGCATATACAATTTAGTTCAGGAAGAAATGTCTATGCAAATCCTTGATCACAAAATGGAGAAAGTACGCGACATCTCCCCTCAAGTAATCGTAACAGCCAATCCGGGCTGTTTATTGCAAATGAAAATGGGCATAGAACGAGAAGGATTAGGAGACCAAATGGAAGCCGTCCACTTAGTCGACCTCCTCCTTGAAGCCGTGCCCTCCTCTTAAATTGAATAGAATCGTATTGTTTTAGATCTGGTTGTGTTTCCCAAGTCCCCCTTCCTAAACATTGTATGCAAGGCCGCATAGCGGGAGTGTGAAAGGAAAGAGAAGTACAATAAGCTTGTTACAATGCGCGTTTCTGTTTCTCCAAATATTGAAAAGATGGACCGGGAAACCGCGAGACTCCTGCGGCAGTAGGAGCCTAGGGGAGACCCCGGAAGGAGCAAAGCGACTGAGGAGGCTCCCCAGCTCGCCGCGGAAAGCGAGTGGTTTCCCGGTCCATCTTACCTCTCATTAAAGCAAACAGAAACACTCAAGTTTAATGTAAGTCAGGTGATTGAGTCACCTGGCTTTTTTATATTGATTATAGATGTTGCTTCTATTCCCTTGAATCGGCTACACTTTATACACGTATATCCAACTAGAAAGGGGGAGGCGTATGGAAGAGAGAAGTACTCAACAGGAAATGGTTGAACTCTGTTTATTTATAGGAAGGATCATGCTCCAAAACGGTGCAGAAACATACCGAGTTGAAGATACGATGACAAGAATTGCAGCGTCATATGGGAAAGAAGATGCGCAAAGCTTTGTGACACCTACAGGAATTGTCTTTTCTTTAAGTCGAACAGAACCATCGAAACTTGTTCGGGTTTCAGATCGGACGACGAATTTACATAAAGTGACGCAGGCTAATAGTATTTCAAGAAACATAACGGGCGGGGATTTAACGCTACGGGAGGCATATGAACAGCTGGATGAAATCGATACCTCTGGCACTTATTACTCAATGGGAACACAAATTGCAGCGGCTTCATTAGCTAGTGGTTGTTTTTCTATAATGTTCCAAGGGAATTGGTATGACTTCCTACCAGCTTGTATTTCAGGTGGAATTGGTTTTATCGTGTTGTTGCTATTACACCAACTATTTGAAATTAAGTTCTTTGCTGAATTCTTGGCTTCCTTGCTTATTGGAACCCTTGCGTTTACATTCATGTCATTCGGCATTGGGAATGAAACGGATAAGGTTATTATAGGTTCTGTAATGCCCCTTGTGCCTGGACTTCTTATTACAAATGCTGTGCGAGATCTAATGGCAGGTCATTTGATTTCAGGGCTCTCAAAAGGGGCTGAAGCATTTCTTACGGCTTTCGCCATTGGGGGAGGCGTAGCGATTGCCTTTTCAATTTTTTAAAGATGGAGTTGGACGCTTATGATTATGGAACAGTTTATATTAAGCTTTATTGCTTCCGCAGCCTTTGGAATCATATTTCAAGCGCCCAAAAGCACCCTGTTGAAATGTGGTTTGGTTGGCTCCTTAGGGTGGGTCATCTACACATTGTTTCTACAAGCAAATATTGATGCTGTGACCGGAACGTTTGTTGCATCCTTTGTGATTGCGATGATTAGTCAGTTCTTTGCGAGAAGATATAAAACGCCTGTTGTTGTTTTTAGCGTGGCGGGTATTATTCCTTTAGTACCTGGAGGGCTTGCTTATGACGCGATGCGAAACTTTGTCCAGAATGATTACGGAGAAGCTCTTCCTATTGCGGCGAAAGTGTTTATGATCTCAGGTGCGATTGCAATAGGTCTTGTGCTTTCTGAAGTGATGAATCAAATTATTAAAAAGGTGAGAAAACGAAAGTTATGGAGGTGAGGATATGCCTGAAGGTCCAGAAATTAGACGAGCAGCTGATGAAGTAGAGAAAGCTCTCAAGGCTTCAGAGATTCTAGAGGTCTCTTTTGCATTTGAGGCGCTCCAGGGATATGAATCCTTATTTGCTAACAGTGAAGTGGTTCGAGTAGATACAAAAGGTAAAGCGATGCTCATCCGCTTCGACAATGGATATACTATATATTCTCATAACCAACTTTACGGGAAATGGTATGTACGTAAATCATATAACTATCCTAAGACAAATCGCCAGCTAAGGTTAGCGATTCATAATGAGAAGAAATCTGCTCTCCTTTATAGTGCTTCTGATATTGAGGTGCTTAGAGATGAGGAAGTTGACTTTCATCCGTTCATATCTAAAGTTGGACCAGATCTTTTAACTGAACAAGTTACAGTTCAGGAGTTAACAGAGCGCTTCACTTCTACTCGTTTCTATAAAAGGAAGTGGACATCTCTATTGTTGGACCAATCTTTCTTAGCGGGGATCGGAAATTATTTAAGGAGTGAGATTCTCTTTGTGGCAGGAATCCATCCTGAACTACGCCCCATAGATTGTACAACTCACCAAATAGAGAAAGCCGCTGAAGCAGTTATTACGTTAATGAACCGATCCTATAATACAGGGGGCATAACGGTTGATGACCACCTTGTAGAACGTTTAAAGGCCAAAGGCGAGAAACGATCCCGGTATAGACACTTTGTCTTTAATAGAGAAGGGAAGCCTTGTCGAGTTGATGGAACAGAAATTCAAAAGATTACAGCCGCATCAAGGCGCTGCTACTACTGCCCGACTTGTCAGGCTAAAGAGGGAGTATAAAAAGCGTTACTGGAAATGACCTCTTACCAGTAACGCTTTTAGCAACTCTTCATTCACATGTCTTCCCTAGTTAAGCCGTCGCAATCGATGGTCCTACTAGACTGTCTGGAGATTCCCCTAGAGCAAGTAGACTAATTTTGGTGTAGCCCATCCTATGATAGTGTTCGAGAAGACTATCAAGATTGTGGATCTGAGTATGCTTTTTTAAGGTATTGATCTCATGCTGATACAAATTAAGCACGGATTCTTCAATGAAATCAGGAGCACATTGGCTCGGGTCTTCTTGTTGTAATAAACATCCCATGTAATCATATCGGAGCTGCAATTGTCTGGTGAGTTGAATGACATGGATGAATTGCTGGAACAGCTCTGGTTCTGTTGTTTGTAACGTTTCTAACTCTCCTTTAACCTCACGCAATTGCTTAAGACTAGCTGCTTTAATCATCCCTTATTCCTCCGATCCGTTGATTTATTCGTCCCATGGCTTTTCTAACGTAATATATTCAGCAAGTTCTTTGCTCTTTTCTCTTCGTTTTTTGCGAGCTTCAGCACGTTCATTAGCTGAGCTATAAAGAAACTTCTCTTCTTCCGTTTCAGGTATAACACGTGGAACTTTGACAGGTTTCTTATCTTCTCCTAATGCGACAAAGGTAAGAAAAGCTGTAGCGGCAATCTTCCGCGTTCCCTCTATCATGTCTTCTGCAATGACTTTGCAAAAGATCTCCATTGAACTATTTCCTGTTGAACAAACAAATGACTCTACACAAACGGAATCTGTTTGGCAAATCGGGTGTAAAAAGTGAATCGAGTCTGTAGATGCTGTGACACATTCCTTTGCTCTTGAGTGTCGGCGAGCGGATAGCGTTGCACATCCATCTAGTTTCTTCATTAAGACGCCACCAAATAAGGTGTCATAGTTATTAAGATCACTTGTAAGAACTTGGTCAGTATTGACGATACGACTTGCTTTAGCTCGTTTTTCCATATTAGCCGTTCCTTTCTAACATCTATGGTGCAGATCGACATGTCTTTCTGAAAGAAGCAATAATTTGTTCTATACATCTAGTGTAAAACCGTGCCAATTGGAAGTAAAATGGGCTATTTGCATCTCTGCCATTGATGAAATCTATGAAATGGCTTACAACCATGGAGTATATGCATGAAAAGAAGAGCTAACAGAATAAAAAAGCTTAGAGCAACAACTCTAAGCTTAGAAAGAAAGTATGATGATAGCTATGATGGATTAGCTGGGATGATGGCTCGAACAAAGTCGATCCATTCTTGTGCGGCGTGAGAAAGATAATGATCAGGGTTCCATATGATATCGAGTTCCCAAGTTAAAGAGGGAGCTTGAACCGGTATAGGACAGAGGTCTCTGTGTAGATTTTTGATGACGCTCTCAGGTAACAACGTTATACCAAGTTTACAGGCCACCATCTCCTCGATAAAATCCCATTGAGAACTTTCTGAACGGACGGTGGGCTCAAACCCTGCTTGGCGGCAAGATTGGACAATTCGCTCTCTTAGAACGAAGTCTTTATTGAATAAGATGAATTCTTCATTCTTTAAATCACTTAAAGAGATTTCGTTACGTTTTGCTAGTGGGTGAGAAGGAGGAACAATTAGTTTAAGCTTTTCTTTACTAAATGTGAAGTGTTCAAACGTTCCTTCCTTAGTGGGCAGGACCACAATTCCAATGTCAATTTCTTCATTCGTTACTTGTTCTTCAATCCGCTTCGATCCATGCTCTATGAATTGAAAAGTAATGTGTGGATATTTCTCGTGAAACTGTCCAATCATGGTGGAAAAGAAGGTAGCATCCATAAGAGGTGGGAGACCTATTCGGATTTCGCCTTTCTTGAGTTCAGCTAGTTGATTGATTTCTGCCTCTAAATCTTGGTAAGCTGCATCAATAACTTTAGCTTGTTTTAAGATGACTTTGCCTGCATGGGTGAGCGTTAATTTTTTGCGGGATCGGTCAAACAACATCACTCCAAGGTCTTCTTCAAGATTCTTAATCATTTTGCTAATAGTAGGTTGGGTTAAGTATAGTTCTTCAGCTGCACGTGTAAAGCTGTTAAAGCGGGAGACCGCAATAAAATATTGCAAATGTTTAATATCCATCATAACCACCTTCAAACTTTTCGGGATTGGTAACCTAAAGACATTCTACCGTAAATTATTTGGAATGAGAATGCAATAAAAACTCCTACCCAAAAAGGTAGGAGTTACGTATGTGATGAAGCTTAGCTTGAGGGATTTTTTGTGTTATTGAATGGCCCCACACGATGTGGGGGCGCTCGGCGTTGGCTATTGACGTGCCGATTTTAGTCGAGCTTCCTCTTATCTTGGGGGCCTCTGCGCTTTTCTAGATCCAGCTCCGGCGGGGAGGGCCTAGCGTGATAAGCAATCTACTTCCAGTCTGCTACGCAGACTTGCAGCAGCTTGCTTATCCGTACGGCCCTGGGCACCCCGCCTGCGCTTTTCTAAAGTGTATACCACTGATACAATTTCTTCGGTCTTCCGATTTTTTGGTGGCTTACGACTTGTTTTACTTTGCCTTCTTCTAGTAGGTGCATGACGTATCGGTAGACGGTTGGGTAGGCTAGGTCTACTTTTTTTGAGATTTCGTCTACGGAGGTGGCTTCGTTTTGTTTCTTTAGGTATTCTTCTACGTATGATAGGGTTCCTTTGCTGATGCCTTTTGTACTGTAGATGTTGTCGTTTTGGTTTTGGCTTTCTTTAATATTTGAGAGTTGGACGTGTAGTTGGATTCTTGAGATCATGTCTGGCGCTTTTACGGGTTTTAGGGCAAAGTCGGTGGCGCCTTCTTGTAGGAACTGATCTGCAATTTCCTGGCGTTCGTCTACTGTTAATACAAGAATAGGAACAGACGGATTGTTTTTGCGTATCTGTTTAACGGTTTGTAGTCCATCCATCTCTGGCATATGGTAATCTACCAAAATTAAGTCAAAGGAACCTTTATGAAAGAGGTCGACTCCTAGTTTTCCGTTTTCTGCTGTTTGAGAGTCCCAACCTGCATGATTACAAATTTCTTGTAACATATAACGAAGGGATGAATCATCATCAATGATTAGAATGTTCATAGCTTACACGCTCCTTTGGCAATTGAATCCAGAATAAAGTTCCTTGATTTTTATCACTTTCGATATGTAATGAAGCATCGTGTTCGGCTACTACGTTTTTAACAAACGTAAGTCCAAAACCAGGGTGGCTTTTCGTGCTAAATCCGGGCTTCCAAATCTTCTGTTGTTCTTTCTTTGGAATTCCATTTCCGTTATCTTCAACGCCTAGCCATATCTCTTCACCGTGTTCTTCGGTTCTGATAATAACATGAGCATTGGGTATTCCTTCTACAGCATCACAGGCATTATCAATTAAATTAACCATGGCCCGAGTCATCCGGATTTTATTTATGAGGACTTCAGTACGTTCATTAGCATTTAATTCGAACTCAAACGAAATGTCAGCGTAACTTAATTTGTTAGCTCTTATATATTCAATCAAGCGTTTCATACTGCACCAGTTTTTCTTCTCATCATACAAAATCTCAGATACCATATTACTGGTAGATTGGATAGATTCAGAGATTTTGTCTGTATAATCGAGGATCTCTTGGTTTTTTGTCTTCATCTGAATTAATGAATTCAGTCCCTCAATAAGAGCAAGGGGGGTTTTTAAATCATGTACCAGATGGAGGGCTTCTCGACCAGATCTTGATTCGATCATTTCTCCTCTCGCACGGTTTAAATCCTTTTTAATCCTCCATTTTTGAGCAGACACAGCTAAGTAAACGGCAAGCATCACCGCATTAATTACAAAGATGGAACACAGAACGATACTATAAAAAGAAAGAGTTCCCTCGAAATTAAGAGAAACGGCAATGTCTTTAAGTTCAGAAGATATTGCACCGCCTCCGAAGCCAAATGGTGTTAAAAGCGTAACGGTATCTAGCCATTGATAGCCAAATAATAACTGGGCTAGAACGAATGATTTGAGAACCGGTCTTAGTTGATCGCGGCTCAGCATATGCATTAAAACGATAGATATTAAGATCAAAAAGGCGGGTCCTCCGAAGTGATAATTCACTTCGCTATATGAATTAATGGAGGCATACACAAGCGGAATTGCAACAAATGGAACCACAACTTTTAACCAGGGCTTTTCGAACCTTCTCCCAAGTATATCCCCTAATAATAAAGAACCAAGATAATGAGGAAGCGCACGAATGGTATTTAACATAACAAGTGTAAAAGCTGTCATCATAAGCGTGCTTCCTGACGGATCGTCATTCAACTCCTCCATCGCAGAAGTCAGACCAACCATCTCGATACTTAACCAAAGGGGCATCGTAATCCCCGTCAAGATAAGAGCAATCGTTGTCCAAATACTCCATGATGTAAACACAGAATCCTTCATAGTTAACTCCAATCTTTAACATACTCGGTCATTCAACCTTTTACTTATTCTACTATAAGATTCTGTATTTTAAATATGTTTTGTAAATTCAAACAGAAAAAATGGCACCCTCCGCCTAAGCCTCCTTATACGTATCCTTGAGGCTTAGGTTAGCTTTTGGGGACCGTAACCGTAACCGTAAAGGGCTTGGGCTGGCTGGAGGACCACTCGCTTTCCTGCGGGGAGCTGGGAAGCCTCCTCGTTCGCTATCGCTCTCTGTGGGGTCTTCCCTAGGCTCCTTACCCCGCGGGAGTCTCGCAGTCCTCCAGCCACCCCTATCATAAATGGGAGAACGGTCGCGCAGGTACCTCACATTTGAGTCTACAAACTTACTTTTTTTGAACAAGTGGGTAAGCAGAGGTTTAGTATTATGAAAGATTTGATAGGGGATAAGAACGGGTATATACGTTAAGAGGAAAAATGTAGGTGATTCCATTATAAAAGGAGAGGGTTCTAGCATGCGTTGGGGCATTTTAGGAACAGCAAATATTGCAAAGAAGGCTTTAATCCCGGCCATAAAGCGAACAGAGGGATCTGAGGTTGTGGCTGTAGCAAGTAGCAGTGGCAAGGAAGAGGAGGTAGCCAAGCATTTTGATATACCAAGTGCTTATAGCAGTTATCAGGAATTATTGAATGATGACCAAGTTGAGGCTGTTTATATTCCTTTACCGAATCATATTCATAAAGAATGGGTCTTAAAGGCGGCTCAGGCCGGAAAACATATCTTGTGTGAGAAACCTGCTGCTTTACGTTATCGTGACGTGGAAGAAATGATTGAAACATGTCAGAACCATAACGTGATTCTATTAGAGGGATTTATGTATCAATTCCATCCTCAACACGAACGAGTAAAAGAAATTATAGCATCAGGTGAAATTGGAGATGTGGAATTAATGAAGGCCAGTTTTTCCTTTAGCTTTGACAAGAGTCAAGACAACATTCGTCTCGATCCTGAAAAAGGGGGAGGAGCGCTTTGGGATGTAGGTTGTTATGGTACTCATTCTGCTCTTCATTTATTGGGCAGTAAACCAGACCATGTTCAGTCTATATCAACTGTGGATGAGGAATACGAGGTCGATCTAGCTTCGCTTGTTACGATGAAGCTTGAGAACGGCGTTTTGGTACAGGTTGACTGTAGTTTTAACACACCATTACGAAATGAATACGAAATTATTGGTACAAAAGGAAGCATTACTGTTCCGCATGCTTATCGTCCGGATGCGAATGGCCATAAAGGGATTATTCGTATATCCACAAATGACGGAGAACGAGAAGTTGTAGAAGAAGGAGATCAGTACGCTCTTCAAATCGAAGCATTTGAGCGGATTGTAGAGAATCATGAACCAATTGATGCATTACAATTTAAAACGCTTGAAAATACTAAATTAATTGACTCCATTTATCAAAGCCAAAACGGAACTGTCCGAATTTAACATGTGCCAGACACCCTTTATCCACTTAAAGGGTGTCTGGCACGCTTTATTTTAATGAAGCGCTTTCCTCGCGTTTTTAGGGGAAAGGGAGTACGATAAAGGGGAAGTATATACATATTTGGAGGAGTTTAATCTATGAATCGTATTCAACTCGCTGAAGAATTATCCGTTTCTCAAGTTGTTCATGGACATTGGAGATTGAGTGATTGGAATTATTCGAATGAGGAAGTAGTCGAACTGATTGAACAATGTTTGGAACTAGGGATTACGACATTCGATCACGCTGATATTTATGGAAGTTATACATGTGAACCATTATTTGGACAAGCGCTCGCTCTTAAACCTGAATTGCGTGAAAGAATGGAGCTTGTTACAAAGTGTGGGATTGTTTTAGAATCTGAGAACCGCCCAGAGCATCAATCTCATCACTATGATACGAGTAAAGCTCACATTTTAAAATCCGTTGAGAATTCGCTGGAAGCTTTCGGAACCGATTATATCGACTTGTTACTTATTCATCGACCCGACCCATTAATGGATCCAAGAGAAGTGGCAGAAGCTTTTCGCGAATTAAAAGACACTGGCAAAGTGCGTCATTTTGGTGTATCAAACTTCAAAAAACATCAATTAGAGATGCTTGAGTCCTACTTAGATGTAGAGTTGGTTACAAACCAAATTGAGTTATCCCCTTACAACCTCGAGAATATTCATGACGGAACACTCGATACTTGTATGGAAAAACGATTGGCTCCAATGGCTTGGTCTCCTCTTGGTGGTGGGGATGTGTTCACCAGTGATAGTGAGAGAGCCATTCGATTACGCACGACTCTTGATAAAGTAGCCGGAGAGATTGGTGCTGATGGAATTGATCAGGTTATGTACGCCTGGTTACTAGCGCATCCCGCAAAGATTATCCCAATTGTAGGATCAGGTAAAATAGAACGTATTAAGTCAGCTGTATCTGCACTTGATCTTACGCTCTCGAAAGACCAATGGTTTGAAATCTACACGAGCTCTCAAGGCTATGATATCCCATAAACATAAATAAAAGCTGTCCCTTTAGGGACAGCTTTTATTTTGAAGAATGGGTAACTTTATACAATAGCTTACCCTTCTACCTTTTCGGATCTTCTAACCATCTGCCAAAATATGAGGCAAGATAAAATCATGAGGACAAGAATAAACAAGAAAGTATTCTGGAAAGAAGCGACGGAATACTGCTCATCTCCAAATTCTAAGAAGAAACCAGCAAGGACAGGTCCGGATGCAGAACCAACAAACTGTACGAGTTGTTTAAGACCAATACCTGAACCGATTAGGGTAGAAGGTAAAAAGGTAGATACTTCATTTGTAGAACTAGATGATAGGCTAGAGAATCCAAAGCTAGTAAACATATAGCCAAACATAATCATGTATTCATTTACAGGGGATAGGAAATAAAAAATGATTGTCGATCCTGTTAGAAGAACATGAGCGAGAAGCATCACCCTTATATTTCCGTATCGATCTATTAGACGTCCTACATAAACAGCAGCAAGAGCTGAAAGGAAAGCTCCGGGGAAGATGATCAATCCTACGGTTGTCGGGCTTTTGTCATATACGTTTTTCAGCATTAAAGGCATCAAGACGAGAATTGCAAAATGAGTGGTAAATCCTAAGTAACTCATATAAACAATCAATCGGTAGGATTTATTTCGAATTAATTTAGGCTGAATAAATGGAGCGCGATTCTTATTTAAATGCCACCATAATAGACCTGCTAACACCAATCCGATTGCCAGATAGTACCACGTTATAGTCGATATAAATAAGAGTAAAGCAGTAACAGATAACCCGGTTAAAATAGCCCCCACTTTATCGAACTGTCCAGGCTGAGAAGACTCTTCTGGTAATCGTTTATTTAATACAGGTAACAACAGAATAACGAATAACGTAAAAACAAATAAGAAATTCCAGTTTAAGTAATCCGTAATCGCTCCACCAAAAACAGGACCGAGTCCGAAACCAAGAGAAGATGCTGAAGCAATAAAAGCCATGGCACGTCCTCTGTGATGCCCTGGAACGAATCGGCCGGCATATACATACGAAAGCCCTGGAATTGCAGCTGCACCTGCTGCTTGAACGAGTCTAGCAATCATGAGCCAGATGAAATTTTGTGTGAAGTACCCAAATACGGATGCAGATGCAAATAGAACAACACCAATCATAAGCAAGCGTTTAAGTGGGATGTAGTCACTTAAACGAGTATAAGTAATTGTAAAGATGGCTAGCACGATCGAATATCCTGATACAATCCATGCCCCTTGTGAAGGGGACAGGTTAAAATCACTTAGCACATTAGGAAGGGCAACGTTGAACATGGTTGTGTTCATCACTACAAGCCAAACAGCAATGCTAAGAATTAAAATCGTTTTAAAATATCCTTGTTTAAATAGGGGGAGTGATTCTTGTTGCATATATTTCCACCTTCCTGAGATTCTACTATTTCGACACTCGAAATACTGTAACATACATGTGTTTTAATTAAAATAAAAATGCGTAGTAGAGGGGCTATTGTCTTTTTATACAATTA
The DNA here is from genome assembly GCF_056311905.1 of Pontibacillus sp. ABV4_188. Classification (NCBI taxonomy): domain Bacteria; kingdom Bacillati; phylum Bacillota; class Bacilli; order Caryophanales; family Bacillaceae; genus Pontibacillus; species Pontibacillus sp. ABV4_188. The sequence goes on along the minus strand of NZ_CM149975.1, from coordinate 3,961,363 downwards.
TATTTACGTGAAGTAGTTCTTTTTGCTTATGAAGTGGTTTGAGTAGAGGGTTAAAAGTTAATTGTATGAGTAATTCATGCTAATCTAATAGCAATGCATGAAAACTAATGAAGAGATGTGTGTAGTATGACTGTCGAATCGATTATAATAAGTATCTTTATCTATTTAATCCCTATCTTATTTTTATTTTATATGGCAATTGAAGTCCTTTTACGTAATGTTCAGAGTAAGATTCACCGCTTAGCTAGTTTAATTGTACTAGGGTTTGTGTTGCTGTTCTTAGAAGAATATATACGGCATTTACTACCTATCGGGTACAGTGCATCCGTAATGAACTTTTGGTATGGATGTGTTGGCGCCCTCCTGATCAGTTTCTTATTCCACTTTGTAGCAGAAGTGACCTCCTTCAAACAACGAATACCCATCCGCTTACGACCATATATTTATTATGTCCCTGTTTTTATTGTTTTCTTATCTGTATTTCTCCTGAACCAAGTGTTCACTAGCCAAGACTTTGTTCAGCAATGGATCTGGAAATTGCCGGTTTATAATACAGCTTATTATTTATCTATTACAATAGGAAATCTGTTCACGGTCTCATTTATTTATATGATTGTTAAGCAGAGAAAAGTGATCGAGTCATTGGAACGAAATCGTATATTAGATATTCTATTGTATTCATTTATATTTGTATTACTTTGGAATATCGTATTTGGTTATATTGACTTTGGAAGGTGGTTACCGCCGCGTCCGTATATTTTCGCAGGTGTGGTCTGGTGTTTCATGTTAAGAATGGCGATGCTCAAATATGATTTTTTATCTTCTTATTCGAAGCGTTACGAAATTCTGTTTAACTTGAACCCTAACGCTATTATATTGGTAGATAGTAAAGGAATTATAAAGGAAGCAAACCCAACAGCTCAGTATTTTTTAGAAGATGCTAATATTCGGAACCGGAATGTATTTGAGGCTTATCAGGCTACCCATCAAGAAGAATGGATTGATCTATATCATAGAATTTTTGAAAAACGACAGCCGGTACGACAGTTCGAGGCAGAAATTGAGAGTGTAAAAGACGGTAAGACTCGTCATTTACTCATAGATGGGGACTTCTTATTTGTGGACCAACAGCCGTATTTCATGATTATTATACGGAATATTACCTCTGAGAAGCAGAAGGCGGAGCAGGTTTCTTTCTTAGCTTATCATGATTCCTTAACACAATTGCCCAATCGAAGGTCTTTTTATCAATCATTGGAAAATCGAATTCAATCGAGTATCCAACAAAATGTTGCGATTATGCTCTTTGACCTAGATTCATTTAAACAAGTGAATGATCTGTACGGGCATACGGTTGGAGATGATTTCTTAAGACATGTGGCTAAGGAATTGTCTGAATTTATTCAGGGCAAAGGATTCGCTGCTAGATTAGGGGGAGACGAATTTGTCATCTGTTTAGATGATATTCCTTCTCTTGAATTTGTAAGAGAAGAGGCACAGTCATTACTAAACCGATTTAAGGAAAACCCTTTTTCGGAAAAGGGGATCAAGATTCCTGTTCAAGCAAGTATAGGAGTCAGTATATATCCAGAGCATGGTGTATTAGCTGATGAGCTGGTGAGGGAAGCTGATCAGTCTCTTTATAAAGTGAAAAATCAAGGTAAGAATAATTTCCATATGAATGGATCCGTTTCTTAATCATCGTGATATACTACTATCAAAAGGTTAAGTAAAGGACGAGTTTATGAGAATCTTTAAGCGTATGTATGAGGGGATTATGATTCTACTCGTTATTGCAACTATTATGACGTTATGGAGCGATCGCCCCTACGATTCTGTAATTAACTGGGTGGTTTGGGGAATCTTCATGGCGGATTTCCTGGTCCGGCTACTGTTAGAAGAGAATAAGTGGACATTCGTTAAACAAAACCCTTTTCTAGTGGTAGCTGTTATCCCCATTGATCAATTCTTTCAAATGGCACGTATTGTTCGTATTATATACTTGTTTCGTATTAAAACAATTACAAAATATTATATTGAGCCCTTCATTAATAAGCTGACATATAAATCTAAAGTGTTTATTTTTGGACTCTTTCTAATTATTTTGGGGGCTGAATCGTTCACGTTGTGGGTGCTAGAAGGAGGAAGAATCTCATTCTCAGAAGCCCTTCTAATGGTAGGCAGGCAACTGATGTTTTTCGGACATCAAAGCGAGTTTTCTATAAGAACGGAATCGGTTGTCATGCTTGTGTCTACATCCATTATGGGGGTTGTGCTTCACGGATTAGCATTTCAATGGGTAATTGAGAAAGGTGAAAGACTTCTTAAATTGCGAAAAAAGAAATCCTACGATGATGTTCAAGGATGATCTTAACTAAATATAAGGTATGTAAGGGTCTGATGGTGTCCGATTGCAGACCTTTTTTTAGTACTTAAACGTTTGCTTGTAGATTCTTACTATCAATAAATGTTTGAATATTATGTGAAAAAAGAAAAGGTGGGTACATAATGCGTATTATTTATTCCTACATAAAAATTTATAAAGGTTCTGCTGTTATTGCTCTCCTTCTTATGCTACTTGAGTTAGTTGTTGAACTTCTTCAGCCTTTAATAATGGGGATCATTATTGACCGTGGCGTGCTAAAGCAAGACCTTTCAGCCGTCGCTGGCTGGGGAGGGCTCCTGCTTGGATTATCTCTTCTTGCTTTTACCGCCGGAATTACCAACTCGTTCTTTGCAGCAAATGTCAGTCAAGGCGTAGCGCGTGATATACGGGAAGCAATGTTTAAAAGGATACAATACTTTACACCTGCCGAGCTTCAGAAATTTTCCCTGTCTACATTACTTACAAGAATGACAAGCGATGTTACGCAACTCCAAAGTCTTTTATTTATGGCTATGAGAATTATGCTGCGTGCTCCATTATTTATACTGTTTGGGCTAGTGATGGCCATTTTGGTTGAGCCGAGTTTAGCTACTGTGTTGCTGTTGGCTGTTCCTCTTTTACTGGGATGTATGGTTCTTGTGATGGTGAAAGGGGTTAAACGATTCCGGTCTGTTCAAACGAATCTCGACCAGGTCAATCATCGCTTAAGGGAGAATTTATTTAATATGAGGTTAGTGAAGGCCTATGATCGTGGTGGTTTCGAACAGAATCAATTCGAAGAAGCAAACGGGCCTTTGCAAGAAGCGAATACAAAGGCTCTCCGTCTTATGGAAGTAACGATGCCGATGATCATGTTTGGTATGAATGTGAGTTTAATTGCGATTTTGTGGTTAGGGTCTTATCAACTAAATGGAGGGGGAGCACAACCAGGAGAAGTTGTCTCTGTGCTCAATTACGGAATGCGAATTATGTTCTCATTTGGGGTCTTCTCGTTCTTAATTATGCTTTTCTCACGGGGGAGAGCATCCATCTCACGAATTGTTTCCATTTTAGAAGAGCATGGTGAAAACGATGACCATCAAGATTCATCTGCTTATCAGTCGGGAGCGGTTGCGTTTAACCATGTTTCATTTTCTTATCCTACACAAAGTGAGTATCCTGCCCTAGAGGATGTAAGTTTCACTGTGCCTCAAGGAAAAATGTTTGGAATCCTTGGTGAAACTGGATCCGGAAAGACAACGCTCGCACAGCTTATTCCTCGTCTTTATAAGCCTTATAAGGGTACGATTTCTTTTGGCGGGGTCGATAGCCAGGATATCAGCGTAGAAGATCTACGAGATAAGATTGGGGTTGTCCCTCAAGAGGCTCATCTCTTTTCTGGAACGATACGAGAAAACTTACTATGGGGCAATAAAGAAGGAACGGAAGAGGAATTGATTCAATCGACAAAGGATGCAGGGATTTATGAATTTATTAAAGAGCTTCCAGATGGGTTTGAGACGAAAATTGGGCAGAAGGGTGTAAATTTCTCAGGAGGACAAAAGCAGCGAATCTGTATAGCGCGAGCGCTTATGAAGCAACCTGACATCTTAGTTTTAGACGACAGTACGAGTGCATTAGATGCGAAGACAGAATCCGACATTCTCAACAAGTTAACTCACCTTCCTTACACCGTGTTTATCATTGCTCAGAAAATCAGTTCTGTCAAAGAAGCTGACCAACTCCTTTTACTCCATGAAGGGAAAATAAAAGGGATTGGAAGTCACAAAGATTTGCTTAATAACAATGAATTTTATCAAACTCTCTATCAATCTCAACAAAAGAAGGGGGAGGTACATTATGTCGAGAACTCCTAAGTCTCATCCTCATTCTAGAATTGGACAAAAGCCTCCTAAAATAAACGACTTAAAAGCTACGTTGAAGAGAGTATGGGCATATATAGCTGGGCAAAGAAAGCTTTTTGTTCTTGTTATGCTAATGGTATTGATTAGTTCTACGCTTTCCTTAGTAGGACCTTATGTATTAGGGGTGACCGTCGACCGCGTTATTGAAAAAGTGGAAACGACAACCTTGTTCCAACTATTCCTTGGATTGGCAGCCATATACATTTTTCAAATGGTGACCCTTATTTTACAAAATTATTGGATGATTGGGATTTCGCAACATACGGTATATACAATAAGGAATCATTTGTTTGCACATTTGCAAAAGCTTTCTCTCACTTATTTTCAAAAGCAACAGCATGGGGAATTAATGAGCCGTCTCACGAACGACATGGAAAATGTCAGCAGAACACTTAATTCATCCATTATTCAGTTTACGACAAGTATATTAACACTTGTAGGAACGGTGGGAATGATGGTTTGGTTAAGTCCGGTTCTAACCTTACTCACATTAACCATTGTACCTATTCTAATCTTCGGAATGAAATGGATCACGAAACGTACAAGTGTTTATTTCAAAGACCAACAAAAGCATCTAGGGGATATGAACGGGTATATTGAGGAGTCATTAAGCGGTCACTCCATCATAAAACTGTTCTCGCGTGAAAAAGAAACGATTGATCAATTTAATGAGAAAAACGAGCAGTTAAAGACTGCTGGATATTGGGCACAAACCTATACTGGATTTATTCCAAAGCTCATGAACATGCTGAATAATGTTAGTTTTGCCATTATCGTAGGAGCTGGTGGATACTTAGCGGTCCAAGGGTCTATATCTGTAGGAGTGATTGTTACTTTTACGACCTACTCGAGACAATTTACTCGGCCTTTAAACGATTTAGCGAATCAATTTAATATGATCCTGTCGGCTGTTGCAGGTGCTGAACGTGTCTTTCAAGTGATGGATGAGGAGCCTGAGAAAACGGAAGGGGAAGAAGAAAGATTCCAGCTTGTAAAAGGAGATGTGCAGTTTGAATCCGTCTCATTTGCTTATGAAACGGATCAAGCGACTCTTCAAGGGATAACGCTTCATGCTAAACCAGGAGAAACAGTCGCATTAGTTGGACCAACAGGAGCCGGTAAGACAACTATCATATCTTTACTGCTTCGCTTTTATGATCCTGATAGTGGAAGAATCTTCATTGATGGAAAAGATACGAAACGAGTAACGAGGGAAAGTTTACGAGAGCACATGGCAGTGGTGCTCCAGGACTCCTTCTTATTTGAAAAGTCTATTCGGGAAAACATAAGATACGGAAGAATTGGGGCAACAGATGAAGAGGTGGAGCAAGCAGCTCGGGATGCTAATGCTCATTCTTTTATATGTAAGCTTCCAAATGGATACGATACAATTTTGCAATCTTCTGGGTCAAGTATCAGTCAGGGACAGAGGCAACTTCTTTCAATTGCCAGAGCTATGGTTAAGGATCCTTCTATACTTATACTAGATGAAGCGACAAGTAGTATAGACACCTTGACGGAGATGAAAATTAACGATGCTTTAAAAACATTAATGAAAGGACGCACTAGCTTTGTTATAGCCCACCGGTTGAATACGATCTATCAAGCAGATCAAATTATTGTGCTTCAAAACGGCTCTATTATCGAGCGTGGTACTCATGATGAATTGGTGGGACAGAATGGATTTTACCGTAGTCTTGTAGATGTTCAATTTGGTCAACAAGCGGTGGATTGAGGCGAATAAGAAAGATTTGAAAGGGCTATGTTAATGGGTGTAGTTCGAATACCTTCCTTATATTAGAAAGAGTATAGAAACACTAACAGACATTAAAGGGGGAGTTTCCTTTGTCTCCAAAAAATGAGTGGGAGCGGGAACAAGAGCGAGTCGATGGGGTAATTCAAGAAATTGAACAGAAAATAGATGATATAAAAGACCGAGCAGGGGACGTAAAAGAAGAGGTAATTGGGCTTAGAGAGACCTTTTGGGAAGACGTAACCGTTAATATTGATGAGCCAGATGACATCATGGAAACGTATAATAGCCTTCGGCAACAAGCTGAATTGCTTGGGGAACGGGAACGTAGCCATAAGCACGTGTATGATCAGTTGAAGACGTTAAGAAAGATGAAGCACTCCCCTTATTTTGGGCGTGTTGATTTTATGGAAGATAATGGGGACGAAACCGATCAAGTATACATAGGGATTTCCTCTTTAATGGATCGTAATGATGAGAACTTCCTTGTTTATGATTGGAGGGCCCCTATATCAAGCCTTTACTATGACTATTCGCCTGGACCAGCAGAATATGAAACACCTGAAGGGACGATCGAGGGAAACATGGACGTGAAGCGCCAGTACATCATACGTCAGGGCGAGATCAAGGGGATGTTTGACACAGGGATAACCATCGGTGATGAGCTTCTTCAAGAAGTGCTTGGGGGACACGCCAATACACAAATGAAAAGTATCGTTGCTACTATTCAAAAGGAACAAAACCAGATTATTCGATACGATGGGCGCCCTTATTTGGTCGTACAAGGTGTTGCCGGTAGCGGGAAAACTTCGGCTGCGCTTCAAAGAGTCGCTTACTTACTTTATCAGTATCGAACAAAGATTACAGCGGATCAAATGATGTTATTCTCCCCTAACCCTATGTTTAACAGCTATGTCGCCAATGTCCTGCCTGAATTAGGAGAGGAAAACATTGAGCAAACAACTTTTCAGGAGTATATGGCTTATCGATTAGAATCCAGACTCCACTTTGAAGATGCTTATGATCAACTCGAATACTTGCTTACAGCGGATGAAACAGATGGTTATAAGACGAGATTAGAAGGCGTCCAATATAAAGCGACACTTCAGTTTAAGCGCGATGTTGATGAGTATGCAGAATCTTTGTCTAGGAATGGATTGGTCTTTAAAAACATAAAGTTTCGCGGATCAACGATTGTTACAAGAGAGAACATATATGATTACTTTTATAATCTAGATTCTTTCATATCAATGCCTAATAGACTTGAAATGGTGACAGAATGGCTGATTAAACAGGTAGAAGCCTATGAGAAAAAGGAACGCTCAAAGGAATGGGTGGACGAAGAAATAGAGCTACTAGGGAAAGAAGAACTTTTGAAAATCCACCAGAAGTTGCAAGCAGGATATAGAGGGAATTCAGAAACGTTTGACGACGCAGTTCTGGAGAGAAGGTTACTTTCAAAAGCAATCGTGAAGAAATATACGAAACCTATAAAGAGAAAAATTAAGGAATTGAAATTCCTGAATATGAAATCAATTTATACAACACTTTTTGATTCAGAAACAGGGCTTTCCGAGAAGGCGGCAAAAGGAACAAGAGAGAAAATAGAAAGTGGAAACTTGTTTTATGAAGACGTTACGCCATTTCTATATTTAGAAGATCTGATTAAAGGAACACACATATATAACCATATTCGTTATTTATTCATTGATGAAGCACAAGATTATTCACCATTCCAGTTTGCGTTTCTTAAAAAACTCTTTCCTTATAGCCGTATGACAATACTAGGGGATTACAACCAGGCTATATACGCTCATACCCTTCATGCACCCACACTTCTGTCAGAAGACCTTTATAAAGAAGAACGGGCCGAATATATGACGCTCCTCAGGAGTTACCGATCCACTCGCCAAATTATTGAATTCACCAAAGGGATGATTCCAGGTGGTGAAGCCATTGAACCATTTAACCGAGAAGGCTCACTTCCTTGTGTTATACGTACAGACGAACATAACCTTCACCAGGATACATTAATAAAAGAGTTGTACCGCCTTGGGGAGAAGAAGTATGACACTATTGCAATTATTTGTAAAACAGCAGAGGAAAGTCGTGAGGCCTATGAGTTGCTAGCGTCTTGTGACATTCCTGTCCGACTTATGGATAAAGACACGTACACATTTACGAAAGGGATTCTCGTTATTCCAGTTTATTTAGCAAAAGGAATTGAATTTGATGCAGTCCTTCTCTATAATGCGTCCGATGAAAACTATCAGCATCAACTGGACCGGAAGTTATTCTACACAGCTTGTACTAGAGCCATGCACGAGCTAACATTAATGACAATGGGTGAACCTAGTCGATTTATTCAAGAGATTTCCTCGGAATCTTATACGTATAAGTAAAAAATAGACCCCATCACTTCATAACGCTCCTTCCGAGTCGATTTAACGTCCTCAATAAAAGCGCTGAAGTGATCGGGGTTATTTTTGCGTTTCATGAGAGACGTTGAAGTTCTCATTCATATAGTCGCAAAGTTCTAAGAAAGCTTCCTTATCATTTTGGTCAATGGCTTGATCAATAAGTCTCATAGCATTTTGACGTTCTAATTCATAAATAACGTCACCTGACTTCTCTAATGTTACAGGGAGCTGCTTTGTTAAATAACGATGGGCAATAGAGTGTACGTGTGTTAAGAACTCCGGAATATCCAATAGTTCTGCAATGGAAATCTGAATCATATGTTTGCCTTTTTGGAAAACGAGGATGTCTTTCTCGTTTTCAATGCGTTTTGTTTTCCGATTTACTACAATCTCTCTACCTTCAACAGGAACAAATTGATAAACGTCTCCATCAATGTGAATAGTGAAGTATTGATAAGCTAGCATAATTCGGATGTTTCGTGTTTCTTGTTTAACATAAAAGGGCTTCAGGGTCTTAATTGATAACATATTCGTCACACCTCTCTAAGGATTGATTACACGAAGCTCATGTTCATTGACAAAAGATAGAGAAGGGGCCCCTAACTTTATATTATCTGAATATTCTAATATATTGTATGCGGAAATCTGAGGTTTAGTTATACCAAATGAAGAAGAATTTTGTACAATTTTGCAGACTAGGCATTTGTTACATAAATTTCTCGATTCCTTCTTTATATGTCACGAGGCTATGATTGCCTGCTATGGTTTCTGTTTGAATAGAGAATGAGCTTTGAGATTTCACATGGGCATAATACCAAACCTGTTTCGTAATGGGGCAATAGATGATGGTAGGAGGGACTTTCGTAACAATGTCATGGACGTTTACGAAACGGATGCTAAACGGAACGTGTTTCCTGTATTGAATTGTGAACTCTTTATCACCGACTCGTGGGCTGGCATAGTTATACATAACGACTTGATTAAAGGGGGCGTGTACCCTTGCGTCGAGTGCATGAAGGGTAGCCAATGCAGCACCTAGACTATGACCGGTTATATATAGGGTCTTATGAGGCGAAACCTTCTTATATGCCTCAAAAATTGCCTCTCGGCAGGAATCGTAAACTGTTAAAAACCCTGTATGAACAAGACCGGCGTCCTCAAGATAAGGGAAGGGTGTTTGATACACCCGTGCGTCAGCAATCCAGTCGGGTTCTGATTGAGTACCGCGAAATGCAATCACAACAGCGTCATCGTTTTCGATGATAAACCCGAACCACTCCATCTCTTGTATAGAGGCAGCTTTAAAAGACTCCACTAATGTAAATCCTTCTGGAATGGCAAATAGCCCTTTCTGTTTGTATTGCTCGTACGTAATTTCACACATTTCTAATAAAAAAAGAGCTAACGGTTTGTGAAAAAAAGGAAGTTTGTTCATCTTGTTCAAAAGCCTCCCATATCAAGCTTTTTAGTATCATATGGGGACTAACTCAAGTTGGTGCAGCGCCTAAACAGGTTTAAAATGTGAGGAAAACGTCAATTAAAACAATACGAAACAAATTTTTCATGGAGGGATCAAGGGATGCCAGCACAAGAACAAGAATTAAAAGATGTATACATGACTAAAAGCGGCGAATCGATCCGATTTGCTCATGGAACGTATGTGATCACACAAGTAGATGGAAAGAAACACTGTGATTTAACATTAAATAATGTAGAGCAATATGAAATGTTTGAAGACCGAAAAGATGAGAATAAAGATGTGGATGTTACATTTACAACGCAAGAAGGCGAGAAGTTTGATGGTAAGCTAGATGTAAAAACCGTCAATCGCCATAACGAACAACGTAATGTCGTTGAGCTAGAAAGCAAAGAAGAAATTGCACAGCAAGCATAAATAATATAGGCCCCCTTGAGTTGATGAACTCGAGGGGGTCTTTTACTTAATATCCAAAGAGGGCCGGAGGAGTGACGAAAGCCTTATGCGAAGTGTCGTAAAGGCGTGCGCAGTGACGAAAGCGATGACGAAGTGTCGTAACTGTAGCCAGAAGTGACGAAAAGGTAAAACGCAGTGACGAAAGCCTTGCTCGAAGTGTCATAAAAGCATACGCAATGACGAAAGCGATGTCGGAATGACGTAACCGCAGATCGAAATGACAAAAACGAAGCAACATTGACCACAAAAAGCATTAAAACCTCAGAACTCACCATGAGTTCTAAGGTTTTGTTGTTCCAATTTATTTTTGAATAAACATTTGTGTCCAATAAATACCCATTTCTCCACCTTCAGCAATACCGATACCAATGTGAGTTACGTTTTTGTTTAAAATATTTTTACGGTGACCTGCGCTATTCATCCACTGTTGCACAACTTTCTCTGGAGTTTGCTGGCCAGCCGCGATGTTCTCAGCTGCTGTTTTATAATCTACCCCAAAGTTTTGCATCATTTCGAATGGACTGCCATAGCGAGGAGAGTTGTGAGAGAAGTAATCATTCTTCACCATGTCCTCAGATTTTTTCTGTGCTACGCCGCGAAGCTCAGCATCTGCTTTTAGGGCTTTAAGACCTTGTTTTTTACGTTCTTTGTTCGTTAGTTCGACCACTTTGGCCTTAAATTCGCTTTGAGCTTTTTCTGTTTGCTCTGTTTGTTCTTTTTGTTGCTTAGATTGTTGTTGCTGCTGCTGTTTTTGTTGCGTTTGATTATTTTGATTTGGTGTTTGGTTTTGTTCAGGCTGTGAGTATTGTGTTTGACCATTACCGTCGCCTTTGCCTTGACGATATTCACGGCGCTTTTCTCCGTCTTGCATATATTGCTCGAATTGACCAGGTACAAACTTTTCTACGTTTTCACGCATTCCATTCATATCTCCACCAGGAATCGTGTACTGGCGCATTTCACCTTCAACATTAAAACGCCCATTGCCATCATTGGCGCTATATGAATCACCATTTCCCTGATTCTCAAACGTTAGGCGCTCTACATTAGAGTTGTTTGGATCATTTAAGCTCTCCTCATTATCTGTATTGTTACAAGCTCCCAAAACCCCTATAGAAAGAACAGCGGTTAGAGCGTAAATAAATTTCTTCTGCATATTCATGACCTCCCTGGTTTATAGGCTCTTATGTCCCATTTGTAGTATTTGCAAGGGTCAGTTAGATATGCTCTTGAGGGCCATGACAATAAGAGGGAAGTTTGGGAGGCTTAAGGAAACAAAAAAGGCGAAATCATATATGATTTCGCCTTTTTTAGGTGCTTTTATGATGATTAAAAACGAAATAAATCGCCAGAAAGGTATCGTTCACCAGTATCCGGTGCAATGACTACGATCGCTTCATCTGCTTGTTTACGTTTGGCCACTTCTATTGCCGCATAAACTGCTGCACCAGCTGAAGGCCCAACTAATATACCTTCTTCACGAGCAAGTCGGCGAGTCACATCATAAGCTTGTTCATCAGTAATTTTAAAGATTTCATCGTACACTTCTTGGTTTAAGATTTCAGGGATAAATCCAGGACTTGTTCCGACTAATTTGTGTTTCCCTGGCTTTCCACCTGATAGTACGGGTGATCCTTCTGGTTCAACAACGTGTACAGATAAATCAGGATAATGTTCCTTCAAAGGTTCTCCTGTTCCTGTTACAGTTCCTCCCGTTCCGGCTGTCGCTACGAAAGCTGATAAAGGTTTACCGATCTCATCCATCGCTTCAATAATTTCACGGGCCGTTGTATTTCGGTGCGCATCTGGGTTAGCACTATTCTTAAACTGCATCGGAATAAATGATCCTTCGATCTCCTCTGCTAATTCTTCAGCACGGCGAATAGCACCTGGCATCTTGTCTGAACCAGGGGTTAATTCGACTTCAGCGCCGTAAGCTTTTAACAAATTAATACGTTCTTGCGACATGGTATCTGGCATGACTAAGATCGCCCGGTAACCACGCGCTGCCGCATTCATAGCGATCCCGATTCCTGTATTCCCGCTCGTTGGCTCAATAATAGTAGAACCTTGTTTCAAGTAGCCAGCATTCTCGGCTTCGACCATCATATTATACGCGGCGCGGTCTTTGACGCTACCGCTTGGGTTAAACATCTCTAGCTTCACATAAACATCGGCACTTCCTTCAGGTACAATTCGATTTAATTTGACTAAAGGCGTTTCTCCGATTAAATCAGCAATATTGTTTACGACACGCATGATGTCACTTCCTTTATTCTGAGCATTTTACTCTATTTTAACATATCCACTAGGGTATTCTCATGTAATAGAATTGATATCCCCAGAAATCCACATATGAATAATATGGATGAAACGTTATCCACATGTGGATGGATGAAAATATCGGATTTTGACGAAGTTCATGAAGCAATCTTTACAGGAAGTTGATTCTTTCTCCATAAAGCATTTCTATACTTATAGTAACAAAAACTTTTCTCGAGTACAGGGAAGGCAGGGAGGAAAAATAATGAGAGTTGCCTTTTTCACGGATACCTTTACTCCTCAGGTGAATGGCGTTGCAAAAACGCTTCAACGATTTGTAAATTACCTTGATGATCAAGGTGTAGAGTACATCGTTTTTGCACCAGATGGAAACCAGCAAAGTTTAAATACGGAGCAAGTCAAAGGTTTTAAGAGCGTTCCTTTTTATCTTTATCCTGAATGTCGATTATCATTACCGAATCTGTCTACTATTCGTAAACAATTAGAAGTATTTCAACCTGATCTTATCCACATTGCTACACCATTTAACATTGGTTTTGCAGGTCTTTACTATGGGAAGAAATTAGGCATTCCTATGGTCGGATCCTACCATACAAACTTTGATCGATATTTGGAATATTATGATTTGCACATTTTATCGAATTGGGTTTGGAAATACATGCGGTGGTTTCATGCACCTTTCAGGCAGACGTTTGTTCCCTCAGTAGAGACCAAGAGGGACTTAATTCAACGAGGATTCCAAAATATAAGCATATGGAGTCGAGGAGTAGACTGTCAGCTCTTTCACCCTGATTACGATCACACAACTGTTCGAGACATGTATAACATTGAAGAGCCTTATATATTGACCTATGTGGGAAGACTTGCGCCAGAGAAAGATCTGGATGTGTTTCTTAAAATTGCAGAGTCCCTTCCTCCCTCTCTTCAAAAACAAGTTCATTGGCTTGTCGCAGGTGATGGGCCAATGGCTGCTGAGTTAAAAGCAGCAGCCCCCCAAAATATGACGTTTACTGGCTATGTAGAAGGTGAGCACCTTGCGCGCATTTATGCGACATCCACACTGATGGTCTTCCCCTCTAGAACAGAAACGTTCGGGAATGTTGTACTTGAATCTATGGCTGCAGGAACTCCTGTTATTGGAGCTAAGGCAGGTGGTGTAAAGGGCATTATTGCGCATAATGAGACGGGGAAATTATGTACCCCTGGACATGTAGATGGGTTTATTGAAGCTATATCTAATTTACTTTTTAGCAAAAAGGTTTTAGAGGAAATGGAGGTACGCGCGCGCCTATACGCTAAAGGGTGTTCTTGGACGTCAATTTTTGATGATTTACTGCTTCAATATGAGGTGGCGATTGACGAGACTATTATGTCTTATGCTTAAATAGGGAAAGTGAGGAGGAACAGAAATGAAGAAGATTGCAGTAGTGGGAACTGGCTATGTTGGTCTTGTAACAGGAGTTGGTTTATCTCATATTGGTCATGAAGTAACGTGTTTAGATGTAGACCATGAAAAGATCGATCTTTTGCAAAAAGGTCGTTCACCAATCTACGAAGTTTCCCTTGAGCCAATGATTCAAGAAAATCAAAAACAGAAAAGACTTTCATTCACCTCTAAATGTGAAGATATCCAAGAAGCCGAAATTATTTTAATTGCTGTGGGCACACCACAGCAACCAGATGGATCAGCAAACCTTATGTATATCTACGAGGCAGTTGAAGCAATCGCACAGACAATCAATCAAGAGGTAACAATAGTTGTAAAAAGCACCGTTCCAGTCGGGACATGTCGAAATGTGAAAAACTATATACAAGCTCAAACTCCTTTCCCTATACAAATAGTGTCCAATCCGGAATTCCTACGGGAAGGGAATGCCCTAAAGGATTTATTTGAAGGGGATCGAATTGTAATAGGCTCTGATGAGCAAAAAGCAATGCAAACAGTGATGGAGATGTATGCTCCTTTTGATATTCCTATGATGACAACGGATCTAGCTAGTGCTGAAATGATCAAATATGCTTCTAATGCATTTCTGGCGACGAAAATTAGTTTTATTAATGAAATTTCATCCATTTGTGAAAAAGTAGGAGCGAATGTAGAGGCTGTCGCGAAAGGCATGGGCATGGACCGTCGGATTGGTTCATCCTTCCTTCAAGCTGGTATAGGCTATGGTGGATCGTGTTTTCCAAAAGATACAAAAGCCCTTGTCCAAATGGCTGGTAATGTGGAGCACCAATTTGATTTATTGGAGTCCGTTATTCATGTGAATAACAAGCAGCAAAATAAAATAGTGGATCAAATGAAGGAGCGTTGTGGAAGCTTAGTTGGAAAACGTATAACCGTTCTTGGTTTAGCTTTTAAACCGGGTACAGATGATCTAAGGGAAGCTGCGTCCCTGGTGATTCTAGACCGACTTTTACGAGAAGGTGCTTTCATTACGGCATATGACCCTGTTGCCATGCCAAGGGCAAAGGAAAAGTTTCCGGCTGTTACGTTTGCCCCTAATGTGAAAGAAGCGTTAGCTGGTGCAGACCTAGCCGCGATTGTTACGGAGTGGGATGAATTTAAAGAACTTCCATTACCACTTTATGATGAGTTGATGAATGAGGCTATTCTGTTCGATGGACGGAACTGTTACTCTCTTGATGAGGTAAGGGAACAGAAAATGGAGTACTATTCAGTTGGGCGTCCAGCAATACGAGATAAAAAAAGCGCACCTCTTACGCATAAAGCGTAGGAGGGTGGCGCTTTGATTAGGATAAATCGATATTACCCATATCGATTTACAGTGGATGGTTGTTTCTGCATCATAAAAGCGAGGCTTAATCCGCTTAGTAACAAGAGTACGGTTGTAGTAAAGAAAACAGAGGTAAATCCGTAAGCCCCTGCTAGTAAACCACCAAGGGCCGGACCAATGATGTTCCCTAAAAAGCGGAGGCTTGTGCTGTAGCCAAGCACTTCCCCTTGAATAGAAACCGGAGCAACCTGACGAATATAGGCCGTTCGAACAGGGATAATCCCTCCAATGGTAATACCTAATAAAAAACGTAGGATCATAAGTTGCCAAATGTTCGTCACAAAGGCTCCCGGTAAGTAAATAATACCTGAGGCAAGGAGTAGGAAGACGAGAATCTTCTCATATCCTACAGAATCAGCGACTCTCCCCCATCTTCTTGCCATAAGTAAATTTCCTACACCCGCTGCAGAAAAAGCGATCCCTGAGAAGAAGGCTAAATTAGCCGTGCCATGAATTTCACTTACGAACAAAGCAAGAATAGGCTGAATGCTGAAGTGGGCGATTTGCACAAACATAGAGACGATCATAACGGTAACAAGTATAGGATTTAAGAGAATGTGACGTATGACCTCTTTCCGGGAATACGCTTCTTGTTTCTCATCTTCTGTTTCGATGCGAAACTCTCTAACCCCTAGTAATACGAAGAGAGCAGCGATAAATAACGTGATAGAGGTGAGCTGAAATGTGCTAGAGAATCCATAGGAATCCGCTAGCACGCCTCCAAACAACGGGCCCATTAAACTACCGGTTACGTTTCCTGTTTGCAGGGTACCTAGCGCCTGTCCCGATAAATCTCTAGGAGTTTGTGTAGAGATTAGAGCTTGTGAGGTTGAGATAAATCCTGTAAATACCCCCATACATAATCGTAAAATAAATAGTTGGAACACAGAGGTCACAAATCCCATAAGTAAGACGCTTACAGCCAAACCTACCCCCGATAGAACAAGAATCGTTTTCCGGCCGTATCGATCCCCAATTCTTCCCCAAATAGGAGAGAATAAAAAGGCGGTAAAGAACGTAACTCCAAACGTTAATCCAGACCAACGTTGTACATAGGCTTCTGAGAAATTTCCAAATGATTCAATATAAAGAGATAAAAACGGCATAACCATTGTCATGCTACCTGCGATAAAGAAGTTAGCAAACCACATAATCATTAAGTTCTGTTTCGATATCTTTTCTTGATTTTGAATTTTGTACCCTTCTTTCGTTCCAGACGATATTTCGACTTCCTAAATATCATACCAGAGAGAAGGGTAAATAGAAAATTTTGAGATTTATTTAAACAAATGGCTCTGTTAATGTTTAGTGTTAATTTTGTTCCATATAAGCCCCCCTTATATGGAACACTTGAAGTTGAGAGGATGCTTCCGTTTACTCAAATTGAGAGTAAGGTGGTTCGGGAAATCACTCGCTTTCCGCGGCGAGCTGGGAAGCCTCCTCGTTCGCTTGCGCTCTCTGTGGGGTCTCCCCTAGGCTCCTACTGCCGCAGGAGTCTCGCCATTTCCCGAACCACCTTTGCCTTATATAGAGGGGACGGAAGCATGCTACATAAGGGGGGGAGGTTGGATCCCCGCTATACTCGAGCTGAGGGGACGTTATACTTAATCTGGTAAGGGGTGTCTGGGGAACGAGGAGACTCCTGCGGGAGAAAGAGGTCGACGAGATCCCGCAGGGTGGTTTTCCCGAGGAAGCTCTAAAAAGAAAGGGGAAGTTCGACTAAAACCGTCACGTCCTGTGACAACGTCGAACGACCCCACGTCGTGTGGGGCCGCCCGCGGAAAGCGAGTCGTTCCCCAGACACCCCAAGCTCTCAACAAAATAACGGCCCTATTTTCATTAAATGTCTCAGCTTCGAGTCTTCAACAATCCTGCCCTATTCTTGAACAGAGCCAAACAATTAATAAGCTAGTCCAACAGAACGGTAAATATGGTCTTGTTTCACCACGGATTCCAATAGAAAGTGGGCTACGTCTGATCGGGATATGCGTTTTCCTCCATGAGGAACTCCAGTTGATTCCATGCGATATTCCGCTGTACGTGTGCCATCGTCTAAGCGTAAAGGTCTGGCAACGGTCCATTCTTTACCGCTTTGTTTCAATAATTCAACGGCTCGTTTATGTTCAGCTAATACGTTTTTTAAGATTTTTGAAGCCATAAACCCTGTAAGTCCTGGAATTTCATCTTCAATTCCAGCAGAGGCTGTATAAGCGATTCGCCCTATTCTATTTTCTTTCATGCCATCAAGAATATTAGATGTCATTTCAGATAAGGAAGTGGTCTTTTTTAAACCATCTGTCCCTAGTGCAGAAATAACAGCATCGTGATCTTTCATTGCTTGAATGACGAGTTCCCGATCTAAGCCATTTCCTTCAATGATTTGAAGATGAGGATGTTGAATGGAGAGTTTGGAAGGGGTTCTAGCGAAGGCCGTAACACGATGCCCTTCCTCAAGAGCAAGTTTAACTACTTCTTTACCTGTCCCACCTGAAGCACCAAATACAATTATATTCATTATCACTCCACCTGCTTTCTAAAAATTAATTATAGATATATCATACCAAGATTTGGAGGTTAGGGTGGAGAGATAATAGGTAGATATAAATTTATTCATGGATAAAAAGAGAGGAGTATCCTTCAATAAGAATACTCTCCTTCTTTCCTACACTTTATTTTTTGCTAAACAAATCAGCTTTTAATACTAATGTTCTATTCCTCTAATTTTGGCATTTGAATAGGAATGGTATCTTCATCTTTATTCTTCTGGATTCTGATTTCTAGAATGCCGTTCTTGTAGGAGGAAGTTACTTCGTCTGCTGTGAAATGAAATGGAATACGAATCGTTCTTTTGTAATGACCTTGAAACCGTTCTTTATGCAATGTTTGCTGCTCTGAAGCTTGGTAGGCTGGTGGGACATGGCCTTCTAGTATTAGATTCGTTCCGTTCTGTTTTAAGGTAAGGTGCTCTGTGGAGGCAAGGCCTGGTAGATCCACTATGACAACGAGATGACTTTCTGCATCGTACAAATCATAGGCAGGGCCTCGCTTTGGTATGACGTGATGCATGTCGTCCCAAAAGTCCTGACCTAACACCTGATCAATGGTTTTCGAGAACTTTTCCCAGTTAACCTGTGATTGTTTTTCCTTCAAAGAACATCACCTCTTCTACCCATTTATATGAATGTATGATGCTGTTTCATGATTGTAATTTTTTTGAATGAAAAGGGGTCTTTTATAACGATCGTTCCGTTTGTGCAGTTTGTTCGGAATATTATTAAAAATAATCAACTTGTTTACTGAATAACTAAGGGGGTAAAGGAATAGAACACCAAAACTTCCCAACAAATCATCTACATACCATTAAGATGAAATTTTAGGAGAGGAGCAATCATGTGAATAAATCATTAGCTAACAAAGTCTCGCCAGTATTCTGGATTACGATTGCCATAGTGGCCGCAGCTGTTACATGGGGGGTACTTGTCCCTGATAATTTAAAGAAAGTGACTCAATCAATTAGAAATTATTTAGCCGTCCATTTTGGGTGGTATTACTTAATTGTAGTAGCAATTTTTGTTCTGTTTTGTATCTTCATGGTCATTAGTCCTTATGGAAAAATGAAACTAGGAAAGCCAGAGGACGAGCCAGATTATAGTATGCCTACATGGTTTGCTATGTTATTTAGTGCTGGTATGGGGATTGGACTTGTATTCTGGGGTGTAGCTGAGCCTGTTTCACACTATGTGAAAAACGCCCCTACAGCAGAAACTGGCACACCAGAAGCATTAGGTGAGTCTCTCAAATTTGTTTACTTCCATTGGGGGATTCATGCATGGGCGATTTATGCAATTGTAGCTATGACCCTTGCATACTTTAAATTCCGTCGTGGCACCCCTGGTTTAGTAAGTGCTACACTATCTCCGATCTTAGGAGACAAAATAAATGGGCCAATCGGAAAAGTGATCGATGTCATTGCGATTTTTGCCACCGTTGTAGGAGTTGCAACCACCCTTGGATTTGGTGCAGCTCAAATTAACGGAGGTCTTAATTTCTTATTAGATACACCAGATGAATTCTGGGTACAACTCGTCATCATTGGCGTCGTTACGGTGCTGTTTATGATTTCAGCTTACACTGGGTTAAGTAAAGGGATTAAGTATTTAAGTAATACAAACTTAGTATTAGCTCTGTTGTTATTCGGATTTGTTCTTGTTGTAGGGCCTACATTGAATATTATGAATGTATTTACAGATACCATTGGGTCCTATATTAAAGATATTGGGAATATGAGCTTCAGACTTTCCCCTCAAAACAATGACGAACAAACTTGGATTCAGAATTGGACAATATTCTATTGGGCATGGTGGATTGCCTGGTCGCCATTTGTTGGTATCTTTATCGCTCGTGTCTCGAAAGGGCGAACGATAAGAGAATTCCTTATCGGTGTACTGGTAGTTCCTTCCCTCGTTAGTTTCCTCTGGTTTGCAACGTTTGGCATGTCAGCTATTAACCTTGAACAAACAGGTGCAGCAGACATTGCTGGTTTAGCAAGAGAGCAAGCCTTGTTCGGAACATTAACGGAGTACCCATTAGGAACCATTACATCAATTATTGCTTTATGTTTAATAGGAACTTTCTTTGTCACTTCAGCCGACTCAGCTACATTTGTGCTTGGTATGCAAAGCACGAATGGCTCTCTTAATCCTCCGAAAACAGTGAAGTTTAGTTGGGGAATTGCTCAGTCTGCAACTGCAGCTATCTTGCTTTATACAGGTGGTTTGCAAGGCTTACAGAATGCTCTGATCTCAGCGGCCTTTCCATTTTCGATGATTATGATTATGATGGCTTACTCGCTTTATAAGGCTATCACAGAAGACTACCAAGCGATGAAGAAACAGACCTCTTCTTCATCAAGTTCAGATCAATCCGCTAAAACGGGTTCTTAAACGTAAAAAAAGGCTGCCACGTCGGCAGCCTTTTTTAATATACCTTCAAAAGAGTTGCTTGTAGGAGCTTACACTAATCTCACTCCACGCCCAAATAAGAGCTTCCTATTACTTAATGAGTTTCTTCAGCCATGAGCTTTGGCTAAACCCAAATGTTTCATGTGGAACCGTTAGTTCAAAAGCAAGTTGGTCTTTCTTTAAATTGAACGTAGAAGCTCGGAGCCCTAGTTCGTACCCAGGGTTAATCTGGGTGACAGCTACATAAACGTTTTCTTCATCTGGATTTACAATAATCCACTCAGGCATTGGATAGTTATCCTTAATATAATCCAGCACCTTCTTGTTCGGCAGATGAAGGCGGCCGAGTGTAATGGACTTCTGCTGAAGGATAAGGTCTCCGTTTTTTTGTACCACTGGTTCAAACTTCATTGTTAAAGGCAATTCCTTATCAAAAGCAACAATCGTTCCTGTTAACTCCACATCATCTTCTAGAGAAACCGAGTAATCAATGGATTGTGTATCGGATATTTCTGTTAAATAGCTATTGATGATTTGATTTAGATTATCTTTACTAGACATCACTGTAAATTCAGCCCGCTTATCACTGAAAGGCATGGATTTAGGTACCGATACAGATGAGGTTGGTAAATAAACAAGTAATAGAAGCCATAGGATGACCCCTACATTTATAATCGCTAGGATAAAGAATAACCACTTCCACTTATTGTTGACTTTTATTGCTTCAAACATATGACATCTCCAATCTAACTGATGTCTCTAAATTTCTTCTTCATTTTGGCGCACAATCTCATCTTTTAAATGAGAGAGAATACGTTCAGCCATTAGTCTGTACCCTTTTAAATTGGGGTGAAAGTTATCTTCGTAATAAAGATCTTCAGTAGAACCGCTAAATAAATCTTTGATTGGAATGTAGTTCACATTCGCATATCGATCGACGACATCTTTGCTGATACGATTCCAATCGTAAATGATTTGATCGAGCTCAGGGATGTCACTGAAATACTGTTCAAACGGATTGAACAAACCTACAAGATAAATATGGGCATCCTGATTTTGAG
This sequence comes from Pontibacillus sp. ABV4_188, assembly GCF_056311905.1. NCBI lineage: Bacteria > Bacillati > Bacillota > Bacilli > Caryophanales > Bacillaceae > Pontibacillus > Pontibacillus sp. ABV4_188. The sequence continues at coordinate 3,939,864 of NZ_CM149975.1, read as the reverse complement.
AACGTATGGTTTGGAAAATAGAGGATAATCGATCCTCATATTGAGGAAGTTCACTCTCGAAATCTTCATAAGCAAGAGAGGTGAAGTTGTTTTTGACAACTCTCATAATATCGTTTGCCCCGATTGTAATAACAATTACATCGGCTTCTTGCAAAGAAGAGGAGATTTCCTCTTCTTTCAGTCGATCTAACAACTGATCCGTACGATTACCTCGCTTACCGAAGTTCTTAATCTGAAAATCTTGGTTGTTTTCTTGTAGTGTTTCTTCAATAATCCCTACGTAACCACCGTTCCCTGAGGAATCACCTACGCCTTGAGTAAGTGAATCGCCAATGGCCACGATATTTATGTTGTCTTCCACGAAGATTTCTTTAGCCCCTTCTAAAACGGTAGAAACCGCTTCTTTCAGTTCTTCTGTGATGGTTTTTTCTTCCTCTGGCTTTTCTCCATCTCCTTCTTGGGTGGAGAAATCTTGAGACCCTTCACCGCTAAGGGAGGAGTCACTAACTTTCGATTCGTTACCAACCCAATAGAAGAGAATAATAAGGAAACTGAATAAAAATAAAACTGTTAATGCAATTCGTTTCATGTCGATCACACCTGACAATTATCAATTGTACCGTATCATAACACGCATTCCCCATTCTATATAGTGTAAATCGGCTATATATTACCTATATTATATGAAAAATGATTCATCTTTTTACATACCTTTTCGAACCAAATTGAAAAAAATTGAGGTTACATAGAACATTAACATAAAAAAAGGGTATATCTCTTTAAATAGAACCAAATAAAGCGATCTATTCGGAACTCATTAAAATAATGGGAGAGATCCCTTGGAATTATCTTAAATATACAAAAATGGATGAGTGTCCAGTATTTGGTTCTTTGGAAGAGAACTTATATAATGAACGTCATATTCAAAATAAAACAGTAGAGGTGACCCAATAATATGTGCGGCATATTCGCCACAACAGGCCATGTAGAAACGAATAAAATGAAAGACATTCTAGAGAGTATGAAACATAGAGGACCTGATGAGGGAAAACAAGTCCCTTTAGAAGGTTTCCATATAGGACACCAACGTTTATCCATTATTGGGCTAGATGATGGTATTCAGCCAATATCCAATGAAGAGAAAACAAAGTGGATCGTGTGTAATGGTGAAATTTATAATTACTTAGAATTGAAAAGTGAGTTAGAACAGCAAACGTCTTTTTTAACCCATTCCGATAGTGAAGTTGCGTTAAAATTAATTGAAACAGAAGGGGTTAAGAGTATAGAGAAACTTGATGGTATGTTCGCGTTCGTCATCGTTGATGAGCTAACGGATACATTCGTTGCGGCGAGAGATACATTAGGGATTAAGCCTTTATATTACGGACAAGATGACGAAGGGAATTATGTGTTCTCTTCTGAATTAAAGACCTTATATCTTATCACAAATAATGTGCAGGAATTTCCTCCTGGAACTTATTATACGCCAGAAACTGGCTTTGTAAAATACAGACAGATCAAGCATCCAGATCAACCCGCCCAAACAACGCGTCGTGAAATGACCACAGCGATACGAGAAAAGCTTGAACAAGCGATAGAGAAAAGACTTCTGGCAGATGTGGAGGTTGGCGTTCTCTTGAGTGGTGGATTAGATAGTAGCTTAATTTCAGCGATTGCTGCAAAGAAGGCTAAAGAGCAGGGAGGAACGGTGAAATCCTTCTGTGTTGGATCAGCTGGAAGTGAAGATATTGAGCGTGCTCGTGATGTAGCTAACTCAATAGGGTCAGATCATTACGAATACATATATACACAAGAAGAATTAATAGAGGCCATCCCTCATGTCGTATATGCCTTGGAATCCTATGAACCTTCTTTAGTAAGAAGTGCCATTCCGAATTACTTTGTGTCTAAACTTGCCTCACAACATGTGAAGGTGATCCTTTCGGGAGAAGGAGCTGACGAGATTTTTGCAGGTTATGAATATATGAAGAAATTTCAGACGACAGAGTCTCTTAATGAAGAAATCATTCGGATCATAAATACCCTTCATAATATTAACTTACAACGGGGAGACAGAATGAGTATGGCTCACTCCATTGAACTACGCGTGCCGTTCTTAGATTTAGAATTAATTGAAACAGCTTTACGTATTCCGTCTGAACAAAAGCTTCATACGGCAGAACAAATGGAGAAAACCATATTGCGAGAATCATTTGATGGAGTATTACCGGACCAGGTATTGTGGAGAAAGAAGGAAGAATTTTCAGCTGGTAGTGGAGCATTAGATTTGCTTGAAACCTATGCTGAGGAAACAATATCCGATTCAGAATTAGCTCGTATTAACACAGCAGCTCCGGTGGATATCCGCAGTAAACAAGAAGCTCTGTTTTATCGTTATTTCATTGAGTATTTCCCGGAACAATCAGCCCTTGAAACCGTAGGTAAATGGGCTACAGCATAACGGGCGTCTTATAGCATATCCAATTATTCGGTTATATGTTTTATACGCTTCAAGGTTGGGAACATATAGGTATAACCCAAAACAAAAAAGGAGCGATAATACATGAGAGAATACACAGTAGCACCCAACAAAGATGCAACAGAATGGTATGTAAAAGTAGAGGACGTAGCTCCTACTGACAAGTATGAGAAGAAAGATAAAGCCATTGAGAAAGCAGAAGAAATGGCTCAAGAACACAAACCAAGTAAATTGTACATTCTTGATAAATATCATGAGATTGAAGAAGAGCGCTCATTCTAAGCTCTCCTCTTATCTCGCAAAAAAGAAGCTGCCAGATGGCAGCTTCTTTTTTGTCTTAGCTCTGTTAAAGGTTATTGTTGTTAATCTTTATAACAAGCTAGGGCAGGGTAGTTGAAAGCTCGAAGCTGAAAGAGTGTTTCCGTTTTCTGCCACTTTGCCTTTTAACCGAAACAAAGACCACTGATTGGTAAGATAATCAGTGGTCTTTTGGTCGGGTGGGAGTCACCCCACAATAAGGGCTTGAGGCTTGCCAATATAGTACCCTTGAGCTACATCAATCCCGATCTCTTTGGCTAACTTAAGGTCATCCCCTGTCTCGATCCCTTCTAATACGACCGTTGTATCTCCTTTAAAATAATCTGTGAAAAGGGAGACTAGTTTTTGCTTTTTATCACTTGTAGCTAGGTCGGTAGCAAAATAGCGATCAAGCTTCAAGTACTCTGGTTCCATTTCAACTGCTTTCTTTAATGAAGTAGCCCCTTGTCCAAAATCATCAATTGCAAATTGAATTCCCATCTCCCGTAAAGTGTGAATACGAGTGGGGAGAAGGGGAGACTCCCACATGGCCTCCTCTTCCTTCGCTTCATTCATCTCGAAAACGATAGATGGGACAGGAGAAGAAGGAGCGTCTAGCATAGAGTGCATAAATCGGATGAAGTTGGGATGAAGAAGGGTAGACATAAACATATTTAGAAACAGTTTTTGATTATTAAGCTGATTAGAATAATGCGTAAAGGCTTTTTCGATCGACATGGTATCAAGTTTATAGAGAGTGTTCGATTGCATAGCAATTTTAAAAAGGGCTTCAGGACTAGATTGTATAGTAGAGCGTAGCAGAGCCTCATATCCATAAATAGCATCATCGGCCAGGTGATGAAGGGGCTGATAATTGTGAAATAGACGGTTTCTCTTTAAAAGTTCAAAAATATTCATAAAATCCCCCGTGTTCAAATGGTTGTGATGGATCACATTCTAATAATTTATAATGATTAGGGTGAAACGAAATCACGAAAATAAATGAATACTCATTCAAAGGCTTTTGAAGCTAAAAAAACCCCATTGAGTAAAAATCAATGCGGCCGGTTGCGCTACTAGCTCGACCAACCATAAGCGCCCAAATATAGATTGGTTTCAAAGCTTCCTGTCGTATTATGTAGAAACTAGTACTATTATCATAGCAATATTTACTTAGCAAATAAAGGTTAATTGTTTAAATTTTTACACAAATTAAAGACTGGCTTTACATTTTAACGTTGGAGGGTGTAGGAATAAAAGGCTAAGAGACCATTTTCTGATTGGTCCTTAGCCAGATTCCTTATTACCACAATAAATTAAGGAGGCGGTCATTGATGAGATTAGTGTTGATGGGACAAGCATCTGCGTTGCGGCCATATTGCCAACCCCATACATTCGATTTACATGAAAGTTTAGCGGGTGTGTATTTCGGTGCTTTACGTGCTCTTGTAACTCCAGTTTCCGGTTCTACACTGCATAGAACGGACTGTAGAGACACTTTATTATCCTTTGAGGTTGCTTTACAAAAGGCTTCATTAAATTTTCCATTTGTAGGATCGCAAGTAAACCCAGGTTGATATCCCGAAGCGTGCATGCCTTCGACGTAGCCTCGAATCCAGGACTCATCAACTTTAAAGAAATTTTCAACGTTCGCAAACAAAACCTTTCCTTTAGGGAAATTTAAACGTCTGGCATGAAACACAGCGTTTTGAGCAATAACTTTCCCTTTCCTGTACCCTGTAGCCTCCGTGAAATTATTATAAATGGCCATAACTTTTGTGCCGTTATTATGCAACCGTTCAATTTCGGAGACCGTTAATCCTTCTGATACCTCAGGAACTGTTGATAAATATCTCCCCCAGTATTTAGGCTTTCCATATTTCTTTAGTACACAGTCATATAACTCTTTCGTGGCTTCTTGTGTAGAATCCACTCCCCATTGATAAGCCATGTTGTGCTCCTCTCTGCATCAGAAAAATATTCCAAAATCACCTCTGACCCGCTAATATAAAACCTATATACATTCTATTCAAAAGAAGAAAGTAGGTGTTTCACTTGAGTATTTATCTTTTGCTATCGTTTCTAGGAGCTGCTGTAGTGCTCACACTGATGCCTGGACCGGATAATTTATTTGTGTTAGCCCAAAGCATTTCTCAAAATAAAAGAGCAGGTATTGCTACAACATTTGGATTATGTACAGGGATACTCGTCCACACACTAGCAGCAGCTGTTGGAATCACAGCTCTTGTCTATCAATCTGCGCTAGCTTTTATGGTAGTCAAATACGCTGGGGCAGTTTATTTGCTATATCTAGCATGGCAAGCATTTAAAGAAGAAGGTGGGGATCTTCAGGTTGAATCTAAGCAAGCACTTGAGTATAAGAAGCTTTATAAAAGAGGGGTGCTCATGAATATCCTTAACCCCAAAGTATCCCTTTTCTTCCTTGCTTTATTTCCACAATTTATCGACCATTCAAAAGAAGCGTGGGATGTTCCTTTCCAAATGGTAACGCTCGGAGTCTTATTTCTGATACAAGCCTTCATTATTTTCACCACAATCAGCTTCTTTGCTGAGAAGGTAGGAAATTGGCTATCAAAAGTCCCTCAAGTCGGAAGAAGGTTGAATATAGCAAAGGGAGTATTACTAGGAATCATCGGAATCAGCCTTGCCCTAAGAGACAAATCCTAACAAGGTGAAAGGAGAGGTGAATTGTCTTATTTGAGGCAGTTTGCGCTTTTGGTTTTGGGATGTTCTGATGGGCGTCTTGCCGCATGCCCAGGTCGTCTCGCCGCTTTGGGTGGGCGTCTCGCCGCATGGCCATGGCATCCTGACACTTCGGGTGGGCGTCTCGCCGCATGGGCATGGCGTCCTGACACTTCGGGTGGGCGTCTCGCCGCATGGTCAGGTCGTCCCGCCACTTTGGGCGCTCGTCCTGACGCATGGCCAGGTCGTCCCGACTATTGGAGTTGGGGTGTTCTTATCGAGAGTTCTTCATATGATAGGTAATAGGTAGTAGTATAGAGGCTTCCTAGGCTCCCCGCAGGAAAGCGAGTTGTCCCCGAGCAAACCCTAGCACTCCTCAAAGCGTAACGGCCTCCTCCCGCAAAACTAGTTAACAAAACCATTTTAAAATAAAAAGAAAACGCTTTCATTTTCTGTCAACATCTCATATGATGTGAATAGAAGGCTTTAGAGGCAAAAAGGGGGACACCACGATGGGGAAGAAAGAACACGGGTTTGAAACGAAAGTTATTCATGGAGGTTATGACTCAAAAGACTTTTTAGGAAGCCTGACAACACCGCTATTTCAAACGTCAACATTTACCTTCGATAGTGCAGAGCAGGGAGAAAATCGATTCAGAGGGACAGAGGATGGATATGTCTACTCGAGATTAGGCAACCCGACTGTAAGGGCGCTAGAGGATCGTATTGCTCAGCTTGAAGGGGGCGGAGCGGGACTGGCATTCGGATCTGGGATGGCAGCTGTCTCAGCTGTTTTAATCGGTTTAACGAAGGCCAACGATCATATCCTTTGTTCTCGTGGGGTTTATGGGTGTACATTTGGTTTATTATCCATGATGGAAGACAAATACAATATTACAACTTCTTTTTCTACAATGAATACAGAGGAAGAGATCCGGAAGTTAATTCGGCCGGAAACGAGCTGTATTTATGTCGAAACACCGATTAACCCGACGATGGAATTAATTGATTTAGAAATGGTTGCCAAAGTGGCTAAGGATTATGAGATTCCGGTTGTAGTCGATAACACATTTGCCACTCCTTATTTACAGAAGCCGCTTGAGCTTGGGTGTGACCTTGTTCTTCATAGCGCCACAAAATATATTGGCGGGCATGGGGATGTCGTGGCAGGGTTATTAGTAGGAAACCAGGACATTATTCAACAGCTGGCCATGACGACCCAGAAAGATATCGGAGGTATTATTTCTCCATTTGATGCATGGCTGCTATTGAGAGGATTGAAGACCCTGCCTGTACGTATGGATCGTCACTGTGCGAATGCGGAGAATGTCGTTGCTCGTTTAAAAGATCATGCCTTAGTAAGTAGTGTTTATTATCCTGGAGATGCTCAGCATGAGAATTATGAGATTATGAAAAAGCAAATGAAACAAGGAGGGGGCCTAATATCATTTGAAATAAAAGGTGATAAAGAGGAAGCTCAAGCATTCTTGAATCATCTTTCATTTATTAAGAAAGCTGTTAGTTTAGGAGATGCCGAATCTCTCATTCAACACCCGGCCACGATGACACATTCTGTTGTCCCAGAAGAAATAAGAGAGAAAATGGGCATTACCAACTCTTTAATTAGACTTTCTGTTGGCCTTGAAGCATGGGAAGATATTTGGGAAGACCTTTACCAAGCTCTTAACCAAATGACCCAATTCAAAACTATCTAAATGACTGTAAAGGACCTTCAACAAAGGTCCTTTTTTAATGCAGTAAAGCATTGAAGGGTGTCTGGCACGCGTCATTATGTTAAAGCAACGACGCGTGTCTGGCACCCTTCATTGCGTTAAAGTGTAGGTCTGGTAAAGTTTGGTCTTGCGCTATTTTCTAAAATTGAGTAACATTGGATTTCGTAACCAGGTGTTCAGCGAAAAGAGAGTACATCAGAGAGGGTGGATGCATGTGGTTGCGTCTAGTCACCAAGTAATGGGGATTACTTGGGGGATTGGTGCGATTACGTTATATAATATGTTTGACGTAATCCCTGATAAGATGTTTGCAACAGTTTTGTTTTTTGCAGCTGTTGTGATCGGATCGTTAATTCCAGATATAGATACACCTAAGTCTAAGCTCGGTGGACCGTTTGAAAGATGGGGATTTATGCTAGTTGTTTGCCTTGTTGGAGTGGAGATCTTAACGCCAGGCTTGAATCAGGCCGTTCAGTTTTTATTAATGATTTTATCTCCATTACTGTTCGTATTTTCAGGGCACCGTAAGTTTACCCATTCGATTGCGTTTATAGCCTTAATGGCGTCTTACAGCTATATGCTTCATATTTACTTAGACATTCCGTTGTTTTACTTAGCCGGGTTTTTAACGGGGGTTGTATCACACTTATTTGGGGACTTCTTAACGAAAATGGGCATACCGATCCTCTATCCATTTAGTAAACGCTATTACCGATTCTTTTTAACATTTAAAACAGGATCAAAAACAGAGCAAAGTATTACAGCAGCACTTGTCGTGTTAAATATCATTTTCCTAACGCGTAACGTCTTAGGATAAAAGAAGAGGGTAGCCTTTAGAAAGGCTACCCTCTTTGTCTTATGCTCGACTCAACATACGATCTAATGCTTCCTTAGCATACTCTGCAATCTCACTGTCTACCTTGATCAGGTTATGAGGTTCATCTGATTCGATAGCCTCTAGGCACCATGCCAGGTGAGGGAGGTCAATGCGATTCATCGTTAAGCAGGGACACATGTTTGGGTTCAGGGAAATAATGTGCTTGTCTGGATGTTCCTGAATGATTCGGTTCACCAAATTCATCTCTGTCCCAATTGCCCACGAACTTCCGGGTGGAGCAGCTTCAATGGTTTGGATAATATGGTTTGTAGATCCGGCATCATCAGACATTGCAACAACCTCTCGTCTACACTCCGGGTGAACAATGATTTTCATATCTGGCTTTGTTTCCCGTAGGTGTTGAATGTTTTGAACAGTGAAATTCTCGTGAACGGAGCAATGTCCTTTCCATAAAATAACGAGAACGTCTTCTATATCTCCCTCATAGAATAGTTGCTCTGAAATTGGATCCCACACTGCCATTTGTTCAAGGGGAATCCCTAAGTCATAGGCGGTATTCCTGCCTAAATGTTGATCAGGTAGAAAGAGAATGCGTTCTTTTTGAGTGAATGCCCATTTCACCATAGCTTTTGCATTAGAGGAAGTGACGGTTGCTCCGCCATATTTTCCGACGAACGCTTTAATGGCAGCTGTAGAATTCACATAGGTGAGAGGTAAGATTGTATCCATAAACAAATCGCCAAGCTTACTCCACGCACGCTCTGTTTGCTTGAGATCAGCCATATCGGCCATTGAACAGCCAGCCCGCATATCAGGCAAGTATACATGTTGATTTGCCTTCGTTAATATATCCGCCGTTTCTGCCATGAAGTGTACTCCGCAAAAGACGATTGCTTCTGCATCTTTATTGTCAGCTGAAAGTTGAGCTAATTTCAATGAATCTCCGCGTGAATCTGCAAATTGAATCACTTCATCTTTTTGGTAATGGTGCCCTGGAAGGAATAGTCGATCTCCCATACGTTTTTTTACTCCGTGAACACGGTCCTCAAGCTCTTCTCTTGTCATGTGTTTATACGTATCTGGTAGTAGAGGGTGTTTGCTGTCTACCGCTTCGAATAAATTCATGCTAATGCCTCCTTATGGATGATTGCATTCACGCTTATATCTAATGAAGAAACAGAGTGTGTTAAACACCCTAGAGAAATATAATCAACACCCGTATCTCGGTAGGTAGCCAAATTATCTAAGGTAATACCTCCAGACGCTTCGGTTGTAATGGAAGGTGGAATGATTCTTTGTAATTCTTTCGCCGATTCAGGGGTCTGGTTATCTAGCATAATGCAATCGACCTGAGCCTTGATGGCTTCTCTTACTTGAGCCTCTGTTTCAGCCTCGACTTCGATTTTAATCATGTGACCGAGCTGTTGCCTGATCTGCTTTACAGCTGCCGTAATGGAACCGGCAAACGCGATATGATTATCCTTAATCATGACAGCATCATATAGGCCGTTTCGGTGGTTGAAGCCGCCGCCTGTTCGAACTGCATATTTCTCTAACATTCTAAGCCCGGGTGTCGTTTTGCGGGTGTCACATATGCGCGTGTGAGGACTATTTAACGTATCAATAGCTAGTGTGGTAAGAGTTGCAATCCCACTCATGCGTTGAATGAGATTCAAGATAACACGTTCTCCTTTTAATAAAGCTCCCATATGCCCTCGAGCAGTAGCCAAGGTCTGCCCCTTATGAATCCGCTCTCCGTCCTTACAATGAAGGATAACCTCAACAGATGGATCTATGATCTGATAGCCTTCTAGAATAATAGACTGCCCACAGAATACCCCGTTTCCTTTTGCCGTAAATTGCACTTCACCTGTAGCACTTCTCCCAAAGAGTGTATCGCTCGTCACATCTTCATCTCCGATATCCTCAATAAAAAATTGTTCAAGTAATGGCCGTAGCTTTACTGTATTCATCTCGTTCTCCTTTCTTTATTGGCACGGTGTGATTGATATGAACGGACTCCCATGCTTTTTTCTCAATTGGAAAATCACTTCGGCAATGGCCACCCCGACTCTCTTCACGTTGAAGGGCTGAAGAAGTGATCAGCCAAGCTGTCGTTAGCATAAACAGTCTAGTTATTTGCTCCGCGCTGCAAAAATCTAAAGTGTGCTCTAGCTGTGCTTCAAATTCGAAATCCTCAAGCCACTGCTTTAAATCTTGTAACGTTTCTTTCGTTCGAACAATGGCTGCCCCTCGCATCATTCGTTGTTGAATGTCTGCAATAGAAGGTAGGTCAGCGTATGGTAATGGCTGTGGTGTTTTCACTACTGGTTTCCCGATAGCTGGTAGGGGAGTTCTGGATAGATAGAGGGCTAACCGTTTTCCGTATACCAGTCCTTCCAATAATGAATTGCTAGCCAGACGATTGGCTCCGTGTACTCCTGTACAAGCCACTTCTCCAATGGCATATAACCCCTTAACGGTCGTAGCACCCACTTCATTGGTATGAACACCGCCCATTATGAAATGGCAACCAGGAGCTACGGGGATCTTGCCGCCTTCGATTTGTATGCCGTTGTCATAACAAAGTCTGGTCACGGCCGGGAAGCGCTCGGTAAACCCTTGGATCCCACTGATGTCGAGATAGACATCGTGCCCATACTCAATTTGCTTGTAAATGGTCTGGGCTACAATGTGCCGAGGGGCTAAGTCTTTTAAGGGATGAATATGTTCCATAATTCTTTCTCCCGCCTCGTTGATTAAGACCCCTCCCTCACCTCGAACCGCTTCTGTGACAAGACCTTTAGTCTCTTGACTCTTGTAAAGAAGGGTTGGGTGAAATTGAATGAACTCCATGTCTGTAAGTTTTGCTCCTGCTTGATAAGCAAGAGCTAGACCGTCCCCTGTGGCAGAAACTGCGTTCGATGTAAATGTATAAAGCTGACCGCATCCCCCTGTTGCAAGAACGGTATGAGAGGCAAGAAAGGTATGCGTTGTTCCGTCTGAACCACGTCCTTTTGCTCCACAGCAAGCTCCATCACGGTTAAGAAGGAGTGAGTAGGCCATCGTATCTTCCCATATGTTGATATGGTCGCCAACTTGATGGCGCAGGCAATCCACAATGGTTTTTCCGGTTTGATCGCCTCCACCATGAACGATCCGCTTATGGCTGTGAGAGCCCTCCATGCCGAGTAGTAGATTGCCGCTTTCATCCAGGTCAAAGTTACAGCCTCGGCTTACTAAATCGCTTATAATTTCTGGAGCCTCTTTCGTAAGCTGTAACACGGCTTCTTTTTGATTGATGTACCTTCCAGCTTCTAAGGTGTCTGTATAATGATGAAAAGGTGAGTCCTCAGGCGCCAGTGAAGCAGCGATCCCACCCTGGGCATAAGGAGAATTCCCTTCCCCAATGGACGACTTTGTGAGAACAATCACATTCATATCCCTGCTCAAACATGTAGCTAGTTGTAGGGCGGCAATTCCGCTGCCAATAATTAATACATCAGTATGTTCCATCGTATAACCCCTCCTGTTTTAACAGGTGTCTTGACACTTATATTTACACAGTTTTAAACTAATGACAAGAGTTTTGTATAGATTTTGGGAAGGGTGAGAACATTGAAACGCTATTTTGACTATGCTGCATCTTGTCCGATTGATGAAGAGGCGCTCCAAACCTATATGAGAGCTTCAAGGGAGTATTTCGCAAATAGCACAAGTTTGCACGATGAAGGAACAAAAGCGAAACGCCTTTTGGAGCACTGCCGAGAAACATTGGCTGATCTAATAGGGGGAGAAGCAAAAGGGTTCTATTTTACAAGCGGAGGAAGTGAAGCAAATTTCTTAGCTTTTCAAGCGCTTTTGTCTGCCCATTCTGGAAAACAGATCATTCTATCAGAAGGAGAGCATTCTTCTGTCAGAAACACCGCAATGAAATATGAAGCGGTAGGCTATAGGGTTACCAAGCTCCCCCTTAAAGAATCGGGGGTTGTTAATCTTGAAATCTTAAAATCTATTATGACAACGGATACAGCGCTCGTTTCCGTTCAACATGTGAATAGTGAAATTGGAACCATTCAGCCTATAAAAGAGATCTCACGCATCTGTCAGGAATCAGGAGCATTCCTTCATAGTGACTGTGTCCAATCATTCGGAAAGCTTGACGTGCAACAGGTAACTCGCTATGTAGATAGTCTTACGATTTCAAGTCATAAAGTTTATGGACCAAAAGGGGTGGGAGGCCTTTACTTATCACCAGCGAGTACGTACCAACCTTTTTTACCAAATGGTGTTCATGAGTCTGGCATGCGTGCTGGTACCTTAAATGTCCCAGGGATTGCAGCATTTACCGTAGCGGCACAGAAAAGTGTAAAAAACCTTTCAAAGAATCAGCAAAAGATTGAAGAATGGAAGGGACTCTTTATGAAGGAGCTTTCAAGCGTTTCAGACCGCTTCGATTTTGTTAGATCAAGTGTCGGAGTTCCTATAATAGGACTACTGATCCATCATATAGAAGGTCAATGGTTAATGGTAGAAGGCAACAGGAATGGCTTTCACTTTTCAACAGGGAGTGCTTGTCAGGTTGGAGCTCAGAAACCATCTGCTACTCTCTTAGCTATTGGGAAAACAGAAGAAGAGGCAAGAACCTTTATACGTATCTCATTTGGACGGGACCATACGAAAGAAGACGTGAAAGAATTGGCCGGCTGGTTACGTGGTGTCATCGAGGAGAGGGCTGCTACTGTGGTACAATAACGTCAAAGTTAAAAGAAGGAGTAAGCAGATGAGCGAACAACGAAAGATTCTAGGCGAAGAAAGAAGACACCTCCTGCTAGAGATATTAAGGGAGACAGGTGCTCCTATAAAAGGCGGTGAATTGGCAAAGCGAGCTAATGTAAGTCGTCAGGTTATCGTCGGTGATATTTCTCTGTTAAAAGCGAAAAACGAACCGATTATTGCCACAAGCCAGGGGTATTTGTACATGAAAGATGCACCGAGTGAAGTGTATGAAAGAACAGTTGCGTGTGTGCACTCACCTGAGGAAACCAAAGAAGAATTAAATATACTTGTTGACCACGGAGTTGTTGTAAAAGATGTTTCCGTTGAACACCCTGTGTATGGAGATTTGACGGCTATCCTCAGAATCTCCAATCGAAAAGAAGTAGAAGATTTCATACAAAAAGTAGCTTCAAAAAAAGCTTCTTACTTGTTGGAGTTAACAGGAGGGATTCATATGCACACGATTACCTCCAAAAATGAAGCTCACCTTCAAGAAGCCATTGACGCTCTTGAAGCAAGAGGGTTTTTAGCGCAGTAGTAGACAGCTTGTTTCTTCCTTTTAGGGAATTAAGATGACTGGCTGTTTTTTATAGCTGATGTTTTATGTTGATTTTGTTCCATGTAAGCCTACTTATGTGATGACTCTGATAAGGGGCGGAGCCCTGCCTTACTCGAGCTAAGGAGACGTTATACAACTTCTGATAAGGGGTGTCTGGGGAACGGGGAGACTCCTGCGGGAGAAAGAGGTCGACGAGACCCCGGACTGAACGCAGTGAGGGAGGAGGCTCGACAGCTCGCCCGCGGAAAGCGAGTCGTTCCCCAGGCACCCCTAGCACTCAATAAAAGTAACGCCCCCACACATACAAAAAACAACCGCGTTGCTTTTTTTTGAAGAGCTTGTTACGCTTAAATACTGAATATGTAGGTATGAACGAAATAAAAGGACGTGAACAGTAATGCAGCAAACAGTCGGATTTATTGGTTCCGGTAAGATGGCTCAGGCGATGATTGGTGGTATGGTAGGGTCAGAAGTGATTCCGAAAGACCAGATTATTGCAAGCGCGCTAACTCCCGCTACCCTTGACCATGTCTTTGAGATGTTCGGAATTCAAACGAATAACGATAACCGAGCAATTGCAGAAGTGGCAGATATTCTTATACTTGCTGTGAAGCCGTACTCATACGAGGCTGTTATACACGAGGTGCGTCATTCTGTAAAAGACGAAGCGATTGTTATTACGATCGCTCCTGGCATCTCCTCAAGTGATATTGAAGAAGCGTTTGGCAGAGAGGTAAAGGTTATTCAGGCAATGCCAAACACGCCATCTCTTGTTCAAGCAGGAATGACAGCGATCTCCCCTAACAAACAAGTAACGAAAGAAGAACTCTCTGTTGTTGTTCAACTTTTAGAAAGCTTTGGAGAGGTGGAGATTTTAAACGAAAGTCAGATGAAAGCCGTTCCTTCTATTAGTGGCTCTTCACCAGCTTATGTATATATGATTATTGAAGCTATGGCAGATGGCGGGGTTCGTCAAGGATTAACCCGAGAACAGTCTTATCGCATGGCGTCTCAAGCTGTTCTTGGTGCTGCTAAAATGGTACAAGAAACAGGCAAACACCCTGGGGAATTAAAGGATGAAGTTTGTTCTCCTGGTGGTTCTACAATAGAAGCGGTTGCTCGTTTAGAAGATGAAGGGTTAAGGGGCGTCCTCTTAGCCGGTATGGAAGCATGTACCGACAAAGTGAATAAAATGAGTAAGTAAGAGCTACCTTTTGGTGGCTCTTTTTTGTGTGCATGTTTTTGATTAAACGTGCAGCAAATACCTTTACAAATTTCGGGTATCGAAATATAATTAAAAATACTTAGGAGGCTAAGTAATGAAGCGAGATATAGAGAACTTGCTAGGCTATCACATTAATGTTGTTTCACATTTTATACAAAATCAATATAATCAAAAGCTTAGAGAACACGACCTTACTATGGCACAATCAAAGGTCTTATATTTCTTGTCTGAACACGGGGAACAAGCGCAGGGAGATATGCAGAAGCGTCTGTATATCAAAGGATCTTCTATGAATGGGTTAGTGGACTCCTTGTTAAAGAAAGAGTTAATTCATAAGCGTCAGAGACCTGAAGACCGTCGCACAAAGCTTATTTCTTTAACAGATAAAGGAAGTGAAATAGAAGGTCAATTATGGAGTTTAATTGATGGGATTGAGAAACAGCTCGGAGAAGGTTTTACAACAGAAGAGCAACAAGTCATCATTTCCTGGCTTAAGAAGATGAAGCATAATGTAGAGTCACTTTATTCAGAGTAACCTAAAGGAGGAATGGGGAATGAAACAGCAAAGTCAACGTCTTGGCACAGAGCCAATTCCTAAGCTGCTTCTTAATTTGTCAGTACCCGCTATGATCGGGATGTTTGTTATGGCGTTATACAACGTTGTTGATACGTTGTTCATAGCGCGTGGTGTTGGGATTAACGGTGTTGCAGGGGTAAGTATTAGCTTTCCAATCATGATGATTATTATGGCAATTGCTGCGGCGGTTGGGATTGGAGGGGCCTCTGTTATCTCAAGACGCCTCGGCGAAGAGAGGAAAGAAGATGCGAACGAGGTGCTCGGTAACCTCGTAATTATGATCTCTGTTGTGAGTCTTATTTCGATTGTTGGCGCATTTACGTTTATGGAACCCTTGCTTGCTTTGTTTGGTGCGACACCTGATATCATGCCATATGCCAAAGAGTATCTATTCCCCATAATGCTTGGGTCGATCTTTTTTGGATTTGCTTTTGCGTCTAACAATATAATCCGTTCAGAAGGCAATTCAAGGTTTGCGATGATTACGATGATCATTCCGGCTGTTTTAAATACGATACTTGACCCGATATTTATTTTTGGATTAGATATGGGGGTCAGAGGTGCTTCCGTTGCAACAGTTATTTCTCAAGCTTCCGTTACACTGGTCGTGCTTCGCTATTTTACCTCAGGAAAGAGTTCACTTGATGTTGGCTTAGAATACTTTAAAGCGCGGTTTGATTTGATGAAAGAGGTCCTTGTAATCGGATTCCCTGCCTTTGTTCGCCAAGTAGGTGGAAGTGCAATGATGATTGCCATTAATGCAATGCTTATTCGTTATGGCGGCTCATTTGAGGTTGGTGTCTTTGGTATTGTCCAAAAGGTGACCATGCTTGCCATTATGCCTATGATTGGAGTTCTTCAAGGTATGCAACCGATTATTGGCTATAACTATGGAGCGAAACAATACGGACGCCTCAGGGAAATTGTGTGGCTCGGTTTAAAGGTTTCAACAGTGATTTCTCTCGTAGTTTTTGTTGTCATGATGGCGCTCCCTGAGTTATTAATGAAAATATTTACAGGGGATCCGGCTGTCATAGAGTCTGGTGCTTTATCGATGCGAATTATTTTCGCCCTGGCTATTTTAATCGGAGCTCAAGTGGTCAGTGGAGGGCTTTATCAAGCTCTCGGTATGGCAAAGCCAGCATTTATTTTATCCGTTGCTCGCCAAGTGATGTTTCTTATTCCACTTGTCTTACTACTCCCTAATCTATTCAACTTGGGTGTAATAGGCGTTTGGCTGGCATTTCCTTTGTCAGATTTGCTGGCGTTTATACTTTCTGTATTCTTTCTATATAAAGATCGCGAACTCTTCTTTAAACCAAAAGACGGAGAAGGAACGGATCTATATGAAACAGCACAACCATCTACAACTACCTAAAAAGCGCCCTCATCAGAGGGCGCTTTTTCACGCTAAACTAGTGAAGGGTGCCAGGCACGCTTTAGGCGAGTAAAGGGTGTCTGGCACGTCTGTTTGCTTTAAAGCAGTGAAGTGTTTTTAATAAGGGTTGCTTTCTGAGTTTTTTGATTCTAATTTTCTTCTGACAGTGGCTGGATTTGTGTTGCTGTATTGTTTCGTATCTTGTCCGCCTGTTGTGTTAGCGAGGTATTCTTCAACTTCTCTGTAACTCATGCCTGAATGGGCGTTTTTAGATTTTACATCGTTTACATTGGTAGGTTGACTACGTCTTTTGGCCAATATCTTTCACCTCCTTTAAGGTTTAACATAAACAGATACAAGAAGATTTATCCGATGTGCTAAAGATATGTTGAGTCGTTCATAATAACTTAGAAAATGGGGTATAAGGGCAGTAGATGAGATATTGGAGGGTTCACATGAGAGATGCTCAAATAACAATCATAGGTGCAGGACTATCAGGCATTATGGCCGCTAGAACATTAGTGGAGAGAGGTGTAGAGGATGTTCAGCTTGTTGATAAAGGGAGGAGTGTTGGAGGTCGCCTGGCTACACGAAGGATAGAAGGCGGTAAAGCTGATCATGGGGCCCAATTCTTTACTGTACGTTCGAGCGAACTTCAAACATTCGTAAATGACTGGTTAGAAAAAGGGTGGATCAAACACTGGTTTGGTGAACCTTATCCTAGATATACGAGCATAGATGGAATGAATGCATTATCCAAAAAACTGGCGAAAGGGCTCGACCCAGTGCTTGAAACACGTATAACCACAATAAAAGAATCTATAGGTGGGTTCAAGCTTACTTCAGAGTCTGGTGAAACCTGTACAACGGGTGCTCTTATTATCACTACCCCTTTACCTCAAACGATTGCTTTGCTTGAAGAAAGTTCTGTGACTGTGGATTCTGAAGTCTTAGATCAGGTCAAACGAATAAACGTCGATCCTGCCTTTGTAGGACTGTTTGAAGTAACGTCAAATACGTCACTTCCCCCATCAGGGCACAAAGATGAAAATCTCCCAACAGGAGTAGAAAGAGTCGTCGACCACTATAAAAAAGGAATATCAGATATTCGGATTATAAGCATGTACATGAATGGGGAATGGAGTAGGGAATATTTAGAGGAAGAAGAAACTGAAATCATTCAACAGATGAAAGAAAAGATAAAGGACTATGTTCCGATAAGAAGCATTCTTTCAGCCCAAGTAAAAAGATGGCGATATGCTCAATCTACAAACATCATTGAAAAACCTTTTTTGAACTTACATGAAGCCCTTCCTTTATATATAGCGGGAGATACGTTCTTACACGAAGAGGATGAAGCAAACCGTACTCGATTTGAAAGTGCATTTCGCTCTGGAATAGCCGCCGGACGACATGTAAGTGGTTTGGTGAGACAGTTATAAGACTTGGATTCCAAGTCTTTTTTTGTGGATTCATCAAGAATCGGTCAGGATTGTTGAAGACTCGGAGTTGAGATACTTTCTTTTGTAGGGGCCGTTACGTTTAGTGAGAGTTAGGGGGTTCTGGAGAACGACTCGCTTTCCACGGGCGGCCCCACAAGAGGTGGGGTCGTTCGACGTTGACGATTTTAGTCGAACTTCCTCTTTCTTTTCAGAGCCTGTAATGAAAGCGTTAACAATTTTGATGTTTCAAAATGTAAACAAAAGGAAATACAGCAGTAAATAGGATGGTGATGATATGGAATAAAGAAGAAGTGCTCAATTTGCTTAAACCTATTTCTTCTAAAAAGCTTGCTATGTATAATGAAACGATAGAATAGACCGAAAGATCTTTACAGAAATACTTAATTTGGAGTGAAAACCTATGTTAATGGATTTTTTAGGTGGCATCAGCACAGCCTTGTGGGGCTATATTTTAATTGCTGTCTTACTTGGGGTTGGACTCTATTTCACAGTCATCACGCGTTTTATTCAGTTTCGCTTATTTAGTGAGATGTTTCGTGTTTTGTTTGAAAAAGAGTCAATAAAAAATGATGGTCATGGAACATCTGCCTTTCAATCTTTCACGATTAGTACGGCTTCCCGTGTTGGTACCGGGAATCTAGGTGGTGTGGCCTTAGCCGTGTCCGTTGGTGGACCAGGTGCTGTATTTTGGATGTGGATTATCGCCTTATTAGGCTCTGCCACGAGCTTTGTAGAGAGTACTCTTGCTCAAGTTTACAAAGTAAAAGATGAAGAGGGATATCGCGGTGGCCCAGCTTATTATATGGAGAAAGGGCTAAATAATCGAAAACTTGGTATTGCTTTTGCCATTATTATTACATTTACGTATGGACTTGTATTTAGTGCTGTGCAGTCGAATACGATTCGTTTAGCATTTGAAGAGTCATTCTCGGTGAATAAAGTGCTAATAGGCGCTGTTCTGGTAATAGGGGCAGCTGCTGTTATCTTCGGCGGTATCCACCGTATTGCTAAAGTTACACAGATCTTCATTCCAGTTATGGCTATTTTATATTTGTTTTTAGCAGGGTATGTGTTAATTACAAATATTGGTGCTATTCCGGATATGTTTGTACTTATTTTCAAGAACGCATTTGGTATTGAAGAAGTGGCAGGGGGTGCCTTTGGTGCGGCAATCCTGAATGGGATTAAGCGTGGTTTATTCTCTAACGAAGCCGGTATGGGTAGTGCACCAAACGCAGCAGCTGCTGCAGAGGTATCTCACCCGGCTAAACAAGGGCTTATTCAAACGCTTGGCGTATTTGTTGATACGCTACTAATTTGTTCAGCTACAGCCTTTATTATCATCTCTTCAGGGGACCCTGCTTCTTACATGAACCAAGAAAACGCAGTTGGAATTCAAATTACCCAACAAGCATTTGAAACTCATATGGGTTCCTGGGCCAATACATTCATTGCTATCGCGATCTTGTTCTTTGCCTTTAGTTCCATTATTGGAAACTACTATTACGGCGAAACAAACATGCAATTTATTAAGAACAGTCCAAAGCGAATCTTTTGGTATCGCCTTGCTGCTCTAGCGATGGTCTTCTTTGGTGCTATGGCCAAGCTTAATCTGGTATGGGTTCTAGCAGACATCACTATGGGAATCATGGCCCTCATCAACTTATATGCAATTGTTCGACTTTCTGGGGTTGCTAAAGAAGTTCTTCTGGATTACCGCAGCGATCGGAAGAAAGAGCATAAAACAAAGTTCTCCAAAAACCAAATAGAAAACAAAGAAGGCATCAGCCTTTGGGAATAATCACACGTGCCAGACACTCTTTAGTATGTTAAAGGGTGTCTGGCACGCTTTTTTGCTTTAAAGCATAATAAGAGGCTGCTTATTATAGAATAAGCAGCCTCAAGGGGGGGGGAAGGGGGTCTAGAATCTATTTATGATAAACCAGTCACTCTTCTGAACCTATTTGAAAAAGGGGGAGGGGCGAGCTCCGCCTTTTGTTTGTCTTAGAATGAGATTTTCTCTTTAAGATCTTTGTTGTTAATGTTGATTTCTGCGTTATTCATAATGTCTGATAGCTTCTCCGTGTTAGCTTGTCTGTTTAGAAGCTCTGTTTTTAATTGGTCTTTCATCTCATCAAACGTACCAAGAGAAGATGTGTCTTCTTTTTCCCGTTTATCCGTTACTTTAATAATGTGGTAGCCATAATCCGATTGAACAGGCTCACTAACTTCTCCCACTTCAAGGTTGTAGGCCGCTTGTTCAAATGGGTAGACCATGTCCCCTGTTGAGAAATAGTCAAGGTTACCTCCATTTTCAGCTGATGAAGAGTCTGTGGAATATTCTTTAGCTAGGGTAGCGAAATCTCCGTCATTACTTAGCTTCTCTATGACTTCATTTGCTGTTTCTTCATCTTCCACTAAAATATGCTTGGCTTGTACTTCTTGTTTCATATTCTCGTAGTATTCTTTCACTTCCTCATCGGTAACTTCTACCCCTTGAGTAGTGGCTTTCTCTTTTTGAAGTTGCGTTTTGAGAAAGTCTTTAAACTGAGCTTCATCTTTAAATCCATTTTGCTGTAAAGCAGATTCAAACTGATCGCCGTAAGATTCTTTTACTTTATCAATCTCAGCTTGAACTTCCTCTTCAGAAACAGAGTACTCTTCTGAAAGAACAGTGTCATAAAGCATTTCTTTTAA
The DNA here is from genome assembly GCF_056311905.1 of Pontibacillus sp. ABV4_188. Taxonomy (NCBI): domain Bacteria; kingdom Bacillati; phylum Bacillota; class Bacilli; order Caryophanales; family Bacillaceae; genus Pontibacillus; species Pontibacillus sp. ABV4_188. The sequence goes on along the minus strand of NZ_CM149975.1, from coordinate 3,919,136 downwards.
TACGGCATCACCGTATTGGTCCACAAGTTTATTGTAAAATTCGTCTTTAGTAATGTTTCCGTTTGCTGTTTCAGCAACGACATCACCGTCTGCTGAAGCATTGCTGCAGGCCGAGAGCGTTAAAGCTCCAAGCGCTGCTACACAAAATGTGAGTACTTTCTTTTTTATCATTGTAAAACTCCTTTATTAGTTAGATAACGTGATTGTGACCGACTGTTTCGCTCCATCGCGGTAGAAGGAGAGTTCCATAGAGTCGCCCACTTCTTTCTCTTCATACATATATTTGCGCAGATCAACTAGGTTTGAAATCTCTTCACCATCGGCTCCAACAATCACGTCATATTGTTGCAGGTTAGCCTGAGACGCAGGAGATCCTTGTTCAACATCGGCTACAAGGACGCCGCCTTTAATATCGCCAGGAAGCTTCAACGTATTCTCGATGTGATAAGTGGAAACAGATGAAAGGTCCATTGTGGATACACCAATGAATGGGCGTGATACTTCACCGTTTCTCTCTAAATCTTCGATAATTGGTTTCGCCGTTTCAGAAGGGATGGCGAACCCTAATCCTTCTACTTCCTGCTGAGCAATCTTCATAGAGTTAATCCCAATAACTTGACCTGCGCTATTGATCAATGCCCCACCACTGTTACCAGGGTTGATCGCTGCATCTGTTTGAAGAACCTCTGTCTGGTAATCAGCGCGTCCGTCTTTGTTTAAGTCAACTGGCATCGCACGCTCAAGACCACTAATAATTCCTTTCGTTACAGAACCTGCAAATTCTAAACCAAGCGGATTGCCGATCGCAATCGCCGTTTCTCCCACTTGCAGATTGCTAGAAGAACCAAATTCAGCAACCTGTTTTACATGTTCAGCATTGATCTTCAATACAGCTAAGTCTGTTAAAGAATCACTACCTAAAAGCTCAGCTTCCACCTTCTCACCATCACTTAATGTCACATCTATAGATTGCGCATTTTCTATAACGTGATGATTCGTTACCACATACGCTTCATCGTTCTCTTTCTTATAAATTACCCCAGAACCTGTACCAGCTTTATTATTCTCTGCAAACAATTGGGATTGCTCATACTTCGTTACCCCAACCACAGCATCAGAGGCTTTACTCACCGCCTGGACGACATCTGAAGTATCTCCTTCAGACTTAGACTCTTCAATGGAAATGCTATCCCCATTACCCTCACCAGAATCCTGAGCAGCAACATTCGACTCCAGTGGCAACACGTTCAACTTAAACAAAGCAAAAGCCCCACCTACAAGTAAAACCGTCACAATAAAAGCAGTAGAAGCAAACTGAACTAACCAACCATAATAACTACGCTGATCACTCTTCCGTCTCTCAACTTGCTCATTATCAAACTGCTCACTCACAAAAGTAACCACCTTTCTATATTGTAAAATGATTTCTTTAAATATCTTGTACTTCATATTCTAACCAACACCTTTGGCAAATCTTCGGAACAAATGTGTAAAAAGTATGTAAGACAAAGAAAAGCGGAGGGGGCTTGGTCAGGGGCGTACGGATAAGCAAGCTACTGTAAGTCTGCGTAGCAGACTGGAGGTAGATTGCTTATCACGCTAGCCCCTAGCCCCCGTAGCTGGACATAAAGAAAAGCGGAGGCTGGCTTGGTCAGGGAAAAGAGGAAGTTCGACTAAAACCGCCACGTCCTGTGGCAACGTCGAACGACCCCACCTCGTGTGGGGCCGGATAAGCAAGCTACTGTAAGTCTGCAAAGCAGACTGAAAGTAGATTGCTTATCTCGCTAGGCCCTCCCCGCCGCTGCCTAGACAACGAAAAGTGAAGGACGGGACAACCAGAGAGAAAGCTCGTCACATCTAACACCCCCTGCGCCTCATAGGGCTAAACAGCACTTTTACAAAAACAGTTAACCTTTTTAAAGAAGTATACTCCTCCCCAGTCGCCTCCACTTCTCTAATGTGGCACAATAAAGGGAAAGAAAGACTAAAGGAGGAATGGGAATGAAGGACGCTACCATTGGAATTGTCGAAGATGATCCCCATATCCGAGAAATCGTTGAGGCCTATTTACATAAGGAAGGCTATAAGACAAACAGTGTAGATACAGCCGAAAAGGCCTGGGACATGTGGCAGGAAACGCCTCCTGATCTGTGGGTGCTTGATATTATGCTTCCTGGGATGAATGGGTATGACTTTTGTAGTCGTATTCGCCAAGAATCAGATGTTCCCATCATAATCATTTCAGCTCGAGATGAAGAGGTCGATAAAGTGCTTGGTTTAGAGCTTGGAAGTGATGACTACTTAACGAAACCATTTAGCCCTCGTGAACTTGTAGCACGTGTAAATCGAATGGTGAAGCGGTGGGAAAAGTACCATGATAAAGAAAATCAGGGAACCGAAAGCGACTCAACCTTAAAGAACGGGGACCTCACTCTTTCTATTGAAGAACGAAGGGTATTTTGGCAGGGGGAAGAAGTAGAGGTGACGGCTAAAGAATTCAGCTTACTTCAAATATTAGTCTCCCAAACGAATCGGGCTTTTTCCCGTGAGGAACTCCTCCATAAAGTGTGGGGCGACGATTATTTTGGAAGTGATCGGGCTGTTGATGATTTAGTGAAACGACTTCGGAAAAAGTTCGCCGATGTTCCTATTGAAACCGTTTGGGGTTATGGGTACCGCTTACGAGAACGCGAGGCGTAAACAATGAAGTTACTTTATCAATTAAATGCTGCTTTTACGGCGCTGTTGATTATCATCATGTCTGTTACAGCCTTTTTTATCTATTCCTTATTGCTTGATATCCTTATTCAGGACCAGCAGGATGAGCTCCAAACAAACGGAAACTTAATCTTAAATTTCTTGTATGAAGACCCATCCGGAAGAGGCAAGCTGAGTCGACTCATTGAGAGTAATGATTATAAGATCTTGATTATGGATCCTGATGAAAACTCTCCGTTAGCAACAAATCTTCCAGAATCAACGGCCAGAAGTTGGGCGTCTGAATTTGAAACGAAAGATGAGCAAAAGGGTCTTCGTAAAATGAACGGGGAAAACTATGTCGTATCAAAGCTTGGCTATCGTTTCCAGGGACAAGAATACCTGCTTATTTTAGCTACACCTGTAGAAGAACTTCAGGCCATTCAGTCCATCTTTGCTGTACGCATGATGATTGTCTTTGTCATTGGAATTGCCATAGCTATATTATTTAGTTACTTATTAACGAAGCGTCTTGTCACACCTCTAAGTCGTTTAAAGAGAGAAGTAAAAAAGATTGAGAATCGCCAATTCAGCGAAATTAAACCGGTGAATGCAAGTGGTGAAATTGGAGAAGTTGAACAGAGTGTCATGGATATGGCTAAAGAATTGGACCAGTACATCCGCTCTCAGAAGCACTTTTTCCAAAATGCTTCTCATGAATTGAAGACCCCTCTTATGACCATTCAAGGGTACGCGGAAGGTGTAAAAGATGGAGTTTTTGAAGGTGATGCGGCTGATCGAAGCTTAGATCTTATCGTTAAAGAGAGTGATCGGCTCAAGAAGATTGTGAATGAAATTATTTTATTAGCCAAGCTCGACAGTGAGGATGGAATTTATAATCCAGTTTATACACCTGTCCAACGACTCTTAGAAGATACAAAGGAACGAATGGATTTCCTTGCCTCAGAAAAAGGAATTTCATTAAACGTTACAGTTGAGGAACAAAGACATCTTTACGTTGATGAGGAAAAAATGCTTCAAGCCCTGATTAACATTGTAGGGAATGGAATAAGGCATGCTTCAACTGAAGTGAACTTACGTGCTTACGCGGAAGATACCCAGCTTATTTTGGAAATTGAAGATGACGGCAAAGGAGTTCCTGAGGAGTTGCTTCCTCAACTATTCCATCGATTTGTAAAAGGGAAAGAAGGAGAAACAGGGTTAGGTCTCGCTATCTCAAGGGCCATTGTTGAAAGGAGTTACGGGACAATCCATGTGAGTAATAAAGAGCAGGGTGGTGCGGTATTCAGGCTTATCTTCCCATCTTCTTCTAGCTAGTAAGCGGATCGATAGGAAATGCGAATAGTGTGTGGTAGGTTAGGAAATGTTAGAAAAGAAAGCGAGTGATTCATATGGATAAGATTTCGATTACAGCCATTTTCACACCCAAAGAAGGTGCGGAGGAGCAAATGCTCCAAGAATTAAAGAAAGCCCAACAAGCCTCAAGGAAAGAAGAGGGTTGTCTACAATATGATCTTCATAAGTCGATTAAAGATGAGACGCTTGTTCTTCATGAGCAATATGAAAATATGGATGCTTTGAACCACCATATTGAATCAGATCATTACAAAACGTATAGGGAAAATACGGCAGATTTAGTAGCGAAGCGTGAAGTATACAAGGTTAAAGAAATTTAAATCATAAAAAGCGCAACTCCTGTAATAGGAGTTGCGCTTTTCTAGTTGCGAAGAAGCACAAGATTTATTGTTCTTTTAAGGCTTCAACCATTTTCTCTGCAGCACTTTCGCTAGACATTGGATTTTGACCTGTAACAAGGTTCCCATCACGTACAGCGTGAACGGACCAATCTTCTCCCTTAGAGAAATTAGCTCCTTTGTTACGCAATTCTGTTTCAAGCATGAATGGCATATGCTGATCTAAATTCATGCCGATTTCTTCAGAATCTGTGAAACCAGTGACTTTCTTTCCTTTTACAATCGGTTGTCCATTTTCGTAAGTGGCGTTGACAAGTCCGCTTGGACCGTGACAAACAGAACCAATGACATTACCTTGTTCAGCATGTTGCTGAAGCACATATTGAAGAGTTTCGCTATCAGGGAAATCAAACATGGTACCATGTCCACCTGGAAGGAAGATGCCGACAAATCCTTGAGCGTCTTCTTTTGATAATTGAGCTGTATCTTTTAGAAGCTCTTGGGCTTCGGCCCATTCGCTTACTTCTTCTTCTGGAATGCTGTTAGGATCGAGAGGAACTTCTCCGCCCTTAATACTTGTGACTTTCACATCGTATCCGGCTTCTTTAAATGCATTGTAAGGAACAGCGTATTCTTCAAGCCATAATCCTGTTTTATGATCATCAGTGATTTTCGTATGATTTGTTACGACCATTAGGACCTTTTTATTACTCATTATAAAAAACCTCCTTGAAGTAAATGCATCTTAGTTTAAGTTACTCTCATATATTTATGCGAGTAGTGGTTGGTTAAACCGTGAGTACAGTTATACCATGGTGATGATTTGTTAAAAAGAAAAGTGCTCACCAGGGTAACTAAATGGCTCTTTGTGTTTTTTATCCTTAAAATCCTTTATAATAGGTAGTACTAAAAAGATATGGGAGTTGCAAACAATGAACGGACAGAATCGAAAAGACATCCAACCAGGTAAAGAAGTGGATATTGTATTGAAGCAAGACCAACGTACAGGAAAGCTAACACATGGAATCGTGAAGGATTTGTTGACTAAATCAAGTTCACATCCTCATGGCATTAAAGTAAGACTTGAAGACGGACAAGTAGGCCGTGTTAAAAAGGTTTATTAAGCAGAAACGTCTAGTTAAAGGAAGGGCTACATATGAGCATTTTATCAGTAGAAAATTTATATAAGACGTACGGAGACAAAGATCTCTTTAACGAAATATCCTTTACAATCGGAGAGCGAGAACGTATAGGGTTAATTGGTGTGAACGGAACGGGTAAATCAACGCTCTTAAAAGTGTTGGCTGGCGTAGACACTGCTGAAAAAGGGACTATGGACCATGCCAATGACTTTCATATCGAGTACTTGCCTCAAGAACCACAGCTAAACCACGATCTTACGGTTCTTGAACAAATCTACTATGGTGAATCCACAATCATGAAAACGATGCGTCAATATGAACAAGCGTTACGTGAGTTAGAGGGAGAACCTACGAATGAGCGTAAGCAAGAACACCTTTACAAAGCCCAGCAAAAGATGGATGAGCATGATGCATGGGAGGCGAACACGGTTGCGAAAACCATTCTAACAAAGCTTGGTATTCGTAACTTTGATCAATCTGTTAGTGCCTTATCAGGTGGACAAAAGAAGCGCGTAGCCATCGCAAAAGCGCTTATTCAACCAGCTGACTTGCTTATTCTTGATGAGCCGACTAACCATCTGGATAATGAAACGATTGAATGGATGGAAAGTTTCTTGGGTCAATATAAAGGGTCTCTTTTAGTTGTGACACACGATCGTTATTTCTTAAATCGTGTAACGAATCGTATTTACGAATTGGATAAAGGAAACCTTTATATTTACGACGGAAACTATGAAGTGTTTTTAGAAAAGAAAGCAGAGCGTGAAGAACAAGAGATTGCAAATGAACAGAAGCGACAAAACACGCTTCGTAGGGAACTTGAGTGGTTGCGCCGGGGTCCGAAAGCGCGCGGTACAAAGCAAAAGGCTAGGAAAGACCGTGCAGAAGCGCTTCGTGATCAGAAAGTAGAGCGAGCAGATGGAGAAGTTGATATCGCCATTGGTTCAACTAGGTTAGGGAATGATGTGTTTGAGCTTGTTGGTGTGACAAAATCATATGAAGGACATACCGTGGTGGATGATTTTAGTTATCTGGTCGTGCCAGGTGAACGTCTTGGGATTATTGGACCGAATGGAAGCGGAAAGACGACGCTCCTGAATATGATTGCAGGAAAGATCACACCTGACATAGGCGTCATCTCGACGGGACAAACCGTCAAAGTCGGCTATTATACACAGGATCATCAGGAAATGGATGAATCTCTACGCGTAGTTGAGTATATCAAGGAAGAAGCAGAAGTCGTTCAAACCATTGAAGGGGATACCATTACAGCAGAACAGATGCTCGAACGTTTCATGTTCCCTCGTTATATGCAGTGGACGTACATTTCGAAACTCTCAGGAGGAGAACGCCGCCGCCTGTACTTATTACGTGTCCTTATGCAAGAACCTAACGTCTTATTGCTAGATGAGCCAACGAACGATCTTGATACTCAAACGTTAACAATTCTTGAGGAATATCTAGACTCGTTCCCGGGTGTCGTTATTACGGTTTCTCACGATCGGTATTTCCTTGATCGAGTAGTCGATCATTTAATCGCTTTTGAAGACAAACGCATTCGCAGATTCCAAGGAAACTACACAGAATATCTCGAAATTCGGAAACAAGAAGAAGGTGAAGCATTAGCGGCAGAACGTCAAAAGGCAAAAGAGGAAAAGAAAGCCTCTCCTCACCAGCGCCAAAAACGCCGCAAGCTTTCATACCATGAACAGCAGGAATGGAATACCATCGAGGACCGAATTGAACAATTAGAACTTCGCTATGAAGAAGTCCAAAACGAAATTACCGAAACAGGTAGTGACGCGGTTCGCGCTCAAGAATTGATGAATGAAATGAAACAATTAGAAGAACAAATTGAGCAAGCGATGGAGCGTTGGGAAGAGTTATCTACGATTATTGAAGAGTCGAAGCAATAAAGATAAAAAGCATGGATTTTCGATAACGAAAATCCATGCTTTTTTGTTTGCGCTTTTCAGGATCTAGCTCCGGGGGCTAGGGGCTAGCGAGATAAGCAAACTACCTGCAGTGGCTAATCGCCACTTCCGGCATTTTACTTATCCGTACGCCCCTGGGCGAGCCCCCTGCGCTTTTCAGGATCTAGCTCCGGCTCCTAGCCCCTAGCGTCATAAGCAATCTAACTCCAGTGGCTTTCTGCCACTTCCGTTAGCTTGCTTATGCGGCCCCACACGATGTGGGGTCGCTCGACGTTGTCACAGGACGTGACGGTTTTAGTCGAGCTTCCTCTTAGGCTGAACAGTCGCCTTTGCTTTTCTAGATCTAGCTCCGGCGGGGAGGGCCTAGCGCGATAAGCAATCTACTTCCAGTCTGCTATGCAGACTTGCAGCAGCTTGCTTATCCGTACGGCCCTGGGCACCCCGTCTGCGCTTTTCTACGATCTAGCTCCGGGGGCTAGGGGCTAGCGAGATAAGCAAACTACCTGCAGTGGCTAATCGCCACTTCCGGCATTTTGCTTATCCGTACGCCCCTGGGCGAGCCCCCTGCGCTTTTCAGGATCTAGCTCCGGCTCCTAGCCCCTAGCGTCATAAGCAATCTAACTCCAGTGGCCTTCTGCCACTTCCGTTAGCTTGCTTATGCGTACGGGGCTGAACAGTCGCCTGCGCTTTTCTTATAACACCCAGCGATCTTTCATGAATAGTACCCTTGCTATAGCGAATAGGATCAGGATATAGATTGCTGTGCTACCTAGGGTTAGGGCGATGTTTGTGATGTTGATGATGCCGTATAGGAGTTGTTTTAAAATGGCGTATAGGTTCATGAATGGCAAGATAAAGTCCATGAACGTAAATTCTTTTACTCCCATGCTTGTAATAAAGAACATTGGTGCGATCGTTAATAGTGAGACTGGTGTACTGTAGCTTTGGGCTTCTTTAATGGATTTGGCAATGATACTTATAAGCATGAGAAGAGCTGCGATAAATAATGCGAATAGAACGGTTATGGCTAACGTGGTGATGATCACGATTGTCATACCTTCATTAATAGAGAAAGCTTCTTTCATCTTCTCTGTGAAGAAAATCGTTTCAATTACAATAAGGACGACGGCAAGAATGCCTGTCATGGCTCCGATTGTTGAGATGGTTAGCCATTTAGAGATCAGAATTTTATTTCGGTCGACCGGAGTCATAAGTAAAGACTCCATTGTCTTTCTCTCTTTTTCCCCTGCGAATAAGTCCATCGCAGCTGAAGTGGAGCCTGATGCAATGGCGATGGAGAAGACCATTGGTAGAAGCATAGAGATTAGGGCTAATGAGTCTCCATTTTCATCATTATAGCTAGGTTCCACGCGCTCTACGGTGAAAGCTTCTAATATAGATTCGTCGACGTTTCTATCCTCTAGTCTGGAACTAACAATTCCCTGTTCCACTTGAGCGAATTTCGATTCAATCATGTTCATAACATACGATGCGTTTTGGCTCGTGGAGTCTCCGTATAAGGTGACTCCGGCCATACTTTCTTCTCCAAGGGATTCAAAAAAACCATCCTCAACTAAAAAGGCAACACTTGCTTCGCCTTCATCAACGACTTCTTTTGGTTGAGCAAAAACCTCCATATCCAAATTGGGCATATCACTAAAGAATAATTGGCCTTCTTCACTTAATTCATTTGGAATGGCTACTGTATAGGTTTCTTCTTTATCATCGCTCATTAAGCTTTCGTAAAAGAATACAAGTCCACTTAGTAGAATAAGAGGAAGGAACACAACCATCAGGAGCGTACGTCGATCTCGAAATACATCTTTCATCTCTTTTACATACATATCCCAGATCATGCTGTTTCACCTCGTGCTAGTTTAGACATGAAAATAAAATTGAGGTCTTGCGTATCTTCCTCGTGATATAAGGATTCAAGTTTCCCTTGGTAAACGAGCTGCCCCTTATGAATCATGGCCACTGAATCACAGAGCGCTTGAACTTCTTCCATGATATGACTTGAGAACAGAATCGTTTTTCCTTGTTGTTTGAGTTGAAGGATCATTTGCCGAAAAACATTGGAAGACGTAATATCAAGTCCGGTCGTAGGTTCATCGAGAAGAATGATATCTGGATTGTGTATGATGGTCCTTGATATGGCAACTTTTTGTCGCATCCCTTTTGAGAACTCTCCTACTCGGCGATCAAGATATTCTCGCATCCCGAACTTTACAGCTAACTCTTCTATGGCAACTTTTGTTTCATGCTTAGATAATCCATACAGGTTAGCGAAATATGTGAGATTTTCACGTGCTGTCAGTCTGTCGTAAAGACCCGTCTCACCTCCGAACAAAACTCCAATTTTTCGTTTAACTTGATTAGGCTCTTTTGTTGTCGAGTATCCATTAACCGAAATCGTCCCACTAGTAGGGGTGATTAACGTAGCGATACAACGTAATAATGTTGTTTTACCTGCTCCGTTCTCACCTAATAATCCTACGACTTTGCCGGCTGGCACCGTAAAGGAGACATGGTTTAAGGCGGTGACGCTCGTTTTCTTTGTTGTAAACTTTTTCGTTACATCGTTCATTTCAATCATAATCGTCCTCCTCGTCATTAATTGATATACCTATCATAGAAGATAAAGGGGACCTTTTCTGTCATCATGTCGCGAAAGTGCCATTTGCAGTCGTGAAATGTTCTATATGGTATGGGAAGATGTTACAATTGAGTTGTTATTTTCTTAAAGGAGAACATCCACATGATACGTATTGGCATAGTAGATGATCGGGCGATCGATTTAGAAAAAATACATAGCATTGTTGAACAAGTAGACGGCACGGAGATTGTATTCTCTGTTACATCGGCTGAAGAAGCGTATCGCCAGGTGAAGCAAGAAACGATTGATTTGCTTATAGCGGATATAGAGATGCCGGAATTGTCTGGGTACGAGCTTGCAGACTTAATTCATACACACGCTCTTGATATTGATGTGATCTTCGTTACGGCTAATAGTGTATACGCCGTACATGCCTTTGAGTTGAACGTTCATGACTACATCATGAAGCCTTATAGAAAGGATCGTTTGGTGCAGTCGTTAGAACGTTATATTCAGAAGACGCGCTCTACAGAAATGAAAGGGCGACTCTTTATTAAGCAAAAGTCTGAGATTCATATCTTACCGAAAAAGGAAATCATTTTTATAGAACGGACAGGTCGCTCTTCAACGATATATACGAAGGGGCAAGCTGTTCAAACCTACCAAACGCTAGGGGATTTAGAAGGAGAACTAAGAGAAAGAGACTTTATTCGTTCTCATCGATCCTTTATTATCAATATTCACTTCGTAACCAACTTTTCGTTGTATGCTAAGAATTCGTATACGGTTTCGTTTGATGGAACGGATGAAAAAGCAATGATTACGAAGGATCAATTAGATTATATACAAAACTATTATTTTTAGGTGTGAACTACGTGAAGCTATCTATAAACAGCCTGGTTGCGATTTGTCTAGGGATGGTTCATCTGACTGTATTCTTTCAACTGTTACATGTCCTATGGATTTTCCCCCTTATTTTAGTGACGGCTATTCTATTCATCTTGTACCAAAAGCCACACGGGTTTCGTGTTTATGTAGAGAAGGGAGAACCTGGCGGGATCTGGGGGCTTACCGTACTTTCTGCCATCCTGTTACTCTCCTATCGTTTGCCTCTGTCATGGTTTGAGGGTTTTGGAGTATTAGCAAGTGTGTCACTTATAGAGTACTGTCGCTTTTCTTGGAAGAAGACTCACCTAGAGTGGCGTGAAAAGCTAAGAACTAAACATACAACAGTGGAGCAGACCAATCAGGTACTTCTTGATTTACGACGTGAGCGTCATGATTATTTGAAGCATATTACAAGCTTACAGTATATGTTAGAACAAGATGAGTATCAGGAAGCAACTCAATATATGGGGCAACTTGTTGGGGAATTTGAAAGGTTCAGTGCCTCTTTGTCTGGTGAAAAGAGCGCGATAGCAGGCTTGTTGCACTGGCATAGTCGTGAGGCTGAGAAGGCTGATATTGAACTCGTTTATGAATTTGAAGTCCCTGTCTCCACCCTTCCAATGCCTCAAGAAGAAATTGTTGTTCTTCTAGGTAACGCATTATCAAATGCTTTAGAGGCAGCGCAACGATACAAGGAGGAAGAGGGAGAAACGGGGCGTGTAATGGTAAAATTACAAAAGAAAAGTGCTTTTTATATAATGATTATACGTAACGACACACCACCTGTGCCAAATGCTATATTAGATCGGCTCTATAAGGTTCCTGCTACAACTACAAAAACCGGAGAACATGGGTTTGGAGCTACTTCTATACAATCGATTGTTCAAAAAAGGCAAGGGCATCTAGACTTCACTTATAAACAGAAACACTATACGCTTAAAATAAAATGGCCAGCGATCCAAATAGAATAAAAGGAATAGTAGTATTGACAGCGTTTTCATAAATGGATTAGGCTTATTATAATGGAAAAGGGAGAGGGTTACATGGACACGTCAAAAGAATATGCCAAAAGCTTAGATCACCAAGATCCGTTATCACGTTTTCGCGACGAATTTTACATACAAGACGGTACACTTTACATGGACGGGAATTCTCTTGGTCTATTATCTAGACGTGCTGAACAGTCGGTCTTTCAAATACTAGAGTCTTGGAAGCAACTAGGCATTGATGGCTGGACTCAAGGAGAACACCCTTGGTACTACCTCTCTGAACAACTTGGCGAACAATCAGCAAGTTTAGTTGGAGGAAAGAAGGAAGAGGTCATTGTGACTGGTTCTACGACCGTTAACTTGCACCAACTTGCTGCTACCTTTTATAAACCTGAAAACGGCCGAACAAAAATACTAGCAGATGAATTGAATTTTCCCTCAGACATTTACGCGCTGAAGAGTCAGCTTGAACTAAAGGGATATGACCCTGAGGAACACCTTGTTCAAGTGAAAAGTCGAGACGGACGGGAACTAAAAGAAGATGATGTGATCGAGGCAATGACAGAGGATATTGCGCTTATCGTTTTGCCAACGGTCCTTTATAGAAGCGGCCAACTTCTCGACATCAAGCGTTTAACAGATGAAGCGCATAAGAGAGGGATTCTGATCGGTTTTGATGGATGTCATTCTGTAGGGGTAATTCCTCATCAATTCCATGATTGGGGAGTAGATTTCGCTTATTGGTGTCATTACAAATATGTAAACAGTGGGCCAGGCGGAGTGGGCGGCTTATTTGTACATGAACGGCACCTACATGAAACACCAGGATTAAGTGGGTGGTTTGGATCCGATAAGGATAAGCAATTTGATATGGATCATACCTTTCAACCTGCTCAGACGGCTGGGGCGTATCAAATCGGAACGCCACATTTATTAAGTGTTGCTCCTCTCATTGGCTCTCTTGAGTTATTTAATGAAGCGGGCATTGAAGCGATTCGTCGCAAGTCTTTAAAGTCTACTCAGTACATGATGGATTTATTAAGCAATGAACTACAAGGATATGGCTTTACAATCGGAAATCCTCTAGAGGACGCTAGACGTGGCGGGCATGTTTGTCTCGAGCACAAAGAAGCAGCGCGCATATGTAAGGCTTTAAAAGATAAAGGGGTTATCCCTGACTTTCGTTCCCCGAATGTTATTCGATTAGCGCCAATCGCTTTTTATACCTCCTATGTAGAAGTGTGGGAAACTATGCAAGTGTTAAAAGATATTATGGAACAAAAGCTTTATGAACAGTACGAGAATAAACGAGGTGTCATCGCTTAATAAACATTATGATCTTTCTAAGTTGAAAGGGGATAGATGTATGAGTGAATCAAAAGGGAAAGTGGTAACGGATTACGAGAAGTACATCCGCACAGAAGAATTATTAAACCTTCAGAAAACAGAAGATGATTTGGCGTGTCAGGATGAGTTAACCTTTCAAATGATTCACCAAATCGCAGAACTTCACTTTAAATTGATGATTCAATATATACACGAAGCAGATACCTATATGAAACATCAGGAAATTGAAAAAGCCACCGCTCAGTTAAGAAGAGTAAATATGCACCTTGATCATTTACCGAATGTTTTTGACATGGTAAAGGTCATCAGTCCAAAAGATTATCATACCATTCGTTTAGCGTTAGGGCAGGGGAGCGGTCAGGATTCCCCAGGTTTTAATGAAGTGCTTCGTTTAGGTCCAACCCTTTGGGAACCTTGTGAGCAGTTGTTAAAAACGCGAGGGCTCTCCCCGCTTGACGTTCATAAAGATCCAGATTCACACGAGGCTTTGTTCGACCTCTTGCAGGGACTTATTCGATTTGATGAGAACTTTCAAACCTTCAGGCATTCTCATATCCAACTTGTACGCCGCATGATTGGGCTAAACACCCAAAGCTTAAAGGGAATTCCTGCTCAAGCTTTGGAGCGTGGGGTTAAATATGAATTCTATCCAAAATTGTGGCAGACGATTTCTGACCTTACAGACTGGACAGGGTCGAGTTATGATACAAAACCGCTTTGAGTAACATCTGCTTCTAATAAAAATGAACTGAATGGCTAAAGGACTGCGCTTAGAGTTACATACTCTAAGCGTTTTTGATTAGGGAAGCTTTGACTACGTTAATCTTCTTGGGCAATTGGAAGCGCTTTAAGGGGAAAAAGGAGTGTGAACACGACCCAGTGAGGGAACGTTCTCATATAAGTTATCTTTAAACAGTTAAACATAGAACGAAATATTGTTGGTATACTATGAATGGAGATTTAGAGGAGGCAGTCGATATGGATAAAAAACCTTGTATTGAATCATTAGTAGTTAAAAATTCTCACGTATTACCTACAGACACGAATAATCACGGAACGCTGTTTGGTGGACAGTTAATGGCATACATCGATGACGTGGCTGCAATCGCAGCTACCCGTCATGCGCGCTGTAACGTCGTGACCGCTTCAACCGATTCAGTTGACTTCTTATACCCTGTAAATGCAGGCGACGCCATTTGTTTAGAGGCATTTGTGACATGGACGAAAAACACATCTATGGAAGTGTTCGTAAAAGCCGTTAAAGAAGAGCTTTTATCAGGAGAGCGAAGAGTATGTGCGACATCATTCTTAACGATGGTTGCTGTTGATGAAAATAATAACCCTTCCCAAGTACCTCAAGTGTATCCCGAAACAGAGCAGGAGAAGTGGTTACACGATGGTGCAGCAGACCGCGCTACACAGCGTAAAGCACGACGCGGTGTATCAAAAGAATTTGCAAATAAATTCGGCACAGACTTCCCTTGGGACCGCAGATAAATAAGACAATGCGCTTAGAGTTCAACAACTCTAAGCGCTTTTATTTGTTCCACATAATTCCCCTTATGTGGAAGACTTGAAGTTGAGAGAATGCTTCCGTTTGCTCAAATTGAGAATAAGGTGGTTCGGGAAATCACTCGCTTTCCGCGGCGAGCTGGGAAGCCTCCTCGTTCGCTAACGCTCTCTGTGGGGTCTTCCCTAGGCTCCTACTGCCGCAGGAGTCTCGCAATTTCCCGAACCACCTTTGCCATGTATAGAGGGAACGGAAGCACGCTACATATGGGGGCGGAATGTTGAATACCCGCCATAATCGAGCTGAGGGGACGTTATTCAACTTCTGATAAGGGGTGTCTGGGGAACGGGGAGACTCCTGCAGGAGAAAGAGGTCGACGAGACCCCGGAGCGAACGTAGTGAGTGAGGAGGCTCGACAGCTCGCCTGCGGAAAGCGAGTCGTTCCCCAGACACCCCTAGCACTTATAAGCGTAACGGCTCCATACACAATAAAGTGTCTCAGTTACGAGTCTTCAAAATTATTACACTAATCTTGGACAAATCTGTTATCAAACATAGTAATGTAGAAGAGACTTTTTTTAAAGATGAGGAATTGTTAGAATAATCGGAGTATCTATAACAAACTAATTGCAGCTATCGCAGAAAAAGGGGAAACGTTTAATGAGTAAACAAATGAACTACGTATGGTATGCCAGTTTCGGCTCAAATCTATTTCAAGATCGTTTTCGTTGTTATATTGAAGGCGGACAGCCTCCTGGTTCGAATAGAAGAGAGGTAGGAAGTCGAGATTGCACACTTCCGATTAAGAACGGTCCGGTCAGTTTACCGTATAAGCTTTATTTCTCAGGATGGTCTGATCGCTGGGATGGAGCAGGGGCGTTTATTGATACAGTTAAAGATGAACAAGCTGAGACATGGGGCAGAATGTATTTGATTACGGATGAGCAGTTCGAGGACGTTGTACGTCAGGAAAATGGTGTTGAGGACATGACGGTAGATATTGAGGAAGTGAAGAAGAAAGGTTCTCTTATTATTGATAAAGGGTCATATTACGGCAATCTTCTCTATGCAGGTGACGAGGAAGGATATCCGATCTTCACCTTTACGAACCCAAAACCATTAAGCGAGATGACGATAACAAGACCATCAACACCTTACCTGGCCATGTTAATTCGCGGATTTATGGAAGCCTACACTCAAGACGTGGAACGTATTACAAACTATCTGTACGAAAAACCAGGCGTTCCAGAGAACTATTCTAAAAAAGAAATTCACAATTTTGTTCAAGAAGTAGCAGAACAAGCATAGCCCAATACTCACTCCGATTCTCTAGCAGAATCGGAGTTTTTTAATTTCTTGGCACTGTTGAAGTTTATGTTGTTATTCTTTATAACAAGCTTGTTCAAGAATAGGATGGGATTGGATAAAGGTCGTAGCTGAGAAGCTAGGGTAAGAGTGCGGCCGTTATCTTATGAGGACTAGGGCAGGATTGGGGACAGGTCTTACCTCTTCTGCTGATATGGTACGTTTTTAATCCAATTAACGCAAAGAAGGGCCGGGGAAAATGCGAGACTCCCGTGGAAAAACGGGCTTCCAAGATCCCGCAGAGAGCGAAGCGAACGAGGAAGCTCATAATCAAAAGAGGAATTTCGACTAAGACCGTCACGTCCTGTGACAACGTCGAACGACCCCACATCGTGTGGGGCCACAGGAAAGCGAGTGTTTTCCCCGGCCCTTCTTTCTCTTAAACCAATAAAAAACGTTATACTGAACCGTTTACGAATACTGATGCGTTTCCTCCTGCAGAGCTTCAAGGAAAAGCACTCCGTATTGCTCGTACTTCTTCTCACCCACACCTTTAACCTGTAACATCTCACTCTTTGTTTGAGGTTTTGCTTGGCAAAGTTCTTTCAACGTAGCATCAGAAAAGACAACATAAGGAGGGATTTTGTGTTCCTCAGCCAGTCTTTTTCTTAGCATACGCAAGTTTTCAAATAGATCCTCGTTCACATCTAATTCTTGATGGGCTTTTGATGCGTTTTCGATAATCATTTGAACGGTTCTTTCCCCTTTAAGAATGGCTAAAGATTCTTGAGTCAGGCGAAGGAGGGGGAACTTTCCATCTTCAACGGCTAGATAGCCTTCTGCCACAAGGAATTGGATCATCTGCATGATATCTTTCTCTTTCAAATCAGAAAGGAGTCCGTAAGTGGACAACTTATGAAATCGAGTCTCCATCACCTTTTGACTTTTAGATCCCTTAACTACTTTAGCCACCATTCCTGACCCATAGCGCTCGTTCATTCGTTTTACACAAGACAAGATAATTTGAGATTCTCTTGTAATGTCTTTTATTTCTCCTGTGTGTAAGCAATTGCTACACATACCACATGGTTCATGGCGGAAAGGATCTTTAAAATACGTCAGCATGTATTCCTGAAGACATTTGTCTGTGTGGCAGTAATTCACCATTTGTTGGAGCTTTTGGTATTCTTCTGTTTTCTTCTCTTCCTCCATTAACGATTGCTCGATTAGGAACTTCTGAAGCTGAATATCACGAGCGGAGAAGAGCAATATACAGTCACTGCGTTCCCCGTCACGACCGGCACGACCTGCTTCCTGGTAGTATGATTCGATATTCATGGGGAGGGCGTAGTGGATAACATAACGGACGTTTGATTTATCGATCCCCATGCCAAAAGCGTTTGTAGCCACCATGACGGTTACTTCATCTTTGATGAATTGATTTTGAGCGGATTTTCGTTCTTGTTCAGATAAACCGGCGTGATATTTGGCAACTTTCACACCTTCCCGACTGAGCCATTGGTGAAGACGATCAATATCCTTCCTTGTAGCTGCATAGATAATTCCCGATTCTTTAGGACGGGTTTTAATATAATCTTGAATGAAATCGTGTTTTTCTTTCCCTTTTACTATTTGAAAATTCAAGTTGTCTCTTGAAAATCCTGTATTTACAACATGCTCGTTTTCAATAGAAAGGAGCTGTTGAATGTCTTTTGTTACTTCTTCAGTTGCTGTTGCGGTAAGGCCCATTACAACTGGCAGATTCCCAAGCTTTTGGATCTGTCCGACCACAGATCGATAGCTTGGCCTGAAGTCATGCCCCCACTGAGAGATACAGTGCGCTTCATCAAAGGCAATGAGGGATAATTTTGTGCGGCGCAGAGAACTGATAAACCCTTCAGAATCAAATCGCTCTGGAGCGACATACACAAACTGATATCGACCTCGCTGGACGTCAAACATTCTCTGTGACTGCTCTTCATACGAGAGAGAGCTGTTAATGTACGTAGATGCGATACCATGAGAGTTTAAGGAATCGACTTGGTCTTTCATTAGAGATATAAGAGGGGAAATAATAACAGCAGTTCCGTCCAGAAGAAGGCCGGGAATTTGATAACAAAGCGACTTACCACCGCCTGTAGGCATAATGCCTAGAGCATTCTTCCTCTCTAATGCATGCCCGATTAATGGCTCCTGTCCAAAACGAAATGATGAGAAGCCGAAGTACTGTTCTAAAACGCGATGTGCGTTTTTCATCATAAGACAACCGTCCTTTGTAGGTGTACTAAACGAATGCGAAATAATCTTGTACCATCTTACCATGAGAAAGTAGTTGCGGAAATAGATGAAAGTAGGGTAGCAAGCACCAGTAAGAAGAAAAAGGAAATGTACCATAAATTTACGTAAAAAAATGGGATAAGAAGAGAAGTCGTTTTGAGCTGTATGGTGACGGGGAGAGAAAGATGAATCGTCAATTTGTGTATAGGAGGGAGATGCCTTGCAAATACTATTCTTCAGAATGAACTGAGTTTCCTCCTTTACATGACCTATTTATGTATGAGATAGTATGTCATTGTGTTTGCAAGGTAAAAAAATTCAAAGGAGAAGGTAACCTAAATGAATAAACAAGAGGAAAAAACCTCAAAAATAGACTGGCCCGTCTTTGGTATTAGTGGCGGATTACTGGTCGCATTCGTTATAGCCGGAATTATTAATCTGGATTTTGTGAAAACATTTGTAAACGAAGGGTTTGCCTGGTCTGTTAAGTACTTTGGTGCTTTCTGGCAAGTCTTAATGTTATTGAACTTTATTATTGCACTTTATGTAGCATTTTCTAAATATGGTCAAGTAAAGCTAGGAAATATGGAGAAGCCTGAAATGAATACATTTAAATGGTTATCCATAATCATGGCTACTTTATTAGCTGGTGGGGGCGTATTCTGGGCCGCTGCTGAACCTATGTATCATTTTATGACAGTACCGCCAATTAACAGTGGTCTTGAAGCGATGACACCTGAAGCGATCATGCCAGCACTCGCACAAAGCTTTATGCACTGGGGCTTCTTAGCGTGGGCGATCCTAGGTACATTAAGTGCCATTGTTATGATGTATGGGTACTATCATAAAGGAATGCCAATGAAGCCAAGAACACTTCTTTACCCTTTATTCGGTGAGAAGCTTCGTACTAGCGTCGTGGGTACAATTATTGATGCTGCAGCTATTATTGCCGTGGCAGCCGGGACAATCGGCCCAATCGGTTTCCTAGGTCTTCAAGCAAGCTATGGTCTTGAAGCACTATTCGGTATTCCTGATACGTACACAACGCAACTTGCCATTATTATTGGTCTAGTCGTTGTTGCAACGATTTCAGCGATTACAGGAATCCATAAAGGGATTCAAGCGCTTAGTAGCTTTAACGTTCGTTTAGCTATTGGACTTATTTTATTCGTAGTCATCTTTGGGCCTGGTGGATTTATCATTGATAAATTTATTTCGTCCTTCGGTTTCTACGCAGAGAACTTTATTACGATGAGTACCTTCCGAGCAGATACCGGTTGGTTAGGTAGCTGGACAGTCTTCTTCTGGGGTTGGTTTATCGGGTATGCGCCAATGATGGCGATTCTTGTAAGCCGTATCTCAAGAGGTCGTACAATTCGTGAGATCATCCTAGCTGTTGGTGTGATTGCACCACTTGTAACAACGTTCTGGTTCACAGTTGTCGGAGGCGCTGGAATCTTTTACGAAATGGACGCGGCAGGATCGGTTTCAAAACAGTTAACTGAAGGCGGAATGCCAGCTGCGATGATTGCTATTACAGAACAGCTACCGCTTGCAAGCATTATCTCTCCGTTATTCTTATTACTAACGATTATCTTCGTTATTACAACAGGAGATTCCATGTCGTATACAATCGCAATGGCCGTTTCAGGTGAAGGGGACCCTAAAGTTTCCTTGCGTGTCTTCTGGTCTATCCTTATGGGTGCGATCGCAGCGATCCTACTCTTCATCGGTGGCGGTGGAGATGGCGGTATTAATGCACTACAATCATTCATTGTAGTAACAGCTGTACCTGTGTCCATCTTCCTCTTCCCAATCCTTTGGTTAGCACCTAAGGTATCGAAAGAACTATATCAAGATGAAAAACTTCGCTAAGTTTTTGAAAAAGATCGCCTTCGGGCGATCTTTTTTTATGAGGTGATGGTCTGGATTGGGTGCGGATTGAGCTGGGAAGCGGCGGCTCAAGTCCTACGTGAATGGGTCAAGAAGGGGGGAACGGCTCAAGTTCTGCGAAT
The DNA here is from genome assembly GCF_056311905.1 of Pontibacillus sp. ABV4_188. Taxonomy (NCBI): domain Bacteria; kingdom Bacillati; phylum Bacillota; class Bacilli; order Caryophanales; family Bacillaceae; genus Pontibacillus; species Pontibacillus sp. ABV4_188. The sequence continues at coordinate 3,898,721 of NZ_CM149975.1, read as the reverse complement.
ATGGGTCAAGAAGGGGGGGGACGGCTCAAGTTTTGCAAGAATGGCTCAAGTTAAGTCAACAACGGCTCTTAATTTCTTCAGGACGGCTCAAGTACAAAAAATAACGACTCAAGATGAGCCAAAACGGCTTAAGTCAAGTCATATTGGCTCAAATACGAAGATAATGGCTCAAGTTAACCGAAAACCGGCTCAAGCCCCGCCCTGGTTTACGCTCAATCGGCACGGTCCTTGGTAAGTGGCTCAAGAACAAAGAGAGTGGCTCAGGCTGAATACCGTTTAATACTCTCTTTCATGCGTATATCCGTGAATTTCCGGGTACAGTAGAAAAGATATTCTTGAAAGGAGCGTCACTCGTCATGAAAGCAGTTGTTATTGATCAATACGGAGGAAAAGAACAGTTAAATGAAAAAGAGGTGCCTACACCTGAAATAAATCAAGAGCAAGTTTTAATTGAGATCCATTCAACTTCTATAAATCCAATTGATTGGAAAGTTCGTGAAGGATATTTAAAAGAAATGTTGGATTGGAATTTCCCAATTATCTTAGGCTGGGATGTATCCGGAACAATTATAGAAATTGGTGACCACGTTGAAGGTTATCAAGTAGGTGATCGTGTATTTGCGCGACCGGCTACCACGCCAAATGGTACTTATGCAGAATATGTTGCGGTTGAACAAGATCTATTAGCGCATATGCCTGAGCGACTTAGCTTTGAGGATGCTGCTGCCGTTCCTTTAGCAGGTTTAACAGCTTGGCAGTGTTTGTTTGATGCAGCCAGCGTTGAAGAAGGAGATAAGGTTCTTATCCATGCCGGTTCAGGCGGTGTAGGAAGCTATGCTATACAACTTGCTAAATGGGCTGGTGCTTATGTTGCCACCACCGCAAGTGGGAAAAATGAAGAACTAGTAAAAGCTTTAGGTGCTGATCACTTCATTAATTATAAGGAAGAAAACTTCTACGATGTCCTGGATGAATTTGATGTTGTGCTTGATACCCTTGGAGGAGACATTCAAGAACAAAGTTATCAGGTGTTACGAAAAGGTGGGAAATTAGTCTCCATTACAGATGTGCCGGATGAAGATCAGGCAAATGAGTATGGAGTTGAAGCAGAGCACGTCTTCTTAAATCCGAAAGGGGAGCAACTTCAACAAATTGCTCACTTGATTTCTGAAGGGAAAGTAAAATCTATTGTCGGGCATAAATTCCCATTTAGTGAACAAGGATTAAAGGATGCACATGAATTAAGTGAAACCCACCATGCTCAAGGCAAAATTGTAATACAGATGAAGCCTTCTGCTTGCTAATGTTAAGAGAAGTATACCCGTTTCCATTTGAACCAGAGTGATTCAAATGGAGGCGGTTTTTTTATGCAATCATATGAAAGTTTTATACTGAAACGAGCGTTCAATGAATACGATGTTTCCTTAACCTCAATTCGGATCAGTCAAGTCTATACGTTGCTAAACGGGCACTTATGCCTTTATTCCATTTTTGTCATAATAATTTTACAAACCAAATCATTTACAGATGAACGTTGCGCGTATAGAATATTTTTATATCTGTGTTTTTTGAATCGTCCGTATTAACTAATGGGTAAGATAATGAAATCCATATATGTACTTCAACAAGATCATAAAGGAGCGAACTTATGTTTCACTCGATTTTATTTGACCTTATGCTAATAGGCGCCCTTGGCGTCGGTTCACAGTGGCTAGGTTGGAGGTTCCGGATTCCTGCTATTGTGGTTATGTCTATCGTTGGACTGTTAGTAGGCCCAATATTTGGAGTGCTTCAGCCAGCAGAAGATTTTGGTGAATTATTTAAGCCAATTGTTTCAATAGCAGTTGCTATTATTTTGTTTGAGGGCAGCTTAAGCCTTGATTTCCGAGAGGTTAGAGGACTCCAAAGGCCTGTATTTCGGATTGTAACGATTGGAGCTTTCTTGGCTTGGTTATTAGGTTCATTAGCAGCTCACTATGTTGCAGGTCTTTCCTGGGCTGTAGCATTTGTGATTGGTGGCCTATTTATCGTGACAGGGCCAACGGTAATCTTGCCCCTTCTAAGGCAAGCGAAATTAAAGCCTCGTCCTGCTGCAATTTTGAAATGGGAAGGAATTATTGTAGACCCATTTGGAGCTTTGCTCGCTGTATTTGCCTTTGAAATTATCGATTTTCTTATGGCGGATGACGTAACCGGAAACGCGTTACTCATGTTCTTCGCTGCCTCCGCATTTGCCGGTGTGATTGGCTATGTGCTCGGAAAAGGGTTAGGGTGGATGTTTGAACATGGACACGTTCCTGAGTTTCTGAAATCCCCGGTGATGTTCACTGTCGTCATCTTCTGTTTTACAATAGCAGACGAAATCGCTCACGAAACAGGTTTATTAGCTGTAACGGCAATGGGGATGACACTAGCTAATATGCACATTTCCTCAATAGAAGATATGAGGAACTTCAAGGAGAACATTTCCGTTCTTCTCGTATCGGCAATATTTGTAATGTTAACAGCATCCTTAACGGTCGAAACGTTAATGGAAATCTTCAACATACACATTATTGCCTTCGTTCTACTCATGTTATTTGTAGTTCGACCGATATCGATCTGGCTTTCGACGATTGGAACGGACCTCTCATTTGGGGAACGTGCTCTTGTTGGATGGATTGCACCAAGGGGGATTGTTGCTCTAACTGTGGCAGGTTACTTCTCAAACGTTCTTTTAGAAGCTGGATTTGAGGATGCTCAGATTTTAACATCGCTAACATTCGCTTTAGTATTTGCTACGGTTTGTGCCCATGGTTTTTCAATAGGATGGCTAGCGAAGAAGTTAGACTTATCTATAGATGGAAAGCCTGGAGTGCTTATTGTTGGCGCATCAAGCTTTACTACTGGCCTTGCGAAATCTCTTCAAGATCTGAAGGTGCCTGTATTAATTACAGACTCTTCATGGCATCGTCTTGTTACGGCAAGAAAAGAGGGCATTCCGTTTATGAAAGAAGAAATTCTTTCTGAGCAAACGGAGTACCATCTAGATATGACACCATATGAATATATGGTTGCCGCCTCAGAACTTGATTCTTATAACGCACTTGTTTGTAATACATTTGTGCCTGAGATCGGGCGTAGCAACTTATTCCAGTTGACGCTTCATAATAGTCGTGGAGACGACCTTGAAGACATGGGGAACACGATTGGAGGCCGTTTGCTCTTTAACCAAAGAGCAACATGGGAACGCCTTAATGAAAAGATTGATGGTGGCTTCGTGTTTAGAAAAACAACGATTACGGAGCAATACACCTATGCTAAATATTTAGAAGAACGACACCCTGAGACATTGCTTCTCTATATTCTGAAGCCTTCTGGCAAGATTGTATTCTATACTCACAAGTCTCAGCCTAAAGGGGAAAATGGAGATATTTTAGTGAGTCTTATGCCTCCTAGCAAAGAATTTAAGAAGATCCAGAGCAAGTTAAATGAACAACAAAATGAAAACGAGCCTAAAAACTAAATTTGTCTTTAGTCATAATTTAAACGAAGAGCGTGGAATGATGATCTATTCCATGCTCTTTTTTTTGCTCCCATCCTTCCTGTTGTATTAAGTTTAGGGACAGTGAACTCGTTCTAGAAAAGTGGTATTAGATAAGCTCATATCTACATATGATAAATGGATGTAGAAAGGATGAGGAGGAGAGGCTATGCAGGATCTTGATTTTCATTCAAGGCAGGCGATTATATTTGAACAGTTGGCAAGACAATATCAACATCTGGATCAGCCGTTATTCGATCACTTTTATAAGCTGCTTCAGTACCATCGACAACAAATATGGGCACTCACAAACACGGATATAGATCATGAACAATAAACAAAAGCCTCAACTCCAGTAGCGGAATTGAGGCTTTTCCTTTTTAAGAAGATGCTTTGTAGCTTGCGTCTTTTATAGGTACGTTACGTTTTTTTTTAGCAAAGACCGCGTAGATTTCAATAACTCCTCCGATCAGGGCGCCTACAACAGCTGGAACAACCCAACCGAGCCCTTCAGAGAAGAGAGGTAGGAAGTCAAGAGCGTTTGTAAAAGCTTGAACTTTTTCTGCCCCTAGGAAGGCCTTAAGTCCGTCATAAATGGCGATCACACTTGTTAGGATAAGAGCTCCACGGTAAACATGTTTCGATCCATTAAACAGTCTGTGGAAGAACGACAGCGCAATTAGTACGATTGCTAACGGATAAATGAATACCAAAGCCGGTACTGAGTAGGCAATAATCTGGCTTAGCCCCATATTCGTAAATCCAAAGCTAATCAATGTGAATACAATCGCTACGTGCGTGTATTTTATACTCTTAAATGTGTTGGAGAAGAACTGTGAGCAAGCAACAGTCAGACCGATACACGTTGTAAAACAAGCTAGGGCTACAATGGTACCTAATAACAAACCACCGAATGAGCCAAATAGAATATTAGCTCCATCCGCTAAGATTTCACCACCGTTGTTATAGGAACCCATCGAAGCCATCTTAGCTCCCATCCAACCGATTGATCCATAAACGACAATTAAGCCAATGGCAGTAACACTACCAGCTTTAATGGTTTGTTTGATCGTAGTCTTTCGATCTGTTACGCCGCGTTCTTTCAACGCAGTGACTACAATAATTCCAAAAGCAAGTCCAGCAATAGCATCCATAGTCAGGTACCCATTCAAGAACCCGCTAAAGAACGGAGCCGAACTGTAGTCACCTGTTGGCTGTTGCATAGGAGCATCAAACGTAAGGAAACTTGCTATACTTAAAGCAACCATAGCGATTAATAGAATCGGTGTTAACCATTGCCCGATTCGGTCTACAATCTTAGAAGGGTTCAAGCTAATCCAGAATACTAAAGCAAAGAAAATAACTGAGAATATCAGTAATGCAGAAGATCCTCCTGCTGAGCCAATTACCGGCTTAATCCCAGTTTCGAATGCTACGTTAGCGGCACGAGGGATTGCGAAGAAAGGACCAATTGCTAAATAAATCAAAGAAGTAAACAATAATCCAAACCATGGATGTACGCGACTTCCAAGAGCTTTTGCATCATCGTTTACAAATGCAATGGCTGTTACAGCTAATATCGGAAGGCCTACGCCTGTAATAATAAATCCTGCAATGGCGGACCAGTAAGAAGATCCGGCTTCTGTACCAAGCTGCGGGGGATAAATGAGATTCCCAGCACCAAAGAAAAGAGCAAATAGCATAAAACCTATGGTTATGGTATCTTTTTTCGTCATATATGGTTCTCCTCTCATATAGGTGGCGATTGTATTCTCGTTGAGACGTCCAACGAGTCAGAAAACCGTTACAGTTTCCATATGACAAAATTTTTCGAAAATTTAGACCAATTTGCAGAAATAAGCAATTTGCTTAAGGTAACGGCAAAAACATTACAAAGTTTACTACATATGAGTTGAGGGATGCAACAGTAAAAACAAAACTTTCGACAAATTTTTATGAACTGTCACAAAACTCTATAAAATCTGATGTTATCGTAACAACACCTCTATAAACCTGTCAATTTGGAATTATTAAAAAATTTAGAAATAAAAGATAAAAAGTCCAAGGAATGGGAATGTACCTATGTTTGTTCACTTTCCCACTCCACATCTTTATTCTTCTGATAATCGAAAAACGTTAAAATCAGTACAATGATAAAAGAGGCACTAGAGATCTTAAAAAGGGTTGAGGTTTCAACGTAGTTTGAAATGATTCCAAGAATAAGCGCGCTCAATCCGATCCCAAGATCAATTGTGGAATAGTACATGCCATTAGCGATGCCGCTTCTCTCTTGTGTCGTTTTAGAAATAACCCAGGCTTGAAAGGCGGGCATCATAGAACCAAACCCAGCTCCAAAAAGGATACCAGCTGCAATAATATAATAGAAATTGTCGGCAAGGGCAATTGTCCACATACCAGCGAAGGCAAGGACAGAACAAGCCATAATAAGTAGCCAAGGCCCTTTACGATCAAACCATTTACCAGTGATGGGACGCATGATTGTAGCTAACGCAGCATTAAAAAGGTAAAACAAATAGATTTGTTCGATCCCTTGCTCCTGGCCAAATATAACAATAAACGTAACAATAGAGCCATAACCAAATGTGTTAAAGAACGAGATCATGGCTGGGTACCAGCTTCGTTTCTCAATCATCGAGCCCCAAAACGTAAAGCGTTCGTCTTTAAGTGTTTTGTTTTTAATAGTGTCAGGGGTTTTAAACCTGGTTAGTGAAAATAAAACAAAAGCAATAGTACCTAAACTAACAGAAGTATAGATGAGTGCGGAAAATGAAAAATTTTGATAGAGATAAATACCAAGACTAGGAGCTATAATCATGCCGATTGTGACACTTAGCCCGAAATACCCCATGCCTTCTCCAATACGTTTCTTAGGTACTAAATCAACGGCGGCTGTTCCGTTCGTCGTAGACGACCACCCCCACGCTAAGCCATGAATGAAACGGAAGACCAAGAAGATCAGCACAGCTGTAGTGAAAGAATACAGTAACGTAATAATGAATAAAGATAAGGAACCAAAGAGAACGAGCCGTTTTCTGGATTGCGTCTGCAATAAATGCCCAATAAACGGTCTGCTAAGGATTGCGCCAATTGAGAAGAGTGTAGTAACAAGACCAACTTGAAACTTTGAACCACCTAGCTCTTCCATATAAGGGGGTAAAGTCGGGATGAGCATTTGAAAGCTCATAAAAGTAAACCAATTGGCTAGAATTAAAAAGATAAACGATGAGTTCCATAACTTCTCTGGCTGATTCGTCATTTAACCCCTTCTTTCCTCGGTCTGTAGTATGTGTAAAACATGTCTATTCTAACAAAGGCAGATGAAAAGAGCTCATAAAAAACCCTAACAACTTATAAAGGTGTTAGGGTTCTTCAAAACTCTCATACTCGGTTTGTTTAAATCTCTCTACCATCAAAGGCTTCTTCATAAAAGTGACCAATAATCGTTTTTACAACTGCGTAAAACGGGATGACAAAGAGTAGCCCTAAGAATCCTGCGATGCTTCCAGCAGCTAATATTAAAGTGATAATGGTAAGCGGGTGAATGCTAAGGGCTTTCCCCATTACATTTGGCGAGATTAAATTCCCTTCGATTTGCTGAGCTACAACCATAATGATAATCACATACCAAATCATGAATGGATCTTGGAAAAAGGCAGCCAAAATCGCTGGGATGACCGCTAAATAAGGGCCTGCAAATGGAATGACATTTGTAGCCATTCCGAATAAGGCTAGAGATAGTGAGTAGTGAAGTCCAATAATTGTATACCCGATAAAGAGCAATACGCCAACGCAAAAACTCACGGTTAATTGTCCTTGAATGAAAGATGAAAGGGTGTGATCAATTCGCTTAAACAATCGAGTCAAACTGGCAGCCCGCTTATCTTTAAAGAACTTTGCTAGGAAAGGTTGAAGTTTCTCTCCATCTTTCAACATGTAGAAAAGGAAAAACGGAACTAAAATGAGCAAGAATAAGAATTGAACAAGTGACGTAACCATCCCAATTACAAAGCTTGTAAGAGCTCCTGTTATTTCTTGCGCTCTAGAAAAGACTTCATTTTGAGCATCTGTAATCGCGGTGGAGAATTGATCTGGAATAATTTCCTGGTTACTTTGCCAATAGTTAATAATGCTTTCTACCTCACGAATCATCGCAGGTAAATTATCAACAAAGCGTGTAAATTGTTCTTGGGCAATTGGAGCGATAAATGTCACAATTAAATAGACAGTTATGATGAATAAAATAAACACGCAGAAAATCGCCAAGATTCTATGTACCCGGTACCTTTCTAGAAGGTGAACAATGGGCCTTGAGATATAATAAAGAACCCCCGCTGTAATAAGAGGAAAGGCAATTGCTCCTACATATGTAAATATCGGTTGGTATACATATTCAATGTGCTTTAAAACCCAAAAAAGCAAACAAACCAAAATGATCCCCACTAAGGTTTGAAACCACTTCTTATGGTACATTCGTGACCACTACTTTCTTATTTTAAGTCTTATCCTAATTATAGAATGTTCGATACAAAATGGAAATTCCCTTTTTCGCATTTAGGTATTCTTGGAATTGCCATCTCTTTTTACTAGGTATTATGAGGAAATGTTTCCGTTTACTTTAGTTGAGTCTAAGGTGGGCCTGGAAACCACTCGCTTTCCTGTGGGGAGCTGGTGAGCCTCCTCACCCGGCAAAGCCGGGCTCCGGGGTCTCACCTAGGCTCTTCTGCCCACGGGAGTCTCGCAGTTTCCAGGCCCACCTTTTCCATATTGGGAGATACGGAAACAAGCCACATGTAGATTCAGTCAGGCATAAGCAATTCCCGAGCAGTGGTGCCGTTCGGGACTTACATGGCAAGGGGTGTCTGGGGGGATGACTCTCTTTCCACGGGCGTCCCCTAGACACCCCTGGCTTTAGTTTTGCCAATGTCCCACATCTTAAGGGTGGTGAGAGTTGCAAGATTTCCACATACCGCATGTTTCCGTTACACCATTAAATGGAAGAGGTGGCTCGGGGAATTGCGAGACTCCTGCGGCAGAAGGAGCCTAGGGGAGACCCCGCAGAGAGCGCTAGCGAATGAGGAGGCTTCCCAGCTCGCCGCGGAAAGCGAGTGATTCCCCGAACCACCTCACACTCAAATAAAGTAAACGGAAACATTCTCTCACCTTCGATTCTAATAGTAGCAATTCTTTTTATGTGGTTCCTATTTTGTAAATTATGGGATATATTTGAGTATATAGCATGTAAGAAGAGGGTGCTTCTGTGGAAGTATATGTAGCGCGACAGCCTATATTTAATAATGAATGTAATGTAATGGCTTATGAACTCTTATATAGAGGTTCTAAATCAGATCAAAGTTTTGCGGGGATTGATGGGGATCAGGCTACTGCTGAAGTTGTCATGAACAGTTTTTATAACATGGGGTTTAAACACATATCAGGACAGAAGAAATGCTTTGTGAATTTTACGGAGAACCTTTTGAAAAGTGAACTTCCCTTTTGCTTTCCTCAGAGTCAACTTGTCATTGAATTACTAGAAAACATTCCGCTCACAAAGGAACTTATTGATACGTGCAGAATGTTGAAGAATAAAGGGTATCAAATTGCTCTAGACGACTATGTTTTTCAAGTACACAATCCATATACAGAGGATTTGCTTCGGTATGCAGATATAGTGAAAGTAGATATTCGTCAGTATTCTCTAGAAGAAATGAAGGGACTTGTAGAACAAATTGCTCCCTATACGCTTAAACTGTTAGCAGAAAAGGTAGAGACATACGAAGAATTCCTGCAATGCCAATCATTAGGGTTTCAATACTACCAAGGATACTTTTTTAGTAAACCTATCATTATGACTTCTTACGATACATCATTCCAATCGTTTCAACATATCGAGTTAATGAAAGAACTGGCTCGTCCTCAACCAGATGTTTCAATTGTTGCTGGAAAAATAGAGAATGACGTTTCCTTATCGTATAAATTATTGAAGCTTATAAACTCGGTAGCATACCGACGCATTGAACCTATAAAGTCAATAGCCCAAGCCATTATGTTACTCGGTTTTGATGAAGTGAAGAAGTGGTCATATGTACTCGTGTTGAAAGAAATGGGAGCCAAAGCTGATACTGCACCTTATGAAGTGATGAAGTTATGTTACATACGGGCAAGGTTATGTGAGAGGATCTCTTTTTTAGTAGGAGAGGAAAGAGAGTCTTCTAGTTATTTCTTAACAGGGATGCTATCGTTTATTGATGTATTCTTGCAACGGTCGATGGAGGAAAGCATAGAGGACTTACCTCTGCATCATGATATTAATGAAGCTCTTAACGGGGTTTTTAATCGCTATGGACTTGCTCTAGAATTATGTAGATCGATTGAAATTGCAGACTGGCAAAGCATTCGTGACCTTTCTCTTTCATTAGGTGTAGACCAAGGGGCATTGTTTTTGGAGTATCGTAATGCTATTGAATGGGCCCAGGATTTATTACAAATTTACGAGGAGTATAGCTATACCAGTTCATAGTTTACATTTTGCATAAGAAAAGAAAGGTACAGGATCCTTAAGATTTTTGTCGTGATCTGTCATCAAGATTTCTGCGAATACTTATCTGAATTATGTTATAATTTAACACGAATGCCCACAGAGGAGCCGGAATATGAAGACACCAGTAGATTTATTTACAGACAAAGTACATTTGCTTACCCATGCTGAGCGTCACGTTCTAGCCTATATTGAAGCCCACTTAACGAATGCAAAGCGCATGTCTTTGACAGAAATGGCGGAAGAAAACAATGTAAGTACGACTACGGTTGTGCGAATGTGTCATCATCTGGGCCTGAACGGATTTGCTGAGCTGAAATATGTACTCAGAGACCATCATTCATCTTCTGTTAGAAGAGCTGATAATATAGTAGACCAATATAAGTACATTTTGGAGCACGCTTTAGGCGCAATTGATACTAAAGCCATTGAAGAAGTCACTGATGCTATGAAGAAATCGGCAAGGATTGTTGTCGTGGCGATTGGATTAACCAAACCGCTTGGAGAATACGTAAGTAAGAAACTTATGCAGATGAATAAGACCTCAACGTATCTGTACGAGCTACATATGATTCACCTTTTGCCGAGTTGGATTGAAGAAGGTGATTTAGTGCTATGCATTTCTTCGAGTGGTGAAGTAGAGCTATTAATTGATTTAATTGAGCAGTTAAATGCTCGTCGAATTCATTCTGTGGCTATTACCAACGCGAATTCTAGCTCATTAGCCCAGCTTACTTCCCAATCCCTTAATGCCAGGGTGCCTAAGACCTCATTTGCAGGCTTTGACATAACGACAAGATCAACGCTAACACTCCTTTTAGATATGATATTTGAATCCTACATTCGTAAGACATTAAAACCATGAGGGGGAATCCATGTGACTTGGAAAACAACATTTGAACAGTGGAAGCAATATGAGGATTTAGAAACAGATCTTAGAACGAAACTTGAAGAAATAGAAGGCAATCCTTCACAACTAGAAGACGCTTTCTATAAAACACTTGAGTTTGGAACAGGTGGAATGCGTGGCCTGTTAGGTCCTGGTACGAACCGCATGAACACATATACCATTCGAAAAGCTGTAGAAGGACTTGCATTATACATACTTGATCATATTGAGGGAGCTCGTGATAGGGGAGTGGCGATCGCGTATGACTCTCGCTATAAGTCAAAAGAATTTAGTATCGAAGCAGCCCGGGTTCTAGGAGCTCATGGTATTAAAGCGTATGTATATGAGTCGCTTCGTCCTACTCCTTATCTTTCCTTTGCTGTTCGTCATCTTCAAACAGCAGCAGGTATTATGATTACGGCAAGTCATAACCCACCTGAATATAATGGATTTAAGGTTTATAACGAACAAGGTGCCCAAATGCCTCCGGCAGAGGCAAATAAACTAATTTCGTATGTGAACCACGTAGAGAGTGAATTGACTGTGAAGGTACGCGAACAAGAAGAAATTGAACAATCAGAATTACTGACATGGATTGGGTCAGATGTGGACAAAGCGTACACGAATCGTTTGCTTGGAATTATTCGCAATCCACAAATGATTAAAGAGCAATCAGATATGTCAATCGTTTTCACACCTCTTCACGGAACAGCATATCAACCTGTGTTGGATGGGCTAGAACAAGCTGGTTTTAAGAATGTCCATGTTGTTGAAGAGCAAGCGAAACCAGACCCAGAATTCTCTACCGTCTCTTCTCCTAATCCTGAAGAACACCAAGCCTTTGCAAAAGCCATTGAACTAGGAAAAGAAAAAGGGGCAGACCTTCTCATAGCTACAGACCCAGATGCTGACCGTTTGGGAGTAGCCGTTCAGAACGAGGAGGGAGAGTATGTCGTTTTAACGGGGAATCAACTCGGTACGCTAACGATTGATTACCTTCTTTCACAGACGCAGCCCCTTCCTGAAGATGCCACGGTCATCAAAACAATCGTTACGACCGAAATGGGGCGTAAAGTTGCGGAACATTATAATGCTCGTATGATCGAAACATTAACAGGCTTTAAATTTATTGCAGAACAAATTGAAGCTTTTAACCAAAACGGAAGCGGAACGTTCTTGTATGGATTTGAAGAAAGTTATGGATATTTAGTGGACCAGTATGTTCGCGATAAAGATGCAGTTCAAGCAGCAATTACAGCGAGTGAATTAGCTGCACACTGGCGCGGGCAAGATAAGACGCTTTATCAAGCATTAACAGCGCTATATGAGCATCACGGCTATTACTTGGAAGGCTTGCATTCTCTTACGTTAAAAGGGAAAGAGGGCACAGAGAAAATTCAGCAAATCATGGACCGTTTCCGTCAAGATCAGCCAACTCAGTTTGGTTCCTATCGAGTGGTGGCTGTCGAAGATTATTCGGATCAAACCCGTACATTTTTAGACGGAAGTGAATCTGAAGTGATTCAACTACCTCAGGAAAATGTAGTGAAATATGTGTTAGATGAAGACGCCTGGTGTTGTCTCCGCCCATCTGGAACAGAACCGAAGATCAAGTGTTATTTCGGGGTAAAAACAGATGCCTACGAAACAAGCCTGGAGCGGTTGGATGAGTTGAAAGAAGCAATGGTTTCTAAAATGGAAGGTGTTATTGAAGGCTCAGTGAAGTAATAGATGAGACGCCTGTTTTCCTATGCGGGAAAACAGGTGTCTTTTTTATGTCGTTTTTTATGGATACCTGCTTCTTAGTCGGGAAAACTGATATTTATAATGAACTCTTTCTACAATAAGGGATAATAGGTGCGTAGTAACAACATGTATTCTTCGCACGAAGAGGAACAGTCACAACTCATGGTAAAGGTGTATGCTAACAGACAACAAGTGAAGGCTATTATGTTATTGACAAAACTGCGAGGGCAGAATATGATTAAGATAATTAAATAGTCGTTTCCTTCCTAAAGGGGAGTAGCTGTACAATAAAGTCGTCATTGCGAGAGAGATCTCCGGCTTTATTGGCAACGTTCACGTTGTTAGCAAGACCTTTACACAATCTTGTGTAAAGGTCTTTTTTGATGGCCTTTACCACATGCGGTAAAGGCTATTTTTTATACTTTCATATAAAGGAGAAAAGACATGGAACTTCAGTTGTTAGTTGAGTATGGATGGGTATTGCTCGTACTAGTCTTGTTAGAGGGCATTTTGGCGGCGGATAATGCTCTTGTGCTAGCTGTGATGGTAAAGCACTTACCTGAAGAGAAACGTAAGAAGGCCTTATTTTACGGGTTAGCAGGAGCATTTATTTTACGAACTGGTTCGTTATTTATCATTTCGTTTCTTATTGATGTATGGCAGGTCCAAGCAATTGGAGCAGCCTACCTCATCTTCATCTCAATCAATCATCTCTGGAAACAAAAGGTGAAGCGGAAGAAGTTAGATGAAGGCACGGAGGAAGCAGAAGGAAAGAAAAGCGGTTTTTGGATGACGGTTTTCAAAGTAGAGTTAGCAGACATGGCCTTCGCAGTCGATTCGATCTTAGCAGCTGTTGCGCTTGCCGTTTCGTTACCTGAGACGCCTCTTCCGGTAATCGGCAGCCTTGATGGTGGGAAGTTTCTTGTTGTCTTAGCAGGTGGAATGATTGGGATTATCATTATGCGATTTGCAGCAAACAAGTTTGTAGACTTACTAAAGCGTAAGCCAGGGTTAGAAACCGCTGCCTTCATCATCGTTGGTTGGGTTGGTGTGAAACTAGTTGTGACCGTTCTAGCTCATCCATCCTTGCACGTTCTGTCGCATGATTTTGCCCACTCCATATTGTGGAAGGCTATTTTCTATAGCGTTTTAGTGCTCATTGCAGTAGGTGGGTGGTTCTTATCAAGTTCTGAAGAATCAGAAGAACCCTCGAACCAACATTCATAAACTGTAAGAGAGAGGAGACTAATCTGAGACTCCTCTTTTTTTGAGTCTGCATCACACCGGATCACAAGTAGATAAATGAAACGTATTGTGAGCTATTCCACATTTTCCATTTTTGTAATAAACTTTAAATAAAATGACCCAGCAACTTTGGAGAGTGGTATACATGCAAGAATTATTGGGGAACTATGATGGGGATATTGTTTTTCTTTCAATTATAGTGGCCATCATAGGCTCATACTTGGCACTGGATAGTTTTCAACACATTACGCGTTCTAGGAGAGAGATGAAACAGATTTGGATCGGGGTTGGGGCTACAACGATGGGGCTAAGCATTTGGTCCATGCATTTTATTGGCATGACGGCTTATAATGTCGGGATGCCCATTCACTTTAATTGGTGGTTAACCTTCCTATCGATCCTTCCGGCAATCGGAGCATCTTACATCGCATTTTACTTCCACGATAAGGAAAGCGTAGGGCGGGTCCGTATAGCTGTTTCTGGGATCTTTATGGGAGCAGGGATCTCGTCTATGCATTATGTTGGGATGAAGGCGATGTTTATCCCCCGTGTGAATATGGAATATGATCGATTTTATGTGTACCTATCTGTCGTGGTGGCTATCGTTATCTCATTGATAGCCTTGTGGCTGTTTAAGCTTGTTCAATTGAAACAGTCCATCACGGTGAAAGGATTGAGTGCAATTGTAATGGGGAGTGGCATCGCCGCTATGCACTATATAGGTATGGAAGCGGTACGTTTTTCAATGGAGGAAGGGGTGATACCTTCAGGTGAATTTAATGGGGATAAAGTTTTCCTCATCTTAGCCGTTTCTTTAATCATGTCACTGGTTTTATCAGCTGTTATATTGCTCTCTCGAGTGGAGAACCGAAGCACCATGCACTTAGCATACTATGATTTTTTGACGGGGCTTCCGAATCGTTTGCATTTCCTGATGAAGTACGAAGAGTTCTTAAAAAAGGCAAGGAACAAACAGCATAAGATCGCTTGTATTCTGTTCGACGTTGACCATTTTAAGTGGGTGAACGATTCATTTGGATATAAGGCAGGAGACAGAGTGCTTCATCAAATGGCAGAAGCCATTACAGCCTTTGATCAACCGAATATTACCATTGCGCGTCTTGACGGAAATCGATTTGGACTGTTGATTCGAAAGGATATATCGTATAGTGAACTAAGGTCGGTGCTTGAGAAAATCCAAGAGAAAGTAAAGCAAATGACGTTTTCTTACGAACAATTCCAATTTAAAACGACCCTTTCTGTTGGGGCGAGTATGAAGATATTTGATCCTGCTTGTGAAGACGACTTATTTAGTGAAGCAGAACAAGCACTTCACTTTGCTAAAGAGATAGGACGGAACACCGTTCAAATCTATGACCCCTCCATCCATTCTAATGAAAGAGGGCGCTTTTTACTTTCAGAGTTGCGACAAGCAGCTGAGCGTAAGGAATTCTCGCTCGTATACCAGCCTAAAGTGACTACTGCAACACTAGAAGTTACTAAGATCGAAGCGCTTATCCGCTGGCATCATCCAAGGCTCGGGTTTATCTCTCCGGGAGAATTTATACCTCTAGCAGAGAAGAATGGGTTAATTGTCACCATTACAGATTGGGTCATGCGTACTGCTTTCGAGCAATTGAAAAGATGGGAAGAAAAGCATATCCCTATTGACCAGATTTCCATAAACGTGTCTGCCAATCACTTTCAATATGGAAATGTAGCTAAGATGGTCAGCGAATTGATTGGGGAATATGAAATTGATCCTAATAAAGTAGAGCTTGAAATAACCGAAACCTCCGTTATGAGAAACATTGAAGAAGCCGTAAATACGCTTGAGCAGCTAAGGGCACTGGGCGTTCGAATTGCGCTTGATGACTTTGGGACAGGTCTATCTTCCCTTAACTATTTGCAAAGGCTACCGATTGATACGTTAAAGATTGATAAATCATTTATAGATGACTTAGTCCAGGATAGCAAGCAACAAGCTATTGTATCGACTATCATCCATTTAGCTAAACAATTAGGTATGGAAGTGACGGTAGAAGGGGTGGAAGAATCTGATCAGGCCGATCTTCTTCTCTCGTATTCTTGTGATTATATACAAGGGTATTATTATTTTAAGCCGATGCTAGCTGAGGGTATAGAAGAGACTTGCCTCGCATCAAGAAAAGTTTTAGCTAGATAAGAACCCCCGAGATTTTAATAGGACGTAAGAGGACCAAATGAAGATAAACTTTATTATAAGGTTTATTTAGATAGTGGTTAGAGAAAAGGATAGGGAGGAGGGATATTGTGGGGAAATCAGTACAAGATAAGCAATCACAGCTTCAATACTTAACAAATCGATTTCAAATTTTGTCTCAAGTCGTTGAAGCGATGGATGAAGCGAATGCAGAAGCTGAAGATTTGGATCGACTACTGCAAATGATGAAAGATATTGAAGGGAAGGTTGAACGGTTTAAGAAAGACTGGGAGGCTGAAGGCTAATGAGGCAATTGAAATCAATTATGTTAGCGTTATGGCTTCTGTTTATTGTTTATGCCTTTTTCTTAGCTCCTATAGAAAATGGGGGGATGAACTATCTTAAGCGAATCATTACGATGGACTCTCCTGACCCTTTATTGGTAGCTGTATTTAGTATGTTAGGCGTCTGGCCTATGGTGTTTGGGATTCTCTTACTCTCAAAAGATAAAGGGACTATCCCAGCTTGGCCGTTTGTACTTGGTTCTTTCGTTTTAGGGGCTTTTGCTTTATTTCCTTATTTCATATTTCATTACGAGAAGCGTAATCGAACGAACCGAACGTCACAAAAGCTTTATCACACTATAACCAATTCATCTTTTGCCTTAACCCTTTTAGTTATATCTATCCTATTGCTACTATATGGGTTGGTATATGGTAGTTTTTCAGAATATCAACAGGCCTTTTGGGGATCGCGTTTTGTACATACAATGACAATTGATTTTATAATGCTGACGCTCCTTTCCTTGCTCGGAATCTCCCATCATGCCTATTACCAAAACGATCATTCATTAAAGGGCTATTGGCCCCTCGGGTTTATTCCGCTACTAGGACCGCTTTTCTATATAATGATTGCTGGGAAAAGAAACGCGGAAACAGAATAAGATGTAAAAGCAGTACGAGAGCAGATAAGATCTTCTGCACTCGTACTGCTTTTAGTTAATCCTGCTTTAAATATCGTTTATCTTTCAGGAATAGCTTCCAGTGAAGAATGAAAGCTGGGACCAGAATACAAAGACCGATAATATAGGCGATCAGCAGTTGATTAAACATTGTTGGATTTGTGAAACCTTCCTCAATGGTTAGATGCGGATACACCATATAAGGTAGGTGGGCAGAGCCGTAAGCATAAATGGCAAACCCGTATTGAAGCACTACGAATACAACAGATAATCGAGAATATCCGATTTGCCCATTTGGTCGCTTCACAAACAATAACACGTAGCCAATTAAGAATAGGGTAACGGACATGCCGAAGCCATAAAGGTTCTCGCGGAAATTATCAACGATCCAAGAAGCTTCTGGTGGCATAGTGAAGATGGTTAAAACAGCAATAATTAATGACAAAGGACCAAGCCAAATGGCGTGCCGTCTGTACGTTTGATAGGCCGAATCATCTCCTGCTTCACTTGCGTAGTCAGCCAGAAACACCGCTGACAAAAATAAGGCTGTACTGAGACCAAAGGCAATATGCATATAGACGGTTACGCTTGATAAGAGCTTTCCGTATAAAAGCTGAGGATACCCTTCTTCAAAAGCAATAAACCCTCCGAGTGTAATTGGCAAGATACTTACGAGTAAAGAGGGAAGTAACACCCCTGTTACTCCAGATGTGATGCGTAATAGATCTTTGAATCGCTCTGTTTTTCCTTCAAAGACCATAAACGTTGTGCGAATGGTCAATAAAATGAGACCTAAACCAACTGGAAGCAAAAGGACAGTTGCTAACATTCCGGCTGCAAAAGGGAAGAAAGCAACCAGAGTAACAACAAATAAGACGAGAAATACATTGGTGACTTCCCATGTCGGAGATAAGAAGCGGTTGGCGATTTTAGAAGCTGTGGAATCTTTCTTGTTTCCATACACCATCCCCCAAAAACCAGCTCCAAAGTCCATAGACCCCGTTATGGAGTACAGGAAAAGAATGCTCCAAAGAATGGCGACTGCAAGTAAGGATTCTTCCATTTCTTATACCCCTTTCTCAACAAGTTCTGATTCAACAGGGTTACGCTTGAAGTAGGACACCATCACAGCTACAGTAACGACAAGTAGAATCGCATACAAAATCACGAATAAAGCGAATAAAATTCCAACATTATTGGCATGAGTAGCTGCGTCACTGGTCTTTAAGACGTTAACAATCGTGTAGGGTTGTCTGCCAATACAACTGAAACACCAACCAGCCTCAATTCCAATAATCGCTAGAGGTCCTCCGCCTACAAATAGCGCAAGCATCCATCCAGGGAGCTCTTTTTTCAAGATCCATCTCCAGAAAATGGCGAGGAAGGATAAACCAATAAGCATGGTACCAATACCGACCATAACGTTAAATAACGTATGGACGAACAAAGGAGGCCACAGTTCTTCAGGATATTCATTCAGTCCTTTGACCTCAGTATCAAATCGGTCTCCAGCAAGGAAGCTTAAAGCGTAAGGAATCTCGATTGCATACTTTACTTCCTGATCTTCACGGGAGGTCCACCCTCCAACAGAAAGGGGAGCGTGTGTAGTGGTTTCAAATAACCCTTCAGCTGCCGCTAATTTTCTGGGATTGTATTCATGAAGCATTTGCGCTGTTTCATGTCCGTTAATCGCAGTTGAAAGAGACATGATTGCACCGATATAAATCGCAAGTGTAATGCTTTTCTTATGATAATGGCGTTCCTGTTCTGAGATATTGCTCTTTAAAAGCCGAGCTGCAGCAATAGAGCCAACCAGGAAGGCAACCGTCATATAGGCAGAAACTGTAACATGTATAGCGGTTACAACAAAGCTAGGGTTGAAGAAGGCTCGCCATGGATCGACATTGATGACTTCTCCATTGGCATTCATTTCAAAACCAGCTGGCGTGTTCATCCATGCGTGCGCATCTGTTATTAAAATAGCTGACGCAGCAGCGCCAATCGCAACAGAAGTAATACTAATTAAACGTAGCCAGGTTGGCAGACGATCCGCTGCATAAAGGTAAATGGACATAAAGACGGCTTCAATTAAGAAAGCAAAGATCTCAATTTGGAAAGGCAGTGCAATAACCTGGCCTACAATTTGCATAAAACCAGGGAATAATAGCGAAATTAAAACCCCGACAATGGTACCCGATGCAATGGCAACGGCTAAGAGGATGGCAAAGCCCTTCGTCCATCGTTTCGACATAATTTTGTAGTCTTCATCTTTGGTTATAACATACATGATTTCAGCCACAATGATCATCAGGGGAACGCCAACCCCGATCGTGGCATAAATAATGTGAAAGCCCATCGACGTGCCAAATAGAGCACGTGCAAGCATAACTGTATCCACCACTACTCACCTCATCATTCGTTTCATATCTGTGTTTAGTTATGCCGTGACCGATTGGAAATTATGCATGGATTTGGGGATGGTCCCAATATGGTTTACTAGTCGTTTGTTGATTCGTTTAAGTGGGAATGTAAGATGGCAGGAGGGATTGAACAATGGCAAAGATTTTAGTCATGTACCCGCACCCAACGGATAAACAGGGATTTAAAGATCAACACGAAGAAGTTCACCTGCCTTTAGTGAATGCTGTAGAGGGTGTAAAGAATGTAGTGATTCATTCTGTTGGAGAAACGATTAATGTAAAGCAAGATATTTACTTAGTTGTAGAAATTGAATTTGATAACCAAGAAATATTACAACAAGCCCTATCTTCCGAACAGTGGCAAAAGGTTCAAGCAGATGTAGATCATCTTATGGAATACCTTACAGAAGCCCCTAGCATGATTATTACACAATAAAACTACCCGGTCTCGCCACAAAGGCGAAACCGGGTAGTTTTATTAGCTTCGATGGTAATCTTGAAATTTAAGACTATGTTTACGTTTGCTTGAACATAAGTGGTTCGGGAGGTTCTATACCTAGCAATGCAACACGATTATGCTTACGCTGAGGGGCCGTTTGCAAACTAGAGCAAGGGGTGGATGGGGAACGGGGAGACTCCTGCGGGATAAAAAGGTCGACGAGACCCCGCAGGGCGGTCTTCCCGAGGAGGCTCGACAGCTTGCCCGCGGAAAGCGAGTCGTTCCCCAGCCACCCCAACCACTCATCAAACGTAACGGCCGCGGTCCTAAGCTAAGCTGGCTCTCTTAGGTTGAAAGTCGATCGAAACGATTCAGAGCACTTAGGGTGCCTTCTGTAAGGATGCCGCTCCACTCCTGCTGTGCTTTTTCCCAAGCTTCAGGGTAATCATTCCATTCCCAAGCCGGAGTTAGCTTCCCGTTTTCTTCAATTTTCTCTACGAAGAAATCTAGATTGTCTTCAACTTTAAAGTCAGGAATTCCGAATTTAGGAGAGTCCGGTGACGGGATGAATTTAAGCGGGAAGGGTACATACTTCTCCCAGTTCTCCCTGTCTAATTTCACAAGAGATTGTACGGCTTTCGTTAATTGTCGCTCCACTTTTTCTGTGCGCTGATCCGGGATCATGGCGAACAGCCGTAAATAACAGTAAATCTCGTGCTCCGATTTAAACGATTCTAATTGTAGGAAATGTTGCATGGCTTGATCAATAAGCTTTGGAATATGTAAGGCTGTTACGTACTCCTCGAACAAATATAAGTATCCAATTAATTCAGCACTTGGATTGCCCCAATTCTCATCGATCCATGACATTCCATTCTTGTGAACAGTCCACCAGAATGCGTGTGGGTAGTCATTGCTTTTTTCAGGTACGGCAAGCCATCCTTGTCTTTCTTCTAAGAACGAATATTCTAAGTATCTAATGGCTTCACGGATCATCGTATCTGCTTTAGGTTCATCTGCAAATCGAACTAAATGTTGTAGAGCAACAGAAGTCGCGATAGGAGATGAGTCCTGAAGCTGAATATCTGGTTCTAGTCCCTGACCAAAGCCTCCGTCTACATTTTGATAGGCGTGTAAAGCGTTTAAGACTTCATCCGCTGTTCCGTCCTCAAATTCGTATGCGAAAAGCGCCTGTTCAAGGGGGCGGCCCTTCATCATGATCCAGTTACGAGCTCTTTTAAATGCTTCGTGTGATAATTGTTTCAAGCAAATCCTCTCCTTTTCCTCCATTGTATCATCTCTGAGTTTGGTCTTCTTGTGAATAACGTTATGCAAATGTGTGAAATTCCAATAAATGATGGGTATGGAACCGGCTCTCTTCTACACAAATTAGCTGTAAGAACAATTTCTTAATAGTAGGAGTAATGCGTATGAAGGACAAACGGTGGGACTTATTGGCTCTGGCATCGATTCCTCTTATGATGACCCTTGGAAATTCTATGTTAATTCCTGTTCTGCCTCTTATGGAGCGTGAGATGAATATTACTTCATTTCAGTCTAGCTTGGTGATCACAATTTATTCAGTCATCGCCATTCCGCTTATACCTGTGTTCGGATATTTCTCTGATAAATGGGGGAGGAAAAAAGTGATCATTCCGAGTCTTATTATGGTAGCGATAGGAGGGGGGATTGCTACTTTTGCCGCTTGGTCATTACCGAATCCGTATTGGCTGATCTTAGTAGGTAGATTCATACAAGGCATTGGAGCTTCAGGAGCATTTCCGGTCGTCATCCCGACAGTTGGAGATATGTTCAAAGATCAAAAGGAGATAAGTAAAGGGCTTGGGATCATTGAAACGGCCAATACATTCGGGAAAGTTCTTAGTCCTGTTTTAGGGGCTTTTTTAGCTGTTGTGGTGTGGTACCTTCCGTTCTTGTTTATACCGATTCTGTCTTTGGTTTCCATTTTACTAGTCATATTTCTTGTTAAGGTTCCAAAAGAAGAGGAAAAAGAACATAAGTCAACGCTGCGTAAGTTTATAAAGAATACGAAAGATTTAATTATGGAGAATAAGCACTGGATTTTTTCCGTTTTTGCTACGGGTGGCGTTCTTATGTTTATATTATTTGGGTTGCTTTTTCATTTCTCTAGTGTTTTGGAAGATGACTTTAAGAAGCTGGGATATGCAAAAGGTCTATACTTAGCCGTTCCTCTTCTGTTTCTCTGCATTGCATCTTACACGTCAGGTTGTAAAATCGGAGAGAATAAAGTCATGATGAAGTGGTTGATTGTAGCGGGCAATAGCATCGCTGCACTGAGCTTCTTGTTCGTTGGGGGTAACACCGGTTTAGCGCTATTTTTAGTGATTTTGTCAGTAGCGGGGGCTGGGATTGGGATTGCTTTACCATGCATGGATGCGTTCATTACAGAGGGGGTCCCTAAGGAGGAGAGGGGAACGATTACATCCATTTATAGTAGTATTCGTTTTGTTGGGGTAGCTGCTGGACCTCCTGTAATTGCTGTTATGATGAAAGAAATGCCAGGAGTTATTTATTATAGTTTTTCTGCTTTATGTATTCTCCTCGTTCTTATGAACTGGCTATCCTTAGATACAAGTAAAAAAGGCTAACACATGTGCTTCTTGCAAGTGTTAGCCCTTTTGAATTTCCTCAGCTACCATCCATCCAGATAGAGAAGTTCCAAGCGTTCCTGCTCCTGGAAAAACAGTATCTCCGCATGCATAAATGCCCTGAAGACCTGTATAAACAGATTGGTGTTGTAACCAGCTGAACCTTCCATTTGGGATATAGCCACCTACACGACCTTTATCTCGTTTAACAAATCTCTCAAATGTTACCGGTGTACCAGGCATTAAGACATTAATGTGAGATCTGAAGTCCGGGAAATGGGTTTCAATCCCGTCTAGTATGCGTTCGGTATATCGCTCTTTTAAATCTTCATAGTCATCCCGCTTCCACCACTGTGCAACTTCTGTGTGAGTGGAGATCGTGATCGCCCTTTTACTGTGAGGGGCCATTCGCGTGTCGTCCTTACTTGATAGGGAGAGAAGGAACTGGTTTCCCTCTGACAGTGGCTTCGTTTTATCCTGGATGATTTGATGATACAACACATCCTCTGGAAAGATGTCATCTACTCCTAAATAAAGCATAAACGCTCCCCAGGAAGAAGTAAGGTCATCTTTTTTGATGGCAGATTGTTTATGAACCTCTTGGTCGAATAGTTGGTGGAAGTTATGAAGAGAGTTATTCAACACGACTTTAGAAGCTTCGTACTGACGGTCTCTGCGGCTCTTGACCACCCAGCGGTCCTCTTGTGGAACAATATGAATTGCGGGTCTTCTAAGTAAGACTTCTCCGCCGTTTGCTTTGATGGACTCCGCTAATTTCTCAGCTATAGTAGCAAGTCCCCCTTGTACAGAAAAAGCGCCTTTATGAAACGTTTGGAGGGCTGCATATCCAAGGAAAGCCGGACATTGGTCTGCGGTCGTTTGAACACTGTCCATCAGCTGTCCATTCAAGAAGGACATAAATGTTTCATCTTGATGAAGGTTATAAGATTTAAGTCGATCCATTACCGTTTGAGTCATGTATGGGGTAAGTGCGATCGAATTGGAGTTGACGTACTTGAGAAGCTTTGGCCAGTCTTTCCAATGGTTTGGTGGAAATACAGGCAGATCTAAGAGGAGCTCGTCAATGCGAGAGCCGATTTTAAAGACCTCTTCATAGAAACGTTTCACTTTTGGGCTGTTTGTGGGAAATACTCTGTCGACTTCTTGATACCAGCGATTTGTTTCCTGGTAGTAATGAATTGTATCATGTGGTGTGTAAATGTTCATGATTGTTTCTAAGGATGTCATAGGAGGTAAATCCATTTCAAGCTCATCAAATACCCGTTTTAATACACCGCCCTTTTCAAAGCCCATTCCAACTGTCGCGCCAGCACCGAATCGGTACCCATGACGATCAAATTTACCAGCACAACCTCCAAGCTCATTAGAGGCTTCAAGCACAGCAACCGAATATCCCTTTTTAGCAAGCATTGCAGCTGACGTTAATCCCCCAAACCCAGCGCCAACAACTATCACATCATACCGGTTCATACCCACACACCCTCTCAAAAACATAGTACTCCCATTATACAACCCCTTCCCCGCACTGTCTTATATTAGTAGGCTAAAGCGTGCCAGACACGCGTTGATGCTTTAGAGTGCTGCAGGGTGCCAGGCACGCGTTAGCGCTTTAGAGAACCGCAGAGTGCCTGGCACCCTGCGGCCCATTACTGTAATAAAGCGGGTGACTTTGTTTTGAGGGGGAGGTGTGGTACGTTGGGAATAGATAGGATTTACTTATTAAAGGAGGCAGCATCATGCCAAAGCATCATTTCAACCTTACAGCAGAATGGCCGGGCGGGCGCAATTCTGTTGGTCAAATAGAGGCGGATCGACTGAAAACTGAGATTTCGATCCCACCAGAGATGGAGGGGCCAGGAATCGGTACGAACCCTGATGAAATGCTTCTAGGAGCGGCAGCAACGTGTTATATCATTACACTT
The DNA here is from genome assembly GCF_056311905.1 of Pontibacillus sp. ABV4_188. Classification (NCBI taxonomy): domain Bacteria; kingdom Bacillati; phylum Bacillota; class Bacilli; order Caryophanales; family Bacillaceae; genus Pontibacillus; species Pontibacillus sp. ABV4_188. The sequence goes on along the minus strand of NZ_CM149975.1, from coordinate 3,874,187 downwards.
GGTGCAATGATTGAACGTGCAGAACTTCCTCTTCATGAGATGAGCATGACATCAGAAGGCATTGTGGATGTAACAAAAGGTGTCATTTCATACGACGAAATCATCCACCGTCCCGTGGTTTCTTTGAAACATGAGGCGACAGAAGCTCAGTTTGAAAAGCTAAAGAAGCTTGTTGAAAAGGCTGAATCAAGTTGTATGATCTCAAGAGCGGTACAAGGCAATGTGAAGATTTCTCTTGATCCATCACTGTCAATTCAATAAAGGAACACTTTAGTAGAGTGAAGCGTGCCAGACACCCTTTCGCCCTGCAATACTTTACAGAGTGGAAGGGTGTCTGGCACGCTCTGTAACTTTATTGTGATAAAGTGTTGAAGAGGTGTTTTTTCGTTGCGTGAGATTGGAAAATAAATTATAGTGTAAGTGTACAATGGAATCTTGATAATCGAATAATTCCTTCGGGGTCGGGTGAAAATCCCAACCGGCGGTGATCAAGCTTTGTCTTGCTAGCCCGCGACCCGCAGAGTATTCTCTTGCGGTTGATTTGGTGAGAAACCAGAGCCGACGGTTAAAGTCCGGATGGGAGAAGGAATAGGAGTAGACTTTACTGGTGCAAAGTGTAAAACCAGCAGTAGTCAGAAAATTCTGGACGTGTGTCCGTTTTTTTAACACTCAATTGAGACCCTGGGGTAAGTGTATCTTCCTCAGGGTTTTTTATATGGAATGAGATAGGAGGTGGAAATGTGAACCAGGACGAGAAGTATATGAGAACAGCTATAGAAATGGCTCAAGCTACAAAAGGCCAGACTTCACCAAATCCAGCCGTTGCATCTGTTGTCGTTAAGAATGGAGCGGTGCTTGGTATGGGGGCTCACTTAAAAGCAGGCCATGCCCATGCTGAAGTCCATGCATTAAATATGGCCGGCAGCCATGCCGAAGGCGCGACGATTTATGTGACCCTCGAGCCATGCAGTCACTACGGCAAAACACCACCATGTGCAGATCGTATTGTAGAAGCAGGAATAAAACGGGCTGTGATTGCTACCCTTGACCCGAATCCACAAGTAGCTGGGCGTGGTGTGGAGAAGCTGAAGCAAGCCGGCATTGAAGTCGTCACCAATGTTTTAAAAGAACAGGCTGACGATTTGAATGAAGTCTTTTATCACTATATATCAACAAAAACCCCCTACGTGACTCTTAAGAACGCTATGTCTTTAGATGGGAAGATTGCAACAGTTACGGGGGAGAGCCAGTGGATAACTGGTGAAGAAGCAAGGACCGATGTCCATCAAGATCGTCATAAACACGATGCCATTTTAGTCGGTGTAAACACAGTGATAAAAGATCGGCCTCGGCTAACGACGCGGTTACCTGATGGAGGAAAGAACCCCGTTCGTATTGTACTGGATACGCATTTGCGCACTCCTGTTGAAACACCCCTAATCCAAAACCCCGAAGCGCCAACTTGGCTAATAGCAGGGAATAACGTTTCAGAAGAACAAAGAGAAAAATATAAAGCTTTTCCACATGTGGAGATCCTCACTTTAGCCAGTTCACATGTCACTGTTGAGGAGGCTCTTTATCTGCTTGGAGAAAAGGGGATTACCTCCATTTATGTAGAAGGGGGAGCGACGGTGAATGATGCATTCTTGAGAGCAGGTTCTGTACAGCAGGTCATCACCTATATCGCCCCAAAGATGATCGGAGGTCAAGATGCCCCGACTCCAGTGGGCGGACAAGGCATCCATGCGCTCAAGGAAGCTCTGAATCTTCAAATAAAAGAAGTTGTTCATATGGGCAACGACTTGAAAATCGTATCTAAACCTAACCGTTAGAGGTGAAACGATGTTTACTGGAATTATAGAAGAAATGGGTTCTGTTAAAGGAATCAAACAAGGACAAGAAGCAATGGAAATCACGGTAACAGCTCAGACCGTTTTAGAAGATGTCCACCTTGGGGATAGCATCTCCGTGAACGGCGTATGCTTAACGGTAACGGATTTTACCTCCCAAGAAGCACGGTTTGATGTAATGCCTGAAACATTTCATGCAACGAATTTGCGTGAGATTACAACGGGAAGCAAGGTGAACCTAGAACGCTCAATGAAAGCAGATGGTCGTTTTGGTGGTCATATGGTTTCAGGGCATGTAGATGGTGTGGGAACAATTACGAGCAAGAAACAAGATTCCAATGCCATTTACTACACGATTGAGCTTCCGGAAGATTTAATGGACTATTTTGTTTATAAGGGATCGGTTGCTGTTGATGGAACGTCTTTAACGGTATTTGGTGTAGATCAAAACACCATCACGATCTCACTCATCCCTCACACTGTAGAGCACACCGTTCTTGGTGATAAAGGAAAAGGCGACCGTGTAAACATTGAAATTGATATGCTTGGCAAATACGTTGTTAATTTCTTATCCAAGCAACAGCATCAAGCGAAATCCTCATCTATCACAGAAGGATTTCTAGCAGAAAACGGATTTAAATGATCCGTAAAAAATGGAGTGAACCACTATGTTCGATTCAATAGAAGATGCGCTAAACGATTTGAAACAAGGCAAAGTCGTCATTGTTTGCGACGACGAAGATCGTGAGAATGAGGGCGACTTGATTGCCCTTGCTGAACATGCAACACCTGAAGTAATCAACTTTATGATCACCTATGGGAAAGGGCTTGTTTGTACGCCGGTAACAGAAGAACTGGCTAATCGTTTAGAGCTATTCCCAATGGTTGAACGAAACACTGATCCACATGGAACAGCCTTTACAGTAAGTATTGACCATCAAACAACATCAACAGGAATCTCAGCCGCAGAGCGTTCAGTTACGGTTCAACAGCTCTTAAATCCAGAAGCAAAATCTCAAGATTTCAAGCGACCTGGACACGTCTTCCCTCTCCTCGCAAAAGAAGGAGGCGTTCTTCGCCGAGCTGGTCATACAGAAGCGGCAGTAGATTTGGCTAAATTGGCAGGGGGAGAGCCCGCTGGTGTGATTTGTGAAATCATTAAAGACGACGGCGAAATGGCACGAGTACCAGATCTTCGTCAGATGGCTGATGAGCATAATTTAAAGATGATTACCATTCAAGATCTTATCCAATATCGAAATCGTGAAGACAAGCTCGTTCAACGAGAAGTTGAAATTAATCTCCCGACAGAATATGGTGAGTTTAGAGCTGTTGGGTATTCAAATGAGATCGACGGAAAAGAACATGTCGCTCTTGTAAAAGGGGACATTAAGCCCGGCGAACCTACCTTGGTTCGCGTACATTCAGAGTGTCTTACCGGTGACGTATTTGGTTCGTACCGATGTGACTGTGGTCCGCAGTTACATGCTGCCTTAAAGCAAATTGATGAGGCTGGCCAAGGTGTATTGCTATACATGCGTCAGGAAGGCCGGGGAATTGGGCTTCTAAACAAAATGCATGCCTATAAGCTCCAAGAGCAAGGTCTTGATACAGTCGAGGCAAATGAAAAATTAGGGTTTGCTGCTGACCTTCGTGATTACGGGATAGGAGCTCAAATTTTAAAAGATCTTGGCATTACCCAATTAAATTTACTCACGAACAACCCTAAGAAAATTACAGGTTTAAAAGGGTACGGTTTAGAAGTAGTTGACCGCGTTCCCATTCAAATGGACCGACGCTTAGAAAATGAACACTATTTAAGTACGAAGCAATCTAAAATGGGACACTTATTTCACTATTAATTCGAGGAGGAATCATATATGGGACAAACATTTGAAGGACATTTAGTAGGAACAGGACTGAAAATTGGAATTGTTGTTGGCCGCTTCAACGACTTTATCACAAGTAAACTTAACGAAGGCGCTCAAGATGCACTAAAGCGTCATGGTGTGGCAGAAAACGATGTAGACGTTGCATATGTACCAGGAGCATATGAGATTCCAATGATCGCTAAGCGTATGGCTGATACAGGCAAGTACGATGCAGTGATTACGCTAGGGGCGGTTATTCGAGGGTCCACTCCTCACTTTGATTATGTGTGCGGAGAAGCAGCAAAAGGCGTTTCGCAAGCCTCTATGCAAACAGGAGTACCGGTGATCTTTGGTGTAATCACTACAGAAACGATCGAGCAAGCTATTGAACGTGCTGGCACAAAGGCTGGCAATAAAGGCTTCGAAGCAGCAACTGCGGCCATTGAAATGGCAACGCTAAATAAGGCTTTTGAACAATAAGTTGAATCTTAAAGGGGGCCAATTGGCCTCCTTTTTCTATTTCTTGAAACAAAATCCAGATTACGCTCGTACATTATAGTAGTAACCGAACGGTAAGGAGCGTGTTTGAATGGATCAGCAACGTTTAGAGCACAAAATGGAGAGATACATAGAGATCGTGAGTCAGTTGAAGAGGAAGCTGAAGTGGTCTGTTTCAAACAATCAAACCTATATGATGATTGCTTCCATGTACGTCGTGAATGAGAAAGAGTTTAATATGGATCGTTTCTTAGATATGAGTGAGTATATTAAAGGGGAAGTGGGGGTGTTTTCAACCTTAAAGTCTCAGACTAGATTTACAACAGCCGCGATGCTTGATATTCATTTTGATACACCTAAAGAAATGTTTCATAAGTACCTAGAAGTGTATGAGGCGTTCGTGGATCAGAGATTCCAGCGTGGGGTATTCACCTATATTGCAGCTATGGTTCATTTTTTAAAGCATAAGGAACTTAATCTTCCGCTTGTTCAGCGTGCGCGATCAATCTATAAGGGGATGCGCGTGGAACACCCATTTCTTACAACGAACACGGACTACCCGTTGTCTGTCCTTTTAGGAGAGGTGGAGAAAGAAGAGGACGCCCTCATTAATTACGTGGAGGCCTTTTATGCTCATTTGGACGATAATGGGTTTACGAAAGGGAATCAACTGCAGTTTCTAAGTCATATCCTTGCCCTGCCTTCAGAAGAGTCAGAGAGAGCGATAGTGGAGCGGGTTCAAAAGGTGAAATCCACTTTTGTTGATCTTCGTTTAAAAGGGAAGCAAGCATATTATCCGGAAATGGGGATGCTTTCGTTAATAGAAAATGGAGAAACGCATGTGAATACAATTAAACAGCTTTCTAATCAACTTGATAAAAGGAAATTGTTTAAATGGTATCCGGATATGAACGTAAAGATCACAACGAATATAGTTGTTAGTGAAATTACAGGAAATACAAATGTAACGGAGACGAGTTTATATACAGCATTAGAAGCGATTATTCAAGCTCAACAGGCTGCTATGGTTGCTGTTCTTGCAAGTAGTTCAGCTGTAGTAGCTGGCGGTGGAGACGGATCATAAGGAAAGCGGACGCCCTTTAAGTAAGGGCGTCCGCTTTTTTTCATATTAGTATCCGTATCCACCGCTAAACGCTCCAGCGCCGATGATGATAAGAAGAATAAATAACACAACGACTAAGGCGAATCCTCCACCATAATTTTGAGACATGTGTTCCACCTCTTTAACTTGAAATATAGTACTCTTTCATACCATATGCGTCTTCATCAAAAGAGGAAGGGCGAATGTCCCGGTTCCATTTTATAATACAAAATAAGTCATGACGGACAAAAGTACGGATGTAATAAGCATTGCAGCGAGGGGTCGCATCGCCTTTGATTTAATGCTAGCCATGCTGACATTTAACCCTAATCCGCTCATCGCCATAGCTAACAAGAAAGTAGTGACGTTTGAGACACCTGTTAAGAAAGCGTCAGAAGTTGGAATTGCATCACCTAACACGTACGTTCCTAATACACTCATAATGATAAACCCTATTAAGAACCAAGGGAAGTTGACCTGTGCTTGAGTCTCGTCGTCGCGCTTTTGTCGCATCCAAAATACAAGAATAAAGGAAAGAGGGATCAGAAGGAGAACTCGTCCTAACTTTGCAAGTAGCGCCATACCGAGCGCATCTTCACCAGCTGGTTCAGCGGCAAGGGCTACATGTGCGATTTCATGTAAGCTAAGCCCTGACCAAATCCCGTATTGTTCCGCTGTAATTGGAAGAAAAGGCCCGATAATCGTGTAGGCAATACCAAACACTGTTCCTACAAGAGCAATAATCCCAACGCTCAATGCGGTATCTTCTTCTTTTGATTTTAAAATGGGTGATACAGCAGCAATAGCCGCAGCACCGCATACTCCAGTACCGACGGCAAGTAACATAGTGATCATCCAGTTTGCTTTAAGCCATCTGGATAAAAGCATCGTTATAACAATAGCGAATACAATCGTGCCTGCTCCTTTAGCAAGCAAACCAAGACCTTCATTTAACACAACATCTATGTTGAGCTTTAAGCCAAATAAAATAATGGCAACACGAAGCAATTTCTTTGTTGAGAATTGTAGGCCAGTGTGAAGAACAGTGGGATAGCCAAATGCTTGGCGAAACACGATGGCCAAAAGAATGGACGTCGCTAAAGCTCCTATATATTGAAATCCTGGGAGCCCTGCAAGAAGAACGCCCATTGTAGCTAATATGAAAGTAAATCCGATTCCTCCGAAGAATGGATAACGGGATAAGAATGTATACATAACGTGCACCTCCGTTCATATATGTTACGCTCATGAAGGATATAAGTTAAATAAATCATATTAATGTATACTATAAGTAAACACTTATAGTAAGGAGTGATGAAGGTGAATGATACGTTTAAAGTTTTTATTACTGTAGTAGAGCAAGGCGGTTTCTCTAAAGCCGCTGAATCCTTATATATGACACAACCAGCAGTGAGCCAGTATATTAAATCCCTTGAATCTAAGATGGATGTACAGTTATTAGACCGCTCGTATAGAAGAATTGTGCCGACAAAAGCTGGAAAGATTGTGTATGAGCACGCAAAGCAAATTATTGGGCATCAGGATACGATGCACCATTTAATTCATGAATTGTTTAATGAACCAAAAGGTGAACTGTCGATTGGAGCAAGCTATACGTTTGGAGAGTATGTTCTACCTCGTATTATTGCAAAGATGCGAAAAGAGTATCCTTCTATTCATCCAAAGATCAATATTGGGAACACACAGGATATCGCAAAGCAAGTAGCTAACATGGAGCTTGATATCGGAATTGTTGAGGGTGAGGTGGATGAGCCTTCTATTGATACTTGTCCCTTTGCTGAAGATGAAATGAAAATCGTAGCCTCAAATGATCACCCTTTAGCGCAGAAAGAGTATGTAACGTTGAGTGAGGTAGAAGAGACTATATGGATTACGAGGGAAATTGGGTCAGGGACGCGTGCAGCAACAGAGCGAATGTTTCATAATCTCTCCATTTCACCAAAAGAACGTATGGAGTTTGGTAGCACTCAAATTATTAAAGAATCTGTTGAAGCAGGACTTGGTGTAACCTTCTTATCGCTATGGACGATAAGAAAAGAGATTGAGATGGATAGCCTTGCGATCATCAACATACCAGAAGCCACGCTAAAACGAAGCTTCTCCATTCTAAAACGCCAAAAACCCATGCACACCAAAGCCACCACCATCTTTCAACAACTCATCCAATCCAATACCTAACCCCCTTCACCACACTACAGAAGAACAGCGTGCCAGACACCCTTTATTGGTTTAGCAAGATAAAGGGTGTCTGGCACGCTCTGTTGCTTTAAAGGGGTATTGTTGTGCTAGGAGACGCATTGAGAGTTTATGAGGGGGATGTGGATTGGTTAGGATGAGGGTATAGATTGGTAGAGGAGGTGCCTTATGAATAAGGTAAATGTAGTATGGTTTCGACAGGATTTACGGTTAAGTGATCATAAGGCGTTATATTATGCACTTAAAGACGCTGAACAATCTGGGGCAAATGTGATTGGGTTATTTCATATACATCCATCTCTAAATGATTCATTTACAGTTCGGCATGATTATTTCTTCCGAACGTTAGAAGATCTTGTGAACCGGGCTGCTGAGCAACAGTTTCCCATTCATTTCATTACAGGAGAAGTTGAAGAAGCGTTTCAACACTTGCTCGATCAAGACTTTACGGTTCAATCCGTATTCTATAATAAAGATGAAGTAGGTTTCGGCCGAAAGCGTGATCAATCGGTTACGAAGTGGCTTGAAGCCCAGGACATACCAGTCGAAAGCTTTGTAGATGCTCACATTCATGGAGCTGAAGAAGTTCATAAGAAGGATGGTGGCTATTACAAAGTATTCACGCCGTATTACCGAATGTGGTCTTCTTTAGATAAGCCTGCTGTGTACTCTGTTGATAAGAAAAAGCTTTCAGAGCTAGGTGTAGATTTCACAAACCAATTTAAGGAGGGAGAGAAAGCTTTTCAAGATTTACTCTCAAACTGCACGAAAGAATGGAATCATATCGGGGAACGCTCAGCCATTCAACGGCTGGCTCACTTTCTCCACAATAAGGTACACCAGTATGAAGAGAATCGGGACTTCCCTGCAAAGAACGCTACGAGTATGATCTCGCCATATTTAAAAAATGGTGTTCTATCTCCCCGGACGGTCTATCATAAAGCGATGGAAGAGAAAGAGGAAAATGGAGGAGAATCGAAAGGGCTCGAAACGTACATCTCTGAAATTGCCTGGCGTGATTTCTATAATATGATTCACTACATGTATCCAAACAGTAAGCATGAGGAAGTAAGTGAGCAGTATCAAGGCATTGATTGGAATCAGGATGAAGATTACTTTGAGAAATGGAAAGAGGGAGAGACAGGTTATCCGATCGTAGATGCAGCCATGAAGCAGTTGAATACGATTGGCTGGATGCACAATCGCCTGCGGATGGTCGTAGCTTCCTTCTTGACGAAAGACTATCTAGTGGATTGGCGAAAAGGAGAACGCTATTTTGAAGAGCGTCTTATTGATTATGATGCTTCTTCAAACATAGGGGGATGGCAATGGGCGGCATCTACAGGAACAGACGCTGTGCCGTACTTTCGCGTATTTAACCCAACGCGCCAATCTGAACGGTTCGACCCAGAAGGGGACTTCATCAAATCCTATCTTCCTCAACTGAAAGATGTACCTAAGAAGTATATCCATGAACCTTCTAAGATGTCAGCAGAAGAGCAGGAACGCTATAATTGTAAAATAGGAGAAGACTACCCTGAACCAAGTGTTGACCATAAAACAATGCGCAAAAGGGCAATCGAAGTCTTTGAAAAACAAAAGGATTCCTAATGAACCAGAAGGTATGATGCTTGTTAAACGGTTGATCTAGATGAAGGCAGACAGAATCCCTTGCCTAAGTCCTCTTGACTAGGCAAGGTTTTGAAAATATGAAATAATAAGAAAAAAGCAAATGCGATCATGGAGGGAAAAAACGATGAAGCCGACAGAACAACAACTGCAAAAATATGCTGATCTCGCGATACATACTGGTGTTAATTTACAAGAAGGACAAGCACTAGTGATTAATTCTAGCGTGGAGAATGCTGAATTTGTTCGTATAGTAGCTAAACGAGCGTACGAAGCAGGAGCGAAAGATGTCCACGTTCGTTGGTCTGATGAGGACCTAACGTACTTGAAGATGAAGAATGCTCCAATGGAAGTATTAGAAAATGTACCAGGATGGAAAGTGGATGAGGTTATGAGTTATGCCAAGGACGGTGCTTCTGTTCTTTCGATTTATGCTCCTAACCCTGATCTGTTAAAAGACATCGACCCAGCTCGTGTTGCTGCGGCCAATAAGGCTGGCGGACAGGCAATGAAAGAATACCAGCAGTACGTGATGAATGATAAAATTACGTGGTCCATAGTATCTGTTCCAACTGTGAACTGGGCGAAGAAGGTTTATCCTAATGCCACTCAAGAAGAAGCAATGGACCAGTTGTGGGATCAAATCTTTAAGATTACAAGAATCGACCAGGACGACCCAATCGCAGCTTGGGAAGAGCATAACGCGACATTGCGTAAAGCTCGTGCCTATTTAAATGAAAAGCAGTACAAAAAGCTTGTCTACAAAGCCCCAGGCACAGATCTATCTGTGCAACTCGTTGATAACCACATTTGGCACGGAGGAGACACGAAGTCTCAGGACGGTGTGAAGTTTAATCCGAATATGCCTACTGAAGAAGTATTTACAATGCCGCACAAAGACGGCATCAATGGTACCGTGACGAGCACGAAACCATTAAATTATGCAGGAAATCTAATTGAAAACTTCACTCTTACATTTGATAACGGAAAAGTTGTAGACTTTAAGGCCGAAGAGGGAGAAGAGACGCTAAAACTACTTCTCGACACAGACGAAGGAGCCCGTCGCTTAGGGGAAGTAGCACTAGTACCCCACCGCTCTCCAATATCACAATCAGAACTGATCTTCTTCAACACGTTATATGACGAGAATGCGTCTTGCCACTTAGCCCTAGGCGGCGCCTACCCTACAAACGTAGAAGGCGGATCTAACATGAGCGAAGACGAGAAAGCTAAACATGGCGTAAACGAAAGCATGGTACACGAAGACTTTATGATGGGCTCATCCGACATGGATATCGACGGTGTCTATGAAGACGGCACAACCGAGCCAATCTTCCGTAACGGAAACTGGGCCATCGATTTTGAATAAAGAATAAACGAAAAAGCCCAAGCCCCGTGTTTGGGCTTTTCTTCTTTTTCTTAGGCTCTGTTAAAGTTAAGTGTTAATTTTATAGTAGGTTCGTTTCAGAATATGACAAATATGGCATGCTACCGTTACTACTAATATGAAAAAGGTGATTTCCCCAACCACCTTAAGCTCAATTATGCAAACGGAAGCATACTCTCAACTTATATAGTGAAAGGACTCACATGGTTCCCGAATATTCGGGGAATCTAACTACCAGAACAGAAACAAAGGATGAAAAACATGAGTGATAAACAAGTAGAAGACTACCTACAAAATGGAATCTATGGCACGCCTGAGACGAAGCCATCTGAGAGAAAGCGTTTTTTAGGAACGATTCGCGAACGCGTGGTATTTGCCCTTACGAAAGGTCAGGTTATGAAGAAAAAAGGCGTACAAGAGATGGAAGAGAAGATAGCAAACAACAAAAATGCACATCTTCTGATAAACGGTAAGATCAGTTCACGATACTATAAGAATTACCGTGACTTAGCTTTAAAACATGGGCTGGAGTATACAGTTGTGAATAACAAAGATGCAAATTCAGATTTAGGGGCAGTCCTTACTTACGAACATGCCGTCGATCATGAAGAAATTTTTTTACAAGAGGACAAACCCCAACAGAAGCCAGCGCAGAAGGGAAATTTCATTAAGCGTTTTCTTAATTTCTTAAGAAGAACACCATAATTTGGTTTTGGGGGACTCTCCTTTGGGAAGAGGTCTTATAGACTAAGACGAAGGAGTGACCTCTGTGAGTACATTAGAGTGGTTAAACAAACAGATCAACGAGGTAGTAGAAGAGTTGGATTTATCCTCTTCCGTCTACCAAATCTTGAAAGAACCGAAGCACTGCATTAAAGTATCGATTCCCCTTGAGAAGGATGACGGTACTGTAGAAACCTACACAGGCTTTCGCTCTGTTCATAGCGATCTACTTGGGCCAGGTAAAGGTGGCATTCGCTTCCACGAGAATGTAAGTGAGGAGGAAGTGGTAGCCCTTTCCATGTGGATGACAATGAAAACAGCTATTCTAAAGCTTCCTTTTGGGGGAGCAAAAGGTGGCGTTCAAATTGATCCTAATACACTCTCTAAACGCGAGCTTCAACAACTAAGCCGCCAATACGTCCAGCAGATTGAACCTGTTATAGGTCCACAGAAAGACATACCAGCACCTGATGTCAATACAAATGGACGTGTTATGGGCTGGATGATGGATGAATTCTTTAAATTAAGAGGACGTAATATACCTGGATTTATTACAGGAAAACCTCCAGTGATAGGAGGTTCTGAAGGACGTGTAGAAGCGACCGGAAAAGGTGTCGTTATTAATATATTAGAAGCCTTGAAGAAGTTGGATATGGACGCTGACCAGGCTAAAGTAGCCATTCAAGGGTTTGGCAATGTAGGTTCCGTTACAGCAAAGTCACTTTCAGAAAAGGGCATGAAGGTCACGGCCGTAGCTGACGTAGATACGCTTGTTTATGACGAAAATGGACTTGATATTCCTGACATGCTTGAATATATGGAAAACAACCAGTCACTAAAAGGGTATGCAGAAGAAAAAGACCCGAAAGAGATCTTTGATATAGATTGTGATATCTTCATTCCAGCAGCGCTTGAAAACCAGATTACAGAAGAAACAGCACCAAAGATTAAAGCGAAGATTGTCGCCGAAGCAGCAAATGGTCCGACTACAGAGAAAGGGGACGATATCTTAGCCGAAAATGGTGTATTTGTAATCCCCGATATCCTATGTAATGCAGGAGGCGTCATGGTTTCTGCGTTTGAATGGATGCAAAACGATATGCACGACCATTGGGCAAAAGAGGTCGTCAATGAACGCTTAGAGAAAGACATGTCTACTGCCTTTAAAGAAGTATATGAGATGAAGGAAGACATTGATAAAAGCATGCGACACGCAGCTTTCTACTTAGCTGTGAAGCGTTTAGGTGATGCGATGTACGCACGCGGTTGGGTTGATTAGGTTTTAAGAAAACGATCGCTTCAAGAAAATAGTAAAGCAGATAGTAAAGCTCCGTCCATTAGAAAATGGACGGAGCTTTTTTGGTTAATAGCGCAATTTTAATAGTAATTCTCGAATAGAAGAATCTTCCAGGATGGTATCACTATATTTTTTAGTGATCTCTGTTAATGCAACATCATGATAGAAAAATTCTTTGAAGAAGGTCACCAGAGGACGAGATTGAGTCTGTATGGCTTGCCATGCGTTTTGTTCAATACCAGCAAACATCATTTCCTGGTTATCGATAATGAGAATTCGACTTCTTTCCAGAGCTTCGTGCATGGAGTTTGGAACCAGGGTAGATACATGAGCAATGCTTGTATCCAATTCACCAATCGTATGGATTTCAACCTGGCCTCCATTTCTGTCAAATTGCTCAAGAATCGGGAGGTGAACACGCAAATCATCCGCCCAGCCTGAAATGACGATGGAACTTTTCGCTCCTTGAATCATTTCTTTCTGAACAGCTTGAATGGATTGGTCATCCTTCAACGTCCATACTCGATCATCCGAGGGAGTCTCTGTTATAGGAACATTTCTTAAATGTTCGACGTTGGCTTCAAAGTCAGATTTTAGTTTGTCGATTGTGGATTCAATAGGTAAGGCAGTGTATTGTCTTTTCTTATCAACAGTTGACTCTAAAATCATTCCTTTTTCACTCATACGATGAAGCACTTCATATACCTTTGAGCGAGGGATACCTGACCGCTTTACAATACCCGTTGCGTCTAAAGGCTCATTCACAGATATGAGTGCCTCATATACTTTGCTTTCATACTGTGTAAATCCAAATGGTTGAAGCATAATTCATTAGCTCCTTACGTTCTAGTCGTTAGTTCTATCTTAGCATACCAAGCGCAAGATTTCGTTTTACACGAGAAGCTGTGGTGTAAATCGATCTTTTCTGTCTACAAAATTTTAAATCATAGGTGGGGAGATTTGGGTCTTGTGCTTTCATGGTTTAAAAGTTACCATTATGGTGGTAACTTAAACGGAAAGGACGAGACATGATGGACAAGCGTGTATATTTATTGACGATCGTAGCCTTTGTCGTAGGCATGGTCGAACTTATTATAGGTGGTATTTTAGATTTAGTGGCAGGAGATCTTGGTGTTTCAGTAGGAAAAGCAGGCCTTTTAATCTCCATTTTTTCAGTTGTATTTGCTATTGCTGGCCCGATTTTGTTAGCCTTAACTTCTCAAATTGAGCGGAAGAAACTAACCTTGTGGACGCTCGTGATCTTCTTAGTAGGAAATTTAATCGCTGTTTTTGCACCGTCTTATTCTATTTTGATGGCAGCTAGAATGATTTCAGCCGCTAGTGGTGCATTGCTTGTCGTCCTTTGTGTGACGCTCGCATCAAATATTGTAAGTGAAGCTTACAGAGCCCGAGCGATTGGGATTGTATTTATGGGGATTAGCGGGTCGCTTGTATTAGGCGTTCCTTTTGGATTAATGCTTGGGAACGCGTTTGGATGGCGCGCCCCTTTTATCCTGATTACTGGTTTAACATTGCTTTCAATGGCCGGAGTGTATTTCTTTATGGAGCGGATCGCACCTAAACCCTCTATTCCGATGAAAGATCAATTGAAAACGTTGAAAAATAATAAAATCTTATTTGCGCAAATGACTTCTTTTCTGTTTCTAGCAGGTCACTTGACGCTCTACGGGTATTTAACCCCTTTCTTAAAAACAACAATGGGTCTGAACGGAACATGGGTCAGTATTGTTTACCTTATATTCGGTGTAGCAGCTGTACTAGGTGGGGGCGTCGGTGGTATGCTAGCGGATCGCTTTGGCACAAAGCCTTCTATACTAGGGATCATTGCCGTATTTGCTGTATCGATTTTCTTAATTCCTTACACAACATTCTCGTTCCCGCTCTTCTTAATTGTAATGGTCATCTGGAGTATGCTCAGCTGGGCGGTAACACCAGCGCAACAGAGCTATCTAATCGAATCCGCCCCTGAATCATCAGACATTCAACAGAGCTTAAACAACTCAGCCCTTCATCTGGGTATTGCCCTTGGCTCGTTTATTGGTAGTATTGTCATTGAAAGATCATCCGTAGAAAACAACGCAACTGTCGGTGGCATCTTCATCGTGATCGCCCTAGCCACAGCCGTATTTTCAATGACCAGAACCCGCAGTGAAGTAGCCGTAAGTGAATAAAAGTAGAAAGACCTCGTTCCAATACGAGGTCTTTTTTGTTCCATATATGTGCTGAGACATTTTTTGTGAATAGGGCCGATACGTTTGTTGAGTGTTTGGGGTGTCTGGGGAACGACTCGCTTTCCGCGGGCGAGCTGTCGAGCCTCCTCGATCGCTTGCGCTCTCTGTGGGGTCTCGTCGACCTCTTTCTCCCGCAGGAGTCTCCCCGTTCCCCAGACACCCCTGGCTATAAATGTACTAACGGCCCGCAACATAAGGGTGATGGAAGTAACAGGATTCCCGCTACATATGGCATGTTTCCGTTACACCATATATGGCAGAGGTGGTTGGGGAAATTGCGAGACTCCTGCGGCAGTAGGAGCCTAGGGGAGACCCCGGAGGGAGCGAAAGCGACTGAGGAGGCTTCCCAGCTCGCCGCGGAAAGCGAGTGATTTCCCCAACCACCTTTCGCTACTATAACGTAGACGGAAACATTGTCTCAGTTTCGATGAAAGGAGGTTAGTCTTCCTCGATGAGTTCTTTAACCAACTGTAAATCCTGCGTTTCACGTGCTTTTTGGTAGGAGGCGAATGGGCACCCTCTAGTTTCCACGCGTTCCAAAACGTTTCTAATATGAAAATCTGCAGGATCTAATGATTCATTCACTTCCTCCCAGTAAAGGGGAGTGGCTACGCTTGCGCCTTCACGGCCTCGTGGGGAGTAGGGGGCGACGATGGTCTTTCCTTCTGCGTGTTGGACGTAATCAATGTAAAGTCGGTTCCCTCGCTTTTTCTTTAACCGTTCTACTGTAAAAAGGTCTGGCTCTTGGTTAATAAGTAATTGTGCCACATGTTCAATGAATAAGCGGGTTTCTTCATAGGTTAAACTTCCTGATTGGATCGGAATATGGATTTGCATGCCCTTTCCACCACTCGTCTTCACAAAAGCTTTAACATTAAGTCGATCAAAGATCATTTTAAGAAGATTGGCAGCCTTGATCGCCAGAGAAAAGGATTCGCGTTCAGGAGGGTCAAGGTCAAATACAATCTCATCTGGGGCGGATGCTTGTGAAGTCTCAAATGGGATGTGATATTCAATGGCTCCTTGATTACCATGCCAGAGAATCGTGTTCAAATCGTTGCAAACCATGTACGTTTCTTTAGACCCTTCTATCCGGTTTACATAGTCTGGTGCATAGTCTGGCAAGTGTTTCTGGAAGAAAGACTCTTGATCAATGCCATCAGGAAATCGAATGACCGTTAACTTCTTGTCCTTTAAAAATGGAAGCAGATAAGGAGCAATCTGTCTTAAATACAAGAGAAGATGTCTTTTTTTGATATGGGAGTTTTTCCACAGTATTTTATCCGTATTTGTATAATCCACATGTGGAAAAAGAGATAAATCCCACTCCACTTGTTCCAAAGTACAATCTTCTGGGGATAACTCAAGTAAAAATGAAGAAAACATGGGTTCCCTTAGATCGTTCTTTTGCGCATGAAGGCAGTGGATCCCTACACAGACACTCGGCTTAAGCGTATAAACATCCCCGGATTTCTCACCCTTATTTGTAAAGAAAGTTTGAAGAGTTTGTTGATCCTCTGTGGACAGACCGTGTTTCACAGACCCTATATCCACAATTGTATCCCCACTATACACAGAAGCTGTAAAGTACCCATTCTCAGGCTTATAAGCGGTTAGGAAAGCTTGAACCGTTCTCCAATTTTTGATTTTAATCCAATCATTGCTTCTTTCACCAGGTTGGTATAAGCTCTTTTTATTTTTAGCGACCACTCCCTCTCCCCTATGTAAAAAGACAAGATCTTGTACTTGTCGAGCGTCCGAATAACTGTCCACAACATGTACACAACGCTCCCACTTAAGAAGCCTTTCTCGCCTTTCATATAAAGGTGAGTTCATATAAGAATTTCCTTTTTCCTTGAGGAGATCAAACGCTATAAAAGTCGCAGGACGCTCCTCAGCCGCCTGTGCAATGGACTCCTCACTCCTCATTCGATTTCGCTTCTGCAACAAGGGAAAGTGACTCTGAAAAGGGGTGTTAAGGATACAAATCTCTCCATCTAATAACAGCGGGAGGCTCCCCTTCACAGAAGAAGTCTGATTTAAAAACTCACGAATAATCTCAGGAAAACGATCAGACAAATCATTCCCACTCCGGCTCATCAACCTCACACCATCCTCTGCCCAATGAAGCAAAGCTCTAAACCCATCATATTTCACCTCATAAACCCAATCCTCTCCTGTAGGTATGTCATCTGAAAGCGTTGGAAGCATTGGCTGCAAAATAAGAACCTCCCTTTTTTAAATGTTTTTTGGAATATATTCATTCAAGAACAGGGCAGTGTACACGAACTGAGATGATGTTTCTGTTAGCTTGAAACGAGCGTAAGGCGGTGCGGTAAATCACTCGCTTTGCGCGGCGAGGGTTCTTCACTTCTCCCGCATTTATGCTGTGGGGCCGTTTTATAAAATTTAGCCAGGGGTGTCTTGGGAACGGGGAGACTCCTGCGGGAGAAAGAGGTCGACGAGACCCCGGACTGAACGGAGTGAAGGAGGAGGCTCGACAGCTCGCCCGCGGAAAGCGAGTCGTTCCCAAGACACCCCAACCACCCAGCAAACGTAACGGCCCTTTTCACTTTAGTGTACGTAAGCCAAGATGATTTACTCACACTCAACATAAAACCCATCCCATTAGCAAACGCTAAAAGAAAAAGGAGAGTGAAGCGTGTGCACACAATGTGGAAAGGAACCATTAGCTTTGGGCTTGTGAACATCCCGGTTAAATTACACTCCGCAACAGAAAACAAAGATATTAGTCTACGTCAGCTCCATGAAGAGTGTAAATCACCTATCGAATATGAACGTACGTGCCCAGTATGCGAACGGGAAGTTGAGAAAGAAGAGATTGTAAAGGCGTATGAATATGCAAAGAATAAGTTTGTTGTGTTAGATGATGAAGAATTAGAGGAATTAAAGAAGGAACAAACAGATAAGGCTGTTGAAATTATGGACTTTGTAAAACTATCTGACATTGATCCCATCTACTTTGAAAAGAGTTATTACCTTTCTCCAGACGAAGGTGGAACGAAGGC
This sequence comes from Pontibacillus sp. ABV4_188, assembly GCF_056311905.1. Taxonomy (NCBI): domain Bacteria; kingdom Bacillati; phylum Bacillota; class Bacilli; order Caryophanales; family Bacillaceae; genus Pontibacillus; species Pontibacillus sp. ABV4_188. The sequence continues at coordinate 3,856,332 of NZ_CM149975.1, read as the reverse complement.
GTACTCACTTCTGAGACAAACTCTTTTAGATACTGAGAAAATCGGAGTGGCTAAGATCATCATTCGTTCCAAAGAACAGTTAGCCATGGTCAGAGTGTATGAGAACACATTAGTAATGGAGACCATCCATTATCCCGATGAGGTAAGAGATGTGAAAGAAGTTCCAAATGTCCCGGAAGAAACAGAGCTAGGGAAAAAGGAATTAGAAACGGCTAAAACCCTCGTGGACCAGCTAACAAGTGACTTTGATCCTGAGCAGTATAAGGACGATTATCGACAAGCATTGTTGGATCTTATAGAAGCGAAGAAGAATAATGAAGATATATCCACCGCTGAACCAAAACCAACACCAGACAATGTAACTGATCTAATGGAGGCGTTAGAGAAGTCGCTTGATAAGAATCAGAAGAAGACAAAAAAGAAGGCAATGAAAAAGAAATCCGCTAAAACAGGAAACGAAGAGAAATCAACTTCAAAGAAGACCTCCTGATTCTAAACATTACGTTTTTATGTTCTGCATTTTACAATTTGGTAACATCCTCCTTAAAACCCCCACCTTTGACGAACGTCTATAGTAACCGTTCTGAAGGAGGGGGTTACATTGAAAAGGGAAGCCTATTTCGACAATGCGAAATGGATTTTAATGTTCTTAGTTGTATTCGGCCATGTCATTCAGCCATTTAAGGATCAACATGTATATAGTGTTCTTTATCAATGGGTTTACACATTTCATATGCCCGCATTTATTATAGTTTCAGGTTATTTCGCTCAAGCAAAGCTAAACAAAGCGTATGTGGGGAAATTATTTAAAAAACTCCTGCTTCCATATTTAAGTTTTCAAGCTATTTATACAATCTATTATGCTCTAATTGGAAAGTCGGGATGGTGGAAACCACCGTTTGAACCACAGTGGGCGCTTTGGTTCTTAGTCAGCCTATTTTGTTGGCACATTATGCTTTATTGGTATAGAAGCCTACCTAAGCATGTAGCGATATTTATTTCTATTCAAATCGGGGTTTTGGTTGGATATATGAGTGGGATTGATCATTCATTCAGTCTTTCAAGGACATTCGTGTTCTTCCCGTTCTTCCTTATTGGGTATTGGATCAGCACAGAGGAGTTACATTGGCTTCGTGAGACAAGGACGAAGGTGTTAGCTCTTGGTGTCATGGTTGCTGTAGCGTTAGCTATTATATTTGGTCCATCATATGAAACAGAGTGGTTCTTTGGATCAAAATCGTATGTAACCCTCGGAATGCCAGAGTGGGGAGGTTTCGTTCGATTTGGAAGTTATATTGTAAGTGTGCTAATGGCATTAAGTGTACTATCGTGGATCCCTACAAAAACGTACACATGGACGAAGTACGGAGCTTATACTCTCTATGTCTACTTATTACATGGATTCGTCATTCAGGTTATTCGTGAACATGATTTAATTGCCGTTTATTCTCCTTTTGACTTAGTCTATTTAGCAACGTTTTCCCTTTTATTAATGGGTCTCTTCGTATCTAGACCTGTCGTATCCTTGGTTTCTCCCATTATTCAATGGAAATCAGTAGGTTGGCAGGTAAAGAAGTATCCAATGAAGATGCATTCAGGCTCTTCATAGGTTATATATGCATTAAAAAGAGGCGTCTCTAAATAGAGATGCCTCTTTTCTATGCCTGCCTGTTAGAGAAAGGACATCCTTACAAGGGATCAGACAGTTACCCAGCAACCACCTATTACACACTTGTTTTACTTTTTACGTAGTGTCGGAATTCTGGCCCTCTTTCAATTAGAGAAGGGTGGCCAAATTCCATTGATTCAATAATACTTTCCTCAGAGTATCCAGTGAAAAGGGAAAGGGTCTGGATACTTGGCTTTCTAGAACCACGCCAATTTTTCACCCATTCTTGGGTCTGGAAAAATATAATTAAATGTCTGCGATGAACAGAATACGGAGGTGTTTGTTTCAACTGTTCAACTCTCCTTTTCTTTTGTTATAGAAAGAGGTGTAGTAGGTTGCTGGGTGGTTATGTTCTACTTTCCCAAAGTCAATCGTCTTAAACATGAATACGCTAGGCAACATGACGTTTAGAAATTTTTATTTAGTGTAAATAAAGTAAGTAGAGACGAAGATAAAAGCGCGTTCAATTAAAGGAGTGTGTAATAGTGGCAAATAAAATGTTAATGATCGTGACGAATGCAGGTGTGCTTGACGATGATCATCAAACAGGCTTATGGCTTTCAGAGTTTGCTGAACCCTATATGGAATTTACACAAGCAGGATACGACGTTACCGTTGCGAGTGTGGCAGGTGGCGAAATTCCGATTGATCCAAACAGCATTTCAGGTGAGGAGCCTGATGAATGGGAAGGGGTAATGGAACCTCTAAAGGATACCGTAGTCCTTACCGACGTGAACCCTGATGAATATTCTGGAGTATTCCTGCCAGGTGGACATGGTACGATGGTAGACTTCCCTGATAACGAAGCCATTAAGAACGCCTTGCAACCTTTCTTTGAACAAAACAAAGTAATTGGTTCCGTATGTCACGGCCCTGCAGCATTTGTAGGCGTAACGGATCAAAGTGGCAAGTCATTCATTGATGGCAAACGCCTGACAGCCTTCACAGATGCAGAAGAGAAAGACCAAGGTCTAGACAGCAAGGTCCCCTTCCTTCTAGAGACTCGACTTACAGAGCTTGGAGCTACTTTCATGGCTGAACCAAATTATACAGAGCATGTTGAAGCCGATGGAAATCTCGTAACAGGACAAAACCCACAATCAAGCTTAGCAACGGCTAGAAAAGTTGTTCAAAAACTTGGTCAATAATATCTAAACCGTAACCCAATGACAGCTTTGCCTTTCAGGGGGATACGTTTTATAGAAAAAGGCAGGGGACTCATCCCCTGCCTTTTGTTATGCTTAATAGTTAGACTCGGTGTATACCCCCCCTTTTTTTTGTGCGGAAGGCTCAGAAGTTGAGACACTTTTGTGTAGATAGGGCCGTTACTCTTTTTGGGTGGTAAGGGTGTCTGGGGAACGACTCGCTTTCCGCGGGCGGCCTCACACGAGGTGGGGTCGTTCGGCGTTGTCACAGGACGTGACGGTTTTAGTCGAACTTCCTTGTTCTTTTTCGAGCCTCCTCGGGAAAACCACCCTGCGGGGTCTCGTCGACCTCTTTCTCCCGCAGGAGTCTCCTCGTTCCCCAGACACCCTTGCTATAGCTTTCCGAACGGCCCACATCTCAAGGGGGCGTAAGGGTTGAGAGGTTTCCCATATAGCATGTTTCCGTTAAACCATATATGGCAGAGGTGGTTGGGGAAATTGCGAGACTCCTGCGGCAGTAGGAGCCTAGGGGAGACCCCGGAGGGAGCGAATGCGACTGAGGAGGCTCCCCAGCTCGCCGCGGAAAGCGAGTGATTTCCCCAACCGCCTTATTCTCAAATAACGCAAACGGAAACATTCTCTCATTTTCAAGTCTTCAACAATCCTGTCCTATTTTTGAACAAGCTTGTTATAAACAATAACAACATTAAACTTCAACAGAGCTAAGATATAATTTAAAACCCCCTAAAAGTTACAAAACTTTTAGGGGGTTTTTATATAACACTCTTAGAATAAGAAATGGGCGACGATTGTAATAACAGGAAGTGTAATGAGAGTACGTTCAATAAAGAGAATGAAGAGCTCTTTAAAATCGATTGGGATCTTAGACCCTAATACAACGCCACCGACTTCTGACATATAAATGAGCTGCGTAACAGAGAGAGCGGCGATAATGAAGCGGGTCATTTCGCTTTCGATTGAACTTCCGAGCAGGGCTGGAAGGAACATGTCAGCAAATCCTACTAGAATCGTTTCGGACGCTGCGGCTGCTTCTGGTATTTGCAACAGTTCTAGTAATGGAATGAAAGGCGTTCCAATCCATGAGAAGAACGGCGTGTGTTCTGCAATAATAAGAGTGACGGTTCCGATCGCCATAATGATCGGTGCAACACCCATCCACATGTCTAAAATGTTTTGACACCCTTGCTTTATAAACTGGGGAAGGCTCGGTGCTTGTTTCGTACGTTCCACTGCCTTGTAGTATCCCCATGAGAAAGCGTTATAGCCTTTTGGCGTTCCAGGTTCAGGTTTCTTCTCTTCGCCACTAACATAAGAATCTTCTTTTCTTGATAGTGGTGGGATGCGGGGCATGATGATCGCTGCAATGACACCCGCTAAGAGAACAGTTCCGTAGAATGGAACAAACATATTCTGGAGGTCTACCTTCTTAATTACAACCAACGTAAATGTAATCGAAACGACTGAGAATGTTGTCCCTACGACAGCAGCCTCACGCTTTGTATAATGTCCTTCTTCATATTGTTTACTTGTTAACAGGACACCAATCGTACCGTCTCCAAGCCATGACGCTAATGAGTCAATCGAAGAGCGACCAGGTAAAGTGAAGAGTGGACGCATAATTTTCGTTAGTATAATCCCGAAGAATTCAAGCAATCCAAAGTTTAAAAGCAGTGGCAGGAACATTCCTGCAAATAGGAAGACAGTAAATAAAATGTGCAATAAACTACCTTCCCCGCCTAGCAGGAGACCTCCAGTAGCGCTTGAGTAAACTTCTTCTGGGCCTAACTTGTAAAAGGTCATAATGGCAAAGACAGCTCCGAATAAACGGATGATTGTCCATGACCAAGGGACGAATAAAAGTCCAGTAAAGAATGGTGATTTTTTTACAGCCTGTCCATTTGTTAGCTTCGCAATGAGCGTCAGAATGGCTGTAATGGTAATAATAAACGTTATAATTGGAGGTAACTGACTTTGCAATGCTATTTGAAGATTAGATGCAAAATGTGCAATTGGGATCGTAATGCTTTCTTCAAATTTTATTGGTGTCATAAATAATAGGATCCCTATAAGGGATGGAATAATAAATAGAAAATGATTCATTGGTTTGAATGGGAATTTATTTTTTGAATTCATGGGAACGAACCCTCCAGGTACAAAGAATTTCCGACATAAAAATACAACAGAATTCATTTTAATACATGTGTGAACAAAATGCTAATAAAAATTTATGGAAGTGAATAGATATGCGTATAATGAGGGGCCACTTGATCATCATTCGTAACTTCCTGCCTTAATCAGAACCGATTGAGCTCTAGGTGAAATATGTATACCAGTTAGGATGAATAGTTTATTTCCTCCTTTCACATAGTTAGAAAGCGGTTACAACTTTTATTATAAAATACCATCGGACTAAAAGAGAAGTCATGAAATAATCGGTTCAAGGAAACAATAGAAACTATTCAAATTCGAATAGAACGGGAATGGACTCTACAATGAACGTACACTAATTCTAAAAATGAGGGATATGAATATGCGTACTTTTGCAACACCTAAACTAGTCGTGAGTAAATGCTTAGAGTTCGATCATGTGCGGTATAACGGCGAACGTATACCAGACAAAGTCGTACAGCGATTAACGCCATATGTAACATTTATACCTGTTTGCCCGGAGATGGAGATTGGTCTGGGCGTTCCCCGTGATGTTATACGTATTGTGCGAAATGGGGAAGAAGAGCGCCTTATGCAACCATCAAGTGGAGATGATTTAACAGACTCTATGACTCACTTTGCTAAAGGATTCCTTCGTTCTTTGCCCGATGTGGATGGTTTTTTACTTAAAAATCGATCCCCTACATGTGGGATTCAGGATGTAAAAGTTTATGACAAGTTAGAGAAGTCTCCTGTAGTCGGAAAGACAAAAGGTTTCTTCGCTCAAGAAGTGCTGAATGAACATGAAGCGTTAGCGATTGAAGAAGAAGGGCGACTTAAGAACTTCCGAATCAGGGAGCATTTCTTCACCAAACTTTTTACCTTGGCGAGCTTTCGTGAAATGAAGGAAACACCATCTATGAAGAAGCTAGTCGCTTTTCATTCTGAAAACAAATACTTATTTATGTCTTACAACCAAAAGACCTTGAAAGAAATGGGACGAATTGTAGCCAACCATGATCAACTATCAATTGAAGAAGTTCTTGATGCTTATGAGGAGAAATTAGGTTGGATGTTAAGAAGAGCCCCAAGTCGAAAATCAAATGTAAACGTATGTCAGCATATTTTAGGATATTTCAAAAACGAGCTGACAAGAGGAGAGAAGCAATACTTCCTTGATGAGGTAGATAAATATTATGAAGAAAAAATTCCTCTTAGTACGGTGCTTGGCATACTAAAATCTTGGGTTATTCGCTTTCAGGATCATTACTTATTAGAACAAACCTATTTCCAGCCCTACCCCGAAGACCTTATCGAAATAAGTGACTCAGGCAAAGGACGAGCCTACACATAAACGCCTATCAGGGCGCTTTTGTGCTGTATAAAAGTAAAGGGTGCCAGACACGCGTTCAGGCTTTACTGCGGTGCAGTGAGGAAGGGTGTCTGGCACCCTTTATTGTGGTAAAGGAAAAGGAAGATGTTAAATTTTTTTGAATAGGTAAACGTTGTCATTGATTTTGGGAGTTTTAGAAGGGGATAAGGTGGGAATCTCTCCATCAGAATCACATACTAAAACTATACCGAAATAGTTGGAGGGCCTGAACGATGTCAACAAAAGGAAAAAGCATACACGCCCTGGTCATATTAATGTTTACCCAGTTTATATCTGGTGGTGTAACAAATACAAAGGGGATCGTGTTAGACCAGGTGGAGAAAGACCTTGGTCTGGATATGAGTCAATTTGGTCTTGTCGTATTTATATTTCAGCTTGGATTTACATTAGCAAGTGTACTAATAGGGTATTATACCGATAAAAAAGGTTTACGTATTATGACGGTGATCGGTTCAATCGTCATGGGTATTGGGTTCCTCGGAACAGGTTTTGCTCCTAATATTACCTTCTTCTTAGGTTTTTATATGATCGTTGGTTTTGGACTTGGGTCACTTGGTGTAGCATCAAATGCAATTATTCCATCCGCTTATCCGGATAAACAAAACCGAATGTTTAACTTAGCCATGGGTGTTTATGGTCTGGGAATGGTAGTATTTCCACAATTCTTAAACTTCCTATTCCAATTCGCATCATGGAGATATTTCTATATCGGAATTGCAGCCAGCTTAATTGCAGTTATTATCTATGTAACGTCTACAAACTTCCCGGATGGCCGTGCTGAGAAAATTGATATTAAAGCATTCATCCCTATGTTGAAAGACGCGCAGTTTGTGTTCTTAATGGTCTTCTTAATGCTTGAAGTTTCAGCAGAAGTTTCCTTTATGAACTTCTTCCCGTCCTACCTTAAAGGTCTTGATTTAGGAGGCATGTCAACAGCTGATAAAGAGGCAATGGTGGCTGGAATCTTGTCCTTATTCTCCGTATTCTTTATGATTGGACGTTTAGGGGTAGCTTATCTAACGAATTGGATAAACGAACGTATTATTCTGATCGTCTTCTCAATAGGTTCTGTTGTCATGATTGGGATTAGTTTCCTATTCGCAAACAGCTTCCCTTGGTTATTCGCTGGTGCAGGGTTCTTCTTCTCCACGCTTTTCCCGACCGGTACAGCCTTTGGTACATCTATTTCAAAAGCAGGAGGATCAGCTCTTGGTTTAATCTATATTGCAGCAGGAATTGGTGGCGGTATCGCAGGTTATATCGTCGGTATTGCATCAGAAATGTTTGGTAAAACAGGCGGCTTCAGCGTCGTACTCATTTTCCTTGCTTTAATGACCTTAACCACCTTCTTTATGGATACCAACAAATCAAACCAAGCCAAATAACAGCAACTCTTTAACAGAGTAAATCGTGCCAGACACCCTTTAGTGAGATAAAGGGTGTCTGGCACGCGCTGTTTTGGTAGTGTGATAAAGGATTTTTTGTCATCGGTTTGTGGTGGCAGGATTTTTATACAGGTGTATGGAATAGGGTTTAGGAGGAGTGGATTATTCCATACTTGAGGAGGAATGACAACAATGAAGAAACTTCTTTTAACCGGTTTTGAACCGTTTTTAGACTTTCCAGTTAATCCAACGATGAAGATTGTTGAAGAGCTTGATGGACAAACCATCAATGGATATGAAATAGTAGGAAAGATTTTAACGGTAGAGTTTAATCAATCTGGGCAACAGCTTGTTCATCATATTCAGGAAATTGAACCAGATGCAGTGATTTCACTTGGGCTAGCAGGTGGTCGATACAAGATTACACCAGAACGAATTGCGATGAACTGTAATGATGGTGATGCGGATAACTCAGGAAGAGTGCCACGTGATGAGTGGATCGAAGAGAACGGCCCTGATGCGATCTTCTCCACCTTGCCAATTCGTAGGATGGTAGAACGATTAACAGAACAAGAACTACCGGCTGATATCTCAAATACAGCAGGTACATATTTGTGTAATAATGTCATGTATCAAGCCTTGTATTATATACAATCTCACAATATGAATACTCAGGCAGGATTTATTCATATCCCTGCTTCTCACGAATTAGCGATCAAGCATAAACGGATCCCAAGTTGGTCCCATCGTGACTTGCTTCAAGGTGTTAGAACATGTATCGAGAGTATAGAATAGCAGGTGATAATCATGAGAGATATCCAGTACGTACCGTTTGGAGAAAACGGAATTAAGGTCGTATTTCCAAATCATATTTCACAAGAAATACATGAACGAATACTCAAGCTTTACCAATCAATCAAACGCCATGCAGTAGAATCCATCACAGATATTGTCCCAAGCTATACAGTGCTGACGGTTTACTTTAATGAGACACTAACTTCTTTCACTCAAATGAAAGAGAAACTAGAAAGCATATGGGATGCTACGGATTCAAAGGAAGAAACAGCCTCATCGAGAATTGTTGTCCTTCCTGTGTATTACGGTGGAGACGTGGGTGAGGACTTGGAGAAAGTTGCTTCGACCAATGACGTTTCAGCAGAAGAAGTCATTAATCTTCATTCTTCAAGAGATTACCTGACGTATATGATTGGCTTTTTACCAGGTTTTCCTTACCTAGGGGGAATGGATGAACGTATTGCTACTCCTCGTCTAAAAAAGCCTCGTGCTCAGGTGGAAGCTGGATCTGTTGGGATTGCAGGAAGCCAGACGGGGGTCTATCCTATTAATTCACCAGGTGGTTGGAATATTATCGGACAAACGCCTGTCCCAATAGTTGATTTCACAAGAGAAGAACCTTTTCTAATTGAAATGGGTGACTATATTCGTTTTCGTCCTGTTCAACATACAGAATATGAAGATATTAAAGAACGTATTGAAAATGGATCATACAACATTGAAATCGTAGACAAGGAGGCGTAATGATGACGCAACTAGATATAAATGCAGACCTTGGAGAAAGTTACGGCGCCTTTCAAGTAGGGGAAGATGAGCAATTAATGAAAGTAATCACTTCAGCAAACGTGGCCTGTGGCTTTCATGCAGGGGATTACAACGTTATTGCAGATACGATTGAAAGAGCAAAGTCAGAAGGAGTAGCTGTTGGAGCACATCCGGGCTTTCCAGATCTATTTGGCTTTGGTCGTCGTGAATTCAATATGAGTTCTGAAGAAATCTATAATTTAATTACCTATCAACTCGGTGCTATCGCTGGAGTATGTAAAGTGAAGGATATAAAGCTTCAGCATGTTAAACCGCATGGCGCTCTATATAATATGGCAGCCAAAGATTATGAATTGGCAAGCTCAATCGCCAAGGCTGTACGGGATTTTGATTCGAACCTCATCCTATTTGGCCTTAGTAATAGTGAACTCGTTCGAGCAGGTCAAGACGTAGGGCTAGAGGTGGCCCAAGAGGCATTCGCCGATCGCGCTTATACTTCAGAAGGGTACCTTGCTCCGCGCTCAATGGAAGGGTCTGTGCTTACGAGTTTAGAAGAAATCGAGAAACAAGTTCTCTCGATTGTCCAAAATGGGTGCACAACGTCTCTTGATGGAAAGCGAATTCCATTAGAGGCTCAAACGATTTGCTTTCATGGAGATGGAGATTCAGCCTATCACCATGCAGCCCACATTAAAAGCGTGTTACAACATCACAATGTTGACGTAAAAAAAGTGGGGGGATCCTAAACGTGTCCTACCCTTTATGTACGATAGAAAAAGCAGGAATATTAACAAGCATTCAGGACCTGGGACGCTTTGGTTATCAGCACTACGGCGTACCAATCTCAGGAGCCATGGATAAGGTGGCCCTTCAAATTGGAAATGGGCTAGTCGGAAACGATTTGGGTGCTGCCTGCTTGGAAGTGACGATGGGAGGCACCACCCTCCAAGCATCCCATGACCACCTTATTGCCATAACAGGAGCAGACTTAGATGCAAAGTTGAACGGCAAAAGAGCTCCCTTATGGTCTACATTTATATGGAGAAAAGGGACCACCCTTACATTTAAAGGCCCTGTAGAAGGAATCAGAGCTTACATAGCGGTTCAAGGAGGAATAAATTCTGACTCCATTTTAGGAAGTCAATCTGTGTACGAACGGGGGCAAATGGGGCGTTCTATTCAATCAGGAGATCAACTATATAGCTATTCAAACCAGGTCAATCGTAAAAGAATAGGCTTGAGTCATGACAAGCGCCCATCCTACGATAAAGAAGTGGACGTTCGGCTTGTTGTAAGCCATCACGATTCCTATATAAAAAATGAAAGTATAGAAACGTTTTTTAACACCACGTATACAGTCTCAACAGGGGATCGTATGGGGATTCAACTAGACGGAGAAGCCATGACCTTTGAAGATACAGGAGACATTATCTCTGAGGCAGTCACATTCGGAACCGTACAAATCCCCTCAAGTGGAATGCCTGTGATCTTAATGGCTGACAGTCAAACAACAGGAGGCTATGTCACCATGGGCAACATCGTTCGAGCGGACCTATGGAAAATCGCCCAGCTCCCACCAGGTGGAAAGATTAACTTCCATAAAATCTCCCATGAAGAAGCGAGAAAACTCTCTAAAAACCTCCACAGCTTTCTCTCTTCCTTACAAAAAGAAGCCAAATATATCCCATCCAAATAAAAGCGCAGCTGGCAACCCCAGCTGCGCTTTTTGGGCTAGTCAAGGTTCAAAGGTGATGGGCTTATGGTTGGTCCGTTACCGTATGGGGCTAGGACTTGCTGGGGAACAACTCGCTTTCCTGCGGGGAGCTGGGGAGCCTCCTCAATCGCTACGCTGAAGTGGACCCTTGTTTTTGGTCATAATCAAAAACAGGAGGTGCGATGGTGAATACTATTACATCAGCTATGAAAAAAGACATTGCGGTATGCTATTTGAGTGAAATTACGACTTATAAAGATTTAGCTAACGAGCTTGGGATCGATGATTCCGTTATCCGATATTGGGTGAAGCTTTATAAGTATCACGGTGACCAAGCCTTTATTCCACCCTATACAAATTACCCTGCGGATTTTAAAATGAAGGTAATTCAGATGATCGAAAACCAAAACTATTCGATTCGGGAAGCCTCAGCCATCTTTAGAATCCCTGATTTCTCAATGGTTCGCAGATGGAAAAAGAAGTGGGAAGAAGGCGGTGTCGAGGCCCTTGAATCATCAGGAAAGGGGCGCCCTAGAGTGAATTCATCTAAGGATCAAAACCAGTCAGAACAACCATCTAACCAAGATATGAAAAAAATGCAGGAAGAGCTAGAATACCTTCGTGCTGAAAATGCGTACTTAAAAAAGTTAAGAGCCTTAGTTCAAGAAAAAGACCAGCAGACAACCAAACCAAAGCGCAAGTAATATACGAGCTAAGGCATAAATTTCCGGTAAAACTCCTGGTTCAAGTTGCCGGGATGAAACGCAATACGTATTATTACCAGGCCCAAAAGATGAATGAGCTGGATCCAGATAGTGAACTAAAAGAAACCATCTCATCCATATACTATGACCATTATGGCCGTTATGGCTACCGCCGTATCCATATGGAACTTTTGAATCGTGGCCACCAAATTAATCATAAAAAAGTAGCTCGTATTATGAGAGAACTAGGGTTGAAAAGCACCGTACGACGCAAGAAATACATCTCTTACAAAGGACAAGTAGGCAAAACGGCAGATAATATCCTCGATCGCAGCTTCACAGCTCAAGGCCCAAATCAAAAATGGGTAACGGATATCACGGAATTCAGAGTCCTAGGAGAAAAAATGTATCTTTCACCTGTGCAAGATTTATTTAATGGTGAAATTATTGCCTACAATCTTGATTTCAGGCCGACATACAAGCTTGTGGAAACCATGTTAGAAGATGCGTTCCAGTATGTTAAGGAAGATGATGAGCTGCTTATGCATTCTGATCAAGGAGTTCATTATCAAATTCCAAAGTACCGCCAAACGTTAGAATCTAAAGGAATTACGCAAAGTATGTCTCGAAAGGGAAACTGCCATGATAATGCCGTCATTGAAAACTTCTTTAGTATTTTAAAAACAGAGCTTCTGTACAATCAAACATTTGAAAGCATCGAAGAGTTCCAACAAGAATTGGACCAGTATATCTATTATTACAACCATAAGCGAATTAAAATGAAGCTCGGCGGAAAGAGCCCTGTTACCTATAGAGAACAAGGCCAGACTGCAGCTTAAATACATATGACCAAAATTGTGGGTTCAGTGCACGCTCTTTCCGGGGTCTCCCCTAGGCTCTTTTCCCCGCGGGAGTCTCGTCGTTCCCCAGCAAGTCCTGACGTTAATTGGATGAACGGACCAGGTTCTTATATTATTATAGATATTTTCAAGCCCCTTGAATCTCACATATAACGCGTTTCCGTTTACTCTTACTTGGAAAAGGTGGGCCTGGAAACTGCGAGACTCCCGTGGGCAGAAGAGCCTAGGTGAGACCCCGGAGCCCGGCTTTGCCGGGTGAGGAGGCTCACCAGCTCCCCACAGGAAAGCGAGTGGTTTCCAGGCCCACCTTAGACTCATCTAAAATTAACGGAAACTTTCTCAGCTTCGAGTCTTCCATATAAGCGGCCTTATATGGATAATTACCCCACATAACGCTTCAAGATACGATCCACGCTACCGGCATAGGCCTCACCGAACAAATTCAAATGAGCAAGCAAATAGTACAACTGATAGAGAGGCTTAATATCCTCATAATTCTCCGGCAAAGGCATTTCTTCCTGATACGCTCGATAAAACCCGTCAGAATATCCCCCGAATACTTCAGTGAACGCCATTTCAAACGCATGATCACCGTAAAAGACAGAAGGATCGATTAAACATGGGTCGCCGTTTGGGCCAGCCATCCAGTTTCCGCCCCATAGATCTCCGTGAAGTAAAGAAGGTTTCACTTCATGAGTGAGCCATTGAGGCAACCGTTCCATTAGTTTCTTTAACCTTTGCTTCCTTTCTAGGGGTAACTGTCCTTTTTCAGCAGCCATATTGAATTGAGGAACAAGACGATAGTCGTGATAATATGTCGTCCAATCTTCTACAAAGCGATTCGGCTGTGGAAGAGAGCCGATGAAGGTATCTTCTTCAAAACCAAATTTTTCTCCGTAGGCTTTATGCATGTTAGCCACACCGCGCCCTAAGCGCTCTTCGGTTTCGCCAGTAGGATCTCCTTTTAGCCACTCCATCACGAGTGTGACTTGCTCATTTCCTTTAGGTTCATCATAGTGATACACCTCTGGTACACGGATTGCTTTTGTGTCACGAATGTATGAAAGTCCCTTGGCTTCAACGCGGAAGAAGTGTTCAGGAACGTCCTTGTTTGTTTTGACGAAGTATTCTTGTTCTTTGGTGCGAACATAGAAAGCCTGGTTGATGTCACCTCCAGAGACCGGTCTTGTCTCTTTGATAGGTGACGTGTCTCCAATGGTTTCTAATGTTTGATGGATTAATGGGTTCATTACGTTCACTCCCTGCTGGTTCTCATTATTTTATCCTCTATTCTACACTTACCTCTTCTAACATAATCTATAACATAGTGAAAGTGACATTCATGGACCAAGAGATCGTGCCTCTAGCGATAGAGGGCGCAACCATAAGATAGAAAAGGACCCGGGGCATTTAGCTCCCCGGGTCCATTTTACATGCATGCTGTTCTTAAGATAGAGCGGTTTCTTGTCCGACTTTAGAATGGGATTCTCTAAATTCTTTCGGAGTGACGTTTGTATACTTCTTAAATAAGGAGGTATAGTAACTTTGGTTACAGAATTGAAAGAGGGTAGCAATATCGGAAATAGGAGTAGTAGTGTGAAGAAGAAAGTATTTGGATTCCTCAATTCGTTTTTGGTTAATATACTGCACGACAGATACGCTTACTTCTTTCTTAAACAAGTGAGATAAATAACTTGGACTGACTAGGCTGTTTTGAGCAATGGAATCGAGTGTGAGATCTTCCAAAATGTGATCATGAATAAATGCGATCGCTTGGTTAACCACTTTACTGTACGGAAGAGTCTCTTCCTTGTTAAGGCGCTCAATAAACTTCGTCAACATGTCTTTCTCAAGCTGGAAAAGTTCATCAACATCGTTGATTCTCTCGATCTGTTCCATGTACTGATCGCTCAAATGGAATGCATCTTCTGGTTGAACACCACTATGAATAATGGTGCGCGTAAAAAGGGTGCAAGAACTGACGAGGACATTTTTAACGGAACGCAAGGTTGGATTTGGTGATATAATCGCTCGTTCTTCGTTTATAGAATGTAAGAGTTGATGGGCTTTTTTAGGGTCCCCTTGTGAGACAGCGACAAGAAGTTGGCGTTCCATCAGATAAGATGGATGTAAGTAATCATGGTTGCGATTCTGTAAGCGAACTTTCATAAACTGTTCAATTGTGGCCTGTTTAATAGACGTACTCATTATGTCACCTACAAATCTAGTTTTTTAACGATTTTAATATAATTGTAAGCGATTTCGCAACAAAATCAAGACGTTTTGCGATATTTCTTGTAAAATTGGAAAATTTAATCTTTTTTAAGTCCTTGAAGAAACCGTGCATGACTACCTTGTGAAACAATTACAACGGATCAAGAGCGGCTTCTTCATTACTTGTTTACTGAATCGCTTTTGTGTAAGCGACAATAGTCTTGTGTTCTATAAACCCAAGTTGTTTGTACAGCTTCTCAGCTTGAGGATTCGTTGCCCTTACCGGTACTGTGACAACGGATAGATGTTGCTCTTGAAAAGCATGGTGGCAAGCGTACTGAATCAATGACGAACCAATGCCTTGGCCTTGCTCACTATCTTCCACCTGCAAAAAGCAAATTTCACCTTCATCCATGCCTTCAATCCGTTCAAAGAATATATACCCTTTTACGGTGTCTTCTTCTTTATAGCACCATAATGAAAAATGTGGATCTTGGATTAAATGAGTCATCTCAGTTGCGTTGAAAAAGGCTGCATCTGGGTGCAACTGCTGCAACTTTTCAAAGGAGCCCTCGTAAGGGATGACATTTTGGCTTAGAGGTTCATGAATGTAAGTTTGTTTAGGTAGAATCAAGTTTTTCTCCCGGTTATATAGACTAAAGCCTTGCGATTCACAAAAGTGAAGAACATTTTGGTTTTGCTCAAAGAATGCAACTTTTAGCTCTGTATAGACGCCCTGCCATTCAGCGAGTGCCGCTCCCCAAAGCCTTTCCATCACGCTTACGGCATCTTCTCCGTAGACAAATGGGCCAAGTAACCTTCCAACCTGTTCACCTTCAAATGGCTCAAGACCTATAAACCCTTTTATCTTTCCTTCCTTCAAAGCGACAAAAGCATGGGGGTCTTTGAAGTGGAGTAACGCTTCAAGTTGTGCTTTAATCGCACTCGTTTCTGATTCCAACCAAGCAATATAGTGAGGATCTTGTTCGTTTAATTGTGCTAGCCACTCGCTTAGGGAGGTGAGTTGGTGATCTTGTAAAATCTGAATTTCCACTAGAGCCCTCCTGACATTTATTGAGGTTTTGAATCCTATACATATAGGGAACATCCTTCCCATGGTCTCTTATCACCATACCAAATTACATACAATACCCCAAACGAGAGGGTTGTGAGTGCTGAAAAAGGGTACAAATACTATAGAGAGACGAGAGGGGGAAGGGGAACCGTTGAGGTATAATGCACTTTATCGAATTACTATTATCGTAGCAATGGCTTTAAAATTTTTCTGGCAGATTTTTTGGTTTCAACGTTTCCATCGTATTTGGGATGAACGTACAAGAGATAAATGGCAAGACCTTTTAGTAAAACAAGCTAAAGAATATAGGAAGAAGGCGTTAATGCTTGAGGGGTTGCTTATTAAGTTCGGGCAATTCTTAAGTACACGTGCTGACCTTCTTCCACCTGTGTTTTTGAAGGAATTAGAAGGATTGGTCGACAGAGTCGAGCCCGTTCCCTTTGAGAAATCAAAAGCCATTTTGGAGCGAGAGTGGGGAGGGGACGTTTCTGAACACCTTCAGGAAATCGGGGATGAACCGGTCGCTTCTGCTTCAATCGGTGAAGTGTATAAAGGTAAGCTCCATAATGGTCAGGAAGTAGCTGTGAAGATCCAGCGCTACCGCGTAGAGAAAATCTTCCATACCGACTTTAAGGCGCTTCGAATCGTCTTCTGGTTATTAGCTCGCTTAACTTCCATAGGAAAGAAAGCGGATCTTGGCGAATTATATCGCGAGCTGGTTTACGTTATGGGGAAAGAGCTTGATTTCACAGAAGAATTAAAGCATTCCCTTTACTTTAAGAAGCGTTTCTCTGGATTCAAAGGAGTATATGTCCCTGATTATCATGAAGATCTATCAACGAGACGTGTTTTAGTTATGGAATGGATTGAAGGGGTGAAGATTACAGACGAATCATTTATACAAGAAAACAACTTGAGGCGCGAAGATTTGGCTAAGCGAGTATTCGATTTGTTTGTGGAGCAACTTGTCTCTGATGGCATGTTTCACGCGGATCCTCACTCAGGGAACTTAATGGTTCGTTCAGATGGCACCATTGTCATGATTGATTTCGGTATGGTTGGTGAAATAAGTAAAGAAGATGCCAGTTACATTCGTATGATCATTCAAGGGTTTATTATGGATGATTACGATAAAGTCATTGGCGCATTAGAAGATATGGATTTTCTGCTTCCTTACGCAAATCGTCAGAAGGTGAAACGATTATTAAAAGAAACAGCCGATATGTACTTACAGGGGGACTTTGAGAAATTTGATCAGGAAGCATTGAATCAAATTATGAAAGATCTCCAAGAGTTCGTAAAAGAACAACCTATTCAAATGCCAGCAGACTATGCATTTCTCGGTAGAGCAGCTTCTATTGTTATTGGAGTTTTAACGACAGTGTATCCGGATATCGATTTAATGAAGTGGGGAAAACCTGTTATTAAACAGTGGGTATCTGGTGGAGAATCAGACGCAAGCCTTTATAAAGAAGTCATAAAAGACACCGCAAAACCTCTTCTTTCCTTACCAAAAAGTTTGAATGACTACTTAACAGATGCACCTAGACAAAGAGCTTTTGAGGAAAGGAAGCAACAGAGGCAGATGTTTCACCATTACTATTTCTTTTATGCGTGTTTATCTTTCTTCTTATTTGTAGGCGGAGGTATGTTTGCTTTATATAGCTTTGAAAACCTTGCATCCCTGTATATGTATATCGGATGTATAACAGGAGCTACGGGTCTTGCTGCTTTCATAGTAGTGGCGAGTGTTCATTTTAGAACCATTAAAATTACGACTAAAGATAGGAGGAATAAGGGTGAGTGATTTGCTACGTAAAGGGTTTTTAATCGGAATTGGTGCTGCGTTAAATGGTAAAGAGAAAGTAGAGAAGGTATATAACGAAATGGTGGAAAAAGGGCAGATGAGTCCTTCAGAAGCTAAAGAAGCCATTCGTGAATTTCGCGAAAAAGGGGAAGCGCAAAACGAAAAGTGGAATGCTCAAACAGAAGCTTATTTCCGCGAGCAAATCCGTGATCTTGGCTTCGTGACGAAAGAAGAATACCATGCACTTGAAGAACGCGTACAAAGGTTAGAGAAATTGCATGAGACCTCAAAGGATGCAGGTGAGGAATAAAAATCAGCTCCCTGAATCTTCTTTATCAAAGCAGGAACCAAATCCACATTTAGGCTGTAATATAAAAACAACCATCTCCTTTATCTAAAGGGGATGGTTGTTTTTTTTGGAATGTTGTTTAGTTTCATCGGAAAGCATCGCCACGGCCTGTTTTAATGTAGCTTTTGTACTCACATCTTCTTTTGTTTTAGAAACTAGGCCCATTTGAACGGCTCGCATGCTTAAATCCGGGCGCATACCAGTTAAAATCGGTTTAAGGCCGAGGATCTTAAGAGATGTAAGGAGTTTGTCCAAATGGCTCATGAAAAGGTCATCCACCTTGTAAACTCCGGATAAGTCAATAACAAGCCAATCAATATCCAGGTCATTGGCTTTCCTTAATGTTTCCTCAATAATCACATTGGCGCGCTTTTCATCAATTTCCCCGATAATAGGTAAGATGGCCACATGGTCCATAATTGGTACAATTGGCGTCGATAATTTTAAATACTTTTCTTCATAATCATTTACTCTTCGTTGTTCGGCCTTAGAGAAAGCCATCGTAAATCCATGCACAATATAATTAAATAACGTATCAATACGGCTTACAATTTCCATTAGTTGTTTGAAAGATTCATTTCGCTCGCGCGTTTGGTTTTCGACAAAGGTCCAAATAGCTTCTTTGTACAGACTTAATTTCTCAATATAGTCAGATAAGACGCCTTCTCGTTTGCTTACCGTTTCCCCGATACTTTCCCCAAGGTCTGTCGCGCGTTGGATAGAATCCCCATTTTCAATGATATTCTCTCCGATCATGCTAACGAGCTTATTTAAAAACGAAATCAGTTCTTCACGGTCTTTGTCTGCTAAACCACTATATTCTTTCGGATACTGTTTTTCTAGTAAATGTAGAATATCAGAAGCGATTACAGTTGAATGAGCTTGCAATTGTGCTTGAAAGAAAGAGTAATGATGTGAATAAGTCATAGTCTACTTCATTCCTCCATTTAAATTCCATTTTCTAAAAATCATTATAATCATTTAAAAAAAAGAAGTAAATCTGTGATGCCTTTTATCTTTAAGGAAGTTTTACACATTTATGTAAGTTTCCGTTTCATTCGGTGGGCAGAGGGTTATAGAGTAAGAAATCGCCATCTGTTCTAAAAGTGAGGGGAATCTATGAATAAATGTAAATTACTAATGGCTTCGTTAATCATCTTTTTAACAGGGTGCAATTTAAGAGTGTTGGATCCTAAGAGTGAAACAGCGCGTGACCAATCTTTTCTTATTCAGTTTAGTTTTGCTCTAATGATGATCGTGTTTGCAACCGTTATCATACTTTTTGTTTGGTTTTTATCGAAATATCGTGAAAATGATCAAAACAAGGATTACATACCTGCTGATGAAAAAGGAAGTCCATGGCTCGAAATGACTTGGACCGTTATCCCTTTTATTCTGTTAGCTATTCTGGCTGTTCCGACTGTATCGATAACCTTTGAACAATCTGCTCAAACAGAATCTACGCCGACTGATGCAGTCTTAATTGAGGTAACAGGGCAACAGTTTAGTTGGACCTTCTCCTACCAAAATGGAGTAGAAACCGTAAATAATCTTCGTTTGCCTGTAGACCGACCTGTAGAGTTCACTTTACGTTCGGAGGATATTATTCATTCCTTTTGGATCCCAAAGCTCGGTGGAAAGAAGGATCTTATACCAGGTGAGACGAGGCGAATGATTGTAACTCCTGAGGAAACGGGGACATATCTTGGTAAATGTGCGGAATTTTGTGGACGTGAACATACGAAAATGAGGTTTACTACAACTGTTATGGAAGAATCAGAGTACGAACAGTGGTTACAAGAAATGAAGGAGAAAATAGAGTAAAGGGTGGGTTAGATGACAGTTGAGCTTTTCAATAGGACGTTCTTTATAGCTACGGACGTATTATTTGCATATATTGTACTTATAGGCACTGGCTTGGTGGGGGTGTATCTAGTAAATCGAGCAAATAAATGGTCTGTCATTAAAGATTATGTGACAACCACTCATCACCGGAAGATCGGTGTCCTTTATTTGCTTTCGGCGACACTTTTTTTCTTAAGAGCTGGAATAGAAGCGTTAATTATTCGAACCCAACTAGCTGTACCGGAAAATGATTTCTGGGTCTTTCAAGGAGATAAATTCAATGAGGCATTTACAACTCATGGAACGATCATGATTTTTTTTGTAGCGATGCCACTTTTAATCGGACTCATGAACGTAGCTGTTCCTCTCCAAATTGGGGCTCAGGATATGGCCTTTCCTTATATGAATGCGATAAGCTTTTGGCTGTTTCTGGCCGGGGCGATCCTTGTAAACATGAGCTTTTTCATGACAGCTTCGCCAAACGCTGGCTGGACAGCTTACGCCCCTTTATCTACTGCTGAATTCACACCAGAAGCGGGAAATGATTACTACATATTTGGTTTGCAGGTGTCAGGGATTGGGACGATTTTAGCAGCTATCAATATGATTGTAACGATTGTCCGTCACAGAGCACCAGGTATGAAGATGACCCGCATGCCTTTGTTTGCATGGTCAACTCTTGTAACAGCTTTTTTAATTCTTATTGCTTTCCCAGTACTGACAATAGCTCTTTATATTCTAATGTTTGACCGATTATTTGGGACCTCATTTTTCTCAGGTGAGGCAGGTTCGCCAATATATTGGCAGCATTTATTCTGGATTTTTGGTCATCCCGAGGTCTATATCATCATCATTCCGGCATTTGGGATATTCTCTGATGTCATTTCTACATTTTCTAAGAAGCGAGTGTTTGGGTATACATCTATGGTTGTAGCGATCGTCATTATAGGATTGCTAGGGTTTATGGTATGGGTGCACCATATGTTTACGGTGGGCCTTGGTCCAGTTGTGAACACCGTTTTTGCGATTACAACTATGCTGATCGCTGTGCCAACAGGTATCAAAATCTTTAACTGGCTCTTTACAATGCGAAAAGGGGTTATTCATCTAGGCACACCGATGCTTTTTGCCGCAGGTTTCATTCCTACGTTCGTTATAGGAGGCGTTACTGGGGTCATGCTCGCGGTGGCTGCAGCGGATTTCCAGTTTCATGATACCTATTTTGTCGTAGCTCACTTCCACTATACCATGGTGGGAGGGACGGTTCTTGGAGCTTTTGCTGGGATTTATTATTGGTTTCCGAAGATGTTTGGATTTAAGTTGAAGGATGGATTAGGGAAAGCTCACTTTTGGCTATTCTTAATTGGCTTTCATATCACCTTCTTCCCACAACATTTTGCTGGCCTTAATGGAATGCCTCGCAGAGTATATACGTATACCGCAGAGGACAACGTTTTTATCTTTAACTTCATTAGTACAATCGGCGCGTTCATGATGGGGATTGGTACTTTGTTCTTCATTTTAAACATCTTTAAAAGCTTTAAGAATCCAGAAAGATGTGGAAATGATCCTTGGAATGGACGGACGCTTGAGTGGAGCGTACCATCTCCTGCTCCAGAGCACCCATTTGATCCAATGCCAAAGGTGACCACGGTTGATCCATTATGGGAGGCAAAGCGAAACCGGGGCGGCAAGCTACCGGTTGCAAATTCTTCAAGGTCAGCTCCGATTGATGTTACGTCTTGGCAACCAGTAGGCTTCTTTGGGGTAATTATGCTATTTTCATTGTCCTTCATTTACCATGTGACGTGGCTACAAATCGTATCAGGGGTTATGGTGCTAGCGTTGTTCGCAATGCGTACGTTAACAGATGAACACACGAGATTGGCGAAAGAGGGTGATAATCATGGAGACGTATAAAAGTGATCTATTTGGTGACAAGCAGCTGGGGTTTGCGCTTTATTTAATCGGTGAACTCATCATGTTCGCCACGTTGTTTGCGACGTACTTTCTATTTACACCCTCTGCTATAAATCCAACCCCAAGTGAAACATTTGAGCTTCGAACGGTAATCATAACTTCTGTTTGTCTCCTCAGTAGTAGTGCGACGATCCACTATGCGGAGAAGGCGTTTGAAAAGGGGAAAGAAAAAGGGGTTTGGATTGGGTTAATTTCAACCCTCATCTTAGCCACAGCCTTTATGGGGTTTGAAATACACGAGTTTTATAAATACGCCTCAGAAGGGTACACGCTAACAGAAAACCTCTTCCTATCTTCCTTTTACATTCTAGTAGGGCTCCACGCAGCCCATGTATTATTCGGAATCGGATGGATGGGATTTCTGTGCTACCACTACACAAGAATACCCACTACAAGTTACGGACAAAAGCAGAAAATATTCAGCTACTACTGGCACTTCGTTGATGTCATATGGGTGTTCATTATTACATTCGTGTATGGACCCTATTTGTTCTAGAAAGAATGGTTACACCAGGTATAAATGGTTACCTTCATATGCAAAAAACATCAATAAATACCGACACATCAAGGATTCTGTCGAAAAGTTACACGTGAAACAATAGTGAGAATTTTAACTATATTCCTTAAATAAAACCTTCAAGGACGTATGTAATTACGTTTTTGAAGGTTTTTGTGGTTTAGTTTATGACCTTGATTAATTCTTTAATTTTTTACAAGCCCTTTTTTAGTAGGTGGGGGCATAGGGATTTGGGGGATTATGTGCTTTCAGTTTAATAGTAGTCTAGGTTGCATACAACTACATATGGCATGTTTCCGTTTTGCCAATATGGCATGGGTGGTTCGGGAAATTGCGAGACTCCTGCGGCAGTAGGAGCCTAGGGGAGACCCCGCAGAGAGCGATAGCGAACGAGGAGGCTTCCCAGCTCGCCGCGGAAAGCGAGTGATTTCCCGAACCACCTTACGCTCAACCCGAGTTAACGGAAACGTCATCTCAGCTTCAGGTTTGCAAGCTTACTGTCCGCACCCCATTGTCAATCGCTGGTGATTTCAGGCATAAAATAACGTCTTTCTCACATGCTATGAACAGCATGTCTAGAAATGAGGAGAAGTATATGAACTGGTTCTCAATTATTCCTTTTATTGTTGTAGTCATCACAGCCATTGCTACCAAACAGGTCATTCCTAGTTTGTTTTTTGGAGTTGTAGTCGCTGGATACCTCGTTACCCCCGATTGGTTAGGTGGTATGACGCAGGCGCTTGAATTTGTAATTAAAGGATTATCTGATCCGAATAACTTAAAGATCATTATCTTCCTATATGCTTTTTCAGGACTTATAGGGCTCGTACGAATCTCAGGTGGCATTAAGGGATTTGTGCAAACAGCGACAGAGAAGATTTCCGGTCGTAAAGGAGCTTTTGCCCTTACTTGGTTGTCAGCTCTTGGAACATTCAGTGCGCCGAGCTTTCGTATAGTGACCATTGCGCCGGTTATGAAAGCAATGGTGAAGAAATTACCAATGACAAAGCAGGAGCTCGGATTTGTGATCGAGACAACCGCATCCCCTTTTGTCGTCCTGGTGCCTGTAGCCACTGCTTTTGTTGGTTACATGTCTTCTGTAATAGGTTTGTCGATGGATCAAAACGGTATAGAAGGGGATCCATATATGTTTTTCCTGAGGAGTATTCCTTATAACTTCTTCGCCATTTCTATGATTCTTATTGGGTTTTACTTAAGCTTCTTTCATAAGAGTAAAAAACAAGCCACAGATGCTGAAAATAAAGCTTCAGAACAACAGGGGAAAGAGGATGATGATCAGTGGGAAGATTGCCATCCATCTGTGTCGAAAGACCTCCCTTCTAACTATTGGCACCTCATTCTTCCGTTAGGTAGTGTTATTATCTTTACATTTTTCTTTATGTATATGCTAGGTGTGAAAAAGGAAGGCGCAGAAGGGTTTGAAGCACTAATAAATGCCAGTGTTCTAGATGCAATGGTGTTAGCGGTCGTAATCTCCATTGCTTGGTTTATCATTTATTTAAAAATTAGGTCTTATCCTCTACGGAAACAAATGAATGAGCTAGTGACAGGTGGCAATGAAATGATGAGCGTTATCCTATTACTAGCTATGGTTTGGGGGCTAAGTAAAGGATCAGAAGCACTTAATTTCGCTCAAACTATATCTCAGTCTCTTCAATGGATACCGGCCTCTTTCGTTGCAGTACTCGTCTTCCTTATCGGATGCGCTCTATCTTATTTCATCGGCTCCTCCTGGGGGACATGGGGGATTTTAATGCCAGTAGGAGTTTCGATTGCTACTGTGAGCGGAAGTTCGTTACCGATCGTTATTGGAGCGGTTTTTGCAAGCGGTACATTCGGGGCCTTTTCGTCTCCTCTTAGTGACAATACCAACACAACAGCAGGGATTTTGAACTTAAATGCAGTACGATACGCAAAGTTTAAGTTTAAGCCAGCGGCCATGGCAGCCGGAGTAGCAGCGGTTCTCTACTTAGGTCTACCATTTTTCTTATAACTACTTGGAGGCTACAGATATGGATTTAAAATCGGGTTCATTATTGTGGATGGATACGTTAAAACAAGCGAAATCATACCCGGGGGTCACCGAGAATGTAACGTGTGATGTGGTTGTAGTTGGAGGTGGTGTTTCTGGTGCCATCATATCCCGGGAACTTATTGAAGCTGGTATTGATACGGTCCTTGTCGATAAACGGAAAATTGGGCATGGTTCTACATCGGCTAATACAGGATTGCTTCAGTTCTCAAATGATAAAACCCTGACCTCCTGCATCGAAACCTACGGAGAAGAACATGGACTTCGCTACTACCAGCTATGCTTAGCGGGAATCGATAAAGTGGAGGCCTTGGCTCAAGAATGTACAATAGAACCTGAATTCATAAGGCGTGATAGCTTATACTTTGCCTCTTCTGAACAAGATACCTCCCTCCTTCAAGCAGAGTATAAAACGCTGAAGAAGCATGGTTTCTGTGTGGATTATATGGATCGCTCTGATGTTGAACGTTCTTTTTCCTTCTCTAAACCGGGTGCTATCTACTCAAAAGGGGATGCTGAAGTGAATCCATTAAAATTATCAATTGGGCTCATTGAGGCAAACGTAAAGAAAGGTCTTCGAGTTTTTGAAGAGACAGAAGTGGTAGATCACCACGAAGATGAGGGGGAGGTGACGCTCCTTGTAAAGGGAGATTATACGATCCGTGCTAAGTTTGTTGTGTATGCGACGGGCTATGAAGCTCAGCAATTGAAGCGTAATCGTAACGCCCTGTTGGAGACTTCTTTCGCCATTGCCACAGAACCCGTAACACACTTCCCGGGCTGGAAGGATCGTTGTTTAATTTGGGAAACTGCTCGCCCGTATTTATACGCAAGGACTACCGCAGATAATCGTATGATTATTGGCGGATTAGATGAACCTTATATAAAGAAGGATGAAAGGGAACGTCACTTGCATTCTAAACGGGATCAACTTCTTCGATCATTACTTTCCCTTTTCCCTGATTTAGAGGGGGTTAACGTTGACTATTACTGGGGAGCCGTATTTGGAAACACGCATGATGGCTATCCAATTATTGGACCTCAACCCGAATTTCCTCGTAGTTTCTTTGCTTTAAACTACGGGGGCAATGGCACGGTGTACTGTACTATTGCTGGAGAATTGATCAGGAACTTCATTGTAAAAGGGGAGCACCCGGACGCGCCTATTTTTTCAAATTTTCGTACACCTATAAAATCCAATAAAATCAACAATGGAAACGCTTAATTTACTGCGGGTAAATTAGGCGTTTCTTATTTTTATGTTTAAATTGTTGACAATTATCTGAAAACTTGTAATATTATATACATGAACATGTTAGAAAACCTAACATAAAACGTTAAGGAGGAGTTGCAGTGAGTGAATTAGGCATGATGAATAGTTTGTGGACGATGGTAGCTGCCGTTTTGGTTATTTTAATGATTGGTGGGTTTATTCTTTTAGAAGCAGGTTCAACCCGTATGAAAAACGCTGGCCACATTGCTGGAAAGACTATTTTTACATTTGGGATCTCATCTTTGGTGTTTTGGGCAGTTGGGTATGGAATGATCTTTGGGGAAGGAAACGCATTTGTAGGACTATCTAACTTTTTCTATGGTGGAACGATTGATGCCGGGGGAGATTTAGCCGAAACAGTCTTCTTCGTATTCCAATTAGCATTTGCGGGTATTGCTTTAACCATTGCATTCGGAGGATTTGCAGAACGTGCAAAGCTATCATCTTATATTTGGTTCGCTGTATTATTCTCTGTTTTCATTTACCCAGTTGTGGCGCATTGGATCTGGGGAGGAGGCTGGTTATCTGAACATGGTAAACAAGATTTCGCCGGATCTACCGTTGTTCACTTAACCGGAGCCATGGCAGCTCTTGCGGCCACGATGATCTTAAAGCCTAGAAGTGGCAAGTATAACAAAGACGGAAGCGTGAATGAAATCGAAGGTCACAACCAGGTCTATACTTCACTCGCTGTACTCTTATTATGGGTTGGTTGGTTCGGTTTCAATGCAGGTAGTACGGTATCAGTTGATGGGGCGTTCTTTGGATATGTTGCATTGAATACTCAACTAGCTGCAGCGGCAGGGGCGGTTGCTGCTATGTTTATTACAATGATCGTTACGAAGAAAGCGCAAATCACAACAATGCTAAACGGTGCACTTGCTGGTCTTGTTGCTATTACCGCATCTTGTGCCTTTGTAGCTCCTTGGGCAGCCGTCGTCATTGGTCTTATTGCAGGTGTAATTGTACATTATAGCATGTCGTTCTTTGAGAAGAAGCAGATTGACGATCCAATCTTCGCTCTATCTGTACACGGTGTAGCAGGGATTTGGGGAACTCTTTCAACTGGTTTCTTCGCTACTCCAGAACTTGCAGCTGCCAATGGTGGTCGTGCAGGGCTCTTATACGGCGGAGGTTTTGAACAATTAGGTGTTCAGGCTCTAGGAGTAGGAGCTAGTGGGCTATATGCTTTCGTTGTCTCTTTTGTCTTCTTGAAGATTATCCAAAAGGCAATGGGTGGCATACGCGTATCCAAAGAAGAAGAACTTCTTGGTCTTGATATGAGTGAGCACGGAAGCTACGGATATCCGGAAGTGTTCTCTAGAACACCAAAAAAGCAGCAGCAAACAAGTTAATAGATACACATCAAAAACCGCCTGGGACCCTCCTCCCAAGCGGTTTTATTTGGGTATTACATCATTTTTGTTGTATAGCCCTTCTATTTTAGGTGATGAGGCAGCTCTTTGTCTTCTTTACATAATATGTTTCCGTTTCTCCCAATATGGAAAAGGAGGGCCTGGAAACTGCGAGACTCCCGTGGGCAGATGAGCCAGTCTAGTTCCGGCGTGGAGGACCTAGCGTGATAAGTCATCTTTTTTACAAAGGCTAATCGCCTTTTCCAAAAAGCTGCCTTATCCGTACGGTCCTAGGCACCACGCCTGCACTTTTCAATCTAGGGGAGACCCCGGAAAGCGCGTAGCGATTGAGGAGCCTCCCCAGCTCGCCGCGGAAAGCGAGTGATTTCCCGGACCACCCTGCGCTCAATCAGGCTAACGGAAACATTCTCTTATTCCGTGAGTGCTTCTTTAAAAGGATTCTTCCTAGATTGGGTCAAGCGATATACACAATATAATAGAAGAAAAACGGAAAAAGTGAGTAGTTCTAAATTTATATAATACCAAACCCCTGATCCTAATAAGTCCAATGGTGTCTCCGCTGTTGGGGCACTTGAAAGGAACAAATAATTTGAACCAATCTCTCTATTAACAAAAAATATAACAATAGCGTATAAGTTGAGTACTCCGAACGTGCCTAAGAGGGAGCGGAATGTAATGGTGACATTTGATGTTAGGATTAAGAACAAGCTGGCCCAAGAAATTGCCATATGATGAAAGAAGAACTTTAGAAAACGATAATGGGGATAAGCGTTGGGTAATTCTGGTGTGAGAAGAGCCAGAAACGCTGGTATAATGCCTATAAAGAAATTAAATTGGATAAGGGACTTGTTCCTAGTTATAAGAGCAACCATTGCTAGTATGGAAGCAACGCCACATAAATGAAGAGGAACGAATTCTTGCGTGCTCCAGATATCGTTTGAAATAGCGAATAGCTGATAAGTAAGTTCTGATAGTAGTAAAATCGTAAACAACGTCCATCTGATCAATGCTGTGTAGCGCGTAGAGCGTTTGAATAGAGGGTAACTAAATAAGAGTGCTAAGAGCCCTGCGAAGAAAAGGGCAAGGATTATTATATGACTCGTCATCAGCGGCTCGAATGGTTGGTGAACCTCATTGCTAAACCAACGTCCCATAGCTTCTCTCCTCTCTAAGCCAGGTTTTCACCATTTTATCACAAGGACGGGTTAGGAGCAGTATAACCATTTTAGGGAAGGGGAATATAGGTGAAGAAAAGAGCGAATTGTTTTCAGTGTAACCATTTTTATACCACGTGGAATCCTGCTTTTCCTAGAGGATGTAAAGCGTACGGATTTAAGTCGAGAGAAATCCCCTCTATTTTTGTAGAGAAAACGACCGGTTCCTCTTGTAGAGCTTTTCAAAAGAAAGCTGGTCAACCCTCATCACAGCTGTCTTCAAACTCTAATTTCGATATTCGTCTGTAAAATGTTAATCATTTGAAATGTCTGAAACTATATCGCTAATCCTTCAGATTTGTGATATAGTTTTCCATATTTCAGAGAAAAAGAGAGAGAAAATGAGTGAAGGGAGTTCTGTGTATATGGCAAGAGAGAAATGGCAGTCCAAACTAGGCTTTATGCTAGCTGCCATGGGATCAGCGGTAGGACTGGGTAACATATGGCGCTTTTCTTATGTAGCGGGAGAAAATGGAGGAGGAGCCTTTCTATTATTATATTTAGCATTTGTGCTGCTGATTGGAATTCCTGTTCTGTTATCTGAATTTAGTATCGGGAGACAGGCGCAAAGTGATGTGGTAGGATCCTATCAAAAGTTAGCACCAAACAAGCCGTGGTTTATACAAGGGTATATGGGTTTAATTTGTTCGTTTCTCATACTGGGCTTTTATAGCGTGGTAGCGGGTTGGTCTCTTTATTATTTTTGGAATTATCTAAATACTTCATTTTTTACTGCGCCTAGTGGCGGGTTTGAGGCAGCCTTTGGTACTTTTATAACGAACCCTGTATCTCCATTGTTTTGGCACGGTTTGTTTATGGCCATCACGATTTTTGTTGTCTTAACAGGAGTGAAGGATGGAATCGAGCGGGCTAGTAAAATCTTTATGCCTACGCTAGCGGTGTTGTTAGTCTTGCTAGCTGCTTATAGCGTTACGCTAGAAGGGGCTGTTGAAGGTTTGAAATTCTTATTCCAGCCTAACTGGTCAATTCTTGAAGACCCATCCGTTTATTTAGCTGCGTTAGGTCAAGCATTCTTCTCATTAAGTCTTGGTATGGGGGGGATGTTGACGTACGGAAGCTACTTGTCAAAAGACGAGTCGCTGCCATCAGCAACCTTAGGGATCGGTTTAATGGATACGTTCTTTGCCATTATTGCGGGCGTTGTGATCTTTCCGGCCGTGTTTGCATTCAATATATCACCTGAATCTGGGCCGAACCTTGTATTTATTACGCTTCCGAGTGTATTTGAACAGATGCCGTTTGGAGGGGTTGTGGGAATTGTCTTCTTCTTCCTTCTTTGTTTAGCGGCTTTATCATCTGCTATTTCAATCTTGGAAGTACCTGTCGCTTACTTTATGCGAAAGTTTGGCTGGGGGCGTACGTTCTCTAGTGCTGTTCTAGGTGCACTAATGTATCTACTCGGTGTTGCAGCGTCTCTTGGTATGGGAAGATGGTCCGACGTTACACTTATCGGTAATCGAGATATTATGGGTTCAATGGAGTTTGTTGCCTCGGATGTCTTCCTGCCGCTCGGAGGGTTAATTATCGCGTTATTCGTAGGTTGGCACTGGTCAAAGACAGAGGCTTTCCAAGCAACAGATATGGCTTCTGCAGGACCTATTCGACACATCTGGCGTTTTCTAGTAAAATTTGTAGCGCCCGTTTGTATTGCGATTATCTTCTTATCGTCTGTCGGGATCCTGTAATGAGGTGATGAAGTGATCGAACGTTTACAGAACACCCTCCCTGATGTAGCTAAGGAGATTATTGAGCTACAGAAAAGGAGTTACCCCATTGAGGCTAGGCTTCTTGGGGTTAAAGAGCTACCCCCGATGGCAGACACAGCTGAGCAAATTGAAAATACGAATGAGATGTTTTTCGGTTTTCGAGAAGGGGACAGACTTTTAGGAGTCCTCGGTTATGAAGAACTACGTGAAGTGAATGTCCTAGCCAGGCTAGCCGTCCATCCTGATTATTTACAACAAGGCATCGCTTCTAGTTTGCTTGAACATTTACTTGAAGAAGTGCCATTACCATTAGAGGTCATGACCGGGAGAAATAACACACCCGCCATTGAATTATATGAAAAATATGGATTTCACTATGAAGGTGACTCTGTCATGACAGAAGAAGGCATCGAATTAGTAAGGTTAGTGAAAGCGTAAGATAAAGAGAAACCGTTCGAAATCAGAGCGGTTTCTTTTTTATGATGAGAAGTTGCCCCTTAGACTCATAGAAAAGCGAGTGAGTTAAAACTAAAATCGACCTTTCTTGATCATACCCCCGTATTTCCCCGGAAATATGACAAAATATCTCATCGTAAGGGAAGCTCGAAGCTGAGACACTTTTGTGTGGATAGGGCCGTTACGTTTGTTGAGTGCTTGGGGTGTCTGGGGAACGACTCGCTTTCCGCGGGCGAGCTGTCAAGCCTCCTCGGGAAACCCACCCTGCGGGGTCTCGTCGACCTCTTTCTCCCGCAGGAGTCTCCCCGTTCCCCAGACACCCCTGGCTCTAGTTTTACGAACGTCCCCACGTCTTGAGTGTGGTGAGAGTAACGAGGTTTACGCATATGTCATGTTTCCGTTACACAATATATGGCAGAGGTGGTTCGGGAAATTGCGAGACTCCTGCGGCAGTAGGAGCCTAGGGGAGACCCCGGAGGGAGCGAATGCGACTGAGGAGGCTCCCCAGCTCGCCGCGGAAAGCGAGTGATTTCCCGAACCACCTCACGCTCCACAACTCAAACGGAAACATTCTCTCAGTTTCGGGTCTTCAAGATTACTGCCCTAGTCTTGAAGAAATCTATTTCAAGAAATAACAATACTAACAAAGCCTAGATTTTATTAGAGGGATGTTGGAGATTTTGTGACAGGTAGAGAGAATAAAAGGAATCCGTGTTATACTTTTTTGAGAGAAACAAGCACACAATAACTAGAAATAGAACGTGCAAGGAGGCAACGGTATGTCCGTTTCATATGATCAAATTTTGCAGAAAATGATGAAAGAGGTTCAAGAAGCAAGCCTTGGACAGCGAAATCCAGAGAAGGTGAAAGAACATGTTCGAGCGGTTAAACTACTAAGTGATTTAATATTAGATGAACAAGGGTCTGCTTCCTATACGCAAGCAACCCCGCAACCATATGTTCAACCACAAAGGACGGTGGAGTCACCGAAGGCTGCACCTAAACCAGAACCAGAAATAGATCACGAAGAGGCGAACGGGAGCTCGTTATTTGATTTTTAATAGAAAATAGGGGGAGAGGAACATGAAAGTTTTTTTACTTTTAGGTGTTATTAACGGATTTCTTGCAGTAGCGCTAGGGGCCTTTGGAGCTCATGGCCTTGAGGGTCGTATATCGGAGAAAATGATTAAGACATGGGAGAAGGCAGTTAACTATCAAATGTTCCATACGATGGCATTGTTAGTCGTTGGTCTCTTATTTACCAAAGTCACCGGAAATATTGCGTCTGCTGGATGGGCTTTCTTTATCGGTATTCTGTTGTTTTCCGGTAGTTTGTACATTTATAGTGTAACCTCCATTAAGTTATTCGCTATGATTACACCATTCGGAGGCGTTGCCTTCTTAGTCGGGTGGGTCATTCTTGGGTATGCTGTCATTCGCTATATTTAAAAGTAGAGGATCGTAGAGAATAGTAAAATGATGGCTGCTCGTAAAGCTTGCTCAATGAATACAGCTGTATTTCTTTGAGCGAAATGGGCCATTCCTTCAAATACAAAACTAAAGGCAAGCGTGTAAAACATCAGTAACGTTAAAATGGACCATCCATCTTTCATGAGAGAAATAATGCCTATAAAGATGGCTAAGGCAAGCATCAAATATTGAAGCTGGGCGAACTTTTGAGACGGATGTTTCATAGCAAACGCTCCTTTTCGTTTAGTAGAAAATGCGGCTGACCCTATACAGGGTCAGCCGTTTTTTGTGTGAAAGCTCCATTCCGAATGCATGCGAGAGGGATGAAAGACCGTTTTTCGTTATCCCTGTTACCTTGGTCTATTATTTGAATTGCCACCAAATGGATAGGCGTAGTTGATTTCTTCTGGGAATGTGATGTAGTCGAGGTAAACCATTAGCAGTAAGTATCGTAGGCCGGTTTCTGGATCGCTCAGAATAATATGATCACGGCCAGCGGCTTCTATAATTCCTTTAAAGATCTTGGCGTTCCAGTTGTCGTTGTTCTCAAAAGTCATATACACAGTCGCTTGTTTGCCTTTGTTTAATCGTAAAATGTTCTCGATATAAGATTCTTCCTCAAGTGGTAAGTTCCCACCATTTTGTGAAGGGGGGAGCTGTTGACCACTTTGCCCGCCAGGCTGTTGAGGCATTTGCCCCATTCCCATTTGATTTTGGTAATAGGGGTACATCATCGGTTGCCCCCCTTGCATTCCTTGCATGCCTTGCATAGGGTAGCCTCCATATGAGCCTTGCCCACCTTGACCTGAACCATAAGAACCGCCTTGCTTTTGATTAGCCATGTAAGCCTGCACTCCTTTCGGTAATAAGTACCATTCTCACGAGCAGCTGATAAAATAGATTTTATGAATTGCTTCAAATCCCCCTGACTTTTACACACCGTTTTGTCGTTCCGGTTATCTCCAGGCGGATTGCCTGATCGGAACGACGGCCATATACTTACGTAATCCAAAAAGCATATGAAGTAAGCGTACGACCAGACGTGAGGATTTGTTTCTTGTGATTTGAAAATCTCACAATCCTCTTAGAAACATGTTTATGTAATGAGGAAGATAGATATGAACAAAAGAATGGAGTAGCTTTAGGAGGAGTTTTGATGAGGGTGACGAGTATATTGAGCTGGTTCGCCCCTTGAGCGCCATGTGATTTTTGAAGAAATAAAAAACGATCCCGAAAGTGGTTATTCAACACTTTCAGAATCGTTATATGAGAAGCTTATTAAATGGCTAAGAACGAATTGATCTCGTCTTGTTTAAGAAGGTTCCCTACATAGAAGGAGCCGAATTCTCCGTAACGAGCGCTCACTTCGTCAAAGCGCATTTCATATACAAGTTTTTTAAATTGAAGGACATCGTGAGCGAATAAGGTTACGCCCCATTCCCAATCATCGAAACCAACTGAACCCGTTATGATCTGGCGGACTTTGCCTGCATACTTTCTACCGATCATTCCGTGAGAATACATAAGTTTTCCGCGGTCTTCCATCGGAAGCATGTACCAGTTGTCATCCCCTTCACGACGCTTGTCCATTGGATAGAAGCAAATATACTCCCACTTAGGAAGGATAGGCTTCAAGCGAGCTTGGATTTCAGGGTCCGTTTCAGGGTCTTTCCCTCTTGCCATATAGGTGGATAATTCCACTACGGAGACGTAAGAATAAGAAGGAACTGTGTATTCAGCTAGCTTTGTTTTATTAAATTCTGTTTCAATCGCATTTAATTCTTCCATTGTTGGACGTAAGATCATCAAGATGAAATCAGCTTTTTGGCCCACAACGGTGTAAAGAGCGTGACTTCCTTCTTTATTCTGTTCCGTCTGGTTCCACTTTTCTAAAAGTTGGTGGAATTCATGGATAGCAGACTCTCGCTCGTCGCTTGATGCGTGCTTCCAAGACGTCCAATCAATAGAACGAAGGTCATGTAAACAATACCAACCGTCTAAGGTTTCAACTGCTTCTGGCATGGACACTCTCTCCTTTATATAAATGAGTTCATGATTTTTTCTTCCGTTTTTTACTATAACATAACTTCTTTACAATATGGAAACGCTGAAGATAGCAGGTGTGAGGGATCGGGATAGAGAAGGATTCGTCTGAAAATAAAGAAATTTTAATATGGTTTCCTCTTTCCTTTCAATTGCACACAAAAAGATTTATCATATAGTACAGATATGAACTTGGAGGGATAACATTATGAGTAACTTGTTCGACTCTTTACGAGATAAATTATCAAATACAACGAAGCGTATCGTGCTTCCTGAGGGTTCTGATGAGCGTATTTTAGAAGCGGCATCTAAGCTCGCTCAAGAAGGTGCTGTTACACCTGTACTAGTAGGTAACCCTGATGAATTGAAACAGAAGGCATCAGATTTAAACTTGGATCTTGGAAGTGCTGACATTTTAGATCCAAATAATTATAGCGAATTTGACGCAATGGTAGCGAGCTTCGTTGAACGTCGTAAAGGAAAAGCGACAGAAGAGAAAGCGCGCGAAATCCTTAAAGATGAAAATTACTTCGGTACAATGCTTGTTTACATGGGAGAAGCAGATGGCCTAGTAAGCGGCGCGGCTCACTCTACTGCAGACACAGTACGTCCAGCTCTTCAAATTATTAAAACAAAACCAGGTATTAAGAAAACATCTGGTATCTTCATTATGGTAAAAGACGAAGAGAAGTACGCTTTTGCAGATTGTGCCATTAATATCTCTCCTGACAGCCAGGATCTAGCGGAGATCGCTCTAGCAAGTGCGGACACAGCGAAACTGTTCGATATCGACCCACGTGTTGCGATGCTTAGCTTCTCAACAAAAGGTTCTGCGCAATCTCCAGAAACGGAAAAAGTGACAGAAGCTGTGAAAATCGCGAAAGAACAAAACCCTGAGCTTGCACTTGATGGAGAATTCCAATTCGACGCTGCATTCGTTCCATCTGTTGCAGAAAAGAAAGCACCAGGCTCCGAGCTTAATGGAGACGCGAATGTATTCGTATTCCCGAGCCTAGAAGCAGGAAACATCGGTTACAAGATCGCACAACGCATGGGCGGATTCGACGCAGTTGGCCCAGTTCTTCAAGGACTAAACCAACCCGTAAACGACCTATCCCGCGGCTGTAGCGCAGACGATGTGTACAAGCTTTCCCTAATCACAGCAGCACAGTCTCTATAAGCTAAGATTTATCCCTAAAAGAGGAAGCCATCATGGCTTCCTCTTTTTATTTACTTAAGGGGGTCGGGGGAGATGATGTTTCCGTTCCTGCTAATATGGCAAAGGTGGTCCGAGAAAACGCGAGACTCCTGCGGCAGTAGGAGCCTAGGGGAGACCCCACAGAGACCGAATGCGAACGAGGAGGCTTCCCAAAAAGAAAGGAGAAGCTCGACTAAGATCGTCACGTCCTGTGACAACGTCGAACGACCCCACATCGTGTGGGGCAGCGGAAAGCGAGTGTTTTCTCGGACCACCTTCCACTCCGCCCGGCAACGGAAGCACACCCACTCCTCATATCAGAGAAAAGCACTGCGAGCCCTTATTTAAGGGAGCGCAGTGCTTTCTCGTTACGGGCAACCATTTGATCAAACCGTTTATCAAACCAGCCCATTTCTGTATCATCCAAAGGACTTGTATCAACATGTCCGCTTAAGTTATAGAGAAGATACAGAATTCGATTTCGTACATCTTGAACAGTAAGATCTTTCCCAAATAATTCAGATAGGGAAGCCATCGTCTCAGGTTCAATAGTAGGATAAGCGAATGCGGTTTCTTGATCGTTTATACCAATTTCATAGAACTGGCGGATAAGTTCTGCCCGATCAGAGCCGCTTCCTTCTACACATAAATAGATCTGGACAGCGCTACCGTTTTTGACACGTCTTTGAGAGATGCCGGCAAATTTCTTACCATTAATACTTAAATCATACGTACCAGGGCAGTAAGAGCCTTTAATTTCAAAAGCTTCAATCGGAAATCCTTCTTCTTCAAATAGCTTCTGAATAAACGAAACCATAGCTTCATAACCGTCGTGAATATCAACCTGTTTGGCATCGGGGAAAATAAAGGATAGGTTGAGAACCCCTGCATCAAGTGCCACAGCTAAACCGCCCGAATTTCTCACAATCGCTTGGTATCCTTTTTCACTCAAGAAACTCAAACCTTCATCAATGGAAGGAAGGCGAGCATCAGGAATCCCCAACACAACCGTTTGGTGATGCACCCACAAACGAGCCGTCACCGGCGAACGCCCCTGACCCACACTCATCGCTAACGCATCATCCGTTGCAAACGACTGAAGCGCAGAGAAAGTTGGCCCGAGCTCACTTTGATCTATAAATCGATAGGAGTTGGTTTGTAATAGTTCATGAATCTCTTGCATGATCGGTCTCCTTTACGTCCTAAACTAACAGACCTATTATACCAAAAATCCACCCACATGCATCATCAAGAATAGGACAGTCATACTGAAACTAGAAGTGGAGGTGTTGGGCCGATACTCTTGTTGAGTGCTAGGGGTGTCTGGGGAACGACTCGCTTTCCACGGGCGAGCTGTCGAGCCTCCTCACTCACTCCGTTCGCTCCGGGGTCTCGTCGACCTCTTTCTCCCGTAGGAGTCTCCCCGTTCCCCAGACACCCCTTGCCAAATTAGTTTAACGGCCCGTTGCTTAAGCAAGGAGGTAATTTGTATCTCAAATGTGGTATGTTTCCGTTACTTCTAATATGGCAAAGGTGGTCAGAGAAATTGCGAGACTCCTGCGGCAGTAAGAGCCTAGGGGAGACCCCGGAGGGAGCGTAGCGACTGAGGAGGCTTCCCAGCTCGCCGCGGAAAGCGAGTGATTTCTCTGACCACCTTACGCTCAGTTCCAAGCAAACGGAAGCATTCTCCCAACTTCAGTTTTTAAAACTTATCTATAAATTGTTTGCCGATTCGACATATTACGGGGTTGTTCATGGTGGAGCTACCATCTAGAATGGGTAGAGGACAAAAGATCGCCAGAATGCTTTATGAATTGGAAATTATCGTATATAATAGAACAAATATTGTCGGGAATAGGAAGGGCAGAATGTTATGGCGTATAAAGATGAAAAATTACACGAAGAAAAAGTATTTAAAGACCCCGTTCATCGGTATGTACACGTTCGAGATCGCGTCATTTGGGACCTAATCGGGACTCCAGAATTCCAGCGCCTTCGACGAGTAAAGCAACTCGGGACGTCCTATACAACCTTCCACGGGGCTGAACATAGTCGCTTTAATCATTCACTAGGGGTTTATGAAATCGTTCGCCGTATCATTAATAATTTTGAAAACCGACCAAATTGGAATGAAGATGAACGCTTATTATGCCTGGCTGCAGCGCTCCTCCATGATTTGGGACATGGCCCATTTTCCCATAGCTTTGAGAAAGTATTTAAGCTTGATCATGAAGATTTTACAAGAAAGATTATCCTTGGGGACACTGGGGTAAACGCCATATTAAAAAGAGTGGATTCCGAATTTCCCCACAAAGTGGCAGAAGTGATTAACAAAACATACGAAAACAAACTTGTGGTTAGTTTGATTTCGAGCCAAATTGACGCAGATCGTATGGATTACTTGCAGCGAGATGCCTATTTTACTGGGGTTAGCTATGGTCACTTTGATATGGAGCGCATACTTCGAGTTATGCGGCCGATGGAAGATCAGGTCGTTGTGAAGGAAAGTGGTATGCACGCTGTCGAAGATTATATAATGAGCCGCTATCAGATGTATTGGCAAGTATACTTCCACCCTGTAACAAGAAGTGCGGAAGTCATCCTCACGAAGATTTTACATAGAGCGAAAGAATTGTATGAAAATGAGTACTCGTTCTATCTGGAGCCGTATCATTTCACGTCCTTTTTTGCGGGTGATGTGGACCTTCAGGATTATTTAAAGTTAGATGAAAATGTTGTCATGTATTACTTCCAAATTTGGAAAGATGAGATAGACCCGGTTTTAAGCGATCTGTGTAAACGCTTTGTGGATCGTCATTTATTCAAATACGTTGAATTCAATCCAAATCAGCAAATGAGTGAATGGATGGAATTGCATAAGCTTTTCCAAAAAGCAGGGATTGATCCTGACTACTATCTCGTAGTAGACTCCTCCTCGGACCTTCCTTATGACTTTTATCGTCCTGGGGAAGAAGGAGAACGTTTACCGATTCACTTATTGCGACCAAACGGAGAATTAAAAGAGTTGTCAAGACAGTCAGACATCGTAGAATCCATTTCAGGAAAGAAACGTACAGATCACAAGCTATATTTCCCTAAAGATCTTATTGAAGGGTTATCCAATCGGAGTAAAACGAAGAAACGTATTTTGGAAATCTTGTACGGATAGGAGATGAGCCGTTGTGTTAAATAATCACGCCAAGCTGGTTCGGTTTTTTTCACAATGTGAAGAAGTTGTCGGCCGTAAACGACTACAGAAAATGATTTACATTTTAAAGAAGGCAGGGTATCCCTTTGAAGAGCGTTATGAGTTCCATTTTTATGGACCGTATTCCGAGGAACTTACGCTACGCGTGGAGGAGTTGTGTAACCTTGGTTTTCTTAATGAGACCCATGAGAAGAAGAGCAACTACCACCAGTATCGCTATAGCTTAACAGAGGGCGGAGAAGAATTTTTAACTCACTATGAGAACATGCCATTTGAGGATATGACTGCGCATATTCACAATATGAACGAAGAAAGCTCCCGTTTTTTGGAGCTGGTTTCAACGATGCTTTACTTTGATCAACTCTCGCGCGAAGAATGCGAGGAGAAAGTCAGAGCCGTAAAGAAAAAGATGAATTATACAGAAGAAGAACTCAAGCAAGCCTGGAGCTTCATTGACCGACTTCTCAACTAAACAAACCCTTGCCATCGCAAGGGTCTTTTTTTATGCACTAGAGCACTAAAGGGTGCCAGACACCCTTTAGTGCTCTAGTGAAGTGACGGGTGCCAGACACCCTGCAGCACTTTAGTGTGTTGCAGGGTGTCTGGCACGCTTTGTTGCTTTAGTGTGTTGTTGTGGGTGTGGGAGGTGATAGGGAGGGGGTGGTTGTGTTAGAATAAGGGAATAAATAGTTTCGGGTAAGAAGAAGGAGGATCACGCGATGAGTTCAAATGATCAGTCTAATAACAAGAAAAAGAATCAGTTTACGATTTTAAAGGATGAC
The DNA here is from genome assembly GCF_056311905.1 of Pontibacillus sp. ABV4_188. Lineage (NCBI taxonomy): Bacteria > Bacillati > Bacillota > Bacilli > Caryophanales > Bacillaceae > Pontibacillus > Pontibacillus sp. ABV4_188. Next base: position 3,817,146 of record NZ_CM149975.1, on the reverse strand, counting down.
TCAACAGATGGTCATGGTGGCTATGGTGTTGGTTCGGTAAGTTTAGAGAACATGTCGCCTGTTATGATCGATCCAAATGAGGGAGAAGCCTACATTGATATGGGAGCTATGCACGCACGTAGTAAGCTTGAGAGAAGAATCAAGTTTAAGCCAGACCGTGAGATTGCTCCTAATGGGAAGACGTTCTGGATTGTATGGGTAACCGTTGCTCATAACGAGAACGGGCCATATTATGCTGGTGTAACTGGCTGTGAAATGGTCATTGATCATGAGACACGTCGCGGCTATAAGTCGCTACCGGAGCACGTTAACAATATGGATAAATCGCTAAAAGGTAAGATTATCGTTGAGAACATGGATGACCCATCCAAGCAATTACTAGGAGACTTTTTACGTTCTCATAATGCAGACATGTGGGCGAATTCTTCTGATGAGTTAAAAGCCTTTCTTCCGGCTGAACAGTAAAAATTGTGAATAGAATTTGAATAATGATTGAAAATCTTGAGTATTTTGATAGAAATTTGTAAAATATGAATCACATGGATACCACACATGTTTATTAGGACACAGAAAAAGGTCGGCCCACACAGCCGACCTTTTTCTATATTTCAGGAACTTCTAATATTTGGTTTTGATTTTACTATACATAAGCTCCATTATGGAGAAGGCTCGAAGCTAAGATATCTTAGCTGGAAGGGGGCCGTTACGTTTGATGAGTGCTTGGACTTGCTCGGGGACAACTCGCTTTCCTGCGGGGAACTGGATAGGCTCCTTACCCCCGGGAGTCTCGCAGTCCAAAAGCTTGCCCTGACGCTAATTAGGTGGACGGACCGCTTATTATAGTCGCTCTTAAGCTCCCTGCCTCACAAATCTGGCTCGTTTTCCGTCTCTCCCCATTCGGCAAAGGGGGGCCTGGAAATTGCGAGACTCCTGTGGGAGAAAGAGGTCGACGAGACCCCGCAGGGTGGTTTTCCCGAGGAGGCTAAAAGAGAAAGAGGAAGTTCGACTAAGATCGTCACGTCCTGTGACAACGTCGAACGACCCCACGTCGTGTGGGGCCACGGAAAGCGAGTGATTTCCAGGACCACCTTACGCTCCATTAAAGCTGATGGAAACCTCTCTCCATCTACCGCAAAACATCTCTAGCTCAGTTTCAACAGAGCAATATTAAAAGAATAAATCGTAAAGCCAACTCTTCTTTTCTTTCTCTTTTTCAGTCTCTGGCGGATTCGGTAAGCTTCCTTCAGGAGCATCCCCAGGGAAGTGGTGTTCACAATACGTCGTTGGCTCAGACCCTTTCTCAAAATAAGCGAGACGTTGATGCGGGCAATACGGAGTAGCTAACTGACCACTATCTGGATCAATATACACACCGACTACATCATCTGTAGGAGAGAAGGTTTTGTATGGGCGGTTTTTATGGACCGATTCCATATACTTAGCCCATATATCTTTGGCGTACTGGTGATCATCAGTCTTTTCGATTGGCTCGTTATTATCATAACCCGTCCAAATCCCTGTCGCTACTTGAGGACTGTATCCAATCATCCAGCTATCTGTGTTGGTGGTTCCTGATTTCCCGGCATACGTACGAGTTAATTGGTCTGCTATTGATGAACCTGTTACCGTCATATAATCATTCAGTGATTCATCAAACATCCCTGTCATCAGATGAGATAAGACAAACGCTTTATCCCTGTCGATCACTTGTTTTTCCTTTCCTTTTTTACGTTCATAGACCACATGTCCATAAGAGTCCGTGATCTTCTCGATCGTATGTGGCTTCACTTCAACGCCGCCATTGGCGAACACGCTGTAGGCCCCGACCATTTCTTGGACAGACACAGAAGCGGTACCAAGTGCGAGAGAAGGAACAGCTGGGAGGTCACTCGAGATCCCCATACGTTCTGCTGTCTCAACGAGTGTCTCCTCACCTAGGAAAACGTTCGTTTTTACCGCGTACACATTATCCGAAAGGGCAATGGCCTGAGCTAATGTAATAGGCTCATAGGCGTAGTAGCCCATATAATTACTTGGTTCATAAACACTTCCATCCTCTAGTTCAAAGTATGTCGGTTTACTTAATAAAGTTGTTGCAGGTGTGTAGCCGTTCTCTAGCGCTGCATAGTAGAGGAATGGCTTGAAAGTGGACCCAGGCATCCGTTTGGCTTGCACGGCACGGTTATAAGGGCTTTCCGTGTAAGAGCGCCCTCCGACCATTGCAAGGATCCCACCTGTTTCTGGATTCATACTGATCGCGCCGATTTGAATGTCTGATTTTGAATCTATTTTTTCTTCAACTGTCTTTTCTAATTCTTCCTGCATGGGAATTTTTAAACTTGTGTATATATGAAATCCACCAGATCGAATCGATTCAGCGTCTAGCTCAAGTATCTTCGACGCCTCTTGCATAACGCGGTCTTGGAAGTAAGGAGCCACCTGAGCCACTACCTTCTCGGATTGAGGAGCTAGCTTTATTGATTGTTGAGAAGCCGTCACATATTGATCTTCTGTTATCACGTTGTTCTCTTTCATATTGTGTAAAATCAATGACTGTCTTGCTTTTGCATTCTCAAGATTTGCATATGGAGAATAGTAGGAAGGCCCCTTCGGAATGGATGTAAGAAGGGCAGCCTCGGCTAAAGTAATTTCATCAGCGTGTTTGTCAAAATAATACCGGCTAGCAGCCTCAATTCCGTAAGCCCCGTGACCGTAGTAAATGGTGTTTAAGTATCCTTCTAAGATCTTATCTTTCTCATAAAACATTTCTAAACGGGCTGCATAGAGCGCTTCTTTAATCTTACGCGTCCACGTTTTCTCATGTGATAAGTACAAATTTCTGGCATATTGCTGTGTAATCGTGCTGGCTCCTTGAACCTTTGCCATGGCCTTAATATCCTGAATGACTGCAGCCACAATTCGCTTTACGTCAAATCCGAAGTGATCGTAAAAACGCTTGTCTTCTGTTAAAAGGGTGGCTTGGATAAAAGCAGGACTCATTTCCTCAAGCTCAACCCAATAACGATTCTCGCCGCCATGCTCTTCTCCAATAATACGTTTATCCTGGGCGTAAAAAATCGTATTCTGCTCATTATTTAATGGTGGAGGCCCTGCTATATAGCAATACAAAAGAACTCCTATTAAACTTGTAACAAAAAGCGTAATAAGAGATGCAGTTGTTAGACTAATCCACTTTAACGGTTTATTTTCAAATAGAATTTGAGGTATTCGTAGTTTCATGGAACGATCTCCCCTTATAAATAGACGAACCTATTATTACAATCAGTATGGGTTAGGGGAGAGGGTTTTAAACATTGGCTTTGAAAGACAGTGGGGAAAAGACTTGATTAATTGTTTGAAAGCTTTTCATCCGTGCAATATAACAATGAAGAAGGTACAACCAGAAAACGCATCGAATGGTATAATGTTAGGGACACTTAGATAAAGACAACGCGATTCGCGAAGGGAGTATGAATACATGAGTATTTGGTATACAGAGAAGCAAACAGAAAACTTCGGCATTACAGCGAAGATTAATAAAACACATCATACAGAAAAGACGGAATTTCAAGATTTAGCAATGCTAGAGACAGAAGAGTGGGGCAACATGTTAACCCTTGATGATATGGTGATGACAACAGAACGAGATGAGTTCGTCTATCACGAGATGGTCGCCCACATTCCGTTATTTACCCACCCAAATCCGAAGCACGTTCTTGTTGTAGGAGGAGGCGACGGAGGAGTCATTCGTGAAGTACTGAAGCACAAAAGTGTTGAGAAAGCAACGCTTGTAGAGATCGATGGAAAAGTCATCGAGTACTCCAAACAGTACCTTCCTTCGATCGCAGGTGCGCTTGATGATCCCCGTGTGGAAGTAAAAGTGGATGACGGCTTTATGCACATTGCAAAGAGTGAGGGTGCTTATGACGTCATTATGGTAGATTCAACAGAACCAGTTGGACCTGCGGTGAACTTGTTCACAAAAGGGTTTTACTCAGGCATTTCGAATGCGTTAAAAGAAGACGGGATCTTTGTTGCACAAACGGACAACCCTTGGTTTAAAGCTGACTTAATTCAGCAAGTTATGGGGGATGTCCGTGAAATCTTCCCAATCACTCGTCTATATACGGCTAACATTCCTACGTACCCAAGCGGATTATGGACGTTTACAATAGGAAGTAAAACACATGACCCACTCGAAGTGAGTGAAGAGCGCTTCCACGAAATCGATACAAAATATTATACAAAAGAGCTTCACAAAGCGGCATTCGTGCTTCCGAAGTTCGTCCAAGACTTAACGAAATAAAGGGGAGATACAATGCGCTTTGACGAAGCCTACTCAGGTAAAGTATTTATTATGAGTCGACCAACAGTGGAGGAGTCCGAGGTTATTTTATACGGCATGCCCATGGACTGGACGGTTAGCTTTCGCCCAGGTTCTCGCTTCGGACCGAACCGAATCCGCGAAGCATCCCTTGGTTTAGAAGAGTATAGTCCCTATGTCGATAAGCACCTAGAAGAGGTCACGTATTTCGATGCTGGCGACATTCCATTGCCTTTTGGGAACCCAAAACGAAGCCTGGATATGATTCAGGATTATGTAACGAAGATTCTTGACCAAGGGAAGTTCCCGCTCGGTATGGGCGGAGAGCACCTTGTAACATGGCCAATTATTCAAGCCGTTCACAAAAAGTACAATGATATGGCATTAATCCACATTGATGCTCATGCGGATCTTCGGGAAGAGTACGAAGGAGAAGCTCTATCCCACTCGACTCCTATTCGAAAGATTTGTAATTTGATAGGTCCTGAGAATGTCTATTCATTTGGGATTCGCTCAGGCATGCGTGAAGAATTTCAGTATGCAAAAGAAAGCGGCATGCATATGGCAAAGTTCGATGTTGTAAAGCCTTTAAAGAAGGTCCTCCCGACGCTTAGAGGCCGAGATGTGTATGTAACGATTGATATCGACGTACTCGACCCAGCCTATGCACCAGGAACAGGAACCGCAGAAGCAGGGGGCATTTCTTCGAAGGAACTGCTAGAAGCCATTCACATGATTGCAGATTCAGACATCAATGTAATCGGCGCAGACCTTGTAGAAGTCGCACCAGCCTACGACCCATCTGAACAAACCCAAATCACAGCAAGCAAAATGATTCGCGAAATCCTCCTCGGATGGACCAAATAAAACCAAATCCCCTTCCCTAAACAGAGAAGGGGATTTTTTACACTCGCAACTTTACCCAACTAAAGCGTGCCAGACACCCTGCTTCACTTCACCGCAATAAAGGGTGTCTGGCACGCGGTTGTACTGTACAGTAGTAAAGCGGGCTTTTTGCTTGATAGTCTGCTTGATTTGTGAAAAAATGGTTTTTGTGCAATCGTTCGTAAGGAAACAGCTTAGGTAGACGCCGATAAAGGAAGTGGAGATGTGGATGAGAGTATAAATGTTGAAGCCATTATTAGCCCTTTTCAAAAGCCGGAAGAGGCGCCGATTTTTGCTGTATATAAAATCCTGTCGCGTCAGTATGATCGAGCCCAAGTGCTAGAATACATGACGCATTTTTGTTTAACGTCGCAAAGTGAAGAAAACCAGCGAAAAGGTTTAGAGTTTTTGTACATTATTGGGGCTTACAAAGATTGTGGGAAACTAATAAAGATCAACGAAGCAAGCTCGAACCCTTTGAATCAGCAATGGGGGAAGATTTACAGAATCGTTTTAGAACGAAAAACGCATTATAATGACCCCAATGAAATACTGATGGAGCTAGCGAGAATCAAACCACTTAGCAAAGAGATTTACGTTATTATGCTGTTCTTAAAACTGTATGCTCATGTAGATTTAAACCAATATGGCAAAATGGGGAACGATGTAGAGGCGATTACAGAGGAAATGTCACAGATTCGTGATTCCTTTTTGTTCCTTTGTTATGAGGAACGGCTGGATGAAGCCTTTTTCGTTTACCACTTCTCAAAGAACGAGCTGCTGTTAGGGCGAAAATACGCATTCAAAGTATTGAATAAGACGTTTAACGAGAGAAAGAAAGCCTTTGTTCATAACCTCTTAGCTATTAGTTATGCCCTCGATAGCTATCAACAAGCGATGTATCATGTAAATGAATCGTTGCGAATAGCCGAAGAAGTGGGTGACACGCGCTATCTTGAAAGTATAAAAAATCATAACATTCCTTTCGTTTCAGCTTTAAATGGAGTGTATGAAGGGATTAAAACGAATGATCGATCGGAACAAGCTCACTTAGCCATCGCTAAAGGGGATATTCAAACCGCGATCAACATCCTCGAACCGATTGAAGACCGAAGCCCGTTCCAGAATTATTACTTAGGTAAAGCGAAGAAAGATAAGGAACTTCTTACAAAATCTCACCAAGCGTTTATCAGGCAGGGACATTATCTGTTCGCTAGAATTCCGTTAAGTGAACTGAAGAAGTTATAATAGGGCCACATTTACTATGGAAGACTCGCTGATGCCGGGTCTTTTTTTGTTGAAGAGTTTTCTTGTGGGGAGAGCGTCGGGACGCGCTACGAAAGTGTCCGTACAAAAGGCAAAATTGTCGTTATGCGTGCTGCGAGTGTCTAGACATAAGGAATAGGTGTCCGGACAAGAGGTGAGAGTGTCTGGACAGACGCCGCAAGTGTCAGAACAGGAGGACGGATTGTCGAGACGCCTGCTCAAAGTGTCCGGATGAGCGCGGATAGTGTCAGGATGAGGGATTGAAGTGTCCGGACAAGAACCTAAAGAGTCGGAACACGTCGAGAGCGTCGGGACAAGAGGCAAAAGAGTCAGAACAAGTGCCAAGAGTGTCCAGACAAGAGGCAAAAGAGTCAGAACAAGTGCCAAGAGTGTCTGGACAAGAGCCGAAAGAGTCGGAATAAGCGCCAAGAGTGTCCAGACAAAAGACAAAAGTGTCTAAATGCGCGCCAAAAGTGTCGAGACGCACAACAAAAGTGTCCAGACTCCACCCCCCCTGCGCTTTTCTAGATCTAGCTCCGGCTCCTAGCCTCTAGCGCGATAAGCAATCTACTTCCAGTCTGCTACGCAGACCTACAGTAGCTTGCTTATCCGTACGGGGCTGAACAGTCGCCTGCGCTTTTCTAGCTAGATCCAGCTCCGGGGGCTAGAGGCTAGCGAGATAAGTCATCTTTTTTCCAAAGGCTAACGCCTTTTCCAAAAAGCTGACTTATCCGTACGCCTCTGGTCAAGCCCCCTGCGCTTTTCTAGTAATCATCTATTGAGTTTTTCGTCTGGAATTCTTATAATGGTTAAGTTAAGAAGATCGGGATTGACGATTGGTTAGAAAGAAGAGGTGACGTATGATGGCGGAGGATCGTACTCTTGTACGTGTTCGACTGGAGACTGAGATTAAAGATGAAGATCAGAAGCAAAACATTGTTGTAGACGAGCCCGGGGATTATGTTCAGAAAGGGGATACTCACATTATTCGTTTCACAGAGAAGACAGAGGATGAGGCGAAAGTGGACAACCTTGTGACGATTCATCCGGACAAAGTCATCATTCGTCGGACGGGTCCTATACGAATGAATCAGGTATTCCGTGAGAAACAAAGTACAGAAAGTGTGTATCATCATCAGTACGGAAAGTTTCACCTGCAAACCACAACGAAAACGATATCCTTCGAAGAATCTAATGACGTCTTGAAGGGCATGCTGAAAATAAATTACGATTTAGAAGTGAACGGACAACAGAAACAACGTCATCGTTTATCCTTACGATTTAAAGAGGAGGGCCAATCATGAATATTGTTGAACAAACGGAACAAAAGTTAAAGAATGAGATTATTCAAGCCGTATTAAAAGCCGAATTAGCAAGTGAAAGTGAATTACCCCCTGTTGTGTTAGAAACGCCAAAAGATAAGAGTCATGGTGACTATGCGACGAATATGGCGATGCAGCTAGCTCGCGTTGCACGTAAAGCGCCACGTCAGATAGCAGAAGATATTGTAGCTAATTTTGACCAATCGAAAGCATCGATTAAACAAATGGAGATTGCAGGTCCTGGTTTCATTAACTTCTTTATGGACAATCAGTACCTGACAGACCTTGTCCCAACCATCCTGAAAGCAGGCGAAAGCTATGGTTCTAGTCAGGTTGGCAACGGCCACAAGATTCAAGTAGAGTTTGTATCCGCAAACCCAACAGGTGATCTACACCTTGGCCACGCGCGTGGTGCTTCTGTAGGAGATGCGCTTTGCAACGTATTAAACAAAGCAGGATACAACGTGACTCGTGAATACTATATTAACGACGCCGGTAACCAAATCAACAACCTGGCGACATCCATGGAAGCGCGTTATATGCAAGCGCTTGGCGAAGATTTCCCAATGCCAGAAGACGGGTACAACGGGAAAGATATTATCGAGCTTGGTAACAGCCTTGTTGAGGAATATGGCGACAAGTGGAAGCACACATCAGAAGACGAGCGTCTGAAGTTCTTCCGTGAATACGGATTAAAATATGAACTGAAGAAAATCGAAGATGACTTAGCGATGTACCGCGTTCCGTTTGATGAGTGGTTCTCTGAAACATCTCTATACGATTCTGGAAAAGTTCAACAAGCCGTTGAAACGCTAAAAGAAAAAGGCTATGTCTACGAACAAGACGGTGCTACATGGTTCCGCACAACTGACTTTGGTGATGATAAAGACCGCGTTCTTATTAAAAATGACGGCAGCTACACGTACCTGACGCCAGACATCGCTTATCACCAAAATAAATTAGAGCGTGGCTACGAAACACTTATTAATATTTGGGGAGCAGACCACCATGGGTACATCCCACGTATGAAAGCAGCCATTCAGGCGCTTGGTAATGATGAGGGCACACTTGAAGTGGAAATTATTCAAATGGTGAACTTGTTCCAAAACGGTGAAAAAGTGAAGATGAGTAAGCGTACAGGGAAAGCTGTCACTCTCCGTGAACTAATGGATGAAGTCGGAATCGACGCTATGCGTTATTTCTTCAGCATGCGTTCAAGTGACTCTCACCTTGACTTTGATATGGATTTAGCGAAATCTGAGTCTAACGACAACCCAGTTTACTACGTTCAATATGCGCACGCACGTATTTGCAGCATGCTTCGTTCTGCGAAAGAAAAAGGCTTCGAATTCACTCAAGAAATCGACGGCACACACCTTTCTTCAGAAAAAGAAGAAGCGCTATTGAAGCGTCTAGGTGACTTCCCACAACTAGTGGCTGATGCAGCTGAGAAGCGCATGCCACACCGCGTGACGCAATATGTGTTCGACTTAGCATCTGACTTACACAGCTTCTACAACGCAGAGAAAGTGTTAGATACGGAGCAAGTAGAACGCACACAAGCACGTATGGCGCTTATGGAAGCAACACGCCAAACAATCGAAAACGCACTGAAACTAATTGGAGTATCCGCTCCAGAAAGAATGTAAGTGTACGGAAAAAGGGATCTTCATGGAGAAGATCCCTTTTTTAATATAGCTCTGTTAGTGTTTATTATTGACTTTCATTTCATCCATATAAGCCCCTTATGAAGGCTCGAAGCTGAGAGAATGTTTCCGTTGGCTTTAATGGAGTGTAAGGTGGGCCTGGAAAACCATTCGCTCCCCAGACACCCCTAGCTCTCAATAAACGCGAACGGTCTAAAATCAAAATAAAGTGTCTCGGCCTATAACAGAGCTTTTAATAGAGACAACGATACAATCACCTTGATAACAAATATAAAAAAAGACTATACTAAAACCAACTTATAACAACAAAGGGGCACATTGTATGAAAGTAATCTTTCTTTCCATTATTACAGGATTTTTAGTTGGCTTTATATTTGCTCTTTTTAAACTGCCCATTCCAGCGCCACCGGCCTTAGCAGGTGTAACGGGCATCGTAGGGATTTACCTCGGCTTTAAAGCTTATGAGCAGGTAAGTCCATTAATCGAATCTTGGTTCAAATAATCAAAACTCAATCTCCCCACCACGCACACGTTTCACACCTCGGATCGCACTTAAATCTTCTACAATCTGGAGGAGGGCGCGATCTTTTTCTTTTGCTTCAATCATCACATCAAGAACGTCCGTCTCTTTCTTACACGCTTTTAAAAACGGCAGCGCATATTCTGAGTCAACAAAGTCTGCATGAGCCCTGTACTTCTCCGTTGATTTAGGAGAAGATAGATGAACCTTAGGGGGGTAACCAGTACCTGACCAAGTCTTGAATAAGCGAGGAAGTAAAGATTCATAGTCCTCCGCATCAGGGTTCGCCATTTCATGGTGATAATCAAACATAACAGGAAGTCCAGCTTGCTCAGCAGCTAATAGCGTCTCAGAAGTTGTATATGTTTTATCATCATTTTCAATCGTCATTCGTTTTCGGACTTCCTCTGGCATTTCGTATATATTTTGATGGAATCGCTCTAAGGCAGACGTTTTATCTCCGTAGGCTCCACCGATATGGATATTGATGAACCCTTCTTTTTCTAGACCCATAGCTTTGAGCATATTATAGTGATATACCATGTCGGTTACAGCATTTTCAGTGATATGGGGCTTATCACTTGTGAAAACCGTAAATTGATTCGGGTGAAAGCTAATCCGCTGACCAGATTGCTTTACAAGATCGCCAATCTCTTTCCAATCTTCTTGAAAAGGGGTGACGAAATCCCAGGCTACTTCAGGGTGAGTAGCTAGTGGAACAATTGAGGAGGAGAATCGGTAAAGCGGAATTTCAGCTGCCCTGCTAAACCAAAGTGCCCGTTTCGTGTGGTATAAATTTTTAGCTGTTACCTCTAAAAGTTTATCCTCCCGCTCCTCCTTAGTCATCGCAGAATAGCGTTTAAATGTTAGAGTCTTAGCAGGGACCGCCTCCCACAGAGACAGCGTGTGGGAAACAAATCCAAAGCGTATGCGCATGAATGTCATCCTTTCTTATAGTAGGGGGCGGAACAAGCGCGCGATTCCTATTTTGATTTTCGTTCGAATGGTAAAGAGCTGAATTAAATGATCGTTAAGAGGTTGGCTGTCTTGTACGTCTTTCAAAAACGCCAAGCGTAAATCCATCACAAAACGCGGGTTATGAATAATCGTGTTGACTTCTTTATTTAAGAACAGACTTCTGCGGTCGAAGTTAGCTGTTCCAATATCACATAACTGTTGATCCACAATGACTACCTTAGCGTGATAGAAACCCTGATCAAACATATACACCTCGCCACCTGCATCGATGAGTCGCATCATATAAGGAAGACCTGCTTCCTTCACAAGCGGATGATCGGCTTTCATAGGCACAATCACTTTCACATTCACACCGCGCTCTAGAGCATCAGTCAGGCATTTAAACAAACGTTCGCTCGGAATGAAATAAGGCGTACCGATGAAAACTTCCTCTTTCGCCTGACAGATTAAGCTTTCAAAGACATCTTCAAGCTGTACACCATCTGTTGCAGCAATCTCAATCCATTTTTCTCCTTCCGTTTCAGTAGGGACAGGTTCTTTATCAAGCTGCCCCGTTGCTAGGTACCAGTCATCGAAAAAGGTAGATTGAAGGTGCTGTACAATATCTCCGAGTAATCGAAGGTGGTAATCTCGCCACTTGCCAAGTTCAGCATCCTTGCCTAAGTATTCACGCCCTACATTAAAGCCTCCTATGTACCCAACATCACCATCAATAATTGTAATCTTGCGGTGATTCCTCCGTTGTGAGCGGTAGAAGAAATAAGGAAATTTTGGCTTTTCGCTAAAGGCAAATTCGACTCCAGATTGATTTAATTCCTTAATCACTTTGGAATTAATGCGGAAGCTGCCAATCCGGTCAAGGAGTAATCGAACTTGAAGACCTTCTTCCGCCTTTTCCTTTAGAATATCCAATAGTTCCCTGCTAATTTCATCGGTCTTAATGATAAAGAACATCATATCAATCTTCTTTTTAGCATGCCTTAAATCCTGAAAGAGGTCTTCAAACAAAGGGTCACCGGCGGTGTAGATTTGATAATCGCCAGTAGTACTCTCAAAATCGAGAAAGCGTACGTTTTTTCTGTGATGTTTCTTTCCCAATGAGAAGTCCAATAATAGTAAACCGATTAATAAACATATAGCTAAAATAATATATATGAAAATCATAAACGGAGGTAAGCTCCTTTCAAATATGTAAGCATACTTTTATCTTTCCCTGAATTATATAAAATTGAACATAAATAAGTTGGAAAGATGTTGACTGAATGTTCATTCATTCTGTAATATAAAGATATAGATGTCAGAATATTTTTGTTGTTTTCGGTTTTAAGTGGGGTTAGGGGAAGGAAGAAGGAAACACGCATATAAACAAAGGGGGCGCAGTGAATGGATTTACTGTTGTTAAATTGGATTATGTTCTTAATTGTAACCGCTTACGGTTTGTATTTGTTTGTACGAGTTGTTAGAACGCGCATTGCCTATATTCAACTTGGCAAGAAGATGGATTTTGACCTGCAGTTAAAAGAACGTCTCAAGGATATTATGGTCTACGTTTTCGGACAGAAGAAGCTGTTAAAAGATAAAAAGTCAGGCGCTATTCACGTCATGATGTTTTATGGATTTATTTTAGTTCAATTTGGTGCCATTGACTTTATTATTAAAGGTCTTAGTGAAGAAGGCCATTTGCCGCTTGGACCGCTTTATCCTGGCTTTACATTCTTCCAGGAACTTGTGACCTTAACAATTATTACAGCAGTGGTATGGGCGTTTTATCGTCGTTACATTGAGAAGCTCGTTCGTCTTAAACGTGGCTTGAAAGCTGGTTTAGTTCTAATCTTTATCGGCACATTAATGGTATCTGTTTTACTAGGAAATGGGATGGAGATTATCTGGCACGGGGAAGAGTTAACATGGTCAGAGCCAGTCGCTTCAGGCATTGCCTTCCTATTTAGCTGGATTGGTGAGTCGGCTGCTGCCGCTATATTCTTTATCTCCTGGTGGGTTCACTTATTGATTTTACTTACATTCCTTGTTTACGTACCACAATCAAAGCACGCTCACTTAATCGCAGGACCGGTGAACGTGTTCATGGCGAAGGACAAACGTGCTGGGAAGCTTGAGAAGATCGACTTCGACATTGAAGGGGAAGATGAAGAAGAAGTTACCTTTGGAGCGGGCAAGATTGAAGACTTTACTTATCTGCAAATGATTGATCTATATGCTTGTGTAGAGTGTGGTCGCTGTACAAATGCTTGTCCTGCAACAGGGACAGGGAAAATGCTAAGCCCGATGGATTTAATCATTAAACTACGAGATCACCTAACAGAAAAAGGAGCTGCCGTAACAGGACAGTCACCTTGGGTACCAACTTATGCATTCTCGAATACAGACGGGAATCAGTTGGCTCAAATGGCGAAAGCTTCTCAAAATGAAACAGCGGCAAGCTTGGAAAACGTTGAAACATCAAGCTTAATCGGGGATGTCATTACAGAAGAAGAAATCTGGGCTTGTACGACGTGCCGTAACTGTGAAGATCAGTGTCCGGTTATGAATGAACACGTTGATAAGATTATCGATCTTCGCCGATACCTTGTATTAACGGAAGGAAAGATGGATCAAGATGCTCAGCGTGCGATGATGAACATTGAGCGCCAGGGGAACCCTTGGGGACTTTCTAAGAAAGAGCGTGAGAACTGGAAGAAAGAGAACGAATCTGTTCGCATTCCTACAGTGAAGGAACTTCAAAAAGACGGAGAAGAATTTGAGTATCTGTTCTGGGTAAGTTCAATGGGCTCTTACGACAATCGTTCACAGAAAATCGCGATGTCATTTGCGCGTTTGTTAAATGAAGCGGGTGTGAAGTTCGCAATACTTGGTAACAAAGAGCGAAACTCAGGGGATACAGCTCGCCGTTTAGGAAACGAATTCTTATTCCAGGACCTTGCTGAGAAGAACATTAAAGAATTTGAGAAAGCAGAAGTGAAGAAGATCGTTACGATTGACCCACACGCATATAACGTATTTAAAAATGAGTATCCTGACTTTGGTTTCGAAGCGGAAGTGTACCATCATACAGAACTATTAGCAGAGCTTGTGAAAGATGGCCGCTTACAGCCGAGTCATGAAGTAAAAGAAAAGATTACCTACCACGACTCTTGTTATCTTGGTCGTTACAACGAAGTGTATGAACCACCTCGCGATATCTTGAAGCAAATTCCAGGTGTTGAGGTCGTTGAAATGCAGCGAAATCGTCAAAATGGTATGTGTTGCGGAGCCGGTGGAGGTCTAATGTGGTCAGAAGAGAAGACAGGAAACCGCGTGAACGTAGCCAGAACAGAACAAGCGCTGAAAGTAGAACCAACGACGATCTCTAGTGGTTGTCCGTTCTGCTTAACGATGCTTAGTGACGGAACGAAAGCGAAAGAAGTAGAAGAAGATGTAGCAACAGAAGATGTAGCAGAAATCTTAGCACGTTCCATTTTTGGTTTAGAAAAAGAGGAACAAACAGCTTAATTGTCGAAATAGAGTGACTATAAGGGATGTGTGGCGTCCGTTGAACAGGACGCCTCCACACTCTGTTCAAAGAAAGCCTTGATTAGTAGTCGTAGGGGTCCTGATTCGTTCTTTTATGGGTGTATGTTGAACGAGCGTTCAGTCAAGGTGGTGCACCATTGTCGAATGAAGAAACGTTGTCGGGATTTTTGAAAGCGTTATCAAAAATAGGGAGGAATAACATATGGCGAAGACAGTGATTGTGGCAGGAGCAAGAACACCTTTTGGGAAATTGGGAGGATCAATTAGTTCATTAACAGCCTCACAACTTGGTGGTACGGCGATTAAGGCGACACTAGAGCGTGCGAAATTTAAACCTGAAGACGTGGGCGAAGTCATTATGGGAACCGTGCTTCAAGGTGGGCAAGGACAGATTCCGTCTCGTCAGGCTGCTCGTTACGCTGGTATTCCGTGGGAAGTAAAGACAGAAACCATTAATAAGGTATGTGCATCTGGTATGCGCTCTGTAACGCTTGGCGACCAGCTTATTCGCTTGGGAGATGAACAGGTCATTGTGGCCGGTGGTATGGAAAGCATGTCGAATGCACCGTATTTCCTGCCGAAAGCGCGTTGGGGATTCCGGATGGGTGACCAGCAAGTGAAAGATATGATGGTGCATGACGGCCTGACTTGTTCGTTCGAGGGCGTTCATATGGGGAACTACGGCAATAATACAGCAACGAAATACGAAGTGAGCCGTGAAGCACAGGATGAATGGGCTTATCGCTCTCATCAAAGAGCTGTCAAGGCCATGGAAGAAGGCAAACTGGCTGAAGAAATTACGAAAGTTGAAGTTCCAAAGCGTAAAGGCGACCCGGTTGTTGTCGATCAAGATGAGGCCCCTCGTAAAGACACATCTGTTGAGGCTCTAGCGAAATTGCGTCCTGTATTTGATCCGACTGGAACGATCACAGCAGGAAACGCACCTGGTGTGAATGATGGAGCTGGTGCCATGCTTCTCATGTCAGATGAGTATGCAAACAAGAATGGATATACACCCCTTGCCACGGTGATTGGACACGCAGAAGTAGCAGTTGAAGCACAAGACTTCCCGGAAACACCAGGACGCGTCATCAATGCTATTTTAGAGAAAACAGGCAAGTCCATTGATGAGATTGATCTATTTGAGGTGAATGAAGCATTTGCTGCTGTGTCACTTGCGAGTGGGAAAATTGCTGGACTCGATGAAGAGAAAGTAAACGTAAATGGTGGTGCGGTAGCTTTAGGTCATCCGATTGGGGCGAGTGGAGCGCGCATTATTTTAACCCTAATGTATGAACTGAAACGTCGCGGAGGCGGAACGGGTATTGCGGCAATTTGTAGCGGTGGCGGCCAAGGCGATGCCATCATGATTGAGGTACCGAAACAGTAGGACGGGGAGGACGCGAGTTATGAATGTGAAAACGATGATGGTCATAGGCGCCGGACAAATGGGAGCCGGCATCGCCCAGGTCTTTGCACAGGCCGGGTTTCAAGTGAAATTGAACGACCTTTCTGAAGACGCTCTTCAGAAAGGGAGAAGTGGGATTGAGAAGCTACTCTCCCGAGCTGTTGAGAAAGAACGGATATCTGAAGGGGAAGCATCAGCAACATTAGAGCGCCTGCAAACAACGACAAAGCTAGAAGATAGCTATGACTGTGACCTTGTGATTGAAGCGGTAGTAGAGAATATGGACGTGAAAACGAACGTGTTTCAAATACTAGATCAACATGCACCATCTCATGCCATCTTAGCTTCGAATACATCTTCTTTACCGATTACGGAAATTGCGGCAGTGACCAAGCGGCCATCTCAAGTCATTGGGATGCACTTTATGAACCCTGTCCCGGTGATGAAGCTTGTTGAAATTATTCGAGCTCTGCAAACAAGTGATGAAACCTATGAAGCAATTGAGACGATTACGAAGCAGTTAAGCAAGACACCAGTAGAGGTCAATGACTTCCCTGGCTTTGTCTCAAATCGCGTCTTAATGCCGATGATCAACGAAGCGATTTATACCGTGTATGAAGGCGTGGCAACACCTGAAGCGGTTGATGATGTGATGAAGCTTGGCATGAATCATCCGATGGGTCCGCTTACGCTCGCTGATTTCATCGGCCTTGATACGTGCTTGTATATTATGGAAGTCCTTCATGAAGGGTTCGGTGACAGCAAATACCGACCATGTCCGCTGCTTCGTCAGTATGTGAAAGCAGGATGGCTTGGTAAGAAGTCCGGACGAGGTTTTTATCAGTACAGCTAGGAGGCTAAATCATGAACCTACAATTTACAGAAGAACAAGAAATGATGCGCAAAATGGTCCGTGACTTCGCCGAACGTGAAGTGGCCCCTGCTGTGGAGCGAATGGAACGAGATGATCGTTTCCCGACAGAACTTATTGAGAAAATGGGAGAACTCGGATTGATGGGGGTGCCTATACCAGAACAATATGGCGGTGCGGGAATGGATTTTACCTCTTACATCATTGCCATTCATGAACTGTCCCGGGTGAGTGGATCGGTTGGTGTAATATTGTCCGTCCACACGTCAGTCGGGACCAATCCGATTCTTTATTTCGGAACAGAAGAGCAAAAGAAAGCCTATATTCCAAAGCTTGCAAGCGGAGAATACATTGGCGCCTTCGCTTTAACAGAACCAGGGGCAGGTTCTGATGCAGGTGGACTTCGCACCCGAGCCAAAAAAGACGGTGACCACTACGTGCTCAATGGTTCCAAAGTGTTTATCACAAACGGAACGAATGCCAACACATTTATCGTATTCGCAAGAACTGATCCTGAAGCTGGGTCCAAAGGAATTTCGGCTTTCATCGTCGAGCGAGGAACTCCAGGATTTGAGGTAGGAAAGAAAGAGAAGAAGATGGGCATGCACGGGTCAGGTACGGTGCAGCTTAATTTCGATCAGTGCCGTATCCCGACGGGCCAACTTTTAGGGCAAGAAGGAGAAGGATTTAAGATTGCCATGGCCAACCTCGATGTTGGTCGTATCGGCATTGCTGCTCAATCTCTCGGCATCTTAGAAGCAGCGGTTGAGCAATCTGTGGCCTACGCAAAAGAACGCGAGCAATTTGGCAAGCCGATCGCAAAGCAACAAGGTGTTTCGTTTAAATTGGCTGATATGGCAACGTCCCTTGAAGCTTCCAAACTATTAACCTACCATGCCGCATCTCTTAGATCCTTGGGCATTGCTTGTGGCAAAGAGGCCTCTATGGCTAAACGCTACGCTTCAAGTGCAGCAATGGACGCAAGTATTGAAGCTGTTCAAATTCATGGTGGTTATGGCTATACAGAAGATTATGACGCAGAGCGCTTATTCCGCGACGCGAAAGTATGTGAGATTTACGAAGGCACCAACGAGATTCAACGGATGGTGATTAGCAAACATTTACTAGCTAAGTAACGGAGGGGAACGAGGATGAATTTTCAATTAACAGAAGAACAAGAAATGCTTCGTAAAATGGTTCGTGATTTCGCAAAGAACGAAGTGGAACCGACAGCAGCGGAGCGAGATGAAGAGGAACGCTTTGACCGTGAAATTTTCGATAAGATGGCGGAACTTGGACTAACAGGAATTCCGTGGCCGGAAGAATACGGAGGGATCGGATCGGATTACGTCAGCTACGTGATTGCGGTGGAAGAACTTTCACGCGTCTGTGCTTCAACAGGAGTAACGCTCTCCGCCCACATTTCTCTTGCAAGCTGGCCGCTATATAAATACGGAAACGAAGAACAAAAGAAAACATACTTAGCCGAACTAGCGAGAGGAGAGAAACTTGGCGCCTATGCCCTCTCTGAACCAGGGGCAGGGTCCGATGTAGCATCGATGCGTACGACAGCGAAAAAAGATGGAGATCACTACGTGTTAAACGGAAGCAAGGTATGGATTACAAACGGTGGTGTCGCTGATACGTATATTGTCTTCGCCAAAACGGATGCAGACGCAAAACATAAAGGGATTAGTGCTTTTATTGTTGAGAAAGGAACGCCTGGATTTACTTTCGGTAAGAAGGAGAAAAAGTTAGGTATTCGTTCCTCTCCTACAACAGAATTGATTTTTGAAGAGTGTAAAGTGCCGGAGAAAAATAGGCTCGGAGCTGAAGGAGAAGGGTTCAAGATTGCGATGACAACGCTCGATGGCGGACGTAATGGTATTGCAGCGCAAGCACTTGGAATCGCTCAAGGAGCGCTTGATGCATCCGTTGGTTACGCAAAAGAACGAGAGCAGTTTGGGAAGCCGATTGCCCAGAACCAGGGGATTTCTTTCAAACTAGCCGATATGGCAACAGACGTAGAAGCAGCGAGACTTCTTACGTACCAGGCGGCTTGGCTTGAATCAGAAGGAAAGCCTTACGGGAAAGCATCCGCCATGTCTAAATTGTTCGCAGGGGACGCGGCCATGCGCATAACCGTTGAAGCGGTTCAAGTTTATGGTGGCTATGGATATACGAAGGATTATCCGGTCGAACGTTACATGCGTGACGCGAAGATTACCCAAATCTATGAAGGTACGAATGAGATTCAGCGTCTCGTTATTGGACGAATGTTGACCAAGGAATAGAAAGGAAGGTTCGATGCACGAGCTAGCTGAACGCATTCAGGCAGGGGATATCAGAGCGATGGCGAGGGCTATTACGTTGGTAGAAAACAATCATCCTGACAAGTTGGCCCTCCTCAGTGATGTATTTTCGATTAAGAAACAGGCTCATTATATTGGCATTACAGGCTCACCTGGTGCGGGGAAGAGCTCGCTCGTTAATCGTCTGCTTACACATTTACGGGAGAGGGGGTTAACAGTAGCGGTAATTGCTGTTGACCCAACAAGTCCGTTTAGCGGAGGGGCACTCCTTGGAGATCGCATCCGCATGCAGCAGCACTTTACAGACCCAGGGATCTTTATTCGAAGTATGGCGACTCGCGGTAGTCTTGGGGGATTATCAAGAGCTACGAAAGATTCTATCCGGGTTTGCGACGCCTATGGATTCGACGTTGTCCTCGTTGAAACGGTAGGCGTAGGTCAGTCAGAACTCGATATTATGAAAGTGGTCGATTCGACGGCTGTTGTACTCACGCCGAATAGCGGGGACGTCTTGCAGATTTTTAAAGCTGGAATTATGGAAATCGCGGATCTATTCGTGTTGAATAAGGCGGATCTTCCTGGTGTCAGAAAGCTAAAGGTGCAGCTTGAAGAACTGTTAATGATCTCAGGGCACACGGATTGGGTGAATCCAATCATTGAGACGGTTTCAACGGAGAATAAAGGTATTGATACGCTTTGGCAAGAGTTCGTTAAGCATCGCGCGTATTTAGATGAAACCGAAGCAGGCAGGCAAAAGCGCAAGCACCAACTTGAGCTTGAGGTCTATGACCTGATGCGAGAGGAATTGTGGAAAGATGTGCAGGCATTCGTGGAATCGGATGAGAGAAAGCAGGAGCAACTAAAAGAAGAGAATCTCGATCCGTATGAACAGGCAAGTGCCTGGCTTGAAGAATGGAAGAAGCAGCGGGGAAGGATGGGGAGTTCGTGACGAAAAAGGTGCCATCATCCATTAAAGATGAACGATTGATTAAGAAGAGGCGCGACCAGATGATCAAGGGTGCCGTTGCCTTATTTAAAGAGAAAGGCTTTCATAAGACAACAACGCGAGAACTGGCGAAAGCGTCTGGCTTCAGCATCGGAACGCTTTATGAATACATCCGCACGAAGGAAGATGTATTGTTCCTCGTCTGTGACTTCATCTATGAACATGTTAAGGAACGAATGGAAGCGGTCATTGATATGAATGAAACGGGGATGGACAGTCTAGAGCGCGCAATCCGATCTTATTTTCAGCTCATGGATGACATGCAAGATGAGGTCGTTGTGATGTATCAGGAAGTAAAGTCTCTTCCGAAGGATGCACAAGATTACGTCCTCGAAAAGGAGCGTGACATGCTCCATATGATTGAATGTGTAATCGAGAACTGTCTTCCGGAACCGATTCATGAGAAGGACCGAAAGCTTTTGGCCAATAACATCTTCGTTCAGGGACAGATGTGGGGATTCAGGCGCTGGGTACTCCAGAAGGAATTTACGCTGCAATCGTACACAGAACGACAGATGCATTTTTTGTTTCAAGGATTATCATTGTCAGAGCCTATCTAAGTAGGAGGGAAATGAAATGGAACAAGCACAAATCTATCAGCCGAAGAACGCCGTTCGTTTTGTAACGGCTTCTAGTTTGTTCGATGGTCACGACGCATCCATTAATATTATGCGCCGGATCCTTCAGGCGAGCGGTGCTGAGGTGATTCATCTCGGGCATAACCGTTCAGTAGAAGAAGTAGTAAATGCCGCCATTCACGAAGATGCGCAAGGGATTGCCATCTCATCATACCAGGGTGGCCACGTTGAGTATTTTAAATATATGGTAGATTTACTTCAGGAAAAAGGTGCCGGTCATATCCGCGTTTACGGAGGCGGGGGCGGTGTTATTATCCCGCGCGAGGTTAAAGAACTTCATGAATACGGCGTTTCAAGAATTTTTTCACCGGAAGACGGACGCCAATACGGACTTCAAGGCATGATTAATAGAATGCTTGAAGAGTGTGATTTTGTCACACCACTTGAATTAGATGAAGGGCTTGCGAGTTTGAAGAGTGGCAGCCCTCAGGCCATCGCCCGGTTTATTACGTATGTGGAGAACACCGACAACGCGAATGAGGAAGTGGCTTCAGCTGTTGAGCAATTACTAGCAGAAAAACCTTCGCAGGCGCCAATACTCGGAATTACGGGTACAGGAGGAGCAGGAAAGAGTTCTCTTACCGATGAACTGATTCGTCGTTTCTTAAACGAGATTCCGGATAAAAAGATAGCCATTCTTTCCGTCGACCCCACAAAGAAAAAGACGGGTGGGGCACTCTTAGGAGACCGCATTCGTATGAACGCGATCTTCTCAGACCGCGTATACATGCGTTCACTTGCAACACGTGACTCTAGAAGTGAACTGTCGAAGTCGATTAAAGAAGCGATTGATGTTGTGAAAGTGGCTGGTTTTGATCTGATTATTGTGGAAACAAGCGGCATTGGCCAGGGAGATGCGGCGATTACAGATGTGACCGATCTTTCCATGTACGTCATGACAGCAGAGTTCGGCGCGCCGTCTCAACTTGAGAAAATCGACATGATTGATTTTGCTGATTTTATCGTTATTAATAAGTTTGAACAAAAGGGATCCGCTGATGCGTTAAGACAGGTCCGTAAGCAGTATGAAAGAAGTCACGGTTTGTTCCACCAGGACCAATCGGCATTCCCTGTGTATGGGACGATTGCGAGTCAGTTTAATGACCCAGGCACGAACACGTTGTTTGCTGCTCTTGTTGATAAGCTTAACGAAACCCATCATTGGCAGGAGAGCACATCTTTTGAACGGGTAACAGATGTGGAGAAGCAAAACCTGATTATACCACCAGAACGACGCCAATATTTACGTGACATTGTGCAGTCTGTGAGGGGGTATCACGAACAGGCTCATAAGCAAAGTGAAGTGGCCAGGAAGTGGTATCAGCTAAAGGGTGCCGTAAGCGTCTTAGAGAATGAAGATATAAGGGAACAAGTAGATGAAATGGCAGCCTTCTATGAGAAAAAGCTCGAACCAGATTTCAAGAAGATGCTAGAAAATTGGGATGAGACGAAGGAACGCTATGCACAGGATCAGATGACGTTTACAGTCCGCAATAAGGAAATTACGATGGACTTAAATACGGAAACGTTGTCAGGATTAAAGGTTCCAAAAGTCGCACTCCCTCATTACCAAGACTGGGGCGACCGGTTACTGTGGATGCTGAAGGAAAACGTACCTGGTGCTTTTCCGTTTACAGCCGGAGTGTTTCCGTTTAAGCGTAAAGGGGAAGATCCGACTCGCCAGTTTGCTGGAGAAGGGACACCAGAACGGACCAATCGCCGCTTCCACTACTTATCAGAAGGCGAGCCGGCTAAGCGTTTAAGTACAGCGTTTGACTCGGTTACGTTGTACGGAGAAGACCCGGATGAGCGTCCGGATATTTACGGGAAGGTCGGCGAGAGCGGCGTTTCAATCTGTACGCTTGAGGATATGAAGAAGCTGTATGATGGATTTGATTTATGTCAGCCGACAACTTCTGTGTCTATGACCATTAACGGACCGGCTCCAATTATTCTTGCTATGTTCTTTAATACGGCAATTGACCAGCAGCTTGAGCAGTTTAAGGAGCGCGAAGGTCGAGAACCATCCGTGGAAGAACGTGAAAGGATCAGGGAAGAGACGCTATCCGTCGTCCGCGGTACCGTTCAGGCCGATATTTTAAAAGAAGACCAGGGACAGAATACGTGCATCTTCTCGACCGAATTTGCCTTACGGATGATGGGGGATATTCAGCAGTACTTTATTGATCATGAGGTGAGAAACTACTATTCTGTATCCATATCTGGGTACCATATTGCAGAGGCTGGAGCGAATCCGATTTCGCAGCTTGCCTTTACGCTGGCTAATGGGTTTACGTATGTGGAGTATTACTTAAGTCGTGGCATGGATATTAACAAGTTTGCTCCGAATCTATCATTCTTCTTCTCGAATGGACTTGATCCGGAATACACCGTGATTGGACGAGTGGCTCGTCGCATCTGGGCGATTGTCATGCGGGATAAATACGGAGCGAATGAACGAAGTCAGAAGCTGAAATATCATATTCAAACATCAGGGCGCTCTCTGCACGCGCAAGAGATTGACTTTAATGATATTCGTACAACGCTTCAGGCATTGCTCGCTATTCAAGATAACTGTAACTCGCTTCATACGAATTCATATGACGAAGCGATTACAACGCCGACTGAGGAATCGGTACGTCGGGCAATGGCCATTCAAATGATCATTAATAAAGAGTTTGGTCTGACGAAGAACGAGAATTCACTGCAAGGATCATTCGTCGTTGAAGAGCTGACTGATCTAGTCGAAGAAGCCGTTATGCAAGAGTTTGAACGGATTAATGACCGCGGCGGAGTACTTGGTGCGATGGAGCGTCAGTATCAGCGTGGTAAGATTCAGGAAGAATCACTCTACTATGAAGGGAAGAAACATAGTGGAGAGTTGCCGATCGTCGGGGTGAATACCTATCTGAACCCGAATCCATCATCAGAAGATGACATTAACTCGATGCAGCTTGCCCGAGCCTCGAAAGAAGAGAAGATGCATCAGATTACGTCATTACGAGAATTCCAAGGGAAGCACCAAGGAGATACAGAGGAAGCATTGAATCAATTGAAACACGTCGCCGCAAGCGGTGGCAACATCTTTGATGAGCTTATGAACACCGTAAGAGTCGCAAGTCTTGGTCAAATCACCAACGCCCTATACGAAGTCGGAGGCCAATACCGCCGCAACATGTAACAAAAAAGGGGAACCTATGCGGTTCCCCTTTCTCACGCTCTTACGCATTGGCGAACTAAAGCGTGCCAGACACGCAGTAGTGCTGTAAAGAAGTGAAGGGTGTCTGGCACGTTGTAGTGCGGTGAAGAGCTGAAGGGTGCCTGGCACCCTGCGGTGCTGTAGTGTGTTAAAGAGCACGAGGAGGTTCTTGTGAAAAAACTCGGCGAAACTCTAGCATAAACAATATTCAATTGTTTATAATGTATGATATGGTTGAAAGCGAGCAACGTAGAATTTATACTATTATGTTATGATGAGTAAATATTTGATATAAAGGGAGTGCTGTACGTGAGCTTTAAAAACTATAGCCACGACGAAATTGCTGAAATGTCTATGCTAGAAATCGCGCATGAGATCCTGCTTGACGAAAAGCAAGCGCTAGATTTTCAAGACCTATTTAATAAAATTAGCGAGATTAAAGGACTTTCAAAAGAAGAGAAAACGGACCGTATTGCACAATTCTATACGGATTTAAATACAGATGGCCGTTTCCTTACAATTGGTTCTAACATGTGGGGACTAAAACGTTGGTACCCTGTAGAACAAGCGGAAGAAGAAATTCAAGCTCCAGTTAAGAAGAAAAAGAAGAAAGCTGCCCCTAAGAAGAAAAAAGCAGCAGCAGCTCCTGTTGAAGAAGAGGCAGACATCGAAGAGGATGAAATCGAAGACGATCTTGACCTTGATGACGAAGAACTCGACCTCGACGAAGACGGGGAAGAGAACAGTGGCTTAGATAGTGACTTCGACTTAGCAGAAGACGAAGATACAGATCCAAGTTACGATGACGATGAAGAAAAGAATCTCTATGACGACG
Organism: Pontibacillus sp. ABV4_188; assembly: GCF_056311905.1. Classification (NCBI taxonomy): domain Bacteria; kingdom Bacillati; phylum Bacillota; class Bacilli; order Caryophanales; family Bacillaceae; genus Pontibacillus; species Pontibacillus sp. ABV4_188. The sequence continues at coordinate 3,792,384 of NZ_CM149975.1, read as the reverse complement.
ATGAAGAAGATGATGATGAGGAAGACGGAGAAGAAGAGAACAAAGATTTATAAGCGTTCTTGACTTTCTTTTCCTGAATCAGTATTATTTTATTTGGGCTCTCTAAAAGAGATCGGAATGAATAAGCGCTCCCGTTAGATTTAACGGGAGCGCTTTTCTATTTTATAAAAAGATAATGAAATGTGTAGCATATAAGTATCGAAGACCTCCTAAGGATTAAATAAAGGAAGAGGGATGACGAAATGGCAGAAACGAAATATATCTTTGTAACAGGTGGGGTTGTTTCTTCACTTGGTAAAGGGATTACAGCAGCATCACTTGGTCGTTTATTAAAGAACCGTGGAATGAAGGTAACGATTCAAAAGTTTGACCCATACATTAACGTAGACCCAGGGACGATGAGTCCTTACCAACACGGTGAAGTATTCGTAACAGAAGACGGTGCCGAAACGGACTTAGACCTTGGTCACTATGAGCGTTTTATTGATATTAACCTAAGCCAATATAGCAACGTTACAACAGGTAAAATCTATTCTACTGTCATCAAGAAAGAGCGTCGCGGTGATTACTTAGGAGGAACGGTACAGGTTATTCCTCATATCACAAACGAAATTAAAGAGCGCGTTTTCCGTGCTGGTAAAGAAACTAACGCAGACGTTGTTATCACTGAGATCGGCGGCACAGTAGGGGATATTGAGTCGCTCCCATTCTTAGAAGCCATTCGTCAGATCAAGAGTGATATTGGGAAAGAAAACGTGATGTACCTACACTGTACACTTGTGCCATACATTAAAGCAGCAGGAGAAATGAAGACAAAGCCAACGCAACACTCTGTTAAAGAACTGCGTTCACTTGGGATTCAACCTGACGTGATTGTCCTTCGTACAGAGAGCGCAATTAGCCAGGATATGAAGAACAAGATTGCACTATTCTGCGATATTAATGAGAACTCCGTTATTGAAGCAGGGGACGCAGAGACACTTTACGACGTACCACTTATGCTTCAACAACAACACCTTGACCAAATTACGTGCGATCACTTCGGTTTAAACTGCGGTGAAGCGGATATGACAGAATGGAACGGTCTTGTAGATCGCGTGAAGAACTTAAAAGCGGAAACAACAATTGCGCTAGTCGGTAAGTATGTGGAACTTCCAGATGCATACATTTCAGTTGTTGAAGCACTTAAACACGCAGGTTATGCCTTTGATAGTGATATTAAAATTGACTGGGTGAACTCTGAAGAAGTGACACCTTCAAACGTTGAGGAAAAACTTTCTCACGCTGACGGTATTTTAGTGCCAGGCGGCTTTGGTGATCGTGGCATTGAAGGAAAAATTGAAGCTATTCGTTACGCACGTGAGAAGAAAGTACCATTCCTTGGCATCTGCTTAGGTATGCAACTAGCAACAGTAGAATTTGCCCGTAACGTACTTGGTTACACGGGTGCACACTCTGCTGAAATTGACCCAACAACAGCTCACCCAATCATTGACCTTCTTCCTGAACAAAAAGACGTAGAAGATATGGGTGGAACGCTTCGTCTTGGCGTATACCCTGCGAAATTATCAGCAGGCACACGTACAAAAGAAGCTTATGGCGAAGAAGTGATTTATGAGCGTCACCGTCACCGCTACGAGTTTAACAATCAGTACCGTGAAGAAATGGAAAACCAAGGCTTCCTATTCTCAGGGACAAGCCCAGACGGCCGCCTTGTTGAGATCATTGAACTTCAAGATCACCCTTGGTTCGTCGCATCTCAGTTCCACCCAGAATTCAAATCACGCCCGACAAACCCACAAAGCCTATTCCATGGCTTCATCGGAGCATGTCAGAAATAAACAAAATACTATACCAAAAAAGCCTGCCAGTCCCCTGGCAGGCTTTTCTATCCCCTATAACTTTAACGCGCTAAAAGAACAACGCGTGCCAGACACCCTGCACCACGGTAGAGCGCTAAATGGTGCCAGACACCCTGCAATGCGGTAGAGCACTAAATGGTGTCTGGCACGCACTATTACTTTACAGTGGTAAAGCTCTATTAGTCGAGGTCATATTCGTCGGTGATTTCTTTGACGGTGACGAAGAGGGCGTGATGGACGTAGAGCATGGCAATGGTGCTCGGGAATCCAACGCGGTCCATTTCAAATGGGAGAAGTGGACCGTTTGCTTTCGTGTCGATAAAGAAATCGGCCTGATCTTTAGCAGGGTTGCTTTCTTTCGTTGCTGCTGCAATAAGGATTACTTCTGCACCCTGCTCTTGAACGTTTTGAATAAAAGATAAAGCCGCTTCATCATTGGCAAATCGAGAAGCAACAATAACCCGGTCTAAGTGACTTAATGGAACAGATGATTCGTACACGTATTGCTTCGGTAATGGTTCAGGGCCCGAGCGCACTTCTGACTCGATTGCTTCCATTTCTCCGAAGCCTTTCACATAAATTGCGCCATCTCCCACAACCGCTTGAGAAAGGGAGCGAGCAACATCCTCTATTTGAAATTCTTCCTTCTCATGAATACCTCTGAAAAGGCCGGTAATTTGAGTAGCTAACATTTTAAGCACCGGCATGACCTCCTTTTGCTTGAACTCGCTCATATTGTACCGAGTTTTTCGCCATGGGTAAAATAATTGCTGTAAAGGGAATATAAGGGTTTTATGGATATTAGGCAGGAATAAACGATCTTGTAGGAGAATTTACATAACGTAGAGACCGTACATAAAAAAATGGATTAATTACTCGAATGGAGGGGAACTATGACGAAGACCGTATTAGTGGTTGATGACCAACCTGGAATACGCATGCTATTAAAAGAAGTCATTAAAACACTAGATTATAACGTAACGGAAGCTAAAACTGGGCAAGAAGCGATCGATTTCGTCAAAGAACAACACCCAGACCTTATGCTACTAGACTACAAATTACCGATTAAAGATGGTCTCGAAGTACTGAATGAATTGCAGTCTGAAGACTATCAAGTTCCTGCAATTTTGATGAGCGGTTTAGCAGAGGACGATCTGCAGGGAGCTCACTCTCATGCTCTTGTGAAATCGGTCGTTGGAAAGCCATTTAATGTACAAGAGATTAGAGAGATTATTTTGAATATTTTGCGATAAAACAGCGGTGTCGGGAAATTTTCAAATGTAAGCGCTGTCGGTTGATTGTGTTGTTGCACCAGTGGTACGGACTTGGTATGCTATACATGGAAAAGGTGTTAAATTCCTATGTCAGAGAATCGGAACGTATGTCAGTGTATACACTATACGTTGAGATTCTGTGAAAGTATATAAAGGAGGACTAGTCCATGCCGCTAGTATCAATGAAAGAAATGTTAGAAACGGCTAAAGAAAACCGTTATGGTGTTGGCCAATTTAACCTAAACAACTTGGAGTACGCTCAAGCGATTCTTCAGGCTGCTGAAGAGGAGAAGTCTCCAGTAATCTTAGGTGTATCTGAAGGCGCAGCACGTTACATGGGTGGCTTCAAAGTTGTTGTATCAATGGTAGAAGCACTTATGGAATCTTACGGTACAACCGTTCCAGTTGCGATTCACTTAGACCACGGTTCTAGCTTCGAAAAGTGTGCGGAAGCGATCCACGCTGGTTTCACATCTGTAATGATCGATGCTTCTCATGATCCATTAGAAGAAAACATCGCTGTTACGAAAAAAGTTGTAGAATTAGCTCACATCCACGGAGTATCTGTTGAAGCAGAACTTGGCCGTGTTGGTGGTCAAGAAGATGACATCATCGTTGACGATGCTGAAGCAGCTTACGCAATTCCATCTGAGTGTAAACAACTTGTTGATGAAACAAACGTTGACGTATTCGCTCCAGCACTAGGTTCTGTTCACGGCCCTTACAAAGGCGAACCAAACCTAGGCTTCGACCGTATGGAAGAAATCATGGGTCTTGTAGACAAGCCTCTAGTTCTTCACGGTGGTACTGGAATCCCAACTGATGACATCAAGAAAGCAATCTCCTTCGGTACTGCAAAAATTAACGTAAACACTGAGAACCAAGTATCCCAAGGTAAAGCGATTCGCGAAGTTCTAGCTGAAAAGCCAGACCTTTACGACCCTCGTAAATACATGGGCCCTGGTCGCGATGCGATTAAAGCAACTGTAATCGGCAAAATGCGCGAATTCGGTTCTTCTCAGAAGGCATAGTAAACAAAAGAGTAACCGCCGTGGAAATCGGCGGTTTCCTTTTATATACAATGAAAACGTTTTACTGATCGAAAGTACTAGTTCATTAGAGCTAAATGGAAGATCCTGTTCACGAAATGGCGCGTGGAGAGGGAAAAAACAATGCACATTATTAGGGGAGGAAATCGACATGAAATTTTTTATTGATACAGCAAACATTGACGAAATCCGTGAGGCAAACGCATTAGGAATCCTAGCAGGAGTTACAACAAACCCTTCACTAGTTGCGAAAGAGAAAAACGTATCGTTTCATGACCGTTTAAAAGAAATTACAGATGAAGTAGAAGGTTCTGTTAGCGCAGAAGTAATGGCTGAAGATGCAGAAGGAATGTTGCGCGAGGCAGAGGAATTAGTAAAGATCGCAAAGAATATTACGATTAAGGTTCCAATGACGCTTGAAGGACTAAAAGCTGTTAAAAAATTATCTGAAAAGGGCGTCAAAACAAACGTTACGCTGATTTTTAATGCTAACCAAGCGCTTTTAGCCGCCCGTGCGGGTGCCACATATGTATCACCATTCTTAGGTCGATTAGATGATATTGGTCAAAACGGCATGGACTTAATCGCCCAAATCGCAGAGATCTTCGACCGCCACAGCATTGAATCAGAAATTATCGCTGCCTCTGTCCGTCATCCAATGCACGTAACAGAAGCCGCTTTACATGGAGCACATATTGCTACCATTCCATTGAAAGTTATTAATCAGTTAGTAAAACATCCACTAACTGATCAAGGTATTGAAAAGTTCAACAACGATTGGAATAAATAAATCGTGCATGAACTTGGAAATATTGTGCAAAATAAGCCTACAAAAATTTAGGCTTTACTGAAAGAAGGGAGTCCGTCATGGAAAAATTACTTGTTGAAGGAGGTCACTCGCTTAAGGGTCAGGTGCGTGTTAGTGGTGCAAAAAATAGTGCAGTAGCTTTATTACCTGCAGCTATACTAGCTGAATCACCTGTCACCATTGAGGGGTTACCGAATATATCTGATGTTGACACTCTAAGCCACTTGCTGCAAGAAATCGGAGGACGCGTTTCTAAGCGTGGCCAAGATATCTATATCGATCCTTCAGACATGATCTCTATGCCCCTGCCAAACGGACGAGTAAAGAAGCTCCGTGCTTCTTACTACTTTATGGGGGCGATGTTAGGTCGCTTTAAGAAAGCTGTTATCGGTTTACCTGGGGGATGTCACTTAGGCCCTCGTCCAATTGATCAGCATATTAAAGGATTTGAAGCACTTGGAGCTCAAGTGACAAACGAGCAGGGTGCCATTTACCTGAGAGCAGAGGAATTACGTGGAGCACGCATTTACCTCGATGTGGTAAGTGTAGGAGCCACCATTAACATCATGCTTGCTGCTGTAAAGGCAAAAGGAAGAACGGTCATTGAAAACGCTGCGAAAGAGCCGGAAATTATAGACGTTGCGACCCTTTTAACGAGCATGGGTGCAAAGATTAAAGGCGCAGGAACAGACGTTATTCGTATCGAAGGCGTAGACCATTTAAATGGATGCCAGCATACGATTATTCCAGACAGAATCGAAGCAGGTACTTACACCATTATGGCCGCTGCTAAAGGTGAAGAGGTCATTATTGATAATGTCATACCGCTTCACTTAGAGTCCTTGATTGCGAAGCTAAGAGAAATGGGCATAGTGGTTGAAACACGTGATGACCAGCTACTTGTCAGGCGTTCAAACCCTCTTAAAAGTGTGGATATTAAGACGCTTGTCTATCCTGGTTTTCCGACGGATCTTCAGCAGCCGTTCACGTCTCTTCTGACGCAGGCAACGGGGACAGGCGTTGTAACCGATACGATTTATCAAGCGCGATTCAAACACATTGATGAACTGCGTCGCATGAACGCAGACATTAAAGTGGAAGGGGGTTCGGCCATAGTGAATGGACCGATTACTCTTCAAGGGGCAAAGGTAAAAGCTAGTGACTTACGAGCAGGCGCTGCTCTAGTTGCAGCTGGTTTAATGGCGAACGGCGTAACAGAAATTACAGGTCTTGAGCACATTGACCGAGGTTATGAGAATTTAGTGGAGAAGCTATCTGATCTTGGCGCTGTGATCTGGCGTGAAAAAATGACTGAGGCCGAAATCGAACAATTTCAAAATTCATAAAGTGTGTGTTCCATGGAGATGTGGGAAATAAGCATCGTATAAACGTGAAGGAGAAGCTCTTGTGGGAGGGAGCTTCTTCGCCGCTCACGTTTACAATCAAGGGGAGGAATTACCATGGAAAGAAGTTTAACAATGGAATTAGTACGCGTAACGGAAGCTGCTGCTCTAGCATCAGCTCGCTGGATGGGAAGAGGAAAGAAAGACGAAGCGGATGACGCTGCAACAAGTGCCATGCGTGACGTTTTCGACACGATTCCCATGAAAGGTACTGTCGTAATCGGCGAAGGGGAAATGGACGAGGCTCCTATGCTTTACATTGGAGAGAAACTCGGAAATGGATACGGGCCACGTGTTGATGTAGCGGTCGATCCTTTAGAAGGAACGAATATTGTTGCTCAGGGAACGTGGAACGCTCTATCTGTTCTCGCTGTTGCTGATCATAGTAAACTTCTTCACGCACCAGATATGTATATGGAAAAGCTGGCCGTAGGGCCCGAAGCAGTAGGTTCTGTGGATATAAATGCTTCCGTAGAAGAGAATTTGAAAGCTGTCGCAAAAGCAAAGAACAAAGAGGTCGAAGATGTTGTGGCGATTGTGCTAAATCGTAAGCGACATGAAGGTCTGATTGAAGAGATTAGGCAAGCTGGTGCGCGCATCAAGCTTATATCAGATGGTGACGTAGCCGCTGCGATCAATACGGCATTTGATCATACAGGCGTTGATATTTTGTTCGGAAGCGGAGGAGCACCTGAAGGCGTTTTAGCAGCAGCCGCTTTAAAATGTTTAGGTGGAGAAATTCAAGGGAAATTACTCCCGGAGAACGAAGAACAAGAAGAGCGTTGTATGAAGATGGGCATCGATGATATTCATAAAGTGTTACATATGGATGACTTTTGTGGAGGAGACGATGCCATATTCGCGGCAACAGGCGTAACGGATGGCGAGTTGCTTAGAGGTGTACAGTTTAAAGGTGTGCACGCAACAACTCAAACAATTGTTATGCGAGCGAAGTCTGGAACGATTCGCTTTATTGACGGTGATCATTCTCTGAAGAAGAAACCAAATCTAGTGATTAAGCCATAAATCAAACCAGTAAATGAGGATAGCATAAGCGACTGCTTCATCATGTATGAGTAGTCGCTTACCTATTCATGATCCTTTCTTTAGATTCTCTTACACCAAGGTCATCTTGGCTTCATAAAGGGTGCAGTCATTTTTTTTAATCTAGAGTTGAATAAACTGATGGATTAGGGTTAAAATGATAGTTGTTTAAAAAGCATCCATAAATATATTCGTTTTTTAAACCCCGTTGGCAAACTTCTATTCTAGCTTCTAAAGACTTCCTTCAATTAAAAGATCCATTTATTACCCATTACAGAAGCTATATTCGAACTGTTTCCTTTCATAGATTATAAAAAATAAATAAACATAGGTGTGGTGATATTGTGTCCGTTTCACTATCCATTTCGCATCTAGAGACATTGAATCTTAAGGAATTATACTCCTTAGCGCGTGAATACAAAGTCTCTTATTATGCGAAGCTAACGAAACGAGAATTAATCTTTGCGATCTTAAAGGCGCAAGCTGAAAAAGATGGCTTCCTATTCATGGACGGAATTTTAGAAATTATTCCTTCTGAAGGCTTTGGTTTCTTACGTCCAATTAACTATTCTCCAAGTGCAGAAGATATTTATATTTCAGCGTCACAAATCCGTCGCTTTGATCTTAGAAATGGCGATAAAGTATCTGGTAAAGTACGTCCACCAAAAGAAAACGAACGATACTATGGACTTCTTCACGTTGATGCGGTGAATGGGGAAGATCCCGATTCAGCAAAAGAGCGTGTCCACTTCCCAGCTCTAACGCCATTATATCCTGATCGCATGATGGGACTTGAAACTGAAACCAAAAAGCTATCAACTAGAATCATTGATCTAATGACACCGGTTGGTTTTGGGCAACGTGGTCTTGTGGTAGCACCACCAAAAGCCGGTAAGACAATGCTTTTAAAACAAATTGCAAACAGCATCTCTAAAAATCATCCTGATTCCAAATTGATTATTCTTCTTGTGGATGAGCGTCCTGAAGAAGTAACAGATATTGAGCGTTCTGTGCAGCCTGATGTGGATGTTGTGAGTTCAACGTTCGACGAGGTGCCAGAAAACCATATCAAAGTATCGGAGCTTGTATTAGAGCGCGCAATGCGCCTTGTTGAGCACAAGAAAGACGTTATTATTTTGATGGATAGTATCACGCGTCTCGCTCGAGCATATAACCTGGTGATCCCGCCAAGTGGTCGTACGCTCTCTGGTGGTATTGATCCTGCTGCGTTCCACCGTCCGAAACGCTTCTTCGGTGCGGCTCGTAACATTGAAGAGGGCGGTAGTTTAACGATACTTGCCACAGCCCTTGTCGACACAGGGTCCCGTATGGATGATGTTATTTACGAAGAATTCAAAGGTACCGGGAATATGGAACTTCACTTGGATCGTTCTCTTGCGGAGCGCCGCATCTTCCCTGCCATCGACATCAAACGTTCAGGTACTCGTAAAGAAGAATTGCTATTGCCTAAATCGCACCTTGAGAAGATATGGGCAATCCGGAAAACGATGGGCGACCAACACGACTTCGTTGACCGTTTCTTACGTCGCTTAAAATCTTCTAAGAACAACGACGAATTTTTCCAACTCATGGATGAAGAAATGAAAGGAAAGACAAGTTCACGTCGTTCATAGCAAGGTTTTTTAAGCCCCAATTACGAAAAAACAGGTCCTTTTAAGTCTTCGAATGGCTGTTGCATTTAGGAAGGGCTACTGTTATAATCTTTTTATGTGAGTTTAAGTTCGGCTGGGTCGATCCAGCCAATTAAAAGCTCTTGGAATAACTCTGTTTCCAAAGGACTCAGGGCAAAAAGGAGTGGAAAAGCATGAAGGAAGGAATTCATCCGAATTACCGTAAGGTCGTATTCTTAGATACGAGCTCTGACTACAAATTCCTAACGGGTTCAACGTTACATTCCGATGAAACAGTTGAATGGGAAGATGGCAACACTTACCCACTAGTCCGTGTGGAAATTAGCTCAGCTTCACACCCATTCTACACTGGTAAGCAAAAAGCTGACAAAGCTGGTGGCCGTGTAGATCGCTTTAAGAAAAAATACAACCTTGGCTAAGTTGCGATTCGTCGCTTAGTTTTGGAGATAAAAAACAGGCAAATTGTCTAACCTTTTGCCTGTTTTTTTATGCCATGAATAGCTACAGGAGCTAAAAATCACCTAAATTCTAGGTGAATGCCCCTTTTAAAATAGAGTTTTGATAGTACTCACGAAAGTGGTACAAGATAAGAAAAAGGAACGAGGAAGAGAAGGGAGAGACCGGCTTGTGCATGTGATGAAACACAGCGGGTGGATTGAAGTGATTTGTGGGAGTATGTTTTCTGGAAAATCAGAAGAGCTAATCCGCCGCGTCCGCCGTGCTACATACGGAAACCTTTCCGTAAAAGTATTTAAACCAGCGATTGATAACCGTTATGCAGAGGATTCTATCGTGTCTCACAATGGAACGTCTGTCTTAGCTCGACCACTGGACCATTCAACGGATATTCTTGATGTTGTGGATGAAAATGTAGATGTTGTAGGTATTGATGAAGTACAGTTCTTTGATGAGCATGTAGTTGAGGTTGCCCAAACCCTAGCTGATCGAGGCCACCGCGTCATTGTAGCCGGTTTGGATCTAGATTTTCGTGGAGAACCGTTTGGATGTATGCCAACCTTTATGGCTGTCAGTGAATCCGTTACAAAATTATCAGCGATCTGCCCTGTATGTGGCTCTCCAGCGACTCGGACGCAGCGCTTAATTGATGGACGCCCAGCTTCATATGACGAACCGATTATTCTAGTCGGAGCTTCTGAATCATATGAACCTCGTTGCCGACATCACCATGAAGTACCCAACAAACCCAGCCACGTCGTAAAAGCGACCCAAACCCAAAAATCATAACCACAAGCCCTTTCCCGCAGTGCGAGGAAGGGCTTTTTTATCATTAGCGCACGAAAGCACTAAAGGGTGCCAGACACCCTTTAGTGCAGTAGAGCAGTGCAGGGTGCCAGGCACCCTTTAGTGCGTTAGTGAAGAACAGTTCCCTTTTCTTCCTCGATTTACCTAGTGAGATGTATCATAGTCCGACTGCTTAAGGAGAAGCTAAGAGAAACAAGCCGAGAAGGAGGTTTCTCCATGAGAGCAGCTTTAGTGTCAGTAGGTTTAGTCGCAGCAACGTTGTTAAGTGCTTGCGCCTCTAACCCACAAGGAACAGATGAAGTGCGTGATGTTCAGTTCTTCGCAAAGAATACGGATTCATTAATGGAACACGAACCTAAACGCTCCCGCAATTTGCAATCTGATAATCCAATGCAGATCAACCAAGTAGGCGAAACTTGGGGACTAAAGAAAGATAAAGAAAAAGTCTTTGAAGCAGTCGATACGCTAGAAGGCGTAACGGTCAGGCGTGTTACGTTCAATAAAGATGTTGTGCGCGTTCGAGTTACCGTGGAAGAGAAGATCAAGAGCAACGATGAGCGAATGGTAAAAGCTAATAAGATCAAAACCGCCATTCAGCGTGCACTCCCTCGTTACAACATTCGCGTCAAGATCGTCGATTAACTTTAGCGTGCTAAAGGGTGCCAGACACCATATAGCACTTTATAGTAATAAAGCAAATTGCGGAAGGTCAGCTGATTTATGGCTGATCTTTTTACATAGGTAGATGGGCTTGATGGGCAGGGATTAAAAAAATGTGCGTTTATGACTTCTTTTGACTCCCATTATCGCCTATACTATAATTAGAATGTTATGGACAAAAAAGAGGTGGATGCAAGTGTTAGAAAGACTTCAAACCTTAGAAGATCGGTATGAAAAACTAAATGAATTGCTTAGCGACCCGGAAATCGTGAGCGATTCAAACAAACTACGTGAATACTCGAAAGAGCAAGCGGGACTTGAAGAAACGGTTCAAGTTTACCGTGAATACAAAGATACTTCAGAACAGCTTGATGAAGCGAAAGCTATGTTAGAAGAAGATCTTGATGAAGAAATGAAAGAAATGACTAAAGAAGAGATCTCTGAGCTCTCCGACGAGAAAGAAAAGATGGAAGAGCGCCTGAAAATCCTTCTTATTCCTAAGGATCCAAATGACGAGAAGAACGTTATTATGGAAGTCCGCGGTGCTGCAGGCGGAGACGAAGCCGCTTTATTTGCTGGTGACTTATACCGCATGTACTCTCGTTATGCAGAAGCACATGGTTGGAAGACAGAAGTCATTGAAGCTCACGAAAGTGAAGTAGGCGGCTATAAAGAGATTATCTTCATGATCAACGGTAGTGGAGCATTCTCTAAGCTTAAATTTGAGAACGGTGCACACCGTGTACAACGTGTTCCTCAGACGGAATCTGGTGGTCGTATTCACACATCTACAGCGACCGTTGCCTGCTTACCAGAAGCAGAAGAAGTAGAAGTGGATATCAATGAAAAAGAAATCCGCGTTGACACGTTCGCATCAAGTGGACCAGGAGGACAGAGTGTAAACACCACAATGTCCGCTGTTCGTCTAACGCACGAACCAACGGGTATCGTCGCTTCTTGTCAGGATGAAAAATCCCAGATTAAGAACAAAGAGAAAGCGATGAAGATTTTGCGTGCTCGTATTTATGAGAAGTTTCAACAAGAAGAACAAGCGAAATACGATGAAAACCGTAAATCCGCTGTTGGTTCTGGTGACCGTTCAGAGCGTATTCGTACGTACAACTTCCCGCAAAACCGCGTGACGGACCACCGCATTGGTTTAACGATCCAGAAGCTTGATAAGATCCTAGAAGGAAACTTAAACGAGATCACAGAAGCGCTTATTCTAGAAGAACAGACAAAAGCGCTTGCTTCGATCGGAGAATAAAATGGCGAAACACACAATTTGGGAAGCCCGTCGATGGGCTTCCTCTTTTTTAACGGAACACAATCGAGAAACAAATGTCGCAGACTTGTTACTGATGCACCATTTGGAGTGCGGTCGCGCCCAGCTTCTAGCTAATGCCAGAGATGAAGTAGGCGAAGAGATCTTCACTCAGTTTCAGAGAGACATCCATATTCATGCGGAAGAAGGCGTTCCCGTTCAGCATTTAATCGGACATGAGGAGTTTTACGGGCGTGAGTTTAAAGTGAACCCACACGTCTTAATCCCTCGACCTGAAACAGAAGAACTCATTGTTGCCGTTACGGAGCAATTGAAAAAGAAAGCCTTGCGAGAGCGCAAATTGAATATGGTAGACGTAGGGACAGGCAGTGGGATTATCGCCATTACATTAGCGTTAGAGCTAACGGAGGTGGAGATGCGAGCAGTTGACTTGTCCCCTGAAGCCTTACACGTTGCAAGGCAAAACGCAGCAACCCATAATGCTGACGTCTGCTTTTATGAAGGGAGCTTTCTTGAACCGATTATGGAAGCGGGAGACAAAATGGATGTAATTATCTCCAACCCTCCTTACATTCCGGAATCAGATCGCTCATCACTATCAGATGTCGTCATCAACCATGATCCTGAATTAGCGCTGTTCGCAGAAGATAACGGCTTAGCCGCTTATCGCGCTATTGTGAGTCAAGTGCCTCACGTGAAGGCAGAAGAAGCACTCCTAGCTTTTGAAATCGGCCATAACCAAGGAGAAGCCGTATCAGCTATCGTCAAAGAAACCTTCCCGGATGCAACAGTCAACGTCCTGCAAGACATCAATCAAAAAGACCGAATCATCCTAGCCTGGCTCTAAACGAGTCAGGCTTTTTTATTCCCCTTTCGCTCTAAAGCACTACAGCGTGCCAGACACCCTTCACCACAGTACAGCATAGAAGGGTGCCAGACACCCTTCACCTCTTCACAGCATGAAAGGGTGTCTGGCACGCTTTAGTTTGCTAAAGTGATAGATTTATTTTTTAGTAGATTTGTGGGTATAGGGTTTGGTTTGGGTGTTCATACTGTTTGTAAGAGAAAAGGACGAAACAAAACGAAAAGGGGACGGGGGATATGAATATGTTGAAGAAGGTGAACGTGAAGAAGGCAATTGGTGTTGTTTTGTTAGTGGTGCTTGGTGCCGTTTTATTTCCTTACACGCTTGAAGGGTATAATGAAGCACCAGATCGCGGTACGGATATTCAAGTAATTCCGGATCAAGCGATTCGTTTACGCATTCTAGCAAATAGTGACGGGGGTAAAGATCAGGCCATTAAGCGAAAAGTCCGAGATGCTGTGAACGCTGAAATTACCGTATGGGTAGAAGAGTTAACATCTATTGAAGCAGCTCGCGAGCTAATCCAAAGTCGTTTAGGTGAATTAGAAGACATTGTGGATAACGTGTTGAAAGAAGAAGGCATTCATCAAACCTATACTGTGGATTATGGAAAACAAGTGAAGTTCCCAGCTAAACTTTATGGGACTTATCTATACCCTGCTGGTGAGTATGAAGCTATTCTCATCTCACTTGGAAAAGGAGATGGCGCTAACTGGTGGTGTGTTCTATTCCCGCCGCTTTGCTTCCTTGACTTCAACAATGGCACATCGGTAGCTGCTGAGACAACAGACCAACCAGAGCCGTCACAGCAACCAGTCCAATCTGAAGAGTCTAGCGATTCAGAAGAAATCGAAGAGACTGAGGTAGAATCAAATGCAAAGGCTGAGCGAGAAGAAGTGGAAGTAAAGTTCTTCTTGAGTAAATGGTTCAACTTTTTATAGAAATCTATCATATCCTCTCTAGTACCTCATATAGATGGTAATAAGAACGCTAGGGAGGGAATGGAAATGATTGAACTAACTCATATAAAAGATCATGAAGAATCCACAATGGAAGACTTCTTTGGGGATAAAATGGAGGAACTTACCGACCGGGAAAGACTAATGGAACATGGCCATATCGTAACATTAAATGGAGAACAACAAGGATTTGTAGCGCTTGTTCCTGTTGAAGAAGGATCAATATGGCTTAGATCACTCTATTTTCAGTCTGGTGTACGACCAGAACTTGTCCTGACGCTTTTTGAAGTGCTGCAGCAGCATGTAGAAGAACAAGGGCTTGATAAACTCTATGTCTTTAGTCACCAGAGGACGCTCGAGCCTTTACTCAAAACGTATCAATACCAACAGATCAACTCTTCAGACGTCCCCGTAAAAGATGAAGATCGACCAGCCCAAACCGGGAACTGGTGGTGTTATACATCAAAAGCAATATAGTTATTCACACTTGTGGATAAAACCTGTTAATAACTTGTGCAAACATGTGGATGAACCCCCCTTTTATTCACATTTGCTATATAAAAAGAGGCTATCCAAAAATGGATAGCCTCTTCCTGCGTTCAATTAAGCCTGCTTTACACAGCCTTCGTTTCTAGAGATACTTCAATATTACCGCGTGTTGCTTTTGAATAAGGGCATACATCGTGTGCTTTATTCACAAGTTCTTCAGCTTTCGCTTGATCCACACCGCTGATCTCAACGTGGATTTGCACGCCAAGACCTAAGCCGTCATTGCCTTTACCAATGTCAACTTTAGCCGTTACCTTGGATTCAATGTCTTCACCAGACTGGTCCGCAACAAGGTTTAAAGCACCATCGAAGCATGCGGAATAACCACTAGCAAATAGTTGCTCAGGGTTTGTACCTTCGCCACCTGGGCCGCCAAGACCTTCAGGCGTAGACAGGTTATGTTCAACTTTATTATCTGACGTGGAAACCGAACCTTCACGGCCGCCTTTTGCTGTTGCTTCTGCTGTATAAAGTACTTTCATGAATAATCCCTCCATACATTTGTTTGCTTCACAATTACACTCTACCCGTTTAATCTAGATCTTACTCATAAGATTTTATAGAAAACTTGCGGAAAAGGGATAAGAAAGCTCATAATAAGAGAATAATGTTGGCAAACAAGAAAGGATGCTCGACAATTGAGTACAACCGAAACGAAATTTTGGACAATCGACCCGAGTAACGTCGATCCTATACAAATAGAAGAAGCAGCGGCGCTTCTTGAAGATCATCAAGCGGTAGCTTTTCCGACTGAGACCGTTTATGGACTTGGAGCAAATGCGCTGAACGAACAAGCGGTGCAAGGGATTTTCGATGCTAAAGGCCGCCCGGCGGACAATCCTCTTATTGTTCATGTAGCTGATAAAGATCAGATTGAAGAAGTCGTAACCCATATTCCGCCAATGGCTCATAAGTTAATTGATGCCTTCGCGCCTGGTCCGTTGACTCTTATTTTGGAAAGTAACGGCGCTTGTGCCTCTAATGTAACGGCTGGATTATCCTCAGTTGGTGTGCGAATTCCAGATCACCCCGTAGCGCGAGCTTTGCTGCAAGCATGTCGCCTCCCTCTTGCGGCTCCGAGTGCGAACCGATCAGGTCGTCCGAGCCCGACTTCAGCTGAGCACGTCTATAAAGATTTAAATGGTCGAGTAGCTGGAATTGTAGATGGTGGCCCTACAGGGGTTGGGGTTGAGTCAACAGTTGTTGACTGTACAGGTGATCGCCCGGTCATTTTAAGGCCAGGCGGAATTACAAAAGAGGACATTGAGGAAGTTGTGGGGCCGACGGATTTTGATCCAGCCTTAGTCAACCAAAAGGAAAAGCCAAAGTCACCAGGCATGAAATATACCCACTATGCCCCAGAAGCCCCTCTATGGCTAGTGGAAGGCGACCTCGCATTTCTGCAGCGTCAGGTCGATCAACTACAGAAAAACGATAAACGCGTTGGCGTCATTATTAGTCAGGAACATGCAGAACAGATTCAAGCCGATGAAGTTCAAGTATGCGGTTCACGTGATCATTTGAATGAAGTAGCTGTCCACTTATATGGCGCGCTTCGTTCGTTCTCAACAGAAACAATCGATGTTATACTTTGTGAGAGTTTCCCGGAACACGGAATGGGCTATGCGGTTATGAACCGATTGAAGAAAGCCGCGACGCAAGTCATTACTCAAGATAAATAGAATCTTCTAAACTCCTCCTCTTTCGCATATGCTGAACTAGCATGTCCCGAGGGGGAGTTTTTATATGGATTCGGTAACGATCATTGGAGAAATCGTCACCCTTGCCATGATGGCAATCGCATTAGGCATGGATGCTTTTTCAATAGGGCTTGGTATGGGGATGATCCCACTTCGCCTTCGTAAAATAGGTACCATTGGACTGACGGTAGGTATCTTTCACGTGATTATGCCTTTTGGTGGAATGGTGCTCGGGCGATTTTTATCTGCTCAACTAGGATCAGTAGCCACAGTGGCAGGTGGCGTTTTGCTTCTCGTACTAGGGGCGCAGATGTTTTACTCGTCCTTCAAAAAAGACGAAACGCCTGCTTTCACACCTGTAGGCTTTGGCCTCATTATATTTTCCTTAAGCGTTAGTTTAGACAGCTTCTCAGTGGGTTTGAGTCTTGGCATGTCCGGGGCAAGGACCCTCGTTACGTTAATTCTATTCGGTCTTGCAAGCACTGTACTGACATGGGGAGGACTTTTATTAGGTAAAAAAGTCCAAGGCCTCCTCGGCAAATACTCCGAAATGTTCGGCGGCAGCATCCTCTGCGCATTCGGACTCCAACTCATCCTATAACCCACGCGCTTCTTTAGTGCAGTAAAGACCCACAGCGTGCCAGGCACCCTGCACTGCTCTAAAGCAAAAAAGCGTGCCAGACACCCTTCATTGCGTTAAAGCGGTGGAGGGTGTTTTTTATGTTTTGTGAGTACATGTGGTGGTATAGGTATTGGGAAGGTATTTTTAAGGATAAAAAGTGGACGGGGATTGCAGACTAAGAGAGAAGCTGTGGCAGGTAAAGAGGTGCTAGTTGTATGGAATGGTCATTATTGATCACGGTTTTTGTTATTGGACTTGTAGGTTCTTTCGTGTCTGGTTTAGTAGGCATTGGGGGCGCTATTGTCAACTATCCGATGGTGCTTTACATCCCGCCACTTCTCGGTTTTGCAGCATTTAGCGCTCATGCGGCCGCGGGCATTGTGGCTGTTCAGGTTTTCGTTGCATCATTTGGAGGCGTATGGGGGTACCGGAAAGGGAACTACCTTCACAAGAAGTTAATTCTCTACATGGGGATCAGCATTCTCCTCGGTAGTTTATTAGGAGGATTTGGTGCCTCTTACTTATCTGAAAAAGTCGTCAATATTGTATACGGCGTCCTTGCCCTCATAGCCGTAGCGATGATGCTCATTCCTACTCACGAAGAGGAGGAGGGGAGCGCTCATCCTGATTTCAACAAATGGATCGCTTCTATTTCCGCCTTTCTTGTCGGAATTGGAGCCGGTATTGTTGGGGCAGGCGGGGCATTTTTGCTCGTTCCGATTATGCTAAGCATTCTTCACATACCGACCCGGATGACGATCGCTTCCTCATTGGCGATCACATTCATCTCATCTATCGGTGCCGTGACAGGCAAACTGTTCTCTGGTGATGTACCTATTATGCCTGCATTGGCCATTGGTATTGCAAGCATCATCACCTCGCAACTTGGAGCAGAAGCCGGGAAGAAAGCCAATACGAAAGTGTTACAAACGATTCTTGCCGTACTCATTATCGGTACAGCCATCAAAATTTGGTGGGACATTCTTTTCTAATTATGAACAGGAGGGGTTTAAATGGCACTACAACCATTAACAGTCGATGTATTAGCGAAGAAGATTTTAAACAATGAAGAAGTGTTTCTATTAGATATTCGAAAAGAAGAAGACTACGAAGGGTGGGCTGTTGAAGGCCGCAATGTTCGAAGTCTGAATATCCCGTTTAAACAGCTTGAGAGCGACCCAGGTGATGTGAAAGAGAAGCTTCCAAACGATCAGCCTGTATACGTTGTCTGTGCTCGTGGTATTTCTTCACAAAAAGCAGTCGACCTTCTAAAAGAAGCAGGTCTTGAGGAAGTAACGTACCTTGAAGGAGGCATGACGTCTTGGAGTGAACACCTTGAGCCCGTCAAGATTGGTGACCTCAACGGAAAAGGTGAACTGTATCAATTCCTTCGTCTTGGTAAAGGTTGCTTATCCTACATGATCATTGCGAACGGTGAAGCTGCTGTAGTGGATGCGAACCGCATGACGGGTCACTATGAGGAATTCGCTAAGAAGCAAAATGTCACGATTAAACATGTACTCGATACGCACCTACACGCTGACCACATCTCAGGCGGTAAGGAGTTAGCTGATCAAAACGGCGCCACGTACTGGTTCCCTAAACAAGATGATGTAGGCGTTGAGTTTTCTTATAGCGCTCTAGAAGATGGCAAGGAAATCTCAGTCGGCGATGTCACGATTGCTGCATTCTATTCTCCAGGACACACCATCGGAAGCACAAGCTTCATCGTTGATCAGGAATACCTGCTAACGGGAGACATTTTGTTCGTTCAATCCATCGGACGCCCAGACCTTGCAGGGAAAGCAGAAGACTGGGTAGAAGACCTTCGCCAGACGCTTTACAGCCGCTACAAAGAGGTTTCCCAGAACCTAACCGTGCTCCCGGCTCACTTTGGTAAGATGGAAGAGGTCAATGAAGAAGGTACCGTTCAGGCTAAGCTTGAAGACCTTTATAAGAACAATGATCGTCTTCAAGTAGAGGATGAAAGTGAATTCCGTCACTTAGTTACGGATAACCTTCCACCTCAGCCGAACAGTCACGAAGAAATTCGTAAAACGAACATGGGTAAAAAACAACCAGACGCAGACGAACGACGTGAAATGGAAGTCGGTCCAAACCGCTGCGCCGTATAATGTGTGAAGCCGTCCGAACTAGTTTCGGGCGGCTTTTTTAACTAAGATGAGAGGATGTTTCCGTTAGCTTGATTGAGTGGAAGGTGGGCATGGAAACTACTCGCTTTCCTGTGGGGAGCTGGTGAGCCTCTTTTGCCCACGGGAGTCTCGCAGTTTCCATGCCCACCTTTCCTATAATTGGCGGAAACGGAAACAAACCACATTTAGGTTTCAAGTGGTTATAGTAACGCCCAAACGGTGGGGCAGTGAACTAAAATACAGCGAGCCGTTCCCCAGACACCCCAAGCGCTCATTAACCGTACGCTCCCTTTTTGCACAAAAATAAGAGGATAATTTTCGAAAAATCCCCCCACTTCCTGCTACAATAGTAATAGACATAGGAAAATTGTGGAGGTGGAGAGGTGGGAGAGTGTAAGAATTGTGGAACCCCGGTTGAAAAGGGGGAGATGTGTGAGAAGTGTAAACAGCACGAGGAATACATACAACATAAAAACGAAGAATCCATGTTCGATTTTGAACCTCAGCAACATACATACGAAACACCTAAAAAGAATCAGGAGGAAAGTTCGGAATCATCAAACGAAACAACGGTAAAGAGTGTGCCCACTCTTCCTATTCGGCAAGAAGCGGAGTCGGAGGATCCGTTTTTATTCTCTGAGAAAACGGAACGAAAAGGCTTTAAACGGCCAAAGATAACATGGCTTATAGCAGGGATTCTCATCATCCTTATGAGCGCTGCGTTTTTCATTTATAGCGAGATTACTTCGAAGGACACGCTTTATTTCACATTAGATGAGAAATTTCAGTTAGGGTTCGTCAACGGAGCAGGAGAGTTAGTGATAGAGACCGATTATGATGGTACCTATCTCATGTCTCCGATTGAACCAAATTCAGGTATTTATGGTCGAGGTCCAGAACGCCTCATGGAAAGTTATTATTTCAATGGAGATCTTTATTTAGTCGGAACAGGAAAGCCAGGTGAAAAGAAGTCCTTTGGCTTTATTAATAAAGAAGGGGAATGGGCCATTGAACCCACCTTTGATTCAGCTCGTCAGTTTTACAATAACCGTGCCCTTGTATACACCGAAGGAGCACACGGTTTTATTAACCCGGAAGGAGAGTTTGTAATCCCACCTCAATACAAAGCAGCCAAAAGTTTTAAAGAGGGGTATGCCCCTGTCTTTAAAGATGGTCAATGGGGCTATATCAATAGAAGTGGGGATATGGTCATTAACCCTACCCTTGATGAAGCCTACCACTTTAACGACGGCGTAGCTCTTGTGATAAAAAATGGGCAGTACCAGTACATGGATACGAACGGGGAACAAGTGATGGGACAAACGTTTGAGAAAGGCTATGGCTTCTCAGAGGGCGTTGCTCCGGTGAGCGTCGATGGACAATTTGGGTTTGTCGACAAAGAGGGTAACATGAAGATCAAGCCTCAATACGACCGAGCGTTCCCTTTCCATGACGGCCATGCTACGGTTTGTGTGGATCAGAAATGCGGGGTCATCAACCAAGGTGGTCATATGGTAGTTGATATGGAATTTGATAAGATTAGCTGGTATGTCGATGGGTTAGCACACGCGTTCACCGGGGAGAAGCAAGGCTTTATTGATACAGAAGGAAACTGGAAGATTGACCTTGAAGGAAATTACGAGGCTGCGTTTCCTTTTTATAAAGGAATCGGGCTTACCATCAAGAGAGTCGATAACCCATCAAGGGGAGATGGGCGTCGTAATACATTCGAGTACAAAAATAAAAACGGAGAAACGATTCATGAATTTTAATCTTCGTAACTAAAAACACTCCTTTACTCACCAAGAGCAAAGGAGCGTTTTTATAAGATTTCTCTCGCCGACGAGAGCCGGATAGATATGTTATAATGCAGGTAAGATTAGCACTAGTAGTGGAGGTTTGAGAATGAAGCATATTTTGTTTGTGTGTACGGGGAATACGTGTAGAAGTCCAATGGCAGAGGCATTGTTAAGAGAAAAGCATGAAGACATTGAAGTGAGATCTGCTGGGATCTTCGCTCACAAGGGCTCAAAAGCCTCAAAAGGTACAGAACAAGTGTTAAAGCAGAAAGGAATTGCGTTAAATCATGAATCGCAGCCTCTTTCTGAAGACTTGATGAGATGGGCAAATATCGTCCTTACGATGACGGCTCAGCACAAGCAAAGCGTCGTGATGGAATATCCGCGCTTTGAAGATAACGTGTTCACGTTAAAGGAATATGTTCTTCAAAATGATCACAATCAATGGCAGCAACTGAAAGAAGCCTATTCTACGTTAGAAGATAGAAAGGCCGTCTTTTTGCAAAAAAATCGTGAAAAATATAACTCGCCACAAGAACTTGAGCAAGCCCTTATCCAACACTTAAATGAAGAAATTTCACTCATTCGTGAAATCGAAGCCAACCTCCCAAATTCAGACATCTCCGATCCATTTGGAGGAGACATAGATACGTATGAAAAAACGCTTACAGAAATTGAAAAACATGTTGAACTTCTTATCAAAAAATTAGACAATAAGTAGGACAAAGGATTTGTAAGGGGATGGCAGGTTTGGAGGATAAAAAGAAATATCGGTTTAGTCTTCGGGTAAAGCTCGTTGTGTTCATTACAACGCTTGCAGTGATCACGTATTCAACGAGTGCGTGGTTTATCTATGTACTCTATGATCGGATTAAGGATACAATCGGCATTTCTGTCGTTCCTTTTACGTTGATCACGTTTGCTTTAGGCATTCTCTGGTCAGGCATCCTTGCCTATGTAGCGGCAGGTTTTATCACAAAGCCTCTTCTTAAATTGGAACAGACCGCAGCCAAAGCAGCTCTTGGAGACATTACGGACGAAGTCGCTGTATCGAAGTCAGACGATGAAATCCGCTCTCTTGGCACGGCTTTTGGAACGATGATGACCAATTTGAGAGGTATGGTACATAATATCGACCACAATTTTGGCGAAACGAACAAATCGGTTACAGCCATTAAAGAGGCGACCGAGCAAGCGACGAACCAAGCGCGGCTCATTTCGGAGACAATCGATGAAATCTCTGAGGGCTCTGAGAACTCGTCGGTAGCCATTCAACAAACCGCCGAAGCGATTGAAGAAACAACAGAACTTGCCACCAAGGTACAAAACAAGACCAAGCTCTCTCAAGATATGTCCACTCACATGATTACAACATTGAATGATAGCGAGAAAGTGGTGTACTCTCTTGTTGAAGGCATTCAGTCGATTGCAGAAGAACAGGAGTTGTCTTTAGAAGCGGTTGAACGCATGGAAACGAACGCGAAGAAAGTAGAAGACATTATATCCCTTGTCGGGAACCTAGCCGAGCAGACGAACTTACTTGCATTAAACGCTTCAATCGAAGCAGCACGAGCAGGAGAACACGGGAAAGGCTTTGCTGTTGTAGCAGAAGAAGTAAGGAAACTTGCTGATGAAAGCGGAAAAGCGGTGAAAGGGATATCAGATCTCATTCAAACGATGCAAAAAGACGTCTCCCAGGTCGTTCATAAAATTAACGATCAGGTTCAATTCGCTCGAAAGGAAGCAAACAGGGGCGAGGAAACGAACCGGACCATTGCGGATATGTCTACGTCTGTAAATGAAGTGGCACTAGCGGTTCAAGAGATTTCGGCTCTCGTTGACCAACAGCTGGCATCGCTCCAATCAACAGCCATACAATCCGAGGAAGTCTCAGCCATTGCAGAAGAAACCTCAGCCGGTACACTCCAAGCCAGTTCCACCGTCCAGCATCAGACCGAGTTGATTGAATCAATTGATCAAATCGCTCATGCGCTGGGCGAACAAGCGGACGGATTAAGGCAACAAATCCATCGATTTCGAATTACAGATTAAGAGAAGGGATGATCACCATGAAAGTAATCGTAGCATCTGATCACGGAGGCGTGAACATTCGTAAAGAAGTAACGAATTTATTAGAAGAAATGAACATTGAATTTGAAGACCTCGGCTGTGACTGTGAAGGTTCTGTCGACTATCCAGACTACGGCATTCCGGCAGCCGAGCGCGTAGCCAATGGCGAATTTGATCGTGCCATTTTAATTTGCGGAACAGGCATTGGTATGTCCATTTCTGCAAACAAAGTAAAAGGCGTGCGCTGTGCGCTCGTTCATGACTTATTCACGGCTAAAGTAACGCGTGAACACAATGACTCTAACGTTCTTGCAATGGGTGAGCGTGTAATTGGGCCAGGCCTTGCGCGCGAGATTGCTAAGACTTGGTTAAGTGCGGAATTTGAAGGGGGACGCCACGCCAACCGCGTCTCTAAAATTACTGAATACGAAGCATAAAGTGAGAAAAGGGGAAGAAAAGCATACGTGTTTTTACTTCTCCTTTTTGTGCCTCTGATATCCTATTAAAGGGAGTGATTCTTCCATGGTTACAACTGTTAATGAGGACATAAAGCATATTGTCGATGAGTGGATCGACAGTTCATACTTAAAACAGGGCGACCTATTCGTTGTGGGCTGTTCCACAAGCGAAGTCGCAGGAGAACATATCGGAACAAGCGGAAGCGCCCGTATTGCTGAGGAGATTTTTGAAGAACTCATGCGCCTCAAAGAGCAATGCGGGATTCACATAGCCTTCCAGTGCTGTGAGCATCTCAATCGAGCGCTCGTTCTAGACCGAGCGGTCATGCGAGAGCATCGTTTAGAAGAAGTATCTGTTATACCGGTTCGTTCTGCAGGCGGTTCGATGGCAACGCATGCCTATCACCACCTGAATGACCCGGTCGTGGTTGAAGAAATCACAGCCAACGCTGGCATCGACATTGGAGACACATTCATTGGCATGCACATTAAGAAAGTGGCTGTACCTGTCAGGTTTAAGCAAAAGAAGATCGGAGAGGCTCACGTAACATCCGTGAGATCACGTCCGAAGTTAATTGGTGGCAACCGGGCAGTTTACACAATAGAACAACAATCGTCCGTAACTTGTGATTAAGAAGGGCGAACGAATTTAAAGGGGGACGTACACATGAAGCACGTAAAACAAGTTGATCCAGAGATTATGGAGGCCATTCAACTCGAAAAAACGCGTCAACAGGAGAAAATTGAACTGATCGCATCAGAAAACTTTGTTTCCGAAGCTGTTATGGAAGCGCAAGGGTCTGTATTAACGAACAAATATGCAGAAGGTTACCCTGGCAAACGCTACTACGGCGGCTGTGAACACGTAGACATCGCCGAGAATCTTGCTCGCGACCGCGCAAAGAAACTGTTCGGAGCAGACCATGCCAATGTTCAGCCACACTCCGGCGCTCAGGCAAACATGACGGTTTATTTTGCTGTGCTAGAACCAGGCGATACTGTCCTTGGTATGAACCTAAACCACGGCGGCCATTTAACACACGGCAGCCCTGTTAACTTCAGTGGAAAACTTTACAACTTCGTGGACTACGGCGTTGACCAAGAAACAGAACAAATCGACTACGAAGCGGTACGCGAGAAAGCGCGCGAGGTACAACCGAAACTAATCGTAGCCGGTGCTTCTGCGTACCCTCGCTCCATAGACTTTAAGAAATTCCGCGAAATCGCTGACGAAGTAGGAGCTTACCTCCTTGTAGATATGGCGCACGTAGCTGGACTAGTGGCAACAGGCCACCACCCAAACCCTGTTCCATATGCTGATTTCGTTACAACAACAACGCACAAAACCCTTCGCGGCCCACGCGGTGGAATGGTGCTTTGTAAAGAAGAGTACGCTAAGAAAATCGACAAATCTTTATTCCCGGGCATGCAAGGTGGCCCGCTCATGCACGTCATCGCAGCAAAAGCCGTAAGCTTCCAAGAAGCGCTTCAAGATGATTTCAAGGACTACTCCGCTTCTATCATCAACAATGCCAAGCGCCTAGGTGAAACGCTGCAAAAAGAAGGCGTCCGTCTTGTATCAGGTGGAACAGATAACCACTTGCTCCTACTAGACCTGCGTCCATTAAACCTAACTGGAAAAGTCGCTGAACAAGCTCTTGATGACATCGGTATAACCGTAAACAAAAATACAATCCCGTTCGACCCTGAGAGCCCATTCGTCACAAGCGGGATCCGCATCGGAACAGCAGCCGTTACGTCCCGTGGCTTCAAAGAAGAAGAAATGGATGAGATCGCATCCATCATCGCCTTCACCCTGAACAACCACGAAGACGAAGGCAAACTAGCCGAAGCCCGCGACCGCGTACTCGCCCTAACCTCTCGTTTTGAGCTATACGCTTAAATGAATGAACCGCCTCTTCCTTTTGGGAGAGGCGGTTTTTTATTTTTTGCGTAAGGATGACAAAAAAGGGTGCGGAATGGCGAAAGAGAGCATTGGAGTGACGAAACGAGAGGTCGAAGTGTCCAAAGGAGCGGCGGAATGACGAAAGAGAGAGCGGAGTGACGAAAGAGAGGAGAGGAATGACCAAAGGGAGCGTCGGAGTGACGAAACGAGAGGCTGAAGTGTCCAAAGGAGCGGCGGAATGACGAAGGTAGACAGCAGAATGACCAAAAGAGCAGTGGTATGACGAAAGAGCCTCCCACCAAACCAAATGTGCAACGATGATTAAGATTCCCCCACCTAAAGCCGATATAAGAAGAAGGAATAAAGGGGGAATTACGATGAGTATTTTTACAAAAAAGAGACAAGCCGCACGGTTCGAGGCAATCCATGCCTATTCAGATATGGGCACACCCGTAACCGTTGAGGATCAAGACTTGGCTGGGCGCTTAAGTTATATGAGCCTAACAGATAAGCAACTCGCTACGTTAAAGGAAGTAAAACCAGATGTATTAGCGCTCAGTGATCAACTTTTAGATAAAGTGTTAGAGCATTTGTATGCACATCCTAGTCTGAATGCAATCGCTACGAATCATAGTTCTCACGATAGACTGAAGCAGGTATTCGTAGAATATTTTGATAGTGCATTTTCTGGGAATATAGATGAGGCATATTTGAACATGAGAAAACACATTGGACGTACTCATGGCGGGGTGGAGCTTCCGGTCGCGTGGTTCTTAGCTACCTATTCAGCACTAAGCAATCTACTTATCCCAAAAGTGGTTGAGTCTTATCAGGATCAGCCGCATAAACTCTCGGATATCCTGGTGGCCGTAACAAACATTATGAACCTGGACAGTCAACTCGTCGTCGATCACTACCTGGCTGTGAAAGCGGTAGAAGCGAATGAAGCGAATGATCGAAATGAACTTCTTCGCAGAGAAATCGTTGCCATCAGCCAGGAGGTTGCTGCTTCTGTGGAACAAACTGACGCATCGATGAATGAAACTTCTGAGAAAGCAGGTCGTATTCGGAAGGACACAGAGAATACGCAGAAAAGTAGCCAGAATCTGATTTCGTTAACGGAAATGAACGACAATAAGGTCAACGAAATGCTTACTTCTTTCCAAACTGTCTTAGAGCAGTTTAACAAAAGCATGGCGACTATGGATAAACTCGATTCTTTATCCAAACAGATTACGTCGATCACGAACCAAATTGAGGGTATTGCCGATCAGACCAACCTTCTTGCTTTAAACGCGTCGATTGAAGCAGCCCGTGCTGGGGAGAGTGGGAAAGGATTTGCTGTCGTAGCTGAAGAAGTTCGTAAATTAGCAGAGAACTCAAAGCAAATGAGCAATCAAATTAATACGATCACAAACGAAAGCAACGAAAACATTCAAACGCTTCAGGCTTCCATGCAAGAAATGAACGCCTCTACGAAACAGTCCCAAACAGATATGAAGCAAGTAACGAACGGGTTGGCTACTGTGAAGATGGAAATGAATCAGTACGTAGACATGTTCAATCGAAATAAAGAAGACCTCGATCAGATTGTCGATGCCATCCAAGATATACATGGCACGACCGACAACCTATCAGGCCTCGCGCAGAAACTATTATATAAAACAGAAGAATAAACAAACCTCGAACACTCCGACTCCTCTGAAGTTGGGGTGTTTTTAGTTGCTACACCTTTCCGCTCATG
Organism: Pontibacillus sp. ABV4_188; assembly: GCF_056311905.1. Taxonomy (NCBI): domain Bacteria; kingdom Bacillati; phylum Bacillota; class Bacilli; order Caryophanales; family Bacillaceae; genus Pontibacillus; species Pontibacillus sp. ABV4_188. Next base: position 3,765,259 of record NZ_CM149975.1, on the reverse strand, counting down.
AAACAGTAAACCTTGTGGTAAACTATAAAGGATATGAATCGCCTATTTTAATAGAAGAAAAAATTCACAAAACCGTCACAAACGCCAAATAACTTTAAGAATGTTTTGTCGAGAGATTGTGTAAATCACCTTGAAACGCATCCCATAATTCAGTACAATTTTAAGGATGCAAACTATTCAATCAAAGGAGAGATCGGCTCATGGGTAAGGTATATGTATTTGATCATCCTCTTATTCAGCACAAACTAACGTACATACGGAAGGCAGAAACAGGAACGAAGGAATTCCGTGAACTTGTAGATGAAGTAGCAGCTTTAATGGCGTTTGAAATTACACGTGATTTACCATTAGAAGAAGTGACGATTCAAACACCCGTTTCAGAAGCGAAATCCCAAGTAATTTCAGGTAAGAAGATTGCGATCATCCCAATTCTCCGCGCGGGACTAGGAATGGTAGATGGTATTTTAGACCTTATTCCAGCGGCGAAGGTAGGACACGTAGGACTTTATCGTGATCCGGAAACACTGAAGCCAGTTGAATATTATGTGAAGCTTCCAAGCGACGTTCAAGAACGTGAAATGATCGTTGTAGACCCAATGCTTGCAACGGGTGGTTCTGCGATCGAAGCCATCCACTCTCTTAAGAAGCGTGGTGCTAAACAAATTCGCCTAATGTGTCTAGTAGGTGCGCCTGAAGGGGTAGAAGAAATTCATGCAGCACACCCTGATGTAGACATTTATCTTGCAGCAATGGACGAGAAGCTGAACGAAAAAGGTTACATCGTACCAGGTTTAGGAGACGCAGGAGACCGTCTGTTCGGAACGAAATAAGTTTTGTTTGGAGTGAACGACATGAGCCAACGAATTAAGGTGATGACGATTTTTGGGACAAGACCTGAAGCGATTAAGATGGCGCCTCTTGTCTTGGAACTGAAAAAACGTGCAGACCAATTTGAACCAATTGTAACCGTGACAGCCCAGCATCGTGAAATGCTTGACCAAGTGATGAACATCTTTGGCATTGCCCCTGATTACGACCTAAACATCATGAAATCGCGTCAAACTCTAGCAGAGATTACAACGCGTGCGCTTGAAGGTTTAGACAACGTGATGAAGGAAACAAAGCCAGACGTGGTGCTTGTGCATGGTGATACAACAACAACATTTGCAGCAAGCCTTGCCGCTTACTACAACCAGATTCCGGTCGGGCACGTAGAGGCAGGACTTCGCACGTGGAATAAATACTCTCCATTCCCAGAAGAAATGAATCGCCAGCTTACAGGCGTTATGGCCGATCTTCATTTTACGCCAACGAATCAATCCAAAAAGAATCTATTGGATGAAAATAAATCAGAAGACAGCTTGTTTGTTACAGGAAACACAGCGATTGATGCGTTAAAAACTACCGTTAAAGACGATTATGCACATGAGATCCTAGAGAAGACGAAAGATAAACGTCTTGTGCTCGTGACGGCTCACCGTCGCGAAAACTTAGGTGACAAAATGCGCGGCATGTTTAAAGCCATCAAGCGTTTAGTTGATACACATGAAGATGTTGAAGTGGTTTACCCGGTTCACTTAAACCCAGCGGTTCAAGAAGCAGCCAACGAAATCTTAGGCAGCGATGACCGTATCCATTTAATTGAACCGTTAGATGTAATCGACTTCCACAACTTCGCGTCTAGGTCTCACCTGATTATGACCGACAGTGGCGGCGTTCAAGAAGAAGCGCCTTCTCTTGGTGTACCAGTCCTTGTCCTTCGTGACACAACCGAACGTCCTGAAGGAATAAAAGCTGGAACATTGAAGCTTGCCGGCACAGACGAAGAGAACATCTTCTCTATGGCAAACGAATTACTCTCAGACGATACAGCATACGAAGCAATGGCCAAAGCCTCCAACCCATACGGAGACGGCCAAGCATCCGCCCGTATCGCCGAAGCCATGCGCTACTTCTTCAACTACCAAGAAGAAAAACCACAACCATTCACAACCAAAGACGACTAACCCAAAAAGCAAGAGGCCCCGTGCCCCTTGCTTTTTTCTTTACCCACCTAAAGCGTGCCAGACACCCAGCATTACAGCACAGCACTAAAGCGTGCCAGACACCCAGCACCACAGCACAGCACTAAAGGGTGTCAGGCACCCTGCATCCCTGCACAGTACAAAAGTGTTTTTGTATGTATGAAGTGGTGGGTTCTTTCAGAAGATAGGGGAAAAGGGTGGTGGAATTGTGAAGAAGGTTGTTGTGGTTTTGATGCTTGCAGGGCTAATTATGATGAATATTCCAGGCAAGATCGCATCAGGGAAGCGTGAGCTGGAGTCGATTATTATCGAGGTCGAAGATGATGCGCATAAGTGGAAAGAGTATATAGAAAAGTATCATCCTCGTGTCGAAGTCATTCACGTGTACGATACGCTTCTCCAAGGTTTGGCTCTTAAAGGAACAGTACGTGACTTAGAGCGAGTAGAGAAGTCAGATTTCGTAGAGCAATCTTTCCCTGAACAAGTCTATCAGGTACATATCAATGAAAGTGTTCCTTTCGTTTTAGAAGATAAAGATCCATTTCGGTCCACTTCTTACACCGGTAAAGGAGTTAAGGTGGGGGTAATTGATACAGGCATTGATTACACGCATCCTGATCTAAAGAAGAATTATAAAGGCGGGTATGATGTCGTTGATCTTGATGAAGATCCGATGGAAACACTAGAAACGCAAGGGGAGCCAACACTTCATGGGTCACACGTTGCAGGTATTATTGCTGCCGATGGAAAGCTGAAAGGGATGGCTCCAGATGCCGAACTGTATGGATACCGCGCCCTTGGTCCGGGGGGAGTTGGGTCATCTGTTCAAGTGATTGCGGCGATTGAACAGGCTGTTGAAGATGGAATGGATATTATCAATCTCTCCCTGGGCAGTTCTGTGAATGGTCCAGATTGGCCGACAAGTATCGCCGTCAACCAAGCTGTAGATATGGGCGTAGCCATGGTTATATCAAACGGCAACTCAGGTCCTGGCGAATGGACAGTAGGTTCCCCTGCGACAGCAGTTAAGTCCATTGCAGTCGGAGCATCGACGCCTCCTGTTCAAATTCCATACCTCTACGATTCTCTTTCCCGCATAGCTATACCCGTTGCACCAATGATGGGTTCAGTACCATGGAATCTTAGAAAAACGTACTCGATTGCATCGGCTGGTCTCGGCAAACAAATCTCAAACAATCTTCGTGGCAAAATTGCTTTACTTGAGCGTGGAGAAATCACGTTTACTGAAAAAGCTCTAATGGCCCAAAAAGCCGGCGCCGTAGCAGCACTCATCTACAATAATGAAGATGGGAAACTACAAGGGGCGATCGAAGGAGAAGTGACCATTCCTGTCGCTTCTCTAACAAAAGAAGAAGGCAAATGGCTCAAGAAAAAAATTGCGGATACAAATAACTGGCTCGATACGAAGTACCAGACGCATGAAGATACAATTGCGAGTTTTAGTTCAAAAGGACCTGTAACATGGAATTGGGACATTAAACCTGATATCGTCGCACCGGGAGTTGCCATTTCAAGCACCGTCCCAGGAGGTTACAAAGACTTACAGGGCACAAGTATGGCAGCTCCGCATGTCGCTGGGGCGCTAGCTTTACTGAAAGAGGCGCACCCGGATTGGGGCCCTGAGAAATTAAAAGCAGCCCTCCTTTCTACCGCGAAGGTTTTAAAAGAGGAGAACGGAGAAAACGTTCAGCCTATTTCACAAGGAATGGGGCGCATTGAACCACTCGAAGCAATCAAGCCTTCCTCCATACTTTATAATGGCCGTTTAGCCTTTGGTCGAATACTCGACGACACGGAAACGAGGGAAACCACCATTACAGTGGAAAATGCAAGTGACGAAACACAAGATTACAGATTTACAATCCCGAAACGAGAACAAGGAGTCCGTTTCAGGCTGCCCATGAGTTTTGCCCTCCAACCAGGCGAGAAGAAAACCGTTCCCATATCTTTATCCATTCACCAGCGGAATTTACAACTGGATGAATCATTTATTCAAGGATGGCTTGAGTTAAAAGATAATCATACAACCTATCAACTACCTTACTTAGCCCTAACTAAAAAAGCAGAATTCCCACGCGCCATGGGACTAGAATTCACACTGAAGCCGTTCTCGGACGAAGAATATCAGTACAAACTCTACCTCCCGCTAGCAGCAGACGTCCTAGAAGTTGACTTGTATGACCCAGAAACCCTTCGTTACATCAGACCGCTATTTATAACCGAAGACGTTGAACGAGGCGTAGTAGAAGGAACACTTACTGAAAAAGAAGTCGGGCAAGACGGAACCTACCTAGCCGTTGTAACAGTTAAAAAAGACGGAGTAACACAGTCATTCGAAACACCAATTACTATTGGCCAAACCATTCCTTAAAAAGAGGGGAGGAGACTCTCGAGCTCACTTAAGAGCAGGGGCATAATCGGAGACGGCCGAAAAGCCCTGCGTGACGGCCTACACCCATCCCAGCATGGCAAAAATACCTGGCCGGAAGACCTAAACCTACCCCAGCACAACCAGAAAAAGTACGACAACGACCCTAACGCAATAAATCACACCAAAAACGAAACAAAATTCGTCTAATTCCGACGTGTTTTACCATATAATATAGCCCCAATTAAAAAGAGGCTGTTCCAAAAGTTTTGTAGTAACTTTTGGAACAGCCTCTATTAAAAAAATTCACAAAAACGTCACAAAATACCCTGATACGAAATAGAAAAGTCAGTAAGCGTTTTATAACCAAAAAATACTTTTGATTTCCGCAAGGGATTTGTGTACAATACGGGTGCACTTGTGAAATAATGAATTTGTGATATTGAGAATGTGTTCTCACATATTTTTACAGCGATGACTTTTCTTCACAAACGGATTGACAATAGAAAACCCCTATTGTATGCTAATTTAAGCGGAATGATAAGGTTTTCATAAATCGACAAAATTTTTAAGATTTCTATGAAAACTAGGTGGGAGCTGTTTTCATGGCCTCGAACGATAATCCTTTTAAAGCAATGGCATTAACGAGTGGGATCTTATCCCAACTATCCGGATGCACATTAGTAGGAATTTTTTTTGGACGTTGGCTTGATAACCAGTTTACCACATCACCACTCTTTTTAATCCTAGGTCTTTTCACCGGACTAGCCGCAGGTACATATGGCACGATCTATTTAGTGCGAAAATACACGGGAGAAGATTAAACATGCCACAACAATTCCAACAGATGATTACCCGCCAAAGAAAATGGATGTTATACCTTCTCGCATTGATTGTACTCGGTGCTGGGTTTACGGACTATCAGGTCATTTTTTTGAGCTTGCTCCTTGGAGCTGTTATTAGTTTTTTTAACCTCTGGCTAATGCAGCGTAAGATTAATCATATGGGACAAGCTGCTTCAGAGAACCGAACTAGTCGGGCTTTAGGAACCTTTTCAAGGTTTGCTGCTGCAGGTCTAGCCATTCTTATCGCACTTCAATATTCACAACATTTCCACTTAATTGCAGTCGTTATTGGATTAATGACAACGTACGTTGTTATTATGATAGAATTTTTAATCTCTAGATTTAGAGATACACAAGATTAGCCCAAGGAAGAGAGGTGAAGAATTTGGATCACAAACAACCTATGGTTACGGATGTACTTGGCATATCCTGGCTGGATTTCAACATGTCCAACGTCCTGATGATTATTGTCAGCGCTGTTATCGTTTTCATTTTGGCTGTGTCAGCAACGTCCAGCTTAAAACGAAAGCCAACAGGGATGCAGAACTTTATGGAATGGGTCATTGATTTCGTAAAGGGGATCATTGGAAGCAACATGGACTGGAAGACAGGGAAGCAATTTTTGCCTTTGGGATTAACTTTGCTACTGTTCATCTTTGTTTCAAACATGCTTGGAGTTATCACAATGATTAGTGTGGATCACACGATTTATTGGAAATCTCCAACCGCGGATCCTGGATTAGCACTTACACTCGCCACAATGGTAGTTGTGCTTACACACTACTACGGGATCAAGATCAAAGGGGTGAAAGAGTACGGAAAAGACTTTCTCCGTCCAATGCCTTTCTTGGCCCCGCTTAAGGTTATTGAGGAGTTTGCTAACACCTTAACACTTGGACTCCGTTTATTTGGTAACATTTACGCTGGTGAAATTCTTTTAGGTTTACTGGCAGGATTGATGACCTCTGGTATAGGAGGATTCTTTGGCGGACTGATTCCGATGATTGCTTGGCAAGGATTCAGTGTGTTCGTCGGCGCAATTCAGGCCTTTATCTTTGTTATGTTAACAATGGTTTATATGTCTCACAAAGTGAGTCATGACCATTAATTTATAAAATTTAAGTAATGCATTATCTAATATCTTAGAGGAGGAATTTTCAAATGGGAGCTTTAGCAGCTGCAATCGCAGTAGGTCTAGCAGCACTTGGTGCTGGTATTGGTAACGGATTAATCGTAAGTCGTACGGTAGAGGGGATCGCTCGTCAACCAGAACTACGTAGTGCCCTTCAAACAACAATGTTCATCGGTGTTGCACTAGTAGAGGCGATTCCAATCATCGGCGTTGTTATCGCATTTATCGTAATGGGAAGCTAATAGATTTTGAATCAAATGGCGGAGTACGACCAGTATTGTCTTCGCCATTCCTTATACCATTAATGAATTGAATAGAATAAAAGATACATAGAAAAACTCCGACTTTTCACCCTAACGGGGAGTAAAAGCCGAGTTTTTCTAATGTAATGCCTGTTACAGATAAGTGTGAAAGGAGTGAATGGTGTGCAGTCATTAACTGGATTTTTAGTTCTAGGCGCTGAGGCAGAAGCTACCGGCGTTGCATGGGGAGATATGGCCACGCTTCTTTTCACGTTCATTATCCTTTTAGTCCTTCTTCGCATATTTGCATGGGGACCTCTAATGAACGTTATGAAAGAACGCCAAGATCACATTTCCAACGAAATTGATACGGCTGAGAAGAACCGCCAAGATGCTGAGCGTATGTCGAATGAAGCTCAAGAAGAGCTGAAGAAGACGCGTCAAGAAGCACATCAAATTATCGAAGATGCTAAGAAAACTGCTAAAGAGCAGGAACAAGATATTGTTACAGCTGCCCGCACTGAGGGTGAGCGTATTAAAGAATCAGCTCGTCAAGAAATTGAGACTGAGAAAGAAAAAGCGATTCAAGCCCTTCAAGATCAAGTGGCTTCCTTGTCCGTACGCATTGCAAGTAAGGTAATTGAGAAAGAATTATCTGAGCAAGACCAAGAGAAACTAATCAATGAGTACATTAAAGAAGTAGGAGAAGAGCGATGAGTAACGAAGTAGTAGCAAAACGCTATGCAATGGCTCTTTTTCAACTCGGACAAGAAAAATCGAAACTAGAAACATTTGAAGAAGAACTTCGCACCATTCGTGAAGTTTTTCGTAACAATAAACAACTAAATTCTTTCCTGAAGCATCCGCGTATTAAGAAGGATAAGAAGAAACAGCTTCTTAGCGAAGTGTTTCAAGGGTACTCCGAAGAAGTGACGAACACGCTTGAGATGTCAATCGATCGTCACCGTGAGGACATGATTCCGGCTATGGTTGATGCGTTTATTGAGCGAACCAACGAAGCGCGCGGGATTGCAGAAGCGGAAGTCTATTCAGTTCGAGCGTTAGGTCCAGATGAAGAGAAAATGGTTCAAGATGTTTTCTCTAAGAAACTGAACAAGCAGTCTCTACGCATCCACAATGTGATCGATCCATCCCTACTTGGTGGCATTAAGCTACGCATCGGGAACCGGATTTATGACGGCAGTGTGAGTGGCAAGCTAGAGCGAATCGAGCGGAAATTGGTTTCTGCAAACAAATGATGATAGGGGTGAAATTGCATGAGCATCAAAGCTGAAGAGATCAGTGCGCTGATTAAGCAGCAAATTGAAAATTATGATTCTGAAATTGAAGTCAACGATGTAGGTACAGTCATCCAGGTTGGTGACGGTATTGCTCGTGCCCATGGCCTTGATAACGTCATGTCTGGTGAGCTCGTTGAATTCGCAAACGGCGTTATGGGTATGGCCCAGAACCTTGAGGAAAACAACGTCGGTATCGTTATCCTTGGTGAATTCACAGAAATTCGTGAAGGTGACGAAGTTCGTCGTACTGGACGTATCATGCAGGTACCAGTAGGGGAGGAACTACTAGGACGTGTGGTTAACCCACTTGGACAACCTGTAGACGGAAGAGGACCAGTTGAAACAAGCAAGACTCGTCCGATCGAATCTCCAGCACCAGGTGTTATGGATCGTAAATCCGTTGACGAACCACTTCAAACAGGTATTAAAGCGATTGACGCTCTTGTACCAATTGGTCGTGGTCAGCGTGAGTTAATTATCGGAGACCGTCAAACGGGTAAAACAACGGTTGCCGTTGACTCCATTATTAACCAAAAAGATCAGGATATGATCTGTATCTATGTAGCGATTGGTCAGAAGGAATCAACAGTACGTGGTACGGTTGAAACACTTCGCAAGCACGGAGCGCTAGATTACACAATCGTTGTAACAGCAAGTGCTTCACAGCCAGCTCCACTTCTTTACCTTGCTCCTTATGCGGGTGTATCTATGGGTGAAGAATTCATGTACAACGGTAAGAACGTTCTTGTTGTATATGATGACCTTTCTAAACAAGCGGCTGCATACCGTGAACTTTCCTTGCTACTTCGTCGTCCTCCAGGCCGTGAAGCATTCCCTGGTGACGTATTCTACCTTCACTCTCGTTTACTTGAGCGTGCAGCGAAGCTTAGTGATGCAAAAGGTGGCGGTTCATTAACAGCCCTTCCATTTATCGAAACACAAGCAGGCGATATCTCAGCTTATATCCCTACAAACGTAATTTCCATTACAGATGGACAGATCTTCTTACAATCTGACTTGTTCTTCTCAGGTGTACGCCCAGCCATTAACGCTGGTCAGTCCGTATCCCGAGTTGGTGGTTCTGCCCAGATTAAAGCGATGAAGAAAGTTGCAGGTACCCTTCGTCTGGATCTTGCATCGTTCCGTGAGCTTGAAGCATTCGCCCAGTTCGGTTCCGACCTTGATAAAGCAACACAAGCGAAACTGAACCGTGGTGAACGTACGGTAGAAGTACTGAAGCAGGGTCTTCATAAACCACTTGTTGTTGAGAAGCAGGTTGCGATCATTTACGCACTTGTTAATGGCTATCTTGATGATATTCCAGTTGACAACATCCAGCGTTTTGAAGATGAACTTCAAACATGGATTGGCAAAAACAATCCAGAACTTTATGAGCACATCCGCACAACAGGTAAACTTCCTGAAAAAGAAGACTTCAACAGCGCGATCGAAGGCTTTAAAAAGACATTCGTCGTATCTGAATAATAATTTAACCGGTCTTTAAAGTAGCCTGATTGGCTGCTTTAAAGATCAGATAAGCAACCTTTGAAGAAAGGGTGGTGAAACAGCGTGGCATCCCTTAGAGATATAAAGAATCGGATCAGTTCTACGAAGAAAACGAAGCAGATCACAAAAGCGATGGAGATGGTTTCAGCTTCTAAACTGAATCGGGCTGAGCAAAATGCAAAGTCGTTCAATCCTTATATGGATAAGATTCAAGAAGTTGTAGCTTCTATTGCAAATGGTGGTGGTGATGTGAGTCACCCGATGTTAAACACACGCCCTGTTAAGAAGACGGGTTACCTTGTGATTACATCAGACCGTGGTCTTGCAGGAGCTTACAACAGTAGCGTGCTTCGTAAGGTGTATCAAAAGATTCAAGATACACATAGCTCAAAGGATGAATATACAGTCATTCCAATGGGACGTGTAGGTCGTGATTTCTTCTCAAAACGCAATATGCCAGTTGAGCGTGAGATTACAGGAGTGGCGGACCAGCCAGCATTTGCTGACATTAAAGATGTTGCAAGCGAAGCAGTCCAACTCTATACCGATGGCGTTATTGATGAACTGTATATTTACTACAACCATTATGTAAGTGCAATTACGCAGGAAGTAACGGAAACGAAACTACTTCCATTAACAGATATCTCAACAGAAGGTAAGAAGCTAAGCTCATATGAGTATGAGCCAGACCAGGATCAAATCTTGAAGTCACTTCTTCCTCAATACGCTGAAAGTTTAATCTTCGGAGCCTTGTTAGACGGTAAAGCCAGTGAACATGCTGCTCGTATGACAGCCATGAAAGCTGCAACAGATAATGCGGACGATCTTATCGGAGATCTTACGTTATCCTACAACCGTGCACGTCAGGCATCCATCACCCAGGAAATCACCGAAATTGTCGGTGGAGCTGCAGCCTTAGAGTAGGCGAGCCCTGGATGAACGTGAAAGTAAGTTAGGAGGGAAATCATGAGTAAAGGACGCATTACACAGGTAATGGGACCCGTTGTAGACGTTCAGTTCGAAGATGGCCATTTGCCTGAGATCTATAACGCCTTAACGGTCCATCACGAAGCAAAAGATGAATCCGAAAGTAGCGTAGACCTTACGCTAGAAGTAGCACTTCACCTTGGAGATAATGCGGTTCGTACAGTAGCGATGGCTTCTACAGAAGGTCTGACTCGTGGACTAGGAGTCGTTGATACAGGTGCGCCAATCTCCGTTCCAGTAGGTGACGTTACACTTGGACGTGTCTTTAACGTATTAGGTGACAAAATTGATTTAGACGAACCTCTTCAAGAAGGTATTCGTCGTGACCCAATTCACCGCGAGGCACCAACCTTTGAACAACTATCTACAGAGACAGAAATTCTTGAAACAGGAATTAAAGTAGTAGACTTACTAGCTCCTTACATCAAGGGTGGTAAGATCGGTCTATTCGGTGGTGCCGGTGTAGGTAAAACCGTATTAATTCAGGAGTTAATCAACAACATCGCACAGGAGCACGGTGGTATTTCCGTTTTCGCAGGTGTTGGAGAGCGTACTCGTGAAGGAAACGACCTTTACTACGAAATGACAGATTCAGGAGTTATCAAGAAGACAGCCATGGTATTCGGTCAGATGAACGAACCACCTGGTGCACGTATGCGTGTTGCGCTTTCTGGTCTTACAATGGCGGAGTACTTCCGTGATGAGCAAGGTCAGGACGTTCTATTCTTCATCGATAACATTTTCCGTTTCACACAAGGTGGTCTTGAGGTATCCGCCCTACTAGGTCGTATGCCATCAGCCGTAGGTTACCAGCCAACTCTAGCAACAGAGATGGGTCAACTTCAGGAACGTATCACTTCAACTGAAAAAGGTTCCGTAACCTCTATTCAGGCGATTTACGTACCTGCCGATGACTACACGGACCCGGCACCAGCCACTACGTTCGCACACTTAGATGCGACAACAAACCTTGAGCGTAAGCTTTCTGAGCAAGGGATCTACCCAGCCGTAGACCCACTTGCTTCGACATCTCGTGCCCTTGATCCAGCTGTTGTTGGAGAAGAGCACTATGAAGTAGCACGTCAAGTACAAAGTACATTACAGCGTTACAAAGAGCTTCAGGATATTATCGCGATCCTTGGTATGGACGAATTATCTGATGAAGATAAGATGACGGTATCCCGTGCTCGTCGTATTCAGTTCTTCTTGTCTCAGAACTTCCACGTTGCTGAGCAGTTCACAGGTCAGAAAGGTTCTTACGTGCCAGTTGCTGAGACTGTTAAAGGATTCAAAGAGATCCTTGACGGTAAGTACGATGACCTTCCAGAGGACGCATTCCGCCTAGTTGGACGCATTGAAGATGTAGTTGAAAAAGCAAAATCAATGGAACAATAATAAAAAAGCGGCATTCTGTTACAAACAAATGCCGCTTCATTCCAGCCCAAAGGGGGGGTAATCTTGAACACACTAACTGTGAGTGTTGTCACTCCTGATGGCCCGGTTTTAGAAGACTCATTTGAGATGGTAAGTTGTAAGGCGGAAAGTGGCGAGTTAGGGATTATGCCAGGGCACATACCACTAGTTGCACCATTAGCAATCAGTGCAGTACGCCTGAAAGGTAGCAAATCCACTGAGATGATTGCCGTAAGCGGAGGTTTTGTAGAGGTACGCCCTGATAAGGTAACCATCCTTGCCCAATCAGCGGAAACTCCAACAGACATCGACGTAGAACGTGCTCGCAAAGCGAAAGAACGTGCTGAACGCCGTAAAAACTCCAAACAAGATGACGTCGATCTAGTCCGAGCCGAGTTAGCACTAAAACGTGCCCTCAACCGATTAGATCTATTAGAAAAGTCTTAAGCTGACAAAATGTTAGCTTAAGACTTTTTTTCTTGTCCTCCTATTTCTCAAAGGGGTCCCTACCATGATTGGGGTAGGATGGGGCCGATACTCATATGTGCACTCGGGTTGTCTGGGGAACGACTCGCTTTCCGCGGGCGAGCTGTCGAGCCTCCTCGGGAAGACCACCCTGCGGGGTCTCGTCGACCTCTTTCTCCCGCAGGAGTCTCCCCGTTCCCCAGACAACCCTGCCAAAAATTTTCAATCGGCCCCCGCAGCTCAAGGGATGTGGCTATGCAACTATAGCATGTTTCCGTTAAGCCTAATATGGAGAAGGTGGTTCGGGAAATTGCGAGACTCCTGCGGCAGTAGGAGCCTCATCAGGGAAAGAGGAAGTTCGACTAAGACCGTCACGTCCTGTGACAACGTCGAACGACCCCACGTCGTGTGGGGCCGCGGAAAGCGAGTGATTTCCCGAACCACCTTACGCACAATCAAGATAACGGAAACATTCCCTCACCTATAAGACTTCCATATGATGGTGGTTATATGGCAGCCTCATATATAATAAATCCCAAAAACTTCAAAATCTTAACATAACACCCGATAGTAAAAAAAGGGAATTAACTTTTCTCGAGCCTAATAGGTTTAGGGGGCTTTGGAAAGAGGAATGGTATACCTAGTCGCGCCCCTGGATTGACAATTATCAGTGCGAATGTCACAGTTTATATGACGAAGCATTGAATGGTCTTGAAGGGTGTGACAACAGATGGATTTAGTAGGATATCAATCGCTTACGAACATGATTTCCCATATTGTTTTTATTTTGATTACGTGGCGTCTATTACAAGCAATTAATTTAGATGGCATAATCAAGAAGGGACGGATATTTGAAGCGCGAGTGCTGCTGATGTTCCTTACGATTACGATTGGAACAGCTGTAAGTAACTTCTTCTTAGATTACTTGCAATGGTCTCAGAATTTAAAGTTTTTATTATAAGAAGAACTGCCGATTGAGGCAGTTTTTCTCTCGAGAACTGTCGAAGGGTTTCAAGTATGTTTGGGCCCTCTCCTGTTGATACTGGAAATATGATTTTTTCAGAAGGGGAGAGGTTGTAATGTTAAACAAAACGAAACCATTTTTTATTGTCATTTTATTGGCAGTTACACTGAACTCATACGTTTCTCAAATAAGTGCTGGGGGGAGAGCCCAGTCGCCATTGCAACCACTCCATGATATATCCACCTTTCTTTCTGAAGAGGGGCTTTCAATGACACATTGGGAAATTGTCATGAAGGAACAAATTCAGGAGGATCACCTTCCTACCCTTATAAAACAGCTAAAAGAAACACAATCAGAATTCACCATTTCAAAGGAAGATACAGAAACTGCAAGAAAAATAGTCGCAAACAACCATCAAAAAACATTGCTTGAATCCGAACAGTTTATAGTGATTGTATCTAAAGAGGCAGACCATTATGCCGAGATTATTTATAAAATGACTGGCCAAACATGGGACGAAGAAACAGCTAAGTTCGTGAGTCGTCGACTTAATCAGACGAAAACTGCCTATTTTCAAGAAAATACCACATTTTTTACTTGTGTGAAAGCGGATAAAAATGATAAAATGAATGGTGTTTTACTGCTTGAAAAATTTAGTACAAGACTAGAAATCGAAAAACTACAAACAATAACAGAACCAGGTTTTATTTCAGTAACCGGATTTACAAATGAATGGAATCAGGCGCTTCCTTACTCGGACAATGGGGCGATGAATGTTCAGTATGCCCTTCGGCAAGGAATGGGCGCAAAGACAACCCTCATATTTGGAACGCCGATAATAACGAGTGAATATTAATATAGAGAAAATGGACGCGGAGGGGAATGACCTTGGAAAAAATCATCGTCCGCGGTGGCAGCAAGTTAACAGGCACTGTAAAAGTTGAAGGTGCAAAGAATGCTGTTCTGCCTGTCATCGCAGCAGGTTTAATCGCTAGTGAAGGAAAAAGTATCTTAAAAGACGTACCCGCTCTTGCTGATGTTCATACAATTAGTGAAGTTTTACGATATATGAATGCCGACGTAAATGTAGAAAACAACACTGTTACAATTGATGCATCAAAAGAGCTGACAACAGAAGCACCGTTTGAGTATGTTCGCAAGATGAGAGCTTCTGTCCTTGTATTAGGCCCATTATTAGCACGTTATGGGCATGCAAAAGTAGCACTACCAGGAGGGTGTGCAATTGGTTCTCGACCAATTGATCAGCACCTAAAAGGGTTTGAAGCTATGGGAGCGAAAGTAAATGTCGGAAACGGCTTCATTGAAGCGTATACCGAAGGCCGTCTGCAAGGCGCCCGTATTTACTTTGACGTTCCGAGTGTCGGTGCAACAGAGAACGTGATGATGGCTGCTGCTTTAGCAGAAGGCAAAACCGTTCTTGAAAACTGCGCCAAAGAGCCAGAAATCGTTGACTTAGCGAACTATCTGAATAAGATGGGAGCAAAAGTCATCGGTGCAGGAACAGAAACAATCCGCATTACAGGTGTTGAGAAACTTGTAGGCGCGGAGCACAACATTATTCCTGACCGTATTGAAGCAGGAACATTTATGGTTGCTGCTGCGATTACGAAAGGAAACGTACTCGTAAAAGGTGCTGAACAAGAGCATCTAAGGTCCCTTGTGGCCAAAATGGAAGAAATGGGTGTCATTATCGAAGAGGAAGACGAAGGTCTGCGTGTTATTGGACCTGAAAAGCTAAAAGCCGTTGACCTTAAGACAATGCCGCATCCAGGCTTCCCAACAGATATGCAGTCACAAATGATGGCCCTTATGCTGCAAGCAGAAGGCACAAGTGTCATTACAGAGACAGTCTTTGAGAACCGTTTCATGCACGTAGAAGAATTCCGTCGCATGAACGCGAACTTGAAGATTGAAGGCCGTTCTGTTATTGTAGAAGGCCCTTCATCCTTACAAGGCGCAGAAGTATCTGCTACAGATCTTCGCGCAGCCGCTGCTCTTATTGTGGCTGGTTTAGTAGCTGACGGTCACACTCGCGTCACAGAACTGAAGCACTTAGACCGTGGCTATGTTGACTTTGAAAACAAACTAGTAGCCCTTGGTGCAGATGTTGAGCGCATTGATGACGAAGTTGATGAAGAAGAAGACCATCCAGCAACTGACGTTAAATCATCCTTATCGTCTTAATTAGATATCAAATAGCTAAGAGACTACCTCACAAGTTGAGGTAGTCTCTTTTTATTTTGGTAAGTAGTTCTATGTTTTGGTGCAATCTAGCCGGGCTCACAATGGATTTTGCCGTAGACCACCCTTATCTGTCTAACCATCCGTGCTCCTCAGCAAACAGTTCATGCACGCTCTCAATTCATCCGTGCACCCCCATACACTGTCCGTACCCGCACGTAATTCGGCCGTACCTCTCAACAATCTTTCCATGCCAAAATCGTCACTCCCCCATATTCAGCCGTAGCCCAAGTCACCCCAAAAACCTGTAGCTTTTTTTATAGGTGTTGTTCTACTAAAGGCAAAATATGTATAGATTAGATAGTAGAGTAACTAGAAAAGGGGGCTTCTTAATGAAGATGTGGAAGGGGCCGAGTTTTTTATTCATAAGTGGATTAATTCTTATGATCCTCGTACTCCCGACGTTAATTGTCGTACCATTTATCCAACATGAACCGATGGAAGTAGCCACAGACCAACCAGCGTCGACTGAAGCAACAGATGAGTACAATTTGGAGGGGAACCCGGCTTTCGTCGTATCAGTCCTTCGCAATCAAGCCAATCAAGTTGAAGAGGTGCCGCTCGAACTGTATGTTTCGCGTGTAGTAGCCTCTGAAATGCCAGCAGACTTTGAACTTGAAGCATTGAAGGCACAAGCCCTGGCGGCACGAACCTATATTGTACGATACCTTGTAGAAGGAGAAGAGACGCTACAAGGTGGAGCGGACGTGACAGACACCGTCCAGCATCAGGTCTATAAGAACGATGCAGAACTGCGCCAAATATGGGGAGCAGATTACGAATGGAAGATGCCTAAGATTCGTCAAGCAGTAGGAGAAACCATGGGTGAGATCTTAACGTTTGAAGGAGATCCGATTTTTGCTGCATTCTTCTCAACCTCTAACGGGCAAACGGAAAACTCTGAAGATTACTGGCAAAATGAAATCCCTTATTTACGGAGCGTCGCAAGTCCGTGGGATGAAACCTCGCCAAAGTATTTAGATCAAAAGGTATTCTCAGAAGCGCAGATAGAGAAGCTGTTAGCCGTAACGATCGATTCCTCCCAGCCTGTTTTAGCAAATGTTGAGAAAACAGACAGTAATCGTATTTCAAAAGCAACGATTGGTGACAAAACACTTACAGGCAGAGAGATCAGAGAATCATTAGATCTTCAGTCCTCTGACTTCACTGTTGAACATAAAGACGGTCACTTCGTTTTTACGACGAAAGGCTATGGCCATGGTGTAGGCATGAGTCAATTCGGAGCAAACGGTATGGCACAAGAGGGTAAGTCCTATAAGGAAATTGTAACCCACTTTTACAAAGGCGTAGCGATAGAAGAAGTGGATTCTTATTTGCCTAAAATGGCAGCCAAATAAAAAAAGCGTATAAGATTTTCAGTTTGTCGAAAAATAAGTTTAAAAAATTTTTTATAAAAAATGTATAGTTCTTCCTCTTTCTGATCAGAATGATTCCTGAGGTGATGATGAAATGAGAGAGGAAGAAAACAAAAGCGTTTCAAAAAACAATTGGAAGCGTGTTTTCCGCAAAAAATGGTTTTTCCCAAGTGTTTATCTAGTTGCTGCAGCTTTGATTTTGACAGGAGTACTTGTTTTCCAAAGTATGAACACAGATGTTGATAACGTACAACCTGAAGAAGGCCAACAAGAAGGCGGCATTGAGTACTCTTACGAGGATGACAATTCCGTACCGGTTATGGACCTGAAAGAGAACTTAAATATGCCAGTTCTTAACCAGGACCAAGCTGTCATTAAAACAAAGTTCTACGATCATGACAGCAGCAGCGAAGAGAAAGAACAGGCCATCATTCAATTCAACAACAAATTTTACCAAAGTAACGGAATTGACATTGCAAGAGAAGATGGCGAATCTTTTGATGTAGTAGCTTCTGCAACTGGAACTGTAACGGAAGTAAAAGAAGATGCGCTATATGGCAAATACATCGAAATCACTCACGAAGATGACATTAAAACGCGTTACATGAGTCTTGGTGATGTGCTTGTAGAAGTAGGTGCTAAAGTTAATCAAGACGATGTTATTGGAACATCTGGACGTAGTCTGGCAGGTCAGGCAAGCGGCCTACACGTACACTTTGAAGTACGCAACGGCGACCAAGCTCTTAACCCAGAAGATTACTTCTTCCAGCCACTAAGCAAACTTAAAGATAGCGACCAAACGGACGCTGATGCTGAAGCGGATCAAGAAGGAGACGCTGAGGTAGAAGGCGAAGGCGAAGGTCAAGATCAAGGTGAAGACCAAGGTCAAACTGAAGACGGTTCTGAAGGTGAAGAGGATGGAGAATCCACTGACACTGACGAAGACAAACAACCTGAAACAGAACAACCAAACCAAGACGACGAAGAATCCTCAATTTCTATGACAAACGCATAAAGAACACCAAAAAACCACCATTCCATGGTGGTTTTTTGCATTACCACACTAAAGGGTGCCAGACACGCGCTCATACGGCAGAGCACTAAAGGGTGCCAGGCACGCGATCGTACGGCAGAGCACTAAAGAGGTGCTTGATATGGAGGTTTTGTCGATTTAGTTCTTGTTTTGTAGAAAGGGTATAAATGAATTAGAAAATTTGGTAATTTTAGTTTGACCTTGTTAGCGGGTGTCGCAATTTGTACAGGATGGAGGGGTATATCAGTGACTGCTAAAGCAATTATAAATGATCTGTCTTCAAAAAATATTTCTTTACATATGTTAAAGAATACGTTGTATAGGGTTCAGGGTAGAGATTCTGCACTACATATCCTTAAAGAAATCTGTTTGGAAAGGAAGACTCCCGAAACGCGTCAACATGGGATGGAGTTTCTATTCGTTAACGACTTGTTTACTGAACTGAAGTGGTTAATCAACGAAAACAAGCAATCTACGGATATCATGGATCGATCATGGGGGCAGTTGTATGATGTTTATCTGAATTATAAACAACAGAAAATAAATGTTTCCGAAGCCTTCGAGCATTTAAACTCAATAGTATTGATAACAGGTGAACAAGAATGTTATGTAGATTTAATTCAATCGATTCTTTACTTTGACTCTCACCGCTTTAGTATGTTTGCTGTATACATAGATCGTTTTAAAGACAAATTGAGTGAATTAGAGCCCTCTCTTTTGAAAGACTATCTGGATTTACGTCATAAATATCTGTTGTTTCGTTATCACTGGAGGAACAACGAGTTAATTATTGCTCGCAAATATGCCTTTAAACTTCTTCAAGAAGACCTTGCGCCAGAGAGAATAGGAAAGATTCATTCATCCCTTTCCCTTACCTATCTCTTTGAAGGATACGACGCCGCGTTTTATCACATTGCGGAAGCGCAAGCGGTTGCGGAACAATATAATATTGGTCCACTCAAATTTGCATTAGAGAATAATAATATCCCATTCATCTCGGCAGAAAACGGCAGAGTTGAAGGGATTACCACACTAGACTCTTCAGAAATAGCTCACCTGGCCATAGCTCGAGGGGAGAAAGATAGAGCGATCAGTATTTTAGAACGCATTCAAGAGCCTACTCCTTTTCAGCTATATTACCTGGGCCTTGCAAAAGAGGACAAGTCTATACTGTTAGATTCCTATTTTAGATTTGTAAATGAACAGAGTCATTACTTTTTCGCAAGACTCCCGCTTCGAGCCATGAGTAATCTCGATATGGAGATCGTACAATAGCCAAACCACGAAACCGAACATCGGCGGTTCCCTCGCCGATGTTCGGTTTCGTTTTGTCTTTAACACGTTAACAAACAGCAGCGTGCCAGACACCCGTCACTGCATTACCGCGCTAAAGGGTGTCTGGCACGCTTTTTTGCTTTAAAGGGGTGGTTTTGGGTGATTTGTGAAAGAAATGTGGCTAAAGTCCTTGTCCGTTGTGATGTTTTAAGCATAAAGGGTTTTTGTGAAACATATTCTGTTACAAACCGAGTTATAGAAAGGTTTGGGGTGAGAGTCTTTAGGGGTTTACCTTAACGCACATAGAAGAGCCTACATCTTAGAAGCTGCATACTAAACATATACGTATAACCTAGTGCCTTGTCTCATTTCACACCTTTGACATCCAATCATCAGGAGGCGAGTGGTGTGCACGATTACATCAAAGAGCGAACAATCAAGATTGGGAAATATATCGTGGAGACGAAGAAAACCGTCCGAGTCATTGCGAAAGAATTTGGAGTGTCAAAGAGTACGGTTCACAAAGATTTGACGGAGCGGTTGCCGGAGATTAATCCTGAACTAGCTAGCGAGGTAAAAGGGATTCTGGATTATCATAAAGCAATTCGTCACCTTCGTGGAGGGGAAGCGACAAAGAAGAAGTATAAAACCAAATCAAGTCAGGAAGAACCGGCAAATACGGCCGGATAAAAGTGCGGTCCTCCCAAAGACCTATTTCTTTTGGTATGGAAACTTTTTTCTCTAATTATGACTAAAAATGTGGAAATTTGTGATAAAATATATCATTAGAAGAAATCTGTTTTCGGAAGTATCAGAAGAGCAGGGAGGATCAATATCTCATGTTTGCAAGAGATATCGGAATAGACTTGGGTACGGCAAACGTACTCATACACGTAAAAGGTAAAGGTATCGTACTTAATGAACCATCCGTAGTAGCGATGGATCGCAACAGTGGTAAAGTATTAGAAGTGGGGGATGAAGCCCGTCGTATGGTGGGACGTACTCCTGGGAATATAGAAGCAATTCGTCCATTGAAAGATGGGGTTATTGCTGACTTTGACGTAACAGAAGCAATGCTTAAGCACTTTATTAATAAGATTAACGTGCGAGGGTTCTTGTCTAAGCCTCGTATGCTGATTTGCTGCCCGACGAACATAACGAAAGTTGAGCAAAAGGCTATTAAAGAAGCGGCTGAAAAGAGTGGCGGGAAGCGTGTTCTTCTTGAAGAAGAGCCGAAAGTTGCTGCAATTGGGGCCGGCATGGACATCTTCCAACCAAGCGGTAATATGGTAGTAGATATCGGCGGTGGGACCACAGATATCGCAGTTCTATCTATGGGCGACATAGTCACCGCCTCATCTATTAAAATGGCCGGAGATAAATTTGATCATGAGATCCTTCAATACATCAAGCGAAACTACAAGCTTCTTATTGGTGAGCGTACAGCAGAAGATATTAAGGTGAATATCGCAACGGTCTTCTCTGGATCCCGTAAAGAACAGATCGACATTCGTGGACGTGATATGGTTTCTGGTCTTCCGCGCACGATTACAGTGTACTCAGAAGAGATCGAGGGAGCGCTGAAAGAATCCGTTACCGTTATCGTTCAATCAGCTAAACAAGTGCTAGAACGCACTCCTCCTGAACTATCTGCGGATATTATCGATCGTGGTGTTATTCTAACGGGCGGTGGTGCTATGCTTCACGGGCTTGACCAATTGCTAGCTGAAGAACTGAAGGTTCCTGTTCTTGTCGCAGAAGAGCCAATGAACTGTGTAGCTAAAGGCACAGGGATTATGCTTGAGAACATCGATAAATTACCGAAAAACAACATTGTCTAAACCTAAAGGAGGACAAGTCTCGTGTTAAGAGGATTCTATTCAGCAGCTTCAGCCATGCTCGCTCAACAGCGTCAGCAAGAAGCGCTCTCCAATAATTTAGCCAACTCAACAACACCTGGGTACAAGGCCGATCAGTCAACGATGCGTGCTTTCCCAGAACTATTAATGCAAAAAATGGGCAGCAAAGAGATCCCCACGCAATCCGGTGGTCTCAAGCTACCTGTGAATCAGGATATCGGAAGTATGAACACTGGCGTATATGTTCAAGAAGAGATTCCGGATTTTGCTCAAGGCGATATTAGAGAGTCAGGAATCCTCTCCGACATGGCACTTGTAAACGGGAATCTCCCAGATGAGACAGGAGGGCTTTTCTTTACCGTCCAAGGCCCAGACGGCGAACAGCGCTACACTCGGAACGGGAATTTCACCGTGGATGGACAAGGTTTCCTAACGACTCAGGCTGGAAACTACGTGCTTGATACAAACGGCAACAATATTCAAACTGGTGGTATGGATTTCAATGTTACAGAAGATGGTGTGCTCGAAGCGGGTGGACAAGCTACACCACTCGGGATTACATATACGACAGACGTGAACCAAATGGTGAAAGATGGCGGCAACTTATTCCGATTTGAAGGAGAAGAGGGGCAGGCTGTTCAAGGTGCACGCGCTACAGATGGCGTTGCCTTTTCGATTCAACAAAACTTCCTCGAGAGGTCCAACGTCGATACCTCTCAAACAATGGTAGAGATGATGAACTCTTACCGTCTTTTCGAAACGAATCAAAAAGTACTGAAAGCCTATGACCAAAGTATGGACAAGGCTGTAAATGAAATTGCGAGAGTTCGTTAGGGGGATCTCAAGAAATGCTAAGATCGTCAATGCAAGCGGCTGTCACGATGGGGCAACTTCAGCAGAAGCTTGATTTAATCGGAAATAACTTAGCCAATATGGAAACACCAGGTTACAAAACACGGAACTCCGAATTTGCCTCTCTTCTCTATCAACAGATCGACAATTTAGAGGATGAAGGTGAAAATCCGAATCGTTTAACACCCGATGGACTGCGCATGGGTTCAGGTGCTAAACTCGCTCATACGGATATTGATCTATCTCAAGGTTCCATTAAAGAAACGGGCCGTGCCTTAGATGTAGCTCTGCAAGATGAGAAGCATCTATTTCAAGTTCAAGCAACCGTTAACGGACAAACGGAGACCCGTTATACTCGTGACGGTTCATTCGCATTCTCTCCAGTAAACGATGGAGAAGTCATGCTTGTAACGTCAAATGGGAATCCTGTTCTTGGTGAAGATGGTCCCATTGTGATAGACGATACGTTTGATGACATGACGATACGAAAAGACGGTTCCATTTTCCTTACCCAAAACGGTGAGCAAACTGAAGCGGGACGTTTAGCTATTGTAAATGCAGAACGCCCTCGTTTATTAGAAGCTGCCGGTCAAAATGTGTTTCGTATTCCACAAGAGGGAATAGAAGATATACCAGTAAATGAAATCGTCCAAGCAGTTGCTCCACAAGACATTAATACAAAGCAGGGAGCACTTGAAACATCGAACGTAGATATGTCAAAGCAAATGACAGATATGCTAACGATGCAACGCGCTTATCAGTTTAACAGTCGTTCCATCGCCATGGGCGACCAAATGATGGGACTTGTAAACCAGTTACGTTAAACGCGTAGTAGCGCCAAACGAATGGATAAGGAGTCTGTAGGTATGCCAGAAAAGAAACAAACAGAGCCAACCAGTCGCGGTGAACGACGCGAACTTCAAAAACAACAACAGAATCAAGAACAGTCGAAGAGCCAAGCTTCGAAAGAAACCGATAAAGTTAAAAAACAAGACAAAGAAAAGAAGTCTAAAAAACGCTATCGTCGTCGGATCTTTCCAATCTGGTTGCGAATTATTGTCGTTCTGGTCATCAGTGCAGCTGCTCTAGTCGGTGGCGCAATGATTGGATACGGTGTAATTGGAGACGGAACTCCAACAAACGTCTTGAAACTTGAAACGTGGCAACATATTATAGATATCGTAACGAAAACTGAATAGGAGGCTTCCTATCTATGCTAGATATCGAACAAATTAAAGACATCATCCCGCACCGCTACCCTTTCCTTCTAGTTGATCAGATTACAGAACTAGAAGAAGGCAAACGTGCTGTCGGGAAAAAGAACGTAACGGCAAACGAACCCTTCTTCCAAGGCCACTTCCCAAGCTATAACGTCATGCCAGGCGTTTTAATTGTAGAAGCCCTTGCTCAAGTGGGCGCAGTGGCGATGCTGAAAAAAGAAGAAAATCAAGGTCGCCTTGCATTCTTCACAGGCATCGACAAATGTCGTTTCAAACGCCAAGTCCGCCCAGGAGACACGCTCGTGCTAGAAGTGGAAATCATCCGTGCTAAAGCAAGCATCGGCAAAGGAAAAGCCACAGCCAAAACCATCGAAGGTGAAACGGTGTGTGAAGCTGAAATCATGTTCGCCCTAGGCGACAAAGAAGACTAATCCAAAACGCCCCAGAGTTGAGACTCTGGGGCGTTTTGTGCATCGCTGGGCCGTTACTGTTAATGAGTGGTTGGGGGTGGCTGGGGAACGACTCGCTTTCCGCGGGCGAGCTGTCGAGCCTCCTCCTTCACTACGTTCAGTCCGGGGTCTCGTCGACCTCTTTCTCCCGCAGGAGTCTCCCCGTTCCCCAGCCACCCCCTAGCAAACGGAAACATTCTCTCAGCTACTTTAAAATAAAACCCAAAAAGTGTAAAAATCGATGCATACTTTTCCAAAATACGCTCATTCTAACAAATAGTACAATGACCCTTCTGGCAGAGCTTCTGCTCAGGAGCGTCTACTATACTTAGGAGGAATGAACATGAAGAAGAGTTGGTTATTTAAACTAGGTGCTTCGGCGCTGGCGCTTTCACTGATGGCGGCTTGTGGTGATACAGAAGAAGAGACGCCTGAAGAGGAACAGCAGCAACAAGAAGAGCAACAGCAAGATGAAGAGCAAATGGAAGAAGAGCAGAAGAAAGATGAAATGGAAAATGATGAAGATATGAATGAAGAAGAGAACCAAAACGAAGAAGATAACATGGAAAAAGAAGATGAAAACATGCAGCAAGGCGATAAAGAAGGCGAAACAAACAACACAGATGAAGATATGAACGAATAATAGAAGAAACCACTACCTTAAAGGTAGTGGTTTTTCCATTCCCGGCGCCCAGCAACTAGTAGACTTCCCTCACCTCCGGTCAATCAGTCAACATCGATTCGCTAGCGCTCACCGTGTTTCCTTGATCTCTACTCGGGTTCAGTCCAGTCTATACGTTGCTGAACGGACGCCTACGCTTTCGTGTCAATAACGGCGCCGAGGGTTGGGTGTTCGGGCTCGCGTAGCGATTCCTCCACCATCTTCACTTCCTCAGAGCCTTTTGTCTCCATACGAGTTAACGCTTGGTCGATCAATGAAAGATTGGCCTGAAGCTTCACACCGTATGTACCAATGGCAGGATGCATCTCCCCCATGTCAGCAATCCCTCCCAATAAATGGTGTTTAAATTATATCAGATAAAGAACTAAAACGACCAGAAAATGGATCTAAAATACTAGATAAATAAAATTTTTTGTAAATTTAACAAAAAATTCTAAAAAATGAACCTTTATTCCGGTATAATATAATCACATAAATGTAAAAATATTCTATAAGGAGGAAGTAATGGGGGAAGAAATAAGAGAGGATTATATAATTAATGCAAATACAATGGGTGTCTTCTCTAATCTCCATCCAACGCGCCTATCTAAAATCCTTGAACCAAACCGTGTGATCTATTGTACAAAAACGCCTAAACAGATCATATCCGAGTCCTGTTTAACAGGCGGTTCCACGTTTGTTGGGAGACAGTTAGCGATGGAGAAGATACTACAAACGAAAAGTAAGCTTCCGATACCTGTAAACCCGAGTGAAGGGACGTTTATGTTTCCAACAATGTCCCCCAGAAATATGTACTGTGGCTGGATCTCGTTCTACCACGTTAAGCAATATGAAGAGAATAAAGGAGAAGGGGGGAGTAAAGTGGTCTTCACAGATGAGTCGATCATGGATATTGCCACATCAGGCTACTCCATCAAGCGACAAATGCAACTAACCGGCCTCGCCATCGCCACCTTCTCCCGCCCCTTATACTTAAAGTCCTAGAAAAGCCTGCCCCTAGCAGGCTTTTCTTTTTTATGCGGCTGAAGGTCCGTGCCATAAAAGTGCAAGGGCAGGCTTGGGG
The DNA here is from genome assembly GCF_056311905.1 of Pontibacillus sp. ABV4_188. Classification (NCBI taxonomy): domain Bacteria; kingdom Bacillati; phylum Bacillota; class Bacilli; order Caryophanales; family Bacillaceae; genus Pontibacillus; species Pontibacillus sp. ABV4_188. The sequence continues at coordinate 3,739,920 of NZ_CM149975.1, read as the reverse complement.
ACCACTCGCTTTCCTGCGGGGAGCTGGTAAGCCTCCTCCTTCGCTGACGCTCAGTCCGGGGTCTTACCTAGGCTCCTCACCCCGCGGGAGTCTCGCAGTCCCCAAGCCTGCCCTGGCGTTAAAGGGTGTACGGACCGCACATACTAAAAAAGACCATCACAATACGCCCTCGAACGGTGGAAGGTATTGTAAAATCACCTCGAATATAGTATAGTATCCATGGCATGACTGACCAGTCATGCCCGAACCTCTATCATACCCCGACATGGGATGGTATGCTAGAGGCAGAGAGGATGAGGCACATGAATGAAAAGAAACAACGCATCATTGAAACCGGAATGAAGCTATTCGCAACAAAGGGCTTCCATTCGACATCCATACAACAAATCGCTGACCAAAGTGGGGTCTCAAAAGGAGCTTTTTACTTACATTTCAGTTCAAAAGAAGACCTGACCTTACAAATTCATCACTATTATTATAATGATCTCGTAGAACGAGTTGCTGAGGTTCGTAAGCTTGACTTATCGCCTAAGGAATCGCTAGCCAGACAGGTTCAAGTCTATATCGAAGCCTTTCAAAGTAATAAAGAATTTATCATTATGCACATGCGAGATAACGTCGATATTAAATCAGAAGCCAATAGCTTTATGATGGAAATGCGCAATCAAACGTTCAAGTGGAGTAATGACAACCTACTTAACATATATGGTGATGCCTTAATGCCAAAGATCGTCGATGCATCGATCTTGCTTGAAGGCATGATGCAGAGCTATTTCAAATGGCTCGTTATTGATAATTTGCCGCTAGATTCAGAACGTTTGGCTCACTTCATCGTGCGACGCGTTGACGATGCTATAAAAGGCATGATGGAAGAGTCGGATGCTCCGCAAATTTCAAGAGATCAAGTGGAATCGATTTCGATGGGGGTAAGCACTCCGTCGGAAGAACGAACCGTCCAGGACCAGCTTAGGGACATGAAAGAAAAAGTAGCCAGGCAATCCCTACATAAAACACGCATCGACGAACTGACACACGCACTTGACATTATTGAAGCAGAGGCAAACAAAGAGAAGCCTGAAAGAGTCGTAATTCAGGGCATGCTTGCCCACTTTAAAAACCTGCCGGAAATGGAGCAGGACTGCCAGGAGATTGCCGATCACCTGAACATTTCCTTATTGTAAGAGACAACAGAGGGGAGTACGAGAAGAATGAACAAGAAAGTATTAGCCGGGGCGTTTGCTGTACTTACACTCGTAATGGGAGCATGCTCAGACGATTCAACAGAAGACACAGCGTCAGAGGTAGAACAAGTCACGCCAGTAGAGGTGGCGCAAGTAAGTCAAGGCGACCTCGTCGTTGAGCGAGAAGTATTTGGACGAGCGGTTCCGAGTAAGAACGCTCCAATTTTGCCAAAGTCGACGGGTGAACTAGTCGAAGTGAATGTCTCAAAAGGGGACACCGTACAAAGAGGGGATGTTATTGGTCGCGTGAGCGCATCAAACGTAAACGATCAAATTCGCGTTCAAGAAATCTCGGTCCAATCAGCAGAGAAGCAGCTCGAAGCAGCACGCAGCCAGCGTAACTCAGCAGAAGAAGCCCTCGTGAGTGCACGAGCACAACTAGAAGATGCGAAAGAACAGCAAGAAGGACTTTCAGGACTCGCAAAAGAAGCTGCCAAACAAGCGGTGCAACAAGCTCAATCTGGTGTGAATCAGGCAAAGTCTCAAGTTGAAAGTGCTGAAGTGAGTGTCGAGCAGGCACAGTTACAGGTCCAACAAGCCCAGGCACAGCTTGAACAAACAAGAGGGCAACTGAATAACGCAGCAATTGTAGCCACCGTTTCAGGAGAAGTCACTTCTGTAAACGGCGAAGTAGGAGACATGGTGTCAGGCCAACAGCCATTTGCCACGATCGTGGCCATTAGTCCTATTAACTTGCAAGTCGCCGTTACGGCCAAAGAACTCTCTCTTTTTGAAAAAGACCAGGAGATCCCTGCTTATGTGAGTTCACTAGAGAAAGATGTGACTTCTAAAGTATCCTATATTTCGTCTGTAACAAATGACAGCGGTTTGTATCCAGTTGAAGCAACGGTTACGAATGCAGATGGGAACATTAAACCTGGCATGATGGCGAAACTGCAACTGCCAGAGATGACGGTATCTGATCATATCCTCGTTCCGACCTCTGCTGTCGTGGAGGAAAATACAGAAACCTATGTGTATGTCATTGAAGAAGAGCGCGCGATGAAAGTAGCTGTTGAAGTAGTACGAGCACAATCTGATTTAACAGCGATCAAAGGCGACGTAACGGAAGGAGATCAAGTCGTTACAAAAGGGCAGCTGACTCTGTCTGATGACAACAAGATCCGTATCATGAAGGAGGTAGACTAGTGAAACTCGTCGAAACCTCCGTCAAACGGCCTGTTGGCGTATTTATGATCGTCGTGGCGATTGTCGCTCTAGGGTTTGTTTCCCTTAGAAACTTGACGATTGACCTCTATCCAGAAATTGATCTCCCTATCGCAGTCGTTTCGACCAGCTATCCAGACGCCGCTCCTCAGGAAGTGGAGAAGCTCATTAGCCGACCCGTCGAATCGTCCGTTAGTTCAATAGAAGGAATTAATACCGTTCAGTCTCAATCACAGCCAGGCGCATCACTTGTCATCTTAATGTTTGAGAACGGAACGAACTTAGACAATGCCCTTTTAGACGTCAGGGAGAAAGTGGATCAGATTAAGAGCGTCCTCCCAGAAGATGCGGGGGACCCAAGCATTCTGCGCTTCGACCCGCAACAGATTCCAGTCATGTGGGTCGGCCTATCTGGTAAAGATGCTTCAAGCCTTCAAGGCATTGCAGAAGATAACATTGTCCCATACTTTGAACGACAAGGCGGCGTTGGTTCTGTCAGCATAGAAGGAGGACGCACCCGTGAGGTCCAAGTGCAGATCAACCGTGCCGAGATGGCTCAGTACGGCTTAAATAGCCAGACGCTCGTTCAGGCCATTAACGCTGCCAACCAATCGACCTCAGCCGGCGTACTTGAAAAGGGTGATCAGGACCTCCAAGTACGGATTCAAGGTGAGTTTGAGTCGATCGAAGACGTGAGAGAAACCATAATCACATCGCCAACAGGTGCTCAACTTGAACTACAAGACGTGACGACCGTTGAAGATACTTTCAAAGACGTCACAACCATTTCCCGTGTTAACGGAGAGTCCTCTGTTGTGTTGTCTGTCTTAAAGAAATCAGACGGGAACACGGTTGAAGTGGCCAACAATGTAGCAGCAGCGATGGATGACGTTGAGGAGGACTTACCGAGCGATGTAAGCATGGATGTCGTCTTTGACACGTCCACCTTCATTAAACAGTCGATCCGATCTGTTGTACAAAACATTATTCTCGGTGGCCTATTCTCTGTGCTCATCTTGCTTTTATTCCTGAAAAGTGTGCGCGCAACGATTGTTATTGGAATATCCATTCCAATTGCAATCATATCCACGTTCACGCTTATGTACTTCACAGGCAACACCTTGAACGTTTTAACGATGGGAGGGCTCGCCCTTGGTATCGGGATGATGGTCGACAGTTCGATCGTTATTTTAGAAAATATAGTCGCCTACAGGCAGCAAGGCTATTCGTTAAAAGAAGCAGCGAAAGAAGGGGCATCAGAATTAGCCCCAGCCGTTATTGCATCCACAACGACAACACTTGTTGTATTCTTGCCAATCGTATTCGTTGAAGGAATCGCATCAGAACTATTTACGCCACTCGCCTTAACCGTGTCGTTCTCTCTGATTGCCTCACTCATCGTTTCGATTACGCTTATACCAATGCTGTCATCGAAACTATTAACAAAAGCAATGAAAGATAACGGCCGACGCTACTGGTTCGACCGATTCTTGGATAAGGTCAACAATGGCTATCGCTCCATGCTGAGAGGGGTGTTGAGACATCGCTTAATCACCGTCATTGTCACGATTCTAGCCATTGTGGGGAGCGGATTCCTTGTACCGCAACTTGGAACAGAGTTCATCCCACCTTCTGATCAAGGTCAGATCGAGGTAACCGTTGAAGCCCCATCTGGCACATCACTACAAGGAACCGAATCGATTACAAAACAAATTGATGAAAAATTAGAGCCATATGAAGAGCTCATTTCATCGAATTACTTAAGCATCGGTGGAGGAGGGTTTGAAGGATTTTCATCCACTTCAAACGAAGCCTCTTATACCATTCAGCTTATCCCGCCAGAAGACAGGGAGAGAACAACGTCTACCGTGATGCAGCAAATTGATGAAGACCTCTCCGATATAGTCGGAGCTGAGATTACCGTTAGTGAAATGTCTGCAGGACTTGGCGGCGGATCACCTGTTCAGATTCAGCTGAACGGTGAAGAATATGAAGTCCTGCGAGAGCTTGCTGATCAAATCGTCTGGACGATCGATCAGGTAGAAGGGGTTCACAATCCTGAATCATCTGCATCAGAAGGACGCCCAGAAATCCAGGTCAATGTAGACCGAGATGAAGCGGCTCAATACGGCCTTTCCTATCAGCAAGTGATGAGTCAGGTACAGCTTGGCTTTAGTGGACAAACCGCTACTAGATTCCGGGAAGCAGGTGACGAAGTTGATGTTCGCATCATTCTTCCTGACGAAGAACGCCGTACCATTAGTGACTTAGAATCCATGAAAATTCAAACCGGTACCGGCGATATGATTCCACTAGCAACAGTGGCTGAGCTTGAACAAGTTCAAGGACCAGCAACATTGCTTCGAGAAAATCAACAAAAGCAAGTCAACGTCTCAAGTGAGATCGTCAATCGCGACCTCGGAAGTATCACAGAAGATATCCGTGCAGAACTTGAACGGATTAACTTCCCTGAAGGCTATTCCTACTCCATTGGCGGTCAGGCAGAAGACATGGCCGACTCATTCGGAGACCTTGCTTTAGCCTTGATCTTCTCGATTTTCCTAGTCTACGCCGTAATGGCCGTGCAATTTGAGAACTTCCTGTACCCATTTGTCATTATGTTCTCCATGCCAGCGACCATTATCGGAGTACTAGGCGGGCTGTACATTACAGATAAACCAATCAGTGTACCAGCCATCATAGGGGTCATTATGCTCGCCGGGATTGTTGTAAACAACGCGATTGTGCTGGTGGATTACATTAACATCGTCAGACGAAAAGGCGTCGACCGCTACGAAGCCATTTTAGAAGCAGGACCAAGCCGACTACGTCCGATTTTAATGACCACACTCACAACCGTACTCGGGATGATTCCTCTAGCACTAGGACTAGGGCAAGGAGCAGAAGCCCAGCAGCCGATGGCGATTACGATCATATTCGGACTCACCGTCTCAAGCTTCTTCACACTCCTGCTCATTCCAGTTGTCTACACGTACTTCGACGACCTCTCACAGCGCATTGTTCGTCTGTTTAGTAGAGGCAACAAAAAAGCAGCAAAATCAGAATCCTAACCAAAAAAGGACAGGCCGAATAGGCCTGTCCTTTTCATTTATGGAAGCTGGGAGAATGTTTCCGTTTGCTGTAATTGAGAGTAAGGTGGTTCGGGAAATCACTCGCTTTCCGCGGCGAGCTGGGAAGCCTCCTCAATCGCTACGCGCTTTCCGGGGTCTCCCCTAGGCTCCTCCTGCCGCAGGAGTCTCGCAATTTCCCGAACCACCTTTGCCATATAAGGGAAACGGAAACATGCCATAGATGGTGGTTATGTGGCTATAACCTCCGCCGTATGAGAGCTTCCAGGCCGTTAATCCAAACAATAGCACGGGGTGTCTGGGGAACGGGGAGACTCCTGCGGGAGAAAGAGGTCGACGAGACCCCGCAGGGTGGTCTTCCCGAGGAGGCTCGACAGCTCGCCCGCGGAAAGCGAGTCGTTCCCCAGACACCCCATCCACTCAACTAAAGCAACGGCCCATCTTACTCCCATCCATAGCAAACAAAAACACCTCCCGCATAAGCGGGAGGTGCATAGTGCATATATTAGCCTTGCTTCATACTTTTGCGATCGCGCACTAGGCGCATGAGCTGGCTGAAGCCTTCGCGGTAGAAGATATACAGACCAACTACATAAAAGACAACCCCAACTGGAATAAGAATCACTAGTTCCCAAAGGGCATAAAGCGACTCAATATCTGTAAATGCTTGAATCAAGTAAATCGGAATCGCCATGATCATCGTAGGAATCAACACTTTAAAGAACAGCGCTGGAACCTTCATCAATTCGCTCTTATCATAATCCTGATACACCGCATACGTAACGGCTGATACGTAATACACCGCGACTACTGAGCTTGATAACGCAAGTCCTGGGTAGCCCATCGGCTGAATGAAGACGTAGTTCAGAACAGCGTTTAAGATAATCGTTGTTGAGCTGATGCTTAGTAACTTTTTCGTTTTTTCCTGGGCGTATAATCCCTTCACTCCAATAACAAGGAGACCTTGTGTCAGGATGATCGGAATGTATAGTTGCAGCACGTAATACGTATTCGCTGTATCTTCTGGCGTGAATTTACCACCTTCATAAATAAAGGAGATCGCCGCTTTACCAACGAGGAATGTCCCGACTGCAATCGGTAATAGGGTCATCATTCCGATTTGGTATCCCATATACAGGGTATTTTTGAACTTTTCTTTCTGCTGAGCTTGTTCGGATAACAATGTAAAGATAATCGCAACAATCGTTGTTGTGAAGATCGTGCTCGGGATACTCATGAGGAGCGATGCGTTGTTCAAATACGTCGTTGCTCCTGTATCAATACGAGCGGCGAACATTTTGTTCACGAACACGTTAATGTGACCGACGGATGAGTGAAGGAGGGCAGGGGCTAGTAAGATTAAGAAATTACGCCCAAATTCATCATCAAACTTTAAGCTCGGCATCCATTTGAATCCGCCTCGCTTCAAGGATACAAACTGAATCACAACACCAAGGAACGTACCAAACACAAACCCGTAGGCCATACTGTAAATCCCCCACAGATCGGCGAAGAAGACCAGGAAGAGCGTGGCCATAAGTGTTCCCATAATCTTTGAGATCTGTGTTGGAACGAAGATGCGTCGTGCTTGTAAATAAGACTCGAGCACACCACTTAAAGCGATCACGACCATAAAGATAAAGAACACTTGCGTCAGTTCAATCGTAATATCTAACGTTAACTCAGACCGATCCCCGTATAAGAACGGAACGATATAAGGAGCAAGGAAATACGCTGCCACCGATCCGACTAGGAAAAAGATCGTCGTATAGTTTAATATGCTGTTCGCATTTCGTTCAGCTTTCTTTACATCTGACTTACGATGCTTCACGTAATGGGGTAAGAAAACGGAATTAAATCCGTTTGCAATCAGCGCTAAAATGAGCGTGACAAAAGTAAAGGAAAGCAAGAAGCCGTCGGTGCTTTCGCTTACACCAAATTCTCTGGCCATCATGCTCTCCCTTACAAACCCTAGTAATTTCAACAATAGTGATAGCATCGTAATCCAGATTGCGGTTTTCTTTAATCCAGACATGTTGAATACCTTCTTCTTTCTTCATATACTTGTTTTTCAACGCTTGGAGCCCGTCGCTAAATGAGCGAGCCGGGGAGGAGGGAGTTACTCGCTTTCCATGGACGAACCTTCGAGCCTCCTCGCTTCGCTGTGGGGTCTCGAAGGTCCGTTCTTCCATAGGAGTCTCGCAACTCCCTCCTCCCCTCAGTCAAACGTGGGAGACGGGCCCCCTAGAAAAGGAGCGTTCTTAAGAACTTAAGGATAAGACGCTTTTTAGTAAAGAGCCGTAAATACTCCAATGTACCTTAAACAGCCGGGCCTTTAACAAAAAAATAGCCTGGGGTGTCTGGGGAACGAGGAGACTCCTGCAGGAGAAAGAGGTCGACGAGACCCCGGAGCGAACGAAGTGAGTGAGGAGGCTCGACAGCTCGCCTGCGGAAAGCGAGTCGTTCCCCAGACACCCCGACCACTCATTAAACGTAAAGGCCCTACCCTCATTAAGTCATCTATCCACTTAAGCGTACTGCAATATCTTTTCGTAAATGCTTGAGTAGGATGTGGCGGCTGATACGTGAGAATATTCTTGTTCGATTTTTAGCCGAGCTTGTAACGCGATGCGGTCTCCGAACGACGGATTGGATAGTAGATTAATGACGGCATCGGCGAGGGCTTGGGTGTTTTTCTCGGGTACGAGTAAGCCGTTTTCGCCGTGTTCGATAATTTCTTTTAGTCCGCCTACTTTAGAAGCGATGACGGGTACGCCGCTGCCCATGGCCTCGAGGGCTGAGATGGATGTGGCTTCTTCGACTCCTGCTGAGTGGACAGATGGGATGATGGTGATGTCGCTCATGGCGTAATAGTCTTTCATAATCTCATGAGGAATGTCACCGAGAAAGTGAACATCGCTTTCTGTGCCACCGGATTTCGCTGCGTCTCTAACAGCTTGTTCTTCCTCGCCGCTCCCGGCATAAATGATTTTGGCAGTGGGGAACGTTTGCTGAATGAGAGATAGAGACTTCGCAGGGTAGATGACCCCGTTTTTCTTCGTTAAACGGCGCGGGATAAAGATGAGTTTGTCCTCTTCTTTAAAACCGAACTTGAGACGCAGTTCTTGCTTGCGATCGGTTTGTGGAAGGAATTGGTCGACGTCGATGAAATTGTGGACGCGAATCCCTTCTACACCAGCAAGGTCACGGACATAGTTGCGGATGCGGTAGTCTACCGTGATAACCTGTCGTGTTTTCTGATAGGCTTCCGTTTCCTTCAGCTGTAGAACTTTTGCTTCTTCGCTGTCTGACTTAATCGATCCGCGGCTAATGGCCTCAAACGTCATGTAACCATGAACCGTTGTAACGGTATTCACACCGGCCTCAAGGGATGCGAACGTGGCGTATATATCCTGGGCGTTCACGAGATCATAGGGGTTTTGCTCATGCTTTTTCTTAATCATTTCCTTCAGCATGTTCTGGCGCAATTTATGTCCAAGTAAAATACCCTTCCCAGGAGACATCCGGTTCATAAAGAAACTAGGCCCTTTTGCGAAGAGTTGTTGCTTATAATAAGGCAGGTCACTAAAGGACAGCGTCTCCACGTCATGTCCTAAAGCTCTAAGCCCTGATTGTAACGTTGTCATATGTGTTGAAAGTCCCCCGGTGTGGGGGTAATTGAATACTGTTGCGAGTAGAATACGCATAATGTTCCTCCGAGTCAACGAAATCACGTGTTGGTCTGTGTATAAAGTGTAAAAAGGTAAAGAGTGCCCTTTACCTTTTGAACTGTTCACTATCTATTCTAATAAACGATCCATTATGTAAAGTTTTGGCCTACTTTTATTGTAAGCCATACACGGGCAAAAGAAAATGCCTAAGCTTTGGAGAGGAACCAATCTACGAGAAATGCTTCTTCATCAATGACAGGTTTTCAAGCGCTGCATCCCGTAACGATTGACGCTCAACATCTAACATAGCAACTAATCGCTCCCGATCGTCTAATAGCTGAAGTACGTTCGGATAGAGATCCATAGCTGTGAAGTCATCTAGTGTCGTGGAGTATTCCCACATCCCGGTTCGTTTCGCGAGGCTCTCGACCTTTTTGTCGTAACTAATACCGGCATACGGAACAGAAGCAAGTGTTGCAAAGATCAACGAATGCAATCGCATCCCAATCACCGCGCTACATTCTTTCATAAACTGTAGATACTGATTCGGTGTGAAATCAGATCCTAACACAAAGGTTTGGTCACCGTGTTCCATCAACTCTTGGATCATTCTGGATACAGACGCATCGTGTTCTCCTTCCATAGGAATGAACACAGGGGTAACGCCTCGCTCCTTGATCAAACGATCGATCAAGACAGCCATCTCTTTCTGGTAAGATGTTTCACCGAACCAGGGGCGGACGCTAATGCCAACAATCGATTGGTTCTTTTCTATAGGAAGAGACTCGATGCACGAGCGGTCTTCATGTCCTTGATAAGCAAAGACAATATCAGATGTAACCACCGTCTCAGGACGCGTAACGCCGAGCTTATGAAGGTAGTTCTTGGAATAATCATCTCTTACCGTAATAAAATCAGCCAAGTTACCGAATAATTTCATAAGAAGTTTACCATATCTGCTTGTGACCGGGCCCACTCCTTGAGAGAAGAACATCACTTTTGTGCCACAAAGCTTGGCTAATAAGACAATAAGTAAATAATATGGTAGAGGTCCGAAAATAATACGAGTAGGATATGTATCTTGAAGAAGGCCACCGCCGCCGCTTAATAGAAGGTCAGCTTCACGCAATGCGCGCACCTTTTTCTTGAAATCATGGCGCCAGCCTCTGTAAATACTTGTTACTGAATGTTTAGTTGCGGTTTCGTCAGGGGAAAGGGAGAAAACAGTGAGGTCAGGGTCATCGAGCGATGATCGTAAGTTGTCAATCATAGCATCAAGGATGGCTTCATCTCCTGTATTACCTAATCCATAAAAACCGGAAATCACAATTTTCATAAGTTCATTTCCATTCCTTTTCTGCTTTAGAAACTCAATTTTCATAGTAGCACCTTTTGTCAGAAAATGAAATAATCATTCATGATTCAGACGCAATAACTATTCGCAAAGGTTGGAATTGTTTGCTATACTCTAATCAAATAATAAAGGAGAAAGAAGAGACCGTTATGACTAAAATTTGTGTAATCGGCCTAGGCTACATTGGGCTTCCGACGTCAGCTGTGTTCGCAAAAGCTGGCTATGATGTAGTAGGCATTGACGTAAATAAGAAAGTAGTAGATACATTAAACGAAGGAAAGATTCACATAGAAGAACCAGGCTTACCAGAAGTCGTGAAAGAAGCGGTTGAATCCGGTAAGTTAACAGCTTCAACCGAGGTGCAGAAAGCGGACGTATTTATCATTGCAGTGCCAACCCCTGTTCACGAAGACAAAACAGCTAATACCGATTATGTAGCGAAGGCAACAGAAAGCATTCTGCCTGTTCTTGAAAAAGGCAACACGATTATTGTAGAATCAACGATCCCACCACGTACGATCGATGACGTTGTTGCTCCTGTTCTGCGCGATGCAGGCTGGAACTTAGAAGACAATGATCTATACGTATCCCACTGCCCAGAGCGTGTCATTCCAGGTAAGATCATGGAAGAACTAATCCATAATACACGTGTCGTAGGTGGACTTACACCAGAAGGCGCGAAGAAGGCAGCTGACGTATACCGCTTAGTTGTTCAAGGAGACATCCACGAAACAACAGCCGTAACAGCTGAGATGTCGAAGCTAATGGAGAATACGTTCCGTGACGTGAACATTGCTCTAGCCAATGAACTTGCGAAGGTATCCGATAAATTAGACGTAAACGCACACGAAGTGATTAACTTTGCCAACATGCACCCACGTGTAAACATCCTGCAACCAGGACCAGGCGTAGGTGGACACTGTATCGCAGTTGACCCGTACTTCATTATTGAGAAAGCGCAAGAAGAAACGCCACTCATGCAAACGTCTCGTCAAATTAATGACTCCATGCCTTCATTCGTTGTGGAGAAGATTGAAACGTTAACCGAGAACGTTCAAAATCCTAAAATCGCCGTATTTGGCTTATCTTATAAAGCGAACGTTGACGATGTTCGCGAAAGCCCGGCCGTAACGATTACAAGAAGCCTCCAAAATCATGAAAAAGGCTTTCTTGTAGCGGCACATGACCCATTTGTTAAACAAGACATGACAGACATCCCGCTACACAGTGTGGAAGAAGCTCTTAAAGACGCAGATGTTGCGCTTGTATTAGCGGACCACCGTCAGTTTAAAGAAATCGACGCAAGCTTGTTCGCACAATACATGAAGACACCGGTAGTACTCGATACTCGTAACTGCGTACCTGATCACCAAGATATGACGCTTTACCAAATTGGACACCTAACCGGCCTAAAGCCAATAGACTAAGAGGGATCATCAATGAAGAATGAACAATACATGGGAGTTGAAGTCTCCCCTTTGTCATACGACGAGATTACAGATCAACTAAAGACACGCGTTCAAGCAGGAGACCAATCCACGATTATTGCGGTGAATCCGGAGAAGATCATGAAGGCGCAGGAAGATGCGACCCTTCGTGATCTCATTAACGGTTCAACCTTCCAGATTCCAGATGGGGTAGGCGTATTGCTCGCCTCCCGTTTAAAAGGAGGACAAGTTCGCTCCCGTGTTACGGGTGTGGATATGATGGACCATCTGCTGAAGCTCTCAGCCGAAGAAGGGTATCGTGTGTTCTTTTATGGAGCGAAGGAAGAAGTGGTCTCAAAAGCGATCGACAACATTCAAGCCAAATACCCAGCCATTCAAGTGGCCGGTTACGACAATGGCTATGTACAAGACCAAGAAGCACTAATCGAGAAGATTCAAGCTTCAAAAGCGGACGTCATGTTCATCGCTCTTGGTTCTCCGAAACAGGAACTATGGATCCGCGAGAACAAAGATCGCCTTCCCGTAAAAGTGTTCCAGGGTGTTGGTGGAAGTTTCGACGTTTTCGCAGGTCATGTGAAACGCGCGCCAGCTCCGTTTCGTAAAGTAGGGATGGAATGGTTTTACCGTTTAGCCACGGATCCGAAGCGTTTCAAACGTCAGCTAGCGTTGCCGAAATTCCTCTTTAAGATTGTAACGAAGAAATAAATCGCGAGGCTTGGCAAGCGGTCAGGCCTCTTTGCACTTTATAAAAAGGATGACACTTATGCCAATCAGAACGTACCAGCCAGGAGATGAGCCTAAAATCCAGGCTTTATTTACGAAAGTTTTTCACAAAGAGCGATCTAACGAAGAATGGGAATGGAAGTTTCTCCAACACCCGAACGCTCATAACCCGTGGATTCTTATCTTTGAGGAAGATGGGGAGATCTTAGGCCATATTTCCCTTTGGATCGCTGACGCTTGGATCGATGGGGCACAAAGAACAGTCGGCCTTCGTGTTGATACGATGGTAGACCCCGATGCCAGAGGTAAGGGGATTTATAAGAAACTAAATGAAAAGCTGTTAGAAGAAGCGACGGAGCAAGGAATCGATTTCCTCTACGGATTCCCAGCTGAAAAAGCGAAGGAATTGTTCCTGCGCTATACCGGTGCCACACATCTGACGGATATGCCTCGTTACGTGCTCATGCAACGCCCGGTGGCACTCCTGTCTAGTAAGGTCGCGCCACTTAAGCTGTTCAAAATGCTAGATGCACCGATATCGAAGTGGCAGACGCGTAAGCTAAAGCCACATGGTGGCAGAATAGAGGACGTCTCAGAATTTGATCAAACGTTTGACCAACTTGCTGAAGAGACGAAGCACCAGGCCAAGGCCCACCTCATCCGTAATGCCGCGTACTTAAACTGGCGCTATAACAAGCATCCAGAGAAAACGTACAAAACATTTGCGTATTACAAAGGAGAAACGCTAAGAGGGTACCTCACCTACTCAATTGAAGAGAAACCGGACTACACGAATGGCTTTATTGTAGATTGGCTTGCCCGTGAGGAAGAAGACTGGGACATGCTTATAAGAGAAGCAGCTCAGCGCCTTAAAGATGTGGATGTCGTTCAGACGTGGTCTTTAAAAGAAACACCATCTGCTAAGTCACTTGAGAAACACGGTTTCATCCATAAAGACAGTCCGATGCCCCTTGTTGGGAAGGACATCAGTCAAGACACGGCCCGCCTTCAACGTAAGGAAGCGTGGTACATTACCCCGGGAGACATAGACTCGTTCTAGCTAAAGGAGATTACATTTATGAAGCGAAAGATATTACAATCGATCTCACCGATCATCCATCCGATTACAGATCTTGTGTTGGAACGCTATTATAAAGGTCAGCTCGAGTGTGCTTCCCTGACGGAGGAGCGTGTTTTGTTGTTGGCTCCTCACGTCGATGATGAAACGATCGGCGCCGGGGGTACCATTCACCAGCACATCAACAGCGGTGCCGAAGCAACTGTAATCTTCTTAACGAACGGAGCCGGTAGTGTCTCTGATTTAGATCAGTCTGAACTCATCGAGCGTCGCCGCAAGGAAGCGTACAACGTCCAAGAGCTTCTCGGGATTCAGGACATTCGTTTCTTCGACGAACCAGACGGGGAGCTAGCGAGCACAAGTAGCTTACAATCTCGTCTGAAGGAAGTCATTGAAGAAGTGCAGCCTGACGTTGTCTATGCGCCCGTATTCGTAGATTGCCACAGTGACCATATTGAAACAGGTCACTTGCTTCGGGATACACTTGAACAAGTCGACAAAAGCCCTAACGTACGACTGTATGAAATCAATACCGCACTTCCAAAAGAAGAGATTAACTGTGTTGTAGATATCACGAAGAGCTTTGATGTAAAGACAGAAGCAGTCGATATATTCAAATCTCAGACGATCGACTTTGATGGATTTCTCGCACTAGCCCGTTACAAATCCCGGCTCGTCGAACAGCCTGACGTTGAGGTCGTCGAGACGTTCTTAGAACTTGACCAGGAATCATTTACGAAGCGATTCGACGCGGTGTATGGCCAATATGCCTACTCCGAATATTTCAAGCAAGTCAATAAAGCCGCAACCTTACTACTAGCCCTTTTCAAAAACTTAAGTTTCAAACAGCGTGTCTATCAGGAAAGTAAAGGAGGCACTTCGTCATCATGAGAGTCGTTCACTTAATCTCCGGTGGGGAAACAGGCGGGTCAAAGAACCACCTCCTCACATTACTCTCCCAATTTAATAAAGAAGACGTTTCCCTTTTGGTTATGCAAAAAGGAGCCTTGTATGATGAAGCGATCGAGAAGGGGATCGACGTTCATCTCCTTGATCAGAGTTCACGTTATGACGTGCGCGTGATCAGTAAGCTGAAGCGGTTCCTACAGAACGGTGGGTATGACTTATTACATACGCATGGCCCAAGAGCTAACCTATTTGGAGCTTTGATCAAACGATCGACCAATATTCCTTGGATTACAACCATTCACAGTGATCCGAAGCTCGATTTTCTTAAGGGTGGCATAAAGGGGAAGATCTTTACGAAAATCAATCTGTGGGCGATTAGCCGGATTGATCATTTTTTTGCCGTTTCAGAACGATTTAAAGAAGATCTGATCTCTCTAGGCATACGAGGAGACAAAATCACAACCGTCTATAACGGAATCGATTTCTCTAAAGGCTCTTATGCGAAAGGGAACCTCTCTCGCAAAGATTTGAACCTGAGCGGATCAGACTTTGTTGCCGCTATGGTGGCCCGTCTTCATCCGATTAAGGGACACGAAGAAGTGTTTCAAGCTGTAAAGTCTTTACAAGATCCTTCCTTCCAATTACTCTTAGTTGGTGGAGGCCCTGAAGAGGAGGCCCTGAAGAGTCGCGTAAAGGAACTAGGGATCGAGGATCAGGTCCACTTCCTTGGCTTCAGAAGCGACGTGCCAGACATCTACAGAAACTCTGACGTTGGGCTTCTTGCTTCGTATAGTGAAAGCTTCCCACTCGCTTTACTTGAAGCAGGACGCGAAGACACGCCTGTTATCGCAACAGATGTCGGTGGCGTCCAGCATATGGTGAGCGACTATGGCTGGGTTGTTCCAATTAAAGATTCTCATGCTTTAAAGAGCGCCTTCATGAAAGCAATCAATAAGAAAGAAACAGGGGAACTTGCCCCAATGGGTCGACAGTTCCACGAGTATGCCTCTAGTAACTTTTCGTTAGAACAACTTGCTGAGGCAACGGAAAAAATGTATAAAACATTTCTAGAAGCGTGAAACTTTGAGAGAAGGGTTTCGTCTGTACGATCTGGATGACGCCTTCTCTTTCTTTGTTTCCTCGCTTCTGTACGAATTGCAAAATATAAAGAGGAGTGTACCACCACATGGCACAGAAACATTCAATAACGTTTTATCTGGTGCTCTTGCACCTAATCATCATGCCACTTGTCCCGCTAAAAGTGTACGCAGGACCCTTGCCAATCTCTGCTGAAGTTGTGCTAATTCCTATCCTGACAGTTGTTGCTCTGTATGAATGGTATACAAAGCGCATCAAACTAAACGATGACCTCTCTATGAAAACATTTATGGTCTTATTCGGCATTTTCTTCCTAATCCAAGTCATTTCCTTAACCCAGGCAGAATCCTTATTCCCTGCTATTAAAGAGATGGTTCGTTACCTATCCTACGCGGTCCTATTCTACATCGTTACGAAAGTAAACTTCTCACGAAGCGAGTACAAGACAATCGGCATTACATTCTCAGTCGTCCTTGCACTCGTTGGAATATGGGGAATCTTAACGTACGTGTTCGCCATCAACCTAAACACTGCAGGTGTCTACGCACTTGAAGAAGCTTACGGACGCGTCATGGCAACAATGGGGAACCCGAACTACTACGCTGGGTTTATTAACTTTGTTATACCAGGCCTCCTGCTCGTATCCGTTGCGTATTTCAAAGAGCGAAAATGGCAGCTGATGTTCTTTGCTCTATTCGGAATTTACGTGATCAACCAAATCTTCACCTATACACGTTCAGCATGGCTCATTATGGCGCTTGCGATTATCTTAACATCACTCCTAGTACCAAAGCGTTTCTACAAGAAGCTGTTCACGATCCACATGATCATCGCAAGTATCGTCCTAGCTATCGTTGTCTATAACCTTCCGGACGTGCAAGACCGCACGAAATCAGCTATGTTTGTGGTTCAGTCGTTCTTCCCTGAAGACACAACGTCACCAAGCGGTGGTGTAGATCGTGACGGGGATGGAGTGGAAGATGACGATGGCGGCAAATTGAATGAGAAGGATGAGAAGAACAAATCCTTCACAAACAAAGCCGTTGTTTCACGAACAACCCTTTGGAAAACCGGTTACTATATGTATAAGGACAATCCAGTCCTCGGCGTAGGAATAGGGAACTACGACGTGCGTTACGAAGAGTATGTAACGAAATATCCTGAACTCTATATCGGTCACGATCAGTACTCTGTTCACAACTCTTACCTAAAAGTTGCTTCAGAAACAGGAACGATCGGACTCATAAGCTTCCTGGCCATTTATGTGTACTATTACATCTTTATGGTGAAGCAATATATCAGACACCGTGAAGATCTATTGAAGAAACTCTTGCTTGTTGGACTATTCGTAGGCGCAGGCACCTTTGCCGGCCAGAACATTGCCAACAACCTTATCTTTATTCCGCAGGTAAACGTCTTATTCTGGTTAATTTCAGGGCTTGTGTTTAATTATGTGCATACGAAACACAGTCGCACATAACCTGTAATGTTAAAATTTTGTAAAAGAAAGAAAACATTCCTTGCAAGAGAAAAAACTACCATGCTATACTAAATAACATAATTGCAAGAAAACTTGCAAAAATTAAGAGGGAAGTATGATACTTCCCTCTTTTTTATGACAAATTTCTTAGTCTTTTAACATTTTCGTAAAAATAAATACAATTATTTCATTTATTAGTTGAAAAAAGTAGCAGATTTGTTAGAATGACTAATGTGAGTATTTCCATTTTAGGCAAACTTAACTACTAATACCATATTAGGGCTAAGTTTGTAATTTGTGTGAAAAAGGACTAGTTGATGGTAGTTTCATAGTCTTCTAGTCTTAGATATAACCATGTACAACTGTACATAATTAAAGGGAGGAAAATTTTCCATGGCATTTCAACCAAAGTCTTACCGCAAGTTCGTCGTTGCATCAGCATCTGCAGCTCTAGTAGGAGCAGCAGTGGCACCAGCATCTGCAGGCGCAGCAGAAGCTACTACAGCCGCTGAAGCATTCACTGATGTAACAGTAGACACACCACAATACGAACATATCAATGCACTTTACCAAGAAGGCATTATCAACGGTTTCGAAGATGGTGAATTCAAACGTAATGAATACGTACCACGTAGCCAAGCAGCTGAAATGATTTTCAATGCACTTGAGCTTAAAGAAGTAGAAGACCTTTCTAGCTTTACTTTCACAGACGTAAACGATCGTCTAAAAGGTGAGATTCAGGCACTAGTAAACGAAGAGGTATTTGACGGTCACTCTGAGACTGACTTCGGTTACGCTGAGAACATCACTCGTGATCAAATGGCTAAGGTAATCGCTGAGGCATTCGACCTGCCACAGAACGATGTTCCTGAAGCAGACTTCACGGACCTAATGGACACTTCTTTATATCCATACCTTAACGCAGTAGCAGCAGCTGGTGTTGTTGATGGTTATGAAGACGGAAGCTTTGGTGTAGGTGACCCAATTAAACGTGGTGACTTCGCTAAGATGCTTCATAATGCATGGAAGCAGTGGAAAGATGTAAAAGTAAGTGATGTAGGACAAGTTGTATCTACACTACCTGGTGTTTACGGAGTTGAGATTGAACTTTCTGCTCTTGAAGGTGCAACTGCTGACACTAAAGTTACACTAGACATCGATGGTGAGACTGTAGAACTGGCTTACAACGAAGAACGTGACTCATTCCGCAACATTCAGATTTCTGAATTCGATGAAGAACAGCTTAAAAACGCTGTTGTGAAATACGAAGTAGATGAACCTACAAAGCTAGGAACTGTTGCTGAAGTAAATGGTCAAGTTGTATCTACACTTCCTGGAGTATTCGGTGTTGAACTGAAAGTTGATACTCTTGAAGATGTTACAGCTGAAAGCACACTTGCTCTTTGGATTGATGGAGAAGAAGTTGAGCTAGATTATAACGAAGAGCGCGAATCCTTCCGTAATATTCAAATCTCTGGATATTCTGAAGCGGAACTTGAAGCGGCAATGGTTGTATCTAAGTAAAAAAGGGTGGTAACTATGAAACATCTAACTAAATGGATGGTCTCATCAGCACTAACATCTGCTATTGTAATAGCACCAGCCACACACTCTACAATCGATGCAGCAGAAACAGATATTACAGAGCTTGTATACGCTTATGATGGGAAAGAGTTTACGGTATCTTATGAACAATTTACAAACGCTCTCATCGACAGCGAAGGCGGCCTGTATGACTTCATGATGAACGAACAGCCGACTATCAAAGGTGTTGGAATTGCGAACGGATCATATGTTAAATATGATTCCTTTGCATCAGCCGTCTTTGATAACCCTGAAGAGAACCCATTGGCACTGTTGGGTGATCTATCAGTTGAGTCTAATCATACACTGGATTCTAGTGTTGTAGACTCCTATGAAGAAGTGACCAATTTTGAAGGTGGACTACCGCATTTTGAGGACGTAGAAGCGGTCGTACCTGAAGTCATTTCAATACACTAAAAAAGAGATAAATAAATTTTTTAAGGATTAAGAGGAGGAACTTCAATAATGAAAAAGCAATTTAAAGTTATGTCTTCAGCGGCTTTAGCAACAGCATTAGCAGTACCTGCAGTAGCTGGTGTTGCTCCGGTAACAGTAGACGCAGCAGAAACTTCTATTCAAGAAGTAGCAATTGATAACAATGGTGAAGTAACAGTTGTATCATATGATGAATTCGTAGACGCTATCCTTGACGGTGAAGCATTCGAAGGTGATGTAGTAGGAGTAAGCGTTGAAGAAGATTCATTTATTAGCTACTCTGCACTAGCAGATGCACTATTCGATAACACAGACAAAACAACATTAGAAATTCTTGAAATGCTTTCTGATGATGAAGAAGCTCTTGTTGACGAAGACACACTAATAGAGTGGGGCGTAATTGATGGAACTGCTTCTGTTGAATCAGTAAGTGCGATTAACGCTACTACGATTGAAGTAACTTGGAATAATGGTGAAACTACTGAAGTTGAGCTAGATGAAGAGCTTGAAGTAGGAGAAAACGAAGTTACATTCACATATGAAGAGGAAGAATACACAGCTACTGTAAACTTTGAAGCTCCAACAGCTACTGATTTAACTGTGTTAAACTCTCAATTACCGCTTCGTGATGATGTAGTAATCAGCTACCAGTATCAAGACCAATATGGTCAAGACATTGATGTAGATGGTGATGACTTCACAGTAACTGTTTATAATGTTACTGAAGGTGAAACAGTTAATAACTTTGATCGTTCTACTACTGACGGACAGATCGACCTTGACCTAGCTGCTAACTCAAACGTAGAAGTAGGCGATGAAATTCGTGTAACTCTTCTAAACAATGATTCAGGATTAAAAGAAACGGTAAATCTTCCAGTAGTTTCTGCTGAAATGGTTAACCAAGTAACTCTTGGTGACGTAGTCCTACCTGAAGACGAAGTACGTTTACCAGAAGATACTACTGATCTTACTCTTAATTACACTGCAACTGATCAGTATGGAAATGACGTAACTCTTCAAGATACATCAGAGTTAACATTCATTTCTAGTGATAATTCAGTTGTGAACAGCAACAACGTTAACGTTATTACTAAAGATGGAGAAAAAGTTCTTTCTCTAGATACTGAAAATGTAGTGGAAACTAAAGAAGTTACTTTGACTGTTCTAGTTAATTCAACTGGTGAAACTTCTTCAACTAAATTCAAAGTATATGCTGATTCTTCTATTGAATCTGCTACTCTAACTAAACCTGAGGATACTACATTTGCTGTAGGTGATACTGCTAAACTAAATATCTCAGCAGTAGATCAGTATTCTGATGCTCTTACTAATGAAGAAATCTTCAGCCAAAAAGGTAGCATTAGCCTAACATCATCTAACACAAGTGTTATTGCTAATGATGACTTCACTGTGAATAACGATGGTACTGTTTCTGTTGATTTAACAGGTAACACTGCTGGTACAACAACTCTATTCGCTACAATCGGTGGAGAAACTTCTGAGCTTAAAGTAACTGTAGAGGCTGCTCGTACACCAGAAAAAGTTACCCTTGCTACTGAGCCATCAGAAAAACTTATTCAGGGTGCTGAAACTGCAATTGAGTTCAACTTAGTTGACCAATACGGTGCCGACCTTGCTGATGCAGATTTCGCTGACTATCAAGTAGTCACTTCTATCACTAAGGTAAGTGGTGATGATGCTGGTCTTACTAAGACTATTAATGATACTGTTGCTGCTGAATCAGATGTAGTAGGAAATGAGTACAAACTAACTGCTGCTTCTGATAAGTCTGGAGTATATAAAGTTAAAGCTGAACTACAAGATACTTCAGGAACTCCGGTTACTGTAAGTTCTGTAGAACGCACAGTAGAAGTAATTGCCGATAACGCTGAAGGCTTAACTTACTCTGTAGAAGACTTCGGAACACTTTACGCTGAAGGTTCTGCTAACCAGGGTTATGATGTGGCTCCAAGTGTAATGGCAACTGATAAAGATGGTAATAAAGTTGCTGTACCTTCATCTGTAATTCAGGATGTATTCAGCGACGATGCTTCCATCGTTGATGTGGATGCACAAAATGAAATTTATGGTGTTGCTAAAGGTACTGCAACTGTTACAGTTGTAATTGAAACATCAGAAGGTGTTAAGACACTTACTAAAGAGGTTACAGTTTCAGATGCTACTCCTAAAGCTCAGTCAATCGCTGTAAGCAATGATAGCGTTACTGCCGCTGAAGCAGATGTAGAAGGAGATTTATTAGCTGATACTAATGAAGTATACTTCACAGTTACAGACCAGTATGGTGTAGAAAACGAAGTTAAGCCTAACTTCTTCGTAACTAACGTACAAGATAATACTGCTTCAAATGGTACTGATTTTGATTCAAGTGATGTAACATTCACTGGAAGTACTATTGCAATTGCTGAAGCAGGTGCTGGTGACAAATTCACACTTACTGGAGTAACATCAAACGGTAAGTCTGTAAGTACAACAATCACTCTTAACTAAAAAATTAAACGAAACGTTACTTTATAAGTTCATTAGTTGAACGAAACAAGTAAAGGAAGGCCCCGAGCCCGTTGCATGGAAGTGCTTCATCTCGGGGTCTTTTTCTTTAACTGCTATATCCACAATTTGGGTGAAAATCCTAATACATAAAAACAGCTTTTATATTATGTGCCTAATACTCCTGCATCCAATGAAGCTCTAACTAGCTGAAGGGGTGAAGTCAGGTGAAGTCGTACTCAGCTTGATTCTGAGGCGGGGATCCTTAAAAGATGGATATGACTAGGAGACGAATCCATGTAGATCCAATACGAAATAGTGAATGTTATGTTGAGCTATGCTAGGAGTTTAACATTCATCTTAGTAATTGAGATGTTATTGAGGGTTTGGAATAATTTAAGCTGTTAAACCAAACTTACTCGTATTGAATAGTGGGAGTCTAAGGACATCAAAAGAAGGGATGGA
Source organism: Pontibacillus sp. ABV4_188 (assembly GCF_056311905.1). Lineage (NCBI taxonomy): Bacteria > Bacillati > Bacillota > Bacilli > Caryophanales > Bacillaceae > Pontibacillus > Pontibacillus sp. ABV4_188. The sequence continues at coordinate 3,717,673 of NZ_CM149975.1, read as the reverse complement.
TATAACGGAACGTTTGAAGTCTTACTAGAAGAGGTTAGTTAGAGCCAGGGATGCTAGTAAGATGGCAGCAGGTTCATAGTAGTGATGAAGGCTTGCCGTGAGAACTCGTAGTGGTAACACAAGCGAGGAGGATAAAACAAGTTGGAACAAAGGGACCTAGTCATTGGTTAGCGTACACTTAGGTAACTCTTATAAGTGATATGTTTGCTTATGATGGATCGCCGAATGCGGTGAAAGCCGTCTGTTTGGTGAAGGCTCGCTATAAATTTTATAGGATATAAGGCGAGAATAGCGAAAATAGCATTCCTATAGTAGTAAATTCAGTTTCATTAGATACAAATAATGATGGTGTGTCTGATACTCTAGAGCTTCAATTCTCAGAGGCAATTAACGATTCAGCATTCACTGCTAATGCAATTGCTGATTGGACATTTGATGAAATAGGGAATCCAGGAGCGGAAGCGACTGATACAAACAATGTATTTGATAGATTTAACACTTCTGTAAACTCTATAGCAAATGACAGTGATGCAAATGATGAGTATGTCAGCTTAACGATTAGTAATCCATCTAATGTATATGGTACAGGGGATATGAATTATGCATATACAAATGGTGGTGGAGATGATATCACATCAGTAGAGGGTGGTATTTTAGGGGATATTAGTGTTACTGCTGCTAATGATGAAGCAGCTCCGGTAGTAGCTTCAGCAGCTTCTGCTGGTACAATTTCTAACGCTAGTTCTGTGACTGTTTCATTCAGTGAACCTTTATCAGCTACTGCTCAAATAGCTGTAACTAACGCATTAGATTCTGCTACAACAGCTAATGGTAGTGCAACTTATACAATTTCGTTTAACCAAGCTGGTGATTCTGTAACAATTACAGAAGATAGTGGAACTGCTCAATCAGCAGACACTTTAACACTCTCAGCTACAACTGCTGACCTAGAAGATGCAGCTAGCAATACAACTACAACAGCTGAAGTCGTTACAAACTAATTTAAATGATGAGAAGCACGAGGAAAATTCTTGTGCTTCTTTTATTTCGTATAATAGATTTAGATGTGAATATAACAAAAGGGGGTAGCATTGGACATGGATTTAGAACAATTAGAGAAGGATTTGGCAGTACAGAAAGTTTATGATGCATGGCAATATGTTAGGAGCCTGCAGGAAACATTAGGCTACATGACAATTTCATATAACTTACTATGTAAAATATATGAGAACCGAAAAAGTGTATTAGATTCTACCAATAATGAATTAATTCATAGTGCCATGCAAGATGGAAGTGCAACACTTACACAAGATGAATTGGATAAAACAGTCTTAGATATAGCTGGATACCAAGTTGATGATGTGGCTTTTCTTAGAAAAACTATAATAGAGTTTTTTCACTATGCGAGAATGAGTATGGATGTACTGTTTCAAATTATTAATGCAGGATTACTTGGTGATAAAGCGTACCCAGTAACTGATAGAAAACTCCTAACAAAAGTATTATCCAAGATTAATAACATTAATGACTTTTCTATTTTGCATCGACATTTATCTCAAATTAAAAATGATAATAACTTTAAATATCTGTCATCTTTTGATAACTACATCAAACATATAAAGACTATACTGATAATAGTCAAAAACAGTTTTATGATTGGAAATGATGATGAATTTTATATTAATGAGTTTAGCTATAACAATACATTTTATAAACAAGTTGATGCATTGACTAAAGTTAAGGAAATTCACGACTATGTCTTAAATACAGTTGAAACAATCATGGAAGAATTTCATAAACAAGTGCCAAATTGCATAGACAATACTCAGAGGATTCAGAATATAAAGTTCAGGATGCAAATTCAAAAAAATGAAAGTGTAGATAAATTAGAATTCATTACTTTTTATATTGAAGTAGATAATGATTTGTCTGAATTACCGAGTGAGATCAAAGTATACCCTTTAATAGTTAAACCTAATGGTGAAATATATAGCTTTGATTTTCAATTTGAGAAACTGTTTGTTAAGAGACGAAATGCTAACAATGACACCGATTCAGTTGTTGGGTGTGCTGTATTAAAAAATGGCTTAGAAACTAATGAGTTTTACAGAATTTTTGAAGTAAAAGAATGTACATTTACTGACTACATAACATATATAACAGAGTTTAATAATAGGACTCAGAAAATATCAATGAACTTATATGCGATGGAAGGTCAAATAATTGCTTACAATAATAAAGACAACAAGTGAATGTGCCTTAAAAATATTAATGGAGCTGCCGTTTCGGATGCATTCAAATAATATCAATCTGTGTTTTTTTCCTTTTAGGATAGGTTTAAGAAGCTTGTACCAAAGAACAAAGGATAAGAATATTATCTTATCCTATTGTTTTGCTATGTGTTGTGCTATTGGTTTACTAAGACTTTTTAGTATATAAAAACAAATTTGCCCTCTCAACCGCCCCCGTTACCTTAAAGCGGTTGAGGGGGGGAATTGCTTATGGCATTTTTATACCTAGCTGTTGTTTCAGACGAAAAGAAAGGTTGCGGATGTCAGCTTCCATAAAATGCTCTTCATATGATGGATTTTTTTCAGCCCTATCAAATATGCTGTGGAGATCTGTTTGTAGCTCTTTATATTCTTCAGAAACAGCCTCTTTATAAGCTAACCTCGCCCATGTCTTAGCGTATTTTAAAAAGTCATGTAAGTGTGCCTTAGCTCTATGAAGAGCTAGTTCACCATTGCCACTAAGACTGTGTATGTATTCTAACATCATAGAATCAACAGAACAGATTTGTTTCACCGGAGATCCGTTATCGTACTGAATATCTTTTACCGGATTGCTGTCAGGGGAAACAAAAAATTTATACCGTATCAATCCTCTTTCTTCAATGAGAAAATGCTTCTTTGTATAATCCTCCTGAATGGCTGCTACAGCCACTTCTTCTATAAATCTTTTTTCATCTGCTTGCAAGTAATGATTTTCATAACTTTTCACTTGTCAGTATCCCTCCTTACCGAAATGTTTCTTCTTTAATATTTAAATAACCTTCAATATTTTGGTATTTTGCAGAAATTGAAAAACTGTATTTTACTTTAAGGCAATTATGGTTATAATAAGAACAAATGTTCGTATAATTGTATTAGGAGGGATGACCATGGATGGAATGCTGGAAAACGCAAAACAAAATCGAGAGACACTTGAAATGATTTACTTATCAAAGAATGGCCAACTTTCTCAGAGGAATATAAGGATCTTGAATGCAGGGGAGACATATATATTAGCTTATTGTTATAACCGAAAAAAGGTAAGAAAATTTAGCCGTAGCAGTATCCTTTCCATTGGTCCTCTCCGGAAGAAGGTGGGATAACAATGACTGACGACCGATTACGAGATAGAGGAACCATTAAATGGACTTCGTTAATGCTTCCAGAGCATGTAGAAATGTTAAAAAAAGTATGGAAAGAGGATGAGCGTGTAGAAAAAGGTTTACTTGCCGAAGATCAAGCTGCGGAGATTGACTTAAAACTGAGATTAGCTTTTAAAGATGATTTAACTGTTGAAGTAAAATATCATAATGGAACTAATTATATTTCTGACCAATTAAAAGTATTAGATATTGATATGAATACCGGAAAGTTAATAGGTAGAGCTCTTCCTTCAAAGGAAAGGATTAATATTATGTTCATTGATATATTGGAGCTGGATATTATATAAACTTTGAAGCAAAAAAAGTGGAAAGGGTTAAGTTGCTAAAAGGCTGAGGGGGGGAAGGCAACGTCATATTACTAAACGGGACGATAGTTGAAAAAGGCGATAAAATTGGACGGCACGTATTAGATATGTCTAATATGTGCCGTGCTTTTTAAATCAAACATTTCACCTTTCTAAACTAAAGACAGCTATTGGCCCCGCTCGAATTAGGATGCTAGTTAACTTATGATAACCATATTCAGCTTCAAGAAAATCAAAGAATTAATAACATTATGTGGTAAAATATACTTAATAATTATGATTATTCAGTTCTTCAACTACCAAAGTAAAAAAGGGGATGAGGTTGATAATGCTGAAGTTTGTAAAGTAATTGTAAGTATAGATAGGTTAACCTATTTTAACATCCCGAGACTTTTAGAATGAACAATATGAAACTATTATAGGAGAGTCCTAAAATGAAAAAGAAAATGAGGTATTTAGTTTTACTTTTAACGGCCATCTTTATGGTTGGTTGTACTGAAGTAGAAGATACATCCACTGCAGATAAAGAAACAAGTTCACAAGAAGCAGTTACGGTTAATGCAGATGAAAACGAAGAGAACAAAGAAGAAGAAAAAGAAGATTCCACCCCTGAGAGTGATGATGAAACATCAGTAGAGGAAACTCCAACTGAAGCAAATGAGGAACTATTCTCAGGATACAAACTTATTGAGGTTGATGGTGGTGACTTGTCCGGGGATCGTAAACCTAATGTTGTAGTTGACATTGGTTATGGAGACCGTCAATATTGGGCATTTACTAATGAACATGGGCAACTAATCCGTGTCATTGCAAATGAAATCATTTTACAAGATGACAATAACGAACCTGTTCTATCGTCTGGAAGATACTTCTATGATGAGGCAAAGGTTCCTGGTGTGGAAAGTGACGTTTTGGATGAAGGCCATGTTATTGCTGATTCTCTTGGAGGGGTATCGAATGCTTATAATATTACCCCGCAAGATAGTACTCTTAACCGACACGGAGATCAAGCCTACATGGAAGACTCGATTCGTAAGGCTGGTGGAGCCACTAATTTTGAAGCTATTATCACATACCCTGATACGGAAACACAGATCCCTTCAAGCTATCAGTATACCTATACATTAAGGGGGAATGAAATTGTTGATACATTTGAGAATGTGAATCCGGATGAAGTAAACGAGTCACTCAATTCAACAGAGAATGAGCCTTCTGACTCGACGAGTTCAAACACAGAAGGTGATATTTCTAGCATTGATACGAATGGTAATGGTACAGTGACAATCAAAGAAGCGAAAGCGGCAGGTTTTACCATGCCTATTTATAAAGACCATTGGTTGTATAAATACATGAGAGATAATGATGGAGATGGCATGGTTGGAGAGTAAGCCTCAAGAGCTTTGAGACAAAAGAAAGAACATATTTTCATTGGATGATTTATAACAATTTGCGAATATGTGTGCTTTAAAAATCTCTAGTTAGTTCTCTTGAGCGTTTATGATCTGACACTTCTAATGTTTTGATAATAAGACTAACAACTATTGGTGGTGTAAATACAATGCATGAAAACAACGACTCTTCAAGTGAAAGAAAGTATGGTTGGGTTGACCAATGGGCTAAGATGACAGGAGAAAGAGCGATGATAGATGCTAAAGTCAATAACACATTTATTGTGTACGCAACCAAGAACGGTCTAGTTAGAAAATATCCAAATGGGGAAGTTAAACCCCATAACATAAACACATTATATTACACTAAAAAGTAAGCTTTTTTACATGGAACAATGAATGCTTAAAGTGTTCAATTTTGCGTTAAATTTAAAAATACTCAAGATACAGTAAATTAACGGGTTCGGATGAGATGTAAAAAAACTATGTAACAAATAAAGGAGGTGTGAATTAGCATTCTAATTCACACCTCCTTTTATTGCTATTGGCATTTTTTACACTCTGAAAAGATCCTTACAGAACGTACACTTTGTTCGTATTAATTAAGAAAGGATATGGTTTGTAATATTTAAGGGATACACCTCATACATTGTAATATCAGCTCTTAAAGTCTTTAGAAGAAAGGAAAATGATTATTGAATTAACCCAACTGAATAGGAGAGGAACTCATCATTTCTCCCTGCAATTTCTAAGCGCATGGAAATGGTGGTACGAAATCCTCTCCTAAGGATCGTGCTTTTTGCCATTCCATAGCTCAAAATAATAAAAGGAGTGGTAAAATGCACAATATCCAAAACGAGTCTAGGGTAAATATTTGCGACCACATTGAACTAGCCAACGGAATTCCTAAAGAAACCAGTGAGCAAAAGATGAGCTGGTCGCTGTTGTATCATTCCAGTATCAGGAATAAGTTATACAGAAAGGTATTTGAAAAGCTATATCAAAGCAGGGTGGAAATTGAAAACGGGATTGAAACGTGTGAGATTGAAAATGAAGGGGAGAGAAAGCTACTCGATTGTGAGTTAGGAATTGATTACCTCGTAAGAGTGAAGCCTGAAGGCCAAGATTTTTCTGATCAGTACAACATCGGTTATCGAGTCCTGGCAGTGGATGAAAATTTCATCCCAGAAGCAACCATTTCTCGCCATACAAAGAAAGGAAATACCTGTGAGTTTTTTAAGTTATCATGCTTGCAATTCTTCACTTGGATTTTTTGCTCAAAGAAAACAGGGGAAATTCTACAGATCATTGTGGTTGATAATCCGTACAAAATTTCTACAGCCGTAAGAGAAGGAGCGCTCATTCCGAGACTGGTAGAAGGAAAAAAGAATTTTTTCTATTCAATTAGAACTGACGACGTAGTCTTTAAGAAAATGATTTTCTTAAAGATATCATTTCCAATGACATCTCTCAATCAGAAGCGCATCCATTAAAGACAGGGGATCCCTGTCTTTTTCTTTTTATTTTTTTTGTTAGATAACTTCATAAAAATCAGCTTTTATGAAGTATTTTATTGTGAAATATGGTTAGAATTATAAATGTATTGAGGGGATCAAGTGTAGAGCATCATCTACTAAAGTCAGGTATTTTTAAATGGCAAGCATTGGAGACTTGGGGAATGGACATTTATTCGTTAAGACTATAGGAATTAATAAGCCAGGTGTAGAGGTGTAGTTGAAGCTTTAATCATACGGAGAAGGGTTGCAAAACGGGGCCTATATGTGCAAAAAAATACACCAAATACGGATTTGGTGTATGGCCTAACGATTATACTTTTTGATCGTCCTAACTTCCGGAAGTAATTTGTTGTAGGTAGTATTGCAAGTAATCTTCCAAATTATTGAGCTTTAAATAGGATGCATAATCAAGTTTTGGCTCGAACCTTTTTTCTAAATTTTTGAAGGTTCTGATTATCATTGATCGTCTTAATATCATTGGTGTAATGCTCGTGTTCACTCCAGCAATACAACCTATCCTTTTAAAGTGCAACCTTACAGTATCTGGGGTGATATGCTTGCTAGGTTTATAGGGTGATGAGAATAAATAAGGTGATTCCGGTACTGGATGATTTTCCAAGAAACGTTTTAAGGTAGATGCTAAATCTTCATTAATTGTTAAATAAGATTCAACTTCTCCATTATTAGAAGTAAAAAATACGGTGTTATTCTCTAGGTTTACATTTTCCTTTCTAACATTTAACGTAGGTGAAATTCGGCGGCCAGTGCAGTAAAGAAACTTAATTAACGTATAGAAGTAATAGTTATATCCTTCAGCGGAAGCAAGCACTTGTTCCACTTCTTCTTCCGATAATGTTGGAGGAGGCAATGTAGCTGGAACCTCCTTATATCTGATATAAGCTGCGGGATTATGCAATCCTCCTGTTTCAAAAGCTAAGAAGTTATAGTAAGACTTTAAAATCGCTATATAGCGGTTAATCGTAGAAGGTTTTAAGCCCCTAGTTTTATCAAGGAACGCTAAAAAATTTTCTAACTGAGAACGCTCCAGCTGCCCGATATTTATACTCATCTCATATTCTTGTGAGATAAAGCTTTTTAATTCCATAAGGTGTCTAACATTGTTGGCCACACTGGATTCAGTTAGCCTAGAGTACTTTGAGTAACTTACAAACTCTTCAATATAAGATGATGGATCATCAATTTTGTTGTTAAACACTACGAACACTCCTTTCCTGATGTTAAGGTGAGCAACGCTTACGTAACTAGATACACATTTACTTTAAAACACCTAAAGATGGCTGTTCTCTGATGTACCATTGAAGACGTTGATCAAAGACTACCAAATCTTTTATGGTTGGATCATTTGTCTCAAGATATTTGTACATAGTCTCCATAGAGACCCAGGGATTAAACCATAAGGTACAAGTCATTTTCTTTTTTTGTAGTGATGGTATCTGTGACTTAGTAACATAACTTAAGCTACAGGGGCCAAGGTGATTTTCAAGAGATGGGATTTCTTGCTGATCGCTTTCTTGTAAATTGAATCGTAATGAAATTTCGTCATATTCAACGACAAAGTATTGTTTTTGTTCAGCAGTATGAATGCACCCTTCAAGAAACTTCGCTTGGAACACTTCTTCACTGATTTTTCTCTTAAGCCACTCTTGCTTAATATTGAGTAAATATTCTGTCACGTCACCTTTTTCATAAAGAGGTAACTGATTGACATAATCATTACGAAGCTCTTGAGTAAAATGATTGACCTTTTCTTTAGCGTATTCTTCATCAAAAGAAAGCAGTTCTTCAACTAACTTACTTACATAATCAGGGTATTGAACTGTAGGCCGACTATTATTTCTAACTTGAAGCTTTTTGTGATCTGATTCATTACCCTTTAGCACTGGCTCGTTATTTTGTAAGTTCTTAACTCGTAAAGATGCTAGCGTGTTGGGTTCCAATTCAAATATCTTTTCTAGTTGAACTAATAACTCTTTTGAGCCCCCTCTTTGACCACGTTCCAGTAAACTCAAGTAACCTACAGACACTTCAAGTAAGGAAGCAAGATCTTCTCGTGAATAATCTTCATTCACACGCAGCTCTTTAATCCTTTCTCCTAACTTAATGTAAACCCGCTCATTTTGATTCACTTTCTTGTTATTAGCAATACTCTTCGTATTACTCATGCATGATAACCTCCTTTTAACCACCATTTATCTCCAGTTATGTTTAGTCTTAAACCCAAAAGTATTTATTAGTGTTCGTAGGTTCATTTAGCTCAGACCTAGATTGCTATTAGAAAAATAGATCCTTTGTGTATTATTCGTAAGGGTTCTTTTTTGTTTCTAGCTTTTTTCCTTATCTAAAATAGCTCAGTTAAAAAAATTTTTTCGTTTTGTTTATGCTATTAGCCCTTTGTATATCAGGATTTCATTAAACATTTTCATGATTATTGCTAAAAAACTTTTATTAGAAGATGTATAAAAATAAATTCCTTGTAAAAAATGGTGCCTATCTTCATCGAGCCCTAAACGACTAAAGGTGAGAAAGGGTGAATTTTGTTAAAAGGTAAGGTCAATTGAAGGTAGTTGTGAGCAGGATATGATGGACTTATGCATCAACTTTCCTGTTTGTAAGGTATACCACGTAGTGCATTTTTCTTGTTTTCTGAAGAGTAATTTCGACAGAGCTAATGCATGGCAGCTATAGGAGAGAGTACAAAACTCGATGGAGTAAAATCTCGGAGTTGTTTAACAGAGGGGTAGGTGAAAATGAAGGTACCAGAGGATTGTTGGAGGTAAGAGCACACCCATTAATGGATGTTAATAGCTGAGAAAATTGGGTTCGTTATACCCAATTGTAACAATTGATATTTTGGATGATAGTAAACTTCAAAATCGAAGCTACTATCAGTTTTCTGCTAAATATCTAAACCATAATTTCATAGTTACAAATCTACACATCTAGGACATTAGAACATTGACACAATCCCATAGTGATTTCAGTTATGTCTTTTAATGTAGAAAGCTCAGGTAATGTCGAATGGTAGTCTCAAACTATTATTATCCTCTTCGTTAGAAGCTCTGTATCAGGCAGGTTTGGATAAAAAGGAGGTATTAAATGAATAGACTAGATGCACATACCCATCAATTAAAGTCTGATTTCCGATTTAGGCTTAATCAGGAAGACTTGGAGTTTTGGGTCAGTGTAATCAGTGATTTACTTCGTTTTTCAAACAAGAGTTATCGAAAAATTACTGAAACCGACATTCGTAACTGGCTGTCTTCCCTAGAGGGTACAGAAACTACCTTAAGATTATCAGCTAAGTTATTAGGAGTGAAAATGTTCTACCGCTTCTGTATAAGGGTCGGCGTTATAGGCAAGGACCCTGCGTTTTCAATATCATATCCAGTCTATGAAGATGATAATTCTGGATATTTGTTAGAAGACCAATTGAATCAATTGCGGCTGCTTTTGGATGGAAATTTAAAAGAGCGTGCGCTTGTGGAGTTAATTTATGCAACAGGCCTAAGAAATAACGAATTATTAGGTGTTCAAGTTGAAGATATCAATTGGGACGAACGCTCGATCTGGGTAAGGAATAAGACTCATGTAGGACGTAGGGTTTACTTTAATCATGTTTGTGAAAATCATCTGAAAGCTTATTTAGTAATTCGTTCAGATAAGTTACCTTTTCTATTCCTAAATATAGATGAATCTGGACCAATGCATAATCAAGACCTTCGTGTGCTGTTTCAACAATATCAAGAAAAGCTTGATTTCCATGTTACTCCACACACATTAAGGTGTACATTTGCAGATCACCTATGTTTTGAAGAACTGGGATACGAACATATTCTAGAAGTACTGGGTCTTAATGAAACCTCTTCTGTTAGCTTGAATGAAGTTAGAGAAAATGTTTGAGAAAAATCTCTAGGAGTGACCTTTTCCTCTAATATTCGTGAGTAAGTGTTTGTAGGAGTCCCCCCTATTCTGGGGGATTTAAAAATAATAGAGAGGATATGAAGAGATTGGATCTCACAAAAAAATACTGGGAATCTACTAACAAATTTGTTCCCGATGAGACAAGAGCCATAATTAACGAATATTTGCTGAGTCTTAAGCAAACTGACAAAGCTGAAGCTACGGTTGCAAAGTATCGGTGGGTATTAGAAACAGTTTTTTGTGAGTGTACTGTTCCTCTTGCTGATATAACTTCGGATGAGATTTTAAACTGGCTTAACGGTTATTCGAAAGACAAAAAAGAGAAGACCATAGATCTTTTTCTTTCAACGCTCACCTCCTTCTTTAATTTTTGTCTTACAGAAGGAGTTGTGGAACATCCGATAATTAAAAAACGTTGGCGTCCTAAAATTCCTGATGCATTACCCAAGTTTTTAACAGAGGAGGAATACGCTTGTGTAAGAATGAATGCAGAACAATTACCGATTCGTGATCGGGCATTGGTGTTATTTCTATTTTCCTCTGGATGTCGTAGATCTGAAATTGTTAACTTAACGATTCAGGATGTCGACTTCAAACGACGTGCAGTAAGAGTGAAAGGCAAAGGTGGAAAAATTCGAAGTATACACATCTCCGAAGAGTGTGCTCTCGTGCTACAAGATTATCTCCAAACCCGGTCTGGTGATGTAACAGAACCACTTTTTATGAATAAATTTGGTGATGGATTAAAAGCAGGAGGTATTTTTGGTGTTACGAAAAAGCTAGGGGAAATATCAGGTTTGAAGCAATCTTTATCGCCTCATGTCTGTCGGCATACATTTGCCACACACTTGCTTGCAAGAGGTGCAAAGTTAGAGTTTATTGCTGACGAAATGGGGCATGAGAATTTGAACACAACCCGTGTGTATGCTCGTATTCCTACGGAAGACCTAATGATTTCTTATCAAAATATAATGGGGTGAAAACAATTCTCAAAAATGTTGAAGCTATACAAGCCTTTTTAAAAGATAACCAGATGCGGTTTAGTCCTGAAACATCTCGTAGTTATGAGTTTTCGCTCAATCAATTTTTTGCATTTTGCGAAAAAGAGTTCGATGATGTGAGGACCGCTAATATTCGAGCATGGTTGTCTCACTTGGAAGAAAGTGGTTTGAAGCGTCGGACGCTTAAAACAAAACTGTCGGGGTTGAAGTCGTTTTATCGTTACTGTATGGAAGAACAGTTGTTGAAACTCAATCCGGCCGCTCCAATACCTCCATCAAAAAAGGAGGACTATCTTCCTTACTACTTGAGTAAAAAGCAGCTGGCTCTGTTGCAAGAGTTAACTAAAGGAAAGGTTCGAGACAGAGCGATAGTAGAGTCGTTGTATGCAACAGGATTAAGAATCAGTGAACTCTTAGCTATTAAGTTAGAAGATGTGAGGTGGGGGCGTAGGCAAATATGGATTAGAAAGGGAAAGGGAAATAAGGAACGTTTTGTCATGTTCAATCATGAATGTGCTGAACGGTTAAAAATATATCTAGAAAAACGTCCTGACGATAGTGCATATCTATTTTCAAATGGACGGGGAGGGGCATTAAAGCCTGTTACTATTCAAAGGCAGTTTAAAACCTTCTCTGAAAAGTTAGGTTTTAAGGTAACTCCTCATACGTTGCGTCACACTTTTGCTGTTCATTTAGCTCAAAAAAAGATGAAGCAAGGTTATATCCAAGAACTACTAGGCCATCGCAACATCAATAGTACTCGCTGGTATATTCGATTCATGGATGATGATAGGAAAAAAGAATACGACCGCTACCAATAATAGATGGGGAGTGTGATATATGGAAGATTACTGTAAGCTAACAAAAGCTCTACCTTACTCTAGGAATCAGGAAGTTATTCAGGAATTCCTATCAAGTTTGAAATTCGGTAACCGAAGTGAAGGTACTATTAAGTTATATCGCCAATTTCTAGAGTATTTCTTTAGTGACAAAAAGGATGATTTTGATGAGATCAGCTCTGAAGCTATATGGAGCTGGTTTCAAGAGAACCTAGGGCATGTAAAAGTCGCAACGTTTAGATTGAAATTAAGTGTCCTTTCTTCCTTTTATACATTTTGTATCGGAGAGAGATACATTGATCGAACCCCGATCAAAAGAAGATGGTATCCTCGTCTTCCAAAGCCTATTCCAAAATATTTAGATAAGGAGGAATTAGCAAAAGTTCGTACGTACCTCGACAATATACAATTGAGAGATCAAGTAATGATAGAGTTTATGCTTGTCTCTGGTTGCCGAGTGGGGGAATTACAACAATTGAATCGAGATGATATCGATCTTGAAGAGCGTACTGCCACAGTATTAGGGAAAGGAAGCAAAATTCGACACATTCACTTTACAGATCGGTGTTCAATCCTTTTGGAACGTTATATGGAAAAATGCCCTGAGGGTGATGGTGCTTTATTTGTGACCAAAACTGGGCATAGATTAAGTAAAAGGCAAATCCAATATATCGTTAACGATATTGGGAAAGATTCAGGCCTATCAAAACATTTACATGCCCATAGGCTACGCCATACGTTTTCAACTGAATTGTTAGCCAAGGGAGCAGAGCTATCCTTTATTGGTGAGGAATTGGGGCATAGTGACCTCTCTACTACTCAGATTTATGCAAATCTTCCTCAGAAAGAGGTTGTTGCAGAATACAGAAAGTTTATGGGATGAGGGAGTGGAATAGGTGATTACGTCAGATATGTGTATTAAAGAGTTCAAACATGCATTTGGGATTCGATTAACGTCAGGATCCATTCATCAATATGAGGTAGCTGTTCGACAAATGCTATCTTTTTGTGAGAAACCGTTTCATGAAATTACTACACGTGATATACGTGCATGGTTAAATCATACTCACAACAATCTTTACAAAACTAACACTGTCAGAATCAAGCTATCGGGTGTGAAGATATTTTATCGCTATTGCATGGAAGAAGGACATATAACTCGAAATCCTGCTGAAACGATACCGTTACCCAAGGAGAAGGACTCAATTCCATATTATTTGGAGAGGGATCAGTTAATCCAATTACGAGACATAGTAGCTGGGAAGGTTGAGGAGAGAGCAGTAGTGGAGGTTTTGTTTGCCACTGGAGTGCGAGTTAGTGAATTGGCTAGCATTACTTTAGAGGATATCAATTGGTCTGAACGAATGATTACAATAAAGGAAGGAAAAGGTAAGAAAGGCCGTATTGTATTGTTTACAAGGGAATGTGAGGAATACTTGAAAACGTACCTCAATGAACGTAACGATAATCTGCCATATCTTTTTACGAACACTACAAAGAATGGACCTATTTGTATCGGTACGATTCGCTATCGGTTTGCCAACTACAAAGTGCAGCTCGGATTTCACCTTTCCCCTCATACGTTGCGACATACCTTTGCAGCTCATTTGGCTAAAAAAGGGATGAAGCTTGATTATATTCAAGCACTGCTAGGTCATGAAAAACAAAATCAAACCAAGGTATATGCTCGTTTGTATAATTATGCTCAAAAGGAGATGTATGACGAGTGGATGTAGGAGGAGAAAGACAGCCGAAACACTTCATACGTGGGAAATCCCCAGATAAAATGAAGTGATTAGCCACGACGTCCTCTGAGTATCTGAAGAGATTATAGTGGGGATGTTAGGAGGCAATGATTTTGATTATCACGTCATAACATTCTGATATAAATAAAAGCTTCTCATTAGTTGGATAAACTTTTGAGAAGTTTTTTGTCCTTAAAGGACAGCATGAGTACCTCTGTGTAAAATGTAATAAGCATGTCGCCATTTTTACAGTACATGATGTTGTCTATAAGAAAGTCTTTGAACATCTGTCTAAAAATAATGGTGATTTGAGAAAAGAAGCAGTGGTTACCTTGAAGAGATAACCAGGAAAAAAGCGGCCTATGTAATTGCCTCTACGCTCAAAGTGTTGAAAAGGAAGGTAACTGAACTAGACAGATTAATTGAACATATTGAGCAACTTGTTGATATGAACGAAACTTGTTTTACAATGTTCTACGATCATGAACATAATTTATTAAATAATATTGAAAAACGAAGTCCCTCTTTATTCTTAATTGGGATGATTGAATTGAACCTTACTAATATCAATGCGAACATCGACTATAGAATTACTTCTTTCGTTGACCTTGAAAACTAGATTACTCAGTTTACCGCAGATGGAGAGTTGTGAGTGTTCAGGTTTCTGTTGAATCATTTATGTGAGATTTCTTCATGCAAGTAAAATCTTGAAAAGGTCTTCATATCAAGGCTTATTCAAACAAATGTTTGGGTCACATGGATAGGGCGGTATAAGCTTCTCCGTCTAGTAGAGTTTGTATGGATCAAGGTGATGTATTTTTGATTTAATATTACTTCCATAATTCATAACCTAGCTTTAACTCTAATAGATTCAAACTGCGATTATAAATAATGGCACAAAGGATAAAAGTTTTAGGTTATGCAGACTTATAAGAATTAATAGATGGGCCTCTATAATTAACAATTCTTTAAAGTCCAAATAAGTTTTAATATTCGAACAGTTAACGAATATAATCATATTCTATGCAAAAGAAGGTACCCCCCCCAAGTAACTATGATTACTTGGGGGTAGTAATTATCTTCCGAAGTAGTAGTAACCAGCAGCAGCCCAAACTACAGTCCCAATACCTATTGCAGCAGATGTTGTAAGCATATTACACAACCTCCTTTTTATGTAAATTTAACACGCTTTTTATACTAAACCTAAAGTATGACAAAAGTCAACAAATTTTGTATAACAATAGAATACTATTATCAGTAGGAGGGTGTGTGTTAATTTATATAGAAGTATTAGTATGGATGAAAGACTAGTAAGTTAGCGAGGATTGGCTTTAAATATTTAATAAAAGCTCCTACAAAAAGGTAAACTATGGTAAAATGAAAAAAACTTTCAGAAAGGTGGAATTGGTTATGGTTCAAAATCTTCCCTTAGTTATTTCATTCTTCATTATAGGGCTTTCAGTTTTGCTAATAAGTATAACGACTCCCATGCCTAGTCTAATTAAGTGGTCTATGTCAATCATTGGATTAGTCTTAGCAATAATGGGAATGATTTCTTTAATATTGAATTTGGGAATAAGAAGAGTCAATAAATAATAAAAAAATATTTTAGTAACGAAAGGCTGTGGAGAGTTATCTCCACAGCCTTTTCGTTTTTAACGGCGTATAAACAAAGTATAAAGGGGATCAAGGAGGTAACATTTCAAATTATAGACAGTTTATTACTAAAAAGGGGTATCTCAGTGTTGTCACTAATTAAATTTTTTCTGTAGATAATCAAATTTTTTAAAATAAGCTATTAAGAAAGGGGAGGGGGCAAAGGGGCAAGAAGTAGGTTCTTTTAAAAAATGCATATAATTCTAAATATAAAGAATTTTTTGTATTTTAGTTTGACTCTTTATATTACAAATATACTAGTATATAATTCTCACAGAAATAGTTATTCTATTTTTATCCAAAATATTAGTTATTTGGTGGGAGGTGAAATAAATGGAATTAGTTTTCGAAGAGTTAGAAACGATGGAAGCTCCAGTAGATCCTTATGTTGCTGGGTGGATCGCCGGAGGTTCTTTTGTATCAGGTATAGCGATTGGTGCAGGTATTGCTGTTTTAACTTAATTTTTAGGAGGGTTAATCATGGAAACTACAGCCTTAAAGAAAGATAATTATGAACTAAAGTTTGAACCTATGGAAGAAATTATTGCCCCAGGTGCAGCAGGTGATTTCTTAGCTGGATTCACTGCTGGAGCGGGAGCAGCTGCTGGAGCGGCCGGTGTGTTAGTTGGAATTATGGCTTTAACTTAATTTAAATCTTAATAGTAAAACAGCTTAATGGTGGTACATATTCTATTAAGCTGTTTTGCTAAAGGTAATGGAGGGTAAGATGAATTCACTTCCAGAGTTTATAAGTGTAAAAAGAGATTCTAATAATACAAATATTCTTACTAATAAAATCACTGATAAATACATAAAGGTTGGTAATATCGAGTTGGAATATTTGTATAACATTTATAATAATAGCGATAATACTACCCAGAAGTTATCTGCTAATCAGCAAAAATTTTTATATGATAACTTCAAAAAAATGGGCTTTTTAAGTGAGGAGACGTCTAGGGAACTAGCTAAGAAAAGCAAAAAAAGTGATCTATCTAGAATTTATCTTTATAAAGCAAATCCAAGTAACTTTTTTGAAAAAAATAAATGGTTATACAAAGGAAATCATATAAAAATCTTCCTATTAATATCTATTATTATTTTTGTTGCAGGTGCCTTACTATTATTCTTCAACTTTACTAAGTGGTTTAGAGTTGAAAACTTTACCCTAATTTCTACTTACGAAATAATTATTTTTTACTTATTAGTCTTACTCACCCTATTTATACATGAATTCTCACATGCGAATTCATCCTATTATTACGGTGGCAAAGTAAAAGAAGTAGGAATCATGCTCATGTATTTAGGACCAGCTTTTTATTGTGATGTAACTCCTATATATTTACTTGAAAAAAAGTCAAAAAAGATATTTGTACTTTTATCTGGTATATTAAGTCAATTATTAATGACTTCAATAGCTGTAATTGTTCTTTATTTCTTTGAATTAGCCAACTTTAATATCGAAATAATACTATATTATATAGTTTTCAATATACTAAACATTTTAATTAATTTAAGTCCAATTATAAAGTTAGATGGTTATTGGATTTTAGTGCAACTAACTAATATTACTAATCTAAGGGAGAAAAGTATAAAATTTTTAATGTCCTTCTTTCACAATAATCTTTATTACTATAGAAAGAGATATAACGTACGGCAGAGAATAACACTTAATATATACGGCATAACAGGCTTGGTAGGAACTAGCCTAATATGGATATATTCATTTTATCTTCTTTTTCAAATATTTAATAAATATTTAAGTGGAGTCTGGGTAGTAATTATCCTAACGTTATGGGGGGCGATATTAACAATGCATTTGAGTAAAAAAACTTATAAATATATTAAATCCCTGAAATCGGAAGTTAAATATCATCAATTGGAGGGATAAAAGATGGAAATGGTATCAATAGTTAGAGAAAATTCTCTTGGTTTAATTAACGTGATAAACCCCGATGAGTTTTTAGATAAAACTGATTTAAATTTTGATCAATTTGATATGGATAATAGTACTATAAATGATCTAATAGACTACGTAGAGTTTTCTGATATTGAATATTATTCATTTATATTTTTAGGAGAAATGAAAAGGTTAGATAAACTTGTATCTACGTTAAATAGGTTAACAGAAGTGAAATTTAGTCTGTATAACATATTTATGGATTGTATATCAGGAGAGAAAAATCCACATATTAATAATTATATTGAAATAGATTTTTCGAAATTTGAGAATACTAAAGATATTTCTTCTATTCAATTAGAAAATGGAATTAAAGCTCTTATTACTGGTATTTACCCTTATAACTTGCACTCAAACATTATAAAACATTTGTATATCGAGAAACTTTCTTTATTTAATAGCCTTAGTCCCTCCATAATTAAAAATATGGCAATTAATAGTGGGGTGTTCTGTGAAGACTTTAGTACTACTACAATTTCTACAAGTGATGTTCCTTTTCCTCTTTTTGATACTAAGATAATTGAGGATGAGATAAAACAGGGGAATTTTGTTACGATTTCGCAAGAAGAGTTCTCTGAAAGTATGAATCATTTTGAGTTGGAAGGATTTATAACTAAAGACCGAGACCTTAATGGTTACATAGATTTTGCCAGTCTAGCCAATGTAATAAGTCTAAATCGCTTGTTTTTCTTTGTGGACGGTGTATATCTTGACATCCAAAAAGAACTCAAGGTAGCTAACAGCGTTGAAGTTAACTATCCTGAATTAAGAAATTTTATAAGTGAATTTGATACTACCCTAGAAAAGAAGCCGTTAGTTTACTTATATCCAAATTTGTTAAGTATTATGGATTCCCTAAGTATAAATAACTGTTACTTTATTACTCCTTATACCAATTATAAATTTCCACAGGTAGACAAAGTGGTTAAGTTTAACATGATGGGGATCAGGACTGAAATGGATGACTTTTGCTATAGTCTTCTTACTGGAAAGTTCTTCAGAGTTAATGAGACGTTCCTAATGATATTAGAGGCAGACATAAAGGGACTTATTGAGAGTTCAGTGTTAAGAAATCTATTAAAAGATAACTATGATAAACTCATTAAAGATTACAGGAGAATTACCTCAAATGTTTGACAATGTATTATTTGGTCCTTTCTTATCTAAGTTAAATAAACATAACATTGAATTGGTAGAAGATTTTTATTCTGATAAGGATTTTGTGGATTTTTATAATGGATCCCTTAAAAGCGAGAGTTATGATGATATAAGAATTTATGAAAGATTATTAGCAAAAAATGATAGTATACTTGAAATAGGTTCTGGCTCAGGAAGAATATTTAATAAACTTGCTTTAAGTAATCTAAATATATATGGAATAGAACCTTCAGTAGAGATGAATAAATATATTGCTCCAGGTTATAGTTCAAAAGTTTATAACATACGTGTTCAAGACATTTTGAACTATAAAGAAAAACTAGGACTTTTCACAAAAATAATTATTCCCGCAACAACCGTATCGCTTTTCCCCCATCATGAATTTATTGATATCATTGGAAAATTAAAAAGAATGTTGGTCAAGGGTGGGGCAATAATTTTTGATTTCATTAATCCTATATATTTAAATACTATAAATGGACAAGTTAATATTGGGGATTTAAGAGGAAACAAAGTTTTCTTTGCTAACTATATAGAAGGAGATAAATTTTATTTAAATATTTATCTAAAAGGAATTAACATTGAAAAGCTAAGTTATTCTGTTAAACACTTATATGATTTTGAATTTTTAGAAAGATTAGCGGTCGCCCATAATCTTTCAATAAGACAGATTTTTGAGAACGAACTTTACGTTATGGTGGAGATGAAAAAATGAGTGAAAAATTTCTAAGTTATTGTGTTCCTCTAGGGACTATACAAGATCCCCCTAAACTAGACATTGAGATTAAAGAAGCATCAGGGGAGCATCTAATTGATAGCAATGGGAAGAGATATTTGGATATGCGAAGTGGCTTATGGAACATATCACTTGGATACAATAATCATTTGAATAAAAGATTTTCGGAGGTTTTTGGGGATATTTTGAATAAAAATATACCTTTTATTGACTTACAATCATATAACCATACCTTATATGATGCTTTAGCATCGAGTTTGTTAGAATTTTTAAATGAAGAAGGTAAAATTTTTCATAAAGTTTTTTATACAAATAGTGGGTCTGAAGGAACTGAATTAGCTATTAAACTTTGTAAGCAACTAAATAATGAAAGAGAAACAGTCGTTGCATTTAAAGAAGGTTACCATGGTACATATTTTGGAGGTATGTCTGTGAGTGGCCTTGATGAAGAAATAACCAAAAAGTATGAGCCAAAACTGAAAAATACTAATTTCATTAGCTATCCTAAGTGTGAGGAAGATTTAAATAGAATAATATCTTATCTATCTGAAGATGAGAATATATCAAGTTTCTTTATCGAGCCAGTTATAGGGTCATCAGGCACAATTAAAATAAAAGATTCTTATCTTAATGAAATATTAAAAACTTGTAAGCAAAATAATATTATTGTAATTTTCGATGAAGTTGCTACAGGATTTTTCAGAACTGGGGAAAGATTCAAATATCAAGATTTAGAACATCATCCTGATATGGTTATTCTTAGTAAAGCAATTAATAACGGTGTTTTACCTTTCGGGGCTTTAGCTATAAACCAAGAAGTTTCTGATAGGTTAAGAGGGCAACATATTGAACATTATTCTACTCAAAATGGGAATTTACTAGGAGTAGCTTCTGCTTTAGAAACACTAAAATATTTCATAGAAGTTGAAAGTATAATCAAGAAAAATGTTATAAAGATTGAAAAAATATATACTGATGTTCTCTCATCTGCTGGGATTGGTTATCGAGGGACTGGTGCAATGCTTTCTATTCCACTAAGAAATCAAGAAGAGATGCAGCGAATTTTAGGTAAGTTGAAAAAATTTGGAATACTAACTTACTATTATATTAACTTGGATGGAGAGTGTGGTCTTACACTATTTCCGCCTCTACTAATTGAAGAAAAAACATTTAATAAAGCAATGAAATTGATAGCTAAAACTATCAGCGATTATTGAATTGAGGATATGTTATGAAAAATATGATTATATTAGGTTCAGAAGGTTATCTAGGAAAAGAAGCCCAAGAGTTCTTTAGTGATAAATATAATATCATACGTTTAGATATGGTCTCGTTAAAACCTGAAAATAATAAAAATTACTTTCAGGTAGATTTAACGAACGATCATGAGGTTGATAAAGTTATAAGTTATTTAGAAGATAAAAAGATATATGTGGATGCTATCGTCAACTTAATGGGGTTAAATTTATTAAGTAGCTTCTATACTATTTCAAAAGATAATTGGGAAAAAACCTTCACTACTAATGTTACTTCCTTTCTATTTTTTCTAAAAAGAGTGTATCAATGCCTAAGTAGTAAAGTTTCTATCGTAGTAGTTGCTTCTCAAAATGGTGTTGTTGCTCATGAGTCCAGGATAGATTATGGTCCTTCTAAAGCGGCACTAATACATTTAGTAAAAAACTTAACGATTGATTTTATCGAAGACAACGAGAGGGATATTAAAATAAACAGCATATCTCCTTCATATATTAGTAATAAAAGCAACCACCAATTCTTTAATAGTATAGAAGGGAAAAAGTTAGTTAAAAGAATCCCTTATAAAAAAATTTTAGATGTTGATGATGTAATTTATGCGATTGAATTTTTAACATCTGATAAAAGTAAAGCAATTAGAGGGCAAAATTTAATAATTGATTATGGATATACAATTATTTAAAAGTGAGCGGGGTAAGTTATGGAGCTAATAAATGTAACTAAGCAGTTTAACCAAACTGTTGCTGTAGACCAATTGAGTTTCAAAGTGAGTCCAGGTGAAGTTTTTGGGTTAATTGGGCAAAATGGTGCAGGTAAAACTACAACTTTTAGAATGATTTTAAATTTAATAACTCCTACTACTGGACAAATTCTATGGAACGACAGGGATATTAACAAGGTTGATCTTAATTCTATAGGATATCTTCCAGAAGAGAGGGGGCTTTATCCTAAATTATCTGTGGAAGATCAAATATTATTATTTGGAAAGTTAAGAGGGAAGTCTAAGGTAGACTTAAAGAAAGATATCGAATACTGGTTAGAGAGGTTTAACTTACAAGATAAAAGAAAAGCCCTTACTGATACCCTTTCTAAGGGTAATCAACAAAAAGTTCAATTGATTACAAGTATTATTCATAGACCATCTTTATTAATCCTTGATGAACCGTTCAGTGGTTTTGATCCTGTCAATGCAAAGTTGTTGAAAGAGGCGATATTTTCCTTGAAAGAGTCTGGTACAACAATAATTTTTTCAAGTCATAGGATGGACCATGTAGAAGAATTGTGCGACAATCTTTGTTTGCTTAAGGGTGGGAATTCCCTTTTTTCTGGATCAATTAATAATTTAAAAGAAAGTTATGGGAAAGTTAATCTTACAATTAAAGGTTCTTTTACAATTGAAGAACTAAAAAGCTTATATGGAGTCAAAGATGTAAAGAAAAGCAAAGATACATTCAAGATATTACTATCAGAAGAGAAGTTTGCTGAAGGTATATTTAACTATGTAACAAAAAAAGGGTTTATTGAACAGTTTAGTTTAGATTACCTTTCTCTTGAAGATATTTTTATGAAAAGAGTAGGTGGGATTAATGTCTAGTTTTAATACTTTATTTTTTAATGTATTTATTCAAAAGATAAAAGGTAAAATGTTTATTTTGTCTACCTTTTTCCTATTAATAGGATTAACTTTAGTAGTTTTATGGCCAAATATTTCAGATTTATTTGAAGGAGAAGAGGTAGTGAATGTAGGTATTATTGATAATACCAATGCAAATATTTCTGAATTATTTCAAGATAACGCTGACTATAAATATGTAGAATTAATAGAGCAAGATACTTCAAAAGTAGATAAAAAAATTAAAGATGGTGATTTAAGTACTGTAATAACAATAGAACCAACTTCTAATTTCAACTTGAATGCTGAGGTAAGGGCAAATGGAGTACTCTCAACTCAAGAAAAACTCACTTTAACTCAAAATATAAATAACGTAAATTACTTGTATGCAATTCAGGAATTAGGAATCCCTTCTGAAGAGGCAAGCAAATTATTAAGCGCTGAGCCAAGCATTAAAGAGGTTAACATTACACAAAGTGAAGAGGTTAAAGATGAAAAAGATAGACAAGTTGGTACGTATCTAGCTTATGCAGTAGGTTTCATAGTTTATCTATTTATAGTTTCATACTTATCAATGATAACTACTGACATAGCTAATGAAAAAGGTTCAAAAATTATGGAGGTCCTCGTTTCGACAGTATCCCCTCAGACTCACCTTCTTTCAAAAGTTTTAGGTTTACTGGTAGTAGGTGTGGTGCAATTGTCCATTTTAATTACGTATGTGCTTTCACTAATGTATTTAACAGGAGGAGAGGTTTGGAATAACTTTAAGGATATTGTTGAAGTGGTATCCCTTGAATACTTTATTTTAACGCCAATTTTTATTTTATTATCTTATGTACTGTACTTAATAATTGGTGCTTTTTTGGGTTCATTTGTAACAAAAGTTGAAGAAGCAAGTCAAGCTTTACTGCCCGCGATGGCACTTGTTATGACTGGGTTTGCTGTTATGTTTTACGGATTAATGGATCCTGAGGCTACAATAGTTAAGGTGTTTTCTTATATTCCCTTTACTTCTCCCTTAGTAATGCCATTAAGGATTAGTTCAGCAAATATATCAATTTGGGAAAGCCTTATTTCAATAATAATTATATCACTTACAATCCTAATTTTATTCTTTTTAACTACACGCTTATATAGAGGTGCAGTATTGGTTTATAATTCTAAATCATTTATTAATAGATATAAAAAAGCGTGGGAATTAGGAGATAGGTGAAATGAACCGTATCTTGTAATAAAAATGAGAGTTAAAAACACCTAATAGTTGAAGCTTTTATTTTTTCCTAAAAGATGTTAAAACCCCAACCTAATCGGTCTGGGGTTTTTATTATATAGTATTAACTTTTTTTATAAGAATTCAATAAAAGTGTATTCTAAACTCTAATTGAAATGAATGGTCTATTTCTCCAGAGTCTGATCTGGCCAGTTGTCAAGGTCTTGGTCATATTCGAAATCTGCATTCATGACCAAAAATTAATAAACCAGTGCTAATCTTATCTCTAAATTTTTTATTCACCCCAAATACACCAGTTATAGACGAAAATAAGGCAAGTATAACTAAACTGATGATAGCAAATGTTAGCTAAACACTTGTGGTTAACTCGCTTAAGGAAAAGTAAATTCCAATGGTTCCTTCAAGGTCGTTTGCAGGGGTATAAATATCTTCGTATCTAATATTGTTTAATGTATCAAGGAGTTATGGGATTATTTCAACCAAGAACTTAGCACTTTCTTGAATGACATCGAGAAACGATCCGCCCTGTTTAACGAAAATTATTCCAATAGCGAAAATGAAAAATACAATATTAGCTGCTAAACCTGCTGGGTGGAAAATAACATAATTGGATTACATTTAATTTCTCTTCTGCATTTTCTTCTAAATTTACATGTCCTTCTATAGGCAGTAGATAAAATATTACATTTGTTTCTCTAAAGTGAAAGTTGAAAAGTTTTTCCTCCCATTGATACTAGATTCATCCACCTGCATACGTAATGAATTCGCAGTAATGTAATGACCCAGTTCATGGAGCGTTATTACTAAATAGAAGAGAAGTATTAACTGACCTAATAAGGCGAAATGCCATAATTGTATATCAGGCCTTGTAAGTATATAACCGGTAATAGAAGATACGATTACTAATGATATTCACGAATAGCTGCCTTTTATAATGTATTCTTCTCTTTTGTTTTGGTTTATTACTATCTGAACGAGAATGTAAAAGACGACTGAGCAAATATAAAAACAACGCTGAAAGAACAAACAGGATAGAATAATACACCAGTTCATCTCCTTTGAATAGTTTACTTTTTATATATGTACATGCTTGCAGGTTTATGAAAGCTAGTAATATAGAAGGACTTCTGAGGTTATTGTCGAATAACTTACTTATAGTTAATAAATGGAGGTTATTCATTTGTACCACGTAATATTGGATACCGATATATGGGTTTTTTTAGCCCAAGATGTATTCCCTGATGCTCTGCCACAATTGGAGAATTTAGTTGAATCTAACAAAGCAATAATAATCTTACCAGAACAAGTGAAAGAAGAATGGTTTAACGGAAAATCTGAGCTTGTGCGTACTCATTATAAAAATAATATAAAAGGGGCCCTTTCTAACTCCAAGAAGCTTAAAGACTATCTAAGTGGAGAGGAAAAAGAGGTTCTATCGGGACTTATCGAAAGTGTAAGTGGTAAAAAAGACGAATATGCAGTAGTTAAATCAGAAGAGTATATCTCAAGAGTTGAAAAATTAATTTTGAGCGGTGAAACTATTCCGACTACAGATAATAGTAAAATAAAAGCTACTGAAATGGGATTAGCCAAGAAAGCACCTTTTCATAAGAAAAACAACTCATTTGGCGATGCTTTAATAGCGTTAAGTACTGTAGAGTACCTTCAAAAGAATGAGATAAAGAATGCTTATTTTATTACGGGTAACAAAACTGACTTTAGTAAAGTTGGCAAAGAAAGTGAAATTCACCCAGATTTAAAGGAATTATTTGATTCTGTAGAATTACACTATTCTATAAATGTGAAAGAGGTCTTTAGGACAATTGACGACATGATTGTAACTAAGGAAGAAGTACAAGAAGTAGAACGGATTAATAGAACTATGTATACTCTTGAGCCGCCTGAATGCCCTGAATGCCAAAAAAACATGGGTGGGACATATTTGCGATCGCAATATGGTGGATTAACTTGGCAATGGTTTTGTTCTAGTTGTCATCACCGTATTGACACGGGAGAATTTTGGGATTGATTCAACACTTCAGTATTAATGGGATATGAAGCCAATTAAAGGAGTTATGTTCATTAACACTGGTAAGTGGCATTCAAATATATAATCTTTGGTAGTATTACTGAGGTGACTTTTATTTTTGATATCCTTTCAAATGTATTGGATCACTGCTTAAAAAAAAGAGGGTGAATTATGGTAAAGCGAATAAGAACACCATACAAACTAATTAATATTCTGATTCTCCCCCTGGTGATTGGGATAGGGTTCTATGTATCTCTAGGAGTAGATTTGTATTTATCACGTGAGTTAAAAATATCTATATTAACAATTTTAATGTATGCGGTATGGATAACTTATTTTATAAGTGCATACACACATGAAAAACTTCATGAATGGGCTGGTAGAGTCTTTGGGGTTAATGGTGAAGCTAATACGAAGAGGAGAGCATGTATCTTTGAAACACCCCTTAACTCGCGGAATCTTCATATAATTGCTTTGTTCCCCCTTATGTGCAATAGCATTATTTTAACAGTATCAATGATACTATTGCCTCTTCATGCATGGTTTTTCATTAGTTGTGCTATGTTGGCAATCATATCTTGTGCAAGTGACATTATCTTATCTATTAGAGTTCTTCACTATTGGAACAGAGATGTAGATATATATGTGAGAGATAAAGGTGTGTTTGATATACATCTAAAATCCCATATTCCCTATAGTTAGAGTTCTTTATCCAAAAAAAGTAAGTAGTTTAAAGTAACTTAAAGTTGTAAATAGTTGTACTGATTGCTAGACATTTATGTTAATTATTTCAATTTATAAATTAGTGAATTAGGCATACACTAATTGTGAAGTATACATCAGAATACATACATTAATATTGGAAGTGAATTTTTGTATACTGTTGGTATGCCAAGCGCAGTCGGAGGAGAGCTGCACTTAAATGGATCAACTAACAGAGCCCATAGGGAAAAATTCTTATGGATAAATATCATCAAATTCTATGTGAAGGAGTCGGTATTATCCAGAAGAGAGTTTTTGATGAGTAACATCTAGAGAATTTAGGTGATTTAAATCTGATAAAGTGGTGAAACGGGGGATCAGGAAACTACTGGGCGTAGTAAAAATACAATAGCGCTGGCTGAAGTATACAAGGGCATATCAAGTGCTTTGGAATGAAAAATATCGGGAACTAGATAACTTCATAAAATATCAATAAACCTTACTTTGAAGATAAATTGAAATAGCCCTAAACCCTTGGTATATAAGGATTTAGGGTGTTTTTGTGCCGTGGGTTTAACGAACGGTAAGTGCGATTAACGATACTTCTCTTGAAGTAACAGTGGAAGAAGCGAATACTGAACTGACAACAGAAGATTTTGAAGTAGAAGTGAATGGTGAAGAGGTTACTTTAGAGTCTGCTGAATCTAACGAAGATGGTTCCGTATATACTCTTACTCACCCTAGCCTAGACTATGCTAAGGGTACTGTGACTGTAAATGGTGTAGAACTTGAGTTTGACTATACTATTGGTGTTGAATCCGTAACATCAGTAGACAAAACTGGTGTCACTGTAAACTTTGATTCTTTAGATGATACACGCTTGGATGCAACAGTTATGGTTACAAACCCTAGTGGTGAAACTGTAGAAGTAAAAGCAAAAGATTTAAGCTACGGTGAAACTACTGCAACATTCGAATTTGAAAATGAATTAGATGAAGTAGAACTAGGAACTTGGACAGTTGACGGAGTTGAATTTGACGCTGCTGCTCAAGCGGCCGTTGATAACGTGTTATCTTCTTCAAACCAAGTAGAATTACTTGAAGCTCTACAGTCTGATTACTTCTCAGCTGTTATCGATGATAATATCGACGAGTATTATACAGCACTTCAATCCGCTGATGGAGAAGATAAGGATTCTGTAGAAGATATTCAAGCAATTATTGATGAGTCCAACGATGGCCAAACTGCTGCAGAAGCTGTTGAAGCAGTTAACACATCAACAAACCAAGTTGAACTTCTAACTGCACTTGAAGATGACCACTTCTCAAATGTGAATGCTGACTTTATTTCAGCATACGATACAGTTCTAGATGGTTCAGAAACATCTGTAACAGATATTCAAGCAGATATTGATACTGTAAACTATAACAAAGCTGTACAAGCTGTTACTACAGCTGAAGCTTCTCTAGATCGTGATGACTTAAATGAAGCGAAAGATCTTGTAAATACATGGGTTAAAGAAGATGGCGAAAATGAAACTGCAAAAGCAGACCTATTAGAAAGAATTGCTATTCAAGATGCTGTTATCTCAGTAGATGAAGCGACAACAAAAACTTCTCTTAAGAACGCATTGATGAACTTGAGTGATGTAAGCACTGCATTTAACTATGATGTTGTTAATGAAGTTCTTCTGGGTGAATATCTAACAACAGTGGAGAATGCAAACGATGCAGATAAAGATGAGCCAAGCGAAATCAGCACGCTGATTACTAATACTAATTCTGCACAAGTTTCTCTTGCAGTTACTGCACTAGAAAATGTTGATTCTTCTACTACTGAAGAAGAATTAGTAGAATTGCTTGAGCGTCTAGCTTCAGTATCAGATTCATTCGATATGGATAATGTTATTGACGAACTAACAGACGAGTATCTATCTGCTTTTGATGGTGCTACTATCTCTAACGTAGCTGATGTGAATAGCACTATTACTACAGTTAATGATCCATCTACAAATCTAACAGCGTTGCAGAATGGAAACCTTGCAGACGGTACTCCAATTACTACAACTGAACAAGTATTAACTGCGCTTAATTACGACGTATTTAACTTGGATGGAGTAGTTGAAGATAACTCTCAAGCTTACTTTGATGACTTGAGTTTAGTTACAACTGCAACAAGCGTTGAAGATCTTCAAGACGCTGTTGATGCAATTAATGCACGTGTTGCACTTAACAATGCGACAACTGCTACGGAAGCACGTACTGCACTAGTACAATACTCTCTAGCAACTGATGCATCAGCATATCTTAACCTTTCTTCTGTAGAGAAATTGGAAGTTGCAGAACTTATTGTGGAGGATATTACTGCTAATGGAGAGTACGCTACAGTTGCAGCCATTGAAGATGGTACTAATGCTGGAGAACTTAAAACTGCAATCGATGCACAAGCGTCAGCTGTTTCCGGTGTTAACAATGTAGGTATTAGCGGGTCTATCACGGCTATGGATACTGCACTAGAAGGTATCGGTTATGATGCATATGATAACCTAAGCGCTTCAGAGCAAATCCAAGTTGCAGAAGCATTCTTGAATGCCTTCCCAGTTGATGAAGATGGTAACCAAGTAGATTATACTACTATTACTGCTATCGAAGCTGACATTGATGAAGCTATAAACGTAGCTGGTCAATAAAGATAAATTCTTAAGAAGCCAGCCACTTAGGCTGGCTTCTTTTTATACATAAACTATTAACCTAGGGGTGAGTATGTATGATAACAATGTCAACATCATTAGGAACTATTGCAACTGAGGAGGAAGTGTTTTTGAATCTTCCAGAAGAAGTGAATATTACTACTACTCCATATATAAATACTGATATTTTATTTCACAACCTCTCTAAAGAACTTGATACACTTGAATCAAATTCTACTATTACGCTTCATGATATATTAAAGGTAGAAGAAATGTTGAATGGTTTAGTTCATAATTCTGAGAGATACCTTGAATGCCAATTTAGAATTAGATCGCTTAAGAAATATATTAATAATAGAGCTATTAAAGAAAGTACACATCTAAACAAAACCCACTCTGAATCAATTGAAACATTTCTAATAAATGAAGGAATTCAGTCCTTTCTTAATTTAGGATCTCTAGGAAGAGCATGGGTAGTATCAAACTTAAAATATAAAAATGTAGATGATCTTAAACAAGATAATTATATAGAAGAATTGGAGTCTAAAATATCTCTTCTAGATAATCATATTAGTCGTTTAAAAGTAGCCTCTGATATTCATGATCTGGATAGTATACTACAGGTGTTGAATATTCATTTAACTGAAGATGGAGAAGTGTTGAATTTTACGTTAGATAAGTGGGTTAATCAACCTAAAGATAATATCATTACTCTGGCTCAAGCGAAAAAAACTGTTTATAACCTGAAGGACGAAGTATATAAATATGGTGTCTCAAAGACTACAATTACTGAAGAGATTTATTCTGATTTAAAGTAAAGCCTTTATATTGTCTGAAAATTTTTATGGGGCCTAATGCTTGAGCGCCTCTTTGATAATTAGTGTGTAAAACCCACTATAAATGAGGTGCTGAATAATGCTGAAGGGGGAGAGAGTATATGAAGCTAGATTTTCCTGAGCAACACTAAAATATACATTTGAAGAAATTTCAAAATAAATGTTCTTTAAATCGTCACGTATAAGTAAAAACTTCTAAGGTAGTCTAAATTCAAATCTATCATTCGTACTACTAAAAAAACTACATGTAAAAAAAGCCTTTCTAAGTAACTTTTAAAAAGGCTGATTTATATAAAAAAACTTAAGCGACTGTCGACTTCAGAATTTAAATCCGACGAAAAATGAGGTTCAAATCTATCATTATTGGTCTGAAATTGTAGATTGATAGTACTGTTTGAAAGAAAAGATGTAGATAGCTGATGGGGAGAATGAGTTGGGATTGGAAAGATGGCATGCAAAATAAACCTTTTCAAAGTGATATTTCAAAAAGGCTAAGATCGTTCGGATATTATATGGAACTAGGAGACTCTTTTGTAGGTATGGTATAAGCTACCCAACACAAGAGTCTCTTTTAATTTGCTGTTTTCTACACTAATTGGCAAATAGGTTGGACAGAGATTAGGTGTCTTCCTGTTAATACCTTGATGTGTGCGATCATTGTTGTAGTAATGAATATATTCCGCTAGTTTCTTTGCTAAATGTGTATCATGTAGTGAAATTAGATAATCCAGCACTTCTCTTCTCATCGTACTATTCACTCTATCTACATAAGCATTTTTTAATCCTAAAATGCCAGTCCGTTAAGAATTTTCCAGCGAATGTAAGGGGTTTTTATGATTTTATAATACTTAGACTCAACCTCTTTGTATGCTGATCTCGCGCATGATTTAGCATATATTAAAAAGTCACCTAAATGTGTCTTAGCTCTCTGAAGAGCTAGTTCACCGTTGCCACTGAGATTGTGTGTGTATTCTAACATCATAGAATCAATAGAACGGATTTGTTTCGCTGTAGATCCATTTTCGTGCTGAATACCTTTTACCCGAGAGTTGTCAGGAGAAACATAAGATTTATACCGTATCACGCCCCCTTCTGAAGAAGGATTACAATATATACACTTTTAAAAGTTTTAAACGGGATGAGAATACTAATATTAAATTACTATTTAAGCCCTATTACTAGAAAGTATTACCATGTTATACTAGATTTTAGTGAACAATTATCAATAACTAATGTAGGAGGAGTTCGCATTGTTGAAGAAGTTTGTATCCCCGATGTTATTAACACTCGTGCTTATAGTAGCCGGATGCAGCTCTGATGAAGCTAGTAAGGAAAAAGCTGAGAACGCGCCAGAAGCTGAAACGACGAAAGATGATAAGTCCACAGAGGGTAAAGATGAAGCCGATTCTGGTGAACAAGACAGTGAGTCTTCTGACGAAGAGGAGCAAGGTACAAAAGGTAGTGATGGAGGAGATTCTGAAAACGGTGATTCTGATTCATCTACTCAAGATAACGGAGAGACAGATAGCGAAAATAAAGACAGCTCATCTGATGAAAATAACTCCTCTGATAAAGAAGCAGACGCAAATAGTGAATCCTCAGAAGGTAATGAAAAGAAAGACTCTGAATCTGATAAAAAGGCAAGTAGTGATGGTGAATCAGGAGAATTAGGAGAATCCAATTCATCTGACAAGGAGACATATACCTTCAAAGAGGTAAATGGAAACGCTGTAGAGATCCTTACTGGAGTAAGTGGAGTAGAAATCAAGTTGGATGATCTTAAAGGTGCGACTAAGGATAGCAAAGTTTCTGTTAAGACAAACAATAAAACGATAGCACTTACGTACAATAAAGAACGTAAAGCCTTCCGTAATATTGAAATTACTGAAGTGAAAACAAAAGAACTAGAGAAATCTGAAGTCATTATTCAAGGCTAGCGCGAAAACCTCTCTCTTTAGAGAGGTTTTTTAGTTTGGGGTAGC
Organism: Pontibacillus sp. ABV4_188; assembly: GCF_056311905.1. Taxonomy (NCBI): domain Bacteria; kingdom Bacillati; phylum Bacillota; class Bacilli; order Caryophanales; family Bacillaceae; genus Pontibacillus; species Pontibacillus sp. ABV4_188. The sequence goes on along the minus strand of NZ_CM149975.1, from coordinate 3,685,658 downwards.
TTATGTGAGTGCTAAATGGGGATTGTCGAAATTTTGGTAATCCTGCATAATAGTAGTATAGAAGTTCACAGGGAGGAATTTTACATATGAGTAATTTAGTAAAAAATCATAACTATTTAATTAAAAATGTCGGTGGATTAGCTCACGCTCTTAAAATAGAAGCAGAATCCACAGAATTTGGCCCAGGTCATGAAGACTTATACTTAAGTCTGAACGTTGGAGACCAAGAAAAATTATTTCCTTTCAATTATAAAGAAGACAAGAATGATTACCGAGTACTACAAATACCGTTTACGTTCTCTGAAGAGGACATTGAGAACGGTGAAGTAATCCAAGTAAAAGTGGAAGACTAATCACAAAGGTGACTCATCGATTAAACGATAGGGTCACTTTTTTTATAGCATTCCAGTCATTGAAGCTGAGTGGGGGCCTTTCTTTACATGAAGAGACGTTAAAGAAATATGACATTTAAACTCCAGGTAATCCCCCCCGATATAATACATGTAAGCAAGTTGAGCGTTTCTAGCTAATATCATTATTGGAGGAAATTCAATGAAAAAAATGAAGTATAGTCTATCTACATTAGTATTTATGGTTTTATTACTCGTTGTCTCAAGTACTAGTCTTGCCTCTACTAGTTTTAAAGAATTTGATTCTGTAACGGATGTTCCCCCTGATAAAGATTGGACGATAGAGTTTAATACTGAAATGGATAGATCAATCCTTAACATGATCAGGGTTGAGAATTCAAAAGATAATGCAGTTGACGTTGCTGTTTCATTGAGCGAAGGCAAGAAGAGAGTTATTGTTGAAGCTCCAAGTGAAGGGTATACGAATGGGGAAACATATACATTAATAATCAGTAGCGATGTTGCATCAGCAGGTAATAAAAGTTTACAAGAAGAAGTTCGCATGGATTTCAAGATAAAACAACATCCAGAAATGAACAACACTAAAGAAGAAGTTGTGGCTAAATGGAACGCGTATAAGCCTCAATTCCAAGGTGACCCATTTGCCGTAGCTCCCAGTATATCTTCCCCTTACGCGATGGGAGAAATAAAAGATGGATTCTTAGAAGACGGTGTTCGGATGTCTAATTTCGTTAGGTATCTGGCTGGCTTGCCTGATGATTTAGAACTTAGTCCATCTTTGAATGAACAAGCCCAATATGGTTCAGTTGTCACTGCAGCAAATGGTTATTTAAGTCATCACCCACCAAAGCCAGGTGGGATGAGTGATGAATTCTTTGATATTGGATATACATCGACATCAACCAGTAATCTGAGTCAGCAATACACTAGGGAAGACTATACTTCTTCCTATGAAGTAGAAGATACGATTCAAATGGGTACATTGGAAGGGTCAGTCTACAGTTATATGATGGATGAAGGCGCATCTAACATTGACGCAGTTGGCCATCGCCGCTGGATATTGAACCCTCCGCTTAAGAAGATAGGATTTGGGTTTGCACTCAACAAAGACATGAATGATTATTATTACTACACTTATTCAGCGATGCAGATTTTTGATAAAAGTAGGGTAGAGAAAGTCGAGTATGATTACATTGGCTGGCCAGGAGATAATCAATACTTCCCTAATGAGTTCTTTAAAAGTGATGTTCCTTGGTCGGTATCTCTAAATCCCGCAAACTATCAACCTCCGAATATGGATGAAATAGAAGTCCAATTAAAGAGAATATCAGACGGGAAATCTTGGACGCTAGATGAGAGTGATAGCGAGCTTAACACAAGTGAACGTAACGTGCTTGGAGAATACTTCAATGTAAACAATCAATATATGGGAGTTCCTTATTGTATTATATTCAGGCCTGACCCAGAAGAGATAACGGAGTATGAGGGCTTGTATGAAGTGAAGATAGAAGGGTTAAAAGATCATAACGGGAATGATCAATCTCTTAAATATACCGTAAACTTCTTTGACATGCTGCAATAACTCGTGATGGAAGATCGCCTTTATGAATGTAAAGGTGATCTTTTATATGGATGAACTGAATTGAATCAACTGCGCTGCTTAAGGAACTATCAAATAATCGTAGAACCCACACTAGAGGTCAAATATTTAGCAGTATATGGTATATTGGTAGTGTTATGAAAATACTTCAAAGGGGTGCTTGTTTGCTAAAAAAATTATATCTCATCTCTATCTTCTCCTTTATTCTTCTGTTGTTCATAGGGATTGAACCTGTGAGTGCGGAGGAATGGTCGCAAGATAATGTGAGAACGGATAATGTCTGGACTGTTGCCTTCAACACAGAAATGGACCCGGAATCAATTAATGAGAGAACGATCTACATAACCGATTCAACGGGGGCGAAATTAACAAATGTAGACGTAACGCTCGATTATTCGCTTAGAAAAGTGAAAGTAGACTATAAAGACTATTATACATATGGAGAATCTTACAACCTCGTGGTTACGGATGAAGTACGTTCTGAGGCGGGAAAGGGAGCCGCGACTTCATCGAACATGTCATTTGTGGTGGAAGAGAATCCAAATAAATCCGCGGCAGATATTATAGCAGAGGTCGACGAGAAAGTCGTTACCGTTGAGGTGAAGACTTCTGAATACACAAGTCAGGGTAGTGGTGTCGTTGTAGGCGACGGGCTAATCTTGACGAATCAACATGTTATTAACGAGATCCAACAAGGTACCGTTACGTTCACGGATGGAACGATTCTTGATATTGCTGGCATTGTAGAGATGGACGTAGAAAAGGATTTAGCTCTTATTAAAACGACAGAACCGTTTGAACAGTCTCCTGTTCGAATCGGTACAGTTGATTCCTTATCAAAAGGCGATCCGGTTATAGCGATTGGTAGTCCTAAGGGATTGTCCAATTCTGCATCTCAAGGGAATGTAAGTGCATTCCGTGAAGAGAATGGGGTAAAACGTATTCAAATCGATGCAGAAATCGATCATGGTAGTTCTGGTGGAGGGCTCTTTGATGACCAAGCCAATCTTGTAGGGATCACATCAAGTGGAATAGATTCCAATGCGGCTTTAAATTTCGCAGTTGCCATTGATGAAGCCATGGTATGGGAAGATTACTTATCCATGGACTATTCCTCTATTCCGATTAACTACCCACTCTCCTATGCAAACGAGCCCACACCTAGTGATAACATCTTCTCTTACGGCGATGTATCTATAGGGATGACAAGGCAAGAAGTACTCGACGCAGAGGATGCGGTTTTGTCGGGGGAAACGGCAAACCAACTAATCTATACGAATAATGGTTTTTATGGATATGCTGCAACGGTAATCTACCAATTTGAAAATGACCTATTGCATAATATATACATTTATTTAAATGATGTTACATCCTATAGCTTTGAGGAGTTAGAAGTTCTCTTTGATGAGCTCTATGCCAACATGGAACGAGATATTGGCGCTGCGGATGAATATGATCTAGATTGGAATAATGATCCGGTCGATTACCGATTGAGCGCATTTTGGTGGCAAGATCCGGAGCTTATGTTGAGTGTAGTGGTAGATGAAGCTGATTCAGAATCTGCTGCTGTAATCTTGATTGAAAAGCAATAATTGATAGATGTATTGAACGTGCTCGCTTATCTAGCGGGCACTTTTCTATTGAACGAAAGACTTCAGCTCTATGCCTAATGGGAAGGGAGACAACTATCTCAAAGAGTACGTGGGAATTCTCCGCCCCTCTCTGGCAATCACTTATTCTAAACAATTACCCTCCGCATACCCTATTTATAAAAGAGAGAAGCCTGCGTTCATGACTACATAACACACCTCTATAGTTACCGCCAGAACCCAGGACACCTTCATAAAAATTTCATAATTTCTAAGTCTTCTCGCTTTCAATTCAAACCCTTATTTATTATAATTATAATCTAAGAACGTATTTAATTTTTTCACAAATAGAGAGGAGCATTATTTATGGACAAGAATGAGATGCAACATAGCCAGGCGGAAGGGTGCCCGGTTACGGGAGCGGGGCGAGTTAAGCAGGAGGAAACGAGTGCGATTACTCCGATTAAGGTTGGTACGAAGAACAAGGATTGGTGGCCGAATCAGCTGAATTTGGATATTCTTCACCAGCACGATCGGAAGCCGAACCCTATGGGAGAAGAATTCGACTACCGTGAAGAGTTCCAGAAGCTTGATTTCAAAGCAGTGAAGGAAGATTTGAAAGAAGTGATGAAGGACAGTCAGGAGTGGTGGCCTGCTGATTATGGACACTATGGACCGCTTTTCATACGCATGTCCTGGCACGCGGCTGGTACATACCGCACCGCGGACGGCCGTGGCGGTGGGTCTACAGGTCAGCAACGCTTCGCACCATTGAACAGCTGGCCGGATAATGGCAACCTAGATAAAGCGCGTCGCCTCCTTTGGCCTGTTAAACAAAAATACGGCAATAAACTATCCTGGGCAGATTTACTAGTTCTAGCTGGTAACGTTGCGCTTGAAGACATGGGTCTTGAGACAGTTGGATTCGGTGGAGGCCGTGAAGATGTTTGGCACCCGGAACACGACATTTACTGGGGAAGTGAAACAGAATGGCTCGGTAACGATCGTTATGAAGAAGGACGCGAGCTTGAGCAGCCGCTTGCTGCTGTCCAGATGGGTCTGATTTATGTAAACCCAGAAGGTCCAGACGGCCATCCTGATCCTCTGGCCAGTGCCAAAGATATTCGTGACACGTTCGGACGTATGGGCATGAACGATGAGGAAACCGTTGCCCTGACAGCTGGTGGTCACACGTTTGGTAAAACCCACGGTGCAGGGGACCCTGTCGCTCACGTCGGTGCCTCACCGGAAGCTGCCGACATCGAAGAACAAGGTTTTGGTTGGAACAGTACGCACGGAAGCGGAAAAGGCCGCGATGCGATTACTAGTGGAATCCACGGAGCGTGGACACCTACACCGACGAAGTGGGACATGAGCTACTTTGACCTTTTATTTGGCTACGAGTGGGAGCTGACGAAGAGTCCAGCTGGCGCTTATCAGTGGAAAGCCATCGATATGCAAGAAGAGCACTTGGTGCCAGACCCTGAAGACCCTTCTATGAAAGAAGAGCCGATGATGATGACAGCTGACTTAGCGCTACGTGAAGATCCGGTTTATGAAGAGATTTCTCGTCGCTTCCACCAGCGTCCTGGAGAATTTGCCGACGCGTTCGCTAAGGCTTGGTTCAAACTGCTTCACCGCGACATGGGTCCAAAATCTCGCTATCTAGGACCAGAAGTACCGAAAGAAGACTTTATCTGGCAGGATCCGATTCCAGCCGTTGATTATAAGCTTATAGATTCCGAGATTGAAGACTTAAAAGCTCAAATTCTCGACTCTGAACTAACCGTAAGCGAACTTGTTAAAACCGCCTGGGCTGCAGCGAGCACGTACCGCCAGTCTGATAAACGTGGCGGTGCAAACGGCGGGCGTATCCGTCTGTCTCCGCAACGTAACTGGGAAGTAAACGAGCCTGAGGAGCTTGAGAAGGTTCTATCAGTCTATGAAAACATTCAATCAACCTTCCATAAAAACGTAAGCCTTGCTGATTTAATCGTGCTCGGTGGCTCAGCAGCGGTTGAGAAAGCCGCACAAAAGGCAGGAGTTGAAGTGAAGGTTCCGTTCACTCAAGGCCGTGGAGATGCGACACAGGAAATGACAGACGCAGAAAGCTTCGAGTTTCTTGAACCAATGGCTGATGGATTCCGTAACTACGAGAAGAAGGAATACACACTAAGCCCAGAAGAAATTCTCGTCGACAAATCTCAGTTACTCGGCCTGACGGCACCTGAGATGACCGTTCTCGTCGGCGGTATGCGCGTGCTCGGGGCCAACTATAGGAATAAGAAGCACGGTGTATTCACGGACAACGTTGGAACACTTTCGAATGACTTCTTCGTGAACCTATTAGACATGGGTATGAAGTGGGAGCCGGTTGATTACAACGAATACGAAGGCCGCGACCGTAAGAGTGGGGAGCTGCTTCACACGGCTTCGCGCGTTGACCTTGTCTTCGGCTCGAATTCCATTCTTCGCTCTTATGCGGAAGTGTATGCGCAAGCTGATAACAAGGAGAAGTTTGTGCGTGACTTCGTAGATGCTTGGGTGAAAGTAATGGACGCCGATCGTTTTGATGTGAAATAAAGTGTAATTACGAATAAGGAAGGTGCTCGCTAGAGTCTAGCGAGCACCTTTTTCTATAGAATAAAAGCCAGGAAACAGCAGGCTTCCTGACTCGGAGGAAGGGGGATGAAACGGGGAGGCTGACCTTAATACGTCGCTATTGCTCGGCCATGGCCATCTTGTATTTAAAGTAAATCTCACACGTACGCTGGAATTGTTTGTTTAATACATAATAAGAAATCGGGAACTCCATGCGAACCTGATTCCGGAAAATGATGTACGAACGATTCTTGTCCCCGCCCTTTTTCCAAACGTGACGCGGAAAGATCCAAAAGCATCCGAATTGCTCTGGTGATATGGTTGGAAAACCGAAAAGGTCCAACTCGGGTTGGATCGCAAGTGGTGACTTTTTGTGAAAATCCAACTGAAACCTCATCGCCCTCCGAATCCCCTCTGGTGCACTTGACCAGTGCAGACAAGACGATTCAATGATTTTGGACGTTGTTTCCTTAGAATAGATTTCTCCAGCATAGCGATCGATAATTGTTGCTTGGTACCATTCGTGATGGTAAGGTGCGAGCACCATTGTCGATGGAGTCACGATGTCTTTCTCCAGTGTAAGAATCTCGTTATTTTTATTCATTTTTTTGTTTCCCCCAAATTTTAAATTCTATAAGCCTATTCATTACACGGTGTCTTATAAAAATGGACACCGATCCTCCTCCCGTCATTCATTGGTCACTCACATCTGTGTTCGCCAGAGGTCCATTACTAGAGAGATTCTGAAGGCCTTTCATCATGGGGATTAGAAAACTCACCTCAACATTACCTATATTATAGTTATATAATTCCAAATATTTCAACTATAAATGTCAAAATACCTATAAAAATTACAATTTTCATACATAATTTTTGGATTTATACAGAAACAGAAAGGATGATTGTCCACTTTTGACGTTTCAGGGGGGAAACGTAACGTTTGGGCGTCAGAACGTTACGTATGTCGACGTGATGAGAAATGATTCTCGTTATATGATGCTCTTACCGGCGGAATACAAGGAAAAAGCGCGCTTTTTGGAAACGAGGAAAGAGTGGCTAGACAAGATTTAGAATTTGAGGGGATGATGGATCAGTTCACACCGATGATTCATCACATTATTCATAAACTACGCATTCGTGATTCTTACGGGGAGTTTTACCAGGAGGGAGTACTCGCTCTGTGGGAAGCGGTGCAATCGTTTCAAGAAGACAAAGGGAAGTTGTCGTCCTATGTGTATTTTATCGTACGGAACCGACTCATCTCTAAGATGCGTAAGGACAACCGCGTCCAAGAGAAAGATGAGCAGTGTGCTCTCCTTTTAGAAGAAGAAGCGGTGTATTATGATCAACTCTTGTTTAATCTCATTGATCCTTATGTATATAAAGAAATTAGCCGCGTCTTAACAGGTAACCAGCTGAAATGGTTCGATGGCTTCATACTGCGTGAGCAATCCCTGCAAGAAATCGCGGAAAGGGAGAATACAACGCTGAATGCCGTCAAGAACTGGGGGAGGCTTGCTAAGGAGAAGTTGAAGAGGGATGAAAGAGTATTGGAGTATATAGAGAAATAGGTTAGCACGAGCGCTCTTTTATAGAAAGAGCGCTTTTTACGATTTAGTCGGGATTATAAATACTAATATTAGACAATTGATAAGGGTTTTTGTGAATTTATGAGATTTAATGCATGTAAAAATGCAAATATAGGATAATATTAACTTTAAATGAATTATTCAGTAAAATATTGTTGGATTATGCTATAATGACTCCATATAGTAGGAGACATATATCTATCAAGCGGGATTTACGGATGGAAGAAACGAATTCTCTCATGGAAATCTTTGACGTGTTAAAGAAGCAATTGTGGCTCATTGTTTCACTTATTGTGATTGCAACAGGAATTAGCGCAGTAGTTAGTTATTTTGTCCTGACACCAGTGTATGAAGCGAATGCGCGATTTGCGGTGAGTGAGAAGTCTGCTGAACCGGACGAGTTTAACTACAATACAATACAATTCAAACGAATGTTGGTATAATTGCTACTTTTAATGACATGTTGAAACATCCGTACATATTGAATTATGTAATTGATGAACTTGATCTGAATCTAACCACTGGCCAGTTAACGAACAAGATTTCCCTTTCGTCTGGTTCAGACTCCCAGGTCGAAAAGGTAACCGTAACGGACCTCAAGCGATGACAAATATAATAGAGTAAGCAAAAGCACACTATGAAATGGTCATATTCGATACCCCTCCCGTACTCGCAGTCACCGATCCCAAATCCTAGTCCATGCGTGTGACGGAGTTCTGCTTGTTGTGCGCGGTAAACGAATGCAGCATGAAGCAGCTCAAAAGGCAAAAGAACTATCAATCAATGCACAAGCGAAAGTACTCGGTGTCGTGCTGAATGGGAAGAACATAAAAGAAAAGCAGTTATTATTACTATCGCGTGTCCAATTGCCCTAGTTCGAATATGAACCCTTAATAAAGAGATGATTTTTTATAATATGAATAGTTAATTAGGGTAATTACCAACACTCGATATCATTTGCTGTTCTCAATATCCTAGGAGGTTACTATAATAAAATGAAAAGAAAATATTTCCTTATTGGTAAATAGATAAATTCACAGAAGGGTGGAGGATGAGTCTTTTGATCGATATTCATTGTCACATATTACCTGGTCTCGATGATGGTCCTGAAACGATGGACGATAGCATTGAGATGGTGCGTGCTGCATATAGAGATAGTATTCGGACCATCGTAGCAACACCTCATGACCAGAATGGGGCTTTCGAGAACAGTGGGGAGGACATACTTAATTCCGTCCGCGCCTTAAACGAGGAATTACAGGACCGAGATATTCCTGTAACGATTCTACCCGGTCAAGAAACGCGGATTCATGGCGATATGGTGGAAGACATTACGAAGGGACGGTTCTTACCTCTTAATGAGGCGAGCGGTTACGTCTTTGTTGAGCTTCCATCTAATCATGTTCCCCGTTATACAAGTCAGCTATTGTTTGATCTTCAGGTAGTCGGATACAAGCCGATTATCGTTCATCCCGAGCGAAACCGTGAACTCTTCCAGCATCCTGATCAGGTATACAAATTCGTGAAGAACGGTGCGTTTACACAAGTGACGGCTGGTAGTTTGGCTGGCAAATTCGGCAAAAAGATAGCCAAGTTCTCGGAACAAATGATCAAAGCGAACTTAACGCACTTCATCGCTTCTGATGCACATAATACTACAACGCGAAGTTTCTATATGAAGAAAGCGTACGACGTCATCGATGGACATGCCAGAACGGATTAAGCAAAAGAAATTGTTAGGAATTTTCCAGAAATGATAACAACATGATATAGTATTTGGGGCAATATCTCCTAGCGATTATCATTTGAGGCACTTGACCCTGGTGCTGGGGGTGAAGCAAACCCTTAACACCTTTGACACCCTTTGTCACTAGTGGGGTGTGAGGTGTAAGTTTACGGGGAAAGACCTCGTCCTGCATGACAACGAACCTGTTCCCTTTTTTTCTAGTTATTAGTATAGTAATGTAATTGAGTAGGATGAAGACGGGTCTCGTACTTCATATTTAGAGGTTTTTTTGAAAGAAGCGCTAGAACCGTCCAGGACCAGTGAAGAAGTCAAATACCTATAAAAAAGAAGCAAGTCACCTACTGTATCTAGTTGATTTGCTTCTTTTACTGCCTATACTTAGATGGAAGCGTGCTAAGCTTAAATAAATTAAGTACTTTTTTACTGGTCGTGAACCGCCTCGGCGCTTCACGAAGGCAATAGCTTCTGGGGAGAACAATACGATGCAATTTAAGGAAGGTGGTACCGTTCTGATAAGTGATGGTGGTATTGGGATAATGCAAATAACTAATCATGACCTCGAGGGGGTAGATAAAAAGCGATTAGCTCCTGATGCAGAGCACAACATTCGAATAGGCGCTTATATTTTAAATATAAATGGAAACAACTTCCTTATAAAATTAAATTACGCACTATTAATGGTGCTAGTAACCGCCGCATACTAGAGCAATGGTATTTTGCCATTATGGCTTATAATGGGTATTCCAATGATAATAACCCAGATAGAGAATATGAAAAAGGGAAAAAAACCTATCAAGAAAAGGTTTACGACAATATAAAAAAATATAGTAGAGTGTCGATAGCCGAGACGCCTGAAGAATTTGCTTCCGAAACTGAAGGTGGTTTTAAATCGAAAAAAGGAGAGTATGAGTGGCCTGAAGCAGATTCAGTTCTACTCAAATGTTCCAGCCTGGAGATCAAGTTTATGTAATGAATGGTGATCATTTGAGTGAGAACAATGACTATGGAATTTAAGAACCAATAAATTGTTTGGGAGTAGTCCTGTGGAACTTGTTCCGTATTACTCAGAACTAGGAAGTTGTAAGTAGACCTGATTACCCAACAGAGCGCATCTATAGACGTTTCGTAGCTTATGAAGTAAGTGAAAAGTGATCATTACAATGGATACATAGCCTCATCGAACCTACGCAGTACGGATTATATGGAAAAGAATTTTGATCCAAAGGATGACAAGATGACGGAAAAGGTGTAAGTCTAGATTTATCGTTATCCGCTAGCCAAAACATAATTACCGCAAAGCGTTAAAGTCTACTGAAGGAGATGTTTTGAAGAAGAATATATTCAAGAAATTTAAAACAGTAACTTAAAAGAGAAGCACAGGTGGATGCTTGTGCTACATTTTCTTTTTTATTAAAGGTTGGGCTGGAAACCTTGCGATGGAAGGAAGATCTCATTTCTAGGGTGAGTGACTTTGTCTTTCCAATGCATGAAAAAAGGCAGGTTACCCACCTGCCTTTTACTATTATTGTGCGTTATGCTGTTTAAAAGTAGCTCCAATTTGGAAAGTGAATGTTTTGTCTTCTAAATCATCAGCTTCTACTGTACTAGGATCCATAGTAAACTCTAAGTCTGACAATACAACAGAGTCACCAGGTTCTAATTGATAATCACCTGCATAGTTTTCAATTACACTTCCTGCATCGTTAATATTATATTGTCCGCTTGGAATGGTATAACTGTGTTGTGTAGAATTATCCGCCTTAAGTATAGAAATAGTACCGCCTTCTAATAGCATCTTTGAGCGTTGTGCTACTGATAAAGCATTATCAAATGAGAACGTTGAATCGTCAATAACTGCTGGAATCGTACCTGTATTTGTGAAAGCTGTACTTACCTTAACGCTAGCACCTGGATATAGGTTTGATACTGAGAACTCATAGGATTTTCCATCACTACCTGGCGTTTCTTCTACAACCACGTATTCTGTACCGCTCTCTGCACTTGCGATAGAAGTTTTACTATCATCAAAAGCAACATTTAACTCCCCAGTTGAAACCGTGTTATCCACAGTCAATGCATCCGTCCAATAAGCATATCCAGCACCTGTTACCATCATTCCTGCAATAACTGCAGAAGCTACAAATTTAGTACCCTTCAAAACAATCTCTCCCTTAAATGTGATTTGATTATTGCTTACAGTTAATAGATTACTATGATAAGAAAGCTAAAGCGCCATACTTAAGGATAGTCTTGCTTTATACTTTTTTAGAGATAGGTGTACTACTTTTGGGTACCATTTGTTGTTTAGTGCATAAGAAAACCCGCACGATCATAACGATCATCCGGGTTGGGGTGATATCTTTTACTGTGCGTTATGCTGTTCCCAGTTAAATTTGATATCGAACTGAGTGGTAAGGTTTTCTGAATCATTATTAGAGTTATGATCTAGGTAAAAAATGATACAATTTTGCTCATCAGGATTGTAAGCAGGAATTTCAGCAGCTACTTCATCTTTATACTCATCTGGAATATCGAATAGGATATAATCGCCTGGTTCCATTTGTAGATTCTGAAGCATTGTATCTAATTTAGTTTCTAGGTTATTCAAATTACCGATGAAGAACTTTCCGCCCTTATAATTATTGTTTTCATCGAAGTGTACGTAACCACCAGCAGCTTTCATGTCATTAGCTAAGACTCCCGCTGCTTCAGAAAAGTCCACTTCAACGTTTTTAAGCTTAGCTGGAATAGAACCAGTGTTCTCTACCTTAGCTGCATAAAGTCCCATAGCACCAGGGTACATGTTCTCAAAGTTAACAGTTAATTGATCAGCATCTTGTGATATTGTACTATCCATCATATATTTTGTTTCTCCTGTCGTATCTACTGCTAACTGTAAAGGAAGGAAGCCCTCATCAACAAACTCTACATCAAATTCCCCAGTTGAAACCGTATTATCTACCGTTAAAGCATCTGTCCAATACGCATAACCTGCTCCTGTAACCATCATTCCTGCAATAACTGCAGTCGTAATAAACTTTGGTGCTTTCATACAACCATCTCCCCGATTAAGTTTGGTGAATCTAATTGTATTGTAGTGGAGAATGTTTGAAAGCTCGCCATGAATAAGAGTGATTTTCTATACTACTTGTGGTTTCTGAAAAGGAACGATTGGATAAGAAGAATACTACTTTAGTGTAATGGACGATCATTCATTATGATATATAATAGGAATAAATAACCAAACGTTTTAAGTTTTAGTTTGTGGCAAAGACTGACAGATTACCCATGTATCCAACATCAAATAATGTCGAGGTCTAGCGATTATCCATGAGAGTTGAGATATAAGGTTGGGAGATGTCTAGTTTTTGTGGTTTACAGAATTACCCACATAGTATTACTTTAGATATAGACGAAAGGTAATGAAGTGTATTCTTATTTTGGGCACTTTGGATACACGGAGCCAGTAGTGCAACCGGTTCGGCTTTCATTGGGAAGGCTTTTTTGTTTGTTATAACGATTGTCTTCCCCAATCCTTTTGAAAGGTGCGTACATAATGTTAGCCTTAGTTGGTTTACCCATTCGGTTTGATATGAATTATAATAATGTCTTACATGTCTATCGTTTCATGTCTATCTTTATCTCTTTTATATTTTACCTCTTAATGGATAATTACCTATCTATAATAAATATGATACTTGTCCTTTTGCTGATTTTATCCTCTTCGCTCTTAATTGTTTGGCTCTATGAAAGAGCTAAGGATGTCCCTTGGAAGTTAAATACGCTTTTGATCATTGAAACTGTTGGGATTACCTTACTCTTACTACCGAGCGGAGGGTTGAATGGGATTTTTGTGTGGTATGCATTAAACCCTGTATTGCTGGCAGCTCATATTTTGCCTCTTTTGTACTGTTGGCTTTATTTATCTTTCTATCTACTTTTCCTTTATTACTTTTCTGCTCAAGGAACTTTAAGTCTGAGTTCTGCTCTGTTGTATGGTTTAGCCTATATATTGATAACATTAGCTGTGCAGTTATTTTCAGTAGTGCTTAAGGAGCTTAAGTGGAAAAATAACAAACTTGATCAACAGTCTAACCACTTGTCAGACATGAATAAGAAGCTTAATGTCGCGAATCAAAAGGCGCAGCAGGGAATGGATCATATCATGGATCTTTATAAGATCTTAGAAGGCATAAATAGTCATGAGTCGTACAATGTCATAATTCAGAATTTTCTGTCTTATGCACGTAGGTTAACAGATTGTACTTTTGCTTTCTATTTGAATGAAAGAGTTAGCCGAGAGGGCGGTTCCCAAGCTCTTTATACAAATCCTCTCCAATACTCAGGAACAGCGGACTTAGGTAGGTACTTGATTCGTGCATCCAACTTGTATAGTGGATCACCCAAGCTTGTGACATTTAATTCTAAAAAACTGGTGATTGTAGGGGTTACCACTTCGTTTCAGAGATACGGGATTCTAGGAGTGGAAATCGAGGATGCGAATAAGGAAGAACTTGAGTTTATTAATAAACAACTTAGCTTTCTTGGAAAACTGTGTGCCATTACATATGAAAGGATTTCATATGAAGAGGTAAACTCTCAACTTCTCCTTCTGGAAGAACAAAATCGCATTGCGAACGAAATACACGATAGCGTTTCTCAACGATTGTTTAGCATAAATTATGCCATGCATGCTATAAACCAGGGACAGATTGATGAAGAAATTAGAGACAAGTTGTTGATGGTTGAAGAATTCTCAAGAGAAGCCGCTACCGAATTAAGAAAATGTATTTATAAATTGAGCTCAACTAAACAAACAGAAATGGCGTTCGGTAGTAAGCTTATATATTATCTGGATCATGTAGCCGAACTCAATGATATAACGATTCGAAAAAGTATATGTCCTAGTCTGGAGGATTTATCAATGGATACAAAAAGAGTCATCTACCGTATTGTTGTTGAATCAATTGGAAATGCCATACGTCACGGGAAGGCAACTGTTATCGAAGTGAACGTAAATAAATTGGAGAATAAGGTTCATTTGTTTATAGAAGATAATGGAACTGGTTTTGATGTGGAGCATGTTTATAGAAAAGGGGGAGGTTTAGGGATAAAGAATGTTCGCGAGCTTGCTAATCAGTATAATGGCAAACATTCTATTGTAAGTCATGTAGATGTAGGGACCAAAGTTAAAGTCACTTTAAACGTGAAGAGGAGTGGGGATATCAATGAAGTTGTTAGTAATTGATGATCATCCGTTAGTTCGGGAAGGACTTGTTTCATTGTTTAAGTTAGAGAACGAAGGTTCAATTATTTTCGAAGCCAATGATAAAAATACAGGCTTAGCTAGTATCAAGAATGAAAAGCCTGACATTGTATTAGTTGATTTACGTCTTGGGTTGGATTCTGGGTTTCATCTTATTGAAGAGGCGAAAGAATTAAAGGGTTTAAAAACACGTTTTATCATACTGACTTCATCTGCTAGATCAGAAGACTTTATAAAAGCTAAAGAGTTAGGAGCTTCTGGTTACATACTGAAAGAAGCTATGCCAGAGGAGTTGGTGCATGGGGTGAATGTAGTAAGTAACGGGAGAAAATATTACGATCCGGGAGTATTGGAACTGCTTTTAGAAGAAGAATCATGTGAATTAGATGAGCTTAATCAGTTAACGAATAAAGAATTAGAAGTATTAAGAGCTATTGGGATGGGTTACTCAAACCGAGAGATATCATCTCATTTGTTTATAACGGAAAATACAGTCAAGAAACACGTGAGTCAGATATTAGATAAATTAGATTTGCCTGACCGAACGCGAGCTGCTCTTTACGCTAACGCAAAAGGGATAGCTTGCTATATCTTACCTGATCGGAGTTTAGCTTAACAACTATAACGAGAAAGTAGTGGTTGGTATGAAGCGCAGAAGACACCTTTTTAGGGGCAACGTACTTTGGATATGGTGCTCTGCTATTTTCTTCTTATGTGGCGCAGGTATAAGCTATGCGCATTTCCAGAATCAAATAACTATATCAGCTCACCTTGGCACAGGTGAATTGAGTCTAGTTTACCTAAATGAGTACAGCGTGCATCCGCAAAAGGGAATCGAAAATACGGAATTTCATGTTACGAATGATCGTTTATATTTTAAAGCTGATATGGAGGAAGGGTATAAAGGCAGCTTAACGTATAAAGTTAAAAACACCGGCACGCTCCCTGTAGAAATAGAAGACGAGATCATAAAACCACAAGAATCAAAAGAACTTATGGTTAAAATCCATCCATCATTTCGATCAAAAGTACTTTCATATAAGCAATGGGAAAATCCATGATGGAGAGAGGAGAAGGTTTTCATTGAAGAAGAATGTAATGCTTTTAATAGGGAGTATCTTTTGCGGAGTTGCACTATTTTCTAATAGCTATGGACTGTGGGAAAAAAGCTTAACTATTGAAAGTCAAATAAACATTATCTCTGAATCTGAGGAAGAAAAAGCAGAAGAACATACTGAAAAAGATAAAAAAGAAGATCCGCAGGAACAAAACAATAGTGGAGACCAAGAAAAAGGGAAAAATCAAGAAAAGCCAAAAGAAGATGAACGAGAGGAAGACAATGAAAAAATAAAGGAGCAAAAGACAGAACAAGATAAAGAGCAAGTAGAGGATCACTCAAAGAAAGAAGTAACCACTTCTGTTGAAGAAGGAAATGCAAGCGAGTCTTCTAAGACACTAAGCCAAGAAACTGGGGAGTCGAGTAATTTAAGTGAAAATGACAAAAAAAAAGATAAACGTGAAGTAAAAGAAAAGATAGATTCTGAGTTAACGAAATCAGAAGATGAAGAGAAATAGAGGGGGAGCAGCTGAGTGAAACCTTATATTTCGAATCAAAGCGTATACATTCGTTGTATATTTCTTCTATTTATTGGAGTTGTTTTATATGGCATAACGAAGACTCCTCTTCTTCCTATTAGTGGTCAAATCATGAACTATGTAATGGAACCTTTATTATGGGTGATGGTCTTATTTCTCATTTGGTCATTCCCTCGCCTCCGCACGGGTGGGAAAAAGAGGTACGGAGGAATGATTAATATATGGGCTTTTAATATTGGCTTAATCGCTGTGGCCGTACTATTTTTTGCGGGTTTAATAGGTGGCTTTGGGAAAAGCCCTTACGATCATTCCTTTTTTGGTCTAGTTGTGAATGGTATATCTTTTATCGCTATCATAGCAGGGCAAGAGCACCTAAGAAGCTTTGTGGTTAATGGTATGAAGAAGAAAACGGGGCATGTCTTCTTAGTGCTTGTCTCACTATATATGACTGCAATCACAATCCCCTACACTCAATATTTAAACAATAAAGGCAGTGAGGAGTGGGTGCAATTCTTAGCCCAGTCTATTGCGCCCGGATTTGCCGAACACCTCTTAGCTACATATCTAGTCTATTTAGGTGGGCCTTTTCCGGCTATAATTTATTTTTTTCTAGTAGAGGGCTTCGAATGGTTCTCTCCCGTGTTACCGGATCTTCAGTGGATCACAAAATCTTTACTAGGGACGTTAACACCTATCTTCTCTTATTTAGTCCTAATGTATTTATATCGGAAAGCATCAAATCAGATTTCGCAGGATCAACAAGAGAATCCATACTCCATAATGGTGTCTGGAGTAATTTCGATTGTGGTGGTATGGTTTTGTGTTGGGGTTTTTCCTATTTTTCCCTCAGCTATTGCTACGGGTAGTATGGAGCCTAAAATTCAACCCGGGGACGTTACGATCGTGAAAGAAATTGATGGACAGAAGGTGGCGGTTGGGGATGTCATCCAATATCAAAGAGATAATATATTTATATCACACAGGGTAATTGAAGTAATCAGGGAAGACAGTACTATACTTTATAAAACGAAAGGTGACAACAATTCGATAGCTGATGCTGAACTTGTTCATCCTTCTCAGATTAAAGGGGAAGTTATTTACGTTGTTCCTAAGATAGGATGGTTGTCTTTAATTGTGCGTAGAACAGATCATGTTCCACGTAATGAAGTAGAATTCTAAATTTATAGAGAAGGTGAGCCTAAATATGCGATACAAATGGAATCCTTTACTACGATATTCATTAATCGGAATTATGGTTATTCTTGTAATAGTGGGAGGGATTAAGTTATACCAACAATTTGCCCATCCTGCCATGGTTGAAAAGGAACAATCAACTTTCAATTATAATCAAAAAGGTGATATTAACTATGAGGTGCTTGTTAAATCCAACCCTTTGTATAGCCATGACCGGTTAGAGGAAGGGAAGTCTTATTTAGTTAATTTTGTTGATCAGCTCCTGACCTCCTATTCTTATGAATTTAGTGCTGGCGAGCCGATAGATCTACAAGGAACATATGAAGTTAAAGCTACTTTAAACGGCTATCTTGGGGAAAGTGAGGAGCGAGAGGCCTTATGGAGTAAGGATTACACCTTTGTTCCCCAAAAGGAATTCAATCAGACTACAGATAATCTACAGCTTAATGATACTTACGACATCAATTTAAAGGATTTCTATGAGTTTGTCGCCAAGGTTAATGAGGCAAGTGAAGTTGGAACTATGAGCGAATTAACAGTTTCATTTCTCGTGAATATCAATGGGGATACTGAGTCAGGCCCAATCCAAGAACAAACAGAAGCTACAATGGTTCTTCCGTTAAACGGTAAGGTCCTAACGGTTGGCGGGCAGTTAACGAATGAAAAGGAAGGGGTTGTGGTAGACACAACTTCAGTGAAAGACCCAAGTACCCAAAAAGCGATATGGGGGTATAGTTTCCTCGTAATAGTAGGGGTGCTGAGTATTATAGGAGTTCTTTACTTTACAAAGCCATTTCGAGAAAAGGATCCTAAAAAACGGGAGATTCATCAAGTTTTTAAAAAGTATGGAACAAGGTTGGTAGCCATTGACGAAGAGATTATCTATGAGAACAACAGGGCCATACCTGTCCGTTCTTTTGAGGATTTGGTACGAATATCAGATGATGTATTGCAACCGATTATGTATTTAGAGGATGAGGGAATGCGGTTTTACGTACTTAATGAAAATAAGGTGTATTACTATGAATTTCAACATGCAGAGAAGCGGCTGTATAGTGAGAGCCAGGTAAAAGATGTCGGGATGTGAAAGCAAAGAAGCGGAAGCAGGGGGACAGTTCCGAAAGCGGAGGGACGGTTCCCCTGCTTTTTTATTAATTGAACTTTTCGGTTTTAATAAAGCACCAGAACAGCCCCCGTGCTTCTCATAAATGATTATTAAGATGAAGTTAAAACATCATCGTCTATATTTTTTAACTTCTTATAACTTGTTCACCATTCCTGAGAGGGATAAGAAATGCTCAGGAGGAAGCACGGGGACGGTTCCTGTGCTTCTTTTTAGAATTATTACTTTCTTTTAGGGAAGCACCAGAATTGGCCCTGCGCTTCCACGGAGAGAGCTTAATGGAAGCGCGGGAGAGGTTTTATATGGAGTGCCGACAAAAGTAACAACGGGACAGGTCCCTTTGCACATGATTCGATGTGCCAATGAACCCGTCCCCGTGGTACTTCCTGTGGTACTTGGAGGACAGTCTTATCAGTATTAAAGAGTTGTAAGGAGAGCGCTTTATGTGAGGTAGCGATGGTATTGGGGGGATTTTGTAAAAAATGAAAAAGGAGTGCGATTTAACCAAATCAGCGCACTCCTTTTAATATAAACATAAACTATTCATAAACCTTAAATAAAATCTTAGGTAGAATCCATCATTTTTGCGTTTTGGTTACTTCTTTTCCCTTAAGCAGAATGGTTAATACTGAGGTTAAATAAAGAATAGCGGCTATAATGCCTACAGAGAAAGAAGAATCTGGATCACTTGAAAATATACTGGCAGTAAAAGTAACTATAATAAATCCCGCAATATACACTAGGATACCTAAGAATATTTTGTTAGCCATGGTATTTAATCACTTCTTTTACAATATTATTTAGTACTCAAAGTAATCATAATCAGGAGAAGCTTGATTTACAGTTGCCGCAAGTCCTACGGTCATGTCTACACCACTTGAAGAAAACCCAACCCTTACATCAGAAGGTCTTACTTGGACATGGCCATACTCCCCTACGACGTTTGCAGTCCCTGAAGAATCAGGTTTTGTAACAATAGCTTCTAAGACTGCACCAGTTTCATCTTGGTTAAGATTTAAATCAAGATCCCACGCTACACCTTTTTCTGGAACAACATCATTTCTCACAGCATCATAATAATCGCGATCACCATCCTCATTTACAATATAACCGAGGTCCTCACCCATTGTGAAGTTATCAGACCATTGAAGGGCAATAGTATCTGTATACTCTTGTAATGGATCGATTAACCAGTCAGCTGTGGTTGTAAGCCTAAAAGTATCCGGATCTTCTGAAATTACGCGTCGAGCTACAGTATCTATCTGTAAGTCGTCTTCCGGAATAGTAAATGTAGTGAATCCACCATTGTTTGGATCTTGGTCTACATTTCTCTTAACACTACTTGCAGTTACTACTTCGCCGCCTTCTTGTTGGTTTAGAACTTGTATAGTCATATCGCTAAGTGAGTTAATTTCACTTTCTTCAACACCTAAGTTGGTTATTTATTCTTACATTTAAAATTTTTAACATGTAATGAAATCATAGCACAAGGGATATGGTACATTTTGATCTGAATTTATCAGTTTAAAATTAACAAATAAGTAAAAATAACCACTTTAATTACTTAAAGTACCACGAGGACGGTTCCCGTGCTTCTTTTTAGAATAATTATTTTCTTTAAAGGAAGCACCGGAACCGTCCCTGCGCTTCCTTTGGACCCATGTTGGTTATAGATGGACGTCCCTATACTTGGGAACAGTTTGGTGAGATGGTAAAGACTTATGAAGGATCTCAATTTGTAATGAAGTTCTTTGATGAGACAGATGATGTGGACTAAGTAAAAAGCGGTTTGGTGCTTTTTTACTGGTCTCCAATCCTCCTCACGCTTCAAGGTTTTTGTCTAATGATAATAGGGGAAATAATAGAAAGGAACCCAGGCTGTCTGTTAGAATGTGGTATTTTTTTCTTGATGTGGTCTATAGAAGAGTGATACTATTCAATATATAAGTCCTAAGTACCACGGGGACGGGTCCCTTGGCACATGATTGGAAGTGCCAATGAACTCGTCCCCATGGTACTTAAAAAGGCAAGGATTTAAAGTGGCAGCTATTGCCCGGAACTGCAACCTATCTAGAACAACAGTCTATGAATACTTAGAAAGAGATTTTGAAGAAGCATTGGAGTGGGTGGGGATTTTGAAAACTAGATCAAGAAAACTAGATCCTTACCAGAAACAAATCCTCTCATGGTTGAAAGAACACCCGGATCTACCAGCTTCCCCATGTTTCTCAATTCGTGAAAATGAGCTTGCCAGATTCTTTAAGTGAAATTTTAAAACAAGCATATGTAGGAAAGACGCTTGAATATACTTCTTTTCCATCTGAAATTAGGAAGCACGGGGACGGTTCCCGTGCTTCTTTTTAGAATTATTATTTTCTTTGAAGGAAGCGCCAGAACCGTCCCCGCGCTTCCCTGGATTGCGTTTGCTAAGCTTTCGGTGGTTTTCATACAGAAGCGATATGTAATGCGTCTCTGTCTGGATGGGAATGAGGACCTTTCTACTAATTGATTTTTATGAAAATTTTGAGAGGATACTAGGATGAGAGAGTTAATCAGTAATTTTTAAAAGTAAGAAGAAGGTGAATAGAGATATATGACGAAAAGAAAAAAGAGTTATATTGAATTAATCATAGTATTAATTATTCTTTCAATTGCTATATATGTATTCGATATACCAAAGGTTCAAGGGTTTACTATTATAGGAGTAGTGAGTGGATTTAACATTTTATTTTTCGAGCTTTTCGTATTTAGTCGAAATAAAAATAAAAATTAATTAATGACTAAAATAATAAGGATATCGTAATTTTACGATATCCTTATTATTTTCTTTTATTATTTTCTTTTATTATTTCCATTTTAATGAGGAATTCCCCAGAATGGAGTAACATCAATATCTTGTGCCTCATACCAATAATCTTGTCCGCGATTTCTCTGTTCATAATCAACCTCGATAATAAACGTACTTGTACTATAAGAAGTTAAAGCATCCTCTATCTCTGTAGAACCAAAATCATTACTAATTATAAGAGAACCGACGGAAGCACGGGGACGGTTCCTGTGCTTCTTTTTAGAATAATTATTTTCTTCGATGAGGTGTTCAGTTGTAACACAGTTCACAGATACTCTATTCATGAATTTTCTCTCTTTTCAGTTTATTTAATTTCTCATTCGGGAAGAACAATTGTTTTTTATGAATTTTATAATTATCCTTTTACTATTCCCGCATTAAATATATAAACTATTACTCCATAGGGTTCACTTTTTTTATTTTTCCACTCTGCATAAATCTTATAGTGAACTGAATCCGCTCCAGCATTTATAACTTCAAATTTATTGTTTTTTAAATAACCCGCCGAAGTGCTTCCGTTTCTTGTAGTAGTCAACCCTTTATTATCTGGATTCATATTTTTAAAATCAACTAATATCTCATCTCCTGTACTAACACCTTTTATTGTTGGGAAGTTTGGTGACTTTCCTTCGTTGGTGTAGGTTTGAGATTTATTACACTCTTCTACATTTGAGCAAACAATAATTGGTTCTAATGTTAACTTTTTCTCTTCATTATTAATAGTCAATGGTTCAATACGGTTCATTTCTAGTTTAGTTTCTAGATTACTATCTGATTGATTCACAAATAACCATATTAAAAACAAAACAATTCCTGAAGAGGAAATTTTTAATATTTTTTCAATATAATCACACTCGCTTCTAGTAATTTTAAACTAAATTTGTATAATTTTAATTATTCTCTTGAGGAAGCACAGGGACGGTTCCCGTGCTTCTTTTTAGAATTATTATTTTCTTTGAAAGAAGCACTAGAACCGTCCCCGCGCTTCGCATTACTTTTTGTTTTTACCTAACTTAAAAACCTAAATTCCGCCAGAACCTCCTCCAAAAGGACCGCCAGCTCTTCCGATACCCTTTTGAGTTTCTGCTTTATTTTCAGCATCTTGCTTTTCGGCTTTCATCTCTCTGTCAGACTTCCCTTCCCACTTTTTCACAGGATTAGCTTTATGTTTTTTATAGTCTCTAAACTTAACAACGCCGATAACTAATACAATTGTAGCAATTGAAATAATAGGTATTATACTTTCCATAATTTACATCCCTCTTTGTTCATCATATCGCTCTTACGTTAAATAAAGTCAATCATTACCCTGAAAATTTAGACAGCCTGATTGTATCATATGTTTCTTTGTTTGGAATTAAATTTCCTTTTTAGGTGAACTAATTGATCCTGAAGAAGCACTAGCACCGTCCCCCTCGCTTCTTGAATCACAAATTTAGCGGAGAAACGGGCGGGATCGTATCAGAGTCAGCGATTAATTGAATTACCATTTTGACTCAATACATATGGTCGATTTTGCTTTTTTGCTTGACAGAACTTCAAAAATATCCTCCTTATTCTAAGCCATGTTTGAAAAATGGACATTCGCGCTTTGCTTGCCAAAAGTATAAACTGGTTTCATTCAATCGAAAAGAAAGAGTTGGTCTGAGAGCTACGAGCAGAAGGGGGAAGGAGTTCTTAATCGAAACGTGCTAATGATCGAGGTGATCAATTGCCACGAAGGAGAAGGAAGAAGAGTCGAAATGGAATCTATCATGTAATCTTACGCGGAGCAAATAAACAAGAAATCTTTCATAGTGATGAAGATCGCCATCGTTTTTTAAACACACTCCTGAAGCACAAGATCCGCACTGACATGAAAGTATATGCCTGGTGCCTGATGGATAATCACCTTCACCTCCTATTGAAAGAAGGAGAGGAAAGCATTTCACTCGTTATGCAGCGGATCGGGATCAGTTATGCGCAGTACTATAACTGGATGTACCGGACGACAGGGCATTTGTTTCAAGATCGGTTCCGCAGTGAGAAGGTGGAGGATCTTCGTTATAAGGAAGCACGGGGACGGTTCCCGTGCTTCTTTTTAGAATAATTATTTATTTTGAAGGAAGCGCCAGAACCGTCCCCGGGCTTCCCTAAAACGGTGCCAGATGAGGAGACCCATCGTTATGATATTATTAACCCCGAGAAACAAGAAGGCCGCCGTTACCAGGTGAGTCACTTTGTAGAAAAGCCGAAGCAAGGTACGGCACCCTCTAATCTAGCGATTATGGGACGTTATATCCTAACTCCAGAGATTATGTCGTTCTTAGATAAGCAAGAAAAAGGCGCTGGTGGAGAAGTGCAGTTAACGGATGCAATTGAGAAGTTAAATGATATTCAGCGTGTATTTGCTTATGACTTTGAAGGAAAGCGTTTTGACGTAGGAGAAAAGAGTGGATTTATTAAAACAACGATTGAAATGGCACTTGAGAATGAGGAATTAAAAGAGGATATGCTTGCTTTCATGGAGGAACTTGTTCAAGAAAATTCGAAGGTAAATGTGTAATAGGTAAAGAAGCGCAGAGGAGGAAGCACAGGGACGGTTCGAGACCAGTGAAAAAGTCATGGAGGAAGCACAGGGACGGTTCCCGTGCTTCTTTTTAGAATGATTATTTTCTTTGAATGAAGCACTAGAACCGTCACCGCGCTTCATGACTTACTCATGATAAATAAAGGCAATGCGTATGCGGGGTATTAGTTTTGTAAGCGAAATTTAGGAGTTGGAAGGTTGTCATGCTTATTATTACATTTAATAAGATCTTCTTTTTAGCTGTTCTATTTTGTTGTGCCATAATTGAGGTAGTAGAGCAGGAGAGGAAATGACGTATTGAATTACTTTAATTTGGTTTGGGTATGAGAGCTTGATGAAATCATTCATTGAATATTTCACCATTTTTTTTATATTTTTAATATGGGTTTGAGTAAGTCGATCATTTAGTGCTTTGTTAATTAAGTAAGTTTTAATTTTTGATGTAAGAGGAGACGGGAGAGTATCAATCATATTAATAGTATGTGGACTAACGGGATTATTGAGGGTGCTGTTTTGTTCTATAATTTCAGTGGGAAT
Organism: Pontibacillus sp. ABV4_188; assembly: GCF_056311905.1. NCBI lineage: Bacteria > Bacillati > Bacillota > Bacilli > Caryophanales > Bacillaceae > Pontibacillus > Pontibacillus sp. ABV4_188. The sequence continues at coordinate 3,661,028 of NZ_CM149975.1, read as the reverse complement.
AGTTGAACGATAGATATATCTCGAAACATTTAGGTCGGTTTCTTTTATGACATCTCTGCTTGAATATCCTTGTACCATAATTGAATGAATTAACTCTCTTTTTGATTCTGGTTTAGTGTATTGGTTATGAAATCTTCTTCCTATCTTGAGTAATCTTTCTATATGTGTTGTTGTTGGTTCAACAATACATGGAACATCATCATCTTCTTTGTATAAAGACAAAAAAAGAGGGATGGCCCCGACTAGGTGATAGAAATCCTTGTCTTTATCCTTTTCAACTGGGACAACGACGTCATAAATACTGTAGTACGGTTTTAGTTTTTCTATTCTTGTTACTGTAGCAGGAGCAACCTTCTCATTAAAAGGAAGAAAAATTTTTTTGTAAGGGATGGGGACAATTGTTTTATTCATGAAGTTCACCTCATTGAGACTATATGAAAAAAGTAACTTGTCTCATGACATAAACAAAATTACTTAGAAGCACAGGGACGGTTCCCGTGCTTCCTTATGGTTATCTGAGAAGGCTCCAAACCAACGGGAACCAACCGAATACTATGAAACATGTTATTAAATCTGTAAGCTATTAACAAGAGAAACAACTTTTATAGGAAAAGAAGGTTGTATAACCTATATTCCTATCAATATATTTTCTCCTATCTGTTTAACGTTTGTAAAAAATATATGTTAAATTTACCCATAGAATATTTTAGGGGGTTTTTAATATCAAAAAATTTATTATCATGACTATGGTAGCCATAGCATCTGTGTTTTCATTTGGAGGTTTAAATACTGAGGTTTTTGCAGCTGAAGATTCTTCGGTAGCAATTCAAAAGGTAAATGAAAATGTAGCAGAAATAGCCTTGGACGATCAAGTAGAAGCTTCTGTCAATGCGTTAGGGGTAGCTACATTAGAAAATACTAAAACCAATGAAACCGAAGCACTACCTAAAACTGCAACAGATAAAAATGGCCAAAAAGTCAATTTACATTATGAGCTAGATGGAGAAGATCTTTTAGTGTACGCAGAAGAACAAATTTCAGGCCAATTTCAAACCTTTGGTGTAGGTGAATGTGTGACAGGCATTGCAGGAGGTGCAGTAACAGGTGGCACGAGTGGCGGCATTGGCGGTGCAGCCGTAGGTACAGTTACACTCCCTGGTATTGGAACAGTTAGCGCAGGCCTAGTCGGAGCCATTGGCGGTGCTGTTGGTGGTGGACTTACTGGCGGTGCTACTTTCTGCTATTAAGGAGGAGTTACTATTAAAATATACAACCCATTAGTTTTAATACTACTTTTAGCAATAAATATAACATGGTACTATTTCGTATTCACAGAGAGTAGTCTTTCAAATGGAGAAGCTATTTTAGTGAATTTCCCTATTGTATCAGGAACGATAATATATATATTGGTATATTTTAAACGTAAAAGTAATGATTCCAAGTCTTAGAGAGGTTGCAAACAGCAACCTCTCTTTTTTATGGATATATATAGGCTTAATGAAAAAGTGAATAAAAAGATTAATTTATATATTCATAGATTCCTGTCTATTCTTTTAGTAATTAATTATTCTAAGAGGTGATCCATTTACCAAGGGGACGGTTCCCGTGCTTCTTTTTAGAATGATTATTTTCTTTAAATGAAGCACTAGAACCGTCCCCGCGCTTCGCATGGGCATCCCGAGCAGTAGTTTAATTCAGAAATTGAGCAAGGTAGAAAGGGATGAAGTATTGAATAGAATTAAGGAAATAGATGGCGTGTCTATTCGGCAACTATCAAGAATAAAAGGAATCCCTAGACGCGTGATTAACCGTTTATAGAATCCATATTTTATCCACATCTATCTCCAAAATTCCCCCTCATACGTCTTATCCATTTTCTAATCAGTAAGTTTAAAACTGTAGAATAAGGAGATGAAGCGATGGTAAGTGAAGCGCAGGGGCGGTTCCCGTGCTTCTTTTTAGAATTATTATTTTTTAAAGGAAGCACCAGAACTGTCCCGCGCTTCTTCAGAACGAAAAGGAAGCTATGCTCAGAGTAGGGAGGAGCTTGGGTCTGACTTTTGGACAGGGATTCTTTTGGAAAATGAAGAGGTTCAAGCGCAATGTCCGCGCAAATTTCAAGCTACTGAATTTTCTTCTGTTGTGAAGATGCTCTTAAAATGGCTGCGTAGTAAGGAAGCGCCAGAACCGTCCCCGCGCTTCCCTCTCAACTCGATTTCATCACTTACTGTCCAAATAATAGCTTAATAATTCATCTAAAAGTTCTTGGATTCCTTTATAATCCTGTTCAATTTTTTCTAGATTTGATTTAATTTCGTTCCGAGTTTTTGATGTGATATATTCACTTTGGTATAGCTTTTTCTCAAGTTCTCTTAAACTTGTTATGAGTTGGTAGTATAAGTCTTGAACATTTTTATCATAATTACTGAAGTCTTTTTCATTGCTTTTCCATAAACGCAAGCTATCTATCTGATTGCTAACGTTAAAACGATATCTCTCTATGTCCGTATGAGTGACTTTTTTATCTCCCGTTGCCATATAGTAATCAATCGACATCTCGTAGGTATATCTCAACTCGTTTAATTCATTCAAATCTAAGAGGCTTAGTTTATTATTTATTGAGTCTGAAACTTTATTATAAGCCGAGACCTCTTCTTCATTAATGTTCACTTTAACTGATTTACTTAGGCTCAAAAATGTGAAAGGGAAAATCAAATTGATTGTTAGATAAACGGCTAAACATGTTATGAATAGAACGGTAAAAATGATTGATTTTTTCCTCATTTTTCAAATCCTAAAACTCGTAATTCACAGCAGTGTTTTGAAGAACGTCATAACTTGAAGAAGTAGCCCCTGCAATTAAGGTGGAAATTAGAATTTTTTTATTCATCGATATTCTCCTTTGCTGTAAGTATTATAATTACCGTATCATGCTAAACAGACAAAAATATACATTTTTATATAAAAACGCCGCCTTGTGACTATATTTTCTTTGAATATTGAGTAAGACAAACTACATATACAGCTTAGATTGTATAAGACTCACGTGGATGTTTACGGTGTCATTGAAAAGTTAAATAATTTAAATGAAGAAGCAAGGCCTCATGTTGAAGGAGGTAGTAGAAGAAGCACAGGGACGGTTCCCGTGCTTCTTTTTAGAATTATTATTTTCTTTGAATGAAGCACTAGAACCGTCCCCGCGCTTCCCACAAGAGCTATCTATGTGAATTGTTGAGCAAGGGGATCTCGTTAAATTCTTCATTTTTGCTCGTGATACGTGGCTATTTTTGTTTTTTGCTAGGCAGAATTTCAAATTTGTTCTCCTATTACAATCCTAAAATTAAATAGTGTACATTCGCGTTACCAAAGGCAAAGGAGTAAACTTTTATAATACATCAAAGGTTCTCCATATAGAAGGTGATCAATTGCCGCGAAGAAGAAGGAAGAAGAGTCGAAATGGAATCTATCATGTAATCTTGCGCGGAGCAAATAAACAAGAGATCTTCCACTGTGATGAAGATCGCCATCGTTTTTTAAACACACTCCTGAAGTACAAGATCCGCACTGACATGAAAGTATATGCCTGGTGCCTGATGGATAATCACCTTCACCTCCTATTGAAAGAAGGAGAGGAAAGCATTTCACTCGTTATGCAGCGGATCGGGATCAGTTATGCGCAGTACTATAACTGGATGTACCGGACGACAGGGCATTTGTTTCAGGATCGGTTCCGCAGTGAGAAGGTGGAGGATCTTCGTTATGTATTGGCGGTGACCCGGTATATTCATCAAAATCCAGTAAAGGCAGGTATGGTTCAATCTCCTGACGAGTGGGAGTGGAGTAGCTGCCGGGGGTACTACGGGAAAACGGTTTTTCCGTCTGGTCTTTTAAATGAAGGATTTGTACTGAGGATGTTTTCTGAAATCAAGCCATCCCCACGGGCAGCTTTTCGGGAGTTTAACGAGCGAAGCAATGACGACCGGTGTCTCAAGCCCTTTGAGAAAGAGAAGAGGCGGTTATCAGACAAAGAGGCACGGGTAGAAATTCTTCAGATCCTCGGTGCGGTATCCATTCCGCAAGTGAAGAGCTTGCCGCGGGAAGAGAGGAACTATTTGTTGAGGAAAGTTAAAAAGATTGATGGTGTATCACAGCGCCAAGCTGCGAGGATCCTTGGTGTGTCTCCGAATTTGTTATTTAAAGCTTGAATTCCGATATTAATAACATAAAAGATGAAGAGGGATTTTGTATTATAGTCTTGCGTTCTCAAGCTAGATTTTAGCTATTGATCAAACGTTTGATCAATTTGGAAGACCCCCTATTATATAAGGAAGCACGAGAACCGTCCTCGTGCATGAGGAGGTGAAGCGATGGCAGTAGCCATTCAAAGTATCGGCCTAAAAGGAATTGAAGGCTATCCCGTAACCGTAGAAGTCGAGAAACTAGACGGTGTAGAGTCAGTTGTGGTGGTCGGCTTACCCGGTGCTGCAGTAAAGGAGTCCAAGGAGCGTGTGCTAGCGGCTCTGAAAGGGTTTGGTATTAATTTTACCGATCGAAGAGTGATCGTGAACTTGTCACCCGCTGAGGAGAAGAAACACGGTCCGATGTTTGATGTGGCCATGGCGATTGGCATTCTGAAATGTTTCGGGACACTGAAGGGCGTGATTCCAGATGATACAGCGTTTATTGGATCCCTATCATTAACTGGGAAAGTTCAATCGATCCGGGGTATTCTACCTGCCATCATGTCAGTGAAAAAATTAGGGATTAAGCGCCTTTTTGTCCCTTATGATTGCAGTGTGCCACTACAGGAAATTGAGGGGCTTGAGATTATCTATGTAGAATATCTGATGGAACTCGTCGATCATTTATCCGGAGGAGGCGGTTTGTCGCTTGTGCCTCCTAAGACGGAGTTGGCTTTGGACCAAGGTTCTTTTCCTGGAGTTGATTTCAAAGAAGTCATAGGGCAGGTGAAGGCGAAGCGTGCGCTTGAGATTGCTGCTGCAGGGGGGCACAACGTCATGATGATCGGTCCGCCTGGTTGTGGGAAGAGCTTGTTAGCCGAGAGTTTCCCGTCCATTATGCCGAAGTTAGAACTAGAGTCACAGCTTGAGAATGTAAGTTTATATGAACTCGCAAACACCTCATTATCCTCACTAGGAAGGCCACCCTTTCGCTCCCCGCACCATTCCGCATCCGCTGTTTCCATCATTGGAGGCGGCTCAAATCCAACGCCTGGTGAAATTTCCTTAGCCAATCATGGCGTCCTTTTTCTAGATGAATTAGCCGAATTTCCGAAGAAAACGCTCGATATGCTGCGTCAGCCGCTTGAGTCTGGAAGAGTAACCATCAGTCGAGCCCAAGCCACCGTTACGTATCCTGCTAAATTCCTGCTTTTATCCGCCATGAACCCGTGCCCATGCGGCTACCTTGGCGCCACGACTCATTACTGCACCTGCTCCCCAAAACATGTCCAAGCTTACCAGAATAAAGTATCAGGCCCTGTTCAGGATCGGATCGATATCATCCTTCATTTAACCCCGGTGAATCTCCAGCAAGAAAGAAAAGAAGACGCCCCCAGTTCCTCAGATATTCAGAAACGGGTTCAAGTAGCGCGTGATCTTCAGTATAAACGGCACGGGAAAGTGTGCTGTAATGCTGACTTGTCTATAGAAGAAGTACGTACGATGATCCCTTTAACAGAGGAGCAAAAGTCGTTTCTTCAAAACAGAGCGGTGAAAGAGAAGTGGAGTAACCGTGTACAAATGAAGATGCACCGTCTGGCCAGGACCATTTCTGATCTGAGAGGTGAGGAAGCGGTGTCGGATGAGGCGTTGTGGGAGGCGGTTACGATGAGGAGGGGGAATAGTGGATTGGTTAAGAAGAAGGTGGTTAGGTGAGGATGTCTTTGATTAGGAGATAAACACTCTAAGTAAAAATGGGGAGCACAGTGACGGTTCCTGTGCTTCTTTTTAATTAAACTATTCTGTTTTAATGAAGCACTAGAGCCGTCCCTACGCTTCTTTGGAGATGGAGCAATTTAAAAGATGCCTTATCTCTCCTCTGATAATGTAAAATTCACCTCATACTCTTCAACATTATCATCTTCTGCACCTTCGCTAGTACCTGACTGTTGAATTAAGCCGTTAAACTTATATATTCTTTTTGTTACTTTACGACCTTCGCCAGAAGCACCTAAGTTAAAGGAATCGTTTTTTGCATTTAATCCTATATTTCCTTCACCACTAGTATCATAAAACTCTTCTATTTCTACTGATTGTGCATTACTTATTCTCTCAGCAATTGCTAATTCTTGTGCAACTCTAGCTTGTATTTCTTGTTTTTGTGCCTCTACCTTTAACTCCTCTACTGTACCGGTTTCAGAAACTTTTTGCATTGACTTAAATGCAGATTCTACACCTTTGCCTACTAAATATAAAGCGGGATTCATGAATGGATTGACCAATAAAAACACTCTCCTTTGATAGATTTATTATACATTATTAACTATAATTCTTACATATTTTTCATATAATGGTGTTGATTTATTAAGAGGTAGAGCCGATTTATATGTCTAAAAGATATTAAAACTTAAAATAAAAAACAGTGTTCGCCAACTAAATGAAAGGGGGGTCAATTCTTCATTTAAGGGCTAACAATTGGCCGTGGGATATTAGTTCTTCCAGAACAACTTACACATTGCTTGAGGAAGAAATGCTAAAAAGTGGGCTGATCTTTGCAGAAGGTAATCACATTACAAGAACCATTCTCGTCCTTGTTTTCTTCCGAAAAACCCCCCGGCAAAGCCGGGGGAATTCATTATTTACATCATGTTTAACATACGCTCATATTCTTGAACTTTGTCTCTAATAAACATATTAATTTCTATATAAATCAGGAAAACGGTAAACAATGTAGCACCGAGGCTCCAGTAAACGCGCTTTACAGGGGTTGGGCTCTTTAGTGCGTACTCGTAAATAATCAGTGCTGGATAAAGAAGGACCGGGAATAGAAGCGAAATGCTGCCAAGGACTAAGGTGAATTTAATCGATCCCGCTAATCCGGCTAGCATGCCTAGCACGTTTAGGGCCGCAAATGGTACGAGTAGACTTCCGAACTGCGTGATCAGACCTTTTACAGAAAATGAAGCGGAAATGATTTTCGCTACGGCAAGTGTACTGATGACGGCAGCTAGGACAATAAAGGTCGTGTTAAGAAGTAGCGGCCAGGTTATTTTGAAAAACGGAAGGGATTCGGGTGCAAAGCCTTCCATGTAGGAGCCGAAACTACTTTGAGCTTTCTTGAATAAAGAATTGAATAAGAAAAATAGGCTAAGGGAAAATGTCACTAAATAGATGACTAGAGTAGATAATCCTTGAACAAATTGTTGATCACTCTTAGCGAATGCTTCAGATGGTTTCTTTAATAGGTGTAGCGCATAATTTCCGTATTGTTTGGAAGCACCTTTCGCGCGGTTGATTACTTCCGTTTGTTGTGTGGATGGGCCAGCTGCATAGCTAGCCGCGGTTTCCGTAGCGGCTTCTGATAAAGGTGTCCCGCAAGATCCGCAGAACTTACCACTTTGATTCTCTTGGTGACAATTTGGGCATGTCATTATTTTTAAACTTCCTTTCTTTTATAAGCTATCTCGATCAGTGTCGAAGATGTCGATTTCTTCAATGGTATACGTTCCATCTTTGTAGGCGATGGTGTAGGTTTTTGAACGTTCGTAATGGGTTTGATCGCCTTTATGATTTGTGAACACGAATGATTCATTGGAGGTCAGGGAAATGGTTGTGTCATCTACAAAAACAACGTTTGTCACATCATTTTCGTTGAAATCATATGTGTAATTCTCATCTTCTAGGTCTCCGATATAACCTTCTAATTCAAGATCTGCCTTACTGCCTGGTAGGAGGTACGGGGCAACCATGGTGTAATCCCGAGAGTTTAATGCATCTTCATAGGCGATTCGGAAATCTTGATAATGAATCATGGCTCTTTCTTTCATCATGGGATCTTGCTTAACAGGGTGTTGAATGTCAAACTGCATGGTTCCATAAGATGCATTTTGTGGCGTTACTTTTTCAGTCAAGAGTTCTTCCCCGTCTTCTCCCGTCCATCCAGCCTGTAGTTCTATGCCAGAGTCAGTTGGAATCGGACCAATTTCCCCTTCAAATTCTCCGAGTTTCTTCTCCGTGCTCTCTCCATTTATGTAGAGGATCGCATTCTCTTCATTCGTATCTAAACTGTAATATGCGGTAGAAAACTCTGCTTCGAATTCTTGGTAGTGGTCGTCGTTCTGCTCAACAGGGAGTGTGCCCTCTAAGGTAAATTCACCATACGGATTCTTAGCTTTCCCGACTATTGGATACTCACCAGGATACGCTTTCATAGCTGACACATATTCATATGGGGTTTTCGTTTCCACTGTTTGGTCTTCTCCGATAGTGAGAGTGGAGTTCTCCACATTTGAAAGGATGGAAACCTCTGTTGGGATGGCGACGAATTCGTATGTATCATACATCCCAAGAACGGCTTCCTTCTTTACTTTAAATAACTCGCCTCCATAACGTCCATATATGGGTTGATCGAAAGATTCCTTGTTATGGATGCTTTCAACAAACTGATCGCGGATGTCTGACCATCCTTCCCCTTGGATGTAATCTAAGTACGTATCCTGATTAATCAGCGCATCTTCATCTAGTGAAACTTCTTCGAAAAATGCTTCTGCCTGATCGTCTGAGATCGCCCGGTCCATGGCCTGTACAGATTTCATTGGGTCGAATAACGATGAGAGTATCAAATGAGTGCTAATAAGGGCTACGGTTAGGACGGCTCCTACTGTCCACATTACTTTTTTCTTCTTCGACATGGGGGCTTTTGGTTGCATTGGGGGAGCAGTAGTAGCGGATTGGTCATTCGCATTGAATGGTGTCCCACATTCTGTACAGAACGATTGTCCGTCTTGGGGCTTATGCCCACATTGTGTACAAAACTTCATCTTTTCCTCTCCTTTCTTTTGTCATAGTCATTTAGAATCACTAATTTACACAATTAGACATTATATCACTTAAATTCCATTAGTGGTATAGGTATCTTTAAAAAGGTGGAAGAAAGCATGGGGAGCATATGGGAGAAGCACGGGGACGGTTCCTGTGCTCCCTAGTAATATAAATCTAAGCATGATGATTCATATCGTTTATTCCAAAGCTATGATATAGTCGTAATTAACTAATTGTTGTTCGGATCATAAACATAAGAATGTGAATCATCTTAAGAAATTGTTAGAGCAAGAATGGTAATATTCGTGCAAAATGCACGTGGAGGAATTTAAATGAATAACGGTACAGTAAAATGGTTTAACGCAGACAAAGGTTTCGGGTTTATTGAAGTAGAAGGTGGCGACGATGTATTCGTTCACTTCTCTGCAATCAATGAGGAAGGCTTCAAAACGCTAGAAGAAGGTCAAGCCGTTTCTTTCGATACAGAAGAAGGAAACCGTGGACCACAAGCAGCTAACGTTGTGAAAAAATAAATCATATTAAAAGCTCTTTCCTATAGTAGGGAAGAGCTTTTTTTGGTTCTAGGAAACGAGGGGGCTTGTTTTTCAACTTTTTTGAAGCACGAGGACGGTTCCCGTGCTTCTTTTTAAAATTATTATTTTCTTTATGGAAGCACTAGAAGCGTCCCCGCGCTTCGCCACCCCGTCCCTGTGGTACTTTCAGTCGGTTTGTTAATGATACATACAGGAGCAGATATAGCTGACTAATATTATAAGAAGATACATAGTTAAGATATTTTGTTTGATATAGTATAGTAATACTCAATAAAATTAGGTTTGAATATTTTTCCTCGGAGGATTTATGATACCACTAATTTATGTAGGATTTATACTAATTTCTTTGCTCTTATCATTATTTACATCAATTACAACCTATAAGAAGATAAACAACTTCAAAGCTGCTTTTACTATTGGTGTGGGGCAAACTCTTACAATGTTTGCAGTCGCGTTTATTTGGTGGACAAATATAGAAGATTCATTCATTTCTCAACAAAATGGATCAATTTACTATCTTGTTTCAATTGTCATTACTGTCGGTTTAAATTATTTTGTAATTAAATACTTAAATCAAAAAGAGCAGACATAAAAGAGGTACAGAAAAACCACTAAAATATTTTTTAGTGTTTTTTCTGTTGGGGGAAAGCTTGGGAGGGTATGGGACTGATGATATGTACTTAATTTGTTAAAGCTCCGCACACTGTCATCAAAATATAGATATAAAAAAACAAACCACCTATATATGAGTAAAGTGTATCCTATAGAGTAGACACTTAAAAAAGTCTCTCTATAGGGGAAGTACCACAGGGACGGGTCCCTTGGCACATGATTGGGAGTGCCAATGAACCCGTCCCTGTGGTACTTCGGGTACATCTATAATTGAACAGGATCATCTTTTGAAGGAACGTCCTTCACTAGCAAATCTGCCCGCTTTCTCATTAAGTTGTTTGCATCGATTTGCGCTTGATACATGAACAGAAGTATTCCTCCAATTATAGTTATGCCGCTCAAAATAAAGTAAGCGGTGGCTTGCGTTCCATTAATAATGTAATTATATGCATCTCCGCCGACATATACATTTACAAACTCTTCCTCATCAGCATATTCACTTTCTGGGTTGCTGTACTGAGTAAGCTTGTTGAAGCCAAAGAATAGAAACATCAGCGAGAAAAGCAAAAGGATCACAGCGATTGATTGTACGGGTTTTAACATGAAAATACCTACTTTCCTGATTTTTATTTTTAAAATCATAACTACCTATAAGTATATTAGACTACATTTTAATCGAAAAAAGTACCAAAAAAATATATAATTTAAACTTTTTGGGAAAATAATTAAGAAGCACAGGTGCGGTTCCCGTGCTTCTTCTTTCAGTAAATTTTCAGTTTGAATGAAGCACTAGAACTGTCCCCGCGCTTATCAAAAAATAGAAAGTTCTATCCATACAAAACCAAGCATATCCATTAAATAAAATCATATGGGGAGCTTGGTTATTTTGCGTTATAAAACACACATCGTAAGCTCATTAACAGCGGGTGCTAGTTTATCGATTATGTTAAGTTATCCTTTTCATATTGGATATGTAATTGGGATATGTTTCGGGAGCTTACTACCGGATATTGATGAACCACAATCTTTTATTGGTCGTAGATCCTTTGGTCTTTCTAAGCACGTTAAAAAAAGATATGGTCATCGAGGCATTACACATAGTTTATTCGCCTGGATGCTTGTATCAGTTGTTATTATAATCTATCCATCTTTTTTTACAGTTGGTATTTCATTAGGCTATCTGTTTCATTTAATTGGAGATTTCTTTTCAGTAAGCAGCATTCCTATTCTTGCCCCATTTAAATCGGCTCGTCCTAAGCTCCCCATTACATATAAAACAGGTAGTTTTACAGAAGACATGTTACTCTATGTTTTTACTTTTCTATTATTTTATCTTGTTTTTGTGAATGAAAACCTCTCCTTTTATTTAATACAATCAACCTCCGAGTTAGTTTCTTCAATTATTCATAAATTGTTTGATTATCTAGTTAAATAATTTAATAAAAAAGTGATGAAGGATAGGAGAATTTAAGTTTTATTTTGGCACCACGAATCTTTAATTATTGCAATGTTTATATAAAAAGGGCGGTCTCTGAATTAAATTAAAGATTTTCGGGGGCGTGAGAAAGGTTTCCGTGATCCCCTTTTTTAAATTTTCACTATTTATAAATTACAATTCGCTGTAATAATCATCAACGATTCCTTTTAACAACTTTATTACTACACCTTTAAAAAGAATGGCTTGATTTAAAACCTTGATTTGTTGGTTTGGAAGTAAATGATCAAATCGAAAGCGATCTTCTTTAAAATACCTATTAATAATTTTTATACTCTCATGGGTAAGTCGCCGTGGGTCCCCTTTAGGTAATCCTGCTTGCTTTAATAGGAATTCTTCTGTTTCTTTTTTTAGCTCTAGTCTAATAATCCAATTTGCGGTTTTTATTGTTGTATGAGTAGTTACCAATTCTGGATTTATATCTTCATGGAATTTATATTCATTTCGAATTTTACTAGCTGTAAATCCTGTTTCTTTTACAATCTTCGCAAACCTTACTTTCGCTATGCTTAGAAGGTTTAGTAATGCTTGTTTATTTTCCTTTCCAGTATCCCCTTTATTAAAAAGTCTTCTTAATATCTTCAAGTTGCGTCTGCCGATGGTCGCGCTAGCCTCTTCTACAATACATGGGGCATCCTTCCTGCTTGTGTGATTAACTAAAAAGCAATAGCGGTCCAATCCTCCTACCAGTAAATAAGAATTATCTATAGGGTTTTTCTCAACAGCAAGTAGTAAATCGTATTCATCTAAATTCTTATAACACTTTTTCATCCAGTCTATATAGGTATTGGTGACATTAATATTTTCTACAGTTTTAATGTCGGATAGGAGTATATTGTGAATGATTGTAGTCATAATTCTTCCCCCTCAAAACACTTTATGACTTATGTACATTGTCCTATAATCTAAAAAGATAAAATTTGCTTAAGAAGCTCAGGTACGGTTCCTGTGCTTCTTTATTAATTGATCTTTTCAGTAAGCACTAGAACCGTCCCCGCGCTTCAAAGAACCAGCGCGTCCGTTCCTCTCGTACTCTCGCCAAATTTACTTGAATTTTCAGAAAAAAAGGGTATTTTATGGAACAATCAAGAAATAGAGTGGGATTGATATGTTAGAGGGGGCTATATAAATGGGTAGAAAAACTAGAAGTGATTGTACGGTTGGTACCTTAGAAAAGAAACATGGATTGCCGTCTGGGACTATTAGGAATAATGATGGAAGAGATACTAGAAGTGACAAAAAAATTGGAACGATCCGAAAAGAGAATCAGAAAAAGAGATAACTCTATTAAACTGATCATGAAAAGGGAGAAGCGAGGGTCCTGTTCCAGCGCTTCTTTTTTAAGTGAATATCCGGTTTGAATAAAGCACTAGAACCGTTTTAAAACCTGTTCCCTCTCCAGTTTTTGTAATAAGGAGTGTATAAATGATATGAACCCTGAACACGTACGTTTACAGATTAGAAAGCAGCAGGTAACCGGAACGACTTCCGGTATGTGCGACCATTATGTGCAAACCAATCTAGTAACATTGCCTAAGGCTTATGCGTTTGATTTTCTATTATTCTGTTATCGAAACCCTAAACCTTGTCCGATCATCGATATTTTAGAGGCGGGTCAAGTGTCACCGAGCGTCGCCCCGTCCGCTGATATAAGGTCCGATGTACCGAAGTATCGGATTTATAATAGAGATGGGAGATACGAAGAAGCTTTCGATGTTACGGAGTATTGGCGTGATGACTTTGTAACGTTTCTACTAGGTTGCAGCTTCACGTTTGAGAGAGCGTTAAATGAAGCGGGTATCCCATTACGCCATCAAGAACAAGAAAAGGTCGTTCCCATGTACAAAACGACGATTCCTTTAGATCAAGCCGGACCTTTCGAGGGAAATATGGTCGTCAGTATGCGCCCGATTCCAAAAGAATTGGTAGAGAAAGCCGTGAGCATATCTAAAATGTTTGATCATGCTCACGGAGAACCGGTCCATATAGGCGACCCGCAAGAAATCGGCATAGAGGATATGGATAAAGTGGATTATGGAGAGAGTGTAGACTTTGATGATGAAACCCATGTTCCAGTCTTCTGGGCGTGCGGCGTCACCCCTCAAAATGTGTTGATTAACGCAGGTCTTCCGATTGTGATTACCCATGCACCAGGGCACATGTTTATTACGGATGAGTGGGGTAAGTAATGGGGCAAGCACAGGGGCGGTTTTGCTACCTTGGCTAATAACTGGTGATTGGATGTGATAGTATGACCCCATGGAAGATGGTTCTATATCCTATTTTAAGCGGTCTGTTAGGCGTGTTTATTATCTTTTTATTAAATGGATTCAAAATGGATTGGTCAGGCTCTATAGGTATCTTTATTGGCTTGGTGTTAGGTCAATTGCTCATCATTTGGTTGCAAAGAAGGCGAAAGGTTTAATGACGAAGCACGTGGACGGTTCCCGTTCTTCTTTTTATATGGAGTGCCGAGAAAAGTAACAACGGGACAGGTCCCTTTGCACATGATTGGAAGTGCCAATGAACCCGTCCCTGTGGTACTTCGATAAAGAAAACCTCTGGGGGGACTGTAACAAAATATACTAGTAGGGATGGCTATCCTTCTCTAAGTTATCCTAATCCTTCAGTAACAAGTATTACGGACAAAATTAGATACTGAAATAGAGGAGTTTATACATGGAAAAAAGAAAGCTACAAGCATGGCAGCCAGTAGATAACTTGAATTTAGGAGAAGTTTATTGTAGTAGTTTACATTATAATAATGACGGGTTAGAGATAATTTTTAAGGACAATGATAATAGTCAAGTGAGAGTAATATATAATAAAATCTCATCTGCACAAGATTATGTTTGGACGTTTCGTTTTTCAGGTGAAATTCAGAGATCGGATATTTCTGGCTTAGCCGTTTCTGCAAGGAAAAGAGCGAGTAACCTAAATAATACAGCGCATTGCTTCTACAAAATGCATGACTCTGATTATATTGAATGGTTTGACTCATTACCTTGGTTAGGAAGCAGTGATTTTCCAAATGTTGAACACCATGTATTCCCGACAATAAATGAGACAATTGAAGTTATTTGTGACTATGAACCAATTTTTATTGTAGAGTAGAATACTAACTGGAAGCACGGGGACAATTCCGTGCTTCTTTTTAGGTTATTATTTTCTTTGAATGAAGCACTAGAATAGTCCCCACGCCTTCGTGTGAGAAAACAAATCTGTCCCAAACTGCACTTATTGTTTATAGTAATAGTAAAGAAAGATGCCTCCTTTTCCAAGGAACTGAATAGGTTGAGGAAAGGGACGTAAGAAAACATTCATCAATGATGAATCACACAGCGAGGAGATGGGCTATGATCGCCTATGTTAAAGAGGCAATAGAAGCAGCAAAAGCAAGAGAAGAGAATGTGAAGGTTCTTCATCAAACCGAAAAAAGAATGAATCAACTAACGAAGAAAAACGAAGCGCTATCTAATCAAATTGAAATCCGAAACGAACAAATAGAGGAATTAGATCAGATGGTCATAAAAAAAGAGTCTGAAATACATAAACTAAATCAGGAAATTTCCCTCATACATAAAGAAATTCATAAGACCAAACAAGTAAAATATGATGTGAACAGTCAGCTTCGGCTGGCTCAGAGTAATTTAGAGACAGTAGAAAAGGAATGGAAGAGAGTGGAGGAGGAAAAGGGAGAATATGAGAAACAAACTTGCGAGAGGGAAATAGCTTTAACGAGTCTTGCACAGGGACTCAGCCAATATGCTTCAGGTTTACAGGGGGGCAACTCTAATCCTATTGAAAGTGAAGTGATTGAGGTTGAACTCATGGAGCTTAACGAACTTCACGAAACGTTGATAGAGAATTTTGTGTCTCAGTATTTCCCTCAATGTATAAACCTCATTATTCCTGATGTGTTTAAGGAACTATTAAACTATATAGATGCCAAACCGTCCACTCAAGCATATTGGTTCCAGAAGAATGTTACCTATCCCTCAGCTGTCCATTCGATGATCTCTTTTTATCATAATTATTTAACCACGCTTATGGATCTGCTATCTAAGCGGGGGCTCGAGGTAAAAGGAAACGAAGAAGCGTTTTTTGAAGTGATGAAACTAATCGTATTAGAGGTGAACTACGAACGGTTAAGGAATGATTTTTACTTAATGGAAGAACGAGTTCAGGAGAACGATTCGCTTGAGCATGTTCTTCATGTATATATTCAAAGTCTAGGGGAAGAGGAGGTTCGCTCCTTTTCTAATTTAGGTTTTCTTGTAGAATTCTTGAAAAGAAAACGGTATGGAAATTACGAAGAAGATCTGCTAGATGAAGATTATCTCTTAAATGAAGCACAAGCAAACTACAAAGCTATGAAGTTGGAGCGGGATTTAACGAGGGTAGAAGATACAACCCAAAGCCTTCCTCTAATGAACCTAGAAGCCATTAACCAAATGAATGGATTAGACTTCGAAGAATTCTTGGTTGGCTTATTATCCAAATTAGGTTTTCGTGCTTCTCTCACTAAGAATTCAGGAGATCAAGGTGTTGATATCCTAGCTCGAAAAAATGACCGTGTCTACGCAATCCAAGCGAAACGATACGCTAGTTCAGTTGGAAACAAAGCGGTTCAGGAAGTGGTATCAGGTAAAGAATATTATAAAGCAGACGCGGCCTGGGTAATTACCAATAATACCTTCACCCCAGCGGCTCTTGCGTTAGCTGAACGAACGGAAACCATGCTGTGGGATCGTAATAAATTGGAAGCTATGCTTGAGGTTTATAATATGTAGCGGCAAGGAAGTCCCTGCAGCACAGGGACGGTTCCCGTGCTTCTTTTTTTGGTTGGAATGAAGCGCTAGAACCGTCCCCGCGCTTCCACGCCCCTTTGGTACGCATGTTACACTAGTACCACAATAATTATGTAAGGAGCGGTTCCATGTCGATCGGACGAAATGATCTTTGCCATTGCGGGAGTGGCAAGAAATATAAGAAATGCTGTATGGAGAAAGATGAGCAACAAGAGGCATATGCACTGAAAGAGGAGCGGTTCAATGAGCAGAAGGAGCAGCTGGTCTATGCTGTTGAACGTTTCTTAATGAATCAAATCGGATCTAATGAAATACGAAAATTGGAGGGGGAGTTCACAGATCGTGCCAAGCATAGTAGAAAAGATGCCGGCTTTGCTATGTTCTGGAGAATTTTCTTCTACCGATATAGGAATGGACTTCGTGGGATTGAATGGTTCTGGGAGTCAGAAAGTCATGCTTTACGAGATGAGATGAAGGAAATGGCCGAAAGATGGGTGAAGTTGACGCCGCGTTTAGTGATGGCTGTTGACCTTAAAGAGGATGTTATCGTATATGAGGATATTCATACAAAGGAACAGTTCCCTTGTGCTAAAGAAAACAAAGGACCGGATTGCATAGCGTGGAACAGTACGATTGGGTTGTTAGAACCTATGTTTGATCGGTATTACTTTAATGGTCTGCGTGGCATGTATGGACCTGAGGAGCTGTATGAAACGTATGACAAGGTTCAGTCTTGGATGACAGAAGAGGAGATTTCTTATAATGAAGCTCTGCGTCGCTTTTATCCAGAAATTCTAGCATCTTTAAGTGAGGATGAGTCCCCTAAAAGGGAACAAGAAGCTCTTCCAGTTACGGAGTTCACCTATATATACGATGTAGTGGACCCAGAAGTTGCGGCTGCTCTCATACAGAATGAGCCTGAGTTTACGATTGATCATTGGGATGAAAGGAAGATGAATTTTTCGTGGACGAAGAATTGGCAGGAATACACCGATAGTGAAGCCCCGGGAGTTGTGCGGATTGCGGATGAGTATGCCTCATTCACATGGAACAGGGTGACAGAAACCATTACGATGAAGGCCTTTCACTTGAGGTATGTGAACCCAATGGTACGAAAAATGCTGGAAGCTGACGGAGCCATCATGCTTCGTGAGGACAGTGAGAAACACCTGGGGGATTTACCTGGAGCCATTTATAAGAGGCAATCATTGAAAGTGGAATATGGCACACCGAAGTTGTTTGGCACCCTGGCTCAGCAGCGGCGATTAATCCCTGTGGATGATCCAATTCTACTTTATGGAAACCGGTCACTAAGAGAGTTAGTGGAGCGGGGTGATAGTTATCTTGCTGAGCGATGGTTAAAGAGGTCTGAGAATGGGTCCCATGTTATGCTATGGAAAGATTACCAGGACCTTTCCGTGACGCCAGATTATAATGCTGTTAGGCTAGAGCTTGGGTTGCCACTCTCTCCTTTTGTGACATCATATGAAAGCAGGGTGACAACACTTGAATCGATTGAAACCCATGACGAGAGAGAAACCGTTGTAATCGAGGCAGAAGTTCCGTACTATGAAGACCTTGGTTTTACGGATAAGACGAAGAATGCCTTTTACGCTAGAGATTTAGTCCGCTTCTACCGAGAGAAAGTGGATGGGAAATCGGCTTCTACGAAACGGAAGTATAAGAAGGCGCTCTATGCTATTCGTGGGGCGTTAGAGCGACAAGGAGGTTATGCTCGGAGTTGGGAAGAACTTGGGGATGACTTTTGGACAGGGGCGCTCTTTGAAGATAAAGAGGTTCAAGCCCAATGTCCGCGAAAATTTCAAGCTACTGAATTTGCTTCTGTTGTGAAGATGCTCTTAAAATGGCTGCGAAGTAAAGGGCTTCTCTGACTGTTTAAGAAATTAATACGTGAAAAGGTCACAGGTAGGCGGTATCTGTGACCTTTTTTATAGTTATAGGGATAGTAAGGTCATTGATTAGGCTTATCAATGACCTTTTGAAGATAAACTTTTATTAAAAGGTAAGAGATCCATCTGTTCTCTGACCTTTTAGCGTGCTTGCTTTGGTGAAAGGTAAGAGAGAGGGAGCGCGGGAAGCGTCCTTGGGCTTTCCCGCGAAATATCCTAATAAAGGAGCGTCTCGCGAACTCCTTTATTTGTATATTGTGAATTATAATGGTAAAATTTTCTGGATATAAAGTGCTTGGATGAAACGTGTGGGCCATACGATGGGAAGAAACCGACGCTTAAATCCAAAGAGAGAAAAAGGAGAGGTTTGAATGAAAGAAAACACGAATACATATTATCGACGAGGTTCATGGTCGCAAATCATCGTGTCCCTGTCTCTACTGTTGATGATCCTGTTAGCCGGGTGTAGCAGCTCTTCAGCAAGTGAGCCGGAAGATGCGGCGGAGGACACGACGACAGAGACGGATACAGAACAGCCAGCAGAAGCGGAGAGTGAGCCATTGTCATCCCGTGAGGAACTGGAAGCAGAATACGGCGAGTTCGAGGAGCCGATAGAGAGTGAGCTTGTGGACATCACAGAAAAAGTGACCGTCAAAAAAGTGATCGACGGGGATACTGTCGTTGTTGAAGGGGAAAATGGCGAGGAAACCATAAGTTTCGCTTTGATTGACGCACCAGAGCTAACACTTGCCGATGGGACGCAAGATGAGAACCTAGGTTTGAAAGCAACGGATGTGATGCGACGCCTGCAAGGCTCAACCGTCCTTTTGGAGCGTGTCGAAGCGGCAGACGATGAAGGTAATACGCTCGGACATTTTTGGTCCAGTGAAAATTGGTACTATACCAATTTCAACAAATTAATGGTTAAAAAAGGGCTTGCCCGCGTAGATGCGCCGAACCCTGATGCGAAATACCTGGATCAATTCAATCAAGCAGAATCCGAAGCAAAAGCGGACCAAAAAGACATCTGGTGGAATGATGGGTATGTGACGGAGGATGGTTTCGATCAGTAATCCGGTAAGATAGAACTTGAAGAAGCACGGGGCGGCTCCCGTGCTTCTTTTCGATATGAATATGTTGGTTGGGAGGGAGCGGTTAGAAACGTTCCCGCTTCAAGCGATCTTATGAAAGGGAAATTTTCTTATCGTGTTTACCTTTTATCATCGAACAAATACTCGAGGTAGAACCCATCATTTTCGCGTTTTGGTTACTTCTTTTCCCTTAAGCAGAATGGTTAATACTGAGGTTAAATAAAGAATAGCGGCTATAATGCCTACAGAGAAAGAAGAATCTGGATCACTTGAAAATATACTGGCAGTAAAAGTAACTATAATAAATCCCACAATATACACTAGGATACCTAAGAATATTTTGTTAGCCATGGTATTTAATCACTTCTTTTATAATATATTCTACGGAATTTAATAACCTAAATTGGTTATTTATTCTTTCATTTAAAATTTTTAACATGTAATGGAATTATAGCACAAGGGATATAGGACATTTTGATCTGAATATATCAGTTTAAAATTAACGAATAAGTAAAAATAACCACTTTAATTATTTAGAGAGAAACACATAAACGGTTTCGGTTCTTCTTTTTATGATTGGAATGAAGAACAGTCTTCAATCACCTCACGAAACCTGTCTCGCTCCCCCTGATTTTTTAACCACCCCATATTTATTAGCGAACCAAAAAATGAGCGGTAAGAAAATAATGGTCGGCAAAAACCAAAGTAAGATGTGACTCGAGTCAACACCAATAAGTCGTGGTGCGCCAAAGACTGTAAATGCTGTCACAGTGGAGATGGAGCAGGTTAGCATGCCTGTAATGTGTTCGACGACCCAGCTCTTTTTCGTCGTCATCGGCTTAAGCCAATAACGCAGTTGTCCCGCGCCTAGAAATACACCCAATAGAGGGAAAAACGTGATGAGTGAATTGCCGATTGTCACTCCGTATATGACACATCCTAACCCGGCGAGGAATAGGAGTGTGGAGGCTGCAAGGTCTAGAGGGTGGCGATGTCTTGGTTCTTTTTTCTTAAACTTCAGCACTCGAATGCCGTAGTACGCGGAAACAGCACTTAACGTTGCGATAAATAACAAGAAGACTGAGAATTGCATACGCTCAGGCGTAGTATCAGGTTGAACAAAGATTCTGATTGAGGCCATGCCAACAGCTGATACGCTGACTAGACTCATTCCATACACGAACAGCCAGCCCACGCGGTTGTGCCATTTCCCGCCTTTTTTCGTTAACAGTGGAATCCACAACAATAGAAGTGAACTAAATCCTCCAATTAAATGAGCAATCAAAAATAAGGTAAACATGGTAATTCCACTCCTTTTGAGTAAGCACTTTATTGTTCCCATGCTTCTCCATATAGCTTAACAGTTTATTAACAAAACTCTAGTCATAGTTTCCTCTTGGTACAGGGGGACATGGTACAGGGGGACAGGTTCGTTGTCCCAACGAGCATGATGTTAATAGTGAAATGGCGTACAAGTGGTGTTGTGATTTAAGAAACCCTTCTTGATTGATTTTTCGATTAAGAAGGGTTTCTTATTACACACTGTTAAAGTGAAGAGGGACAAGGTACCTGTCCCTAAGTCCCGTTTGTCCCTAAGTCCCTTCTCACTTTAGATTTCTGAGATTGATCAAACGTTTGATCAATTAGGAAGAAGCCCTTTTTAAAAGGAAGCACAGGAACCGTCCCCGCGCTTCTGCACTCTTCTGACTTTTAGAACATTAGCCTCATTTATATGGGATGGAAAAATGTCGATAAAAAGAAAAAGTAGAATTATAGATGAGGAGAATAAAATGCGAAGGTGGATCCTGTTTTTTGCCGCTATTCTTTTATGCTTGGGAACGATATCACATGTGGATGCGGAATCCTATGAGTACCGTGCTTCTATCAGCACATGGATGTGGAACACTCCAATGATAATGAATGAGCCAGATGAGGTTCTTCAGGATTTAAAAGCCAAACATGTACAAAAGCTTTACCTTCAAGTAAACCGTGATGTCCCTGAGCATTACTACAAATCATTCATTAAAAAGGCAAGCCAACAAGGCATCGATGTTTATGCATTAGGGGGATCAATTAAGTGGCTAAGAACAGGAGACCAACGACTTCCTTTATTCAAGGAATGGGTCATTGAGTATCAAAAAGAAGCCGATAGAACCGAACAGTTTGATGGCTTTCATTTGGATATTGAGCCACATGCCACTGATGGTTGGGATACCGATCAACAGAAAATGATCCTTCGTTTTCAAAACATCATAGCAGACTTTATGCTGCTAGCTAACGAGCTTCAATTGCCTCTTGAAACAGATCAGCCCTTTTGGTTTGATTCGGTGAACTATGATAATGAATCTTTTGGTAAAGGGACATTAAGTGAGTGGCTGATTCAGCAAGTGGACGGCACTACAATACTCGCTTATCGTAATTTTTCAGAAGGAAACAACGGAATTCATAAGCTAATCGATAAGGAAATAGCTTATGCAAACCAAGTAAATCGCAAGGTTGAGGTTGCCATCGAAACCAAGAAGACGGAACTAGACTATTTATCCTTTTATGGTTTCACTCAAAAAGATATCGACCAAGTGTTTGCCGAGGTAGCAACTCAATACGAAAGCTACCCTAGTTTCAATGGCTTTGCGGTTCATAGATTCGAAAGCTGGCGACCATTCGGACGTCCAACCCTTAACGAAAAAGGGTGGAAGTTGTATAAAGCAAAAGAAAATGTAAACACAGACCACAACTGGACGATTCAGTTTAATACCGCCATTGCCCCAAACTACACAAACATTTATGTGGAAAATAGTGAAGGAATCGTGGTGGATACGAGGGTGAAGATGCCTTCAGAAAATGTTCTACACGTAGAAGCTCCAGCGGAAGGGTATCAAAAAGGGGAGGCTTATACGTTATACATTGATAAGATTCGATCAAGAGGAGGGCATAGTTTGTCTGGGAAATTATTTATGCCTTTTTATGTGGAGTAAGTGTGGATAGTATCTCGTTCTCAATCTATATTTTGGCTATTGATCAAACGTTTGATCAAGGACGAAGAACCCTTGTTTTAGCTGGAAGTAAGAGCACCGTCCCATCGCTTCCTGTGTTAAGAAGGCTCTCTTTAAATGGTTGCGCAGCAAAGGGCTTCTCTGACTTTTTAAGAAGTTAATACGTGAAAAGGTCACAGATGGTTGGTATCTGTGACCTTTTTTGTAGTGAGAGGGGGAGAAAGGTCATTGATTGGGCTAATCAATGACCTTTTGAAGTTTAAATCTTGTCAAAAGGTTAGAGATCGATCTGTTCTCTGACCTTTTAGCGTGCTTGCTTTGATGAAATGTAAGAGAAGAAGCGGTCCCGTGCTCCGCATCATATTTGTAACATTGTGACAAATCGTGTCGATTCCTTTATATAAACCAAAATATATGGTATTATTACAATGTTTTTACAAAAGTTTAAATTTTTTGAAAAAAGGAGGCTTGAATTGTTGATTCCTGCATATCCAAATTTGAAAGGGGATAAGAGTATTGAATGTTAAACGTATTATATCCGTACTATCGATTCTTCTGTTAGCGTTTACAAGTTTCTTTACAACCGTTTCTCCGGTAAGTGCAAATAGTTCCAAATCTCTGAACCTGAACACCAAACAGACATACGAAAAGTTACAACCAGAACGATCGATTTCTGAAAGCCAAAAGCAAAAGAGTTTAATGCGGAAAATGGATAACAACGTTCGAGTAATCGTTGAAATGGAGGGGGATTCCCCTATTGAGTATGCCACCAAGCGTGGTACGTTATATAAAGATTTGTCAGAGTCTAAGAAACAAGAATTAGAACAAGAAGCTAAATCTATCCAAAATGAAGTTCAAGAAAAAATTCAATCTGAAAAAGTGACGCTAGACGTGAAAGAAACGTTTACAACCGTCATTAATGGATTTAGTGGACAAGTGAAAATGAGCGAAATTGAGCAAATCAGAAACCTACCTAATGTGGAAGATGTGTACATATCGACTAAGTACAACAGACCTCAACTTCCAGACATGGATAAAAGCCATGATTTTATACAATCCTACCAAACATGGGGAGATGCGCAATTTAAAGGTGAAGGACAAGTTATTTCCGTTATTGATAGCGGGGTAGATCCTGAACATAAAGACTTCAATATTACATCACCAGACGATGTCTCTCTAACTCAAGAAACGACTGAAGCAATAGTTTCAGAAAACGACCTTCCTGGAAAATACTACAACACTAAAGTTCCATATGGATATAATTACTACGATAAAAATGACACAATACTAGATTTAGGACCAAATGCTAGTATGCACGGCATGCACGTTGCTGGTACAACGGCTGCTAATGGTGAAATTAAAGGGGTAGCTCCTGAAGCCCAGGTGCTAGGTATGAAAGTATTTAGTAACGACCCTAATTTCCCTTCAACTTGGGAAGATATCTATATAAAAGCAATTGATGACTCGATCAAACTAGGCGCAGATGTCATCAATATGAGTTTAGGTAGTACCGCAGCATTCTATGAATCTGAAAATATTGCAGACCAAGCGATTACGAAAGCTACAGACAACGGCATCGTTGTGTCTGTTTCAGCAGGTAACTCCGGACACATTGGTTATGGTTACCCAAGCCTGCCACTAGCTGATAATCCAGACATTGGTGTAGTCGGTTCCCCTGGGCTCTCCAAAAACAGTATTCAAGTAGCGGCTACAGGCAACTACACGTACTTGTATGAAACATCCATTACAGTAGGAGACGTAACAGCTACTGGTTATGGTGCCGATGATTGGGATGAATCGTTTGAAGCTACAGAACTCCCAATTGTAAGCATTGGAGGGAAATACGGTCACCCTGAAGACTATGATGGTGTCGATGTAGATGGAAAAATCGCTCTTGTACAGCGCGGGGAGCTTTCTTTCTATGATAAGTCGGTAAATGCAAAAGAAGCTGGTGCTGTAGGGATTATCGTATATGATCACGGTAATGGTGCCTTCTATAAGGATCAAGGAGGATGGGACATTATCCCGTTCATGATGATCTCAAAAGAAGATGGAGCGGCGATCGAGGCAGCCATTTCAAATGGTGCTGAGAATGTTTCGTTCTCCACGTCAAATAAACAAGAAGGACCTGAAGTAGGGCAACTAACAGAGTTTAGCTCTTGGGGTACAACACCAAGCCTTGAGCTGAAACCTGAAATCTCAGCACCAGGTGGCAACATCTACTCTACGTTCCAAGATGATGAATACGGTATTATGAGCGGTACTTCAATGGCGGCCCCTCACGTTGCAGGTGGTTCAGCTCTAGTGATGCAATACCTAAAAGAAGAGTTTCCTGACCTTAAAAATGGACAGCTCTCTTCCTTTGCAAAAGTATTACTAATGAACACAGCAGACGTCATCTTTGACGCTTCTGAACAACCAGTCTCACCTCGTCGCCAAGGTTCCGGAATGATGCAAACCTTCGCGGCAGTCAACACACCAATCACCGTAACAGAAGAAAATTCTGGGGAGGCAAAAGTGGAATTAAAAGATTTCACAAGCAAGAAAATCAACTTCTCTCTAGAAGCGGAAAACCATAGTGATGAATCAATCTCGTATTCTATTGATACATCCGTTTTAACAGATACTGAACAAGATGGTAAGAACTTGTTAATTGCTGGGGATACAGGTGCTGATGTGAAAGTGAGTAACGCTAATTATGAAGATGGCGTACTAACAATCCAGCCAAACAGTACAGAAACGATCGATGTCACAATCGACCTATCTAATGCAACAATGCCAGAAACTAGTGAAGAACTAAGAGAAAACAGTTTCATTGAAGGGTTCGTAACATTAACGAATGAAACGTATCCAGACGTCTCAGTTCCATATGTAGGTTTTTATGGTGAATGGGATGAGCCGGACATTTTTGATGGGAATGTTGATTTAGGAGAAGAATCGTTTTATGGATATGCAGGCATGTTGGATCAGCAATCAGAATTTATGACGCCAAATACTGATGATGAGTATGCCATTTCTCCAAATGGTGACGGATACAACGATGGTGTCATACCATTACCTTCATTCTTGAGAAATGCTAGAACAGTAGAATACAATATTTTAGACGAAAACAAAGAAGAGTTACGTACTGTTCGTGAAAACAATTATGTGCGTAAAAACTATTACGATGCAGGGGATGGGTCCTTATACTCATACGACCCTAATCGTCTTTGGAATGGAACTGTTCAATTCAATAAGGTGGAAGATGGAGAATATTTCTATGAAATGAAAGCAAAAGTGGATTATGAAGATGCTAAATGGCAGACGAAACACGTCCCTATTGTCGTTGATACAGTGAAACCAGAAGTCGATGTAACATTCGTAGAAAAGGACAATAAGATTACTTGGGAAACTACAGAAGAAGGATCCGGTATTCGAGGGTATGACGTCTATGTTAACGGAGAGAGTGTGTTAGAAAGTCTTCTGACAGATACAGAGTACACGTTAACAGGAAGTGAAGAAGGAACGTCCGTATCCGTTGTAGCTGTCGACTATGCGATGAACATTGGTGAATCGACTATTTTCCCTTACGACGACAACATTCCGGTTATCAGTCTAACATCACCTGAGCCACTAACAGGCTACGGCTCACAAGAGATCCTTGTAGCGGGTAGCGTAACAGATGCTACTGAAGTAAGTGAGTTTACAGTGAATGGTCAATCCGTAGAGATTGTTAAAAATGAAGAAACTGGAGCATACGATTTTGAAACAAAGGTTACGTATGAAGAAGATGGTGTGAAAGAAATCGCAGTAAGCGCCAAAGATGTGAAAGGGAACGACATTTCCATTACCCGTACTATTTTCGTTGACAGTACACCTGGTGAGATTGTTGTGAACAGCGCTACACCAAATTATGTTGAATCGTACGTATCCAACTATGAATTGGATGTAACGTTAAAAGATAACTATCGCCAAATGGATTTCTACGTGAACGATAACCATGAGTACAATTACGAGTTTGATGTACCTCTTCGTATGGACGGACATGAAGAGAACATGCAGCTAGATTTACCGTTAAAACAAGGTGAAAATAGTTTCCTATTACGCTTAGAAGACTTAGGTGGTCATGTTACGACAAAAGAAGTGAACATTTACAGACTAGCTAAAGGGGAAGATGAAGGAGAAGGCGGGGATGACGGTGGAGAAGATGACAACGATCAAGGTGGCTCCACTACACCGAACAAAGTAACCTCTGAAGTCATTTCTAAAAATGATAAAAAGCAAGTCAGCTTGGAACTTGATGGAGCTGGGGACATCTACTATACGACTAACACGTCGCTAGTAGAATACCAGAAAAACGGTAACCAAGAATCCTATCAATTCGCTGAAGATGAAAATCAGTTACAAAAATGGGAGAAATACACGGAGCCTTTTGAAATTGAGCAAGACGAAACGGTGTTTGCTGTAGCTATGCATCAAAATGAAACAGGCCCTATCACAAAAGTCGCCTCACCTGCTGTGAAGAAGTGGGAGAGCTTGACTGGTATCTCGAGAGATAAGCAGTTTACGATTGAGTTTAATGAAACCTTACAATCTTCCACTGTAAACGAAGATACAGTATATGTAACAAAAGAGAGTGGCGCGAAAGTAAGCGTAGACGTTGCTTTATCAGACGATGGGAAAAAGATTGTGGTTGATTCGAAGTATGGATATGACCTAGGACAGACATACACGTTACACATTTCGCAACATATTAAAGCGGAGAATGGGTACTTCCTTAAAGAATCTGTAGAGATGGAGTTCTCAAGATAGATGAATGGAAGCACGGGGGCGGTTCCCGTGCTTCTTTTTAAAGGTGCGCAGCAAAGGGCTTCTCTGACTTTATAAGAAGTTAATACGTGAAAAGGTCACAGATAGAAGGTATCTGTGACTTTTTTTGTAGTTAGAGGGGGAGAAAGGTCATTGATTGGGCTAATCAATGACTTTTTGAAGATAAACTGTTAGTAAAAGGTAGGAGATCCATCTGTTCTCTGCCCTTTTCGCGTGCTTGCTCTGGTGAAATGTAAGAGAGGAAGTCCCGTGTTTCTTAAGTAAATCTGAGCACGATGATTCATATCGTATGCTCCAAAGCTATGCTATAGTGGTAATTAACTAATTGTTGTTCGGATTAATAATCATGAGTATTTGAAGCATCTTAAGAAATTGGTAGAGCAAGAATGGTAATATTCGTGCAAACAGCACGTGGAGGAATTGAAATGAATAACGGTACAGTAAAATGGTTTAACGCAGACAAAGGTTTCGGATTTATTGAAGTAGAAGGTGGAGACGATGTATTCGTTCACTTCTCTGCAATTCAAGAAGAAGGCTTTAAAACGCTAGAAGAAGGTCAAGCCGTTTCTTTCGATACAGAAGAAGGAAACCGTGGACCACAAGCAGCTAACGTTGTGAAAAAATAAATCATACGAAAGAGCTCTTTCCTAATAGGAAAGAGCTCTTTTTTTCGGAAACACAAGGGCGGTCCCCGTGCTTCCTCCCAGTGAATATAACACCTTAATTAGGCGGCACAATGGGCCTTCTGCTAAAAAAACTTCTTGAGCTTCTGATCGTTCAAGAAGGTTTTTTATATACCATGGATTTAAAGAGAGGTGGGCCAAGGTACCCGTCCCTGTGTCCCATTAATTCTTGGTTTTTACAATATCTAAAATTTCCTGACCATAATCCTCGGCCTTTTTGGGTCCAATTCCTTCTATCTCTAAAAGTTCTTTAATCGTTTCAGGTTGCTTATCGAGAATAAATTCTAAAGTGTTATTTGTGAAAATGTAAAAAGGTTTCACATTTAACTCTTTTGAACGTTTGGTTCGAAAGTCAGTTAAAGCTGTTTTTATTCCTTCTCTGCTGAGATTTTGCGACTGTATTTTTGGATCCGGCTTTTTGGCTACGTGATCATCGGTATGATTGTTATTTATAATAGCCAATAGATCCTCACCAAATTCCTCTACCTTTTTAGGGCCAATCCCTTCGATCTCTAATAGTTGATCTTTTGTTTCTGGTTTCCTCTCTATGAGACTATCTAATATTTTATTTGTAAATATTAGATAAGGTTTGACGTTAAGCTCTTTTGATCGTCTTGAACGAAAAGTTGATAGTGATTTTTTTATATTTTCATCATCACTACTGTTACTCCTATCATTTGCAATAGGTTGCTCGTTTGTTAACTCTTTCTGTGGAGTATGCGATTTATCTAGTATGTAATCCTCAATGTTAAAGGGCTTTTCTTTACTATACTTTAAGATTGTATCTGCAATATTATAGACATGGTGATCTGCCATAAATACAGGGGACTTTACATCTAATTCACTTTTTATAAATGACTTGATTTGATCATGTCGAATAACACTTGAGTGTATACTTGCAGGAGCTTTTTTAGAAATGTCTAGAATGGTTTTAGGATTTGCGAACGTAACCGCATATTTGACTGGGCACTTTTGAATTGCTTTTTGATCCTTAAGAATTTTTTCGAGAATGGCTACATGTCTTTCTACTTGGTTGATCGGGCTATACATACCCTCTTTGTTGATGGTTTTATTATTCTTCTTTATCACTCGTTGGAATTCACCTTTATCGGTAATATGTATATTGCCAAATAATTTTTTAACTTCTAGAACCATAATGAATTTATGAGTAATGATAACGAAATCTAACTGAGCCTGGTAATCCTCATATTCAAGATATACATCATGAAGAACCAGCATGGGAAGCATTGAATTTTGTAACTCAAATAGGACGTTTTTCTCACCTGCTTGCCCTATGGAAAACAATTTTAAATGGCTTTCCACTTTCTTTAAATCGACGTTCGGTGCTTGATCTTCTGCCAATGTAGTTAAGTTTGTAATTAAAGGTGACTTTTCGTTAAATTCTTTATAAATCTCAGGCTCTTTAATTTCTCTTTTATCTGTTAAGATATTGAAAACATTTTTTAAGAAAGACATTCTGTATCCCACTTTCTATTATCATTTTGTGAAAAAATATGTAACATTTTGTAAGTTATAGTTTAATTATAGCAAAGAATGAGGATTTATGGGGACATAGGGACAAGTTCATTGTCCCCACACGTGTACTCTAGAAAGAAAGAAGCACAACTGCTCCTACGCCCAAAAAAGCGTTCTGAGTCTAACGCTAGATTAAGAAGAGATTTCTTAGCAGGGTCCCTGTGTCCCACACAAAAAAGCAGACTGGAATCCAGTCTGCTTTTGGTATGTTAGTCGAATAAATACAATGTATTAAGAGAAGAGTACAACCAATATTTAGTGGAACGAAGGGACGAGGTACCTGTCCCCCTGGACCGTTATCGTGTTTTTATTTTATTTTCGAACAGATAATTGATCAAAAATATTCCGCCTATGGTTAAAGGTAAAACTACAATAATAAAATTCTTATCCCTTGGTATGCCATATACATTGGGTAAGTAATTTAAGAGAAACAAATATACAACCATAATAATTATTTTCAATGCTGTTTTCAATTTTAAACATCCTTAATAAGTATTTATAAAAGAAGCACAGGGACGATTTCAGTTCTTCTTTTCCCATACTATATGAAAATATTGGTTGGGGGAAGCACTAGAACCGTCCCTGCGCTTCAAGCCCGATAAATGCTCTTCCCTTCTTTAATCGTCTCTACCACTTGTATATCTCGAATAGAATAAGGATCAACCTTGAGCGGATTCTGGTCTAACACAACAAGGTCAGCTAGTTTCCCTTCACGAATGCTTCCTTTCTCATGTTCTTCATGATACTGATAAGCTGCATGAGTGGTAACTGCTTGTAGGGCTTCATACGTACTCACGCGTTCTTCAGGACCGATGTCTGCACCTGATCTTGTCTGGCGGTTGACGGCACACCAGATTGTATGAAGCATATCAGGTTTTAGTACGGGAGGATCCTGGTGGAAGTTCACACATAAGCCACGGTCTAGCGCAGAGCGGGCCGGGCTGATCCGACGTCCTCTTTTGTCGCCTAGATTCTTCAGGTGCACATCTCCCCAATAGTACGTATGAGCCATAAAGATAGATGGGATCATCTGAATACGGGCCATCTGATCGAGTTGGTCATTCCGTACGGTCTGGCAGTGAATCATAACAGGGCGGAGGTCGTTTTTATCTGCTCGATCGGATGCTTCTAATGCTTGTTCGTACAAGGTGAGAAGCTGATCTGAGGCTGCGTCCCCATTGCAATGAGTTAAGAGTTGAGCGCCGTCTTCGATGGCTTCTGTGGTGTAAGCTTTCACCTCTTCATCGGTATACCACGGGTAACCTCGATAACTGTCTTCACCTTCATAAGGTTCTGTAAGCCAAGCTGTTTTCCCTTGTGGCGTTCCATCGAGGAAGATTTTGTAACCACCAATCTTAAAACGATTGTGGTAAGTCTTTGCATAGTCGGGGTTCTCCTTCATGATCTCACGGCCTCCCCCGTCCATCGTCGGGTAAGAGACGACATCAATCTGAAGTTTCTCCTGTTGTGCTAGCGCTTGAAAGAGCTGTACGGTCTGTTTGGAGCTAGCCCCGTCTTGGACCGTTGTAATGCCGTTCTTAATATAAACATCCTGACCCTGTTCAGCTATTTTGAAGTGATCCACGTTTCCACCGGAGAAAGCTTGCTGGACCGGCTTCATAGCGCCTTCCTCCAAATAACCGTTTGGCTCAAGGCTCCCTTTAACACGTCCGATTGTGCCGCCATCTTCATCTGGCGTATCTTGTGTAATCCCTGCTACTTCTAAAATTTTATCATTGCCGCATCCCAAATGTCCGGAAGCATGTAGGATGAAAATTGGCACCGTCCTAGAGACTGCATTCAGAATCTCTTTCGTTGGATGCTGTTCTTCTTCTAACCGTGTCGGATCATAGCCAAATCCAATCACAGGTATACTAGCGTCCTGGTGATAGTTTTTCATATAAGTTTCTAAAGTGTGTTGTATCTCAGCAAAAGTTGTACATTCGCTAAGGTTGGCCATCTGCTCGACTGGCCCGACAAATGAAATATGTCCATGTGGGTCAATAAAGGAAGGCATAAGCGTCTTCCCTTTAAGGTCGATTCGTTTTACAGATTCGTTGGCTTGTGCTTCAAGCTCAACCTTTGATCCTTTCCGTTGAATCTTCCCATCTCTCACTAAAACAGCTTCTACTTCTTCGTTTTCTTGCTCCATTGTAATAATGTCGCCACCGTAGTATAAGGTTTCCATGCTATCTCTCCTAACTCTAGTTCATCTGGGTATTTGTTGTGAAATTCTCACTAGAGGTCAGACAGAGCCATTCAACAAGAAAGGTTCTGTTGGCCGATTGGGAACAGGTCCCGTAATGGTAATCATGACATGCTGAATGAATGTTCCTTCATTGCATTCAAGCATTCGAAAAGCATACCATTTATTCTGAGCCGTTTACTAGGTCATAAAGTCTTAAGGATTGGTCGATTAGAGAGGTAGAAGAAGCGTGACTTTTGAATTACAAATCATGGGGCGAGGGTAAAGGGACATAGGGACGGGTTCATTGTCCCGGTAAGCTAGTACTCTTCTATATTTAAGAAGCCTTACCAAAGGCGTTATGATTTAAGAAACCCTTCTTAAACGAATGTTTGATCAAGAAGGGTTTCTTGTTACATACTGGTAAGAAGAAGTGGGCCAAGGTACCCGTCCCTGCGTCCCAAAGGAAGCGTGAATTCCCACGCTTCCGCTTTACTTTCTGTAATAAAGGAGGGAGGTCCTATTAGGATCTATAGCCCAGTAGTATTTGTTTTTCTGTTAGTAATACATATTACTTGGTTCTATTATGTATTTACATATAGCAACCTTTCCAATCCAGAAGTGATCTTAGTGAATTTTCCCTTACTAATTGGGATGATTGCTTATATTGTGGTTTATTTTAAGCGTAAAAATAATAATTCTAGTACATAGAGAGGTTGCTTATGGCAACCTCTCTTTTTTGAATATAGAAATACAGCGCTGGCTCGTAAATCTAGAATAACAAATTTGCGCAAACATACAGAATTTAAGACGTTTTGGAAAGATGACATCGTTCAAGTACACCCCAGGTATACAAATCGGTTTATTTGAGGTGTATAAACAAACGTTTTACCAGTATTTACATGAAATCGTTCTTTTTTTAATAAATGCTCCCTGACTTCTACCTCTTAATCCTTCTTTATCGCTTCATGTTTCCCAAAGCGTAGGAAGAGGTTTATAGGGTCTATGTGTGTAATTTTAACCATAAGTTAGACCGAATCTATTAGGGAGGAATGAGTTAATGAAAATGAAGATGAAGAAGCTTGCTGGTTTATCGTTAGCGGTTACGATGTTGGTATCACCTGCACTGGTGGAGGCTGCGCCTAAGGATGACATTGATCAGCCAAAGCAAATTAAGGAAATCAATGTCCAAAAAGAAAAAGGAGCTTTTGTAAAAGGAGAAGTCGTGGTTCAATTCAAGAAGAATACCCCAGGGAAAGCGAAGGGTCAACTTTTAAAGGGTATGGGGGCTACTGAAGTTCCTGATACAGATGCAGTTAAATCAGAATTTAAAGTATTGAAGGTGGGAAATGTAGAAGCCGTAGTGAAAGCTTTAAACAAAAACCCATTAGTTGAGTATGCTGAACCGAATTACCTTTTTGAAGCAACGTGGACACCGAATGATACGTATTATGCTGGTTACCAATATGGGCCGCAGAATACAGATACGGAAGCTGCATGGAATATTACGAAGGGAAGTGCCTCACAAGAAATAGCTATTATTGATTCTGGCGTTGATTATAACCATCCTGATCTAAATGACAAGACCATCAGAGGATACGACTTTGTGGATAATGATTATGATCCAATGGATTTAAATGATCATGGTACGCACGTAGCCGGTACAGCTGCTGCCGAAACGAATAACTCAGCAGGTGTTGCTGGTATGGCTCCAAATACATCAATCCTTGCAGTTCGTGCACTGAATGCAAATGGAAGTGGCTCTCTCGCTGATATTGCTGATGCGATTAAGTATTCTGCAGACTCAGGAGCAGAAGTAATCAACTTGTCCCTTGGCTGTGACTGTAGTACGACTACTCTTAAAAATGCTGTGAATTATGCGTGGAATAGTGGATCCGTTTTAGTAGCAGCGGCTGGAAATGATGGGGTTTCCACTACATTTGAACCTGCTTCTTATAGCAACGTGATTGCTGTAGGAGCAGTCGACCGCTACAACCAGAAAGCCTCCTTCTCGAATTACGGAACGTGGGTCGATGTAACAGCACCAGGCGTAAGTATCGCTTCGACGATGCCATATAGTGGATACGCCTATATGTCAGGGACCTCAATGGCTTCGCCTCATGTAGCTGGTTTAGCTGCCTTGTTAGCAAGTCAAGGGCGCAGCAACAGTGAAATAAGAGAAGCGATTGAAGAAACGGCTGATCCGATTTCGGGTACAGGGACTTATTTTGAACATGGGGTAATTAACTCGTTGGATGCTGTGAACTATTAATGGGACTTGGGGACATGGGACTTGGGGACAGGTACATTGTCCCCGCATCTGATTTATGATACAACAAGCCTTTGATATGAAAGAAATCAATACGTATTTGAATTGTTGGTGTAGAGAGGATTAATAGACATAGACTAAAAGAAGCACAGGAAATAATCCTGTGCTTCTTTTTATGTGGATTGCCAAGAAGGTGAGAGCTAAACATACAGATGGAACCTGTTCCCTCGGTACACTTGAGAGATTACCAGTTCACAGACCTTACTGTATCGAAGCCATTATGGGATTGGTAATACGAGTTTGTGTAATTATACGGATAAATTATAGAAGGTGTGTCCCAATAAGATCGACTTGGTGTCGTTACAAGCGTTTCGTATTCGAACTCTGCTCCTTCATAGTAGCTAGTCCATACTAGCTCGGAACAATATGTATATGTCATGTCTTTAGGGTTAGGTGTAATAGAGTAATCTTTATATTTACCAGATCCCCAATAGAAATAATTAAGGGCATAGGCAGCAGCGTCATCGCCAATTGCATGGCTATCT
The DNA here is from genome assembly GCF_056311905.1 of Pontibacillus sp. ABV4_188. Taxonomy (NCBI): domain Bacteria; kingdom Bacillati; phylum Bacillota; class Bacilli; order Caryophanales; family Bacillaceae; genus Pontibacillus; species Pontibacillus sp. ABV4_188. Next base: position 3,626,533 of record NZ_CM149975.1, on the reverse strand, counting down.
GGACGAACAACCTTTGTCGAATCATACTTACTGTACCATTCTGAAATGCTGATCCGTTCTGGGTTGCTGTTTACGTCTTGAATGTGAACAACGTTTTCCCCACCATTTACAACAATTCCTGTGTGCCCAGTTAATCCTTTTACAGAAGTATCTTTCGTAACAAGGATATCACCATCTTGGTGAGAGAAAGCCGCAACGGTCATATTTGGAGTGAATCCTACGATGGATACTAGTGTGATAAATATTCCTGCTAGATTCAATAGTTTTTTTCTCATTTCTTCATCTCCTCTAAAGTAAAATATGATCACCGGTGATGGAACCGAATATACTGGATAATAATGTTTAACTCAACCATTTTTATGAAAAAAGGTATAAATTATTCAGTTTAAAATAAGCGGAAGAGGACTAATCTATCAAATGTTGGAATTAATATTGAGGGGGAAAAATCTTTATAGTACAATCTCTTAAACTATTCTTGATAGATAAGAAAAGGAGGGGAATGATGGATCCGTTTTTATTACAGCTTGTTATTATACCGATAATTGTCATAGGGGTGGGGGTGTTGACCTCTGTTAAAGTTAAAAGAGTTTGGGTGGCGCCTGTGGTTACCTTAATAGCCAACCTTATTATTGAACTTGTGCAATCCATTACGATTTATTCCTCACTTCATTTAACGGTTTATAATGTTCTATTTCCAGCCTTGGCATTACTCGTATCTCTTTTTATCATCCCGAATCTAAGAGAGGGATCAGGGACATAGGGACGGGTTCCTTGTCCCTACAAAAGGCGTTGTGATTTAAGAAACCCTTCTTAATCGAATGTTCGATCAAGAAGGGTTTTTTTATTACATAATGGTAAGGAGGAGTGGGACAAGGTACCCGTCCCTATGTCCCACTTTAACAAACCATTTTTTTCTTTTTTTATGATAAAAAGTCCTCAAGTAATGTTATGATGAAGGTGTTGAATAAATTGTTCCAATAGAAATCTAGCATATTTTTTGTGCGAGATTGATAGGAATCGTTTATGGACGCACCTTGACAATTGAAGGAGGTAATAAGAAATGAAGAGAGTATTTTCATTGTTTTTTGCTGTGATGCTTTTATTTCAGATGACAACGAGCTCCTTTAGCTTTACACCAACTATTTATGCTCAAGAATCTGTAGTGAAAGATGTCACACAGGAAGGAACCACAGACTCTTATCGAACCAATTGGTCTGTAGAAGGGATGGTCATTACCGAGGGCACACCTTATGTGAAACAGTTGCCTGAACGACTAAAAATCCCAACTACTCAAAAAGGGTCTCTAACGATAAGTGACATTATCGTAGGAAGCTATGAAATAAAGAAAGCAGGTAATGTAACTCTCCTTTTTAACGAAGAGATACATAACTACCCAGATGGAAATGGCTCATTTACATTCCATGCACAAGATACAACTCAATTAAACCAGGACACACCTACGGTTACCACTACCAATGATTCGACAACTAAACCTACTAACGGATCATCCTCAGAATCTACTAAAGATGTAACAACCTCATCGCCAGAGCATAATTCAAATGCAGAAACGGCCACCACTGAAACCACACAAGAAGAAACCAAGAAAAATACTACTGAAAAAACGGATGGAACTTCTCCAGATGAAACAGAACAGCCAACTTCAACTTCAGGAGAAGGGAAAACAGAAAATCAAACAGAAAAAACGGAGACTAGCGACTCCTCTTCAAAAGAATCGGATCAACAGGAAGTCTCTAATGAAGAACAAACAAATGAAACCAAAGAAGAAGGTACAAAAGAGGGAACGGATACTCCTAATGACTCTAAGGATGCAAACGATGGAGTGACCGATTCAACCTCTGAGCAGAACACAAGAGACGCTTCAGAAGAAAATGCGGAAGCTGGAATGGATCCAGAGTCAACAGAAAAAGATGGTACAAAACAAGAGAAAGAAAGTAAGGATGAAAACTCCAGCACAGAGGATCAAGAGCTCTCAGAAGGGAAGACAGATGAGAACTCTGAGCAGGATCAGTCTGATCTGTGTGAAGATCATGCTGTAACAGAAGACACAGAATCTTCTGCTAAAGAAGAAGGACAAAAATGTGAGGAATTAAAACAGCAAAGTGAGAGTTCTCCTAAGACACTGGGAGAGTTAAAAGCTCTTGCCGGTGAAGCTATAACAGAAAACATTCTGACTGAAGCCTCTTTATCTTATGATGGAGACGCGGCAGGCATTGATACGGTTATTGCTATTGATTATAAGTGGGCGTTAGAGAATGGGCATGGGTACAAAGCTGGTGCTCAATTTAACTTCACAATACCACCAGAACTTGAGGTTTATAATGCCGTAGATGATGTTCCCCTTACGTTTAATGGTGAAACAATTGGATATTTCTCCATCGATGAAAACGGGAACGCGACGATTCTTTTTACAGAGTTTATTGAGCAGTATTCTAATATTAATGGGAAGCTTCAAGTCTTAACAGAGTTAAGTGAAGAGACCATTGTCACAGAAGATAAAGAAATTCAAGTAAAGCCAATTAAAGACGGAGCATCCATTACTATTCCGTTAGACTTTAGTCCAGGAGGTAAGAGCGTTGTTAAAAGTGGCGCTACTGTAGGGAACTCCTATAACGCTGAAGAAATTAATTGGACCGTCGATTTTAATAAACAATTGAAAACACTTTCTAACGCTGTTCTACAAGACCCCATCCAGGCAGGACAGACCTTAAAACCAGGTAGTCTGCAAGTCTACAAGCTCGTAACCCAGCTGGATGGCACTGTAACAGAAGGAGATTTAGTTGGCTCCGGAAGTTATTCTGTGGGTCAAGTAAATGGTGGGGACTTTACGATTGAATTCAACGATGACATTCAAACGGCGTATAGGTTGAAATACACGACTACGTTGACAGACCAAGACAAAACATCATTCACAAACGACGCAACATTACTGTCAGATGGAAATGTAGTCGATAATGCCAGTGCCCGTGTGAACGTTAAACGTGGCAGCCCGCTTGAGAAGAAAGCTATCGGGTACGATTCTGTTACACAAACAATCGAATGGCAAATCAAGTATAACTACAATGAAAAAACAATCGCTCAACAAGATGCGGTGCTAGAAGATTTGTTTACAGGGAGTCAGGAGCTCATTAGCGATTCATTCTCTGTCAGTAAAGTTACCATTAATGGTAACGGAAACGAATCAGGCACAGAAAATTTCACGAATTATACCATGACTCCTAAAACAGAAGGCGACAAAAACGGGTTTACGTTCCAGTTTGATGAAGATGTAGACGCGGCCTATAAGATTACCTATAAAACGAAGGCATCTGAACGCGTTTTCGAATCAGAGAAGATTACAAACACAGTAGAAACAGGTGGCGTAAGCCGTTCGGCGAGCCGAAATGTGAACCAGCAAATTTTATTTAAAAGCCTGGGCACTCCAAACTACGGGGATAAAACCGTCCCATGGACCATTACATTTAACAAAGATAAGCAAGAAATGAATAACGTCACACTAACAGACGTTTTCACAAATCAAGGGCTAACTTTCAAAGCAAATACACTAGTGATTAAGGAAGATGGGACTACGTTAGAAGAAGGTTCAGATTTTACCCTTACTGAGAATGGGGATGGATTCTCCATTGTATTTTTGAATCAGATCACGGGTAAAGTGACGCTGAGTTTTACGACAGATTTCAATTATGAGGCTAGAAGTGATAAGAATAAAGATTACCTTAACAATAAAGTAGACCTGAATTGGAAGGATGCGGAGAACGAAGATCGAACAAAAACGGTTAACAGAAAGTTTACACCAGACACCTATACAAAATCCAACGGCTTCAAGAATGGTTCCTATGACGCCACAACGAAAGAAATTACATGGAACATCGGAATCAACTACAACTTAAAGACGCTAAATAATGCCGAGGTTCGAGATTATATCGAAGGGAACCAAATCCTCCTGAAAGATACGATCAAAGTGTATAAGATGAATCTGACAGGTGGGGCCAATGGTACAGAACAAAGAGAGTTGGTAGACCCAAGCGAGTATAAGATAGTCGATGATACAGATGGGGCTGGAAATCCTGGCTTTAAAGTCCAGTTCACTAATTCGATTAATGCTCCTTATCAGATTACGTATAAAACGAGCTTGAGTGGTTTGGACCTGGTCAACGCTACTTACTCAAATACCGCCTCCTTGTGGAATGATGGAGCTAAGGAAACTAGTTATTCTGCAGTAGTAAACATTCCTTATGGTGGCAAATATACGAATAAAACAGGTAGCCAAGACGGGAAGATTATCAATTGGCGAGTTGGCATCAACTATGCACAGTCTCAAGTTTCAAACGCTACTATTACAGATAACCCAAGTACAAACCAAGCCTTACTAGAAAACTCATTTACGCTATACAAGACGTCTGTAAGCCCGAATGGATCGGTAACGAAGGGAGAAGCGCTAGAAAGAGGCGTGGATTACACATTAAATCTCTCCCAAGATCCGGACTCGTTTACTCTTCAGTTTAGTAATGAAATTAACGAGCCGTATATCTTAGAATACCAATCTTTAATCTTGGCTCCGCCACAAGAAACAGTATCTAACAACATTTCTTTTAACGGAGAATCGATTGAAGAGGTCACGAATGAGTCGAGTTCTTCTATTACGGTTAAGCGTACAGCTGCATACGGTGACGGAACCGGAGAAGTAGGGGCTCTCACCGTGACGAAAAAAGACTCAGAAACTGGAACTAGCTTAGAAGGTGCCGTATTTACCTTAAAGGATGCAGGAACGGGCACGGTTATTGGCACTAAAACTACAAATAGCGACGGGGAAGTTCTTTTCGAGCGCTTGCTATACGGAAGTTATGTGCTCGTTGAGGATGAAGCACCAGAAGGGTATGTTAAGCAAAACGGAAGCACTACTATTACAATCGATCAAGCCTATGACAAAGAAGATCCCGTGAAAAATGGAAACACTATTACTGTAAACAATGATGAAGTGAAACAAGGCGTCCAATTAACGAAAAAAGACAAGAAAACTGGAAATGTATTAGAGGGCGCTGTATTTAAATTAATTGATGAAGAAGAGAACGAGGTTCAGACAGGGTTAACAACAGAGGCCGATGGAAAACTTGTTGTTGAAGATTTAGAACCAGGCTCCTATCAATTTATTGAAACGAAAGCACCGGTTGGTTATGAACTGAATACCAGCCCGAAATCGTTCAAGATTAGTAAGGATCAAACCACCTATAGCACGATTACCTTTACAAATGAACAACGTAAAGGTTCTGTTGAACTTACGAAAAAAAGTGAAGCAGGTAATGTATTAGAAGGAGCGGTTTACAAGCTTCTAAGTAAAGATGGCCAGGTGATCCAAACCGATCTGAAGACTGAGGAAGATGGAAAGCTTACAGTTAATGATCTGGCTCCTGGGGATTATAAATTTGTAGAAACAGAGGCGCCATTTGGTCATGAAGTGAATGAGTCCCCTGTACTATTCACGATTCCATTTAATCCACAAGAAGTTGTCACAGTTTCTCAAAATGATGAGTTAAGCACATCTTCTGTGGAATTGACGAAATATGGTGAGGATAATGCTTTCCTCGGTGACGAAGGGAAAGTATTAGAAGGTGTCATCTTTAAGCTGCTAGACGAGAATGGCATGATACTTAAAGATGAACTGAAAACTAATGCACAAGGAAAGCTCGTAGTGAATGATTTAAAACCTGGCACATACACGTTCCAGGAAACAGACACATTAAATGGATACCAGCTTCTCGAAGACCCCATCTCCTTCACCATTGTATTAGGGCAAACAGAGGCAACTGAAGTAAAAGCCGTAAATGACCTTAAAACAGGTTCTGTTACCCTAAACAAAGTAGGAGAAAATAAGGAACCTTTAAAAGGTGCTGAATTCAAGTTACTAGACGGGGAAGGCAATGAATTACAGTCTGGTTTAACCACTTCAGCTGATGGAAGCATTACGGTTGAAGACTTGAAACCAGGCAATTATCAATTTGTCGAAACAAAACCGCCATTTGGTCACGACTTGAATGAAACTCCTGTACCATTTACGATTTCTTTTGATCAAGAAGAAACCATTACAGTGACACACGAGAATGAGCGCAGCACAAGCTCAGTGGAATTAACGAAATATGGAGAAGATAATGCTTTCCTTGGTGACGAGGGGAAAGTATTAGAAGGGGTCATGTTCGACCTGGAAACACTAGACGGGAAGACGATTCAGTCTGATCTATCAACTAATGGAGAAGGAAAGATCGTCGTTTCCGACTTAAAACCAGGTAACTATCAATTTGTAGAAACGAAAACGTTAGACGGATATGTTCTTGATGGGACACCAGTTCCGTTTGAAATTAAGCTTGGACAGACAGAGAGTACAACCGTGGAAGTAACCAATGACCTGAAAACAGGTTCTGTTCAGATGTTGAAAGTTGGAGAAGACAACGAGCCTTTAGAGGGCGCGACATTCAAACTACTCGATGAACAGGGGAATTTGTTGCAATCTGATCTTACAACGAATACGGACGGCTTAGTCGTAATTGAAGACTTAAAGCCAGGCAACTATCAGCTCGTCGAAACAAAGTCGCCATTTGGCCACGACTTGGATGAAACCCCTATACCATTTACGATTTCTTTTGATCCACAAGAAACCGTAAAGGTCACAAGTGGTAATGAGCAAAGCACAAGCTCGGTGGAATTAACGAAATATGGTGAGGACAATGCTTTTCTTGGTGACGAAGGAAAAGTGTTAGAAGGTGTTACCTTTAAGCTGTTAGGTAAGAATGGCAGAGTGGTGAGAGATGAACTGAAGACTAATGAAGAAGGGAAGATTGTAGTAGGTGGTCTGAAACCAGGATCGTATACTTTCGAGGAAACAGAAACAATTGACGGATACCTACTTCTTGAAGATTCCATATCCTTCACAATCAAATTAGGTCAAAAGAGTTCAACCAAAGTAAATGCCATTAACGAACTTAAAACCGGTTCTGTTACCTTAAGCAAAATAGGGGAAGATAACGAACCTTTAATGGGAGCTGAGTTTAAACTATTAGACGCTGAAGGCAATGAGTTAGAGGCTGGTTTAACCACTTCAGATAGTGGAGAAATTACGGTTTCCGGCTTGAAGCCAGGCCAGTATCAGTTTGTTGAAACAAAAGCACCATTTGGTCACGACTTGAATGAAACTCCTGTACCATTTACGATTTCTTTTAATGAAGAAGGTGTAATGGTAACAAGTGAAAATGAGCGTAGCACAAGCTCAGTGGAATTAACGAAATATGGTGAGGACAATGCTTTTCTTGGTGACGAAGGAAAAGTCTTAGAAGGCGTCAAATTCGATCTGGAAACAACAGACGGAGAGACGATTCACTCTGATCTATCAACCAATGCAGAAGGCAAAATCGTCGTTTCCGAGTTGAAACCGGGTAACTATCAATTCGTAGAAACGAAAGCGTTAGATGGATATGTTCTTAATGAAAAGCCAATTCCGTTTGAAATTAAGCTTGGACAGACGGAACGTATAACCGTTGAAGCAACCAACGATCTAAAAACAGGATCTGTTCAACTGTTGAAAGTAGGAGAAAAGAACAATCCTTTAGAGGACGCGACATTTAACCTCCTTGATGAACAGGGGAATCTGTTACAGTCTGATCTTGTGACGAACGCAGATGGCTTAGTCGTAGTTGAAAGCTTAAAGCCAGGTAAGTACCAGTTCGTAGAAACGAACGCACCTGTAGACTACTTGCTCGATGAGACTCCTGTCTTTTTTGAGATACGCATGAACCCAGATGAGATTACTGAGGTGAAAATGGAGAACAAACGTAAACGTGGAGCTGTCACGATCGTGAAAGTAGACGAAGACACCGACGAAACGCTAGCAGGCGCTGTATTTGAAGTTGTGAATGCAGATGGTGAAGTGGTCATTACGGTCACGACAGGTGAAGATGGTTCCATTACTGTGAACGATTTAGTTGTTGGAGATTATCACTTAGAAGAAACGAAAGCACCAGCTGGCTACGTGAAGCGAGAAGATCCAATTTCGTTTACGATAACAGCGGATCAAGAAGAAGCTGAAAGAGTCACTGTACAGAACAAGCAACAAAAAGTTAAAGAAGAAGATACAAAAACAGATGAAGATTCATCTCCGACAACAGATGACAGCTCAACAGATGCTTCTGGAAAAGGAGATCAACACCAAGATGATGAGGTCAGCTCCGATGAGCTTCCTCAGACTGGCGAACAATGGTTACGTTACCTTCTTTATATCGGCCTTGGATTTATCGGAACAGGATCCATGTTGATTGTTAGAAGGAGAAGAGTAGCAGAGTAATTTCAAAGAAAGGATGAATGGAATGAAGAGAAAGCCATCTATTATGGGGGTAGCGTTGGTGATTATGGGTGCCATTCTCATATCCATTCCATTCATCTATGAATGGAAGCAAAATCAAAAAGTTGAAGCTCTTGAAAAGGCACTGGACACTGTAGCCGTTTCACAGGAGCAAGGCGAGGAACTTTCCCTCTCGTCTAAGGATTTACCCATTTCAGAAGAACAATTATCGGACGTATTAGAATTAGAGATCCCATCCATTCAAGTAAAGGAAATGGTACTTCCAGACACTACGCTTGAAAATTTGAGCATAGCCCTCACGCAAATCAAGGCAGATCAGAAGCCTGGTGAAGGAAACTTTACTATTGCCGGCCACCGTGGATATCGAGCAAACAGACACTTTCGAAATTTGCCGAAAGTAAAAACAGGGGAAGAGATTCTCCTACATCAAGGCGATCAAACATTTGTGTATGAAATAACGGATATTAAAGTCATCGCTCCTACTAAGACGGAAGTGTTGCAGGACCATAAAGATCAAAAGGAAATCACCCTTATTACCTGCACAATGGATGGAAAAGACCGAGTCATGGTAAAAGGCACACTAAAGCAATCAACGTAATGGGATGCGGGGACAGGTACCTTGTCCCCACATCTGAATTAGGGACACAGGGACGGGTTCCTTGTCCCGTTTTATAGGTGTGTTTTATTAGAGAAATCGAAAGAAAGGAGGGACAACGTACCTGTCCCTCTGTCCAGACAAACGTAAAGCAGCGCCTCTAGGCGCTGCTTATTTGTTTTATATCCATACTATTTTAGAGTTTCTATTATATGAACTTCTTAATCTCTGCCGCGAATTGTTCCGGTGCTTCTTGAGGTACCCAGTGGGCAGCGTTAAATCTGACTAATGTGCTATTAGGTAAATCGTTCACCAATTTTTCACCCGTTTCTACCGGCTGCCAAGAGTCATTCTCGCCCCATAATAGGAGCACAGGGACTTGAATGTTGGAAAGCTTAGCTGTGAGTGCAGTTGTTTCGTTGGTATTCAATGCCGCAGCATTACGGACAAGACTCAACTTACCTTCTTCATGTAAATACGGCGCCATGATTCCTTGTAAAAAGGTTTCCGTTAGCTGATCTTGGTTAGAGAACATCCCTTCATACGCCTGCGTTAGAAAGGCTTCTAATTCTTGAAGAGAATCATTCTTTCTAGACGGGTGACCCATCTTCAACATTGGTTCAATTGGCCAGGAGTCATAGGCGACACTGTTTGAGAGGACGAGTTTATTTATTCGGTCTGGTTCATTATGAGCGAGTAGTAAACCAACTCCTCCGCCTATATCATGGGCAACCACATTCACTTCATCTAATCCCAATTCATCCAAGAGCTTAATGACCATGTTTGCTTGTACTTGAAGGGAACGATCAAACTGATCACGCTGATCAGACGAACCATAGCCGAGAAGGTCAGGTGCAATGACGCGGTAGCCTTTTTCCAACTTCGGAATTACACTCTGATACAAATAAGACCAGGTTGGGATGCCATGCAATAGTACAATCGGCGTGCCTGAGCCTACGTCTGTATAATTGACTTTCACGGGGTCTTCCACGACGCCTTCTAACGTGATTGATTGTTGTCTTTGCTTAAACTCCTCTACGCTAATCGTATTGTGATTTTCCATGTTTCTACCTCCTAAAATTGATGTTGAGTTTCCTTGATTCTGTTATTTCTATCATTTGTATAACCACTAAATTAATATTTAGTGGTTAGCATGATATATTACGCTCCTTTAAGTGTCAACGAATGTACTTTTAAGGCGGAACAAAGGGACAGGGACATAGGGACGGGTTCACTGTCCCGGAAAGTATGAAACTACTGGTAATCTTCTGTACTTGAGTAACCATATAAAAGGCGTTATGCCAAAAAACCTCTTGATCAATTGCTCGATCAAGAGGTTTTTTTAATTCCATAGTATTAAAGAGAAGGGGACAATGTACCTGTCCCTCCGTCCCGTTCTTATGTTCCTTGTGCTTGCAATGTACTTTTTTCTTCATCTTCTTTAACTTGTTCTTCAATAAGTAAGTGGGCATTTCTTATATCAGGCATGGTTAAGGAGAGGATGGAGACGGAAATTGTTAATATACCTGACACCACGAACAAAATACTAACTCCAATGATGTCACCTAGTATACCTGCTGCAAGTGTACTAAGCGGCATGAGTATTGTGGAAAGACTTCTCTTTAAACCATCCACTCTTCCTCTGTAACTGGTTTCAATGATTGAAATTTGGATCGTGTACAGGTGGACAGAGCTAACGGTAATAAAGAGCGTTCGGGTAAATAACAACGCGTTTGTCACCCATATTAGGGAAGATAAACCAATCCCAATTGTACATAAGCCTGCTATTAACCAAGAAACGAATAAAAGGTGACCAATCTTAATTTTATTGCCAAGATTAGCTGCTACTATCCCGCCTAAAATACCGCCCACAACTGCAACAGCTTGAAGGGTTCCGAATATAGTGGCATCCGCATTCAATTGAGTTTGTACAAGGGCAGGGTATAGGACACCTATAAATCCAGCCACATTAACTAAGATGCTTAGGATGATAATGCTACGTATAATTCGCATATCCCAAATATAAGAGAGACCGCTCTTTAGGTCCTTGACGATATTCAATTTGTAAGAAAGTTTCTTCTTAGATCCATCTTCATGCTGGCTGTCTGATTCCCTTTTAGGAATCTTCATGAAGACAATACATAAAGCAACCAGAATGTAGGATAAGGCATCAATGTTTAATGCCCATCCTGCTCCGACTCCGGCTACCATGAATCCTGCAAGGGCAGTGCCTAACAAGCTAGCTGTTTTGGCAATCGTGGTGAAAAGACCAGAGACTTGTGGGAGCTGTTTCCTCTCAACAATGTCAGGAATGATGGACGATTCAACAGGGTAAGTGAAGATCCCCAATGCATTTACGATCACAATAGAGATATAGGCAAAGGCGATGGGGAGGCTTCCTGTTGCAAGTGTCGTGACCCCTAACGAAACTGTTACGAGAGCTGATGTCAAATGGATACCCACTAGGAGTCTCTTCCGATCAAATCTATCTGCCAGAATACCTCCCAGTGGAGCAAAGATGACGCTACTTAGATGCCAAATCACACCTACCATAGCACTACTTAAAACGGAAGATGTTTGCTCAAATACAACCCACATGACAGCTAGGTTGAAGAAGGCGTCTCCTATTATGGAAATCGTCTGACCCGTCCAGAGGGTTACTAAGCTTCTATTACGAAACAGGGTTAAATCCATCAAATCCCTCCTTTCTTGTTTAATCCCTTATCATTAGTTTCGAACAAGAGGGCGGGCTACTTCGGAAGATTTAACATCTAACAACTCATCTACTGTAAAATTAAAATTGTTGAATGGTTTATCATGATGTAACAGTCGATGGAAGTATAGTGCTACCCCTGCCGAACCTGTGGCAAGATCAGTGGAAATCCTCCATAGACGTTCTCCAGGGTATACCTTTCCTTCAGGTCGATTGAGTTCAAACAACCTCATATTTTCATAGATTTGATAGGCTTCTTGTAAATACGATTCCTCACCCAAAAATTGATAGGCGTCAATAAGGACATTACCGAGTCCGGCCATGCCTTGAAAGAGATTAGGGTAGATTGTGTATTCTTTGCAAATATCAGGGATTAGGAGGTCTAGGTAACTCTTATACCTCTCCTCTTTAGTTACATAATAATAGCGAATAAGTGCTGTAATGACGCCAGCACTTCCGTCAATCCAGTAGTGGCTCAGCACATTATCCTGTGCTTCATGAACGGTGCCTCTTTTTGTGCTGTAGTATCCTTCCTCACTCTTGACTAATAATTCCAGTTCGTGGTCAAGGGCAGCTCTTCCTAAGGTGAAGTACTCTTGTGAGCCGGATGCTTTACTTAAATAGAGAAGGAATAGGGCAATTCCACTAGACCCGCATGCATAACCTGTCCAAGACTCTCCGTTTATATCGACCCAATAGCGGCTACCGCTCTCATTTTCAAGTGCATGTTCTTGTAACCAATCCCCTGCTTTTTTAGCCTCATCTAGCCATTCTTCATCTTTCGTTATGGAGTATTGATGCAAGCAAGAAAGTCCATACCCTGAGAGACCGTAAAACACGTCCCCTTGTTTATAAAGAAGAGGGTGGTTTCGGGTACTTCTTAGCACATGCTCTGCAACATCTTGTAGGCCTAATGTATTGAATCCCCAAGCAACTCCTGATAACCCGATATAGAGACCGGGAGGGTAACTTTCGATATTAAGATCCTTTAGTAAAATCCATGAAGTAAGCTTTTTAGGGACAGAATTTTTGATTGTTTTTAGAGCATGGGCAATTCCAAGAGCCCCATAAGCTAGACTTAAAGGATTTGTACCAAATACAGTCGGATCAGAAGGGAAGAGGCGATCTTCTCTTGTATAATCAGCGGATTTCTCAATGTACTGGACTAACTCTTCTATATCAATTTTTAGTTCTGTATTCAGTTTAGCGATATCAGATGCGGATAGCTGCTGCTTAGGTTGATATGTAACAGAATGGGTCGCGACAGCTTTAATTCTTTGGCATACACTTTCCATAGTAGGTCGCTCAGAAGGATTTTCGTGCATACATTCTTTTATTAGATTTAATAAATCATTTGGATAACCGATCTTAGCTCCTACTGTATCAATTAGATATCCCTTCTTGGAGTGATCTAGCTCGAGTAAATTGTTAAATGGAAATAGTGAAAACAGCATAACTGAGCCAAAACCGTATACATCATTCACTTCTCCTTCGTTCTTATAAAAGGTTCTTACATCCGAATAACCCGGCGTTCTCATTCCAGTCGGCTCGTCTTGTCCTTTCCGCCATGCTCCTTCTAAGTCAATTAACCGAATATCTAGTGTTTCTTCGTCAACTAAGATATTCGTTGCAGAAAGGTCGCTGATCACGATTTGATCTTGGTGGATCTTATAAATACTTTGTGATAGCTTTTTGAAAATGGTAAGCATCTTACCAACGTAGTCCTGGCTGTCTTTTTGCGTACGCACTACTTTGACAAAAGGGGTATGCTGGGTGAAATAAGGTCCTAAGTTAAGTCCTGATATGAATTCTTCCACTAAATACGAATGCTCCCACTCATTAAAGAAGTCAATAGGGGTAGGGGCGATCTCATAGGTTTGGATCGATTGAAGAATCTCAAATTCTCTCCTCAAATTTGTTGTAGCATCCTCACCATTTTCTTTATTTACCGTACCAGGTCTAGCTTCTTTAATAACGACTGTACGATCTGTCGTGGAGTCTATTGCTTTATAGACACCGCCGGAATTGGAATAATGCAATACACTTTGTATTAGGTAACGTCCATTATTCAGGGAAATGCCTGCATCTTCCTCCTCTTCTTCGTGAACAAATGGGTCAATGATGCCTTCAGGAAGCATAAAGAATGGATTTCTAGAATCATCAATTAAATTCCCTTCAGGATCATAAATCTTGTAAGAACTTTCACCTGATACAGTAGGTGATTTAACCTCTTTTATTCCGCCGTAACGGTAATAGAGCACCTTGCAATCTTTATATCTTCTGTCCGATAAGATAAAGGGTCCGCTATATCCTTTAAGGTTCTGATAAAGGACTTCCATAAATGATATGAATTGTTCCTCATCAGCAGGGTAAATCGTAAAGAACTTCCCGCTTCCACCACGTCGTTGGATTTTACCTGTAAAGTAATATAGGGATTGAATATCGACCAAAAATTTGAAGGGGATGTTATGTTCAATACAAAGAGGGATCACAACTGATAAAATCTCTTTACATTGACTGGGGATAGCTGATACATGAATTTTCCACCCTTGGACCGGTAAAGATTGCAAGCCATTAGATGGCTTAACATGGTACCATAAATTTGTTCTTGATGTTCTCCAATCTAAAGGAACAAGAGTTTTGGCTAATCTAAGTAAATCATCATTAGGGAAGTAGTGATTGGGTGATTCATAAGTTTCGCTATCATAACGTGCGAAATGTTGATGCAATCCTTCAAATTCCATGGTTGGGCCTCCTTCATTTTGAAAAAGAGAGACAGCCTTTGCTATCTCTCTTTAAATACAGATTATTTCTTATACCTTCAATAAACGTAAGTCATACATCTATTTAGTAAGTATAATGAATTATTTCATAGCTTCGTTACAGCTGTTAGAATCGCAGCTAGAAACGCTCCAAGATGCAACTGAACGAACTGGCTTTTCAGATTGAATGGCTTGTAGTCGTAGAATGTTTTTCATTGCGTTCACCTCCTGTTTATTATGCTAATCCCTTAATAAGGAATGAGAATTACTTCATAGCATCGTTACAGCTGTTAGAATCACAGCTAGAAACACTCCAAGACGCTATTGAACGAACTGGCTTCTCGGCTTGCATCACTTGCAGTTGAAGAACGTTTTTCATTTCATACACCTCCTATACCTATAAATATAAAGTAGAATTCTGTTAAAGAATTTCTCTTGTGGTGTTAATATAAATATTGGACATGGAAGGGAAAACTCCTCTATATCAAGGTTTGGGAAAATAGTTTGAAAATTAGCAATTTAATTTGATGATTTTTAATAAATCTTTCTCAACCTCTAAAACTTTACTTTGTTGATCCCATGTGGTAAAAGGTGTGGGGGACATAGGGACGGGTTCATTGTCCCGGAGTGCATGGAACTGTTAGTAATCTTCTATACTTAAGAAGCCGTACAAAAGGGGTTGTGATGTAATAGGAGTTTCTTATTCCATACCGTTTACGAGAAGTGGGCCAAGGTACCCGTCCCTATGTCCCAAAGTGCAAAAGGAGTATGTTATGGAAGATTATCAAAAGCAAGAAGCGCTGAAAGCTCAGGATGAAATGATGGAAATAGCGGATCGATTATTTCAGGAAGGGAAGTCGGAAGCGGAAGTAAGGCAAGCTCTTTCTGATTATCTTGATCGAAAACGGGCAGAGGTGCGGAATAATTAATGATAGTAGCTGAGGAGGTGGAAGGTGTGCTCCTCGCTTCGAATAGTAGAAATCTAGTAAAGCAGGGGAGGAGTATAGCTTCCCTGCTTTATTTTTGTTTAAAGGAGGTCACATCTTGTCCTGAGTACATTTAATTATTTATGGTAGATTTCTGTCTTGATCAAACGTTTGATCAAGACAGAGGAGGGGCTGCAAAGTTCAAGTACAGCCATGCCCGGACATGGAATAGTATGAAATGGAATAGAAATCCCTTCTACTTTTACTTATAATTCTTGTAGAAGACGAACGATCTGAGGGGTCTTATGGAAAGAAATTATGCTATAGATTATTTTAAATTTTGGGCTATATTTTTCATCGTTTGTATCCATACCAAGCCATTTAGAGGAGCAATGGTTCTAGGTGTTGAAGGTGAGGATATCCACTTTCTCATTAATACCTTTGCAAGGTTTGGAGTACCGTTTTTCTTTATTGTCTCTGGCTTTCTATTTGGTCAAAAGCTTCTGACAACAGGAAATCGGAAGGAATATTTTACTCGATACTTTAGTAAGATTGTGAAACTATTTGTGTATTGGTATCTATTCTATGTACTGTACGGGGTAGTCTTACGTATCGTGAGCGCGTTAGGAGAGGGCTTAAGTATAAAAGCGGCCATACTTCCTTATTTAAATTCCTTCATAGGATTAAAGGAATTGGTATTCTTTATTGCTTACGGCGATGGAGGAGGGCCAGGATCCTATCACTTGTGGTATTTACCTGCTTTACTTTGGTCGATTCTCACCCTGTTTGTGTTTAGTACATACAATAAATTGAATGTACTCCTTGGCATTAGTATAGTGCTTCATGTAATTGGTTTATTTGGACAAACGTATTCAGGTATCGTTGACTGGGAATTTTTCAATTCTACTGTAACCTCAAGAGGGGCGGTGTTTTTTGGTCTTTTTTATACCACGTTAGGTTGTTGGATTGCGTTTCATTATGATTGGATTAGAGAAAAAGTTGATCAGGTTCATTCATCCGTCTTTATCCTATTATTTGCGATCTTTTCTGTAACTCAAATTGGTGAAAGAACCGTTGCCACTATGTACTGGAGTGAAGAGATAAAGGGTGTGGATTTCTTTCTATCTACCATCTTCTTAACTGTATCTCTGTTTTTATTTGTG
The DNA here is from genome assembly GCF_056311905.1 of Pontibacillus sp. ABV4_188. Taxonomy (NCBI): domain Bacteria; kingdom Bacillati; phylum Bacillota; class Bacilli; order Caryophanales; family Bacillaceae; genus Pontibacillus; species Pontibacillus sp. ABV4_188. Next base: position 3,610,009 of record NZ_CM149975.1, on the reverse strand, counting down.
ATAAAAAATGGTCATATAGGGAAGGGATCTTTACTCTCCAAAGTGGGGAAAAATGCGGTCGGGATCTATGTGGCGCATACCTTATTTGTTGATTTAACATTTATGATGTTGGAGTCCTATAATGTTGCTTTACGAGAGACCGTTGTGTTCCATTTATTGTTTACACCGATTGTTGTAATACTGGCTTATTTATTTTATAGTCTGCTGCAATTCATTAAGCGAGAGATTAAAGCTAGATACAGGGGGACAGGTACATCGTCCCTCTAAATCCGAGATAATGGTATGTAGGGAAGTAAAAAAAGCAAAGTACTAATGGAGTACTTTGCTTTTTTGTTCTCTTTTATGAATATCCGCCGGGACGATGTACCTGTCCCCCTGTCCCATAAACCTCTTCTCCATTAACAAATGTTTTCAGCACATAACTGCTACCGTTAAACGGGTCGTCATTCCAAAGTACTACATCCGCATCTTTACCTTTTTCTAAAGACCCGACGTGCTCATCTACTCCTAAATGCTTAGCCGCATTTAGTGTAATGGATCTCCATGCATCTTTATCTTCTAAACCATGGTTGTGGGCTTGAATAGCGCTCATTCGTAAGTATTCAATACCAACGACAGGGTGATCGGTCGTAATGGAAACAGAGACCCCGGCTTGGTTAAGGATGCCTGCTGTTTCCCAACCTTTGTCACTTAGCTCTACTTTAGAGCGAGTGGACATCGTAGGCCCTATGGCTGCCGGGAAGTTAAATTGGGCAATGTAATCAGGTATTTGGTGACCTTCCGTGCAATGCTCGATACTAATATCTAGATCAAATTCCTTAGCTAGCCTAAGAAGGGTTACAATGTCGTCTGCGCGATGAGCGTGGGCGCGAAGTGGAATTTCTTTATCGAGTACTTTGCCCAAGTTCTCAAGGCCCAGATCGTCCTCGACGTTCTCCCTGCGCTCGAGCTTTTGCTTATATTGTTGTGCCTTTCTTAACTGTTGGCGGAACATGGCCGCGATCCCCATACGTGTCACAGGGGCATGGCCTTTTGAGCCGTGAAGGCGTTTTGGATTTTCACCGAAAGCAGCCTTCATGCCAGATGGTCTACGGAGCACCATTTCATCCACAACGTTCCCGCTAGTCTTAAGCGTCACCATTTCCCCTCCGATGACATTGGCGCTTCCTGGTAACACCTGTACGGTTGTCACACCAGCCTTTCGCGCATCCTCAAACCCTTTATCACGGGGGTTAATCCCATCTAGCGCCCGAATTTCTGGAGTAATAGGACTACTTGTTTCGTTAAAGTCTTGCCCCGGCTGTCCGATCCCTTCTTCATGTACTCCAAGGTGCGTGTGCACATCGATAAGTCCTGGTGTGATATAGAGTCCGGTTGCATCGATGACCTGTTCAGGCTCCTCGCTAAGCTCAACTTCTCCAACTTGAGTTACTTTTCCACCTTCCATGAGTACACTCGCATTCGGAATCGTCTCACCATTTCCAACAATAATTGTCCCGTTTTTAATTAACTTCATTCGAATCACCTCTGAATAAAAAATGTATAAATTGGTAAAAATCTCTTGCGTTCATTTGACTGAAAATTTATACTATTAACAAATTTACAATTTCGATACTAAACGAAATGGATAGAGATGTAAATAGGAAGCTGATTCGGAATTAAGGTTCGGATTAGGTCTAATTTCATAGAAAATATACCGAAAGGCGGAATGGAATATGTCGTCAGAGGAATTCGATTCTGTAATCGACGAATTGGATAAAGGCATTATTAAACAATTGTCGAAGAATGGGCGTATGTCTTTTGCGGAGATCGCAAGTGAGCTGGACGTTACAGAAAAAACCGTTCGAAAACGCTATAACCAATTGGTTGATAACAATATTCTGGAGGTTGTAGGAGTTGTAAACCCTATTACATTAGGGATTAAGATTGGTGCTATTGTACAGGTGCAAGTTGTTCCTCAGTACATAGATGAGGTCATTGCTTCTTTAAAGAATATTCCGGTTATTCGCTACGTCACAACGCTGACTGGGGAATACCAATTGCTTGGTCAGGTGAATGTCAGGAGCTATGAAGAACTCAATGAGACGGTTAAGAAGGTTTACCAGATTCCACATATCCAATCGACTAACGTCCTAGTTCAAATGGATGTCCATAAAAATACATTCGAATATTTATAGATCTATTTTTTTAAACATACATGTTTGAAAATTCAGTCTATATAAGAATTAAGACAAATAAGCTATAAATCTGTCCCGGAGGAGAAGGTGTGGGAACGATCCCATACGCGGTGGACTTGCCGATGATTTCAAGTATGAAAAATAAGACTGTAGGAGGATCCACATGAAAATTTTTATCTCAGCAGATATTGAAGGAATTTCTGGTGTGGCCACAAATGTGCAACTGAAGAAAAATGATGAGTACCAACGTTTCCGAAAGCTCATGACCGAAGAAGTAAATGCCGCTGTGCGTGGTGCCTTTAACGGAGGGGCGACAGAGGTGGTTGTGGCAGATGGGCATGGGAATATGTCGAACATTTTAATTGAAGAGTTCGATGAACGGGCTCGTCTTATTTCAGGGAGTAACCGCGTGATGTGTCAGTTAGAAGGCCTAGATGAGACGGTTGATGGCATGATGTTTGTGGGTCATCACGGTCGTGAATCAGGTTCTGAGCGGACTACCATCAGTCACACGTTAGCTGGGATTTGTGTTAAAGAAATGAAAGTAAATGGGAAAGTGGTGGGCGAAACGGAATTAAATGCTGGGGCTGCAGGCTTCTACAACGTTCCGTCCATTTTCATCTCAGGCGACGATGCTTATGTGGATGAAGTGAAGGAAACGTTGCCAGATGTCGAGAGTGTTGTGACAAAGCGCGGGATCGACCGCTTTGCTGCTGATCTTCGCTCACCTAAACAAGTTCATAGAGAAATAGAGAAGAAGGCTGAGGCTGCGGTACAACGACTGGATACGTTTACGCCATATGAAGTACCCGGTCCAATTACATTCGACCTAACCTTTAAAGGGTCTCAACAAGCGTTGATGACGACAACCATTCCGACAGTTGAAATGACAGGGACAGAAAGCGTTCGGTTTACTTGTCAGGATTATATAACTGCCTACAAGCAAATGTGGGGGCTTGTCATTATTGCGATGTCTGCCACGAACGGAGTACTCGGTCACGTGAATGCATAACAGAAAGAAAGGAGGAGGAAGATGTACATTCTTAAGCGATTCCTAACGATGATTGTGACAATTTGGGTCATTACAACGTTAACGTTTATTATCATGCACTCCATACCGGGCGATCCTTTTGCCTCAGATGCTGATGTGCTACCAGAAGAAGTCGTTGAGAATATGAGGGAGAAATACAACCTCGATCAGCCACTTCCTATTCAATATCTTCTTTATTTGAAGAACCTCGCCACCTTGGATTTAGGACCGTCCATTGAATCAAAAACACGGGATGTGAACACGTTGATTGCGGATGGATTTCCGGCGTCTGCGTTACTTGGTATACAAGCACTTGTGATCGCTATTGTTTTTGGCCTGTTATTAGGAATCGTCGCAGCACTGAATCACAACGGTCTGATGGACTACCTCTCCATGGGGGTAGCGATTATAGGGATTTCAGTGCCAAGCTTTATTCTCGCGCCTCTCTTGATTAAATATTTTGCCGTAGACTGGGGGCTTCTTCCTGTAGCTTCGTGGGGAACGTGGGAGCATACAGTGTTACCGTCGGTTGCTTTAGCCACGGCCCCGCTTGCGATCGTTGCCCGCTTCATGAGGTCGAGCATGCTTGAAGTCATGAATCAAGATTACATAAAAACCGCAGATGCCAAAGGGGTCAGTACGATCGGGATTGTGATTAAGCACGGTATTCGTAACGCACTCATTCCGGTTATCTCTTTTATCGGCCCTCTTGTTGCGTTTCTTCTTACAGGAACGTTCGTGATTGAGAAGATCTTTGCCATACCAGGGATTGGGAAGTATTTCGTCGATAGCATCTTTAATCGTGATTTCCCTGTCATCCTAGGCACCACCATCTTCTTTAGTGCGATTCTCATTGTGACCTTGTTTGTTGTGGATATTTCGTATCGATTAGTGGATCCAAGAATTAAATTATCGAGTAAGGGGGAGTAGAGATGATCGAACAGAGAAATGAAGAAGATTTATTTCACCCCGTAGACCGCAATCGGTTCAAGCAAAATGAGATCGTCAGGCCGAGTGTCGGTCAATTCAGGGAAACCGTTACGAACATTTTACGAAATAAACTTGCCGTTCTAGGAATGTTCATTTTAGTGATTATCACCTTTTTCGCCATCTTCGGACCTGGAATGGTCCCTTATAGTTATTCGGATCAGAACTTAGAAGCAAAGAACCTGGCGCCAAGTGCTGAGCATTGGTTTGGAACGGATTCACTTGGGAGAGATATGTGGGCTCGTACATGGTATGGTGCTCGAATCTCTTTAACGATCGGGATTGCTGCTGCGTTAATTGACCTCATCATGGGCCTTGTGGTTGGAGGAATATCAGGGTATATGGCTGGTCGAGGGAAATTGGGCGACCGAATTGATGGCTTCCTAATGCGCATTGTCGAGATCTTATATGGTATTCCGTATTTACTGGTGGTGATTTTGCTACTAGTTGTGATGGAACCTGGTTTATGGACCATTATACTCGCGTTATCCATTACAGGCTGGGTCGGCATGGCGCGAATTGTAAGGGGGCAAATCCTTCAGTTAAAAGAGCAAGAGTACGTAACAGCTGCTCAGAAGCTTGGTACGTCACACGGAAAAATTATTTGGCGTCATTTGTTCCCGAATATGATCGGCATTATTATTGTGAACCTTACGTTTACGATTCCCAATGCGATTTTCTCAGAATCTTTTTTAAGTTTTATTGGTTTAGGGGTACAAGCCCCGATTGCAAGCTGGGGAACGATGGCGAATGATGCATTAGGTGTCATCTTAACCGGACAGTGGTGGCGTTTATTCTTCCCAGGATTCCTTATCTCGTTAACAATGTTTGCATTTAACGTATTTGGAGATGGGTTACAAGATGCGCTCGATCCACAATCAAGTGATTAAAGGAGGGATGAGATGGAACGTTTATTAGAAGTTGAAGATTTGCACGTATCGTTTAAGACCTATGGCGGGGAAGTGCAAGCTGTACGCGGTGTGAACTTCCACGTCAATAAAGGAGAAGTACTCGCCATTGTGGGGGAGAGTGGTTCTGGTAAGAGTGTGACAGCGAAGACGATTATGGGATTGTTACCGAAGAAAGTGAGCCGCATCAGCTCAGGAGTGATCACTTTCGAAGATGATAACTTGCTATCGTACTCCAAGAAAGAAATGCAAAACGTAAAAGGATCTAAAATTAGTCTTATTTCTCAAGATCCGATGACATCTCTGAACCCTACGATGAAGATTGGTTACCAGATTGACGAATCCTTAAAACTGCATACGAATTTATCTAAAACGGAACGAAAAAGCCGCGTGTTGGAGCTTCTTACCTTAGTTGGTATTCCGAATGTAGAGGAGCGCTATAGCCAGTATCCACATGAGTTGAGCGGAGGGATGAGGCAGAGAGTTCTGATTGCTGTTGCCCTTGCCTGTGAACCTCAGCTTATTATTGCAGATGAACCGACAACAGCGCTTGATGTAACCATTCAGGCTCAAATTCTTGACCTGCTTAAAGACCTCCAGAAGCGCTTGGATACGTCTATTTTAATCATCACTCATGACTTAGGGGTGGTCGCTGAAGTTGCACAGCGTGTAGCGGTCATGTACGCGGGTGTGGTTGTGGAGAGCGGTTCAGTTGAAGAAATTTTTGCGAACCCAAATCATCCTTACACGTGGGGGCTGCTCGGTTCGATTCCGAAACAAGGACAAGATGGGGCGCGAGAACGTCTGATTCCGATAGAAGGAACACCTCCTGACTTGTTCTCCCCTCCTAAAGGGTGTCCATTTGCGGCCCGGTGCGAGTATGCGATGGATATATGTGTAGAGAAAATGCCGGAGTCTACGTACTTAACGAGCGATCATGCCTCGAAATGTTGGTTGAATGACTCTAGAGCTAAGAAGCCGAAGGAAGTCGCAATGGCAGGGAGGAGTAGATGATGTCAGAGTCACTCGTAGACGTACAGCAGGTGAAGAAGCATTTCCCGATTGGAGGGAATCAAACGCTTAAAGCCGTTGATGATATCAGTTTTTCCATTCAAAAGGGAGAAACGTTAGGGCTAGTAGGAGAAAGCGGGAGTGGAAAGTCAACGCTTGGTCGCACGATTGTGGGTCTAGAAGGCGCTACATCAGGGTCCATTACGTATAAAGGAAAAGACGTATCGACTCTTGGGCGTAAAGAAGCCCGTGAAGCGAACCGAACGATGCAGATGATTTTCCAAGATCCACAGGCTTCACTGAATCCGAGAATGAAGGTCATGGATATTATCGCAGAAGGAATTGATGCGCATGGCTTATTGAAAGGGAAGAAGCGGAAAGAAAGAGTTTTTCAACTTTTAGAAAGGGTTGGTCTTCAAGCGGATCATGCGAAAAGGTATCCTCATGAATTTAGTGGAGGGCAGCGTCAACGAATTGGAATTGCACGGGCGTTGGCTGTAGAGCCTGAATTTATCGTAGCCGATGAGCCGATCTCAGCATTAGATGTCTCCATTCAAGCGCAAATTGTTAACTTAATGGAAGACCTAAGACAGGACTCAGAGCTGACGTATTTGTTTATTGCTCATGATTTAGGGATGGTGCAGCATATCAGCGATCGAATAGGAGTGATGTATCTCGGCGGGATGATGGAGCTTGCTCATAGTGACCAATTGTTCCAAGACCCCCTTCACCCTTACACGCAGGCTTTGTTATCTGCTAATCCAGTCCCGGATCCGGCGGTGACAAACAGTCGAGAGCGAATTCTGCTAGAAGGGGATCCTCCAAGTCCAGTGAATCCACCATCTGGATGTCGTTTCCGGACAAGATGTCCCCATGCTATGGATGTTTGTAGTGAAGTCGTTCCTGAATGGAAAGAACAGCAAGCGGGTCATTGGGTCGCTTGTCATCTATATAATGAATAGGAGGATGAGAGAAATGAAGAGAATGTTCTTTGGAGTGCTGTTTGTGCTTGTACTTGTACCTATGCTTGCTGCGTGTGGTGGTGATGCATCAGAGGAAGGTGAAGGCGAGTCGGAACAATCAATTACGGTGAATGCGAAGAGTGAACCACCGTCCCTCGACCCAGCGCTTGCGACGGATACAACGTCTGGATGGGTTCTGGACCACCTATATGAAGGTCTGTATACAGAAAATAAAGAAGGCGAAATTATTAAAGGCCTTGCTGAAGAAGTAGAAGTATCAGATGATAAAAAGACATATACAGTAACCATTAAAGAAGACGCTAATTGGTCAAATGGCGATCCTATTACGGCGGAGGATTTTGAATATTCATGGAAACGTGTCCTGAAGCCTGAAACAGGTAGTTCATTCGCCTTTTATATGTACTACATAAAAGGGGCTGAAGCGTACAACAAAGGTGACGGTTCGGTTGAAGACGTAGGTGTTACCGCAGTTGATGAGAAGACGCTTGAGTTTGAGCTTGAGAAGCCGACTGGGTTTATTGAGAAGCTCCTTGCTTTCTGGACGTACTACCCAGTTAATAAATCAGTGGTAGAAGAAAATGAAAACTGGGCTGCTGAAGCAGACAACTATGTCAGTAACGGTCCTTACTCCCTTGATAGCTGGGATCATGATAGTCAGCTTGTCGCTAAGAAGAACGGAGAGTATTGGAACAAAGAAGACGTGTCCATGGAGAAGATTACATGGGATATGGTGAATGATGCGAATACGTACTATCAAATGTACAAATCAGGCGAACTTGATATGATTGACACGCTTCCAACAGATGTGATCGCCCAAGAAGAAGGAAGCGAAGATTTCAAGAGTACGCCGTACTTCGGAACGTACATGTACATGTTCAACGTAGCCAAAGAACCATTTACAAATCCGAAAGTTCGAAAGGCCTTTGCGATGTCGATCGATCGTGAATCCATTACGGAAAACATCTCTCAAGGCGGCGAAGATCCTGCCTATGCCTTCGTACCTTATGGCGTAGATACACCAAACGGAGATTTCCGTGAACAAAAAGAAGCCTATTTTGAAGAAAATTATGAAGAGGCAAAGCAGTTAATTGAAGAAGCGAAACAAGAAGAAGGATGGGACGAACTTCCAACGGTTGAATTGATGTACAATACATCAGAGAACCATAAGAAGATTGCAGAGGGCGTTCAGGAAATGTTGAAACAGAATCTTGATGTGGAAGTTACATTGAATAACCAAGAGTGGAACACGTACCTTGATACAACCAAACAAGGAAACTACCAAATGGCTCGTATGGGCTGGATTGGCATTTATGTTGATCCAACGCCGATCCTTGATTATTATCTTGGAGATAGCCCGAACAACCGTACAAACTGGGTAAGCGAAGAGTACGATTCTCTGATGGCTGAATCAAAAGGAATTCAAGATCCGGCGAAACGAATGGAGAAGCTTCATGAAGCAGAGGAAATCTTAATGGAAGAACTTCCATTTATGCCTGTCTACCACTATTCTCAGAACTATTTAACTTCACAAGACTACAAAGGAATTGTGTATCCGGTAAACGGCATGCCTTACCTGCAATGGGCTGAAAAGGAATAATATAAAGAAGAGCTGACCTTAAGAATGAGGTCAGCTCTTTATATAAAAGGGGAGTGAAACGATGTTTTTTGTTATTCCGATGGCGTTGTCGGCAATGATCCTTGTTTTATGTTACGGGCTAGGGGATTTTGGATTAATACATATGGTGAACACAGCCTTTTACTGGGGATTGATTAGTCTGACGATCGGAACCTTCCTTCACATTATTCAAACTGGCTTTTTTCAATTGTTTACGAGTGGATTTAAACAGCTAAAACGGCGGACAAGGTCTGCTGAACGGGTGGAACAGCAGTTGAAAGAAGATAGACAGTTGCAGAATTGGAAGCAAGGCGTTCTTAATAAGAGCAGGATTATGCTATTGGGAATTGGACTAGGAATGACCATATCAGCATTTGGCGGCGTGTTGATGTTATAAGGGACGGGGGGACAGGTACATTGTCCCGTTTAATCCGTGATGAATAGTATGTAGAAAGGTGAAAACAGCAAAGTACTAACTGGGGGGTACTTTGCTGTTTTTGGTTCGTATCCGCCGGGACGATGTACCTGTCCCCCTATCCCAGGTTGATATCTTACTGAAATTAGCGCAAGATAGAAAGTTATAAGAGATAGTAAGACAGGGCTACGGTCGTGTTTTAGTGTTAGGAGTGCGAAAATGAAGGAACAAACTCAGTACTACGAAGTAACGAAAATTATAGAAGTAGGAGAAGGCATGAGAGTGTGTTTAGATTTCACTGATATCCTGGCACCTGCGGAAGGTCTTTTTGTGGGCAACACGGGTCACGGATATGTGCACGTTCTCTCGGAAAATCGAGAAACAGGCGATTATCCCGCAAGACCGTTTCGCATTAACTGCGGAGCGTTTCATCAGTACTTGCACCAGGGTGATCGATCGCTTTATCTTCATGAGGTAACACCAGGAGAACCTCTTACGCTTTCTAGCCTTGAGGAGGAAAGAGATCGGTACGTGGGGAGAGTGAAGATTGAGAAGAGGCCTTTTGTAAGGGTGGAGTGTGAAGGTCAGGACGGAATGATCTCGGCCACGCTTCAGAATTCGTCTAGTGTTTTTGTTCGGGAAGAGAGTGATGGGGAGCTTTCAGTTCAGGATTTAGCCGTTGGGCAGCGGATCTTGTGTCTTCCTGATGAGCCTGGGCGTCATTTGGGGGAGAGGATTGAGGAGACTATTTTTGAGAAGTAGGGAGAAGGGGAGCACAGGGGGTTGTGCTTCTTTTTTTACTCTCTATAGATAGAAGATGATACTATAAATAGGAATGTAATCCTTATAATGGTATATTCTAATTGAATTATGATAGTGGGTTTGAAATAATATCCAAAAGGGCGTTTTTAATGAGATGTGCTAGTTGCCTTAGATTATAAGTGAAGTTACTACATAATCTATTAATCTATTTATTTTAACAGAACAGTTAGAAACGTCTTAATTAAACTGGAGAGGTTGAAAGCGTATGAAATCCATGAAATGGTTGATCGTTTCACTTATGTTGGTTATAGGCCTTGTATCACCTGTATCAGCAGAAGAAAAAACTTATGAAGAACTGTCAGTAGAAGAGAAGCACAGATTGCTAACTGAGATTGCTATTGAGAAAGATATCCCGCCAGAGATATTAAAGGCGATAGCTGCTGGAGAAAATAATATGATGCAGTACCAAGCAGATGGTACCGTTCAGGAAACGGATGATGGTGGTATTGGAATCATGCAAATAACCAATTATGACCTTAAAGGTGTAGATAGAGACCTTTTGGCTACTGATACGGAGTACAATATTAGAATAGGTGCTGATATTCTAAATGAGAAATGGGATCGGTTTGTTAAGAGATCAGCGTTACCTACGGTTAATGGAGCTAGTAACCGCGATATACTAGAACAGTGGTATTTTGCTATTATGGCTTATAATGGGTATTCTAATATAAACAACCCTGAAAGAGAATATGAAAACGGAGAAAAGCCTTATCAACAAAAGGTTTACGAAAAAATAGAAAAGTATAGTGGAGTTTCGATAGCTGAAACGCCTGAAGAGTTTTCTTTCCGTGTAGATAAGGATGGCTCCCTTGTATCGAATGTAAAAGACTATTCTTGGCCTGAAGCAAATTCGTATACTACTCAAATGTTCCAGCCTGGAGATCAAGTGTTTGTAATGAATAATTATGATTTGAGTGACAACTATGACTATGGAAATCTAAGAACCAATAAATCCTTTACGAGTACTCCGGTTGATCGGGTTCCATATTACTCGGAACTGGAAATTGTGAGCGGGCCTTATTACCCAACAGAGTGGATCTATCGACATTTTGTAGCTTATGAAGTTAGAAGCGATCATTACAATGGATACGTAGCTTCTACGAATTTAAGAGATATGGATCAAATGGAAAAAGAATTCAATCCAAAAGGTGAGCCAATGACCGAAGTACCTTTGAATAAGACGTGGAATATCGAGATTGATATCCCAATTGACCCTTCAACAGTAAACGAGCGTAATGTCTACATTGTGTCCGATGACGGAAAAGGTGTACGTATCGATTTATCGTTATCCTCTGATCAAACCCTCATCACGGCAACACCTGAGGGTCAGTATGACAAAGACACGGAATATACGTTGTATGTGAAGGGATTGAAGTCTACTGAAGGGGTACCTTTAGGGACGAATGTATTTCGGGAGTTTACAACGGTGAATTAAAACAGAATAATTTACTGGGACATGGGGACAGGTACAGCGTCCCGTTGAACCCTATGAAAATTAAAAGCAGCAAGTACTCGTTGAGAACTTGCTGCTTTTATGTTGTCAATGTAGAGGTGTTAGGATGTGGGACGAGGTGCCTGTCCCCGTGACCCTATAGATAGACTAAACGGTTTTCTTCCAGAAAAGAGGGAATGCCGTAATGTGCGACGAATTATCTATGAAAGAGTGTGGAAAGGAGGATGCGAGTGAGTGGTGTTTTTGAAAGGTTGCTAGCTTTATACTCCCCAAAAGATGGACAAAAGGTGCCTTATGAGGATTTTACTACTGAAATTTTAGTTGGGATTCTCGCACAAGAGCAGGAAATATTAGATGGTTTTGTGAAAAACGTCTTAGGAATTGAAGGAGGCGGTTTTTCAGTTCAATCGCAAAGGCGTTATATGCTAGAAGACGATATAGATTGCATTGTGGATGTCGTCTTTTTGAATAATGATACGATTTGTTTCCTTGAGAATAAGGTCAATGCTTCAGAAGGAGATCGGCAGCTAGATAGATACAAGAAGGTATTAAGTAGTTTTTCTTCTAAACATACTTATTTACGCTACTGTACGAAGAATTATGACCCGAAAGAGGTATTAGATATAAACTTTCATCAGTTTCTCTGGAGAGATATCTATCGCTTCTTGAAATCTTATGAAGCTAATGAGCTTATAAAGGAATTTTTAGAATATCTGAGGGGGCTTGGAATGGGAAGTTCAGCAGATTTTAATCTTCAAGATTTAATGACGATGAAGCAAATGATGACGACGATGGCGAAAATGGATGAATGCCTGGATTCAGTTACGCCGATTTTCGAGCGTTACTTTGGTGAGACTTATACATATGACCAGGCAAGGTTAAAAGAGATCCCAAGAAATCGATATTCGATATGGAAGGGAGATGTCATTCCGGGAAGGGGTCATAATGAATCCAAGATTATAGTTGGATTTGAGTTTGAAGAAGTGGAAGAAGCTTCTCCTACTATTTTCGTGGCTTTAATGTGTAATCATAAGCATCCTTATTCTGAATGGGTTCATTCTAATGTGAAAGCGGAGAATTTCGATTATACAGATGAAAATGATAGTTCCTGGTATTGGTATGAAATGTATCTTGCAGATTTCATTAGCGCTGAGGATCAGTTTGAAGAGATTAGTAAATGGTTTGTTCACCATATTGAGAAGTTAAACGAGGAGTTAGAGCAAGTGTTATATTCACTGAAAATGACAGATCCCTCGTCCGTTCTTCCACCTAAATAATATGCATCATGGAGTTGGGGTGTTGGGGCTTACTTTGTAGATGGCTCAATTAGTCCGTCCTTGAAATAGTTCGGGGAGTTTTTAATAGGGTTAAAGAATAAAGGGTTAGACCACGAGCTTGGGTACTCTGCCATTTTTATTGATCAAACGTTTGATCAAGTGAGGATAAACAGTGTACACTACCCTCTAAAAAAGAATGGCACCAAGGAAAAGAGAGGTATAGAATGCAGATGATCCATCCAATTAATTTAGAAAAGGAGTTGATTTATAGGTGTATAGAATTGTTGTAAGTATCTTAGTAATGGTTTGTGTGCTGTCTTTCAACATACCTGAAGCGGGAGCAAAACAATGGAATTCAGAAGATGCAGTTGTTGAAGCTGATAAAGTATGGAATATTGAATTTAATGTCCCTATGAATGAAGCGCAGTCGAATGGCAACCAGTTCATCTCCATTTTAGATGAAAATGGTAATAAGGTAGGGCTCGAGCGTACAATGAATGGTAATGTGATGTCTCTTTCGCCTGTTACTCCTTATGAGTCAGGGGCGAATTATGAGTTAGTGATTGATGAAAAGCTCACCTCTGCTGAAGGGGTTGAACTTAAAGAAGAAATTGTGATGCCATTTAGGATTAAGGAGTCAATGAAAGATGGAAAAAATACATATAAGTCTTCAGAGTTTGAGAGAGAAGTGTTAACTCTTGTAAATAAAGAGCGAGAACGCATAGGAGTATCTCCTGTAGAGTTATCAAATCCTTTAGGTTATGTAGCTCATCTTAAAGCTGAAGATATGGTGGATCATGATTACTTTAGCCATGAATCTCCTACATTTGGCTCTCCGTTTGAGATGATGCGTGAGTTCGGCATTTCATTCAGTGCAGCAGGAGAAAACATTGCCGCAGGACATACTTCTCCAGAAATGGTCGTTGAAGCTTGGATGAACAGTCCAGGCCATAAGAAAAATATTCTTAGTGCTTCTTATACCCATTTAGGGGTTGGTTATGAGAGGAATTACTGGGTACAAATGTTTATCAGGAGATAGTGGGACTTAGGGACAGGTTCATTGTCCCCTCGAGTTCCGAAATAAATTGAACATGAATCACATAATGAAAAAGCAGAAGGAGCCCCGATTAGATCGGGATCTCCTTCTGCTTTTTTTGTTGATCAAACGTTTGATCAATTTGTGCGAAGACTATTTATCAAACCTTCGCCAGCTCATTATTCAGTTCTGCTAACTCATCTTCGAGCTGTTTTAATTGTCTCTCCAATTTCTCCGTGTTCCCACCAACAGATTCCATCTTTTCTAAATCTCCCTGGATTCGTATGTAATCTGATTTTACAACGTTAATTTGGTTTTCTAGTTCTCGTTTTGTCATACCATAAAGCACTCCTTTTTTAATTTTTATTACGTAAAGTATAAATGAAGTAGGGTAGCAATGGCTACAGGTGGGACAAGGTACCTGTCCCTAAGTCCCACTATTTCTTCAATTTCCTTACTCCATAAATGACTAGGACTAGTGCTAGGACAAGGGTAGCTCCGACAATAATAGAGATTATCCATGTAGATGAGTTGGTACCCTCAATCTCTTGTTCTCCGTTTTCTTGAGCGCTGTCATCTTGCTCTTCCTCAACTCCGGTAATCTCACTCGTTGGCAACACGTACACATTTGAATCCTGACTGCCTGTGATAAGGTGGTTGTTCATAAGTACGGGTCCGGATGGGGCTAGTGTGCCACCTAGTTCTTTCTCGCCTAGCAATTCGCCGTCTTCTGTGTTAAAGGCGTAGACTAATCCTTCTGCGTCTGTGAAATAAACCACGTCCTGATCGGCGACTGGTGGTGCTTTGTTGATGTTGCTTTCATACGACCATGACTGCTCTCCGCTCTTGGCGTCATAGGCGTAGAAGGTGCGGGTGATTGGGCTGCCGACGAAAATCTTATCTTTGTAGATCATCGGGGCGCCTGATTTATTGTTTTTTACCATTTCCCCTGAGCCAAGGCTTTCTTTCCAGACCATTTCTCCTGTTTTAAGATCCATTGCATACATGAAGTGTTCGGGGTAGTCTGTGCCTTTTTCCGACGGTTCTAAGGCTGTGGTGATAACGAGATCGTCTTTATAAATGGCAGGGGGCACGTCATCGAGTCCTGCATATACGTTATCGAATTCGGTTTTCCAAAGTACTTCCTGAGCTGATAAGTCTATGGCGAAGAAGGTGTAAGGAGTGGGTCTTCCTGCGCCGACATAAAGGATTCCGTCCTTAATATTTGGAGAAGACATACTGACGACATGTCCTAGTTCCAACTTCCATTTTTCTGTACCATCTTCAGGGTCCACGGCATAGAGGTGATCGTCCCCGGTTGTGATATATACGGTTCCGTCATGATAAGCAGGTGTTGGCATGACTTCCCCTTTTGTCTTGAAATTCCATAAGATCTCACCCGTTTCTGGATCAAGGCTTAACATGCCGCTATCTCCTGTACCTCTCACTCCGTCAGGGCCGCTGAACCGATTGCCATACCCGACGAATAGCTGGTCATCCACGTAGATCGTCTCAGAGTGAATCCAGTTCGGTGCCTGAGCCTGCCAGTTCATCTTTTCTTCTATCAAATTATAAGAATAGATATCTCCTGTATTGTGGTTCCCTATGTACACATTATTCCCGACGATTACGGGTGTGGAGCGAATTTGATCGTTTGTATCAATGATTGTGTTCAACTGTTCTTCAAACTCGTTGTGGAAGACAGGATTATTGTCTGGATTCATCCTGTACTGTGTCCATTCTGATGGACCGAAGTCCTCTGCTGAAATAGAATTCGCGAAGCTTAACGTGGGCAGTACCACAATGGATAGAATGACGAACAATCGAATAGGCGCTTTTAGTAGTGTTCTCATATCAATCTCCTTCCTCTAGCTTATAAGTTTAATAGTATAACTGCGCCAATTATAGCAAATATTTGTAAGTTGTCTAATTAATAAACGGCTAGGAGAAGGGGATTTTCCATATGCTCTGTTTCTATTAAGGGGGAGAGAGGTGACGGTGGGACAAGGAACCTGTCCCCTTGCCCCGAATTTTTATGTCTATTTATAGGTATAAAGGAATAGGTTCAATAGTGTAGAGGAGCATATAAGGAGTGTGATGTGGATGGTTAAACACCGGTTACGAAAATTTTCCTCATTGAGACAGGTTTTGTTTATCTCTCTAGCTATGATTCTATGTGTGGTAAGCAATCCTCGTATGTCTAATGCTGAGAGTGATAGAGATGGGATTAAGGTGTTGATCATCTATACAACTTCAGATGGACAGGTTACCCAACACCAACGAATGCTTGATATGCTAGTTGGTCATTTCACTGCGGATATTTCTTTAGTTAATAGTGATGACGTAGCGGAACGTGATGTGGAGGGGGTCACTCACTTATTTTATTTTGGTGAGGTGAAAGGAGTAGTGCCGAGTAAGCTTCAATCTATTTTTGATAGCTTTACTGGCCGTAAATTTGCGATGGGGCATAATACGTCTGAATTAGGAAGTTCATTTGCTTTTTTTGAAACAAAGGATTTTTGTCATATTGATGAACTACAAATGGAAGAAGGGGAAAAGGTGGCTATCGAAAGTAAAATGATTCAACACGTGGCCTTGAAAAAAACCAATACTCAAGTATGGATATCAGCATTTCATGAAGGAAAAAGCATTCCTTTGTACATTCAGAATAAAAAATCCTTCTATTTTGCAACGCCCTATATCGATCATACTTTCTCACCCTATCTAGCAGAAGTTCTTCATGACTTTTTCCAAGTGCCTCATACCCACTTACATCCCGCTTATCTCCGCTTAGAAGATATACATCCAATGATCGACTCAGATAAACTGGAAAGAATCGCAGATCTGTTAAAAGAAAAAGACATCCCCTACATGATTTCTGTCGTCCCCGTGTATCGCGACCCGAAAACAGAGCGCAAAATTCATTTATCGGATTCACCAAAGCTTTTGAATTTGCTCAAAAGAATGCAAAAAGAAGGCGGGAGTATCATCATGCACGGTTACACTCATCAATATCGTGATGATGAAACGGGGGAAGGCTTTGAATTCTGGGATGTGGAAAATAATATGCCCATTTCAGCTCCCGCGACGGAGACTGTGACAAAGAAGGGGGAGGGTGACTTTGCGTCAGTGGAAGAGTATGAGGATCATGTAAATCAGGTGAAGAAGTTTGAGACCAATTATATATCAACAAAGATTGAAAAAGGTATTCAGGAATTGGTCAGTAATGGTCTGTATCCGCTAGCGTTTGAGCCTCCCCATTACACAATGTCACAAAACGGATATGAGGTTGTATCGAATTATTTCTCTACGTACGTTGGTCAGCTGCAATTAAGTGATGAGGACTGGAGAATTATGTACCCTTCTCCGTACATATCTTCCCCTTCTTTTCTTCACAACATGAAGTTTCTTCCTGAAACATTAGGTTATATTCCCCCTGATGATTCAGAAGCAATTGAAAATGTTAAGGCAGCCATAGAAACACAGCAAGTGGTAAGAGATGGTATGATGGCAGCCTTTTATCATTCTTATATCGGTGAGGAAGCTTTTAAAGATCTATTGTCTACCATGGAATCTATCCCAGACCTTGAGTGGATTGATTTGAAGGAACTAGGGGATGCCGCTCAAACAGAGCATATCCATATCGCCTCTTCTGATGGGGAGATAGACGTGGATGTTGATTATGGACAACTGCTACTTTCGAGTCCGGAATTCTATAAGCCAATCGTCAAAAATGGGGCCAATACAGCTCTTTGGATCTTTGGTGGCTTTTCTATGATTATGGTTACATTATTCTTCATCTATATGTATAGCTTCTCTCGTAAGCGAAAGCGAATGGAGGCTCGTAATCATGATCACAGCTGATTTTTTATTTTATGTAGCCTTATTCCTGATCTGGTTTGTCCTTGTCTATCATATGTTTCTGATGCAAGGTGGCGTCTTGTTTGTCATGAAGCAATCCAAGTTGAATGAAGAAAGCAAATTGGTAGATGCGGACTGTCCCACTGTCAGTGTTCTGATCCCTGCTCATAATGAAGAGGTGGTCATTGAAGGAACGCTTAAAGCCATGGTCGAAATCGAGTACCCGAAAGATAAATTAGAAGTGATTCTTATTAATGACAACTCTTCTGACCGTACAGGGGCTATTGCAGACTCCTATGCGTCGCACTATTCATTTCTTAAGGTGCTTCATAATTCTCCTTATGAAGCTGGGAAAGGGAAATCAGGTGCGTTAAATCAAGGGTTAAAGATTGCAAGGGGAGAGTATATTGTCGTCTATGATGCCGATAACAGACCGGAGAAGAAAGCCGTTTATAACCTTGTTTCTGCACTAGACCGGGATCCTGAGGCAGGGGCTGTCATCGGAAAATTTAGGGTGATGAATGCGGAAAGAAATTTGTTAACCCGCTTTATTAACATTGAAACAATAGGCTTCCAGTGGTTGGCTCAAGCCGGGAGATGGTTTTGGTTTAAATTGGCCACGATACCAGGAACCAATTTTGCTATTCGGAAGAGTATTCTTGAAACACTAGGTGGTTGGGATGAGAAGGCCTTATCGGAAGATACTGAGTTAAGCATCCGTGTGTATAATTTAGGATACTATATAAAGTTTAACCCTGATGCTGTGACGTGGGAACAGGAGCCAGAAACATGGGATGTGTGGTGGAAGCAAAGGTTAAGATGGGCAAGGGGCAATCAGTATGTCATTGTAAAATATATCATGCAATCTTTTACGCTGAAGCGAAAGAAAGTGTTCCTAGACTTATGCTATTTATTCTTCACGTACTTTATATTTATGGGGAGTATTATACTTTCTCATTTATTATTCTTACTAAATCTACTTAAAGTCATCGATATATCAGCAGGTTCTGTCTCTGTATTCTTACTCTTATTAGCTTTTGTGGTATTTCTTTTAGAGAATTTACTGGCACTGAGCTTAGAAGAAGGTCAATTAACCATTCGAAATGTTTTTAATGTAACAAGTATGTATTTCACCTATTCCCAAATTTGGGTACTACTCGTCATCGTCTCCATGTTCTTAGAAGTCAAAAGGGTCCTCCTACACCAAGAAGTGAAATGGTACAAAACAAAGAGGTATCGGGGGACTTAGGGACAGGTCCCTCGTCCCTTCGCCTCTCAAAATATATTTAATAGATTAGCGTTCCCTAACAAACGCAGGCTGGTATTTCAGCCTGCGTTTTTGTGATGGTTATATTTTGATAGCGTTAAACTCAAATTAGGGACGAGGTACCTGTCCCCGGGTCCCCTCAAATTAGGGACGAGGTACCTGTCCCCTAGTCCCCATTCATATACAATTTCCAGGAAATATGTTACCATTTAGTGGTTTTGTAATGGTGGTTTTTCCATCTTTACTAGAATCGTCCGTGCTGAAGTAGTTGTAATATGTTCTTTTCTTAATACAATCATTAAGACCTCATGAAAGGAAGATCGGTATGAAGACTGTAACCATTATGGTACCTGCTTATAACGAAGAAGATTCGCTTCATTATTTATATGAGCGGATTTTTGGCGTGGTGAATGACGTGAAGGGTTATACATTTGAATTACTATTCGTCAACGATGGGAGTCAGGACCAGACGCTGCCAATCATCAAGGAATTGAGAGACATGGACAAGCGTGTGTCTTTTGTGGACTTGTCCAGAAATTTTGGGAAGGAAATAGGGATGATCGCGGGGTTAGATCACGCAAAGGGAGATGCGGTTGTTATTATGGATGCTGACCTTCAGGATCCGCCTGAACTGATCCCGGAGATGATAGAGCACTGGGAAGCGGGATACGATGATGTATTTGCTAAGCGGAGAAGTCGTTCTGGCGAGAGCTTGATGAAGAAATTGACCTCTAGCCTCTTTTATAAAGTGCTTGAGAAGATGTCGGATGTACCCATTCAAAAGGATACGGGAGACTTTCGCTTGTTAGACAGACGTTGCGTGGAGGCTCTTAAGAAGATTCGGGAGTCGCAGCGCTATACAAAAGGAATGTTTAGTTGGGTCGGTTATAACAAAAAGGAAATCCTATTTGACCGCGATCCACGTGTGTCAGGTGAGACGAAGTGGAATTATAAGAAGTTGGCAGATTTAGCGATCGAAGGGATTACTTCGTTTACAACTGCCCCGCTTCGGTTGTCCTCCTTCTTAGGGATAGGCGTGTCGTTCTTTGCGTTTCTTTATATGCTCTGGATTATTTCTAAAACCCTTCTCTACGGAGAGGATGTGGCAGGGTACCCGTCGCTTATGAGCGCGATTCTATTCTTAGGCGGCATTCAGCTTATCGTTCTTGGCATTATAGGGGAGTATCTTGGGCGTATATTCAATGAAACGAAGATCAGGCCGCTATATTTCGTGGATGAGTATAACGAAGAGAAAGTGACGAATCGATCAGATTTAGTTAAGCAGTCCCAACAACAAGAAAATGTCAGGAGCGAAGAGAAGTTTTATGGATAAAAAGAAAGAACTGTTTTTATACCTTGTGTTTGGTGGATTGACCACCCTTATTAATATCATCGTTTATGCCTTACTTGAGAGTGGGCTTGGAGTTGATTACAGGTGGGCTACGACTGTGGCGTGGGTGGCTGCAGTGGTATTTGCTTTTATAACGAATAAACTATTTGTGTTCGGGAGTAAGGACACGTCTGCTAGGACTAGCACTCGCGAGTTTGTTTTATTTATCTTTTTCCGTATTCTTTCATACGGAGTCGACCTTGGGACGATGATCCTACTTATTGACGTTATGAGTCAGGATTGCTTGGTTTCTAAGATTGTGGCGAATGTGTTCGTGGTGATCTTTAATTACTTTGCAAGCAAGTATTTGATCTTTGCTGGGCAGAGCGAAGAGGAGGTGAGGGTATGAGCAAAGTGCTTTCTCTTTTTCAGCGTTTTGCTATGCTGGTCATTTTACTTGTAGGTGTGTTGTTCTTCTTTTTTGGATTCTTATCAAATTTTACGATGATCGATGATGTGTACTCTTTGAGAGACTTGTCTCTTCTATTGCTAGTAGGGATTGTTCTTTTATTTATAGGGGTAGCCATAGTGAGATTGCCGATCCCTAACTGGGCTTTTGTGATTCTCTTGCTCGTTTCGGCTTTCGCAATTCGTCTTGTGTGGGTGTTGAATGTGGATACTTCACTTCTGTCGGACTTTGCTAAGTTGTACAATGCTTCTGTTCAGGCTTCAAATGGGGACTTCTCATTTTCGGAAAATGCTTATTTTACAAGATGGGTCTATCAAATCGGATTTGTGATGTATCAAGCTGCAGTTATCTTTGTATTCGGTGAGAATCTATTTGTTCTTAAGTTCATCAATATAGTCTTCGCTACCGCTACAGTGGGGCTTGTGTACTTAATTGGGAAGTCTGTGTTTAACGAAGCAGCGGGTCGTATAGCGGGCTCCGTTTATGCGATCTACCTTCCGTCTATTGTCATGACTTCGGTGTTAACCAACCAGTATTTGTCCACGTTTTTAATGTTTGCTGGATTCTATTTGTTGGTAGAACGTTTTGAAATCGGTAAATGGAGTTGGATTGGGATTGGAGTTTTATTGGCGTTTGGACACATTATACGCCCAATTGGTACATTCGTTCTGCTCGCTGTTGGAATTTATATCTTTGTCGCGTATCTGTTGAAAGGTGACCATAAACTCAAAAGTCTTGGGAAGTTGGCGGGTGTTGTGGGTGTGTTTTTCGTCATTCAATTCTCCGTCAGTCAGGCCTTTATGGCGTCTGGAGTTACGGAGTATCCGCTTGAGAATCGTGATCCTTTATGGAAGTTTGTGTTAGGACTAAACCATGAAACGGATGGAACATATTCTGGATCTGATGTGGAGGTTCTCGCTCCTTTAGATGAAGAAGAGCGTGAGCAGAAGCAGAGGGAAATGATTGAGGAGAGGCTTTCTGATCCAGGAGAAGTCTTTGTACTGATGAAGAATAAGTTTCAAATTATGTGGGGAGAAGAGCACGATTCTACATTCTTTTGGGGCTTAACGGGTATTGAAGCCCCGAATTTCAAGAGGCTCCTTTATCAAATTGATAATATAATGTTTCCTTTGTTCTTCTTGTTTGGCTTTGTAGGCAGTGTGAGTTTGCTGTTATGCAAGCGCTCAGAGATTCCGATGAAATCACTACTTTTTGTACTGCTTGTCATTGGTTATGCCATGATCCACTTAATTATTGAAGTGCAAACCAGATATCGATTCTTTGCCATGCCGGCTCTCATTTTGCTTCAAAGTTACGGCGTTTATCTCATTTCACAATGGGCGCGTGGGATGCGGGGACAAGTTCATCGTCCCTTCGCTTCACGAAATAAACAGGTCATTGACGAGTGATTGTCAAGAAACACAGGCTGATTAATCAGCCTGTGTTTTTTTGTAGTCATTTTTTTGTTAGCGAGAAGTTCATGTAAGGATGATATTCCTGAGTAATTAGAACGAGAGAAATTTCTCTTAATGATATAATAAATTTAAAAAATAAAGAAATTTCTTAAAAAATGATTGATTCTGAAAACGGATACAGTATACAATGAATTCAGAAAATTAAAAGGAAGGCGGGATCCGATGGACGCCGTAAAAACGAACATAACAGATTTTAATATGAACTTCTTTAATTTAGAGGGGAAAGTAGCGCTAGTAACTGGAGGGAATTCAGGTTTAGGTCAAGGGTTCGCGCTCGCTCTGGCTAAGGCGGGAGCAGATATCTTTGCGGTTAGTATGGCTGAGGACGAAGAAACAAAGCAGCTCATAGAAGCAGAAGGTGTCAAGTATCACCTGATGATTTCTGATATTACTGAAGACGGTGCTTGTAAACAAGTGGTTGAAGAGTGTCTCTCTGTTTACGGGAAGATCGACATCTTGCTCAATAATGCAGGTATTAACATAAATGAGAAGGATGTAACGAAATTCACACGGCTTCAATGGGATAAGATGGTGTCGGTGAACCTTACTGCACCTTTTGATTTAGCGCATGAAGTAGCGAAATATATGATTCCTCAAAAGAGCGGTAAGATCATTAATACATGTTCGTTATTCTCTTATCTTGGTGGACAGTGGTCTCCTGCTTATGCAGCTACTAAGCATGGTTTAGCAGGTTTCACGAAAGCTTATTGCGATGAATTAGCTCAACACAACATACAAGTAAATGGAATAGCTCCAGGGTATTTCGCAACAGATGTCACTGAAGTTACGAGAGCCAGCCCTGAGAGTAACCAACGTATTTTGGATCATATTCCTGCAAACAGATGGGGAAATATTCAGGATCTTATGGGAACAATGGTGTTCCTGGCTTCTGATGCATCCAATTACGTAAATGGAACGCTGATCAATGTTGATGGCGGATACTTGGTTCGATAGATTACTAGACTACTTATGAAAATAAAGGAGACGAGGAAATGACTATAAAAACAAATTCAATTGTTGAAGACTTAAAAGAGCTGCTATCCGAGGGGCAAGTTGTCACAGACGATGCTGCCTTATACGATGCATCTGCTGACCGGTATAAGAAATATGCAAAGTCGAAAAATGTTCTCGATGTGCCTAAACCGTTAGCAATCGTTTATCCTCTTTCCAAAGAAGAGGTTAAAAGTCTCCTTGTGTATTGTAACGAACAACTCATCAACGTCATTCCGCGGAGCGGGAAGACGGGGACAGAAGGTGGCTTAGAGAACTGGAAACAGGCAACTGTTGTAATCGATGGATCTAAGATGAATGAGATTACGAATATTGACACCTACAATATGCAGGCAACTGTTCAGACAGGTGTTAAGCTGCAAACCTTAGAGGATGAGCTGCGTAAATTAGGGTATACAACGGGGCACTCTCCACAGTCGAAGCCTGTTGCCCAACTTGGTGGGTTAGTTGCTACTCGAAGCATCGGTCAGTTCTCGACCCTTTATGGAGCTATGGAAGATATGCTTGTTGGATTAGAGTGTGTATTTCCAGAAGGGAACATTTCTAAGATTAAGAATGTCCCAAGAAGATCAGGAGGACCTGATATTCGTCACATTGCGCTAGGGAATGAGGGGGCGCTTTGCTATATTACAGAAGTAACGGTGAAGATCTTTAAATACATGCCTGAGAATAATGAGTTCCATGGCTATTTAATCGAAGATATGGAAACGGGTATTAGCATTTTAAGAGAGGTCATGGTGAATGGATTCAGACCATCAGTGGCTCGTTGTTATTCAGAAGAAGATGCGAGAAATCATTTCGGGAATTTCTATGAAGGAAAATGTGTACTCCTCTTTATGGCTGAAGGAGCCAAAGGTCTTGTGAAAGCGACGAGTGAGGCGATTGAGGAAGCGGTAGAGAAATTCCAGTCAGGCATTGTGAAGCAAGTCGATTCTTCCCTAATAGAAGATTGGTTCAATAACTTGAATTGGGATCAGAGTAGGATTGATGCTGAGATTGAAGAAATGATTAAGCATAATTCTCACGATGGCTTTACTACAGAAATTTCTGCTGATTGGGAGAACGTGATTAAGATCTACAACAATGTCATAGAGCGAGTGAGAAATGAATTTAAGCGCGCTGATGAGCTAACGATGCTTGGAGGACATTCTTCTCATAGTTATTTAAACGGGACGAACATGTATTTTGTCTACAACTATACTATTAATTGCGACCCTGAAGATGAATTACTGGAATATCATCATCCGATTCACCAGATCATCATTGAAGAGACTCTGAAGCTTGGTGGGTCTATGTGTCATCACCACGGCATTGGAAAGTATCGTTCAGAATGGACAAAAGAAGAGCATGGTTCAGCTTATTACATGCTAGAGAAATTAAAAGAAGCTTTTGATCCAAACGGAATCATGAACCACGGGACCATCTTCCCTCAATACAATGAAGTGAAGAAATATATCAGAGGGTGATGAGTATGGGTAATCAATATATCATGGGGATTGATAGTGGGTCCCAAAGTACGAAAGTTGTAATTTTTGATATAGAGGGAAATGAATTGGCTTATGGTTCCTCTACTTTGAAAGAGACCCTTTCTCCTGAGCCTGGAGTTGTCGTTCACCCTGAAGATGATTTGTGGGACAGTTTGTACGAAGCGGTTAATCGATGTTTAAACAATTTTCAAGGGGACCGGAAAGAGATTATTGGGATTGGATTATGTACCATCAGGTGCTGTCGTGTTCTTTTAGATGAGCATGGAAATCTGGCCCATCCAGTTATTAGCTGGATGGACGCCAGGTTATCGAAGCCATATGAGCATACCGATGATCGTGTTCATTATGTAACGACCACCTCCGGATACCTTGGTCTCAAATTAACGGGACAATACAACGATACAGCAGCAAATTATGAAGTGTTTTGGCCTGTGAATCGAGAAACGCTAGATTGGTCTACAGATGATGAGGAGATTGCGGCATATGGACTGAGGCGTGATATGCTCTTTAACCTCGTGAAACCAGGTGAAGAGCTAGGTACTCTCCGAGGGGATTTAGCGAAAGAATTAGGATTAAGTGAAACGATCTCTGTTGTAGCTACAGCTAATGATAAAGCAGTGGAAGCGTTAGGATCAGGCATCCATGATGAACATTCTATTATGATTTCACTTGGAACATTTATCTCATCTATGATGGTGAGGGAAACCTATTTTGAAAACGCTACCAATTTCTTTCCAACCTTCGCCTCCATCCCATATCAGTACGCTTACGAATCAAATGGAATTCGAAGAGGATTATGGACAGTTAGTTGGTTTAAGAAACTAATTGGTGAAGAACTTGTGAAAGAAGCGGAGAAAGCAGGTATTTCTGAAGAGGAATTTATGAATCGAAAAGCGACAGAAATCCCAGCAGGTAGTGATGGATTGTTTACGGTCTTAGACTGGTTGGCCTCACCAGACACTCCATATCGAAAGGGAATGATGATTGGGTTCGATCAACGCCATACACGCTATCATATCTATCGGTCTATATTAGAAGCCATCGCTTATGAAATGAAGAATAATATCGACGCCATGACTAAAGAAATTGGAGTTGAAGTGAAGGACATTGTTGTGATTGGCGGAGGTTCTAAAAGTGATCTTATGATGCAAATTCTTTCAGACGTGTTTGGGCTTCCGACTTATAGAAGGACAGGAAGTAGTAGTGCTTGTGTAGGGGCTGCAATTTGTGCATCTCAATCATTAGGTATCTATGAGGATTTCAACTCCGCTATTCAGCAAATGGTTACAACAGAGTCAAGATTTACTCCTAATGAGCAAGTCCATTCATTTTACACGAAGGTAAATGAACATGTGGTCAAGCATATACGAAAGCATACGGACGAAGTCGCTAAGCTTATTTATCCTATATTTAATTAAAGGGTTGGGTGGTGTCTGTGAAATCAAGTAATGTGAAGAGATATTTCCAGTTCTTCTTGATTGTAATAGCAGCGGGGGCGATTTTTCCCCTAATCTATCTGAGAACCAACTATCAAGGAACGATTCTAGAAGTATACGATATGAGTCTATCGCAACTAAATAGCATATTCTCTGTTTTAGGAGTTGCCTACATCGTCGGTTACTTCCCAAGTGGTTGGATTGCAGATCGATTTTCAGCGAAGAAATTAATTTCTATCTCCTTACTCTGTGTTGGGTTAGCGGGGATCTGGTTTGCACAGGTACCGAGTTATCCAGTAGTAATCTTGATCTTTGTTATATGGGGGCTCTTCTCTGTTCTCACGTTTTGGTCGGCTCATTTAAAGATTGTTAAAATTATTTCAAAGAAAGAGGAAGAAGGCCGTTTCTTTGGCATATTAGATGGCGGGCGAGGAGTTGTTGAAGCAACGCTAGCTAGTATAGCGGTCTTTATCTTTTCTTCAGTACTAGGAGCGAGTGAAGCTGTTGCAGATAAGCAAGATGCACTGGTGAATGTGGTTTATTTATACTCGGGAGTCTTAATTCTTGTATCTGTCTTAATTTACTTCTTTGTAAATGTGGATGAGGAGAATGAAGAGGCTGCAGAAGAGTCGAATGAGAACGGTAACAAGCTTAGTATGAATCTTGTGAAGAAAGTGGTTCTTAATAAGTATGTGTGGCTGTTGGGCGGCATTATCTTTATGTCCTATGTAGTCACATGGACTGTGTACTACTTTGGTGGCTTCCTTGGAACTAATATTGAACTTGATGCCTCTACAGTCGGAACAATAACCGTAACGATGTTGTGGATGCGTCCGATTGGGGGAGTAGCTGGAGGCTTTCTTGGGGACAAGTTTGGTAAGAGTAACATCTTAATGTTCGCTTTAGGTTTTGCGACCGTTTTTCTCTTCCTTATCCCAATCCTCCCAACATCTTTACCGAATATGGTCTTTAGTGCCCTCGTGATTTTGAGTGGACTTGCGATTTATACCATTCGCGGTCTTTATTGGTCCCTACTTGGTGATTGTAATATTAATAAAGAAGTACTAGGGCTCTCTATCGGATTTGTTTCATTAATTGGTTATCTCCCTGATATTCTACTGCCGCTTGTAATGAGCAGTATGATTTCAAGTTTTGGTGATGCAGGTGGATACAATGCCTACTTCCTATTAAGTGCCATTGCTGGTATTCTAGCGATCGTGATTACATTTATCTTCAAGCAAACGGTTAACAAAAATACGGTTGTGCAAGATCAACAGACCTATTCTGCATAAGTGTAGGAGTTTAGATAGGGACAATTATCATTTCTTAAGTTCTGGAATGATAGTTGTTCCTTTTTCGCGAATTGAGTAATGAAGATTCAAAAAAAGAGAAGGGGAGCTAACATGTTACGGTTAAACACGGAACAGTTAACCACGTTGGAGAAAGATGTACATGGTAAAGTGTCTGAATTAGTAAAGAAAAATGATCGGTTAAAGATTGTAGAAGCGGCAGACGTATGTAACGTAGCTCCTTCTAAAGTGTCTACGTTGGTTCGGAAGTTAGGGTTCGATAATTTCAAACAATACAAGCGTTACTTCAGTGGGCAAGAAATTAATGTTGAGAGTGAAAAGAAGACGGAAGAGCTGGAACGATTGATGTTGTTCTTAGAACACTTTGATCATAGCTCAGTTGATCAATTTATATCGGTCTATCATAAGTTTGATAAAGTGATTCTATTTGGTTTAGGTCCTTCATTTATTAGTGCGGAATATTTTGCGTATAAGCTGGATATCGTTTCAGCTAAAAACATTAAAGTCACTCACAGTGAAGAGTACGTGAAGCAGATGGCTGATCAAGATACACTGTTAATTGTCTTCTCAGTCACCGGTAAGTTCTCCACGTTCGAGAATCTCTTCCAAGAAACAAAAAATCAAGGATCAGAAATCATGTTGATTTTAGAAGAGTACGCTACTATTCAGGAAGCATTAGTGGATTACGTTTTCCATCTTTCTACATACACTCAAAGTGAACAATTACTCCCATTTGAGAAAACCAGAACGATCTTCTTCATCTTCATGGAAGAAATCGCAACTAAACTGAGGGGGACATAGGGACGGGTACCTTGTCCCTCCAGGGGGGGGGGACATAGGGACAGGTACCTTGTCCCTTCAAGTGGGATGAGGGGACAGGTACATCGTCCCTTCACTTCACGAAATAAACACGTAATTGACTAGCTAATGTTAATGAAAGGGCTGAAATACATGCGTTATTGTGTGGGGGGATTAATTCACTGCATACTGGGACGATGAACCTGTCCCCCTGTCCCGTCTTTCATCTTTTTGAAGGAATTTTAAAGGGATGGTAGAAATATAAAGAAGAGCACACCCCCGGCTTTCCCCTATCTCTCACCCCATCCACCTCTAACGAAAGGAGGTTCCCCAAAAAATTGCCCAGAACAGCGAGAAAACAAAGCCGTACTGGCATCTACCACATTATGCTGAGAGGCATCAACCAACAAACGATCTTCGAAGAGGACACCGACAAACATCAATTTCTACGAACCCTAAAACGATATAAGGAACTCTGTCATTTTAAGATTTATAGTTACTGTATTATGGACAATCATGTGCATCTTTTATTAGAAGAAGGAGAGGAGTCAGTTTCCCATTCTCTGAAAAGGATCAGTTCGAGCTATGTGTACTGGTACAACTTGAAGTACGACCGACACGGACACTTGTTTCAGGGGCGTTTTAATAGCGAGTGTGTGAATGATATGGAGTATTTCCTGACGGTAGTGAGGTATATTCACCAAAATCCATTGAAGGCGGCGGTTGTCGGAAACGTGTGGGATAGTAAATGGACGAGCATTCATGCGTATCTCGGTGGTCGTTCTGATTTAGTCGATACGGAAAAATATCTGGCCTTATTAGCATTAGACGATGCTCCAGCTTTGAGGCGATATAAGATCTTAATGGAAGAGGTAAACGAGGACCAGTGCCTTGATATTTTTGTAAAAAGAAGGGTGCAAGATTTTGAAGTAAGAGAACACTTGAGTAATCTAGGCGTCACTAATAGTAGTATGTTGCAACAAATGGAGCGTAAGAAGCGAAATGACATACTAGCATATCTTAAGGAAATCGAAGGCGTGTCTTGCAGACAGATATCGCGCATAACCGGTATTTCTAAAAGCGTAGTGGGTCGTGCGGTGGGACGGAGGGACAGGTACGTTGTCCCGTTTGAATCGAACGAGTAAAAAAGCAGAACGAGGTGTTCTGCTTTTTTTATGTGAATTGATATTTAGGGAAACGAAGGGACGAGGTACCTGTCCCCCCGGCCCAATTAATCCTCAAAGAAAGAGGCTTCTTCTTCTAAGTCGCGGAACCATTTTTTCTTGTAGGAATGAAAGGTGTGGCCTTTTGCTTCTGGATCGGTTTTCATTTCTTGTTCAATCCATTGATTCTGTTCAAGGATTGCTCTTTCTGTACGAACTTGACCTTTTCCTTTGCAAACAAAACAAATGCCGTCATCGATATGTTTGTACCGTCTTATTCTTCCTTTTCGTCCTGGTTCACAGCTGCAGTGTGGACATTCTATCGTCGGGTAAGGGTGGGTCGATACATCGAATGGAAACTGAATAGGGATCGCCTCCTAGGTAAATTATGAAAGTTAATCTATTTTAATCCTATTTTCAACCTCTCATATTCTACCATATGCAGGACTAAAGGACGAGTAGTGACCCATCTGACTCAGTAGAAGCGAAGGGACAATGTACCTGTCCCCCCATCCCAGCTCACACTCCCATCAAAGAGAGTACAAACGTACATACACACACAACTGCTAGGAGCGCAAGGCTATAGTAGAGCGTTTTCTGGAAAAGGGCTGATTCCTTACCGGTTTGTTTAACGGCGGCGGTCGCAATAGCGATAGATTGTGGAGATATGAGTTTCGCCATAACGCCTCCGGCTGTGTTGGCTGCTAGTAGTAGGGCTGGATTTGCTGTGATTTGTTCAGCTGTTACGACTTGTAGGTGGCCGAACAGGGCGTTGTTACTGACAACAGAACCTGTAATGAAAACACCGAGCCAGCCTAAGATAGGGCTGAAGAGTGGGAACAAGTCGCCTGTTTTAGATAGCGCTAATCCAATGGTAGAGCTGAGTCCTGCAAAGTTTGATAGATTTGCAAACCCCATGACGAAGCAGATCGTCAGAACGGGTACCCATAATTCTTTTACAGTAAGTTTTAAAGAGTTCATTCCTTGCGGTAGCGTGATCGCAGAGCTGAATAGTCCTGTTAGCAGTACAGCTACAAGAATCGCGGTCCCTGTTGCAGAGATGATGTCTAATTTGAATAATGCATCTAGCGCCACGGTTTCTGGAGAGATCGGGGGTGCTTTCATAATGGTCTCATGCAGAAACGGCATCGGAATCATTTTTGTTGTGTTCTCTAGAAGCCCGTCCTCACTGAATAACGCTTTAAAAGCGGGTAAGCTCCAGATCGTAATCGTTGCGGTTAAGATATAAAAAGGAGACCAAGCTTTCACAATTTCCTTAAGAGAATAGGTGTCCAAGTGTGTAGTCTCAGGAGCATCGCTTTCACGGTAAATCGTTTTTGGCTTCCATTTTCTTAAGAACAGAGCAAGGCCTGCCATGCTAAGAAGCGCGGCTAGTATGTTCGCTAGTTCAGGTCCTAAGAATAAAATGGTGAAAGTTTGAGTCCCTGTATAAATTCCACTTACGACGAGGAGAGCCGGAAGTGTTTCTTTAATTCCTTTCACACCATTCAAAATAAAGATGAGTAAGAATGGAATGGCAAAAGAGATCATAGGTAGCGTGAATGCGAGCATTCTAGATAGTTCCATCGTTTCTAAGTTGCCCATCTGCGCCCCAACAATAACGGGGATCCCGATGGCTCCAAAAGCGCCAGATGCGGCATTGGCGATCAAACATAGGGCAGCAGCTTTCAGTGGACGGAAGCCGAGTTCAACGAGTAAGGCGGCACTGATCGCAATCGGAACTCCGAAACCGGCAGCCCCTTCAAGGAATGCGTTAAAACTAAACCCGATTAATAATAGCTGTAAGCGCTGGTCTTCTGAGATACCTGCGATGCTAGCCCGGATGACGGTGAATTTACCGGTCCGGACAGCGATTTTGTAAAGCCAAACGGCCATGATGACAATGTAACCGATCGGCCATAACCCCTTCGCAACGCCTAATACAGAAGCGGATAGGGCCTGAGCCAGCGGCATATTGAAGAATAGGACAGACACGGCTACACTCAAACAAAGGGTAAGAAAGGCTGCAAGTATGCCTTTCATTCTAAACTTTGTTAAAGCGAGAAAGAAAAACAAGATCGGCAGAAAAGCGATAAAGGCACTGATTAATTCGTTTCCAAATGGATCGTACTGTTGTAACCACATCGGATATCATCTCTTTCTAATTCAGAATAATCGTTATGCTTCAAAATTTTGCTCTAAAATGTCTTTCAATACGCGAGCACTATGGTCGAACTGTTCTGTTTCCTCAGCATTCAAGCTAACTTCCACCACATTGCGGATTCCGTTACGATTAATCACAGCTGGCACCCCAATATACACATCTTCCGTGTTGTACGCCCCGTTCAAGTAGGCACTCACTGTCATGATGCTATTCTCATTGTTTAGGATCGCTTTTGTAATTCGAGTTAGCCCCATTGCGATGCCATAGTAGGTAGCGCCTTTTCTCTCGATGATGTGATAAGCTGCATCGCGAACGTTTGTGAAAATTTCGTCCAAGTCTTCAAGTTTATAGTCAGGGCGTTGTTTCATCATTTCTAAAACAGGTACGCCTCCTACTGTCGCGTGACTCCAGACAGGAAGTTCAGTGTCCCCGTGTTCACCGATGATGGTTGCATGAATATTAGATGGTGCGACTTCGAAATATTCGCCAAGCATGTATCGAAAGCGGCCAGAGTCAAGAATTGTCCCACTGCCAATTACGCGCTCTTTTGGTAGTCCGCTGAATTTCCAAGTAGCGTATGTTAAGATATCGACTGGGTTAGTAGCGACAAGGAAGATTCCATTGAAGCCACTAGCCATTACGTTCGTTACGATTGTGTGGAAGATAGATAGATTCTTCTTCACTAAATCTAATCGAGTTTCGCCTGGTTTTTGGTTAGCTCCTGCACAGATACAAACAATATCGGCATCTTTACAATCGTCGTATTGTCCGTACCATGTTTTTGTTGGGTTGGGGGCGAATACTTTTCCATGATTTAAGTCCATAGCGTCGCCCATCGCTTTGTCCTCGTTTAAGTCAATGATTACGAATTCTTCTGTTACGGCTTGGTTTAGCATGGCAAAAGCATAGCTGCTCCCTACGGATCCTGCTCCAATTAGTGCCACGCGGTTAACATTTTTAGTTGTCATTTTAAATTCCTCCGTAGAAAAATAATTTATGTGAATCTATTCACAATCTTATTATGCAACGCTTTTGTTATGGGATCAATACCACATGTGAAACTTTTCACAAAAAGAAACAGTAGTAACTAAAAGAGCGCTTACATGTTCACGTATTGTTCACAACTGGTGGGATGAGGGGACGGTGGGATGAGGGGACAGGTTCCTTGTCCCAGTTAGTGGGCCGCGGGCCAGGGTGACACACGGGCCAGGGGGACAGGTACAGTGTCCCAGCCAGTTTATGATTCTCTTTTGATGACCATAATGGTTGTAAAAGAGTTGCGGGGGGACGTTTGAATGGAGGAAGAAGGGAATTTCTTTAAAGGGTTTATGTGGGCTTTGATGCTTAGTCTACCAATCTGGGCTGTCATTATAGGAGTTGTTAGTATGGTAGTCTCTTAATTTAATATAGAAGCATATAGTGATTTAAAATATTCATAAGCCCCTCTCTACTTGATCAACGTTTGATTAAGTAGAGAGGGGCTTATTTTATAGGGATTGAGAGAGGGGGAGGGACAATGTACCTGTCCCTTCGTCCCGAATTAAGGAAAAATTATAAAAATTATAGTAATATGTAGAAATGGGCTTTTTTGCCTAAATGAGCTTTAGAAGGGGTAGTTTTATGGGGAAGGATAAAAAATTATCGTTACTTAACGATCGTAACAAGTTAATCATCAAATTATCGTGGTTTTCAATTTTGCTAAGTATTTTAACGAACTTCACAAGTCATTCAGGATGGGTAATCGCCGGAATTATTTTGGGGATTGGAGGAACGTTTACCACAATCGGCACGATTTTGACTTGGAAAGAAATAGGTGTTAAATATGTTATGTACATAGTCATGCTCAGTCTGACTTTAATTACATATTTTATGGTCGAAAGCAATCCACATATGATTTCTTACTTAATGGTTTATTATAATTTAACGGTTATCTCGGTTTATCAGCTAATGAAGCCAATTGCAGTCATCTCCTCCTTGCAAATCGCTTTAACCGTTCTGTTTTATATACAGTTTGGCCCGGTTATGTTCCCGGATTACGGCGTGGAAGGTTTAGTTTCACTTATTCTGTACATCGTTTTAGTGACGGCTTTTCTAATGTTCCAGGCAAGACTGAATACTAAACTTCAAGAAAAATCGAGTGCAAATGAAGAGCAAGCACTGTCAGCACAGCAGCATGCGGAAGAGATGGTTACACAAGTAAAAAGTTCCCTAGAAACGCTTAGTAATTTTAGTGATAGTTTGAAGGGGAATATTGATGTAACAGGTCGTGTATCTTCTGAAGTGACCAAGACATTTAATGAAATGGCCTCAGCTATTGAGCACCAGGCGGCTGGTGTTATGGATATCACTAGCCTCGTTGATCGAAGTAAATCAAATGTAGATGATGTGAATGTAAGTTCAAATTCTATGAAGGAAAATACCCAAAAGTCGGTAGACGTAGCTAATCAAGCATTTGATCAGATGAACCATTTGAATGGAGAGATTGAAAGTGTAAATTCTATTATGATGCAAGCGGAAAATTCTATGAACCAATTAAAACAAGAAGCAGCTGAAATTAGCGATATTATCCTAGTCATCAATAATGTCTCTGAGCAAACGAATCTTCTGGCTTTAAACGCTGCCATTGAAGCCGCCCGCGCAGGTGAACATGGTAAAGGCTTCGCCGTTGTAGCAGATGAAGTTAGGAAATTAGCTGAAGAGTCCAAAGCCTCTACTGTTAAAATCGCTTCTATATTAGAAAAGATTCAGCATAACATTAATGGGTCAGTAGAGAAGGTTACAGAAGGAAGAGAGGCCGTCACATCAAGTCAGGCCAACTCATCAGAGATAAAAAATGTGCTAGAAACTATTAAAGAAAATGGGAACAACGTGGTTGTTCAATCCCAGACCGTTGATGAAAACATAAAACAATTACTAGAATCGTCTCAACTAACGAGTGATCAAATCAATGAGGTGTCCTCAATTACTCAACAGACGGCAGCGGGGGTTGAAGAAGTTCTCGCTAGTGTAGAAGAACAGAATGCGAAAGTGAATGAAATCGTAGAGGATTACTCTACACTTGAAGAGTCCATTCAATCGTTTGTGAACATCGTCAACCGCTCGTGATTTGGGATGGAGCGTGGGATGGGGGGACAGGTACGTTGTCCCGCCACCAATCCCCGCCTTAACAGAATAGCGCATTAGAAAAAAGCAGAACTACTAGTTCTGCTTTTTCTGTGACCAGAGACACCAGTCCATATTATTTAGTGAAAAGAAGGGACAATGTACCTGTCCCCAAGTCCCGTTTGTCCCCAAGTCCCGTTTATTTTACCCATTCACCAATCAAGTCTTGATTCTCTTCCACCCATTTGCGTGCGCCGTCTATGGGTTCTTCACTATTTTCTACACTGTTGATGAGTTCGCCGATTTGCTGGTCGTTCATCTTCCAGTTCTTTAGCCATTCTTTTACTTCAGGATGATCGTCTGCAAAGCCTTGGCGTGTTGCGTGGTGAATTTTCTCTACGCCGCCGTACACTTCCTTCGGATCGTCCAAGAATTTTAAGTCATATTCCGAGAAGATCCAGTGCGGGCTCCAAAGAGGAGCCACGATTGGTCGTTCCTCTTTCACAGCTTCGCCAATTTCAGCTAGCATCGCCGGTTCAGAGCTTGATTGCAAGATGTAATTAAGGTCATAGTCTTTAATTAATTGTTCCGTTACTTCCATCGTTCCTGCGCCGGGGTCAAAGCCGACAATGTTCCCTTCAAACTTTTCCTTATGTTCATTCAAGTCTTCGATGCTATTCACATCTTCCATATAGGATGGAACGACAAGTCCTACTTTTGCATTGTCATACCATGTGGCATCTGAGAAATTCACGGTATCCTGATAGCTCTCTAAGTAATTGGCATCCTGAACCGGTAACCAGATTTCTAAACTGGCATCTAGGTCTCCGCTTTTTAACGCGGCCATCGTACTTCCCATGTTCAAGTTGGTTAGCTTTACGTCATACCCTTTATCTTCTAGAATGACCTTCCACATATTCGTGACGGCAATATTTTCAGCCCAGCTAATTTGGCCGATTGAGATTTTCTTATCCGCTTTCTCCTCGTCACCGGCTTCCTCGGTGCTCCCACATGCTGTTAGTACCGCTATCATCACGATTGCTAACAACATACTCCATGATTTTTTCCACTTGTCCATGTTGCTCAACTCCCCTTTTCTTAGTGATATCTATATCTTAAATACATTTAACGTTAAATGTATTAAGAATTTTTTTAACAAAAATGCAAAACGAAATTCTCTCTTTTATGTAAAAGTGGAACGTGATGAGAACGGGGAGTCTGTCCTACAACAGACCCCCGAACTGCTATTTCATTGAATCTTTCTGATCTTTCGGTAAGAAGTTATAGATCTCACCGCTTCGAATACTTTCTGCTAAATCACCGAGCCAATGATAATACGTCTTCGATTCTTCCAATTGGTCGTAGTATTCCTTCGCTTTAGCAACAATATCTGGTGTGCTGCTGGAATCTTTCATAACTTCTACAAAATCTTCTTGAGCTGATTCAATCGCCCCGAGATTAGTTTTCACTTCACGCTCCCACATCTGGCAGTAAAACGCCATAAAGGAATGGAAGAAATCTTTCTCCGCTGCATATGTGTGCTTTCTTGAACCGCGTGTAAATGTTTTTTTCACCATTTCAATTTCCTGAAGCTTACGGACGCTCGTACTCATACTTGGCTTACTCATTCCAAGTTCTGAACGCATCTCATCAAGCGTCATCTGACCTTCAAAGTACATGGTTGCATAAAGGTTCGCAGCCGCCGGGGTGACCCCGTATAAATCCATCGTTTCTGCAATTGCACCCATGACTTTATCTTTTGCTTCTTCTATTTTGAGTTGTGGCCTTTCGTTTGACTCACTCATTAGGTCGCTCCTTCAATAAACATATCTTTTATTAAATAAATCTCAAATATTCTTTACGAACTTTATGTTAACGCGTATAGATTAAATGTCAAATGCCAAACGTGTTTTTAAGAAAATATGAATGACCCCGTATCAATCCCTGTAAGGATTCAGCTCATTTCTTTTCTTTCTAGGAATTGTAACCATGAAGTTATTTTGACAGACGATAAAATTATTGTTACTGTTAAAAACGTTAAATAAATATTTAATAAATTTAATATATATCGAATAACAAAGTTGAGGAGTTGATTGAATTGGATCTGAAACTGAAACTGCAACATTATATAAATGGCAAATGGGTTGGCTCGGACTCAGGCGACACGCGTACCATTATTAATCCATATAATCAGGAAATCATTGCGACGGTTCCAGAAGGGAATGAAACGGAAGCAAAAGAAGCGATCGCTGCTGCGAGAGCAGCTTTTGATAACGGAGAATGGGCTTCAACACCGGCGACAGAGCGTGGGGCGGTCGTGCGTACGATTGCTGAATTCATTGAACGAGATAAAGAAGAGCTAGCTTACTTAGAATCACTCGATACGGGCAAAACAGTAGAAGAAAGTCGCGGCGACATGGAGGATATCGCTGGAGTCTTTCGCTATTATGCAGAACTTGCAGATAAAGATGGCGGAGAAATGATTGATTCACCAGTTGCAAACTCCATCAGTAAAGTTGTACGTGAACCAGTAGGTGTGTGCGGACAGATTACACCTTGGAATTATCCTTTACTTCAAGCGTCGTGGAAATTAGCTCCCGCACTTGCAACGGGCAATACGTTAATTATGAAGCCAAGTGAAATTACACCGCTTACAACGGTTAAAGTATTTCAACTCATCGAGGAAGCAGGCGTTCCTGCCGGTGTAGCCAACCTCGTTCTTGGTGCAGGAAGCACGATTGGTGCAGAGCTATCGGCCAACGAGGATGTCGACCTTATTTCCTTCACAGGCGGAATCGTGACCGGGAAGAAGATCATGCAAGCGGCAAGTTCGAACGTGAAAAAACTTGCGCTTGAGCTTGGTGGGAAGAACCCGAATATTATTTTCGCAGATGCTGATTTTGAAACAGCAGTGGACCAGGCATTAAACGGAGTGTTCTTCCACGCAGGGCAAATTTGTTCGGCTGGCACAAGATTAATTATAGAAGAAAGCATTCACGATGAATTCGTCCAAGCGCTTGTAGAGCGAGTGAAGAAGTTCAAGCTTGGCAGCGGTTTTGATGAAGATACGCAAATGGGACCACTCATTTCAGCAGAACACCTTCAGAAGGTAGAACAGTACGTACAAGCAGGGGTTGAAGAAGGCGCAACGTTAGCCGTTGGCGGCAAGCGCCCTGAAGATCCTGAGTTGCAAAAAGGGTTCTTCTACCTGCCTACGATCTTCACGGACTGTACCTCGGACATGACCGTTGTTCAAGAAGAAGCGTTCGGTCCGATTATCACGGTTGAGAAGTTCAGCACAGAAGAAGAAGCCGTTAAGATCTCTAATGATTCGATCTACGGACTTGCTGGCGGCGTGTGGACGAACGACACGAGAAAAGCAGAACGCTGTGCTGCGAAGATGCGCATGGGAACGGTTTGGATTAACGACTTTAACTTATACTTCCCTCATGCACCGTGGGGCGGCTTTAAGCAGTCTGGTATTGGACGAGAGCTAGGGAAATTAGGCCTTGAAGAATATACGGAAACGAAGCATATTTTCCAAAACTTGAATCCTGAACCAATTAATTGGTTCTAATCTATTTAAATATAATCACTTGAAATATATGAAGAAAAAATTCATCAAGGAGGAACACATATGACAGAAGCATACGATATTGTAATTGTTGGGGGCGGGAGTGCAGGTTCAGTGCTTGGTAACCGCCTGAGTGAAGATGGAAAGAAAAGCGTTCTTATTTTAGAAGCGGGACGTAGCGACTATTCATGGGATCTTCTAATTCAGATGCCAGCGGCTTTGCCGTTTCCTGCAGGGAAAAGCTTGTACGATTGGAAGTACGAATCTGACCCTGAACCGCATATGAACGGCCGACGCATCAAGCATGCGAGAGGGAAAGTTCTTGGAGGTTCTAGTTCCATCAACGGTATGATTTATCAGCGTGGAAATCCGTTAGATTATGAGCGCTGGGGAGCAGATGAGGGGATGGATACGTGGGATTTCGCACACTGTCTTCCGTACTTTAAGCGTTTAGAAAACGCGCTAGCTTCACCGGACGATGAGATGCGTGGCCATGACGGTCCTATCAAATTGGAACGCGGACCAGCCAAGAATCCTTTATTCCAGGCGTTCTTTGACTCAGGTGTTGAAGCGGGCTACTCAAGAACTCCTGATGTGAACGGGTTCCGCCAAGAAGGTTTCGGACCGTTTGATAAGCACGTATATAAAGGACAGCGAATGTCAGCATCCCGTGCTTACTTGCACCCGGTGATGGATCGTGAAAATTTAACGGTTAAAACACGTGCCTTCGTTAAGCATATTAATTTTGACGGGAAAAAAGCTACAGGCTTAACGTATTTCCGAAATGGACAGACTCACCAAGTAAAAGCAGGAGAAGTGATCCTTTCAGGTGGTGCGATTAACACGCCGCAGATGCTTCAACTTTCAGGTGTGGGCGATGCTGATCACCTTATGTCCCTTGGTATTAAACCAGTCGTTGATCTTCCGGGAGTAGGGGAGAACCTTCAGGACCACCTTGAAGCGTATATTCAGTACTCATGCCCAGAGCCTGTCTCTGAACAGCCGAACTTAAATAAAGCGCGTATGCCTTGGATTGGGTTGCAGTGGATGTTCGGACGTACAGGACCAGCCGCGACGAACCACTTTGAAGGCGGAGGATTTGTTCGTTCGAATGAGGACGTGGATTATCCGAACCTGATGTATCATTTCCTTCCAGTAGCGGTACGTTACGATGGTCAAAAAGCGGCAACGAAGCACGGCTTCCAGGTACACGTTGGACCGATGTACTCCGATGCCCGCGGGTCATTGAAAATCCGTTCAAAAGATCCGAAAGAACACCCAAGCATGGTATACAACTATCTATCTACTGAACAAGATCGTCGTGAGTGGATTGAAGCTGTACGCGTAACGCGTAACATTATGTCTCAGCCATCTATGAAAACATACAATGGAGGAGAAATCTCACCAGGACCTTCTGTGCAAACAGACGAAGAGATTTTAGAGTGGGTAAAAGAAGATGCCGAAACGGCCCTTCACCCGTCTTGTACAGCCAAAATGGGACCTGCAACAGATCCAATGGCCGTAGTAGATCCTCATTCAATGAAGGTTCACGGAGTTGAGAACTTACGCGTAGTCGACGCATCTGCTATGCCTTACGTAACGAATGGCAATATTCATGCACCTGTGTTGATGCTTGCAGAGAAAGCTGCCGATTTGATTTTAGGACGTAAACCACTTAAGCCGATTCATGCTGACTTCTATCGTCACGGCGTGCACGCTCCGGAAGCTGGTACGGTAGGGGAAACGCAGGACAGGGGGACAGGTTCATTGTCCCGGTAAGTTCTTGTCGTGATTTATAATAGAAAAACCCTTTCTTGATCAAACGTTTGATCAAGAAAGGGTTTTTTTGCGTTAAAGAGGCCTTTAACAGGGGAGGAGATCTATTATGTTTAAGTCTTCTGTGACCTTTTCGAGGTGTGGGCAGGTCAAAAGGTCATGGATCACATGGTTCACTTACGTTTTGGATCGATTGAGCAACGGAAACGTCACAGATGGGGCTTGTCTCTTACCGTTTGAGACCGAACCACTAGCAAAACGTCAACGATTGCTAGTATCTCTTCCCTTTTCGAGATATAAATCTAGTAAAAAGTAAGAGAGGGACAAGGTACCTGTCCCCCTGACCCAACAATATACTGAATCTTCGAAAATATGATAAAATATTTAGTAAGTTAACGGTTCAGGAGGGCTCATTCATTGGGAAATGGCATCAGGGTTGCGTTGCAAACGAAAATACTAGGGTTAGTGGTTACAATTATAGTGAGTGTCATTCTCGTACTTGCCGGCGTATTCGCTTATTGGGAGAAAGAAGGGACGGAAGAGAAAATGGGGCAGTTGGCACTTCAGGCTGCTACGACGATGTCTCTGATGCCCACGGTGAAAAAAGCCTTCACCGCTGAAAATCCTTCAGCCATTCTTCAGCCCATTGCTCATCGTATTCAAGAAGAAGTAGGGGCGGAGTTTGTGGTT
Organism: Pontibacillus sp. ABV4_188; assembly: GCF_056311905.1. NCBI lineage: Bacteria > Bacillati > Bacillota > Bacilli > Caryophanales > Bacillaceae > Pontibacillus > Pontibacillus sp. ABV4_188. Next base: position 3,569,382 of record NZ_CM149975.1, on the reverse strand, counting down.
GTGGGGAATGCAGATAGTATTCGCTATGCCCATCCAGATGAGTGGAAGATTGGGGAGAAAATGGTAGGCGGGGATAATGAAGGTGCATTAGTGAACGGCGAGTATTACATATCAAAGGCTGAGGGGTCTTTAGGGTTATCGCTGCGAGGGAAAGCCCCTGTCTATAATGAAGATGGGGCTATCGTTGGAATTATATCGGTAGGGTTCTTAATTACAGATATTAATTCGGCTACTATAGGTAAGCTTACTGATATCGGGCTTATCTCAGTTGTGGTTCTTATATGTGGAGTCATCGGAAGTTTTTTGTTAGCAAGAAGTATACGGAAGGATACGCTGGGACTTGAGCCAGTTCAGATCGCTTCTATTTATAGGGACCATGAAGCGGTTTTGTCTTCTGTTAAAGAAGGGATCATCTCTGTCGATGCAGATGGGATTGTGACAATGATGAACCAGTCGGCCAGGAAGATGCTTGCGATTAATGAAGACACAAAAGGCCGAAAGATTGATAACGTGTTCCCAAATACGCAGATGAGACGAGTGCTTGAGACTGGAGTGGAAGAACGTGATGTGGAGATGGTGCTTCATGATAAAGTGGTCATTGTAAACCGCAAACCGATCATCATTGATGGAAACGTTATTGGCGTTGTGGCAAGCTTTAGAGACAAGTCGGAAGTAAGAGAAATGGTCAATGCCTTATCTGAAGTGAAGCGGTATTCGGAGGACTTGAGGGCACAGACGCATGAATTTGCGAACCAAATGTACGTCATCTTGGGTTTTCTGCAACTTGGAAATGTTGAGGAAGCGGTAAATCTAATCCAATCTGAGTTTCAGACATCGAAGGGGCAGAATCGTGTCCTCTTTGATCAGATTGAGGATGAGACAGTCCAAGCGATTTTGCTAGGTAAGATCAGCAAAGCTTCTGAACAAAAAATAACTCTTGAAATAAATGATGAGTCGTCTTTACATCGGCTTCCTGATCATATTAGTCGTTCCAGTCTCGTAACGATTATTGGCAATCTAATCGACAACGCGTTTGAAGCTGTGTCTCATTCGTCTAACAAAAATGTTTCTTTCTTTGCAACGGACTTAGGAAATGAAATCGTTCTTGAAGTGGCTGATTCAGGGCCAGGGATTAGTGAGGAAATGGTTTCTTATGTATTTATGAGAGGCTTCTCTACGAAGGCAGGAGACAATCGAGGGTTCGGATTGGCGAATTTGAACCAAATCGTAGATGATTTAAACGGAACTCTGGAAATCGGTGAATCGGATGAGGGAGGAGCAGTCTTCTCTGTCTTTATACCAAAGGAAAGGGGAGAAAGGGGAGCATGATTCGAGTTGTCATAGCAGAAGATGATTTTAGGGTGGGAGAGCTTCATGAGAAGTTTTTAGAGAATGTAGATGGTTTGACTGTCGTAGGGAAGGCATTGAATGGGGAAGAAACGCTACAATTAGTCGATTCGCATAAGCCGGAACTGCTACTTCTTGATGTGTATATGCCGGACCGGCTTGGCACGGACCTTCTCCATGACATTAGAGAGCGTGCGCCGTTTGTCGACGTTATTATGATTACAGCAGCGGATGATAAACGGATGATTGATAAGGCTTTAAAGTATGGTGTGGTAGACTATATTATTAAGCCTATTACAATGGAACGATTTTATCAGACACTTGAAACGTACAAGCGAAACAAGCAGCTTATGAATATGAATCAAACGTTTGACCAATCGTTAATCGACCAGCTGATTGGGCACAAAACAGAAAGAGTCACTCATGCATCGGAACTTCCTAAAGGGATTGATTCGATTACGTTACAGAAAGTAAGGTCCATGCTGACCGACTCACCTGATGGGCTGACAGCTGATCAGGCAGGTGAACTAATTGGCGTATCCAAGACGACAGCGAGGAGGTATCTTGAATACCTGATCTCTGTATCAGAGGGGAAGGCTGAAATGCGATACGGGAAAGTTGGTCGTCCAGAAAGAAAATATTTCGTGGTATAACCGATCCTAGTGATCGGTTTTTTTATTCAATCAGTAATTACTTCCGTTTTGTTCTCCTGTGGTTTTTATGAATTTTATTAGAAGTAATGTTTTTAATTTTGATTATTTTGAAAACGGTTACATTTTGTTCGGTTTCGATTACGATGAATTTACATCTTAAATAAAAACAAAAAGGGGAGAGGACTTATGAAGAGGGTATCGATGGTTGGTATGTTGCTATTATTATTCGTTATGACGGCTTGTGGGAATGATGCATCTGGTTCTGGAACGGCTGATGGGGAGTGGCAACCACAGAAGGGACTTGAGATTGTAGCACCCGCTGGAGCCGGAGGCGGTTGGGATACGACGGCTAGAAGTGTGGCGAGAGTGCTTGAAGATGAGGAGATCGTTGAAAAAAGTGTTGGTGTAGTCAATAAGCCAGGTGGTGGCGGAGCGGTAGGTTGGTCCTATGTTAACAGCACGAACAACCCACACACGATCTTTGTTTCCTCACCGCCATTATTATTCGTGCCGTTGAACGGTCAGTCTGATATTTCTTATGAAGAAGTTACACCTCTTGCAAATGTAATTGCGGATTATGGGGCATTTGCGGTTGCAAAAGATGCAAAGTGGGATAATTTGAACGACCTGTTTGAGGATATGAAGGATGACCCGTCTAGTGTAACGGTTGTCGGCACATCTTCTCCTGGGTCTATGGATCATATGCAGTTTGTACGTTTTGCTAAAGAAGCAGGAGTAGACATTACGAAGATTAAATATGTGTCCTCACAAGACGGAGGGGCTCTGACGCAAATCTTAAATGGAAGTGCTGACGTCTTCTCCACGGGTGTTGCTGAGACGGTAGAACAAGTTAAGGCTGGAAAGATAAAAGTGCTTGGTGTTACTTCAGAAGAACGCATAGAAGGCGATGTTGTTTCTGACTACGCTACAGCGAAAGAACAAGGAATTGATGCTACATTCGTGAACTGGCGCGGTTTCTTCGGTCCAAAGGACATGGACCCGGAAGCTGTTACGTATTATGAAGAGAAATTGAAAGAAGTTAGTGAATCCGATGTCTTCGCTGATCTACGTAAGAAATACGGTTGGGACGAGATGTATATGAATAGTGAAGAATATAAAACGTTCTTGGAAGAACAGACGAAAGAAGTCTCAGCCTTACTTGAAGAGCTTGGACTTGGACAGTAAATGTAAAGTTAAAAGGACTGCCTTTGTGCAGTCCTTTCATTCCATAGAAAGAAGGTGGATTATATGCTGAAGACATTGAACCAGAAGATTAGCGTAGTGTTGCTTCTTCTGTCAGCAGGTTATTTATACCTGACCTTTCATTTAAAAGAGTACCCTTATGTACCGGTTGACTCAGACTTTGTGCCGAAGGTTTTAGGGTTTATCTTAATTGGTCTATCCGTGTTGCTTTATTTTGATAAATCCTCAGAAACATCTCAAGAAAAAGAGAAGCGAAAGATTTCTAAACAGGATCTCATAGCCTTAATGGGGGTAGGCGCTCTAATATTACTTTACATTTTCCTATTTGAATTGATTGGATTTGTCGTGACAACGGCGTTATTTGTATTTACGTGCTCATGGGCCTTGGGGTATAGGAGGCTTATAAGTAATATAGTCGTTTCTTTAGTCTTTCCTTCGGCATTGTATTATTTATTTAATTACTTGTTACAAATTCGCTTACCCCAAGGCATTCTACCATTTTAAAAGGTGTTGATTAATATGGCTTTTGAAGGACTTTTCGAAGGTTTCCAAGTCGCCTTTAGTTTACAAGGAATTCTATTTGTTTTAATAGGTGTTGTAACAGGCACACTGATCGGTATGATGCCTGGGCTTGGTCCAATCAGTGCCATTGCTATTATGATTCCGGTGACATATGGAATGGATCCTTCTATTGCATTAGTGATGATGGCGGGGGTTTATTACGGAGCCGTATTTGGTGGCTCAACGTCTTCTATCCTATTAAATGCCCCTGGAATCTCAGGTACAGTGGCTACGGCATTCGATGGATATCCTATGGCTCAAAAAGGAGAAGCGGGTAAGGCGCTTGCCATCGCGGCGGTCTCCTCATTTGTAGGGGGGACAGTCTCAGTTGTGCTTCTTATGTTGTTTGCTCCTGCTCTTGCTCAAGTAGCTGTTTCATTCGGTCCGGCTCAGTATTTCGCTTTAATGCTGTTAGGGTTAACAGCAATCTCAAGTCTTTCTGACGGATCTACGGTGAAAGCTTTGATTGCTGCTACTGTTGGCTTTATGGTAGCGACAATCGGGATTGATGGACAAACTGGGACGAACCGATTCACATTCGGCAATCCTAATTTAATGGAAGGGATCGATTTCCTCGTTATTGCACTTGGTTTATTTGCTCTAGCGGAAGTCTGTGCTTTAATTTTAAGTCGAAAGGATAGTTCGTTAAGTAAACAGAGTGATATTGGAAACTTGAAACTTAAGAAAGCGGACTTTAAAGAAATGCGTGGACCCATGACACGCCAGTCATTCCTTGGGTTCTTACTCGGCGTCCTCCCGGGAGCTGGGGCTACAATTGCTTCGTTTATTGGATATATAACGGAGAAGAGATTTGCTAAGAAGCCAGATGAATTTGGTAAGGGATCAGTAAAGGGATTGTCCGCACCGGAGACAGCCAATAATGCTGCAACGAGTGGGGCATTCGTGCCATTATTAAGCTTGGGTATTCCTGGTTCAGGTACGACGGCTGTTATGCTTGGAGCTTTTCTTGCGTTAGGAATACAGCCAGGGCCGCTTCTTGTGCAAGATCATCCGGATGTGTTCTGGGGAATTATAGCGAGTATGTATATAGGGAATGTGTTCCTGCTCATTTTAAATTTGCCGCTAATCCCTTATATCGCTAAGATTCTAAAGATCTCTCGTCCACTTCTCATTGCCCTCGTCATTACGTTTAGCTTAATTGGTGTATATTCCATTAGCTTCAGTACATTTGATCTCTATTTACTTCTTCTATTCGGGGTTCTCGGTTATTTAATGAGAATCTTTTCATTCCCGGCCCCGCCATTTATTCTGGCGTTCATTCTTGGGGGCATGATGGAACAATCTTTCCGTCAAGCCCTTACATCTTCGAGTGGAAGTATGATGGTCTTTCTGGAGGACCCGATATCCGTTTCACTGCTGATTGTGAGCTTGTTATCACTTCTATTTGGGTTTATTCGTGGAGGGAAGAAAGAAGATCCTCCTGTTTCTGAAGAAGAATCCTCTCAATATAAAGCGAATTAAATGTAGTGGGTCAGAGGGACTTGGGTCAGAGGGACAGGTACCATGTCCCGCCATGTCTTATGATAAACCCCTTTCTTGATCAAACGTTTGATCAAGAAAGGGGTTTTTGCGTTTATGGGGACTTTAGCTGGGAGGAGATCTATTTTGTTTGAGGATTCTGTGACCTTTTTGAAGTGTGGCCGGGTCATAAGGTTATTGATCACCTGGTTCTCTTACGTTTTGGATCGATTGAGCAACGGAAACGTCACAGATGGGGCTTGTCTCTTACCGTTTGAGACCGAACCACTAGCAAAACGTCAGAGAGGGACAAGGTACCTGTCCCCCCGTCCCACTAGAGAGGGACAAGGTACTTGTCCCCCCATCCCACTAACTGTTCAATTTTGCAAACTTCAGTATGACAGTTGTTATACAGTGAAACCCCTTTCATGTTTAATATATTGGGGTTATACTAGGTTTGTATTCAACATCATGATGACTTTGAATAAACATTTTGCAAACTTCATCATCCGGAGGTGAAGGGTTGATATGGTTTTAGATAAACGACGTACTTTTTTATTAACGCAGTTGTACCAGTCAGATACACCCATCTCAACGAAATGGTTTCAGAAGAAAATGGGCGTTTCGGCTCGTACCATCTATTATGATATTCAACAAATTAACGATTGGCTCGAAGATCAGGATCTTGAGGGCATTCAGCGGGAGAGAGGCAAGGGTTTTTTCCTCACCGCTAAGACAGAAACTCAGATTCCTCAGAAGATCAAGCTTTCTGACCGCTGGGATTACCGGTTATCCAGGGAAGAGAGGAAAGTATTACTCCTCTTGTACTTGTTAGCCAATACATCAGTCATCCGTATGAGAGATCTTATCGATCATACGCAAATGAGCCGCGGCAGTATTAGTAAAGACCTTGATCAGATAAAAGAGTACTTCCAAGAACATAGACTCGAGCTTCGTTACTCGAAGACTAAGGGTTACTTCCTTGAAGGGCAGGAATTGCACAAGCGCCAGCTTCTCTCGCACATTTTAGTTTCGGTGAAAACCGATGAGAAATGGCAAGGAATCAGAAGTGAGGCTTATGAGATTCTGTTATCCATGTCACCTGAGCAGACGAAGCTGACTCCTTTTTTAAAGAAAGTCTTATACGAAACGGAGAAAGAGCTGGGTCTCGTGTTCACCGATGAAATGATTACGATTTTATCCATGCAAATTGTCATTTCTTTGGAAAGGCTCACAAATGGCCAAGAGATTAAGTTAGATGAAGATGAACGACAAGCATTAGCAAAAACGAAAGCGTTTTCTGCTGCGAAGCGGATTAGTGAACAAATCCACGCTGAAGGATATGCGGAACTTTCAGAGGATGAAATAGGCTTTTTATCTATGAATCTCTTAAGCTCGAAAGTCCATCAGGAACCGCCTTCTTCTCCATACGAAGATCCAGAGGCGCCAGGTTTAAAGCGAGTGATTCGTAGCATGGTTGATGACTTTCAAGTGTATTCTTGTGTATTATTCGAACATCGCGATCAATTAGAAGCCAATTTACTCTTGCATTTGAAGCCAGTTTTTTACCGTTTGAAGTACGATGTTCCTTCTAACAATGAGTTGTCTGAGCACATCCAGGAACATTATCAAGAAATCTTCAAACTGACCAAGCGCTCGATCATTCACTTGGAGCGTTATATGGAGAAGACAATCCCAGATGAAGAAATTGCTTATATCGCAATGCACTTTGGTGGTTGGCTTTCAAAGGAAGACCAAACGATTGAGAAGAAGTACAAAGCGCTTATTGTTTGCGAAAACGGCATTGGAACATCGAACATGCTGAAGGCTCAGTTAGAAGCTATGATGACCGGGATTGATGTTGTCGCAACCCTTTCCTTCCGGGAATATCAGGACACAGCTTTACGAGCGGATGTCATCTTTGCAACGAATTTCTTAAAAGAAAAAGAAACACCTGTCATTCATGTTCCGGCCCTTCTTCAAGACGCAGACAAGGAATACGTTTTGAAGCAATTGAACCATCGGCTTCAGGAAGCACCTGGTGAAATGGATCAGGCAGATGAGCTGATGGCGGTAATCAAGAAGCATGCCACCGTGCATGATGAAGATGCATTAAAACAGCAGCTTCTCTCTTATCAGGCCCATCAGACCTTTTCGATAAAGGAGCATTACAAACCTATGTTAAATGAATTGCTTACCTCAGATACGATTCAATTCGAATCAACCGTATCCAGTTGGGAAGATGCAATTACGCAAGCATCCCAGCCTCTTTTAGAAAGTGGAAAGATTGGCCAAGGCTACATTGATGCCATGATTAACAATGTAAACGAATTAGGACCTTACATCGTAATCGCACCTAAAATTGCAATCCCACATGCTCGCCCAGAAGCGGGAGTAGAACAATTAGGGATGAGCTTATTAAAAGTAGATGAGCCGGTACCTTTTTCAGACCAGGAGAAACATAAGGCCAATCTCATTATTGTGTTAGCCGCGATTGACAATGAAACACATTTAACAGCTTTATCTCAGCTCACGACGATGCTGTCAGAGCCTGAGAATATGGAACAGTTATTGAACGCTCAAAACACAGATGATGTAGTAAGCTTAGTAAACAATTATTCGCACGTATAAAAAAACTTGGAGGGATTTCAAATGAAAAAAGTATTAGTTGTATGTGGTAATGGCTTAGGAAGCAGCATGATTGTAGAAATGAACGTAAAAAGCATTTTGAAAGATCTTAACAAAGAAGCAGAAGTATCTCACACAGACCTTTCCTCTGCAAAATCAGAGCCAGCAGACCTATACCTTGGATCTGAAGACATTGTTGGCAGCTTAGACGATGGCAGTAAAAATGTGGTTCAACTGAAAAACCTAATGGACAAGAACGAACTAAAAGAAGCGTTAGAGCAAAATATCTAGAGACAGGTAAACAAGAGGAGGGAATAGACTATGATCGATTTAATTATGAAAGATATTCTGGGAACGCCCGCCATCTTGGTTGGGCTGTTCGCCCTCATTGGTCTAATCGCTCAGCGTAAGAATTTCGCTGACACGTTATCAGGTACACTTAAGACGATCATGGGGTTTGTGATTCTTGGAGCTGGTGCAGAATTTCTTATTAAGTCATTAACACAATTTAGTGCCATGTTTGATCATGCATTCAGTGTAAATGGAGTCATTCCAAATAATGAAGCGATTGTCGCTATGGCCCAGGAAAGTTTCGGTACAGAGACGGCGATGATCATGTTATTTGGAATGGTTGCGAACATTGTAATCGCTCGTTTTACGCCATTTAAGTACATTTTCCTTACAGGTCACCATACCATGTTTATGGCCTGCCTCATTGCAGTTATTTTAACAACAGGCGGCTTATCGGGTGCATCTCTTGTCATTATCGGATCTCTTATCCTCGGTTCATTGATGGTGCTATTCCCAGCGATCTTACAACCCTACACTAGAGAGATTACGGGTTCAGACGATTTTGCCGTTGGCCACTTCGGATCTACAGGATATTTTGTTTCCGCTTTCATCGGTAAGCGTATTGGAAAAAATTCTAAATCAACAGAAGAGATTAAAGTTCCGAAGTCTCTTGGCTTCCTTCGTGACACTTCTGTATCCGTTTCCTTAACGATGGTTGTCTTGTTCTTCGTTGTTGCAGCTTTCGCAGGACCTGCGTTCATCGAAACAGAACTAAGTGGAGGACAGAACTTCCTAGTCTTCTCCTTCATGCAAGGTCTTACATTCGCAGCTGGCGTTTATATTATCTTACAAGGTGTGCGCATGTTACTTGCTGAGATTGTTCCAGCCTTTAAAGGAATTGCGGACAAGGTGGTTCCAAATGCGAAGCCAGCCCTTGATGCACCAGCGGTCTTTCCATTTGCGAGTAACGCGGTGATCATCGGTTTCTTAACGAGCTTCGTAGCTGGTCTACTCAGTATGTTCTTCCTGCCGCTACTTGGCCTTAAGGTCATCGTGCCAGGGCTCGTGCCACACTTCTTCACTGGTGCAGCGGCTGGTGTGTTCGGTAACGCTACTGGTGGTCGACGCGGAGCAGTGGTCGGATCATTCGCAAACGGTGCGATCATCAGCTTCCTTCCAGCCCTCTTACTACCAGTACTCGGCTCACTCGGATTTGAAGGCACAACATTCGGGGACGCGGACTTCGGATTTGTAGGAATCATTTTAGGAAATCTAATTCGTCTATTCGAATCGAACTTCCTCTTCATTGCTAGCGCATTTGTACTTCTCATTATTGCCTTCTTCATAAGCTGGAAAACAAGAGGTTCAAAAGAAGCTTCTTCTGAAGCAGCATAAATCATAATTGGATTACTGAGAAAGTCTTCTCTTGATGAGGAGGCTTTCTTTTTTTGTGGGGGAGGACGGCTGAATTGAGTTAGAGCAAATCTAAATGTGAAAGAAGCATTACTAAAATCAATCGAAGTTTCACTTAATTGTAATCATATATCATTACAATTCCTCTCATTTGTCGTACAATTTATGTGGGTTATAGAATACAAATAATGAGTTAAAACAATTCGTTGATGAAATAAAAGGTGATGACTATTAAACACATAAAAAATCTCGTCTTTGCTTTATTAGGGATCCTTTCACTTGGTGTGGGCATTGCAGGTACCATTCTACCTGTACTACCAGGGGGCCCTTTTTATTTATTTGCGGCTTTTTGTTTTTCAAAGAGTTCAAAGCGTGTTGAAAACTGGTTTAAAAGCACAAAGGTTTATCAAAAATATGTCTTAGCTTTTCTTCAAAAGAAAGGGTTAACGAAGAGGGAAAAGATTCGAATTAACATTATTGCCGATAGTTTTATTATCGTCTCATTCATTATGGTAGATATCTTGATCGCCAGAATTTTTATGGTCTTGCTTGCTTTGTATAAACATTATTACTTTATTTATAAGATTGAGACGATTGAGTAGGGCCGGGGGGACAGGTACCTCGTCCCTTCGTCTTTCGAAATAACAGAAGGAAAACTAATACAGAAGGGCTTTTTAAAAAAGGCCTTCTGTATTTTTTATTGTAATCTTGAAAACTGTGAAAGAGAGCGAACGCTTCTAAGGGTTGGAGGGACAATGTACCTGTCCCTCCGCCCCACCTAAATGATAGGTCCATAGGTGAACAGGAGAAACATGGCTATGTAAAGGGTCACTTGTAAAATTAAAACGAGCATTACTCCGAGTATAAGGTATCCGAATGCTTGCTTTAATCTTTTGCCAGTTGTCATGTGGATTATGAAGAGGATGATAGCAGGGAAAGAACCTAATAAGATGTGCATAGGGATTACCCAATATAAATTAGAGATAATTTCATCAGTACTGTTTGCTTGGCTTATGCTCATAGACATTGCAAATAAAATCGCCGGCTGATATAGCAATCCTATAAGTAGATTTAGATATATGTATCGCTTTTTCATCAGATTAGACCTCCTGTTCGTAAAAAGGGAGAGAAGGGATATCATTTCTATTATATTACAATACTGGGGCATGGGGACAGGTACCTCGTCCCTTTGTCTTTCGAAATAAAAAGCGATATCAACACAGAAGTCCTTCTATAGAAGGGACTTCTGTGTTTTTTTATTTGCTAGTAACGATGCATGTTTAACTGCCCTGATGTGATCAATGACCTTTTTTTCTGCAATTTTTCAAGCAAAACGTCATAGAGAGAGGGGATCAGTGACATTTTCAGGTTGTTAATAAAGCAAAACGTCATAGATTTCAACTATCTGTGACGTTTAAGGAAATAAACCTACCAGAAAGGTCACTGATCGGTTTCTTCTATAACCTTTTGAGCCTGTAAGTTCATGAAAACGTCAGAGAAAAATTCCAAAGCAACCAAAATGCCTTTAACAAGCAGATATTTCGTGATGAGAAGGGACAATGTACCTGTCTCCCCGACCCGACAAAAATTTCAGAATTCTCAAATATTAACATGGACAGATCGTGAAGTTTCCCTTATAGTGTTATATAACATCAATTTAAGGAACATTTAAGGAATATGTCCTTAATTAAGGAGTGTCGGAATGGTTGCTACGTTTCAAGAAATCATCAAACCGATCGAAAACGATATTATTGATTTTCGACGATATTTACACCAGAACCCTGAATTAAGTACACAGGAATGGAATACATCTCGCTTTATTCAGGAGCAGCTTAAGGAATACGGAATTCCATTTAAGGCAGGCTATGCGGGTACGGGTGTATTAGGCATTATTGAAGGTGAGCAAACGGGAAGAACGGTTGCTTTACGGGCTGATATTGATGCGCTACCTATTACGGAACAAACGGACCATGATTTTCGGTCAACAAACGAAGGAGTTATGCACGCATGTGGTCACGATGCCCATACCGCTATGTTACTTGGAGCTGGTTATGCACTGAATCAACGTAAGAGTGAGCTTTTGGGTACTGTGCTTCTTGTTTTTCAGCCAGCCGAGGAGAATTCCCCAACAGGGGGGGCGGCTCAGATGATGGAAGATGGTGTCTTTGATGACTATAAGCCAGATGTGATTTACGGACAACATGTTTGGCCAAGTCTTCCTGTAGGACAAGTAGGTATTCGTGATCAAGAAATGATGGGGGCTTCTGATCGTTTTACCGTTACGGTAAAAGGTAAAGGCGGACATGCGAGCATGCCTCAGGATGGTAATGATGCGATTATTATCGCCAATCAAATCATCACAAGCCTCCAAACGATTGTGAGTCGAAACGTTAATCCAATTGAATCAGCAGTCGTGACAGTTGGGAGCATTCACGGTGGGTATGCCCATAATGTAATCGCAGATAAAGTGACGTTAGAAGGAACGGTTCGCACATATCAGCCTGCCGTTAAAGAAAAAGTGAAAGAACGTTTCCACTCCATTGTGGAACACGTCACGGAAGCTTTCGGCGGAGAAGTGGACATTACGTATTTGGATGGCTACCCTGCTACGATTAATACACCGAAGTGGGCCGAAGTCGCTCGTAATTCCACACAAAAGATCCTAGGCCCAGATTCCACGCCAACCGTCGATCCTGTATTAGCAGGGGAGGACTTCTCTAGATTCCTAAATAAATATCCTGGTGCTTTCATCTGGTTAGGGACGCAAATCGACTCGAAAGAAGACCAAATGGGACTTCATAATCCTGGCTTCATGTTAAATGAAAAGGCTCTCTCCTCAGGAAGTGCAATGCTCGCACAAGTGGCCAGTGACACACTCGCTCATTTGCAAGAAGGTGAAACAAGTGAATGATGAATCATTAAAAACCATTTTAAAGAATTGGCGGCGCACACTCCACCAGCATCCTGAACTTGGCTTCTTGGAATACCGAACGACTTTTACAATTGGTAAAGAGTTAGAAGCACTAGGCTTCACGTTACACATCGGACAACAAGCACTGCGATCTGAATCTCGTAAAGGCGTGCCTACAAAACAAGAGTTAGAGAAGCACGAAGATGAGGCTGTAGAGTGGGGTGTTGAACAGACGTGGATGGAACATATGAAAGGCGGGCATACAGGAGTCGTCGCTACATGGGATACAGGAAAGCCTGGTAAACATAGTGCTTTTCGTTTTGATATCGATGCCCTTCCGATTCATGAAACACATGATGCTACGCACCTTCCTTTTCAAGAAGGTTTTCACTCGAAGGTAGACGGTGCCATGCATGCTTGTGGGCATGATGGACATACGGCCATCGGGGTTGCGCTTGCTCATTATATCCATAACAATAGCGAATCACTCTCAGGTACATTCACCCTTCTTTTCCAACCAGCAGAAGAGGGAGGAAGAGGGGCGAAAGCGATGAAGGACAACGGATGGCTTCAGGATGTGGATGAGTTTTATACCGGCCACATTGGCATTCACTCCATGCCGGTTGGGACTATTGCTGCTTCTGTAGAAGGATTCTTAGCCTCTTCGAAGATGAACGTTACGTATACAGGTCGTTCAGCTCATGCTGGTATGAATCCTGAAGAGGGTAAAAATGCGCTCTTAGCTGCAGCAACTGCCTCTACTCAGCTTTACACCATTCCTCGCCATAGCGCAGGTGCATCGAGGATTAACGTTGGGAAACTGCAAGCTGGATCAGGCAGGAATGTAATTGCAGATCACGGCTATTTAGAACTTGAGACAAGAGGAGAAACAGGAACGATTCAAGATTTCGTTCACGCTGAAGCGACTCGTATGATTCAATCAGTTGGAGATTTATACGATGTCTCAACGGAGATTGAGGAAGTTGGAGAAACGTCTTCCTTAGAATGTAGTGAAGAAGCGGTGGATGCTGTTCAAGCTAGGTGTATAGGAAGTTCGATCATTCAAGAGATCCTCCCTGTTACAGCGGTATCCGGTTCTGAAGATGCGAGCTTTATGGTGAATGAGGTGCAACAACGAGGGGGTATCGCTACCTATATGTTGTTTGGAACACCTTTAGCTTTCGGTCATCATCACCCGTCTTTTGACTTTGACGAAGAGGTTTTACCTGTCGCTTTAGAGACATACATCAACATCGTAAAAGGAGGTCATACATGTGCGGGATTGGTTAAGTGATACGTTAAAAAAATTAAACACGACTAGTGACATGAATCAACCGAATGGATTTACAAGGCTGAGTTATAGCCCTGAAGAAGCGAAGGCTCACGCAGCTTTCCGAAGTGTGGCTAAAGACCTTGGGCTTACGGTAGAGCAAGATGAAGCGGGGAATCAGTGGGCAATGTGGGAAGTAGATAAAGATGCTCCGACGATTGCAGTCGGTTCCCACCTGGATACCGTCCATGGCGGCGGAGGGTATGACGGGGTGGCTGGCGTTTTGACAGGATTAGCGGCTGTGAAGCAATTGAAAGATCAGGGCGTTGCACCGAAGAAAAACATTGCAGTCACCTGTTTCGCCTCTGAAGAATCCGCTCGATTTGGTGTATCTACAATAGGAAGTAAAGCGGTGTCTGGGCTCCTTGATAAAGATTACTTAGCTAATGTATCCGATCAAGATGGGCATACGGTTAAAGAAGTTAGTGAGTCGTTTGGGTTGAACTGGGATACAATTGATCAAGCAGAGAAACCATCTTCCTTTTTAGAAAGCTTCTTAGAACTCCACATTGAACAAGGGACACAGGTGGAAGATCACAAAGCGGATATTGGAATTGTTGAAGGTGTGGCTTGTCCAATCCGCTTGAAAATAACTGCTCAAGGCATGGCGAACCATACGGGAACAACGCCGATGCACAAGCGGCAGGATGCTCTTGCAGCAGTCGCTCCTCTGATTCCTTTTGTTGAAGAAGAGGCTTTAAAGCGGAACGAAACACTCCAGAAGCAACTCGTTGCAACCGTTAGTACATTACATGTAGAGCCAAATGCGATGAATGTGATACCAGGAGAAGTTCAGGTTGGTATTGATATCAGAAGTGTAGACGACGCGGCAAAGCGTAAGCTAGCAGAAGATATCGGAGAGTATTGTAAGCAAATCGAAGCTAAACGAAACGTGAAATTACGTGTAGAAGTCATTGTTGATAACGATTCTGTTACGTTAGACGAATCAATGCAGGATCAACTTCATTCGATTTGCAAGTCCCTTGATTATAAGGCAATAAGCATGGATAGCGGGGCAGGGCATGATGTCATGAACATGGCTTTAAAGTGGCCTTCAGCACTCCTGTTCATTCCGTGTAAAGAAGGGATTAGTCATCATCCTGCAGAATATGCCACTATGGCTGATTTAGAAAAAGGAAGCCATATTATAGCAGAATACTTAAAGGTAGAGACAGGTGATGATTATGAAAACCAAGATCGGAGTCATCGCGCCATCGGACTCTCTTGAGCAAATCTTATATGTAACAGATGAATTTGAAGGGATCGAAGTCGTACCCTATACGTACGAACAATTATCTGATGTGGAAGCCATTTTATCGGCTCATCGATACGAAGTGGATCAATGGTTTTTCTCCGGAATACTCAATTATACGTATGCTTATGAGAAAAACTTAATCACACCAGAAGAAGGAAGTTATCCACCTCTCCATGGTTCTAGCTTTTTCGGGATCTTACTAGAAGCCCAGCTTACGAGTAAGAAAGTCTTCGAGAAAGTGAGCATTGATACGATTACCGATGAAGAAATTGATAAGATTCTTTCCTATTATGATCTTCAATCGCTGACGTATTACAACCATCCATTTGAGGGGTATCAATACTCCGATGAGCTTGTAGAATTCCACGCTACTTTGTATCAAGAAGGCAAAACAGAAGTTGCGATTACTTCGATTAAGTCCGTCTATAAGAAATTAAAAGAGTTAAAGGTTCCGGTGTTCAGAGTGACGCCTTCCTATTTATCTATTAAACTCATTCTTCAATTTTTAGAAGAGCGGGCCCAGTCGAAGCGCTTGCGAAATGCACAGGTGGCGACAATTGGGTGTCGGATTGATTTTGAATTGAATAAGCTTGATGAACTACATTATTCGTTTCGGATGAAACACCAGGAGCTAGATTTAAGACGGTTCTTGCTTAGCATAGCCGAGAAGACAAGTGGGTCATTGATGCAACTTGGTGACGGATTGTTCTTTATTTTTACCACCCGTGGGCAAATGGGTGTAGAAGTAGAAGAAGAACTATTTTCCCTTATTCAAAATGTTGAAATGCAAACTTCTAGTCAGGTAAACATTGCGATTGGAATTGGAGAAACCGTGTCACAGGCCGAGCAAAACGTCCGACTAGGTTTTAGGAATTATAAATCTTTTGAAGAGCCTACGCTTCTAATGGTGGATGAATATCAAGAAATCACACTTAAACAGCAAGATAAGAAAATTTCCTATCAAACGGTAGGTGCTGGGGAAGAATGGGCTGAGAAATTAAAGGGTGCACACCTTAGTCCTGGTGTTGTTTCAAAAATTATCTCTTATGTGCATCACTACCAACGATCAACTTTTACATCACAAGATCTATCTCGTTGGCTACAAAGCACAGAACGAAATGGTCGGAGAATTCTTAATGAGATGGAGAAAGCCGGCCTTGTTGAACAAAGTGGGGAAGCTCAATCAGGCGAGCGGGGGAGACCGAGAAAAGTCTTTTCCCTTGTCCTAAATGAATAAGTACGGGGGAACGTTCCCCCTTCTTTCTCTTCCCATTTACGGAAGAATAAAGGAATATGACCAATAAAAGTGAGAAAGGGTGGGTTTATGTCATTACCAGAAACAAATGCTTCGCAAGCGGAGGAAAAGGATTCAAAGATGTTATCTAAGTTTTTGAATGGTATTGAAAAAGCAGGGAATAAGCTTCCGGATCCATTTATGTTATTTGTGTATCTTGCTCTCTTTATGATTTTACTTTCTTGGGTGGTTTCTTCATTTGGCGTTTCTGTAGTACAGCCAGGTTCTGGTGAAGAAGTAGCGATCAAGAGCTTAATTTCTGCTGAAGGTATTCAATATATGCTAACGTCGATGCTTGAGAACTTTACTGGCTTTAAACCTTTGGGTCTTGTTTTAGCGATGATGTTAGGGATTGGTTTAGCGGAGAAAGTGGGTCTCATTGAGACAGCTATTAAGAGTACCATCCTCAAAGCACCAGCCAGCCTAACGACTTATGCAGTTATATTTGTCGGAATATTGGGAAATTTAGCCTCTGACGCAGCGTTTGTCATTGTTCCACCTCTTGCTGCTATGGTCTTTTACACAGTTGGCCGACACCCGCTTGCTGGACTTGCAGCTGGTTTCGCAGGTGTAGGTTCTGGTTTCACAGCGAATATTGTCATAGCGGGTACAGACGCATTGCTTTCAGGAATTTCTACTGAAGTGATGGAAAGCCTTGATTCTAGTGTGGTTGTAACACCTGTTGATAACTGGTACTTTATGATCGTTTCCGTTGTTGTTCTATCCATTACAGGTGCTCTAGTAACGGAAAAAATCGTTGAGCCTCGTCTTGGTAAATATGATGGGGATCTGAAGAAAGAAATGAAAGCTTCCACTCCATTAGAGAAGAAAGGGTTAAAGAATGCTACGATTGCCCTGCTTATCTATATCGGTTTATTGCTTGTTGCTTTATTCTGGCCGAACTCTCCATTACGTAACGAAACAGGAGGAATTATTCCATCCACATTCTTAGATGGTATTATTCCAATTATCCTCTTCATGTTTATCGCCGTTGCAGTGACGTACGGTGTTACAGTTAACAAAATTACGAAGACGAAAGATGTCTCCACATTTATGGGAGATGCCATTAAAGATATGTCAGGATTTATCGTCCTCATATTCGCTGCAGCTCAGTTCATTGCCTACTTCGATTGGACAAACATTGGTACATGGATTGCTGTAAGTGGAGCAGGATTCCTAGAATCATTAGGGTTAACAGGAATTCCTGTTATTATTGGCTTCGTACTCTTAACAGCCCTTATGAACCTTTTAGTCTTCAGTGGGTCAGCTCAGTGGGCACTAGAAGCACCAATCTTCATTAAAATGTTCTATATCTTAGACTATCATCCCGCTTTCATTCAAGCGGCTTACCGTATCGCGGATTCATCTACCAACATTATTACACCGATGAACCCGTACATCATTATCGTGTTAGCGTTTATGAGAGAATACGATAAGAAAGCAGGACTGGGGACACTCATTTCCCTAATGCTCCCATACAGCATTATCTTCTTATCCGTATGGATCGTACTACTACTAGCCTTTGCATTCCTAGGCATCCCATTCGGACCTGGCGTGCACATGTATCTATAGTGGGGCAGGGGGACAGGTACCTCGTCCCTTCGCTTCTCGAACTAAATAGGTGAATGCCAACACAGCAGCTCCTTCTAGGGGCTGCTGTTTTTTATCTGAGGAACTTATCATTGAGTTAGTAACTTTTCTTTTTACAAATTTTTATAAAAAATGTCACAGAGGGAGGTCTCTGCGACATTTTAAAGAAATAACCTTGTAGAAAGTCTTTGATTTCATAGCTCTATGAAGCTTTCTCGAGTTTAATTTAGGAGGACCGCTTTGGGACAAGGAACCCGTCCCCCTGTACCAAACAAGATTCTGGCGTGTAACTTATACTCGAAATGTCAATCATATTCCTAATGAAACGTTTTTTGTTAGGAAGAGGGGTGTTGGAGATGTTAAGTGCGGTGTTGTTGGTGTTATGTGTTGGATTAGCGATTTATATCTACAAGTATGAGGTACCGGATGAACTTTCGGTCGTGTTCCAAACAAAAGAATCAGGTGTCCGATTGGCCCAGGAACTGTATTGGTTGTTAGAAACGAATCAATTAAAGCCCCACTATTCCATCCCGTACAATAAACGAAATCTCTTTGAATTTGGCTACCATGAATGTGACGTCATTATAGAAGTCCCTTCAGAACATTATCGCCTAGCCGTCCAATTGGTTGAGAGGTATAAGAGGGATGGAGGGACAGGTACCTCGTCCCTTCGTTTCTCGAAATAATGGGTGAGAAACTATGACACTTCACCCAAATATATGAGCGAAAACCCTGATCTCTAAGTGGATATTATGAGAAGTGATGGGACAAGGAACCTGTCCCCGCGTCCCGCATGTCCCCGCGTCCCGCATTATAAAAGCCCAAAGCATTTATACTGTGCTTTGGGCTTTTACATAATGGGATTATAACTACGCTTTTGGATCTCTGTAATATATCGATCTAATTTCTGGCTAAGTTCAATCGTCTTATCATGATTTAAACCATGAGTGAGTCCTGTTTCAATCATTGTGGAACGTAAATTTGTGATCCTCATCTTTAGTTCTTCGGTTGATGTATGTTCCTCTATAAAATACTGGATTTCCATTTTGAATCTCCCCAATATCTGTGTTGGTAGGATGTCTGACGTGTCAACGTAAGTTCTATTAGAATTATAACACGTTAGGATATAAATGGTAATAAATAATCACTAAAAAAACACTTAATTCCATATTTTCCACCTATTTTTATGTGAATTTGTTGTCCGGGCCAAGGTTTAAGGTCTATCTTATTGTTATTTCCTTATCTATGATAAAGTTAGGACAGAGAACAAATGAATCAGATAGGGGGGCGGAGGATGGATTTTAATACATATATTCAACAATCAAAAAGAAGATGCAGAGAAGACTACCGGTTAGAACCGACAGAGATCCCAACTTTAGCAATAGAATTAACAGATGCAGAAGTTGAAAGACGCAAGCAACAGTTAGAAAATGCGCTTCCTGTTATTCAGCACTTTATGGAGAAAGTAATCTATTATATGGATGGAACTCCAATCATAGTTTCCACAACCGATGACGAGGGCTACATGATTCATAAATTTGGAGACCAGAGTATGATGGAAATGATTGATGCATTCGGTATCCATAACGGTGTTCAATTTCGCGAAACAGTTGCCGGAACAAACTCCATTGCGCTCTCCTTGCTTCATGATGAGCCCATTGGACTTGTTGGGAAAGACCACTACCATGAAGCGCTGCATGGCATTGCCTGTTATTCAGCTCCTTTTCACTATGGGGAAGACAATCGAATTTCAGGAACGATATCGATTATGACAACCATAGAATACGCAAGTCAGTTTCATTTAGGACTTCTCTCATCAGCGGTCGATTCCATTGAGCGGGAGCTTCGTCTTCAGGAGAAGAACAATAAGCTTGAAATCTTAAATCAAATCATGATTAATTCCACACCTCTTGGTATGATTATGACCGATCAAGAAGGACGTATCACCGACTACAATGCTGCCTTGGAAAAGTTAGTAGAATATAATATGGAAGAGCGCCTGAAAAATGGGGACACCAGAACATACGTCATTAAGCCGTATGTAGATCATGTACTGTTAACGGGGGAAAAGCTCGAGAATAAGGAAGTCACCATTTCGTTTGATGATGGACAGAGAGAGAAGATTTGTCAGCTCGATGTCCTTCCTATATACGACGGGGACAAGGTAATTGGTACTTTTGCTCAATTCCGTGATATGACGAATTATTACGAACTTCAGGATAAGCTCATAGAATCAGAGAAACTATCAACTCTTGGGAAATTTAGTGCAGGACTTGCCCATGAAATCCGAAACCCACTCACATCAATTATCGGATTAACGCAGCTATTAAAGGAAACCAATGCTCAGAATAAATATTTAGAGATCATCACATCGGAACTCGACCGAATGAAGAACCTTGTTAACCAATTTGTTCTGCTTGGAAAACCATCACCGGTTCATCCATCGCCTTGCAATTTCCATAACCTTATAGAGGAAACGATTGAACTTATGAAAAGCAGTGCCCGGCTTCAAGATGTAAGTATCGAATTTGAATCCGATCACCACGACCTTGTCACGACAATTGATGAGGCCAAGATGAAGCAAGTGTTCATCAATTTTCTCAAAAATGCCTTTGAATCTATGGATAATGGCGGTGTGGTTCAGGTTCGGTTAGTTCACCATCCAGACAGCAATGAGGTAGAGGTGACTATTGAAGATGAAGGAGAAGGGATGACCCCAGATCAAGTATCGAATATCGGTACACTTTTTTATACTTCAAAGGAAAATGGCCTTGGAATGGGGCTGTCTATCTCGCTTGAGATTATAAAGGCTCATCATGGAAAGGTTGAATTTGATTCTGTGAAGGGAAGAGGAACGAAGGTTGAGCTTCGTTTTCCGGTGTAATGAAGCAGCAAACGTTTTAATTGAAAAATGGAGGTCGTAAGCGTGACGGAGAAACTATTTTATAGGGATGCCTATCAAACAGAATTTACAACACAGCTCGTTAAAGCGGATCAAGATGAAGGGGGACGCCCTTACGTCGTATTAGAGGAAACGGCATTTTATCCAACGGGGGGAGGACAGCCCCATGATACGGGTAGCTTGAATAGTGTTAGAGTGATCGATGTAGAAGAAGTAGAAGGAGAAATTCGTCACTATGTCACGCTCCCGATTGAAGAGGCTAGTACTGTACATGGACTAGTCGATTGGTCAAGGCGGTTTGACCATATGCAACAACATACGGGTCAGCATATCCTATCTGCAATTATGCAAGACGAGTTCGATATGGCTACCGTAAGCTTTCATCTCGGGAAGGATACGGTCTCGATTGATCTTGACGCGGAATCTCTTTCAGAGGAGACGCTACATAAAGTGGAGCAAAGAGTGAACGACGTTATTCGAGACAATCGGATAGTTGAGACAAAGTGGATGACAGTCGATGAGGCGAATCAATATCCACTTCGTAAGACCCTTTCTGTTGATGAAGCCGTACGGCTCGTAATCATACCTGATATCGACTATAACGGTTGCGGAGGGACACACCCAGGTTCAACGGGAGAAGTGCAGATGATTAAGGTGCTCGGTTGGACACGTCAGAAGAGAAACGTTCGTCTTGAGTTTGTATGCGGGAATCGTGTACTAGAACAGTTGGAAAAGAAACACAGCGTCCTAAGCGGGATCAAGACACAGATGAAGCGCCCGGAAGAAGAATTGGAGCACGAAGTATCTT
The DNA here is from genome assembly GCF_056311905.1 of Pontibacillus sp. ABV4_188. Classification (NCBI taxonomy): domain Bacteria; kingdom Bacillati; phylum Bacillota; class Bacilli; order Caryophanales; family Bacillaceae; genus Pontibacillus; species Pontibacillus sp. ABV4_188. The sequence continues at coordinate 3,547,717 of NZ_CM149975.1, read as the reverse complement.
CTTTAATTAAGGAAAGTAAGGCAAAAGATAAGCAACTAGCTGAACAAACAGCTCAACTTCTAGATTACGAAGCACGGGATTTGGCAGCATCTCCTCAAGAAACTGACGAAGTGTCGATCATTCAACGAGTCTTTGAACACAGAACGATTAAGACGTTGCAGGACCTTGGGAAAAAGATTGTCGAACAATCTCCTAACGGAATCGTCGTTCTTGTCAGTGAGCAAGAAGAACAGCTTCAATTCGTGCTCGCACAAGGCTCCGATGTTTCAGGGAATATGAAAGAAGCAGCTCAACAAACCATGCCTCTCATTGAAGCCAAAGGCGGAGGCAAACCAGGTTTCGTTCAAGGCGGCGGAACAAAAGCTCTTACAGCAGAAGAGTTTGCAAATCGCTTAAAGAAAGCAGCACTAGAAACACTAAACTAATTCAACCCTAAAAAGGCCCCCTCTTCTAATAGAAGAGGGGGCCTTTTTTAGGGACGGAGGGACAGGTTCATTGTCCCTTCACCTTCAAATATTTCGGGAAACGAAGGGACGAGGTACCTGTCCCCATGCCCCTTTGTCCCCATGCCCCTTATTCTATGTTGCCTTTTATTGATTTAATCGTACCGGTATGTACCCCTTCATGGTACAGCGAGAAGTTAAGGATTTCCCCTACCGTTTGTAGAGATAAGAAGTCTCCGATTGCCTCATCGTCAAGCTGTCCAGTAAGCGCGTCTTTTAATGTAGCTGGTTGTTCCTCAAGCTGCTGCTTTAATTCACTAAGAGAAGGGACGTCACCTTGCCAATCAGAAGGCGCTGTTCCTGGTGCGAAAAGTTTAAGGTAGCGGGACGGGGTTTCGATTGACTTGCCTCCGTACTTCGCAATCAAGGCGTTTTGCACCACGTAAATGTGACCAAGATTCCAGCGAATCGTATTTTTAAACCCCTCTGGCTGTATATCCGCCTGTTCTTCTGTAACACGATCTAATTCCTTTAACGTACCTTTTCTTATTAGGTTTATTTGTTGAAAAATTTGTTCTTCGTTCATGTAAATCCTCTCCCTTCCTATCTACAATTCTATCTTTTCATATGAGCGAGCTCAACCTTGGACAGAGGGACAGGTTCATTGTCCCTTCGATTTACGAAATAAAAGAGGACTACCAACTCAAAGGCTTCTATTTAAAGGAGTCTTATACGTATACGTATTTCTCTAGGTTAGGTATTTTGAGACGCGAAGGGACGAGGTACCTGTCCCTTCGTCCTGAGAAATTTCTCTATAACACTAATTTTAATCATATAAATTGAGAAATTTCTTCTCAAAATGGTTGATTTTTAGGTGAGAATCGTTTTACAATGAGTTCAGAAAAATCAACAAAAAAAGAATGGCGGGATAGAATGAGCGCCGAAAACATGAATATTACGGATTTTACGATGCAGTTCTTTCAATTACACGGAAAAGTGGCGCTTGTCACAGGTGGAAATTCTGGTTTAGGTCAAGGATTCGCCCTTGCCCTTGCGAAAGCTGGAGCAGATGTCTTCGTTGTGAGCATGACGGAAGACGAAGAGACAAAGCAACTGATCGAAGCTGAAGGGGTTCGGTATCATTTAATGATTTCAGACATCACAGAAGACGGTGCTTGTAAGAGAGTAGTAGAAGAGTGCGCGCGCGTATTTGGTAAGGTGGATATTCTTCTTAATAATGCTGGCATTGGTTTAAACGAGCCTGATGTAACGAATTTTACTCGGCTTCAGTGGGACAAAATGGTCTCTGTGAATCTAACGGCTCCTTTCGAGTTGGCACATGAAGCGGCTAAATATATGATTCCAAACCGGAGCGGTAAGATTATTAATACGTGTTCCTTATTTTCATACCTTGGAGGACAATGGTCTCCTGCTTATGCTGCAACGAAACATGGCTTAGCTGGATTCACGAAGGCTTATTGTGATGAGTTAGCTCAATACAACATCCAAGTTAACGGGATCGCACCAGGCTATTTCGCAACAGATGTGACGAAAGCAACCGGAGCTGATGAGGAGAAGAACAAGCGAGTTCTCGATCACATACCGGCTAACCGGTGGGGGAATATTGTCGATTTAATGGGAGCCATCGTGTTCCTGGCCTCAGACGCATCTAACTATGTGAATGGCACACTATTAAATGTTGATGGTGGTTACTTAGTTCGATAGAAACATAACATTATATCATTTTTAAAGGAGATGGATTGTATGACAATGAAAACAAATCAAACCGTTGAAGAATTAAAGGATCTATTATCAGAGAATCAAATCGTAACAGACGACGAAGCGCTGTATGACGCTTCAGCTGATCGCTATAAAAAATATCCGAAGTCGAAAAATGTACTTGATGTACCGAAGCCGCTAGCGATTGTGTACCCACATTCTCCAGAAGAAGTGAAGTCCTTACTTATGTATTGTAACGAGAATCTGATTAACGTTATCCCAAGAAGTGGTAAAACAGGAACTGAAGGCGGCTTAGAGAATTGGAAACAGAAAACGATTGTTATTGATGGTTCCAAAATGAATAATATCATCGACATCGACACGTATAACATGCAAGCAACGGTTCAATCTGGTGTGAAACTGCAAACCCTTGAAGACGAACTGCGTAAAGTAGGGTACACAACTGGCCACTCTCCTCAATCTAAGCCAGTCGCTCAACTTGGCGGGCTTGTTGCAACGAGAAGTATCGGTCAATTCTCTACTTTATATGGCGCTATGGAAGATATGCTAGTTGGATTAGAGTGCGTTTTCCCGGAAGGTAACATTTCGAAGATCAAAAACGTTCCAAGAAGATCAGGTGGCCCTGATATTCGCCATATTGCACTTGGGAATGAAGGAGCGCTGTGCTACATCACCGAAGTAACGGTGAAGATCTTCAAGTACACACCAGAGAACAATGAGTTCCATGGTTATTTAATTGAAGATATGGAAACAGGCATTAGTATCCTGAGAGAAGTGATGGTAAATGGATACCGTCCATCTGTTGCTCGCTGCTATTCTGAAGAGGATGCGCGTAACCACTTTGGGCACTTTTATGAAGGAAAATGTGTACTCATTTTCATGGCAGAAGGTGCAAAAGGTATTGTGAAAGCAACGAGTGAGGCAATCGATGAAGCAGTTGAGAAATTCCAATCCGGAATTGTGAAACAGGTCGATTCTTCTCTTATTGAAGACTGGTTTAATAACTTAAATTGGGATCAGAGCAAAATTGATGCTGAAATCGAAGAAATGGTAAAACACGACAAGCATGACGGCTTCACAACAGAAATTTCGGCTGATTGGGAAAATGTTATTAAGATCTATAACAACGTTATCGCACGTGTGAGGAATGAGTTTGACCATGCAGAAGATTTAACGATGCTTGGGGGCCACTCTTCCCATAGTTACTTGAACGGAACGAACATGTACTTTGTGTACAATTATGAGATTAACTGTGCTCCTGAAGATGAGTTGCTCACTTATCATCACCCGATCCACCAAATCATTATTGAGGAGACGTTGAAGCAAGGCGGGTCTATGTGTCACCACCACGGCATTGGTAAGTACCGTTCTGAATGGACAAAAGAAGAGCACGGTTCTGCTTACTATATGCTTGAGAAACTTAAAGAAGCGTTTGATCCAAATGGGATTATGAATCATGGAACGATTTTCCCTCAACCAAACGAAGTGAAAAAGTACATCAGAGGGTAATGGCCATGAGCGCTCAGTATATTATGGGAATCGACAGCGGTTCACAGAGTACAAAAGTCGTCATCTTCGACTTAGAGGGAAACGAAATGGCATACGGTTCGTGCGCTCTTAAAGAAACACTGTCTCCTGAACCTGACGTCGTCATCCATCCGGATGACGACTTGTGGGACAGCTTGTATGACGCCGTTCAACAGTGTCTGGATAACTTCGAAGGGGACAAAAGCGCTATTATAGGAATCGGACTTTGTACCATTCGCTGCTGTCGCGTTCTTTTAGACAAAAACGGCGAGCTAGCCTATCCGGTCATTAGCTGGATGGACGCCAGGATATCGAAACCATATGAGCATAAAGATGATGGGGTTCACTATGTTACGACCACTTCAGGGTATCTTGGCTTACGCTTAACTGGTGAATACAACGATACAGCTGCGAATTGCGAAGTGTTTTGGCCTGTGGATCGTGAAACGCTAGACTGGTCAACGGATGATGAGGACATTAGAGCTCAAGGACTAACGAGGGATATGTTATTTAACCTCGTGAAGCCTGGCGAAAAGTTAGGAGTGCTACGAGGGGATCTTGCAAGTGATCTTGGATTAAATGAAGAGATCCCCGTTGTGGCAACTGCGAATGATAAAGCGGTGGAAGCACTAGGATCAGGCATTAATCAAGAGCGTTCTATTATGATTTCTCTTGGCACGTTTATTTCATCCATGCTCATCCGCGATCAGTATGTGGAAAACGCTCAGAACTTTTTCCCAACTTTCGCTTCCATTCCATTTAAATATGCCTATGAATCGAACGGAATTCGAAGAGGGCTCTGGACAGTAAGCTGGTTTAAGAATCTGATAGGAGAAGAGCTGACGACAGAAGCGAACAAAATAGGCGTATCTGAAGAGGCGTTCTTAAATGAAAAAGCTAAAGAAGTCCCTGCCGGAAGCGATGGCTTGTTCACAATCTTAGACTGGTTAGCCTCTCCTGATCAACCTTACCGTAAGGGGATGATGATTGGATTTGACCAACGTCACACACGCTATCACATGTATCGTTCCATTTTAGAGGCGATTGCTTTTAATATGAAGAACAATATCGATGATATGCTAGAGGAAATGAAGATCGGACTCGATGAGCTTGTTGTTATTGGGGGAGGATCAAAGAGTGATGTTATGATGCAAATTCTTGCGGATCTGTTTGGATTACCTGTCCACCGAAGAGCAGGCAGTAGCAGTGCGTGCTTAGGAGCAGCCATCTGCACGACGCAGTATTTGGGGGTGTATCGTGATTTTGAATCAGCGGTACAGGAAATGGTAGAAACAGAAACTACCTTTACTCCAAACGATGCGAATCATGAGTTCTATACGAAGGTAAATGAAGAAGTCGTGAAACATATACGTCCTCATACGGATGAGATTAACAAGCGAATCTATCCACTATTCAATTAAGGTTTAGAACCATTGCCATTTTAGATAAGCAGTCGAAATGGTAATGGTTCTTTTCTTTACAAGTTCGGGTTTCCTTGCGTATAAAAGGGATGTATGGTTAATTAAGAAGTGTTGATTCGTGGAACAAAGAAAGGGGTGGAAAGTAGATGTTGAAGGTAGATACGGATAAATTAACAAAGCTTGAAAAAGAAGTGCATCAGAAAGTATCTGAACTTGTCGCAGAAAATGATAAGTTAAAGATCATTGAGGCTGCGGAGATATGTGAAGTAGCCCCTTCTAAAGTATCCACACTCGTTCGGAAGTTAGGCTTTGATAACTTTAAGCAGTACAAGCTCTATTTCAGTGGTCATCAAATCAAGTGGGAAAGCAATCAAAGAACAGAAGAAATACAACGCCTAATGCTTTTCTTAGAAAACTTTGATAAAAAAATCGTAGATGATTTCGTATCAATTTATCACAAATATAACAAAATTATTATATATGGCTTAGGCCCATCCTTTATTAGTGCGGAGTATTTTGCATACAAACTTGATATTGTTTCGGATAAAAATATAAAGGTAACCCATAGCGAAGATTACGCAGAACAAATGGTAGATGATGAGACGTTATTGATTGTTTTGTCTGTAACGGGTAAATTCTCTTCCTTTGAAAATCTATTTCAGAAGTCCAAGGACAAAGGTGCTGAAATTATGCTCATCTTAGAAGAGTATGTGAACACACAAAACTCCTTAGCTGATTACATTTTCCATTTGTCTAAGTTTCACCAAAGCGAAGAATTGATGCCGTTTGAAAAGACCAGAACGATTTTCTTTATATTTATGGAAGAAATTGCGACGAAATTAAAATATGGATGAGTGCACTCCTGGTTTTTGTACCAGGGGTGTTTTTTGACTAAACTCAGTCATATGGCATAAGCCTCCTCCATATAATAAGGGGTACTTATTTTTCATCAGGAGGCGACAGTATGCAGGTGATGGTAAAGAACGATGCAGGATTGGTGAAAGAAGTGAAGTTGGGGTTTAGTTGGACAACGTTTTTCTTTGGATTTATTCCTGCTTTAATCAGGGGAGACTTGAAGTGGGCGGTCATTATGTTCGCTCTTGCTGCGGTTGCGGGGGCCTTTACGTTTGGTTTAGGCGCCTGGGTTCCGGGGATTATATTCTCGTTCGTTTACAATAAGATCTTTATTAAAGAATTGTTAGAAAAGGGATACCGGCCTGCTACAGCTGAAGAAGCAGCCAAGCTGCAGGCTGAGGGGATTGTAACTCCTGGGCCTAGTTCTGTAGGAGCGTAACTAGCAGTCTCCTTTCCTGTATTATTTACAGGAGGGGAGGCTTTAAAGATACAATTAAAGGTAAGTTATTATATAAAAAGGTGCAGCCTGGTTGCTGCACCTTTTTGGTCTATTATTACTTTTTAATGATATTCATTCGATCTAAGTAACTATCTTCCGATTTACCTTCTAAATAGAAGAAGGATTTGTATTCGTTCTCTTGTCCTGTGAAATCATACCTTAACACATAGGTATCTCCTTTTTGGAGAAGGCCTTCAAATGAAGGGGTGCCAAGAACGTTTTTCACATCTTCAGCTTTAAAGGTCGAGTCTTTAAACGTTTTATGGATGACCTGAATAGTATCTTCTTTTTCGTAGTTCAACTCATGTCCGTATGCAAAGCTCAAGTTATCATAGAAAGCAACCATAGATCCATTATATGAAATTTCATCTTTGTCCCCGAAAAGTTGTTTAACATCTTCCATGGGGTCTCCGATTTGGAATGGAACATGTTTAATCTTCCCGGTTTTAAGTGTTTGGGCGAACTCTTCATCAAAGTAAGGTGCGCCATCGTCATTCATATAGTAAACCAACTCATCGTTAGTAAGGTTATTCTTCCATTTTAAAATCGTTTTCGGAAGATGGTCTGCATGATTCGTATCCGTTGTGTAATAGACAATTCCCTTGTCACTCAATTGATTCCCTGCTTCAACATTTCCAATCGCTGCTGCGTAGATTTCATTACGATCGCTTTTGACAACGATTCCGTTCATCGTATTGGCAACACCCTGGACGAATCCACTGACTGCTTCTCCACCAAAATCATCTTCCACTTCTTCTTGAGTAACGACCTGGAAGGAGTCGGTGAATAGATTGTAGTGTTCTTCTACTAGGGCACGAAAGCTTTCATTTTGGGATGCTGTGAATAGTCCAATATCGACAAATCGAGGTGTCTCATCCGATGTGTCTCCGATAGTATAATCACCAGAGAATCCAACCGCTGCACCTGCATACGCAGCACACTCATCAGTTTGTGTGATGGTGATGGTATCTCCTGGATTTTTGAAGGTAAGTGTACAACCCTGGTCGTCTGAAAATGTAGCAGTATCTCCTTCGATCGTTGCGGTTCCTTCAATCTTCCCAGAGTGGGCCCCCGAAACAGCATTTAGTGTAAAGTCAAAAGCTTGATCTTTGACTTGTTCCACGGTTAACGTTGCTCCGTTGTATTTTATATCTCTGGTCCATTCACCAGTCTCAAATTGTTTAGAAGACTCTGTTGTGAAAGACATCGTAACCGTTTTGTCAGAAGGGATTCCTGAAGTAGAAGAAAGACCCTCTTTGATATGTAACGTATACGTGCTGTCCTTTGCATACTCTCCCTCAGGTGGGGCGACGGTAATCGTTTTACCTTCGATGGTAATCTCGTTGTCTACCTCGGTGCCACTCTCGTCCGTGATGTAAATATATTCTTTGTTTTCTTTAGTAGATTCAATATTTGTATTAAATTCGATTGTCCATGATTTATCTAATTGTACATCACTTTTTGGTCCCCATTCTCCATCAGTTGACTCTGCTGAAGTTCCCATAGGGAGCTGTAACATGAGAGCAAGCATGGTGAATAAGGTCGCTATTCCTATTTTGATACGGATAAGACATGCTCCTTTCGAATATTTGATTGGTTTTCTGGAAGTTACAATCCAAGCTTACCTTTTATTTCTACTATATTCAAATAATAGGGATTTGTGGATGTGCCTAAAATGAAACAAGTAGATCCCCTAGGGAATCTACTTGTAATATTTTATGCTTTATACCCCTCAAACCAACCGACGATCTGGTTCAAACGTTCTACTCTTAGATTCGGCAAACCTGTTCTTGAAAGGTTGTGATCCGATTCAGGGAAGCGAACGAAGCGGGTGGTTTTGTTTTGGTTTTTCAAGGCGACAAACAGCTGCTCACCTTGTTCGATTGGACAGCGGTAGTCATTCTCACTATGAATGATTAAGAGAGGTGTCTCGATTTGATCCACGTACTTAATCGGAGAATGGTCCCACAATTTCTGCGGATCTTCAGTGAAATGGTTTCCGATCTCCCATTTTGTAAAGAAGTGCCCGATGTCACTCACTCCGTAGAAGCTGTGCCAATTGGAAATGGAGCGCTGCGTCACCGCTGCTTTAAAACGGTTGGTCTTCCCGACAATCCAGTTCGTCATAAAGCCACCGTAACTACCACCTGTAACAAACAGCTGTTCTTCGTCTAAAAACGAGAACTTCTCAAGTGCTGCATCTACTCCAGCCATTACATCTTCATAGTCTCCACCGCCATAATCTCCTCGGCAAGCATCTACAAACGATTGCCCATACCCTTGGCTGCCGCGTGGATTCGTGTACAGAACCGCATATCCTTTTGAAGCTAATAGTTGGAACTCATGCATAAACGAGTTCCCATACATCATATGAGGCCCACCGTGAATCTCAAGGATGAGAGGATACGTTTTTGAAGCATCAAAATGAGCTGGTTTCATAAGCCAGCCCTCAACCTCAAGGCCGTCTTTACTTTGATAAGTGAATGATTCAGGTGCAGCAATTTCGTACGTTTCATGGAATGATTCGTTGCTATGTGTGATTTGTTGTTCCTGCTTGTCCTTTAAAGATACAGAGAACAAATCGCCGATATGCGTTGGGTCACTCACTCCAAGAATCGCTTCGTCCGTGTTTTTGTCATAATAGAATGCATAAACATGACGATCTCCGCCGATCACTCTATTCACTTCACCAGCTATATTTGAATAATAAATTCCTGTATTGCCATGCTCGCTTCCTTGAAAATAAAGGCCTTGTCCATCTTGTGTCCAAACAGCCCCGGGTGAAGGATTGGCCCAGTGTAAATCAGAAATCAACACATCGCTACATTCTAAATCGACTGATTCTGTCAGGCATGTTGTGTTGTTTGTATCAAGGTTCGTGACCCATACTTTCGTCAACGTCGCGCCATCGTACTCATACCCATGTCCGAAATAGGAAAGGGACTTACCATCCGGTGAGAAAACGGGCTTTGCGAATCCGCCACTTTTTTCGTTCAGACGGTAAGGTTGTTGACCGAGTTTTTGAATATAAAGATCAGCTAGCATGTAACTTCCAGGTTGATCATCTTGGGGACGGACGTATGCAATGGTCGATCCGTCTGGCGACCACGACGGATCAGAGTGATCATAAGGCCCGGACGTAATTTGCTCAAGCTTTCCCGTTTGGCAATCATACAGCGCGATATGGGAACGCTTATGATCAAGTAAACCTTTCCCGTCTGCTTTGTAATGAAGTTGGTCAACGATATGAGGCTTCAGTTCTTCGTCTTCCTTCTTGTCTTCATTGTCATGCAGATCATCGCCTTCCTCGAGGGACGTCTGGAACATCAGCTTGGCTTCGCTAGGGTGCCAGACTGGATTCAGAGCACCATTTTTCAATGTCGTCACCTGACGCGCCTCACCACCAGCAGCTGGCATTATATAGAGCTGATTCTTGCCAGATCGATTAGAGATAAAAGCGATCGACTCCCCATCCGCCGACCAGCGTGGCGACTGATTGCGCGACTCCCCATGAGTCCATTGGGTAGATCGATTCGTTTGTCGGTCATAAATGAAGAGGTGAGAATCATATTTCTTCTTATTATTAATACTCGTTGTCACATACGCAATCTTGCTTCCATCTGGTGAAACTTGCGGATCTCCTACAAACTGTAATTGATAAAGCGTTTCTGAATGAATCTCTTGCTTCAACGTCTGAGTTGAATGGGTCATGTTTGGTCACTTCCTTTTTATCTTATATATGTACTTGGTATCAGTATGAATATTCTGTTAATTATTTGCAAGGGATAGGTTTTACAGGTTACTGTGATGATCTGGGAAGAGTGGAAGAGTGGAGGGACGAGGCACTGAAGCGTCCAGACAAGGGGGGAAAGTGTCGGGAATAGTGTAGGAGAGTCCGGACTGTTGAGGAGAGTGTCGAGACGGAATGCGGAAGCGTCTAGACAAGGGTGGAAAGTGTCGAGAGCATTGTAGGAGGAGTCCGGACTGGTGGGGAGAGTGTAGAGACGGAATGCGGAAGCGTCCAGACAAGGGTGGAGAGTGTCGAGAGCATTGTAGGAAGTGTCCGGACTGGTGGGGAGAGCGTCGAGACGGAATGCGGAAGCGTCCAGACAAGGGTGGAGAGTGTCGAGAGCAGTGAAGGAAAAGTCCGGACTGGTTGGGAGAGTGTCGAGACGGAATGCCGAAGCGTCCAGACAAGGGTGGAAAGTGTCGAGAGCAGTGAAGGAAGAGTCCGGACTGGTGGGGAGAGCGTCGAGACGGAATGCCAAAGCGTCCAGACAAGGGTGGAGAGTGTCGAGAGCAGTGAAGGAAGAGTCCGGACTGGTGGGGAGAGCGTCGAGAATAGTGTAGGAGGAGTCCAGACCGACTGCCGAAGCGTCCAGACAAGATAAGTAAGATCCTGAAAAATAACAGGCGTGGCTTACTTAGAAAGAACTATTTTGTTGCAATAATGCTTTTATTATTTTATGTTTGTTATATTCTTACATTAAAGGAAGTGATAGATGTTGAAGATGAAACAAAGACATGTCCCATTAGTTCTCAGGCAAGAGGAGGCTTTGCTTCGTAGGTTGCCGTATCAGCATACTAAACGAAGTGAAATTGAGGACTCCATAGGAAAAAGATGGGCTGGTTATAGGGGAGAGCAGGCGCTTGATTATCACCTTGATTTACTTCCATACCATCAATTTCGTATTTTACAAGATATTCGATTGCGTACCCTTCATAAAAACTTTCAGATTGATACCCTCATTTTAACTCCACAAGTCGGCTTTATTTTGGAAGTGAAAAATATTGCAGGCACTCTTCACCTAGAAAACGAATCAGGTCAATTCCTACGTACCCACAACGGTGTAAAAGCAAGATATCCTAATCCACTTTCTCAAGTAAAACGTCAACGTGAATTACTGAAAAATTGGCTACATCTAAGAGGTACATACGCATATCCACTGCATTGTCATGTTGTTATTAGTAACCCTGAAACCATGCTAGATTTTGAGAATGAATTTTCAATTCCTATCACAATGTTAACGGAAACCATTGATCGATTAAAAGAGGTCGTTGACCAATATAAAAATCGAGAAACCTTCAATATGAATTCTATGATTCAATCTCTCATTAGCGAAGATGCACCATACCATCCAAATATTTTATCATCTTACTCAGTGCCTTCATCACATGTGCTAAAGGGTGTAATGTGTATGAAATGTAAGGAATATTCTATGTTTAGGAATCGGCAATCTTGGGAGTGCTCCAAATGTAATGATCGATCTCGAAAAGCACACCAATTATCTTTGGCAGACTATTTTCTATTGTATGGCTCTACTCTAACTAATAGAAGATGTAGGGAATTTTTAGGCCACTCTTCTCCAGGTGCTGTATCTAAAATGTTATCTCGAATGGACCTTGCTTATACAGGTGCTACAAACACTCGAACGTACATGATGCCAGATAACATAGAAGAGTGGTTGCACCCATCATGATTACATGCTTATCAACTGTCTGGATGCCAGCCGGCATTGTCGGGACGAGCGCCAAGAGAGTCGGAACGCCGCGCTTAAGTGTCGGGACGAGCGCGAAAAGAGTCAGGACGCCGCGCCTAAGTAAGTAGGAGGCTATTAAGCTGAAATTGTGTTCATTCAGTGCGCGTTCATAGGCGTTACGAAGGGCAATAACGTGATCGGCTGCGCCTTTTGCGGTTCCGCCTGAATCAACAAGGTCGCTCTCTTCTTGAACAGCCTGTGCTTCTACCGCTTACCTTGGTTTATGAATCGTTAAGTCAATTTGCTCTCCTTGAACATATTGGGTATCGATGACTTCTGATCGAATAATTTCACCTGCATGTGTGATCCATTGGGCATGGACTTTTAAAGAAGATTCAACTGGGACTGGACCGATTTCATGTAACTCAATCAGAGGGAGTCCTGTACTCTCACCATTAATAAAAAGGGTGGCGCCCATTTCATTGCTCGTTAGGGAATAGGTCTTGTGGTTGAATGGAAACACGAGCTCTTGTTTCTCAGAAGCATGTTCGAGTAACACATCTAGTTGATTGGAGAACGTTCCGAATAGATTTTCGGCCTCTCCTTTTAATGTATAGGTTCCTGGGTAAGCTTTGGCAAGATCATAGAATGTATCATTTCTTGAGATTTCAGTGGTATGGTTTCCGGTTATGATGGTGGAAGGAACGAGATCTGAGCTCACCGTGATGGTTGCAGGAATGGCTTTGATGTCGTATGTATAGTAGAGTTTCGGCACGATGGCACGTTTCTTGGCAATGAAGACAGGTTTTCCGTTATCATCTGTGACTTCCTGGCCTGTTGTACGGCCCTCGTTTGATGCAATGATAGTAGATAATTGCTCTTTCATAGTCGTCCAGCCTGCTTCATTGAGGTAGATGAAGTATTCATTCTCGTTCAATAAAGCATTCGCTTCTAGGGTGAGTTCATGTAAGAACGCCGGGGCATCCTTCGATTCCATCGCTTGGTCCATGGCTTGAATTTTTTTCATTGGGTCCAAAATGGTAGAAAGGGTAAAATGGGTAATTAACAAGACAGCAGTGAGGATTCCTAGTGAGGTGAGGATTCGTTTCTTCTTTTTTGACATGGGAGGGGTTCGCTTGTAACGGGCTTTAGGGATTTCAGAAAGCACTTTTGTTCCGCAAGTGGTACAAAAGTGCTGTCCTTCACCTAACGCTTCACCGCATTCCTTACAAAAGCGCATGTCTTCCACTCCTTTCTATAAAGGTTAAAACGCACAAAACTATCTTATTATACAGTGAGGGCATTTATGTCTAAAGCTTTGGACAGGGGATGTGAGCAAAGTGCTTTTCTAAAAGGGTATTTGTTCCTATATACTAAAAGTAAGGATATTTTTAGGAGGAGAGAGATGTTCGAACAGATCAAGAATTTATTCAAGCCTAAGCAATGTATTATCTGTAAACAAAAACCACAAGCACCAAGGAAATATTATAGTGACTGGGGAGAAGAGGTGCTCGTGTGCGAGAAGTGTGTTCCGTATGCAGAGCGGAGGGCGCTCCGGAAGAAGGTGTAAGGCGCTAGCACTCACAAAAAAGCTCATCCACAACACGGATGAGCTGAAGTGCTTTAGTACGGTGAAACAAGAAAGGGTGCCAGGCACCCTTTAGTCTAGTAAAGTATACGCTAGAGTACGAGCAGTATGGATCCTCCGGATATGAGGAGGACGCCGATTCCTTTTTTGAGGGTGATGGTTTCGTTTAGGAACAGGCTGGATAGGATCATGGTCCAGATGTAGGTGACGGATGTGATCGGATATACCACGGTGTAAGGCAAGAGCGTCAGTAAATAGATATTAAGGATGGCTCCGGCCAGATAAAAGGCTCCGCCGGTACCAAGCATCATGATAAAGGGCGTGTTTATGCCTAACGGGTGATCGCTTGCTTTCTTGAAAAAGAAGCCACCGAGGGATCCGAATAATGTCATAAATAGAATTAAAAGAAGTTTAATGATCGCCACCTCCAATGAGAACGACGCCTCCGATGATGAGGAGGATGCCTAGTACGTGAACGGTCTCAATGGTTTCTCCTACGAGGAAGACCCCGAGGAAAAGGGCGAATACATAACCCAAACTCAGAAGCGGATGAAGCACGGACAAGCTTCCGAATCGGAAGGATAAAATCATCAGTACCGCACCCAGAAAGTAAAAGATGAACCCACCAATAAGTTCTGGATTAATGCCGGCGCCTGAGAGTTTCCAAAACATTTGTCCTAATGAGGTAAGAAAAGCAGCAAGGGTCATTAGTAGAATGCCCTTCTGGTTTTCTCTTATGGATTGTTTGAATCTACTCATGTGATTGCGTTGTCTCCTCTCGGCCAATCCAAACCATTGCTACTAAGAAGAGTGCAAGAGGTACGTTTGAGAATAAATATCGGAAATCCTGCGCCGGTAATGTTGCGGCGACTGATCCTACGCTTAACAAAACGGGTAAAGAGATAAGCCATACGCTGCCCCGCTTCTTATATTTCAAGAAGGCAGTATATGTGAGGAACAGAATCGCTAACAAGTAGCTCGCTGGTCTCCAAATGGTCGTAAGGAAATAGGTTTCACTTTTATCCAAGTACCTTTGAGCAGCCACGGTAGCTTTAGATGAGATTACTTTATTTTCTAGGCCATATTCATTGTTATAAAAGATGTTGGTTACAAAATTCGATGTGTAACCGGGTTTTTCTGGTTCATGCATTTGCCATACAATCGATGCTTCTTTAAGGAAAGCCTCGACAGCTAGTATGGGATTATTAAATACCATCCCACTCCACATTTTCAGGAACTCACCCATATCCTCAGCAATGACCTTGTCATTAAACTTACCTGAGAACTTAATAGGATCGACTTTGTAAGGATGATAGTATTTCTCCCAATCTTGGAGAGGCATAATACGAGATACATATGCTTCTTGTTCTTCAGTCAGATCTCCGTTAATCACGATATTGGCGATCTGCTGGGTTGGAATACCTACGGCTTCTTTCGTTTCCGTTGGACGTACGTCTAAAGCAGAGAAAATCGGTCCTGTTACCACTAAGTAAATGGCTAATACAGCTATAAAGTTAGCAAGAAGTGGTTTCCACTGTTTTCGAAAAACAAGTAAAAGAAAGACTCCCATAACAAGGAATACTGGGAAGCCATTGTGGCGGAAGAAAGCAACTGCTAAAGATGTGATGAATAATAGGAGTAGGTTACGTTTTCGATGTAGCCATGTTCCTTTAGAAAAGACCATCTTAAACATCAAAATGCAGAATAGGAAAAGAACAGCGCTATAAAGGACATCTTTCCATAAGCTAATGGAATAAATACCAAGTACAGGCCAGGCTGCCACTATAATGGTAAAAAGACTCAAGCCTTTGTAAGAAACACCATATTTCTCAATTGACTTCATGCCATATGCCCATATCAAGGAGATTACTGTAATTTGAAAGAGGGCTAAGACGCCTGGTGAATCCCAAATTTGCACAAGGACAGTCAATACCCAAGTATGCACAAGGGGGTGCCAATTGCTCCATTCAAAAGAGTGAGCCTGTCCCCATTGTGATAGGGAGTCAGGGGTCATCGTTGCCGGGAAGAAAGCAATGAAGTATACCATCCACGCAATAAAAGGAATAGCGAAATAAAGGCCAAAGCTAAATGGAGCGCTTGTTCCTTTTGGATCGAATTGAAATAGAAAATCCATCAAGGTCAGGGTAAGGCAGACGTACACAATATATGTAAGGAGATAAATGACGATGATCATCAATCTCGATTCAATATGGGATTGGTCTGGAGCCGAGCTGGCCATTAGAAGCATTGGGAATAATAATGCAAAAGGCAGCGTCCATTTCTTGTATGAAGATTGCAAGATTCCTTTAAAACGATTCGTAATACGCGCCAATCGATAGAAAAGAAGAGTAAACAGAACAAATAAAAAGAGCCCGATCCCAAATGTTAGTGAGTAAAAGGGCTCGTAGAAGGAAATGAGGGCTCCAGTAGCAATAAAACTAGCTACTGCAGCGCTTATCCAAGTTAATAGAGCATTACCGTTGCTCATCTTCGTTCCTCCTTATGCGATCATAAAGGTGGTTGAGTTCTAACTCATATTGCTTGCGATACGTGGCTGTCATGACATCTAAGATAAGTCCAGAGGCAAATATGAGCACACCAAGAATCATAAATCCGGTTGCGAGTATGGCTGATGGAACTTTTGATACAAATCCTGTATTGATAAATTCAGTAATAACAGGGATACCAACAGCAAAGCCTAATACGATGGAAAGGAGCGACCACAATGAGAAGAAGAGGAACGGCTTGTACTCTTTAAATAAAGTAAAGATCATTCGTAACACTTTAATCCCATCTGAGAAGGTATTTAGCTTCGACTCACTTCCTTCTGGACGGTCTCTGTAATCAATCGGAACTTCTTTAATTAGAAATTTCTTATCTAGAGAATGGATACTCATTTCTGTTTCAATTGCAAAACCAGAACTCATTACGGGCATCGACTTGACGAATAGCTGATCAAATGCACGATATCCAGTCATAATATCTGTAATATCGCTCTTATAAAGTCGGTTAATCAAACCTTTAACGAGTCGGTTGCCAAATCCGTGGAACTGTCTTTTGTTTTCATCATAATAGGTTCCATTACTAAGGCGGTCGCCAATCGTCATATTGGCTTTCTTATCTCGTATCGGTTGAATAAGGTTATGGACATATTCCGGTGGGTACGTGTCGTCCCCATCTGCCATTACATAAATATCAGCTTCAATTTCGCGAAACATGGAACGGACCACGTTTCCCTTACCTTGTCTCCACTCTTTCCGAACAACAGCTCCATGAGATTCAGCAACCTCTGAAGTGCGATCAGATGAGTTATTATCATAAACATAGATCGTAGCGTGGGGAAGTTCTGATTTAAAATCATCAATAACCTTCCCGATTGTCTGTTCTTCATTATAGCAAGGAAGAAGAACGGCAATTCTCTCCATAGTGGCACCTCTAATTCTTCGTTTATTTTTACACAGACGTAAGTATAACAAATAATGTATGTTCTATCTATCTTAATAGTGAATCATTCCCGAAAAGCGAGCGATTCATGCTTCGAATTGTTCGGGTTAACGGATTAAGCTGGAAGGCTTTTGGTACACGAAAAAGAACAATCAGCTAAACTGATTGCTCTAATTCATTTTCTGGTGTGTTAGGATTTTACGCTTTTTTCTTGAACGAGTTCTTCCATAAACTTCAGTAATTCCGGTTGTAGTTCTCCGCGTTCAAGTGCGAGTTCGATTGTTGTCTTAATAAAACCTAACTTCTCTCCAACATCATAACGGCGTCCTTCAAATTCATAGGCAAATACGCGATGAATTTCATTTAAATGTTGAATAGCATCTGTTAGTTGAATTTCGTTTCCTGCTCCGTATTCTTGCTTTTCTAGGAACCTCATAATCTCTGGTGTTAAAATGTAGCGTCCCATAATGGCAAGGTTCGATGGTGCCTCTCCCTGTGCTGGTTTCTCTACGAATTTACGCACGTGGTGGAGGTTATTGTTTGTTTGCCCATCAGGATCAATAATACCGTAGCGATGCGTTTCTTCGTCAGGGACAGACTTAACCCCAACAATAGAGGAACGGGTTTCTTCGTATTGGTCGATCATTTGCTTTAAGCAAGGTGTTTCCGAACGGACAATGTCGTCACCAAGCAGAACAGCAAATGGTTCATCGCCGATGAATTTACGCGCACACCAAACAGCGTGTCCAAGTCCTTTAGGTTCCTTCTGACGGATGTAGTGAATTTCTACCTTTGAAGATTGCTTCACTTCTTCAAGAAGGTCAAGTTTGCCTTTTGTCATCAAATTATCTTCAAGCTCAACGGCATGGTCAAAGTGATCTTCAATGGCACGCTTTCCCTTACCGGTTACGATAATGATGTCTTCAATTCCGGATTCAATCGCTTCTTCTACAATATATTGAATGGTTGGTTTATCCACGATCGGAAGCATTTCTTTTGGCATAGCTTTCGTAGCGGGCAAGAAGCGCGTTCCTAATCCAGCCGCTGGAATAATGGCTTTTTTAATGGTCATGCCTTTACTCTCCTTTTTACTCATATGATTGGTCTATTATACTACTAAAGTGGGTTAAACACCAATTATTCCCTAATAGATAGTCTTACTGTCTTCTTTCTATCAGGATGAAGAAGTATAACTTTGCTCTACACTTTTGCCTTGTTGCGCTTTCTTAGGCAGAGCAGGTAGCTTCCCGAACACAATTTGGCTAAATGGAATGAACTGATGGAAGATCCGGATGATCACATAACAGATTCCAACCGTTAGAATATATCGTGCACCGATCTCCAAATGAAACAAGTAGTTAGAATGTGTCGGAACCCATCTGGCCACCTCTTTTAATACAAATGGATGGATAAGGTAATAGCCAAATGAGTAGCTGGCTACGTGATTAACGAAATCCAATTTAGGTTTGGATAATCGTTCACTTAAACGTTCGGCAATCCTGAAGATGACATAAGCTCCTACCATTAAATACACAAACCGTGGTAAGTTCCCTAGAAATGGAGGAATTACCAATGTACCCGTCATATACATATGATAATGGATCCGGACAGCTACTGCTCCTGCTATTCCTGCAAATATTCCGATTGGTAAGGTCCACTTGCTCTTAGATTTTGCCTTTTCTTTATCGTAGTTAATGCCAACCCAACCACCTAATAGAAATGGTCCGATTAAGCTTAAGAACACTGGGTAGGTAATCCAATCAACGTTCACCTTCAGCAGGAAGAACGCTAAGTGAATAATTCCTCCGATGAGCCACATATAGTTCCTGAACCATTTGATCTTTTGGGAAAACCATACAAGGAGTGGTAACACCAGATAGAACTGTACGATTAGGAAAATAAAATGAAGGTGATAATAAGAATCCCCTTCTAGAATACGGATCAGGGACTGCAATGGAGCCAGGTCTCGGTATCCTATATATAATCCATACACTTCATAAAAGACTGCCCACATGAGGTACGGGATTACAATAAATGTAACGCGTCTTTTGTAAAAACGTTTTAGGACCTCTTTGGTCATTTCTTGTGCATAATAGCGATAGAAAAACACAAGGCCCGTCATAAAGATAAATAAACTTGCTTCAATTCGTACAATTCGGTTTAGAAAATGATATTTCTGAAATGCGTCTCCGCCCTCTGGTAGAGTGCTAATGTACGTCCCTGTTGCGTGTACAAGCACTACACAAAGCATAGCGAATAAACGTATAAAGGAAATGGATAGTATTTTTTTGTTACGCATTCTTTTTCAAATCCAATCTATTAAAGGTTAATCTTCATTCCCTAGTGTATAGATTCAATGGAAAAAAATCTATGGGGAATTTTAGGAGGTGGTCTGTTCGTAGATCTCGTTCGGATGTGAAACTATACCCCATTATCAACCATCAAATGTGTCCTTTTGACAATTTCTATTACGCTTTTACGACAATGTGTGATATATTATACATATTATGTAAAACGGTGAGGGGTTTTTGAAGGTGAGTGAACAATCTCAATGGATTGAATTAATGAGAGAAGTGATCCAGCGAACAGAAGGATCATCAGAAACGAATGCACACGATATCATTGAACTTATGAAGCAGCGCTTGCAAAATTCAGTGGTGGCTGAGTAGTTGATCAAACGTTTGATCAATACATAGAAAAGGTAGAGATGCTGAGTGCATCTCTACCTTTTTTATTTGATCCATATGAGTGCTCTTATATGGGAAATCGATACTTGAGAGAATGTTCCCGTTAGCCTGATTGTGTGTAAGGTGGTTCGGGAAATCACTCGCTTTCCGCGGCGAGCTGGGAAGCCTCCTCGTTCGCTTCGCTCTCTGCGGGGTCTTCCCTAGGCTCCTAATGCCGCAGGAGTCTCGCAATTTCCCGAACCACCTTTGCCATATTTAGAAAAACGGGAACATACCACATAACGAACCAGGATTGCTGTTTATTTTGATATGCTAAAGCTGTGGGGCCATTCTACAACGTCTCGTAAGGGGTGGCAGGGGAACGGGGAGACTCCTGCGGGAGAAAGAGGTAGACGAGACCCCGCAGGTGGTTTTCCCGAGGAGGCTCGACAGCTCGCCCGCGGAAAGCGAGTCGTTCCCCTGACACCCCTAGCTCCCAAGCATCATAATGGCCCAATCCGTTCTAACGTGTCTCAGCTTCGAGTCTTAAGATATCTCACCATAGGCAGATTCTGCTGAGATTCGGCTGATGAAGGTGAAGGCGACTTGGTTGAATTCGGCTGCTTTTTCTAGGTTGCAGACGTGTCCGCATTTCTGGATGATGTGAAGCTTGGCAAGGGATTCTCGTTTTACATGGTTCGTGATTCCTTGTATAAACATATGGTCTTCATCACCAGAAACGTAGAGTTTTGGGATGTGATTTGTTTTATTCTTAAGGCGTTCATAGGTCTTATATGAATTGCGAATGACGTTCGCCCAGCTGAGGTAAGCATATCTACCGAGCTTCTTTGCTTCGCGTATAAATATATTCCTTGATTTGCTGTGATTTGGCTTTGGTAGAACGATATAGGCGAAGATTTTAAAGGGTACCATATAAGGAAGGAGGTGACTGAATGGGAATGATATCGTCACCCTTCCTAATAGTTCTCCCCATTTCAACCATTTCCCGGCTGCTCCTGCTAGTGTCATTGATTTTATACGATGAGGTTTCGTCATCGCGATCGATTGCATGATGATGGTCCCAAGAGAGACGCCAAGAAAGTGAGCCGATGATATGGAAAGGTTGTCCATAAGAGTCAGAACCTTTTTTGCTGTATAGGGTAATAAATTTTCCCTCGCCTTTAGAAAAGGGCTCTTTCCGTGACCGGGTAGGTCGATAAATAGTAAATTGAAATGATCTTTAAAATAGTCAATTTGCTTGTGGAAGATGTTCCAATTTCCACCGAGGCCGTGTAAAAACACGACCCAATCTTTTGAAGAGTCCGTTACGTAGGTCTTGTAGCTTAAACTTGAATCGTGGAGTATCCCCATAAGTTCCTCATTTCTTTTTATCTATTTCCATAAAGGATGCGTTCAATCATATTGATGTCCATATCGAGGTGGGCCATCCCATTTTTGCGAAGTAGGCTTTGAGTATTTGTATCATCAAACGTAAGCAACTTGTTCCAATAAGGGCGGAATACCTTCATCGGTTCGTTAAATTTTAATTCTTCCTTTGAAAGCTCTCCTTCGTAATCAGAAGGAACCATTTCAATGTTCGGAAAGTCTAATTTCTCTTTTACCATGTCAAATAGCAATCGATTGGTTGGTGGGTTTGGATTTGTAATGTGGTAAATTTGGTTTGGTTCAGGTGTGTTAAGGGCTGCCGTTAAGACGTCTACAACGTAATCAACCGGGATAAAGTTTTGTGACGTTTCTTCCGTGCAAAGAAATTTGTATACTTTCTCCTGTTGATCCTTCTTGCGATCGGTACGTTTCTTAAGAATCTCGAGTCCTCTAATCACCCCGTATAAGGCAAAACTTGTGTCTGCTTCTCCCGTTTCTGAGTCGCCAATGATGATAGATGGGCGAAATATATTGACGTTGAGGGCATCTTTATACTCCCACACAAGATGCTCAGCGTGGCATTTACTTTCTTCGTACGGGTTTACAAATTCCTGATCTACAGGGTGAAGCTCTTCTTTTGCGTACAGTTTCGTTCCAAGGGTGTAGGCTGTACTAATATAGGAGAAGTGTTGAGCGTTGATCTCCTGGGCTAGTTCAAGCATATTCTTGGTTCCGTTTACATTAATATGAAATGTTTTGTCTCTTTCGCTATCATCAAACGATAGGTAGGCTGCACTGTGGTAGATCGTATCAATTTTGTTCATTAAAAAGGATAGATCTTCAGTACTGACGCCAGCTTTATCTTGAGTGAGGTCGCCTTCAATAATGGAAAGATTGGCTTGGACCTCTTCTGGAACGGCTTGTATAAGGCTGCCTGCTTTTCGTGGATTGCGTGCAATCGCATAAACCGAATGTCCTTCATCAAGTAATCGTAGGGTAAGTTGTTTACCTAAAAAACCAGTCGCCCCTGTTAATAAGATATTCATGTTGGCTTATCTCCTTCGTTGCTTTTCTTTGTATTATTATGGTTCATTCAATTTATAAATATTTTATATTCTTATTCCTTCTCTAACCATAACATAGATGTCGGTAAGGATCTGTGAAAAAAATGTGTACGCTCATGTTTTGCTACCACTATAGTTAAAATGTGGGGGATTTATGTGGAATGATTGAACCTTATAAGAGGTCGGCCTAATCGTGATAGAAGGGGGTCAACTTTTATTAAAATGAGGGTAATATTCATTGAATGAGGGAAAGATAGATAGAAATTGGGAAGGGGTTGAAGCAAATGAATTCATTAACAGATAACATTAAAAACTGGGCGAAAGATACCGCTGGAAAGGTGAAACAAAGGCTAGAGGATCACGCTGCCTACAGTAAAATGAAAGTAGAAGAAGTTGCTGAAATGGTGTTGAATCATGAGAGCACAGAGCATAAACGTCATGAATATGTGGGTGTTGTTCTTCATGATTATCACTTGCGTTTGGGTGATACGGATCTTATTTTAGAGACTAAGGGAGACAAAGCATTATACATATTAGAGTGTAAGGTTATACAAAGAGGCCATCTTATTGGAGAATTTCAGTCTTGGGATAAGAGGAAAAACGTTCTTGATTCAATGCGGGTTCCAGCCTTTATTAAAGAATGGGATTGATCAAAATAGGAATGAAAAGGTACGAGTCAGTTGGATGTGACTCGTACCTTTTTTAATTTCTAAATAAGGGATAACGAACGTACGTTTTGTTCGGTTCGTTTGCCTCCTTTTTCGTTAGAAATTAATTCTTGCGACACGTTTCTAGTTCTTTCGTCATATTTTGAGAAAATGGTTCTCCAACATAGGAACTGAATTTGATTTTCAGTCTTTGTTTTCTCAAAGATTTTAATAGAATCGTCCGATACAATAAAGGTAGATTCTATAGAAAAGGGAGATGAAGGAACGATGAAACAACATTGGAAAACAATCGCAGGAGCGGTCACATTAAGTGCAGGATTACTTGTCGGTAGTGGAGCTTCAGTGAATGCAGAAGCAGATCCGGCTTGGAAGCTGAAACCAGAAGCAAACATTCAATTGGACCAATCGGCTTTAAAGAAGGGTCCCTCTTTTATCTCTGGTAAACTATCAACGCAAAAAATTAATAGTAAGCAAGATGTAGATACATTTTTCAAAGAAAACAAGGATGTATTTAAGAAAAATCCTAAGTCTCAACTAGAACTTAAGGATGTAAAAACTGATGAACTTGGCATGAAGCATTATGTTTATCAGCCAGTTGTACATAATGTCCCGATTGATCAATCTCGTGTGATTGTTCACGTGGATCAACAAGGTGAGGTTGCGGCGATTAATGGGGAGTTTCACCCTGATGCTCCTGAAAAGATTAAACAGCAGCGTGAATTGAATAAGAAAGAGGCGCTAGATGCAGCGTGGAGTCAAATTGATGTGGAACGCTCAGAAGCAGATGTGAAGAAGAAATCTCCAGAAGGAAAGGCTTTTAACAATTTAACGGAAAAGTCAGAGCTTGTTGTGCTTCCTAAAGATGGGGAGTATACACTGGCTTACCATGTACAGCTTCAATTTGCTGAGCCAACTCCAGGGAACTGGCAAATTTGGGTGAACGCGGAGGACGGTTCAATTGAAAAGGCAATGAATAAAGTTCATGAAGCTACTGGGAGTGGAACTGGTGTGTTAGGTGATCAGAAGTCCCTTAATACATATTATGCAAACAGTACGTATTACTTATATGATGAAACGAAGCCAATGAGTGGGGTCATCTCCACTTACGACAATAATAACGGAGGGCAATATAGTTTACCGGGTAATTATGTAACTGATTCTGGTAATACATTCTACAGCGAGCGCCAGAAAGCAGCCGTAGATGCGCACTATTATGCAGGGGAAGTATTTGATTATTACTATGATACCTTCAACCGTGAGAGTTATGACGGCAATGGCGCTGATATTGTGTCTTCTGTTCACTTTGGAAACAACTACAATAATGCAGCGTGGGTTGGAAACCAGATGATCTACGGTGATGGAGATGGGTCAACATTTACGTATCTTTCTGGAGCGGACGATATTGTCGCTCACGAACTAACGCATGCTGTGACGGATACAACAGCTGAACTTGTCTATGAAAATCAGTCAGGTGCACTAAATGAATCCTTCTCAGATGTATTTGGTTACTTCGTCGATAATGAAGATTGGTTAATGGGTGAAGATGTCTATACGCCAGGCGTTCCAGGAGATGCGTTGCGCAGTATGTCCAATCCAACTCAATATGACCAACCGGCTCATATGGACGATTATCAAGACTTGCCAAACACCGAGCAAGGTGACTGGGGCGGAGTTCACATCAACAGTGGTATCCCGAACAAAGCTGCTTACTATACGATCAACTCTATTGGGCAGTCGAAAGCTGAGAAGATCTACTATCGTGCGCTTACAGTTTACTTAACACCAAACAGCACATTCACGGACGCCCGTCAGGCTTTGATTCAATCAGCACAAGATCTATATGACTCAACAACAGTCAACTCTGTCGCTTCCGCCTGGGATAACGTAGGAGTCTACTAAACAACCAAACGAACGGACTCGCAAATAGCGAGTCCGTTTTTTTTAACGAAGTAAAGGAGTGAAGGGTGTCTGGCACGCTGTTGTGCTTTAGAGAACTGCAGGGTGTCTGGCACCCTGCTTTGCTTTAAAGAGGTGATGCGTTCTTAGTACGGTGTAGTTCTTTAGAGGGGGGAGAGTGGAATTTGGGGTAAGGATTTTGTCTTATTTTGCTAGTATTTAGTGATTTTTTACATGCGGTAAATGTTTTGCTGTTAAATTGTGGTTGGGATCAATTATTATGACAAGGGAGATGGGGATGTGAAGAACCGTAGTGTGAAGAAAGGGTTAAGCTTAGCATCGGCAATGGCGTTGACAATTGGGGGACTTACACCTGCTGCTGTTGTGAGTGGGGAAGAGGTTCAAACAGACGGACTAATTATTTCTGAATATGTAGAAGGTAGCAGTCTTAACAAAGCCATTGAGCTCTTTAATGGGACAAGCCAGGCGGTTGATTTAAGTCAATTTGATCTGCAACGGTTTTCAAATGGAGGTACTAATGGTCAATCGATTGGTTTAACGGGTGAAGTGGCTCCTGGTGAAACGTATACGATCGTAAATAATCAGGCTTCCGCTGCTTTCTTAAATGTAGCGGACCAAACAAGTGGTTCCATTAATCACAATGGGAATGATGGATACGCGCTATTTTATAACGGGGAGATCGTAGATTCGTTCGGTCAACTTGGAGAGGGCAGTGACTTTGCTAAGGATGTAACCTTAGTCCGTCAGTCATCTGTTACTACTGGAGACCGAAATTTTGATGATGCCATCGATATTAGTAATGAGTGGGAATCTTTTGCCCAAGACACGGCTGACTATCTAGGCACTCACACGATGGATGGGGTGGACTCTTCAGACGGAGAAGAACCGGGTGATGAGGATCAGACAGATGAAGCTGTTTCCATTACGTCTATCGCTGACGTTCGAACAGGAGGAATAGGGCAAACAGATGTAACGATTGAAGGAGTTGTCACGTCTGATCTTGGTTCTTGGGGAAAAGAAGGGTTTTACTTACAAGACGAGACTGCAGGTATTTACGTATACCAGGATCTATATAACAATGAGGACATTCAAAAAGGAGATGTTATTCAAATTACAGGGGACACAACGGAGTACGATGGTGTCTTTGAACTTGTAAACGTATCTAACTTGAGTGTGAAAGATATAAGTGAACTACCAGCTCCGCAATTGGTTTCTCCATCTGAGGTATCAGAAGGTAATCAAGGGAGTCTCGTAAAGCTAGAGGGCGTAACGATTAGTCAAATTGAAGAGGCTAACAGCTATGGAACTCTTGAATTTATAGCAAGTAAAAATGGGGAGAGTGTTCTAGTTCGAGTTGATAACCGGACAGGGTACTCTTATGACGATTTTCGTTATGTAGAAGGTATGGAGTTAACTGTTACGGGCATTTCTTCTGAATTTGATGGAACGTTTCAAGTAAAACCTCGTGGCGCTGAGGACCTTCAATTTGTCTCAAACGGAACGGCAGACGCCATCCAAGCTATGCCAGGTTCAGGGGGAATACAAGCAGGTTCAACAGTTACCTTGTCGGCATTTAGTGAAGGTGACATTTATTATACAACGGATGGCTCGGAACCAACTTCGGATAGTACGAAATACACAGGCCCGATTACGATTACAGAAGACACAACGATTAAGGCCGTTCAGATTGGCTATGAAGGAACGTCTTCTGTTGTAACGTATTCCTATCAGGTGCTTAAAGCTGATGGTGACGTTCGGATTCATGATATTCAAGGGGCTACACATAAATCTTTATATGCTGGAGTAAATGTATCTGGGGTTGAAGGAATTGTGACTAGAACGACTGGCGATAATGGGTTCTATATGCAAGAGCTGCCGGAGCAAGTTGATGAGGATTTGAAAACGTCTGAAGGGATTTATGTTAATAGTGTTGGAGCTTCGAATGTAGAAGTTGGTGACCGAGTTTATGTTTCTGGAGAGGTAAAAGAAGATACACAAGATAATTTCCTATGGTTCGACTTTTCAGATGATCTAACGCTTACAAAGATTACTGAGGCAAGCGTGAGCGTTGAAGAAAGCGGCGTAGAACTCCCTGAGGCTGTTATTTTAGGAGAAGATGGTCGTGAAATCCCTTATAACGTCATCGACAACGATCAGTTCTCGGTATTTGACCCGTCAGATGATGCGATTGATTTTTATGAAAGCTTAGAAGGCATGCGCGTTTCAGCACCAGATGCTACAGTTGTAATGCCACGAGCGGAATACACAAACTATGATGAGACGGCTGTTACCGTTCCGGATGGTTCGGATAAAGTACGCACGCCGGCTGGTGGAATTATCGTAGAACCAAGCCTGAATCCAGAGCGTATTATCATTGATGATTATAGTCAGGAGATGGCTCCGGTTAAAGTGGGAGATACCTTTAGAAGTCCGGTAACAGGTGTGCTTGGATATGAGTTTAGCAATTATAAGCTTGAAGTGGATGGACTGCCGGAAGTTGTTCCAAGTGATTTTGAGCGTGAAACGACAACCCTTCAGGAAGATGAAGAAAAGCTATCGGTAGCGACTTATAACATGGAAAACTATTATGCCACGGATTCTGACAACCCGGAGAAAACGGACGAAGTTGCTGAATCAATCGTCAATCGCTTGGATGCTCCTGATATTGTTGGTCTTGTAGAAGTACAGGATAACAACGGAGCTGGTGAAGGCGATACCGATGCAAGTGAAAACTACAAAGCGCTTATTGAGGCAATTAAAGAGAACGGTGGACCTGAATACGAGTACACTGATATTGCTCCTGTGAACAATCAAGATGGTGGAGAGCCAGATGGCAATATACGAGTTGGATTTATTTATAACCCAGATCGTGTTTCATTAACGGATCATCCTAAAGGGGACGCTACAACGGATGTAGGAGTGACAGAAGAAGGGAATCTGACGCTAAACCCAGGTCGTATTGATCCGACAAATGAAGCGTTTGCTGATTCGCGTAAACCACTAGCTGCTGAATTCGAATTTAATGGAGAGAATGTCATCGTGGTCGCGAACCACTTCAACTCTAAAGGTGGCGATGATGCTCCATTTGGCAGTATCCAGCCTCCTCAATTAGGAAGTGAAGAGCAACGTCTACAACAAGCAGAAGTCGTAAACGGTTTTGTAAGGGATGTGTTAGAGCAAGATCAGGACGCAAATGTTGTTGTTCTTGGTGACCTAAATGACTTTGAAGATTCAGCACCGCTTGAAGTGCTTGAAGGGGATATTTTGGCGAATATGATCGAGGAGCTTCCAGAGAATGAGCGTTATACGTATAACTATCAAGGTAATTCACAAACTCTTGATCACATTTTAGTTGCGGACCATTTGAAAGACCAAACAAAAGTGGATATCGTTCACCTGAACGCTGACTTTACCGAAGAGCAAGGGCGAGTGAGTGACCACGATCCAGTGCTGGTTCAGATGGATTTAAGGGAAGCTGCTGAAGCAACTATGTTGCAACAAGAGTGGAGAGTTATGAAGAAACCGGTTGGCTACGTTACGCGTAAAGGTGATTTATCCACAAGAAGCCAAGGCGTAGCTCGGGTGACTCTTACAGATGAAGCGGGTCATAAAGAAAAGCAGACGGTTTTAATGGCTTTTGGAAATGATAAAAACTGGGGTAAGAAGAATGGAAAATCAAAAGGAAAGAAGAAGCTTCTTGAAAACTATTCTGTTCAACTTCTAAATGAAAACGGAGAGGTCCTTCCTGTTGAGGTTTCTGTAAATGGAAACAAACTAATTATCCCCACATGGGAAGATATTCAGCCTGGTACGTACTCTATTTCGATCGAAGGCGCAGAGAAGAACAACGCTTTATCATTCCAAATCCAATAATTACTTCAAAACGAAGAGCCCCCTTCAGCTCTTCGTTTTTCCTTTAGCAAACTAAAGGGTGCCAGGCACGCTTTAGTTCAGTGCAGTGGCAAAGGCATGAGTTTGGCACATGAAATGGAGCTTCGTTATCCATACTATCAGCAGGAGGGTATGGATATGAAAATGGCCTTATTAAGTTTATCTTTATTGTTTGGAGGGGGAATGGAAGCGGGGGATGGATCATCGGTTTCTATTGTTCATAAGGGTGAAGAGCTAGACAGGGTTCAGGTTGATGAATTTGTACATGTAGTCGGGATGCCTTTTGTGAATCTTGAGGCTGTGGAGAAGCTCAGCCGCGAGCTTAGCGAACAAGTGGAGAAACCACCTGTGAACGCGAAGATTGGGAAAATGGGAGAGATTGTGCCAGGTAAGTTTGGGTCTAATTTGTACCAGGAGAAGTTCCGGGTTGAATTCATTAAGGCATTGTATAAGCCTGACCAAAAGAAGGTCAGCATTCCTATGATGACCGTTCATCCTAAAGTAGACAGTGAGTTGGTTGCACACATTCGTACGCAGCAAATTGGACAGTATGCTACGTATTTTAATTCCAACAATGAAGAAAGAACGCACAATATAAAGCTATCCTCTGACGCAATTGATAACCATGTCGTGTTCCCAAATGAAGTCTTTTCATTTAACGAGGTTGTTGGTAAACGGACAAAGGAAAAAGGATATAAGCCTGCGCCCGTCATTGTAAAAGGTGAGATAACAGAAGGGATAGGAGGAGGCATTTGCCAGGTTTCCTCTACTCTTTTTAATGCTGTTGATCATGCAAGAATTAAGATTGTGGAGCGTTATTCTCATAGTAAGCAAGTACCATATGTGCCCCCTGGAAGGGATGCCACTGTTAGCTGGTGGGGGCCTGATTTTACCTTTAAAAACAACTATAATGAACCCCTTTTAATTCGGTCCAATGTGATTGGTGGCACGTTGCGCATCGTGATCTACTCAGCAAGTGGGGTAGATGTGAAACCGAGGGACATACCGGATGCCTCTAGAGAACTTCCAGACGAAA
Organism: Pontibacillus sp. ABV4_188; assembly: GCF_056311905.1. Taxonomy (NCBI): domain Bacteria; kingdom Bacillati; phylum Bacillota; class Bacilli; order Caryophanales; family Bacillaceae; genus Pontibacillus; species Pontibacillus sp. ABV4_188. Next base: position 3,518,092 of record NZ_CM149975.1, on the reverse strand, counting down.
TTCATACTGATGACCTGGACAAAGGGGCAAATGAATAGGGAAATGTCATAGAACCTCACCTCGGAAATATGAGTATTTCCGAGGAAATTTTTATGTGAATCGTTGCTTTAGGTCGGGAATTGTTGAAATATAAAATATATTACAATCGCCATCTATAAAAGTGAGCTTTAGTTGTGATAAAATATGGTACATGATGATGTATGCCATATTTTACATATCATCTATCAGAAAATGTATCTTCGAATTTAAACAAAGGATGAGGTTGATGTATCAAGTTCGTGTGGCACCTTTATTTTTCAGGCGCGAAAATACTTTTTCACGTATGTATCATGCTGAGAAAGTAGACCATCTTTGGCGCCGCGTTTTTCTTTTCATATTTCTTACTATGACCGTTTACATAAGTAGTGCCTGGTTTGGACTTGGAATGGATGTGATCTCTACTCGGGCGACTTCTCTTACATTCGAAGACTATGAAGTTCGGAAACTATTCTTTTTGTTTGGACGAGCATTATTTGGATTGATTTTCGCGATTCTGATTTTGTTTGGAAGTCCGTTCTTACTATGGATGTTCACAGGAATTCCTTATCGAAAACTAATAGCGATGCACCTTCCTATTTTAACGATACTTTTAATAGAGAGGATCTTATGGATTGTACTGATTGTAAATACTGGACTTGATTGGTATGTATCTCCAATTTCGTTTGGCATAATTACATCTTACTTCACAGACATTCCGTGGATTATTTATTTCTTTGGTGCGATTTCACTGGTTCAACTTTGGATCGTTTGGTTTCAAATTAAAGCCGTTCATTACTTTACGAAGTGGAAGAGATGGCAAGCATGGCTTCTAGTTATTATGTTACATATGATTTATTGGTCTGCGACGGCCGCAATCGCGCACGTTGATGTATATTTTCTATAACATAGGAATCGCGAGGTTTTGAAATGAAGACAAAAACAAAGGTGTGGACGTTGTGTTTGACCACGGCTTTATTGGTAATAGCGAATATCATTTTAGTCGTATTATCAGAAGATGAGGTTGAACGGAAGTCTTACATATCAAAATGGGATACGCCATTTACCGCTAATTTAGAAAATGCTATTGCTGAGGAAGGCGTTTTTCAGCCTTCTTCTGAAGAACATGTGTATTTCGATAAAGACCTTGGAAGCTTCAAGCAATTTCTAGTAGAAGAAGGGGAAGAGGTTGAGCTTGGAGACCCGCTTTTCGAGTATGTAATTAGAGATTATTGGGGGACCGTGACTCAGCTTGAAAGCCAAATCTCTGGATTAGAAGAAGAAGTAGATGCATTAGAGGACTATGTCGATGACGTTGAAGATATTGAAGTACCTGATACAGAAGAGCCTGACGCTCGTGCATTTGCAGATGCTGAAGTGAACAAAGATCATGCTGAAGCAGAGGCAGAGAAAGATTTAGCGTTAAAAGAAGCGCAGCTTGAGGCGCTTGAGGACCAGCTGGATGAAATAGAAGAATATGGCCAGGTTATTGAGGTATCTAGTCTCGTTGATGGAACAGTTAAGGAACTGGATCATACGCTTGAAGACCCTGCTGTTACCATTGCTCGTTCGGATCAGTTAATATTGGCTGGTGATATTGATGAGCAGAACAGGGTGGATATTCAAGAAGGTATGAAGGCACGTGGAACAATAGAAAAGCTCGAACAGTCTTGGGAGGGTCAGGTGGGGGCAACTGATGAATTCCCAATCGAAGGTTCAAGTGAGCTAGGGGACAGTTCTTATCCGTACGTGGTAGAGGTGAATGAATCGATTGACGGGGTTTTACCAGGATATCATAGTACGGTTTATCTAACGATTGAAGAAGTACAAGATGCCATAACCGTTTATCAAAATTGGATTCATCTACCGATCGACGGCATGGAAGATTTTGTGTCTGATCAGAAGTTAGAAGATGAAGTGCTAGAAGAAGAAAGTGAAGAAGTGCAAGAGGATGGACCAGATGACGCGGAAGAAGTTGAGCAAGTGAAAGAAGAGGGTGTTGTGGAAGGTCCTTACGCATGGGTGATGAATGATCTTGGATTAGTGGAGAAACGCTATTTGTCACTAGGCATGGATGAGTACAACCTACAAGAAGTTCAGGAAGGTTTAACGCTCGAAGAATGGGTAGCGGATGAACCCAATGAAGAATTCTACGAAGACACTTTATTCCTTACATCGCTTCAAGCCGAGCGATTAGATTGGACAGACGTGAAGTCCTTAAACAAAGGCGTTATGTGGGAATACGCCAAAATGGGTCTACTCATGAGATAGCATTTAAAAGGCGGCCGTTACATATGTAATGGCCGTTATTTTTGCTTTTTTGCTTTACTATAGTAAAGGGTGCCAGGCACGCGTTCATCCTTTAATGTGTTAAAGTGCTCGATGGAAGAAGAAGCCGACCTAAAGTTATGAAAAGGTCGGCTTCAGCAACAGCAATAGCAATTGAGACTCTTATAGTCAGGGCACTCTGACTATTTCATCCTTAGTCCTGTTAAGACGGTGAGTATTTCCAGGTGCTTAAGGGAGTCAATTGGCTACGACTATATAATACGTTGTTGTTCTAGATTTGTTGAGGGTTCAAAGATAATTGTTTTTACTTTCTTCTAAAGGATTTTTTAAACAGTTTTAGTGCGGGGTTAGTTGTTCTTTATAAATTTGTTATAGTAAAATTTCAGTAGAAAAAAATTTGAGCCTAGAAATAAGCAAATCATAACAAGTTTTTCATTAAGGAAATAATAGGAATCTCAAGAACCAGTGTTTCTATGGTAAAATGTGGAGAGATAGTGGTTTCAAGAAGGGGCGAGCAAAAGAGTGAGTAGCAGGCAAGATCGAAAGAAAAAGAAGAAAAAAAGCCGTTTATTTAAAATTAGCATGATTATTTTAGCTGTCCTCATTGTAGGGGGATTGGTTTATGCTTATTCAATCTATCAATCTTTTCAAACTACGATGGATCAAGTGTACGAACCCTTGGAGGGGGACACGGACAAGCGTGTGGATGTGGTCTCAAAGAAAGATGATGTGAAAGACGCACCTCCATTTTCTCTTTTATTACTAGGAGTTGATGAGAGGGAAAATGATTCAGGTCGATCGGATACGATGATCGTGTTGACGGTAAATCCAGCTAAAGAGTCTATTAAGATGTTAAGCATTCCTCGTGATACAAGGACAGAGATTGCTGGGCGAGGAACGGTTGAAAAGATTAATCACGCCTATGCGCACGGGCAAGTATCAATGGCTGTCGATACCGTCGAACAGTTTCTTGATATCCCGATTGATTATTATGTGAAAGTGAACATGCAAGGGTTTCAGAAGATCGTCGATGCTGTAGGCGGTGTTACAGTGGACAATCCTTATGAGCTTTCTGAGAATGGGAATTCCTTCTCTAAAGGGGAAATAACGCTAAACGGTGAAGAAGCGTTGACCTACACACGAATTCGTTATGCAGATCCTCGCGGTGACTTTGGACGACAAGATCGCCAGAAGCAAATCATTCAAGCGGTTATTGATAAAGGTGCCCGCGTTCAATCGATGTGGAAATTCGATAGTCTATTTGATGCGGTAGGTGAGACCATTAAGACGAACCTAACATTTGAAGAGATGGTAAGCATCCAAAAACGGTATAAAGGAATGCAGCATAATATCGATCAAATGAGATTTGAGCAAGGGACTGGTGAGTATATAGGAAAGTTGTGGTACTACTTGCCATCTGAGCAGGAATTGAATGACCATACCAACACACTACAAGAACACCTTGGAGTAGATGGACAAGAAGATAATTAATTCAAAAAAAGTGATGCCGAACAATCTAGGCATCACTTTTTTAGTCTATCGTTCTCATTTGTGAAGAAGAGCTTGCATTCTCGCGGTGATGCAGTGCAGGGTGCCAGACACCATGTGTTGCTTTAAAGCCATAAAGGGTGTCTGGCACCCGGGGGTTCTTTACAGTGGTAAAGGGGTAACGGCGTTTTTTGTTTAGTTGAAATGAAATTTTTTCATTTCTTGGTCTAGTTGTTGAGATAGATCTTGTAAGCCTGTTGCGTGTCTAGCGAATTCTTCCATTGTAGCTGATATTTCTTCAGATGAAGCGGATACTTCTTCTGACGAGGACGCGGTTTGCTGCGATAGTGCTGATATGTTTTGTATTTCGCCAAGCACGGCTTCTTTATTTTCTTGGCTTATAATTACGGCTTCTTTTACGGTATGGGCTTGATTAGCGACTCCGTTTAAGGCAGTAACAATATCGGAGAAGATGGTTTTCGTTTGTTTGACGGCTTCTTCTTGGTCCTCTACGATCCCGTTTGTCTCTCCTACAGCTTGAACTGCTTGTTTCACAACGGTTTGAATCTTCTCAATGATGCTAGTTACTTGATTGGCTGATGCTTTAGATTCTTCTGCTAATTTACGTACCTCTTCAGCTACGACCGCGAAACCTTTGCCGTGTTCACCAGCTCGGGCAGCTTCTATTGAGGCGTTTAAAGCTAACAAATTCGTTTGTTCTGTGATGTTTGAAATAGTGGTGACAAATGCATTTATCTCTTGCATATTCGTATCAATCTCTTGGACAATTGATCCTACTGTTTGAGAGGAATCTTTTGTTTCTTGAGATTTTTGAGTCAGAATTTCAACCTGTTTAAGTCCATTGCTTCCCAGATCGGCGGAGTGTTTGCTAACTTGATTCATTTCCTCTGTAGCGTCAGCTATTTGGTCCAGTTGGTCGGATAACTCGCTCATTTCTTCAGAGCTCTTTTGAGAATTCTCAGCTTGAGACGACGCTCCTTCAGCTACATCTCCAATGGCAGAAGCCACCTGCGTAATGGAGGCGGACGTCTCTGTGGTTATAGTTGAGAGATACGTAGCAGTTTCTAGTGTTGTATTAGAAGAGTTTTCTACTGAACGTAAGGAACTAGATAAATCGTCCATCATTTCATTAAAACTCTGTTCTAAATCTTTAAATTCGTCATTTGCTTTAAGGGATACACGAGTAGTTAAGTCCCCTTGAGCTGCTCGTTTAAAAGAACTTCGCACTTTGTTAATATTTTTGGAGATTTTTTGACTGACAATCCAAGCTGTCAGCAATGCAATGATGATAAACACGATGCACATGACAAGCGTAATGGTTTTTATGCTACTCGTTCGTTGTGCAAATTCGCTGTTTTCTAGCGTGGACAGAACTTTCCAACCTGTCACTTCATTCGTTGTAAAAACAGAAGCCTTATTTTCGTCGTTATAGGTATACTCTTTTGTTCCTTCTTCGTTTTGACTGAGGTGATCCCATAGCCCGATCTCTTTAAGGGTATCCGACCCAATTAATGAGGAGTCAGGGTGTGTGATCAATTGTCCGTTTCTGTCAACGAGAACTACATAACCGTCATGCCCGATGACGATATCTTCTGTCATTTTCGCGATATCGGTTAGGTTGATATCGATCCCAATTACTCCGGCAATCTTACCCTCTTTTTCAACTGATTTGGATAGTGTAACGATTGTATTTCCCGATGACTCATCTTGATAAGGTTCCCCAATAATAAGCTCCCCTTGCTGTTCGACGGCATGTTTGTACCAGGGACGACTGGTTGGATCGAAGTTATCTGGTAGAGAAGAGGTAGCTTCTTTAGGGGCCATGAGCAATTCCCCGCGGTCTGTTGCAAAATAAACATGCTTATAATCTTCTCTTGTCTCACGTGTCCCATCTAATAGATAGGAAGCGTAAGTACGATTATTTTCATTGCTATAATAGTCGGTAAAATTTATGTTGTTAGCCATTAAATTCATTTGTCCTTCAATTCCTTCAAAAAGGTTATTCAGACCATTGTCTACTTCCCTAACAACTTGGAGAGAAGAATCCTTTACCTCCTCCTTAATAATAGCTTGTGTTTTTGTTATGGTGAAAAGCCCTAACGTAAGAAGAGGAACGATGGCTAAAAGGGACATTACAATAATCATCTTTGATTTTACAGTGTTCAGTTTAAATTTTCTTGCTTTTATTAATTTCTTCAAGTTTGGCCTCCTGACGGTGTATGTATCGAAGTTAAGAAGATGTTGATTCTACATGGAGTCATTCATCTGGTGTACACAACTCTCGTAACAATTGTTCAATTTCCTCTTTGCTAAGTGGTTCTAAATCTGATTTGTAGTTAATGGTTATCCTCCTATTATTCAAAGAGTGATAGGACTTGTTAAAGGTAAGCTGAATACTCATACCTAGGAACAATGACCGACTTATTGTTTATCGGAACATATCAGGAATGTTTTAACATAAACAGATAAAACTTTTAATAAACGATTCGTACATCACTCTGATAGAGAAGTGAAGGGTGCCTGGCACCCTTTAATGCTTTAGCGCGAGGCAACATGCCTGACACCCTTTAGTGCTTTAGAGCGAAACATGGTGTCTGGCACTCTTTAGTTTGGTAAAGCGAGAGGGCATGAAAAAACCGGCTTCCTTTTAAGGAAGCCGGTTTTTGAATTAGCGGATGTTTACTTTCATGCCGCCTTTTGTGTCGTTGATTGGAGTTTTGTCTTCGATGTCTTCGTTGTAGAGGTGGCACGCCACGTAGTGGTTCTTCGTGACTTGTTGCCATTTTGGTACGATTTCAGCGCAAGCTTCCATGGCCATTGGGCAACGGGTACGGAACACGCAGCCGCTTGGCGGATTAATGGGGCTTGGCAGTTCACCTTCTATAACGATCTGCTCTCGTTCGTCCTCGATATCAGGGTCCGGTATCGGGACAGCGGAGAGGAGGGCTTTCGTGTATGGGTGAAGCGGGTTTTTATAAAGTTCCTCAGCATCTGTTAGTTCTACCATATTGCCGAGGTACATGACGCCGATGCGGTCGGAAATGTGCTGAACCATCGACAGGTCATGGGCAATAAAGAGATACGTTAATCCTTTTTCTTTTTGAAGCTTTTCTAGTAGATTCACCACCTGCGCCTGAACGGAAACATCAAGTGCTGAAATGGGTTCGTCGGCGATAATAATTTCAGGGTCTAGTGCAAGCGCTCGTGCGATACCAATTCGCTGTCGTTGTCCTCCGCTAAATTCATGAGGGTATCGGTTGGCGTGATCGCGTGTTAAGCCGACCTCTTCAAGAAGCTCATAGATGCGCTTCATTTTTTCCTTCTGATCTTTATAAATACCGTGAACTTCTAGTGGTTCTGCGATAATTTCAGCGACTGTTGAACGGGGATTTAAAGACGCATACGGATCCTGGAAGATCATTTGCATGTTACGCTTAAGTTCAAATTCTTCTTTACCTTGCAGTTCATGAACGTTTTTCCCATTATAGAGAACTTCGCCGTCCGTACTATTATACAGCCCCATAATGGTTCGTCCCGCCGTTGATTTCCCGCAACCTGATTCTCCAACAAGGCCAAATGTTTCTCCGTTGTAGATGTCAAAACTAATACCATCTACCGCTTTCAGTACTTGTCCGCGGCCAAGATCAAAGTGCTTTTTAATATCTTTTACTTGTAAGATTGCTTCGTTTTTCATACGTTTTCCTCTTTCTCCTCCCAATAGCGGCGCGCGCTGCACAGTTCTTTTTCATAGATCGTGTCTTTAAGATCAATGATCTCAATGTTTTTGCCTGTGTTAGGGGAGTGAAGCATTTTGCCATCTCCGTAGTAAAGGCCAACGTGGTGTAACTTTCCTTTGCCATCATCATAGGCAAAGAACAGCAAGTCACCCGGCTGTAAGTGATCAAGGTCGACTTTTTTGCCACTTTCGGCTTGATCATGTGCGTCACGAGGGATTTCGTACCCTTGCGCTTTGTGCATATTGTAGGTGAAGCCTGAACAGTCATAACCAAACGAACTCATGCCACCCCAGAAGTACGGAAGATCGACAAATACCTCGCCAGATTTCAAGATATCTTCACCTGTCCCTTTTGGAATGTCTTCAAGCGAAGGGTAGACGGCGACTTCATCAACAGAGAAATAACCACCTCCGTGTGGACTTAAAACGCCAACGAAATCTTTTTCTTTTGTTTGAACCGGAAGTGTCGTTAAATAACTCACATCGAGGAATGGTTCTTTATATGGATCGTATAACGTGGCTTGTCTTGTTTTCACAACGGCTACTCCATTACCTGTCCATGACTCACTTGGGAGTTCTCTTAATTGGGTGAGAGGGACCCAACCAGGGTAGCCCCGCTCATCTTTTCTAGAGGGTTGGGTTGGAACGATAATGTGTGCCCATTCTCCTTGGATATCTACTAATAAAACTTCTTCGCCATATAAAAGCTGGGATTGAATTAAGTTTTCGTCACTTAAGGCAAGCCTTGGCTCGTACGTTAAACTGGTGTGCCACTGTTGTAGGTCTATTGGGTTTGAAATGCCTGGTGCATCAATTTCTCGTGGGGATTCTGGGGATGTCCAAACTGTTGCTACGGGTACTTGGACGACCCATGTTGTACTCGTTACTGTCTCTTGACTCATTTGGATTGCCTCCTTCTGGGGTTAGGAAAGAACTTGATCAAGGGGTACGGATGTGATGCCAAGACCAGCGCCTTCTGAAAATGTTATATGACGACCGTTATACGTTACGCCGCCTTCGATTGAATCGTTCAAAAGCATGAGTGGCGCATCAAAGTCTACGAAATGAACATTCTTTTGGCTCGCAGCAAAATGAGCTGCAGCTGTAATGCCAATCTTCGTTTCAATCATGCTACCAACCATACAAGGAACGCCGTAACTTTCTGCTAGTTTGTTTATCTGCATGGCCTGGTGAATGCCGCCTGATTTCATGAGTTTTATATTAATAAGATCAGCGCTTCTCGTCTCTAGCACTTGTTTTGCCTGATGAGGGGAGAATACGCTCTCATCAGCCATGATGGGTGTTTGAGTCCCATCAGTTACTTTTTTTAGCCCTTCGATATCGTGTGCTTTTACAGGCTGCTCAACAAGCTCTATTCTTAAGTCTAACTCTTCCATTCGCTGAATCGCATAAATCGCTTCTTTAACCGTCCATCCTTGATTGGCATCAAGGCGAATGGTTGGTTCATGACCGATCTTGTCTCGAATCTTTCTGATACGCTCGATATCTTTTTCAATTTCATCTTTGCCCACTTTAACCTTTAGAACGTTAAAGCCATCTTGAATATATTGCGTGGCATCAGCAGCCATTTCCTCCGGGTCATTCACGCTAACTGTATAGTCTGTCTCAAGTTCTGATTTGTATCCACCGAGCAACTGATAAAGGGGGAGTCCACAAACTTGAGCGAAGCAGTCATAGAGCGCCATATCAACAGCGGCTTTTGCACTCGTATTGCCAACCATAGAATGAGCAAGGGATTCGAATAGCGCTTCTCTGTTCAGGAGTGATTTCTCAAGAAGTAAAGGTTTTATAATATGACTAATGGCATAATCAATGCTTGCGATACTCTCGCCCGTAATAACATGCGTTGGTGGTGCTTCCCCCCACCCGATGATTCCATTATCGCACGTTACTTTCACGTATATACTTTCTGCAACCGTTACTGTTCGAAGGGCAGTCTTAAACGGCTTCTTCAGTGGTTCAGCAACAGGATACGTTTCTATCGATTTGATCTGCACGTTGTTCATCCTCTCGAAGTGTTAGTACACACCTGGTTTAATAGTAAGGGTCTTATTCCGAGCAGACAGGGTCCCCTTTGTCCCAAGAGGGATTGCAAAATGGGGGAGGCAGTGTCCGATTTTAAATCCTGATAGAACAGGTTTGTTTAGATTAGCAAAATAAAAATGCAACACTTCATCTAAGGAGAGGGAGGCTTCTTTCTTCGGGTCTGATTCTGAAAAATCCCCTACAATGACTCCGGCAGCATCTTCAAATTTTCCTGCCTGTCTTAATTGGTTTAAAAAAGAGTCAATACGGTACGGCTCTTCACCAATATCCTCGATAAGTAACAGTTTCCCTTTTGTGTCAATCTCAAACGAAGTCCCGATGGAGGTAACGAGTAAAGAAAGGTTACCGCCGACGACTTCGCCTGATGCTTCTCCTTTTGAAATGATATGTAAAGGGGAGAAGGATTCGTCGTAGTTAAGGGTTTGAGGAGAGAAAAGTTGATCGAACATCGCTCTTGATTGGTCGTCGAAGGTATCCTTACCAATGTCAGATCCAAGCATGGGGCCGTGGAACGTTGTGAGCCCGGTTTGTTGCCTGATGGCTGTATGTAAAAATGTAATATCACTATATCCCCAAAAAATCTTTGGATTGTTTTGTATTAAATCATAATCAATGTAATCTGCAATACGGGCTGTTCCGTACCCTCCGCCTGCACAGATAATGCCATCAATGTTTGGGTCTTGAAAGAAATCATGCAGATCTTTTAAACGTTCTTCGTCTGTACCCGCTAAATGTCCGTATGTACGGGATACGTTTGGTCCTATCTTGACGTTTAGCCCTTTTTGTTCGAAAAAGGGGATTGCTTTATTCATATTGTCTAAGTTCGGAGGGCTGGCTGGTGCGATGACTCCAATGGTGTCGCCCTTTTTCAAGCGTTTCGGTATAAGCACGAGCGTTCTTCCTTCCTTATGTAGGGTGAAAAGAGGCTTGCCCGGAATGGGAGCCTCTTTTCGATCCAAGTATATTCATGTTTATGTGCGTTATTCTTTAGAAGCCCACTTCAGTTCTAAATAACCAACTGGGTGGCGGATAATATCTGATACGTTGTCTTTGTTAAGGAACACGTGGTTATAGAAGTGAACCGGGAAGATCGGCATTTCTTCAAACAAAATTTTCTCAGCTTCATACATAAGTTCAAATCGCTTCTCGTCGTTTGATTCGGATTTAGCGTCTGCAATCGTCTGGTCATACTGATCATTAGACCAGCCTGTACGGTTCATAACAGAGTCAGATGTGAAGCTTTCCAAGAAGTTAATCGGGTCACCGTAGTCTGCTAGGAATGAACTGCGAGATAGTTGGTGCTTCAAGTCTTTCTGGTCTTGAAGGAACACATTCCACTCTGTATTTTCAAGGCCAATTTCTACATCTAGAGCCGTCTTGAACTTTTGTTGAAGCGCCTCAGCGATCGCTTTATGTGATTCACTAGTGTTATACGTAAGGGTAACTTCAGGAAGCTCATCATAGCCTTCTTCTTTCATACCTTCTTCTAGTAGCTGTTTTGCTTTTTCTGGATCTGTTTCAAGCATGTTTCCGTTCTGTTCACGGAAGTCGTTACCAGACGGGTCTTGGAATCCGTAAGATACGAAGCCATAAGCTGGTTGCTCTTTATTCTTCGTGACATATTCAACAATTTCCTTCTGGTCTACAGCAAGAGCGAATGCTTTACGGATTTTTTCGTTCTGGAACGGTTCTTCTGTTACGTTAAAGCGATAGAAGTACGTACCAGCTTGTTCTGTAATAGAAACCGCGTCGCTATCAATTAATTGCTCAGACATTTCTGATGGAATCTCAGAAACATCAAGGTCACCACTTTCATATAGCTGGTATTCTGTATTCGTGTCGTCAACCATAGCGAAGTGAACTTGGTCTAGAGTAACGGTTTCAGCATCCCAGTAGTTTTCGTTTTTCTTAAGGAGCATGTCTTTATCTTTATTGTATTCAGCAAGGTTGAATGGACCGTTTCCTACGAACGTGTCAGCTTCAGCAAACCACTCAGGATTTTCTGTAGCAACACTTTCATTAATTGGGAAGAAGGCTGGGTTTGAAATCACATGAGTAAAGAAACCAGTTGGCGCTTCAAGCGTAACTTTTAATTCCTTTTCACTCACAGCTTCAACCATAACGTCTTCTTTTGAACCTTCTCCTTTGTTAAATGCTTCGCCACCTTTAATGAAGTAACCAAGGAAGGCTGCTGGAGAGGCTGTTTCAGGGTCTAGAAGGCGTTTCCAAGCAAACACGAAATCACCTGCAGTAACATCGTCACCATTGGACCATTTCGCGTTGTCGCGAATCATGAACGTGTAAACCGTACCGTCTTCAGAAACCTTCCAGTCCTCAGCTGTTGCAGCCTCTGGGGTGTGATCTTTACCAAGACGAGTAAGACCTTCCATTAAGTTGTTTAATACGTTCCAAGAAGCAGAGTCGAAACCTTTTGGAGGATCAAGGGATGTTGGGTTCTGTCCGTTGTTTAAATTGAGCGTTGTTACGTCATCGCCGCTTGCTTCCTCATTTGTTTCACTGCTGTTGTCTTCGCTTTCTGTTTCTGTCTCGTCACTGTCTCCATCACCAGAGCTGTCTGTTGCTGTACAAGCAGCCAGTGTAAAAGCAAATAGAACCGTGAGAAGAAGCATCAACCATTTCTTCATACTAATTTCCCCTTTCGAATTTTATGTAGCTATATATTTTTTTGCTCGTTCATCCTGAAGCCAGCAATCCACTTCTTGCGTCTCGCTAAGCTTCGTATGAACGGGGTACACGTTTTCACACACTTCCATGGCTTTTGGACACCGTGCTGTAAAAGGACACCCTTTTGGGGGCGAGAATAGGTCTGGTGGTGTACCGTTGATTGGAATCAATTGATCACCGCGCTGATCAAGACGAGGTACTGAGTTTAATAATCCTTTTGTATAGGGATGCTGCGGATTATAAAAGATTTCTCTTCTGGTACCGACTTCAATGACTTTACCAGCATACATAACGGCGATTCGGTCAGCGATTTTGGCAACAACCCCAAGGTCATGGGTAATTAATATAATGGAAACGCCCGTTTGTTCCTGAATTTTATTAAAAAGCTGGAGGATTTGGGCCTGGATCGTAACATCGAGAGCTGTAGTCGGTTCGTCTGCAATTAATAGCTCTGGCTCACAAATTAGCGCCATGGCAATCACAATACGTTGCCTCATACCACCACTAAATTGGTGCGGGTGTTGCTTCATTCGTTCTTTAGGGTTTGGAATGCCAACTAAATTCAGCATCTCAATAGCTTGTTCGTTCGCATCATTTGAAGAGATTTTTTTGTGTTGCTTTAGTCCTTCAGTGAGCTGATCCCCGACTGTTAGGGTTGGGTTAAGGGCGGTCATAGGGTCTTGGAAAATCATCGAGATGTCTACGCCGCGAATTTTTCTGATGTCTTTATTGGACATCTTGGTCAGGTCCTGATCCTTAAAGTGAATCGATCCTTTTGTGATTTTCCCGGGTGGGGAAGGAATGAGCTTCATGATGCTGCTAGCCGTTACGCTTTTCCCGCACCCTGATTCTCCAACGATGGCGAGTGTTTCGCCTTTATGAAGGTCCAAGTTGACACCGCGAACGGCTTGGACTTCACCTCCATAGGTCGTAAACGAAACGTGGAGGTCTTTGATATCGAGTATTTTTTCCACTTGAGGTTACCTCCTTAACTTCGGATCGAGTGCGTCCTGTAATCCGTCACCTAGTACGTTGAACGCAAACATTGTGGCTGAAATAAAGAATGCTGGGAAGAAAAGTCGCCACCAATCTCCTGATAAAATTACCCCTAATGCATCGTTTGCCATAACACCCCAACTTGCGAATGGGGACTGAATACCAAGGCCTAAGAAACTAAGGAAGGCTTCTGCGAAAATGGCTGTTGGAACGGTAAGGGTCATTTGAACAATGATTGGTCCCATCGTATTAGGGAGTAAGTTTTTTCGGATAATACGGCTCGTCTTTGTTCCAAACGATTGCGAGGCGAGTACGAATTCATTTTGTTTGATTTGTAGTACTTGTCCTCGGACAATTCGGGCCATTCCGACCCATCCTGTTACGGTTAGGGCGACAATGATGGTAAATAAACTTGGGCCTAATACGACTAGTAGTAAAATGACAACGAGTAGGTAAGGGAGGCCGTACAAGATTTCAATGATACGCATCATTACGTTGTCCGTGCGCCCGCCTTTGTAGCCGGCGATTCCTCCGTATGTAACTCCAATAAAGAAGTCTATGATAGCAGCCATAAGGCCTACAAATAAGGAAATGCGTGCCCCGTACCATGTTCTTGTAAATACGTCGCGACCCAGGTTATCGGTTCCGAACCAGTGATCAGCGGATGGGGGAAGATTTTGTTCTGGTAAATTCCCCTGACTTACTGTGTAAGGGGATAAAATCGGCCCAAAAATCGCCATAAGGCCAAGTATTATTAGAAAAACAAGTCCTGCCATAGCGAGCGTGTTTCCCCTCAGGCGTCGCCATGCGTCTTGCCAATAGGAAAGTGAAGGGCGGACCACGGTCTCAGCGCTCTGGTCATCTTTCTCTTTCGGTTTGAACCATTCATCTGGAATTTCCGACGAGGTGGAGGGTGTTTGTTGGTCTTTGGTTTCTTTCGATTCTGTGAGCACCCTATTCTCCTCCTTTTTTATGCAATTTGATACGTGGGTCTAGCACGCCGTACATGATATCGACTAGGAATAACATCATCACAAGAAATGTACTGTAAAAGACGGTTGTACCCATGATGACAGGATAGTCGCGCTGATTGATGCCCTGGACGAAATATTTCCCCATGCCAGGGATAGCGAAGATTTTTTCAATAACGAATGTCCCTGTTAAGATCCCGGCGAGTAAGGTTCCAAGAATTGTTACGACAGGCATTAGCGCATTTCGAAGCGCATGCTTGACGACAATTTTAAATGGAGATAATCCTTTGGCTCGTGCTGTTTTTATGTAGTCTTGAGTCAATGTTTCGAGCATACTTGAACGGGTTAGCCTTGCAATGATGGCCATCGGTCCTGTTGCGAGCGCGATAATAGGCAAAATCATATGCTGTGGACTATTCCAGGTGGCAGCTGGTAGCAGCTTAAAGTCTACTGCAATGACCTGGATTACAAGCGTTGCTAATACAAAGTTCGGTATGGAAATCCCGAGGACTGCTATGGTCATAGCGGTATAATCAATTAATTTGTTATGCCGCAGTGCAGCAATGACGCCTAAAGTGATTCCTGATATGAGTGCTACAAGGATGGTCCATATTCCGAGTTCGGCAGATATGGGGAACCCTCGCCCAAGCAAGGAGTTTACCGTTTCAGTTGGTTGTTTAATAGATGGTCCGAAATCAAAAGTAATGATGGATTTAAGGTAGAGTACATATTGAACTGGGAGAGGTTTGTCTAGGTTGAAGTGTTTCTCTAAGTTTTGTTGAACCACTGCATTGCTCGTTTTCTCTTCATTAAATGGTGATCCTGGTATGGCGTTCATGAGAAAGAAAGTTAAGGTTGCGATGATAAAAATCGTTAGAATCATGAGGAAAAAACGTTTCACAATGTACTTGAGCATAGTTATTTTCCTCCTAACGGAATTTGGTTTGCATCGCAAGTTCTGTCATGACAAGCATAGCTTGATAGGCTTCAAGCATGTCTTTCGCTTGAAACTTCACGGTCGTTGAATCTGGTTCAAGTTCTGTACCAGGCATTAAATTCGCCCACTCAGCTTCTCCGTAGTTGGTGAACTCAATTCGTAATATAGGTTGCTTAGGTGGAACGAGTGGTTCTACGTTGTGACGGTTTTGAAGTGCTTCAGCTGTCTTTTGTTGAAGGAGCTCGCCTGCTTTTTTAGGTGTTAGGCTCTTTACAGAAGAGCGTGAGATCGTTTCTTTCACTGGAGCAGTTGTTATGTTTGGAATAAGAGCCTCTGCTTCCTGAGCGGCCTGGTCATCGCCCGCTACCATGAGAACGGGAACGCCGTAATAGCCTGCTAGATATGCGTTCAGCCCAAGTTCGCCTACGGCAACATCGTTTATGTAGAAATTACGTACTCCAAAGATCATGGAATGAGACATTACCCCTTTTTGCGCAGCTCTGGCGTGGTAACCTACAAACATGGCACCTTCATAGGACTCATCAAGACCTTGCATCATCGAGAACGGTTTTACGTCTCCTGTGATAAGCTGGGCCTCAGGGTGCAGTTCTTCAATGAGAAGGTTGTCCATTTTGGAGTGACTGTCATTAACGAGTACTTCTTTTGCATTCTTGTTGAACGCTGACTGAATGACGTAATTTGTCTCTTCGGTCATAATTCTTCGTCCGCGCTCATAATTATGCTTTGCCGAGTCTATGTAAGTAATATTCGGCAAACCTGTGATTCCTTCCATATCCACTGATAGGTAGAGCTTCATAGGTGTAATCCCCCTCTAGTAATCTAGCATTAAGAATTTTATAAATTTTCGTATAATTTTATCAATATTTAGCAAAAAAGGCAAGCAAACACCTAGAATGGGAATATTTTTATGATTTAAAGGAGTGAAGGGTGCCAGGCACGCGGCAGTGCTTTAGAGTGGTGCAGGGTGCCAGACACCCTTCAGTGCGGTACAGAGTTGCAGGGTGCCTGGCACGCTGTGGTGCAGTGATAGATGAAAGCGCCCACTCCTTTGGGGGAGAGGGCGCTTTGGTTATGCGGGTTTTGTTAGGTTTTGTTTGGTGTCGCTTTTTTCTTTTTGCTTTCGGTAAAGGGTAGCGATAATAGGTCCTGAGATGTTGTGCCATACGCTAAAGATGGCGCTTGGTACTGCGGCAAGAGGGCTGAAGTGCGCAGCTGCTAGTGAGGCACCTAGGCCTGAATTTTGCATACCAACTTCGATAGACACAGCGCGTTGTTTAGATGGATCCATGCCCATCAGCCTGGCAATTCCGTAACCTACACCGTAACCGAGTACGTTGTGTAGAACGACAATCGCGAAGATCAGCGCTCCTGTTTCGGCTATTTTTTCCTGATTCACACTTACAACTGCTGCTACAATCGCAACAATAGCAACGACTGATACGATAGGCATTGTTTTAATGCCAGCTTCGCTCTTTTTACCTAGCGCGGTTTTTACGATAAGACCAAGAACAATTGGCACGATGACGATTTTTGCGATGGATAGGAATAAAGAGCCTGCTGATACTGGGAGCCACTGGCTTGCGAATAATAAGACAAGGACAGGAGTTAATAGTGGTGCTAATAAAGTAGAGACAGCTGTAATCGCCACAGATAGAGCAGTGTCCCCTTTTGATAAATAAGTCATGACGTTTGAGGATGTCCCACCAGGGCAACATCCAACAAGGATTACCCCTGCAGCTACTTCTGGAGAAACAGGAAGTAACATTGCTAGTGCAAAGGCAAGTAACGGCATGATGGTAAATTGAGCAACCACACCAGCTGCTACATCTTTAGGCCTCTTAAACACTTCGGCGAAGTCGGACTTCGAAAGCGTTAGCCCCATGCCGAACATAATAATTCCGAGAAGCGGTACTATGTAAGGAGCGATCCAAGTAAAGCCTCCAGGGAAAATAAATGATAAGACCGCGAATAATAGAACCCAAATGGCAAAAGAACTCCCCATAAAACTACTGATTTTCTCTAGCATCTTCATTCTGTTTCACTCCTCACAAATTGATAATAAGGGAATTCTACACCGACTGCCTTAAATTCGGAACCTTTTATTCATTCTTTTCTTAAAATTTTGTCATTTATCAGAGTAAAGGGTGCCAGGCACCGTTTAGTGCTTTAGAGCAGTAACGGGTGCCTGGCACCATCTAGTGCGGTGAAGTGATAAAGACTACCTTCAATGAGGGAAGAAATGATAGAATAAGTGAAATCTTATACAAAGGAAGGGATTCTGATGAAGTTTGTTACGTTTGAGTTAGATGGTTTCGTTAGGTGGGGCGTTGAAATTGATGGGCAAGTCTATTTTTCTAGTGAATGGACAGAGAAATACCCTAGCTTATTAGATGTTATTCGCTCTGCGGCTAAAATTGGTAGGGAAGAGGTATCAGATTGGGTGAGCGTGGGAAAAGAGGATGTACAAGTAAAGGCGCCTTATCTACCACCAAAAAATATTATTTGCGTAGGGAAGAATTATAAGGAACATGCGCTCGAAATGACGCAGCAAGACCCTGGCTCTATACCATCGGATCCTATTTTATTTACGAAACCAGCTACGTCAGTGATAGGATCTAGTGAAAATGTAGAGGCGCATGAGGAGGTTACAAGCCAGCTTGATTATGAGGGAGAGTTAGCTGTCATCATTGGCAAGCGAGGACGTGACATTGCCCAAGAAGAGGCGAAAGATTACATATTTGGTTACTCAATCGTAAACGATTTAACAGCTAGGGATCTTCAGAAGAAGCATAAACAGTTCTTTAAAGGGAAATCCCTTGATACTTCAGCTCCATTTGGACCTGTGATTGTAGCGGCCCAAGATATAGAAGATCCGCATCATTTATCTATAAAAACCTATATAAATGAAGAAATTCGTCAAGATGGAAACACAAAGGATATGATCTTCTCGATCGCTGAGCTCATTGAAATTATTTCAGCTGGCATGACTTTAGAGCCAGGGGATATCATTGCCACTGGAACGCCGAGTGGGGTGGGGAAAGGGATGAACCCACCACAATTCCTAAAGTCCGGTGACACAATGACTATAAGCATTGAAGGAATTGGAACGTTGGAAAACCAAGTTAGATAAAAAAATGGCACCCTTTAGTGGAATAAAGGGTGCCAGACACCATGTGGTTCTTTACAGTGATAAAGGGTGCCAGGCACTCTTTATCACTGTAAAGTCTTATTGTGCTGCTTCTTGTAGGGTTTCGTGTGCTTCGTCGATCACGTCGGATAGAGCGGTTGTCATATCGCGGTATTTCGAGGAGATGCTCGTACCGGATGTGCCATATTGAGCAGCTGCGTCTTTTTGAGAAATAGGCGTCCATTCATTTAGGTGAGAACGCAATGTATACTCAAGTGCGCCTGCATAGATTTCTGGTTTACGGATTGTTGGTTCTTGTCGTTTGCAGTATAGATACCAGAAGAATGTTGCTGTTTCTTCTTCCTCTTCAGTAATTTCTTTCATACCTTCTGACTTCAAGAATAGATCAAGAACTTCTTTTTGCTTTTCATCTTGCCAGCTAATACGTTCTGATGCGTCCACTGTATTATATAAACCTGCAGTTAGTTTAATCACTTCCGGGAAGGATTCTTTCAGTGCTTCAGGGTTAGCCTTAAATGTTTCTACATCCACTTCTGACATGAATTTATCTTCAAGCTGAGGCTGTACAATAAACGTAACAAGGAAGAATTCATAGTAATCACCCGTTAAGATCGGAAGGCCTAATACAAGGCTGTCCTCATCAGGAGTACTGTCTTCTTCGAATAAAACGCTATAGGTTTCGTTTGTGAACACGTCTGTTACTGTAGTTACTTCACTTGAAACAGGCTCTCCCACTTTGAATACAGAAGGTGGATTCTGCCCCCACGTGCTTAATAGCTCACGTGTCTTCTGGCGCTTTAGTTTATTCCCGTTTTTCTCTACATACCACTGAAGGGCTGTTTTCTCTTCCTTGATAGGGGAGTAGATCATTACCCAAGATAAGTAAAGGTTCGTAAGGGTTTCTTTCAAGTCCTCTACATCATCCATTTCAGCCTGGAAGTCAGCCATTAAAATCTGTAATTCTTTAGAGAACCGATCTACAGAAAACTGCATGATTTGATTTTGAACGGTATTCAATTCTTGGCGAATTAAGTTTGCATTTAGCTCATTTGCATTTTCTTTCCCGCAACATTTTTTATATTTTTTACCGCTGCCACATGTACATGGGTCATTTCGATTAATTTTCATGATGTATACCTCCGATGAATATTTCCTATATTTCCGTCATACCAAAACACTATTATAAAAGATGTAAACCCCTTCTGTCACCCCTTTCGCGTACTATAGTACCAAATGTAGTCATAAATGCTTTAGCGTGTTGTAGAATTGAAGGGTGTCTGGCACCATTTAGTGCTGTGAAGGAACAGAGTGTGCCAGACACCCTTTAGTCTGATGGTGTGGTAAAGTTATTGCAGAAATTGAAAAGGCAAGCCTTCTTGAGGCTTGCCTTTTCTGTGTTATTGGACGTTGATGGTTTTTTCTTTGTGGTCGTGCAGATCGTCTTTTTTGTAGTGAAGCTTGACGTGATAAGTACTGGCTTCATCGAATGTATAGGAGACATGGTATTCCCCGTCTTTTGGCTCAGTAGCATCAACATAATTGTGTTTCTCGCTGTCTTTTTTCCAAATCTCAAACTGCACTTCGGCACCTTCAAATGGCGCTTCGTCTTGCTGCAAATGACCTTTGATGGTTACTTCTTCGCCTGCTTTTACTGTTTGAGGAAGCATGATGTGGGCCATGACATTTGTTCCATGACCGTGACTATGCTCATGGCCGTCTGATTCTTCGCTTTCGTCATGATCATGCCCTTCTTCAGACTCTGCATGGGAATCTTCTCCCTCAGCATTTTCTTCTGTTTCATCTGGATTTACATCACCTACAACAATTTCTTTCTGAGGCATGTTATGCATACCGCGAGCGGTGACGTGTGAAATGACGTAGTATACTCCTGGTTCTTCTACCGTTTTCTCCAAGACATAGTTTCCGTTTTCGGTGAACTCGGCATCAACTTCTTCGTGTTCTTCGCCTTTTTTCCAGAATTCAAAGCGAACTTCTTCGGCGTCGTTTACTTCTTCATCACCGTAGGTAACGGCAGCTTGAATGGTGAACGGCTCTCCTGGTTCTACGTTTTCACTTGTTGGATCTGTGGTTAGATCTACGTTTAGCATCTTAATTTCTTCTTCTTCAGTGGAAGATTGGGTATCGTTGTCCCCGTTGCTTTCGCCCCCGCATGCTGCAAGAAGCAAGATGGAGAACGTAAGGAAAATAAGTCCAAAATGTCGTTTTCTCATATAAATACATCTCCTTAAAATAGTTATAAGATAGGCTTAATGGCAACTGCCCATTTTGACGTGTATCATTTGCAGTGCTTCATCAAATGAACACAGTTTGCCTCCAAATCCTTTTTGGAATTTAAAAGCATGTTCCTTTGTTTCAAATGGCAATACCTGAGGTTGGCAACATCGCAAGGGTAACTCGGAATCCACAATGTATGTAGCCTTAATGGCACTAATTGTAGTCTGAAGCAAAGTATCTTTGCAGAGTATTTGTGTTACCTCGTCTTGCGCATGTTCATATCTTAAAAGCCCGCAATGCATACAGCACGTTTTTTCCATTGGTCGATTTTTCATGAAGAGTTGTACGGATTGTTGTTGACCGTTATGTTTGTGACAGAACGAGCAGTAATTGGTGTCTGTATGGGATGACAACGGAGGAGCTAGTGCGAAACCATTTGAAGTTTTCACAACCTCTTTGCGATCAAGTAAAGGCTTCAAGTCACGGTAAATCGTCATCTCAGAAACTCCAAGCCTCGTGCTCATATCGCTAACCCTGAGTGATTCTTCTTTTTCTAACCACTCTTGAATTTTCTTCAGTCGATCAACAGGTAGCATAGCCATCCTCCTTCTTTAGCATCTACGTTAAATCATAGTCATATAAGAAATGAATTACAACCTACCTAATGATAAAAATTGTGACAAAATGATGATGTTTAACAAAGTTATCACATCTGCTGCTGTGACCTTGTAAAGCAATGAAGCGTGCCAGACACCCTTTAGCGCAATGCAGTAACAGAGCGTGCCAGACACCCTTTAGTTCAGTGCCGTAACAAAGGGTGTCTGGCACGCTTCAGTCTTTTAGTATCATAAAGTGTTTGTGTTTTTTTTACGTAGAGGAAGGATTTTTGTGTTTGGTTGGTTAATGTAGTTAGGTGTGAATAGAAGGGAGGTGAGAGTATGGGACGTAATAATCGAACGTGGCACCCTGGGGCGATGTATCATATAACGGCTAGGGGGAATCGAAAGCAGAAGGTATTCAGGGATGAGCGTGACCTTAACCAATATATGCGCTATGTGGCGGTGGCGAAGGAGTCGTATCCGTTTCACTTATATGCCTACTGTTTAATGAGCAATCATGTTCATCTTTTGGTTGAGCTAATAGATGTTCCGCCTGGTGTGATCATGCAGTCGATCCAAAGTAGATATGCCCGTTATTTTAATGATCGGCATGACGTAAGTGGTCATTTATTTCAAGGAAGGTACGGAGCAGAGTTTATCGACTCAATCTTTTACTTCCTCTTCTGCAGCCGCTACATCCATAGAAATCCTGTAGAGGCGAACCTCGTAAGTTCCCCTGAAGACTACCGATGGAGCAGCTATAATGCTTACATCACGCATCATAACCCCTATCAAATTAACACTTCTAAAACGCTAAAGTATTTCCAAACCCCGCATTTGACTTATCATCAGTATGTAACACACAAGTCATCCAAAACCCTTTAGTATAGTAAAGCGTGCCAGACACCCTTTAGTGCGTAGCAGTGGAAAATTCCCCAGCTTTTGCCTAGTTTTGGTTTATGGGGGGAGGGGAATGAAACACAATAGGTAAAAAAGGAGGTAGAGGTATGGTTCAACATTCTGATGAACGTATTAAAGATACAAAAAAATATTTACGCAAGCAGACGTTGCATACGATTTTGGAGCAGTTTGATGGCTACTTAATGAATTTGAGTAAAACGGATCGTAAGGCGAAGTATAACAAGATGAAGCAGGATCCTTATAGCTTTTTCAGAGGTAGTGCGTACTTGTTTTACTATGATGTAACAAACATTCCGTTTAGCTATCACACGCCTGATGATAAGCCTACGTGGATTATGGGGGACCTTCATTTTGACAATTTTAGTGCTTTCCAAAATGAGAGCGGTGAAATAGTTTTTGATGTAGATGATTTTGACGAAGGGTACCTTGGCTCCTACCTCTACGATGTATTACGCATGGTGGTCAGTATCCGGTTGTTTGCTGAACAGCAAGGCTTCGACAAGGATTCTCAAGATGATTTCGTGGAAAAATACTTGAAAGCTTATTACAAACAGATGAATAAGTTCGTAAAAGGGGATGAAGATCCTGTTACGACTCGTTTCACTGTAGATCATACGAAAGGGCCGATCAAGAAGGCTCTAAAGAAGCTTGAGGAGCGACAGGCTACGCATGAATTAGATAAACAGACAACATTTGATGCTGAGGGAAATCGTGTTTTCGACCGAGAAAAAACGAAACTCGATTCTGTTTCTAATAATGAATATAAAGAAATTGTGAAGATATGGAATATGTACTTGGAGAGTTTGGCAGAAGAGAGCTTTCAGAGTAATGAACACTATGAGATTAAAGATATCGTGAAGAAGAAGGGCGCAGGCATTGGCTCAACTGGATTGAAGCGTTTCTATATTTTGATTGAAGGCCATCATGATGATGAGCATCATGATGACATTATTTTAGAGGCAAAAGAAGCGCGTGCGCCGATTCCAGCATATTTCTTCCCTTATGACGAGGATTTCTGGCAATCCAATAAACAGCAAGGGAAGCGGGTCATTACAACCCAACAAGCGATGCATCACATGTCTGACCCTTATTTAGGTTACTTTACGATGCAAAACCGGGACTTTTATGTGCGTGAGCGCTCCCCTTATGAGAAAGATTTGAAGGAGAAGCACTTACAAGAGCATAAAGAAGTAAAGAGAACGGTTAAAACAATGGGTAAAATTTCAGCAAAAATTCACGCTCGAGCAGATACGGATCTCGAGCATGGATTTTTAGATTATCACAGTGAAAAAGCTATCATGAACGCAATCGGTGAAGATTTTGATGGCTTTGCTAAAGAACTCAACATTTGGTCTGAGTTTTACAAAAACCGTGTCTACGATGACTTTGAATACTTCAAAGAATGGTTAGACGAATACTTCTATAAAAAATAAAACAAAAGGCCTGTCGCACTCATTATTGAGAGCGGCAGGCCTTTTCTAATGCACCGTAATGAAGGGTGCCAGGCACCATGCATTGCTTTAGAGCACTGAAGGGTGCCAGGCACCATGCATTGCTTTAGAGCACTGAAGGGTGCCAGACACCATGCATTGCTTTAGAGCACTAAAGGGTGCCAGACACCAAGCATTGCTTTAGAGCGCTGAAGTGCTGGTGCTTAGATGGATAGGATTTCGCGGATGTCGTCTTCGGATAGGGCGGTGAGGTTGCCTTCTCCGGACTGGATCAGCGTATCAAATAGGTCTTGTTTTTTCTCTTGTAGGGACTGGATTTTCTCTTCGATTGTCCCTTGAGCGATCATTTTGACGACTTGGACGGACTTTTTCTGCCCTATGCGGTGGGCGCGGTCTGCTGCTTGTTGCTCAACAGCTGGGTTCCACCATAAGTCGTAGAGGACAACTGTATCTGCGCCGGTAAGATTTAAACCGGTTCCTCCTGCTTTTAGCGAGATAAGAAACACATCGTGTTCCCCTTCGTTAAAGCGGGTGGCCATTTTCACACGATCTTGTGATGGTGTTGAGCCGTCTAGGTAAAAGTAGGTGAGATTCTCTTCCTCCACCACTTTAGCAATTAAGCCAAGCATCGATGTGAACTGAGAGAAAATGAGCATTCGTTGGCCGTTGGCGTGCGCTTCTTGAATGAACGTTCGTAGCTCTTCAAGCTTCCCAGAGTCTCCTTGGTAGTTTTCCATAAATAAGGACGGGTGACAGCAAATCTGGCGCAAGCGTGTTAAGTTGCTTAAGATTTGCATGCGATTGGCTTGGAAGCCTTCGCCTTGCAGCTGGGACTTCGTCTGACGCTGCACCTCGTTCAGATACCCGACATAAAGTTGGCGTTGTTCTTTTGTTAACTCTGTATAGCGGACCGTTTGAATCTTGTCTGGAAGTTCTTTAAGGACTTCCTTCTTCGTTCGTCGTAGCACAAATGGCGTGATCTTCTTCTGTACCATACCTTGATGAAGGTTTTTAAATGTTTTTCGGTCATACAACAACCCAGGCATGACGACAGAGAAGAGGGACCATAGTTCCTCAGCACGGTTCTCAACAGGCGTACCTGTAAGGGCAAAGGCCGTTTCTGCTCGAACCCCTTGGATCGCTTTATACGTTAAGGACGTGTGGTTCTTGAATGATTGAGCCTCATCAAGAAGCATCCCTTGAAAGTAATACGGCTTGTACTGCTCCACATCCCGACGAATCATCGAGTACGATGTAATAATCAAATCCACACCGCTCAAGTCCTCAATAATGCCATTACGCTCCTGCTTAGAGCCTGCCACTACACGGATGTTCAGGTCTGGTGTAAACTTCTTCGCCTCTTGTTCCCAGTTATAAATGAGAGAAGCGGGAGCGACAACAAGGAATGGATGAGCGTCAGGGCGCTCTTCCCGGCCGGCTACGATATACGCTAGACCTTGAAGCGTCTTCCCAAGCCCCATTTCATCAGCCAGCACACCACCGAAACCATGTCGGGATAAGGCACGAAGCCATTGGAAGCCTCGTAGCTGATAATCACGAAGGTTCGCCTGTAACTTGTCTGGTGGCGTTTCATTTAACGTTTCCGGACTTTTCACGGTCTCAATTAATTTTTGGAACGCTTCACTTTGTTTCACACCTGTTGATGTGTCCACCTGGAGTGCACGATATTTTGGTAAATGCATCACGCCATCGTGAATGTCATTCCCATCGAGATCCAGATCTTCGAAAAGACTACGAGTGTTATCCCATGCATCATCCTCAAGCGATAAGATCTTCCCGTTACTAAGCTGGTGATAATCTTCTTTTGCCTTCAATGAATGAAATAACTGCTGTATATCATCATCGGTTAAGTCGTCTGTTGGAAAACGAACTTCGAACCAGCCGTAGTTCTCATCAACATCGAGAGAAACGGGTACCTCTTCAGGGAGGCTACTGTACATCTCATCGACTTCAGGTGCCTTGTACACGTCTGCGCGTTTTTCTAACTCAGGTAAGATGCGGTAGAAAAAGCGCCCCAGGTTTTGACTGCCACTTAAGGAAAGAACGGACCCATTCCAATGGAAATTCGCTTGCTCGATTAGGTTCATAATCTGCCGTTCTTTTTTCATATTACGGGACAGAAGTTGTTCGGATTCCTCTCGACCGCCTGTAAATGGGTTGATCGTTTCATCACCATAATGGAACTCAAGATCCGCCCGCAAGCTGCCGTCCTGCTCATTTAGATACATCACAGGTGCCAGGTCATAGCGTTTGATTTGACTCGTTATTCCGTTGTCCACCTGGAAGAGATTATGTGCTTCCAAAATAGGGAACACCGTTCCTGCTAGTTGCTCAATATGCTCTCTGTCAAAAAGCTGGCGATTGGAGCTTTGTTCTCGTAAATGGTGGAAAAGCGGAAGAACCGTTGGCCGTAAGGATTCGCTAATCTTATATACGAGCTCATCTTTATATAGGTATGGAGCCGTTCCGATCGGTTGCGCTAAGAATCCATTATCCGCAATGGATAGGGAGAAATAATCGCCTTCTTTTGATAAGAGAAAGCTTTCAGGAAATGTATTGTGCGCAACTTTAAATGGAATCTCTGATTTATGATGCTTCAGCACAACGGAGTCACAGTTCTCAAAAAGGCTCAGTAGCTCTGTCAGAAATTGATCTGGAATTCGGATTGTTTTCTTTGAGCTGCTTGAACGGTAGAAATCATTTTCTGAGTAGATTTGCTGGCTTTTTACTAGAGGATAAAGCTTCTCTAAAACGGCCGCATCCTCAGGGGCCATAATCTGCTGTTCCGGATCGTACGTATAATATTGTGTAAAGTAAAGGGGTTCTTGTTCGTACCATGCATCAATGAACTCAGCCAGGTCTTTGACGACGTAAAGTCTTGAGGTTCCTGCTTTCATGGAAAGCTCAACGCTGTCTCGCTGTGCGAAGCGGGAAGCGATATTCTCAAGCTCAAATTGCAAGTAGAGAGGCTCTTTAGCAGACTGGAACAGACCAGCTTCGTCCTCTTCGTTCGCCATATAGTCCATGAGTTCATCGACAAAGGATGAAGCAAGGTTCAGCTGCTTCGTCGTGTCTGTTGCAGATGGCTGGGCAAAAATACCACGGTCTGTGAGAGAATCATTCTGCTTGTTCCACACGGTGGTGTTATTCGTGTAACGATCGATTGTCTCAAGCAAAGCTGCGACCATATGTTTACACATTGCCTGCCCATCTGCATAGGCCGGACAAGTACAACGACCGCGCTCGTAATTCCCATATTGAGTGGAAAACGTAAGATGAACTTCATAATCCTCTATACGGCTACCTTCTACAGTCGCATGAATGAAGGTGCGATTTGGGTCCGTTCCTACATAACGATTGATATACTTCACCAATCCATCCTGATAATAATTCGCACCACGCTGATAGGTTAACCAACCGCTTAGTTCCAACACTTCCGTCGATGTAATATCAATCATCAAAAAGACTCCCTTTCTAACCATGAACGTACTAATACAATACTGCCATTGTACCGCACAACCCACCCCCAACACAAAACTCCTCTCCTTCCTTTTGTACAGTAAAGCAATAAACGGTGCCAGACACCCATCAATGCTGTGCAGAAATAAAGCGTGCCAGACACCCGTCAATGCTATAAAGCGCTAAAGGGTGTCTGGCACGCTTTGGTTGTTTAGTGTGGTAACGTGTCATGATTTTGTCCTTTTATTTTTGAGAAATATGAGAAAAAGGTCGAATAGTGATGATTGTTCGCTATAATAAGCAACATAAGTTTTCAATACTTTCTGAATTAACTGAATTTTTCCTTTTCCGAATAGGAGGGATTGCGATGGAACAGGAACCTATACTTTCGGTTAGCAATTTGCATACACAATTTCATACAAAGTCCGGCGTTGTTAAGGCTGTGGATGGTGTGAGTTTTGACATCAGACCTGGAGAGACACTCGGTATTGTTGGGGAGTCTGGATCTGGTAAGAGTATTACCGCCATGTCCATTATGCGTCTCATTAAAGACCCAGGGAAGATCGCCAAAGGTGACATTATGTTCAAGGGAGAGAGTCTCCTCTCAAAGTCTAATAAGGAAATGCGAGCGATCAGAGGAGACCGCATTTCGATGGTGTTTCAGGATCCGATGACTTCACTGAATCCCGTTTTCACAGTTGAGAAGCAGATGGTTGAAACGATACGGGCTCACCGAAACGTTTCGAAAAAACAAGCGGTCGATCGGGCAGTAGAGCTTCTGGAGCTTGTGGGAATTCCTTCTCCTAGAAGCCGGTTAAAAAGTTATCCACACGAGTTTAGTGGCGGAATGAGACAACGGGTCATGATTGCTCTTGCGTTATCGTGTGACCCTGAAGTTTTAATTGCGGACGAGCCAACGACAGCGCTTGACGTAACGATTCAGGCTCAAATCTTAGAGTTGCTTCAGCGACTGCAAAAGGAACTAGGAATGGCGATTATTATGATTACTCATGACCTAGGCGTAGTGGCTGAGGTGTGTGAGCGAGTAATGGTGATGTACGCCGGCAAGCCGGTTGAGTTTGCCCACGTTCATGAACTGTTTGATCATCCTAAGCACCCTTATACATGGGGATTAATCGGATCGATTCCGAAGATTGTAAAAGAAAAAGTCCGGCTCGAACCGATCCAAGGACTTCCACCGGATCTAAGAGCATTACCTAAGGGGTGTAGTTTCGCACCTCGTTGCAAACACGCCATGGATCAATGCCTCGAGGTCGACCCAGCGCTTCTTGAAGAATCCGATAACCACCATGTACGCTGCTTGTTATATGAAGAGAAAGAAAAGGTGGTGACGTCATGACAACACTTTTGGAAGTTAACAATTTAAAAAAGCACTTCCCCATCAAAGGGGGCGGCATCATCCCTCGTAAAGTTGGTGCAGTAAAGGCCGTAGACGGTGTTTCTTTTAAAGTGCGTAAGGGTGAAACGCTCGGTCTTGTTGGAGAAAGTGGCTGTGGAAAATCAACGACAGGTCGCTCCATTCTTAATCTCATCAACCCTTCAGAGGGAGAAGTGTTGTACAAGGGCCAGGATATATCCAAGCTCAAGGGGGAGAAACTCCGTAGGCTTCGTCAGGATATCCAAATTATTTTCCAAGATCCATATGCATCGCTCAATCCGCGCATGACGGTTGAACAAATTATTGAAGAGCCCATGAAGGCTTTTAACATTCCGAAAAAAGAGCGTAGCGAAAAGGTGGAGTATTTCCTTAATAAAGTTGGACTCAGTTCTTACCATAAACATCGTTATCCACACCAGTTTAGCGGTGGACAAAGGCAGCGTATCGGGATTGCGAGGGCATTGACGGTGAACCCGGAGCTCATTATATGTGATGAACCTGTCTCAGCACTTGATGTGTCTATTCAAGCACAAGTAGTTAATTTAATGGAAGATCTACAGAAAGAATTTGACTTAACCTACATATTTATCGCTCACGATTTAAGTGTCGTGCATCACATTAGTGACCGTGTCGCTGTGATGTATCTTGGTGAAATTGTTGAGGTTGGGGAAGTGGACGAGCTGTATACAAATCCGAAACATCCTTATACACAAGCCCTATTATCAGCAATACCAGAGGCGAATCCTCATAAGAAGAAAGAGCGCATTATGCTAGAAGGGGATCTACCTAGCCCCTCTAATCCGCCAGAAGGGTGCAAATTCCATACACGCTGTCCGTTCGCAGAAGAGCAGTGTCGGGTGAAGGATCCAGATTTGAAACCAGTTGCAGCAGGGGATCACCAAGCTGCTTGTCATTTGGTGAAAGAAGTTGTGGAAGAGCCTGTTTAAGGCTGAAAGCATACATTTTTTATATTAAATAAGGGGGTACCATGGATGAAACAACATTTACTTAGGACGCTTCTAGGCGTAGCGCTGCTCACTCTATTAGTCGTAGCAGGGTGTAGTGGAGATGATCAGGCGTCCACGGACAATGAAGAAAGTGGCGATGAGGCTGAAAGTTCCGAGAATGAGGACAACACACTTGTATTTGCTAGAGGAGCTGATTCTCAGCAGTTAGACCCTTCAAAAGTAACAGATGGAGAGTCACTTTATGTAACGCAGCAGATTTATGACACGCTAGTAACTTACAAGGAAGACGGCACAGAAGTGAAACCTAGTCTTGCTACCGAATGGGAAGTAAGTGATGACGGGAAAACGTATACGTTCCAGCTTCGTGAAGACGTGAAGTTCCATGATGGGACAGACTTCACGGCAGAAGATGTTGTGTATAACTTTGACCGATGGGTAGAAACAGATGATTCGATTTACTTTGGGTATATGTTTGGTGGTTCTGAAGAGGACCCGAACGGATTCTTGGAGTCTGTTGAAGCAACGGGCGATTATGAAGTAACGTTCACGCTCGATAAACCAAATGCGCCTTTCATTTATACGCTAGCGATGCCTCCATTTGGAATCGCAAGCCCTGATGCTGTAGATGAACATGGAGAGAACTACTTTAAAAATCCAGTAGGAACAGGACCTTTCACGTTTAACTCATGGTCTAAAGGTGACAAGATCACCCTAGATAAGAACGAAGATTACTTTGGCGATGTAGCACAAGTTGACCAAGTGGTATTCCGCGTTATCCCTGATAATGGCGCTCGTTACTTAGAGCTACAATCTGGTTCAATCGATATGATGAAAGGTTTAAATCCACAGGACATTTCAGGTGCAGAAGGCAATGAAGATCTTCAAGTCTTCCGTCGTCCATCTATGAACGTTGGGTACATGGCGATGAATACGGACCAGGATGGCCCAATGGCAGACCCTAAAGTACGAAAAGCGATCAACCTAGGTGTTGATAAGAAAGAACTACTTACTCTTTTTGAAGGCCTTGGAAAAGACGCGAAGAACCCAATGCCACCAAGCTTATGGGGCTACAACGATGATGTAGAACCATATGGCTATGACCCTGAAGAAGCGAAGAAGCTACTTGCTGAAGCGGGTTACGGTGACGGCTTAGACGTTACGCTTTACGCGATGTCTAACCCACGCCCTTACTTGCCTCAGCCAAAACTAACGGCTCAAGCCATTCAGCAAATGCTGAAGAAGGTTAACGTAAATGTTGAGATCGTTGAAAACGAATGGGAAACACACCAGACAAAAACGCAAAACGGCGAGCATGACATGGCCTTCTTAGGTTGGACGGGTGATAACGGTGACCCTGATAACTTCTTATATGTATTGCTAGATAAAGATAATGCTAAAAAAGGTTCTGCAGGAAATATCGCTTTCTATAAAAATGATGAGATCCATGACTTGTTAACAGAAGCACAAGTGGAACAGGATCAAGAGAAACGTGCTGAACTTTACAAAGAAGCTCAGAAAATTATCCATGATGATGCACCTTGGCTGCCAATCGCTCACACCACACCACCGATTGCAGCGAAGAACAACATCGAAGGATATGTACCGCACCCTACAGGTACTGAGAAATTTAATCACATCACATTACCTTAAAAAGAAGCAATGGCCTGTTCCTCGCTTGTAGAGGGACAGGCACCTTTTACTAAATAAGAAGAGGAGGGGTGTAGAATGGTTAGTTACATTGCTCGAAGGTTGTTGATGACCATTCCTGTTTTACTTGGCGTCTCGATCCTAGCGTTTTCACTCATTCATATGATACCAGGGGATCCAGCGCGAAGTATGCTAGGAAGCAAGGCAAACGAAGAGCAGCTGATGCAGCTTCGTGAAGAACTACGGTTAAACGATCCGTACATCGCTCAATATGGTAGTTTCCTAGGTGATCTTACGACAGGAGATCTTGGAACTTCCGTTAAATCAAAAGAACCCGTAGCTGAAGAGTTGCAAAATCGTTTGCCAGCCACCGTTGAGCTCAGTTTATTCGCGATGCTTCTGGCTACTGTTATTGGAGTACTAGCAGGTGTCATTGCTGCTGTTAAACAATATTCATGGTTTGATAACTTAAGTATGACGGGAGCCTTGCTTGGGGTATCGATTCCGATTTTTTGGCTTGGACTTATGATGATCTGGTTGTTCTCGGTTCAATTGCAGTGGTTGCCGGCTTCTGGTCGCCTTTCTACTGGAACAGAGCTTGAAACGATTACGAATTTCTTTTTACTTGATAGCATTCTAACGTTGAACTGGGCAGCTTTTGGTGATGCTTTTGTTCACTTATTAATGCCTGGCATTGCACTTGGTACGATTCCGATGGCGATTATTGCTCGTATGACGCGTTCTAGTATGCTTGAAGTGATGAATCAAGATTACATACGAACTGCTGATGCAAAAGGGTTAGCCAGTTACCTTGTTGTTTTCCAGCATGCGCTTAAGAACGCGTTCTTACCTGTTCTGACGGTTATTGGATTACAGTTTGGTTTTCTGTTAGGAGGGGCAGTACTTACGGAAACGATTTTCTCCTGGCCTGGTGTCGGCCGTTATGTGTTGCAATCGATTCTCGGGCGTGACTACCCGGTTGTTCAAGGTACGATTCTGGTGATCGCGATCATGTTTGTATTCGTGAACCTGTTGACAGACATTATGTACAAATTCATCGATCCGAGAATCTCATTTGACTAAGAAAGGATGTGACCCTAATGCCAGTAGCAGAAGTACAATCGGAAGAAGAACGCCGGATGGAGCAGGCAGACCCTAAAGAAATAAGCTTATGGAAAGATGCCTTCTCCCGTATTGTAAAAAGCAAAACGTCGTTGCTTGGTTTAATTATAATTACATTACTTATCATCATTGCGATATTTGCTCCTCTTATTGCGCCGTATCATCCGATCGACGATGGAAGTGTCATTGACCGGTACCAGCCTCCTTCTGGTGAGCACTGGTTAGGTACGGATGCTCTTGGGCGGGATATTTTCAGTCGTATTGTACATGGAGCTCGAATATCGATTCAGATCGGTGTTATTGCAGTGGGAATCTCAGCGGTTGTGGGTATTCTTCTTGGTGGAATTTCTGGTTACCTCGGACGCTGGGTAGATATGATTGTAATGCGATTTATTGATATTTTAATGGCCTTCCCAAGTATTCTTCTTGCGATTGCCATGGTTGCCGTGATGGGGAGAAGTCTGACGAATGCTATGATTGCAGTCGGGATTGTCGGTGTTCCGCAATTTGCGCGAATTGTGCGTTCGACGGTGCTTTCTGTAAAGGAAAAAGAGTTCGTGGAAGCGGCCAGAGCGACGGGCGTGAAGAATGGTCGTATTCTATTTCGTCATGTACTCCCAAACTGTATGGCGCCAATTATTGTACAAACCACGTTAAGTATTGGTACAGCTATTTTGGATGCAGCGGGTCTTAGTTTCCTTGGACTTGGTGCTCAAGGAGCAACACCTGAGTGGGGAGCGATGTTAAAAGCCGGAGTCGATGCACTCCAGACGGCTCCTTGGGTTGTGATGTTCCCCGGGCTTGCGATTCTACTAGTTGTACTAGGTTTTAACCTTCTTGGCGACGGACTTCGGGATGCCCTTGACCCGCGCCTGAGGCAATAGTGGCAAATTTCAAAAAATACATTTAATAACCACATGGATTCATGTACACTTTAGGATAAAGTTTGGCAAACTTTATCCTTTTTTATATGCGAAATAATAGTACAGGGGGGATCAGATGAAAAAGTACTCCATCGTCATCGCGCTCATTATAGGGTGTGGGGTGTTGCTTTTGGTTCGATACCAAGACAGTTCCGAGGAAACTTGGAATTCCTGGCCTAACCTTCCCGCACCGATTGGGAAAGAACCGATCCTCATAACGTCAGCAGGTCAAGCGATTGAAGGGAAAGTATTCTCCTACATAGCTGAGGAATTAAATTTAGATGGAGATTACCGCCCTCGCGCATTAGCTACTGACTTATACGAATACAACACAATGATCGTAGTGGTTGGGTATAGTCCTCACGGCGTCCGCCAAACGTACAGGTCCTATAAGGAGGAGAAAGAACGTGTAGAGAGCTTGTATGACGAAGCAGAAGCAAGAGATACGCCGATTATCGTTGTCCAATTAAGTGGAGCTTCAAGGGAAGACCCTTATACATGGGAACTTTACAAAACTTCCATTCCCCATGCCGATTACGTCATTGGCCTGCAAGAATTAGAATACAATGAAGCCTTATTAGAACAAGCTCAACAACATTCCGTACCCGTAACACTCGTCGAAGACATAGAAGACATCAAAACCCCATTCAACTTAGCCTTCCGCTAAAATGCTTTCTTACAATAAAGCGCTAATTGGTGTCTGGCACCGTTTCGTGCGGTGAAGCAATAAAGGAGGTGAGAAGATGGGTGGTTATTTGGTTGGTGGTGTGGTGTTGTTGGTGATCGGAATTTTGTTTCCTAGTTTAACGAAGGATTGGACGTCTTGGATTTATAATAATATTGAAGAGAGCCTGACGATGAGTGATAGCGGAAGTCTTTTAGTGACGGCATTGTCCTATGCATCCTGGTATTTTTTGATCTTTTATTGTATTTATCTTGGGAGTATGTTCGTTGCTTATGCGCTGTCTAAAACTCGTAGTTCCCTTCTGTATCAAGGGCTGCTCGTTGTCTTTGTAATGGGAAGTGTGCATCTGTTTAATGTTATTCATCATGAACACTACTCCTATTCGATTCACTTAGGATTACTTGCGATTCTTTTGTTTTTACATAACTTCATTCCTGAGCAGCGATATTTCTATAGCATGTTCAGCATCATTCTTTTATTCTTGTTCTTTGCGGTCCAGTGGTTAAATATGGTGCCAGAGCTTACGGTCTTTGGGATAGGAACAGATGATTTTGCGGTTAGTATTAAACTTGCCGACGAATATTTAACAGACAATACGTTGTTTAGCACCCTTTCTGTTATTTTGTTCGCAGGATTCTTCCTCATTGCTGTGATTGTGACCACGATTCTTCATTTATTTAGTAAGCAAGTTACGATGACGCGGAAGTACCAAAAGCAAACCGAGGAGCTTCAGCGTACCCGTGGGGAGCTATTTGAAACCAATGTTTATAAAGAGATTCATTCATTAGTGCACGATATGAAGACACCTCTTGTGACGGTCGAAGGACTCGTGTCATTGATTGAATTGAAGAATGAGGACAAGAAGGTAGATGGGTACTTTAATCGAATTTATGGGTCGGTGAACAAGATGAAGGATATGGTGTCTGAGATTTTGCATGAGGATACGAAGCGTGAGATGGAGGTTTCGGAACTCATCCATTATGTACGAAGTCACATTTCCATTGATGACGATTCTATACATGTTTCAGTCGATGTAGAAGAAGAGTTGCCGCCAATTCATGTGAATAAAATTCGGTTTTCACGGGCTATATCCAACATGGTGGAAAATGCAATTCGATCGTTAAAAGAAACAGGGGGCACGCTTTCTGTTCAAGCTTATTCTTATGAAGATGGTGTGGCGTTCTCCATTCAAGACGATGGTCCAGGTGTAGACCCGAAGATTTTAGAGGAGATTTGGGATGAAGGATTTAGCACCAAACGTTCATCAGGGATTGGCTTACCTTTTGTCAAAAGCGTGGTCGACCAGCATGGTGGTTCGATTGATATGAAGAGTACCCCTTATGTGAAAACCCTTGTGACCGTATATTTACCTGTTTATGTAGAGGAGGAAGCTTATGATTTTAGTCATTGATGATAATGAGGATATCCGTTTTACTGTACAGGAAATTTGTGAATTTGGAGGCTGGGAATCCGAAACAGCGATAAATGGGAAAGAGGGTGCCGAAGCGTTTGTAGCAGGGCGCCATCAGCTCGTGTTGGTTGATTATCACATGCCAGAGTGGGACGGTCTTCAAACGGTAAAAGCCATCCGCAAACAAGATCCCCACGTTCCGATTATTGTGCTCACAGTTGATGAACGAATGGAGTTATCAGAGTCTTTTATGAAAGAAGGGGCGAACGATTTTGCACTGAAACCGATTAAAGCAGTTGATTTGTTATCGCGTATCAAGCTGAATTTGAAAATGGCTAAGCTCCAAGATGGAACGCAGGCAGCATTCATAGAAAAAGGGATAAACGAAGATACATTACGTCAGGTAAAATCATATCTCTACAACCAAACGGAACCTCAGACAATCAATGAGATCCAGAAACATCTCCCTGTTTCCTATCAAACGGTTCATAGATACCTGCATTACCTCGTTGAAATGGGGGAGGTCGAGATCCAATCCCATTACGGATCTAAAGGACGCCCCAAAAACAAATACACACTACTTTAAACCAAGTGGACCTGCCCCTCTTTTATATAGTAA
Source organism: Pontibacillus sp. ABV4_188 (assembly GCF_056311905.1). Taxonomy (NCBI): domain Bacteria; kingdom Bacillati; phylum Bacillota; class Bacilli; order Caryophanales; family Bacillaceae; genus Pontibacillus; species Pontibacillus sp. ABV4_188. The sequence goes on along the minus strand of NZ_CM149975.1, from coordinate 3,482,258 downwards.
AGCAAAGAAGCGTGCCAGACACCCTTTAACGGAGCACAATCCTAAAGGGTGTCTGGCACGCTTCTGTGATGTGAAGTAATAAAGGGTGTCTGGCACCCTGCGATTGGCTAAAGAGCTAAAGTCCCTCTTTCTTATGAGGCCGCTAGGTATGAGGGGGAGGAAGTTTGGCTAGAATGGGTGGTAAAAAGGTAAAGGATCGATGTGTATGAGGCCGCGATTTGGGAGGTCACTGTTTAGCCTTGCGCTACTGTTGTTTTTGGCAGGTATTACGATAAATGAAGATTTTTGGACGCGTTCTTCTACAGATGAAGGCAAAACCGTAGCAGAAGAGGAAACGGATGAAAGTCAAACGCGCTCATATAGTCATGATTTCCCTAAAGTGAGTCCGTTAGATCTAGAGGATGATCCAGGGATGGAATCGGATGCTTTGTCAGTCGTAGTCATTCAAGATATTAATGAAGATAAAGCGAATCTTGCGCTTTTGTCGTATAAACCGAACCAGCATACTGTATTTGTCTCCAATGTAGAAGAGGTTGCTGCACAAGAATCCACGTCGGAAATGATTCAAAGCTTTGAACATCAATTAGGCGGAAGTGTGGATTACTATGTTCGCGTCGATCAAGAATCTATGAAGGATATGATGGATCAAACGATGGAAAATCCAGCGATTCAAGAGGTTATGGCCAACATGGCTGATGAAGGTGTCTCGTTAGAAAATCCAGAGAGTGTAGATGTAGCAGGGGTAATGAAGGATATGACCCAAATGTCCTTTCTTACGCTTCTATCATTAAAGCAACTCGCCACCGATCTGTCTAAACAAATGGATACGAACCTTTCGTTAGCAGAACTACTAACCCTTCGTGATGAAATAGGGATGGATAACTTATTAAAGCCGTTGCAAATCAAAGAAGGACCTTCCCTTGAATCCATTCCAACATTCAACCAGCACTTATAAGAAAAACGGTGCCTGGCTCCCTTTAGTATGATAAAGGGTGCCAGACACCGTTTCTTGCGTTAACGCTGTAAAGCAACACCGGGTGCCAGACACGCTTCATTGCTTTAGAGTGTTGCTATGTTAGTTGTATTCGAGGACAATCATGTCCCAGTATTTGATTTTGGGGATGGTGAGGGTTAGTCCGCCGTCTTCTTGGGTGAAGTTGAGTTTGGTTGGAAGGCCTTCATTCCAGTCTGGTGAGGCAATCCATACTTCATCTACTTCTTTCTCTTCCTGGATGGTTACGGTTAGGTCGCCTTTTACGGAAGGTTCGGACTGTGTTCCGTTTGTATCCCGCCAGTTCATATGAGTGGCATCAAAGTAATTCAAGAAATGAGCGATCTTACGGTTTTCTTGCTTCTTGGCAAATGTGTAAATTTGTCCCTTTTCAGGTTGGGAAGTTAATCGAACCCAATTTTCCGTTGTAATCTCTAACGGAGCTGATGTAACACCATCGCGCAAGACGTTTTCGTAGCCTACCATGAAGTCATAATAACGGACCATTTTGTCTTTTAGCTCATCAGACATCTCCAACTTATTATGAGGAAAGTATTCTTTCGAAAGCATGTGCTCTCCTAACTCTAGATGAGCACCGCCCTGAGCGAAAATTAGTGCATCGGTGTATAGAATGCCAGGTGTATTGAACGTTCCTTCCTGGTCAGACTTGTCGTAGTTCATATAAGCTGCTAACACAGTGTTTTTCTTACCTTCAGAAAGCTTTTCGTTTTCTTTTAATACCTCGTTCAACTCTTCGTACGATTTAAACGGATTCCACAACTCTGTATACAAAAATGGTGCAGAGGAGTTGGCGATTTGCTTCTGGCCAAACTGATTGACTGCATTCATCACAAGTTGTTTATCTTCAAATGTTTCATCAGCATTTTTTAAGAAGCCCTTGAACTCTTCATCAAGAGCAACGGGGTCCCCGTTATAATCATATACATCACCTCGATCTCCGAGCTGATCAATGTGCCATCCATCAAATGTTAAATGATCGAAAACGGTTTGTTGCTTATCAAAAATGTAATTTTGCCAACTGCCATTAGCCGGGTTTGTTAAGTAAATGTCGCTTTTCCAGTCATCAGGAAGTTCATGAACAGCGTAGTTCTCTTGTTCCTGATCTTTGAATAAACGCCACTCTTTCTTCACCCCATCTTCTTCAGCTTCAGAGAGGGCGCCGTATAACAAATTGTACGACATTGCCATCATATTCTTGTTATGAGCTAAATCAATATAAGATTGAACCGTTCCATATGAGACGGGTTGGTTCGCAATATTTTCCCATGAGGAAAGGGGTTTGTCGTCTTCTAGCTTAAGTGGCTGGTGATGCTCATCATGCCAATCATAGAACTGCAAGCCATTAATATGGTATCGGTTGAGCTGGTTGATGATCGATTTTTGCTCTTCTTCAGACTTCTCGGAGAACTCAGACAAGAAACCGTAGCGAGGAAACTTATCCCATGAAGAAGAAACATCAAGTGCAATGGTTGAATTGCCTTCTTGGTTATGAAGAGGACTTACTTCAACATAATAGCCTGTAAAATCTTCCTGAGGAGCTGTCCATTCCCAGCTGATCTCTTTCTCATCAACTTGGATGATCTTTTCATGAACAACGTCGTTGAGATGATAATACGTAATCTTCATGTCTAAACTGTTCTTCGGTTTCTCAGAAAGTACAGCATCAAATTTGATCGGCTGGCCAGGTTTATACCTTGCTAAATTGGTTTCAATCGTGTCTACTGTAATGTCTGTAACGGGGGATTTTTCATTAGGGGGTTCAAATGTTTCATCTTCGGACCATAGGAATCTTGCCGGTATAAGTAAAAGGATAAGAACACCTAGAAAAATAAGCGGCAAATAAAGTTTCTTTTTCATCCCATTCCCTCCTTTGTGTTCAAATTTTTTGAAAGAAAAAGACTAACAGGAAGGCCTGTTAGTCTTAAGATGGCTTTTACATTAGCATGATATGCTCCCTATAACACTTTACCATTTTTCAGATGTGAGTGGTACAGGCAATCCTTATACAATTCGCAAATCGTTCTAAGGGTAAGGGGGTGCCGATACGTATTATCTGTTAAAAATGATAAAAAAGGTAAGGGTGATGGTCATTCTTATTTGCTGCTAAAGATTTTAACTTTGTGACGCGTATCAGCAGGCACATTTACATAAAGTGTGCTCGTTTCCTCGTTATAGAAATACGTTTCTTGCTGAGCTTTGACTTCTTCTACAGAAGAAACTTCAGCGTATTTCGCGCGAGCTGCTTTGATTTTCTTCGGTGCTTTTTCATTATTTAACTTAAGTGTGTAAGAATCTAGTTCACTGTCGTATCCAGTAGCTTGTTTATCTTGGGTGAACTCAATGTGCTTCCCTTTACGGACAACATTTAAGTTCGTGATGTTGTACTCGCCGTCTTTGTAGTCGATTGTAGCCCCATCATCTTCATAGAAGGAGTAGCTTGCTTCTTCATCTAGGTACGTATCAAGTACTAGGTTCTCAAGTGGTTTCTCATCCGTATACTGTTGTACTTCGCGAGTAGGGATCATAGCGTCCTTCTTCACATAAATTGGCAGGTGGTCAAGTTCAGCTGCTGTGTGAATCGTTTGGCCGCCCTGATATTCATCTCCAGTCCAATAATCTACCCATGTTTCACCTTCAGGAAGGTAAACATCACGCTCTGTCTGTCCTTCTTTCACAACAGGAGCAAGCATCATTTCCTCACCGAACATGAACTGATCGCTAATGTCGTACGTGTTCTCATCCTCTTGGAACTGGTACACAAGCGGCTGTTGAACAGGGGAGCCCGTTTCAGCTGCTTCTACGAATGTGTTGTACAAGTAAGGCATTAGCTTATAGCGCATTTCGATGTACTTCTTACTGATGTTTTCAACTTCTTCGCCGAATGCCCAAGGCTCTTGTCCTTGTTTAACCTCTGCTTTCGCATCACTGTCGTAGTGAACGCGGGAGAATGGCAGGAATGCGCCGACTTCGATCCAACGAGCGTACATTTCAGCGTCTGGTCGATCTGCGAAACCACCAATATCATTACCAACGAATGGCTGACCAGAAAGCCCGACGTTTGCGTTCATTGGAATCGACATTTGCAGGTGATCCCATTGACTTACATTATCTCCTGTCCAAAGAGCTGCGTAGCGCTGTGTACCAGCATACATGTCACGAGTTAAAACGAACGGGCGCTCTTCAGGATTGTGCTGCACGGCACCTTCGTACGTTGCTTCTGCTTCGTCATGACCATAAAGATTGTGGTACTCTGCGTGTGTACGCTTGTTCTCACCCTCGCCAAACGTTACATCTAGTGGAGCAGTATGGTATGGACCATCAAATACAGCCGGTTCGTTCATATCGTTCCATACGCCGTCAATTCCTTGGTCGTAAAGGACTTCAGAGTGATCTGCCCACCAGTTGCGAACTTCTTCTTTAGAGAAGTCAGGGAACACAGAGTCTCCAGGCCAAACTTCGCCTACGAAATTCGTACCGTCTGGATTTTTCGCCCAGTAATCGTTCGCTGTTCCTTCGTCGTACATGAAGTAACCTGGATCTTTCTTAACAGCTGGGTCATTGATTGCGATTTTGTGGAAGTTCATACTATCTAAGTTGTTATGAAGTTCATCGCTTGCGTAATCGTCAGCCCATGTATATACGCGGTACTCATCCATGTAGTCGATGTCAAAGTGCATCGTATCTAATGGGATTTCTTTTTCGCGGTATGTCTTGGCAACATTCTCGATTTCTTCAGCTGTGTACCCCCACTTACTCTGGTGCAGGCCTAGTGTCCACTTCGCTGGTTTCTCCATTTTTCCTGTGAGTTCTGTATAACGGTCTAATACATCTTGAATTTCTGGTCCGTACATGAAGTAGTACGTTAACTTTCCGTCATCTGCATAGAAGTAGTAGTAATCGTCACTTTCACTTGCCATTTCAAAATAAGAACGGTTGGTGTTATCGAAGAAGATTCCGTACGCTTTATCATTTTTCAGCCCCATGAAGAATGGAATTGAAGTGTAAAGATACTTCGTGTCAGTCTGATAAGCATAAGCGTCTGTGTTGAACATACCAATGCTCTCACCGCGCTGGTTTACGTTTAGACCAGCTTGTTCACCGAAACCGTAGAATGCTTCGTCTTTATTTGTCTTCTTGTAAACGTATGGCTTGTCCTCGTCGTAACCAGCACCGTTTTGCATGTAATCTTCGTTAATGACGTTGCCTTCTTTATCTAGGAATTTAACACCGAACGGCTGCTTTTTAATCTTAACCGTAATTTCATCAGTAGAAAGGGTTACAACATTTCCATCCTCTTCTACGTCAAAAGAGGGAGCGTCCCATTCTTTCTTCGCAATTCCTTCAGAGAAGTACTCTTCTTCACCTTGCTCAAGGATCGAAACCTTCGCCATATCTTCAGCGAATAAACGTATGTAGGCTTCTTTCTGATCCGTTAGGGTTAATTTCACACCGTCTTCTAGTTGCTCAACGGATTGAACTTCCATTTGCTTCTTAATATTTTCTTGATTCAGCTCTTGGTCGGGATGTGGTTGTGTCACGGCTAGAACATTAGGTGCCGCTGCAGTGAATACCGTTGCAGCAATGGCCGTTGTAGCGAATAAGCGGGTCAGGCGCTTAGATGGTTTGTACATGTGATCTGTCACCTCATAAAAGTAGATTTTTTGTGTAGATTTGTTTGTGCAATCGATTGCTCAACTAATATATCGAGGTTTTACAAGTGTTTCAACACTTGTAATTGTTCTGAAACATAGGGGAAAAAAGAACCATGAGCTTATAATGACGGTGATGGAACCGATTGCACTAAGGGAATTGTGAGCACAACATGAAATACAAAATCATTCTAAAGACTTAAATGTAAACCCGCCTTAACAAAACGAAGGACTAAAGCAACACATCATCACTGCAGTGAAATAAAGCGTGCCAGACACCCTGCAGCCTTTTAAAGCACTGCAGGGTGTCTGGCACGCTTCAACTCTGTAAAGGAATAAAAAGAGCCAACCGCTGGGCGGTTGGCTCTTGGGTTTTACTTATTCTGTGGTATTTCTTCTTTCTCTGTAATTAAATAATTCAATTCTTTACGTGGTATAGCGTTGTATTCTTTCTGTTTAAAGAGATAGAAGATAAGTCCTAGCCCTGCCCATACAGCTAATGCGATGTAGGATGGTGCAGATAGAGAAGAATCTAAGAACCACATTGTAAGTAAGAAGAAGAATGTAGCCGCACTGATAATCCCTAAAGTGGCGAAGGTCTTCTGTACTTTAGAATTCGACATACGGAATGCTGTAGCACAGCAATAGAAGTATGCAATGGTTACACCAATGGATGACATATCAACGATCCATAGCAGCACTTCACGTCCAAACCAAGGAGCGATTAAGCACAAGATCGATGTGAAGATAATTCCAACGTATGGTGTGTTGTATTTCGGGTGTAGACGGTGGAACATTTCTGGTAAAACACGAGCACGTCCCATCGCAAACATTAAGCGGCTTGAGGATAGATAGAATCCGTTTAAGCCTGTGAAAATACCCATAATTAAGGCAGTCGCGATAATAAATATGCCAAGGCGACCGAATATGCTGTCAATCGCGTCACCCGTTGCCCAAGCAGAGGCTGATCCGGCTAACTCTTGCCATGGAGCTAAACTAGAAACGGTAAGCACCATAACCGAATAAGCAAGTCCTGCAGCAAGCAATGCGTAGACGATTAATTTAAACGCCTTGTTAGGAGGAAAATCGAATTCCTCTGCAGCCTGCGGAATATTATCAAAACCAAGATAGGCCCAAGGGGTTATAGCTACGATTGCGAGGATCGATGCGATAGCTGGTTTACTTGGGTCAATAAGTGGCTGCATATTAGAAGCAGTGGCTTGATCGCTCACAATCGCTCCTATAGCCAGTAAAATGACTCCAGAAAGTAAGACCATTGTGAAAATAAACTGAGAACGACCAGAAAAGCTGGCGCCTCGGATATTTAAGAAAGCAAACACAATCAATGTAACAGTAGAAATTATAATTTCACCGAGATAAACGTCCCAACCTGCAATGGTATAAAGGGGGACGACTTTCACAATGCTCGGGAATAAGAACTTACCTAGTAAGGCAAGAGCCGAGGAATTTAATGCAACTGTACATATGTAACCAAGCGTTAAGAACCACCCTGCAACGAAAGCATGGGTTCTGCCAAAACCAATATAAGCATAAGCAAATTCTCCCCCTGATACAGGGAATTGTTTAATGAGAAATCCGTAGCTTACACCGATTACTGTCATTAGTATAGCTCCCAACAAGAAACCAATGACTACGGGTAATGGTCCAGTGCCTTGAAGCCAATCTGTCGGTAGTACAAAAGCACCCCACCCTACGGCAGAACCGAATGCAATTGCCCAAACCCAGTGGGGCTTCAGGGTCTTATCTAATTTCTTCCTCTGTGGTTGTCCCATTTTCTAATAAAAGCCTCCTAATAAAATAGCGTGCTTAATATTATACTCGAATTATTCCGATGTGTGTCAATCGATGTATAAGTCGTTCTAAACGAAATACATTCGGTATATTCCCTTCCCTACCATTAACCTAGTTTTTTCTTAAATAAACTAAAATATTAACATTTAGAGTTCTTTTTTTGAAGATAAGAACGTGGCGAGTTATTTTATGGAAAAAGAAAAACCGGGGGAGATCCCACCGGCTCGGTATTTAATAATGATCAAGTTTATAACGTTCTAATGTCCTATCCATGAAAGTGAGGAGGTCATCTCGTAATTCTTCTCTTTCTAAAGCGAGCTCCATCGTAGTTTTAATAAAGCCAAGCTTTTCACCGACGTCGTAGCGATCTCCTTGGAATTCAAAAGCAAAGACACGCTGAATCTCATTTAATTTTTGGATGGCATCGGTGAGCTGAACTTCACCACCTGCACCTAGTTCTTGTTTGTCCAAAAACATCATGATTTCAGGCGTTAAAATGTAACGTCCCGTAATCGCTAGGTTAGAAGGTGCCTCGCCTTGAGAAGGCTTTTCGATAAACTGACGAACGTGATAGCGATTGCCACTGTGATGATCTGGATCAATGATTCCATAACGATGGGTTTCTTCATCTGGAACACTTTGCACGCCTACAATGGACGTTTTCGTTTCTTCGTATTGTTGGATGAGTTGTTTCAAACAAGGTGTCTCAGATCGAACAATATCATCCCCAAGAAGAACAGCAAACGGTTCGTTCCCGATAAACTTACGGGCGCACCATACAGCATGACCGAGTCCCATTGGTTCTTTCTGTCTTATGTAATGAATTTCAACTTTGGAAGGTTGTTTAACCTTTTCAAGTAGGTCGAACTTTTCTTTACTGATGAGATTATCTTCAAGTTCTGGTGCATGGTCAAAATGATCCTCAATTGCTCGCTTCCCTTTTCCGGTTACAATAATGATGTCCTCAATGCCAGAATCAATTGCTTCTTCCACAATATACTGGATGGTTGGTTTGTCCACAATGGGCAGCATCTCTTTCGGCATCGCCTTCGTGGCTGGTAAAAACCTTGTCCCAAGTCCAGCAGCTGGAATGATCGCCTTTTTAATCGACATTACACTACAACCCCTCTCATTAATTAACCTAACACACTTCCATTATAATCCCAGTCTCCACTAAAATCCAACTCCTACCCACCCTTTAGCACGTTACCAGAAAGCAGGGTGCCAGACACCCTTTAGCACGTTACCAGAAAGCAGGGTGCCAGACACGCTTTAGCACGTTACCAGAAAGCAGGGTGCCAGACACCCTTTAGCACGTTACCAGAAAGCAGGGTGCCAGACACGCTTTAGCACGTTATCAGAAAGCAGGGTGTCTGGCACGCTTTCGTGCTGTGGTGTGGTAAGATAGGCGGGGAAGGAGGGGTGATTATGATGTATTGGTTGTGGCCTTTGGTTTGGATGGGGGTTATTTTCTATTCTTCTTCGACGCCTTATGAGGAGCAGGATATTAAGCCGTTTATGAGTGATGTGATGGACTTATCCTTTCTAGCTCCTGTACTTGATTGGATCCAATTTACGTACCATCATTCTGAAGTGAGCGTGGATGCTCTTGGTGTGAATGGCCTTGTTGAATTTTTCATTCGAAAAGGAGCTCATGTAAGTGTATTCCTGCTATTGTGTGTGTTCTTTTATATTGCGCTTCGCAAATCTACAAATGTAACCTGGGGAAGGTCTGCCTTACTGAGCCTTCTGTTCACGTTTTTATATGCCGTGTTCGATGAGATACACCAGGGATTTACTCCAAACAGAACGCCTTATGCGGGTGATGTTTTACTTGATACTGTGGGAGCACTACTTGCTTGTGGTTTGTTTTGGTTACGGAATCGTTTGAAGAGATTCTCCAGAAGGCAAGCCTAATTTTGTATCACTCGGAGACCGCCCACCGTATCATATAAAAAGAGAGAGGTGGAAGGTATGAATTCACTAACTCAAGAACGTTTGCGAAGCATTTTGCAAACGATTATAAATGATACAGAGAAAGCTTCCATTGAAAATACAGATCAGTTAATCCAACAGCTCATAAAAGAAATTACTATGGTCCGAGGAGATTATTAGTACGTGCTCTTTATGGATCATGTTTATTGGTTGATAAGTTATCAAAAATTAAAAAAACAACTACTTTTTTAGCATTTATCTCCCTTTTTTCGCCAAAATCTATAAAAATCCTACATTAGTCTATTGAGAAAATGTCTTACTAAACTGTATTATTTTAGTAGTTTGGTTTTTTCACAGACATATAAGGGGGAGACGAATGTTACATAAGGGTACGAGACAGCTTTGGGTTGTTCGCGTTCTTTCATTAATGATGATTTTTACAATCATAGGGACAGCTTACAATCTGCCAACGCTGGACTGGAATACAGATTCGCCGAGTGTTTCTGCTGCCAGTTATCAAGTAAAAGAGAACAATGAGGTTGCTCCAGGAGTGACCCACAGGCAAGAACAAATGAAATCTGGATACATAGAAGAGACGACGAATATTATGGAAGTGGATGTTTCGAAATCTTATAACACTGTTCAGATGAATTATCCTGTTCCATTTCCATCTTTAAGTCCTGTGACGACACAGGCCGAATCGATTAGTAAGGAAGGGAATCGCGTCCTTGGATCCATTAACGGTTCGTTTTTCCACACGAATAATGCCCTACCGGCTTATCTCGTTTCGGAGGACCAGTCGATCTTTAATTTAGGAGCGATCTCATCTGATTCCAATGGTTATATGAGCATCCCTACTGCATTTGGTATGGATGAAAATGGCCGTGCACAAATAGGGGAATTCTATTTTGATATGGAATTTGAGCATGATGGGGACAGAGTGAACGTTGATTCTGTCAATAAGGACCGCGAGGCAGGCGAGATCATCGTTTATACGCCTTCGTACCGTTTTGATTGGACGAAGTCAAACCAATACGGTATTGAAATTACCGTGGCGAATTTAGACAAACCTCTGGATAGTCCAGAAGTTGATTTCGGCGAACAAGTAACAGGAAACGTAACAAAGATTCGTCCATATGGAAAAGAAGGTCGAACACAAGTGCCTGATGATGGATTTGTATTATCCATCCAAGGCGGTGCGCTCTCTTCAAGGTATAATGATATTGAAGTAGGAGACGACCTATCTTTAAGCATTGATATCCCTTCAGCATGGAAGGATACCCAATATATGCTAGGTAGTGGTCCGATGCTTGTGCAAAATGGACAAGTTGATATTTCGATGAATGAAGATAGCTACCGTGCAAGTGAACGTCACCCGCGCACGGCGGTTGGGACGAGTAAGGATGGTTCTAAGGTCTATTTTGTTACCGTTGATGGTCGTCAGAATGGATACAGCGATGGCATGAACCTTACTGAGTTTGCCGAATACTTAGAAAGCAAAGGAATCTATCAAGCTATGAATCTAGACGGCGGTGGTTCGACAACGATGGCTGTTCGTCAGCGAGGGGATACGTTGCCAAGCGTTGTGAACTCTCCGTCAGACGGATGGCAGCGTTCTGTTTCAACAACGCTTCATGCCGTCAACACAGCGACAGACAGCCAGCCGACCCACCTAGAAGCTCGAAAGGTGCAGGAAGGGAAGATCATGGCCGGGTCATCCGTTGAGGTGGAAGTAGGTTCTTTGTTTGACCAATATAACTACCCGATTTCTATAAATGAAAGTAATGTCCGTTATTCTGTGAACGGTAACGTTGGCCATATGGAAGGGAATCGCTTCGTGGCTGATCGTGAAGGTTCAGGGGCGATCGTTGTGACATACGGGACAGCAACCAAAGAGTTGCCTGTAGACGTAGTAGAGGACGCCGATCGATTTACGATTACTCCGAGTGAAGTGAAACTTGGGACAGATACAAGTCAGGCCTTTCATGCTGATGCTTATTTAGATAATGAAGAACTTATCTTTGATAAAAATACGATAGAATGGTCAACAGAAGGTTCCATCGGGACCATTGATCAGGATGGGAACCTCACTGCAGACAGCGATGCTGCCAAAGGGTCAGTAGTGGCAACGTTAAACGGCAATGAGTATAAAGCTTCTGTAACTGTGGGCGGAAAAGCTCAAACGTTAGACGAGTTCACAAGCAACGATGCTTGGTCCTTTGATACCGTCCGTGCAAAAGGGGCAAATCGTCTGAGTAAAGGTTTTGAACCTCTCGTTTCAGGTGACTCATCCATGCGATTTGAGTATGATTTCGTAACAGGACAGGCCGGCACAGCAGCTTCATATATCGTGCAGAAGGACCCGATCTCTATAGATGGCCGTCCTGACCATATAGGCATGTGGGTGTATGGGGACGACCATGATCATTGGCTTCGTGGAAAGTTGATTGATGGAAACGGAAAAACAGTCACGATTAGCTTCACTGAACAAGGGGAACTTGATTGGAGCGGGTGGAAGTACGTAACCGCAGAAATCCCTGACACAGCAGCGCTCCCATTATCAGTAAGCCGAATTTACATCGCAGAAATAAGCGAAGACAATAAAAATAGAGGTGTGATCTTCTTAGACAGACTACGCGCTTCCTATGACGACTCTGAAGATACAGAAGTCGACGAACCTGTAGACTATGAGTACGTCCGAGATGATAAAGAGTGGAGAGTCGAATTTAACACCGCACTACTCGATTCTTCAGTCTCAGAGGACACTGTCTATGTTGTCGATCATAATGGAAAGAAAGTAGATGGCGTGGAAGTTCGTCTTAACAGTGATCATACTAAAGTTTATGTAGAAGCTCCAGAAGAAGGGTACGAAGGGGTTGGATTTTACAAGCTCGTTATTACCGATGAAGTTACTTCGTCAAAAGGGGTACACATGAAAGAAGCGGTTGATAAAATCTTTCAGGTAGAATAAAAAAAGGGCTGTTTCTATACGTAGAAACAGCCCTTTGTTATTGGCTTTGTCAATGAACAAAGTATAATGTTTTTGTTTACTTTAATGAGAGGAAGATGGGCCGGGGAAAACACTCGCTTTCCTGTGGCCCCACACGATGTGGGGGCGTTCGACGTTGTCACAGGACGTGACGGTCTTAGTCGAAATTCCTCTTTTGATTATGAGCTTCCTCGTTCGCTTTCGCTCTCTGCGGGATCGGATGGAGAGGAACAAATGACACCTCTTCCACTATGGGGCAAAAATGATCCCATTTACTGATGAAATAATCGTACCTACTTTAATACCAGCTTGTTGTGCAGGAGTGTTATTGTAAACTTCAGACACTTGAAGACCCCTTTCATGGGGGCGACTGCAATCCCAATTCCTACATATTTTCGGTTGATTCTGTTATTAAATTCTATTAATTCTTCCTTATTGAGGAATGGTAGGACGTGAGACTCTTTACAACAATAAGTCACAATTTTATGATTAGATGAGGAGGTCGTTGTTATGGCTAAGAAAAAGATAAGTGTTTCTGTTGAAGAAGACTTGTTTCATAAAATAGATGAGAAAACACAAGAGCTTGGAATTAGTAAGAGTGCGTTTCTTTCTTTTTCTGCTAGCTTCTTTCTTCATCAACTAGAAAGTACCGAGCAATCCGTGGGCAATCCAAACATAAGTGTTTACCAGTTAATCAAGAGTAACATTGAAGCTCTCGAAGAGGCTAAACAGCTTAGTAAAGAGCAAAACAAGTAAGATCTACTTAACCGTGTTAAACAAAGAAAGCTGAATTTCTCCTAAAGAGAAGTTCAGCTTTCTTTATATCTATTGCTGATTTTGTATGGGATAGGCTTTCCAAGAGCTTAAGTCCAGCTCTTCCGCTTCAATGATCGATTTCGGGAAAATAAACGTCCATGGCTTACTGGTATTTGCTGAAACCTTAAAATCCTGAAGCTTGAATCCACCCTTGGCGACGGCAACTCCACTCGCATCTTCAAATTGAAGAGGAAGTTGTTGGAGTTGAATGCTTTTAGCAGATCCGTTACGAATTAACATCGTTACATGTAAGTCCCCGTTCTCGGTCTCATGAGCACGTAATCCCATAAAGTTTACTTCGCCTGGTTTAGGCGGTGTGAGTGACTCTGTATAATCTCTTAGCTTTTCATACTCTTCGCTTGCCATTGATTCGTGCCAACTGTCGGCTAACTCGAGCGTATGCTTTTGGGAGGTTTTCCTCATCTCGAAGGCCAGTTTCCAATCATCTGTTGGAATTTCTTCAATCGGGACAAATAAGTCCTTCTTGTCAAATATAAAGAGGTGAGGGCGGCTAGATCGAGCCGGAAGTTCTCCTACCTCAGATAGATCAAATTGTTTACGGCCAAGCTTTGTCCCATCGTTCTTCATAAGAAGGATGGTTGTACGATTAAAGGTAATTTTTTTATTGAGAGAGCTACGAACAAAAGCTCCAGCAGCGATCATATCACCCTCTAATTTTTTGAGCTCAAAGGCACCCAACGACAATTGGTTAGGAAGTAGAGGAGGGTTTTCGTTGTTCATAAAACGGTAAACATAGATATCTTCTTCCCCTAATTTCCAATTAGGGTTAATCGACAATTCGGTTTCTATTTCTTCGGAGGAAGAATCTGATTCCACTCCATCTATTAAGTCCTCAGCATCTACGGTGGAATCGTTAGAAGGCTTTTCAGAGTCTTCCTGCTGTTGCTTGTTGCGCTTTAAAAAATTTAACACGGTAGTGAGATCCTCCTTTTGTCGTTATTTTTTCTTACCGTTGTTGATTCCCTGGACAAATCTAGAGAGCTGAAGGACCATCTCACGTTTGATTTCAAACATCGTGTGGTGGAACACATCTAGCCCTTCGTTTTGGTAAAGGCGCAGAGGGTCTTCTTGTTGATATTGACGCATACCAATACCTTCACGAAGACGGTTCATGATCTCTAAGTGGCGGATCCATTGGCGATCAATAATCGCGATAGATACTTGTTTCAAGCGGTTCTGTAACATAATATTTTTACGAAGAACATCAATCTTAGATGTATATTCTTCTGCCACTTTTTGAACATATTCCTTTACGTCCTCAATACTTTCGAAGGATTGTTCTGTCATGTTCGTTTCGATTAATGGAGCTGCGCGGTTCACTTCTTCTTCTAGATGGCCCATGTTCCATTTTTCAGGCACGATGGTCTCTGGACATTCTTTTTCTACGATTTCAAGAAGGTAGTCTTGTATATAAGGAAGTATAAATTCTAGGGAAGTATTAGACTCTAGCATTTGGTTGCGTAACGTGTAGATAACGCCGCGCTGGTCGTTGATGACATCATCGAGCTTTAGGTTAAACTCTCGAATATTAAAGTTGCTTCCTTCTGATATACGCTGAACGGTATCAATAAATTTATTCATATCTTTATTTAAAACGAGCCCGCTCTCATCAGTTTTTAGAGATTTCATCTTGCGTTCTGTTTCTTCTTCCGCGAAACGGTGCAACATGTCATCTTCCATTGAAATGATAAATTGTGTTGAACCAGGGTCCCCTTGACGACCTGAGCGACCTTTAAGCTGGTTATCGATACGGCGAGATTCATGGCGTTCCGTTCCAAGCACGTGAAGACCACCCGTTTCAGCAGCGCCTTCTCCAAGCATAATATCTGTACCGCGCCCGGCCATATTCGTTGCAATGGTGATTTGACCTTTCTGACCTGCTAGTGAAATGAGACGCACTTCCTGCTCCACGCTTTTCGCATTTAGCAGTTCATAAGGGATGTTTTCCTCATCTAAATAGTTGGCAACAGTTTCAGATTGCAGAATTGAAGTTGTTCCAATTAGAATAGGTTGGCCTTTGCTATAACGGTCTTTAACGTCGTTAACCATGGCTTCATATTTCTGTTCTTTCGTAGCATAAATCAAATCTTCTAAGTCTTCGCGAATAACTGGTTTATTCGTTGGAATCTGAATAACGTCCATGTGGTACGTATGTTGGAATTCCTTTTCTTCTGTTTTCGCCGTACCCGTCATTCCAGAAAGGATCGGGTACATTCGGAAATAGTTTTGGATTGTAATATTGGCTTGTGTCTTATTCTCTTCTGTAATTTCAAGTCCTTCTTTGGCCTCGATTGCTTGGTGAAGACCATCAGAGAGGGTGCGCCCTTCCATCATACGTCCTGTGAACATATCAATTAACTTAACTTCACCTTCGTCGACAATATAATCGACATCACGCTTGAACATGACATGAGCCCGTACGGCCTGGATGACATAGTGGTACAATGTTTGGTGCTCTAGGTCAAATAGGTTATCTATGCCAAATGCGCGTTCTACTTTTGTGATTCCATCCTCTGTTAAGCTTGTGGCTTTAGTGGTGACGTCAAAGTTATACTCAACATCAGCTTTGAATGATTTCGCAAGCTTTGCACAAACGCGGTGAAGTTGTGCACTTGCCATCATCTTTCCGGCAATAATAAGTGGTGTCTTTGCCTCATCTACTAGGACACTGTCAATTTCATCGACAATGGCATAGTGGTAAGGGCGCTGGACTCGTTGGGAAGCTTGTTGTGCCATGTTATCTCGTAAATAATCAAACCCGAATTCTGTTCCAATTCCATATGTAATATCAGCTTGGTAGGCCTGTTTTTTCTCATCAGGTGACATTTGGGTAATATTGAGCCCGACTGTAAGTCCTAGATATTCGTGAATTGGTCCAATTAATTCACGGTCACGCTCGGCAAGATACTCATTAACTGTAATAACGTGTACGCCTTTTCCTTCTAGAGCCCGCAAGTAACTCGGTAATGAGGCCACCAATGTCTTCCCTTCACCTGTCATCATCTCAGCAATGTTGCCTTCGAATAAAACAAGTCCGCCAATTAACTGAACGTCATAATGACGCATCCCTAATATACGTTTGGCAGCTTCTCTCACAACCGCAAAAGCTTCTTCCTTAATCGATTCTATGTTTTCACCTTCTGCTAATCGCTCTTTAAACTCTGTCGTTTTAGATTGTAAGGCTTCATCTGTAAGTCTTTCTATTTTGTGTTCCCATTCATTTATTTTTTCGACATTCTTTTCATAGATTTTCAACTGACGCTCTGACTTCTTATCTCCATAATACTTCTTGATCGTCTCAAGCATACTATACGCTCCTCAATGTCTGTAATTACCGATTATTAGTATATCACGAAATTTCAGGATATTCATTAAGGTCTTACTAGATTTGGCAGGAAAATGGAGAGTGTTTCCTATTTATATTTTCATTTGTAAAGGGCCATTAGTAGGTGGGTAAAAAACGACAAAGTTATGTATATAATTCTATATTTTTACCTTATTTTTTCAAAATGGATAGAATTTTCCTTGTGATTCATGATATTATCTATGCTAGATAATGATGAATTGGGGGAGCTTAGATGACAACAAGAAAAATCGTAGGGACACTTCTAAGTTTAATTGTTTTGTTTATCGCACCGGTAATGACTCAAGCAGAGACAGTGTGGGAGGAATTGCCGGAAGAAGCAGACGTAGAACCGGATAAGACATGGACAATCGAATTCAATACACCAATCAATCAAGCAACGTTACAAGAAAACATTTATGTGAAAACATTAGACGACGGAAAGTACATCCCTTCATATGATGTAAGTAAGGATGGGAAAAAGGTAGTGGTTCATCCACCAAAGGATGGATACGTAAGCAATGGGTATTACGAGCTTGTTGTAGAGAATGATATTTCCTCTGATAAAGGGAAGCAGATGGACCAAGGTTACAGGAAGAACTTTAGTATTAAGTCTTATGAAGAGCCTGTTATTGACGACAAACCAGTACTGTCTACTGGAACGGTAACAGCAGAGGTTCTAAATGTTAGAGCTGAGCCGAATGCGAGTTCTAAGAAGTTAGGGAGGCTTTCGCGCGGTGACGTAGTTGATGTATATGATTTTGAAGATTTTTGGACTGAAATTGAGTTCAATGGTCAAAAAGCGTATGTACATAAAACATATATGAAGCTTCGTAAAGCAGGCGGAACAGCTGTGGAAGGGCAACGTATCGTTATTGATGCGGGTCATGGTGACCATGATCCAGGAGCACAAAGTGGAGGAGCTCAGGAAAAAGAAATTAATCTTGATGTTTCGTTAAGAGTGGCAGAACGATTGAAGGCACTTGGAGCGACGCCAATTTTAACTAGAGATGCAGATGAGTTCTTAACGCTTCAAGGCCGTGTAGATTACGCTCAAGAAGTGAAAGGTGACCTCTTTGTAAGTATTCATGCAAATGCAGCTTCTCCAGGTGCAAAAGGTTCAGAAGTATTCTATGATTCAAGGAAGTTAAGTAATGTAGAAGAAGGTCGTGCGTTGGCTGGATATATCCAGAGAAAACTTGTCGACATTGCGGATATGTATGACCGTGGTGTGAAGGATAATAACTTTTATGTTATTCATTACAACACATTGCCAAGCGTATTAGTTGAACTCGGGTTTATTACGAATAGTGAAGACTACCAAAAACTAACATCTAATTATTACCGAGATCTTTATGCTCAAGCCATTACAGAAGGAATCGTTGATTATTACGAAGCAGAAGTAAACTAATATATATAGGGCATCCTTATTTACTTTAAGGATGTCCTCTATTTTTAAATACCCTCAACAGTCATAAATGAAACGGATCCTAACGAAATTTATTTATTATACTTAAAGTGAAACTTTTAAAGCCTGCTTTTCGTCTAATAATTTAAAGGTTAAACGCGTATTTGACTTGGATTTCATACATACATTTGGGAGAAATGTCGTTTGAAGTCGACAAAAAAAGGTAAATAAAGATGTAAATCCGATATTCTAGACGTGGGCTCGTTGTGTTATAATCCTAATGGTAGTTTGCTCAGAAATGTGGAATGGTATACATGAATTTGGAAAGTAATTACTGCTTCTTGAACATTAAAGTTGGACATACTAGAACCGAGGAGGGTCTTTTAAATGGAGTTTAAGGCCTTATTATTATGTTTCATTGCTTCAATCCTCATCACACCCGTTGTGAAGAAGTTAGCTGTAAAAATTGGAGCGACGGATAAGCCGAATGAACGAAAAGTACACCAAAAATTAATGCCACGTTTAGGTGGCTTAGCGATATTCTTAAGCTTTGTTGCTGGGGTTCTCTTATTCTTCCCAGATTCAGGGTACACATGGCCGCTTGTAATCGGAAGCACGATTATTATTGTGACAGGTGTCCTTGATGACATGAAGGAATTATCCCCTAAATGGAAAATTGCAGGTCAACTTGCCGCTGCCCTTATCGTGGTTCAAGCTGGTAATGTTAAGGTTGAGTACATTAATTTACCATTTGGAGATACGCTGCAGTTTGGTTGGATGAGTGTTCCGATTACGATTCTTTGGATCGTAGGAATCACCAATGCGATTAACTTAATTGATGGCCTTGACGGTCTTGCAGCAGGAGTATCTTCGATTGCTTTATTAACCATCTCAGGTATGGCGATTGCAATGGGTGACTTCTTTGTATCCATGATCGGGCTTATTACACTAGGAAGTACGCTAGGATTCTTGATCTACAACTTTTACCCAGCAAAGATCTTTATGGGAGATACTGGAGCTTTATTCTTAGGCTTTATTATAAGTGTCCTCTCGTTGCTTGGGTTTAAGAACATTACGTTATTCTCGTTCATTATCCCGGTTATTATTCTAGGCGTTCCAATTTCTGATACAATTTTTGCTATTGTGAGAAGGTTTGTACAACGCAAACCGTTATCTTCTCCAGATAAATCACACTTGCACCATTGCTTATTGCGATTAGGGTATAGCCACCCTGAAACAGTGCTTATGATTTATGCAATGGCTGCCCTGTTTAGTTTAGCAGCAGTTATTTTCTCCCAAGCCACTATGTTTGGATCCGTATTTGTCATATTTACCTTGCTCATCTTGATTGAACTAGTTGTAGAAGTGACAGGGTTAATTAGTCAGAATTACCGTCCAATCTTAAATCTGATTCGTGATTATCGTACGAAACGATAAACGAAGTGAAGCACCAGAATCTTCTTGTAGATTCTGGTGCTTTTTTAATGTGCGCATCTGCGTTTACCTTCTGATGGTTGTGGTATTGTTTAAGATCATTTTTAAGACAGTGAGGGATCCTATGGAAAATGTAGATGCAATTGTAATCGGTAGTGGCCACAACGGATTAATATCAGCTTTCTTGTTAGCTGAAAAAGGGGGGAGAGTGCTTGTACTAGAAAAAGCTGATACCCCAGGAGGAGCTTCGAAATCAGCCACTTCAAACGGATATACCCATGATTTGTATGCGATGAATATCGGCCTTTTTTTAGGCTCAGCTTTCTACGAGGAGTACAAAGAAGAGCTTTCTGAATATGGATTTGAACCGGTAGTCAGTGACCACCCGTATGCAAGTGTCTTTCCAGATGGAACTGGAATCGGAGTTTACCAAGATCGAGAGAAAACGTATGAGATTTTATCGGCTCTTTCACAGGAAGATGCGGATTCTTGGTCCAGGTTAAACGATTACTTCGATAAAACGGCCCCTCATTTAATGCCCCTCATGAAGATGGAGCTGCCTTCCTTTGAGGCAGGAAAGCAGTTCTTTAAGATGTATAGGCATTTCAAGATCAGTGGTCTTCTTCAACTAGGAAGCCAGTTGCTTCATTCTCCGAGGGAGTTTGTTGATCGCTGGTTCATGGACAAGAAGGTGAAATCCCTCATTGTACCCTGGGGGTTTCACTTGGACTTTGCGCCTGATGTTTCAAATGGAGCCGTCTTTCCATTTTTAGAATCGGTGCTTAATCAGCGCAATGGTATGGCCTTCTCTAAAGGCGGAATCCAGGAATTGATTAACAGTTTAATCAAAGGGATTGAGAAAAGAGGCGGAGTGGTTCGAACAGGTGCTGAAGTAGATGAAATTTTAGTGGATAATGGAAAGGCAGTCGGTGTGAAGCTCGCATCAGGTGAAATTGCATATGCTAAGAAATCCATCATCGGAAACATTACACCCACTCAGCTCATCTCAAGGCTGCTTGATCCTCACACCCTTCATTCTTCTTATGTGGAAAAGGCGGAGAACTATCAGTATGGACCTGGAACGATGATGATTCATCTTGAGCTTGATGCGCCACTTGAATGGGCGGCAGGGAAAGAGTATAGCGAATTTGCCTATATCCATATTGGTCCTTACGTAGAAGATTTATCTCGTACGTATACTCAAAGTTTAAACGGAACCCTTCCCGATAGTCCTCTTCTTGTGGTTGGGCAACCTACAACCATTGATCCTTCTCGATCTCCTGAAGGGAAACATACCATTTGGATTCAAGTACGTGCATTACCAGCAGAAGCAGTTCAGGACAGCTTGAACGAGATTGAACCAGGTAGCTGGAGTGAGATGAAAGAAGCCTATGCAGAACGTGTGCTTGATAAGCTAGCTCACTATGCTCCTAACGTAAGAGATGTACTTTCTAAAAAAATAGTACTGTCTCCAAGTGATTTGGAAGAAGATAATCCTAATTTAGTGGGTGGGGACAGTGTAAGTGGAAGTCATCACCTTCATCAGAATTATGCTTTTCGTCCAGTAGCAGGGTATTCCAACTATCATACTCCTATTAAAAACCTCTATATGGTAGGTGCTGCAACCTGGCCAGGAGGAGGACTTAATGGAACTTCAGGTTATTTATTGGCTAACAAATTAAGCTAGATTGTTCCGTCGAAAAATAGCAAAAGAGCTTTTCCCGGGAAATATTATGTCTAACGATTAGAATATTTCTCGGTATTTGGTCTTAGAAAATGTTAAGCTTCTACAAATCATCTCAAATATTTCCTAAACTTCTATGAATCTAGGTCGATGCTATTTATAATAGGTGGTAGATTCTAAGAAATCAGGAGGGAAATACTGAGATGAGAAAGGGAATTGTTTGGGTATTTAGTTTGGTTTTCCTGCTAACGTTGCTTGGGACAACAGAAGTAGCGAAAGCTGAGTCGATTTGGGAAGAATGGGAAGAGGTTATCAATATCCCATCAGATAAAGTATGGACCATCGTTTTTGATACCGAGATCAAGCAAAGGTCTATTACTGAAGAGAATATTTATGTTGAAAATCTATCAACAGGAGAGCGGCATCCTGTAGAGTTGAAACCATCCGAGGACCAGAAGACGATTAAGGTCCACCCGGTCAAGGAGTTTGTGGTTGGTGATTCATACCGCCTATATGTTAATCAAGGCTTGCGCTCTGAGAAAGGCAATAAGATGATGGAGACGTCTATTAAGAAAACGTTCCACGTATCAAAAGAATATCAAATCGCACAAATACATTCGGTTGACTCGTATACATATGGCATTTCTTTTGATTCATTTGATGAAGCTAAGAACAAGGCTAAGAAAAATGGAACGGAAGTTATTTTCCGCAGTGGGGAAGTGATTTGGATTCCTGAAGGGCAGTCTTATACGAAACACTATACGCTTTTATATCCAGACGAACGCCTGAAAGATCGTACTGCTGTAAACTATGTTAGTGGCGGCAGTGAAGTAGAGTACATGGATACTTCTCCAAATGGGGCTTTAAAGGTTCGTTTATCTGGAGAGGTTTTGTATGCAAAACCGAGTGACATTCAACTGGTTCCAACACCATTTATCAACAGTCAGTCTTACTATGTGAATAAGGGTGGGGAGTTGTACCACAAACTTCGTAGCTATTACGGTGAATACCTTTACGGAAAAGCACCAGAGTGGATGGATGAAGGAGAGAAGATCTTTAAACCAGATGGAAGTTGGACACTAGGGGAAGATGATACTCCGCTTTTCAACTATCTATCTTTATTAACAAAATCAGACTATACAGCTGAAGAGTTAGATCAATACATGAATGACTATTCTCCGATTAATAATAGTGTCTTATTCGGTCATGGAGAATCATTCATTAAAGCACAAGAGAAATACGGAGTAAATGCTTTATATTTAATGGCTCATGCTATTCATGAGAGCGGATGGGGAAATAGCTCTATAGCTAGAGACAAAAATAACTTATATGGGTTAAACGCAACGGACGATAATCCTTATGGAAACGCCTATGGATTTAATTCAATAGAAGACAATATTATGTTTGCGGCGCAGTTTGTTAAAGATGGTTACCTGACTGGTACAGGCTTTCGAGCTAATGGGGATTATCTAGGAAACAAAGGTGAGGGCATGAATGTAAAATATGCCTCTGATCCTTATTGGGGACAAAAGATTGCCGGACATATGTACCGGGCTGACAATGCTTTAGGAAATAAGGACCTTAACCTTCTGACAGGAGAACCTGATCCGGTTGAGGAGGAAGGCTCTGAAACGACCGAGAAGTAAGCTGTTAAAGATGCTAGTCGTTGATTGGGAAATACGAAGTAAATAGATATAAAAAAAGATGGTTGGG
Organism: Pontibacillus sp. ABV4_188; assembly: GCF_056311905.1. NCBI lineage: Bacteria > Bacillati > Bacillota > Bacilli > Caryophanales > Bacillaceae > Pontibacillus > Pontibacillus sp. ABV4_188. The sequence goes on along the minus strand of NZ_CM149975.1, from coordinate 3,459,442 downwards.
AGATTCGAAATCTCTCAACCATCTTTTAGTTAAAGTTCCTCGTCTTCTTCTGAAGAGGGTTCTTGTTTCTTAGCATAGGTGTTGTCTTCGTTTTCTTTTTCATCAATTTTATTATTGATTCCGTTTAGATCAAGGTGAGTTTGTAATGTGTTTTGGATAGATGTGAGGCTGTCATCGTTTACTTTGAAATAATACAGATTATTAATGAACGTACCTTCTCCGTCTAGCTGCATCGTTTCAAACGCAATGTCACGATTCAGTGCGTAGTTGTGTAAGGCGCTCATCTCATCAAAACTCATGTTCGTCTTCATATTATTTCCGATGGAGTCGATTAGAGAACCATATTTCGTAACAGACTGTATGCTTGAAGCTTCATTGAAGATCGCTTGTAGGAGCTCCATCTGACGCTTACCACGTGCCTGGTCACTATCGTATTGTCTAGATCGAGCAAGGGCTAAGGCTTCTTCGCCTGTAATGTCTTGTGAACCTTCTTCTAGTTTAATAGCTCCATCCGCATCTTCACTATTTTTCTCAGTCATATCGAACGGTACGTCATATTGAATACCGCCGAGCGTATCCACAGTTTCGACAAATGCGTTAAAGTTAAGGCGTACGTAATAATCCACGGGCACATCGAACATATTTTCAACGGTTGATACCGAGTAATCGACTCCTCCATAAGCATGAGCATGTGTAATCTTATCACGCTGATCCATTTGAGGAATGTAAGCATAAGAGTCACGGGGTATGCTTACGAGTTTAATAGATTTCTCTTCTTCATTTAATGTGGCAAGGACCATAGCATCTGAGCGGGCGTTGCTATCAAAGTCTCGTTTTTCGCTATCATCTACGCCCAATAATAATATAGAAATGTTATCTTGATATGGATCAACTATTTCGTCTCGCTTAGCGGACATATCCCCACGCTTCAGTTCTAACTGAGCGCTATTAGTAGCGTTTTTAGCTTTGTCAGTTAAGTAGGCTCCGTATCCGGAAGCTACTCCAACTCCTAGTAACAAAAGAACAATAAAGGACCAAAGAAAAACTTTTTTCTTGGATGTTCTTTTACGCTTCATGACTTTAGTCTCCTTTTTCAGTCGTGACATCCGTCTCCATATAGGAAACTTCCTCTTCTGTAATCTCAGCCTGGCCACTTGTTAAGTCAACCATCCAAGATATAAACGCATCTTCTTCGCCTTCGACTACATATACTTCTAATTCCACGTGTTCAAGGTAATTAATCCCCTTCAGGGCATATTGGCTATTTCGCAGCTCATTTTCAACCTTGCCAAGAAGTGTGTAGTCTGCGGTTACTTTCATTGTGCGCATTAACTGGCGTCTCACAATACCAGTCGTTTCAAGAGCTTGAGATGTCGCGCCTGAGTAAGCGCGAATTAATCCTCCTGCACCTAGTTTAATTCCCCCGAAGTAACGGGTAACGACTACGGCAGTGTCTTTTAAACCTTTCTTCTTTAAAACATCTAAAATAGGCACACCAGCGGTTCCGCTAGGCTCACCGTCATCGTGTGCTTTTTGTATTTGATCGTGTTCTCCTACCATATAAGCGGAGCAGTTATGAGTGGCATTACTATGTTTTTTCTTAATTTCTTGTACAAATGCTTTAGCTTCTTCTTCTGTTTCTACACGCTTTACATACCCGATAAAACGAGATTTTTGGATAACAATTTCTTCAAAACCTTCACCATTTACTGTAAGATAATTGTTTAGCATCTTGCATTTAACCTCCTAAAACTTCATTATAAAGATGTAGATGTCGAACGGCAAACGATTTTGCCCGTTATTGCCAAATTATAGATGAATTTCAACTTTTTTAAGAATTACCCCCAAAAATAGACATGGGCCAAACGAATGAGTATGTGAACATAGATGGAGGAGACGTTTTATGCCGGAGAGTAAAATTGGTGAAAAAGCACTTGATTCCATCATCCAAGAGATGATCGATACTGTGACGAATAGTAAAGATGAAATATTTCAAATCGGCGAGCAGTCCCGAAATGAGTTCGAACAGCTTGATCGTGAACTAAATGATACAAAAAAGCAAGTTGTTGAAATTATAGATGCGGGGGATTCGCTTGAGCGACAAGTGCGTTTCTCAAGGATGCGATTATCAGAAGTCAGTAAACACTTCGACCGTTACTCTGAGCAGGAAATTCGCGAAGTGTATGAACAGACACATCAACTCCAAATGCAACTTTCCGTTAAGCGTGAGCAGGAAAAACAACTAAGAGAACGAAGAGATGAATTAGAACGTCGCTTAAGAAAACTTGAAGATACGGTCGAACGTGCCGATGCATTAGGTGGGAAGATATCAGTTGTTCTTAACTACTTAAATGACGACTTTAGACAAGTATCAGAGGCATTGGAGGATGCGAAAGAAAAGCAAGCGTTTGGACTTCAAATTATTGAAGCTCAAGAAGAGGAGCGTCGTCGTTTATCGAGGGAAATCCACGACGGACCTGCTCAGATGCTTGCAAATGTTATGCTTCGTTCTGACTTAATCGATCGTACTTTCAGGCAGCGAGGCGTTAATGAAGCTCTTAAAGAAATTAAGGAAGTGCGTGGCATGGTTCGGTCTGCGCTTTATGAAGTGCGTCGCATCATTTACGATTTGAGACCGATGGCCTTAGATGATTTAGGATTAGTGCCAACGCTAAAAAAATACTTAGCCACAATTGAAGAATACAATAATATGGACATTCCATTCACAGCTTATGGAGAAGACAAACGTCTAGATCCTAAATACGAAGTAGCCCTATTTCGACTCGTACAAGAAGCAGTCCAGAATGCTGTGAAACACGCAGAGGCTTCTAAAATCGAAGTAAAATTCGAATTGAAGCGCTCTCTTGTTAATATTATAGTTAAAGATGATGGGCGAGGATTCGACACAAGTCAGAAGAAAGAGAAGTCATTTGGGCTTGTGGGCATGAAGGAAAGGGTAGAGATGCTAGACGGAGAGATATCAATTGATTCCAAACTAGGATCTGGAACAATCATTATGATTCAAGTTCCCTTAAACTAAATAGAAAGCTATATTCTACATACCATTTGTATTATAATAGAAAAAAAGTAATGGTTACGAATAAGTGATTAGTATTCCCACCCGAGACGATTGTGTGACGCGACAGGTAATGTTTAAGGATCATAGTTTAATAAAAATAGTAAAATAAATGGATAAGACACGGGAGGCTCGAGCCATGAATACGAATATAGTATTAATTGACGACCATAAATTATTTCGTGAAGGTGTAAAGCGAATCTTAGAATTTGAACCATCCTTTAATGTAGTTGCTGAAGGAGACGATGGTGAATCTGCAGGAAGCTTAGTTGCAGAGCATCGTCCAGACGTAGTACTAATGGACATTAATATGCCACAAATGAATGGTGTACAAGCAACGGCTGAATTAATTGCAAAGTATCCAGACATGAAAGTCATCATTCTATCCATTCACGATGATGAGAACTATGTAACGCATGCTTTAAAGACAGGTGCTCAAGGTTACCTTCTAAAAGAAATGGATTCTGATGCCCTGATTGAAGCGATTAAAGTGGTAAGTGAAGGTGGTTCTTACCTACACCCACGAGTAACGCACAACCTTGTTAAAGAATACCGTCGTCTTTCAGAAGAAGGCGGACGCGGCAGCACAAGTGGCGGCCAACAAAGTCGTACGATTGAATATCGTAAGCCTCTTCACCTGTTAACACGCCGTGAGTGTGAAGTTCTTCAACTGCTAGCAGATGGTAAGAGTAACCGTGGCGTAGCCGAGTCTCTATATATTAGCGAGAAAACGGTTAAAAACCACGTAAGTAATATCTTACAGAAAATGAACGTAAACGACCGTACCCAGGCTGTTGTGACAGCTATTAAGAATGGTTGGGTTGAGGTACTTTAAATAATGAAATGCATGGAGGGCTCTGGAACCTGATTGGTTCTGGAGCCTTTTTGTTTCCGTATATTTTAATGTGAGGGAAGGCGGGCTGGGAAACTACTCGCTTTCCGCGGCCCCACACGAGGTGGGGTCGTTCGATGTTGTCACAGGACGTGACGATTTTAGTCGAACTTCCTCTTTTACTTGTTAGCCTCCTCGGGCAAAAATCATGCCCTGCGGGGTCTCGTCTAACTCTTCTTCCCGCAGGAGTCTCGCAGTTTCCCAGCCCGCCTTAGCGTTAATTGGGGATACGGAAACACGGTGTTAACTAGGGGGAACCAACCACGTTCTAAACACTCTCATTACTCACTAGGAAGAGGGATGGATAAATGCAATTTAGCGCTTTAGCATGGCGAAGGGTGTCTGGCACGCTGTGGTTCTGTGCTGTGATAAAGGGAGTGAGAGTCTTTAATTTAGAGGGTGCAATGGGTGTTGAGTTAAGGTAGAATGAGGGTAGTTATACCGTTTTTTCATAACGACAGGACAACCTTCATAGGGTATACATAATTGATATTATTTGAATAAAAAGGGAGTACGATAAGATGAAAACAGCGATCTTAACCGATAGTACGGCTTATATCCCTCAGGAAGTTCGGGACCGCTGGAACATTCATATGGTTCCCCTGAGCGTAACGATTGGTGATGAAACGTACCGGGAAGAAGTTGATTTATCTACTGGTGATTTCTACGACATGGTACGTGGTGCTCAGGAGTTACCGAAAACGTCTCAGCCCTCTATTGGTGTTGTGACGAATAAGTTGGAAGAGCTTTCTGACGAGTATGATGCCGTTGTGGCGATTACACTTTCAAGTGGTATCAGCGGGACGTACCAGGCGATTGCGAGTGCGGATGATATGGTTGATTCTATTGATCTTCACGTCTTTGACTCGGAAATTAGCTGTATGGTTCAGGGCTTTTACGTATTGGAAGCGGCCCAAATGGCTGATAATGGTGCGACGCCTGAACAGATCTTAGCGCGAATGGACGAGATGAAATCTTCCATACGTGCTTACTTTATGGTCGATGATTTATCTCACTTGCATCGCGGAGGGCGTTTGAATGGTGCTCAAGCGATTGTGGGGAGCTTGCTTCAAGTGAAGCCTGTACTTCATTTCGTGGACAAGGTGATTGTTCCGTTTGAGAAGATTCGTACGCGTAAGAAGGCCGTGAAGCGTGTGAAGGGCTTGTTTGAAGAGGTTGCTGATAAGGGTCAACCAATGAAGGCGACGATTATTCATGCGAATCGGGAAGAGGATGCTCAGGAGATTTTGGATGAGCTTCATGATAAGTATCCGCATGTTGAGTTTGTGCTTAGTTATTTTGGGCCTGTTATTGGGACGCATCTGGGTGAGGGTGCCCTAGGTATTGGGTGGTTTGAGAAATAGCTTTGACCGTTGCTTTTGTTGAGTGCTTGGGGTGGCTGGGGAACGACTCGCTTTCCGCGGGCGGCCCCACACGAGGTGGGGTCGTTCGACGTTGTCACAGGACGTGACGGTTTTAGTCGAACTTCCTCTTTCTTTTTAGAGCCTCCTCGGGCAAAAAGCATGCCCTGCGGGGTCTCGTCGACCTCTTTCTCCCGCAGGAGTCTCCTCGTTCCCCAGCCACCCCTGGCTTTATTATGGTTAACGGCCCCCTCTATCTTTCAAACCTTATTGAGATTTAATAATTAAAAGACTCCTCTAACTACAATCTTCATAACCCCCTCGTTGATCTATTCCAACCAATGCTTGAAAGTCATATCTTTTACTTTATAACTACAAATCCCTTTATATAAAAGGAGGAATTCTCTTGATCAAACGTTTGATCAATTGGTGGGATGGGCGGTTTGAGAGGCGATTTTCTGCTGTTTTTCCACTTAATATTAATAATCCTCATAATGAAAACTCTCCTTATGCTTTATCCCTCTCTGGTAAACTTCTGCTTGAGCATCAGCTTCCTGATGATCATCATACTCTCCTCGAGAATCAGTATTTAATTAAAATACCTGCTATTACAAAGAAACATTTTGATTATGCGTGTAACCGTTGTGGGAATAGGGTGCAGCGTTTTTTTGCTTCTTGGCCTTGTGGGTGTGGGGCGTCTTGTGTGTATTGTCGGAAGTGTGTGCAGATGGGGCGGGTGGCTTTTTGTTCTTCGCTTTATAGTTGGACGGGTCCTGGGGCTTCTTTTCCTCGAATGAATGAGGCTTGTGCTTGGAAGGGGGGGCTTTCGTGGTATCAAAGTGTTGCATCTGATCGGATTAGGGAGGCTGTTGATGGGCGGTTTCGTCTTCTTGTTTGGGCAGTATGTGGGGCGGGGAAGACGGAGATGTTGTTTGCTGGGCTTGAGAGGGCGTTTGGTGATGGGAAGCGTGTGTGTCTTGCGACGCCGAGGGCTGATGTGGTGAGGGAGTTGAAGCCTCGGTTTGAGAGTGCGTTTCCTGATGTTTCGATTGTTGCTCGGTATGGTGGAAGTGAGGAGGTGGATGAGGGGGCTCAGTTCCTCTTAGCGACGACTCACCAGTTGCTCTATTATGCTCGTGGTTTTGATGTGATGATCATTGATGAAGTGGATGCTTTCCCGTACCACGCTGATCCTATGCTGCCTTACTCCACCGCAAGGGCTCTTAAGCCTGATTCTACGCTCATTTACCTCACCGCAACTCCTCGTTTAGACCTCAAAATTCGTTCTCACCTTAAACTCCTTCCTACTGTTTTTGTTCCTCAACGTTTTCACGGTCATCCTTTGCCTGTTCCAGTCTTTCGTGCCAGCTTTGATCTTAAAAAACGAATCGTTCCTAAAGCTCTTAAGGCTTGGCTTAATGAGAAGAGAAGGACTGGTCGTCGTGTGCTTCTTTTTGCCCCAACGATTGAAAAAGCTGAGAAATTGAAAGGTGAGTTACCTGGTAGTATATCCGCTCATAGTGAAGATGCGGATCGGGAGGAGAAAATTAGGCGCTTTCGACAAGAAGAGGTGGATCTTCTTATTACAACGACGATCCTTGAGCGGGGTGTTACGTTTCCATCAATTGATGTGGCTGTGCTTGATGCTAGTCATGACGTTTTTGATGAAGCGGCACTCGTTCAAATTGCCGGGCGAGCTGGGAGGAGTCCGGAAGATCCTGATGGAGATGTGGTTTTCTTTCATAACGGGGCGTCTGATGCGATGGTGAATGCTCGTGATTCGATCCGGCATATGAATAAGCTTGCTGAGAAAGGAGTGGAATAGATGCACTGCTTATGGTGTGACCAGGAAATCATTAAGGATCTGAATTGGAATAATCTTTTTCAACTTCCGAGGGATGAGGTGCTATGCCAGGACTGTAAGGAAGAGGTGCACCTTCTTAAGGGGCCTGCATGTCCGCGGTGTTCACGTGAAATGGACGAAGGGGAGGTTTGTCATGACTGCGCACGTTGGGGCGGAGCGCCTCTTGAGAAGAATACTTCCCTTTATCGGTACGACTCATTTTTAAAAGAGGTGATCGCTAAATGGAAGTATCGTGGGGATTATATTCTGGTGGATGTATTTAAAGAGGACTTCAGGAAGCGGTTCAAGGCTCTGAAGGTCTCTAAGGAAACTGTACTTGTTCCGATTCCCCTCTCCGAAGAACGTTTTGAGGAAAGGGGCTTCAATCAGTCAGAAGCTCTGGCTAGATTGTTACCTCTTGAAACAGCAAATCCATTGCACCGCATTCATTCTGAAAAGCAATCAAAGAAATCTCGTATGGATCGGATGATGACAGAAAATCCTTTTACACTCACAGCATCCATTACTCGCCCAGTAATACTTATAGACGATATCTACACCACAGGACGGACGCTTCAGCATGCGGCAAAGCTTCTAAAAGAAGCGGGAGCACCAAGTGTAGTTTCTTTCACGTTAATACGTGGCTAACTAAAAAAACCCTTTCGAATCTCAAGAAACTGTCGATATAAAAACTAGATAGAGAGAGAAAGGGAGGACTGCGGTTATGGGAGAGTTATCAAATTGCACGCGATGCAACGCACTATTTGTAAAGCAGGTGAAGGATATTTGCCAGGATTGCTATAAAGAAGAAGAGGCACAGTTTGACCTGGTTTATAAGTATGTGCGGAAGCAAAAAAATCGCTCGGCCACGCTTGACCAGGTGTCGAATGCGACTGGAGTAAAGCGGGACCTTATTATGAAGTTTGTGAAAGAGCAGCGATTACGGACATCGATGTTTCCGAACTTGGCTTATCCGTGTGAGCGGTGTCAAACGTTGATTGCAGATGGTAAAATATGTGGTGAGTGTTTAGAAGATATCCGAGGTGACCTTGAGCAGGAAGAAAAGGTTGAAAGTCTTAAGAGAAAAGATAAAGAAGTAAAGACATACTACAATTTTGAGAAATAAGACTCACTTAACAAATCCGTTTCTATACCGATATATAGGGTAGACTCTTTACACGGATCGAAATAAGAAAGAGGTGAGCGGAATGAAAATTAATGGACCCAATCATTCAAACTTTAACCCTTACAAAAAGAACATTCAAAATCAACAACAAGCATCAGAGACGACCGCTAAAAAAGATAAAATAGAGATTTCAAACGCAGCGAAGCAAATGCAGGAACACCAGAAAGCCCAGGAAGCTCGTATGCAACATATAGAATCATTAAAGCAGAAAGTTGACGCAGGAGAATATCAGGTTGATGCGAAACAAACGGCAGAGAAGATGATCAACTTTTGGAAGAATCGCTAAAGGAGGGGCATGAAACGTGTCCGTACAACCTATTTTGGAAGTGATGAAAAAGCACTATGCTTTACATGAGAGTTTACTAAACCTCTCAAGGAAGAAAACAGAAGCACTCAAGGCAGACGACATTGATGCGCTTCAAGGATTGCTTGTAGAAGAGCGAAAACATATCCAAGGTATTAATGGGATTGAGAATAAGCGTGGTCCATTAGTGGAGGAGTGGTTTCGGATCCACTCTCCACAAGCTGAAGAAAAAACGGTTTCTACTATATTGGCAGTGTTACCAGATGGCAATGAGCAAGAGGATTTATCGAATCTGTTCGAGTCATTCGTAACGGTTCTTGCTCAGTTAAAAGAACAAGAGCAGCTCAATACTGAATTAACAAAACAGTCGCTTCAGTTTGTAGACCTCACGCTTAACATGATCCAGCCTCAAGCAAAAGATATGAATTACGGAAATCCAAAGGGACAGCAAGCGAAAAGCGGATCAAACCGTTCGATGTTTGATTCAAAAGCATAAGGGGAGAGGAGAAAGGCAATGGGTTCGACTTTTAATGGAATAGAGGTCGCCAAGCGCGCCATGTACGCGCAGCAGTCGGCTTTATATACAACAGGTCACAACATCTCAAACGCAAACACGCCAGGTTACTCCAGGCAGCGTGTTAATTTTGAACAAACAGCCCCGTACCCACCTGCATCACGTAACCGTCCTGAAATTCCGGGGCAGGTTGGATCGGGTGTTGAAGCAGGTACGATTGAGCGTGTTCGGGAAAGCTTTCTAGATGCCCAGTTCCGCGGGGAGAATACGAAAGCGGGGTACTGGGCGACGAAGGCAGAGGCGCTTCAGAAGATGGAAGAGATTATGAATGAGCCTTCTGATAATGGGCTTTCTAAGACGATGGACCAGTTCTGGCAGTCGCTTCAGGATCTTGCAGTGAATCCAGAAGACTCAGGTGCCCGCTCTGTAGTACGTCAGCGCGGGGTAGCGGTAGCTGAGACGTTTAACTACTTATCTAGTTCCTTAAAAGGGATACAGAGTGATTTTAAAAATCAGATTGATGTAACGACTAAAGAGATTAACTCGATTGCAACGCAGATTAATAATATCAACAATCAGATTGGTGAAATCGAGCCTCATGGCTACCTTCCGAATGATCTATACGATGAACGTGACCGTTTAGTGGACGAGCTTTCAACATTAGTTGATATTAAAGTCACGCCCGTAAGCAGTGGAGAATCTTCTCTTAAAATAGCTGAAGGCAAGTACAAGATCGATATCGTAGGAAACGATGGGAAAGACTTATTTAGCGGTACGCCTTTAGTTGATCCAAGTTCCGGTTCGGTTAACGCATTGAGCTTAACGGAAGGTGGTGTGAAAGATTCTGTAGACACGATCTCTCTTGGTGGGAGTACTATAGATGCACATGAATTCACTTCAACTGGGAAGTTTCAAAGTTTAGTTGAAGCTCATGGATATGAGGATGAGAATGGAAATGAAGCAGGCTTGTACCCTGGTATGCTAACAGAACTAGATAACATGGCTTATACATTTGCTGAAGAATTTAATACTGTACATAAAAGTGGACAAAGTCTACACGAAATCGATAACCCCGCTGCTTCGGATATTCCTTTCTTTACAGAGGGAATGGCGCGAGAAGGCTATGCAAGTAACATGGAAGTTTCTAAAGACATCATGGGCAGTGTCAGCAAGATTGCTGCCTCAGCATCTGGATCTAAAGGTGACGGAGATAATGCTCTGAATCTTGCTGGTGTTGGATCAACAAATCTTGATTACGACAATACAGGTAGCGCCTCTGACTTTACGAGCTACTACGAGGGTGTAATCGGAGAGATGGCCGTACAATCTCAGGAAGCTCGTCGTTTAGAAGGAAACTCAGAAACGTTGAAACAATCTGTTGAAGAACGCCGTCAGTCTGTTAGTGGTGTTTCGTTAGATGAAGAGATGTCGAACATGATCAAGTATCAGCACGCTTATAACGCAGCTGCGCGTAACTTAACAACGATTGATGAAATGCTAGATAAAGTCATTAACGGCATGGGCCGAGTAGGAAGGTAGGTGAGTGATCAATGGCAATTCGTGTGACGCAAAGTATGCTAACGAACAACATGTTGAGCAATATGAGTAAAAGCTATGAGCAGATGGGGAAGTACCAGGAGCAGCTTTCTACTGGTAAGAAGATTAGCCGTCCTTCTGATGATCCAGTTGTAGCTATGAAAGGCATGAACTACCGTACGCAATTGACGGAGATTGAGCAGTTCCAGCGTAATATTGGGGAAGTTCATAATTGGATGGAGAACTCGGATGCGGCTCTTGATAAGACGACCAAGGCACTGCAACGGTTACGTGAGTTAGCAGTACAAGCGAGTAATGGTACTTACGAAACAGGGCAACGAGAGAACATAGCTGAAGAAGTAAAGCAGTTGAAAGATCATTTAAAAGACTTGGCTAATACAAAGGTGAATAACAAGTACATTTTCAACGGGAAGAACACTACAGAAGCTCCGATATCAGTTAATGATACTGATGGTAGCTTGGTCAAAAACTTCAATACTGAATCGGTAAATATTGAAGTTTCAAATGCTACTAAGCTAAACGTTAATGTAGACGGTAACGAGGTTTTCGGGAAAGATCTCTTCTCTGACATTGATCAATTTGTTTCTAGCCTAAGCTCTGGAGAAGATCTTGATGATTCCATTGCTGCAATTGATAACAATATAAACAATGTTGTTAACACTCGAGCTGATCTTGGCGCTCGTATGAACCGAGTCGAGCTTGTTGAAGATCGTCTTTCTAGCCAGGAAGTAATGGCGAACAGAATTCTTTCGGATAATGAAGATGCTGAACTTGAAAAGGTTATTACGAAATTAAAGACACAAGAAAGCATTCACCGCGCCGCACTAAGTGTAGGAGCTCGTATTATTCAACCGACTTTAATGGACTTTTTAAGATAAGCTATCTGATCATCAGATAGCTTTTTTACTCTAATTAGAGGTGACCTATATGCAAACTCCTCAAATACGAATTCAATCCACTCCAGCAAAACTCGGTCTAACGATCCAAAATGCGAAGCATACCTACAAGCAACCTACAGCAGAACAACACATCGAGCAGCCAAAAGCAGACGTTTCGATTAAGCAAGAGCCTCCTAAGTTATCGATTGATCAAACAAAGGCATGGCAAAACATTGGGTTGAAAAGTGTCTTTGTCCGTTCAGAAGAATATGCAAACAACGCTAAACAAAAAGGGTTAGAACATATTGCAACGATGGCGCAAGAAGGCGATGAGTTGATGAGAATCGAAAGCGGGGGTAATCCAATAGCATCTCAAGCCAAAAGGATGATTGATGGGTTATGGGAGTTTAATATCCAGCCTGGTGGCCGTCCGGCTTACGACCTGGTGGACATCTCATTTGAGGCTGGCGGAGCAAAGGTAGATGTTCAGCGCAATGAACCAATACTAAAAGCAACAAAGCGTGACCCTGAATTTCAGTATGAGCGTGGTCAAGTGACAGCTCAAATGGAACAATATTCAGATGTGAAAATTGATTTTGACAATCTGAAATTTAAGGGGTACCGATTTGAAACGACTATATAAGAAGTGGTGAGTTATGAATATACATACGAAATATTTTGGAGAAGTAGAAGTTAATCGTGAAGATGTTATTCATTTTCCGAATGGATTACCTGGGTTTGAGCAGGAACAAGAATTTGTGGTGCTTCCTATAGATGAAGCGGGAATCTATCAATCTCTGCAGTCTATTCAGTCGGAAGACCTCTCATTGGTAGTTGTGAATCCTTATGTTTTCTTTAATGAGTACGAATTTTCATTAGATGATCAAACACTAGAAACACTAAGGATTGAGAGCCCCTCTGAAGTAGCTGTATTCTCAGTCCTTACACTGCGGGAACCTTTCAGTGATACTACTGCAAACCTTCAGGCTCCTATTATTGTGAACAAACGTAACCAACAAGGGAAGCAGCTAATCTTAACAAACACTCCATACAAGACAAGGCATCTTATAGCTGAAGGCGGTGACACGGATGCTCATACTGAATAGGAAGAAAGATGAATCGATTCAAATTGGCGATGATATAGAAATTAAAGTAGTCGCCGTTGAAGGGGATCAAGTGAAAATCGGAATTGAAGCTCCTCGCTCAGTAGATGTGTACCGGAAAGAGATTTACATAAAGATTCAGGAAGAGAATCAGGAAGCAAGTAGCGCGTCAGACGAACTTATTAATTTGCTAAAAAGTTTCAAAAAAGAGTAAACCTTTGTCAACTCCTGCCGATAAAAGATGTAGAAGGTTAAGGAATAAAGGCGGCCGACTTTAGACTTTAGCTATAATACTTAATTAAGTTTCACAGGGACGTGAAACTTTATATTCAAGGAGGAAATTTTAAATGAGAATTAATCATAATATTGCTGCGCTCAACACATATCGTCAGTTGAACGGTGCTAACGAAGGTGCAGCAAAATCAATGGAAAAACTATCATCTGGTCTTCGTATTAACCGTGCAGGAGACGATGCTGCTGGTCTAGCAATCTCTGAAAAAATGCGTGGGCAAGTTCGTGGATTAGAACAAGCTTCTCGTAATGCTCAGGACGGTATTTCAATGATTCAAACCGCTGAAGGTGCATTAAATGAAACGCATGATATACTACAGCGTATGCGTGAACTTTCTGTACAAGCAAATAATGACACAAATACTAATGATGACTTAACTGAGTTACAGAAAGAATTTGATCAGTTAAGTGGAGAAATTACTCGTATTGGTGATAAAACTGAATTTAACACAAAATCACTTCTGAACGGTAACCTTGGAGTACAAGCTGCTGATGGGACCGCTGCCATTTCAGATTTAACGGCAAGTGGTATCTCATTAGATGTTTCAGGTGTAGACAGTGGTGCAACTCTAGCATTTTCACTAAATGGAACAACTTCCATGTCAGTGTCGGATGGAACAACTACACAAGAAATTACTATTGATCCAACTTCTATATCAGCTGGTCAAACATTAAACTTTGATGATATTGGCTTAAAAATGAGTTTTTCTGCTGATGCAAACTTGACTACTGCTAATGGTGGAGCAACTCTTGACTCGACGAATGTAACAACATCCGGTGCAGGTGCAAGTATTCAAATCGGTGCGAACGGAAACACAACGTTAGATATCAGTATTGACGATATGAGAGCAAATGCATTAGGACAAGGTGCTTCTGGCTCAGTCTCTGACCTATCGGCGGTAAACTTGACAAACGCCGGTCAAGGATTTGATGAAAACATTAAAGTAATTGATCAAGCTATTAAAGAGGTATCTGGTCAACGTTCTCAGCTTGGTGCATGGCAAAATCGTTTAGAGCATTCTATCAACAACTTAGGTACATCTTCTGAAAACTTAACAGCCGCGGAATCTCGTATCCGTGACGTTGATTATGTTTTAGCTGCTTAAGAGCAGTGAAAAGCACAGTCGTCCTAGCTGGTAACGGCTAGCGATTATTATCGGGTGAATTGCTGGAAACCCCTTAGAGCTTTCTTCCCCACAACGGAATTGGAAACGATAAACGTGAAGGGCTAAAAAGGAGGAAGATATGGGCAATCAGCAGCCAAGCTCCTGTTCCGAAAGGATGGAGAAGGTTCAACGACTAGGATAGACCACCGCTTCAGGTGATGAAATCCGTAGGAAGGATAAACTCTTCCGAAGTGCCCGACCCCTACTAGTACATTAGAGGGTGAAGATATAGTCTGGTCAATCATGAGAGTGATTGTGGCACGATGGCCAAAGAAATGATGAACCAAACAAAAGAAAGTATCCTGGCTCAGGCTTCTCAAGCTATGCTTGCTAAAGCAAACCAACAGCCTCAGGGAGTACTTCAATTATTACGTTAATATCAAATATAATGGTCGCCTCATATGAGGCGACCATTTTTTAGTAAGTTGCAAAGGTAGACCGCTTCACCGTATTGTCTTCCTGTTATTCTTTTAAACGCTTTTAAATCATCAACTACATCGCCAGGGAGTTTTACTTGGTAACTTTTACGTGCTGAGTTAGTATTACTTTTTTCACTTTGTAGTATAGTGTAGATCTTGTAATAAAAGGAAGGGGTTCTTATGTTTCTATGGATCTCCTTTAAATGTTGCAATAAATCTTTAAGTTCAGAAGTAGGTTTAATCAACTTAAATGTGTCCGGAAGATAAATGGTAGTTCTAAGCGCATTGGAGTTTTTAGTTTCTTGAGAGGTTAGAAATATATCTTTTCGTTTCATACAAGGTGTTAAATATGGCCTTACCACAGTTAGAAAATAGTAAATTGAGGGCTGGTCATATAAAAGAAGGAGATTTTGTCCATCAATATGAAAGTCCAGGGAGTATCTTTCTTTCAGTAATTCTTGTAACCTTTGAACATCTTCTTCGGAAAAACTATCCGTAGATAAGATTACTTTTTGAGGTGTACTTTTATAAACTTTCAAATGCCCATCATCCTGGTACCAGGTAGCGAGACAGAAGGGTGAGAAGTAGTTTTTTATAAAATTTATAGGAACAATTTTTTTATTACCTCTATACCATAGCTCTTTTAAATCACACATTCCTTTTGATGATTTGGATTGGACATAGTACTGCCTATAGTAGCGATCCGTTCTTTTATCATATATCTGTCTAAAAACGGGTGGGGGTGTTTTGATGGTTTGTTGAAGAATTTGATATCCTTTTACAGCCCACTCCCGGTCGGCTATTGTATGAGCGAAGCGGAATCGTGGTGTTCTCCCATCTTGTATTACAATGTTTCCATCTCCTAAAAGCTTCCCAGTTATAAACTCTAAAAATTGTGCACTGTACTGAGTACGCATGGGCAATGATTTCACCTCTCTTTTAAAATATGGACCCAACTATCATTAGTTGTACTATACCCTCAAATAAACTAATTTGTTTCCTTTCCTCTTAATTAAAATAGCTTTCTGCTTAACTTTTACTAGATCAAACCGATATAAAACATAAAGATGTGAAAAGGAGCTGGCTGCTAGTGAAAGTGGGTAACATGGTTCATGAATCCCTACTTCTGCAACGGGCTGAGCGCACCTATGTGAATACAACATCGACAGAGGGTTTGGTTGAGGTTAAAGAATCAAACGTTCCCTATCAGGAAATAGATAAGGTATTAAACAAAGAAGAGGCTAAAGAAATTGTTCAGAGCATGAATGATTTTATGGAGCCTGCACAAACAGAACTTAAATTTCAATTTCATGATAAATTAGAAGAATATTACGTAACGCTAGTGAATCCTGAGACGGATGAGGTAATAAAGGAGATTCCGCCTAAGAAGCTATTAGACATCTATGCTTCTATGGCAGAGTTTCTAGGGTTTTTAGTTGATCGAAAAGTATAAGGTGGTGACCTGTGAATGAGTGATATGCGAGTCGGAGGATTGGCGACTGGGATGGACATCGATAAGATTGTCGGTGACTTAATGAAGGCAGAGCGAATTCCTCTAAATAAGATGGAGCAAGACAAGACGTGGCTTACGTGGCAGCGCGATGCGTATCGTGATATGAATAAGAGTTTTGACGAGTTAGAGCGTATGGCTTCTGATATGAAGTTTTCGAGTGTCTATAATACGAAATCTACTAGCTCAAGTATGTCTGACGCTGTAACTGCAACAGCTGACCCCGCTGCTAGTAACGGGAGCTATAGTATTAAAGTGGATCAACTAGCAACGGCGGCAATCAACACAAGTAAAGAAAAGATATCAGACGGAAATGGCCTGGATTTAAATACATCGATAAAAGACTTGAAATTTAAAAACGCAGTGCCCGATGATCTTTCTATTACAATTGAAACATATAGCGAGGACGGCGAATCGAATCCTCACACTTTTAATATCACGGAAGACATGACGTTAAATCAGGTCTTTTCTGAAATTAATAACTCTGATTTAGGCGTACGAGCTTTTTACGATAAGCAAGCGGACAAAGTCGTGTTAGAGCGTACGGAGACTGGTAACTTTAATACAGATTCAAGTCGATTTAGAGGCGCTGAAATCGGATTTGATGGGAGTACTGCAGCCTTTTTAACGGATACCCTTGGTGTTTGGAATAGTAAGCAAGATGAGGACACAGGTAAGTGGGTGAAAGCGGAAGTTGGTGGACAAGATGCTAAGTTCACTTATAACAATGCTCTGACCATTAATTCGCATGATAACTCCTATAAGCTAAACGGTGTTAACTTCCAGTTTAATGATACTACTGGTGGCAAGAATGCATCTATTGCTGTGAACAATAACGTCGACCATGCTGTAGATAAAATAACGAAGTTCGTTGCCAAATACAATGAGATTATTGAAAGTGCGAACAAGCAAGTGAGTGAGCGGAAGAATCGTGATTACAAGCCGCTTACTGATAAAGAAAAAGAAGCAATGGAAGAGAAAGAAATAGAACTCTGGGAAGAGCAAGCGAAGAAGGGCTTGTTAAGCAATGACTCGGCTATTGAGGGAACGCTTTTTAACATGCGTAACCAGTGGTATGAATCCGTTGATACAAGTGGTTCTTTCGATACGATTACCGATATCGGGATTAAGACTTCTTCCAACTATCGTGATGGCGGAAAGCTATTGATAACGGAAAGCGAACTTCGCTCAGCTCTTGAAGATGATCCTGAATCGGTGTACAAGCTGTTTTATGGTGAAGGTGACGAAAAAGGAATTGCTAAGAAGCTAGAAGAATCTCTCAACAACGGCATGAAGCAAATTGAAGCCAAAGCTGGGAAATCAACGAGTGTAAGCAACAACTTCCGCATCGGAAAAGAACTCGATTCTATTAAAGATGAGATGAGAGACTTCGAAGATCGCTTAACTCAAATCGAAGACCGTTACTGGGCGCAGTTTACCGAAATGGAAAAAGCCATTCAAAAGCTAAATTCACAATCGGCTCAACTTATGAGTCAGTTTGGATAATAAAAGGAGTGTCTACGGGTATGTCTACACAGGCTTATCAAGCGTATCAAAACAATTCCGTTGAAACAGCATCACCAGGCGAACTAACACTAATGCTGTATAACGGATCCTTAAAGTTTATGAAACTAGCGAAAAAAGGCATTGAAGAAGGAAATATTGAGCTTCGTAATACGAATATCCAAAAGGCTCAGAAGATTGTGCAGGAGCTTATGGTGACAATGAACCCGGATTATTCCATTACGCAGGAAGTCATGCCTCTTTATGATTATGTGAATCGTCGTTTAATGGAAGCGAATTTGAAGAATGACGCTACGATTTTAAATGAAGCATTTGAGATCATGACAGATTTTCGTGACACGTGGAAAGAGGTTGTGAAACAAACTCGTCAGCAACAGTTCGGCGCCGGTGGAAATGCGTAATGAGCCAGGTTGACCAACTTCATGACATCACATCAGAACTGTATGAGTTAGCACAAACGCCCCCTAAAGCAACAGAACGAGAAGCGTTTGTCGAAAAGCTAACAGAATTACTAGAGCAACGGGACAAGCTGATAGACGGATTAGAAGGCCCATACACAGATGAAGAACGCCAAAAGGGACAAGAAATGATTCGCATGAACACCGTAGTAGACGAGCGCGTAGCCATTCATATGAAACAACTAAAAACAGAAATTGCTCATATGAAAAAACGAAAAACATCGAATCAGAAATACACCAATCCGTATCAAAGCGTCTCCACATACGATGGCATGTTTCTAGATAAGAAGAAGTAGGTGACAGTATGGCAGAACTAACAGAAGAGAAAGTGCAATTTTTACAACAGTACGACCAGCTCCTTCACACCATGAGTGAAGGATTCGATTACATAGAAGAGAACCTAAACGAAGAAGCACCACCCGAAGTGGACCAAGTCTTCACCGACCTCGTCCAAGCCATGCAACAGCTCCACCAAGGCAATCAACAACTCGCAGCCTTCATCGGCCACACAGAACAGTTGAAATACCAGATCGTCGACTTTCAAGAAATCGTCGAAATGATGTCAGAATGGTTCGAGAAACCAACAAACCTCGACAAGAAATCACTCATCAGCGGCAAAATCGCCCCGAACTTTGAAAGCTGGAGACTGAGCATGCACCAGTTATTAAAACCGTATATTCAACACTAAGATCCGTTACCTGCTTAGGTAGCGGGTTTTTTTGTTGATAGTCCTTTTAACTAGGCTCCATTTTTGCTTTTATACGAATGTATCTGAGGAGTATTTATGGCGATTAGCTTCTTCTCCAAGTATCGCAACGTTTCCTTTTAATTTAAATTTGGCAAGGTGGACCGGGAAACTGCGAGACTCCCGTGGGCAGAAGAGCCTAGGTGAGACCCCGGAAGACGGCTCTGCCGGCTGAGGAGGCTCACCAGCTCCCCACAGGAAAGCGAGTGGTTTCCCGGTCCACCTTACTCTCAATAATAGTAAAAGGAAACGTTACTCCCCATTTTATCGAGTGTCATAATATCTCCACAAAACGTTCACCAATTCGCCAAGCATAATACGTCTCAATCTACATCGTTCTGATGTATAATAAAAGTAAGGGAAGCCCTTACAAAAGCTGTTGTCGATTTTCAAAAGAAAAGTAAGAATCGGCGGTTTAAGTAGCTCCTATTAAGGGGAAGTATCCCTAATAAACCATCCTTATCCTATTTTCCAACAATTACTGACACAAAGTATTCGAAAAAGTCTAAAAATTATAGCAGGTATTCTAGTAGTTGTGGTAGAATAAGTACACATAAGGATGAAAGGAGGACACTTTCTATGAAGTACAACATTCGTGGTGAAAATCTTGAGGTAACGGCGGCGATTAATGATTACGTCGAGAAAAAGATTGGTAAGTTAGGCCGTTACTTTGATGAGGAGCCTACATCAGAGGTACATGTCAATTTAAGTGTCTATAATGATGAGCAGCAAATTGAGGTTACCATTCCAATGAAAAATCTCTTACTCCGTGCTGAAGAACGGCACGTGGACTTATACGCTGCCATTGACCTTGTGGTAGGGAAGTTAGAACGACAAATCCGCAAGCACAAAACAAAAATTAACCGTAAATTCCGCAACGAAGGCGCACCAAAATACGTTTTCGCGGAAATGGAAAAGAGCACACAGCAAGCTGATCCTTATGATGATGAAGATATTGAAATTGTTAAAAACAAGAGATTTGATCTAAAACCAATGGACTCTGAAGAAGCCGTTCTACAAATGGATATGCTAGGCCACAGCTTCTTTGTCTTCACAAACGCAGACACGAACAACACGAACGTAGTGTATCGTCGTCGCGACGGCAAATACGGTCTTATCGAACCAAATTAATAAAGAATAAGGAAAAGCTGTCTCCTATTTAGGAGGCAGCTTTTTTGTATGGGGAGGGCCGTTACGTTTGTTGAGCGATAGGGGTGACTGGGGAACGACTCGCTTTCCGCGGGCGAGCTGTCGAGCCTCCTCCCTCACTTCGTTCAGTCCGGGGTCTCGTCGCCCTCTTTCTCCCGCAGGAGTCTCCCCGTTCCCCAGTCACCCCTTGACTTGATTATGTCTAACGGCGCCGTTGCTTAAGGGTCATTCGCAAACATCCCCCCCTATATAGCGTATTTCCGTTATTTCTAATATGGCAAAGGTGGGCCGAGAAATTGCGAGACTCCTGCGGCAATAGGAGCCTAGGGAAGACCCCGGAAGGAGCATAGCGACTGAGGAGGCTTCCCAGCTCGCCGCGGAAAGCGAGTGATTTCTCGGACCACCTTCCTCTATCTACAGTTAACGGAAACACTCCCCTTAAAAATTTCCTCACATTTCCTCGAAAAAGAACAGTTTTTAGCCCGCAGCTTACCAAAATTAAAAAACTGCAACCAGAAACCCTAATTTACCGGGATTCTTCGTTGCAGTTTTTCAATTTCTGTAGTTGGCCCTCTTAAAAGCTCTCATGGTATAAATTAGGTAACGATGAAAGGAGGCGTGCCTATGAAGAAAGATGAGCATTCTTATACTGAACTGTATCACAAGGTTAAAAAGCAGGAAGAGCTGATCACGCAGCTTTTGGAAATCCTTGCTGTAACGAATCGAAAGGTCAGCGAACTGGATCAACGACAGCGTCGCGTCGAGCTTCATCACCTTCAAGTCTAAACCCCCGTTTTTGCACCCTCACCTCACTCGCACGATTCCTCGCAAGTTCCTCACTTAAAAGGACAGCTCATCCCCGGGCTGTTCTTTTCTTCATTAGAGGGGATAGTAGCCCAGCCCCGGCGCCTACCACCTCGAGGCCTTAAGGCGAAACGGGCTATAAGTGAAAAGCAACTTATAGCCCGTTTTTCCCTTAAGCGTATCGGTGATGAATAAGGCGCCGTCGCTTTTGTTGCCAAGTTGTCACTTCCTACCTAAAAGTGTTATGATTATTGTCAGATCTAACTAATAATTAAGTAACGGATTTCTATAAATAGGGGAGCGTTATACATGCGTGCTTTGCTGAAAAAAGTATTTGGAGACGATAACTCACGACAGCTGAAGAAGATGCAGCGAGTTGTCGATCAGATTGAATCTTTAGAACCTCAATATGAGAAGTACTCAGATGAGGATCTTCGAGCGAAAACAGAAGAATTTAAAGAGCGTTATCAAAAAGGTGAAGATCTTGATGATATTTTACCAGATGCCTACGCGGTCGTTCGTGAAGGAGCGAAACGTGTATTAGGATTGCGCCCTTACCCGGTTCAGTTATCAGGTGCAGTGGCCCTTCATGAAGGGAACATTGCAGAAATGAAAACGGGTGAAGGTAAAACGCTAGCCTCTGCACTACCAGCCTATTTAAACGCCATTACAGGTAAAGGCGTTCACATTATCACCGTCAACGACTACTTGGCGACACGTGACTCGAGTGAAATGGGTCAACTACACGAATTCCTTGGCCTGACGGTTGGTTTAAATTTAAACGGCATGTCGAAGGAAGAGAAGAAAGAAGCTTATCTTGCCGATATTACGTATGGTACGAACAACGAATTTGGTTTCGATTACCTGCGTGACAATATGGTGTTATATAAAGAACAAATGGTTCAGCGCCCGCTTCACTTTGCGATTATTGACGAAGTGGACTCCATCTTAATTGATGAAGCGCGTACGCCGCTTATTATCTCAGGTTCTGCTCAAAAGTCTGCGAACCTTTATCATCAGGCAGACCAATACGTGCGCACTCTTCAACAAGAAGAGGACTATACGTATGACGAGAAGACAAAAGGCGTTCAGCTAACAGAACAAGGGATTAACAAGGCAGAACGTTTCTTTAATATTGAGAACTTGTATGACCTTCCGAACGTTTCGATTACTCACCACATTAACCAGGCGTTAAAAGCGCACACGTCTATGCTTCGTGACCAGGACTACGTGGTGCAGGAAGAAGAAGTCGTAATCGTTGACCAATTTACGGGTCGTTTAATGAAAGGTCGTAGCTACAGCGATGGCCTTCACCAGGCGATTGAAGCGAAAGAAGGCCTTCAAATCCGTAACGAAAGCCAGACGCTTGCAACGATTACGTTCCAGAACTACTTCCGTATGTACGATAAGATTTCTGGTATGACCGGTACAGCGAAAACGGAAGAAGAAGAGTTCCGTAACATTTATAATATGAACGTTGTTGTCATTCCTACGAACAAGCCAATTGCTCGTGATGACAAAGCGGACATGATTTATAAATCAACCGATGCGAAGTTCTTAGCTGTCGTTGAAGATATTAAAGAGCGCTACGACAAGGGACAGCCTGTTCTAGTCGGTACCGTTGCGGTTGAAACGTCTGAGCTTATCTCAAATTACTTGAAGAAAGCTAAGATTCCGCACAACGTCTTAAACGCGAAGAACCACTTCCGTGAGGCAGAAATTATTGAGAACGCAGGTCAAAAAGGGGCCATCACGATTGCGACGAATATGGCCGGTCGTGGTACAGATATCAAGCTAGGTGATGGTGTTCGTGACCTCGGCGGATTAGCGGTCATTGGTACAGAGCGTCACGAATCACGTCGTATTGATAATCAGCTTCGTGGTCGTTCCGGACGTCAAGGGGACCCTGGTGTATCTCAATTCTACCTTGCAATGGAAGACGAACTGATGCGTCGCTTTGGTTCTGATAACATGCGTAGCATGATGGATCGTCTCGGTATGGATGATTCTCAACCAATTGAGAGTAAGATGGTATCTCGCGCGGTTGAATCAGCTCAGAAACGCGTTGAGGGTAATAACTTTGATGCTCGTAAAACGCTTCTTGCGTATGACGATGTCCTTCGACAGCAGCGTGAAGTTATTTATAAGCAGCGCTTTGATGTTTTAACATCTGATAACTTGCGTGAGATCATTGAAGAGATGATGAAATCAACGGTTGAGCGTCAAGTTGGCCTCCACACTCAAGATGAGATGGATGAAAACTGGGAGCTTGATGCGCTTATTACGTATCTGAATGCCAATATCCTTGAAGAAGGCGATGTTTCAGCGGCTGACCTGAAAGGGAAAGATCCTGAAGAAATGATCGAACTCATCATGGAAAAAGTGAAGGAACGTTATGATAAGAAAGAAGAAGAATTAACGCCTGAACAAATGCGTGAGTTTGAGAAAGTTATCCTTCTTCGCACAGTTGATACAAAGTGGATGGATCACATCGATCAGATGGACCAGTTACGCCAGGGTATTCACCTGCGCGCTTATGGTCAGAACGATCCGTTACGCGAGTATCAGTTCGAAGGATTTGCGATGTTTGAAAAAATGATCGCGGCCATTGAAGAAGAAGTTTCAAAATACGTGATGAAAGCTCAAATTCGTGAGAACCTGCAGCGTCAGGAAGTAGCGAAAGGAGCACAGGCTGTTTCTGGCGGCCAGGACGAACAACAACAAAAAGAGAAGAAACGTAAACCTGTTGTAAAAACGGACCACGTGAAGCGCAATGACCCTTGCCCTTGCGGTAGCGGTAAGAAATACAAGAACTGTCACGGTCAGTAATAGGTGTGGGCACGCTCTTTTCGAAGAGGGTGTCTTCCCTATTTATAGTGGTTTTAAAATTAGATGAGGTGATGTCATGGAACTAGTAGATATTAAGCAAGAGATTGACAAAATGGCTAATCGTTTAGCGGACTTCAGGGGGTCTCTTTGACCTCGATACAAAGAAAGAGCGCATTGCTGAACTAGAAGAGCAAATGTCTGACCCAAGTTTCTGGGATGACCAAGATACAGCTCAAAAAGTAATCGGCGAAGTAAACGGCTTAAAAGGCTATGTTCACACGTTTGAAGAACACGTTGAATCCTTAGAAAACCTTGAGGTATCCTACGAGCTTGTAAAAGAAGAAGGCGACGCGGAGCTTGCTGAAGAGCTTGAGGAAGACATGAAAAAGCTAGTGGAAGCACTCAATGAATTTGAATTGCAAATGCTTTTAAGTGAACCATATGATAAGAACAACGCGATCCTTGAACTACACCCTGGTGCTGGTGGTACAGAGTCTCAGGACTGGGCCAGCATGCTGCTTCGTATGTACACACGCTGGGCAGAAGAGCGCGGCTTTAAGGTTGAGACGATGGACTATCTTCCAGGTGAAGAAGCTGGTGTGAAAAGTGTAACGCTAAATATTCAAGGTCATAACGCTTATGGCTACCTGAAAGCGGAAAAAGGGGTACACCGTCTCGTGCGTATTTCCCCGTTCGACTCAGGAGGCCGACGTCACACATCCTTCACCTCTTGTGAAGTGATGCCAGAGTTTAATGATGAGATTGATATTGAAGTGCGTTCAGAAGATCTTAAAGTAGATACGTACCGTGCAAGTGGTGCTGGCGGTCAGCACGTTAACACAACAGACTCCGCTGTCCGTATTACGCACACTCCTACGAATACGATTGTAACGTGTCAGTCTGAACGTTCTCAGATCAAAAACCGCGAACAAGCTATGAAGATGCTGAAGTCGAAGTTGTACCAACAAGAAATCGAACGTCAGCAGCGTGAACTTGACGAGATCCGCGGCGAACAAAAAGAAATCGGTTGGGGAAGCCAGATTCGTTCCTACGTCTTCCATCCCTATTCTATGGTGAAAGACCACCGAACGAACAAAGAAGTCGGCAACGTACAAGGTGTCATGGACGGAGACCTAGACCCATTCATCGACGCCTACCTGCGCTCCCTCATCAACTAATAAACAAAAAGCCTGCCCACCCGGCAGGCTTTTTTGCGCTTTAGAGCATAGAAGCGTGCCAGACACCAAGCGTTGCTCTAAAGCGCTAAAGGGTGCCAGACACCAAGCGTTGCTCTAAAGCGCTAAAGGGTGCCAGTCACCAAGCGGTGCTCTAAAGCATTAAAGGGTGCCTGGCACCCTGCATTCCTTTACCGCGCTAATACGTTATTCCAGTGTCGTTTACACCTTCAGGGTTTGGTGCTATACTCCATAACGGACTTTTACGAAAATACATACATATGTGAGTGAACTAGTCCTTAAATGCACACAATCAAAGAAAGGACAATCAGGTTCGCTTTCACACTTTACTGTAACAGTGAGTGCCAGACACCCTTTACTCTGTTAAAGGGTGTCTGGCACTGTGTGGTGAGTTAAGGAAAGGGGTTTTGGGGGATATGATGAAGAAGTATCGGAGGGAGCCGATGCCAGCGTGGCTCCGGCATATTATTGAGTATACGTTAGTGATTTTGGGGTCAGCCTTTGTGGCGACCGCGTTTAATATTTTCCTACTGCCGAATGAAATCGCTTCTGGTGGTGTGGCTGGAATCAGTACCATAACGAAAGGGTTATTTGGTTGGGATCCGGCGTATGTGCAGTGGGCCCTTAATATTCCGCTATTTATACTAGGTGTGATTATACTTGGCAAGAATTTTGGCGCTAAATCATTAGTTGGTACCCTTGCGTTGCCGTTTTTCGTTAAGTTGACTAGTGGAATCGACCCGGCTACAGATAATGCACTCCTAGCCGCAATATTTGGAGGTATGGGTGTTGGAATTGGGTTAGGTATTGTGTTCAGAGGCCGTGCTTCAACAGGTGGAATAGACCTTATTGCTCAAGTCATTCATAAATACACCCACATTCCGCTAGGGTTATGTGTAGCTATGGTGGATGGGTTAATTGTTACAACCGCAGCCATTGTGTTCGACATTGAAAAAGGTCTATTTGCTCTTATCGGTTTATTTGCCACTTCCCGCACAATCGACCTTGTTCAGGTTGGTTTAAATCGTTCAAAAAATGTCATGATTATTTCGAATGAATTAGAAGAAGTGAGGCAAGCTATTATCAAGGAAATTGATCGTGGTGTAACCGTGTTAAACGGTAAGGGCGGTTATACGAATGAAGATCGCCATATCATCATGGTCGTGGTGGAGCAGAGTGAATTCACCAAATTGACACAAACCGTTAAGAGTATTGACCCCTCAGCATTTGTGATTGCAATGGATGCGGCTGAGGTACTTGGGGAGGGTTTTAAAACTTCCTGAATTGGTTATAATATCCTTGATGGAAACTACACTACTTCGTTAGGGGGAAGTAACATGAAAAGTAAACTGTTAGCCCTGTTATTCGGATCCGCTCTTGTACTTAGTGCATGTGGTGGCGGTGGTGATGATGGTGGAGAAGATGCCACTACTGACAATGGCGAAGACACACAAACAGAAGAAGGAACAAACGGTGACACAGGTTCAGATGGTGGCGAAAGCACTGAAGGCGAAGGCGGCGGTGATGGCGCAGTAGATACCGCGGCAGCTGAGGAGATTTATCAACAAACATGTGCTGGATGTCATGCGAACGACCTATCTGGTCAAGTAGGCCCATCTCTTCAAACGATTGGATCTAAGCTAGACAAGAGTCAGATTGCAGATATTATTAAGAATGGTCAAGGCGGTATGCCAGCTCAGAATCTAAGCGAAGAAGAAACGGATACCGTTTCAGCTTGGTTAGCGTCTAAGAAATAAGGACTCATTTACCCGAACATATGTAATGAAAAAGCCTAAAGTACTCGGTACTTTGGGCTTTTTTCTTGTAGATCTTCCAAACAGGTGACAAATTTCTTGCACTTCCCTAACAGATTTCAAAATATGACAATGTTTGAAATGAAAATGTAATAAAAATATGTCTAAAAAAATAGAAAATAGATGTTATAATGATTAGGACAAAAGACGAAGTGAATTTTAGAAGATTAGACAGAATATGACAAACAGACAATCAAGATTAATCATACATGTACAGGTGGTTTGCAAATGATTGAAATGAAAGACGTGTCGAAAACATATCCGAATGGGGTTTCTGCTCTTATGGAAGTGAACCTCTCAATTGAACAAGGTGAGTTCGTTTATGTCGTTGGACCAAGTGGGGCAGGAAAATCAACACTTGTCGGCATGATGTATAGAGAAGAAAAGGCTACTGGCGGCTCCATTTCGATTAATGGAGTTTATTTAAATAAAATGAAAGAACGTAAGATTCCACACTTAAGAAGAGACATCGGCGTTGTATATCAGGACTTTAAATTGCTTCCGAGATTAACAGTCTATGAAAATATTGCTTTTGCTTTAGAAGTTATTGAAGAGACACCTAAGAATATCCGTCGCCGTGTTATGGAAGTCCTCGATCTTGTAAACCTCAAACACAAAGCTCGTCATATTCCCGATGAGTTATCCGGTGGTGAACAACAGCGAGTTTCTATTGCAAGAGCCATTGTGAATTATCCAAAGACGGTCATTGCAGATGAGCCAACAGGAAACTTGGATCCGGAAACATCTTGGGAGATTATGAGGATTTTCGAAGAAATTAATGCACGTGGAACAACCGTTATAATGGCAACACACAGCAAAGACATCGTAAATACCATGAAGAAGCGCGTTATAGCAGTCGAAAATGGTCGAATTGTACGCGATGAGCATCGAGGTGAATACGGTTATGAAGCTTAGAACGGTAGGTAGGCACATACGTGAAGGCGGGAAGAACATCTACCGAAATGGTTGGATGACAGTAGCATCTATTGGTGCTGTAACCACGACTCTACTACTGGTCGGCATTTTCGTTGCACTGATGTTGAACTTAAATCAAATGGCGAACAATGTTGAAGACGACGTAGAAATTAGAGTTCTGGTTGATTTAACTGCTCAAGAAGAAGACATTCAAAAGATTGAAGCAAAGATAAGAGATATTACTGAAATATCAAGTCTCCAATTCTCATCTAAGGAAGAAGAGCTTGAGAGCTTAATGGAAACAATGGGCGAAGATGGCAAGCAGTGGGAGCTATTTGAGCAGGATAACCCACTTAATGATGTATTTGTAATAAAGACAGCGGATCCTATTGATACATTTGATGTTGCAGACGAAATTGCTACGTTTGATAATGTCGATGAAGTTACATACGGGCAACAAGTAGTCGAGAAATTGTTGAAATTCACCAAATACGCACGTTACATTGGGATCGGTCTTATCGCAGGATTAGTATTTACAGCTATATTCCTCATCTCAAACACGATTAAACTTACGATCACAGCAAGAAGTAAAGAAATAGGCATTATGAAACTCGTTGGAGCAACGAACAGCTTTATTCGCTGGCCGTTCTTTATCGAAGGCATGTTACTTGGAATCTTAGGATCGCTGATTCCGATTGGAGTAACCCTGGGTGCCTATTACTATGTGTACAACAACCTAAGAGAGAAGATTAACTTCTCATTCGTGGAGATTATTCCATTCGATCCACTAGCGTGGCAATTAGCATTAATTTTACTTGCGATCGGAGCGTTCATTGGCGTATGGGGAAGCGTGATGAGTGTCCGCAAGTTCTTAAAAGTATAAAATAGCACTTAGACAGGGAAGGGGAAAGGCGGAATATGAGAAAGATAGTAAGCATGTTTTCGATCTTTACACTTTTATTAGTAGGAACGTTTGCAGGTTCTGCTGAGAAAGTGATGGCGAAATCTTCTTCAGAATTACAACAAGAAATCAATGAGTTGAAAAAGAAGCAAGATGAATTAGATGAAAAGCGAGCAAATGCGCTTGAAAATAAAGACGAAACAGAATCCGAGCTTAGTGAAAATATTCAAAAGCAAGAAAAAATCGATGCACAGATGAAGGAACTTGACCAAAAGGTTTCTAATACAGCAAGTGACATTAGCGCAAAAGAAGAACAAATCTCTACAACAAATAATGAGATCGAACAAACTGAAAAAGAAATTGAACAGTTGAAGAAAGAAATTAAAGAATTAATCACAAGCATTGCGCAACGAGAGCAGCTTTTAAAAGATCGCCTTCGTACCCTTCAAAAGAACGGCGGGGACATCAGTTATTTAGAAGTGATTATGGAGTCGAAAGATTTCGGTGATTTCTTAAATCGCACATCAGCTGTAAATAAGATCATGGGCCAGGACCAAAAGATCTTAGATACACATCAATCTGAGAAAAAGGCGTTAGAAGAAAAGAAAGTCGAAGTAGAAGATAAAAAGAAGCAGCTTGAATCGAAGAAGGCCAACTTAGAAGATCAGAAGAAGCAGTTAGAATCTCTTAAAGCTCAACTTGATGAGCAGCTAGACCAAAAGCGTACCCTAATGGATAGCTTAGAGCAAAAAGAACAAGAGCTTCACGATAAGAAGATGGAATTCTCAGAGCAAGCTGAAATCCTTCAAGGCCAAGCAGCAGCCATTAAAGCTGAACGCGAACGCACTCAACAGTCTAAGCAAGAAGCAGAAGAACGTGAAGCAGCGGCAGCACTTGCGGCAAAACAGAAGAGAGAAGCAGAGCAAAAAGCACAAAGCAGCAACAACTCTTCTAGCAATAACTCAAGTAGCTCTAACAACTCATCAAGCAGCAACAATGTGAGCCCGGCACCGGCTCCTTCTGCTCCAAGCTCAAGCGGATTTATTCGCCCGGCAGCTGGACCTGTTACATCTACTTTCGGTCCACGTTGGGGAACCCAACACCCTGGTATTGACTTGGGTAGTGCAGGGGCTTCCAATCCAATTAAAGCAGTAGCTTCAGGGACGGTTATTAAATCCTATTATTCTTCAAGCTACGGAAACGTTGTATTCCTTTCGCACTTAAAAGGCGGGCAAGTTTACACAACTGTTTATGCACACATGCAAAACCGTACCGTTTCAAGTGGACAATCTGTTCAACAAGGTCAAGTTCTTGGTGAAATGGGGAACACTGGTTATTCAACCGGGAAACACCTACACTTTGAACTGCACGTTGGTCCATGGAACGCTTCGAAGACCAATGCTGTAAATCCATCAAGCTACATCAACTTTTAAATGAAAAGAACGTTCAAGATAAGAGCTACGCCTCAAGAGGTGTAGCTCTTATTTTATAAGGGCTACATGTAATTAGTTCTCATAAGCCTATTATTAAACTATTTAATAGATTTTCTGTTAAGTTTTGTTTATCATTGGGCAAAAGGTTATGCGGTTCAGGTAAAGGGTAATGTGTGGAAGGAGACTTATATGGATAGGATACATAGCGGGGAAAAATCCAATGCTTAAATTTTAATACGAGAAGGGATGAAACCATTATGACAACGCCAATTAAAGCTTTTATATTTGATGTGTACGGAACGCTGTTTGACGTACATACCGTGAAGGAGAAATGTGAAGAATTTTTCCCGGAAAAAGGTGAAGCTATTAGTCAGTCCTGGAGACAGAAGCAGCTTGAATACTTCTTCTTATATCAGGTTATGGGTAAATATCGACGCTTTCCTGTTGTTACGATGAATGCTCTGCATTACGCGGTGAAGAAACATGGTGAAGAGATCACGCAAGAACAAAGCGACGCCCTTATGGATGCTTACTTACATCTAGATCATTATGAAGAGGTGGAAGAGGTGCTTGGAAAACTTGAGAACTATGAGCGCGTAGTTTTCTCAAACGGCACCCCTGAAACGCTTACCCCTCTACTTGAACATGCAGGCTTAACGGATTATATTGATGAAGTATTAAGTGTAGATGGAATTAAACAATTTAAGCCTTCTCAGGATTCATACTTGTATGCCTTAGATCAACTTGGCGTGAAGCGGGAAGAAGTCCTTTTCATGTCTTCTAATGGATGGGATATATCAGGTGCGAAAAACTTCGGTTTCCAAACCGCTTGGATTAATCGCAACCGTTTACCGGTTGAAGAGCTTAACCTAGAACCAGATAAGATTTATGAGGACTTAAACGGCATCTTGGAATGGGCAGAAGAAAAATAAGATGAAAGACCGACATTCATCTTTATAGGAATGTCGGTCTTACTCTGTCAAAGGTGTATGATTCATATTATATTTAGGTTACATCTTTTGTGGCTCCAAAAAATGGTGTACACTAGTAGGTAAGGAATTAGGAGAAAGCTTTTCTTTTTTTATCGTGGACATGTCGGGTTTGTTTCTGGCATATAGTAGAAATATAAGGCATCTCACAAGGCGGTGTGATGCCCATTTGTGTAACATTTTCGGTGCGAAAATCGATTTATTCGAGGTGAAAAGGTATGAACCTAAGAAAACGGTATCTGGCCGTCTTGCTCGTTGCTTCTATGGTAGTAGGGGCAATCATAACGTATGCAGGCGTCCAACTCGTTGAGCCTGGTGAGGGACAGGCTAAGAGCGAGGTGACAAACGACGAGAGTCAGGCTTCTACAGATGAAAGTCAAGGTTCAAAGGAGTCGCTCGGGGATATCCTCGATGGATTGAAAGAAGATAATAATGGTGAGCTATCAAAGGTGAACCGGGCCTATTCTTTAATCCAGGACAAGTATGTTCAGGACATTGACTCTCAAGAGTTAGTAGAAGGCGCGATTCAAGGGATGCTTGATACGTTAGAAGATCCATACAGTGTGTACATGGATCAAGAAACGATGGAGCAATTCAACAATTCCATTTCTTCCTCATTTGAAGGAATCGGAACAGAAGTGAGTATGGTTGATGGAAAAGTAACGATTGTCTCTCCGTTTAAAGGTTCTCCTGCTGAAAAAGCAGGCCTGAAGCCAAAAGACCAAATCTTAAGTGTAGACGGAGAAAACATCGAAGGCTTAGATTTATATGATGCCGTTCTTAAAATCCGCGGAGAAAAAGGGACAACGGTTACGTTAGAAATTGAACGTCCAGGAGTTCAAGAACCATTAACGATTGATGTCGTGCGTGACACGATTCCAATTGAAACGGTCTATTCTAGTGTAAAAGAAGTGGACGGCAAAAAAGCAGGTGTCATTGAAATTACCTCTTTCTCTGAAAACACAGCGAAAGATTTTAATACACAGCTCAAAGAACTAGAAGACAAAGGAATTGAAGGACTTGTCATCGACGTTCGAGGAAATCCAGGTGGTTTATTCACATCGGTTCAAGAGATCTTAAAGAACTTCATACCGAAAGATAAGCCAATGGTTCAAGTAGAGAACAGCGAAGGGCAAAAAGAACGCTACTTCACAGAACGTGAAGGCAAGAAAGAGTATCCTATCACGGTTTTAATCGATGAAGGTAGTGCATCTGCATCTGAAATTCTAGCAGGCGCGATGAAGGAAGCGGGTGACTATGAACTGGTCGGGAATAAAACATTTGGTAAAGGTACTGTTCAACAGCCCCTTCCAATGGGCGATGGCAGTAGTATGAAGCTAACCGTTTACAAATGGCTTACTCCAGACGGTAACTGGATCCATAAAGATGGAATTGAGCCAACGGTTAAAGCAGACTTACCTGACTACTTCTATACTAACCCAGTTCAAATTAAAGACGAACCATTAGCGTATGACCAAAATAGCGAAAAGGTCGCTAACGTTCAGAAAATGTTAGAAGGACTTGAGTACAAACCAGGGCGTAAAGATGGTTACTTTAGTCAGGAAACCCTGCAAGCGGTGAAAGCTTTCCAAAAAGCGAATGATCTGAAAGCAACGGGTGAAGTGAACGAAGAAACGGCTTCTCAAATTCAGGCTAAAGTTATTGAGAAAGTTCAAAATAAAGAAAACGACACCCAGATGAAAAAAGCTCTAAACGTACTGTTTAGTGAATAAGGTAGCAGGAATTTAACGATTCGTATCGAATTAAATCCGTAGCATATCGCTACGGATTTTTTTCGTGAATAGATGTTAGAGTTGGGGGAGGTTGTCCCCTCGGTATTTCATTTGGCTAGCTTCGGCGGGTAGGGCCTAGCGCGATAAGCAATCTGACTGCAGTGGGACAAGCCCACTTCCGTCATTTTGCTTATCCGTACGGCCCTGACCAACCCGCCTGCGCATTTCATTTGGCTAGCTTCGGGCCGCAGACACTCGGTACATAAGTCAAACAGCTCCGTGAGGAAAAAGCACCTCACTGCGCTGCTTGTCTTATGACTGCCGTGTCTAAACGCGGCCCTCAGCATTTCATTTAGTGTCCAGCTCCGGCGGGTAGGGCCTAGCGCGATAAGCAATCTGACTGAAGTGGGACAAGCCCACTTCCGTCATTTTGCTTATCCGTACGGCCCTGACCAACCCGCCTGCGCATTTCATTTTAGGAGGTTTACATCATGATTTCTGATTGGTTTTTGGAACTTGGGAGAGGGTTTGGGCGGTTGTTTTTGCAGCCGATTTTATATTGGACCGTGTTGCTTTTGCTTTTGGCTTCTGTGAAGAGGATTAAGCGGGAGAGGCGGGATTTTGGGAGTAAGATATTTAATATATTTGCAGAGTGGCGTAAGACGATTGGTTTGAGCTTACTCGTTGGACTTATACTTTCGATTATAACGATAGCCGTCGGTTTTTCACTTCCTTATCCTGTTGTCTTATTGTGGGCAGTTGTTGTTATTCTTCTTACTTTGTCTCTTCGGTTTTACTGGATTTCTCCGGCTTATACGTTAGCGCTAACTGCAGTGCTTTTATTATGGATCCCAGAATTCAGTGGATCGTTCCTACCTGACTCATGGGTAAGTGTTTTAGAAGACACGAGTTTATCAGCTTTAGCGCTATTGCTTGGGGTATTATTAATGGTTGAAGCGATTATGTATCAACGATTTCAAAATAATGATTCCTTCCCTCAATATGTAAAAGGGGGACGGGGGAAGTTAATTGGTCAACATCGTTTGAAGCGACTTGGTTTTCTTCCTGTTTTCTTCTTAATCCCAGGTGGAGCGATTGAGCCTTTTGTAGAGTGGTGGCCTATGCTTGCTGTTGGGGATGAAACATATGGCTTAATGCTAGCGCCAATTCTATTAGGATTTGAACATGTGGTTCGCGGTGTGTCTCCAAGACATGCAGCTCTAACGATGCGCGCATCAATGGTTGTGCTATCGATTGTTGTGTTTGGCTTGGCTGTCGCAAGCTTCTACTATCCGGTTCTGTCGCTAGTTGCTATATTTGTAGCACCTGTTGGCCGAGAGGTTAGTGCATTTTTATTAAGATGGCGAGATCATGGGAAAAACCCTTATTTCACACCCCGTCATGACGGTCTGCCGATATTAGGTGTAATCCCACGCTCTCCTGCGGATGATATGAATTTGGTCGTTGGGGAAACAATCGAAAAGGTGAACGGGTTACATGTAACGAATGAACAAGACTTCTATCATGCCGTTCAGTCTAACCTTGCTTATTGCAAGATTGCCGTCCGTGATACAGCAGGTGAAATTCGCTTTGCTAAACGAGCTATGTATGAAGACGATCATTATGAGCTAGGGTTAGTATTTGTGAAGGATCAGTACGCGAAGCAAAAGAAAGCGAAATAACATTCTTTTCTTAAGACAGGCAAAAAAATAGTACATTTGTTCAAACACAAAAATGCAGAGGGTGATCCGCTCTGCATTTTTTAATAGAATTCTTCCAGCATAGCTAAGTACTCAAATGGATGCAGGAAAACTCAAGTAACCCTATGATTCTTGTCCTGTCTGTTAGTAGACAGTCTGTTAATAATGAAATATAAAACGATACCAATCAAAATGGAGAGCACAAAGCCCATCGCCGTTGCCTGTGAGTTAAATTCATTCCCATTCACTTCGATGGAATACAATTTGGCATTGATCCATTCTGGTTGTGAAGAGAAGTTAGTATTCCCACTAAAACGGATAATGAAAGGTGCAATCAGAATAACTAATATATACAAGAGAGCCACACTGACTCCACTAAAGATAGCTTTAAATAATGTAACCATGTTTCTACCCCATTTCCTTTATAGATCGAATGATGTTCTTACCATCTGGCAAGCTTGGATGCATAAAGAGTAGGTTGAATAAAGAGGTGAGAAGGAAAACGGTAATGAAATTCCCTCCACCAAGATTTACGAATAAAATGGCTAATAAAACTGGAGCAACCGGGCCAGCTATAGCTACCATTAAGTTATAAAAAGGGTTGGAATATTTGTCGTGTATGACATAGAAATATTTGATATTTACCTGTATTTTAAACTGAAGTAATTTCCGCTTTTCTTTTGAGTTGATGATGATAATTGCAAGTATATGACCTAACTCATGAACGACGACTGTTAAGCGTCGGAACGCCCGCCCCAAGTGTCGTAACGCCCGCCGAAAGCGTCGGAACGCGCGCCGTAAGTGCCAGAACGCCCGCCCCAAGCGTCAGAACGCGCGCCCCAAGCGTCGGAACGCCCGCTCCAAGCGTCAGGACACCCGCCCCAAGCGTCGGAACGCGCGCTGAAAGTGCCAGAACGCGCGCCCCAAGAGTCGGGACGCCCGCCCAAATGTCGGAACGCGCGCTGAAAGTGCCAGAACTCCCGCCCCAAGAGTCAGAACGCCCGCCCCAAGAGTCGGAACGCGCGCCTCAAGAGTCGGGACGCCCGCCCAAATGTCGGAACACGCGCCCCAAGCGTCGGAACGCGCGCCGAAAGAGTCAGAACGCCCGCCCCAAGCGTCAGAACGCCCTCCAAAAGGCCGAGACATCTCTCAAACATAATATAATTAAATTCCGTTCACACTATTACTGGTATAGACAACTAGATAACTAGGTGGTATTCTATACGTAATAAAAAGCGTTTTCATTTTTATTATGATCTTTAGGAGGAAGCTTATGCTCAACTTTTTGCAACGCATTGGAAAGTCTTTGATGTTTCCAATTGCGACACTTCCAGCTGCTGCGTTACTTGTGCGGCTTGGGAAGGAAGATATGCTTGATATTCCGTTTATAACCGCTGCGGGGAACGGGATTTTAGGGAACCTTGCTATTATTTTTGCTATAGGAATTGCAATGGGGTTATCGCACGATGGAAGTGGGGGAGCGGCCCTTGCTGGTGCGATTGGGTACCTGGTTTTAACAGAGGGAGCTCAGTCAATTGACCCTGATATAGATATGAAAGTGTTTGGCGGTGTGATTGCTGGTATTGCCGGTGGTTTGC
This sequence comes from Pontibacillus sp. ABV4_188, assembly GCF_056311905.1. Classification (NCBI taxonomy): domain Bacteria; kingdom Bacillati; phylum Bacillota; class Bacilli; order Caryophanales; family Bacillaceae; genus Pontibacillus; species Pontibacillus sp. ABV4_188. The sequence continues at coordinate 3,423,554 of NZ_CM149975.1, read as the reverse complement.
TGTACAACAAGTATTACAATGTGAAGTTTCCGGATTGGCTGGCTTTCTTTGGTGGGAAGCGGTTTGTCCCGATTATTACGTCCCTTGTGATGGTTGCGACGGCGTTTGTGCTAGGATTTGTGTGGCCGCCTGTACAAGATGGGCTGGATGCGCTAGGAAACTGGATTTTAAATGCCGGGACAGCTGGTGTTGGAATCTACGGTGTTTTAAATCGCCTTTTAATTCCTGTGGGATTGCACCACGTTATGAATGCTGTGATATGGTTTGATTTCGGAACATTTACTACAGCCTCAGGTGAGGTGTTCCACGGGGAGATTAATCGTTTCTTAAATGGAGACCCGGAAGCGGGTTATTTCTTAGCTGGCTTCTTCCCGGTTATGATGTTTGGTCTACCGGCAGCTTGTGCGGCTATGTATGTGGCAGCGAAGAAGGAGCGTAAAGCCGCTGTTGGAGGCTTGCTCTTTAGTATTGCATTTACATCATTCTTAACAGGTGTGACAGAACCGATTGAATTCTCTTTCATGTTCTTATCGCCTTTACTGTACGTCGTTCATGCGCTCTTAACGGGTGTGTCTATGATTGCAGCCTACTTACTTGATACGCGACACGGATTCGGATTCTCGGCAGGTTTAATTGATTATCTGTTGAACTTTACATTAGCTCAGAATCCGTTGTTACTAGCTGGTCTTGGAATCGTGATGGGAGCTCTTTACTTCGTGATCTTCTACTTCCTTATTATAAAACTAGACCTCAAGACGCCTGGTCGTGAGGATGAAGACATGGAGGAAGACGAAATCCAGACAGAGAAGGGCGACTATGATGCGGTCGCTTATCACTATATTGAAGCTCTTGGTGGCATGAACAACATCGAAAGTCTTGATTACTGTACGACGCGTTTACGTATGCAGATTACGGACCAAGACAAAGTGGATGAGAAAAAGCTTAAACGACTCGGTGCTCGAGGAGTCATGAAAATGAGCAAGAAGAATCTTCAGGTTATTGTAGGAACAACCGTTGAATTTGTTGCCGATGCGATACGTAAGCGGATGGATCGAGGAGATACAGGACCGCCAGATGAAACGGTTGATGGAGCAGCTCCGTGTGAAGTAACGACGAATGGAAAAGAGTTAGCTGGAGAAGATTTTGCCTTGCCGATTGAAGGTCGTGTGATGGAGCTAGGAGAAGTTCCGGATGAAGTATTTGCGCAAGGAATGATGGGGCAGGGCTTTGCTATTGATCCGAGCGGCGATACATTTACATCTCCTGTAGACGGGAAAGTTGTGAACGTCTTCCCGACCAAACATGCGATTGGACTTGAAACAGAAAGTGGCGTTGAGGTCCTCATTCATATTGGACTTGATACAGTGAAGCTCCAGGGAGAAGGATTCGATCTTCTTGTTGAAGATGGGCAAGCGGTGACGAAAGGTACGCCTCTTATTAAAGTTGACTTTGATAAAATCCGTGACAAGGTGCCTTCTATCGTAACGCCGATTGTATTCACGAACTTGGAGGGAGAATCCTTCACTCTTCATAAGACGGGGAATCAAGATTCACAAACCACTAATATAGTAACGATTCAAAAATAAAACAAGAAAAAGGAGGGTTTCGGCTCTCTTTTTCTTATGAGGAGGGCTGTTATGTCTAAGATTTATGCGATTAAAAACGTGGAACTTGTTTTAGAAGACAGAACGGTTGAAACCGGGCACGTCTTCATTCAGGACGGAAAGATTCAAAAGATAGGAACTGAGATGCTTGAGGAAGCTGAGGTGTTGATCGACGGGGCGGGGCGCCAACTCACCCTATATCCCGGTTTCATTGATGTGCACATTCATGGAGCGAATGGCTGTGATGTGATGGACGGCACGGAAGAAGCATTAGAGGAAATGAGCCGCGTGCTTCCACGAGAAGGTACAACTAGTTTTCTTGGGACGACAATGACGCAGTCTCATGATGCAATAGAACGTGCTGTTGAAAATGGAGGTCGTTACGTCCATCAGCAGAAGCCAGATGGCAGGGCAGAGATGCTTGGCATCCACCTAGAAGGACCTTTTATTTCAAAAGATAAAGCAGGAGCTCAGCCGCTTGAGCATATTGTGCCGCCTCAATTGGATTTGTTCCAGAAATGGCAAAATAAGAGCGGAGGGCATATTAAGCTTGTTACGCTTGCCCCTGAACTAGATGGAGCGCTTGATTTTATTACGTATTTGTCAGATGAAGGCGTGGTCCCTTCAATTGGACATTCGAATGCAACGTTTGACCAAGTGAAAGGAGCAGTAGCTCATGGAGCGAAGCATGTGACTCACTTATTTAACCAGATGAGCGGTCTTCACCACAGGGAGCCTGGAGTAGTGGGGGGAGCACTCCTTCATGATGAGCTGATGACGGAAATGATTGTAGATGGAATTCACGTTCACCTTGATGCGGTCCGCCTTGCCTATGCTCAAAAAGGGTCTGACCATACTATACTTATAACGGATGCGATGCGAGCTAAATGCTTGCCAGCAGGGGTGTATGATCTTGGTGGTCAAGATGTCCATGTAGAAGACGGAGAAGCCAGACTTCAAGACGGGACATTAGCCGGGAGTATCTTAACTCTACAAGAAGCGGCGCAGCGTATGAAATCCATTAGTGATTTAACGAAGCATGAACTGGTTCAAGTAACGTCTGAGAATGCGGCGAAACAGCTGGGTGTTTTTGATCGAAAAGGAAGCATAGCAGTCGGCAAAGACGCCGATCTTGTTCTGATGGATGATGCGCTGAACGTTGTGGCGACGATCTGTAGAGGAATGATTAGTTACCGTAAAGGAGAGGAGCTTTCATGAAAGTTATTGTAACGAAAGACGATCAAGAAATGAGTCAAAAAGCAGCCGATCTGTTACAACAATGCATAGAAGAGAATGAAGAGAGCGTGCTCGGATTGGCGACAGGTGGAACGCCTAGAGGGACGTATCAAGAGTTGATTCGACGCTACCAAGCAGGTGAGCTAGACTTCTCTCAAGTCACAGCTCTAAACCTAGATGAATATGTCGGGGTGGACAAAGATCACCCGCAAAGCTACCACACTTATATGAAGGAACAGCTATTTCAGCATGTCAATATGGATATAGAAAATGCTCATATCCCAAATGGTCAGGCGCCCGATTTACAAGAAGAATGTAAACGTTATGAAACGTTAATTGAGCAGGCTGGACCACCTCACATTCAGCTACTTGGGATTGGCCATAATGGTCATATTGGGTTTAATGAGCCTGGAAGTTCGTTTACGAGTGAAACGCATGTCGTGGAATTAGCTGATTCTACTAGAGTGGCCAATGCGCGTTTTTTTGAATCGAAGAGTGATGTGCCGAGTCAAGCGATTACGATGGGGATTCAATCTATTATGAAGAGTGAAAGAATCGTTCTTATTGCGAGCGGTGAGAAGAAAGCAGATGCGATTAGTAGACTTCTTTCCAAGGAAGTGAGTGAGGATTTCCCAGCCTCAGCTCTTCATTCCCATCCTGATGTGACGCTGATTGTGGAATTGTCTGCCTATCAGAAAATCTAATATGAAAAGGAGGGGTTATCATGCTGGATAAACGTTCCCCAATGCCGATGTACTACCAGATTGAAGAGCATATAAAGCAAAAAATTCAACAAGGTGAATTTGTACCTGGGGATATGATTCCGTCGGAGAGAGAATTGTCAGAGACGTATGAAGTAAGCCGTATGACTGTTCGTCAGTCGATTACGAATATGGTTAACGATGGTATTTTGTACCGGGAAAAGGGCCGTGGAACGTTTGTGGCCGAGCAAAAGATTGAACAACCGTTACAAGGAATGACGAGCTTCACAGAAGATATGAAGGCACGTGGAATGATGCCAAGCAGTCGTTTGCTTCATTTTGACGTTGTTCCCGCCCAAGCCGAGATGGCTGAGAAGCTTAAAATCAAACAAGAAGAGGAGCTATTTTTAATTCAGCGAATTCGTTTTGCGGATCATGAACCGATGGCCGTTGAAACGACGTTTATACCAGCAAAATTAGCTCCGGGGTTAAATCAGGATATTGTGCAAGGTTCACTCTATGAATACATGGAGGCCACTCATGGATACCAAATTGGAAGAGCAACACAGCTAATCGAAGCAACAATCGTGGATCAGCAGGAAGCGGATTTGCTTCAAGTTCCACTCTCTTCGCCAGTTCTTGTGATTGAGCGGAATTCGGTATTAACAGATGGAACTCCCTTTGAAGTTGTGAAATCAGCTTATCGGGCAGATCGCTACAAATTTAGAAGTGACATCACTAGAAAGTAGAGGTGGGACGGTGAATACGATCTCCCTGACACGTCTAGGAGGGATATTCAACTGTTCGCAGCTTATCGAGATCGGATTGATTATTAATAGTGTAGGACTAGCATTAATAGAGGGTGCTGGTCTTTTTTGTTTAGTGTGATGGCCAAAAATGGGTGTTCTAAAGCCTCGTTATTCTAATGGGTAAATGCCAAGGCTAAATTTTTGTAATCGTACTTGTGATGGTGGTACGCTAAAAAAGCTGAGCACATGAGCTCAAGAACGATCCGAGGGGAGTAATAATCATGAATAGTTTACAAGATACAATCAAGCTAAATAATGGCGTAGACATGCCTCGTTTAGGATTAGGCGTATTTAAAGTAGAAGATGGCCAAGAAGTTATTAATTCTGTTAAATGGGCATTAGAGCACGGCTACCGTAGCATTGATACAGCCGCGGCTTACAAGAATGAAGAAGGTGTAGGACAAGCACTTAAGGATTCAGGCTTAAATCGTGAGGAGATCTTTGTAACATCTAAACTTTGGAACTCTGACCAAGGGTATGAGGAAACGTTACAAGCGTTTGAAACGAGCCTTGAGAAGTTAGGTCTTGAGTACCTGGATCTATATTTAATTCACTGGCCTGTTGAAGGGAAATATAAAGAATCTTGGAAGGCGATGGAGAAGCTTTATCAGGACGGCAAGATCCGTGCGATTGGCGTAAGTAACTTCCAACCTCATCATTTGGATGATTTATTAAAGGATGCGGAAGTAACACCTGTCATTAACCAAGTTGAACTTCATCCGAAGCTTGCTCAACAAGAAGTACGCGACTACTGCGAGAAGCATGACATAGTAGTAGAAGCATGGAGTCCGCTTATGCAAGGACAAATTCTAGAAGAGCCAGTTATTCAAGAGCTCGCTGAAAAATATAACAAAACCGCTGCGCAAATCGTTATTCGTTGGGATCTTCAAATCGGTATTGTAACGATTCCAAAATCTACAAAACAACATCGCATTCAAGAAAATGCCGATGTATTCGACTTCCAACTAACAGACGAAGAAGTGGTGAAAATTACACAACTTAACGAAAACCACCGCGTAGGTCCAGACCCAGACAACTTTGATTTCTAAATAACAGGCCAATCCAGAAGGTACCTGTCCGACTAGGACAGGTACCTTCTTTACGTTAATACAGTAAAGGGTGCCAGGCACGCGTCTGTGTGGTAATGTGATAAAGGGTGCCAGACACCCTTTTATCCTTCACTTCTTTAGAGCGCGAACGGGTGTCTGGCACCCTTTATTGCTTTAGTGTGTTAGTCTTCATGGAAGTCGTAGAAGATGGTTTCGTAGTGGGGTTCTGGGTGTTGTTTGTTTTGATTTTGTAGGTAGTGGATGGTTCCCCATTCGAATAAACATAATAGGGTGAGTGTTAGAATTCCGATTATCATAGTTAATCTTCCTTTCATTTTGATTGGTTTAAATTTACTATAGGGTATGAAACGCGTTTCATAGCAAGGTTTTTTTACATATAGTTGAGGTGAGGGTATGGCGAATATAAGAGATGTAGCGAAACAGGCTGGGGTGTCGGTGACGACGGTGTCACGAGTGTTGAATAATCATCCTTATGTCACGGATGAGAAGCGGCTGGCGGTAGAAAAGGCGATGGAGGAGCTTGGGTATTACCAAAATATCAATGCGATCCATTTATCTAAAGGGGAAACGAGGTTATTAGGTGTGGTGGTTCCTTTTATTAACCATTCCTACTTTTCTACGTTGCTTAACGGGATTGCAGACAAAGCGCTTGTGCGTGATTACAACCTTGTATTTTATCAGACCAATTATCAGAAACAAGAAGAAAGTAAGGCGTTAGAAGCATTGAAGCGCAAGCAAGTAGACGGTTTAATTATTCTTTCTCGTGCTAGTGGATGGGAGGCGGTCGAGGCCTATCAGGATTTCGGTCCGATTGTGGTGTGTGAGTCGTCGAACCATACTCGTATCCCATGTGTGTCGGTTGATCATTATGAAGCTTTCCGATTTGGTATGCGATATATCATTGAAAAAGGTCATCGACACATTGGGTATTGTATTGGACGAATGGAAGGAACAAATAGTAATCTAAGAGAAATCGCTTATTGTGAAGAGTTGGAAATGATAGAAGAGCCTTATCGTAAGAATTGGGTATTTAACAATTGTTTAACGATTGAAGATGGGAAGCGCGTAGTTAGTGAGTACATGTCACTTGAGGAGAAACCATCTGCATTGCTCATAACAAGTGATCAGGTCGCTGCTGGGTTCAGGATGGAAGCTGAGAAGCAGGGGATTCGTATTCCTTATGATGTTGCCATTCTTGGATTTGATAATCACCCGATTGCTGAAGCACTTGATCTGACGACAATTGAACTCCCTCTTCATGAAGTGGGAATGTCACTTGTTGAGAAAGTAAGCAATAAGAACTCTACTTCTGCTATCTATCCGTTTGAACTCGTCGAGCGGGGAAGTGTGTAAAGTTCTGAAGTTATTATCCATATACTGACATATGCATTATTCATGTAAGGAAGGACGTATCATTGATGAATTTTTCTATCATTTGGATCGCGCTTTTTGTCCTTGTTTTGGCGCTTGTATTAGTAGGGGTTCTTATGTTTCTGCTTTTTCAAAAGAGAAGAAACATTCGGTATGAAAGTAGGAAAGAATCTTATAAGGAGAAATTAAAACCGGTCGTTCAACAAGTTGTTTTGTCAGGAGAAGAAGGACATTCAAGACTTATCCAAAATGAACAAATCGTTTATGAAGTTCTGTCTGAATTGCTTGAAGAGCTGACTACAACGTTAAAGGACCCTTATGTGAAAATGAGGGTAAATTCGTTTGTTCAATGGACAATGACAGATTACTATAAACGCCTGCTCCACCACCGACGGTTTAGTTTACGTATGAACGCTCTTTATCATATTGAAGATTTCCAGGTTCAACATTTCCAGGAACTGTTGTGGTACCGTTATAAAAATAAAACGTACAAAAATAAAGAGGAACACTATCAACTGGTACGCACACTTAGCGCTCTCGGTTCTGAAGAGCTAATCTATGATCTTCTAGGTACCCACGAGCCTTATCCTAAATTTTTGTATAAGGAAGTACTGCGTCGGCTACCTCAAATGGATAATGAGAACTTTATTGATCAGTTTGATTCATTGCCTTTGCCGTTACAACAGGCTGTTGTGGAATGGGTCGGAGAGATGAAAGATTACAGCCGCATTCCTTTTTTAGAAGAGCACCTTATAAGTGACTCTTTCGAACTTCGAATAAGTGTGTTGAAAGTTCTCGAAACATTCGGTTATGTGTCACGTCATGACGCTGTTTTGGCTCTTGCCACATCAGACTACTTCCAAGAACGGATGATGGTTGCCCGAATTGCTAAAGTGACAGAGAAGGAAAGGTATAAATCTATCCTTGTAACCTTGTTGTCAGACTCTAATTGGTTTGTTCGACAGGCAGCGGGAGGGGCGTTAACCGCTTATCAGGATGGTGATATGATTTTAGCGCATATCTATGAAACAAGTGAAGATCCTTATGCCCGTGATATGGCGTATCAGTGGTTAGAAAGCGAGGGGGCTTTATGGAAATCATAGGAGCAGTTATTCACGTCTTATTTCAGTTATTTACCTATCTATTTATTGCCTATATGATCGTCGTCATTGGGTTTTATTCCGTCATGCTCGCTATTTCGTCAAGACAACTTCGGCAACAGTATGGTCTGAACCAAAAAGAACCTTATGAAGATTACCTGGATAACATCGATGCGAAGCCTGTGTCAGTTATTGTACCTGCTTATAACGAAGAGGTTGGGATTTACAATAGTGTCCGAGCGCTCTTAAGTATGAATTATAGTGAGTATGAAATTATTGTGGTGAACGATGGATCTAAAGATCAAACAGTAGATATTATGATGGATAAGTTTGATATGAAAAAGATTCCTCGCGTCGTGCGGAAACAACTAGATACAGAACCGATACGAGGGATCTATCAGTCATCTGTTCACAGCAATGTAATTATGGTTGATAAGGAAAATGGCGGGAAGGCTGATGCGTTAAATGCCGGAATTAACGTGTCGCGATACCCTTATGTCTGTTCGTTAGACGGAGATTCTATATTAGAACGGGATGCTTTCTTGAAAGTCATGAAACCCATCATTGAGTCAGACGGAGAAGTTATTGCAGCAGGTGGAAGCATACGAATCGCCAATGGGTGTCGTATTGAACGAGGGGAAGTGATGGAGATTGGGTTATCGAGGTCTCCTCTAGTCGTGATGCAAGTGATTGAGTACCTGAGAGCGTTCCTTATGGGTAGAATAGGGCTTAGTCGTCACAACCTGTTGCTGATTATATCAGGGGCGTTTGGCATATTTCATAAAGAGTCCGTCATACGCGCTGGTGGCTACCGAAGGGAAACGGTGGGGGAGGATATGGAGCTCGTTGTCCGCCTTCATCGTTTGATGAAAGAAGAAAAAGAAAAGAGTCAAATTGTTTATGTGCCTGATCCTGTTTGCTGGACAGAGGCACCTGAGGATGCCACGATGTTAAAGCGACAGCGAAGCCGTTGGCACCGTGGATTATTTGAATCCTTGTGGCATCATAAGCGAATGCTATTTAATCCACGGTATGGCAGCATTGGGTTGATTTCTGTTCCTTATTTCGTTTTGATTGAACTCATTGGACCTTTCATTGAGTTGCTTGGTTATATTCTAGTACCTATAGGTGTGTTAACTGGAATCATTAACATTCAAGTTGCGATTGTTATGTTTTTACTAGCTTTATTCTATGGTTCTATTCTTTCGATGGGTGCTGTTCTTTTAGAGGAGTGGAGCCTGAGGCGTTATCCGAAAGAGAGTCATATCATTCGGTTGTTTTTCTATTCCTTATCGGAAACGTTTTGGTATCGTCCGTTGACTGTTTTCTGGCGTATGCTTGGGCTTGTTCAGGTTGTGAGGAAGCAGCAAGGGTGGGGTGAGATGAAACGAAAGGGGATATCGCAATAAAGAGAATCTGGATGGTCCGTTACGGTGAAAAGTGCTTGGGCAGGCTTGGGGACCACTCGCTTTCCTGCGGGCGAGCTGTCGAGCCTCCTCGTTCGCTGGCGCTCTCTGTGGGGTCTCGTCTAGCTCTCTCTCCCGCGGGAGTCTCGCAGCCCCCAAGCCTGCCCTGACTATTTTGGAGATGAACGGACCGAGCATATATTTTGATATCAAGATTACTGCCTTATTCTTGAATAAAAATTATGAAGTACCAAGATCAATGCCTTATACAAAAAAGACCCCCGATCAATTACATAATCGATCGGGGGTCTTTCATTAGTCCGCTTGTTCAAATGCTTCTTTCATAATGTCATAGGATTTCTTTAAGCGTTCTTCTGATTTTGGTTCGTCCCAGTTCTCCCATGTGTAGGGGAGGAAGTTGGTTTTTGAGTTGATTTCATTGCCTTGTTTTGTGTAGGCCATGATGGATAGGTTTTCGAAGTTTCGAGATCCTTTTAACCCTTCTTTCCATAAGTCAGTCATTTGTTCTTTTTGACTTGGGTCTTTGATGTTGAGGAGTTGCCATGGGATTCGGACTTCGATGATTTGGTCGTTTTCTCCGATTGCGTAATCGGTTAAGGCGTTGTAAGCTTCAGAGTCTGGGTTTGCGTTTCCGTGTTGTAACTTTCCTGTTTCATAGGAAGAGAAGGGAATAACTTCACCAGTTGATGGTATGGTTAACCCTTTATTAAGGGCTAAACGAATTGGGTGAAACTCCCCGTTATCCTTTTTACTAGCGTACGATTGTTGCTCAATCATTGAGAGTGATTCGCCGTATTGATAGTAAAATGGATCATAGTAGCTATCTACAAGGATCTCAGCTTGTTCTGTGCCGTTCATCTCTAGGAGGAAATCGACACCTTGTTCTGTTGTAACTTCATCTGGAAGTGTTGTGATGCCTTGATTTTGAATCGTATCGAAGGCCACGTGGAGCGATTGGTCTTCAAAGTTGAAGCTCTTATCCATTTCTAAACGAAGGTAGAGGTAACGTTCGTCATGATCAGTGGCTATTGACTTCATTTTTCCGTTTTCGGATGAAGAAAGTATAGCGTCTTGCCATGATTCTCCTTTCCCATCTATGGTTCGTTTTAAGCGGTCAAAGGATAACAGTCCAAATTGTTGTTCATTGGTTTGTGCATTTGACCAAAATGGACGTCTATTTGGATTATCAAGTTCCATCGTGTTCCACGTTCGTTTGAACCATTCGTCCTGCCAGGTGAAGACGAGTCCACCAAGTGTGTCTTCTGCGACAATGTCTTCAAATAAGCGCTTATTGATTTCACCTTGTTGTTGTTCAGAATGGTGTCCCTGGTCCCAGCCAAATGGGTTTTTGTGTGTCTTTCCGCGAGATCCAGGTACCCCAAATTCGGCCACAAGAATGGGCATATCATGCTGACTTATGAGGTCATTTAAGTAACCTGCATAGCTATTGTTTTCTCCGCGCTGGTCTTTGTAGGATAGGTACTCTTCATCATGGTTTAAGAAATCCGGATAATACGGATACACATGATAACTTGCGAACATACCTGGCTTAAACGTGTCTTCGTTCGTGTGAATGACATTTGGGTTTACGCCAACTAGATCCTCATCTTCAAGAGGTTCTGAAGGGTGCTCGAGAAAATCAGTCGTTGGCCAGTTTGTGAAGCTAATCGGACGTTGCCAATTGTAATGCTCCATTTCGTATTGAATGGTGTGGTCCATCATCGATGCCAGCCAATGTTCAAAGGGCTGTGCGTCCTCCGTGTACACATACTCTCCGGAGTAATCTCCCATACCTTGGTGGTTCTCATTTGTCTTCTCGACCATCTCTGGGAACCACTCAATGCCAATAATCCAGCCAATGACATATTCAGAGATGTCGGCGTTATAAACGCCGCTTGCATGTCCTGGTTTCTCTGGAACTTCCGCATTTCCATGGATGACGTCCACTAAAGTCGAGATTTCTTGTTTAAATGACTCTGTATTTTCCTCATGAAAACTGTCTAAATGACGTTCTAGTGGTTCTTCTTCAACCCAAGCACCGTGGAAAACGTAAATGGGTTCATCAGCTTCTTCGTTGTATTTCTTTAGAGCTCTGTAAAAACCTGGTGGATGAAGCGTGTATACACGTATTGCATTAGCGTTCATCTCGCCGATTTGTTTAAACCATCTGGCGTATTCTCCTTGTGTTATGGCAGCTTCTCCTGGAAAGGCACCAGGTTTCCCCATGCCAAGATTCACGCCTTTCATAAGAGCGGGCTTCCATTCTCCACTTTGATAGATTTCAAAACGCTTTTCACCAACTCTTGTAGGGTAAGAAATCCCGTCTTCATTGGCTACTTGTTTCTTAGTCTCCTCTTCTTGTCCCTTTGGTGACGTATTCGCTTCTGTTAGAATTTCTTTTAACATAGGTACATAGGTTTTCCAGTAAAAGGGTTCAGGATCGGACGGATCATCAAAGGAGAACCATTTGCGGAAGTTTGCTACGCCTTTGTATTGATAGAAGGGGGGCAGTGACTCCATATCAGCGAAATCACCCGCAAAGTAGTAAGCTGGATAATTGTTTTTTGTTGTACGTGTTACAGCAGGGAACTGAAGTGGGATGTTGTGCTTGCTTAATTTATTCTCTCCTTGTTCAGTAAGCTCCCAGTCATAATAAGCCATCACATTTTTTGAATCATAAGGCTGTACAATATCAAACCAGTAAGCGTAATGGGGGCTCTCTTTTAGTCCGAATCGTTCTTCCCCTTCATTTGTAAAGGTAGCTCGAATACCCTCGCCAGATACGTGCTCATCTTCTTCTAGCACAACAATGGTGTTATCTCTATGAACGAGTACAAAACCAGCTCCCTTGAATGACCAGTCTTTTCCTTGTTGCTCTTCATAATCGCGTACGGCCCATTTAGGAATTTCGCTTTGTTGTGCGTCTTTAGATAAATCTTTGAAATAACGTCCTGACCAACCTGTTGCTTCAATGTTTAATAGATTAGTAATCGTTTGACGTGCGTCCTCCCTTGTAGGGCTTGAAAAGGTATTAAATTCTGCGATAAAAGTGGCTGGATTCTCATAGAGGGAGGCTTCTATTTGTTCGGCCTCTTCCTTCGTTAACCCGCCTGTGACTTTAGAGGATTTCTCACCGTCGCTATTGTCTCCTTTTAAATCAGCGTCATAAACGCCGTATGTATCAGCAAGGTAGATCATATTGTAGGTGCTTAAGTCTTTCGGTAAAGAGGAAGTTCTCTGTTTTTCACCAGGATGATACCCCACGTAATCTTGCTCCGCGTCATAGTCCTCTCCATTAGCCTTCGTATATTTTTCATAATTTAATAGCCACGTTAGTCCTTTGTGCTCTCTATAGGACTCATTAGGTACAGTTTTATCCACTATGAGTGTTTCTAACGGCTGCTTAGGCTCTAAGAACCACCATATAAAAGGAAATGCTAATATAAGCAAAAAAGCTCCAAGTACAAATGGCCATTTCTTCATCTCATGTCCTCCTCTGTAGAAGTAGAGTGTATATGTATTATCTCATATCCTGATCTTTAACACAGTATTCTCTATTTTTGGATCATTTTGTGAGTGGGTCGAAGCGATTAAAAAGAGAAATGAGGCGAATGAACTACCTAAATCGTGTCGATAAGTGTCGATAAAACCGTTCTAAACGCTCATTTTGCCTATATTTCGAGATGGAGTATTGTTCTAGACGATAAGTCTAGTTTATAGTAAGAATAATCCAAATAACGAAAAATTCAGAAATTTAGGGGGATGACGGATGAAGAAGGGTAAATTATTAACATCGGCTTTAGCGCTGACACTGGCGATTGGTCCAGTGGCGAGCGTTAATGCTTCCATGCCTTCACCGAGCGAGATTGGCAAACACAAACACGTGCATCATGAAGGTGGGTCGCCATTTGACTTAGCCATCGCTAACGATGAGCGCTTAATTCAAATGTTGAAAGAAAATGGAACGATTGAGAAAAATGCTTCGCCCGCAGAAGCACAGGAGAAATTAAACCAATTCTTGCAGGCTAAGCAAGAATCAGCTGATAAAGAAGTAGGAGAGCTTCATGAAGAAGAGGAATCTACTAAAGATAAGCTCAAAGGGCAAATGAAAAACAACAGCTTGACTAACGGTAAAGGAAACAAATTGGGACAAGCGAAGAAGAATGCTCCAGAAGGTGTTGAAGAGGAAGCATATGAGGGTGAAATGCGTACGGATAAGGTTCTGGTATTGTTAGTGGACTATCCGGACAAGCCACATAACTCTATGTCATCTGATGAAACGGATATGTATTATGAAGGGGAAGACGCATACTCCGCGGAACATTACCAAGACATGCTGTTTGGTGATGGCGGCTGGACAGGCCCAGACGGTGAGAACTATGTATCTATGAAACAGTACTATGAACAGCAATCTGGTGGAAGTTACTCTGTTGAAGGAGATGTAGCTGGGTGGTATACAGCGAGTAAACCGGCGGCTGCTTATGGTGGGAACTACCCGACAGAAGATGGTAGTGATGTGAATGCTCGCGGTCTAGTAAAAGAAGCTTTACAAGCAGCTGCAGCTGATCCGGATGTTAATATTGCTGATTATGACCAATGGGATCGCTACGATTTAGATGGTGACGGAGATTATCTAGAGCCAGACGGCTTAGTCGACCACTTAATGGTTATCCACTCTGGTGTGGGTGAAGAAGCAGGTGGCGGTAGCTTAGGTTCAGATGCAATCTGGTCTCACCGCTGGAACCTTGGTGGCGTAACTCCAATTTCAAATACGGAAGCCACAGTTGGATACTGGGGCGGATCTATGGCAGCCTACGATTACACAATCGAGCCTGAAGACGGTGCGGTTGGTGTTATGGCGCACGAATTCGGTCATGACTTAGGTCTTCCTGATGAGTATGATACGCAGTACACAGGTGAGGGGGAACCAGTAAGCTACTGGTCTATTATGTCTAGCGGAAGTTGGGCAGGAGATATTCCTGGTACAATGCCTACTGGGTTTAGTCCTTATATGAAGGAAATGCTTCAAGAATCTGCGGTTGTAGATAATGAAGGGACAAAAGGTAACTGGTTAACTGGATCAGAGGTTCATGTAGATGAAGTGAATAAAAAAGGTATGGAATTCTTGTTGGATGAGGGAGCAACAAAGGGAACTAATAATGACGTAGTAAAAGTAAATCTTCCACAAAAAGAAACCGTAATCAACGAACCTGCTAGTGGTGAGTGGGAGTACTTCAGTGGAAGTGCTGATGACTTGCACAACTACTTAACAAAAACAGTAGATCTAACAAATGCTACTTCAGCAGAGTTCAACTTCAAAGCTTGGTACGACATTGAAACAGACTGGGATTACGCATACGTAACCGTTAACGGTGAGCCAGTCGCATCAGATATTACAACAAATACTGACCCGTATGGATCGAACTTAGGCAATGGTATCACAGGTTCTTCAGACGGTTGGATTGATGCTTCATTCGACCTTTCTGCCTACACAGGTCAGGAAGTAGAAGTTGCAATTGAATATGTGACAGATACCGCTGTTAGTAATCCGGGTCTATACGCTGATGACCTTTCTGTAGTCGTTGATGGAGAGGAAGTTGTATTTGATGATGCAGAAGGCGAACCTAAATTTGGTTTAGACGGCTTTGATAAAACCGACGGGATCAAAAGAAGTGAACACTACTACCTCTTAGAATGGAGAAGTCATAACGGCGTTGACGAAGGCTTAGCCAACATCCGTCGTGGTGACAGCTTGATGACATTCGATGATGGTTTAGTCGTGTGGTACGTAGACAAGAAGTATAGTGACAACTGGACAGGCGACCACCCTGGTGAAGGGTTTGTCGGTGTTGTGGACGCTTCACAGGAGACCCTTAAATGGAGTGACAAGTCTGTGGCTAGCACACGCTATCAGGTTCACGATGCAGCGTTTAGTCTAGACAAGTCTGAAAAAATGTATCTGGATTATAGTGACATACTTGGAGTGACTCTAAAAGACAACAAAACAAAACGCAACCCACTATTCAGCGACTCTGAAGACTATTCCAATCCAGGTTTAGTTGACGCAGGACGTAACGTACCTGAATACGGCTTAAACTTCCGCGTAACGGGAGAAAGTAAAGATGGTACAGTCGGTAAGGTTATGATTTACAAAGACTAAGAAGAATCATTTTGAAGAGAAGCTACACTCGCATAAGTGAGTGTAGCTTTTTTTATGGAATATCCTTTTTCTATATACAACTTCTTCCTTTCGGCGGCTATATATAAGATAATAGAAACATAGACTTATACGAAAAGGAGAGAGACATTTGCAAAAGTATCAGACCTTATTTCTGAAGCGAACCCGTTCCACTCTCCAAAGCTTTAGTGAGCATCGTTCGATTACGAACGGAGCGATGTACCAGTTTTTGCATTCATTAAAGGGAACGGCTTCATCTATTGGTTTACCTTCTATCACAGAGGTGGCAACGAGTCTTATGCAACAGTTGCCTGCGTCTGTTGATTTTGAATGGAATAAAGAAAGGTGGCAGTCTTTTTTAAATCCACTTATTGAAGAAGTAAAGAAGCATTCAACTGTTGAGGCCCATGCTGAACCCTATATTCAAAAGATAAAAGATGAGGTCCCAAAAGGCTCGTTAGTGTTGCTTGTGGGAGATCAAATCGATCGTATTTCGAATTTAAAAGATATGCTTGAAAAACATTATGCGGTGATGGTCGCAGCAAATGAGGCGAAGGCAATTGAAGTATTTTATAGTCAAAAGCCTGATTATGTCATCATTGATTTATACCATAAAGAGGACCACGGGTTTCACGTTCTTTCAAGTATTGCTAATAAGGCAAGACATAGTTTTGTGCCTACACTGCTTGTGGAAGATACGCCTCATGCGATGTTAAGGAAGAAAGCGTATGAGGCTGGAGCATTTGATATCGTTCACTCCCCTTTTGATAACGAAGAAATGCTTGCTTTAATCCAGAATCGTTTAGAGCTTAAGCGCGTTCTTCAAGCTCAGATCTTGTTAGATGAATTGACAGGAGCCTACAACAGAAAGTTTTTGCAAGAAGAGTTGCAACGCCAATGGGCAGAATTTGAGCGTTATGAGACAACGTTTTCTGTTGCGATGCTAGACTTAGACCGATTTAAACGAATTAACGATACATATGGACACGATACAGGTGATCTTGTTCTCAAACAGTTCGCTGAAACGATTATGAAGAATAAACGTCAAGGTGATTACTTTATCCGGTATGGCGGAGAAGAATTTATGTTGATTATGCCAAAGACAGACGCAGAACAAGCCCGCATGATTGTGGATCGCCTTTTACAAGTCTTCTCTGAGCAACCCTTTGAAAAAGATGGTACGACATTTACCTGTTCTTTTTCATCAGGTGTGGCTTCTATTAACCACCGGATTAAAAATACGGATGAACTCATTTCGCATGGAGATCAAGCTCTTTATATGGCGAAACGGAATGGTCGTAATCAAGTGCAGGTGTTTGATGAGCAGAGAGGGGCCCTTACTCAGAATCTTGATGTTATTCACATCGGGATAATTGATGACGATCCTATTATTCATGAATTGCTTCAGGATCACTTAAGAAAGCTAGCATTTAAAGGACATAGAGTGGAGCTAAGAACTTTCCGAGAAGGGGAAGAATTCTTTGAATCAAAATGGTACCAACAAGATGGCAAGTTTGTCTTATTATTAGACGGAGTGATGCCGCGGATGGATGGACTTGAGGTGCTCCAGAAGCTTCGTGAAGAATGTTCCGTGGATCAGTTTGTCATTATTATGCTGACCGGTAGAAAAAAAGATCAAGATATCGTAAAGGCTTTAGATCTCGGAGCCGATGATTATATTACGAAGCCATTTAGTGTTTCGGAGTTAGAAGCACGAGTGAAGCGGCTAGCTCAGCGGCTACTTTTTTAAGGAGGAATGGACGTGAAGCGTATTCTAATTGCGGACGATGAGGAAGTGTTGCGCATGTTGATTGTCGATACATTAGAAGAAGAAGGGTACGAACTTGAGGAAGCGGAGGATGGGATTGAGGCTTTCGAAAAAGTTCAGAACAATGAATACGACCTTCTATTATTAGACTATATGATGCCAGGGATGACGGGGATTGAAGTTGCGGAGAAAATAAAAACGCTAAGCGGTAAAGAGCGTATGAAGATCATGATGTTAACCGCTAAGAATCAACAAAAGGATATCGATGCGTCAAAGGCTGCTGGTATTCATTACTATATGGCTAAACCATTCAGTCCTCTTCAATTAATAGAACTTGTGGAGGAAATTCTCGATGCGTGACTTTTTCAGAAAAAGCATTCGCAGGCAATTTCAATTTATTATGATGGTTGTCTTCGTGCTCGCGTTAATCGGCATTTCTATTATTCTAGCCATTCAATCTCAGGTGAAAGAAAGTTATTTAGAGGAGAGAGAGGCGCTTTCAAGGCAGACAGAAATTGCGGAAAATATTGAGCAGGAATATAATGAGATGATTATGCGGGCGAGAGGGTATCTTGCTTTTCTGAATGAGGGTGAATGGGAGTTGAGCCAGGAAGCTCATGCGAACTTAGTTGTTTTGTTAGATGAGTTGAAAGAATACGAGTTAACGAGTGAAGAAAAGCTTGTCTATGAGGACCTTTCTGCATACGTTGAGGAATATTGGGATCAGCTTTTGCCGGCCGCTGTTGCCTATGCTGAAGATGGTAATTATGAAGAACTTGTAAACATTTCACAAGATACAAGTGGTACTTCCCGTATTAACAGTTTTCTTTTAAGGAATAAGCAGGTTGTTGCAGCAAATGAGAGAGCGTTAGAAGCGGCTCATGAGGCGTTTATACAAAGTACCAACCGGATTACATACGCATTAGGCGGACTGATTGTTATGTTGTTTGTCATCATCAGTCTTGCTACGAAGCGTATGTCTAAAAGCATAGGCCAACCGCTCAGGGAGTTGTCTGATGCTTCTGAGCAATTAGCGCTTGGGAAAGATGTATCGTTTCCTGCGGTTCGTCGTCATGATGAACTAGGCACATTAACCAATGCTTTGTCTTCGATGGCTCATGTTATACAAGACCGTGAAGCTGATCTGCAAGCTCATAATGAAGAACTTCAAGCCCAGCAAGATGAATTAACAGAACAACAAGAGCGACTAGAGAATTCGGTTGTAGAGATTAAGAACTTGAACATGGCCATTAACGAAGCAACCATTCTGTCTGTAATAGACACAAAAGGTTTCATTACGGATGTAAATGATAAGTTCTGTGAAGTGTCTGGTTTTTCTTCTAAAGAAATTATGGGTCAACCGTATTCAATCTTATTCGCAGATAATCAACCAGAATTTTATGAGAAGATCATTCGTACGTTAAGGGAAGGACGGATTTGGAAAGGCGATCTTAAGAATAAAGCAAAGGATGGGGCATACTACTGGGTGGACTCAACCATTGTTCCTTATAAAAACGATTATCAAGGGATTGAACAATATTATATTATTCAGTTTGAAATTACGAATATGGTGGAAGCTGAGCATGAACTGAAGCACCTTTTAGAAGAAACGAATCGAACGAAGAATACGCTTGAGCATTACAACAAACTGAATCATGCTTTATCGATTACACTCGATATGGAAGAGTTATTGGAGACGGTCTTGTTCCAGCTTCAGCAAATTTTCTCGTTCAATAAAGGGATCTTACTCGTTCTTGATAGTTCTGAATATGCGAGTATTAGTGTTTCAAATGAAGCGGCTGCAAGAATGAGATCACATATTGAAGAGCAGGTTGTTGTCCGTCTTCAGGAGACGAAAGAACCTTATATCCTGAAAAGGGAAGCGCTCGAGGAAGAGCAAGGATACCATGAGGAAACTCTGTATAGTTACGATGTTTTTGCTCCCGTATTTGATGCGAAGGGAGAACTTCAAGCCGTGTTTACCGGTACGAGAATTGGACTGTCCTTTGATAATGAAGAGATAAATGAGCTTGAGGGGATCCTGAGCAGAATATCTCTGTCACTTGAGAAATTGTTCTTATATGAAGAAACAGAACAAAGTCGCCAATTAAATCAAGATATTATAGATAATGTGAATGAGGGCATACAATTTATTGATGAGAAGGGTGCGCTGATTCAATATAATAGTCGGTTGTGTAGCTTTATGGAAGCGGAGAATTGTGAGGATTGTTTATATCAGCCTTTCTCTTACTGGGTTACCTTTTTCAAAGAGCGCGTAGAAGATCCTGAGGCCGTTACAGCCTTCTTCGAGTCGGCGATTTTTCAGTCACAGAAGAGTTCACAATATCGTTATGAAGTGGCTGGTCCTGATCGCAGAATTATCGAGGTATATGCAGAATCAATCTACCGTAGAGAAGAACGTCTTGGAACGTTATTTGTTCACAGGGATATTACTTCTCAATATGAAGTCGATCAGATGAAGTCTGAGCTTGTGAGTACCGTTAGTCATGAACTCCGAACACCGCTAGCTAGTGTGTTAGGATACACGGAGCTGATGTTGAATAGGGAACTGAAACCTGAGAAACAGAAAAGGTATTTAAGTACGATTGAGAAAGAAGCAAAGCGCTTAACGAACTTAATTAATGATTTCTTAGACTTACAGCGCATGGAATCAGGGCGTCAAGTGTACGAGAAAGAGTTTATTCAGGTCGAAGAAGTCGCTCAGGAAGTGATCGACTCCTTCCCTTATTCCTCACAGCACGAAGTGTATTTAAACAATCATACTTCTCATCTGCCTGTTTTAGCGGACCGGGAGAAGTTGATCCAAGTGTTTACGAACCTCATTAGTAATGCGATTAAATTCTCTCCTGACGGTGGGAAAGTTATTGTCACGATGAATGGAAACGACCAGGAGTTATTTATCCACATCGCTGATGAAGGATTAGGCATACCAGACCATGAACTGCCAAAGCTATTTAAGAAGTTTCACCGTATTGATAACTCAGAGCGAAGGAAAATTGGTGGTACCGGGCTAGGGTTATCCATTGTTAAAGAGATTGTGGAAGCTCATGGTGGTAAGGTTACAGTTCGCTCAGAGGTTGGTAAAGGGAGTGTCTTTACCATTATATTCCCGCTTGCTCAACCGAAGTCAGTTGGTGATGGAACAAGTTTAACACCTGATTTACCACTTATTATGGTCATAGAAGATGATCACAGTCTGGCCATGCTAATTCGTGAAGAATTAAAAGGGACAGGATTCAATGTCCTTCACTATGCTAGTGGTGAATCTGTTGTACGGGTGCTCGATCATTATGAACCAGATGGTTTTGTCATTGATTTGATGCTTGCTGGCGAGTTAGACGGCTGGGATGTTATTCATGAGATTAAGAAACGACCTCAATTGGAACAAATCCCTATTTTTATTTCGACCGCTCTAGATGAGCGTTCAAAAGGTGAAGAACTTGGAATTGAACATTATTTAACGAAGCCGTATCCACCAAACAAGTTATCGACGACGATTTTGCGTACGTTGCTACAAAATGAAAAGAATGGTCAAATATTAGTTGCAGGAGATGAGGAGGGAAATTGACTTGTCTACCTTATCGTGCTATGTTTGATTAAATTAGAATGACGAAAAAGTATAGGCCGCTCCATTTGATCTCTGGATCAAGGTGTGGCCTCTGTTATGTGAATAAGAGCAGTTCCTCAAGTGATAGGAGAATGAACAATGAGTGTACAAAATGAAATGAAGAAGCGCCGGACGTTTGCGATTATTTCGCACCCGGATGCTGGTAAGACAACGTTAACAGAGAAATTTCTATTATTCGGTAACTTGATTCGTGAGTCAGGAACCGTTAAAGGGAAGAAGACCGGAAAGTTTGCGACTTCTGATTGGATGGACATCGAGAAGCAACGTGGAATTTCTGTCACGTCTTCTGTTATGAATTTCCCTTATAAAGACTATCAGGTTAATATTTTGGATACACCTGGGCACGAAGATTTTAGTGAAGATACGTATCGTACGCTAACAGCTGTTGATAGCGTAGTTATGATTATAGATGGAACGAAAGGGATTGAGGCCCAGACGCTTAAGCTTTTCAAAGTGTGTAAAATGCGTGGCATTCCAATCTTCACGTTCATTAATAAACTAGATCGTGAAGGTCGAGATCCGTTTGATTTATTAGATGAAATTGAAGGGGAACTTGGCATTGAAACATATGCCATGAACTGGCCTGTTGGGATGGGCAAGCGTTTTAAAGGAATTCTGGATCGCCAAAATGAACAATTCGTTCAATTTACAGGAAATGAGACCGAAACGTCTATTCCGTATGATGAAATTAACGATCATCCTGAACTAGCTGAAGATGAGACGTTTGCAAGTGCATTCGAAGAGCTTGAGTTGCTTGATGGAGCTGGTGTTGAGTTCTCTATGGATGCAGTTCAAAGAGGAGAACAAACGCCTGTCTTCTTCGGTAGTGCCCTTGCTCCATTTGGCGTTCGCACCTTCTTTGAAGAATTTATTTCTATGGCTCCGCAGCCTGCCCCACGTAAAGCATCGGGGGACATGATTTCACCTGATAAGGAAGAATTCTCAGGGTTTATCTTTAAGATTCAGGCGAACATGAACCCAGCACACCGTGACCGTGTAGCGTTTGTGCGTGTGTGTTCAGGTAAATTCGAACGAGGAATGAACGTAACGTTAGATCGGACAGGGAAGTCTATTAAATTAGCACAGACCCAGCAGTTCGTTGCTTCCTCAAGGGAGACGATCCAAGAAGCCTATGCGGGTGATATTATTGGAATTTATGATCCAAACGTATACCGTATTGGCGATACGCTTGTCGAAGGGAAAGAAACCTTCCACTTTGAAGAGCTACCACAGTTCCCGCCTGAAGTATTTAAGAAGGTTGTTGTGGAGAACGTAATGAAATCGAAGCAGTTCAAGAAAGGACTTGAACAGCTTGTGCAAGAAGGAGCTATTCAATTGTTCCGCAGCCTTCGAAGCGATGAGTATATTATCGGGGCAGTTGGACAACTTCAGTATGAAGTGTTTGAGTATCGTATGAAGAATGAATACAATGTTGGCGTTCGATTTGAAGATATCGGGGAGCGAATTCCTCGCTGGTTAAAATCGGATCAAGTTGATCGTTCCAAATTCGATGACCGGAGTCTTCTAGTAAAAGACCGCGAAGAGAACTATCTTGCTCTCTTTAAGAACGACTTCTCCCTGCGTTGGTTCCAAGATAAAAATCCAGACATTGACCTCATCGACCTGTTTGAAGTCAATCAATATAGCCAATAATAAAAACAAAAGCTGGTGGCCCCCACCAGCTTTTTCTTATACATAAAAAAGGCACCAGACACCCAGTTGTACTTTAAAGCAGTGCAGGGTGCCTGGCACGCATTAGTCCTTTAGAGTGATAACGGGTGTCTGGCACCCTGCACTGCTCTACCCGCCTAAAGCGCGGGGGTTGAGCACGGTTGTCGAATGTTTGTTCGCATCTATGTTAGAATGATGAAAGATTGTGGTAAACTACGGTTATAAGAGTGAATGGATGAATGGAGGTTGCATCTTGGAGAACAAATTTGAATTGGTATCCCAATACGAACCGCAGGGGGATCAACCTGCAGCGATTGAAAAGATTAAGCAAGGCATAGACGAGGGGAAGGTGCATCAAACCTTACTAGGTGCGACAGGAACAGGGAAAACATTTACGATGTCAAACGTGGTGAAGGAAATTAACAAGCCGACGCTTGTCATTGCTCATAACAAAACGTTAGCCGGTCAGCTGTATAGTGAATTTAAGGAATTTTTCCCTAATAACGCAGTTGAATATTTCGTTAGTTACTATGATTACTATCAGCCAGAAGCTTATGTTCCTTCTACAGATACGTTTATTGAGAAGGACGCTAATATCAATGATGAGATTGATAAACTGCGCCACTCTGCGACATCTGCTTTGTTTGAACGCCGTGATGTTTTAATTGTTGCTAGTGTATCTTGTATATATGGTTTAGGTTCACCGGAAGAATATCGTAATCTGGTGCTCTCTATTCGTTCAGGCATGGAGAAAGATCGTGATGAGTTGCTACGTGATCTTGTCGATATCCAATATGCACGTAATGATATTGACTTCCAGCGTGGTACCTTCCGCGTTCGGGGTGATTCAGTTGAGATTATTCCAGCTTCTAGAGAAGAGCACTGTATACGGGTCGAGTTTTTCGGTGATGAAATTGATCGAATCCGTGAAGTCGATGCATTAACGGGTGAAATTATTGGGGATCGAGAGCATGTTGCTATTTTCCCAGCATCCCACTTCGTTACCCGCGAAGAGAAAATGAAAGTAGCGATTAAAAACATAGAACGTGAACTACAAGAACGACTTAAAGAACTAAAAGACCAAAATAAATTGCTAGAAGCCCAGCGCTTAGAACAGCGTACGAACTACGACTTAGAAATGATGAAAGAAATGGGCTTTTGTTCAGGCATTGAGAACTATTCAAGGCACTTAACGCTTCGAGATAAAGGAGCGACACCTTATACATTAATCGATTACTTCCCGGATGATTTCCTTATTATTGCTGATGAGTCCCACGTATCCATACCGCAAATTCGAGGCATGTATAACGGAGACCAGGCGCGTAAACAAGTTCTGGTTGATCATGGCTTCCGTCTGCCTTCAGCTTTAGATAACCGTCCTCTACGTTTTGAGGAATTTGAGAAGAAATTGAATCAAATTGTCTACGTGTCGGCTACTCCAGGTCCATATGAACAAGAACACTCACCAGAAATGGTTGAGCAAATTATTCGTCCGACTGGCTTATTAGATCCGAAAATTGAAGTTCGTCCAATTCAAGGTCAAATTGATGATTTAATTGGCGAGATTAACATGAGAAAAGAGCGCAACGAACGTGTTCTTGTTACCACGTTAACGAAGAAAATGTCAGAAGATCTAACCGATTACCTAAAAGAGATTGGCATTAAAGTCGCTTATCTTCACTCTGAGATTAAAACGCTAGAACGAATTGAGATTATCCGCGAGCTTCGTAAAGGAAAATACGACGTTCTTGTAGGTATTAACCTTCTTCGTGAGGGGTTAGACATCCCTGAAGTATCTCTTGTTACTATTTTAGATGCGGATAAAGAAGGATTCCTTCGCTCTCAGCGTTCTCTCATTCAGACAATCGGGCGAGCAGCTCGTAATGAAAATGGGCAGGTTATTATGTATGCAGATAAGATGACAGATTCTATGAATATTGCGATTGAAGAAACGAATCGTCGTCGAGAGAAACAGATCGCCTATAATGAAGAGCATGGTATTACCCCAACAACCATCAAGAAAGAAATTCGCGATGTAATCCGTGCTACAACTGAATCAGAAGAAACACAAGAGACAGACGACCGTCCAAATGTTTCAAAAATGAGCAAGAAGGAAAAAGACAAGATGATCGAAAATATGGAGAAAGAGATGAAGCAGGCAGCAAGAGACTTGAACTTCGAACGAGCTGCTGAACTACGAGATCTTCTCTTGGAACTTAAAGCGGAAGGATGATCTAATACATGAGCCAGAAATCGATAAGTGTTAAAGGGGCTCGTGCCCATAATTTAAAAAACGTCGATATTGATATACCGAAGAATAAATTAGTCGTGCTAACAGGACTTTCAGGTTCAGGGAAGTCTTCTCTGGCCTTCGACACTGTTTACGCGGAAGGACAACGTCGATACGTAGAATCTCTCTCTGCTTACGCGCGTCAATTCTTAGGTCAAATGGATAAACCGGATGTAGACTCTATCGAGGGTCTTTCTCCGGCTATATCCATTGACCAGAAGACAACAAGTAAAAACCCGCGATCTACTGTAGGTACGGTAACAGAGATTTATGATTATCTGCGCCTTTTATACGCACGTGTGGGACACCCCACCTGCCCGAACCATGGTATTGAAATTACATCCCAAACTGTTCAGCAAATGGTCGACCAGCTTCTTGAATACCCTGAGCGTACAAAAATGCAAATTCTTGCTCCTGTAGTGTCGGGGCGGAAGGGGCAACACGTAAAAGTCCTCGAAAACTTGAAAAAAGAAGGATATGTAAGGATCCGCGTTGACGGAGAAATGCGTGAAATAACAGAAGACATTTCTCTTGAGAAAAATAAAAAACACTCTATTGAAGTGGTCATTGACCGTATTGCGATTAAAGATGGCGTATCAGGTCGTCTGTCTGATTCTGTAGAGACGGCGTTACGTTTAGGTGAAGGTCATCTAGTCGTTGACGTGGTGGATGGTGAAGAGCTTCAATTCAGTGAGCATCACGCGTGTCCAATCTGTGGGTTTTCTATTGGTGAACTTGAGCCGCGGATGTTCTCGTTTAACAGTCCATATGGAGCATGTACGCGCTGTGACGGTCTTGGGACGCAGTTAGAGGTGGACTTAGAGCTTGTAATTCCGGATTGGAGTTTAACGCTAAATCAACATGCCATTGCCCCATGGGAGCCAAATAGTTCACAGTATTATCCACATCTTTTAAAGAGTGTGTGTGACCACTATGGGATTGATATGGATATTCCGGTGAAAGATATTCCGACGTATCAAATGGACCGCATCCTTTATGGAAGTGGTGATGAAAAGATTTACTTCCGTTATGAGAATGATTTTGGAAAAGTACGAGAAAATCATATCTATTTCGAAGGCGTTGTATCAAACGTAGAGAGAAGATACCGTGAAACGTCTTCTGACTATATCCGTGAACAAATGGAAAAATATATGGCTCAGAAGAAGTGCCCTAAGTGTAAAGGGTATCGTTTAGATGAGAAACCGTTAGCGGTTCTTGTTAATGGCAACCATATAGGAGAAGTTACGGATCTTTCAGTACATGAGGCCTACAATTTCTTTAGTAACGTAGAGTTATCGGAGAAAGAAGAAACGATTGCTCGCATGATCTTGAAAGAAATCTGCGATCGATTAAGTTTCCTAATTAATGTGGGCATAGACTATCTAACACTTTCTCGCTCTGGCGGTACGCTCTCAGGCGGTGAGGCGCAGCGTATTCGATTGGCTACACAAATTGGTGCAGCATTAACAGGTGTTTTATATGTGCTTGACGAGCCTTCTATTGGTCTTCACCAAAGAGACAATGATCGCCTCATTTCAACGCTTCAGAATATGAGGGATTTAGATAATACGCTGATTGTGGTTGAGCATGATGAAGATACAATGCTAGCTGCAGATCACCTAATTGATATTGGGCCTGGAGCAGGGGCGCATGGAGGACAAATTGTATCAAGTGGTACTCCTCAAGAAGTAATGGAAGATAAAGGATCCCTAACTGGACAATATCTATCAGGTGAAAAGTTTATTCCACTTCCTCAAGAGCGTCGTAAGCCGGATGGAAGGTATGTGGAAGTCATTGGTGCTGAAGAGAACAACTTGAAGAATGTGAATGCAAAGTTCCCATTAGGCGTCCTTTCAGCAGTAACTGGTGTATCAGGATCTGGTAAGAGTACACTGGTTAACGAGATTTTACACAAGAGCCTGGCTCAACGTCTTCATAAGAGTAAAGTGAAGCCTGGTAAGCATAAAGAAGTAAAGGGTCTGGATCATTTAGAAAAAGTAATTGATATTGATCAGTCTCCGATTGGACGAACGCCACGTTCAAACCCTGCTACGTATACAGGTGTCTTTGATGATATTCGTGATGTATTTGCCCAAACCAATGAAGCGAAAATTCGCGGGTACAAAAAAGGACGTTTCAGCTTTAACGTTAAAGGCGGACGTTGCGAAGCTTGCCGAGGCGACGGGATCATCAAGATTGAAATGCACTTCTTACCGGATGTCTATGTTCCGTGTGAGGTCTGTGACGGAAAGCGATATAACCGAGAAACGCTTGAAGTGAAGTATAAGGGGAAGAGTATTGCAGACGTTCTTGCCATGACGATTGAAGAAGCTTATGATTTCTTCGAAGCAATCCCTAAAATAAAGCGTAAGCTGTCTACCATTTTTGATGTTGGACTTGGATATATTAAGCTAGGTCAACCAGCTACAACCTTATCTGGTGGTGAGGCTCAGCGTGTGAAGCTAGCAAGTGAGCTTCATCGTCGCTCGACAGGACGCTCCTTATATATCCTTGATGAACCAACAACAGGTTTACACGTAGATGACATATCAAGGTTATTAATGGTTCTTCAGCGCCTTGTTGATAACGGAGAGACTGTTTTAATTATTGAGCACAATTTAGATGTGATTAAAGCTGCTGACTATTTACTCGACCTAGGTCCAGAGGGTGGAGCTAATGGTGGTCAGATTATTGCTACAGGAACTCCAGAAGAAGTTGCCGAACAAACTCAATCTTATACAGGCCATTATCTAGGACCTATATTAGAAAGAGATCGTAAACGTATGGAAGAGAAGCTACAGAAGCGTGAGAAGATATCAAAATAAAAGGAGCCAGTGTCCCATTTTGGGGACTCTGGCTTTTTTTTGGTCAATTTAATCAATTTCACGAAAATACATACCAAATGTCTCAGAATTTGAGGCATTCCCCCTGCCACATTAAATTTCCTCTCATAGACTAATACAAACAAAAAGAAAGGAGTGTGAGATCATGTGCTTTGAGCAAGAAGTGCGTATCTGCAAATTAGAAAAGGAACTTGATAGACTAAGAAACCAATCTAAACAAGACAAGCAGGAAAACGAACAAGATCAAGATCAAAAGCAAAATCAGAAGCAGAAAAATGAAGTTGATGTTGAAAATGTTGGGAATTCGAATGTTCGAGTTTACAATGATAGTAATATGTTTCTTGTTATGGCTTTCCTTTTATTCATGTTCCGTGGGGGAAATGGTACGGGAGCTGGAGAGGAAGCGGAGAATGGCAGTAATCTTAACTTAGAAGAATTAAGAGCGGTTATGGAAATGATGAAAGAGTTAAAACTTTCATAGCGTTTTAAAGGAGATCTATTTAGATCTCTTTTTACATAGAATGTAGATTCTTTGACGATTGTGCGCTATTTTGGGTATGGTATAGAAAGACATAAGTTCTAGAGAGGGGTCCGTCGTATGGAAACGATCCAAATCGATCACGTCCAAAAAGCGCTTGAAGATTTAGCGCATAAAGATGTATATATTCATTTAGAAACTACTAACGGTGCTTATGCGCGCCACTTTGATTCTAACGCATATAATGTAGGAGCATTCATTCGTAATGCTCAGGTAAAATATACGCAAGCCAAGATTATTGGTCATGAATCCTACCGTGTCGGATTAAAGACGCAATTAGGTTGGATTTATGCAGAAGGCTTAACAGACTGGGAGCTTGATGATCAAGGTCGTTTGTTAATGGCTGGCCATGATAATGAAGGCCGGTTAATGGTTGCTTTAGAAATTAGCGAGACGCCGTTTAAATAATAAATGAAAAGTGAGGGAACGTAACATGGGTCAACATGTCGCCATAATTTTACCGCACCCTGATGATGAAGCATTTGGGTGTTCAGGCACGATTCTTGAATTCAGAGAAAAAGACATTCCTGTAACCTATTTCTGTGGAACACTAGGAGAAATGGGCCGTAATATGGGAAGCCCGTTTTTTGCTAATCGTGAAACGTTGCCTGAAATTCGTAAAGAAGAGTTACAAGATGCTTGTAAAGAGTTAGATATTAACTTAGAAATGCTAGGCTACCGTGATAAAACGTTAGAATTTGAAGATCGTACTGAGGTTGCAAAGGATCTAAAACAGCGTCTTGAGGAAATAAACCCAAGCCTTGTGATTACGTTTTATCCTGGGCATGCTGTCCACCCGGACCACGATGCAATGGGAGCAGCAGCGATTAAAGCTGTTGAAATGATGGATGAGTCTAAGCGTCCTGAAGTATGGGCCAAAGCCATTACGCATAATCGTCGTGAATTGCTGGGTGAACCTGACATTGTACGTGATGTAGAGGATTACTTCGAAGGTAAGATGAGAGCGATTGAAGCACACCGTTCTCAGGCAGAGGGTATGATGAAGCAGTTCCGTGATAGTCCAAACCTGAAGGAGATTAATTCTGAAGGGCGTAAGCTGTTAAAATACGAAGAATTTTATAAGTGGACGTTTTAAAGGGGTCCCCTTGCTTTTCTGATGAGAAGCAAGGGGATTTATTTTTACTTGAACTATGCCTCCTAATGTGAAAACTTGAAGCTGAGGAAATGTTCCTGCTTGCTTTAATTGAGTGTAAGGTGGGCCTGGAAACCACTCGCTTTCCTGTGGGGAGCTGGTGAGCCTCCTCAACCGGCAAAGCCGGTCTCCGGGGTCTCACCTAGGCTCTTCTGCCCACGGGAGTCTCGCAGTTTCCAGGCCCACCTTTTCCATATTAGGGGGAACAGGCTACACGAAGATTCTATTTGGGACCACAACATTCCAGCCGTAGGCCGTAGCCAAAATATGCAAACACCATTACTACTCAATAAACTTACCGATACATTCACCCTAACTCCTCCCCAGTCTTTAAGATTAAGTTCTTATCCTCAATTAGCTTAACAACATTAAACTTGAACAGAACCATAGTTTTATAGAAGGAACTATGTAGAGAATCGAGAATGAGAATTAAATAAGTCGAAATTGAAACATATAGATCCTATGATGCGTATAAAGATTAGGATGATAAAGGAGAGATGAACCGTGCAGGAAGAGAGAAAGCAGATTTTGACGATGCTTCAAGAGGGGAAGATTTCTACAGAGGAAGCGGAGGAGTTACTGGATGCTTTGGCTTATGCAAGTGATGTTAAGGAAACGGAGGGGCAAGAAGGTGAATCAGCAGAGCTTTCTAAGAAAGTGGATTGGGATGCGCGGCAAGATCACAAGGCTTACCATTCTGGATCAACGAAGCAACGTTTTAAAAGTTTAGTAGGAGAAGCCTTTAAGAAAATAAAAAATGTAGATTTAGATTTCAACTTTGGTTCGTATGAAAGTGTTCATCATATTTTTCAGCATCAAGGGGTAACGTTTACTAAGGTATATATTGATGTGGCGAATGGAAATGTAATCATGAAGCCTTGGAAAGAACAAGATATGCGCCTTGAGTGTCAGGCTAAAGTGTACCAAGTCAATAATCAGGATGAAGCTCGTGAGCGATTTATGGATATGAAGAACTTTATTGTTAGTGACGATGTTCTTAAGTTTGAAGTGAAATCGAAGAAAGTTAAGACGGATGTAACGCTGTGGGTACCAGAGAAATCGTATGAAGACGTTTCGCTTCGTGTCTTTAATGGGAAGATAGAAGCAGAAGGTCTTCCTGTTCATGATTTAGACGTTAAAACATCCAATGGAGACATAAGTCTTCATAAGATGGAAGGTCATGAGTGGGAGCTAAGTACTTCAAACGGGTCTATAACTGCTGAGCAAGTGAAATGTGATGATTTGGAGACCGAAATGATGAATGGGTCTGTGAATTTAGCAGGGGACTTTGGTAAAGTGGATTCGCAAGTTATTAACGGAAACATTAAATGTAATTGGCAAGGGGATCGTGGACATACTGGTTTCTTTAAAACGACAACTGGGAATGTGCATCTGATTGTACCTACATCTCTACGCTTACATGGCAAAATGTTCACCAATCTCGGAAGTCTACACTGCCATTTGCCAGATTTTAAAACGATCTCAGAACAGAAGGAAACGTTGAAGAAAGAGTTGAAATTTGAAACAAACCCTAACCTGGATCACATTTTGCATGTTGAAGCGGAAACCAAAACAGGTTCTGTGAAAATACAAGGTGATGAAGGGGGAAGTTTATAAAGGAGTGAGAGGATTATGAATTGGCTCTTTAGTATTATTTTAAATGCTGTGGCGATCATTGCCGTTGATCAATTATTTGATTCAATATACTTAGAAGGGATTGGAACGGCTATCTTAGCAAGTTTCATTCTTTCGATCTTAAATGTGATTGTACGTCCGATATTAGTCGTTTTAACCTTACCGATTACTGTTTTATCGCTAGGATTATTCTTATTTGTCATCAACGCAATTACGCTAATGATTACGCAAGGCTTACTCGGAAGTAGCTTTGAGATTGAAGGATTTGGCATGGCGATCCTTGCTGCCATTATCTTATCTATCTTAAATCTAATCCTGAACCAACTTTTCAAAGACGCTAAGAAATAAAACTGATCCCACTGGGATCAGTTTTTTTATTGCCCTATTATGAAGGAGAGTTAAATGGTGCTTTAGCAAAGTGAAGGGTGCCAGACACGCGTTGTTGCTTTAGCGAACTGCAGGGTGTCTGGCACGGTGTGGTGCTTTAGAGTGTAGAAGGAATGTGGTTTTTTTGTTTGGGTTGTTTTGTTTCCACAGAGTTTTGTAAAAAATGCTACAATAGGGGAAGTGATTATTGAGGATAACCTACAGGGAGGATTACATATGTCGAAAGTTCGAACCCAGGATTTGTTGGATCAATTTAATCTAGAGATTGTTGCTGGTGAGGATGGCGTTCACCGTGAGATTTCAACAAGTGATATTTCTAGACCTGGAATGGAAATGGCGGGCTATTTTAAGTATTATCCGTCTGAGCGTTTGCAATTGCTTGGCAAAACGGAGTTGTCGTTCTTTAACGAACTCAGTGAAGAAAATAAAAAAGATCGTGCAGTTAAATTATGTACAGATATTACACCAGGTATTGTGATTACACGTGGAATGGAAGTGCCTGATGCGCTTATAGAGGCAGCAACTGAGGCGGGTGTGCCCATTATGCGATCTCCGCATAAGACGACTCGTGTTATTAGTCGGCTAACCAACTTCTTAGAAACGAAGTTTGCACCGTTTACAGCTATACACGGCGTTCTAGTGGACGTTTATGGCGTAGGTGTTTTAATAACAGGACAAAGCGGTGTGGGTAAAAGTGAAACAGCTCTTGAACTGGTCAAGAGAGGTCACCGTCTTGTAGCTGATGATAGTGTAGAGATTCGTCAGGAAGACTATGATACGTTAATCGGAAACTCACCTTCTCTTATTGAACACCTTTTAGAGATTAGGGGCTTAGGTATTATTAACGTGATGACATTGTTTGGGGCCGGGGCCGTTCGCAGCTTTAAGCGAATTACATATTGCATAAACCTCGAACTATGGGAAAAGAACAAACAGTATGATCGCCTAGGTTTAGAAGAGGAAACGATGAAAATCATGGATGTAGAGATTCCTAAAGCTACTGTGCCGGTGCGACCAGGCCGAAACCTTGCTGTTATTATTGAAGTAGCCGCGATGAATTTCCGTTTGAAGCGCATGGGTGTAAATGCTGCTGAGGAATTCTCCCACCGTTTAACCGGTATGATTGATGAGAATAAAGCTGGTTCACCGAAAGGAGGATTCCCAGGTGCAGACGTGTAGTCCAGATCCTATAAGTCGAGTTTTTCTAGACCTGGGGCCTTTCACAATTTATTGGTATGGTGTCATTATCGCAACAGGCGCTTATCTAGGGTTGTGGCTTGCTATGCGGGAGTCAGAACGGCTTGGTTTTAAGAAAGACACATTTGTTGATTTAGTTGTGTTTGCAATTCCAATCGCAATTATTTCAGCTCGTATCTACTATGTTATTTTTGAATGGGAACGGTATGTGAATGGTTCCTTAATCGATATATTTGCAATCTGGGAAGGCGGTATTGCCATCCATGGTGCACTGATCGGTTCTGTTGCGACAGCCGTTGTATTCGCTCGAGTTCGGAAACTTCCATTTTGGCAGCTTGCTGATATCGCAGCACCTAGTATCATTTTAGGTCAAGCCATTGGACGCTGGGGGAACTTTATGAACCAGGAAGCTCATGGTGGCCCTGTTTCAGAATCCTTCTATCAGAATTTCATGCAATTCTTACCAAATTTCATCAATCGTCAAATGTGTATTGAGGGGGTTGTGTACCACCCTACCTTTTTATACGAATCCGTGTGGAACATACTCGGCTTTGTATTCTTATTGGTGTTGCGCAGGTTCAATCCACGTCGCGGTGAGGTATTCTTAAGTTATGTCATTTGGTATTCATTCGGACGTTACTTTATTGAGCAAATGCGTACAGATAGCCTTTATATCATTGGCTCACTTCGGACAGCACAAGTGATCTCCATTATTCTGATCTTAATGGCATCGGCACTCATTATTTACCGCCGTAAAACAAATAAAGCAAATCGAGATTATGAAGGCAACAAACTAAACAAGTAAGGAGGGGGTCCCTTGCCTGGTATAGTGCAAAGAGGGTTGAAACAAGGCGTGGATGTGACGTGGTCGCTTGGAAAAGTCATATTTCCAATCACGTTACTTGTAACGGTTCTCCGGTTTACTCCTGTATTAAAGTGGATTATGGAATGGATTACACCACTCATGAAGTGGATCGGGCTGCCAGGTGAGGCGGCGATTCCGCTTGTCTTAGGGAACTTTTTAAACCTCTATGCTGGTATCGGTGCTATTGTATCTTTTGATTTCACCGTAAAAGAGGTATTTATTATGGCAGTTATGATGTCGTTCTCTCATAACTTGCTAATCGAATCAACAGTGGCTTCAAAAGTAGGGGTGAAATGGTGGTTTGTTGCAGGGATTCGCTTATCACTTGCATTCCTTTCAGCCATACTAATAAATGCCTTCTGGCAAGGCGGTTCTGAATTGGCCCAGTATGGACTTATTACACAACAACCTGATCCAGAGGGGTATTTGGCGATTGCGTTACTTGGTGTTAAAACGGCCTTCATGAGCGTTGTCCAACTTGCTGCCATTGTTATTCCTCTTATGGTTGGAATGCAGTGGCTAAAGGAAAAGAATTGGTTAAACCTATTCTCTAAATGGCTCGCACCTTTCACACGTGTGTTAGGGGTAGAGCGCAACGCATCAATGACTCTTGTGGCCGGACTTGTTATTGGTCTAGCTTATGGAGCTGGTCTCATGATTCAAGCTGTCAAAGAAGATGGAGTGTCGAAAAAAGACATGTACCTGTCGCTGATTTTTCTGGTTTCTTGTCACGCGGTTGTGGAGGACACACTGATTTTCATACCGCTTGGGATTCCTGTTTGGCCGTTGTTATTAATTCGATTAATAACGGCTATCGTATTAACAGCTATTGTCGGTTTCGTTTGGAACCGAACTACATCAAAAGGAAAGGAAGCCACATATGACCATACGCACTCTTCTATTTGATTTAGATGGAACTTTAATTAATACAAATGATTTAATTATTGCATCGTTTCTTCATACTACAAAAACCTATTCTAAAGAGGAATACACGAGAGAGGACGTTCTAAAGTTTATTGGACCTCCCCTTGAAGAAAGCTTACGAAAAATCAATCCAGAAGCAGATGTAGAAGAAATGATGAACACGTATCGTACTCATAATCATGAGAACCATGATCGTCTCGTGGAAGCTTACGACGGTGTTGTTGAAACGTTAGAAAAACTTAAGCAAGCAGGGTTTAAGCTAGGTATTGTTACAACAAAGATGCGTCAAACAGTAGACATGGGAATTGAGCTTACCCATATTGCTGATAAATTTGAAACGATTGTAACTTTAGATGATGTAACGCATGCTAAACCTCATCCAGAACCGGTCGTTCGTGCAATGAAAGAGCTTGATGCGAAACCTGAGGAGACTATCATGGTAGGGGATAACACACATGATATTGAATCAGGACAGAATGCCGGTACCAAAACAGCAGGCGTAGCTTGGACAGTAAAAGGGCGTAAAGTATTGGATGACTTAGAACCAGACTATATGCTTGAACATATAAGTGATATTTTAAAAATCGTGATGGAGTGATCCTATGAGAAACACTGAGCGTCACCGGGTGAAAGAGGCCAATTCACTCTGGCACGTCTATAAGACAGTCCCGTTTTGGAAGGTCGTCAAGAATTTTGTCGTCATTCAACTGGCGCGTTATACGCCATTTTTGCCGGTGAAAAATTGGTTATATCGTACATTCCTTCGTATGGATATCGGTGACCAGGCGGCTTTTGCTCTTATGGTGATGCTCGATGTGATGTTTCCAGAAAAAATCTCTGTTGGGCGAAATACGGTGATTGGTTATAACACGACCATTTTAGCGCATGAGTACTTGATCAAAGAGTATCGCTTAGGAGATGTTAAGATTGGCAGTAACGTTATGATTGGGGCAAATTCGACCGTATTGCCTGGCATAACGATTGGTGACGACGCAATTGTTTCAGCTGGAACGCTCGTACATAAAGACGTTCCACCAGGCTGCTTTGTAGGTGGAAACCCTATGCGAGTCATCTACGACCAAGAAGAAATGTCACGACGCCAGACAGAAGATACTTTTTTAAAGGACTAGCCCACCACTAGTCCTTTTTAAATGCACCTGCGCTTTGCCACTATAAAGGATGAACGGGTGCCAGACACCATTCAGTATGGTAATGCTGTATAACACTAAAGGGTGCCAGGCACCCTTTAGTGTATTAAAGGAGGAATGGGTATGGAGTTGCCGAAGGGGGTTTTGTCGGCGGTTAAGAGTATTAAGCATTTTGAGCAGTTGCTTGAGAGTGATGAGGAAGTGATCATTTTATTAGAAACAAGGTTGTCGTTGCTACCTAAGTTAGTTAGGAAAGCCAGGAAGCACGGAAAGAAAATCCTTGTTCATACTGATTTAATTCAAGGGCTAAAAAATGATGATTATGGTTTGGAGTTTTTATTTCATGAAGTAAAACCTCACGGAGTTATTTCAACAAGGTCTAATGTAATAACAGCAGCTAAAAAACACAATATATTAGCGGTCCAACGTTTATTTCTTATCGACAGTCAAGCCCTTGATCGGAATGTTGCGATTATGAAAAAGACTCAACCAGATTACGTTGAAGTCTTACCAGGATTAATCCCATCATTTATTTCTGAGATTAAAGAAGAGTTAGGGATCCCCATTATTGCAGGTGGTTTAATTCGAACTAAAGAAGATGTTCAATTGGCATTAGCAGCAGGAGCTCATGCCGTTTCAACATCGAGGAAAGAGTTATGGGAAATAGAATAGAGTTGACAGCGTTTTCAATAAATAGTATAGTAGACGTCACAAGTTAACATTAGTGGCGGAGAGTAGGAGAACCACACGCACTTGTAGGACTTTCGATGTAAGATCGTCCTAAACAAGAAGCGTGTGGTTTTTTATGTGACCAAAGGTGGTATAGCTATCTAAGCCAGCATCTAAAGAAAGAAGGTATATTATGACAGAATTTATAGGCGAAATGATCGGCACGATGATCCTGATCATCTTTGGGGGCGGCGTCGTAGGTGGCGTTGTACTTAAAGGATCAAAAGCTGAAGGTACCAGTTGGGTATTAATATCTTTTGGATGGGGCCTTGCTGTAATGCTTGCCGTCTACGCTGTTGGGAAAGTCAGTGGAGCACACATTAACCCAGCGGTAACACTAGGCTTTGCGATGGTAGGAGAGTTCCCGTGGAGCAAAGTTCCGAAATACTTAAGTGCACAGTTTGTAGGTGCCTTTATCGGGGCAATAGTTGTATTCTTTCACTATTTACCTCACTGGAAAGAAACAGAAGACCAAGGAGCGAAGCTGGCAGTGTTCTCAACTGATCCAGCGATTCGAAGTCCTTTATCCAACTTTGTAAGCGAAATCATAGGGACGTTTATGTTAGTAATGGGTCTATTATTCATTGGAGCTAATGACTTCACACAAGGATTAAATCCAGCAATCGTAGGACTTCTCATAACAGCGATTGGCATGTCACTAGGGGGTACTACAGGGTATGCGATTAACCCTGCCCGTGATATTGGGCCGCGTATAGCTCACTATGTTTTACCCATTCCAGGTAAGGGAACATCAGATTGGAGATACGCCTGGGTTCCGTTATTTGGACCTATAGTCGGGGGGATCTATGGTGGTCTTTTCTATAAAGCTATTTTTGTGAACGATCTCATGGTAGCCTTTTGGGTATTTACTGTATTTATTTTAGCTATCTTTTTAACAGCCGCACGTAAAGAACTGAAGCAAGCAAACAAGGAGGATGTTCAGTCATCCCGTGCAAACGCATAATTTAAGATAAAGGGAGATGAGAGAAATGGAAAAATATATTTTATCTATTGATCAGGGGACAACTAGTTCTAGAGCAATTTTATTTAATAAAGAAGGGGTTATCATTGAAACGGCTCAGAAAGAATTTCAACAATTCTTCGAAAAACCAGGTTGGGTCGAACATGATGCGAATGAAATTTGGACGTCTGTATTAGGGTGTATTGCAGATGTACTTAGAAAGTCAGAGGTAGAGCCTGAACAAATTGCAGGGATTGGTATTACCAACCAGCGTGAAACGACAGTTGTATGGGATAAGAATTCCGGTCGTCCGATCTACAAAGCTGTTGTATGGCAATCTCGTCAAACAGCGCCAATTTGTAATGAACTTCGCGAACAAGGGTATAACGATACATTCCGTGACAAAACTGGTTTACTGCTAGACCCTTACTTCGCAGGAACAAAAGTGAAGTGGATTCTTGATAACGTAGATGGTGCTCGTGAGAAAGCTGACAACGACGAGCTGATGTTCGGTACCATTGATACGTGGTTAATTTACAAACTATCTGGTGGAAAAGCCCACGTTACTGATTACTCCAACGCGTCCCGTACTCTTATGTACAATATTTATGATCTGAAATGGGATGATGAGCTTCTTGAGATCTTAGGTGTTCCAAAATCCATGTTGCCAGAAGTACGTCCTTCTTCAGAAGTTTATGCAGACACAGTTGATTACCACTTCTTTGGTAGTGAAGTTCCAATTGCAGGTGTAGCAGGGGATCAGCAATCAGCCCTATTTGGTCAAGCTTGTTTCGAAAAAGGAATGGCGAAAAACACGTATGGTACAGGCGGATTTATGCTAATGAATACGGGAGAAGAACCTGTGAAATCCGATCATGGACTCTTAACCACTATTGCTTGGGGACTTGATGGGAAAGTAGAATACGCACTTGAAGGAAGTATTTTCGTATCTGGTTCTGCCATTCAGTGGCTACGTGATGGTCTTGAAATGATTAAAGATGCTCCTCAAAGTGAGCAATTAGCGGGCGGTGTAGATTCTACAGATGGTGTTTACGTTGTACCGGCCTTTGTGGGACTTGGAACGCCGTACTGGGATAGCGATGTTAGAGGAGCTGTATTTGGTCTGACTCGTGGTACAAAGAAAGAGCACTTCGTACGTGCTACACTTGAATCGCTTGCCTATCAAACGAAAGATGTTCTGAACGCTATGATTAGCGATTCTGGACTAGACTTAAAGACAATGCGTGTAGACGGAGGAGCCGTTAAAAATAACTTCCTCATGCAATTCCAAAGTGACATGATTGATACCCAAGTTGAGCGTCCAACAGTAAATGAAACAACAGCTCTAGGTGCAGCTTATCTTGCAGGTCTTGCGGTTGGTTATTGGGATAGCAAAGATAAAATTGAAGAGCGTTGGCAAAAAGATAAAACCTTCGAACCGGAAATTTCTGAAGAAAAACGTGAAGAATTGTATGAAGGTTGGCAGAAGGCTGTTAAAGCCGCACAAGCATTTAAGTAACTCAATTTAAGCAGAATGATGTGCAAACCTTAAAATTCTGTTATAATGAAAGCACAAGTTAACACGATTCGGTTGGAGAAACGGAGAGACCACAAATCCTTTACGGGAAAACTGTAAAGGGGTTTGTGGTCTCTTTTTTTATGCCTACTCATCCCCTTGAGTTCTTAAGCAAGTCGGAGGTGAGCAAGGGGCCTCCGCTTTTGATGACGTCCAGCTGCAGGGCCCACCCCCTCGAGGTCTTAAGCACGAACGTTCCATGAAGAAAAACGCTTCATTGCACATTCGTGCTTAAGCAAGTCGGGGGTAACCGGGCCCTTCCGCTTTTGATGGCGTCCAGCTACGGCCCCTACCTCCTCGAGGTCTTAAGTCCAACTGCTGCGTGAAGAAAAACGCTTCACTCCGCATTTGGTCTTAAGCAAGTCGGAGGTGAGCAAGGGGCCTCCGCTTTAGTGGGCATCCAGCTGCAGGGCCCATCCCCTCGAGGTCTTAAGCATGACCGTTCCATGAAGAAAAACCGCTTCATGGTACGGTCATGCTTAAGCAAGTCGGGGATAAGCAGGGCCCTTCCGCTTTTGAGAGTGGCACATTGCTTAAAAATCTCTAGCGTATGTGGGGCGATTCTTGGGTATACCATAATTGTAGGCAACTGAATCGGAGTATTGGAAAAAGGAGCGAATTTGAAATGAAGACATTTTCTAGTTTACAACGTAATGAAATCTATAACGAGATGGAGAAAGAGACCCTTGATGTGTTAGTTATTGGTGGTGGAATTACAGGTGCGGGGATTGCACTTGATTCGGCTACGCGAGGGTTAACAACAGGTGTTCTAGAAATGCAAGATTTTGCTGCTGGTACATCGAGTCGTTCAACGAAACTCGTTCATGGTGGTCTACGTTACTTAAAACAATTCCAAGTTGCGATGGTAGCAGAGGTAGGTAAGGAGCGTGACATCGTTTATCAAAACGGACCTCACGTGACGACACCTGAATGGATGCTATTGCCGTTCCATAAAGGCGGAAACTTCGGCCCTCTTTCTACAAATTTAGGTCTGCGTGTTTATGATTATTTAGCTGGCGTTAAGAAGAGTGAGCGACGTAAGATGCTTTCAGCTAAGGAAACGTTAAAGCGTGAACCACTTGTGAAACGTAATGGTCTAAAAGGCGGTGGGTACTATGTTGAGTACCGCACAGATGACGCTCGTCTTACACTTGAAGTGATGAAGAAAGCTGTTCAAAAAGGAGCCCATGCTCTTAACTATACAAAAGTAGTAGATTTCCTTTACGAAGAAGGGAAAGTAACAGGTGTTGAAGTGGAAGACCAGTTAAGTGGTGAACGTCGTCACCTATATGCGAAGAAAATTATTAATGCTGGTGGACCATGGGTCGATACGCTTCGTGAGAAAGATGGGTCTAAGAAAGGAAAAACCCTACAGCTAACTAAAGGGGTGCACCTTGTATTTGATCAACAAACATTCCCTCTTCAACAAGCGATCTACTTCGATACACCTGATGATCGTATGGTCTTTGCTATTCCGCGCGATGGTAAAACGTATGTGGGAACGACAGACACTGTATATGAAGGTGAAATTTCTCACCCTAAAATGACAGTGGATGATCGTGATTATATCCTAAGTGCGATTGATTATATGTTCCCAACTCTATCTATTACAGCAAATGATGTGGAATCAAGCTGGGCAGGTCTTCGTCCATTAATT
This sequence comes from Pontibacillus sp. ABV4_188, assembly GCF_056311905.1. Classification (NCBI taxonomy): domain Bacteria; kingdom Bacillati; phylum Bacillota; class Bacilli; order Caryophanales; family Bacillaceae; genus Pontibacillus; species Pontibacillus sp. ABV4_188. The sequence goes on along the minus strand of NZ_CM149975.1, from coordinate 3,383,067 downwards.
CATGAAGAAGGAAAAGACCCATCTGAAATCTCTCGTAAGGATGAGATCTTTGAATCGGATTCTGGATTGATTTCTATCGCTGGTGGTAAGCTGACTGGTTACCGTAAGATGGCTGAGAATGTCATTAACCTTGTAACGGATCACTTAAAAGATGAAAATGGCAAAAACTATCCAAAAAGCCAAACAAAAGAACTGCCTGTCTCTGGTGGTGAAGTAGGGGGAGCGAAAGGCTTCCAAAAATTCAAAGAACGTAAAACAGGTGAAGGTGTAGCTTACGGCTTAACCGAAGAACAAGCACGAGGACTTGTACAACTTTATGGTGCTAACGTTGGTAAAGTTTTTGAATTCTATCAAAATAATAAAGATGAAGCAGAACGCGAAGGCTTAGACCCGCTTGTATTCGCGATGCTGAAGTATGGAATGGAGTATGAGTTAACGGCTAAACCAGTCGACTTCTTTATTCGTCGTACGGGTGCACTATTCTTCGATATCCATTGGGTTCATAAGCATAAAGAGTCTGTTATTGCTTATATGGCTAGAACATTCAACTGGACCGATGAGCAGATCGACATTTACATTTATGAACTTATTGAGCTACTAGAAGAAGCCGTAACACCAATTCCTGCTCAATAAAGTGAAACCTCACCCCTCTTCTATTCGTAAGTATAAGTAGAATAGTTGAAATGGGTGAGAGTATGCAAAATATGCAGGAACTACTGCGGAATGACGCAATGCGCCAAGTTAAATTAGGGAGTATCTTTTTGGGGATTACACTCATTGTGTTCTTATCCCCTTTCCTCTTTTCTTTTAACATGTTGAATTTCTTTGTGATTGCACTGCCATTTTTCTTTATAGGCATTGCGATGATGGGGAGTGCTGCAAGGGATTTTCGTTTCTCAAAGCTAGCTGAACAGCAACCGGACACGTTAAGCCAGTCCTCTGGCGAAGGGTGGCCTACGAGGATGTATCTGAGTACAGAAGTAACCTATGAACATACAGGACGTCTGTATGATTTGCACGGGGATCTCTATTCTCATTTACAAGAGGAAGGTCCTTGGTATTGGAAGATCGTTACCGGTCTCGCTGCAATCCTTAGTGCTCATCCCTTTGCTCCCAGATGGTTTGCTTATTATAATGCAAAGGATCAAATGAAGTATAAGGTTGAGAAAAAAGGCGGCCTTAAAGCTCGATATTATGTCAGGACACCTAAAGGCGCCTTGGCGTATTATATGGAAGCTGTTTGGAAAAAAGGTGGCGGGTTAACGTTCTATATGTATGAACAAGACCGCCTCCTTTGGCAGGCGACTACTGACAAGTTTATGGACACGATTACGGTGTTAGATCCTGAGCAGTTAAGTGTAGTGGAAATGAAAAAAGATGCAATACCAATCGAAGCCGCCGATCGCTTTGGATCAAAGCCAGGTTTTCTCTTGCAACGCTATGACCAAGAGGCGATGCCTGAATCGCTGCAGCTGTTCTTGTATATAATTAATCACCGACGAAGCATGTAAAAACACAAAGCCTATGAGCGCTGTCTTAACGACAGTGCTCATAGGCTTTTTTGTGTAGATGGGGGGCGTTATATCAATGAGGGCTTGAGAATGGACTCGCTTTCCAATAAACAAAGTGATTCAAAAAAAGAACATAAAGATTATAATGAATTTTCTCCCAATCTATGATACTCTATCTTTAAATGTTAACCATTAATGAAACGTAGTTAACGAAAAGGGAGGTAATAAAGATGGTGAAGAAGAAATGGACAGCTTTAGACATTACAATGGGGAGTTTATTTGTGGCGATGATGGCTGTGGGGGCTAATATTACAAGTATTGCTCCATTTATGGTAATCGGCGGGGTACCGATTACGCTTCAGACATTTTTCGCAATCCTGGCGGGGCTTGTTCTTGGGAGTCGACTCGGGGCTTTTTCAATGCTTGTCTACATGTTGCTTGGGTTAGCTGGTACGCCTATATTTGCACAATTTAAAGGTGGGGCAGGAATGATGATGGGTCCTACGTTTGGATTTATTATATCTTATATCGCTTGTGCTTATATTGCAGGAAAAATGGTAGAGAGGAAGCGTACGTTACCAATGTATATTGCTGCTGCTCTTACAGGGATGGCCGCCAACTATATCTTTGGTACGAATTGGATGTATGCAGCATACGTTTTATGGTTTGATGCACCAGTTGGGTTTACTTACACAATGGCATGGGGCTGGATGATGCTTCCGCTGCCTAAGGATATAGCATTAAGCATTGTAGCTGGTTTCTTAGGGATCCGCCTTGAAAAGAGTGTATTAGCGAACAGTCAATTTAGGCGAGAAAGACGCAGGTCGGTAGCGTAAACTTGTGTCGTTTATGAACCACAACACAATAATGTTCCATACAACTATTTGTAGAAGGCGAAATCGTTAACGATTTCGCCTTTTAGCGTTTTTAATCGCACTTTCTAGACTCTATTTCTTCACTAACCTGTATAACTGGCTCATCCCATGGATGATTTGGATAAATTCCTTCAAAATATGTTCTCTTAGGAATTAGAGCTTTGTTCAGAGTGTACTTGGGGAAAGATAGAAAGAGGTAGGGAAGTTTAATGCGTTGACGTTCTTTCTTTATCATGTTATCGTATTAGCACGCTAAAGGATTTTGATTATTTTACTCAAATCAACGGAAATAGAGAGGGGTACATTGTTTTGGCAAATCGTCTTATGTTCGAAAAACCACTAGGGATGCGCGATACGCTTCCTTTTTTCTATCAACAAAAACGAAAAGCTCGTGAAGCAGTTTCACATAGAATTGAATCTTGGGGATATCAATTTCTGGACACCCCAATGATGGAATACTTAGAAACAGTTGGAGAGGCTAGTGCGATCGGAGAAACACAGCTGTTTAAACTATTGGATCAGCAAGGCCATACGCTCGTTCTTCGTCCGGATCTTACATCACCAATTGCTCGTGTAGCCGCGTCGCAGTTAAAGGAACAAGGGTATCCGCTTCGTTTAAGCTATGACGGTCCTGTATTTCGTGCTCAACAAATCGAAGGCGGGAAGCCTGCTCAATTTGAACAAGTTGGTGTGGAGTATATCGGTGAGAACTCGATTTACGCTGATGCAGAGGTTATTGCCTTGCAGATTGAAACACTGAAAGCTGCCGGACTAGAAGAGTTCCAGTTAACAATAGGTCATATTGGATATGTAAAAGGCCTTTTAAAAGAAGTCTTTGGAGATGAAGAAGAAACGCAAGAAGAGTTTTTGCGTTATTTATATAGAAAGAATTACGTTGGTTTCAGAAAAGCGTTAGAACAAGTTGCTCTCTCAGGTGAGAATAAGGCTAGGCTGAAGCAATTGCTTTCTCTTAGAGGACAAAAAGATGTATTAGCAACTGCTGAAGAAATTACGACAAATGGCGCTTGTCACCGTGCGACCAAAGAGCTGAAACAGCTACAAAACCTCCTGGAATCATACGGGGTGAGTGAGTACGTATCATTTGATCTAAACCTCATTAGTCATATGAGTTATTATACAGGGATTTTATTTGAAGGATATGCTCCGCACTTAGGCTCGCTTCTTTGTAATGGAGGCCGTTATGATCAGTTGCTTCCATCTTTCCAATCTACAGCTTCTGCGACAGGATTTGCGATTCGAGTTGACCGTTTAGTTGAAGCCATGGAACAACGTGAGGGCCAAGTGGGACCCATTCTTGTCATGTACGAGCCGCATACCTTTGATCAAGGTTTACAGGTGGCACAAGAACTTCGTGCTGAAGGCGAGCAAGTCATTTTGCAGAATAAAGCGTATTACGAAGAAGGACAGAACAGTTACAAACAAGTGATTGACGTGACGGAAGGGGGCGCTTCTGTTGAATAATTGGTTAACCATTGCAATGCCGAAGGGCAGAATTTTTGAAGAGGCGGCTGAACTTCTTCAGAAAGTTGGCTATGATTTTACAGATGTAGAGGATTCGAGAAAGCTAATTTTAGATTTCCCTGAATATAAAGTGCGTCTTATGATGGCAAAGCCTATGGATGTAGTCACTTATGTAGAATATGGGGCTGCTGACTGTGGCATTGCAGGGAAAGATGTGTTGTTAGAACAAGATCGGGACGTCTATGAAGTGCTAGATTTACAGATAAGTGGATGCTACTTGGCGGTGGCTGGTTTACCAGACAATCCTCTTAGCAAAATTGCGCCAAAGATTGCAACGAAATATCCGCGTGTGGCCTCCGAATACTTCCGTGAGCAAGGTGAGCAAATTGAGATTATCCCACTAAACGGATCGATTGAGCTAGCACCTCTCATTGGATTAACGGATCGTATTGTGGATATTGTATCTTCAGGACAGACGCTACGAGAAAATGGTCTTGTAGAATATGAGAAGATTGCTGATATTACCTCTCGCTTTATTGTAAATCCAGTTAGTTACCGGATAAAAAATGAACAACTTGATCCACTTATTGAAGCATTAAGTGAGTACGTCTAAGGAGGGTGGACCCATGAAGATCATCACACCTACAGAAATTGATGCATTTAAAAGAACGGTAGATGGCGGTACAGAAGAGCAAAGATCTACTGTTCAAACCATTATTGAAGATGTTAAAGAAAAACAGGACAAAGCTGTTCTCTCTTACACGTTGCAGCTTGACGGAGCTGATTTGGAAAGCTTAGCTGTCACGAAAGAAGAATTTGCCCATGCAAGACGTCAACTTGACCCAAATGATGTAGCTGTTTTAGAAGAAGCGTGCGCAAATATTCGTTCGTTCCACGAAAAGCAAGTTCGGAATTCGTGGTTCGATACTGATCAAGACGGAACCGTGTTAGGCCAAAAAATCACACCTCTTGATGCAGTTGGTGTTTATGTTCCAGGAGGGACAGCAGCTTATCCATCGTCTGTTTTTATGAATGTGATGCCAGCCATTGTAGCGGGTGTGGAACGGATCGTCATGGTATCTCCTCCATCTGAAGAAGGAACATTACCAGCGGGTGTACTTGTGGCTGCAGAAATAGCAGGGGTCAAGGAGATTTATAAAGCTGGAGGCGCGCAGGCAGTTGCGGCGCTTGCGTATGGAACAGAATCCATCCAGCCCGTTGATAAAATTGTTGGTCCAGGGAATGTCTACGTAGCTCTAGCGAAACGAGAAGTTTTTGGCGATGTCGATATTGATATGATTGCGGGCCCAAGCGAAATTGTCGTTCTAGCTGATGAGACAGCATTTGCGAGTGATATTGCAGCAGATTTACTTTCACAAGCTGAACACGATGCCAGATCTTCGAGCGTATTAGTGACATCTTCACAGGAACTCGCCGAAGAGGTGGCCAAAGAAGTCCGTCAACAACTTGAGGACCTTCCGCGTAAACAAATAGCTGAAGCAAGTGTGAACGACTATGGCGGAATTGTCGTTTGTGATAACTTGTCTCAGGCAGTAGATGTAGTTAATGAGTTAGCTCCGGAACACTTAGAAGTGCAGACGAAAGAGCCATTTATGCTATTAGGGAAAATTAAGCATGCAGGTGCCATCTTTTTAGGGAGATATAGCTCAGAGCCTATCGGGGACTATTTTGCCGGTCCGAATCACGTACTGCCTACAAGTGGAACAGCACGCTTCTCTAGCCCACTTAATGTAGATGACTTCGTGAAGAAATCAAGCGTCATTTATTACAGTAAGGCTTCTTATGATAAACATGCAGATAAAATTGCTCGATTTGCAAGATTAGAAGGGTTAGAAGCCCACGCTCGTGCAGTAGAGACGAGAAAGGAGTCAGGTGAGAAATGACAGAAGAACGAGTAAGTCGAATCGAACGAGAAACAGGAGAAACAAACATAGCACTAGATTTAGCTATCGATGGTACAGGGAAAGGGACGATCCATACACAAGTTCCTTTCCTCACTCATATGCTTGAATTATTTAAAAAGCACGGTTTCTTCGACCTAACCGTTGAAGGAAAAGGTGATGTGGAGGTAGATGATCACCATCTGACGGAAGATATCGGTATTTGTCTAGGTCGGGCGCTTCGAGAAGCATTATTGGATAAAGCGGGCATCAAGCGTTATGGATCTTTTTCACTTCCTATGGATGAAACGCTTGTAACGGTTGCTGTAGACCTGAGTGACCGTCCACATCTCGAATGGAGAGCGGATTTGCCAGCTTCTAGAGTGGGCACCTTTGATACAGAGAATGTTCATGAGTTTTTCTGGAAGCTTGCGCTTGAAGCTCGCATGAATTTACATATCGTTGTGCATCACGGGACGAACACGCATCATATTATTGAGGCAATCTTTAAAGCAACAGCCCGTGCACTTGATGAAGCTACGCAAATTGATCCTCGTATTCAAGGCATTATGTCGACAAAGGGGAGTTTGTAAATGATCGGTATTATCGATTACGGGATGGGGAATTTATTCAGCGTTTCAAAAGCGCTAGAACGTTTAGATGTTCCATATGTCCTAACAAGCGATCCGGAACAACTTGCTCAATGCGAAGGGCTAATTCTTCCTGGAGTAGGAGCTTTTCCTGACGCCATGAAATCATTAGCTGAAACAGGCATGAAGGATTTTGTCTTGTCTAAAGCAGCTGAAGGGATGCCGCTTCTTGGTATTTGTTTAGGGATGCAGCTCTTGTTTGATGAAAGTGACGAAGGAGGCATGACAGAAGGGTTAGGCTTGTTGCCAGGGAGTGTGGTCCGTTTTAAAGGAAGTGATTCAGAAGGGAATCGTTTTAAGGTTCCTCATATGGGTTGGAATCACCTTGATCCACAGCAACCTAGTTCACCCCTTCTTCAGAATGTGGAAGATGGTTATGTTTATTTCGTTCATTCTTACTACGTTCAAGCTAAACAGCGTGAGGACATCATCGCAAGTGCTCAGTATGAAACAGAAGTACCTGCAGTAGTCGGTAGAGCGAACGTATTTGGGGCGCAATTTCACCCGGAGAAGAGTGGGGACACGGGCATGACAATTTTACGAAACTTTTGTGACCTGGTCAGTAAGGGAGGAGTCGAATGATGAGTCAATTTACAATCTATCCAGCAATCGATATGAAAAACGGGAAATGTGTACGTCTTGAACAAGGAGATTTCGATAAAGAAACGATTTACGGGGATTCACCGTTTGATGTAGCAAAGGGCTTTCTAGACCAAGGGGCTGAATGGATCCACATGGTGGACTTGGACGGTGCGAAAGAAGGAAAGCGTATAAATGCAGAGCACATCCTTCGTGTTGTTGACGAGTTGTCTGTAAACGTACAAATGGGAGGCGGCATCCGAAACAAAGAAGATGCCGCATACTATTTAGACCGTGGTGTAGACCGCGTTATTATTGGAAGCCTGGCTATTTCGAACCCGGAATTAACGAAAGAATTAGTAGAAGAATACGGAAGCAAGATTGCAATAGGATTAGATGCGCGTGATGGATACGTGGCAACGGATGGCTGGTTAACGAAATCTGATCGTACAGCGATTGAGGTAGGACAATACTTTGCTGAAGCGGGTGTTGAGACGTTTATTTATACCGATATCTCAAAAGACGGTATGATGAGCGGGCCAAGTACAGATCAAATTGTCGAGTTAGCCAAACAAACGGGGAAAGAGGTAATTGCCTCTGGTGGTGTTCGTAATATTGAAGACCTTGTAAGCTTGAAAAAATATAGTGATCAAAATGTTGGTGGAGCTATTGTTGGAAAAGCCATTTATACGAAAGAACTTCCCTTAAGAAAAGCATTAACTGAGGTGAACCAATAATGCTTACAAAACGTATTATTCCCTGTTTAGATGTGAAGGATGGCCGTGTTGTAAAAGGGGTTCAATTTGTTCAGATCCGTGATGCAGGTGATCCAGTCGAGCTGGCTACGGTTTATGATAAACAAGGGGCAGATGAGCTTGTATTTTTAGATATCTCAGCTTCTCACGAAGGGCGAAAAACGATGATCGAAGTCGTTCGTGAAGTTGCAGGAACGCTTGCGATTCCATTTACAGTTGGGGGAGGCATTGGTTCTTTAGAGGACATGCGCGCTATTTTGCGGGCAGGAGCTGATAAAGTATCGTTAAACTCAGCGGCTGTTCGTAACCCGGAATTGATTACGGAGGGATCGGCCTATTTCGGGGCGCAGTGTATTGTTGTAGCAATAGATGCACGTTTCGATGATTCGCTTGGCTCTTGGCGTGTATATACACACGGTGGACGTAACGCTACTGAATGGGAAGTGCGTGACTGGGCTAAGTATGTTGTAGAAAAAGGGGCAGGGGAAATCCTGTTAACAAGCATGGACCAAGATGGTGAGAAAACAGGTTTTGATCTTGATCTTCTTAAGGCGGTTCAACAAGTTGTTGATGTTCCTGTTATTGCTTCAGGGGGAGCAGGCAATGGGCAACATTTCGTAGATGTTTTCAAGGAAGCGGACGCTGATGCTGCACTCGCAGCTTCGATCTTCCACTATAAAGAAACATCCGTACAGAGTGTGAAAGGTGAATTAAAAGAAAACGGGGTGCATGTGAGATGAATGTAGAAACCATACAATTTGATGAAAAAGGACTTGTTCCAGCAATTATACAAGATGCACGTAGTAAAGAAGTTCTGACACTTGCTTATATGAATGAAGAAGCCGTTAACAAATCAGTGGAATCAGGAGAGACACACCTATACAGCCGTTCTCGTCAAGAGTTATGGCACAAAGGAGCTACGTCTGGGAACACTCAATCCATCGAATCAATGAAGTATGACTGCGACCAAGATGCTGTATTGCTACAAGTGATTCCTAAAGGGCCTGCTTGTCATAAAGGGGACTATTCTTGTTTCTCAGAAACGGTGTATGGGAAAGATAAAGAATCCAAAAGCAATCGTTATCAAATTCTCGACGATTTACAAAGTACGTTGGCAGAACGTCTAGCCACCTTACCAGAAGGGTCCTATACATCTCAGTTATTCCAAGAAGGTGTGGACCGAATCCTTAAGAAAGTAGGTGAAGAAGCAGGAGAAGTCATTATTGCTGCTAAGAATGATGACGCAGAGGAATTAACTTGGGAAACGGCAGACTTGTTATTCCATACGCTTATGTTGCTTACTGAAAGAGGCGTTCCATTCGACGATGTGCTTGGCGCCTTAGAAGGAAGAAACCGCAAAAAGTGAGTCGTATGGATAAAAACGGAATCGCTCCTATAATCCCCTTTACAAATATGGTATACTGCTAAAGGAATGTTACGGTTCGAAGATAGGAGGACCTACATGCATACTTCAAACAACAATACTGGTGGGGCTGTTGTTGATAATATCATTCCGTTCACCCCTGAAGGAGAGTTTTACTTCAATAAAGGTGTTCGTGCTTTCAGAAAGCGTGAATTTGAAAAAGCATCAAAATGGTTACGAAGAGCGGTTGAATTATCACCAAAGCAACCGGTTTATCAATGCCAGCTTTCTGTCGTGCATACAGAGACGGGTGATTATCATACAGCAAACCAGATTTTAATGAATGTATTAGCAGATTTTGGCCATGAATATGTCGATTGTTATTATCTTATTTCAAATAACTATGCTCACTTAGGGTTATTTCAGGATGCTAAGAAGTACGCTAAAGAGTACTTAAACAAAGCTCCTGAAGGTGATTTTAAAGAAGAAGCAGAGCAATTAGTCTCTGTGCTAGATATAGAAGAAGAAGAGGATGAGGACGACGATTGGGCGTTTGAAGAAGAAGATGAATTAATGATGCACCAAGAGTCGGCTTTTTATTATATGGAGCGACAACAGTGGAAGGAAGCTCTACCCATTTTAGAGGAAATGATCCGTCTCTTTCCTAATTTTGTATCGGCTAAGCATGATTATGCCGTATGTCTCTTTTTCGCGGGTGAAGAGCAAGAAGCAATAGAGCTAGAAGAAGAATGGCGTGAGCAGGAACCCTTGTCTCTTCACTCTATGTGTAATCTGTCTGTGTTTTATTTCCATCAAGGAAAGGCTCAACAAAGTCAGATGCACATACAAAAACTTCGAAATGTGTATCCTATAGGAGAACAACAAAAACTTCGTGTAGCTGCTACTTTAACCCAAGTCGGGGAGTACGAAGCAGCGTATGATCGTTTTCGCCGGTTGGAAAAAGGTAAACTAAAAGGGCACTTATCTTATTATAAATGGTTCAGCATAGCGGCTTACCATACCGGAGAGCCTTCTAAAGCGTTAAGCTTATGGGAGGAAGGATGCACTAGACACCCAAATTTAGCAGAACAAGGCGGACCGTGGCAACAAGGATAAAATACCCTCATGAGCATTTAGATAGACTCACTTGGACATATTTTATACCATGAGATTACAGCAAAAGAGAATGAAAAGGGGTTGAGCGAAGTGAGCGAAGAAACAATTTACGATGTAATCATCGCAGGTGCTGGACCGGCAGGTATGACAGCAGCTGTTTACACTTCTCGTGCTAATTTAAATACACTTATGATTGAGCGTGGAATTCCAGGCGGACAAATGGCGAATACCGAAGAAGTTGAGAACTACCCTGGGTATGAGCATATTCTAGGCCCGGACCTTTCAAATAAAATGTTTGATCACGCTAAGAAATTCGGTGCAGAATATGCATACGGAGATATTAAAGAGATTGTTGACGGTAAAGAATATAAAACCGTTAAAGCAGGAAACAAAGAATTTAAAGCTCGTTCTATTATTATCGGAACAGGAGCTCAATATAAAGCATTAGGTGTGCCTGGTGAATCTGAACTTGGCGGCCGCGGTGTTTCATACTGTGCCGTATGTGATGGTGCATTCTTCAAGAACAAAGAACTAGTTGTTGTTGGTGGTGGCGACTCCGCTGTTGAAGAAGGGGTTTATTTAACTCGCTTTGCAAGCAAAGTAACGATTGTTCACCGTCGTGATTCCTTGCGTGCACAGCAAATTCTGCAACAGCGTGCCTATGACAACGAAAAGATTGATTTTATTTGGGATACTGAGGTAACGAAAATTAACGATGAAAATGGTAAAGTAGGAAGCGTTTCTCTTGTAAATAACAAGACGGGCGAAGAGTACGACAAACCAATTGATGGTGTGTTTATCTATATCGGAATGATTCCTCTAAGTAAACCATTTGAATCTATAGGCATTACTAACGAAAACGGCTATATCGAAACAAATGAAAAAATGGAAACGAAAGTGCCAGGAATCTTCGCAGCCGGAGATATTCGTGAAAAGGAACTTCGTCAAATCGTAACCGCTACAGGTGATGGTAGTATTGCAGCTCAATCAGCTCAACACTACATCGAGAACTTGTTAGAGGAAATTGGCGAAGCATAAGCGTTGCATGCAAGGTTCAGCTGCAATTGTAAAGATGCCTGTTACCAACCGTAACGAAACGTAATAGCATTTTAATTGTGCTGTAACACGCATGAAACAATTATGGGGTATAATATAATTAACTAATTGACCCCCTTTTAATAAATATATTTGGCACAGGCAAATTCGCCTGTGCCCTTTTTTTTGTCTAAATGTAAGTTGTTGTCTGCTTTATTATAATTTCTTGTCTTAGCAAGACGTTTCTAGCGCTTTTATAACTTACACAACCATAGTATAATATTAAGGAGAATGCCTCTCGCATTTTTTTAATGAGGTGAGTAATGTGCAGCGAGTTACAAATACAGTTTTACGAAAAAACGATGAAGTGTTAATGCTTCAGAAGCCACGCAGGGATTGGTATGTGGTTCCTGGTGGGAAAATGGAGCAGGGAGAGCATATTAAAGAAACGGCAGCACGAGAATACAAAGAAGAAACAGGGTTAACGCTAAAGGATCCGCAACTTCGTAGTGTATTTACCTTTATTATGAAGGACGGAGATGAGGTAGCTCATGAATGGATGATGTTCACTTTCTACAGTGAAGATTATTCGGGCACGTTAAAGTCTGAAAGTCCTGAGGGAGAACTGGAATGGGTTCCTGTTGCAGAAGTTCTCCAAAAGCCTATGGCAGAAGGGGATCAATATTACCTTCAACATATATTAAACAATAACTCAATCTTATATGGCACCTTTACGTATACACTTGATTTTAAGTTAATAGACGTTACGCTTGATCCGATGAATCCATAAAAAGGGAGAGATGGAAACATGGTAGATCAAACACAAGAAACCCAACTCGTAATTATCACAGGAATGTCTGGTGCCGGAAAAACAGTCGCAGTTCAAAGCTTTGAAGATTTGGGCTTCTTCTGTGTGGATAATTTACCACCTGCGCTACTTCCAAAGTTCTTAGAATTAATGAAGGACCCTAAGAATAATATACAAAAAGTCGCCCTTGTTATGGATTTACGAGGTAGAGAATTCTTCGATACGCTTTTTGAAGCGCTAGACCGACTTTCAAGAGAAGACGGGTTAAATGAACACATCCTTTTTCTTGATGCGGAAAATCAATCACTAGTTTCACGTTATAAGGAAACACGCCGCTCCCATCCTTTAGCCCCAGATGGGCTGCCAATGGAAGGAATTCAGCAAGAGCGTCTTATGCTTGATGAACTTCGCGGTCGTGCTCAACAAATTATCGATACGACTACATTGAAGCCTCGTGAACTTCGAGAGCGCATTTTGGAATCATACGCTGAGAAAACACAACAAGTATTCTCCGTGCAAGTTGTTTCTTTTGGTTTTAAATATGGTTTGCCCATTGATGCGGACCTTGTATTCGATGTTCGCTTCTTACCAAACCCGCATTATGTGGAACAGATGCGCCCATTGACAGGGTTAGATGATGAAGTATCAAAATACGTATTTAAATGGACGGAAACCAATCAATTTTTAGAAAAGCTATTCGACTTGTTAGGATACATGTTGCCTCAATATAAACGGGAAGGAAAAAGTCAGCTTGTCATTGCGATTGGTTGTACTGGTGGACAACACCGATCAGTAGCTATCGCAGAACACATTGCAAATCACTTTTCCCGCGATTATGTTGCTCATGTCACCCATCGCGATGTCGATAAAAGAAAGGGAAAATAGACGATGCCTAAAAAACCGTTACCTCGAGTAGTTGTACTTGGAGGAGGGACAGGGATGCCGGTTTTATTACGAGGCTTAAAGTCTTTCCCGATAGACTTGTCAGCTATTGTTACTGTTGCTGATGATGGGGGAAGTTCTGGCCGTTTGCGTGAGGAATTGTCTATGCCGGCTCCAGGTGACATCCGAAATGTTATTGCCGCATTATCTGATGCAGAGCCGATGCTGTTGGATCTTTTCCAGCATCGGTTTCAAAATGGCAACGGGTTATCCGGACATTCCATGGGAAATTTACTTTTAGCCGCTATGAATTCCATCACTGGTGATTTCTTTCATGGTATTAAAGAAATTTCGCGTGTCTTAAATGTAAAAGGAAATATTTTTCCTATTGCAAACCAAAATATGTTCCTTCATGCTGAAATGATGGATGGATCTGTTGTTTCAGGCGAATCCAAAATTCCTGCATCAGGAAAGAAGATCAAACGAGTCTTTCTAAGCCCTGAGCCAGTTCAACCTCTTCCTGAAGCTGTGAAAGCTGTAAAGGAAGCAGACCTAGTTGTCATTGCTCCAGGCAGTTTATATACAAGTACCTTACCCAATATGATTGTTTCTCAAATCGGAGACGCTTTACGTGAGACACAAGGTGAAGTTGTCTATGTGTGTAACGTCATGACTCAACATGGAGAAACAACAGACTATACTGCATCTGATCACGTTCAAGCCATTCAAGATCATATTGGAGAAGGATGCCTTCATTCGATTGTTGTCCATAATCAAATTATTGATGATGAGGTTCGAAAAATGTATGCAGTTGAGCATGCATCACCTGTTATTAATGACCAAGATCGATTACGTGAAATGGGCATAAACGTTATTGAAGGCGACATTATTGACCCAAATCAAACGTCACTACGTCACGATACAACAAAAGTCGCCAAGTTGTTATATTCTATGCTTGATTAAGCATGTTCTCTAATAACGACTAGGTGAAGAGGAGGTGAGAGGGTTGTCATTTGCTTCTGAAACCAAAAAAGAATTGACCGGAATTGAAGTGGAACCGTGTTGCATGGAAGCAGAATTAGCAGCATTAATCCGTATGAATGGCTCCATCTCGTTTTCCAATCGGAACTATATTCTAGATGTTCAAACGGAAAATGCAGCGATTGCCCGTCGAATTTATACGTTAGTCAAAAATCTATACCAACTACCAGTGGAGCTATTGGTTCGTAAGAAAATGCGTTTAAAGAAGAACAACGTTTATATTGTTCGAATGAAAGAAAAGGTTCGTGACTTACTGCAGGATTTAGAGATCCTAGAAGAACCTTTTACTCTAATACGAACGATTTCCAAGAAGTATCAGCAGAAATCATGCTGTATGCGTGCCTATTTACGAGGTGCGTTCTTAGCAGGTGGATCTGTAAACAATCCAGAAACTTCATCTTATCACATGGAGATCTTCACCTTTTATGAAGATCACAATGAATCCCTATGTGAACTTATGAATCAGTTTGATCTACACGCAAGAGCCATTGAACGAAGAAAAGGGTATATCTGCTATTTGAAAGAAGCGGAGAAGATTACTGAATTTCTTAATATCATTGGAGGCCACCAAGCTTTATTAAAGTTTGAAGATGTCCGCATTATGCGTGATATGCGAAATTCTGTAAATCGACTTGTAAATTGTGAAACGGCTAATCTGAATAAAACAATTGGAGCTGCCTTCCGTCAGGTTGAGAATATTAAACTTATTCAAAGTACAGTTGGGTTAGAAGCTTTGCCGGATAAATTACAAGAACTAGCCGTCCTTCGTGTAGAGCATCAAGATGTTACCTTGAAAGAACTTGGGGAGCTTATGTCTCCTACTATTAGTAAATCTGGGGTAAATCATCGGCTTCGTAAAATTGATGAATTTGCTGATAAGCTTCGTAAAGGAGAACTTGCGGTTAAATAATAGATATCCATTCCTTTTTTATAAGGTTCATGATATAATAATCTTAAAATTTCGACGCTTTCTTATCGGAAGCGTTTTTTTACAAATGTGTGATAGCGCTTTCGCGGTTGATAAAATCATAGGTGAATAGATGATACAGAGAGGGGAATTGGATTGATCGAGCGGTCTGTGAAAGTAGAATTAACAACCGGATTACAAGCAAGGCCAGCTGCCTTATTCGTTCAAGAAGCCAATCGTTTTTCATCCGATATCTTTTTAGAGAAAGAAGGAAAACGGGTGAATGCTAAAAGCATCATGGGTCTCATGAGTGTTGCTGTTGGGCCAGGAGAAACGATTACACTTCAGGCAGAAGGAACAGATCAAGACAACGCTATTGATAAACTTGTTGAATTTGTGACTAGTCAGTAAGATGTGTTTATTTTTTGTTTTGATTGTGAAGAGATGAACAACAAAGCTCAAGAATCGATACGGAATCGATTCTTGAGCTTTTTTATGTAGCTATGGTTTCTGGGAGTGTAGTTCCGACTTGAGACTGAGTCAAATATCTTCTTTAGGAGGAGGAAGGAAATGGATGTTACTTATATAATAGGTTATAGATAAGGGAAAAGGGAGGATTATATGGAAACGATCATTGAAGTAGAAGGTATTCGAAAAGGATATAAAAAACGGAAATCCAAAGAAGAGTTTATAGCTGTGGATGATATTTCTTTCTCGGTTCGTAAGGGGGAAATTGTAGGGCTGCTTGGACCAAATGGAGCAGGTAAAACAACTACGATTAAAAGTATTTGTGGATTACTCGTTCCTGATCAAGGGTCAATTAAAATTAACGGGTATGACAGCGTGAAAGAGCGCAACAAGGCTTTACGTCACATTAGTGCGGTATTAGAAGGAAACCGAAATGTGTATTGGCGTTTATCTGTAGAAGAGAATCTTGAATATTTTTCAGGTAATCGTGGTATGCGAAAAAAAGAATCCAAAAAGCGAATTGACCAACTCCTTGAGCTTTTTCGCTTAGAAGATAAGCGCAGTGAGATTGTCAATAATCTATCTCGTGGTATGCAGCAAAAGCTGGCTATAGCAGTTGCCTTAATGGCGGATACAGATGTGATTCTACTAGATGAGCCCACTCTTGGCTTAGATGTAGAAACGAGTTACGAAGTTCGTTCATTGCTAAAGCACATTGCAGAGCAAGAAGGAAAAACGATTATCATTAGTACACATGATATGGCCGTTGTGCAAGACCTTTGTAAACGAACAGTCATTATAAATAGCGGAAGGGTTATTGCGGATGAAAATGTACAGCACCTCTTAAAGTTATTTGAAACAAGCGCCTATGAGATTCAATTAAAAGAAACGCTCACCGAAGAACAACTCACCAAACTCCACCATCAGTTCCCAATCTTTAATCTCCAAGACCTCACCTTAGAAGTTAGCCTAGAACATGAAGAAGCGATCTATCGAATAATGAATATACTCAGTCTTAACCAAACAGGAATTGAAACAATTAATCGTACTCAAGTAAATTTTGAGCAAGTCTTCAGAAGACTTGTCAAAGAGGAGGCTGTATCATGAGTGCCTTTCTACAAGTCTTACGAGTGAACACTAAGAAAGAATTTATAGAAATGAAGCGTTACTTACCCAATACGTTAAGCTTATTAGCTACATTTTATATCATCTTTCTAGCTCTATTCTTTGGAATTCAAGTAGTTGGCGATCCGGCTGAAGCTTCTTCAAATACGCAGTACATTATCGTGAACTATGTATTTTGGTACTTTGCAATGATGACGCTCCAATCGACTGGGGGAGCCATTACAATGGAAGCCATGCGAGGAACGTTGGAACAGTTGTATATGTCACCTGTTTCGGCATGGCGGATTCTTTTAGCTCGTGTATTTGGGATGGTAGCCATTCATCTCGGTATTATGATTGTACTTATTTTTTCTTCAATGCTAACGACAGGAGAGTGGTTGCATTTGAACATAGGAGCCATTATCCCTATTCTCTTGCTGACCATTATTAGTATGATTGGCGTTAGCTTTATTATTGCTGGTATATCCGTCATCTTTAAACAAGTCGATGCGTTTTTGCAAATCTTGCAATTTATTCTTATGGCATTTGCATTTGTCCCGCTCTCTGTCGCCCCTTACCTCGTTTTTGCTCCTTTTGTAAAAGGGGTCGATATGATGCGGCACGTTATGATTCATGGCTATACCCTTGGAGACTTTACGTGGGTCGATTACTCCTGGTTAGTTGGGAATGGGGTGTTTTACGCCATTGTTGGCGTCATCGTTTATCGAAGTTGTGAACGCTTGGCGATGAATAAAGGGTTGTTGGGTCATTATTAATTAATAAAAAAGCTGGCTATGTTGCCAGCTTTTACCTTTATGGAGTGACGTTTCCGTCAGCTTTGATGGAGCGAAAGGTGGGCCTGTAAATCACTCGCTTTCCGCGGGCGAGCTGTCGAGCTTCCTCGTTCGCTACGCTCTCTGCGGGATCTCGTCTAGCTCTCTCTCCCGCAGGAGTCTCGCAATTTCCAGGCCCACCTTTACCGAATTGGAGGAGACGGAAACGTGCCATGTATAGCATGCAAAGGGGGCACTTACACTACTCTAGCAGTCCGTACTACCATTTAATATCAGGGCAGGCTTCATGAGGTAACGGACACCCCCTTACCTAAATGCCTCTTGCTTGAATTAGGAAAGAAAAGGAGTGTTTTTATCTGGTGTTGAGGGGGAAATTGAGTGAGTGAAGTCAAAGAGGTGATTGGATGAATAAGCGGAACCTGGTGATTATTACGCTTGCGGCGGTGTCGATGACATTCTTTTATATGATCGTTGAGCTCAGTTTTATGGCTGATGTTTCAAAAGGGTTGATCTTTGCTATATTTTTAGTCTTTGCTGTTTTCTTTGCTCTTTATTTTATATTTGCACTTCCTATTCTTATCTATTTGCAAAGGAAGATCGGGGATCGGAATTATAGCTTGAAATACTTTGTTGCTTTTTTGGGAGGCTCATTTATCATTCACTTCTTGGTGAACCCTGTGTTGAATGAGTATCAATCGCCATTTGTTACTCCTTCGTGGTACGTATATGTTGTAAGTACGGCACTATTTATTTGGCTATGGGATTCTGCGAAAGTTAAAGTTTTTGCATAAAAAAACCGCTCTGATTCTGATCAGAGCGGTTTTTAAATAGTTGTATTAACCCTGGCTACGTTCGAAAACGTTGTCGATCAGGCCGTATTCTTTTGCTTCTTGAGCTGTCATGAAGTTGTCACGGTCCGTGTCGCGTTCAATTACAGATAGATCTTGACCTGTGCGCTCAGAAAGGATTTGGTTTAGTTTCTCGCGCATTTTGATGATGCGTTTTGCGTGGATTTCAATGTCAGATGCTTGACCTTGAGTTCCGCCAAGTGGTTGGTGAATCATAACTTCACTGTTTGGAAGAGCAGAACGTTTGCCTGGCTCACCAGCAGCTAGAAGGAAAGCACCCATAGATGCTGCCATACCTGTACAGATTGTTGCTACATTTGGCTTAATGAACTGCATCGTGTCATAAATCGCCATACCAGCTGTAATGGAACCACCTGGAGAGTTGATGTATAAAGAGATATCCTTCTCTGGATCTTCTGCCTGAAGGAATAGCATTTGTGCTACGATTGAGTTTGCTACGTTATCATCAATAGCGCTCCCAAGCATAATAATGCGGTCTTTCAGAAGACGTGAATAAATGTCATACGCACGTTCACCGCGGTTTGTTTGTTCAATAACTGTAGGGATTAAATTCATGAAATTCTCCTCCTTTAAATCGTGTTCTAACACTAAGTAAGTACCGAATTAATTTTATCATACACGCAAGGTCAAAAAAGGTCAAACAAAAGGATTGATGTTTTCTTACTAACTATGTAGAAGACCTTTCTTTCCTTATATGTATATGAAGATCCGGTTGCACATACAATCAATTTTTCCCCATTTCATGAAAGCTAAACGTTTTGAAAATGTTATTTTCTAAGTGCTCTAATTTGCCAGATTGCCTGATGAATATTCTTCGACAAATCCTTCTCTCTTACCTCCCAAACATTCCAGCCATTTCGAATTAAAAATTTGGATTTTCTCTTTAAGCGTCGCTTCTTCACAGGGTGCAACAAATCTTCTGGCTTGTAAAAAAGGATAGCTACTTTAATATCTAACAAAGCAAGATCGATCTTAACCCGCCCAACTTTTACATGTGTGTAAGGGAGGAACCCGTAACACCTAAGAGAATAATAGGTCTTACGAAGCCCTGGTGAGTGAGATGGGGGTTCATTGGAATCTTGGTGTAAGCTTGGGATCGGATTTCGAAACAGTCCAAGCCCACCAATAATAATGAATGAAAAGATTAAGCATACCCAAACGCCAACAGCTATAGTCACAGAGCATCACCTCGAAGCTAGCATTTCCAAAAGCACGAGTGCTCATACTCAATGAAATGGGTCTTGAATTCTAATAAGTTGAACCGTATAATGGAAGTTGTCCTTATTATAACTAGCATGCGCTCGTAGCTCAGCAGGATAGAGCGGTAGGTTCCGGTCCTACGTCTGTCGGGGGTTCGAATCCTCTCGAGCGCGCTCATATAAAACGCCTTACCCTAATTGGGTAAGGCGTTTTTAATTTCTTTAGTGTTAGCCCCTTATAGGGAGGACTTGAAGCTGAGAGATCTTGGATGGAGGTGGGGCCTTAAGTTTGTTGGGGGAAGGGGTGTCTGGGGAACGACTCGCTTTCCGCGGGCGAGCTGTCGAGCCTCCTCCCTCACTGCGAGGTTTAGTTTATTCCTTTTAAAGGAAATAGATTACTGTAAACCAATCTAGCAACACAGGAAGGTGGAAAAGATTATGTTCAATCGATTTGATCAAGGACGTCACTTAACACCTGAGCAGAAGGAAGATATGTTAGATCGCAAACGGAAGAAGATTATCGCTGAAGATGAAGCGAAACATAATTTAGAAGAAGATCCAGATGAAAAGGAAGAAGAGAAATAGTTTTGTTTTAAAGAGTCTTAACGTTGCTGAGCAATGTTAAGCTCTTTTTTTGTGTGGTTATGTAAGATTGTTTCTTACGGATATCCTCTTCCTGACTTCCTTCTATTAAATGAAGTTTGTTATAATAGTTTGTAAACGTTTTCTGAGGAGAGGGTCTGGTTGAAGCATCAGTTAAGTCAGGAGCAGCGGTTAACGTGGAGGATGACGCAGAGGTTAAGTCAAGCGATTGAGATGTTGGCCTACAACGGGCAAGATTTGATTCGCTTTATTCAAGATCAAGCAGAAGTTAATCCTCTTATAGAGTTGAGTGTATCTTCGGCTCTTCCAAAGGGAGGGCAAGCTGAGGCGGCTCAATCCGATCAATCATCTAAAGAGAAGTCCTTCCGTGACCATTTACAAGAGCAGCTAGTTGAGAGTAGAATCCCTTCATCTCTACGTGATTTAGTTCAGTATGGAGTTGATTCTTTAAATGACCATGGTTATTTGGATACAACGATTGAAGAATGGAGTGAAGTTTGTGGTGCATCGTTAGCAGAAACACAAGAGGCGTTATCCTATATTCAATCCCTACATCCTGCTGGTGTTGGCGCGAGATCTTTGCAGGAGTGTATTGCTATTCAATTGAAGCGCGAAGAACATCCTATGTATATGACACAACTTGTTTATGATCATATAAATTGGGTTGCTGAACAAGATATTAAATCCATTCAAGAGGAATACAACATTACATCAGAAGATGCAAAGCTTGCGATTGATACAATTCAAACGTGTCATCCAAGACCTGGCATTCAGTATTCGTCTGTGCAAGAGAACTATATTGTTCCGGATGCGGAAGTGTTTAAGAAGAATGGAGACTGGATTGTGAAGCTTTCTCCATGGAATACACCAAAGATTGTCGTGGATGAAGATATGTATGCTTTGTCTCATCAGCATCAAGAAGCATCCGCGTATTTAGAGGAAAAGTACCAACACGCAATATGGCTCCAAATGGCAATCGAACAACGGAAACAAAATATGAAAGCGATTATGGAAGAAATCGTTAAACGACAAGTGCCTTTTTTCGAAGAAGGCGCTCACCAAAAACAATCCCTCAGAATGAGAGAGGTTGCTGCAGCGACTGGTGTTCACGTCTCAACCATAAGCCGTGCAGTGCGCCATAAGTATGTTCAATCTCCAAGAGGAATTATTCCCCTTAAAGACTTCTTTCAACAAGGCTTGAAAACGAGGAATGGTCAAGAAACATCCGCTGAAGCAATCAAGCATTTGTTAAAGGAAACGATACATACTGAAAATAAGCAAAAGCCCTACTCAGATCAAAAGTTAAGTCAGTTATTGCATGACCAATTTGGTATTTACATTTCAAGGAGAACCGTGGCAAAATATCGGGAAGCCCTATACATACCATCATCAACGAAAAGAAGGAAAAGGGGGTAGCTGCATATGGCAACAGAAATTGTACTGTATACGAAGAAGGATTGTCCTTTATGCCAAGAAGCTAAAGAATTGATTGAGACGCTTTCATATGATTATGAGTTTGTTATTCGGGAAAAAGATATATACGAAGAAGATGAGTTAATTGAACGATATGGTCTCATGATCCCGGTAGTAGAAATGGACGGCGAAGAGTTCGATTATGGGAAAATCGATCTTTTTTCTTTAAGTAACCGTTTACAAAAGAAAAAGGGCTAGTATGTCTGTTGCAAGGGGTTATGGGGACTGATACAATATAAATGTAAGCTAGCCGTTGAGGTATTTTTTTGGCCCGAGCGGGACAGAATACGTCAAGGCGGGACGAAAAAGCTCCCGCTGCAGCTTACATACAGCAAAGGAGCTTTTCCATGAGGGCATTAATTGACTTACAGAGTAAACTATTCCCCGATTTGCTATCAATTATGCAACGAAGATATGAAACCTTAACATTGATTCAGCTAATGGAGCCCATTGGTCGTAGAAGTCTTGCTGATCATTTGAACATTGCAGAACGTACCGTTAGAACAGAAATTGATCTTTTACATGAACAAGGATTAATTGAAGTGACGACAAAAGGGATGCATGTAACGAATACTGGTAAGAATGTAATCGTTCAGTTAGAGGCCTTTATGAATGAATTAAGAGGTTTTAAAGATTTGGAGCAACAAGTGAAGCAACGTTTACAACTTGATCACGTAGTCATCGTACCTGGGGATAGCGATGAACTCTCATGGGTGAAACAAGAAATGGGTAAGGCCTGTGTTCGCTATATGAAGGGAATCCTTCGTAGTGATGACACAGTGGCTGTAACCGGTGGAGGGACCATTGCAGCTGTGGCTGAAATGATGACCCCACTTGAACAAGCAGGAAACTGCTTATTTGTCCCGGCCCGCGGTGGACTTGGCGAACAAATGGAGAATCAAGCAAACACCATTTGCGCTGAAATGGCGAAGAAAGCAAATGGAACGTATCGACTTCTCTATGTACCAGATCCGCTTAGTGAAGAATCCTATCAGACCATTATCGAAGAACCTTCTATTAAAGAGGTGCTAAAAATCATTCGTGGAGCTGGTGTTGTTGTTCATGGTATTGGTGATGCCACTACAATGGCAGAACGACGAAAAACTCCACAAGAAGTTATAGACACCATTCAAGAGGGTAAGGCTGTAGGGGAGGCTTTTGGTTATTATTTTAATGAAGAAGGCAGTATTGTTCACAAAGTGCGAACAGTAGGAATTCAATTAGAAGATTTACAACATACTAATTGTGTTATTGCTGTCGCAGGTGGAAAATCCAAAGCTAAGGCAATTTCTTCATATTTTAACCTGGGGCAATCCAATGTACTCATTACCGATGAGAGTGCAGCAAAAGAGCTAATAAAGGGATCTTCCCTTTAGATAGAAAATAAACACCTATATACCTTAAGGAGGAATTTTTCATGGCAATCAGAATTGGTATTAACGGTTTCGGACGTATCGGACGTAACGTATTCCGCGCGTCTCTTAAAAACGACGAGGTAGAAGTAGTAGCGATTAACGACTTAACGGACGCTAACATGCTTGCTCACCTTCTTCAGTATGACTCTGTACACGGTCAACTTGATGAAAAAGTAACAGTTAACGGATCTAACCTTGTAATCGGTGGTAAAGAGATCACAGTTCTTTCTGAACGTGACCCTGCTAACCTTGGTTGGGGAGATCTTGGTGTAGATATCGTAATCGAATCTACTGGTCGCTTCACTCAGCGTGACGATGCTAAAAAACACATCGATGCTGGCGCGAAAAAAGTTATCATCTCTGCACCTGCTAAAGGCGAAGACCTTACAGTAGTTATGGGTGTTAACGAAGATTCTTACGACCCAGCTAGCCACCACGTAATCTCTAACGCATCTTGTACGACAAACTGCTTAGCACCATACGCTAAAGTTCTTAACGACAAATTCGGTCTTAAGCGCGGTATGATGACTACAATCCACTCTTACACGAACGACCAACAAATCCTTGACCTTCCACACAAGGACTACCGTCGCGCGCGTGCAGCTGGACAGAACATCATCCCAACAACTACAGGTGCTGCACAAGCAGTTGCTAAAGTAATGCCTGAAATGGAAGGTAAACTAACTGGTATGGCTATGCGTGTTCCTACACCTAACGTATCTCTAGTTGACCTTGTAGCTGAGCTAGACACAGATGCTACAGCAGAAGAAGTAAACCAAGCGCTTAAAGAAGCAGCTGAAGGTGAACTTAAAGGTATTCTTGGTTACAGTGAAGAAGAGCTAGTTTCTAGCGACTACAACGGTAACGCAGCTTCATCTACAATTGATGCAGCTTCAACTCTAAGTATCGAGAATAACATGGTTAAAGTTGTTTCTTGGTACGATAACGAGAGCGGCTATTCTCACCGTTGTGTAGACTTAGCTGTATACCTTGCGAAAAAAGGACTTTAAGTTTTCGTAAATAAGCAGGAAAACAACTCCTGTTAACCGTATAAATTATGAGTGTCCATCGCAAAGAGCAGGAGGAGAGCAACCTCCTCCTTTGCGATGTTTGTTTGATAGAAGCATGAAAAGAATGGAAGCCCACCACTTTATTACCATTTGACTCTTTTTATGAATTCCAATCAAACCCTTGTAACACGTTTGTCTTCTTAAAAATAAGGAAACGTACATACAGGGGAGCTAGACACATTCCAAGGAAAAATTTAAAGGAGGTCCTCATCCCGTGAACGTGAATGAGAAAAAAACCATCCAAGATGTAGAAGTAAAAGGCCAGAAAGTATTCTGCCGCGTTGATTTCAACGTACCTATGCAAGATGGTGAAGTAACTGACGACACGCGCATCCGTGCAGCGTTACCAACAATCCAACATTTAATTGAGCAAGGTGCAAAAGTAATCTTAGCAAGCCACCTTGGTCGTCCTAAAGGGGAAGCCGTTGATGAACTTCGCCTTGATCCAGTAGCGAAACGTCTAAGTGACTTACTTGGTCAAACCGTTACGAAAACGGATGAAGCTTACGGAAGTGAAGTGGACAAAGCCATTTCTGAAATGGAAAACAGCGATGTACTTCTTCTTGAAAATGTTCGTTTCTATCCGGGTGAGGAAAAGAACGACGCAGAACTTGCGAAGGAATTCGCTAATTTAGCAGACCTTTATGTGAATGATGCTTTCGGTGCAGCTCACCGTGCGCACGCTTCAACTGAAGGGATTGCTCAACACCTTCCAGCAGTAGCTGGCTTCTTAATGGAAAAAGAACTACGTGTCCTTGGTAATGCGTTAAAAGACCCTGAGCGTCCTTTCACTGCTATTATCGGTGGTGCAAAAGTTAAGGACAAAATTGGCGTTATCGATCACCTGATTGACAAAGTTGATAATTTAATTATCGGCGGCGGTCTTGCTTACACCTTCGTGAAAGCACAAGGCTACGAAATTGGTCAATCTCTTCTTGAAGAAGATAAGATCGATCTTGCTAAGCAATATATGGAAAAAGCGAAAGAAAAAGGCGTTAATTTCTATATGCCACAAGATGTAATCGTTGGCGACGACTTCTCTAACGATGCAAACACACAAGTGGTTACTATCGATAGCATCCCAGCTGATTGGGAAGCAATGGACATCGGTCCAAAAACGATTGAACTATATTCTGATATCGTGAAGAACTCTAAGCTAGTGATTTGGAACGGCCCAATGGGTGTCTTCGAGCTTGAAACATTCGCTAATGGTACAAAAGGCGTTGCAGAAGCTCTTGGACAAACAGAAGGTTATTCTGTAATCGGTGGCGGTGACTCTGCAGCTGCTGTTGAGAAGTTCGGTTATGCAGATCAAATGGACCACATCTCTACAGGTGGCGGAGCATCATTAGAGTTTATGGAAGGTAAAGATCTTCCAGGCGTAGTAGCATTAAACGATAAATAATAGGTGAGGTGACAGTATGCGTAAACAAGTCATTGCAGGTAACTGGAAAATGAACAAGCTAATGGGCGAGGCTACACAGTTTGTTGACGATGTAAAAGGTCAAATACCTTCTTACGATCAAGTTGAATCTGTTGTTGTAGCACCTTTCCCTTATCTTCCAACTCTTGTTCAACAAGCAGAAGGTACAGATCTTAAAATTGGTGCGCAGAACATGCACTTTGAAAGTAATGGAGCATTCACAGGCGAAGTTAGCCCTGAAATGCTTAAAGACCTTGGCGTAACGTACGTTGTTCTTGGTCACTCTGAGCGTCGTGAAATGTTTGCTGAAACAGACGAAACAGTAAACAAAAAGACACACGCTGCATTCAAACACAACCTAGTACCAATTGTTTGTGTAGGTGAAACAGATGAGCAACGTGAAAACGGTGAAGCTGAATCTGTAGTAGAGACACAAGTAAAAGCTGCTCTTAAAGACCTAACAAATGAACAAGTTAAAGATGTCATCATTGCTTATGAGCCTATATGGGCGATCGGCACTGGTAAAACAGCTACAGCTGAAGATGCAAATGCAATGTGTGCTTCTATCCGTAAAGTCGTTAACGAATTTGCGGGCAGTGAGCCAGCAGAAGCGATTCGTATTCAATACGGCGGTAGCGTAAAACCAGCTAACGTTGACGAGCTTATGTCTCAGTCTGATATTGATGGTGCTCTAGTAGGCGGCGCAAGCTTACAACCTGATTCTTTCTTATCTCTAGTGGAGGCAGGTAAACATGAGTAATCAAAACCTAGCAGCTTTAATCATCTTAGATGGTTACGGCATGCGTGACGAGGAATACGGTAACGCTGTAAAACAAGCGAACACACCAAACTTTGATCGTCTTTGGGAACAGTACCCACATACAACGCTTACAGCAAAAGGTGAAGCGGTTGGCCTTCCTGAAGGTCAAATGGGGAACTCTGAAGTAGGTCACTTAAATATTGGTGCAGGTCGCGTTGTTTACCAAAGCCTAACTCGTGTAAATATGTCCATTCGTGAAGGCGACTTCTTCGAGAACGAGCGCTTCATCGAAGCTATGGAACATGCTAAAGAAAATGACAAAGCGTTACACCTATTCGGACTTCTGTCTGACGGTGGAATTCACAGTCATATCGAGCACTTATATGCCCTTCTTGAAATGGCGAAAAACCGCGGAGTAGAGAAAGTCTATGTGCACGGATTCTTAGATGGACGTGACGTAGGCCAGAAATCTGCAAAACAATATATTGAAGCCCTGCAGAACAAAATGGATGAACTAGGTGTCGGGGAGATCGCGACTCTATCCGGCCGCTATTATTCCATGGACCGTGACAAACGCTGGGACCGCGTGGAGAAGGCCTACCGCGCAATGGTGTACGGCGAAGGTCCAACCTACCAGGACCCAATTGAGTTAGTAGATGATTCTTACGCGAATGATATCTATGACGAATTCGTTCTTCCATCTGTTATGACAGACGATGCGGGTAACCCTCGTGCAACTGTTGAAGATGAAGATGCAATTATTTTCTATAACTTCCGTCCAGACCGCGCCATCCAAATTTCACGTACCTTCGCGAACGAAGACTTCCGTGAGTTTGACCGTGGTGACAAAGCACCGAAGAACACTCACTTTGTCATGCTTACGAAATTCAGCGAAACAGTCGACGGTTTCGTTGCATACACTCCCGTTAACCTGGATAACACAGTAGGGGAAGTATTAGCACAGAACAATATGAAGCAGCTTCGCATTGCTGAGACGGAAAAATATCCACACGTTACGTTCTTCATGAGCGGTGGCCGTGAGGAAGAATTCGAAGGGGAAGAGCGAATCCTAATCGATTCTCCTAAAGTGGCAACGTATGATGAACAACCTGAAATGAGTGCTTACGAAGTAACAGATGCTCTTCTACAAGAGCTTGATGCAGATAAGCACAACGCGATTATCTTAAACTTCGCAAACCCTGACATGGTCGGTCACAGTGGTATGCTAGAGCCTACTATTAAAGCGATTGAAACAGTGGACGAATGTTTAGGTAAAATCATTGATAAGATCACTGAAAAAGGTGGACATGCGATTATTACAGCTGACCACGGAAACGCTGACGAAGTAACGAATTCTGAAGGTAAAGCGATGACAGCTCATACGACAAACGATGTACCTGTAATCGTAACGAAAGATGGTCTTGAGCTTCGTGAAGGCGGAATCTTAGGTGACTTATCCCCAACGTTATTAGACTTATTACAAGTCGATCAGCCTAAAGAAATGACAGGCGAAACGTTAATTAAAAAATCTGATCAATAAAAAGGAGAGAAATAACCATGCCATATATTACGGACGTATACGCACGCGAAGTCTTAGACTCCCGTGGTAACCCAACAGTTGAAGTAGAAGTATATACGGAATCAGGTGCTTTCGGTTCAGCACTAGTTCCAAGTGGTGCATCTACTGGTGAATACGAAGCAGTAGAACTACGTGACGGTGATAAAGATCGCTACCTTGGTAAAGGTGTATCTCAAGCTGTTCAAAACGTTAACGAAAAAATCGCTCCAGAAATCCTTGGTTTCGATGCAACTCGCCAAGTAATCATTGATGAATTAATGATCGAACTTGACGGTACTGAAAACAAAGGTAACCTTGGTGCGAATGCAATCCTTGGTGTATCTATGGCAGTAGCTCGCGCTGCAGCTGACTACCTTGGTATTCCTTTATACCAATACCTTGGCGGATTCAACGCGAAGAAACTTCCAACACCAATGATGAACATCCTTAACGGTGGTGAGCACGCAGATAACAACGTGGACATTCAAGAGTTCATGGTTATGCCTGTTGGCGCTCCAACATTCAAAGAAGCTCTACGTATGGGCGCTGAAATCTTCCACTCTCTTAAGAAAGTTCTTAAGAACAAAGGCTACAACACTGGTGTAGGTGATGAAGGTGGATTTGCTCCTGACTTAGGTTCTAACGAAGAAGCACTATCTACTATCATCGAAGCAATTGAAGAAGCTGGTTACAAGCCAGGCGAAGAAGTTCAACTTGCAATGGACGTTGCATCTTCTGAAATTTACGAAGATGGCAAATACAACCTTAAAGGCGAAGGCGTAACTCGTACGTCTGAAGAAATGGTTGATTGGTATGAAGAGCTTGTTAACAAATACCCAATCATTTCTATTGAAGACGGCCTAGATGAAAACGACTGGGAAGGTACGAAACTTCTTACAGAGCGTATCGGCGACCGTGTTCAACTAGTTGGTGACGACCTATTCGTTACAAACACAAACAAACTAAGCCGCGGAATCTCTGAAGGTATTGCAAACTCAATCCTTATCAAAGTGAACCAAATCGGTACACTTACAGAGACATTCCAAGCAATCGAAATGGCGAAAGAAGCTGGTTACACAGCAGTTATCTCTCACCGCTCTGGTGAAACAGAAGACTCTACCATCGCTGACATCGCTGTTGCGACAAACGCTGGTCAAATCAAAACAGGTGCTCCATCTCGTACAGACCGCGTAGCGAAGTACAACCAACTTCTACGCATCGAAGACGTACTAGCTGGTACAGCAGTATACGCTGGTCAAAAAGCATTCTACAACCTAAACAAATAATAGGTTCTAAACAAAAGCCCCTTCATTCGGCCGGATGAAGGGGCTTTTTAACACTATATACCACACTAAAGGACTAAAGCGTGCCAGGCACCCTGCAGTGCTGTAGAGAGATAAAGGGTGTCTGGCACGCTTTATGACTGTGTAGCAATAAAGTGCATGTTGAAAAAAAGAGCTGTCTCCTTTATGGGGACAGCTCTTTGGTGTAAGAGTTATAGAATTTATTCTTCTTCTTTAGGGAACCAGTTTGGTACGTTTAAGATGTTTGTCCACATTGGTTCTGGAATCGCTAGTTCTTCTTGCTGATTCAATTTCATTGCAGTACGAATTTGGTCTTCCTCACCTCTAGCTACTTTTTCTACCCAATCTGGTTCCATTAGCATTTCACGTCCTAGCGAAATCATTGGAACTTTTGCAAGGGCTCCTTCTACATCATCTGCAGTATGAAGGCTGCCGACACCCATTACAGGGATGATGCTGCCAACACGTTCTTGAATTAAGTCGATACGTGGACGTGTATCGTTCTCGTCGCGCATAGAACCTTGGTTAAAGCTAGAAAGTGAGATATGCAGGTAATCTAGATCTTGTTTAGCTAGCACATCTACAAGTTGTAGCGTGTCGTCCATTGTAATACCTGGCTCTTCGCGTTCTTCTGGTGATAGACGGTATCCTACTACGAACTCACTCTTAGCATGTTCAGCCACAGCTGCCTTCACAGATTCAACAACGGCAAGAGGGAAGTTCATGCGGTCTTCCACTGAGCCGCCCCACTGGTCATCACGTCGGTTGGAGTGAGGAGAGAAGAATTGTTGTAAGAGATACGTGTTCGCTCCGTGAATTTCAACTCCGTCAAAACCAGCTTCAATGGCGCGACGTGTCGCTGAGCCGAAATCAGCAATCGTTTGCTGGATTTCTTCTTCTGTCATTTCTCTTGGAGTTGGTGAATTCTCACGAAGAGCAGCTACCGCACTTGCACTGACCACATCTTCATTTGGGATAAGGTGTGGAGGGCACATACGACCACCATGGAAGATTTGTAGAATCGCTTTGGATCCTTTATCGTGAATGGCATCGGCTAATTTACGAAGACTTGGGATTAAATCGTCTCGGTGTGCACCGATCTCCCCATCAAATCCTTTTCCGTATTCGTTCACATTTGCACAAGCCGTAATGACGGCACCAACGCCTCCTGAACGGCGTTTGTAATATTCAAGTTCTTTATCAGATACACTTCCATCATCATTTGATAAGAAGTTTGTCATTGGAGCTAATAGCACACGGTTTTTCAATGTTACGCCTGATGGTAACGGATAGGATTCAAACATATATTTACGATCACTCATGATTTTTGCCTCCTTGATATGTTCCTTATTATTTGAGAATCTCAATTTAAGAACATGATCAGTTTATCACGCAACAAAAACTGTTGTCTTTTAAAGTGCATCTGGCAATCGGTAAAAAAGATACTAGAGCTAAGATGAATGCAAGATATCCTCAATAATTTGGATAACGTTTAGTCCTTCTTGGCCTGTTACCGGGACTTGCTTTTCGTGCCGGATCGCTGCAGCTAACTGCCCATAGTACGATTCATAGCTGCCTTTTTCTGTTGGGACACGGATTCCATCAGGGTGTTCGTCATTTGTTACTATCCCATAGTTCTCTTCAGGATCAATACCCCACCCGAACTGATTCGGTAACATTCCCTCTTTAAGCTGATTTTCTTGAGGATCTGTCCCATATTTAATAAAGCTTCCTTTTGTACCGTGGACTTGAAATTTGGGTCCTGTTGCTCTTACGAGAGAACTAGAATGGAGGATGACTTGTAAAGGGTTATAGTCTAATACTAGATGAAAGTAATCATCCACCTCTGCTCTTTCACGTTGAGCTTTAGCCATTCCTTGGACTTGTTCTGGTGATCCGAATAGATGAAGAGCCTGATCAATTAGATGAGCACCTAAATCGTACAAAATACCAGCACCAGGTACATCTTTTTCTCTCCATCGGTCGCGTACATGAGGACGATATCGGTCAAAGTGAGCTTCGTAGCTAGTCACATCTCCAAGAGCATTGCTTTCAATCAATTTCTTTACTGTAAGAAAATCATTGTCCCAACGCCTGTTATGAAAAGGGCTGAGTACTCGATTATTTGCTTCGGCAATTTGAAGTAATTCTTTGCCTTCCTGGCTATGAACGACGAAAGGTTTCTCAATAACGACGTGTTTTCCTGCTTCTAGTGCTGCTTTCGCGATAGGAAAGTGATACTCATTAGGAGCTGTAATGACAATAAGCTCTATGTCGTTATCTTGTATTAGGGCATCGGGAGAAGGTGTAATGGAAATTTGTCCAAGGTCTTGTTCTGCTTTTTCCAGTTTAGATGTAGATACGGCTGTAAGTTCAAATTCTGACAATGATTGAAGGAATGGCGCATGGAAGACTTGCCCCGACAGCCCATATCCAACTAATCCGGTTTTTATAGGTTTCATCATAATCGACTCCAATGTATGTAGGTTTCCTATATACTCTAGCACATAAAAGGATCGATGGGAAAAAGGTGAAGAGCAACACTTTATTAAGTAACAAATATGGAATTTTTACGCTAAATCTATAGCTCATTCACCACCCAAAGGCATGTAAAGCAACCATTATAATAGCAAAGTCAGCTATCATGTGGACGATCCACGAACCTTTGTAGGTGCCCGCTTTTTCTGTTAAAAAACAGAAGACCAAACCGATAGCGAATAACCCGATTAGGACGAGGATGGTAAGCGGGAGCGAGAACCATCCTTGAATACTCGCAAGATGGTACAAAGCAAAAAGACCTGAAGAATACAGATATCCAAGCCGTTTCTTTCCATGAAATAAAAGGGTTTGAAAAATAAACCCACGGAAGAACCATTCCTCTACCCATGAATTCCCGAGTATAATGTAGATTCCAACAGCATAGAAGGTTACAGGTGTTATACCAAGGTCCATTTCGAGATAAGACTTGATTTCAATGAAACTGATTTTATCTTTAGTCAGCCAGTAAGCAATAAGTATAGAAAAGAAAGATATTGTGGCAAACAGTAATGGGTCTTTCCAAGTTTCTTTTCTCCTTTTTAAGCGAGGAGGATAAAAGAACTTGTAAAAGATTAGAGGGATTCCGATAAATAACACAAGTTTACCTGCAGTTTTTACAATGTAAGGAACACCAAGTCCTTGTTCAAGCCCATACAGGAATAGGCAGGCAAAGAAGGAGAGCAACACCACCACTTTAGTTTGATTCATTACACCACCTCCTAAAGTTACATTTTACACTTTTGATGTTATTTTAAACGATAGCGTTTTGTTTAACAAGGACGCAATAGTTGTGTGATAAGCTAGATATAAAACATCACAGAGTAGGTGGAGCAATGAGAAAGTGGAAGTGGTGGAAAAAGATTTTGCTGATTGTTGGGGTTTTAGTAGTGGCAATTGGGATTATGGGGTATGTCTATTTGCAGCCTTATGAACCGAATGAAAGAGCTCTCCAAGCACTGACAGGAACGGAAGAAATTTCGATTAAAGATAAGAAGGACTGGATCTCCTTCATACCAGATCAAGGGGAACAAGAAACGATCCTTTTCTATCCTGGAGGTTTAGTTGAGCCTAAGAGCTATGCGCCTCTAGCCCATCAACTGGCTGAAGAGGGATACACTACATATATAGTTAAGATGCCTTTGAATTTGGCTGTCCTAGCTCAGGACAAAGCGAATGAAATCATTCAAAAAGATCCTAATCGCTCCTACGTTATTGGTGGCCATTCGTTAGGTGGTGCAATGGCCACCAGGTACGCTGCAGAACATGAAGAGGACTTAGATGGTGTTTTCTTATTAGCTGCTTATCCCGATGAAGTTGGCGACCTAAGTGAATCAAATTTGTCTTTCTTATCGATCACGGGTGGGAAAGATGGTGTGATGAATCGTGATAAGTACGAAGAGGGGAAGGCGTATGCTCCTGGTGATCATCAATTTATAGAACTCGACGGAGCGAATCATGGTCAATTTGGAAGCTATGGTTTTCAAGAAGGGGACCAAAAGGCGACGATTACGCCGGAACAGCAGCTTGATCAGACAACTGAACTTATATCTGAATGGCTTTCTAAATAAAAGGCTCTGTTAAAGTTTAATGTTGTTAATCATTATAACAAGCTTGTTCAAGATTAGGGTAGGATTGTTGAAGACTCGAAACTGAGACACTTTATTGTGAGTCGGGACGTTACTTTTATTGAGTGGTAGGGGTGTCTGGGGGAACGACTCGCTTTCCGCGGGCGAGCTGTCGAGCCTCCTCGGGAACCCCACCCTGCGGGGTCTCGTCTACCTCTTTCTCCCGCAGGAGTCTCCCCGTTCCCCAGACACCTCTTATCAGAAGTCGTATAACGTCCCCTTAGCTCGAGCGTAGCGGGGCTTCAACAAACTACCCTCTCATATGTGGCATGCCTCCGTTCCCTCATATATGGCAGAGGTGGTTCGGGAAATTGCGAGACTCCTGCGGCAGTAGGAGCCTAGGGGAGACCCCACAGAGAGCGAAGCGAACGAGGAGGCTTCCCGGCTCGCCGCGGAAAGCGAGTGATTTCCCGAACCACCCTATTCTCAATTTTGGAAAACGGAGGCATTCTCTCAACTTCGAGTCTTCCACATAAGGGGCTTATATGGAATAAATGAAAATCAACGATAAACATGAAGAGAGCAAAATAAAAAGGTGCGTGTACCACTTTAAGCGGTATACGCACCATTTCTTTTGTATATCTTTTTATTTGCGCTCAAAACCTTCTTGTTCAAGGTAGTCTGTTGCTGCTGCATAGGTTGGGAACGTACCGTCTAGCATGTCGCCGGCGTAGATGTTCCATAGATCAAAATCGAAGACAAGTGCTAACGTATGCCCTTCATCGTTTATCCACGTTTCTTGATCAGGTTGGGATAGGGAGTCAATGGCATCGCGAACAATTGCCTTGATGTCTTCTTTGGAGAAGTCGCGAATGTTCACCATACCGCGGTCATCGGTCTCAACGCCATCAATATAATAACCGAATACAAAGCCGTTTCCGTTAGGATGCAGGTGATAGACCACGTTTTTCTTGTCCATTACGCTTTCTTCATAGTGGAAATTCACGCGTCCAAGGGATACGTTGTTTCTTGTTAATTCGGGGAAAGATTCTATAATCTCTAGTTTTTCTTCAAATGTAAGCATAAAGCCTCCAGGTATTCTTTTATTGTTATACGTGTCATTATAACATTCTATAAAAGTATTGTGCCACCGGGGGTTGTCGTCATTCATGCAAGACTTGAAGTTGAAACATTTTTGGTGGATGGGGACGCCTGCGTTTGTTGAGTGGTTGGGGTGTCTGGGGAACGACTCGCTTTCCGCGGGCGAGCTGTCAAGCCTCCTCGGGAAATGCACCCTGCGGGGTCTCGTCGACCTCTTTCTCCCGCAGGAGTCTCCCCGTTCCCCAGACACCCCTGGCTTTAGTGTGTACAAGCGTCCCCGGCATCTTTTGTGTGGTGCAGTTTGCAAAGATCTCATATTTAGCATGTTTTTGTTAAACCATTAAATTCAAGCAAACGGAAACATTATCTCAACTTAGAGTTTCCACAACCCTGACCTGTTCTTTAATTATAGACACCATCAAACTTTAACAGAGCCCAGGCATTAGAAAAGAGAGAAGCATGATGCTTCTCTCTTGTTGATCCTCTTATTTTAAGAAATCTTTCTCTAGATAACGAGGGTTTGGATATTCATAAAAGCCTTTGCCTGCGAGTTTGCCGGTGTGGCCTGAACTATTTCTATGGATTCTTTTTACATATTCGATAAAAAACGGGACGATCCTCTGTTTATGTAGAAAAAATTGGAATGATAATTGCGAAAAATGTTGGAGGGAGAGGAACATTATGAGCTTCCTCTCCCTCCAACTTTTTTTCTTAAGTGACATAAAAGTAAACCACTTTAAGTATAACGGGGTTCGTCATATTGACCAAACCACTGGTAGCGGTGGCGTGAAAACCATTTATAGAGTGGAGAGCCGAGACGGTCTGCGAATGGAATATAAAGAAGTAGGCTAATGGGAACAGTTAAAGGTAGAGCTGCAAGTAAGCGGCGAATCGCATAATAGCCTTCTTTTAAACTACCTGAAGAGGTCAGCATATGAATCTCATCATAAATATCACGGTATTGTAAGTACGGATACTGGTCAGGATGTTGATCAACCTCCTGAACGGATACCCATTCTACTTTTTTAAACCAATCTAATTTTCTAAGCACAAGCTTCACATGATAACAAAATGGACATTGCGCATCATAAAATACCAGATGCCTCATACAATCATCTCCTTTCTCATACTTTACACCTGGCCACTTGATCGTAAACATACATAATTTATTTCTATAAATAAAATATTCTGAAAATAATTAGATGTATATACAAATTTAGTTGGATGCGCTATCATGTATATACAAGTTATTAAGAAAGCGTTTTTATAGATGAACACATTATAGTGGGAGAGGGGATCACTATGAACTTAAAAAAGCAAGCTCAACAAATTATTGAGCACGTAGGTGGCGAAGAGAATATACAAGCAGCTACGCATTGCGTGACTCGTTTACGGTTGTCTTTGTATGACGAAAGCAAGGTTAATCAGGAAGAATTAGAAAAATTGGAAGCGGTTAAAGGATCGTTCTCAACAAACGGTCAATTCCAAGTTGTAGTTGGACAAGGGACTGTGGATAAGGTTTATAAAGAAATGGTTGGTTTAGGCGTTGGCGAAGCGAGTAAAGATGACGTGAAACAAGCTTCTTCTGAGAAAATGAATCCGCTTCAAAAAGCGATTAAAACGCTAGCAGATATCTTTATTCCGATCTTGCCAGCGATTGTTACAGCTGGTCTTCTAATGGGGATTAACAATATTCTTACTGAGCCAGGAATCTTCTATGACAATCAAGGTTTTACAGAAGTTCATCAAGAATGGGCGGACCTCGCCGGTATTATCAATTTAATTGCGAACACAGCCTTTGCATTTTTACCAGGTCTCATTGGTTGGTCTGCAGTTAAGAAGTTTGGCGGAAACCCGCTGCTTGGTATTGTACTAGGCTTAATGCTTGTTCACCCAGAGCTTTTAAATGCTTGGGACTACGGAAACGCTGTAAAAGAAGGAAGAGTGCCAACATGGAATTTATTCGGTCTTGAAGTAGAGAAGATTGGTTATCAAGGACAAGTTCTTCCCGTGTTGTTAGCTTCTTATGTACTAGCGAAGATAGAAGTATTTTTGCGTAACCGTATTCCAGATTCTATTCAGTTGCTTATTGTTGGACCAGTTGCCCTACTCGTAACAGGGTTCCTAACATTTATCGCAATTGGACCACTTATGTTCGCGCTAGGTAACACTGTGACAGACGGTTTAGTTTGGACGTTTGATCAGTTTGCGGCAGTTGGTGGACTGCTATACGGTGCGCTTTACCCATTACTCGTTGTAACTGGTATGCACCACACGTTCCTTGCAGTAGACGTTCAATTGATTGGGAGCACAGGATCTACATTCTTATGGCCGATTCTTGCACTATCCAATATTTCACAAGGTTCCGCGGCATTTGGCGTATGGTTAGCTTCGAAGGACGAAAACTTAAAAGGACTATCCGTATCTTCCGGTGTTTCAGCTTGGTTAGGAATTACAGAGCCTGCACTGTTCGGGGTTAACCTTCGTTACAAATTCCCGTTTATCGCTGCACTTGTTTCCTCAGCACTTGCAGGTATGTATATTACAATCCAAAGTGTACGAGCAAACTCAATCGGAGTTGGAGGCGTACCAGGGATTGTTTCGATCCAAAATCAGGACTGGTTCTCATTTATTATTGGAATGGCGATTGTCATCATCGTTCCATTTGTAGTAACGTATTTACTGGCAAAACGTAAAAAAGTATAAAAAAGACCTGTTAGCAGCCGACCACACCCGGTTGCTATTGGTCTTTCTAGTGATATTACATCAAAGATAAGGAAGGTGCTCGCATGACACAGCCATGGTGGAAACAATCAGTTGTCTATCAAATATATCCAAAAAGCTTTAACGACACGACAGGAAACGGAACAGGAGACATTCAAGGGATCATTGAAAAGTTGGACTACTTGAATACCCTAGGTGTTGATGTCATTTGGCTAACTCCTATTTATTCCTCTCCACAAAAAGATAACGGATATGACATTAGCGATTATTTCAATATTCATGAAGAATACGGAACGATGCAAGATTTTGAGCGTCTCTTACAAGAAGCTCACAATCGTGGTATTAAAATCATTATGGACATCGTTGTCAATCACACGTCAACGGAACATGAGTGGTTCCAGCAATCGAAGCAATCTAAAGACAACCCTTACCGCGACTACTACTTCTGGAAAGACCCTGTTGAAGGTGAGGCGCCAACAAACTGGGAATCGAAGTTCGGTGGGAACGCATGGGCATACGACGCCGATACGGAGCAGTATTACCTGCACCTTTTTGATGTAACACAAGCGGATCTGAACTGGGAAAACGAAGCGGTTCGAAAGAGCGTTTATGATATGATGCATTTTTGGCTTCAAAAAGGGGTCGACGGTTTCCGCTTAGATGTGATTAACCTCATTTCTAAAGATCAAGCCTTCCCAAATGATTATGAAGGGGATGGACGTCGCTTCTATACAGATGGGCCACGCGTTCATGAATTTATGAACGAAATGAATCAAGAAGTATTTTCTAAATATGAAATGATGACAGTAGGCGAAATGTCTTCTACTACAATTGATAATTGCGTGAAATACACACATCCAGACCGCGAAGAACTAGATATGACATTTAGTTTCCACCACCTGAAAGTGGATTATCCAAACGGGGAGAAGTGGACTGTAGCGAATTTTGACTTTAATGAATTGAAGAAAGTTCTATCAGATTGGCAGGTTGGTATGCAAGAGGGTGGAGGCTGGAACGCATTGTTCTGGTGTAACCACGATCAGCCTCGTGTTGTATCTCGCTTTGGAAACGATACAGTCTATCATAATGAATCTGCTAAAATGCTTGCCACAACGATTCATATGATGCGCGGCACTCCTTATATTTATCAGGGTGAAGAATTTGGCATGACCAATCCAAAATTTGATACGATTGAGGACTACCGCGATGTTGAATCCCTTAATATGTATGAAATTCTAAAGGAACAAGGGAAAACGGAGACGGAAATTCTTGCTATTCTTGCTCAGAAGTCGCGAGATAATTCCAGAACACCGATGCAGTGGAACGACGGGGAGCAAGCTGGTTTCACAGCAGACACTCCATGGATTCCTGTAGCAAAGAATTACAAAGACATTAATGCAGAAGCAGCTGTTAATGATGAAAATTCTGTGTTCTATCATTATAAGAAGCTAATTGAGCTTCGTAAGCAATATGATATCATTACATCAGGAGACTACGAGCTCTTAAGCTATGAGGATAATCGTGTATTTGCTTATGCTCGTCATGGTGAAGGGGAGAAGTTGCTTGTTGTGAATAATTTCTATGGGGATGAAACGACGTTTAACGTGCCGGAATCCATTGAACTTGAAGCATTCGGTAGCGAACGTATTCTTTCTAACTATGAGGATTCGCAGAACATAAGCCGTACAATTAAGTTACGTCCTTATGAGTCCGTAGTGTATCATTTAACGAAATAAATGAGTGGTGCTATGTGAAGCAGAATAAGTTTATGGGCATTTACGAAGAACTTGTAGATTCGATTAAGATGAACGTGTATAAGGAAGGCCAGACCCTGCCGTCTGAAAATGAGTTAGCAGAAACCTTCCAGACTTCGAGAGAGACGATCAGGAAGGCGTTGAATCTCTTATCGCAAAATGGATTTATTCAGAAAGTTCGAGGTAAAGGATCAGTCGTTTTAGATGTTGATAAATTCAATTTCCCCGTCTCAGGGCTTGTTAGTTTTAAGGAAGTTTCCAAAGCTATGGGAGAGACGACCAAAACTCATGTGAATGAACTTTCCCTCATTCATCCTGAACTGTATATTCAAGAAGCGATGCAGCTAGATGAAGAGTCCCTGGTTTGGTATGTAAGTCGTTCGCGAGAATTTAGCGGAGAGCGGATCATTTTGGATAAAGACTACCTTTATTACGGAAGTGTTCCTCGATTAACCCGAGAGATTTGTGAAGACTCCATCTATGCATACCTCGAAGGAGAGGTCGGTCTAACGATCAGTTTTGCGAAGAAAGAGATTACGGTAGAAGAACCAACTGCTGAAGATCGCACGTTATTAGACCTTGAAGGGTTTACTAACGTAGTAGTGATTAAAAACTACGTTTATCTGGATGATGCAACGCTTTTCCAGTACACAGAATCAAGGCACAGACCAGACAAGTTTCGATTTGTAGACTTTGCCCGTCGTTAACGAGTAAAACGAGTGTGACATCCGCGGATGTTACACTCGTTTTTTGTTGATTAAGGGGGGGCTGTTATGTTTGATTCGTGGTTGGGGTGTCTTGGGAACGACTCGCTTTCCGCGGGCGAGCTGTCGAGCCTCCTCGGGCAAAGTTCATGCCCTGCGGGGTCTCGTCGACCTCTTTCTCCCGCAGGAGTCTCCCCGTTCCCAAGACACCCCTTGCCATGTTTAGTACGAACAGCCCCGCTGCTTAAGTATTGGAGAGATCAATTTAGTCCTCATTCGGCATGTTTCCGTTACTCTGATAAAGTAAAGGTGGTTCTGGAAATCGCGAGACTCCTGCGGCAGTAGGAGCCTAGGGGAGACCCCGGAAAGAGCGTAGCGACTGAGGAGGCTCCCCAGCTCGCCGCGGAAAGCGAGTGATTTCCAGAACCACCTGACGCTCAATCCAGGATAACGGAAACAATCTCTAAAGTCTTTGAAAAAACCACCGTTCAGCAAAGGATGCTGAACGGTGGTTTTCTATGAGACCATCATAAATAACCCATATGAGGTTTGTCGATGCTTCCGGCCCACAGGGGTGTGGTCCTGTAGTGCCGGTTGGTCGGCAATGGACATGTGATCGTAGATTAGGATACGCTGATGGAGGCTTCGTACTCAGTAAGCGCTGTGTCTAATATGGCCATTCCTTCATCGATTTGAGCTTTTGTCATAGTAAGTGGTGGGATTACCCGGATGACTTCCGTTTTGTTGCCGCAGAAGTAGAAGAGCGCTCCTTTTTCTAAGGCTGATTGTAAGATGGTCATCAGCCCTTCGCTGTCTCCTTCTCCTGTAACAGGGTTAACAATTTCAAGACCTAGCATGAGACCAACACCGCGCACGTCTCCGACAACGTCATGGTTAGCGGCTAATGTTTGGAGTTGTTCGTATGCATAGGTGCCGACTTCTTTCGTGTTGTCTAACAACTTTTCTTCTTGGATTACGTCTAGAACAGCAAGTGCAGCGTTACAGGCAATCGGATTTCCTCCGTATGTCGTGGCGTGGGATCCGACCGGCCATTTTTTCATAAGTTCCTTAGAGGCTACTGTGGCACTTAATGGGAGTCCTGAGGCCATTGCTTTTGCTACAGCCATAATATCTGGTGTTACACCAAATGTATCGGCTGCAAACCATTCTCCCGTTCTGCCAAATCCAGTTTGAACCTCATCGAAAATAAGTAAAATGCCGTGTTGGTCGCAGATTTCGCGAATTTTTTGTAGCCATGCTTGTGGAGGGATAATGTATCCACCCTCTCCTAAAACAGGCTCTAAGATCATGCAAGCTACTTCATCAGGTGTTACCTGGTGCTCAAACAAGGTTTGAACATCTTTCTCTAGTTGTTTCACGCAAAAATCACCAACGTCTTCTCCATCAGGACAAGCCTTCGGATTAGCGTATGGAATTTGATAGGTTAACCCGTTTGGTTGCATGAATTTGCGGTATTTACTTTTTGAGGTGCTCACTCCTAATGAGCCAAGTGTTCTACCGTGAAATCCTCCGGTGAAGGAAATGACATAAGGTCGTTCTGTTGTATGTTTGGCTAGTTTTAGTGCT
Source organism: Pontibacillus sp. ABV4_188 (assembly GCF_056311905.1). Classification (NCBI taxonomy): domain Bacteria; kingdom Bacillati; phylum Bacillota; class Bacilli; order Caryophanales; family Bacillaceae; genus Pontibacillus; species Pontibacillus sp. ABV4_188. Next base: position 3,342,149 of record NZ_CM149975.1, on the reverse strand, counting down.
CCTTCTACAGCTTCTGTTCCGCTATTAGAGAAGAAAAAGCAGTCCAGGTCTCCTGGCATGATTGTAGCTAATCGATCCGCTAATGTAAGGAGTGGTTCATACATAATAACGCCCGATGGCCCGTGAGTTAGGTGATCCGCACCATCTTTAATTGCCTGAACGACTTTAGGGTGTCGATGCCCTACATTTGTCACAGCTATGCCAGAAGAGAAATCGAGATATTCTTTTCCATCCGTGCCGTAATAATAACAGCCCTCTTCTTTTTTAACAGGAAGATTCGGGAAGTCTTTGGCCATTGTTGGAGCTAGGCGGTCGTGTATTGATTCGAGTAGATGTGTCCATGTCATTCTTGTTCCCTCCGTAACTACGTTCGATTGAATGTATTAATAAATATACACCATAATTAATTTATATACAATATGCATAAATGAATTTCCCATATTTTTTTGAGGTAGATTTTTAGAGTGGAATTTCCTATTTCACCTCCCTCGTTTCTCTTTATGACTTTCGGACGGTTGCAGAATTGAAGAGACCTGTAATACCCTTAAAACATGCTAGAATGCTAGTGAGAAGGGGAACAAACATTGAAAAGATTATTAAAACTACTATTCTGGATCGTGGTCCTTTACGTTGCCTATATCGGTTACTCCATCTGGACATTTGAGGGTGAAGAAACGCACAATACAGATGCGGCTATTGTACTCGGGGCAGCAGCTTATCATGATAAGCCTTCACCTGTTTTAAGGGAGCGAGTGAATCATGCAGTTAAGCTATATAAAAAAGGAGATGTAGATCATATCATCTTTACAGGTGGAAAAGGGGAGGGCGCACCCTTTGCTGAATCAGAAGTGGCTCGTGATTATGCAGTGGAGTTGGGGGTTCCTAAGCAAGATACGTTCGTAGATATGACCTCTAAGATTACTGAAGGGAATATCATAAACGCGAAACTTATTGGACAAGAGCAAGGCTTTGAAGATTACACAGTAGTCAGTGACCCTCTTCATATGAAGAGATCCATGGCAATTGCTAACCAAATCAACCTAGATAGCGAGGCATCTCCGACCACTACCTCTGCCTATCAATCGTTAGAAACACGGGTTCCATTCTTTTTAAGAGAATGGGGATTTTATTTCCTTTATAAAGGCAGTCTTGTGATCCCTGACACATGGAAACCAGACGACTGGGTTCCAGTAAACCGTTAAACACTTCCCCTTTAGCCATGTAAAGACCTACAGCGTGCCAGACACCCTTTAGTCACTTACTGTAGTAAAGGGTGTCTGGCACGCTTTCGTGCGTTAATGTGTGTGAGGTTTATAGGGCTATAGAAGTGAATATGCATTCACTTGTCATAATTAGACATCAGACTATTTACTTTTTGTAAGAGGGGCATTAAAATAAAGTTTAAATAAATAGATTACAAAAATCTTTAGTGCGAATGTTCACGTAATTCAGTTTAAACATCCTAGAATGGACATGCTAATCAAACCTTCATTAGGAGTGGACAACTTGAATGCAACTTTATCAACCCCAAAGTTAATTGGTATGGAAATCGAGAAGAAGCGTAAGGAAATGGTTGATAGTGCGCTTCAACGTGGGTTTAGTGACGAATATACGTTGCAATTAAGCCAAGAGTTAGATCAGTTACTTAATAAGTGGAACGCCATAAAAGCAATGACCTCAAATTGAGAAAGCACATGCATATGAATGCATGTGCTTACTTTTAGACTATATGAACATTCCTACAAAGACAGCTGTAATGAAACTTGCTAACGTTCCCCCAATAATCTGAAGATAGAAGATAAACCGACTTTTGTTTTAGGGGATTTGACAGTGGGGTATGAATCCTATACAGTAATTATATAAGCGAAGAAATCATTCAATCGAAATCACTCTTGAAGGAGTATGTTTTATGAAGGTCGTTGTTCTTAACTAACCGTTAACTTAATACGGACCAAAAAGGTTTGAAAAAGCTTGCACACAGGCAAGTTTATTTTTCTATACACTTTTTTGGTAGTTAAGAACAATGAATCATAGCATAACTAGCAAGGTGTACGCCAGGGCTATGACACGTGTGTCATAGCCCTGTTCTATTTTCTGTACACGTCTGCACTCGATTGAATGATGGAATCGAAAGTTTGCTGCAATGATACATTCATTGCAGCTTTTTTTAATATAAAACACTTTACTTGAATAAAGCGTGCCAGACACCCTTTAGTATGATAAAGCGCATCTGGCGTGTTAAGGAGGATATAGAAGTTGAATCAGAAGACGTTTGAGGTATTGGATTTTTATACAATTTTAGAAGAGGTAGCTCGGTTTGCGTTTACGGAAAGAGGGAAAGAGACACTTCTCTCATTGACACCTTCTTTTAATCAGAAGCAAATTGAGAGATGGCTTGAGGAAACAGATGAAGCGATGGAGATCTTGAAGATTAGCAGCAGTGTGCCTGTTCACAGTCTAGATGATGTGAGTCGTATGATGGATCAGGCTAAGAAAGGCATGTTTTTAAGACCAGATCAGTTTCAACAACTGCAGTCGTTTCTTGATCATTGTGGGAAGTTGAAGAGGTTTATGAAAGACAAACAGTACGTTGCTCCTACTGTAGCGTTATACGCAGAGTCTATTGAAGACCTAAGTGATCTTGAACAGGAAATTCAAGGTTGTCTTCGCCATGGCCAAGTGGATGACTACGCATCTAAAGAATTGTTGAAAATTAGAAGACAGAAGCAGAATCAGCTTGCTGAAATAAAAGATCGAATCGGCCGTTTGGCTAAATCAAAAAAACTATCCACGTATATGCAGGAACATGTAGTTGCGGAGAAGAATGGTCGTTTCGTTCTTCCGATCAAAGCAGCTTACCGGAATAAAGTTAAAGGGACGGTGCTAGATTCTTCTTCCTCTGGAGCCACTGTCTTTATAGAACCAGAAGAAGTCACGCGATTGCAGGAAGAGCTCGAAATGACAAGGCTAGCTGAAGAGAGGGAAGTAGAGCAAATTTTATACTATTTGACAGCACTAGTGTTAGAACAGGATCGAACTCTTCATATCGCTATGGAAACGATGCATCAATACGACGTCATCTTTGCGAAAGCGAAGTATAGTATGAGCATCGAGGGGCGAGCTGCGAGGTTAAATACGGACTATAAAATCGAACTCTGTGAGGCCACGCACCCACTCATTCATGACCCTGTTCCGCTCACGATGTCGCTTGGAGAAGACTACCATGCCCTTGTCATTACGGGCCCAAATACAGGCGGGAAAACGGTCACCCTTAAAACAGTAGGCCTACTGACGGTAATGACACAAGCAGGGTTACACATCCCGGCTCAGGAAGGAACCAACCTTCATATTTTCAAGCAACTGTTTGTCGACATAGGTGATGGGCAAAGTATTACTGAAAACCTAAGTACTTTCAGCTCTCGCCTAGTGAATATTATTGACATTCTGCAGGAGACAAACGATCACACCCTTGTTTTGCTTGATGAACTTGGATCTGGGACGGATCCAACGGAAGGTATGGGTCTCGCCACAGCGATTCTGGATCAATTGTATGACAAAGGTGCGATGCTGTTAGCTACAACTCATTACAACGAGATGAAAGATTTTGCGGAATTACGGAGTGGTTTCCTGAATGGTTCAATGGAATTTGACCTTGAAACACTTCGTCCGACGTATCGCCTTCTCCTTGGAACAACGGGAAAAAGCCAGGCGTTTGAAATTGCTTTAAAACTTGGTATGCATCCAGAAATCATTGAAAAAGCTCACGAGATTTCTTATAAAGAAGAGAAAAAGTATGAAATGCGTGAGGACGCTGATATTAAGACGATGGAAAAGCAAATTACAACCAATGCCTATGCTAGAAAAACTTCCAAAAAGAAAACACATCGTGAAGAAACGATTCCTCGTTACAACATGGGGGATAATGTTACAGTACTTGCTACTGAAGAGACAGGTATTGTTTATAAAGGACCTGATGGAAAAGGAAATTACGTGATCCAAGTAAAAGGAGAGAAACGGACCGTTAATCATAAGCGGATTGCGCTTCATATTCCGGCAGAAGAGTTGTATCCTGAGGATTATGACTTTGATATCATTTTTAAATCTAAAGAATACAGAAAGATTCGTAAGCAATTAGATCGAAAACACGTAGATGGGTTAACGCTCGATGAAGAGGATGAAACGTGATTTCAGGTTTACGGATCGTTTCTTTTGTGAATGGGTTAAGGGGTCCGCTATACTAAAATGAGAAAAGGAATAGCTATTTGGAGGGATCTTGATGAACATTGCTGTAATCACAGGTGTTTCGAAAGGGCTCGGTGAGTCTATTGCCGAGAAAATGATAGAAAGAGGCACACACATTATTGGAGTGTCCCGTTCGGATAATAAAAACTTGGAAAAACGAGCTGAAGAGAATGGAGTGACGTATAAGCATTATGCGTGTGACTTGTCTTCTAAAGAGGAGCTAGAAACGGTGTTCTCTTCGATTGTAGAAGAAGTAAAAGGTCAAGCTCCAGAGAAAGTCTACGTCGTAAACAATGCAGGAGTAGTTGAACCTATTGATCGTGTAGGGTCTCTAGATCCTGATCAGGTCATCAAACACGTTCACATCAATTTAATCGCACCCATGTTAGTAACCAACTTGGTTGTGGAACAATTAGCAACCATTCATGTGGATATCATAAATATTACCTCTGGCGCCGCTAATCGACCTGTATATGGCTGGAGCACTTATGGTGGCACCAAAGCAGGTCTGAATTACTTTACCGAAACAACTGCGTTTGAACAAAAAGAGCGAGGCATGAAGCACAGAACAGTGGCCTTTAGCCCTGGAGTTATGGATACAGATATGCAAGCGGATATTCGTTCTTCTTCAGAAGAAGCATTTGCTGATGTGGAGAAATTTAAAGCGTTAAAAGAAGAAGGCAAACTTCGATCAACTTCTGTTGTTGCAGGCGGCCTTATGAAGCTTCTTGATGAAGGCTTCGAAAGTGGAGAGGTTTACCGAGTAGACCAGTTATTAGACTAAATGAGGTGAAATGATCGTGCAGTTAGAAGAATGGTTTGAGAAGGGGATGCCTCCCCGTGAATATGTAAACGCAATGGAGAAACACCAAGAAAACTTCATGAATGTGTATCAATCCTACCAATTACCAGAAGATCAACAATTTTTTGATGATCTTAAAGTTAAACAGCTCCGCGTTATTGTGCTGACAGAAGACTGGTGTGGGGATGCGATGATGAACATCCCGATTCTATTGAAACTATCAGAAGCATCCCGCATGGATGTTCGTTTCTTAAAGAGGGATGAGAATTCAGAGCTTATGGATCAATACCTAACAAACGGTTCCTCTCGCTCTATTCCTATCTTCATCTTTATGAATGAAGATGGAGAAGAAGAAGCAGTGTGGGGTCCTCGTGCTCCAAAAATCCAAGAGGTTGTTGATGAGGCGCGCGAGAATATGCCGGACAAGGATCACCCTAGTTTTGAAGAGAAGCAAAGAGAAATGATTCTTTTCCTCACAAAAGCATATCGGGAAAATGAAGAATTCTGGCAAGAAGTGTACAAAAGTTTAAAGGAAACTTTATCCTCATTAGAAATAAAAACAAAATAATGATTGCTATATAAACTAAAGCCCTGAGTTTAATAAACTCAGGGCTTTTTAGCTTTAAGACTGTTCGAAATATCTCTTAAAAGACGTATAGATCAATCGTTCTCTATAACATATTATATCGGATTTTCGTCTGAGCAGCCTGATAAATCCGAGGCACTCGTTTACCAATTGAACACGTAATTTCATAGTGAATCGTTCCTGTTAATTTAGCTATTTCATCTGCTGTTGGAAAGCCTTTGTCTCCATCGCCGAATACAATTACTTCATCATCGGGTAACACTTTTCCCGTTCCAGTAACATCGATCATCGTCTGATCCATGCATATATTCCCGACAATGGGAACGAGATGGCGGTGAACAGACATCGTTCCTTGGTTGGAGAGGAGTCTTGGAAGTCCATCTGCATATCCGATAGGCAGCGTGGCAACGGATGATGGTCTTTCTGTCTTGAACGTGAGCCCATAACTAACTGGTGTACCGGCTTCTAGTTTGTTCACAGACGCTACTTTTGTCTTCAATGTCATAACAGGTGTAAGATCGATCCATTCTTTTAGATGAGGGGAGGGATAGAATCCGTATAAGCTAACTCCAACCCGAACCATATTTAAATGCATGTTTCTATAGGCAATCGTTGTAGCGCTATTTGCGCAATGTTTAATCGGAATATAGATCTCATTTTCTTCAATATGGTCGACAATGGTTTGAAAATATTCAAATTGCCCGAATGTATAGGTTGGGTCCTCATTATCTGCGTCTGCAAAATGAGTAAAGATTCCTTCAAGTTCCACTAAAGAAGATTGATCTATAGCCTTTGCAAGTTGAAGGGCTTCTGTTGATGTGGAAATCCCTATTCGATTCATACCAGAATTTATTTTTATATGAACTTTAGGCGTCTTATTCATCCGTTTTGCTGCTGCTTCGACTTGGTTGAGTACGTCGTGCGTAAAGACAGTGATCGTTAAATCGTGAATGACGGCCGCTTCAATGGACCGGGGCGGAGTATAGCCTAATAGTAGGATCGGTTTATGAATGCCAGCTTTTCTAAGTTCAATCCCTTCGTCAACGAAAGCAACCCCTAGCCAGTCTGCTCCAGCCTCGATAGCGGTCTGTGCAATTTCTACAGCTCCGTGTCCATAACCATCCGCTTTTACAACAGCCATTAAGCGGCAAGCAGGATTTGTGTGGTTCTTAAATGCATGTACGTTGTGAGAAAGGGCATCCAGTGAAATATCTGCCCAAGTGTCTCGGTAACTGTGTGGATTAATCATAGGATCACCGATCTTTCTTAGTTGAAGTAATTATTTTGTTTAGGGCATAAAAAGAGGATGCCTACTTAGGGCATCCACAGCTTTATGCATGGAAAAGGTGCCCTTCATAGAAAGGCACCGGTTACTAGACTGTATTAGTTTGTAAAGAAAACAGCGTTTAATGCTTCATGAGCTGGTGTGTATGCATATCCAAGGTCCTTGGCAACAGCTTCATACGTGACGTGTCCATTTGCTGTATTTAAGCCTTTCTGTAAAGCCTGGTTGTCTTCAATCGCTTTCGTAACACCTTTGTTAGCAATCTGAAGAGCATATGGAATTGTTACGTTCGTTAAGGCGATTGTAGAAGTACGCGGAACAGCTCCTGGCATATTCGCAACTGCATAATGTACAACGCCGTGCTTCACGTACGTAGGATCATCGTGCGTTGTAATATGGTCCACTGTTTCAATAATACCACCCTGGTCAATGGCTACGTCTACTAAGACAGCACCTTGTTTCATTTCTTTTACCATATCCTCTGTAACAAGTTTCGGTGCTTTCGCTCCTGGAATTAGAACAGCTCCGATGACTAGGTCAGATTCTTTCACGGCTTCAGCGATGTTTAGAGGATTTGACATCATTGTGTTAATTTCGTTTCCAAATATATCATCAAGCTGGCGCAGACGCTCAGGGCTAAGGTCGATCATCGTGACGTCAGCACCAAGTCCAACCGCAATCTTAGCTGCGTTAGTACCTACGACACCACCGCCTATGATGGTAACTTTCCCGCGCTTAACGCCTGGTACGCCCCCAAGTAGAACGCCAAGGCCACCTTTTGGTTTTTCAAGGAACTGAGCACCGATTTGAGCTGACATACGTCCAGCTACTTCACTCATTGGTGTTAGGAGTGGTAGTGTCCGGTTTGTTTCAACCGTTTCATATGCAAGAGAAGTGACGCCTTTTTCAGTTAATGCTTGTGCTAACTCAGGCTCGGCTGCAAGGTGCAAGTACGTAAATAAGATCAAGCCTTCGCGGAAGTAGCCATATTCAGAAGGCAGTGGCTCTTTTACCTTCATGACCATTTCCTTCTCCCACGCTTCAGCTGCTGCACTTACAATGGTCGCTCCGGCATCTTTGTAGTCCTGATCTTCGAAACCGCTTCCAATACCGGCAGTCGTTTCAACAAATACATGATGACCTGCATTTACAAGATTTAAAACCCCAGCAGGTGTGATTGCAACCCGATTTTCGTTATTTTTTATCTCTTTTGGAATCCCGATGAACAATTCCCTCATCCCCTTTGTGTGTAATCGATTTTGTACTTTCGATTATAGAGGGGGGATGAATGAATTGCATTGTGTAAAACAGAAAAAGTCAGAATCATCTTTTGTAGAAATCAACAAGACCCTTATTGTTTCAGGCGTTCAATCATTAAATCCAGGTAAAGCGTAATTTTTTGGTTCGGATCTTTAAAATTCAATCCTGTTAGATTCGTAACTCTCTTTAACCGATAGTTTAGGGTGTTGGCGTGAACGTGCAGAGCTTTCGCTGCTTCATTCACGTTACTATCGCATCTCAAGAATTCGCTAACGGTCTCAAGTAGGTCTGTTCGATGCTTCTGGTCATACTCGCGCAAGGTTTCAATGTATTGATTGGTGTAATGATCACGTATTCGCTTTTCGTATAAGGAATCAATAAATTGATAAATCCCGAGCTTCTGATAGCTGTAAATGCCTTCAACTTCATTAGGGAAGCGATCCTTAATGGATAGAACATGTAGCGCTTCTTTATAACTGTCTTGGATGTGGACAGGGTTTTTGTACAATGTACCCGCCGCTCCTTTTAGGAACTCTACATTCACTCTGTCTTGTATTTTCTCTACAAAGGTACGCACAAAGTCATTAATTTCTTTCCCAGGTGCCTCACTCGTTTGTGGGCGAACGAGAAGAATGAGTTGATTTGAGTCAATCGCGCTGCATACGATTTCGACTTGTCTCGAAGCCTCAATATAGTAGTGGATATGCCGTTCGAGTGACTGATGGATATCTTCTTCAAATTCAAAAACGACAATCGCTAAGGAACCGTCTAATTGGATATGATATTTGCGTGCCTGACTTTGAATCGTTTCAAGGTCACTCAAGTGCTCCGTGAGTAGTTGCCAGAAGAATTCTTTATGATCTTCTTCTGATTTTCTCTTTTTAATTTGAAGCTGTAGCATTTGGTTTTTAACCACTTTAGCAGCTTTTTTAAAGAGGTTGAGGTCTTCGTCGGTTACATCCCAAGGCACTTGAGCCCAAATAAACCCAAGAATTTCGTTGTTTTTTCGTACGGATATGGCTACGCGCTTCCCTAATCCAACTTCTTCAATAGCTGGAATGATAACAGGCTCTTCGCTTTCAAATAATTGCGGGATGACTCCGTTCTTCCATAGCGTTTTAATAACGTTCTCTGGAACTTTTCTTCTCATAATCGTTGCAATTCTGGCTGGGTCAACGTTTTCATCGTGAGTGCTATACGCCAATATGCGGTGATTAGAATCTTCTATTGTAACTGGACAATGCAACAGATCGCTAATGCGATCAGCCAGTTCTTCTAATGAGCGGAATGGTCCTTTAAATGGTTCTTGGCTCCCGTAATGTGTTTCCAAGGCAACCTCACCTTCTTTCTGTTTAAGCTCTGTATCTAATATTTAGTTAAAATAAGGCCGTTACGTTTGATGAATGCTTGGGGTGTCTGGGGAATGGCTCGCTTTCCGCGGGCGATCTGTCGAGCCTCCTCGGGGAAACCGCCCTGCGGGGTCTCGTCGACCTCTTTCTCCCGCAGGAGTCTCCCCATTCCCCAGTCACCCCTGGCTATATTTGTATAACGGCCCAGCTGCTTGAGTATAGCAGAGAATACACAACTCTGGTCTACATACGATAATGATTTAGTAAATAAGAAAGTCTCCCTGGTACATTTTAAGGTACATCCTTATGGAAAATCTATAAGAATTTGTGGTATTTCCTAAAGCTTACTCAATCGGGTTGTTGTTTTCAACAATTGAAAGCGCTTAAAATTTTATGATTTCACAAATACCTCTTCAAAATTGAGTGATAAAGTATATAATGGGAGAATGTTAAGACCCAAAACTCACAAAAGGATACATCGAGAGCAGGGGGTAAATGATGTTAGACGTATTAAATCAAATCAACGACGTACTATGGGGAACGCCTAGCTTAATTCTCTTATTTGGGACAGGTTTATTCCTAACGATCATGTTAAGAGGGTTACAGTTTAGGAAGCTAATGTATGCATTTAAACTGGCTTTTACGAAAGAAGAAAAGTCAGAATCTTCATCCGATGCTGAGGGGGACATCAGCAACTTCAAGACGCTAATGACGGCTTTGTCCGCTACTATTGGGAACGGAAATATTGCCGGGGTCGCAACGGCTTTAACGCTTGGAGGTCCTGGGGCTATTTTTTGGATGTGGATTGTAGGACTACTAGGGATGGCAACAAAATATGCAGAGGCCTTGCTAGCTATGAAGTACCGTGTGAAAAATGAGAACGGAGAGTATTCCGGAGGTCCAATGTATTATGTAGAACGTGGTCTTGGGAAGAAGTGGAAAGGGCTTGCAATTGCATTTGCTTTCTTTGGTGCTTTTGCAGCGCTAGGAATTGGGAATAGTGTTCAATCCAATACCATATCAGATGTAATGGATGAGAGTTTTCATATAAATGGTTGGGTAACAGGAGCTGTTCTGGCTGTATTAACGGGTCTGATTATTTTTGGTGGTATTCAGAGAATTAGTACGGTGGCTGGCTTCTTTGTTCCAGTTATGGCCTTTCTTTACATAGGGGGCTCCTTACTAATTATTATCATGAATTATGAAGCGATCTTGCCGTCGTTTGAGATGATCTTCAACTACGCCTTTAGCCCTGTGTCAGCAGCTGGAGGTTTTGCAGGAGTGGTTGTGATGGAAGCGGTTCGAAGCGGGGTTTCACGAGGGATCTTCTCTAATGAAGCAGGTCTTGGTACTGCTGCTCTGATTGCCGGAAACGCAAAGACAGATCATCCAGTTAAGCAGGCATTAGTAGCGATGACAGGAACCTTTATCGTAACGATTATTGTTTGTACAATGACGGGTCTAGTGCTTATAATGACAGGATTTTGGGATCCTTCTGGCGGCGCTATCTCAGGCGTAGAGCATGCTGCTGACCTAGATGGTGGTGCTTTAACAAGTGCAGCCTTTGGACATGCCTTAGGAGCAATTGGAGAGTACATTGTAGCTTTCTCAGTTATCTTTTTTGGTTTCTCTACAATTGTTGGTTGGTATATGTATGGAGAGAAATGTTTCGAATACTTGCTAGGCCTTCGTTATATTATTCCGTATCGTTTTATCTATATTACAGCTACCTTTATGGGCGCTGTGATGCAGCTTGATCTTGTGTGGGCATTTGCCAATATGGCGAATGCGCTTATGATGATTCCAAACTTAATCGCTTTATTGCTTCTATATAAAGTGATTGTGAGGGAAACGAATTCGTACTTTAATGACTATTTGCATAAGAACCGTAACGCTTATCGAAAAGCGAGCTAGTCTTATACAATGGAGTTTATTAAAGTTCCTATAAATCAAGTTTTATAAAAGTAACCTGCCGCTTTGGCAGGTTACTTTTTTATGTCATTGTCTCATGCCAGAAACCTAGGACCATAAATAATGAAAAACCAAAGCTATTAACGAATCCGTGTACAAAAACCATAAGGGGAATATCGAGTACTGAAATGGTACTGATATGTCCATAGCCATATAGGAAAGCAAAGCTCATGGATATAAAAAGGGAAAAGAAAGCGATCATGAAAAAAACTTTCGCTTTAGGCTCCTCAACATTAGGTACGATGAAAACAAGACTTAAGAGTGCAAATAGAGCTATAGGTACCACAAATTCAACCACCGACAAGAATTCAATTAGAGGGGACACAGGAGAAAATGTAATCCCGGTGGCTACAAAGATCGGACCTACGAGTAAAAAGCCTCCCAGCCCGTTATAAATTCTTCTCACTAAGTGTTGCTCAGGTCGAATCAACCTCCCAATTAAACCAAACGATATAATAGTAATAAATGCTGCATAGTGAAAGTGGATAGACGTCAATAAAATAAGGATATCTTGAAAATGTAGAATGTCTATATTTAACCTATGTAACGAAAGCCATCCTCCACCGATGACGATATAGATCATACCTGCATGGATAAGAAGGTCTTGCATCGATTGCCATGCTTTTGCTTTGAAAAGGGAAACAAGTCCGTAAATTGTAATGAATGCCGTGAATCCAAACCAAGGAAGTGATAGGATGAAAGATAAAGAGCCCCTTTCTAATAAAAAACTAATACAAGCCAATACAAAGCTAATCGGATGAATATTGAGCAAGATGCTGTAAAGGTTTGTATGCTCTGTTTTAGCAAGAGCAAGCATCAAAGGGATAAGTGTTCCGTAAGCAAACACAAGTAATAGTTGTACATATTGTTCCGTATGGATACTGGTAAGAGACATCTGTAAGACTATGAAAACAATAAAAATTATAAAACCGAATAGAGAGTGTTTTTTCTCTATCATAGAATCACCTCATGTAAATCTTAAATGAAAAGTCACTATGGGAAAAGAAGAGAGGGAGAGAGGTTGAATATATTAATTAGTGGGGGCACAGGGTTCATAGGTCGTCATATTGTCAATCATTTCGAAGAGAAAGGACACAAACTGTTTATCCTTACACGTGGAAGCACAAGAAAAGAGGATCAAACAGAATACATACAATGGCTTAGTGATCAAAAAAACGAAATCGACTACTTATCAAATCAAAGAGTAGACGTCGTTATTAACTTAGCAGGGGATCCGATTGATCAAGGTCGATGGTCAAGCGAGAAGAAAGAGAGGATTCTCTACAGTCGTATAAACGCAACAAAGCGAATGATTGAAATTGTGAACCACCTTGATGACAAACCTGAGGTCTTTATTCAAGGCTCAGCCATCGGCTATTATGGCTATTCAGAGAATGAAGAGTTTACAGACCGAAGTCTATCATTAATTAATAGTTTTCCGAGTGAAGTGTGTGATGTTTGGGAGAATACTCTTCATCACTTAAACCACCCCGGTATCCGAAAGGTTATTGCGCGTATTGGGATCGTTCTTCATCCCCGAGAGGGAGCGTTATCAAAGCTGCTCATTCCTTACCGCTTATGGGCTGGGGGAAAGGTTGCTTCAGGGAGTCAGTATGTTTCCTGGATTCATTTTGAGGACCTCGTTCGTATTATTGATTATTTAATTGATGATCACACAATCTCAGGACCTGTAAATTTAACTTCTCCTCATCCTGTTACAATGGATGAGTTGGGTCGCACAATCGCTTCTGTGACGAGTCGACCATACTGGTTTCCTTTAACAGAAGGGATGTTAAAAGTTGCTCTGGGGGAAAAGAGCATTATTGTAATAGAGGGAAGCAAGGTCCTTCCTGAACGCCTTTTACACTCTACCTTTTCCTTTAAATATCCTACAACTAGGAAAGCGCTGTCAAATCTTCTGGAATAATTTTTTACCCTGCTAGAATGCTTACGTATCAAGGGTTTGAGGCTTGCTAGAAGAGAGAACGATGAGCTCGACATAATTCGATGTGGTGGTACAATTCGTAACGCTGTGGTAAATTATGAATAATGTAATTCTTAAAATGTAGACAAAGGTATGTGAAACAGTATGAGTAGTTATTCACCGTATTGGATGTTCCAAAAAAACGAATGGGCGAAGCTTCGTGCTAATGTACCGATGACTCTGTCTCCCATACAAATTGAAAATGTAAAAGGGATTAATGAAAAGCTTGATATAGAAGAAGTCTCAAATGTCTATCTTCCATTAAGTAGATTGCTCAATTTATATACGAAAGCTTCCCATGAGCTTCATTCGGTAACAGACCGTTTCATGGGCCAAAAAACGAAACAAGTTCCGTTTATTATTGGTGTCGCAGGGAGTGTGGCTGTTGGAAAAAGTACGATCTCAAGGATTATGCGTGAACTGCTCTCTGAGTGGGATGAACATCCTAGTGTAGAGATCTTAACTACAGATGGCTTCTTATACCCGAATGAAGTATTAGAAGAAAAGGGGATCATGAACCGAAAAGGGTTTCCTGAGAGTTATGATATCAAGAAATTAATAGATGTCTTGGCAGATTTGAAATCAGGGCGCCCTGATATAGAAGCGCCTGTCTATTCACATTTAACGTATAATATTTTACCAGATGAAGTTCAAGTATTAGACCAACCAGATATTGTTATAGTAGAAGGAGTCAATGTATTGCAAACTCCGAAAACGCGAGGTGCAGACCCTGGTACATACGTTTCTGATTTCTTTGACTTTAGTATTTATGTAGACGCAAATGAAGACGATTTATTGAAATGGTATACAGAACGTTTTATGAAACTCAGAGATACTGCCTTCCAAGATGAGCGTTCTTATTTCCATAATTACTCGGGTTTATCTAATGATGAAGCCATTGCCATGGCAGAAGACATTTGGCGACGGATTAACTTAAAGAATCTTCACGAAAATATTCAGCCAACACGTAATAGAGCGGATCTTATTCTGCATAAGGATCGTGATCATTTAATTGATTCGATTATGCTTAGGAAGGCATGACTTTATAAAAAGGTGCAAAATCGTTTGGGCGATTTTGCGCTTTTTTTGTGGGTGGGGGCGTTGTGTTGTTGAGAGCGGTGAGGGTCCGTTACCGTATGTGGGCTAGGGCTGGCTGGGGGGCAACTCGCTTTCCTGCGGAGAGCTGGCAAGCCTCCTCGATCGCTTCGCTCTCTGTGGGGTCTTGCCTAGGCTCTTTATTCCGCGGGAGTCTCGCAGTCCCCCAGCCAGCCCTTGTTTTATGTAGGAGAACGGACTGAGGATACACTTTATCTAGAAAACTCATCCCGACAAATAAAAAAGCCCAAAGCTGCATTCAGCTTTGGGCTTGTATCATTTTTTTAGGGAAGGGATTAGTCTAAGATTGTTACGTCTACTGATTTACGGCCCCAGTTTAGTGCTTCGGATTGAGAAGGGATGAAGACGTCGATTCTGTTTCCTTGGATGTCTCCGCCGATGTCACCTGCTACTGCTTTTCCGTATCCTTCTACATATACTTCAGTGCCTAGTGGGATTACGTTAGGGTCTACTGCAATTACTTTGCGGTCTGGGTTTTCAAGAAGGTTGATGCCTGTTCTTGTGATACCAGAGCAACCCGTGCAGTTTGCTGTATAGGCTGTTGATTCCATTGTAATTGTCTGTTGTTCTTGTTGCTGTGTTTGAACTTGTTTTTCTTCTGTTTTAGGTTGTGCAGGTTGAGTGCTTGCTACCGTTGATTTTTCTTTTGTTGCTACGTTTGACCCATTTACGTTCAGGGTATCTCCAGAATAAATCATATTTGAGCTTAGGTTATTCCATTGCTTTAGCTCATTCACGCTTACATTATATTGTTGACCGATGGCGAATAGCGTATCGCCAGGTTGGATTGTATACACACTACTGTCAGTTGTTGATGTGTGAGCAACTTCAGTGTCTCCGTTGCGGTTTACTGTTAGTTTTTGGTTCGGGAAGATTAAATTAGATGTTAGGTTATTTTGTTGTTTTATTTGTTCAACGGACACATCGTAATCCTGAGAGATACCCCATAATGTGTCGCCGCTCTTGACGTCTACTTCTTCTGCGCTTGCTGTGATCGCTGTTGTTGTAGAAATCGTTGCTACAGCAGCTAGGGATAGAAATAGTTTTTTCATCTTGTTGACCTCCTAGGAATTACAATAGCCATAAGCTGTTGAAATTCGCGGTTTATTGAGTAACGACTTAACTCTATGGACTACTATAACAAGCTCAGAGGAAAAGCCCAACAACAGAATGACAACAATGTGATTGCAATTCTAACAAGGAGATTACATGGATTTTACAATGTCGGGAAAATAGAGAAAAGGATCCTTTCAGAGGGTCCTTTTCTCTATTTTTTTGCAATGAAAGTAGGGAAATATTTACGTTATTGTTAGTAGAGCGTAGGTGGTTCGGGAGATATGAAGTGGACGAGTGCAAATAAAGAAGCCCAAAGCTAGATTTAGCTTTGGGCTTGTATCATTTCTTTATAGGGAATTTAGTTTAAGATGGTTACGTCTACTGTTCTGCGACCCCAGTTTAGAGCTTCTGAACGAGATGGGATGAAGACGTCAATTTTGTTTCCTTTAATGGCGCCACCTGTGTCACCAGCAATCGCTTTACCGTATCCTTCAACATACACTTCAGTACCTAGTGGAATTACATTAGGGTCTACTGCAATAACTTTCATATTTGGATTTTGAAGAAGGTTGATCCCTGTTCTTGTGATACCAGAGCAACCTGTGCAGTTAGCTGTGTAGGCTGTTGATTCCATTGTGATTGTCTTTTGTTCTTTCTGTTGTGTCTGAACTTGTTTCTCTTGTGTTTTAGATTGTGATGGCTGTGTGCTCGCAACAGTTGCTTTTTCCTTCGTTGCTACGTTTCCGCCATTCACATTTAGGGTATTACCGGAATAAATCATACTTGAACTTAAATTATTCCATTGCATTAATTCATTAACACTTACATTATATTGCTGACCAATGCCCCAAAGTGTGTCTCCAGGTTTAATCGTGTAAACACTGCTGTTCGATGGTGCCGTTGTTTTTTGAGCAACTTGACTGTCTTCGTTGCGGGTCACTGTTAGGTTTTGGTTCGGGAAAATTAGATTGGATGTTAAGTTATTCAGTTGTTTGATTTGTTCAACGGACACATCGTAATCCTGAGAGATTCCCCATAGCGTGTCGCCGCGCTTCACAACTACTTCTTCTGCACTTGCTGTGATTGCCGTTGTTGTCGAAATCGTTGCTACAGCCGCCAGGGATAAAAATAGTTTTTTCATTTTGTTGACCTCCTAGGAATTACAATAGCCATGAGCTGTTGAAATTCGCATGTTATTGTGTAACGACTAACTCTATGGACTACTATACCAAGCTAATCGCAAAAGCCCAACAACAGAACGGCAACAAATTGATTGCAATTCTAACAAGCATGTTACATACATTTTACAATGTCGGAAAAATAGAGAAAAGGACCCTTTTAAAAGGGTCCTTTTTAGTATCTAACGAATTATTTTTGTCCTGTTTTTGCTTTTACGAACTCAACAACGTCTTCAGCTGTATCCATAGAAAGAATTTCTTCTTTGTAAGAAGTCATTTCTTCCTGAGATAAGCTTAAGATCTGTGTGCGAGCTGGAAGGATAGATGTTGCGCTCATGGAGAACTCATCTAATCCTAGTCCAAGAAGGATAGGGATTGCAATCTCATCTCCTGCCATTTCGCCACACATGCCAGCCCACTTACCTTCAGCGTGAGCAGCTTCAATAACGTTATTAATAAGGTTCAGGATCGCAGGGTTGTATGGTTGGTAAAGGTATGAAACGCGTTCGTTCATACGATCCGCTGCCATTGTGTATTGGATCAGATCGTTTGTACCAATACTGAAGAAGTCCACTTCTTTAGCAAACTGTTTAGCGATAACAGCCGTTGCTGGAATTTCTACCATCATACCAACTTCAATTGCTTCAGATACTTCTGTTCCTTCGTTTTGAAGCTTCTCTTTCTCTTCAAGAAGGATTGCTTTTGCTTGGCGGAATTCACCTAGTGTTGCAATCATAGGGAACATGATCTTTAAATTGCCGTAGACACTTGCGCGAAGAAGGGCGCGTAGCTGAGTACGGAAGATATCGTCACGCTCTAGGCATAAACGGATTGCACGGAATCCAAGGAATGGATTCATTTCATCAGGAAGATCCAAGTAGTCTAACTCTTTGTCTCCGCCGATATCAAGTGTACGTACCACAACAGGTTTATCAGATCCTACGCCTTCAAGTACGGCTTTGTAGGCTTCAAACTGTTCTTCTTCTGTTGGTAGCTGGTTTTTACCCATATATAAGAACTCAGTACGGTAAAGTCCAACACCTTCACCACCGTTGTTTATAACACCATCGACATCGTCTGGAGTACCGATGTTTGCTACAAGCTCAACGTGCTTATCGTCAGCTGTTACAGTAGGCTCATCTTTAAGCTTGGCCCATTCTTGTTTCTTTTCTTCGTACTGAGCTTGCTTTTCTTTGTACTCTTCAATTTGTTCGTCAGTAGGGTGAACGATTACTTCACCAGCGATACCATCAACAATGACCATATCGTCTTTGTTAATCGTAGCTGTTACTTCTTTCGTTCCTACAACAGCAGGAATCTCAAGAGAACGAGCCATGATGGCAGAGTGAGAAGTACGACCACCGATATCAGTCGTGAAACCTTGAACAAACTGTTTATTTAACTGAGCTGTATCAGAAGGTGTTAAATCTTCAGCGATAATCACAACTTCTTCATCAATAAGAGCTGGGTCTGGGAACGTTACATTTAATAAGTGTGCCATAACACGCTTTGTTACGTCCTGAATATCCGCTGCACGTTCGCGCATGTATTCGTTGTCCATATTTTTAAACAGGTCAATGAACATGTTAGCTGTCTCGTTAAGAGCTGCTTCTGCGTTCACGTTTTCTGTTTTAATCTTATCTTCGATTGGTTGGATCAGTTCAGGGTCACTAAGGACAAGAAGGTGAGCGGAGAAGATCTCAGCTTTTTCTTCGCCTAATGTTTTAAGGGCATGATCCTTAATTTTCTCAAGCTCATTTTTAGATGTCGCAAGAGCGGACTGGAAACGTTCCACTTCTTGTTCAGGGCTTTCAATCTCTTTCTTCTCAAAAGAAAGATCTGGTGCTTCCATGCGGTAAGCTTTTGCAATCGCTATACCGTTAGAAGCGGCAATACCTTTAATGCTCGTCATGAATTATTCCCCCAGGTTTTCTTTTTTCATTGAGTCAACAACGCCATTTAAAGCTTCTTCCTCATCCGTTCCTTCTGCTGTTATTTTAACTTCAGCTCCAGATGGGATGCCTAAAGACATAATGCCCATGATGGATTTAAGGTTAACAGACTTACCATTGTACTCTAAGTTAACGTCAGCTTTATATTGACCAGCCGTCTGGACTAGAACAGTGGCAGGGCGTGCGTGGACGCCATCATCTGATGTAATCGTCATAGTTTGTTCAACCATACAGTTACCTCCTGATCTTTTTCTAAAAATTTTTATATGAACACATTACTCTACTTTACCCTTTTTGCACAGGTTTTTTCAAGACACCAGCGATAATTGCTGTAACAATTGCACCAATTAATACAGCGGCAATGTATAAAACACCGCCCAGAAGGGCATTTCCGGTTTCTCCACCCGTTTTAACAGCTCCTGTTAGGATGACAATGATTCCGCCGTGAGGGGCAAGAAGATTCAAGTTGAACAGGTAAACAAGTCCACCTGTAATGGTTGAACCAATAACAGAAGCTGGGATGACACGACCAGGGTCTGCTGCTGCGAATGGAATAACTCCCTCTGTAATGAACGTAGCGCCCATAGCATATGCTGTTTTACCTGTTTCTCGTTCTTGCGCTGTAAATTTGTTTTTAAAGAATGATGTTGCTAGAGCAAGACCTAATGGTGGAACCATACCACCTGCCATTGCGGCTGCAATAGGCATGGTGTTTCCAGCATCAAGCATGGCAATACCGAATGTATAAGCTGCTTTGTTTACAGGTCCGCCCATATCGACTGCCATCATGCCACCAATAATTAAACCAACCACAATACCAAATGAACCAAGGCTATCTAACCCGTCTCTTAATGCAGTGTAAATGGATACAAGGAACGGATTCACAAGTAACATAATGATCCCTGTAGAGAACAGACCAAGCACCGGATAAAGAAGTACAGGCTTTAATCCGTCTAATACGTCTGGTAATACTTTTAATCCTTTTTGAATCAATAACATCAAATAACCAGCTAAGAAACCAGCAAGCAAACCACCTAAGAAACCAGAACCGCCATCAGCAGCTCCTGTTGTTGTTGCAATCAAACCACCAACCATACCAGGAGCAAGTCCGGGACGACCGGCAATACTTTGAGCAATGAAACCAGCCAGTACTGGTACTAGTAGATAAAAGGCTTTGCCGCCACCGATAATGCTTAGCATTTCAGCAAAGCGGTTGTACTGATCACTGTCTGGGTTAGCAGCGTTAATTCCAAATAAGAAGGATAGAGCAATTAAAATACCGCCACCGACTACGAATGGAAGCATGTTGGAAACACCATTCATTAAGTGCTTATAAATACCTGTTTTCTCTCCGCTTCCTTCGCCATCTTCGCTTGAAGATTGTCCGCTTCCTTGATACTCAGGGGCGTCTCCTTCTTTAGCTTTCGTGATAAGTTCTTTTGGTTCGTGAATCCCTTTAGCTACTGGGACCATCACAACTGGTTTCCCTTTAAAGCGATTTGTTTCAACTTCGATATCAGCAGCCACAATGACGCCGCTAGCGCGTTCAATATCTTCTTTTGTTAAGGCGTTTTTCACACCACTTGAACCGTTTGTTTCTACTTTAATTTTAACGCCCATCTCTTTAGCGGTTTCTTTAAGTTTGTCTGCAGCCATGTACGTATGTGCAATTCCTGTAGGGCAAGCCGTTACAGCGATCACATAAGGCTCTTCTTCTGATGAAGCATCTTGATTTTCGTTTTCGTTTGCTGCTTGTTCAGCTTCTTCTTCGTCACTATTCGCTTTTTCTTTTGCATCGATCAGGTCTACAATCTCATCTCTTGTTTCAGCGTTTAAAAGCTTTTGGCGAAATTCAGTATCCATTAATAAGGATGAAAGACTAGAAAGTGTTTCTAGGTGAGCTTGGTTTGCTCCTTCAGAAGCAGCAATCATAAAGAATAAGTGTGTTGGCTGTCCGTCGAGTGACTCGTAGTCAGCCCCTTCTTGTGAGCGAGCAAATGCGATTGCAGGTTCTTTAACTGCCGCTGTTTTGGCATGAGGTATCGCTACACCTTCGCCTATTCCTGTTGTGCTTTGTTCTTCACGAGCTAATATAGCTTGTTTGAATTCTTCCTTATCATTTAATCGGCCAGCTTCATCAAGTTTAGAAACTAGTTCATCAATGACATCAGCTTTAGCACTTGATTCAAGTTCTAAAATCATTGTGTCTTGTTTTAACAAGTCTGTAATTTTCACGTTGAGCCCTCCCCTTAGTTTAAATCCTCAATCGTAATCTCTTTTCTAAGTTCTTCTACAAAGTTACGAGTAGCTAAGTCGTCACTAAATGCCGTTGCACTTCCGCAAGCCACACCATTTGCGAATGCTTCTGTTAGGCTATTTGTTTTTACGTAACCAGCTATAAATCCTGATACAACGGAATCTCCTGCTCCAACGGAATTTTTCACTTCGCCTTTTGGAACGTTTGCGTAATAGGCGTGGTCTTTATTAACTAGAATGGCTCCATCTCCACCCATTGAAACAATGACATTGGTAGCGCCCTTAGTAACTAACTGCTTGGCAAAGGTGATCGCTTTCAATGGAGAGTCAATAGTAGTATCAAATAATTCTCCTAATTCATGATGGTTCGGCTTAAGTAAGAAAGTAGGTGTGCCAACTAGTTCTTCTAATGCCTTTCCAGAAGTATCGGCAATGAAGTGAGCTCCTCGCTCTGCGCAACGCTTCGCCATTTCATTGTAGAAGTCAGCAGGTATCGTTTTAGGAATACTTCCTGCTACAACCAAATAGTCGTCTTGCTCTAATTTGTTGACCTGATCTAATAGTTGTTGCTGCTGTTCCTGAGTAATAGAAGGGCCGGGTCCATTAATCTCAGATTCTTGGCTTGACTTTAATTTTACATTAATGCGTGTATATTGATCTGTATCAATGAATTGGTGTTGAACCTCTTCTGACTCAAGGAAATTTTGTATGAATTGGCCAGTAAAGCCTCCAATAAATCCTAGTGCGGTGTTAGAAACATCCAATCGTTTTAATACCCGGGATACATTGATGCCTTTCCCGCCTGGGTAGTAGTAAGTCGTATTGGCACGGTTTAAATCTCCTTCATTGAACTCATCTACATGCATGATGTAGTCAATGGAAGGGTTTAAAGTGACTGTATAAATCATGATGACACAACCTTTACGTTTGTTTTCTCTAGATAAGGTGATAATCGGTCTGGATCATTCTCATTTGTGATTAGAGTTGCATCCTTTAAGGAAGCAATGCTTGAAAAAGATAGCTCGTTTAATTTAGATGCATCTCCGAGAACAAAAGCTTCTTGCGAAAGCGTCAAAACCGTTTGTTTAACAAGTGCTTCTTCTGGGTCAGGAGTAGTGTACCCGTGAGAAGGATGAACCCCGTTTACGCCGAGAAAGCACTTATCAAATCTGTACTGCTGTAGGCTGTGAGTAGCGCCTCGTCCGATCAATGCTCTCGTTTTATGTTTTACAAAACCACCAGTTAAATACGTGGGTACTTGATTTTCGGTTAGCTCTTCAAGTAAGGTAACCCCATTCGTTACAACGGTAAGATTTCGGCCTTTTAAATAGGGGATCATTTGGTATGTCGTTGTTCCGGCGTCTAAAAATATGCAATCTCCATCTCGTATGAGGGAAGCGGCTTCCTTTGCGATTGCCACCTTTTCATTTAGATTTTGAGCTGCTTTCTCTCGTATGCTTAACTCTTCACTTGTCTGATGTAAACAAGAGGCACCACCGTGAACTCGTTTTAGTTTGTTGGCGTTTTCAAGTTGGCTTAGATCACGACGGATAGTTGATTCAGAAGCTCCTGTTTCATGAACAAGTTCTTGAATTTTGACCGTCTGATAACGCTCAAGCTGTTCTAATATGATTTCATGTCGTGTTGGTGTCAGCATAATATAGGCCTCCGCGTAAATGTAAAATGAATTCCTACTATTAATATAAAGGAAGCCCTTTCATAAATGCAATCAAAAACATTCAAAATCAATCAAAATATATCAAAAACAATCACAACCTTCAATGAAAAAAATTCCCACATAAAATAGAGCGACGACTTTAGTGAGGTGAAGGGTGTCTGACACCCTTCACCTCACTAAAGTGAAGCTGTTAATAAAAGGTTGCCGTAGATGGGGTTTTGTGCTACATTATCCTTAGGTATTAGAGCGTTTTAGGAGGTGGATCAGATGTACACGGTAACGTTGGTATTACTTGCGATTGATGCTATAGCCATGATCGTATTAGTTCTTCTTCAATCAGGTAAAAGCGCTGGTCTTTCAGGAGCGATCTCTGGAGGGGCTGAACAATTATTTGGTAAGCAAAAAGCACGCGGTGTCGATGCTTTTATGCATAAAGCGACAATTGTAACGGCTGTTCTATTCTTTGTTCTTACATTTTTACTTGGGTATATTCTTAATCAATAAGCAACGGGGCTCCCGTTGCTTATTTTTTTTGCTTGATAGGGGAGAGATGCTCGAATTGACTAAAGAGCTGTCGGAGTGACGAAAGTGATGTTCGAATTGACTAAAGAGGGTCTCGTATTGACGAAAGAGGCTCTCGAACTGACGAAAGAGGCTCTCGAACTGATGAAAGAGGGTCTCGTATTGACGAAAGAGGTTCTCGAACTGACGAAAGAGGTTCTCGAATTGACTAAAGTAGCCCTCGAATTAACGACACCAGCTCCCAAATTCACTAAAGAGCATCACAAATAACGAAAGCCCTAAACATAATGATGTATCAAAAGAGTCTATTTCTTACATAATTTTAATTACGAGAATCGGTTTTTTAGGAAAATTTTAAGGGAATTGACCAGTAGGCTTCCCCGTCAAATGGACTTTGTTTATGCTAAATGAGTCATTTCGTGATACCATGAAATCATTCTCATTCCCACTAACTATTTCCTCTGTTGAATTAGTGCAACGGGTAAAACTAATCATACTACAACATGAGCTAGAAGGAGCTGTCTTGAAAGATGCAAATCAAACTACCAGAACCATTTACGTTTGAAGCGGGAAATCGTGCGGTATTGTTACTACATGGATTTACAGGCCACTCTGCGGATGTACGCATGCTTGGTCGTTTTTTAGAAAAGAAAGGGTACACCACCCATGCACCGATCTATAAAGGGCATGGTCAGCCACCAGAAGAGTTAGTCAAAACGACTCCAGAAGACTGGTGGAAGAGTGCGAAAGAAGGTTTCCAACACCTGAAAGATCTTGGCTACGAGGAGATTGCGATCGCTGGATTATCCCTCGGAGGTGTCCTTGGTCTTAAATTGACGTACACGAATCAAGTAAAAGGGATTACAACGATGTGTACACCAATGTTCTTTGATAATGAAGAACAACTGACAAAGAGCTTTAAGCAATTCGTAAAAGAGTTTAAACAGTTAGAGAAGAAATCAGAAGAAACAATTGAACAAGAAATGAACGAGCTACTAGAAGATTCCACTCAAACGTTTAATGAACTAGGCAAGTTGATTAAAGAAGTACACGATGAAGTGGATACCATTTATGCACCGACGTTAGTGATCCAGGCTGAACAGGACGAGGTCATTAACACGGAGAGCGCCAATTATATTTATGAGCAGGTAGAAGCAGATCATAAGGATATTAAATGGTATAAAGAGTCTGGACACGCGATTACACTTGGGCAAGAGCGTGACCAACTTCACGAAGATATTTACAACTTCTTAGAATCACTTGATTGGACAGTGGAATAATAGATAACACGAATAAGAATAAGGATTCGAGAAGGACGGTGGATATAATGAGTGACCAGTTAAAGAAACAGGTACTCGAATACTTCCATGAACATGACTCAAAGCCTTTATCCGTAGAGGAGATTGAAGAGTTAATTGAGCATGGAAGTGCAGAAGATTTTACAACATTAATGAAAGCTTTAAACCAATTAGAAGAAGAAGGCGAACTCGTACGAACGCGCAAAAATCGCTACGGGCTTCCTGAAAAAATGAATTTGATTCGCGGTAAGATTCAGATGCATGCAAAAGGGTTTGCCTTTTTAATTCCTGATGAAGATGATAAGGATGATGTATACATTCACCATTCTGATCTTCAATCTGCAATGAATAATGACCGTGTTTTAGTGCGAGTGGATTCAAGAGGCGAAGAAGGCAAGCGTCCAGAAGGGATTGTTATTCGTATCTTAGAAAGAAGTACACAGGAAATCGTCGGTACATACGACGATAATGGCTACTTCGGATTCGTTATTGCAGATGACAAGCGAATTCCTAATGATATCTTTGTTCCAAAGACTGCAAACAATGGAGCGGTTGATGGACACAAAGTCATTGTACGTTTAACTAAGTATCCTGAAGGCAGAATGAGTGCAGAAGGAGAAGTTATCCAGATTCTTGGGCACAAAAATGATCCTGGGATTGATATTTTAGCGATCATTCATAAACATGGCATTCAGTCAGACTTCCCGGAAGAAGTGATTGAACAAGCTACAAATACACCAGATGAGATTGATCCCTCTGAGATTAAGAATCGACGAGATCTTCGTGATGAACAAATTGTTACCATTGATGGTGCAGATGCAAAAGACTTAGATGATGCTATTTCTTGTCGCAAACTTGATAATGGGAACTATCATCTGGGAGTTCACATTGCGGATGTAAGTTACTACGTTGAAGAAGGTTCTCCAATTGATAAAGAAGCTCGTGATCGAGGCACAAGTACGTACCTTGTTGACCGAGTAATTCCGATGATTCCTCATCGCTTATCAAATGGAATTTGTTCTTTAAATCCGCAGGTGGATCGCTTAACTCTTTCTTGTGAGATGGAGATTGACTCTAATGGTGAAGTTGTAAACCATGAGATCTTCCAAAGTGTGATTAAAACGGATGAGCGCATGACATATGCTGACGTGAAAAGTATTTTGGTCGATGATGATGAAGAACTGAAAGAACGCTATGAGCCACTCGTTCCGATGTTTAAAGATATGGAGAACTTAGCATCAATCTTACGTAGCAAACGTTTAGAGCGCGGTGCGATTGACTTTGACTTTAAAGAAGCGAAAGTTCTAGTTGACGATGAAGGAAAAGCAGAAGATGTTGTTCTGCGTGAGCGTTCTGTAGCTGAACGATTAATTGAAGAGTTTATGCTAGCAGCAAACGAAACCGTTGATGAGCACTTCCACTGGATGGATGTCCCGTTCATTCACCGTGTACACGAAGAGCCGGATGAGTCTAAACTGCAGCACTTCTTCGAATTTATTACGAACTTTGGTTATAACGTTAAGGGTGTTTCGAATGATGTTCATCCAAAATCACTGCAAAATCTTCTTGAATCCGTAAAAGGCACACAAGAAGATATGGTGATCTCGAAACTGATGCTTCGCTCGATGCAGCAAGCTCGTTACGATGAGAACAATTTAGGTCACTTTGGGTTATCAACACCATTCTATACCCACTTCACATCTCCTATCCGTCGTTATCCGGACTTAATTGTTCACCGCTTAATTCGTACCTACATCATCGAAGGGAAGCTGGATCAACAGACACGTAAACACTGGAAAGAAGAAATTCCAGAGATTGCTCGTCACTCTTCTGATCGCGAGCGTCGCTCCGTTGATGCCGAACGTGAGACAGATGATCTTAAGAAAGCAGAGTTCATGCAGGATAAGATCGGTGAAGAATTTGAAGGTGTCGTAAGTTCTGTAACTGGATTTGGATTGTTTGTTGAATTACCAAATACAGTAGAAGGACTTGTGCATGTGAGCTACCTAACGGATGATTATTACCACTTTGATGAGCGCTCATATGCGATGATCGGAGAGCGTACTGGTAAGGTATTCCGCATTGGTGATGAAGTGACCGTTCGAGTCGAGAAAGTAGACCTTGATGAACGTGTGGTAGACTTTGAACTTGTAGGGATGAAACCTCCTGAGAAGAATCGTTCTTCGCGTCCGGATCGCCCGAAAGTGATTCATGCGAAACGAACCGATAAGCCAAACGGCCCTAAGAAGCAAAAGCGTCAAGGCGAAGGCCGTGGCCAAAGTGACAAAAAGGGATCCAAAGGTAAGAAAGGGAATAAGCCTTTTTACCAAAACAAAGGAGTCCCAAACGGTAAGAAAAAGAGTAAGAAACGCGGGAAATAAATAAAAAAACAGGTAACTGCTTAGAGCAGTTACCTGTTTTACGTTACGATAATCGGAATCCGTATAAGAGCCATGGATCTTGTGTTTCAAAAGCATCGGATGAAAACGTAGTGGCCACTTCAGATGAAACGTCCATCCAAGCACCATATACATCTTCATG
The DNA here is from genome assembly GCF_056311905.1 of Pontibacillus sp. ABV4_188. Lineage (NCBI taxonomy): Bacteria > Bacillati > Bacillota > Bacilli > Caryophanales > Bacillaceae > Pontibacillus > Pontibacillus sp. ABV4_188. The sequence continues at coordinate 3,315,073 of NZ_CM149975.1, read as the reverse complement.
CTTAGCCCATTCATGTTGAATCGTTTCGAACAATCCTGGTTGCTCAAAGTGGTCATTCCAAAAGTACTTACAGTTGAGGTAAAGATTCCCTTTTTGATCCACCTTACAGAATAAGAAGCGGCTTCGATCTGAATTGACATAAAACGTTCCATCTTTTAGATACTCATCTGTGAATAAAGACTCATCAAACGGAAGAGGATAATAGGCTTCATAAGGGAAAGCCCCAAGTGCATTTTCCTTTAACGATTGAAGGAAGTTTCGTTTTTCTTCTATTGTATTGACCGTATCCCACACTTCACCTGGTGTGCTCATCACAAGATGTGGATCTTTTAGAATAAATGGATGCAATGTAGTTACATGGGGTAAGTCTAATTTCATCAAGGCTTTACGAGCCGAGTAGTTGTGAAGCTGTGTATTTGCGCTGACGAATTCAATGGAAGGAATCATTCTCAGTTCCTCTATTATGGCACGCAGAATTTCAGTACCATACCCTTTTCCTCTATATCGGATATCCGTTCGCAGGCGTCCTAGCATGGCGAATTTATTTGAGAATAATGTATAGCCTGAAACAGCGATCATTCTTTCTTGATCAAAAAGTCCATACATGACATTGTTCTCTCGTTCGAGAAGGTTGTGAAAGATCCGTACAACATAGTCATCTTCTAAACCGGTCTGCATGTTTCTTAAAGCGTCATAGTCATTTTCTGTTAGCTTTCGAAGTGTTACGAGTTCTGTTTCCATAGGTCACCCACTTCCGATGTTCAATTTTCCAATTGTAATATTCTCACAAGGACATATTCTTTGTCTATTAGAAAGCCTGATGCGCCCTTTATAATTGGAATTCTGGTCTTTTTTTGATACAATATTGTTTACGCAAGTTGAGGAGGATATACGCTTATGCCTAAAGGTAAAGGAAATGCAATCGCACAAAATAGGAAAGCCAGTCATGATTTCTTTATAGAAGATACATTTGAAGCGGGCATTGTTCTGAAAGGGACGGAGATTAAATCAATCCGGGCCGGCAGAGTGAATATGAAAGACAGCTTCGCACGTGTAAGTAAAGGAGAAGTGTTCCTTCATAATATGCATATCTCTCCTTATGAACAAGGAAACCAGTTCAACCACGAACCGACGAGAATGCGGAAGTTACTTCTTCATCGTAAAGAAATCAACCGTTTAATTGGGGAAACACAGCAGCAAGGTTACTCGCTTGTACCTTTAAAGATGTACATTAAAAATGGTGTAGCCAAGGTTTTAATTGGTCTAGGTAAGGGTAAAAAGAAATATGATAAGCGTGAAGACTTGAAACGCAAGCAAGCAAAGCGTGACATCGATCGTGCAATCAAAGACAGCGGATTCTAATTTACAAAAGATACCATCTTGTATCCATTGCTAAAAACTCATTTTATGTTATACTAAGTAGTGTCGTTGAAACGATACGGCATATAAATGATGAAGCCATTTTGAGCTCATCTTCCGTTAAAGGAACCATTTACATGGGGACGTTACGGATTCGACAGGGATAGGTCGTGCTCTAGTAGCGGGCCGATTGGCGACTCGTAAAGCGCCATGCCAATAATAACTGGCAAAGAAAACAATTACTCTCTAGCAGCTGCATAAGCTGACCTAGAGGATCCTTCCTGCCATCGCCCATGTGGTAGATTGAAGGGTCTCAAACTTAAGTGGGCTACGCGTTCATTCGCCACCTTAGGATGAACGAAGAGACCAATAAGGTTAGCTGCAAGGAAGCCTGTCAGTAGGTCGAATTGTATGCGAAATATAATATGCTGACTACGCTCGTAGAAGCTATTGTAACGATATCTCTGGACGTGGGTTCGACTCCCACCGTCTCCACCAATACATAATTGGTGGTTTTTTTATGTCTTAAAGCCATATTTCTAATATCCTCTGGGATAGCATTAGTGAGCTTCCAGATGTATAGAATAAATCTAATATGAAAGCACAAGTTCCTCTTTTAGTGGGCTTGTGCTTTTTTATAAGTATTTAAAATTCAATAAACAAAAGGTTCAATTTTTCTTGTATATTCCACTGAGTCATTTATTAAAAGGTAGGTTTAATAAATATGTTAAACTTACTAGTGTGTATGTTGATTAAGAGAGAAAATTGGAGTGAAGATTATGTTTAGCTCCCCAATTAATCAGTTTAGGTTAATGGGCTTTTTAGAAGGTTTATCCCTGCTTGTTTTATTATTCATCGCTATGCCGCTTAAGTATGTGGTTGGCTATCCTGAGGCAGTAACCTACGTGGGTTCTCTTCATGGTGTGCTCTTTATAATTTATTTGGCTACAATTGCTTATGTGACCTTTAAAATTCGATGGTCATTTATATGGGTGAGCTCAGCTATTGCTGTTGCGTTTATTCCTTTCGGTAATTTGGTGTTTGATACTAAAGTACGGAAGCATCATATCTAAGATAGTTAGAGGGGGTTGCTACATGGCTGAGGCCAGAGGATTATCTCTAGAACAAAAAGAAGAACTGCTCAAGGTGTTGAAAGAACGTTTCTGGAACAATATGAGCCGCCATAATGGAATGAGATGGACTGAAGTGCAAGCAAGACTTGAGGCTTACGATGAAAAGGTATGGTCGCTCCATGAGATGGAGAGAACGGGCGGTGAGCCGGATGTTGTTGACTACGACAAGGAGCAAGGGGTATATGTTTTCTTTGATTGTTCAGCTGAAAGTCCTAAAGGCCGCAGGAGTGTGTGTTATGACCGTGAAGCACTAGAATCGAGGAAGAAACATAAGCCTGAAACAAGCGCAGTCGATATGGCAAACTCTATGGGAATAGAATTATTGAATGAAGATCAATATCGGACATTGCAGAAACTTGGTGATTTTGATAAGAAAACATCAAGCTGGGTGCAAACGCCTGAAGATATAAGAGACCGGGGTGGTGCGCTATTTTGTGATTTTCGGTATGGACATGTCTTTGTTTATCATAACGGAGCAGAGTCTTATTATGCTGCGAGGGGCTTTCGTGGTGTAGTAAGGGTCTGAATTAGATTATATAAAAACCCTCTCCTGTGATTGGAGAGGGTTTTTTGGGATCTAACTAAAGAACCGCTTGATCTTGGCCAATGTATTTTCAGAGTTCGATGTTGTTTCATGAAATGCAACATGGCCATCTGGCCGTATTAGGAGAGTATGACCATTCCGCATACCCACATGTCTTTGCAAATCATGGTGGACATCATAAATAATCGGCAGCTCATGGTCAGGGTCTGAGGAAACCGTTCCTCCTCTGGCTACAAGGTAAACGGTTATAAGATCGGAGTACTTTTCTCTAACCTTTGTAGCAAAATCATACGCGTAATTAATAACTGCCTCATCTTGAGCATCGTCAATATAGATCAGACATAGATGACCGTGTCTTCGAATGAAAGGATACAACCGTTCGTCTGTTGTTCCATCAAAGAAGAGTAGATAGTCCGGCACTCGGTCGCCAGCTTGAAGTGCCTTTTTAGGAAGGGAGGCATCCCGTAACGAACGGTTTTGTTCTGTTTTATCATAATCATTGTATACATGTGACATATGATTCGCTACTCTTTGTTGAACCCAGTTTTGGGTTAATGCCCATTTGCCAGCCCAGTTTCGAATTTTTCCAACTGTCCCATCCAATAAAACAATTCTAAGCATAGCTGACGTTTCCCTGAGGACGTTTTTTCCTATAGGGTATCGTTCGTGATGGTAACTGTTTAGGAACGAGTCAGTGGCATGGCCTTTTAGGACTGCATCGATTTTCCAAGCTAAATTTACGGCATCTTGAAGACCCAGATTCATCCCCTGACCGCCGATAGGGTTGTGGATGTGAGCGGCGTCTCCTACGAAAAAGGTGCGGTCTTTACGGTACGTATCTACTTGTCGGTGTGCGGTTCCAAAATAGGTGAGCCATTTTGGTTTTTCGACTTGAAGTGGTTCGGGCAGAATGGTATCGAGACTTTCTTGCAGGTCTTCTAAAGCTAGTTCATCTTGCCTTGGTTGTCCTTGCTTGGATCGGTCTAAGCCGACAACGCGGTAACTTCCGTCCTTATAAGGAAAGAAAGCGGCTGCTCCGCGGTCGTTTAAAAATACATTGATGTAGATGTCATTAAATTCAGGAACATCTACATCCCCAAGGAAAAATGTAAACCCATCGTCTTTTCCTTCAAATTCAACATCCAATGCTTCCCGAACTTTACTATGTGACCCATCGCAGGCCAAAAGATATTTTGCACGGTATTCGTGAATTTCTCCATTATGATCCGCTTTAACATAAACGCTCTCTGAGTTCTGGGAGACCTCGATGACTTCGTGCTCTCTGTTTATGAACTTTCCCGATTGATTCAATTGTTCTTCTAAAATTTCTTCTGTCTCACTTTGTGGGATAATAAGAATGTAAGGGTAGCGGCTTTGTATATGATACAACTCCTCCGTTGATGGAGTGGTGTCTCCAAGGTGCAGCTTCGTCCCAGGTCCTGGGTAACCTCGTTCTAAGAAGGGTCTATGGACATTTAGTAGCTCAAACATTTCGAGTGTACGTGCTTGGATCCCTAAGGCTTTTGAGAGCGTAGAGGGTTCAGATCTTTTTTCTAAGCAGATCCAGTCTACGCCTTGATTTTCTAACGCATTAGCAGCCATCAGTCCGGCTGGTCCAGCCCCGATGATAAGGACGTCTGTATGAGTAACGGAAGTCATGCAATAAGCTCCTTTCTTAAAATGGCGATATAATGAGTCTTATATTGTATAGTCTACCCGTTTGTGCGTCATAAAGTTACTTATGATGGGCTCTTGTTGAAAAGTGTAATGGTTTTGGTGGTTCTTCCCATATACTCCTCCTTATATGGGAGACTCGAAATTGAGACGCTTTTATGAAGAAGGGACTGTTACGTTGGTTGAGTGGTTGGGATGTCTGGGGAACGACTCGCTTTCCGCGGGCGAGCTGTCGAGCCTCCTCGGGAAACCCACCCTGCGGGGTCTCGTCGACCTCTTTCTCCCGCAGGAGTCTCCCCGTTCCCCAGACATCCCTGGCTAAAGTTTTACGAACGTCCCCACATCTAAAATGAGGAGGGAGCTGCAAAATTGCTCATATGGCATGTTTCCGTTACATCAAATATGGCAGAGGTGGTTCGGGAAATCGCGAGACTCCTGCGGCGGTAGGAGCCTAGGGGAGACCCCGGAAAGAGCGTAGCGATTGAGGAGGCTTCCCAGCTCGCCGCGGAAAGCGAGTGATTTCCCGAACCACCTTACACTCAACGAGAGCAAACGGAAACATTCTTTCAGTTTGAGTTTTTCATGAATAACCCTTTAAAATTCTCAATCACGTGCAAACCGTATACAATAAGGTAAGAAGTACTATTTTACATACGAGAATAAAGGAGCAGGTGTTATGAATTCGATTGCCTCTGCCATTGTTAAAGCAAATAAAGGACTGCTTTTCTTTTGGTTAGCTATTGTTATTGTGTTTGGTTATTTTGCGTTGGACTTGGCTTCAAAGCTTGAAGGGGATGGGTTTCGTACTTCAGGTGAGTACGAGGAAGTAGAAGAGACGCTAAATGAACAATTTGGTTTTCCGAAGTCTTCAATCCTTTTGTTATTTGAGGATGATGGAGATGGAGAATTACAAGGGACAATTACAGATGTATTAGATGAAGCGACAGATGTTGCTGACGTTACATCTGTCACTTCCCCTTTAAATGATGAATCTATGTTGAAAGAAGAGGTGGCTTATGCTTCTTTGAATATGGAAGAAGAGCCTGAAGATATGAAGGCAGTTATCAAACAAGTACGTTCCATTGCTGATCGTTATTCAGGAGTGTCGGTTACTGGTGCTCCTGTGATCTCTGAGGATATTAATAAAGCGAGTCAAGAAGATTTAAAGACGGCAGAGCTTATAGGTCTTCCGGTAGCCTTGCTTGTTTTATTGCTCGCATTCGGTAGCGTAGTGGCCTCTATTGTGCCAGTAATCGTTGGTGGGGTAACGGTTGTGTTAGCTTTTGGTGTACTTACGCTTATTGGGGATAGCGTTAACTTGTCTGTATTTCTTCTAAATGTTGTGCCGATGGTCGGCCTTGCTTTAAGTATTGATTTCGCTTTATTATTCATCAATCGTTATCGCGAGGAACTTATATCGAAAGGACCGGCTGATGCGATCCGTACTACCATTTTGACAGCTGGTCGTTCCATCATCTTTTCGGCTATGTGTGTATTCATTGGTCTTGGGGCTATGATGGTGATTCAAATTGATATCTTTCAAACGATTGCCCTTGGAGGGATGGTTGTTGTATTTATTGCAGTATTAACAGCCTTGACGCTTCTACCGTCTATCTTATTTTTGCTGGGTCATCGTATAAATAAGTGGAAGATTATTAAAGTGGATCAATCCTCTGTAGGACGATGGCGTACATTTGCAAAATGGGTGATGAAACGTCCAATCATCGTCTCTGTAGTTGCGTTTGGAGTGTTACTTGTAGGGATTATACCTATTCAGAATATGAATCTTTCTATTCCTACAATTGAGTCCTTGCCTGAAAGTTATGATTCTAGAATGGCTTATGAAAGCATTGAGGAAGAATTTTTATCTCCAGAGCAGAGTCAAGTCTACCTTATTGCCAACCGCAACGGAGACTGGTTAAGTGAGGAAGGATTAGATACTTGGGAACAATTAGAAGAAGAAGTAGCCTCTGAAGATCTGGTCACCTCTGTCTCTACCCTATTTAGTGTGAGTGATATTGAGTCTAGTGAAGATTTGTTTCAAGCACTAAAGCAGGAACAAACGAAGAGTCAATTAGAACCTGCTATTAATCGTTTTGTTCAAGATGATCAACTGTTGATTCCCGTCACACTTGATACAGAAGCGGATACGGGTGAAGCTCAAGACTTAATGCGGGAGTGGAATGAGAAAGGTTGGAGTGCAGACGTCCGTATCGGGGGACAGCCAAAGTTCAATCAGGAAATTTATGATGAAATCTACGAAAAGGTAGGCATCAGCGTTGCGATTATTTTAGGGTCTACGTTCACTATTTTGATGCTCGCTTTCAAGTCCATTCTGATTCCACTGAAGGCGATTTTCATGAACGTAATCGGACTGACTTCTACATTCGGAGTACTTGTGCTCCTATTCCAGAATGGCTTGTTTGGCCTTAATGAAGCGGATATTGCATTGGTTCTTCCTGTGTTAGTCTTTAGCCTGGTCTTCGGTTTGAGTATGGACTATGAAGTGTTTCTCATTTCAAGAATCCATGAGTTTTATCAGGAAACAAAGGATAATCATTATTCCACAGTAGAAGGCCTTGCGAATACGAGTAAGATTATTACCTCTGCTGCCTTGATTATGATTGTCATTACAGGAGCCTTTGCCTTTACAAATGTAATGCCAGTTAAACAAATCGGGATCGGTATTGCCATCGCAATATTTATTGATGCAACCATTATCCGTCTGTTGCTGGTTCCAAGTCTTATGAAGCTCCTTGGTGAATTAAACTGGTGGTTCCCGTTTAAGAAAAAACGGGCAAACAAAGTGAAAAAAGAAAGACATTCTAATTAAAGTAGTAAAAGGGATGCGAATCGTTCCTAACTACTATTAAGAAGTTTTGTAAAAAGGCACAAGTCTCTAGGGGGAGAACTTGTGCCTTCCTTAATAAACGAGCTTTGAGGTGTAAAACAACTTAGAATTCGAGATGTATGCATTCTAAGCATTTATATTTAACTTTAGTCAGTGAATTGCTACACTATGGGGTGTAAGAGAGCGAATTTCGTTCTTATAAGTAAATAAAAAGGATTGGAAAAACAAACCTTTGACAATTTGTAAGAAATCTAGTAAGTTTAATAACCGTTAAAGCCGATTAAAATGATAGGAATAATAATGAATAGAAAGAGGAGGGAGCTTATGGGTCGATTATTTAAAGGGTATGTAAACGCATCTCTAATTCTAAAGATAACAGTAGCACTTATAATAGGTATTATCGTAGGTTTGATCTTTGGTGACCAAACATATGTATTGTCACCACTTGGCGACTTATTAATGCGTTTATTACAATTTATCATCATTCCGCTCATATTCTTTACATTAATTGTAGGAGTAAATCAAACACGTGCAAGCAACTTAGGACGCATGGGAGGGAAAATGTTCCTTTACTATGTGGCGACGTCTGCATTAGCGATCACAGTCGGATTGCTTGTAGCCAGTTTATTTGATCCTGGTACAGGAGTTTCTGTTGATACCAATGAGACAATCGAGGCTAATGAACACCCAGGTATAGCGAGTGTGTTACTGAATATTGTTCCAACAAATATTGTAACAGCATTCTCTGAAATGAACTTACTTGGTATTATATTTACTTCACTTGTTTTTGGTATTGCCATCTCAGCACTACGTAACTCAGATGAATATGGTGAACTTGGAGAGCATGTGTATAAGTTATTTAATGGATTAAATGAAGCTACATTTAAGGTTATGAATGTGATTCTTCAGTATATCCCTATTGGAATCTTTGCGATTATTGCTCAAACAGTCGGAAGCCAAGGGATCGATACAATCCTTTCGCTTGGAAACATGGTACTCGTGTTGTATGTTGCTATTCTTGTACAAATTGTCCTTTATACAATCTTAATGATTGTATTCAAGATGAGTCCAAAAGAATTCTTCTCTCAGGCTCGAACGCCAATGATTACTGCGTTCGTAACACAAAGTAGTTCAGGTACGTTACCTGTTACCTTAAACGCGGCTAGCCGTTTAGGATTATCGAAGAGTCTTTATGGGTTCAGCCTCCCGCTAGGAGCTACCATTAACATGGACGGTGCTGCGATTCGCATTGCTGTATCAGCAGTATTTGCAGCAAACTATACGAATGCTGCGCTTGGGTTCACTGACATGCTTATGATTGTCATTATTGGTACTCTTGCATCAATTGGTACAGCAGGTGTCCCAGGTGCTGGTATTGTGATGATCGCTACGGTGTTCACTCAAGTCGGATTACCGATGGAAGCTGTAGCTGTTCTAGCCTCCATTGATGTTCTTGTTGGTATGGGTGCAACTGCACTTAACGTAACAGGTGATCTAGTAGGAACATCTATTATTAATCAAACTGAGAAGAAGCGTGAAAATCAAGCTTCTGCTTAACGAATAAAAAAAGCCAGGTTCTCTTGATCGGAGAGCCTGGCTTTTTTATGACTTTCTTTCAAATGGTAGCGTCATGCACCTTATTCCTCCGGCGCCTTTCTCCAATTCATCAACCTCAATTTCAACAAGCTTTTTCTTCTTTAACTTCGGGTGGTTTTTGAGAATCTTTTTGTTCGCTTTTGTGCTAATTAGAATTGTTTCAGGGTCGAGATTAAGGAAATTGATATCAGCAACGGTATGTTTAACATCATTGGTCCACTCTATATCATATCCATGCCGGTTTAAGAATTCCTGCGTCATTTGATAACTAGAATGTTTGTCGGTTAACACTTGGATTGGCAAATACCTCATGTAGCTTTTTGCAAGGAATACGTCCTGAGCGGCTACATTACTATTCATGTCTAAATGAAGGGTATCCGGTCTTCTCGGAAGATCAATAACACCAATCTCAGAGAATCCAGCTTTAAAAATATGACCTTTCATCATCTGAACGGCTTCATAGCTAGTGCGAAGTCCAATATTAATGAGCACTGCATCTTTGCTTAGAATCATGACATCACCATATTCTAAAGCATTGCCTTTGTTATTGGCTTGTATTTTAAAGCGATTAGGCCCAAACCAGTCAAGAAAAAGGAAATGAGACTGAATATACTCAGGTCTTCTCATAGAATTACCAGCTTCACCAGGGATGAGGGTGTTTCCAAATACACAAGCTAGGTCACGAACAAAGTATCGGTTAATTAATTGCTGACTAAGTAATGCGTCTTGGCGGGATAAATACGTTGAATAGTCCAACACGTTAATGCCGTGATTCTCCATAGCACGGACAAGGTTATGGAAATGCTCGTGTGCCTTCTTTTGGTCGACAGGCTTTTCCCATTGCACATCTGTAGCTGTTTGGGCGTCTGGAACGTCCAACGCAGATGGCGAACAAACGAGTACGGTCTTTAACTCGTCGTACTCATTCCAACAATTAGTCTTAATATCCATATGATGCCCTCCCTTTGATTGGTTCCTTCTGCTCCTTACTATTGCCTTTAAAGTTAATTTCATTCCTAAGACACATATTCTTAGATGTTTATCTAAAACTAAAACAATTAGTAGGAGGAAGGGGTGAAGAAGTGAGTAAGGAAGCTAAGGAAGGGCATTTAACCTGGTGGCAACTGTCACTGATTGGGGTTGGGTGTATCATAGGTACAGGGTATTTTTTAGGCGCAAGTATTAGCATACAAAAAGCAGGTTGGTCTGTTTTAGTTGCTTACCTTTTAGCTGGTATGGCCACTTATATTGTATTTCAATCCTTGGCCAAGTTGACAGCTCATCACCCTGAAAAGGGCTCTTTCCGTACATATGCAAAGCAAGCATACGGAAGCTGGGCGGGTTTTAGTAACGGATGGGTATACTGGTCTTCAGAAATGCTTATTATGGGGAGTCAGCTTACGGCTCTTGGAATTTTTGCTCAATTTTGGTTTCCTTCTATTCCATTATGGGTTTTTTCAGCTGTTTTTTCTGGACTTGGCCTTTTCGTTATACTGCTTGGGGTGGAGAAGGTTGAAAAGATGGAGAATCTATTTGGAGTCATGAAAGTAGCTGCGATTTTAATGTTTATCATCATCGTAGCGGCTATTTTGTTTGGTCTGATTGAGGTGGGGGAGCCAATGGATCGGTCTGGAACAACATCTCTTTTTGCAAATGGTGCAATAGGTTTATGGGTAGCGCTGATCTACGCTTTTTATGCATTTGGAGGGATTGAAGTGATGGGGTTAATGGCAAAGGAAATGAAAGATCCAAGAGATGCTCCAAAATCGGGGAAAATCATGTTGGCCTCGTTAACGGGGCTTTATGTCTTATCTATATTCTTAGTCGTGAAGCTCACTCCATTGTCAGCTATTAATGCTGATGAAAGTCCATTTTTAACGGCACTTGCACGTTACGATTTGCCGTTTGTTTCTCATGCCTTTAATGGAGTTCTTATTATAGCCGGTTTCTCAACAATGGTCGCGTCTTTGTATGCTGTAACTACAATGCTCGTTACGCTAGCAGAAGAAGGAGATGCTCCCAAGTTGTTTGCGAAAGAGGGGAAGTGGAAAGTACCACTACCGGCTTTTATATTAATTACGTGTGTTGTCATTGCATCCATTATCATCGCATTACTGTTGCCAGAGAAGTTATTTGAGTATGTGACTACCGCTGCTGGACTTATGCTTTTGTATACGTGGATTTTCATCCTTTTTTCATATAGAAAATTAATGGCTAAAGGGTTAAAGGATACGATTTTATTTGTATTTTCTTTCGTGCTTATAGTAGGAGCTATTACGGGCACATTATGGGATCCTGTAAGCAGAAAAGGTTTCTTTGTCAGCCTTTTGTTTTTATTATTAATCGCTAGTGCTACTTGGTTAAAGGAAAGAAAGCGGGGATGATGGCGTTTCACGAAAAAACGGGGCCATAGAACCACTGAAAAAAATCCTTTGTTCTCAACAATGGACAGTAGTTCTATAAAAGCCCCCTTTCCACCAAGAATGTTAGGGGTAAAGGTAGTTAAGGTCGTATGCCTTTTAACCTGTTCTTCATCCTCATAAAAGGGCATTGTGATGGGGTTGTATGATCATCCCGAAGGAAGTATTGTTTCCATTCGTAGTTCTCTTCCTGACCGTACCACATCAGGCTCGGGTGCGCTTCCATTCCATCGTAATCCACAAGACGTTTACGAATCACTTTCTTTAACTTTTGTCCGAGAGTTGTAGAGGCATTGATTTGGTCAAATACCCATCTCGGTTGAAAAGCTAGTAAAAAGTAGGGGGAATGTCTGCTTTTTCTACAAGTATGAGCAGGTGTTGCGCAAAACGCGAAATAGGGTTCTCCATCAAAACAAAATTCCCAATTTGTGTGATGAGGGTCTTGGGGGATGCCCTCTGGCCAAGGCGTTTCATCGACCTTGTGGACATCGCTAAGAAGTGTCCAGAAAATCTCCTCGTACTCTTCAACGGAAGTGTGTTTACGTTTTAAATCACTCGTATCAAAGAGAATCACGAGTGAGGCATACATTCCTGTTTCTCTTGATAGGGGACCGTATTCTTTTAGCAGGTTAGCAATATGAATAGCGCTGTCTTTACTAGTGATGTCTTTAACAAAACCAAAGCGTAACATGTCACCCACAAAACCTTGTTTTCCTGGGACGCAAGGGTAAGGATTTTCCTCGTTCAAAAGCATTGAAGAGAAGTCAAGATAGGCGTCTTGTTGCCAACTTTCTAGTTCATTACTATTTCTCTCTATCCAACTCTTTGTATATAAATTCACTTCTATAAACAACCTCTCCTTTAGGATTTACACGGTTATCCTATTAAGGAGAGGGAGAATGGGTGTCTGTCTATACTCCAAACAAAAGACGAAACGCCTGTACTCCGAAGTAAAGACCGAATCCGATTAATACGAGACCGGAAATGACTGAAATAACACGTTGAACCCCTGAGCTCACAAGCCGACGGGTGCCTGTTGCAAGTCCTGCCATCGTGATATCCCAGATCGTAATACCGAGAAAGATGCCAAGGCTGTAAAGGAGCAGTTGATAAGGACCATATTGATCTGTGGTTTGAGCAAGTATAGAACCGTAAATCCCAAGCCAAAACAAAATGCTTAAGGGGTTAGATATAGCCATTAAGAAGCCTGTCCGAAACGACTTCCCAAGCGTTTCCCCTCGAGTTTCCTGCCGTTCTACTGAAGGAGCTTTTGATTTCACAATACTTTCAATTCCAGTATAACAAAGAACAAAAAAACCAAATGACCACAAAAAGGTTCTTAAAAGCGGCGTATCAATGAATTGAGCCACCCCAAAATAAATAAGCAGCATAAATATCCCATCTGCGAACATGCCCCCAACTCCCACCAGCCAGGCATGCCAAAAACCAAATCGAATTCCTTTATCTAATTGAGCGGCATTAATCGGCCCCATCGGTGCAGATAAAGAAAGTCCGAGTAATATGTAACTAAAGAAGATATTCATAACGTCCCACCTTGTCCCATTATTCGTACTAGTATATTCGACAGAGTGACGCTAGTATACCTTTTTGAATGAGTCTTTTTAAGAGAAGAAGACGAGTCCATGTAGTGGTTGTCTGCAGACTTTAGCACGGACAGTATAAAGGATTTTACAATTTTGCTTTATTGGGAACTATAACCGTTATTAAGTGAGATTATAATTGAAGAGGTGGATATTACATGAATGTATTGGGATTTCGATATGTGGATGTATCGGAACAGAGTGATGAAATGGTGGAGTTCTTCCAACATAAACTGGGGATGGAGAATTCATGGAGCGACACAGAAGAATACCGAGGTGGGATCTTTAAGGCGGGTGAGAGCTGGCTTGAGTTTTGGCATAAAAATGAGTGCATGAATGCTTTAACAATGCTTCAAATTGTTGTAGATGAGGCAGATGAATTTGCAACTTTCGCTAAAGAACATGGGGTAGAGGTTCATGGACCTATTGAAGAGCAAGGGGAGAAGATTTATTCCTTACAGGCTCCGAACGGGATGTCAGTAACCATCCTATCAGCTATTTCATCCTAAAGTTAGAAAGCCCATTCTGTATAAAGAATGGGCTTTGATCGTTACGTTTCTTATGAGTAGGAAGTTTCTAAAGCTGTTAGTTCGTCACTAACAAATGCCATTAACTCCTGAATCATCTCTGCTGAGAAATCAAATGAGATACCAGCTGCTTTATATACTTCGTTTAATGATTTCGTATTCCCGAGTGATAAAGCGTATTTGTAATTTTCAAGAGTTTGTTTTGGACTTTCTTTGTACTGTTTATACATTTGAACAGCGCCAAGTTGAGCAATAACATATTCCACATAGTAGAACGGAACTTCAAATATATGAAGGACTTTCTGCCAGGTATTCTCAAGGATCTCTTCGCTCTCTGACCAGTCTACATGCTGCCCTCCAAAGGATTGTTTCAATTCTTTAAATTTCTCATTACGCTCTTTTGCAGTATGGTTAGGATTTTCGTACAACCAATGTTGGAACTGATCGATAACAATTCCCCCGGGAAGGAAGTGGATAATCCCTTCTAGCTGTTCGCGCTTAGCACGTAATAAATCTTCTTTATCATCATAGAAGTGATCCCAATAATCCATTGTAAGAAGTTCCATCGTCATACTGGCAAGTTCAGCACTTTCCATTGGTGCTTCACGATAAGATGGAAGTTGGATCTCCTGACTTCGGCTATTATGAATACAGTGTCCCATTTCATGCAGAAGGGTAATCATGTCGTCATGGGACGTATCAGCATTCATAAAGATAAATGATATACCGGATAATGGGAGGAAATCACAAAATCCACCTGGAGCTTTCCCTTTACGTGTATCAAGATCAAGCGTTCCTTTTTGATTCATATCAGTTAGTAAATGGGCAAATTCTTCATCGAGTTTCTTGAAGATCAATGAAGAATTGTTTATGAGCTCTTCAGTCGATTGAAAAGGTTTAAGAGGGTTCTGGCCTGAGGGTGATGCGTTTAAATCCCAAGGTTTCAACGTATCCACCTCGAGGCGCTCCTTTTCTTTATTCATTAATTCATTCTTTAAAGGAACAACATGTTCCTGAATTGATTTCGCTAATTCTTTACAATCATCAGGAGTGTAATCGAATCGCTCATATTCTTTAAACATATACTCAGTGAACGTGTTTAAATCCGCGTTTTTTGCTTTTTTCTCTCGTAGTGAAATAAGTTGATCCATAATGGATTGCAATTGATCTTTATGCTGTAGTCTTGCTTCGTTCATAAGCGTGAAAGCTTCTTTCCTGATGTTTCTATTAGGATCTTGTAAATAAGGACTCATCTGACTAAGTGTCTTTTCTTCCCCGTTCCATTTCACTGTAATGCTTCCGGTAATTTCAAAGTATTGATTTGTTAATCGGTCTTCTTCGACTTCGATATCAACATTTTCTTCTCGGAATAATTCCAATGCATTTTCCTTCATCTTTATAAACCTACCGTATGTAGCAGGATCTAGATCCTCTTTGTGAGGGGAATCAACAAATTTTTGGTCTAGTATTGCTCGGTATCTTTTTAGGAGGGGTTCAATCTTCTCCTGGTCCCGTTCAATGGCCCGTTTCGCTTCAGGGCTATCACTGTGACATTGGAAATCAATGTAATGCCCTCTAAGTCCTTCATCAATCGCATCAAAAACTTTGGCTTGAGTGAGTATCCACGTTTCTAATTTCTCTACTGAATCGATGGGTTCTTGGACGAGTCTATTCAATTCAGACTCAATCGTTTCTGGTTTTGAAAAGTCATATCGTTCTTGATAAAAAGTCGACATTCTCGGTTCCTCCTTTAGTAGCTCCTTCTACATTTTATCATGAAACAGAAAATTCCAAAAATATGGATCCTAATATAAATAGGGTTCATATACAAACTAGCCTTTTCTTCGGTAGAATTTGACCGCATATTTGCCTTTACAACAGCTTGTTAAGCGTTTTCTTTGATGGGGTTTAATATGGCCATACACAAATTCTTGTGTATATAGGATGCATTTTTTTGTATAAAAATTTATAAAAAGGGTATTTAATTCGTGGCAAGGTGTGTTATTATACATAATATCTAATAAACATACATTAACAGGGGGAAGCAAAAAATGAAGAAATTTGCACTTATATTATCAATTACGGCAGCGATGGTCGTCCTTGCAGCTTGTGGCAGTTCAGAAGCCGAAAATAGTGAAGGAGAGGACGGAAAGAAAACATTAGTTATGGGGACATCGGCAGACTATAAACCTTTTGAGTTCATAGATACAGCAAACAGTGATGAAATTGTCGGATTCGATATTGATATAGCGAAACACATCACAGAGGAACTAGGTTATGAATTGAAAATTGAAAACATGGACTTTAGCGGGTTAATTGCAGCTCTAAATAGTAACAAAGTAGATTTCGTATTTGCTGGAATGTCTCCGAATGAAAAACGTGAAAAGCAAGTGGATTTCTCAGACATTTATTATGAAGCGCATAATGCTGTAGTTTCAATGGATGATGCATCAATAGAAGAAGTAAGTGATCTAGAAGGAAAGAAAATTGGTGTACAACTTGGTTCCATCCAAGAAGGCAAGGCCAAAGAGCTTCAAGAAGAGTACGAAGGTATTGAGGTCATTCAACGCGACTTAATCCCACAACTTGTAGAAGAGTTAAAAACAGGGCGTATCGACGCAGCTATTATCGAAGATAGTGTCACAAGTGGATATTTAGAAAAAAATGAGAAGCTAAAGCAATTCATTCTTGATCCAAACACTTCAAAAGGTTCTGCTGCGGCCTTCCCTGAAGATAGTGAGCTAGTTGAAGAATTTAATAAAGAAATTGAGAAGATGAAAGAAAGCGGCAAGATGGATGAACTAATTAAGAAATGGTTTGAAAACGGAGGAAAGTCCGAATAAGGCAAGGAGTGGAACGATATGGAAGAGATTATCCCGTCAATCCCCTTTATTTTAGAGGGGATTCTCATAACACTAAAATTCGTATTACTATCTGGAGTTATAGGTTTCATACTAGGGATCGGAGTGGCTCTTGCGAAACTTGGAAAAAGTAAAGTATTAGGAAAGATCGCAGGGGCTTATACAGCTTTCTTCAGAGGGACTCCTCTTATCCTGCAACTTGTCTATATTTATTACGTTATTCCACAAGTAACACCTTGGAACATTGAGCCGTTTGTAGCAGGAGTAATTGCATTTTCATTAAACTCCGCTGCTTACATTTCTGAAATCATTAGAGCCGGTATTCAATCCGTGGATAAAGGCCAATTTGAAGCGGCTAAAGCACTCAACATCCCATATTTCAAGGCAATGAGGAAAATCATTTTGCCACAGGCGATCAAGCACATTTTACCTGCTTTAATGAATGAAGGGATCATGTTACTGAAAGAGTCGGCTGTTATCTCTGTTATTGGTGTATCAGATATCATGCGCAGAGGACAAATTGTCGCAGCGGACACATACAACTATATTGGAGCTTTAACAATTCCGTTGATCTTATATTTCCTTATGGTTCGGGTGCTAGAGATGTACGGATCCAGAGTAGAAAGAAGGTTGAGTTACAGTGATTAAAGTGAATCAATTATCTAAAACATTCAAGAAGACGCCTGTTCTAAATCATATAACGACAGAGATAAATAAAACGGAAGTAGTTGCAGTAATTGGACCATCTGGGTCAGGTAAATCAACGTTTCTACGTTGTTTAAATGGATTAGAACAACCAACAGAAGGTCAAGTCTATATCGACGGGACACAGCTCAATGAACAAAACGTGACTCAAATTCGTGAGAAAACAGGAATGGTCTTTCAACATTTTCATCTCTTTCCACATATGACCGTGCTTCAAAATATTACATTTGCTCCTATGGAAACACACGGGACGAGTAAGAAAGAGGCTGAAGAGAATGCGAAAAAGCTTCTTAATACGGTCGGATTATCGGATAAGGCAGATAGTTATCCGAATTCACTATCAGGTGGCCAAAAACAGAGGGTAGCTATAGCTAGAGCCCTTGCTATGCATCCTGAAATTATGCTTTTTGATGAACCAACTTCAGCGCTAGACCCAGAAATGGTGAAAGAAGTTTTGGATGTTATGAAGCAACTTGCTAGCACAGGCATGACAATGGTTATTGTGACACACGAAATGGCTTTTGCACGTGAAGTAGCTGATCGAATTATCTTCCTTGACCAAGGGGCGGTAGTCGAAGAAACATCCCCTCTTCAATTCTTTAACAATCCTTCAACTGAAAGAGCGCAGTCTTTCTTACAGAAAGTCTTATAATCATAAATAAAGCCCTCTATATTTCATATAGAGGGCATTTTCATGTTATCCAATACAAAGGCGGAGACAATCCAAAGGATTAGTTAGCGCTTTGTAATGCTTCTTCAAGCTGATATGTGCGAACTTTTCGTGGAAGGAAACTACGAATCTCATCTTCGTTAAAGCCAACTTGCAGACGCTTCTCATCAAGCATAATCGGACGCTTCAAAATGCTTGGGTTCTGTTCGATTAGCTCATATAGTTCACGCATTGTTAGATCATCTAAATCTACATCTAACTCTTTAAAGACCTTTGAACGTTCAGAAATAATTTCTTTCGTCCCGTCTTCTGTCATACGAACGATTTCTTTTACTTCGTCTGCAGATAAAGGTTCAGAGAAAATGTTGCGTTCTGTGTACTCTAAGTTATGTTCCTCAAACCACGCTTTCGCTTTACGGCAAGATGTACAACTTGGAGATAAATAAAGTGTAATCATGCAATGAACCTCCTAATGGTCATTTGAATGTTACCTTACTTTTTCACTTTACATCGTATAGATTAAGGTCGATGTAAGCTAACTTACATTCCCTAGTATACCACTTGGTATGGAACTGGGCAAAATGATAATTCTCCCAAATATGAGGGAATTCATTCCTCAGCTATTGATGTGAAAGTATGATAAAGTCATAGGTTATTTTCCTTGCATATGCTTGTCCAATACCCGTTATTTGATACATGTATGCATTGATGGCACACCCGGCTGTTTTCGCCGTGATTTGATTGTAACATAAATATCTTTGATTTGAGATAGTTAATTTATTAATAATAATCCAATATTCTACTTTTGCATATAAGGCATATGGGAAAGTAGAAGTTGAGAGAATGTTTCCGTTAACTTTTATTGAGCGTAAGGTGGGCCTGGAAACCACTCGCTTTCCGCGGGCGAGGTGTCGAGCCTCCTCGGGAAAACCACCCTGCGGGGTCTCGTCTACCTCTTTCTCCCGCAGGAGTCTCGCAATTTCCAGGCCCACCTTCGCCAAATAGGGAGGAGACGGAAACTCGCCACATGTGGGAGGAGGGGCTTAAGAGCAACTATAATAAGTGGGTCCGTTTACCTAATTAGCTTCAGGGTAGGATGGGGGACTGCGAGACTCCCGCGGGGTAAGGAGCCTCGGGAAGACCCCGGAAAGCGCGTAGCGATTGAGGAGGCTTCCCAGCTCCCCGCAGGAAAGCGAGTTGTCCCCCATCCTGCCCAACCACTCTTCTGGCAACGGACCTATCCTGACCAAGTGTCTCAGCTTCGAGTCTTCATGATAACTGCTCATATCTGAATGAGAGAGAGCGGTTGCGGGTTTGGCTGGATAATTTGGAAACTTATGTTTATCTCTAGGGAATCGGGGTACACATCATAGGTGGTGAAGCGCTTTCATTGGCGGTTGTGTATAAACCACAAAATTTGTGGCTGAAGTTTGTGGTATGGGCACGTTGTGGTATAGCTACTATAAAAGTTATAATTTTCTTAATAGAAAAACATTTAGCACAATAAATGGATCTCTTTAATCAAAAGAAATCGTTACATCAACGATGAAGGGGTGTGGTGGTCGTGGAAGCGTTAAGTAAGAATTTCTTCTTATTATTATCCAATAGTTCAGTACTCGACAAGATGGCCAAGAAATGGGGGCCGCGTCTTGGTGCGGATAAGATTGTGGGGGGAGAGTCGTTTGACCAGGCCATTCCATTAATCCAACAGTTGAATAGTCAGGGGCTGCACGTAACGGTGGATCATCTCGGTGAATACGTGAACTCAGAGTCAGAAGCTAGAGAACGTGCCGAAGAATGCATAAGTACGATCCAGGCTATTCATAATCATCAGTTGAACACGCAGCTAAGTTTAAAATTGACCTCCCTAGGTCTTGATATCAGCCATGATCTTGTTCATGAAAATATGACACGCATATTAGAGGCAGCAAAACAATATGATGTGGTGGTAACAATCGATATGGAGGATTCATCTCGTACAGAGAAGACGCTTGAGTTGTATAAACACTTCAAGAAAGACTACGACAATCTTGGTACTGTCATTCAATCGTATCTATTCCGTTCGAACCAGGACGTTGAGGAATTAAGCGACTATAACGCATACTTGCGTCTTGTAAAAGGTGCTTACAAGGAATCTGGAAAAGTAGCCTTCACGGAAAAATCGATGGTAGATGATAACTTGAAAAAATTAATTGCCAAGCATTTGTTGAATGGGAATTATACAGCGATTGCTTCTCATGACGAGGCTATGATTGATTTTACAAAGAACTTTGTTGAGAAGAACAATATTCCAAAAGATCGTTTTGAATTTCAGATGCTTTATGGCATGAGAAATCAAATGCAGCTAGACCTTTTGCAGGAAGGTTACAAAGTTCGGGTCTATCTTCCTTATGGAGAAGACTGGTATGGGTATTTCATGAGAAGGTTAGCAGAGCGCCCGGCGAACATCGCTTTTGCGGTGAAAGGGCTCTTTAGTAAATAAATTAGCTACTGCTTAAATAATGAAGAGGAAGGGGAAATGATTGATGGTACAACCGTACAAACACGAACCATTCACAGATTTCACAGTTAAAGAAAATAAGAAGGCTTTTGAGGATGCTTTGCAGCAGGTAAAGGGTCAGCTTGGTCAAGACCACCATTTACTTGTGGACGGAGAACGCATCTTAACGGATGATCACATCGTTTCCACAAACCCAGCTAATACAGATCAAGTTGTTGGGCGTGTATCAAAGGCCACTCAGGAGCTTGCCGAGAAGGCAATGCAAGCTGCTTCTAACTCCTTCGAATCTTGGAGAAAATGGTCTGCTGAAGCACGTGCTGGACTTTTACTTCGTGCCTCTGCAATCATGCGACGACGTAAGCATGAGCTTTCCGCTTATCTTGTTTATGAAGTAGGTAAGCCTTGGAAAGAAGCAGACGCAGATACAGCAGAAGCGATTGACTTTCTTGAATATTATGCACGACAAATGCTAGAAATCGATAAAGGTAAGCATGTTGAAAGCCGTCCAGGCGAACGTAACCGCTATGTGTACCAACCTATTGGTGTAACTGTGGTAATCCCGCCTTGGAACTTAGCGCTAGCTATTATGGCCGGTACTACTGTAGCACCTCTTGTAGCAGGGAACACAGTGGTTATGAAACCAGCTAGTAATAGCCCGGTAATCGCGGCGAAATTTGTTGAAATTTTAGAAGAAGCGGGACTTCCTAAAGGTGTTCTTAACTTTGTACCAGGAAGCGGTGGCGAAGTTGGCGATTATCTTATTGAACATCCAAAGACGGCTTTAATTTCCTTCACAGGTTCTCGTGACGTTGGTCTTCGTATTATGGAGAAGGCATCTGTACGTCAAAATGGTCAAAACCACCTGAAGCAAGTTATTGCTGAAATGGGCGGTAAAGATACGGTTGTTGTCGATAAAGAAGCAAATATTGACACAGCTGTAGAAGCGATCATTGTTTCAGCATTTGGATTCTCAGGTCAGAAATGTTCGTCTGGTTCTCGTGCTGTTGTACACCAAGATGTATACGATGAAGTACTAGAGCGTGTTGTAGCTCGTACGAAGGAACTTTCTGTAGGAAACGCAGCTGAATCCAATGTATACATGGGACCAGTTGTAGATCAATCTGCATATGACAAGATTATGTCCTATATGGAAGTAGGAAAAGAAGAAGGTCGCCTTATGACTGGTGGTAAAGGCGATGATTCCAAAGGTTACTTTATTGAACCAACGATTTTCGCAGACCTTGCGCCAAATTCTCGCATGCAACAAGAAGAGATCTTTGGACCAGTTGTTTGCTTTACAAAAGCGAAAGACTTTGATGAAGCTATTGAGATTGCGAACAATACGGAATATGGCTTAACAGGCGCGGTCATCTCTGATAACCGCCAGCACTTGGAAATCGCAGCTCGCGACTTCCATGTAGGTAACCTTTATTTTAACCGTAACTGTACTGGTGCCATTGTTGGATATCAGCCATTTGGTGGATTCAAAATGTCTGGTACTGACTCTAAAGCGGGTGGACCAGATTATATCGCTCTCCACATGCAAGCGAAAACAATCTCAGAAATGTATTAAGGCAGAACGTAAAAATGCTTCTCACTTAAGTGAGAAGCATTTTTTTATTGATTAGGATAATCACAATATTCTATAATCGTTCCTTCTGTATCTATTGGGTTTACATATAGTAACCGGCGTCCGTGCTTATTGGTGCGTAGACTGCCTTCTAGAATGCGGACTCCCTTATCCTCTAATTCGTTCATTGTTTGGTTCAGATCAGCGACTCGATAGGCTACGTGATGAACCCCTTTCCCTTTTTGCTTTATAAATCGAGCAATTGGGGATGTGGTATTATTTGTTGGCATTAGCAGCTCTGTGCGAAATCCGTTAACGTCCATGATGGCAATTTCACTTTCTACCCCGGTTCCTTCATTCCGGTAACGGTCAATTAACGTTGCTCCTAAAACATTTTGGTGAAAATTGATGCTCTCTTCAATATTTCGAACGGCTATACCGATATGGTCGAAGTGTTTTTCCATTATGATTCTCCTCGTAGATATATTGGTCCTATTGTAACATACAACACTACCATCAAAAGGAGGCGAAGACTTTACAGACCATAATAGCTCTTATACCATGCCACGAACTTCTGGATCCCTTCTTCGATGGAGGTAGTAGGTTGATAGTTGATCTCTTTGGTTAAATCATCTATATCTGCGTAAGTTTCTTCGACATCTCCAGGTTGCAGAGGCAAGTAATTCTTTTTCGCCGTTCGACCGATTTGATCTTCAATGAGTTGAACAAAGTATTCGAGTGAAACAGGAGTATTGTTTCCTATATTGTGTAATCGGTAAATCGGGTTGCTTGGAGGACCTTTCTTCAACAAGCGTAAGATCGCTTCTACGACATCATCAATATAAGTAAAGTCCCGTCTCATTTTTCCATAATTATAAAGGTCAATAGGTTCGTTTTTTACGATTTTATTTGCGAACGTAAAATAAGCCATATCAGGTCTTCCAAATGGGCCATATACAGTGAAGAATCGTAAACCAGTTGTAGGGATTTGATATAAGTGACTATAGGCGTGGGCGATTACTTCGTTCGATTTTTTGGTGGCTGCATATAAACTAACAGGAGAGTCAACTTGATCGGTTGTGGAGAAAGGGGTCTTCTGGTTCTTTCCGTAAACTGAACTCGAAGATGCATACAGGAAGTGATTCGTGTTCGATTCTTTACAGCATTCTAGCATTGTGGTGAACCCCGTGATATTTGAATCAATATAGGCGAAGGGGTTTTCTAGGCTATACCGAACACCAGCTTGTGCTGCCAAATGGATGACTGCATCAAAGGAATGGCGGTTAAATAATCTTTTTAGTAAGGGCAGTTGAGTTAAGGAAAGATCTTCAAATTGAAAAGCTGGGTAGTGATGAAGGATTTGTAATCGATCTCGTTTCAATTGTGGCTCATAATAATCATTGAGGTTATCAATACCGACCACGGTTATACCTTCATCTAATAATCTTCTAGAGAGGTGAAAGCCGATAAATCCAGCGCACCCCGTCACTAACACACTTTGAATAGGATTTGTCATAAGTAGCCTCCTCTCTGGGCTATTTTAAATTTTTAAATCCTGTTTATTGTGTTAATCCCACCCCATAATAAGTGAAACCTAATGATCTCATTTTATGAGATGATAATGCGTTCCTTCCATCAAACAATAAAGGCCTATTGACCAATTGAGACACTCGTTCCCAGTTCGTATTTACGATCTCATCCCATTCCGTGACTAAGAGGACAGCATCAGCGTTGTGGACAGTTTCGATCGGACTTTTTTTGTAATCAATTTGAGGATAGATCGAACGAACTAGATGGGTAGATTGAGGGTCAAATGCCGATACCACCGCTTCTTGTTCCAATAAGTGGTGGATGATTTTTAAAGAGACGGCTTCTCTTATATCATCTGTTCCAGGTTTAAATGACATCCCTAATAGAGCAATGCGCTTCCCCTTCAGGGGGCCAAGTTCTTGTTTTACTTTCTCAAGAAACCAGGTATGCTGACTTTGGTTTACGTTTGTTACAGCTTCTAAAATCGTTAGAGGGATTTCGTTCTTAGAACCTATTTCAATTAAAGCTTGTAAATCCTTCGGAAAACAAGATCCACCATAGCCAATTCCGGCCTGAAGGAATTGATTACCTATTCGAGGGTCAAGTCCCATGCCTTTTGCTACCTCCGTTATATTTGCCCCCGTGTGCTCACACAATCTTGCTAACTCATTTACAAAGGATATTTTAGTCGCTAAGAAGGCATTGGATGCGTACTTAATCATTTCTGCATCATTAAGGGTTGTGTAAAGCTTTGGCTGGTCATAGCTGTGGTACAGTTCTTTCATTTTTTGTTTGGCCTGGCTTGAATCATGACCTATTACGATTCGATCAGGATACAAAGCGTCCGTTAAGGCTTTCCCTTCCCGCAAGAATTCAGGAATCGATACCACGTCAAATTTCACAGACTTTTGAAGTCGATGTAACTCTTCTTGTATGACTGATTTAATGTGTAAGCCTGTTCCTACTGGGACGGTACTCTTAGTAGCAATGACCGTGTAGTCTGTTATCGAACGGCCAATCTCTCTGGCAACTTCTTCCACGAAGGCTAAATTAGCTCCCCCGCCTGGCAGTGATGGGGTTCCAACCGCAATCACAATGATGTCGTTGTTCTTTATGGAATCAGCTACATGGCTAGTAATGGTTAACCGTTGTTCTTCCATTTGCTCTTTTAACAAGCCTTCGAGCCCTTCTTCATAAAAGGGGAGTTGTGATTGTTGGAGCTTTGCTATCTTATCTACGTCTTTCTCTACTAAGGTGACAGTATGACCATGGTAGGCGAATGCTACACCAGTAGTTGTGCCAACATATCCAGCTCCAATGATTGCAACTTTCAAGATGAATCCTCCTTTATTAACTGTACATAAAGTCATGGAAAGGGGAATTATGACGTGTCATCCCGATCCATTACCTCTTTTAAATACGATAAGACTTCTTTTCTAAACTCTGGTCTTTCCATTGCAAAATCTAGGGTGGCCTTTATAAAGCCCATTTTGTTTCCTATGTCATAACGAACCCCATTGAATACGCAAGCGTAGACAGATTCTGATTGACTCAATACGTTTATAGCATCCGTTAATTGAATTTCTTCGTTCTGACCAGGAGGTAGATTACTTAGTATGTCAAAGATCGCGGGCTGTAAGATATATCTTCCCATCAATGCGTAGTTCGATGGTGCTTCATGTGGACTAGGTTTTTCCACTAGGGCTTCTACTGGAAGTGTATGGTCCTCAAGCTGGTGATTCTTTAGCTTAATGATTCCATATTGGGATACTTGTTCATTGGGAACCGGTTGCACACCTACAACAGATGTTTGGTGCTTGTTATAAACTTCTATTAACTGCTGTAAGCAAGGTTTTTCAGCTGTAATAATGTCATCTCCCAACAACACAGCGAATGGTTCGTTTCCTATAAAAGTGCGTGCGCAATAGATGGCATCTCCCAACCCTTTGGCTTCCTTTTGTCTAATGTAATGAATATTAGCTAAGTTAGAGATCGATTGAACTTCTTTTAATAAGGATGTTTTATTTTTTTGGGATAAGATCTCTTCTAACTCGTATGATTTGTCGAAATGATCCTCAATCATGCGTTTGTTACGTCCGCTAATAATAAGGATATCTTCGATTCCGGATGCGATTGCTTCCTCGACGATGTACTGAATTGTAGGTTTATCTACAATTGGTAGCATCTCTTTAGGGAGAGACTTTGTAGCTGGGAGAAATCTAGTTCCTAAACCGGCAGCAGGAATAATGGCTTTTCTGATCTTCACCTTTATCCCTCCTTTCATATATTAGTAGTATGTAAAAATATTTGAATTGTCTAGAATGATGGCCAATTCCTTAAAAAATGTACGTTTGCCTTTAATTTTTACACACTCGAAATAAAGTACCTTATCGCCCTTACGGAAAAAGAAGTAGGACATATATTAGAAGAAAATCATCCTTTTCTCCATTTAAATAACAAATCGGGTTGAAGAGGGTGAAGAGTTGAAGGAGGAATAACATGAATCAACAAATTGTTCCTTGGGAAGAGGATGAGAATGAAGAGTTCTTCGTTCCTGACTATATCGTTGAGATAGGTAAAGAAGTGTTGAAAAGTTATAATCTCCAAGTTAAGAGTATGGATATTGTGACGACGAAAGCTGATAAAGGCGGTGCAATATGGAAAATCGAAACGGATCAAGGTCCATTCGGTTTTAAGCTTCTCCATAGACGCCCGACTAGAAGCCTTTTCAGTTTAGGGGCTCAAGAATACTTGGTCGATGACAAAGGTGCAAGAGTACCCCCCATCTTTAAAACAAAGGATGGAGAGAATTATGTAGAAGCAGGTGGGAAACTTTGGTTCGTTGCAGAGTGGATTGAACCTCTAGAGCCTGTCTCGAAAGATTTAGAAGGAGCCAAGAAGTTATGCCATGCGCTCGGAGAATTTCATGCACTCACTAAAGGATACCAACCACCGCACTCGTCAGAAGTGGCATCTCGTATTCATAAGTGGCCACGTAGTTATGAAAAGGTTATAGAGAAGATGGATTGGTTCCGGACAATTGCTCAAGCATACGGCGAAATGCCAGCTAGTTCAACATTATTGGAAGTGGTTGATCAAATCCAAGAACAAGCTAAAGAAAGCTATAAAAGACTGCAAGAATCCCATTATCAAGAATTAGCTCAAAAGGGCAATCAATATTGGGGGCTGGTGCACCAGGACTATGGTTGGTCGAATGCACAAATGGGTGAAAACGGGATGTGGGTTATTGATTTAGATGGAGTAGCCTTTGATCTATCGATTCGCGACCTGAGGAAGCTCATTACAGGAACAATGGCAGATTTAAACGGTTGGGACGCAACTTGGGTGAGAGAAATGATTCAGGCCTATCACGAAGCAAATCCGATTTCCAAAGAACTGTACGAATTATTACTCATTGATTTATCTGTACCAAATGAGTTCTATAAGAATGTGAAAGAAATGGTTTATGAACCAGATGTGTTTCTGGATGAACAGACTGAAGAATTAATTAAGACGATTGTAGAACTTGATAAAACCAAGTGGCCTGTTTTAGAAGAAATTAAAGATGACTGGAAAGAAGGGGAATAATAGATGAAAGTTCTTATGATTTGTACAGAAAAACTTCCTGTTCCTCCGGTGTTGGGGGGAGCAATTCAGACCTATATATCAGGAAGTTTGCCGTATTTAGCGAAGCATTATGATATTACTGTTCTAGGGATTTCCGAACCTTCTCTTCCTGACGAAGAAGTAAAAGAAGGGGTTCGTTACGTAAGGATTCCTGGTAAGATATTTGAGGTATATAGAGAAGGGGTTACAAGGTATGTGGCAGATAATAAATTTGATTTGATTCATATTTTTAATCGACCTAGGATGATTCTACCTGTCCGAAAAGCTGCCCCTGATGCCAAACTGACTTTAAGCATGCATAATGATATGTTTCAACCTGAAAAAATTGATCCCGAAGAAGCTAAGGAAGCGATAGGAGAAATTGCTAATATCGTAACCGTTAGTGATTATGTGGGTGATGTAATTAAATCATTTTATCCTGAGGCTTCTGATAAGATTCACACCATACACTCAGGAGTAGATACAAAAAGGTTCTTACCAGGAAAGAACCCTGCTATGCAAGAAGTGCGAAAAGAATTACGTAAAGCTCACGGATTAGAGGATAAAACAGTTATCCTTTTTGCAGGGCGTTTATCGAGAAATAAAGGGGTAGATAAATTAGTCAGAGCTCTTCCGGAACTGGTTGAAAAACATAAGGATTTAGCTTTGGTTATTGTAGGAAGCAAGTGGTTTAGTCAAAATGATGTGACAGATTATATCGCTTACGTTAGAGCGTTAGCTAATAAATTGCCAATCCCTGTCGTGACAACAGGATTTATATCCCCATATGAGATCCACAAATGGTATGGAGCTGCCGACTTATTTGTATGTACATCTGTGTGGGAAGAACCATTAGCGCGTGTACACTACGAAGCAATGTCCGCTGGACTCCCAATTATTACAACGAACCGTGGAGGAAATCCGGAGGTTATAGAAAGTGGGGAAAATGGGTTAATCGTAGAAGACCCGACTAATCCAAGTGAGTTTGCTGAAAAAATCGGTCAGGTGTTGGCTGATCGTTCCCTTATGAGTTCAATGGGCGAAAAGGGCAGGCATCTTGCAGAACGTTTATATGAATGGGACCGTGTTTCTTCTGACCTGATTAAGGTTTGGAAGAAAACCCTTGAATAAGCATCTGACTTCGAAAGCACCGAAAAGAGCGGATAAGATTTTCCTTATTTGCTCTTCTTTGCATTATGGACAAACTAACATATTTTTTCTTTTTTAATCAATTACAGATATAATAGTGTCATGGTTCTTCTGAAAGAGATGCACGTGGAAAGGCTAGGGGTTGTACATGAACCAAAAAGAACTCATTTTCCAAACCGAGGATATACATAAGGCTACTGAATTTATTAGCTCAAAGCTGGATAAACCCGTCATTATTGAGAACAAAAATTTTGAGTTAATTGCATATAGTTCTTCATTTGAAGAATTTGATCAAACTCAACAGAAGACGATTTTGTCTAAGAAATGTCCTGTTTTTATTATTGATCGTTTGAAGAAAGAGGGAATCGTCCAAAAAGTAGAAAGTAAACCAGAACCTATTCGCATAGAACCGATTGAGGAGCTTGGCTTTTATCAGCGGATTGTAATTGCAGCAAAACATTTAGGTCACACGATGGGATACATTTGGGTGCAAGAATCGACGTCTTTATTAAAAGAAGAAGACCTTGTGTTTTTAGAGGAAATTACTTCACATATTGGAAAACTAATATATGATGCTTATTCACGAGTGAATGTAAAAGAAGGGCGTAAAGATGAATTGTTGTGGAAGCTTATCCATCATGAGTATGGGAGTGAAACACAATTTAGACATGATTCGAAACAAGTTCAGTTACGTTTACCAGAGAGGTGTACGGTTTTAATCTTTTCCATAACTGACCCCCAACACAATCATTTATTAGGGAAGTTGAAAGATTTAATTATACACTCACCTTTGCGACAAGATATCCAGTTTTTAAAAACAGAGTTTCAAATTGTAATGTTTGTCCATGGTAGAGTGAGTGACCCACTGAGTGCCACTGATACTGGAAGAGCATTTATTGAAGAAGTGAAGCAGTCTTTGGATGGGGATTCTTTCTATTACTTCATGATCGGACTTGGTAAAGAGTATACGAAGTTAATTGACATCAGGAAGAGTTTCTTAGAGGCGCTTGAGGTCATTGAAACGGCTAACTTTATTGAACCTAGGCCAGAAACCATGCCAAGGGAATTTGCTAAGTTAGGAGTTTACCGGTACTTGGCTACTCTTTATGAAAAAAATAGTTCTGAGGATTATTTCAGCGAAGATCTTCTAATTTTAATGAAAAAAGATACCGAAGGGCAAACGAATCTCTTGCAGACCCTCGAAGTATACTTAGCCAATAATGGGAAAGCAAAGCAAACAGCAGCAGAACTGTTTATTCATCCGAATACGTTAAACTATCGATTGAAACAAATACTCGAATTAACTAATATTGATCTCCAAGACTTTAATATGAAGAGCTATTTATACACCGAATTACTTCTTTTGAATAATGTCCCTGGGTATTATAAACGATATCAAGAAGCCATTTCGGTTCATTTGAAAGAATAAAAAGCGGATACAAATAAGTATCCGCTTTTTATAATACCTGATACATTCTATCAAGAATGAGTCAGGTAATCGATCATTAGATTACGTTTTTTGTTCTTCTGAATCTCTCACAATAGTTCATTTAATATACATGTTTATCCATATTTGGAGTGTGGAATTAATACTACTACTGCATTACATAAATCATAAAGAAAGTGGGGACGTATATGACGAATAAGAACTATGATAATGAGAAGGACGACCAGCTAGAACAACATAGAGTGAAAGACCAAGGAAAAGAGATGACAACGAATCAAGGTCTGAAAGTTTCAGAAGATGAATTTTCTTTGAAAGCGGGGGTAAGAGGTCCAACCTTAATGGAGGATTTTCATTTTCGTGAAAAAATGACTCATTTTGATCATGAACGTATTCCAGAACGAGCTGTTCACGCACGAGGATATGCAGCCCATGGTGAATTTGAAGTTTATGAATCAATGAAAGAGTATACAAGAGCAAACTTCTTACAAGACCCTGATGTGAAAACACCGGTATTTGTTCGCTTTTCTACTGTCGCCGGTTCAAAAGGGTCTTCTGAAACCGTACGAGATGTACGCGGTTTTGCAACGAAATTTTATACGCAAGAAGGGAATTTTGATTTAGTTGGTAACAACATTCCTGTGTTCTTTATTCAGGATGCCATCAAGTTTCCTGACTTAGTACACGCTCTTAAACCTGAACCTCATAACGGCATGCCTCAGGCAGCGTCGGCACACGATACATTTTGGGATTTTATAGCGAATAATCAGGAATCAGCGCATATGGCAATGTGGGCTATGTCTGACCGCTCAATTCCACGAAGTTTTCGTATGATGGAAGGATTTGGCGTGCACACATTCCGCTTTGTAAACGAAGAAGGGAAAGCGCGCTTTATTAAGTTTCATTGGAAGCCAAAGCTTGGTGTACATTCTCTGGTGTGGGATGAAGCTCAGAAATTGTCAGGTAAAGATGCAGATTTCCATCGTGGAGACCTCTATATGGCCATTGAAAACGGCGATTATCCGGAATGGGAATTAGGTGTTCAAATCATTGAGGAAGAAGATGAATTTAAATTTGATTTCGATGTGCTTGATCCTACAAAAGTATGGCCTGAAGAAGAGGTGCCTGTTAAGATCATCGGAAAAATGACATTAAATCGTAATGTAGATAATGTTTTTGCGGAAACAGAGCAAGTCGCTTTCCATCCAGGCCACGTCGTGCCAGGCATTGACTTCTCAAATGACCCATTACTACAAGGCAGATTATTCTCTTATACGGATACACAATTAACACGTTTAGGAGGACCGAACTTCCACGAGCTTCCGATTAACAAACCTGTTTGTCCGTTCCATAATAATCAGCGAGACGGCATGCATCGCCAAACCATTAATCAAGGACAAGTGAGTTATCATAAGAATTCCCTTGCTCATAACACTCCTACGCCTGTATCCCCTGAAAATGGAGGATATAAGCATTATGAGGAAAAGGTGGAAGGGCGTAAAGTTCGCTCACGAAGTGAAAGTTTTAACGACCATTTCTCTCAAGCAACCTTGTTCTGGAATAGTATGAGTGAACCTGAGAAGGAACATATTAAACAGGCATTTAGCTTTGAACTAGGTAAAGTAGCAAACGAATCAGTTAGAAAACAAGTAGTGGATATGTTATCAAATGTGAACTTATCTCTAGCTCAAGAAGTTGCTGACAATATAGGTGTAGAAGCACCTAAAGAAGGTGGATCTGAGGTAACGAAATCTTCGCCAGCTTTAAGTCAGATGGAAAGCAATTATACGTCAAATACACGGACAGTAGCTGTCTTAGTAGGCGACGGTTTCAATGGTGAAGAGCTAGAACAAATTCTAAATGAGTTAAAGTCTGCGGGTGTTCAGCCTGCGATTATTGGTGAAAAATATGGTCAGCAGAAAGGGAATGACGGTAAGTTATTTGAAGTGAATCATACCTTCTTAACAGCTGAATCTGTACTGTTTGATGCAGTTTATGTTGTAGGTGGTGAAGAGGTAAGTAAAAAGTTCCGTAGTGATGCGAATTACTTCATGCATGAGGCATTTAGTCATTTCAAACCAATTGGTGCTACTCAAGTGGGTGTTAAGTGGTTGAAAGAAGAGTCCTTATCGGGTCAAAGTGGTGTAGTAACAGCAGATGATCCGAAGAAGTTTGCAGAAGAATTTAGCAAAGCGATTGCCGCCCACCGTCATTGGGACCGAGAAGTTTTATAGAGCATTGGTAAGGAATCCGTCATAAAGGCGGATTCCTTTTTTTGGCCTCAAGTGCGGTAACACTCTAGTAATTCTAAAGCCCACTCGCACCATTCCACATACATTTTAGCGTACCTTTTCCCAAATTCTGAAGTTAAATAGCTACCAATTTCAAGGTAATTTGGTTGGGCATGTTCCCCGTAATGCTCTAGCTGCCATTGAGAAGTACCCTCGAGTATGGCTTTTTCTCTCGCTAGTATTCTTTCTAATAGTGTGATGGCTTCTTCTACAGAGATCGCTTGAAAAGCAGAAACCCGAAGAAGAAATTCATCTTTAATCTTGGCGGGTTTAATGGCTTCTTCCATCATCCATTCAATTAAGCGTTTTTCCCCTTTATGGGAAATGGTATATAGTTTTTTGTTCGGGCTTCCTTCTTGGACGATCGTTTCATAGGTGACGAGCTCCTCATCACGCATCTTATTTAATTCTTGGTACACCTGAGAATGTGTGGAATTCCAAAAATAAATGTGCTGTGTCTTAAATATGCTATGTAAGTCATAGCCTGAATGCGGACCTTTAGTCAACAATCCGAGAAGGGCATATCGTATAGCCACAGTCTACATCTCCCTTTACTCAACTTGCTAGTTTAATTATACGCTATATTGCTAAAAGGAGAAACGGAAGCATGTGCTATAGATGTTTACCTTTACCAAATAAGAGGGAATGGGAGTACCAGTATTAAACATAAAGGAGGAAAAAGAATGGCTGAAAAACGATTAAGTGAACTTGTTCAAGGTGAAAACTATTCTGCACAGGAGTTAGATAGCTTCGTGTCAACGACAGATGCTGTTCTGTTATCGACAAATGAGAATCAACTATTTACAGAACCAGAACGTGAATATAAGGTAACTGGTGAATTCGGAGGCTTCTTTGAGCATTCCTCTGAAGATGGGGAGAAGTACTTCCGTAATAAAAAAGCATACATCGTTGAAAAAGTATAAAGAAGCAAGGCGAAACGCATGATAAAAAGGACTTAATCTATTCAGGTTAAGTCCTTTTTTAGGTATAATAGATCTTCCGATTATAATAGTTAGGGAGGGAGCAAGATGGCACAGCGGCAAAATCGAGTTCCTTACTATCTTCAAGTGAAGCACAGCATTATTGAAAATATTAAAAGCCAAAGCTGGAAGCCTGGAGAAAAGATTCCATCAGAGAATCAGTTAATGCAACAGCATCAAGTAAGTCGTTCTACTATTCGGCAAGCAATAAGTCAGTTAGCTCAGGAAGGAATACTTGAAACAAAGCGAGGAAAATCCACTACTGTTAAGAAAAAACCAACAGATCATGTAAAAAACCCAGGAGTGATTCAAAGAGAAAAAGGCACCGATTTTAGTGTTGACTTAATTAGAACTGTCTATGGTAAGAAAATGGACTATGCGAAGAAGATGTTAGGTTTAACAGAAGAGCAATCGGTCTATATGTATGAGCGACTCCGTTTAGCTGACGGGATCCCTATTGCCTTTCAACAATTGTTCGTACCAGAGCACATCGTTGATAAACTTACAGATGAGGATTTGTTGGTATTTGATTTCCATTCCCATCTAGAGGAAATAGGGGTGATTGGGAGTTATTCCAAAGATTATGTATCAGCTTCTCTGGCGAATACATATGAAGCTGACTTCTTAGGTGTAGTAGCTGGTGATCCTTTAGTTGACCTGACAAGGATTACGCTCGGAATCGATCAGTCTCCTCTTGAATATTGTAGAACCAAATACTTACCATCTTACTTTGAATTTACTGTAGAAACGAGAGGATAACACTCTAGTCATTAGTCTAGAGTGTTTTTTTATTTGCTTTTTTAGTTTCTCTAATAGGTTAGGTTTTCTGTTTTAGTCTAATTGGGATTCAAAAGGATTGGGAAAGGAAGAGAATGGATACTACTTGCGGATTCCTTCGGTTACATGTTAGTATAAGTTTTATGGTTATACGGACATGTATGGTTTTTTACATATGATCCGCATGCATATCTAGTAAACTATTAAAATGAACTTGGGGGAATAGACGCATGAAAGTAGTAAAAAAAATCCTACCAGCGCTTTTTATCGGAATGTTACTTGTTCTGGCCGGGTGTGGAGATAGTTCTAGTTCTGGTTCTGGAGAGGAATCTGAAGAATCAAATAAAACAATCGAGCTTGGCCTGAACAACTGGGCAGAAAACGTGGCTGTATCAAACATGTGGAAAGTTGTTTTAGAAGATGAAGGTTATACAGTAAACTTAAATATGACGGAGAAGGGTCCGTTGTACCAAGCTTTAAAATCAGATGATCTAGACCTTTCTTTAGAGGTTTGGTTACCAAATACGGATAAGCCATTTTATGAAGATTACAAAGATGATGTAGATTTCCATAAAGATGAAACATGGTTTGATGGTACGATTTTAGGACTTGCTGTACCTAGTTATGTAGATATAAACAGTATTGAAGAATTAAATGAAAATAAAGAGATGTTTGAAGATGGGAAAATTTACGGGATTGATGCTGGTTCAAGTCTTATGGGATTAACTGAAGATGTTATTAAAGAATATGATTTAGAATATTCTACTGCAGCTTCTTCTGGACCTGCAATGACAACTCAACTTGGAGAGTCAATTCGTAAAGAAGAACCGATCCTTGTAACGCTTTGGAAGCCTCATTGGGTATTTGCAGAATATGATGTGAAATTCTTAGAGGACCCTAAGAATATCTATGGGGATGAAGAGAACATCAGTTGGATGTCTCGTCAAGGTTTCGCAGAGGACTATCCTGAAGTGACAGAGTATATTAATACATGGAAGATGAATGACGAACAATTAGGAAGCCTAATGAACATGGTGAAAGAAGCTGAATCTCCTGCTGAGGGTGCTCAGAAATGGGTAGATGAAAATGAAGACCTTATCAACGAATGGTTAGGAAAATAAGAAACATATAAAAAAGGACTTTCCATCAGGGAAAGTCCTTTTTTGTGCTTATACAACTGTGCCATATTTCTGAGCACGCTTGTCATCTTTATGGTCTTTTACGACGAGGACGGCATGTATAGCACCTGGTATAACACCAAGTATTGTTAGAAGTAGGTTAATAATTGCTTGAAAAGGTTTGCCAACTAATAGTACCGCAACTGGCGGTAATAGAATAGCTAGTAGGTATAACATAATCTACCCTCCTGAATGGAATGTTTGCAATTTATAAGTATAGTACCCGCTATCCACAAAGTTAATCTAACCAGTTCTAAATTAGAACTTGTAATTTAATAGGTTTTAACATACTTCTTTACGGTTACATAAATAGTACGCAGAAACTTAAGTAGCCCGATAAGGAGTGAAGTTTAATTATGACATTACAAAAAGATTTAAAGAAACTAGAGAATTTCTACACAGAAAAACCTCACCGAGTACTAACAATGTACTTAAATACAGACTTAGCCGACCAAGATCAACAAGGCGGCGAATGGAAAATCCATTTCAAAAATGGAATGAATAATTTCGAACATTATCTTCAGGAGAGCGGAGATAAAGATGAACTGAAAAACTTCCGCGAACTAAAAGAGCAGTTGGAGACTTATGTAACAGATTATGAGCGAAATCTTTCTAAAAGCTTAATTGTATTCGCATCAACGGATGGTCAACTGTGGCATGCTCAACCCATTCAGATGCCAGTAAAAACAGAGTTCTTCTGGGAAGAAGCACCTGTATTGGATCAGCTGAAAGAACTAAA
This sequence comes from Pontibacillus sp. ABV4_188, assembly GCF_056311905.1. NCBI lineage: Bacteria > Bacillati > Bacillota > Bacilli > Caryophanales > Bacillaceae > Pontibacillus > Pontibacillus sp. ABV4_188. Next base: position 3,279,368 of record NZ_CM149975.1, on the reverse strand, counting down.
CAATGAATTTCCTAAAACAGGCGTAGTGCTAGTTCAGCAAAATGATGTAAAAGTTATTGAGGCGGAACTAGGAGCTGTAGATGATGTGAAGTACTATGAACTAGACCTAAATACTGAAGACTGGCGCTTACACACTGGTCCTCACCAGGCTCAAGCTTCTATGGGATCAGGCGGTAAGAACCCAGGTAAAGAGAAGTTTGAAGACCGATATCGTGCGAACCAACAACGTTGGTATAAGAGTCTTGCCCCAACACTAGACAAATTAGCTAAAGATGGCCAATGGCAGCGTATTTATCTAGTTGGGAACCAAGATGAAACAGATGAAATTCAAGCTCATATGAATAAACCAATTGATGAGCATGTTCCTAAGAATCTGTTAGAACATGAAGAAACACAAGTTCTTAATGAAGTGGTTTTATAAATAAGGAGAAAACTCTGCAACATTGAGTTGCAGAGTTTTTCTTATTCTATACATAATGAATAATCGAGAAGCGATCCTATTAAATAGTGTTTTCTAATATTAGGAACTAGCACGTTTCTTAAATAAATCTCGAAAATATGATAAAATAATAATTAAAAATTGAGCTTTAAGGAGAATAAGATGTATATCGTTGACTCTACTGTAGTTGTTCCTGAGGAAAAAGCAGATGAACTAATTGAAATCTATCAAAACCGGTCAAGAAGCGTTGATCAATGGGAAGGTTTTCGCTCTTTTCAACTTCTACAAAACGACAAGAAGCCTGGTGAGTTAACTGTTCATATGGAATGGGAATCGAAGGCTCATTATATGAAGTGGGCTACAAGTGAGGAATTTCAGAAGATACACGAGCTTGAGAAAAATTATCCTGACAAAGCACTTGCGAACATCCCCCCAAAAGTTAAGAAATTTAAAGTGGTGGCAGAATGAAGGCTTTAGAGAAAAAGAGAATTGTTGACCAAATCGTAGATGAAATTTATGATGCTTATCCCTTCTTGTGGGAACAATTTGGTGAAAATGGGCGAAAGCGTACAATAGAAGATAATTATCACCATTTAGACCATCTCTCCACAACCTATAATATGGGAGATGCACAGTTTTTTATGGATTATACGAAGTGGCTACAAACGGTTTTAACAAGCCGTAACGTTGGTACAGAGTTGATTGTTGATAATTACGAACGTTTGTACCGACATATGGATGAGCTTGAGGATCAAGAAGAAAGTAAGGCTTATCAGTCTTATTTAACAAGTGGTATTGAATTACTAAAAGCTACGAATGAGTAAAGGGTGAGGAGATGGACGATTTTTCTAAGTTAGCAAAGTTGTTTCTTGAAGGAAATGAAGATGATGCCATTCATTATTTGTCTCAGATGGGGCCAACTCCTAATCGTCTTCATTTGTATGAAAAATTCCTTACGCCAACTATGTACCATATAGGTGCTCTTTGGGAACGAAACGAGATTTCAGTTGCTGATGAGCACTTAGCTACAGCGGTATGTGATTTTGTGTTGTCACAATTGGATAGTATGGAAACACGTAAAGTTGAAAAAAATGCGAGTAAAGCGCTATTATTCGGAATCGAGGAGGAGCAACATTATCTAGGCTTAAAGATGGTAGCTTCTACATTCAAAGAATATGGATGGGATGTAAGATACCTTGGCCCTAACTTGCCGTTAGGTCACGCGCTGACTCAGGTGAACCGTTATAAACCTGATGTGATCGGAGTATCTGCCGCTTTATCATACCGCCTTCCTGTCTTGAAAGATGTTGTTGAACATCTTACTCAACTCGATTGGTCCCCAACTGTATTAATAGGGGGGAGAATGACGAAAGAGTACGATTTAAGTTCATTTGCTTCAGATCGGGTTGTTATAGTGAAGGACTTACACCAGTTAGAAGCATGGATAGAGGGGAATGAAGAAGATATTAATGCGACAAGTTAACAATCAATTTCCAGCTCCCTGTCTAACCATAAACAAAAAATACACGATTCTTGAATATACACAAGAAGCGAGTGAGATGTTTCATCTGACTCCTTCTTTATGGGGAATCATAGAGGAAGGCAGTCATACGAAAGTAAAAGAGTGGATTGTTCCTTCTCATTCTAAAACTAAAGTAGAAATCAACATGATTACAGCTTCTAAACAAGTTGTGCTTGCTGACCTTTATGTTAAATGGAATAATGATTTACAAGCAGAAATTATGATTTTTCCTAAAGAAGGACAGAATCAGCACGTAACGAAAATGTTAGATCGATTACAAACCCGATTAAATGAAACGAATTTTGAATTGTTGCAAGAAAAGGAAAAACTAGAGGATGCCATTCAGCAGAATAATAAATTATCCGCTCCGTTTATCCAACTCACTGATGAAGCGTCCTTAATCCCTTTGTTTGGTGACATATCTGAAGAAAAACTCTTAACGATTAAAGATCAAATTCTCCTAAATGCACATACACATGAGTCGGACTGTTTGTTATTTGATTTTACAGCGGTAGGTGAAATGGACCAAGAAGGGGTCTACGTCTTAAAAGATATCTTTACTAGTCTGCTTTACATGGGAAAAGAAATCGTGATTGTAGGTGTAAAACCTATACAAGCTCAACGTTTGCATCATTTGAAATTCCGGTTTAATTTATCCTTTGTTACTTCATTACAAGAAGCGCTTCATCGATTTGGCGCTTAACCAAGGCCATTTTCTATATAAGAAAAAAAGCCCTTTCCTAACAGAGCTTATTAGGAAAGGGCCTTTTTTAGCTCTACATGAATAGAGCAAATATAATCCACACAAGGCTAATACTGATGAGAAGGCTAGATGCTACATAAATAAACGCTTCCTTCATTTTGTTCTTTTGAAGAAGGGTAAGTGTCTCTTTACCAAAAGTAGAAAAGGTCGTAAAAGCTCCGCAAAATCCGACACCTGCTATTTGCCACAAGAATTCTGGAAGAACATGCTTCGTTCTTAATACCACTAGTCCTCCTAATAGTAATGAACCGACGATATTTGCAATCCACGTTCCATAAGGGATCGATCCCTTAGCATTCATCATTTCACTCACAAGGAAGCGGGCAATAGCTCCAAATCCTCCGCCAATTGCTACGAAGGCAATAATCATTTCGCATGCCCCTTTCGGTTATTAGCCGTGAAAAAACCGAGCCAGCTTAATCCCAATCCTCCAGCAAGACTAGCTACCACATACAGCAGAGCCAGTGTTTGTGAGGTATCGATCCAAAGTTGAACCGTTTCCGTAGAAAACGTTGAGAAGGTAGTAAAAGCTCCTATTATCCCTGTACTGATTCCGACTTTAATGGCAGAAGGGATATTTTTCATTAACGTTGGATGAGTACTTAGGTAGGTGAGTATAAAGCAGCCGATAAGATTGACGAGGAGCGTTTCATAGGGAAATACAGAATTCTCTTCAATCCATATAGAAATCATAAATCTAACTGAGGCCCCAAGAGCTCCACCTACAAATAGAGCAAGATACACATACATTATTTCGCTTGTCACTCCCTTGTGGAAGAGAAGGGGAAGGAAATGGCCCCTTCTGACATTATTTACATGCAGGACATTTTCCGTAGATTTCAAATTTATGATTTTCTACAGAATAGTCTTGTAGTTCTCCTGAAACTTGTTGCATCGGACAAGTGTGAATCTCTTTCGTTTTTCCACAATCAAGACAAATAAAGTGATGGTGGTGTTCTGACTCACATTTCATACGAAAGTGTTTCTCACCTTCTAATTCCGTTACCTCTAACAGCCCTAGGTCAACGAATAAATGTAAATTTCGGTAAATGGTATCGAAGCTTATACCAGGGTACTTATCTTCCATTATGATTTTTACATCCCGTGCAGTTCTATAGCCGTTCTGTTTATAGAAAAAGCGTAACAGATCCTCGCGTTTGTCTGTATACTTATGACCTTTTTCTTTTAATTCTTCCAGTGCTCGATTTAAATTCACGTTTTCACCCTCTTATTGCGCGTACGTTGAATAACTTGCTTCACGACAATCGTGACTAACAAGATTAAGATCGATGTTACTACAATGGTACCTCCAGGTGGGATTTCGAAATAATAGCCAAATATAAGACCACTAATTACTGAAACTTCACCAAAGACAATGGATAGAAGAATAGCTTGCTTGAACCCGCGAGCAATTCTAATGCTAGCCGCAACAGGTAGAGTCATAAGCGCTGATACTAGCAACACTCCTACGATGCGGATTGAAGCAGCAATTACAAGAGCGGTCAATACAATAAACAAGAAGTGAATGTGTCTAGCATGAATACCAGACACAACAGCGTGTTCCTCATCGAATGAGAGCATGAAAAGCTCTTTATAGAATAAGGCAATTAGTGATGTGACAAGAATCGCAACGATTAGAATCGTCCATAAATCTTGTCGACTAACAGCTGTTACCGAACCAAATAAATAATTAAATAAATCTGTATTAAATCCGTCTGCTAAAGAAATGAAGATCACACTAAGGCCAACACCGCCTGATAGAATAATGGGGATGGCTAATTCCTGGTAAGCTTTATAAACGCGTCGGAGTTGTTCGATAAAGACTGATCCGATTACGGAGAAACTCATACCAGCGTAAAAAGGACTAATCCCTACCCCAAACTTTTTATCTAGCATAAGTCCAAATGCAATCCCAGATAATGTGACATGGGAAAGGGCGTCTGCAATTAGAGATAGACGTCTTACAACAACGAATGTTCCAAGCAGTGGGCCGATAAATCCGATTAGTAAACCAGTGTAAAGTGCATTTCTTAAAAATTCATATTGTAAAAAGCTTGATAACATAATGATTCCTCCACTAATGGTCGTGGGTCACAGCATTAACAGGGTGACCGTAAATATTCGATAGATCTTGATCATTTAACTCATTAAAGGATTCAGGATCACCGTGAAAATGAATTTGTTTATTTAAACAAGCAATATCGCTAGCATAAGTGGTCATGGTTCCGATGTCATGAGTAACAAGCAGTAGCGTAATGCCTTTATTTTTATTTAGGTCCCGGAGCATCTTATAAAAGCGATGTACGTTTTCTGTGTCCACCCCCACAGTAGGTTCATCAAGAATTAGAAATTCTGGCTCACTTACAAGAGCTCTGGCGATAAAGATTCGTTGTTGTTGTCCTCCTGAGAGGTCCCCTATATTTTGGTGAATGTAATCAGACATTCCGACCAAATGAACGGCTTCTTTAATCTTCTCTTCATGCTTTTTCTTAAAGAAACGAAAGTAGCCAACTTTTGATGTGAGCCCCATTGAAACAACCTCATACACTGTTGCTGGAAAGCCGCTATTAAAGCTGTTTGCCTTTTGAGAGACGAAACCAATTCGGTCCCATTCTTTGAATTTATCTATAGGTTTTCCGAATAAGTGAATATCTCCTCTTTTTTGGTGTAACAAGCCAAGTATAAGTTTAATTAATGTCGTTTTTCCGGAGCCATTTGGTCCGACAAGTCCCACAAAGCTTCCAGGTTCAATGGTGAAATCAATGTGATGGAGGACATCTTTTTGTTCATAGGAATAACTTACATTCTCTATATTTAGTACTGGTGTAGTCAACGTGGTTAAACCTCCTTTAGTTATGATTTTAAACCGTTTTAAGTACGGTTAGGTTTTGACGCATTAAATCAAAGTAATCCTTGTCCGCATTCATACCCTCTTTCGTACGGACTAAAAAGGTTATGGATGGATAGTGCCCTTGAGGCCATTTCCTTTGTGAAGTATTCTACTGATAAACAAATGTATAGATTGTCAGAACTTCTATAGATGAGTCATTTTATTATTAGATGAAGCGGAAGCTATGAGTAACACACTAGCTATAGCAAGACGTGTACGTTTCTTCATCTTCATATTCTCTCCTTTGAACGGTTCCTTTACACAAAACCTTAGTCATTGTATCGTAACGATTCCGATTTGTAAATAAGAATGATTCCGATTTAACGACGGAACCATGAATTTTTCATTTAAAATACATGTGACGATAAATAAGCCAAGAGTGACTTCACTCTTGGCCTGTTTTATAAAAGTATTCAATTATAGTGGTGATTTTGAACAATGGTTATTCAAGAAAAGGGGAGGATGGTTGAAGATTCGAAACTGAGACATGTTAGTGTAGATGGGGACGTTATTTTGTAGGGAGCTAGGGGTGACTGGGGAACGACTCGCTTTCCGCGGGCGGCCCCACACGATGTGGGGTCGTTCGATGTTGTCACAGGACGTGACGGTTTTAGTCGAACTTCCCCTTTCTTTAGAGCCTCCTCGGGAAACCCAACCTCCGGGGTCTCGTCGACCTCTTCCTCCTGCAGGAGTCTCCCCGTTCCCCAGACACCCCTTATCAGAAGTTATAGAACGTCCCCGCGTCGTGTGGGGCCGTGGAAAGCGAGTGATTTCCCGGACCACCTTATTCTCAATTTAAGCAAACGGAAACATTCTCTCAACTTCAAGTCTTCCATATAAGAGGGCATATTTGAAGGGATCATATTCACCACTCAACATTAAGGGATGGAGGCAGCAACTTTAGTAGCGTTAATTGCTCACATAGACTACGCCAAATGAAACAATAAATAAAACAATCATGAGTGCTATAAATTGATAAAATCCTTTTCTAGTTAATGAATGATTAACCGTTTCTTTTTTTATAACTAAATAGGAAACGAGTAAACCGACCACGAACAGTGTAGGGAAAAACCATTTCATTTTAACTAACTCTCCCTTTACTAGTATTTTTTAGCCAAAACTACCATTGTCAGAAACAGTGTCGATATACTTAATGAAATTAATATGGTCAGTGCATCTACAACGTTTAAGGAAATGACGTTTGATTCAATACCTAAGAGTAGTAGGCAAATGTATACCATCATAGCGATAAAGGAATAACCAATAGCTTTTTGTCTTATTAATTTCATTCGTTCATCTTTTTGTTTAAATTGTGGATATAGGAAGCTCATGCTAAAAGAAAGGACTGCCATTGAGAAAACCGTATAAGTTTGAGGGAGCAGTGCACTATTAGCTAAGACTCCTACGACGATGAAAAAGGCTCCCATTGCACCGAAGAGTGAACCCATGATCATGAATGCTTTAGGATAATAATCCAAGTGTATACCTCCTCTTTGTTAAATAATGTATGTCTCCATCATATTGTAAAATTAACTTAACGTCAAGTTTACTTTACTTTTGTGATTCGTAAATGTTTAGCTCTAACTCTTCAAGAATAGGGCAGTATTGTTGAAGACTCGAAGCTGAGACACTTTATTGTGAGTTGGGACGTTACGTTTATTGAGTGGTAGGGGTGTCTGGGGAACGACTCGCTTTCCGCGGGCGGCCCCACACGATGTGGGGTCGTTCGACGTTGGCTATTGACGTGACGGTTTTAGTCGAACTTCCCCTTTCTTTAGAGCCTCCTCGGGAAACCCACCCTGCGGGGTCTCGTCGACCTCTTTCTCCCGCAGGAGTCTCCTCGTTCCCCATCCCCCCTATCAGAAGTTGTATAACGTCCCCTTAGCCCGAGCGTGGAGGGACTTCAACAATATGCCCTCTCATATGTGACATGCTTCCGTTCCCTCATATATGGCAGAGGTGGTTCGGGAAATTGCGAGACTCCTGCGGCAGTAGGAGCCTAGGGGAGACCCCACAGAGAGCGAAAGCGTTCGAGGAGGCTTCCCAGCTCGCCGCGGAAAGCGAGTGATTTCCCGAACCACCTTACTCTCAATTTGAGCAAACGGAAGCATTCTCTCAACTCCAAGTCTTCCATATAAGAGGGCTTATATGGAACAAAATCAACACTAAACCTTAACAGAGTCAAATAAAAAGAAGAGGATGTTCGTCATCCTCTTCTTAAAGCAGGTTTGTTAATTTTTACGTAACTTGCGCAAACGTAGAGTTCCAAGGAGCGCAAATGCACTAATGATTAAGGATGAGATAAACAGTCCATTATAGCCACTGCCCACTACTTGATGCAGACCAGTAAGCATGGAATCGCGTACCTTTTCATCCTGAATCAGTTCAAAAGTACTCTTAATTGATTCAAAATCTTTTCCTTCTAAATCTTCTCCTTTAGGTAAGGAGAGAGTTCCTCCTCCTTGAGCTGGTATGGCTTCTTCTGAGAGGTTGTTTGAGACCTTTTCTTCTACATTCGTAAGAGACCTCGCTAGAAATCCTGCATAGATCGTAGGGGCAATGGTCATACCCAGTTGTCGGAACAATGAAGTTGTTCCGAGTGCTACTCCCTTTTGGTCAGGCGTATTTTCAGTAGCCAGAACATTAATTGGAGCCCCGAGCATCATACCAAAACCTGCCCCTACAAATGAACTAGCGATTGCCATTTGCCATAACGTATCGACCCATAATGGGAATAGTAAGAAACCGGTAATAGATAATAAGCTGGCTGTAACGAGTGTGTAAATCGGTCCTTTCTTGTCCACAAGCGTGCCACCTCCGCCTGCACCTACTCCAGATGCCAGGGCAAGAGGAGTAAACCAATATCCCGCCTGTTCACGTGGGATACTTAAATATTGCTCAATGTATCCAGGGATAAAGATCACGGAAGCTAGAATCATACCTGAGAATGAAGCTAGTAGTAATGTCCAGCGAAAGGTTGGAGTTTTGATCAAATTCAATGGCAGGATTGGATCGCGATCAGGTCCTGTGCGTTTTTCAACTTGGAACAGGATAATGAATAATACAATCGATAATAAAAAGATAGTAAAAAAAGTCGGCTTTAAAAGACTAGTTAGCAAAGCTTCTCCTTCTAACAGGGTTAAGCTGTACATAAGGGAAAGAACAGCTGTTGTCAGGAATAGGATGCCTGCCCAGTCCATTTTTTCGTTAACTGGATCTTGTGCTTCTTCTTTAATGAAACGTCCTCCAACTAACAATAGGAGAATCGATATTGGAATATTAATCAGAAATAACCAGTGCCAGCTTCCAGTTGCTTGTAAAATAAGCGCACCCAGATTTGGTCCAAGTATGGCGGCAATGCCGTTCATCCCGCCAATTAGTCCTAATGCTCGACCTTGCTTGTCTTTTGGGAATGTGTTCAATACATATGAGCTTGCAATAATGAATATTCCCCCACCCCCTAATGCTTGCAAAAATCTAGAAGCGAGAAAAAGAGGGAATGTTGGGCTCAAAGCTACACATAAAGAACCTATACCGAAAAGTGTAACTTCAATCATAAACAGCCGTTTTCTGCCAAACTGATCTGATAACTTCCCTATAATAGGAACAGAGATCGCTAAGCCTAATGTATATAATGTAATTGTCCACGAACCCCAGGTTGCACTAACATCGAAGGCGTAGATGAGTGTTGTGAGTGATGCGGTGATAATGCCATTATCTAATGCAGCCATAAAGACCCCAATTGCAAATACGAAAAGTGCCCCTTTTAGTTGATGGTTCATGCAGTTCCTCCTAGTCACTATGTAATACGAAAGCGTTTTACTCAACTATAGCAAATAGTAGCAATAATTTAGGGTGAAATCAATGCGGTTATGATTGAAGCCTCCATCGTTAACCCTGGCATAAAATCTATAGTTTAGGTTATACCAATAAGGGTATATAAATAAAAGAGTATATTTCATGAAGGAGGCATTACCATGTTCCATTACACAGTTGAAACATCTAAATCCTTAGATGAGGCGGTAGAGGAGCTTCAGTCTGAGTTGAAAGAAGAGGGTTTTGGAGTACTTTGGGATTTCAATGTGAAAGATACTTTACAGAGTAAAGGTTTTGACTTCGATACCACCTATCGAATTTTAGAGGTTTGTAACCCTGGAGAGGCGAAGGCAATTTTAGAAAAGAATGCACTCGCAAGTTATTTCCTTCCATGTAAGGTTGTTGTATATGAACAAGAAGGTCAAACCAAGATCGGTATGCCAAAACCAACAGCTTTAATTGGATTCTTAGAGGATCCTGAACTTAATGATCAAGCGAAAGATATTGAAGAACGTATGGCAGCATGCATGGACAAGGTAGCTCAGTAATATACCCTATACAAGTATGTAACAGTCTATAAAAGATGAAGGTTAGCAAAGGTTAATTTGCTAACCTTTTTTGCATGCTAAGAAGTTGACGAAAATACATAACGGGGGTATAGTAAAATTAAAATCAAGCAAAATAAGGAAGTGAGCGAATGGATCATTCCATGTTACCTGAAGATAGTGGGAAACAGCCTGTAATGCCTCGTACTGATGAAGAAAAACAAAAGGTATTAAATCGCTTAAAGCGAATTGAAGGGCAAGTTCGCGGGATTCAAAAGATGATCGAAGAAGATCGGTATTGTGTCGATGTTCTAGTACAAATATCAGCCATTAATGCAGCCTTGAAAAAGGTAGGCTTCTCTTTGATGGAACGTCACACGAACCATTGTGTAGCTGATGCGATTCATAAAGGAAATGGTGACGAAGCCATTCAAGAACTTATTAAAGTAATGGAACAGTTCTCGAAGTCCTAAGGAGGGTCTTCTATGGGTAGCGAAGAGAAACAAGTAAATGTCGGAATAACAGGGATGACCTGCGCAGCATGTTCGACTCGAATTGAAAAAGTCTTGAATAAAATGGATGGCGTCGAGGCCAGGGTCAACCTTGCGATGGAGAAAGCCCAGATTGAATACAATTCAGACGAAGTGAGTACATCAGATATTACGGCTAAGATCGAAAAACTGGGCTACGGTGTACAAACGGACAAAGTTGAATTAGACATATACGGCATGACCTGTGCTGCATGCTCATCAAGAATTGAAAAAGTACTCAACAAGATGGATGGTATTCAATCAGCAACAGTGAATCTAGCTAATGAAACAGGGGTTGTGGAATATCAATCAGGAGTGCAAAGTATTGATGCGATCATAGCAAAGATCCAAAAGCTTGGTTATGATGCAGAACCACGTGTTGATGCTGATGAGAAATCATCACAAAAAGAGCATGAATTGAAGAAAAAGAAAATGAAGCTCATTATTTCAGCACTTTTATCTTTGCCATTATTATATACAATGTTTGAGCATTTATTTGGCCTGCCTGTTCCTTCATTAATTATGAACCCTTGGGTACAGTTTGCTTTAGCAACACCTGTTCAATTTATTATAGGCTGGCAGTTTTACGAAGGAGCTTATAAGAACCTTAAGAATAAAACAGCAAACATGGACGTATTAGTTGCTCTTGGTACAAGTGCCGCTTATTTTTATAGTCTGGCCGAAGCGATACAGGCGACATTAGGGGGGGCGGATACCCCTCACTTGTATTTTGAAACAAGCGCAGTATTAATTACACTTATTCTTTTAGGGAAGTACTTTGAAGCCATTGCAAAAGGGAGAACGACGCAAGCAATTTCTTCTTTACTAGACTTACAGGCTAAAGAAGCTACGGTAATAAGAAATGGTGAAGAGGTGAAGCTTCCAATTGAGCAGGTAATCGTAGGTGACTATATCCTAGTACGTCCAGGCGAGAAAATTCCAGTAGATGGCAGTGTTATAGACGGTCGGACATCAATTGATGAGTCTATGATTACAGGTGAGTCGATCCCTATTGAGAAGAGTGAGGGAGAAGCGGTGATTGGTTCTACTATAAATAAAAATGGAACCATTACAGTGGAAGCTACAAAAGTAGGCAAAGATACAGCTCTTGCTGGCATTATAAAAGTAGTTGAAGAAGCTCAAGGATCTAAGGCCCCTATTCAACGTATGGCTGATGTTATTTCGAGTTACTTTGTTCCAATTGTAGTAGGTATTGCTCTTGTTACATTTGTTATTTGGATTGCAATTGTTAATCCAGGGAACCTGCCTGTAGCACTTGAAGCGTCTATAGCTGTTCTCGTTATAGCTTGTCCTTGTGCGCTTGGGTTGGCTACACCAACCTCTATAATGGTTGGGACAGGAAAAGCGGCAGAACAAGGTATCTTATTTAAAGGTGGAGAACACTTAGAATCTACCCACCATGTTCAAACAATTGTATTTGATAAGACTGGTACGATTACAAATGGGAAGCCAGTTGTAACTGACTTTGATGGAAATAAAGATGCTTTAAGATTAGTTGCAGCTGCTGAAAACAGTTCAGAACATCCACTAGCTCAAGCAATCGTCCACTATGTTAAAGACAAAGGTGTTCATATACCGAAGACAGATTCTTTTGAAGCAATTCCTGGGCATGGTATCAAAGCCTATGTAGAGGGGAAAAGAGTATTAATTGGAACTAGGAAGTTATTTGAGGAAGAAAATGTGGAATATACCCTTTACAAGGACGTAATGGTTGACCTTGAAAATGACGGTAAGACGGCCATGCTCCTAAGTATAGACGGGAAGTCTAGTGGGATTATAGCGGTCGCAGATACCGTGAAAGACTCAGCTGTCAATGCTTTAGCTGAATTAAAAGAACAAGGTATTGAACTTGTGATGCTGACTGGAGACAATGAACGAACAGCTCAAGCGATTGCTTCACAAGTTGGGATCGATCGCGTCATTTCAGAAGTAGTGCCTGAACAAAAGGCAGAGGAAGTTCGAAAGCTGCAGGAAAGTGGAAAGTCAGTAGCTATGGTTGGAGATGGCATCAATGATGCGCCAGCTCTAGCTGTTGCAGATATCGGCATCGCTATTGGTACTGGTACAGACGTAGCCATTGAAGCTGCTGATGTAACTATTCTCGGCGGAGAACTGACCCTTATACCTAAGGCTATTAGGATTAGCCATCAAACGATGAAGAACATACGCCAAAATCTGTTCTGGGCACTTGCCTATAACACCGCAGGAATTCCGATCGCTGCGCTTGGCTTATTAGCTCCGTGGATTGCAGGGGCAGCTATGGCATTTAGTTCAGTAAGTGTTGTTTCTAACTCCCTTCGATTGAAGAGAGTTAAAATATAAACCTATAGTGAAAGGATGAATGAAGAATGCAAATTACATTAGCCGTTCATGGCATGACATGTGATCATTGTGAAAAAGCAGTTAAAGGAGCCGTTGAAGAATTAAACGGTATTCAAGGAGTAGAAGTACATTTAAACACGAATAAAGTTGATGTTACGTATGATGATGTTTATGTATCCAAAGAACAAATTGAGTCAGCTATTGAAGAACAAGGATACGATGTTGTGTCATAATTAGAGATGAGAGTAAAAAGCGAAGCCAAACATGGTTTCGCTTTTTTTTATAGAAGGAATGACCTCTTTAGGAAGATCATTCTTTATAAGAATATTTTTTTGATAACGAATATAAATAATAGGCTAAAAAACGTTTCTTGATGTTTATAGGTGGGAATAGAGTAACAAACGTGGGTAATCCATTTAAAGGAGATGTTACATAGTGAATAACAATAGAAAAACATTAACGACTGAAGGCGGCGTACCAGTAGGGGATAATCAGAATTCCATGACGGCTGGCTATCGTGGACCTACCATTGTTCAGGATGTGCACTTGTTCGAAAAGCTTGCTCACTTCAATCGTGAGCGCATTCCTGAGCGAGTCGTGCACGCTAATGGAGCAGGCGCGTTTGGTTATTTTGAAGTGACAAACGATCTTTCTAAATATACAAAAGCAGATTTCTTGTCTGAAGTGGGTAAAAGAACGGATATGCTCGCTCGCTTTTCAACAGTAGGTGGCGAAAAGGGTTCTGCTGATACAGCGCGTGACCCACGCGGCTTTTCACTTAAGTTTTACACAGATGAAGGGAACTATGATCTTGTAGGAAACAATACGCCTGTTTTCTTTATTCGTGATGCGATTAAATTCCCTGATTTTATTCATACACAAAAACGTGATCCGCAAACCAACCTTAAAGACCCAGATATGGCATGGGATTTCTGGTCTCTTTCTCCAGAGTCTCTTCACCAAGTAACGATTCTTTATTCTGATCGCGGTGTTCCGGCTACCTTCCGTCATATGCATGGTTATGGAAGTCATACATTTAAGTGGACCAATGCAGAGGGTGAATCGGTTTGGGTGAAGTACCATATTCGTACAGACCAGGGGTATAAGACTCTGGATGAAGATACAGCTGTCAAGATTGCAGGTGAAAACCCTGACTACAAAACGGAAGATCTATTCACTGCAATTGAAGAAGAAGATTATCCTTCCTGGACGATGTATGTACAAATTATGCCTTTAGAAGATGCAGAGACGTATAATATTGATCCATTTGATGTTACGAAAGTTTGGCCGCACGATGATTATCCATTAATCGAAGTTGGTAAAATGGTTCTAAACCGAAATCCTAAGAACTACTTTACTGATATTGAACAGGCTGCATTTAGTCCAGGGAACTTTGTTCCTGGTATTGATGTATCACCAGATAAAATGCTTCAAGGCCGAATTTTCTCCTATGCTGATGCTCATCGCTATCGCTTAGGGGCAAACTATGAAAGTTTACCTGTCAATCGCCCTAAAGTAGAAGTGAATAATTATCAGCGTGATGGTGCAATGCGATTTGACGATAATGGGGGAGGGTCTAAAAACTATGAACCAAATAGTTATGATGGACCAGTTGAGGATCCAAGTGTAAAGCAGGCTACGTACCCTGTTTCAGGATTAGCAGATAGCACCCCTTATGATCATGATGATCATTACACTCAGCCTGGTAATCTGTACCGTCTTATGAGTGAAGATGAGAAGCAACGTCTAGTATCCAACATTGTCGGTTCAATGAAGGAAGTGCGTAAAGAGGAAATTCAATTACGCCAAATCAAACACTTCTATAAAGCAGACCCTGATTATGGCGAGCGTGTAGCACAGGCATTAGGGTTAAAAGTACCAGAAGAAGTAAAATGAGTATTGACTATAAATAAAAGTGCCCGGGACTCCCCACGGGCACTTTTTGTTATGCGTTTAGATAATTCTCCATAACTTTTGGTACATAAGCTTTTGTTTCTTGAAAAGGAGGAATACCTCCGTACTGATCGACATTCCCTGGACCGGCGTTATAAGCTGCAAGAGCTAATTCAGTATCATCGTTATATCGATCTAACATTTGGCGAAGGTACTTGGCACCCCCATCAATATTCTCTTTCGGATCAAAAATATTCTGAACCCCAAGCCCTTCAGCCGTCGAAGGCATGAGTTGCATTAACCCCTTAGCGCCAGCATGACTCTCTGCACTTGCGTTATAGTTAGACTCTTGTTTTATTACTGCGTGAAGCAGTTTCGGATCTATATTATATTGTCTGGACGCTTCTTCGATATAGGATTGATAGTTTTCAGACCTCCCTTTATTGATAGGGAGAGAACTATAAGGAGCGGAAGCCAATGGAGGTGGTCCGCTCCCTTTTTGTGTAATAGGCGTTATAGTGGATGACTTAGTAAGCTCACTTTCGAGCAGTTGAGTGAAAAGCGTTGAAGAAGAAAAGGAAGTAGAGGAAGACCCACTACCTAATGATCGGATGGCTTGCAACTGAGCAAGTTGTTGCCACATTTTTATATTCAAAAAACCACCTCTTGTATGTAAACTAGTATCTTTATTATAAAGGATTTTTAGAATTATGTGGAAAATAATTTAGTGAAGGATAAAAAGTAGGGCTATCTCAGAAGATTTAGATCTTTTGGGATAGCCCGGGTCTCGTGCGATTTGGGGGCGCTCGACGTAGTTGCAGGACGCGACTTTTAGTCGAACTTCCTATTTTAGCTAGCGAGCCCCCTGTGCTTTTCTTATTGTCCAGCTCCGGCTCCTAGCCCCTAGCGTCATAAGCAATCTGCCTGCAGTCCGCTACGCGGACTTCCGACAGCTTGCTTATGCGTACGGGGCTGAACAGTCGCCTGTGCTTTTCTTAGTGTCTAGCTCCGGCGGGGAGGGCCTAGCGCGATAAGCAATCTACCTCCAGTCTGCTGCGCAGACTTACAGTAGCTTGCTTATCCGTACGGGGCTGAACAGTCGCCTGTGCTTTTCTTAGTGTCTAGCTCCGGCGGGGAGGGCCTAGCGCGATAAGCAATCTACCTCCAGTCTGCTGCGCAGACTTACAGTAGCTTGCTTATGCGTACGGCCCTGACACCCCGCCTGCGCTTTTCTAGTGTCTAGCTCCGGGGGCTAAAGGCTAGCGCGATAAGCAATCGAACTACAGTGGCTAAAGCCACTTCCATTCGCTTGCTTATCCGTACGCCTTTGACCAAGCCCCCTGTGCTTTTCTTATTGATAAGGTAGCTGATTCGTATATCCGCTAAATTGTTGGTAGGTTTGTTGCATTTTTTGTTGGTCTGCTGCTTCGATGCTGTACCAGCCGTTTTTGAACATTAGGTTGTATAGGTTGCGTTGGCAGTCTTGGGATTCGTTGAAGATTGTGGATACGTCTTGGTAAAGGTGATCACAGCTTGCTTCGTTCATAGCTGTGCAATACGCATCGGTCATGTATTTTTCAGTGGCTAACATATCATTTATAAAGTCACGTTCATTCATTTGTGCATTTTTAGGTACAGTCGTTTCGGGGTTTTGTACTTTTTGGCTTTGTTGTTGATTCATAATCGTCAGGTCCTCCTTTCTAGTTTAAAGGTTGATTATTGCTTTGGTTTGGGGCTGGGTTTTCGTTTAAATGTTGTAGCATTTTTTCATAGTGACGTTGGTGCATTTGTCCTGCTTGTTCTAGTGCTGCTTTTAGTTCTGGGTTTTGGCAGAATCCTGCATAAAAGTGAGCCTTCTTTGAAGCCATTAAGTTCCAAGATAGCATGTCTGAAATATACAGCTGATCCTTGGTGCTCACCATTGTTGGTGGTTGAGGCATAATGTTTGCTTGGTTTTGAGCATTGGTTTGGTTCTGTTGCATAAGAGGTACCTCCTTACATAAGACATATTTTTCAAGCTTAGATTCCCACAGTTTTGGAGTCTTATCCATCAAATCTGGACTCAATCTATGCCGATATGTCGGAATTGGGCGAAAATTCTACACCTTTAGAAGGCTGAATGGTAAAATGGAAATAGGCATAATGGATAATGGCTTCATAAAGGTTGAGTAGGCAGGAGGTCATCAAATGGAACAAATCATGCGTAATTTCTTTTTATTCCTTTCTAAAAACAAAGCATTTACGAAAATGGCTAGAAAATACGGGCTCAGATTCGGTGCTGGTCGCTTTGTAGCTGGTGAGACAATGAGTAATACAGCGAAAGTAATTCAAGAATTAAACGCTAAAGGTATGGATGTTACGATCGATCACCTTGGTGAATTTGTTGATAATGAAGCGGAAGCCAAACAAAGAACTGAAGAGTGTATAGAAGCGATTAGAGTCATATCAGAGCAAAATCTACAATCTCAGTTGTCCTTGAAATTGACTTCAATGGGGTTAGATGTCTCAGAAGATTTAGTTCTTGAAAATATGCGCCAGATTTTAGATGCTGGAAAGACGTATGACGTATTTGTCACGATTGATATGGAGGATTATGAGCGATGCGGGAAAACACTTGAAATTTTTAAGCAACTTAAATCTGAGTATGATGGGATAGGTACAGTACTGCAAGCTTATTTGTATAGAACCGTGGAAGATATAGAAGAATTGAATGCATATAACCCGAACTTGCGATTGGTTAAGGGAGCTTATAAAGAATCCCCTAAAGTTGCTTTCCCTGCTAAACAAGACGTAGATCAAAACTTTAAAAAGATTATTAAAATGCATCTGTTAAACGGGAATTACACAGCAGTTGCTACACACGATGATCAAATGATTGAATACACAAAACAGATCGAAAAAGAATATACTATTCCAAAAGAACAATTTGAATTCCAAATGCTATATGGAATTCGTACAGAGCGCCAAGAAGAGCTGGTGGCCGAAGGTTATCGTATGAGGGTCTATGTTCCTTATGGAGATGATTGGTACGGATACTTTATGAGACGGTTAGCTGAACGACCGGCTAACGTAGCTTTCGTTGTAAAGGGTGTTGTGGGGAAATAAAAGGAAAGTGGGCCGGTATATGTAGAGCCGGCCCAAACCTTTGTAAAAAGATAGAAATAAGTCGTTAAAAAGGATTGCGAAATGTCTGAAAATAATTTATAGTAAAAGTAGAATTAGATCGAATGAAGATCTACTTATTTTTTCGCCGTAAAATGAATGAGTATTCATTCAAATGATAGGGGGAGCTGAAATGAATCGAACAATCAGGCGTGCAGCTGTATTAGGCTCAGGTGTAATGGGGGCTGGAATTGCTGCTCACTTGGCAAACGTAGGAATTCAAACACTAATGCTCGATATTGTACCTCGCGAAGTAACAGCTAAAGAGGCGAGTGCAGGGCTTACATTAGAAGATCGTCAAGTAAGAAACCGAATAAGCCAATCTGGTAAACAAGGTCTTTTAAAGCAAAAGCCGTCTCCTTTAACGAGTAAAAACAATTTAGATCTTATAGAGGTAGGCAACCTTGAAGATGATCTAGAGCGTTTAGGAGAAATGGACTGGATTATTGAAGTTGTGGTTGAGAATTTAGAGGTTAAGCAAAAAGTCTTTACTTCTGTAGACCAATATCGTAAACAAGGATCAATTGTAAGTTCGAATACATCCGGAATCTCAGTTGAGGCTATGGCAGATGGACGATCAGATGACTTTAAAAAGCATTTCCTTGGTACACACTTCTTTAATCCTCCTCGTTACTTAAAATTACTCGAGGTTATTCCAACAAAGGATACGGACTCTAAGGTTCTTCAATTTATGAAAACGTTTGGAGAAGACGTCTTAGGTAAAGGGGTCGTAGAAGCTAAGGACACCCCGAATTTTATCGCAAACAGAATCGGAACATATGGTTTGCTCGTTACGGTAAGAGAGATGATAAATGGTGGATACAGTGTGGGTGAAGTTGATTCTGTAACAGGTCCTATGATTGGTCGGCCTAAGAGCGCTACATTCCGGACTCTTGATGTGGTAGGACTCGACACCTTTTTACATGTAGCTAAAAATGTGTACGATCAAGTAGAAGGAAAAGAAAAAGATGTCTTTGACCCTCCCGCATTTATGAAGACGATGCAAGAAAAAGGGTGGATTGGTGCTAAAGCTGGCCAAGGATTTTTCGTGAAGAAAAAAGGGGAAAACGGCAGCGCGATCTATGAGTTAAACCCTGAAACTCTAGAGTATACTGACCGTAAGAAATTAAAGACAAAAGCAACAGAAATGGTGAAGCAAGAAAAAGGACCGAAAAGGAAACTTAAAGCACTTGTTTCATCTAAAGGAGACCGCGCTGGTGATCTCGTTTGGAATGTAGTCAAACCTGTTCTGATATATTCTGCTCAATTAGCTGGTGAAATTGCTGATGATATCCCTTCTATTGATGATGCCATGAAATGGGGATTTGGCTGGGAACTAGGGCCATTTGAGATGTGGGATGCAATCGGCGTTGAAAAATCAGTAGCTCGTATGAAAGAAGAAGGTGAAGAGGTTCCGCAATGGGTAGAGGACATGCTAGCTAAGGGAGTCTCATCGTTTTATAAACAGGAAAATGGAAACGTTTACTTCTATCATAATGGAGACTACAAACAACAATCGTTTAATGATAAAGAAATTCATCTAAAACGACATAAAGAAGTTCATGGAGTTATTAAAAGCAATAAGGGCGCAAGTCTTATTGATATAGGGGATGACGTTGCGCTTCTTGAGTTCCACTCCCAGAGTAATGCAATCGGCTTAGATATTATTCAGATGATCAACTACGCTGTTGAAGAAGTTGATCAAAATTACAAAGGGCTTGTTATTGGAAACCAAGCGAAGAATTTCTGTGTAGGTGCAAACCTCGGAATGATTTTAATGGAGGCGCAAGATTATAACTTTATTGAAATCGAAATGGTTGTGCGTCAATTCCAACAAGCCATGATGAATATTAAGTATTCCAATAAACCAGTAGTAGCTGCACCATTTGGTATGACACTTGGTGGGGGAACAGAGGTTACGCTACCAGCAAGTGCAGTTCAAGCTTCCCAAGAAACATATATGGGTCTAGTTGAACCTGGAGTAGGACTCATTCCAGGTGGTGGTGGAAATAAAGAGCTGTACATTAAACATCTGCAAGGGATCCCAAAATCAGTAGATTTTGACTTACAAAAAGTCACTAATGATGTTTTCCAAAAGATTGCTACAGCTAAAGTCTCAACCTCCGCAGAGGAAGCTAGAGAGCTAGGTTTTCTTAACCAATTAGATGCAATCAGTGTAAACGGGGATCACTTGATTCACGATGCAAAACAAAAAGTTCTGGGTCTAGCACAAGCGGGCTATAAAGCTCCTAAGCGCGAGAAAATCCCTGTAGTAGGTGAAGCGGGCTACGCAACGATGCTCCTAGGAGCTAAGACGATGGGCTTTGGTGGATATGCTTCTGAACACGATATCAAGATTGCCCAAAAGCTTGCTTATGTGCTTGCTGGCGGAAAGGTTTCACAAGGAACTCTTGTTGATGAACAGTACTTATTGGATTTGGAAAGAGAAGCATTTTTAAGTTTAGTTGGCGAGCCGAAATCTCAGCAACGGATGCAACACATGTTAGTAAAAGGAAAGCCACTACGCAACTAAACAGATAGGGGGAAGTATTGTGAAGGAAGCTGTAATCGTTACAGGTGCCAGGACACCTGTTGGAAAAGCCAATAAAGGAACGCTTCGGAATACGCGCCCAGATGACCTGGCCGCTCTAACAATTCAAGAGACGCTTAAGCGTGCAGAAGGATACGACGGCAATATCGATGACGTTATTATAGGGTGTGCTATCCCAGAGGCTGAACAAGGTACGAACATGGCACGTAACATAGCAGGTTTAGCAGGACTGTCTAATGATGTGCCTGGTATAACGATTAATCGTTATTGCTCAAGTGGTCTTCAAGCAATTGCCTATGCTTCAGAGCGAATCATGCTTGGTTATAGTGATACGATCATCGCTGGCGGGGCAGAATCTATGAGTCTAGTACCTGTCCCGGGGCATGTTGTAAAGCCTAATGTGAAACTTGTCGAAAATGCACCTGAATATTATATGGGCATGGGGTATACGGCAGAAGAGGTTGCAAAGCGCTTCGGTATATCAAGAGAGGAACAAGATGCATTCGCCGTTAGAAGTCATGAACGAGCGGCTCGCGCCATTCAAGAAGGAAAGTTTGAAAATGAAATTGTCCCTGTTGACGTTTTGCAACGATTCGTAGGCGCTGATAACAAGCAGCACGAGAAGCAAGTAACTTTTAGTGTTGATGAAGGTGTCCGTAGCGGTACGAGTATGGATGCTCTTGCTAAGTTACGACCTGCCTTTTCAATAGGAGGCTCTGTAACAGCTGGAAACTCTTCTCAAATGAGTGACGGAGCGGCTTCTGTACTGGTTATGGACCGAGAAAAGGCAGAAGCACAAGGATTGAAGCCTCTTGTCAAATTCCATTCATTTGCTGTTGCTGGTGTAGAGCCTGAGATTATGGGTGTAGGGCCTGTGAAAGCGATCCCGAAAGCTCTTAAGCTTGCTGGATTAAGTCAGTCAGACATTGGATTGTTTGAGTTAAATGAGGCATTCGCTTCTCAATCTATTCAAGTCATTCGTGAACTTGGTCTTGATGAAGAGAAGGTAAACGTTAATGGTGGTGCTATTGCATTAGGGCACCCTCTAGGGTGTTCTGGCACTAAGTTAACACTTAGTTTGATTCACGAAATGAAGCGTCGAAATGAACAATTTGGTGTTGTCACAATGTGTATCGGTGGCGGAATGGGTGCTGCCGGAGTCTTTGAACTTATTTAAAGGGGGAAACCAAGATGAGTGAAACGAAGGAAAGAGTATTTAAAGGTGGAAGCTTTTTAGTTGAAGATTTACAGGCAGACGATATTATTACGCCGGAAGATTTTACAGATGAGCATAAAATGATTGCTAAGACAGCTGAAGATTTTGTTTTGGGAGAAGTTGTTCCTAAAATCGAGAACCTAGAAAACCATGAATTTGAGCATTCTGTAAACTTACTCAAGAAAGCCGGAGAACTGGGTTTACTAGGTGTGGACGTACCTGAAGAATATGGGGGGCTTAACTTAGATAAAATTAGCTCTTCCTTAATCACAGAGAAATTTTCTAGAGCTGGTGGTTTTTCAGTCACACACGGCGCCCATGTAGGGATCGGTTCTTTGCCAATTGTTTTCTTTGGTAATGAAGAACAAAAACAAAAGTATCTGCCTCTACTAGCAACAGGTGAAAAAATCGCAGCGTACGCACTAACCGAACCAGGCTCAGGGTCTGATGCGTTAGGTGCTAAAACAACGGCTAAGCTTAATGATGCAGGTACGCACTATGTATTAAACGGAGAGAAGCAGTGGATTACAAACTCTGCATTCGCGGATGTATTTGTTGTATACGCTAAGATTGATGGAGATAAATTCACAGCCTTTATTGTTGAGAGAGATTATAAAGGAGTTTCAACAGGGCCTGAAGAGAAAAAGATGGGCATTAAGAGCTCAAGCACCCGTACTCTGGTCTTAGAAGATGCGGAAGTACCTGTAGAAAATGTCTTAGGGGAAATCGGTCGTGGGCATGTGATCGCATTTAATATCTTAAATGTTGGACGCTACAAGTTGGCGATCGGTGGCGTAGGTAGCTCCAAACGTGCTCTTGAACTAGCTGTTAAATATGCGAACGAAAGAAAGCAGTTTAAAACACCGATCTCTAGCTTCCCGTTAACACAAGAAAAGCTTGGAACAATGGCAGCTAATACGTATGCCAACGAAAGTGCTGTTTATCGTACAGTGGGCTTATTCGAACAAAGAATGGGTAAACTGAGCGACGAACAACTAAAAGACGGCAAGGCAATAGCAGAAGCGATTGCTGAGTACGCGATTGAGTGTTCATTGACGAAGGTATTTGGCACAGAGCTACTGGATTACGTTACGGATGAAGCGGTGCAAATCCATGGCGGGTACGGATTTATGGCTGAATATGAAGTTGAAAGAATGTATCGGGACTCTCGTATTAACCGTATTTTCGAAGGTACAAATGAGATCAACCGTATGATTGTACCAGGTACCCTTTTAAAGAAAGCAATGAAAGGTGAACTACCTCTTCTTCAGAAAGCTCAAACTCTTCAGGAAGAGCTTATGATGATGATGCCAGAAGAGCCAGGAACAGAAACGTTAGAGCAAGAGAAATACTTGTTAAAGAACGCTAAGAAAATCGGTCTCTTAGCAGCAGGATTGGCTGCTCAGAAATTTGGCGAAAAGCTTGAGAAAGAACAAGAAATACTAGTTAATATTGCAGACATCGTAGGTGAGATCTACAATATGGAATCTGCTATCCTTCGAACAGAGAAAGCGATCCAATCAAGCGGTAAAGAGAAGAATATGCATAAGGTAGCAATGACCCAAGTGTACACGCAAGAATCATTTAATCGCATTGAAGCTCATGCTAAAGAAACATTAATTGCAAGTGAAGAAGGCGATTCTTTACGAATGATGCTATCAGCACTTCGCAAACTCACACGTCATACTCCAACAAACGTTATTAAGAAGAAGCGTGAAGTTGCAGCAAAAGTTATTCAAGAAGAGAAATACGTTCTTTAATTTATAAATCATTAAAACCCTCTCCTATATACGAACTTAGGGGAGGGTTTTGTTATGGGATATGCTTAACAATCACATCATATTTGTGTGTCTAATAATTAGGAAGCTGCAGTAAAATATGATAAAATAAGGGCACATATTACAGAAAAGGAGGTCCTTCTATGGCGTTAACGGTTTACTGGTACCCACAATGTGGTACGTGTAAAAAAGCAAAGAAATGGTTGGATGATCAAGACATCTCTTACGAAACAGTACATATTGTTGAACATCCGCCATCTGAAGAGCAATTGAAAACGTTAATCGAACAGAGTGGTTTACTACCAAAGAAGTTTTTCAATACGAGTGGCAAGAAATATCGTGAACTCGGCATGAAGGACAAGCTTCAAGACGCGAGTGAAGCTGAGATGAGATCTTGGTTAGCTTCTGATGGTATGTTAATTAAGCGTCCAATTGTAACAGATGGAAATCAAGTAACAGTTGGGTTTAAAGAGGAAACGTTTGAAAATACTTGGAAGTAGATCACTGATAATCAAAACATTTGGCTCTTTGAGCCGTGTTTAATACATTAAGAATGTAAAAGTATAAATGGAGGGTTATGAATGAGCGTACCAAAAGAATTGTATTATTCAGAAGAACACGAATGGGTGAAAGTAGAAGGAGACAAAGTACGGATCGGTATTACGGATCACGCACAATCAGAGCTAGGCGATATCGTATTCGTAGAACTACCTGAAGTAGGAGATACAATTGAAACAGATGAGCCTTTTGGTAGCGTTGAATCTGTTAAGACCGTTTCTGAACTTTACGCACCGATCTCTGGTAAAGTTGTTGGAATCAACGATGAGCTTGATGACAGCCCAGAATTTGTTAACGAAGCTCCATATGAAAAAGCATGGATGATCATTGTAGAACCATCTGATCAATCTGAAATTGAGAAATTGATGACTGCTGACAAATATCAAGAAATGATCGCTGAAGACTAATATTGGTATCATACTCTGGTCTATCCTAGGACACCTTATGTGTAAGGGGTGAACTAAGATGGAGAAAAAACAGTCTTCCTCAGCGAGAAGCCGTTCTGCATCAAGAACGGGTATGAAGGTTACAAACACCACTAAGCAAGTACAACAGAATCAGTCTTGGAGAGGGACAAGTGATCCTTCACGAGTTGATAAGTATGTAGATTGCGATGATGAAAATGGTTGGTGTTAAGGGTGATGGCAGTGGGGTTCCACTGCCATTTCTTTATACAAATTTATCCCCCTTTTCAAATAGAAAAAGTATTTTATATCAGATTGTGGCCTATTTATTATTAATTTTATTATAAAGTGAGAATTCTCGGACCGAATCACATATAGTAATAAGAAACACTTACGTTGGAAAAAAGACAGGTGGTTGCGATGAACGAAATCAGTGCACTTGAAAAAGTGATTATCGTAGAGGGGAAAACTGATAAACAACAAATCCAAAAAGTGATTAACGAGGATGTTGAGATCATATGCACAAATGGGACGCTAGGCGTAGAACGGCTGGAACAGCTCATTCTTGATTATGATCTGGATCATAAAGATGTATTTATATTAGTGGATGAAGATCATTCAGGCCATAAGTTACGGAAGCAACTATCATTCGAACTTCCCCACGCTGAGCATATTTATATAGATCGTTCGTTTAGAGAAGTGGCTGCGACGCCTGAGCCTGAGTTAGCCCAAGCTTTGGTGAGCAGAAGCATATCGGTTGATCCGATCTTCTTAACATAGTTAGGTGGTATTCTTTGCAAACTTTAACCAACAGGCCTTTAGAGCAGCTAAATAAGAGTGAAAACCATGTTGATTTTCTTTTTATTCATAGTCCTTTTTGTGGGACGTGTCATTTGGCTAGAAGGATGCTTGAGACATTAGAAGAGGCAGTAAAAGGAACTGAGTTTAGAGAGTTGAATGCAGCAATTCACCCTGATTTTATGAACCAATATGAAATAGAGAGTGTTCCATGTCTTTTAATCGTCCAAAAAGGTATGATTCTTGAAAAGATTTATGCATTTCAATCAGTACCTTATCTCTATGAAAAAGTGAATCAATATCAATAAATAAAGGCTGTCCTATAGTAGGACAGCCTTTATTTCTGCATGAGAATGATGACGAATGAAGATTTCCCGAGAAATAATTTAGTGAATCATGTCATTCAATGTAGAGAAAAGATCGAACTTTGACTGGTCAAGCAAGGACTACACAAAAAAGAGCCCTTGTTCAAGCTATTGCTATTTATATTAACGTACCAATTGTTTTCATAATTTCCATTACATCAGCTTCGTCTCCGAATGTGGCTTCAATCTGGCCCTGTTTGTTGATGACCACTGTTGTTGGTAATCTTGTAGCTCCGTAAAGGTCAAATACCTCAGTACCTCGATCTACTAGGGTAGGTTGAGATAGGAATTTGTGGGCAAATGCCACGCCTTCTTCTGTGTTTCCTTCTCTTCCGGCTACGTTGATCGTTAACATTTTGAGGTCTTCACGATTTAAGGATTGAAAGAATTGCTCTTTCTTCGGAAGATCTCTTGAACAGTCGGGACACCAAGAAGCCCAAAAGGTTAGTACGATGATTTTTCCAAGGTCTTGTTCCAAATCATAATGGGTGCCATCTATTGCAGGGAGCTTAAAGTGAGGTGCTTGCATGTCCGTTGCCTCCTTAATTAATTTGAATTGACTACTTTAATATCACCATGCTAACATATAATTTAACTTAAAATCGATTTCAGATCTTATCTGGAGAGGTGGAGGGACTGGCCCTTTGAAACCCAGCAACCATCCTTTATAGGAACGGTGCTAATTCCTGCAAGGCGTGAGCCTTGAATGATAAGAGAGCGTGCGTACAAACGTTTCCCTCTCTTTGGGAAACGTTTTTTTATTGACGAAGAGCTCCTTAATAGTAATTTGCTTATAGAATCTTTTAGATGAAAGAATTGAGTGAAAGTTTTATATTGACTGAATGTTGAAGCGCGTGCTAGAATTCTTTCTAGACTTAAAAGAGTTAAAGCGTTAATTGAATAAAGGATTTTACTCTTATCACGAGAGGTGGAGGGACTGGCCCTTTGAAGCCCGGCAACCATCAAACTATGTTTGAAAGGTGCCAAATCCTGCTAAGCATGGCTTAGACAGATGAGAGGACGAATCGGTTTATATAAACCTTTCTGTCCTCTTGTGGGATAGTAAGGTTTTTTTGTTTAGGGAGCTTATAGAAAAGTTCCTGAAACTTTTTTGTATTTGAAAAGGAGGAACAACCGTGATTTCAATCAAGAATCTACAGAAAATATTCCAATCTGGGACCACACAAGTTCAAGCGGTTGATGATGTTAATTTGAACATTGAAAAAGGAGAAATCTATGGAGTGATCGGGTATAGCGGTGCTGGTAAAAGTACATTTATTCGACTGCTTAACCGATTAGAGGATCCTACTAGCGGTGAAATCGTCATAGATGGTGAAGATATAGCAAGTTTAAAAGCAGGGAGTCTCCGCAAGGCTAGACAAGAGATTGGGATGGTATTTCAGCATTTTAACCTCCTTTGGTCTCGTACAGTACGAGAAAACATTGCGTTTCCTTTAGAAATTGCAGGAACTCCAAAAAAGGAAAGACAAGAACGAGTTGATGAACTGATTAAGTTAGTCGGGCTAGCTGGCAGGGAAGATGCATATCCATCCCAACTAAGTGGTGGACAAAAGCAACGGGTAGGTATAGCAAGAGCCCTTGCTAACAGACCAAAAGTTCTGCTGTGTGATGAAGCAACGTCTGCCCTCGACCCTGAAACAACCGATCAGATTTTAGACTTGTTAGTTGATATTAATGAAAAGTTAGATTTAACGATCATCTTAATCACTCATGAAATGCACGTTATTCGTAAAATCTCTCATCGGGTAGCGGTGATGGAAGAAGGTAAAGTTGTAGAAGAAGGCGATGTATTAGATGTCTTTCTTCATCCGAAAGAGAAAGTAACGAAACGATTTGTAGAACAAATCATGGGAGACCAAGACCAAGATGAAGCAGTGGAGACCATCATAGCTCAGTATCAAACTGGACAAGTTGTTCGTTTACACTTTGTTGGTGAGAAAACAAACCAAGCTTTAATTAGTGAGGTATCGAGAGAATTTCCTTCTGTTAGCTTTAACATTTTACAAGGGAAGATTACTCAAACCAGTAAAGGAGCTTATGGAACGCTCTATGTTCATATGGATGGGGCAGAAGAAGATATCAATAAGGCAATCCAATATATTTCCGAAACGTCCGTGCAAGTAGAGGTGAATCATCATGTTTCATAAGTTGTTTCCAAACGCAAATGTAGAGGACCTGGTAACGGCTACGGAAGAAACGTTGTACATGACGGCTCTTTCTGTAATCGGAACATTCATTTTAGGATTGTTGCTAGGTTTATTACTTTATTTAACATCAAAGCAAAATATATGGGCTAACAAACCATTGAATTTTATAGTGGCAACGATAGTGAACGTGTTCAGGGCCATTCCGTTTATTATTTTAATTTTACTCTTATTCCCGTTCACAGAATTTCTGATTGGGACAATAAGGGGACCTAATGCGGCACTTCCTGCTTTAATTATTGGAGCGGCACCATTTTATGGTCGTCTCGTTGAAATTGCTCTTAAAGAAGTAGATAAAGGTGTAATAGAAGCGGCTAAGTCTATGGGAGCTAAGACCTCTACCATTATCTTTAAAGTCTTACTTCCAGAATCGATGCCAGCTTTAGTTTCAGGTATTACGGTTACTTCTATTAACTTAATTAGCTACTCAGCTATGGCAGGTGTCATAGGAGCCGGGGGTCTTGGTGATCTGGCCTATCTTAAAGGGTTCCAACGCTGGGACTTTGATGTCGTATTCTTAGCCACAATTTTAATCGTCATTATTGTTTTCATATTCCAATTCGTTGGAGACTTTATATCAAACAAATTAGACAAACGATAAAAGGGGAGTTACACGATGAAAAAATTCTTAAAACTTTTTCTTAGTGCATTATTCATATTCGCGCTAGCAGCATGTGGCTCAGCAGAGGATGAATCAAGCAGCAATGGATCTGAAACAGAGAATAAGAGCGGGGAAAGCAATTCTGAGGAAAAACTAGAGGAAGTGGTTATTGGTGCATCTAGTACTCCTCACGCCGAGATCTTGGAGGAAGCAAAACCGATTCTGAAGGATAAAGGAATTGACCTTAAGATTGAAACTTATCAAGAATACATTCTTCCTAATAAAGATTTAGCTAGTGGCGCTATTGATGCTAACTACTTTCAACACACACCATATTTAAACGAGCAAAAGGAAGAGTTTGAATATGATTTCACAAGCCTTGGACCAGTTCATAACGAACCGATGGGTGTTTATTCTAAAAATATTACAAACGTAGATGAGATTCCAGAAGGCACAGAAGTTATCATGCGTCGTTCTGAATCTGAACATGGACGCATTCTTTCCTTATTTGAAACACAAGGTCTTATCACGATACAAGAAGGCGTTGAAAAGAAATCAGCAACAATCGACGATATTGCTGAAAACCCTAAAAACCTAAAGTTCAGTCCGGATGTAGACGCAGGACTTCTTCCACAAAACTATGAGCGTGAAGAGGATGCTCTAGTGGCTATTAACACGAACTATGCAATTGAAGCAGGTTTAAATCCTACCGAAGATTCCCTATTTATTGAAGGGGATGACTCTCCGTACGCTAACCTTCTTGTTAGCAAAACGGAAAACAAAGATAGTGAAGCACTACAAACCGTTTTAGAAGTTCTTCAATCTGAAGAAATCCGTTCCTTTATTGAGGAAGAATACAAAGGTGCTATCGTACCTGTGAAATAATTATGATCATCCTACCCCTCCTTGGATAGAATGTAAACTCATCGCTCATAATAGTGGTAGTTACTTTTATCCTGGGAGGGATTTTTTATGGATCAACAGCATCAACCACAAAACTCAACGGAAAAAGCTTTATTCACGTACAAGCATGGTATGGGATTATTTCAAAAAGAGATGCCAGACTTAGCTCATCACTTTAGTGAGTTTTCAGAGGCTTGTTTTAAAGAAGGACAAATCTCAAAAAAAGATAAGCAGCTTATGGCTTTAGCTATTGCTGTCGTTGCTCAAGATGAGTATTGTATGATTTACCATTCAAAGGGATGTCTGGACAATGGAGCTACAAAAGAAGAGATGATGGAAGCGTGTGGCGTGGCAGCGGCCTTTGGTGGAGGAGCAGCCCTGAGTCAAGCAGTAACCCTTGTTAATGAGAGTATTCAAGAACTACACTAACATCTATTTAAATATTGAATAAATTTAAGCAAACAGAAGGAAATTCGATGTATTATAGGGTATGGAAAGGTATCACATTCACCTTCTAATAATTGTTATTCCATCATCTAAATTGAGTTTATATGCCCTTTGTTCTGGGAATAAGCTTTATGCTAAAGTAATATGGAAAACAATTGAAGGGATGGATTCACTATTAGTGACCAACTGAACTTAAACTACACAAGTGAGATGGAAAAGGCGATGCATCAGTCTCACGGAATGGGCTATCAGGAGTATAGTCGCCGAATTGACCAACGTTTGAAAGTGGAACAACGTAGGGAAGCAGAGTACCAAGCAAGTCGGCAAATTGTAGCAGAAGTTGATCGGCAAATCCATCGATAAAAATTGTTTATAATGCGTTACTTAATAAATTGAAGCAGGCGGAGCTTTCGCCTGCTTATTTTTTTGTTCAATCTTCTAGGTGCAGGTGGTTTTCTTTCTTAAGGATTTGTTGTTACTATATATATAAGGAAGTTAATTGGCAAAACCTATGCGTGTAACGCGAACTAGGTTTCTACTATCTTAATAGTGAGAACTTATTACAGCGTGTGGTAAAAAGTTGATATTACTTTCGAAATGATTTAAAATTGTAATGAGAATAGATTGAGAATCGATACATTTTATGTATCCTTAATTTACGATAGTTAGAAACCATATTGGAGGTATCAAAATGGCAGGATCAACACTAGAAATTAAAGATCTTCATGTAGAAATTGAAGGTAAACAAATCTTAAAGGGTGTAAACCTTACAATAAATGGTGGCGAATTCCATGCTGTCATGGGTCCAAACGGAACAGGTAAATCTACGCTTGCATCTGCAATCATGGGTCATCCTAAGTACGAGATCACAGGTGGAAGCATTCACTTAGACGGCAAAGACGTACTAGAAATGGAAGTGGACGAGCGCGCTCAGGCTGGTCTTTTCCTAGCAATGCAGTACCCAAGTGAAATCAGTGGAGTAACAAACTCAGATTTCCTTCGTTCTTCCATCAACTCTCGTCGTGAAGAAGGCGATGAAATTAACCTTATGAAGTTCATCAAAGAAATGGACGGAAATATGGATGAACTAGAAATGGATAAGAACATGGCTCAGCGTTACCTAAACGAAGGATTCTCAGGCGGTGAGAAGAAGCGTAATGAAATTCTTCAGCTTATGATGCTTAAGCCAGAGATTGCAATCCTTGATGAGATTGACTCCGGTCTTGATATCGACGCACTTAAAGTGGTTTCTAAAGGAATTAATAAAATGCGCGACGAAGCATTTGGTTGCCTGATTATTACTCACTACCAGCGTCTATTAGATTATATTACTCCGGATCAAGTACACGTAATGATGCAAGGCCGCGTAGTAAAATCAGGCGGTCCTGAATTAGCTAAGCGTCTTGAAGAAGAAGGTTACGACTGGATTAAGCAAGAATTAGGCATTGAAGACGAAACAGTAGGTCAAGAAGCGTAATCAGTTAGGAGGGATATCATGACTGTTGAAACACAACAACTTCCATTCGATAAACAATATGTCAGCCAATTTTCAGAGAAACGAAACGAACCTAAATGGATGACAGACCTTCGTGTAAACGCGTTGGAACAAGCTGATGCGCTCCCAATGCCGAAGCCAGATAAAACGAAAATTGATAAATGGAACTTTTCTCGTTTTAAACATGAGGCACAAGGTCAAACCATTTCTTCACTAGAAGAATTACCGCAGAAAATCCAAAGTTTTCTTGATATAGAGAAAGAAGACCAAAACCTTGTGATTCAACGTAATCATACGGTTGCATATGCTTCTTTATCTCAAGATTTAAAAGATAAAGGTGTTGTATTTACAGATATCTTTACTGCACTATCTGAGCATAGTGAGCTTGTTCAAAAATACTACATGACTGATGGTGTTATGGTTGATGAGAATCGTCTAACAGCTCTTCATGCAGCACTTATGAACGGTGGCGTATTTGTATATGTTCCAAAGAACGTAGTCATTGAAGAACCAATTCAGTCTATTTTCTGGCAAGAAGATGATGAAGCAGCGCTTTATAACCACATTCTTGTGGTAGCTGAAGAAGGAAGTTCTGTAACGTATGTTGAGAACTATATCAGTGACAATGAAGCAGAAGAAACGGTTGCAAATATTGTTACAGAAGTCATTGCAAAAGGAAACGCTAAGGTTTCCTTTGGAGCAGTTGACAATTTTGCTAAAGGTACAACCACTTACGTGAACCGTCGTGGTGTAGCTGAACGTGATGCTCAGATTCAGTGGGCACTTGGTCAGATGAACGATGGTAACACAGTATCTGAAAATGTAACGTATCTAATGGGTGATGGTGCTCATGCCAATGCGAAGACGGTAACCGTTGGTCGCGGTGAGCAAAAGCAGAACTTTACTGCAAAAATTGTTCACTATGGTAAGGATACAGATGGGTATATCCTTCAGCACGGCGTTATGAAGGAAAGTGCTAGCTCGATCTTTAACGGAATTGGTAAGATCGAAAACGGCGCTTCTAAATCAAACGCAGAACAAGAATCTCGTGTTCTAATGCTAAGTGATAAAGCTCGTGGGGATGCGAACCCGATCCTCCTTATTGAAGAAGATGATGTGACAGCAGGTCACGCTGCTTCTGTAGGTCGCGTTGATCCTGTGCAACTTTACTATCTAATGAGTCGCGGTATTCCACAACATGAAGCAGAACGTCTTGTTATTCACGGTTTCCTAGCACCTGTTGTGAATCAACTTCCAATTGAAGCGGTGAAGAATCAATTACGTGATGTGATTGAAAAGAAAGTTTATTAATGAATATCAACCAGGTTCGTAAGCAATTCCCGATTCTAGATCAGGAAGTAAACGGACATCCACTGGTTTATCTAGATAGTGCAGCAACATCTCAAAAGCCTCAATCTGTTATTGAGGCAATGGATGAGTACTATCGAGGCTATAACTCTAACGTACACCGGGGAGTTCATACGCTAGGTACGCGAGCTACGGATGGTTATGAGGGTGCCCGTGAGAAAGTCCGTCGCTTTATTAATGCTAACAGCACCGAAGAAGTGATCTTCACTAGAGGAACAACAACTTCTATTAACACTGTCGCTTATAGTTACGGACGAAGTAATCTCCAAGAAGGTGATGAGATCGTCATTACCCCAATGGAGCATCATAGCAATATTATTCCTTGGCAACAAACGGCAAAAGCTACTGGAGCTACCCTTAAGTACATTCCTCTTCAAGAAGATGGAACAATATCTTTAGAGGATGCTAAAGAAACCATTACGGACAAAACGAAGATTGTAGCAATGATGCACGTTTCAAATGTACTTGGAACAATCAATCCAATTAAAGAAATTGCTAGTATTGCACATGACCATGGTGCGGTTATGCTAGTAGATGGTGCACAGAGTGCCCCGCACATGCGTATTGACGTGCAAGATTTAGATTGTGATTTCTTCGCCTTTTCCGGACATAAAATGGGAGGCCCAACAGGCATTGGTGTTCTATATGGGAAGAAAGCTCTCCTTAAAAATATGGAACCTGTTGAATTTGGTGGGGAGATGATAGATTTTGTAGGATTGTATGATTCTACATGGAAAGATCTCCCTTGGAAATTTGAAGGTGGAACACCTATTATTGCAGGCGCTATTGGAATCGGAGCTGCGATAGATTTCTTAGAAGAAGTGGGACTTGATGAGATTGAAGCTCATGAGAAACGGTTAGCTCAATATGCAATGGATCGACTGCAAACCATAGACGGTGTTACCATATATGGACCAGAGGATCGTGCTGGGTTGATCACGTTTAACTTAGATGATGTTCACCCGCATGATGTTGCTACTGTATTAGATGCAGAAGGTATTGCTGTACGCGCTGGGCACCACTGTGCTCAACCATTAATGAAATGGTTAAATGTATCAGCTACGGCTCGCGCGAGCTTTTATGTATACAATACAGAAGAAGACATCGATGCATTTGTCGATGGATTACAAAAGACAAAGGAGTTTTTCGGAGATGTCTTTTAATAATCTCGACCAGCTATACAGACAAGTGATTATGGATCACTACAAGAACCCTCGTAATAAAGGGGCTCTTGAAGGAGACCATTTAACTGTAGATATGAATAACCCTACTTGTGGCGATCGCATTCAGCTTCAGCTGCAAGTAGAAGATGGTATTGTTCAAGAAGCTAAATTTGACGGAGAAGGTTGCTCAATTTCTATGTCTTCTGCTTCTATGATGACGCAAGCCATTAAAGGTAAAAGCGTAGATGAAGCCGTTCAAATGTCTCATGTTTTCTCTGATATCATGCAAGGGAAAGATATAAGTGAGGAGATGGAAGAAGAATTAGGCGACATTCAAGCGTTACAAGGCGTTTCTAAGTTCCCTGCACGAATTAAATGTGCAACATTAGCTTGGAAAGCGATGGAAAAAGGTGTAGACGAAAAGGAATAAAGTTTTTGTGATATACCACCTAAAGGAGGTTTTGACCGATGGCTAAAAAAGCACCTGAGGTCGGCGAGTATAAGTACGGGTTTCATGACAAAGACGTTTCGATTTTCCGCACAGAGCGAGGACTGACTGAAGAAATTGTACGTGAGATCTCTAGACAGAAAGAAGAGCCAGAGTGGATGCTTGACTTCCGCTTGAAAGCTCTTAAACAATTCTATAAGATGCCAATGCCACAATGGGGCGGCGACTTAAATGAACTTGATTTTGATGAGATTACGTATTACGTAAAACCATCTGAAAAGTCTGAGCGTTCTTGGGATGAAGTACCTGATGAAATCAAGCAAACATTTGATAAATTAGGAATCCCTGAAGCAGAACAAAAATATCTTGCAGGTGTATCCGCACAGTATGAATCTGAAGTTGTATACCACAATATGCAAGAAGACTTAGAAGAACAAGGAATCATATTCAAAGACACGGATACAGCTCTTAAAGAAGATGAAGAACTCTTCCGTGAACACTTTGGTAAAGTGATCCCGCCTGCAGATAACAAGTTCTCTGCACTAAACTCTGCAGTATGGTCTGGTGGTTCTTTCATCTACGTTCCAAAAGGCGTAAAAGTTGACACACCACTACAAGCCTACTTCCGTATTAACTCAGAAAACATGGGTCAGTTTGAGCGTACGTTAATTATTGTTGACGAAGACGCTTCTGTACACTATGTAGAAGGTTGTACAGCACCTGTATATACAACAAACTCACTTCACAGTGCAGTTGTTGAAATTAATGTCAAAAAAGGCGGCTACTGCCGTTATACGACCATTCAGAACTGGGCAAACAACGTTTATAACTTGGTTACAAAACGTGCGGTTGCTGAAGAGAATGCAACAATGGAATGGATTGACGGTAACTTAGGTTCTAAGTTAACGATGAAGTATCCGTCTGTTGTTCTTAAAGGCGAAGGCGCACGTGGTATGACTCTTTCTATTGCACTTGCTGGTAAGGGACAACACCAAGATGCTGGGGCGAAAATGATCCACCTAGCACCGAATACGTCTTCTACAATCGTTTCAAAATCCATCTCTAAACAAGGTGGTAACGTAACGTATCGCGGAATCGTTCAATTCGGCCGTAAAGCCGAGGGTGCTCGTTCTAACGTTGAATGTGACACGCTGATTATGGATAACAAGTCAAAATCAGACACAATCCCTTACAACGAGATCATGAACGAAAACATTTCCCTTGAGCACGAAGCGAAAGTTTCTAAAGTTTCTGAAGAGCAGCTGTTCTATCTAATGAGCCGCGGACTTTCAGAAGAAGAAGCTACAGAAATGATCGTAATGGGCTTCATCGAGCCATTCACGAAAGAACTTCCAATGGAATATGCAGTCGAAATGAACCGTCTGATCAAATTCGAAATGGAAGGTTCAATCGGTTAATTTGCATTCGATCTAAACGAATAGCGCATAGTAAGAGGACGAAATCCCCCGATTTTGTCCTCTTTTTGTATGCACAAGAGTTGAGAATGTTTCCGTTTGCTCTAAATGAGGGTAAGGTGGGCCTGGAAACCACTCGCTTTCCTGTGGGGAGCTGGTGAGCCTCCTCACCCGGCAAAGCCGGGCTCCGGGGTCTCACCTAGGCTCTTCTGCCCACGGGAGTCTCGCAGTTTCCAGGCCCACCTTTGCCATATCGGGAGATACGGAAACATGCCACATGTAGATTCAAATAGGCATCAGACACCCCTAGCACTCAATAAACGTAACGGTCCCACCCGTAAAAAATCTATCAGTTTCGCGCTGTCATATAAGAAGGCTTATATGGCAGGCAGGGCTTTCTTCGTGTTTTTAAACTGAAAAAGATGGTAAGATAATGATAGAATGAGGAATTGTTTATGGAAAGGAATTGTGTATCTTGGTTGCTCTTATCATGTTAATTATAGGGTTTTTTACAGCCTTTGTTGGTAGCATCGCTGGCATTGGTGGAGGAACCATTTTAGTACCATCTATGCTTTTCTTACACAATATTTCGGGATCTTTTGAGTGGGCTATTCCTCAGAAGATTGTAGGTATTTCAGTAGTGGTGATGATTTTTACTGGTCTATCTTCAACAATTGCGTATTGGAAAAGCAAGCGAATCGACTATAAGACTGGACTAATCTTTTTGATTGGTTGTCTCCCGGGTGGAGTATTTGGGTCGTGGTTTAATCAGTTCGTGGATACTAAAACGTTCTCTATTGCATTTGGGACCATAATGATTGTCATATCCTTATTGTTCTTTTTGCCAAGACCCAATCGTTCTAAAAATTTTAAACCCACTAATCGGCTATATATTAATCGGTCATTCACATTGGATCAGAAAACGTATCATTATCAAATCCACATTGTTGGTGGTTTTCTTTTGGCGTTCTTTGTAGGGTCATTATCCGGTTTATTTGGGATCGGTGGTGGTTCATTAATGGTTCCTGCTATGATTCTTTTGTTCGGATTACCTCCACATGTGGCCACTGCAACTTCAATGTTTATTATATTCTTCCTAAGTATTTCAAGCTCTAGCACTCATATTTTATTGGGACATGTTCCGTGGCTTTATACATTATGTTTCATACCTGGTGCATGGGTGGGTGGTACGATTGGAGCGAAGGTTAATCAACGAATGAACGGGAAAACGGTTGAATGGATATTACGAATTATTCTCATTTTAATCGGTGTTCGCTTAATTTGGGATGGATTTGGGTAAGGAGTCGATGAGATGACGGAAAATATTTATCTTTACTATACAAATGATTTACATAGCCATTTTGAAAATTGGCCCCGAATTGTAGGCCACTGGAAAGAACGGCGTAATCACCATGACAAGATGAAAGAAGATATGTTTCTATTGGATGTAGGGGATCATGTAGATCGGTTTCATCCAATTTCAGAAGCAATGATGGGAAAAGCAAATATTGATTTATTAAATAAAGCAGGTTATAACTGGGTCACTTTGGGGAATAATGAGGGGATTACTCTCACGCACGAAGATTTGTATACATTATATGATGAAGCCACATTTGATGTGGCTTGTGCAAATCTATCAACCATAAATGCTCCTGATCCCTCATGGCTAGATTCTTATACTATTCAGACAACAACTAATGGAACAAAGGTTGCCGTAATTGGTCTTACTGCCCCCTTCTATACCTTCTACAAGCAAATGGGATGGGAGGTCGTTTCTCCTTTTGATAAGCTGGATGAATTATTAGAAGAGATCGAAAAGAAAGCAGACATTATTGTGTTATTATCCCATCTAGGGATTAACGATGACGAGGCAATTGCCAATCGCTACAATTCGATTGATGTAATTATTGGTGGTCATACCCATCATTTATTTAAAGATGGTGAGTATATTAATGGGACGCTGCTCTCGGCAGCTGGTAAGCATGGTATGTATGTTGGACAAGTGGCCTTACAGTGGGATAAGACTAATCGGAAGCTAACCCAAAAATCTGCTAGCGCCTATTCTCTCGAGATGCAGGATGAGGATAAGGAGACAGTGCAGCTTGTAGAAGATTATTCTAAAGAAGCTTCTCGTATGTTGCATAAAACGGTAACAGAATTAAGCCAAGACCAACATGCAACATGGTTCGAAACGTCCGAGGTGATGAAACAATTTGTTAAAACCCTCAAGGACTGGACAGATGCTGATGTAGCGATGTTGAACGCCGGTGTCCTGTTGGAAGGGTTCCCTCAAGGCCCTGTTACAAGAGGAGATATACACCGGAAATGTCCTCATCCTATGAATCCTTGTAAGGTGGAACTTAAAGGCGATCAGCTTATGGAAGTCATTCGTCAATCTCATGCGAAGCGCTTCATGGAGTTAAAGCTCAAAGGTTTTGGATTTAGAGGCGAAGTGATAGGACGTATGGTGTTTGATGGAGTAGATGTACAAAGTAAAAAAGCTCAAGATGGTCAGGAGTACGTTACAGGAGTTATCATTGATGGGGAAGAGATTGATCCATCTCGTACGTACTCTGTAGCTACTGCTGATACCTTTACGTTTGGTCGTTTGCTCCCTGAAATTGCAAATAGTCCTAAAAAGGAATATTATATGCCAGAATTGCTTCGCGATCTATTATTTGAAACTCTCAAACAAATGCCGTAAATAATGCACTTTCTTCTGCCATTTTCATAAATTGTAGCAGAAGGGAGTGGAATACGATGGTTACGGTGGAGCCTGTATGGATTGAGGGTGTTCCGTTCACAGCTGTTTCTGTTGTTTTACCAAAAACGAACTTGCTAGTTGTGACTCATGAAAAAGGATATATAATGTGTGGGGCATTGGATGTGGACCTATTAAATGAGAAGTTAGCTGATCGAAACATTGTAGCTGGGAGAGCAGTAGGAGTACGGAGTATACAAGATCTACTCGACGCGCCTTTAGAAAAGGTTACAATAGGATCAAAAGCTTTTGGGTGGGAAAAAGGAATGATTGGGAAAGAAGCCATGTTAAGATTGACAAGAGAAGAGTCTTAACTAAATTGGTGCGAGGGAGTTTGTATCTCTACTGCAAATTCTCTCGGTGTACATAGCGATTAAGAATGCGGGAGTTAAGTTTGGTATAAGGTTGGGGTATTATGCGATTGCTATCAACGTTTTCCTTAGAGCCTGGTCATGAGTTGGCAAAACCGATCCATAACGAAAAGGGGAAGGTCTTAATCCATTCAGGTGTGTCGTTAACTCTGAAAATGATCGAACGATTAAACGACATGGGAATTACATATGTTTACATAGAGGACGAAGTCACAGACGATATTGTTACAGAATTTCCGATTA
The DNA here is from genome assembly GCF_056311905.1 of Pontibacillus sp. ABV4_188. Lineage (NCBI taxonomy): Bacteria > Bacillati > Bacillota > Bacilli > Caryophanales > Bacillaceae > Pontibacillus > Pontibacillus sp. ABV4_188. Next base: position 3,240,355 of record NZ_CM149975.1, on the reverse strand, counting down.
CAGATCAAGTAAGGAACCAAGCGATCAATCATATTACACATACATTCGATAAAGTTAAGACAGCATCTGCTCTACATGATGCTTTCATTTTCGATCGTACCGGGGAGAAGATGAAAGAAGTAGTCCGGAAGATATTATCGGACATACAGGGGCATGATCGAGCTATATCTTTATTATCAGATGTGTTTACATACGATGATTATATTTTCACTCATTCTTTAAATGTGACGATCTATACGTTAGCGTTGGGTACAGAACTAGGGTTACCTCCAAGAAAACTTGAAGAACTAGGGTTTGGAGCCATTCTGCACGATGTTGGTAAAGTTAGAGTCCCAAGGGAAGTTCTGTTTAAACCTGGTGCTTTAAATGATGAAGAGTTTGAGCTTATTAAAGAGCATTCAGAAGCTGGTTTCAATATGCTTCGATCTGTTCCTAATGTGCCTTTGGTGGTAGCCCATTGTGCATTTCAACACCATGAGCGGCTAGATGGCTCTGGCTACCCAAGAGGACTTTGCGATAAAGATATTCATTACTACGCTAAAATTTTAGCAATTGCAGATGTGTTTGATGCAGTGACAAGTAACCGAGTGTATAGAAGAGCTATGCTACCTCACGAGGGTCTTGAGATTCTGTACGCAGGCGCGGGGACAAAGTTTGATTTACATATGATTCAAGCCTTCAGAAGAAGCGTTGCTGTGTATCCAAATGGCTTGAGTGTTTGTTTAAGTGATGGACGAAAAGGTATTGTGGCCAGACAAAATTCTAATATTAGTGACCGTCCACACGTAAGGATTTTAGAAGAAAATGGACAGTCCGTATATCCCTATTATGAATTAGATCTAAGTAAAGCCTTGAATATTGTCATTACAGAATGCGATACCACGTTGGTTGGAAAAACGTAATAAAACAGTCAAACCCTGTCCTCACCTTGCATAAGATTGAGGAGAGGGGGTTTTATTATGGGGAGAAATAGAAGAAAAGGTTCAATGGCACCACCTCCAGCCAGACAGATATTTATTATAACGTTCATGTTTTTTCTCATAAGCACTTTTGTAAGCTTATGGATTATAAATAAAGGGATCGAGCCGAAGATTATGGAGATTGCAGAGGCGAGAACCGAACAATTTGCAAAAGAAGCTATTGCAGAAACGGTCAGTAAGAAAATGGCAGAAGACTTAAATGTGAATGATTTAGTCCAGTATACTTATGATGATCAAGGAAATGTAGTGTCCGCTGGCTTCAACTCAGCGGCGATTAATAAAGTAACGAGGGATACGTTATTTCGCGTTAATCAATATTTAACAAGATTAGGGGAAGGTGAAGATCCTGACCCTGGTATATCCTATGATGTGGATATTGACCAACCTGAGGAGACGAATACAGAGATTGTACAAGATAAACGTACCATTGCTAGAATTCCTTTAGGGCAAGCGACTGGGAATACGTTATTATCAAACCTAGGACCAGAGATTCCTGTCCATTTTACTTACATTGGAAATGTGAAAGCGGATGCTATTAAAGAAGAGAAAGAGTATGGTATTAATATGCTTGTTGTTGATATTGATTTAAGAGTTGAAGTCAATTTACAAGTACTCCTGCCGTTTTCTACAAAGCTGATCACAGTCAATACCGAAGTTCCTATTGCACATAACGTCATTATTGGGAAAGTACCTGATTTCTATAATGGTGGTGGCGGTGGAATGAATCCATCTATTGAAGTTCCAACGAACCCCTTGCCAGGACCATAAAAACTTGTTAAGATAATATTTGTCTTACACAAAAATTGAATTTCATCTACCCTTATCATATCGATGAGGTAGAGGTGCATTTAGCATTAGTACCCAGTTTGAGGATGACAACAATGAGAACTGGAGAAAGGGCTGCTTGCCGAAGTGTAACGAAGGGTCCCCTTCCTTACGCTGGTGCATTCCCAAATAGAGAATGTACTGTCATGCAAACCGAACGTTGGATTGCATGATGCGCTACTGATCGAGATGGAGGATAACAATATTATTTGCGATAAAACAGCAAGTAATGATAGGTTATTTTCTCTATCATTATTTGCTGTTTTTTTATTTCCTCTTACTCTTCTGCATTTTAAAGCCAGATTACCACACCAATCTGCGCTCGACAGTACTTGCATCGTCATGTCCATCGTTCCTTTCCTTCAATAACATCAAGGCTGAAACACGAAGGAGATCATTACAAAAAATGGAGGGAACGAAAAGATGGAAGGAACGATTTACTCACTTATTCCACCACTTGTTATGCTTGTCTTAGTCTTAGTTACAAGACGAGTGCTTATCTCATTGGGAGTAGGAATTTTACTTGGTGCTTTCATGCTCCATGGTTTTTCTATACCTGCGACATTATCTGAAGTATGGACACAATTCTATACGATTTTCTATGTAGATGGCGCGCTTAATTTAGGCAATTTATTCTTACTCAGCTTTTTAATCTTATTAGGGATTACAACAGCCTTTATGACTGCTTCCGGTGGAAGTCGTGCATTTGGAGAGTGGGCGATCCAACGTGTTAAAACACGTAAGGGTGCTCAAACTATGCCAGCTGTATTAGGTATTATTATTTTCATTGACGATTACTTTAATAGTCTGGCAATAGGGCAGGTTGCTCGCCCATTAACAGATCGTTATAAAGTCTCTAGAGCAAAGTTAGCGTATCTTATTGACTCTACGTCAGCGCCAATTACGGTAATTTCACCGATATCAAGCTGGGGTGCATATATTATTGGTACTATAGGGACCATTATTGCAACAAATGAATTAACTCAGTTTAGTGGCTTAGAAGCGTTTGTTAAGATGATTCCAATGAACTTATATGTATTCGCAGCTATACTCCTTGTGTTCTTAACCATTTATCGTAAATTCGATATTGGAGCCATGAAGAGGCATGAGCAAAAAGCTGAAGTTGAAGGGGAACTTGTTGACCAGACGAAAGACGTGCCGGGTGACTTGAACAATGAATTTAAAGATGTCCACAATGGGCGTGTCTATCACTTGATTGTTCCTATCGTTGTATTAATTGCGGCTACTGTCATTGCCATGGTAATAACGGGCATCCAAGGGACAGAAGGAAACGTAACTATTCTTGAGATTTTCAAGAATACAAATGTAAATCGCTCATTATTTGCTGGTGGCTTATTTGCCGCACTAAGTGGATTTGTTCTGTATGTAACTCAACCTGGTGAAAAGTCACCTCTTAGCAAAGTAAGCCTTGAAGGATCTAAAGCAATGATGCCAGCTATTTATATTTTAGTCTTTGCATGGATGATTGGGGCCATTATTGGTGAGCTTGAGACAGGTGAATTCTTAGCAGCTCAATTTGAATCTCTGAACATTGCCCCGTCTTATTTACCATTACTCGTCTTCTTAGTATCTGGAGGAATGGCGTTCTCCACAGGAACGTCATGGGGAACATTTGGAATTATGCTCCCCATTGCAGGGAATATCGCAGCAAACACAGACGTAAGCATGTTCTTACCTGCTTTAGCAGCTGTATTAGCAGGAAGTGTGTTTGGAGATCACTGTTCTCCGATTTCAGACACATCAATTCTATCTTCTACAGGAGCAGGATCCAATCACATTGACCACGTCATGACGCAATTGCCTTATGCTTTAATTAGTGCCGCGGCCACTTCTGTTGGTTATGTGGTTTATGGCATGACGTCTAGTGCATTGCTTTCTCTTGTTATTACGCTCTTACTTGTAATAATTGTGGTGTTTGCGATTAATCCAAAAAGCAATGATTCAGAAGTAAACGAATCCAAAACTGCATAGTTGTGTAAATCCCGTTATGTAACGTACATAACGGGATTTTTTTATTGTTGAGCTAAGACCTGCGTTAGATCCATATAAGGGAAGCAATGTTGAAGATCCGAAGTTTAGAGAATGTTTTCGTTTGCTATAGTTGAGTGTAAGGTGGGCCTGGAAACCACTCGCTTTCCTGTGGGGAGCTGGTGAGCCTCCTCACCCGGCAAAGCCGGGCTCCGGGGTCTCACCTAGGCTCTTCTGCCCACGGGAGTCTCGCAGTTACCAGGCCCACCTTTTCCATATAAGGATGAACGAAAACATGCCATATTAGGGTGACACCAGACCACCTGCTGATAACTGCGGGGCCGTTCACATCTTTAAAGCCAGGGCTTGCTCGGGGACTGCGAGACTCCCGCGGGGAAAGGAGCCTAGGGAAGACCCCGCAGAGAGCGAAGCGAATGAGGAGGCTTCCCAGCTCCCAGCAGGAAAGCGAGTTGTCCCCGAGCAAGACCAAGCACTCATCAAACGTAACGGCCCCTTCCAGCCAAAATATGTAAGCTACGGGTCTGCAATATAAGGGGGGCATATGGAAAATCCACTATGGGGAACGGGTTTGGTTAGAAAAATAGGCGTAGGATAAAAAACCTAATTGTAAATATCTGAAAATTTTAAATATTACTTTACAAGCCGAGTTGGACTGGTTAGAATAAAGACATCTTATAGTTAGAAAAGTCTGAAAAAGAAAAAGAACCACACATTCTCCTGGGATATTAAGCATATGCTTGTAACGCAGGATAAGACTGGTGAAGGGGAGGGCTATTCATGGAAAAACGTTCTCAATGGGGAACACGGGTTGGCTTTTTGCTTGCAGCAATGGGTTCAGCTATTGGATTAGGGAATATTTGGCGGTTCCCGGCGACGGCTTACGAAAACGGCGGAGGTGCTTTTTTCTTACCATATTTATTCGCACTTCTAACTGCCGGAATTCCACTTTTAATTATGGAGTACACCATCGGTCATAAATATCGCGGATCTGCACCTAAGTCACTTGGGAGAATGCGAAAAGGCTTTGAATGGATTGGCTGGTGGCAAGTTGCGATCTCATTTATTATTTCTACTTATTATGCGGTTATTATTGCCTGGGCGATTCTTTACGCAGGTTATGCATTAAATGGAGCTTGGGGAAGTGATACAGGTACATTCTTGATGGAAGATTTCCTGAATATCACAGAACCTGGAGTTGTTGGTGGAATGAATATGAAGATTCTTATTCCGCTAGCGATTGTTTGGATCATTACCTTAACAGTTCTTGGAATTGGTATTAAGAAAGGGATCGAAGTAGCGAATAAAATCTTTATCCCAACGCTTGTGGTATTATTCTTAATTATAGTTGTGCGTGCTTTGACGCTTGATGGGGCAGTTGATGGTCTTCAAGCATTCTTCCAGCCAAATTGGAATGCAATAGGAGACCCTGGAGTTTGGGTTGCTGCTTATGGTCAGATCTTCTTCAGTTTATCCATCGCTTTTGCGATTATGATTACGTACTCTTCATATTTACCGAAGAAATCTGATATCACAAACAATGCCTTTATCACAGGTTTTGCGAATTCATCATTTGAATTATTAGCTGGTATTGGTGTTTTTGCTGCACTTGGTTTTATGGCACTGCAAACAGGTCAAGATGTCACGGAAGTGGTGACAGGAGGAATTGGTTTAGCATTTGTTGTATTCCCACAAATTATTAATGAAATGCCTGTATTGTCTGGGTTCTTTGGTTTCTTATTCTTTGCTTCGCTTGTATTAGCGGGTCTGTCTTCGTTAATCTCTATTACCGAAACATATGTAGCGGGTGTTGCAGAGAAGTTTAACCTATCACGCGTAACCGCGGTTGCGATTGGCGGGGGACTCTCCGCAATTATATCCCTTCTTTACGCAACAAATGGAGGTTTATTCTTCTTAGACACCGTTGACCACTTTATAAACAGTTATGGAGTAGCGCTTGCTGGTTTGTTTGAGGTTGTAGCTGTTGCTTGGTTTGCGAGAGAACTAAAAAACCTCCAGGCTCATGCCAACAGTCTATCTGACATTATGTTAGGTGCCTGGTGGAGGATTAGTTTGGGTGTAATAACTCCAGTTGTCCTGGGGTATATGTTGTTACAAAACCTACGTGTCGAACTTATGGAGAACTATGAAGGGTACCCGATTGAATTCTTATTCTACTTCGGCTGGGTTGTTGCCATTGGAGCTATGTTCGTCGGAGCATTAATGACGGTACGCAAGTGGCCAAATAATGAATTGGCAATGCCGAAAGAGTCAGAAGAGAAGGAGGTTGGCTAAACATGAGTTGGATTGTAATGTTTGTCATCGGAGCTACTGTTATCTGGGGTGGTTTAATAGCTAGCATTGTGCGGGCTGTTAAAGCATCTAAATCATAAGTTTATCAAAAATCCCTCTACGCAATAGCGTGAGAGGGATTTTTTATTTTTTCATTTGACGTGTTTGGCGTTCCCAAAGTTTTAAATGAGGGTAAGGATCAAAGGACCACTCTGAGTGACCGTTATCTTTATACATTCCGTAATGCAGGTGAGGAGGGAATTTTCCTGATGTTCCAGGCGGGCCATAACCAGAGGCACCAACATATCCGATAACATCTCCCGGTTTAACTACTTGTCCTACATTAACATTTTTCTCAAAGCCGTTTAAATGAGCAAAATAATGGTAAATATTATGGATGTCTCTTACACCAATTCTCCATCCACCGTACTTGTTCCATCCTTTCATCTCAATTACCCCGTAGGATGTAGCGCGGACGGGAACACCGTAATTAGCAAAGATATCGGTTCCTTCATGGATTCGTCTTCCACCAAACCCTCGAGGATCTCCCCAAGTATTTTTGTAGCTATAGTTATGATGAAGAGGGACAGGGAATATATGTTGATCTAAATCAATTGTCTTCTCTGATTTAAAGACTTCAGCAGTATTAACAATCGTTTGAACGGATAAATCTCTTTCATAATAATTCCACAGAGCGATTTTAATATCTTGTTTAGATGTACCAAACTCACTCATCCATTTGGAAAAGGAAACAAGAATATCGGCATCATTTGTGCGATCAGCGAGATTGTCTCCATCTCCGTCTTGGCCCATTCCTTCAAAGAATGCAATTTCTGAAACAGGAAGAACATCTTTTTGACTTGGATTTGTGGCGCCGTTCCACATCTCTTTAGGAATGGTAATTGAAATGATTCCTTCAGATGCAGGCTCTTTTTGTATATTGCGCTCATATTGATCAACAGCTGCAAGGTAGTACCACGGAATTTGAGTGAGGGATTCCATAGTTCTGTAAAGGTTCATACGTTGTGCTGTGACATCTTTATTATCTTCTGCCCATGTATGTTGTGGAAGGAGGGCTAAAAGCAAGATGAATGCTACTATACGTGTCATATCATTTCACCTCCGAGTGATGGATTATAACAATAGTGTGCGAAAGCCTTGGGTGAAACATAAGTGGTAAATGTTAAGAATAAGTGAATGACTTAAAAGTCCATGAGAAAGGGACTGTCTTTTAAAACAGTCCCTTCTTTACTGATTAACTCTACGGGCTAACCATTGTTTTTACTGATGATTAAGCAAAAAGTTACTGGTTCATCCCTTGATCTTGAACGTCCCGTTTGTCTCTTTTAGACTTTGTTTCATCATTGTACATAGCTTCTCCTTGTGGAGATTTACGCATTTCTTTAATTGTTGATTCAAGCATGTTACGGTAGTTCTTATCGCTTGTCTTCATATTGCTTAAAGAAGCCAAGTCTTTATACATGTCTTTCTGGTCTGTTACATATACCTCAAAGTAACGAGGAACGGTCGAGATTGCTGTTTTCTTGGCGATATCAGCAGCACGATCTCGATCGACGTCGTCTTCTTTCGTATAAGCAACGAGAACCTCTGAATCCGTTACAAGCGTAGCCGCATCTTTAAATGCATTAGCTTGGAGCATGTAACGAGTGATTAAATCACTAACAGCTTCTCGGTCCATGATTCCGTAACGGACCTCATCAAGCTTGTCGACTTCACCGCGCGAGTAGCGGTTGTATCCAAGACGTTGAGATGAATTGTTGTTGGTATTCATGTCTTCGACGTTTTGGTAATTATAGTTCTTGTTCTTATTGCGGTCGGCATTGTCGTAACTTACATTGGTACCGTACCCATCGTTATTCATATCCATTGCGCCCTGGTCCGTGTTTTCAGCACCGCACCCCGTAACAACTAAGGTTGTTGCAAGAGCAGATGCCGCAATCCATGATTTGTAGTTCAATGGAAACCCTCCTCTAGCATGATATTGTCTCTCCCTCATCTATAGCTTTAGTCAATATGGAAAGTTCATGCTAGAAAATATTGATCAAACAAGAAAAGTAAAAGTCAAAATATCCAAAATATGATACACTAAAAGCACTATTAAGAGGTGATCGACGTGGTAGAAATTCAAGGAAAGAATTATCAGGTTGTTCTAGACGAAAAAGACGGCTTCCAAGAAGAAGCAGTTAAGGAACGATTTAGCGACATTCTAAGTAAGTATGATTTTATCGTTGGAGATTGGGGATACGGACAGCTTCGTTTGAAAGGGTTTTATGACGATCAGAATCCTAAGTCTACATTCGATACAAAGATTAGCACGCTAGATGATTATATGTACGAATACTGTAACTTTGGTTGCGCTCATTTCGTATTGAAGAAAACAGACAAGTAACATTTAAAGAAGCAGGGCGAAACCAGATATGGTCTCGCCCTGCTCTTTTATTGTTCTTCAGATGGCTTTACTTCTTTAACTGGGTGATCGTGTGTTGGGTGAGAGGCAGGATCTAAGCGCTGTAAGTCTTTATGAAGTGATTTGTTCTCATAGTTAAAAGCGCTATAGTATCGTTGACCAGGTCGCCATGGTGTGCTTTTATTTTCTACGGGTTGATCTTTATTACGAGGAGCCCCATAAGGCCCCTCGGGCATTTGCTCAGGTGTTACATAATTTCTCATGGCTTCAACATTTGCAAAATCAGAGTATTTCTCTTTATCTTGATCAGACATAAAAATCCCCCTCCTATTGCCACGTAGTGTTCCATTAGGAGGGGGATTTCATTCATTTATACGATTTCACGTAGGAAGGCTCTTAGTTCTTCGGCCTCCACTTCTGTTAAGTTGAAGGCATGCTCAAGGTGTCCATCTTCCTCTACTTGCGATTGGTTCAAAAGAGCGTAATGGTTGCTTTGTAAATTTATGACCATTTTCTTGTCTTTATATTTTTTCGAGGTTGTAATAGCCAAGTCGTACCGATGGCTCTCTCCCATAAAGCTTACAAAGCGTGTAGAAGTGCTTTCTTCTTCATCAGTGAGAAAAAGTCGATCTTCTTTCATGCTTGTACTCCTTCCTTTTAACAAACCTTATTATTCGTTTACTAATAAGTGTGGCTTACGATCTAAATGGTGATTCGCTTTTATGAAACGAACTGTACCTGTTTTAGCTCGCATAACAATTGAATCGGTCTCTGAAAGGTCATTGCCTAAGAATTTTACACCGTGTAGCAATTCGCCTTCTGTTACGCCTGTAGCAGCGAAGATTGCGTCATCACTTTTTACTAAATCATCTAGTGTCAGTAGCTGACGAGGATCTGCAAGTCCCATCTCGATGCAACGATTTGCTTCTTCTTCATTTTGAGGAGCTAAACGAGCTTGCATGTCACCATCAAGACATTTAACGGCAGCTGCAGAAATCACACCTTCTGGCGCGCCCCCTGTACCGACAAAGATATCAACGCCAGTGTGAGGTATACAGCTTGCTATGGAGGCTTCTACATCACCATCACCAAATAATTTAACGCGGGCACCTTTGGCGCGGACGCGTTCGACAAGATCTTCGTGCCTTGAACGTTCTTGTATAATGACGGTAAGGTCACGGATACGTTTATTATTGGCTTCTGCCACAATATCAATCGTTTTTTCGATTGGATCATCTAAACTAATTTTTCCTTTTGCGTTTTTTCCAACTGCAATTTTCTCCATATACATATCAGGAGCGTGAAGAAGGGCACCGCGATCAGCAGCTGCAATAACAGCCATAGCGTTGTTGTGTCCTTTCGCTACGATATTCGTTCCTTCTAAAGGATCAACAGCGATGTCCACGGCAGGTCCTTGTCCATTCCCTAGTTCTTCCCCTATATATAACATTGGGGCTTCATCTAGTTCTCCTTCTCCAATTACGACTGTACCTTGCATCGTAATGGAATCAAACATGCTTCTCATGGCGGAAGTGGCTGCATCATCTGCTTCGTTTTTCTTACCTCTTCCCATCCATTGAGCTGAGCTCACTGCTGCGGCTTCGGTTACACGTACAAGTTCTAGAGCTAATTCGCGATCCATTTCATTTCCTCCGATACTTTAAATTCCTTTTATATCATAGCAAAATCCCAACATAATTTAAATGAAATTTGTATTTTAGCGTTTTGTGATATCATGAAATAAGATCATTTGGTTCTTGTAGTATGAAATAAGGAGGACATACTTATGTATTTTGTGGATCGAAGTAAAATTGAAGCTACTCTCAAGCATTTGGATGGTTTAATGAGAGTATATGAAAGCCAAACCTTTGAGGGCGATATGGGAGCATTAGCGCTTGAACGTCTGGCGCAGATGAGTATAGAATCGGTGATTGATGTGGGTAATATGATGATTGACGGTTTTATAATGAGAGATCCGGGAAGCTATAATGATATCATTGATATATTAATCGACGAGAAAGTAATTCCTAAAGAAGATGAAGACTGTTATAAAACACTTATTTCTTTAAGGAAGCCTCTTGTTCAAGATTATGTCAATATAAAACCAGACACGATTCGTGAAACGCTTGAAAAGAGTAGGCCAGCCATTAATCATTACAGTGAACATGTTCGCTATTATTTACATCATGAGTTGGGTCCTGTTTCAGCGTTTTCAAACTCCTAATCATTAAAGAGGTGACACAGCAATGAATAAAGCATATAAAGGTTATTTAATCGATCTCGATGGAACTATGTACAGAGGAGCAGAGCGGGTTGAAGCTGCATCTGACTTCGTCAAGACACTCCGAGAGAAGGAGATTCCTCATCTGTTTGTAACAAATAATTCATCCCGTCGTCCAGATCAGGTGGCAGATAAGTTAAACACGTTTGATATCCCAGCTCAACCTGAACAAATATATACAACAAGTATGGCGACTGCCTCTTATATTAAAGCGCAAAAGCCAGGGGCTAAAGTATATGCAATGGGAGAAGAAGGTTTGTTGCACGCTTTAGAGGATGCTGGGCTTACATTAGCAGAGGAAGATTGTGATTATGTTGTAGTTGGCTTGGATCATGAGTTGAATTATGAGAAGCTCACAAAAGCGTGCTTAAATGTACGGGCAGGTGCAACCTTCTTGTCAACCAACGGAGATGTTGCCATACCGACTGAGAGAGGCATGTTGCCAGGAAATGGTTCAATCACCTCTGTGGTAACTGTATCCACCGGTGTTGAGCCTACATTTATTGGAAAGCCAGAGTCTATTATTATGGAGCAGGCCATGGCTGCAATTGGTTTAAATAGAGAGGACACACTAATGGTGGGTGACAACTACCATACAGATATTTTAGCAGGAATGAACGCCGGTATGGACACCTTGCACGTTCAAACGGGCGTTACGACAAAAGAACAGTTGTCTCTATATAACCAGCAACCAACTTATACGATTTCAACATTAAATCAATGGATTCCTAATTTATAATACAGATGGGTATAAAGAAAGGCAGCTTACCAATTAAGGGAAGCTGCCTTTTTGTTCTATTCTTATGTAGGAGAGAGGAGGCCTGTTTTAGGCCTCTACATTAGCGTCACTGTGAGCTAAACGACTTGATGCTGCAGCTGCAATGGCTCCTACAATATCGTCTAAGAAAGTATGACAACCATTTGCTTTGTCATTTAATTTCTCTAGGATCCCAGGCTTTTGCTTATCAATGTAGCCGTAGTTTGTAAATCCGATTGAGCCGTATACGTTGACAATAGATAAAGCAATGACCTCGTCAATGCCGTATAGACTTTCGTCGGTCTCAATCGTTTCTTGAAGGGGAGACTGAAGCATTTTCTTCTCAGCCATTATATCTAATTCAATACCGGTTAGGATTGCATTTTGTACTTCTCTCTTTGCAATTACTCGGTTTACATTGTGTAAACACTCTTCCATCTCAAGATTGTCATGATACTTAGCCTGAAGATAGTGTACAAGTTCAGCGATATCGTTGAGTGTAACGCCACGTTCTTTTAAAAGTTCTCGTGCTTTTTGCTCTAACTCTGTCATTTTTTCTTTTGCCATGATTATCACCTATTTCTTAAGTATCGAGTATATCCATACTATTACCTATATCGTATAGTATGAAACTAAATGAAAAACGTGCATGAGAACCAATCATGCTTATCGTTATCATACATATCTATATAGATAAGAGCAACTAAAAGGGTGGTAGGTTATATGAGAGACCAATTGCAACAAGAATACCAGGTGTACTTAGGTAAAGAGATTCATGATAATGGTTTGTATGGTTTCGAAGGAAATGATGGTCACTATTTCTTAATTCCTAACGAAGAAGGACTAGATGAAGAGGTATATGAACAACGTTCAATTAGTGAATATATACGTACACAAGATACTGTGCAGATTGGCGTGCCTCTTTTCACAAGAGAAGGTAAATTGTTTACACAACAAGATAATCAATCTTACATGCTAGTTCAAGTTCCTTGGAGTTCCTCGGAAGCTTCAGAGGGGCAATGGCTTGCGACTCTTCATGACATTGGCAATCGTTATCCTTATCAACCCCAACAGATTTCTAGGTATGGTCAATGGAAGTCACTTTGGGAATCTAAAGTGGATGCCTGGTTTGAACAATATAAAATCCAGTGGAATGAGCGGCCGTGTTCTTCTATGAGGAGGTTATTTATTGAGACCTTCCCTTATCTTGAAGGTATATCCGAAAATGCAATTCAATATTTACAAGAAAGTGAGCAAGATTGGAGATATGAACAAAACGACCAGGGCACATTTACGTTAAAGCGCCTTCATCCATCCATGATGTCCCAAATTATTTGGCCTCATACATTAGTGTATGATCACCCTGCAAGGGATTTGGCAGAATGGATTCGGCATTCGTTATTAAATCAAGGCAATAATGCTTACCCTGCTATACGCACAATGCTTGATGAATATGAACGTAATAGGCCACTTTCTGTTTTTAGTTGGCGCTTAATTTATGCAAGGCTCGTTTACCCTGTTCATTTATATGATGTTCTAGAGCGGACATTACAAACTGGGGAGGGAGAACAAAATTCGCTCGAAAAAGAATATCGCTCCCTTCTTCAACAGCAAGGTCAGTATGAAAAACAGCTAAAAGAATTTTTCGATGCTGTTCATATGGACTACAAACGACTACGTATTCCAATATTAGATTGGTGAGGCCAAAATCAGGGAAACTTCATGCTATAATGGGCAATAATTATAGCTATAGAGGAGGATCCTGATGTCTAAACCATTTATCTATATCACAAGAAAACTACCTCAATCCGTAGTTGAACCATTTGAATCTAATTATACAATTGAAATGTGGCCAGAAGAAGAGAAGCCAGTTGAAAGGGAAGTGCTGCTTGAGAAAGCTCAAAAAGCTGATGCGCTAGTGACAATGCTTAGCGATCGGATAGATAGCGAGATCTTTGAACAACAAACGAACCTTAAAGTCATTGCGAACTTAGCCGTAGGATATGACAACATTGATTTGGATGCTGCAGAAGACGCCAATGTCACTGTAACAAATACTCCTGATGTTTTAACTGATACAACGGCTGACTTAACTTTTGGATTATTATTATCTGCAGCAAGGAGATTAATGGAAGCTGAACGGTATGTAAAAGATAATGCCTGGGAAAACTGGGCTCCCCTCTTAATGGCTGGACAAGATGTTCATCATAAAACAATTGGCATAGTTGGAATGGGGCGTATAGGAGAGGCTGTTGCTAAAAGAGCGACTGGATTTGAAATGGAGATTCTTTATCATAATCGTAGTCGTAAAATCGAAGCTGAAGAAAAGCTAGCGGCCACCTACGTAGGGTTTGAAGAGCTATTAGAACGGTCTGACTTTGTGGTTTGTTTAACCCCTCTTACAGAAGAAACTCGGGGAATGTTTAATAAAGAAGCATTTGAACGTATGAAGGGTAGCGCTATATTTGTGAATGCTTCTCGCGGGGCATTGGTAGACGAAGGGGCACTGTATGAGGCAATAGAGCAGAATATAATAGCAGGAGCGGGGTTAGATGTATTTCACAATGAGCCGATTTCATCCGACCACCCACTTCTAAAATTTGATCAAGTGGTGGCAACCCCTCATATTGGCTCAGCATCTGAAGAAACAAGGAAAATAATGATGACACTTTGCCTTGAAAATATCCAGCAAGTAATCAATAAAGATGAGGCCAAGACTCCAGTTACCAGAGTTTGAAAACAATATAACAAGAAAGTTTGAAAAAGGGCAAGTAGATTCTAATAAAGAATCTACTTGCCTTTTTTAGCAGAACTTAGTGTTTATACAAGTAAAGGTACTATGCATTAGAGGAAGGTATAATAAAAAATTAAGGTTTAACAAGATTGGTATGGCGCATAGTTATGCGGATGGTGAATAATGTCTGTATTAGATTTTTCGAACTATTATTGAATTACCCTAACTTTCTCTTTTATAATAGTGTTTATATATACAATAGTATACTTGCACGAGGGGGAGGAAAGAGATGTCATTAACGAAAAAAATCTTACTCGGAATGGGACTTGGTGTTTTAGTTGGACTATTACTTAACAACTTGGATCCTTCCATTTATGATAACGCACAGAAATTCGTTCTGTACCCAGTTGGGCAATTGTTTGTAAGCTTGATTAAGATGCTTGTTGTACCGATCGTAGTCGTTTCATTAATCCTTGGGACTTCAGGAATTAGTGATCCGAAAAAGCTTGGGAGAATTGGGATTAAGACAGTTCTGTTTTTCTTAGTTACAACAGCGATTGCCTTAACGCTTGCCTTAGGGTTGGGCTCGCTCTTCCAACCAGGTGCCGGTGGATCGGCTATGCAAGGTGGAGATTTTGAAGCAAGTGAGGCCCCACCAGTTGTGGATACACTTATCAATATTATCCCATCAAATCCACTTGATGCCATGGTGAAGGGAGATATGCTTCAAGTTATTGCATTTTCTATCTTTATCGGGATTGGACTTTCTCGCATTGGATCTCGCGGTAAAGACTTATACAGGTTAGTTGAACAAGCGAATGATGTCTTGATGTATCTTGTTCAGCTAGTCATGAAATTTGCCCCATATGGCGCGTTTGCTCTAATTGCAGATGCCATAGGATCACAAGGTAGTGACTCTCTGTTGAAAATGGTGAAATACTTGGCTGTTGTGCTATTAGCACTTGTTATACACCTTGTTGTCACCTATGGATCAGCTATTGCCTTGTTAGGGAAAATGAACCCTATTCAATTCTTTAAAAACTTCTCACCTGCAATGGTGGTTGCCTTTAGTACTTCAAGCAGTTCAGGTACGTTACCAGTATCCATGAAAACCGTGCAAAACAAGTTAAACGTACCCAAACCGATCAGTAGTTTCGTTCAACCACTCGGTGCCACGATTAACATGGACGGTACAGCCATTATGCAAGGTGTCGCAACGATGTTCATCGCTCAGATGTATGGTGTTGACCTTGCTTTTAGTGATCTTGTAACGGTTGTCTTAACAGCAACACTTGCAAGCATCGGAACAGCAGGAGCCCCTGGAGTAGGGCTAATTATGCTTTCAATGGTTCTAACATCCGTTGGACTCCCTGTAGAAGCAATCTCTCTTGTGCTTGCCGTTGACCGTCTAATCGACATGTGCCGTACAGCAGTAAACGTAACCGGTGACGCTACAGCAGCAGTCATTATCGCCCGCTCTGAAGCAGGACGCGAAGACGAAATTCCAGTTGTACAAGAGCAAAAACATGCTTAATAAAAAGCAGTTCTTCCGATCAGGAAGAACTGCTTTTTTTATGTCATATTCTTTATCTGTATTTTTTTTGTTTCATATAACCTCCATTATGTGGAAGCCTCGAAGTTGAGAGAATGCTTCCGTTTGCTCAAATAGAGGGTAAGGTGGTTCGGGAAATCACTCGCTTTCCGCGGCGAGCTGGGGAGCCTCCTCAGTCGCATTCGCTCCCTCCGGGGTCTCCCCTAGGCTCCTACTACCGCAGGAGTCTCGCAATTTCCCGAACCACCTTTGCCATATATAGAAGGAACGGAAGCATACTTTATAAGGAAGCAGGTTTGTTGAATCCCCAATATTCTCGAGCTTCGGGGGTGTTCTACAACTTCTGATATGGGGTGTCTGGGGAACGGGGAGACTCCTACGGGAGAAAGAGGTCGACGAGACCCTGGAATGAGCAAAGCGAATGAGGAGGCTCGACAGCTCGCCCGTGGAAAGCGAGTCGTTCCCCAGACACCCCTAGCTCTCATTACCGTAACGGCCCCATCCCCACTAACATGTCTCAGCTTCGAGCCTCCAGCAATCCTGCCCTATTATTGGGAGAAAAGGAAGGCATAAAAAAAGCTTGTAGAATGATCTACAAGCTGTTTCATATAGTGAATAGCCAAACACACGCTACAAATTAAAAGACTTGTTCTACTTCGCGAATTCCAGGTACCTCTTCTACGAGTGCACGTTCGATCCCGGCTTTTAGGGTGATTGTTGAACTTGGGCAACTACCGCAAGCACCCATAAGACGAAGGCGAACAATTCCTTCATCTACATCTACTAATTCAACGTCTCCACCATCACGTAGTAAGAAGGGACGAAGTTTATTCAATACTTCTTGTACTTCATTTTCCATCATCCATCTTCTCCTTTCCTATACATCCATTATAATGCGTGTAAGCAAAAAAATCTATTGTGCAAACTGAATTTATCTTTGTGAAACTTGATTTCAAAAATAATTTTATATTTATCGAAACATTTTGTAAAATGAAAGGTAACAAAAGTTATTGTGGGGGTGGGATGGATTTTGAGCAAAGTGGTAATTACGGTATATGGAGCAGAGGAACGCTGTGCAAGTTGTGTAAATGCTCCTGGTTCTAAAGAGACGTTTGAATGGTTGCAAGCAGCGATTGGACGTAAGTATTCTAATGATCAATTTCACTATCAATATGTCGATATTATGGAGTCTCAGGTCGAGGGAGAACATAAAGAATTTACAGAACGGATATTAGATGAAGAATTTTTTTATCCGCTAATTGTCATGGACAAAGAGGTTATTGATGAAGGTACACCCCGACTGAAAGTTGTTTTCAAAGCGATTGAGGAAAAGGGAATTCAGCCAATAGGGTAGCTACTCGTCCATTTTGTCTGTCGTATAACAGATGCTGAATGCTTGGGCATTTGTTGACTAGAGAAAACAATGAGTTGAGTCCGTTGTCGTCTTAGACTAGAATATGGTAGCATGTATCTTTGAAGAGGGGATTCACCATAATAGAAAAGTAGAGGTGGATCTTGTGAACCCAATAATTGAATTTTGTATTAATAACTTAGCAAGTGGATCTCAAAAAGCTTTAGAAGAGCTTGAAAAAGATCCTGAACTTGATGTCATAGAATATGGATGTCTTAGCCATTGTGGCTTATGTGCTCAAAGCCTATTTGCACTCGTTAATGGTGATCGAGTGACAGGTGAAACACCAGAAGAGTTAGTGAAGAATGTGTATCAACACATCGAAGAGAATCCCCTGTTCTAACTTCACGATTAAAAGAAAAGCGCGGGCCAAATTACCTGCGTTTTTCTTTTATTTCCATACATAGAATATCCAGGGGGTTTTACAAGTATTAGGTAGGTTGTTAAAATATACTTTGTTCATTTACCTAAATAAAGGATTCCTTATGTATAGAAAAGAGGCTCATGCATGAAAGAAAAATGGTGTTATGTAGATTCGGGTTATGCCTCCCCTGCTTATAATATGGCGCTCGATGAAGCGCTCTTAAAATGGCATAGTAAGGGTGAGATTCCTCCTGTAATTCGTTTTTATGGTTGGGAACCGGCTGCTGTGTCAGTAGGATATTTTCAAAAAATAGATGGAAAAATTGATCTTGATTCTGTAAAGGCGCATGGATTTGAAATGGTTCGTCGCCCTACAGGAGGCAGAGCTGTTCTGCATGATAATGAATTGACCTATAGTGTAATTGTTTCTGAAAATCATGATTCAATGCCTCCCACGGTAACAGAGGCTTACCGAGTTATTTCTGAAGGTTTATTAAAAGGATTCAGAAATTTGGGAGTAGAAGCGGAATTCTCAATTCCAGAAGGGAAGATTAAACAAACGGGTTCAGCAGTTTGTTTTGATGAACCTTCTTGGTATGAATTAATTGTTGAAGGTCGAAAAGTTGCAGGGAGTGCTCAGACAAGACAAAAAGGTGTAATTCTTCAACACGGTTCAATCCCCATAGCAATGGATGATGTTACCTTATTTGATATGTTCATTTATCCAAGTGAGCGTGTGAAAGAGAGAGCTCGTAAAGCCTTTGGAGGGAAAGCGGTCGCAATCAATGAGGTAGCCGGTCGTAATGTACCAATGGAAGAAGTGAAGAGTGCCTTTAAAGATGGCTTTGAACAAGGACTAGAGGTAGAATTAATACCATACACCCTGACAGATGAACAGCAAGAAGAGGTAGAGGAGCTTGTTCGTACAAGGTACCAAACAGATGAATGGACTTACTCTCGTTAAATGTTTTGCTTGAAATAATAGGTATAAGGATGTGTAAACATGGCGAAGAAAGAAGAACACGTACGTAAGCCAGAGTGGCTGAAAATTAACATCAAGACTAATAAATCTTATAATCGCTTGAAGAAAATTATGCGTGAGCGCGGCCTACATACAGTTTGTGAAGAGGCAAGATGTCCAAACATTCACGAGTGCTGGAGCGAACGTAAAACAGCGACCTTTATGATTCTAGGGGATACATGTACACGTGGTTGCCGTTTCTGTGCCGTTAAAACGGGTCTTCCGAATGAACTTGATATGCAAGAACCTGAAAAAGTTGCGGAGTCAGTAGAGCTTATGGACCTTAAGCACGCCGTTGTTACTGCTGTTGCACGTGACGATTTAAAAGATGGCGGAGCGTTTGTATTTGCTGAAACCGTTAAAGCGATTCACCGTCGTCAGCCTGGTTGTACAGTAGAAGTGCTTCCATCTGACATGGCTGGGGACTATGACAGTCTTCGTATGCTTATGGACGCAGGTCCTGATATCTTCAACCATAACATTGAAACTGTACGTCGTTTAACGCCAAGAGTTCGTTCAAAAGCAACGTACGACCGTTCTTTAGAACTTCTACAGCGCGTAAAGGAAGTAGCTCCAAACACGCCAACGAAGTCTAGCATCATGGTAGGTCTTGGTGAAACGAAAGAAGAGATTATTCAAGCTATGGATGACTTGCTTGCTCATGACGTTGATATCATGACAATTGGTCAGTATCTACAACCTACGAAAAAGCACTTGAAAGTAGAAAGATACTACCATCCAGACGAGTTTGAAGAGCTTCGTCAGATCGCTATGGAGAAAGGTTTCCAGCACTGTCAGGCAGGACCATTGGTTCGTTCTTCTTACCATGCGGATGAACAAGTGAATGAAACTTCTCTTCAACGTCGTATTAAATACATGAAGGGCTATGAAGAGACTTCAAATGAGAAGTTAGACACTCTAAACTTCTAATTCGTTTATTGAAAAAGGCCTGCAGTGCTATACTGCAGGTCTTTTAATTGCCTGCATTTAAAAGTCTGTTAGCGATTGTCTTTTGATCTTCTCTAACTTGATACCATCCATCTCTGGCCATGTTAATGATTTTAGGGTCAACTGCTAGCTGTTTCTTTTCAACTACAAGGGAGAAATATTTAATGGCTTCCTTATTACGTCCCAGGCGCCGATTCAATTCCCCGATTAAGTAGAGTACGCGTAATGCGTTCATCTCTGTATAAGAGAGGTCATCTTCTTCGTAAGCTTTTTTGTACATTTTTTCAGCCAATCTCATGAATCTCGCTTCTTCAACATCGTCTTTCCTTTTACGATATAACCACACAACCCTTAAGTATAATCCTGCTATAACAATGGCTTTTTCTTTCTTTAATTGAGCTGTATAAATCGCCATTTTGTATGCATTTAGAGCATTGCTCTCGTCTCGTTCGCCAGAATAGTTCTGAGGTGTCCAGCGCTTTACAAGTTTTTCTGTAATTTCGGTACGAGAATGCTCAGACAAGAGGTTGGAGAATTGATCCGTATAAGAATATCCACAGTTTGGACAAACGATAGGGACGTATAGAAGTGGGCTGTACTGCTCGTACTTGTAAAGCGTGTAAAAGTCTGTTTCTGTCTTTATAGGGCGAGTGAATCTAGAACGTACTTTTTTAGTTGTGAATGAATGGGTGCAAAATGGACATTGAGAATGTTTATCATATAATGGATGAATCGATTCGCTCATAACAGCCCTCCTAAAGATCGTTATATGGTTCAAATGTACTAAAGTTTCGCGATGCTCTCAAGTCTTTTTGCTTATAACTGAAAAAGGTTTACCCTATTCTGGTTTGAAAAATTGAAGAGTATCCCATTTGTTAGTATACTGAGGGTAAGAAAGACGTAAGGAGGTACATGTATGACAATTAACATTACCGATAGTGCTAGCCAGCAGATCCAAGAAATGATGAAGGATGAAGAGAATCAGAATGTTCGCCTTCGTTTTGGTGTAAAAGGCGGCGGTTGTAGCGGTCTATCTTATGCAATGGGTTTTGAGAGTGAGATTAACGAAGAACTAGATACAACTTTTGAAGCGAATGACATCCCTGTAGTAATGAATAAACAAGACATGGCTGTAGTAGAAGGAACAACAATCGATTTCAAACAGAACATGATGGGCGGAGGGTTTACGATTGATAACCCGAATGCCATCGCTAACTGTGGGTGTGGCTCATCATTTAAGACTGCAACGAACGCTGGTACACCAGATAAAGATTGTTAATACCATTTATATAACCGCAAGCCTTCAAAAGGCATGCGGTTTTTTTTATGCTTTATAGAAATGAAGGGTGCCAGACACTCTTTAGCACATTAGAGCAATAACTCGTGCCAGGCACCGTTTAATACGTTATTTCGGTAATGTAGTAAAGGGTGTGTTTTGGATGTTTAAGTGTTGGAGAATGGGTTAATGGGTTTATAAGGATAACCATATGGGAGGCTCATATTTGAAGTATTGTAAAAGCTTTTTGATGGTGCTTGGGATATTGGGAGTTATACTTAATGCGTGTGGACAAACGAAGAATGACCCAAGAGCAGGACTATTCACTGAGGAGGGTTTAAATCCAGAGTCCTTCTTTAAGGGTGATGTCATCAGTGAAATGTGGAAATAAAAAAAGATAGCCTCATGGTAAGAGACTATCTTAACTAAATTAAGAACCGAAAAGGCTTGTAGAGTGCATCGGTTGCACTTTTGCTTTCGGATCTATATATGCTTTTGCATTGTTTACAGCAGTTGGACCTTCACCAAATCCAGAAGCAATAAGTTTTACTTTACCAGGATATGTACAAATATCACCAGCTGCGTAAATGCCTTTGATGTTCGTTTCCATACGAGAGTTAACAACAATGTTGTTTTTCTCAATGTCTAAACTCCAGTCTTTAATAGGACCAAGAGATGAAATGAAGCCGTAGTTCACAATTAAGGAATCGATATCAAGGGTTTCTATACCCTCACCCTTTGCTTCTTTCAAGACTACCTGATCAATAGAACCAGTTCCAATTAATTCTTCTGGATTATATGGAGTCATAATGTTCACACTAGAGTTATGAAGTTGTTCAACACTGTGCTCGTGGGCACGGAATTTATCTCTACGGTGTACAAGTGTAACTTGTTCAGCGATTGGCTCAAGCATAAGTGCCCAATCCACTGCTGAATCTCCACCCCCACAGACCATGACTTTCTGTCCTGCAAATCGTTCCATGTTATCAACATGGTAGAACAAGTTTGATTCTTCAAACTCCTGACAGTTATCAATTTTAAGACGACGTGGAGAGAAGGCACCATTTCCGGCTGTTATAATGATGGTCTTTGTGTAGTGTACGCCTTTATTTGTGGTTAGTTTAAAGGATTCATCCTCAAGCTTCTCAACTTCTTGGACAGCTTCATTAAGTGCGATTGCTGGGTCAAATTGGTTAGCTTGTTCAACTAAGTTGTCCACTAGCTCCTGCGCACGTACTTTAGGAAATCCGGCTACATCGTAGATGTATTTCTCTGGGTAAAGAGCGGAGAGTTGTCCACCGAGTTGAGGAAGACTTTCGATAATTTTTACACTAGCTTGTCTCATACCACCGTAGAAAGCGGTAAAAAGACCAACTGGGCCACCACCAATAATGGTAATGTCATACACTTTTTCTGACACAATAAATTCCCCCATTCTAAGAGTTTCATTCCGGTTTCTATTTTATCATACTTATGATCGCCTTCTCCTTATCATATCAAAAATCCTTTCCGGGGGAAAAATATTTGAAATGTCTGAATGTCGATGATTTGTGATTTTAGGGTTGAAAATTGTAGAAAAAAAGACTATGATGATTTTTAGAAAATATTTTACGAAATTATGACAATTCTATTATCATAGGTGTCTTTTTTTATGCCGAAATTCGTGAAGGAAGTCACAATTAAGGCTTAGAAAATATGTGCAGTGTATTTAGAAAAATTTATGTAAATGGAAGTGATATGTATGAACAGACCAAACATTGTTGTCCTTGGTGCTGGGTATGGCGGAATGATCACGACTGCTAAACTGCAAAAGATGTTGGGCTCTAATGAGGCGAACATTACGTTAGTGAACAAACATAATTACCATTACCAAACAACTTGGCTTCACGAAAATGCTGCTGGTACGCTTCACCACGATCGTACGCGCATTAAAATCAGTGATGTAATTAATTTTAACCGTGTTAATTTCGTTCAAGATACAGTAGTAAGTCTTGATCCATCAAGTAAAAAGGTTCAACTTGAGAACGGCGAGTTAACGTATGACTATCTTGTAATCGGACTTGGATTCGAAGCTGCTACATTCGGTATCGAAGGTTTGAAAGAACATGCATTTACAATCAGTAACATTAATGCTGCTCGCTTAATTCGTGAGCACATCGAGTACAACTTTGCTCGCTACAACAATGAAAAAGAAGAGCGCCAAGACTTGCTTAACATTGTAGTTGGTGGTGCTGGTTTCACAGGTATCGAATTTGTCGGAGAAATTGCCAACAAAGTACCAGAGCTATGTAAAGAATACGACATCCCTCGTGAGAAAGTTCGTATTATTAACGTAGAGGCTGCTCCAACGGTTCTTCCAGGTTTCGACGAAGAGCTTGTAGAGTATGCAATGAACCTTCTTGAAGGAAAAGGCGTTGAATTCAAGGTAGGAACAATGATTAAACAAGTAGAAGAACATAAAATTCTTGTTGAGAAAGATGAACAGCAAGAAGAAATCCCAACAAATACTGTTGTTTGGGCAGCGGGTGTTCGCGGTAACTCTCTAGTTGAAGAAGCTGGATTTGAAGTAAACCGTGGCCGTGTTCCTGTTCGTGACGATCTTCGTCCAAACGGACATGATGATGTCTTCATCGTAGGGGATTGTGCTTTAATTATGAACCCTGAGAATGATCGTCCTTATCCTCCAACAGCTCAGATTGCCATTCAGGAAGCTGAAACAACAGCTCGTAATGTGAAAAAGGTTGTGAACGGAGAAGACAATCTTGAAACGTTTAAACCAGACCTAAAAGGTACGGTTGCTTCTCTTGGTGAAGGACAAGCAATCGGTGTGGTATTTGGCGACAAGAAACTATTCGGTTGGACAGCTTCTGTTATGAAGAAGATTATAGATAACCGTTACCTTCTTAAATTAGGTGGAGTTGGATTACTTCTTAAAAAAGGTAAATTTAACATCTTCACGAAATAAATAAAGATGAAAAGCAGGGGAGAAATTTCTTTCCTGCTTTTATTATGATTCTCTTTCTGCTGATATAGCTTGTTTTTCTATATAGAACATAATAAAATATGGTAAGAAACCGTTTTACTATGTGGTCAATAGGGTATGTGGATAGATTGATCAGACAGGAGGAAGCATCGGTGTTTATTTTTCAGGCTATTGTATCTGTTTTGTTATTCTTTGTTTTGTTTTTTGGGATTTCGTTCCTAGTGAATATGTTGTTAAGAAAAACATGGCTGATCGCCTTTTTATATCCAATTATTATTGTGTTTATTGTTGATAATATCTCAACATTCAATTATTTCACAGCGTTTAATGAGTCACTTGAAACAGCCATGAGTCACCTCGTCAATCTGCAAGTGATCGACATGGTTATCTTGTCATCTGGCTTAGCAGGTGCGATTTGCTCAGGGATTGTAATACGGATGCTACGCGTAAGAGGATATCAAATGTTCTAAGCAAACAGGTTAATACCTGTTTGCTTTTTTTTAATGGATTGGCTTTGTTATTGAAGTTTTGAGAATTCCCGTTTACGTTAATTGAGCGTAAGGTGGTTCGGGAAATTACTCGCTTTCCGCGGCGAGCTGGCAAGCCTCCTCGAACGCTTTCGCTCTCTGTGGGGTCTTCCCTAGATTGAAAAGTGCAGGCGTGGTGCCTAGGACCGTACGGATAAGACAGCTTTTTGGAAAAGGCGTTTAGCCTTTGGAAAAAAGATGACTTATCACGCTAGGTCCTCCACGCCGGAACTAGATTCGCTCCTGCGGGAGAAAGAGTTCTACGAGACCCCGTAGGGTGATTTTCCCGAGGAGGCTCTAAAGAGAAAGGGGAAGTTCGACTAAAACCGTCACGTCCTGTGACAACGTCGAACGACCCCACATCGTGTGGGGCCGCCCGCGGAAAGCGAGTCGTTCCCCCGACACCCCTCCGCGCTCATCAAACGTAACGGCCTCATTCTATCTCTAACGTCCATACATGGTGAAGAAACCGGAAAGCTCGTTTCTTGTGAATAATCACTGAATTGTTTGGAAAAGATGACATCTAGAGAGGTGTTTACAAACAATGAAAAAAACAATGAAACGAATGCTTATGGTAGTTTTGTTTTTGGGTGCACTTGGTACAACTTTTATGTCCATTACGAATGTGTCGGCTAAAGAAATATCAAACTGGCTGCAAGATCAAACGAACTCGTTATTCCATTATCAATCCGATTATGAGCACGACAACTTTCGTGATATTAGCTTGGCTAAGAAAGGTGTAAACTACTTTGCTGCTAAAACAAGATATATTTCTAGTCAGCAAGTTGAAGGACCGTCTAGTATAGAAGAGGCGATTGATTTATCTCAATATCCAAAGGAAACGGTCTTGGCTACCGGTTATACAGCTGGGGTTGAATCAACAGGGAAAGATGCTTCCCATCCTACGTATGGGATTACTTACTCAGGTGTTAAAGTTAAGCGCGACTTGTATTCAACAATTGCGGCTGACCTATCTATATATCCGTTAGGGACAATTCTCTTTATTCCGGGCTATGGATTTGGAGTTGTAGCAGATAAGGGTTCTGCCATTAAGGGAAATAAGATTGACCTCTATTATGAAACAGTCAAAGATGTCTACGAAGAATGGGGCAAAAAGCATGTCGATGTATACGTCATCAAACGTGGTGAGGGGCAAGTGAGCGAGGAAACGTTAGCGATGCTAAACGATAACGAAGCCTTACAAGTATTTAGACAAGATTATAAAGGGTAATTTGATTGAAAGGAATAAAACCTAAACAAAGAGCATAGAGTCTTTACTCTATGCTCTTTTATTTATCACTGATGTAATGTAAACAGGTCCGTCTTGTAAATTGGGATAACCCATTAAAAATACTCTATCGTCCTAAGGAGAATCAAGGCAATAGAGTAGAGAATCGATCGTACAGATTAATTGCACTATCTTACCTCAACATTTTAGAAAAGCAATGTATGTAGGGCGATTGTTAACAAGATCCCCGTCAGCCCCCCGAAAAATACTTCTATTGGTTGATGGCCTAATAACTCTTTTAATTCTTCCCGCTTTTGGTATTCTGCCTTTGAATTCCATAGACGAGCTTCTTCAACGAAGTGAGAAAAGTCTTTTAACAGTTGATTTAGCATAATCGCCTGTTCACCCGCTTGACGTCTGACCCCTGTAGAGTCAAACATTACGATAATAGCAAACACACACGATAA
Source organism: Pontibacillus sp. ABV4_188 (assembly GCF_056311905.1). NCBI lineage: Bacteria > Bacillati > Bacillota > Bacilli > Caryophanales > Bacillaceae > Pontibacillus > Pontibacillus sp. ABV4_188. The sequence continues at coordinate 3,214,275 of NZ_CM149975.1, read as the reverse complement.
TGCAAATATATTAGAGCCGAGGCCTTCTTGTAAGCCGATCCCTGTTGCTAGAGCTGTTACAGCAGCTGAGTGACTACTTGGCATTCCTCCTGTTGCAAACGCGAGACCTGGATTAAATTCTCTCATTGCGATGAATTGGATTGGAATTTTAACGAGTTGGGCGAAGACAATTGCAAATAGCGATGCCCATAGAGGAAAGTTGCTGAAGATCTCCATGTTTGTAGTCCTTCCTTTCTGCATTTTGAAGCTTTCATGTATTAGTTCATTTAGTACTTAATATTTTACCATTATTCTATACTAGTCAGTTAAATAGGGTTAAAGTGAGTTGTAAATTTTGTGTAAAAGATTGTGAAGAAGGTAGAGAAGTGAAAAAATTCGCTTAGCTTCTAATTTTTGAATGTTTCAACATTATAACATATCCAATATTTTAAGTCTTGTACGAAAGGGGTTATGATATACCGTTTAGAAAATAGAAAATGAATAAATGGGAATTTACTCAATAGTCGATATTTTTTGTATAATGAAACTGGAGGTGGATGCAATGTTTACAATACAACCAACAACAGCATTATTTTCAGAAACGGACGCGCTTATATTTGGGCTTTATCATGAGAACAAACAACACCAACCCGTATATGGGCAGCTAAATGAAGCTCTTGGAGGAGCATTAGATCAGTACATAAAAGACGGGGATTTATCTAATGATTATAATCAAATTTCTAAGGTGTATACGTTAAATCAAACAACAGCTAAACGTATTTATGTGGTAGGGCTTGGGAAGAAGAAGGAATTAACTTCACAAAAACTAAAGAACACGTTCGGCCGACTATTTAAAAAACTTCAAGCCGACGGCCAGTCTAATTCCACGTTTGTGCTTAATAGTTTTCAGACAGACCAAATTTCAGAGGAAAAGGCAGCTGAAGTGCTATCTGAAGCCATGGTGATCGCTCCTTATCAATTCGAGAATTATAAAACAACTAATAAGAAGCCTAATACGAAAATGGAGCGTGTGACCCTTTTATCCGATCAGCAAGAAGCAAGCTTAAAAGGGAGTCTGGAAAAAGGGTACGCGCTTGGTCATGGTACTAACACAGCGCGTCATCTTGTGCAAATGCCTGGCAACTTACTAACCGCTACAGATCTTGCTGAATACGCTTTATCTATCGCTGAAGAGTATGGGTTTGAAAAAGAAATTTTAGAAAAAGAGGATATGGAGCGTCTTGGTATGGGGGCACTCTTAGCTGTAAACCAAGGCTCGACAGAACCCCCTAAAATGATTGTCCTGAAGTATCAAGGGAAAGAAAAATGGGAAGATGTAGTTGGCCTTGTAGGGAAGGGGATTACATTTGATACAGGAGGATACTCCATTAAACCTAAAGACGGTATAGTAGGTATGAAAGGGGATATGGGTGGAGCTGCAGCGGTTTTAGGTGCGATGGAAATCGTTGGTCGGTTAAAACCTAACCAAAATGTCGTCGCCGTAATCCCATCAACAGACAATATGATCAGCGGAAATGCCTTTAAACCTGATGATGTTATCACTTCTTTAAGTGGCAAAACCATAGAAGTCTTAAACACTGATGCAGAAGGTCGTTTGGCTTTGGCAGATGGTATTACGTACGCAAAGCATCATAAAGCAGACCGAATTATTGACGTAGCAACACTCACAGGTGGAGTTGTAGTAGCGCTTGGAGATTCAATGACGGGAGCTATGACCAATAATAATGATTTATATGAAAAGGTTAATGCTGCATCCAAACAAGTAGATGAACTTATTTGGCAGCTTCCGTACAACGACATGTATAAACAGCGCGTTCGCTCAAGTGAGCTTGCTGATTTAAACAATTCACCTGGTCGAAAAGGTCATGCTATTATGGCTGGGTCTTTCCTTGCTGAATTTGCAGAATCCACACCGTGGGTACACCTAGATATTGCGGGTACGTCGCAGGCGGAAACAGCTTACGATCTTGGTCCAAAAGGTCCAACAGGCGTTATGGCTCGTACATTAGCCACCTATATTATGAGCTTATAGGAGTTTGAAGCATTTATATTTATTCTGACGTGATATAATTTCTGTAAAACTTAATCCTTATATAGAAGGAAAAGTAGAAGTGCCATTTCTCCATTATAGGAGGGTGGCACTTGTTTTTTTATGGGGTGGATGATATGTAAAATAGAAACCCGCATCTACCAATGAAAAGCGAGTTCCATTTTACAGCAGTCTTGATTTTGAGATTGAGCAGATAGTGTAAGATGAATGCCATCAGGGTTGTAGCGTATTTCTATTGGATGCTTGATACCTGTTCCTTGAATTAATTGTTTTACTTTCTCCTTATTAGAATGTTGAGCAGCTTTCATTACCTCCTGAGAAAAGCTAGGAGAGCTGGCGAATTTTTCGATGATAATATGGGCGTCAGACATCAATGACTGAAAGGCTTTTGCTGAGTCTGTTAATGTTGAAGGATCAACCTCTGGGTAGGTTGGACGAAATGGTGGTAAAGGGTATGGTCCATACACAGAGGGAGCGTAGGGTATCCATAAGGGATAGGGATGTCGATACATAAAAATCCTCCTTCTTCACACAAACACTATATGAAGAAGAGAGGGGATCTGTGCGCTTTCTCTATATAAATTGTTCGTAGAGTGCTTCTCCTTTAACGATACCCCCCCTTATACAGAAGACTCTAAGCTGAGACACTTTAGTGTGGGAAGGGCCGTTACGATTATGAGTGCTTGGGCTTGCTCGGGGACAACTCGCTTTCCTGCGGGGAGCTGGGAAGCCTCCTCGTTCGCTTTCGCTCTCTGTGGGGTCTTCCCTAGGCTCCTTCCCCCGCGGGAGTCTCGCAGTCCCCGAGCAAGCCCCGGCTTTAAAGAGATGAACGGCCCAGTAGGTCGCATCAGGGGGGGAACTCACCCTATATAGCATGTTTTCGTTCACCCTTATATGGTAAAGGTGGGCCTGGAAACTGCGAGACTCCCGTGGGCAGAAGAGCCTAGGTGAGACCCCGGAAGCCGGCGTGCCGGCTGAGGAGGCTCACCAGCTCCCCACAGGAAAGCGAGTGGTTTCCAGGCCCACCTTATGCTCAATAGAAGTTAACGAAAACATTCCCTCAGCTTCGAGGCTTCAAGATTGCTGCCCTATTCTTGAACGAGCTTGTTATAAGGAAACAACATTAAATTTTAACAAAGCCCATAAAATAAAAAACCTGAATCCATGTAGGATTCAGGTTTTGTAAGGTATTACTGGATAGCAGCTTCTAGAGCCACTTCAATCATCTCATTGAAAGTAGTTTGACGCTCTTCTGAAGTCGTTTCTTCGCCTGTGATAATGTGATCACTTACTGTTAGAACAGAAAGAGCTTGTCGATCATATTTTGCTGCAAGCGTATAGAGGGCTGTTGTTTCCATTTCAACGGCCAATACGTTGTAACTCGCTAGTTGATCAAATAATTCCATTGCGTTATCGCGATAGAAGCTATCACTAGTAAAGACGTTACCAACACGAAGCTTCAGCCCCTGTTTCTCTCCAGCATCGTAAGCAGCTTTCAATAAACCAAAGTCAGCTGTAGGCGCATAATCTATGCCGCCAAACGTCATGCGGTTCATTTGAGAATCTGTAGAAGAAGTAGACGCTAAAATAACGTCACGTACTTTTACATCTTTCTGAAGGGCGCCGCAGGAACCCACGCGGATTAATTTTTGAACATCATATTCTTGGATTAGCTCATTTACATAAATAGAGATTGATGGAACTCCCATGCCTGTACCTTGTACAGAGATGCGTTCACCTTTATACGTACCTGTGTAACCATACATGCCGCGAACCTCATTGTAGCAAGTTACATCTTCTAAAAAGTTCTCTGCGATATACTTTGCGCGAAGTGGGTCGCCAGGTAATAAGATTTTATCTGCTATATCTCCTTTGTTTGCACCAATATGTACACTCATCGGATCATGCCTCCTTAGTTTCTCAATTCTTACGTTTCAAAGGTACCACAAGAGTGGTTACAAAACAAATGGTAACGATTTCAACAAGAAGTGGTATAGTGGCTAGGTTTTCCAATCATCTCTTGGTACAATAAAGGATAAATGGATAAACGAATAAGGAGCCTCTCTTTATCACGAAAAAGAATGGGTTCTAATACACTATGCTTATACTTCTCATCCACCATGGAAATGATGCGAAGGTAGGAAAGGGGCTTTAAGGCAATGAATATATCTATTTCTAAACTACCAGGTATTGGTCAAAAGATATCATTTACAACAGCTGAGGATAGTCAACTTGTGTTAATCGTGCATCACACCGGCAAACGAGAACTCTACTTTTTTGAAGAAGCGGATAGTGATGAAGCCGATTTCGGAATGGATTTAACAGCTGATGAAACAAGGGAGTTTGGTGCGCAGTTGCTAGGTGCAACCTATCAACCTGTTGATGCAGATAAACTGAAAATGTTTAATAATCAAATTGTGATGGATTGGATTGAAATAAGAGCTGCTTCTCCATTAACTCAAAAGACAATAGAAGAATCAGAAATCCGTAATAAGACGGGGGCAACGATTATTGGATTAGTAAAAGGAGACGATATCATCGCTATACCTGAAGCTTATACCACGCTACAGGCCGGAGATGTGTTGATGGCAATTGGAAAGAAAGATCAAATTTCTTCGCTTACAGCTTTGTGTAAAGGGGAGGGATGATTCCCGTGCATGTTGAAATGCCCACTTTGCTAGGAGCCGGGCTCGTTCTTTTGCTCATTTTTTGGCTTGGCTTTTTAAGTATCAAGATCAAATTTCCAAATGTAATTTTATATATTTTGTTAGGTATTGTCCTTGCAGACGCCATTCATGGTAATGAAATATTACATTTTGCGAGTGAGATAGGAATTGTGTTGCTGTTCTTTCTTCTAGGGCTTGAATTCAACATCAAGCGGTTAGGTGGGATCGCCAAGAAGATCTGGCCGGCAGGTTTGTTAGATGTTGCTTTTAGTTTGGGCATCTCTTTACTAATCTGTTTAGGATTCGGACTGGATCTTCTGACATCCTTTCTAATTGGGGGCGTTACATATGCGACGAGCTCCTCTATTACAGCCAAATTACTCGATGATACAAGCCGTATGGCGAACTCCGAAACAGAATTTATTCTCGCGCTTCTCATTTTTGAAGATTTAGTAGCGCCAGTCATTGTTGCTGTTCTAATGGGGGTTACAAGTGGTGGAGAATTCCAAACTGTGGACTTACTCATTCTTGTTGGGAAAATCATTGGTTTGACAGTAGGGGCTATCATTTTAGGGAAGACGCTGTTCAAACGATTTGAAGAGCTGCTTGAGAAGATTGATGATGAAGACTTTAAGATTGCACTTTTAATCGGAATTGCTTTATCTTATGGGGGACTTGCACTCTATTTAGGCCTTTCAGAAGTGTTAGGGGCTTTTCTAGCAGGTATGATGCTTGCTGAAATCGGTAAGATTGAGCGTGTTGAGCAGACGGTTCTTCCTGTAAAAGATTTGATGCTGCCATTGTTTTTTGTATATTTTGGGACGACAATAGAATTTGGCGACGGAGTTCCGAAAGTTGGTCTGCTCATAACGTTAATTGGATGGTCACTAGTAGCCAAAATACTCGTGGGTATGATCGGTGGAAGGCTCTATGGTCTCTCAAAAAGGGTATCTTTTCGAGCTGGTTTGTCGATTTGTTCAAGGGGAGAGTTCTCTGTAGTTATTGCTGCTTTAGCAATGGGTGTAATTAAAGTGTTTAGTGGGATTTACATTGTCATTGCGGCTTTCATAGGGATGTTGCTATTTGAGAGAGCCCCGCAAATTACAAATTTAATTTACGGAAAACCAAAGAAAAAGAAAAAGAATTTAAAAGTTCCAGGATAATAAAAACGGCTCTTCAAGAAGAGCCGTTTCGTTTTTTTAGTGTTTATGAGAAATACTGATGTTCTAACTCATCGACTCGTTGTAAAGCAAGCTTTGAGAAATCATCATCTTTCTTATTCAGTTTACCTTTTAAGTGATCAAGAGCCTGCTTCAGTGAATCCTCATATGAGGGTACTTCATCTTCGTATACGTGTACGGCAGATTTAGATACATTTGCTTTTTCATATTGGCTTAGGGCTTTTCGCTGGTGGAAAAAAACATTTTCCGTCTGGCCAGGGTTATGTAAGTCACCTTGTTGAGGGTGCTTTAACACAGCTAGTACTTTTACTAAGTACATTGAACCGCGGTCTTCAACGATTTCACCAGCGTAGACCCCTGTTTTGTAATGAGCTTTTACAATTGTTCCGGCTTCAAATTCGGTCATATCGATTCCCTCCAACTTTTAAAATCACTTTTCTTTATGGTATCAAATCGAAGTAGGAAAAGGAATTGTCACAGATTATCTATTGCTATTGAAATAGGAAATCGTTATCATCGTAGGTAATGAATGGACTTATGACATGATAAAGGACGTGCATGCATCATGATGGAATTTCTGTATTTCCCTGAGGACAAAACAGAATATATCCCAGCTGTCATCTCACTGTTAATCTTTGCTATTGGTGCTGTATTAGTTATGAGATGGATAATAAATGTAAATAAAAAGCAAGAGCAAAGAGCTAAGGACGAATTTGGTGAGTCTGTAGAGTACTCACCTGCTAAGGATCAACAAAGCAGAGAGCATGAGGATAGCAAGTAAGAGGAATTATTCGGTTGAGGTAAAATGGTAGTAGGTATAAAGAAAGCGAGCAGGAACCCACAAAGGGTTCCTGCTCGTTTTTTGATCCCTTAAACTCGATTGTCCTTATCATGTATTGTTTAAGATGGGTCAGGGGTGTTGAATACTCGAAGCTGAAACATGTTAGTTCATGTGGGGCTGTTATTTTTGTTTGGGGTAAGATGTAGAAAGCATTCGCTGCTTGAGGATAACTCATGCCTGATTGAATCTACATGTATCTTGTTTCCGTATCTCTCAATATGGAAAAGGTGGGCCTGGAAACTTGAGACTCCCGTGGGTAGAAGAGCCTAGGTGAGCCACAGGAAAGCGAGTGGTTTCCAGGCCCGCCTTACACTCAACTAAAGCTAACGGAAACACTTTCTCAACTTTGAGTCTTACAAAGGAAGACTAAGGGGGAAGGGGTTAAAACGGTTAGAACTGGTCAACACTGTATAGTAAGTATGCTTGAAAGGAAGAGGTAACATGAGGGTTAGGAAACTGAGCGTCATTTTCGCGCTTGCTTTATTTGTAGCAGGATGCTCTAGTCAGAATCGATCATCTATTGAAATAGAGATATACAATCCAGCTGGTGATGCTTTGGGGACAGCTAAGTTGTCAGAAGAAAACGATTCTGTAGCTATTCAGTTATCGTTAACGGGATTGTCTCCGGGACTTCATGGCATACATGTTCATGAATACCCGGTGTGTGAAGGTCCTGATTTTAAAACCGCGGGTAATCATCTGAATCCTGACAAAAAAGAACATGGAGCTATGAATCCAAAAGGAACGCATTTAGGGGATCTGCCTAATATTGAGGCGGACTCATCTGGAAAAGTAAATGCAGAACTTGCAGTCCAGGGAGCGACGCTAATGGACGGGAAAATGTCTTTACTAAAAGATGAAGGGACCTCATTAGTGATACACGAAGGTGTGGATGATGGTCTGACCCAGCCTGCTGGTGATTCAGGAGATAGGATTGCATGTGGTGTGATTCAGCTTGAAGAAGCGGCTAATAAGAACCCTCCATCTGACCCTTCAGAAGATGGGGGAGAGAAAGAGAAGGAATAAAGAGCTGTTATAACATAAAGGCTGCCTCATTATAATGAGGCAGCCTTTTTAATTAGATATCTTGTTCTGTTAATACCATGGGGCCTTCTTTAGTGATGGCGATTGTGTGTTCAAATTGAGCAGATAACCCCTTATCTGTCGTTCGAGCTGTCCATCCATTCTCATCCATCTGAGAGTGCCAAGTACCTGTGTTCACCATTGGTTCAACCGTAATCACCATGCCTTCTTTCAGGCGCTGGCCTTTCCCAGCTTCTCCGTAGTGAAGAATGTTTGGTTCTTCGTGAATAGAATTTCCTATACCGTGTCCTGTGAAGTCACGGACCACGGAATAGCCTTCACCTTCTACGTAAGATTGGATGGCGTGACCAATATCACCTAAGCGTTTACCAACTTGACACTGCTCAATTGATTTATAGAGAGCTGTTTTCGTAACATCTACAAGACGTTGTGTTTCTTCTGAAACTTCTCCGACTGTATATGTCCAAGCCGAGTCAGCAAGTGCGCCGTTTAGGTTTACTACCATATCGATTGTCACGATATCGCCGGTTTTTAGAGCTTCTTTACGAGGGAAGCCGTGGCAAATTTCATCATTAATGGATGCACAAGTGGCAAACTCATACCCTTGATAACCTTTTTGTTCAGGGGTAGCACCGTGTTTGGCCAAGTAGTCATCAACGAAGTTTTCGATCTCCATTGTTGTTACACCAGGCTTGATCATTTTTGCAATTTCTTTGTGTGCAGAGGCTAGCAGTTTACCAGCTTCGTGCATCAACTCAATTTCTCGCTTACTTTTACGATTAATCATGTTTCTCACCTTACCTTCTAGAACTGAAAAGGGCTCTTGCTACTATCATATGAGACCTACCCATAACGATACCATGGATTGCGATTTAATTCGAATCAGTCCCGTTTTGGTTGTTCACTGCTTGTACAATCCGATCGATTCCTTCGTTCAAGGTTTGAGGGGGTGTAGCAATATTGATACGCATAAATCCTTCGCCTTCTTTTCCGAAAGAAGCACCATCATTTAGGCCAACCTTAGCTTTTGTTCTCATAAATTCTTTTAACTCATTATGGGAAAGACCAAGGCCCCGGCAATCCATCCAAACAAGGTAGGTTCCCTCAGGCTCAATGATTTGGATCTGATTCGTTTCTTCATGAACTCGTTTCATTAGCTGGTGTTTATTCCCATCCAACACTTCAACCAGCTCATTGAGCCATTCCTCACCATGTTCGTAGGAAGCTTCGATCGCTGTCACTCCCATGGTGTTTAGCATATTAAGTCCTTGAAGGCCAAACTGAGCATCAATCTTTTTCTTCATATCTTCATCTGGAGTTACAATATAAGATGCTTGGAGGCCAGCAATGTTAAATGTCTTCGTTGGTGAGAAGTAGGTTGTCGTTCTATGTGCTACCTCATCCGACAAAGAAGCAACAGGTATATGTTTATGCCCTGCATATACGAGGTCAGCGTGAATTTCATCGGATAAAATGAGGACGTCGTGTTTGATACAGAGGTCAGCCATCCGCTTTAATTCATCCTCTGTCCATACTCGTCCAACCGGATTATGAGGGTTACAGAGTATAAAAGCCTTCACGTTTTGAATCTTCTCTTCAAAATCCTCGAAGTCGATTTCATATCGTCCATCTTGTAGTTGAAGCGAGCTTGTAACGATATTTCGATCATGTTTTTTTATAACATCATAAAACGGAGGATAAACAGGTGTCTGTATTAGAATTGAATCTCCTGGTTCTGTAAGGGCATCTACGCTTGTGTGAAGAGAAGGGACAACGCCTGGGCTATAAGAAAGCCAATCCGTGCTGATTTCCCAATCGTGTTTTTTAGAAAGCCATCCTTTTATAATCGAATGGACCGCTTCATCTGTAACTGTGTAACCAAATATTCCGTGACTGGCGCGGTCAACAAGTGCATCTACAACAGGTTTTGGTGTTTGAAAGTCCATGTCTGCTACCCACATCGGCAGGATTTCTTTATCTTTAAAGAGTTGCTCTGTAAGGTCCCATTTAACAGAGCGCGTGTTTCGTCTATCTACAACTTCGTTGAATGTCATATTGTTCCCCTCCTAATATAGATCCATTTCTATTAGTATGATACAAAAAATTCTCGAAAAAACGAAACAATCTGTATGAGAAAAAAGAGAGAAAAAGAATAAGCGACCCTTTAAGAGGTCGCTTGCCTTGTTGGTAAACAGAATTGTTTAATCTTTTCAGTTAGCACAGATGGAACTTCTTCTGGAAGTAAATGCCCGCTTTGTTCGAAAACTTCTAGTTCAGCTGACGGCAAATCTTTTACCAATCGATACCCAAGAGATACGGGTAGGACCTTATCTTCACTCCCCCAGAATACCAAACAGCTTGCTTTAATTTCTCTTAAATAGTGTGAGGCTAAGTCTCCTTCTCGATCTCGAATCATTTTGGAAAGGCATCTGAATATCTCTTCCTTGAAAAAGGGTTTCATATATCCTTGAATCATCTCTTTATTGATCATGTGTGGATCATGCACGCAATCAAGAAGTGAGTGATAAACCCCTCTCTTGTATAAGTGACGTTTTAACAGGAAAGGGAATATTGGTAATCGGCTAGCATGTTGTAACCAGAACCCTAGTTTTTTCATATAGGTTGACGGGGCCATGAGAATAAGCTTGTCGATTCGTTCGGGGAAAAGGTGGCTGCATGTGAGTGCAACTTGACCTCCCATTGAATGACCGGCAATAGAGGCTCTTTGAATATGGTGCTGGTCCATTAATTCAATGATAATGTGTGCGAAGTTTGAGTAGGAAAATGTGTAGGACCGATTCTTATCACTGTTTCCAAAAGGTGGGAAGTCGAAGGAAAAGACATCAAAGTGCTCAAGTAATTCTGGAATCATAAAGCGATAGCAAAACTTAGACGATAAAAATCCGTGTACAAAGACAAGGGCTGGTTTTCTGCCAGAGGAAGAGGAGGTGTAACGCTGGTATGCGATATTAACTCCGTTATGCTTTAGCCATTCATCTTCTACGTGGATGTGTAATCCGTTCACAGTTCATTAACCTCCATCATTAGATTGTCTAAAGAAATGAGTAGTAGTAGGTTTTTTCCTTTTGACATAATTAATTAAACATTTGGGTCGGTTGGAATATAAACGTACATGAGGTTAGGTTGTACGATATAGAGGGTTTCATTCAAGAGGCAAAAAAAAAGCAAAGCGCCGAGTACGCTTTGCCTCACAGGGGGAATACGAGAAAGTCTTACATAACTCAATATTACCGCTTTTTAGTCATGTTAAACCACATTTTTTTATTTTTTATATTTAATTTCTTTGAGCATCTCCATAACTTTTAACACATCGTCTTCTGTAAACTCTTTTACATGGCGGAGAAATAGCTTTGTTCGTTTTACTCCGACTTCCATAATTAAATTCTTTAATTCATCATCAACTTCTGAATCGTTTGCCGTATTTGTACTCTCTAACAATTCAGATGCGGGCATATCAAGAACAGTGGATATTCTCAGGATCGTTTGTAATTCAGGGGTGTGTTCATCGTTTTCAATTCTTTCCATTGTTTGTTGTCCGATTCGAACGCGAAAGGCAAAGTCTTCTAAAGAGAAACCTAGTTGTTCACGTTGAATGCGAATTTGTTTACCTAAACTCATCAGAACGCCTCCTTATCCCTTTCCAAAATGTAGTATGCTTTCTTTATCTTATCATAGATAAACTCTAAAGAAATCTGTATATGTAACAACATTTTGAAACTTTTAATTTAATTTATTTTAGACATTTAAGGAGCGTACTGCGTCTTTTAAAACCCTGAAGTTGGGAATAGCTATTACATGTTGATTTAATAGGATTTAAGTGCGACTTCCTTTTGCGAAAATCGAGGTCTTGTGCTATAATCATATATTGCGTGAAAATAAAACGAATATAAACAGATCGGGAGTTGTATAGCAATGGCAAAGTTCGAAACAGGTCAAGTATTGGAAGGTAAAGTAACAGGCATTCAACCATATGGTGCATTCGTTGCTTTAGACGAAGAAGTACAAGGTTTAGTACACATTTCTGAGGTTACTCATGGTTTCGTTAAAGACATTAACGAGCACCTTAACGTTGGTGACGCAGTAAATGTTAAAATCCTAAACATCGATGAAGAAAAAGGTAAGTATTCTTTATCAATCCGTGCGACTCAAGAAGCTCCAAAGCAAGAGAAGCAACCACAGCGTAAGCCTCAACAGCAAAAGCAACAAGCTGCTGTTCAGCAAGAAGAAGGCACACCAGCTGGCTTCAATACGCTTAAGGATAAGCTTGACGAGTGGATTAACCAGTCTAAAGAGCGCGAAAATACTTTCCGTAAGTAATAACAAAAAGAGGCTGTCCTTTATAGGGCAGCCTCTTTTTTTTATGTTGTCATCAGAAAAGCACTTAGCAGTGTCATTATTCTCTTTGACCTAAACAAACTAATTAATCAGTTTCTGGTTCAGTGCGATCAGCCATTTCTTCACTTGGTTTGAATAGTAAGCTCAGACTAATAAGACCACTAATTCCTACAAGTGTATAGATCACACGTGCAAATGCGCCGCTCTGTTCTCCGCCTCCAAACAAAGCTGCCACTAAATCGAACTGAAACAATCCAATAAGTCCCCAGTTTACAGCTCCAATGATTACTAACAACAAAGCAATACGTTGTAGAGTACTCATGATCTATTCCTCCTTCATCATTTGAATATGATTCTGTAGTAGCTTTTGTAGTTTTTGATGAAGTATACAAAAATGTTAGGTATAAAAGGGAGCTTAAGGCTTTGGAATGGATTATCTTTTAATAAAAAATTTCAAAAGGTGATTTGGGTTCTCATTAAGGTTTGTGCGGAGATAAAGGAATAGATGGAATTAAGATTCTAAGCTAATTTTTTGATCTTTGGGTTTATGTTGGACATAATAGACACTGGACTTAATTCTGAAAGGGGAATTTACCAACATGGAACAGTTTGTATTTCACAATCCGACAAAATTAATCTTTGGTAAAGATCAGTTAGAGAAATTATCAGAGGAAATCCCTTCGGATGTAAAAAACGTGCTACTTGTTTATGGTGGCGGCAGTATTAAAAAGAATGGTTTATATGACCAGGTTGTTAATAAATTAAACGATATGAATGTAACGATTACAGAATTAGCAGGTGTTGAACCTAACCCTCGTTTAGCTACAGTTAAGAAAGGTGTAGAGCTTGCTAAGGAAAATAATATAGACTTCTTACTTGCAGTAGGTGGCGGAAGTGTAATTGATGCTACGAAAACAATTGCAACGGGTGCAAAATACGACGGGGATCCATGGGATCTTGTTACACGTAAGGCGACACCTGAAGATGCGATTGAATTTGGTACCGTCCTTACATTAGCAGCAACAGGTTCTGAGATGAATGCTGGTTCGGTTATTACGAACTGGGAAACAAATGAAAAGTACGGTTGGGGTGCACCACCGTTCACAAATCCTAAGTTCTCTATTCTAGATCCAACGAACACCTTAAGTGTTCCTCGCGATCAAACGATTTACGGTATGGTAGATATGATGAGTCACATTTTCGAACAATACTTCCACCAGCCAACAAATGCGCCTGTACAAGATCGCATGGCTGAAGGAGTTTTAAAAACAGTTATTGAAACAGCACCGAAGTTGTTAGAAGATCCCGAGTCTTATGAGCATCGTGAAACGATCCTTTATGCTGGAACAATCGCTTTAAATGGCATGCTTCAAATGGGTTATCGTGGCGACTGGGCAACTCACAATATTGAGCATGCTGTTTCTGCTGTCTATGATATCCCGCACGCAGGTGGGCTTGCGATTCTATTCCCTAACTGGATGAAGCATAACGTAGACCACAATATAGATCGCTTTAAGCAACTAGCTGTGCGCGTCTTTGAAGTGGATCCAGAAGGTAAAGATGACCGAACAGTTGCGCTTGAAGGTATCGATAAACTTCGTGAATTCTGGACATCTTTAGGTGCGCCAGAACGTCTTGCTGACTACGATATTGGTAATGATCAGCTTGATCTTATCGTAGATCGCGCAATGAAGCGTGGTCCTTTTGGGAACTTCAAAGAACTTCATGACGAAGATGTGAAAGCTATATTAGAAATGTCTCTATAAGTAAGAATCAAAAAGCAGGCTGTTTTCAGCCTGCTTTCTATTTCTTTTGTATGATTTTTTATAAAAATCGTATTCTGTATTCGCTTACATGGGTGAGGGTGCTTGATTTGCTGTAAGCGTTTCGATAAAGTGAAGTTTAGAAAGATAAGTTGGAGGGATACATAATGACTCACATTCGTTTTGATTATGAAAAAGCGTTACCGTTCTTTGGTGAACATGAGTTAACGAATATAAAAGAAACTGTAAAGCTAGCACATCATTCTTTACACAACAAAACAGGGGCAGGCAACGACTTCTTAGGTTGGTTAGACCTTCCTGAACAATATGACAAAGAAGAATTTTCTCGTATTCAAAAAGCAGCTGACAAGATTAAATCAGACTCTGATGTATTACTTGTAGTTGGTATTGGAGGGTCCTACCTCGGTGCACGTGCGGCTTTGGAAATGTTGAACCATTCATTTTATAATGAACTATCTAAAGACCAGCGTGAAACACCACAAGTCTTTTTCGTAGGAAACAGCATAAGTGCTCCTTACATTAATGACCTGTTTGACGCAATTAAGGACAAAGACGTTTCAGTAAATGTTATTTCAAAGAGTGGTACAACAACCGAACCTGCAATTGCGTTCCGTATTTTCCGTGAGTTCTTGGAGAACAAGTACGGTAAAGAAGAAGCACGAAAGCGAATTTATGCCACTACTGATAAACAAAAAGGTGCACTTAAAACGTTGGCATCTGAAGAGGGGTATGAAAGCTTTGTCATCCCGGATGATGTGGGCGGACGCTTCTCTGTGCTTACAGCTGTTGGGCTTCTTCCTATAGCTGCAAGTGGCATTAACATTCAAGACATGATGGAGGGCGCTCAACTTGCCCAACAACAGTTAAGTGAAGAGGATCTTGAGAAGAATCCAGCTTATCAATATGCAGCAGTGCGTAATGCTCTTTATAGCAAAGGGAAGACGATTGAGATGCTTGTCAACTATGAACCAGCTCTTCAATACTTTGCTGAGTGGTGGAAGCAGTTATTTGGAGAAAGTGAAGGGAAAGACCAAAAAGGAATCTTCCCATCTTCTGCGAACTTCTCGACTGATCTTCACTCAATGGGACAATACGTTCAAGATGGTCGCCGTGACTTATTTGAAACGGTTCTTCATGTTGAAGAACCTAAGAGTGATGTGACGATTAAAGAAGATGAACAGAACCTAGATGGCTTGAATTACCTTGCAGGAGAGACAGTTGACTTTGTAAACGAGAAGGCATATGAAGGTACAATGCTTGCTCATACAGACGGGCAAGTACCGAACTTAATTGTGCATGTTCCAAAATTAGATGCGTTTACTTTCGGTTACATGGTTTACTTCTTCGAAAAGGCGTGTGCGATTAGCGGTTACCTACTCGGTGTCAATCCATTTGACCAACCAGGTGTAGAAGCTTACAAGAAGAACATGTTTGCTTTATTAGGTAAGCCAGGTTTCGAAGCTCAAAAAGCAGAATTAGAAAATCGTTTGAACAAATAAGATTAAATGTTGAATTTGAGAACGAGCACCTCTTTTAGGTGCTCGTTTTTTTGTTGGTGGAAATAGGTGTAGGGTGTGGAGGGAGCTTATTGGCTCAAGTCGTGGAAGGAAGGGCACGAGGCTTGGAACTGACTCAAGGAGGTGGTGATCTGGCTCAACAATCGGCAAAACTGACTCAAGTCGTTCGAAATCCAGCTCAAGTTAAGTGGTAGTGACTTAAGTTAGGCGATTCTGACTCTAGTTGAAGGGGAGTTGACTTAAGATTCATCAAAATTGGCTCAAGTGTAGGGTGGAAGGTTGCTGTGTGTCTCAAGTTAGATCGTACTAGATCAAGTTGATTAATTGGACGAGAGGTATTTCATAAATAAAAAAGGAGGATCCGATTTAGGATCCTCCTTTTCTATAGATAGCAGAGAGTTACTGAGCTGTATACCCGCCGTCAATGACAATCGCTTGTCCTGTTACACTTTTTGCTTTTTCACTGGATAAGAACATTGCGTAGTCTGCAATTTCTTCAACCTGTAGAAGGCGTTTTTGTGGAACAAGAGGGTAGATTACTTCTTCTAATACTTTTTCTAATTCTACGCCACGTGACTTTGCAAGGTCTTCCATTTGACCTCTTACAAGCGGTGTATCTACATAGCCTGGAGCAATTGCGTTAACTGTGATGCCGTGTTCTGCACCTTCAAGTGCAGAGACTTTAGTTAAGCCGATTACACCGTGTTTAGCACTGTTGTATGCCGCTTTGCCACCAAAGCCAATTAATCCATTGATGGAAGCCATATTTAGAATACGGCCGTACCCTTGTTCTTTCATAATTGGGAATACTTTTTTCGTAGCAATAAAGGGTGCTGTAAGCATGATATCTTGCATTAAACGGAATTTGTCTGTTGGAAATTCTTCGATTGGAGAGACGTGCTGAAGACCTGCGTTATTAATAAGAACGTCAAGACGACCGTATGTTTCAACAGCCTTATCAATAGCAGCTTCGATTTCTTCTTCATTTGTTACGTCAGCTTTTACGCCAATCGCGTTTAATCCTTTTTCTGTAAGGGATTTTGCTGCTTCTTGTACACCTTCATCATTTACATCAGAAAGTACAACTTTTGCTCCATTTTCAGCAAATGTTTCCCCGATTTCGTAACCAATACCGCGTGCGGCTCCTGTAATAAATACTACTTGGTTTTCGACCATGATTGTTTCCTCCCCGATTTAATGTATTTTTTATCTTCATTACAATGATCGTTGCATGTACGACCTAAAGAAAGTATAAGGCAGTTGTGTAAGTAACTCAAAAATTTTGATTAAGATAAAAATACGCGAAATTTTCTTTATTTTAGCAAGAAAAAGAATGTTTGAGATTGAAGCTTTTTGCTGGAAATATAGGGTTTGTAGGCTGTAGGATTATTGTGGGTTAATGTAGAGAATAGATCTCTATATTGAATTTAATGGAATTATATCTAAAGAAATTAACAAAAAATGAAAGAGGAGGTCGAAATCGTGATTGCAATTATTGTAGGTTTAATTGCCCTGATGGTCATGGCGTACCTAGGATGGTCTATTTTATGGATTGCTCCTGTGGCAGCAGCTATCGTCGCATTACTATCTGGCATGGATATTTACTCAGCCTTTACATCTGACTTTATGTCTGGATTTGCGTCATTTGCAAGAGATTTCTTCCCGGTGTTCCTATTTGGAGCTGTGTTCGGGAAATTGATGGAGGTAACAGGAAGCGCGAGAACAGTTGCTTCTTTCCTGTCTAAGATTGTCGGCAAAAAGAGAGCTATTTTAGGGGTGCTTTTAGGTGCAGCAATTCTTACATACGGAGGCGTTAGTCTATTCGTTGTTGTTTTTGTTATGTATCCTTTAGCATTGAATTTATTTAGACAAGCTAATATTAGTCGTAAAGTAATACCTGGGACGATAGTTCTTGGTGCTTTCACATTTACGATGACAGCACTACCGGGGACAGCGCAAGTGCAAAACTATATCCCAACACAGTTCTTTAATACGACTATGATGGCAGCTCCGATTATGGGGATTGTAACAGGTCTTATTATGGCTGTAGGAGGGTACTTCTATCTGTCTTACCGTGCCAATAAGTTAACTAAAGCAGGTGAAGGGTTCACAGAGCCAGATGGTGAAGAAAAGAAAGAAGAAGAAGGCGAGGATCCAAATGTTATTCTATCTTTCTTACCACTTTTAGCTGTTGTAATTTCTATAAATGTTCTAAATTTAGAAATGTTAAGTGCACTTTTAATCGGGATCTTTCTTACATTTATACTGAACTTTAAATCCTTCAAGAAGTTTACAGGTGCTATGAATGATGGTGCAAAAGGAGCGGTTACCGCTGTTGTAAATACAGGTGCTGCGGTTGGTTTTGGTGCTGTCGTAAAGAATGCGCCTGCGTTCCCTGCTATTAAAGAAGCATTATTAAACATTAAAGGTGGTCTTACCATTTCTGATGCCTTGTCTACACAAGTTCTGGCTATGATTACAGGGTCAGCTTCAGGTGGTATGAACATCACGCTAAATGCACTTGGATCTGAATACTATCAGCAAGCATTAGATATGGGGTTAAATCCTGAGATTTTACACCGCGTTACAGCATTAGCTTCTGGGGCGTCTATTTTGCCTCACAACGGTGCTCTTCTAACGGTCTTCGCTATTACGGGGATGACGCACAAAGATTCTTATAAGGATATTTTCTTTGTCGGACTACTCATTCCATTTATCGCAACCGTTGTAGGTATTCTTATGTCTTATGTTGGTATTGTATAATTCACCCAAAAGGTGAAAGGCACCCTATTCAATAGGGTGCCTTTTTTATTCAGATCTTCTGTGCATATCGGCTGATTGGATTGGGGTAAGCTAAGGAAAAAGAAAGGCGGGATAAAATGATTCCGATTCCTTCTGGGATACAAGGGCAAGTCTTTTCGTTGTTTGATCTTGAGCAGAAACTAAAGCCCCGTGGCTACGATATCGGGGGTAACTGGGATTATGACCACGGCTCGTTTGACTATAAGATTTCTGACGAGGTCGGGTATCAGTTTTTGCGAGTTCCCTTTTCCGTTGTAAATGGTCAGCTAGATGACAAGGAAGTTACTGTAAGGCTTGGTGAGCCCTATTTACTGTCGCATAAATATCAACGAGGGTTGGACGACAATGTGCATGTTGGTAATTTCAGTGCATCATTCGACCAATTCTCAGAACCTCAAGACCCTGATGCAGAATTTCCTGAAGAATATATCGATACTGGAAAAGAGCTTGTAGAAGAATTAGATCGGATATTACTCACTTAAATTGGAGAGGACGATTAAGTGATCTTCCTTTTTTAAAATGGATTGAGACGGAGGGTTAATATAAAGCTCTCCGTTTTGTTCCATTCCTAATAGTAATTCTTCTTGTTCTAAAAAGGATAAGGCACAGTACTTAAAGGTTTCTCCTACCATTTCATCTGGAACACTTAATTGTTTATATTGCTGAGAGGAAAGTTGGGCTACAAGTGTATCAAATGGTTTAATATGTGCTTCGCGGTATAACTCATGGTAAAACAATGTGCTCATGAAATCGTTTGAACGTATGACCGTGTCTGCTCCAGCTCTTCTTGCGTTGGTCACTTGATTCTTTAGCAAAATCTCTGTGATGATAAAAAGATCAGGATTCATGCCCCTTGCTGCTACGGTTGTGAGAATGCTGATTTGGTCGGCCTGGTGCTCTTCTTTAGATGGGTCCGACGTGATAATCATGCAGCGTGCATCTGATATGCGAGCTTTCTTCAGTGTTTTGTCTTCAGAAGCATCTCCATTAACATAATGCAACTTATATTCCTGATACCCTAATTGATCTAATGATTGATCAATGAGTACGATATCCTCCTCATCTATATAATCTTTAATCATATTGAGTAATTGTTTCGTTCTTTCATTCCAGCCAACGATAATAATATGATTGTTTCCTCTATAATCTACTTTCCCCTCTGAGAGGTTTCGTTCATATTTAACGGTAGATGCAGATACTGTTGCCATATAAAAGGTGACAAGGCCACCTCCTGCAATTATAAGGAATATACCAATTACCCTGCCAAAAGTCGATAAAGGAACGTAGTCTCCGTATCCGACGGTAGAACCTGTAATAACTGCCCACCAAATCCCGTCAAAAACGGTTGGGAAGGCATGAGGTTCCGCCCAATGGATGACAGCTCCAAAGAAGATCATAAAAAAGGCTACAGTCAGAAACAAGCGTAAGAAGACTGGAGTTCTGAAATACCATTGAATGGCTTGGTTTAAATGAACCTTCATCTGAAACCTCCGTTTTTTCTACCAGTATGCCCTGACACCATTTTTTTATAAACCATGTTCATCTTGTTAAGGAATTCCTGGAATAAAAAAAAAGAACCTGAAAATAGGTCCTTTTTAGCATGGCTTCTCTTCATTTGCAGTTTCTTTGGCTTCAGCTAGCTCATGAACATTACCGAAAGGATCGCTAAACGCAATACGTTCTCCATCTGGGAACCACACGGGCTCCTCGTCATAAAATCGTACTCCGCGTTCTTTTAGGTCTCTCATGGTAGCTCGTATGTTCTCGACTTCAAATGTAATAATGGTAGATGCTTCTTTCCAGATATCAATGTCTGTATCGCGCTCTGTTCTGTGAAGGGTTAATCGAACATTGTGGTCGTGCACTAAGTCTATACAAGTAGGATAATTATCATGTTCAGTTGATTTCTTTAGGTTTAGTACTTCGTTATACCACTGAATGGCGAAGTCCAGATCGCTTACATAAATATTAATTGCACATATATTCAAAATAATTCGCCTCCTGAAAAATGTAGTTTGATGAGTAGGTAATTGAATGCAAAAGTTCTTGGTGTATATTTGTTAGACTTCCCTTTATCGCAAAATCAAAACTCCTCTTAAAAGGCGAACATTTTTACTTATATTTACTTCTATATTCGTATAGAGGTGAAAAATGGGTTGAATTTTTTGGGACGCTCCCATATAATTAACCTCAACAAAATATTTAAGACGTACTCATATAAGGGCGAGGATATGGCTCGCAAGTTTCTACCAGGCTACCGTAAATGGTCTGACTATGAGTATTGCATACATTTGTGGAAGTTAGTATAAAGACTAACTCCCATTCTTACTGCTTGTAGAATGAAACCTCACAAATGGCGCGATACTCGTGCCTTTTGTGAGGTTTTTTTATTCAGGGTGCGTCTGTGTTAGGAGAATAGATTATGGAGTTGTTGAAGCAAAGAATTCGGGAAGAAAGTAAAGTTTTAAATGATCAGGTGCTTAAAGTGGATTCATTCTTGAACCATCAGGTGGACCCGCTTTTAATGATGGAAATAGGGGAAGCATTCAGGGAGAGATTTAAACAGGAAGGAATCACGAAAATCGTTACACTTGAATCCTCAGGAATATCTCCTTCTGTAACGGCAGGATTAGCGATGGGGGTAAAGGTAATCTTCGCTAGAAAACGAAAATCCCTAACGCTTCAGGAAGGTCTTGCTACTTCTAAAGTCTATTCGTTTACGAAACAAGAATGGAGCGAAATCAGTTTATCATCCGAATTTTTAACCGATGAGGACCGCGTACTCATTATTGATGACTTCTTAGCAAATGGCCAAGCTGCTCTTGGGTTAATAGATATCGTCCAACAAGCCGGTGCGCATGTTGCTGGAATCGGAATTGTGATAGAGAAAGGATTCCAGTCAGGAAGGGAGCTCTTACAATCAAAAGGAATAAAGGTTGAATCCTTAGCTCGTATTCACTCCCTTCAAGATGGCTGTGTCACTTTTTGCGAAGAAACGGGTGTTCATGTATGAAAAACATAACAATTGGGCTGCAGCACGTATTAGCGATGTATGCAGGAGCTGTCATTGTTCCTTTAATTGTCGGGAGTTCTTTAGGCTTGAACGCGGAAGATCTAGCTTATCTTGTATCTATCGACTTACTCATGTGCGGTGTAGCAACAATTCTTCAAGCAGTTAGCAATCGATTTTTTGGCATAGGTTTACCGGTTGTTTTAGGGTGTACATTTACAGCGGTAGCTCCGATGATCTCTATTGGGAGTAGCTCAGGGATTACAGCTATTTATGGGGCCATCATTGCAGCAGGATTATTCGTGTTAGTGTGTGCACCGATCTTTGGGAAGCTTGTTTCATTCTTTCCACCTGTCGTTACAGGTTCTGTCGTGACGATTATTGGAATTACAC
Organism: Pontibacillus sp. ABV4_188; assembly: GCF_056311905.1. Taxonomy (NCBI): domain Bacteria; kingdom Bacillati; phylum Bacillota; class Bacilli; order Caryophanales; family Bacillaceae; genus Pontibacillus; species Pontibacillus sp. ABV4_188. Next base: position 3,192,631 of record NZ_CM149975.1, on the reverse strand, counting down.
TCATTCCTGTCGCAATGGATAACGTAGCTGGAGGTGCAGGGAGTGAAGATTTCGGAAGTATTTCAAACCTTCTCCTTGCATTTGGTGTACTCCTTTTAATCATTGTACTTCAAAGAGCGTTCACAGGATTTATCCGGTCTGTATCTATTTTAATTGGGTTGGTAGCGGGCAGTCTTGTGGCTATCTTCATGGGGAAAATAGATGTATCTTCCTTAGCAGAAGCTGCACTCTTCCGAATTCCGACTCCATTTTACTTCGGTGCACCAACATTTGAAGTGACTCCAATTTTAACGATGATTCTAGTAGCGATCGTAAGTCTTGTAGAATCTACAGGAGTTTATTTCGCGCTAAGTGATATAACGAACAGAAAAATTGAGGAGAAAGACATTACAAAAGGATACCGGGCAGAAGGATTGGCTATTCTGTTCGGTGGTTTCATGAACGCTTTCCCTTATACTACGTATTCGCAAAATGTTGGGCTTGTTCAGCTCTCGGGCGTAAAATCAAGAAACGTCATTTACATTGCAGGCGCTATGTTGATTGGAATCGGACTATTTCCTGTCATAGGTGCCATTACGACATTAATTCCTGAACCCGTTCTAGGAGGAGCAATGATCCCGATGTTTGGAATGGTGATCGCTTACGGAATTAAGATGTTAAGTCAAGTTGATTTAAAAGAGCAGGAAAACCTATTAGTAATCGCGTGTTCTATCGGTATGGGATTAGGTGTAACCGTCGCCCCTGACCTATTCGCCAAACTCCCGGAGCAGGTTCAAATTTTAACGGATAATGGTATTGTAGCAGGGAGTTTAACCGCTATCCTGTTAAATCTCTTTTTAAATGTGGTCCCTCACAAAGTGAAACGAGAACAACCAAAAAGAACACAGTCAATAGCATCCTAAAATAGGAAAAGACCAAATCCCTTGATTTGGTCTTTTTTATTCTCTAATAAACTTGTTTGTTTTTATTTGTTAATTAAGAGGGGAGTACTCATGAAGGCTCGAAGCTGAGACACTTTATTGTGTGTGAGGCCGTTACGTTTATTGAGAGGTAGGGGTGTCTGGGGAACGACTCGCTTTCCGCAGGCGAGCTGTCGAGCCTCCTCACTCACTACGTTCGCTCCGGGGTCTCGTCGACCTCTTTCTCCTGCAGGAGTCTCCCCGTTCCCCAGACACCCCTTATCAGAAGTTGTATAACGTCCTCTTAGATCGAGTATGGCGGAGCATCAACAATACGCCTCCCTTATGTAGCATGCTTCCGTCCCCTCTATATATGGCAAAGGTGGTTCGGGAAATTGCGAGACTCCTGCGGCAGTAGGAGCCTCATTAGTAAAAGAGGAAGTTCGACTAAGACCGTCACGTCCTGTGACAACGTCGAACGACCCCACGTCGTGTGGGGCCGCGGAAAGCGAGTAATTTCCCGAACCACCTTATTCTCAATTTGAGCAAACGGAAGCATTCCCTCAACTTCAAGTCTTCTATATAAGGGGCTTTTGGGGATGGTTCGGAGGGGAAGCCGTGTTCATGTGCATGAAAAGGGCTTGGTGAGGGGCAAGATAGTTGACAATGGGGCGTGTTGAGGATAAGATACGAACGTTTGCAATCAGCAAGAAGCACATACGTTGGAGGAATACCATGAGTCATACAAACAAAGGAATACTACTATTATTAAGCGCTGCTTTCGGATTTGCGATGATGTCTACGTTCGTTAAACTTTCCGGAGATTTACCAGCGGTACAAAAGACGATGTTTCGTAACATTGTTTCTGCGTTTATAGCATTTGGCTTTGTATTATTTAACAAAGAACGTTTCTTTGGTAAAAAGGAACACCAGAAATATTTAATTTTAAGATCTTCGCTTGGGACACTAGGAATGGTGCTTTATTTCTACTCTATTGATCATCTTGTATTGTCAGATGCCGATATGTTGAATAAGTTAAGCCCGTTTCTTCTTATTATCTTTTCAGCTCTATTTCTAAATGAAAAGGCTAGGAAGTTTCAGGTTGTTGCAATTATCATTGCTTTTTTAGGTACATTGCTTATTATAAAACCGCAGTTCTCGGTGGAAACCATTCCTTATATGGCAGGTCTTTCATCTGCTATATTTGCTGCCCTTGCCTATACGGTTCTTCGTTTTTTAGGTGATAAAGAAGAGTATTACACGATCGTGTTCTATTTTTCATTCTTCTCCACCGTCGTGTTACTGCCATTTGTGGCACTATTTTATGAGCCGATGTCTCTACAACAAACCTTGTATTTGCTGTTGGCTGGTGTTTTTGCGACGGTAGGTCAGTTTGGAATCACGCTTGCATATAAATTTGCCCCCGCTAAAGAAATTTCGATCTTTTTCTATACGAATATTTTATTTTCAGCGGTCATCAGTATCGTAGTATTTAATCAAGTACCTGATGCATTAAGTTTTCTTGGTTATGCGATCATCTTTGGAGCTTCTTTCTATATGTTTTGGAAGAATAAAAAGGTGGGCACGTCCTAGCATTGGTCTAAGGGCGATGAAATTGATAAGATAAAGGAAACAATTGGGGAGGAATAGTGGATGGAACAATCAGAACAAAACTTTTTAATGGATTTATTACAAACCCCATCTCCGTCAAGTATGGAGATGGAGATCCAAAAGAAATGGATCGAATACGTGAAGCCATATGCGGATGAAATTCGTACAGACAACGCTGGAAATGTCATAGGGGTGTTGAACCCTGAAGCGGAATTTAAAATCCTTCTGGCGGGTCACAGTGATGAAATTGCACTCGTCGTGAACCGTGTGGATGATCATGGCTTCTTACATTTTGACAAAATGGGAGGCATTAATCCAAAAGCGGCTGTTGGCATGAAAGTGACTGTTCTTGGCCAAGGGGGCACGATTACAGGTGTAATTGGGGTAAATGCGCAGCACCATGGCGGGTTAAAAGGTGATTTTGGTCTTGATGACCTTTTTATTGACTGTGGAGCTAAATCTAAAGAGGAAATGGAGAAATTCGTTCAGATTGGCGATCTTGCTGTATATAAGCGTGAACCAGAAATAATGATGGACAGATACATATCAGGTCGCGGGTTGGATAACCGTACGGGAGCTTTTATCGTAGCAGAAGTATTGAGGAAACTGTCTCAGAAGAATATTAATGTTGGTGTGTATGCAGCGAGTACAGTGAACGAAGAAACGAATATGGGCGGTGCCTATTTCGCAGCTGCTGGTCTTGAACCGACTATGGCGATTGCAGTTGATGTAACATTTGCGACAGATTATCCTTATGTGAATAAGAACAAACATGGGGATATTAAGCTAGAAGGTGGCCCTGTATTAGCGAAAGGTGCGCCGATTAACATAAAGATAAACCGTTTGCTAGAAGAAGCGGCGAGGTTTAAAGGGATGAGCGTTCAATATGAACTGACTCCTCGTATGACGGGAACTGATGCCGATAAAATGCGTCTGACAGGGAAAGGTGTACCCATTAGTCTTGTATCATTGCCACTACGTTATATGCATTCGCCAGTCGAAACAGCGAGCATACAGGACATTGATGAAGAAATTGATCTTCTAGTTACTATGATTGAAAACATGACGGGTCAAGAAAGTCTTAATCCGTTAGAAGATTGATTATGAAGAAGGGATAGGAGACCCCGGGTCACGACAAGAGTGATTCGGGGTCTTTCCTTTATAAATTTTAAATAGTAGGTGTTTTTTTGATAGGGTTATATGTATAATGGGAACATATGTTCTTTTTAATGGAGGGGTAGTTGTGGAGAAAGGAAATAGTCAAGACCGGGGGACGATGAAGTGGACTAGCTTGATGTTAACAGAACACATTGCAATGTTGAAAGAAGTCTGGAAAGAGGATGAACGGGTGAAGAAAGGGTTGATCCCAATGGATAAGGCTGTCGAAATTGATTTTTTAATAAGGAGAGCCTTGAACGATTCTTTTCCTGTTCAACTTCATTACCTTTATGGTGATTCGTTACGTGAAGAAAGTGTGAAAATTTCTGCTCTTGAGACGGAGAATAAGAAAATGAGGGTTATAAAGTTAGTATGCAAGTCTGAATTATCGATAGACATTCATGCCGTTACAGATATTAAAATACTGTGAATATCCATATATGCTCACCATTTGGCTAACGGGTACATACTATAATGCTTGAGCAAAGTACCTTTAAGAATAGCTATGGTGGAGGGGGAATGAATGGATATTCATTTTGTGAAACATTTTGCTGTTCAAATCCTTAATGAGAAGTTATAATGAGAATTGTACTCAACTAAACACGATTCCATCTTCGGGGCAGGGTGAAATTCCCGACCGACGGTGAGGGACCCACTTGGTGTTCTAAGTCCGTGACCCGCTTGGTGCATATATGTGCCGATCGGTGGACCTGGTGAGAATCCGGGACCGACAGTTACAGTCTGGATGGGAGAAGATGTAGAGCGAAAATAGGTATATATGATACCTATATTTCTCTATGGTCTTTTATCAACCCTGAAGCTACTATATGCTTGAGGGATTTTTTGATGGAATGCACTATAGCGGATTATTCGCTCACCTTCATCTGGGATGTGAATCGAGAGTAAAGATGAAGGAGGAGATCGATGATGAAACCAAGAGGTCAGTCATCCAAATTATTTAAGCTCATTACGCTCTCGTTAATGAGCACCATATCACTATTATTAATGTTGTTGGACTTCCCGCTTCCATTTTTGCCAGGTTTTCTAAAAGTGGATTTTAGTGATGTTCCCGCTTTATTTGCGGCATTAATATTCTCACCGGTAGCCGGTATTATTGTGGAAGCTATGAAAAATGGCCTTCACTTTATGCTTGGAAGTGGAGATCCTATTGGGGCAAGTGCTAACTTCTTAGCTGGAGTCATGTTTATCTTGCCAGTTTCCTTGTTATATCACCGTTTCAAGAGTGTAAAAGGTGTTGTATCTGGTCTTGTAACAGGTACGATCGTAATGACACTCGGTATGTCTGTATTAAATTACCTTGTCATTCTACCAGCCTATACATGGTTGATGGGCTTTGAAATAGCAGACTCCAAAATGGCTTATATAACAGCCTTTATTATGCCATTTAATGCTGTAAAAGGCATGATCGTTGGAATGCTCTTTGTTCCTTTATTCGTAAAAATGAGGCCATGGTTTGAACAAAAACAAACGAAATCAATTAAAGCTGCATAGCAATAGATATATAAATAAATCCCCTGCATCAATGATGCAGGGGATTTATTTGTATATTTGAATACTCGAAGCTGGGAGTATGTTCCGTTAACGATAGTGTGTGGAGTATGGTGGGCTGGAAAACTACTTGCCTTCCGCGTGTGGGCCGAGAGCCTTTTCTGTAACGGACCGTCTCAAATATAGTGATTGATAAAAAGAGCATCACACTTTAGAAGTGGGATGCTCTTTATGGTTGAACCTAAACGTCACGGCGTTTTTTAATGCTGTAGTTTGTATGAGCGACAACGGTTTTCTCGAAGTCTAAATTACGCTCATGAAAATCGTCCATGATGGTCATGTCGCAAACAACTGAGTTTTCTAATTTAGAAGAAGTTACGACAGCTTCTAACTGTTGGCCGTCTCTTTGGAAGGTAATAATATCGCCTTCGGTTGCTTTGTCTTCTTCTTTTATTTTTTCTTCTTCTTGCTGTTGTTGCTGTTCTTCCTCTGCATTTTTCTTTTCAAATGCAGCATTTACTAAATCTTTGCTCATATTTTCATCAGCCATGAGAAGTTCCCCTTCCTAGTGAAAAGTAGTTGTGTTTTGTGTTACGTTTGTGTCAAGATTCAGGCCAAGGGTTTCCTTATCTATACCCATATTCAAGGGCCGTCATTCTCCCTAGAGTATTACTCTAACATGATTCTTTTTTCTATTTAAACAAGAAGTTTAAATAGAATCAATAACTTCTTCATACATTTTAATGGATTTGTTAAACGTTTACAAAGATAATGAGGGATTTGTTGCCTACATTAGGAATGTTTCGGTTGGGTTTAACCGATAAAAAGTAAAGGCTAAATAGGTCGCAAACGTTGTCCAAAGAAGGTATGGCACAAGGAGCCATGGGCTAACCTTATTGTACTTTCGGATTAAAATGATCAGGATGCCGGATGTAACGGCGACTAAAAAAGTATCTACCGTCGCAAGTAGTAAGTCTTTCATCTCAAATTGGAAGAAGCTAAATAATTGATTCGTGACATAATTGATCAATAAGATGACCCAAAACAGTGGAGAAAACGGTTTTTCTCCTTTCGAACTCCACGCCATTACAATAGATAGTGAGATAAAGGCGAAAAGTACAGCCCAAATGATTCCGATTGTAGACCCTGATGGAGTCCAGGAAGGCTTGTCTAAGCTGTTATACCATTCTTGATCAATGGGAAACAAGAATCCTGCTATGCTAAATAACCCGTAAATAAGTAAGAAGAGTAGAGTTCCTTTTACTACTTTGTTCATTCTCTCTTGCTCCTTTCAAATGAATTGGACAAAGAGGAAGGCAAGCTACACAACTTATGTTGTTATATAGCTTGCCTCATATGTGCCTTTTCCATTAAGAGGATTGTTCTTGTTCTTCAACCAAGTATCGAGCTGTAGGCATCGCCTGTAGTCGCTCATATGGGATGGGTTTACCGGAATGTTCGGAATAGCCATATGTTCCTTTTTCCATACGTTCAAGTGCTGCATTAATCTCTTCAAGCTGTTCTTCAGCATGTTCGCTAAGTGTGTAAGCTTTCTCTCGCTCAAATTTCTCTGTGCCAAGATCTCCGGGGTGGCTATTTACATTTGATAATTCCCCAACAGAGTTGCCTTGGTCCTCATCTTCATTTAGATACCCATCATGATTATGGTATTCCTTTTCCGCTTCTTCTTTCATAACATGTAGCTGCTTTTTAAGTTCTTGTAATTGCTTATCTGATAACATCGTGAATTCTCCTTTCAAATGAGGGAGGAGGAGAGGTTATTACTTCTTAGGAACAACACCGACGGTACAGCGTGAGAGACAAATCAGTTCATCTTCTTCATCGACTACTTTGATTTCCCAAACCATTGTACTTTTCCCAACGTGTGTTGGAGTCGCAATGCCGTAAACAGTCCCGCTTCGCTTCGCTTTAATATGGTTGGCGTTTATTTCAATGCCGAATACATTATATTCTTCCATATCAACGTGCAGAATAGAACCAATACTTGCTGCTGTTTCCGCAAGAGCGACGCTCGCCCCTCCGTGTAAAAAACCAAGAGGCTGGTGGGTACGTTCATCTACAGGCATAGATAAAACGACACGTTCCTTCTTCATCTCTACCTCTTCAATTCCTAAAGCTCCCAATAATGTATTTTTAGCAGTTAAATTCATATTATCGTTCCTTTCTTTTTTATTTCCTTTTCAATCTAGAATCAAACATAACGGTTCTTCTATCTGTATTCCTCTTATGGTGTAGACAATCCTGCCTTCAAATAAAAATACTCCCCTCCAAGGCAACAGTTATTAATTTAAACTGTCTACTTAGAGGGGAGCATTGAGTAATGATGAGCTATTATGGTTACTTATTTCATTTAGGCAGAACGATGAGTGCACTTCAAAGTGTTATTCTGCTTCCTTTTACCATGATACGGGTATAATAAATTGAAATAATAGCGAAAGGCCAAGTAAAAAGCCAAAGATTGTATTGGTCTGAGCTGTATATTTCATAGCTGGCATCATTGCCAAAGGAGTTGAGTTTTTGGAGAATGTTTCAACAGCTCCTTTTGGTTTAGCTAAACTGATCAATACGATCAGAGACCATAAAGGAAGTAAGCCAATTGCAATATAAATCATTGTTAATCCGTAAGCTAACCCAAACAACGTGGCAAGGAAGCGAATAGCTCCTTTACGTCCGAAGAGTATGGCCAGTGTTTTACGTCCGTTCTCTTGATCTCCTTCTAGATCACGTATGTTGTTAGCAAGAAGAATTGCACCAATTAAAATGGCTACAGGAATAGAAATAAGAACAACTTGAGCTGTTACCATATTTGTTTGAATGTAGTAACTGATTCCTATGATAACTGTTCCCATAAAGAATCCAGAAACAAGCTCACCAAAAGGTGTGTAAGCTATTGGATAAGGGCCTCCTGTGTATAAATAGCCGCATAACATAGAAGCAATGCCAATTGCAGCAATCCACCAAGTCGTTAAGATACAGATATAAACACCTAAAATCATTGCTACACCAAAGAAGCTAAGCGCAAGTGCTAGAACCTTCTTGGGTGGTATGCCATCTCGAACAATAGCTCCGCCGATTCCAACAGATTGCTCTGTATCTAAACCACGCACATAGTCATAATACTCATTGAACATGTTTGTAGCTGCCTGGATGAGGATTGAAGCAATAAGCATAGCGAGACATAAACCTAAATGAAACGAACCATCAAGTCCTGCCAGCATTGTACCAATAAATACAGGCACAAAAGCCGCCGTTAACGTATGTGGTCGTAACAATCGCCACCAAACTTGCCAACCTTTCTGTTCATTCAAGGCTGTTTGTATATCTTTTTTGTTCATGCTTTGCATCTTTTTCTCTCCTTAATTATGACTATTTTATAATAGTCCTATTTCAGTTTAGGCAAACTGCATGACACTGTCAATACGGAAAGAGCCTTTAGAAGCTACTGTAAATGTGCTTATGAGGGATAGTAATGATTGTTGGTACTCCGTTGGATAATGGAGGGGTGAACAGTCGCCTGTGCTTTTCTGATGTCTAGCTCCGTCCTCACACGAGGTGGGGTCGTTCGATGTTGTCACAGGACGTGACGGTTTTAGTCGAACTTCCACTATTGCTGAACAGTCGCCTGCACTTTTCTTTTTACTTGAGGAAGTTGGGAAAAGAGAATAAAATAAAGATGGGATTTTATGATTTATAATGATTTTTCGATATAATAGTACTGTTGTGCCAAAATATATAGTAGCAAAGTCCCTGATGATTGGAGGGCATTCATTTGATTGAAACAACTTCGTTTTATCATGAAAAGCTTTATAAAGCTCTTTCAAATAGAAAGCATATAGACACGCCTCAGCTTATAAGTGTAACCACTAGGTTGGATTCGGTTGATTCTCTTGGTTTTTTCCAGGCTGGGAAAGTTTATCAGGGGGAACGGGTGTATTGGACAAGTGCTGATACGGTGTTCACTCTAGTGGGTGTTGGGTCGGCTTATACTTTTGAAGCCGAGCACAATCGATTCTTCTCTACTAGGCAAATGTGGAATGATGTTCTAGAAACTGCTATGGTTGACAACCCATATGAGGTTCCGGGCACGGGTCCTGTTGCTTTAGGTGGGTTTTCGTTTGACCCATTAAAGGAAGAGAATGGAACGTGGAGTGATTTTCCGAACAGTAAAGTCTTAATTCCGATGTATTTGTTGACTGAATGGGAAGAAGAGACCTATTTAACCATTAATATGATGATTCACCCAAACGATAACGAGGATGAACTATTTAATCATGTTACAGAAGAATATCAGAAATTACTGGCTGGATCGTTCACTTATGAAGGTGATGTGACGGTTACGAGTCAAGAAGAAGTGCGTCCTTTTGAATTTAAAGAAATTGTATCGAAAGCGACGGATCATATCAAAAGTAAACGATTAGGGAAGGTTGTTTTGGCCAGAGAGATGATTCTCTCATTTTCAGATGATCGTAAGGCTTCTTCTGTAATCCGCCAATTGAAAGAAGAGCAGACACAAAGTTATATATTTGCGTTTGAGAGCGGAGACTCTTGTTTTGTAGGAGCGACGCCTGAACGGCTTGTCAAAGTCGAAGACAATGAACTGTTATCAACGTGCTTGGCAGGGACGGTACCACGTGGCAGAACTCCAAAAGAAGATGAAGCGTTAGGCCAAGCGCTAATCAACGATGAGAAGAATTTGCAGGAGCACGACTTTGTCGTACAAATGATAAAAAAAGCTGTAACAGGTTGTTGTGAAAATGTTCACGTACCAGATTCACCTATTTTATACCCGCTTCGTAACTTGCAACACCTTTATACTCCCGTGAGTGGAACGCTTAAGAAGGGTGTGTCGTTACTAGAAGTCGTTGAGAAACTCCATCCTACTCCTGCTTTAGGTGGGTATCCAAGAGAGGACTCTCTTCAATTTATTAGAGATAATGAACCATTTCATAGAGGTTGGTATGCCTCACCGGTAGGCTGGTTTGACAGTTATCAAAATGGTGAATTTGCTGTTGCCATACGTTCGGCTTTATTAAAGAAAGATCAGGCCATTCTTTTCTCTGGGTGTGGAATTGTAGAAGACTCTGACCCTGAAGAAGAATACAAAGAAACCGCTGTTAAGTTCTTACCTATGATTCATGCTTTAGGAGGAAGAGAATGACACATACAGAAACCCTTACTAGATATGTGGCCAATTTTGTAGATGAGCTCGTCCAAACAGGATTAACCGATGTGGTTCTTTCTCCTGGATCGAGATCCACACCATTGTCCATGACCTTTGCAGAACATGAATCAGTGAACCATTGGATTCATGTAGATGAACGTTCGGCGGCTTATTTTGCGTTGGGTATAGCCAAAGAACAGCAAAAGCCGGTTGCGCTTGTATGTACATCTGGAACAGCAGCTGCTAATTATTATCCAGCTATTGTTGAAGCCTATTACAGCCGAGTTCCTTTATTGGTATTAACGGCTGATAGACCTCATGAACTTCGGAATGTAGGAGCTCCTCAGGCAATTGATCAGATTCATATGTTTGGTCAGTATGTAAAGTGGTTCGAGGAGCTGGCGCTACCTGAGAGTAGTGAACCGATGCTTCGGTACGTACGTAGCAAGGCTGCGAGAGCGTTCCACACATCACTTGACCATAACCCTGGTCCAGTCCATCTGAATCTTCCGTTTCGTTCCCCCTTGATTCCTGACTTCTCACTTGATCATCTATGGGGAGAAGGTTCTGAACGATCATTTCACCATGCTTATAAAGGGGAGAGAACCGTTCAGCCGGAGGTCATTGCGGAGATTAAATCAAGGGTAGATCAGCATCAAAAAGGCTTACTTGTATGTGGCCCACAAACGGATCAAGAATTACCGGCTGCGATCACGCAGCTTGCTCGATATTTACAGCTTCCGGTACTAGCCGACCCGCTATCTCAAGTTCGCTCTGGTCAACATGAGAAGGACCATGTAATTGAAAGCTATGATGCCATATTAAAAAGTCCAGAGGTTAGAGAGCAGTTTGTTCCTGATTTCATTATTCGCTTTGGAGCTATGCCTGTCTCGAAACCTTATTGGCTTATGCTCCAAGACCATCCTGAAATTGAGCAGTACGTTGTAGAATCTTACGAAGGCTTCCGGGAACCAAGTGGAAATGAAGCTTCTCTTATATTTGCTGATGGAAAACAATTCTGTGACACTTGGGTTAATCATTTGGAGTCATCGTTCTTTGATGTTGAATGGCTAAAGAAATGGCAAGAAGCCAATCAGCTTGCTAAAGCAACGCTAATTGAAGATGAAGAAGGGACCTTATCAGAAGGACATATCTTTACGGAGGTCTTAAGAAGTTTCCCTGAAGAAGGCTCTCTTTTTGTAGGGAACAGTATGCCCATTCGCGATTTAGATACGTTTATGTTGACCACACCTAAATCGATTCGAACACTAGCTAATCGAGGGGCTAATGGCATAGATGGAGTTGTTTCGAGTGCACTTGGAGCAGCGGCCTACGGGAAGAAAGTTACTCTTGTGTTGGGTGATTTATCTTTCTTTCATGATCTTAATGGTCTATTTGCAGCGAAACAATTTGGCTTAGATCTTCGAATTGTGGTGATTAACAACGAAGGGGGAGGCATTTTCTCTTTCTTACCTCAAGCTGAGCATAAGAAACATTTTGAGCCTTTGTTTGGAACGCCTCTATCTCTTGACTATAGTAAAGTTATTGAGATGTACGGAGGTCAGTACGAAGAAGTATCCTCATGGGAGCAATTCCGGGATTCTTTAGGCAAAACTTCTGAAGCTAAAGGGCTGTCTGTCATTGAAGTAAAAACAAACCGGGAAGAAAATGCTGCTTGGCATCGTCAAAAGTGGAAACAAATTGAACGTGCCTTATTAGAAAGGTGATGGTTGACGATGTATGTAAAGGTTCACGAACAAAATTATTGGGTAGATAGTATTGGAGAAGGGGAGCCTGTATTGCTATTGCATGGTTTTACAGGGTCTCACTCCACATGGGACGAACTAGTAAGTACCCATCAAACAGAAATGCAATGGATAAGAATAGATCTCCCAGGGCATGGAAAGACAGAGGTTACAGGAGAATTTACAATGGAGTCTGTCTGCAAGGATATTAGCGAACTTCTAGCACAGTTGTCCTTGTCATCTGCCCATGTAATAGGCTATTCTATGGGAGGAAGAACAGCTCTTTCATTTGCAATGGCCTACCCTGAAATGGTGAGAAGTTTAACGCTTGAAAGTGCAAGTCCCGGACTTCACTCCACACAAGATCAACTTGCTCGCCAAACGAAAGATGAAGGGTTAGCAGAAGCCTTAGAACAAGATGGTATCGAAGCTTTTGTGGACAAATGGGAGGAGCTCCCTTTGTTTGAAAGCCAGAAAGGTTTATCAGAAGATATCCAGAACAGAATACGTAAAGAGCGTTTGAGTCAGACCCCAAAAGGGTTAGCTGCTTCTTTACGTGGTATGGGTACAGGTGTACAACCTTCTTGGTGGGACCGCTTATCCACGTTTACAAAGCCCGTTCTGCTTGTTACGGGTGAATGGGATGAGAAGTTCACATCCATTGCGAAACAAATGGAAGATCACTTCTTGAATGCAAGTCATGAACACATACCACAAACTGGTCATGCAATTCATGTGGAACAAGCGCAAACTTTTGCTAAAATAGTATATGACTTCATCGTTTCAAGTGAAACTGAATGAGAGCGCTATAATTAAAAGGAGGAATTTACATATGTCAGCTGTAGAATGGATTAATGAACGTCATTATGATGACATCCTTTATCAAACTCATGATGGTATTGCTAAGATTACCATCAACCGACCTGAAGTACGAAACGCTTTTCGTCCTCACACGGTTAAAGAATTATTAGATGCGTTCTCTTACGCACGCGATGATTCTAAAATCGGTGTAATCGTTCTTGCTGGTGCAGGAGACGATGCATTCTGTGCTGGAGGAGACCAGAAAGTTCGCGGTCACGGCGGTTATGTAGGAGAGGACGAAGTACCGCGTCTTAATGTATTAGACTTACAACGTTTAATTCGCGTTATTCCAAAACCGGTTGTTGCAATGGTTTCTGGATATGCAATTGGGGGTGGCCACGTTCTTCACGTAGTATGTGACCTTACAATTGCTGCGGACAATGCAATCTTTGGACAAACTGGACCAAAAGTTGGAAGTTTCGATGCAGGGTACGGAGCTGGTTTATTAGCTCGTATGGTTGGTCATAAGAAAGCTCGCGAAATTTGGTACTTATGCCGCCAATATTCTGCTAAAGAAGCAGAAGATATGGGAATGGTAAATACGGTTGTGCCATTAGAGAAGCTTGAAGAAGAAACTGTACAGTGGTGTCAGGAAATGCTTGAGAAATCACCTACGGCTCTACGCTTCTTGAAAGCGTCCTTTAACGCTGATACAGATGGTCTTGCGGGTCTTCAACAAATGGGTGGCGACGCAACGCTTCTTTATTACACTACAGATGAAGCAAAAGAAGGTCGCGATGCGTTTAAAGAAAAACGCAAACCGAACTTCAAACAGTTCCCACGTTTCCCATAAACCGATTGTTGTTTAGAGGGTGCCTGTGAAGAGCTCCCCCTCCTAATGGGGGCTCCACAGGCATCCTTTTTTTATTAGCTACCTTAGCAGTAAGGGACCGTTATGTTTGATGAGTGGTTGGGCTTGCTTGGGGACAACTCGCTTTCCTGCGGGGAGCTGGGAAGCCTCCTCGTTCGCTTTGCTCTCTGTGGGGTCTTCCCTAGGCTCCTTATCCCGCGGGAGTCTCGCAGTCCCCAAGCAAGCCCTGGCGTTAAGGAGGCGAACGGACCCGCGCGAGATTAGGTGATCTTACCTATCCCCGGTATGTTCCCGTTCACTCAAATATGGAAAGGTGGGCCTGGAAACTGCGAGACTCCAGTGGGCAGAAGAGCCTAGGTGAGACCCCGGAGGCCGGCTTGCCGGCTGAGGGGGCTCACCAGCTCCCCACAGGAAAGCGAGTGGTTTCCAGGCCCACCTTACTCTCAACTAGAGCTAACGGGAACATTGTCGTAACAAACTTGTTATAGAAAATAACAACAAACATTGAGATAAAAGTTGATCTTTGTGAGGATCTTCATAATTTTTGGTGATGTTAATAGTGGAAAGGGTGAGCGATGTGAGCGAACAAACAATGCCGAATTGGCTACAACAACGAGCTTTTTTAACACCTGAGCGTATAGCTCTTGTCACGGAGGATGAGACCGTGACATTCTCCGAACTTCAACAACGGACAAAAGAGATGGCATCTCGCTTATCTTCCCTTGGAGTTCAAAGGGGGGAGCATATTGCTGTTTATGCTAAGAGTTCTGTTGAGATGGTCCAGATGATCCATGCTCTTTCCTACTTGGGTGCTGTTGGGGTAATGCTGAACACGCGGTTAACGACTGAAGAGCTTGTTTTTCAAGTAACCGACGCCAGTTGTGCTTTCATTATAGGAGAAGAATCATACAAGGACACCTTAAAAGAAATAGGTAAGGAAACAGAAATTCGATCTTTATCATTTGAAGAGTTGAAAGATTATGAGGCTGCTTCCGTTTCAATGCTTGAAGAGGTTATGATGGACGCTCCTTATACGATCCTTTATACATCTGGGACTACAGGTTCTCCAAAAGGAGTGATGCTTTCTTACAGCAACCATTGGTGGAGTGCAGTTAGTTCGGCTTTAAATCTTGGTATTACAGAAAAAGACCAATGGTTGGCTGCTCTTCCTCTCTTCCATGTGGGTGGTTTATCGATCCTTATGAAAAGCGTGATCTATGGCATGCCGGTCCATCTTCACACTTCTTTTGATACTGAAGCGGTCCATGATGCCATCATGAATAAAGGTGTTACAACGGTTTCTGTGGTATCCGTCATGCTTGATAATCTTTTAGATCAACTTGGTTCAGACCGCTATCCCACTAATTTTAGAGGCATGTTGTTAGGGGGCGGTCCTGCATCAGAAGCGTTACTACATAAAGCGAAGAAAAAGTCAGTCCCAGTTTTCCAAACGTATGGCATGACCGAAACAGCTTCTCAAATTGTTACGCTTAGTCCTGATTACGCCCTAGACAAGATTGGATCGGCTGGGAAACCTTTATTCCCTGCACAACTTTCAATCGAATTAGATGGTAAACCAACACATGCCCGTGAAGTAGGAGAAATTGTGGTGAAAGGTCCTATGGTAACGACAGGGTACTACAGAAGGCCTGAAACAAATGAAGAAACAATCCAACAGGGATGGCTTCGTACTGGTGATCTTGGCTATAAAGATGAGGATGGCTTTTTGTATGTTGTTGATCGCCGGAAGGATTTGATTATATCAGGTGGAGAGAATATCTACCCTGCTGAAATTGAAGGGGTACTGAGCGAACTTCCCCAAGTGAAAGAACTCGGTGTCGTTGGGAAAGAAGACGAGAAATGGGGGAGTGTACCCGTAGCCTTTATTGTAGTAAGACAAGGAATGACGCTTACTAGGGAAGATATATTAGCCTTCTCGAAAGAACGGTTAGCTTCATATAAACAGCCGAAAGAGATTTATTTTGTTGATCACTTGCCCCGGAATGCGACAAACAAGCTTCTTCGCAGAGAGCTTGCAAATTGGCTAAAACAGAGGAGAAATGTCCAATGAATCTGACTTCTGTGAAGCTACATCGATATAAGATGGATCTTGTTACACCCTTTACGACACATGCAGGTACGGTTGATCAGAGAGAGGGAATCCTTGTAGAAGCGATTGATTCAAATGGAGGGATCGGTTGGGGCGAAGGGGTAGCTTTTTCTGCCCCCTTTTATACACCTGAAACGGTGGATACATCTTGGCTTATGATGAAAGATCATTTTCTACCTATGATTAAAGGGAGCGTAATTCACCATCCCTCTGATTTACCTAAGATACTAGAGAACGAACAAGGACACCAAATGACGAAAGCGGCTCTTGAAGGAGCTTTATGGGATTTGTATGCGAAACAACAGAGTCAATCCTTGTCTTCCCTTATTGGGGGAGTACAGTCTGCTATCCCTGTCGGTGTTGTCGTAAGTTTATCTGAGAATCTTAATGACCTTGTTCCTTATTATGAAAATCAAGGGTACAAACGTATAAAAGTTAAGGTTCGAAAAGGGTTTGAAAGAGAGGATATAGAAGCGGTTAAACGTCTATCAACTGACATCTCTATTATGTTTGATGGAAATGGAGTTTATGGTGAGAAGGATTTGGATCATCTTGCATCATTAGATGACCTAGGCCTTCTGATGATTGAACAACCGTTTAAAGCTGGTGATTTCTATTTGCATAGAGAACTACAAAGACGCATGGACACACCCATATGCCTTGATGAAAGTATTAGTAGCTATCATGATGCGTATCAGGCAATTCAGTTAGGAAGCTGTAAGACCATGAATATCAAAATTAGCCGTGTAGGTGGATTAACTGAAGCGCTACGTATTAACGACTTATGTAAAGCTTCTGGGGTGAGTGTGTGGTGTGGGGGGATGCTTGAAACTGGCATATCAAGGGCGCACAATATTGCCTTTGCCTCCCTTCCAAATATGATGATTCCTGGCGATATATCGGCTTCCAAGCGTTATTGGCATGAAGACGTGATTATTCCAGAAGTTGAATTGCAAGACGGACAAGTGGAGGTACCGTGGCATATAGCGGGTATTGGATTTGAGATCAATCGAGAACGAGTGAGTAGGGTGACACAAGAAACGTTCACCTTTCCTTTATAAGAGCATCCAGCATATTGGGGGCTCTTTTTTTTTTTCTTAGTAGCTCTGATCTAGTTCTAAAGATATAATCTGTAAGCGGTTGATATATGTAATGTCATGAGTAAAAATAATCATTCCTATAGATTTACGTTTATGTTTCTTAGTAAACGGCTATTTCTTCACTATCTGATCGTATTGGAGGCTATAAGAAATGAATCGTTTTACTATTCCAAGAGATATTTATTTCGGAGAAAATGCGTTAGAGACATTAGAATCCTTAGAAGGTAAGAAAGCCGTTCTTGTCATTGGCGGCGGGTCCGTTAAGGAGAATGGAAATTTAGATAAAATACAAAGCCACTTAGCGAAAGCTAATATAGAAACTAAAGTAATTGAAGGCATTACTGAAGAGCCATCTACTCAGCTGGTTCAGGATCATCTGGGAACTTTAAATGAATATGAACCTGATTGGATTATTGGCATTGGTGGAGGCTCTCCGATGGATGCAGCCAAAGCAATGTGGATCTTCTATGAACGTCCAAACCTTTCATTCGAAGATGCTATGCAGCCATTTAACCTGCCTGGTCTTCGTACGAAGGCTAAATTCATTGGAATCCCTACCACAAGTGGTACAGCTTCTGAGATCTCAAACTTATCCGTTATTACGGATTCAGAAACAGGTGTGAAGCACCCTCTTGCTGATTTCGAACTTACGCCAGACTTAGCAGTAATTGATCCAGTCATGGTAGAATCTATGCCGCAAAAAGTTATCGCTTATAGTGGTATGGATGCTGTAACACACAGTATTGAAGCCTATGTGGCTAAACCACGTACGACGTTTACAGATTCTCTATCAATTGAGGCTCTAGAAACTCTAGATGAGCATTTGCTTAGTTCCTATAAAGGGAATCAAGAATCTAGAGAGAAAGTTCACTATGCTCAAGCGATGGCTGGTATGGCATTTGCAAATGCGGTACTTGGTAACGTTCACAGCATGGCCCATAAGAGTGGTCCAACGTTTGAAGTTCCACATGGCTGTGCGAACGGTATTTATCTTCCGTATGTAATTCAATTTAATCGCAGCGTAGTTGGAGATCGCTTTGCTAAAATGGCTAAACGCTTAGAATTAAAAGGCGACACAGAAGAGCAATTAGTAGATTCTCTGATCGAATGGGTTCGTGAGTTCAATCGTGAAATGGGTGTGCCAAATACCCTTAAAGAGTTTGGCGTATCAGAAGACTTGTTCAAGGAGCACGTTGACCAAATGGCCAAGAATGCAATGGATGATCCTTGCACAGGTACAAACCCGCGTGAAACTTCCGAAGAGGAAATGAAAAAGCTATTTGAGGCAGCATATTATGGTCAAGAGGTAACGTTCTAAATAAATAAAATAAAGCCACCGTCTTTTAAAGACGGTGGCTTTTTTGCGTGGGTTTGTGATGTCTTAAAGGGGAGTTCTGTATTGAATAATAAATGTAAAGACTTTGCATAAACAAGTATAAATTTGGAAAAGGTAAACCCCGAGACTATGAAAAAGGAGACGATAAAATGAAGAGAATCTATTGGATGATTTCAAGTTTAGTGCTAGCTTTTAGTATGCTAATCACGCCTGTTATTCAACAAGTTTCGGCGGAACAGAACACAGAACCAGATACATCTGTACAAGAAGGGATAGACAAGGTGATAGCAGAGATTGACATGTTACAAGAAGCTATCCAAGGTAACGGGGAACTTATTAAGGTCAATGAAGCAGGTAAAAAGATAGATGAAGCATGGGATTTAATCGAAGAGCAAGTTGAAGAAAAGAACCCAGAAGCTTATAAAAATATTGAAGAGAGTCTTTATCCTTTAATAGGAGAAGCTCAGCGCCCATCCCCGGACATGAAAAAAATCCAAAAATTAATTCCTGAGACTACTGAAAAGTTAAAAGAGTATCAGAAAACACTTCAGTAATAAAAAAGGATCACCCTTACAGGTGATCCTTTTGCTTTTTAAATTAGGCAGCTTTCTCTACAGAAGAGAGGCGCTTTTTCCTCATAGCTACTATAAAGTAACTGATGGTTATAATTACTGATCCGAGTAAGAAGATGGCTAAAATACTGCTATCTTGCCACATTAGGTTATAATCACCTTCAGATATTACAGCTTTAAAACCTTCAACAGAATACGTCATAGGTAAGATTGGGTTAAACATTTGTAAGGGTTCTGGAATCAGTTCTAATGGGAATGTTCCAGCACTTGTTGTTAACTGCATGATTAGGATTAAAATAGCTATAAATCGTCCTGGGTCTCCAAGTGTGGTAACAAGGAACTGAATCATTGCCATAAAGGTAAGGCTCGTAAGAATACTAAAAAGATAGAAGTAAGGAACGCTTGCTACTTCAAGCCCCAATCCATACAGGATGACACTAGCTGCGACAACAGCTTGGATCAACCCCGCGGTCACCAGAACTCCGAATTTAGCAAAGAACCAGCTGAATGCATTTCGTGGCGCGGCTGATGGTTCTTTCACGGGATAAACAATGGTAATAATTAAAGCTCCAACAAATAAACCAAGAGATAAGAAATAAGGAGTGAATCCAGTCCCGTAGTTAGGGACTTCATTTACACTATTTTTATCCAGACCAACCGGTTTAGCGAGCATTTCTTCTGTTTTCATGCTGGTTTGTACGTCTTGTGCTTTTGAGCTTGCTTCAGAAAGGTTGTTCTCAAATTCACTTGTTCCACTCGTTAATTCATTGGTACCGCTTGAGAGATCGTTCGCGCCCTTGGCTAATCTTTGAGATCCATCTGCTAATTGAGAAGACCCATTAAAGAGTTCATTAGCCCCTTGATTGACCTCGTTAGCCCCAGTTGCTAATTCAGAGGCGCCGGCGTTTGCATTAGCTAATTTATCGTTGAATGTTTGGATACCAGCGACAAGTTTCTCTTCACCTTCTACTAGATCAGAAGCACCGTTATACAAATCTGTCTGACCAGCTGATAGAGCTGTAGCTCCTTGTTTTAACTTAGTGTGAGCTTCTGAAAGGGAAGCCACTTGGTTTGGTAGAGCAGTTGTTTTGTCTACGATTTCTTGGGAACCAGATGCTAATTGTCCTGTAGCCCCTGCGAGTTGTTGTGCTCCTTGATTTAGCTGTTCAAGCTGAGCTAAAATCTTTTCTTGTTCTTCTTTTGGCATTTGGTCAATAACAGGTGCCAATCTTTCTTTCAATCCAGCCATTTTATTTTGAAGGGTTGCAGCAGATTGGTCTGCTTGTTGTGCACCAGTATTAAGAGTTTGTAAAGAAGCGGTAAGGTCTTTAGTAGATTGCTCTAGTCCACCAGATTGTTGAACAAGCTGATCTAGTCCTTCTTCAAGTTGAACAGCGCCATCTTTCGATTGGGAGAGTCCGTCTCGTAACTGAACAGCCCCACTTTTAGACGCATTGGCTCCATTTATGATTTCACCGTATCCATCCTGGAGAGCAGTTAGGCCTTGATTGAGATCTGTTGCTCCCGTTGCTACTTGAGCAGTGCCCTGACGTAATTCTTTTGTTCCATCAGTGAACTGGAGCTGTTTATCGGTAAACGTTTTGAGTTTATCTTTTAATTCTTTTGCTCCTGAATCAAGATCTTTTGCTCCGTTGTTTAATTCACCTGCTTTTGAACTGGCATCAGCTAGGCCGGTCTTTAATTCATTAAACTGAGCAAACATAGCATTTGCATATGTCTCGGACATTTCGTCGGCTAACTTACCTTTCATTTGTTCCGTTGCTGATTCACCAATTTGTGCAGAAAGGAAATTAAATCCTTCGTTCGGGACATATTTTAACTGAAGTTTCTCAGGATTCTCGTCTAAGATGGTTGTAGCAGAAGAGGAGAAATTCTTTGGGATTTCAACAAGCATGTAGTATTCATGGTTCTTTAGCCCGTCATACCCCTCTTTCTTTGATACAACATCATATTTAAAATCTCCACTGTCCTCTAAATTGTTAACAAATTCTTTTCCTACCGTAAGAGGTTCATCGTTAAATTCTGCCCCTTCATCTGAGTTGACAATAGCGACCGGGAGTTGATCCATGCTTCCATAGGGATTCCAAAAGGCCCATAAGAACATACCACTATAAATGAGCGGGATCATTAAGACCGCTATAAATGGAATGAGTATTTTTTTATTGCTACCAATATGCTTTAGCTCAGATAGCCATAGTCTAAAACCATTCATTTAAATTCCTCCTAAATAATAAATGACTAAATCGTTCATTTGGTCATATCGTGGCAAAAAAGAAAAGGATCATCAAGATGGTGATAACCCTTTAAACACGTATTCATCAAATAAGTGCATAATCTCTTCTTTTTCAAGTGGTTGATGACGCTCTTCCCAGTCAATAATAAATGCTGTGTAGAGCTTGAACATCATAAAGGCTGTCATTTCTGGATGGCAAGGACGTATATCGCCACGCTCTATGGCTTGCTCAATCTTTTCCCTAAGGTAAGCTGTAATTAAGCCCTCTACATTTGCCAGTGCCTCTTGAACGGCAGCGGTGCCCATTTCCTTTGCCTCTTGTACCATTTGGATTGTAAGCTGATGACTACGTCGGTACTGAAGGAGCTCGTATAAAGCTAGATGAACGTTTTCCTTTAGAGGCTTCTGATCATCAATAACCGATTCAGCTTGCGTTTTCATCTCTAACAAAAGGTTGGATATGATTTCTTGGAAGAGTTGCTCTTTGTTTTTGAAGAAGTTATAAATTGTTCCCTTCCCTACATTGGCTGCTTTAGCTACGTGATCCATAGTCGTTGCCTTGTATCCAAATGTAGCGAACGATTGATTTGCCGCTTTTATGATTTGTTGTTTTCTTTCATTGGACATAAATTCATCACCTGACCATTTGAACGATTTAGTCATTTTGTCTAAATTAAATTATACACTCCTTAGTTTATCATGCAAGTCTTTTTTTTGTTGACTCAAGTGAATAGGTAATATAGTGGGGGAGTGAGCAAGTCGTTAGGCACACGAAAGAAATCTTGTTACACTGTCTCATAC
Source organism: Pontibacillus sp. ABV4_188 (assembly GCF_056311905.1). Classification (NCBI taxonomy): domain Bacteria; kingdom Bacillati; phylum Bacillota; class Bacilli; order Caryophanales; family Bacillaceae; genus Pontibacillus; species Pontibacillus sp. ABV4_188. The sequence goes on along the minus strand of NZ_CM149975.1, from coordinate 3,170,682 downwards.
TGGGTAAGGGAAATATTCTTACCATCATCATACTTTAAAGAAAGAAGATGAAATAATGAGCGAACAAAATCAAATGAGTCGGTTGCAGTCTATTCCATTTTCCGTATTGGATTTAGCGCCAATACGTGAGGACGGAGGACCAGCTGATTCTTTCAAAAGAACTGTAGATTTAGCTCAGCATACTGAAAGCTTAGGATACAATCGTTACTGGCTTGCTGAACACCATAATATGCCGTTTATTGCTAGCTCTGCGACTTCTGTTTTAATTGGCCATGTAGCTTCTCAAACATCTAGAATTAAGCTGGGTTCAGGGGGAGTGATGCTTCCAAACCACGCCCCTCTTGTTATTGCCGAACAGTTTGGGACACTTGAGTCTTTATTCCCTGGGCGGATTGATCTAGGGTTAGGACGAGCTCCAGGTACAGACCAGTTAACTGCTCATGCTTTACGACGTGGTGGTCAAAGCGGTCCTCATGATTTTCCGGATCAATTAGAAGAGCTTCGAAGTTACTTTGATCCTTCTCGTGGTCCAGCTAATCCTCACGTCCGTGCTTATCCTGGTGAAGGATTGGATATTCCAATTTGGTTACTTGGTTCAAGTGGCTATAGTGCACAACTAGCAGGGGAAGAAGGTTTGCCATTCGCTTTTGCGAGTCACTTTTCTCCTCAAGACACAGTGCCAGCTTTAGATTTATATAGACGGACATTCAAGCCATCAAGTGCTTTAGAGAAACCACATGCTATGGTTGGAGTAAATGTAATTGCTGCTGAAACGGATGAAGAAGCAGAAAGATTAGCTACAACACTTCAACAGCAATTCTTAAACCTAATACGTAAGAATGAATCTCCATTACCTCCGCCTGTTGATTCAATGGAAGGGATATGGACGGAGTGGGAGAAACAAGCGTTAAAGCAACAACTAGGTTCTTCCATTATAGGAAGTAAGGAAACTGTAAAACATCAACTCGATTCATTTATCGAAAAGACTAGTGCCGATGAAGTCATGGTTATTTCCCAGATTTACGACCACGAAGCTCGTCGTCGTTCTTATGAAATTGTAGCTGAACTGTTTAAAGGAGAATAAGGGTAAAAGAGCAGACATCGTCTGCTCTTTTTTAATGTAGTAAAGGGATGAAGGGTGCCAGGCACCCTTCATCCCTTTACTACGGTGAAATATAATTTTTTGTGATTGATCTATTGGAATTGAGAAATTTGGGCAAAGTAATCTAGAGTACATTTAAAGGAGGAAGTATGAATGCTTGAAGGAAAATCTGCTCTTATTACTGGCTCTGGTCAGGGAATCGGCTTTGAAATTGCGACTGAGTTTGCAAAAGCTGGTGCAAAGGTTATGTTAAATGATATCAATGAAGAAACACTTAATAAATCTGTAGAGGAATTGAGATCTCAAGGCCATACTGTTGAAGGCGTAGTGGCGAATGTAGCTAAAGAAGAAGATGTTAAGAACGCCATTGAAAAAACCGTGGAAAAGTTTGGTTCTATTGATATCCTAGTAAACAATGCTGGAATTCAACATGTAGCTCCAGTTGAGGAATTCCCAAGTGAAAAGTTTGAATTAATTTTAGACATTATGTTGAAGGGGCCTTTCTTCGGAATTAAATACGCGTTCCCTCATATGAAAGAACAAGGGTATGGTCGCATACTAAATATGGCTTCCATTAATGGATTAATTGGATTTGCAGGTAAGGCCGGATATAATAGCGCCAAACATGGTGTAATTGGACTCACAAAAGTTACGGCTTTAGAAGGCGCAGATCACGGCATTACGGTCAATGCCATTTGCCCAGGCTATGTGGACACACCACTTGTTCAAAATCAGTTAGAAGACCTAGCAAAGACTAGAAACATTGATAAAGAAAAAGCATTAGAAGAAGTTATCTACCCTCTTGTACCGCAGAAACGTTTACTTCAAGTACAAGAAATTGCAGATTACTCTATTTTCTTAGTGAGCGACAAAGCAAAAAGTATCACCGGCCAAGCTGCTGTTATTGATGGCGGTTACACGGTTCAATAAAACGTTAATACTTATGCCCTTAGAGTATATAAGCTCTTAGGGCATTATTTATTTCTGAATATATCCATATAATCCCGCAAATGTGGAAGGGGCCGTGACGCTTATGAGTGCTTGGGCTTGCTCGGGGACAACTCGCTTTCCTGCGGGGAGCTGGGAAGCCTCCTCATTCGCTACGCTCACTGCGGGGTCTTCCCTAGGCTCCTTTTCCCGCGGAAGTCTCGCAGTCCCCCGCAGGAAAGCGAGTGGTTTCCAGGCCCACCTTAAACTCAATTAAAGCAAACGGAAACATTCTATCAGCATCGAATAACCAAGATTATTGTCCTTTTGGAGCAGATGGTTATCATTAAATCCAAACATCACTATTAGTGAATGCAAAAAAACAAGAGCTTGGGGTACAAGCTCTTGTTTATACTTAGTGATTAATTAATTCCCATCATGGCTAGGAATATAATCGCAATTGTTGCGATCATTGGGATGAGGAGTCCCACGACGAAGACGTCTTTATAAGAATCTTTGTGTGTTAAACCTGTAACCGTAAATAAGGTGAGAAGTGCTCCGTTATGTGGCAAGATTGATGCTCCTGAGGCTACAGAGGTAATACGGTGGAAAGCTTCTAGGCTTAGTCCTTGTTCTACCGCTATGTCATAATACTCTTCACCAAGAGCTTCAAGAGCTATTCCCATACCACCAGAGGCGGAACCTGTGATCATAGCGAGCAATTGCACCGCAAATGCTTCAGAGAAGTATGGACTTAAAGGGATATCAAAGATTAATTCTTTTACTGTTTCAAATCCAGGAGAAGCAGTAACGACAGATCCAAATCCAACAGCGGCACTTGTATTAATAGTAGCCATTACGGATCCAGATGCTCCCCCATTTATAGCAGGAATGAAGTCTTTGTAATCTTTAAAATTAAAGAGCATGATAAGGATAATCCCGAATAATAGAGCTACTAAAATGCTGAGGTCTTTAAAAACATTTAATGTGATAACAACTGCAATAAGGGGGATGACAGATAAAATCCAATTTGGAAGTTCATCTTCATTAATTTCTTTTACCTCATTATTGCCTTCAGGTTCTGTGAATTTATCGTCTTTAGCATCAAGTTGCTTCTGACGAAATTTTAAGTACGCATAGCCACCTATAGCCATAATTAATCCGGCAACAATCCCTAAAATGGGAGCTGCCATTGTATCTGTTTCAAACGTTTTAATAGGAATGATATTTTGAATTTGTGGAGTTCCAGGTATGGCCGTCATCGTAAACGTGAAAGCCCCTAACACAAAGGTAGAAGGGATCAACTTACGGGAAACGTTAGCTTCCCTAAACATGGCAACAGCTAATGGATAAACAGCAAATACAACAACGAACAAGCTTACTCCACCGTATGTCAAGATAGCTGCTGAAAGAAGCATTCCTAATATGGCGCGTTTTTGTCCGATTACGCTTGAGATTTTATACGCAACAGATTGAGCTGCTCCTGTATCTTCCATAAGTTTCCCGAAGATCGCACCGAACAAGAAAATAGGGAAGTAGTCCTTTGCAAACCCTACAAACCCTTCCATGTATGTTCCTGTGTAGGCATCGAGTATGTTCATCCCGCTTAAGAGGGCTACGATTCCTGACACAAGAGGGGCGATCCATATAATTGACCAGCCTAAATATGCTAGAGCCATTAAGAGGATAAGACCAATAATAATACTGAGCATAGTAAACCTCCTGATGTTTAAGTTATCTGTTTTACTATGTCCCATTCATTTGCATTTTATCGATCACGCTGTAGAATTAAGTTTTTTCCATATAAGCCCCTAATATGGAACACTGGAAACTGTAAGCTTAGAGACTTTTGTATAGATAGGTCCGTTATGTTTGGTGAGTGCTTGGGGTGTCTGGGGAACGACTCGCTTTCCGCGGGCGAGCTGTCGAGCCTCCTCGGGAAATGAGCTTGCCCCATATTTTTGGACGAAGTTGTTCCAAGAATATGAGGTGACAAAATGAAAAAATTTACTCCATCTATCAAACATGATGTGGTACAAAGATATTTAAATGGAGGAACGAGCTACAGAGAATTAGCTGGCCGAGTGGGCGTAGATGATTCTGTTATCCGTTACTGGGTCAAACTATACAAATACCATGAAGAAAAGGCATTTATTCCCGTCTATCCAAGCTACTCTCCAGATTTTAAAATGAGGGTAATTCAATTTATCGAAAACACGAATTACTCCATTCGAGAGGCCTCAGCCCTCTTCCGAATCCCAGACTACTCAATGGTCGCCAGGTGGAAAAAGAAATGGGATAAAGGAGGAGACGAAGCCCTTGATTGGTCTGGAAAGGGGCAACCAGAAATGACTAACAAGAAACATGAATCCCAAAATGAACAGCCTAAGAGCTATGAGGAATTAAAGGAAGAAAACGAACTTCTTCACATGGAAGTTGCTTATTTAAAAAAGTTGAGAGCCTTAGTTCAAAAAGCAGACAGTCGAAACAGTCGAAACGATTCAAAGTAAAAGCGATCGATGAACTTAGGCATGAAAATAAATATTCTGTTGATCGCTTATGTGAAATAGCTGGCCTCCCACGTAGTACGTTTTACTATCAGCTTAGTGTGATGAATGGAACGGATCGTGATGAAGAGATAAGAGCCGAAATTCATAAGATTTTTGAGGAACACGATGGATTATATGGATACCGTCGTGTCCAGATGGAACTTCGAAATAGAAACTATCTCGTCAACCATAAGAAAGTCTATCGGATTATGAAGGAAGACTATCTTAAATGTGAGGTTCGTGCACGCAAATTTAATTCCTATGGCGGTAAAGTAGGAACGGTATCTGATAACTTATTGAACCGTGAATTCACAGCTGAAGAGCCAAATGAGAAGTGGGCAACTGATATTACAGAGTTCAAGCTGTTTGGCCAGAAGATTTACCTTTCCCCTGTTCAGGATCTGTTTAACGGTGAAATCATAACGTATACATGGGGGTTCAGGCCGACGTATGCCCTCGTAGAAACGATGTTAGAGAGGGCGTTTGAATCTCTTTCTGATTCCGACGATCTCCTTTTACACTCTGATCAGGGATGGCATTACCAAATGCCTCAATATGTTCGACGCTTACAACAGGAAGGCGTGGTTCAGAGTATGTCCCGTAAAGGAAACTGTCACGACAACGCTGTAATGGAGAATTTCTTTGGAATCTTTAAGGCTGAATTCCTTTATAGAAAGTCCTTTAACAATATGGAAGACTTCCAGGAAAAATTGGATAAGTATATGCGATATTACAATGAAAAACGAATCAAAGCGAAATTAAATGGGAAGAGCCCTTCCAATTATCGCCAACAAACACTAGAAGCAGCTTAAGAATTTGTGTCCAAATTTGTGGGGCAAGTTCAAAACCCCACCCTGCGGGGTCTCGTCGACCTCTTCCTCCCGCAGGAGTCTCCTCGTTCCCCAGACACCCCTGACTATAGTTTTACGAACGGCCCTGCATCTTAAGGGCAATGAAAGTTGAAGGATTTCCGCATATGGCATGTTTCCGTTACACTATACATGGCTGAGGTGGTTCGGGAAATTGCGAGACTCCTGCGGCAGCAGGAGCCTAGGGGAGACCCCGGAAAGCGCGTAGCGATTGAGGAGGCTCCCCAGCTCGCCGCGGAAAGCGAGTAATTTCCCGAACCACCTCCCGCTCTAATAACGTAAACGGAAACACTCTCTCTGCTTCGAATCTTCAACAATCCTTCCCTAATGTGGAATAAATGAGGAATGCATCGTTAATAAGCAAATAAAAAAGCATGAACAGTCTAAGGAGCCTGTTCATGTTTTTTGTTAGGAGAAGATGCGGTCTATTGTATTGATTTCTTCTTGTGATAGCTGAACATCTAGTGTTTTTAGGTTATTTACAACTTGGTCTGATCGTTTAGCTCCTGGTATGATGGTGTCAATTCCATCTCGAGTTAAATACCAAGCTAGTACAACATGGGCTACTTCCACTTGATGGTTCTCTGCAATCGTTCGAACTTGATCAACCTTTTCTAGGTTTTTTTCGAACTGTTCACCTTGAAAGTGCGGCATGTTAGAACGAATATCGTTGAATGTTGTATTCTTATCATATTTACCAGCAAGAAGACCAGAAGCTAATGGAAAGTATGGGACAAAAGATAAATTATTTTCTTGTATATAAGGGAGTAACTCTTTTTCGGCGTCCCGTTGTAACAGATTGTATTCTCCCTGCACAACATCCACATGTCCTTCTTTATTGGCCTCTTTTAATTGATCTAGTGAGAAATTCGATACTCCAATTGCTCTGATCTTCCCCTCATCTTTCAGCTCTTTAAGTGCTCTTACAGCCTCATCTTTTGGGGTGTTTTCATCAGGGAAGTGAATATAGAATAAATCAATGTAATCTGTTTGAAGTCGTTTAAGACTAGATTCAACTGCTTCTTTTAAGAACTCAGGAGAATTATCAAATACTACATCTTCTCCTACAAATTTGTGAGACCCCTTTGTAGCTACAATAATGTCTTCCCGTTTGCCAGTTTCATTTAAAACTTCCCCAATTAGCTCTTCAGAACGTTTAGGGCCATAAATGAAGGCAGTATCTAAAAAGTTTATTCCATTGTTTAATGCCGTTTTAACTAAATCTTTCCCGACTTGTTCATCGAGGTCAGGATAGATGTTATGGCCTCCTACCGCATTCGTACCTAAGCCGATTGGATTGACAAGTAGATTCGTCTTACCGATTTTAGTTTGTGTTTCCATTACGAGTCGCTCCTTTTTAATTAGTTGGAAGTGCTTGTGTTTTCTCCAAGTAATCTGCAATACCCATAGCTGAAACTTCAAAATCAAGTTCTAGAACACTATATATGGCATGGTCTCTTTGAACGCCTTTTGAATCTAAGTAAACTGCCACCTTTTCATGAAGACGCTTTTTTAACTGAGTTAAGTCTTCGCCTTCACGTGCAGATTCGTGGCCTGCTTCCATAAAGATAGGTAACCATTTTGCAACAGATTTAAACACTTCATTAGGCTCATCTGACATACTAAAGTGACCAAAATAAATACGAGTGATGGGAAGGAGGCTTATTTTTTTTATCGTTTCTAGCATTACAAATGGATCAAATTGATTTGGTGAGGTAGAAGGCAAGTATAAGGAAACATTGTGTTCTTCTGTATGTTGGTAACGAATGCCACAAGCATCTCCAGTAAAAAGCCCCTGGCTTTCAGAATCATATATAGAAATATGATGGTTGGCATGACCTGGTGTATGATAAAAGGTTAATGTAGCAGATGGGCCAATTTGGAGTTCGTCCAGCTCGTTCACAATCTTAATCCGATCTTCAGGGATAGGTAGAATCGGAGCGAATAAAGGCTCGAACTGATCGCCGTACACTTGTTTCGCTCCAGCAATTAGTTTAGAAGGATTAATTAGGTGGCGTTTCCCTTTCGGGTGGACGAAGACGGTGGCTTGAGGACATTCTTCCAGCAATAAACCGGCACCGCCAGCATGATCAAGGTGAATGTGGGTCAGGATAATGTTCTTAACATCCGTTAGCTTAAATCCAAGATCTTCGAGCCCTTTCTTTATGTAAGGTACAGATGGGGATGGGCCGGTTTCAACCAGGGTAAGGTCTTTATCGTCAATAACATATATACCTGTACGCCCAGGCATGCCCAGGTCAAAACCATCGATTACGTAAGTGCGGTGTCCAAGATAGATTGGAGTTTTCTCTTCCATAAGTGTCACCTCTCTCTGAATAGTACCTTCATTTTACAAAACATTCAGATTATTGAACAGTAGAACGCTTTCAAAGAGAGGTGAGTTCTTAGTTTGGTTAATACCCTTTCCCTAAAAATCCTTCACGATCAAAGGTTTTGCGATTGTTTTTTTCTGCTTTATTGACAAATTGTTCATGAAGAGAGGCGGGCTGCTCTTTGCGTGCAGGTTTCTTCGTTTCCTTATTCTTATTCATAGTGTCACCTCCAGTATAAGGATAGATTTTGTTGTTTTACAAAAAGTATGAAGGGAAATGTTTTTCTAGATTTCAGAAAAATTGTTATGATAAAGAGAGTTAGGCATATTTGAAAAGGAGTGGATAGTTAATGAAAGCGATTATACATAAAGAAATAGAAGGATTAGACGGATTACATTATGAAGAGTGCGACGCGCCGGAGGTAGATAAAGGGAAGGTGAAGGTGCGACTTAAAACAGCAGGCTTGAATCGCCGAGACCTTGCGGTAACAAGTCGTCACAAAATCGAACAGCCTCCTTTAATATTAGGTTCAGACGGGGCTGGTGTAGTTGATGAGCTTGGTGAAGGTGTAACAGGTTGGAGCATTGGCGATGAGGTAGTCATTAATCCAGGGTTAGGTTGGAAGCATAATAGTGAAGCGCCCCCACAAGGGTTTGAAATTTTAGGGCTGCCTGATGATGGTACATTTGCAGAATATATTGTAGTTTCAGAAGAGAATATTGAAAAAAAACCTGAACATTTGTCGTGGGAACAAGCAGGTGTTCTTCCGCTGGCTGCACTTACAGCATACCGGGTTCTATTTACAAGAGCGAAAGTAAAAGAAGGGGACACCGTTCTTCTTCCTGGTATTGGGAGTGGTGTTTTAACGTTTGCTTTAAAGTTTGCTAAAGCAATTGGCGCTAAGGTAATCGTAACATCACGGAGCGAAGAAAAGCTTGAAACTGCTAAAGAGTTAGGAGCTGACCTTGCGATTCCAACTCTTTCTGATTGGGAAGAAGAACTGGCTGATGAACAGGTGGATGTGGTAGTCGAGAGTATCGGACAAGCGACGTTTGAGAAGTCTCTTGGTGTTGTGAAAAGAGGCGGTACGGTTGTCACATTTGGTGCGACAACAGAAGATAAAGTCGAGATTGATATTCGTAAATTCTTTTATGGGCAATATAATTTACTTGGTTCAACAATGGGGAGTCGTGAGGAATTTCAAGACATGCTAACCTTTATGACGAATCATAATTTAGCGCCAGAAGTAGATAAAATGTTTGCACTATCTGATTATCAAGAGGCGTTTGCGTATATAAGAGACTCAAAGAACTTTGGTAAGATTGGTTTTTCAATAGGCTAAAAGAGCAAGGGGGATTGTATGAGGATATTAGTTGTAGGAGCAGGAGCAGTAGGGGGTTATTTCGGAGGAAGGCTACTTGAGAAGGGGGAAGATGTTACTTTTCTAGTGCGTGAGGGAAGGAAAGAGCAGATACTTGGAAGTGGATTGCAGATCGACAGTGTCCATGGTAACGTGGATCTCCATCCTTCAATCATTACCAAAGAGGAAGAGGCAGAGCCGTTTGATGTGATTCTATTATCTACAAAAGCGTATCATTTAGAAGCAGTAATGGAAGATGTGTTGCCTTTTGCTTCAAAACACACGATGATCTTACCATTATTGAATGGTATGGCACATATGGAAAAGCTTGACCAAGCCTTTGGCCCTACCAATGTTCTCGGAGGGTTATGTTTTATTGAATCGACATTAGATGCAAGCGGAAAAGTGGTTCAAACCAGTCCCATTCAGACCCTAGTTTTTGGAGAGCGAAGTGGAGAAAGAACAGAACGGATTGAGAAATTAGAGAAGGTTTTTAGTGGCACGAAAGCGAACTTTAGATTGTCTTCTACTATTGAACAGGAAATGTGGCATAAATACTTGTTTATTTCCACGATGTCGGGTGTAACATCCCTGTTTCGCTCCCCGATCGGACCTATTCGCGAGAGTGAAGAAGGGTTAAAAGTGATGCATGACGTTTTATATAATATTTCTGCCATTATGAGGAAACTTAATGCACCTATCAAAGATCAAGTTGAAACATCAATTTTAGATAAGATGCACCAGATGGATTATCGTATGAAATCATCGATGCAAAGGGATATGGAAAAGGGGCAACCGGTCGAGGCAGAACATTTCTATGGTTATTTGTTAGAAGCAGCGAAATTGCATTCCATAGATTCCCCTTTATTATCAGCCGTCCATGGCAATTTAATGATTTATAGTTCATAAATAGCAAAGATCCTTAAAAATGGGCATTTATTAGAATGCCCATTTTTTAATACCCTTTATAGTTGCACGGGAAGCGTAGCATGTAAGAAGGTAAAGTGAGCTTGACGTAGGGGAGCGGTTTCACGTACACTTTACGTAAAGTACGATAACCGCAAAAGGTGATGGAATGAAGAATTTGATTAAGGAAAAACGAAAAGCTAACATGATTACTCAAGAACACCTCTCCATAAAGCTCCAAGTGTCCAGGCAAACCATAATATCACTCGAGAAAGGAAAGTATAAGCCCTCACTTGTACTAGCTCATAAATTAGCACAAGTATTCGGCTGCACGATCGAGGACCTCTTTATCTTTGAGGATGATGAAAATATTCAATAACTCTAGCTTATATTTTTTATAGCGATAAAGGACTAAAGGGTGTCTGGCACCCTTTATCCTGTTAAAGTGTCTTTCTTAACGAAAGGGCTTTTTTTATTTGGTGAATAGTTCGGGTATGCTTAATAAACACTAATGGTGTAATACTCCTATTTTTACAATAAATATAGGCAAAATTCATGCATAGTAAGGATATTTCTTTTATAATACAAAGAGGGAATGTGAAATTATTCACATAAAGAACTGAAAGAAAGATGCAAGGAGACGGGATCACTATGAATGTATTAAAACAACAGGCTAAGAAACAAAAAGCTACCAGGTTATTGCTTATTGTTTCTTCTCTTCTGTTAGGGATAACGGTTATTGCTCAAGCATTATTCTTTGTGTCCATTGTTGATCAAATTTTTCTTAAAGGTGCAAGTTTTGAAGATATTATCCCTGACCTTTTCGGGTTATTGTTCGTTTTAGTTGCTCGTTCGGCATTAACCTATTGGAATGGGCGAGCCGGGGTTAAGATGGCATCCCGAGTAAAAGAATATTTCCGATCACAACTTGTATATAAATTCTCTAAAAACCCACTTCAAACTTCTATACAGGGGCAATCTGGGCAGAAAGTAAGCACTGTACTAGACGCTGTTGATGAAATTGATGGCTATTTCAGCCAATACATTCCACAAGTTATTCAGACATCCATTGTACCCCTAATGATTCTTGTGGTGGTTTCTATGGAGCATATCTATTCAGGACTTATCATGATGATAACCGCACCATTTATACCCCTTTTCTATATCATTATTGGTATTATGACAAAGAAAAAGTCTGAAGAACAATTAGATAAAATGGCTGTTTTTTCTGGTCGCTTTCTTGATACCCTTCAAGGATTATCCACTCTGAAGCTGTTCGGTCAATCTCGTAAGCAAAAAGAATTAATTGAGAGAAGCAGCTTAGACTTTAGAGATTCAACCATGGAAGTTTTAAAAATTGCATTTGTATCTTCTCTTATGCTAGAGCTTATTTCTATGCTCAGTATCGGTTTAATTGCATTAGAAATTGGTTTAAGACTCGTTTTATTTCAATCAATCACGTTTTCTGCGGCCTTTTTTGTACTTATATTAGCCCCTGAATTCTATTTGTTTCTAAAAAATCTTGGGCAGGCTTTTCATACAGGACGTGGCAGTATGGGGGCGGCGCAGAAAATTGGCGAGGCACTAAATACAGAAGATCGAGAAGTAGAGTGGGGAGATGGTGCTTTAGAACAAAAGGGAATTCCCCCATATATACGATTGCATGATGTTCATTTTGCGTATGATGCCGAAGGATTTGAGTTGAGGGATATTCGAGCAGATATCCCCCCATACAGTCAAACAGCTATAGTGGGGAAGAGCGGTTCAGGGAAGACGACACTTCTTCATGTGCTAGCGGGTCTTCTCCCTCTATCTGAAGGATCTGTCTCGGTAGATGGTGTGAAGCGTTCTGATATTAAAGAGGATCAGTGGTTTGACAAAGTCAGTTATATATCTCAGAACCCGTTTCTTTTTTCAGGAACGATTGCTGAAAATATAGCAGTGGGCACAAAAGGAGAGGTTTCGAGGGAAGCTGTTGAGCAGGCTGCTATAAAAGCAGGAATTGCGCCACTCGTGGAGTCTTTAGAACATGGGTACGATACACTTGTTGGAGAAGGAGGACGTGGTCTTTCAGGAGGAGAGAAACAGCGTGTGGCCATAGCACGCGCTTTCTTGAAAAAACCTTCTATCATCTTGTTTGATGAACCGACCACTGGGCTAGATTTGCAGACAGAACGGATTTTGCAGTCCTCTATTCAAGAGCTCAGCCAAAATGCAACGATTATTACTGTTGCCCATCGACTCCATACAATTAAACATGCAGATCAGATACTATATATGGATAATGGGGCGATTGTTCAAAAGGGAACCCACCTAGAGCTTGAAGAGAGTAATCCCTTTTATCGTGCGATGGTGAAGACGCAGCAGGGAGGTATGGCAACATGAATGAACTTAGAGCGGTAATGAAGGATATGATGGTTGAGAAAAGAGACATCTATTTATCTGTTTTATTTGGGTTTTTAGCTGGTATTACAGCAGTTGCGCTGTTTGCTTCGAGTGGCTACCTTATCTCAAAAGCAGCCTTATTACCTCCTATCTATACCCTATCTCTTATGATTGCTTTTTTAAAAATTATGGGGTTTGCGCGTGCTTTTGGGCGTTATCTAGAACGTTTATATTCACACCGAGCTACATTTACGATGCTCAGCCAATTGCGTGTTCACTTCTATGAAAAGTTAGAGCCATTGGCACCAGCCATTTTTCAAAAGTACAAATCCGGAGACCTGTTATCAAGGATCGTCGGGGATATTGACCGGTTGCAAAACTTCTTTCTGAGAGTTTATTATCCTCCTATCGTTCTTGGGTTTATCTTTCTTGCTACGATATTCTTTACTGTATTTTATTCGGTTACCGTTGCGATCTTGTTGTTAGTCGGTCTCTTAGTAACGGGATTTTTATTACCGGCGTGGTTTGCTTTTAAGCAAAGAAAAATCGAAACACGCCTGCGAGAAGAACGTGGGGCTTTATCTAGTGAAGTCACAGAGTTTTTATATGGTTTTATGGATTTGAAGTTATATCAACAACTAGGAACCAAGAAAAAGGAATTAGAGCAAGCATCAGCTCGTTATATTGATGAGCAAGAGAAAGAAGGAAAAATGGCTACTTACCATCAATCGATAAATAGTATGGTTACACTCCTTGTATCTTGGCTTGTGATTGCATTTGGGGCCTATCTTGTTTCAAACAATGAATTAGACGGTGTGTTCTTAGCTATGCTGATTATGATTTCGTTAACGGTATTCGAGAATGCTGTACCGATGGCTTTAGTACCTGCTCACTTTGAAGATAGTCGTCGAGCAGCCAAACGACTTCATGAGGTTGTTCAGGATAAACCAGAAATAGATAAACCTACGAAAAGTCTGCCTACGAACAAGCCATTTTCATTGGCTATGAAAAGTGTATCGTTTGCTTTTCCGGATGAGAAGAGGAGTTCTCTTCAGGATATAGATCTTCATATACCGGCTGGATCGAAGACTGCAATTGTAGGAGCTAGTGGTTCTGGGAAATCCACATTGTTTCAGTTGCTTTTAAAATTTCATAACCCTACAAATGGAATGGTACTGTATGATGAGATTTCTCAAGATGCCTATAGCCAGGAAGATATTTGGTCTCGTACAAATGTTGTCCAACAAGAAAATCACTACTTCTATGGTTCGTTGCGAGATAATCTTCTAATAGCTAAAGAAGAAGCTACAGATGAAGAACTTCTCGGAGTACTTGAGTACGTACACATGCAACACTTTGATTTGGATCAGACGATCTTAGAAAAGGGTGACAACTTATCTGGAGGTGAGAAACAGCGGTTAGCCATTGCTAGAGCTTTATTGAAGAATGAGCGGCTGTGGTTGCTCGATGAGCCAACTTCTTCACTTGATGCTGTAACCGAACAAGCGGTTCTAGAGCACGTTTTTCGCCAAGCGCAGGATGATACTCTTCTTCTCATTAGCCACAGACTTGTCGGTCTTGAACACATGGACCAAATCATTGTTTTTGATCAAGGGGAAATTGTAGAATCAGGGTCTTATCAAGAACTAATGAAACATGAAGGGTATTTTTATCGAATGAAACAAATCGAAAAAGAGGTACTTGTGTAAGTTTTTTAAAGCAGCTTTTTAGTTTCCCCTAAAGGACCTAAAAGCTGCTTTTATATTTTAGAGCTATGCATGCTACAATAGGTTTATCTTTACAAGAGAGGGGTGGGGAGCGTGCTTGAATTATTCCTACCGATGTTAGAGCGATTGGGCATTATTGTAACCGTCGCTTTTGTCATCACAAGGTTTCGCTTCTTTAGAGAGTTAGTAGATAAGAAAACTCTTACCTCAAAGCAACGATACGTAGCGATTGCGTTTTTCGGCGTATTTGGAATAATCGGAACCTATACAGGCATTACATATGATACGTTATCTTTTGAGTACGGTTCCTTTGCTTATCAAGTTAGTGGAGATGAAGCGATTGCTAATTCAAGGGTTATTGGAATCGTAGCAGCCGGATTATTCGGAGGTTATCAAATTGGAATCGGAGCCGGACTTATTGCAGGGCTTCATAGATTCTCATTAGGTGGATTCACAGGGCTTGCTTGTGGGATCTCAGCTGTGGTTGCGGGTTGTTTAGCTGGTGCCTTTTATAAAAAGAATAAGCCTTTACGTCTAAAGACTGCCTTGTTTGTAGGAGCTCTGGCTGAAACCGTGCAAATGATGATTATTCTTGGGGTGTCAAAGCCATTTATACAGGCATTTGAGTTAGTGCAAGAAATTGGTTTACCTATGATCGTAGCTAATGGAGTGGGCTCAGCTCTATTTCTATTAATTATTCGCAATGTTCTAAATGAGGAAGAAAAAGTAGGAGCCCTTCAAGCTCAAAAAGCATTAAAACTGGCTGAATCAACCATTGCTTACATGAGAAAAGGATTGAATGAATCATCGGCTAAAAGAGCTTGTGAAATTATTTATAAGGAAGTGGGCGTAAGCGCTATCTCCATGACAAATCAAGAGGTTATTCTAGCGCATGTGGGTCTAGCAGATGATCACCATAAGACGGGAGAAGCCATTCAAACTTCGGCTACTAGAGATGTGATCCAAACCGGGGAGCGAAAAATTGTCAAACATGAAGATATACACTGTTCAGAGCCCGATTGCCCTCTAGGCGCTGCCGTTATTGCCCCTTTAAAAAGGAAGAATGATGTGGTGGGAACGTTAAAGTTTTACGTTCGATCTGAAAAGGAAATTTCAAATGTTATGCTCGAACTTATTCAAGGACTTAGCGCCCTGTTAGGACAACAGCTTGAGATTGCAGAAGCGGAGAAAGCACAAGAATTAGCCCGGGAGGCAGAAGTGAAAGCTTTACAAGCGCAGGTCAATCCTCATTTTCTGTTTAATTCTTTAAATGTGATCGTCTCGCTTATACGAACTGAACCTAAAAGAGCCCGATCTGTATTAATAGCGTTATCCAAATACTTCAGGCAAAACTTAAGCGCTACCACACGTAAGTGGATTACCTTAGAAGAGGAACTTCAGCATGTTAAGGCTTATTTATTAATAGAAGAAACCCGATTTGTGGATCAGCTCCATGCGAACTACGATGTGGATGAAGAAGCACTCGATGCTCATATTGCTCCTTTATCATTACAACCTTTAGTAGAGAATTGTATTAAACACGGAGTAAAAAATCAGGAAGCGCAGGCTGAAATTCATGTAACGGTTCACAATCATACAGAAGGCGTGCTTATATCCGTATCAGATAATGGGCAAGGAATTGATCCAGAAAAGGTAAGACACCTAGGTATGACCCAAGTAGAATCGGATAAAGGAACTGGGCTTGGATTGTTTAATGTAAATGAGCGGCTCGTTTACATGTATGGGGATGGTGCTCGGTTACATATTGAGAGTACGTGGGGAGAAGGGACAACTATTTCCTTCATGATCCCAAGAAAGGAGGAACATTTATGAGGAAACGTATAACAGTACTCGTTGTAGATGATGAGCGCTTTAGTCGTGAGGAACTTGTATATTTGCTAAAGGAATATGAGATTTTAGAAGTGATTGGAGAAGCAGAATCAGGGGAAGCAGCTGTTATGAAAACATTGCGACTGCAACCGGATGTATTGTTCTTGGATATTGAAATGCCAAAAATGGATGGTCTTGAGGTGGCAAAATCAGTACATGAACTGAAAAAAGTGCCAGAGATTGTATTTGCTACCGCTTACCCGGATTTCGCAGTAGAAGCTTTTCGTCATGAAGCGGTCGATTATATATTGAAGCCATTTGAAGAAGAGCAAATCAATGAGACAGTAACGCGTTTAGAACGACGTCTAAGAAATGAACCAATGGTAGAGAAGAGCTCTGTTCCTTCTAAACTTGCAGTTGAAGAGGAAGAAGAAATCACTTACTTAAATCCAGCGGATATTATGTATGTTTTTCGTGATGGACGTGTAACGAAAATAGTAGACCAAATGAGGACTTATGAAACGAAATGGTCTTTAAAAGAGGTGGAGAAACGGTTAGAGCCTTTTTCCTTCTTCCGCATACATAAGAGTTATCTAGTGAATTTACAATACGTTGAGCGACTTGTTCCGTGGTTTAATGGAGCTTTCCAACTAGAACTAAAAGGTAGAGAAGAGCAGTTATCAGTCAGTCGGAACTACGTAAAAGAGTTAAGGAAGCACTTAGAACTGTAATAGTAGGGGTGGTAAAGAAAGTATATGAGCTCTCCTTGGAACAAGGGGTCTAATTTTATTTAACGGTCTTTCTTCAGTGTGATGTAATCGAGAGTGAGAATACATCTTAGGTTTCCTTTACAACATCTTAATCCAAAATCCTGACATGTTAAACATAACACCCTCAAATGTAAACGGTTACTTGATATACTTTTTGTAAGCGATTACATAAAAGTGAGGGAGGAATCGTTTTATGATTACATTTCTAGTTAGTATTGTTCTATTAATAGTCGGTTACTTGACGTACGGAAAATATGTAGAAAAAGTCTTTGGAGTGAATACTGATCGTCAGACACCAGCTTATACAAATGAAGACGGTGTGGATTACTTGCCGATGGGCGAAAAAAGAAACTCATTAATACAATTACTAAACATCGCAGGAGTTGGCCCCATCTTTGGGCCGATTTTAGGGGCTCTTTATGGACCTGTTGCTTTCTTGTGGATTGTATTTGGTGCTATTTTTGCAGGTGCTGTACACGATTATTTAACAGGCATGATTTCTATTCGTAACCGGGGTGCTCACTTACCTGAACTTGCAGGGAAGTTCCTTGGGAAAGTTATGAAACATGTGGTTAATGCCTTTACGATTTTACTTCTTATTCTTGTAGGTACCGTATTTGTTACGGCCCCGGCTGATTTAATTCATAACATGACGAGCAGTTGGCTATCGCTCCCTGTTATTCTGTTAGCGATATTTGCTTATTATCTACTTGCTACGATGCTTCCGATTGATAAGATTATCGGACGTTTCTATCCAATCTTTGGTGCATTCTTAGTGATTAGTGCTGTCGGAGTAGGACTCTCCCTTGTATTCACAGGAGCACCTGTTCCTGAAATTGAACTAACGAATATGCATCCAGACGATGCGCCCATTTTTCCGCTGTTATTCCTAACGATTTCATGTGGTGCTTTATCTGGATTCCACGCAACTCAGACACCAATTATTTCTCGTACGACACAGCAAGAGAAACAAGGTCGTCGCATCTTCTACGGAATGATGATTGCAGAAGGAATTATTGCTATGATTTGGGCAGCTGCCGCTATGAGCCTATTTAATGGTTCAGAAGGCCTGAACGAAATTCTTGCAAACGGCGGGGGACCTGCTGCTGTGGTAAGTGAAGTGTCTGTTATGATGCTTGGAGCAGTTGGTGGTACGTTAGCTGTACTAGGTGTTATTGTTCTTCCAATCACTTCTGGCGACACAGCGTTCCGTAGTGCTCGTATGATTATTGCAGATTACATCAATGTTTCTCAGAAGAAAATAGTAAGCAGAATATGGATCGCCGTTCCGTTATTTGTCATTTCCTTTGTACTAACTCGTATTGATTTTGAACTACTTTGGAGATACTTCTCCTGGGCGAATCAGTCTACAGCGGTCATTGCATTATGGATAGGAGCAATGTACTTGTTTTTATCTCGTAAAAATTACTGGATTGCGGCAGTGCCTGCAACATTTATGACTATGGCAACATTCACTTATATTCTAAATGCTCAGATTGGTTTTGGATTATCGCTCAACCTATCTTATATTCTCGCTGCCATCATAACGGTTGGTATAGTAGTCACCTTCTTTACCGCAGCTCGTCGGGGACTCAATAAAAATATTCCACTTGAAGAAGAGTGGAAGACGACAGCATAATGGGGTGTTGTAGTCCGAACTTTAATAAAGAAGTCGAGAAGCAAGAAGAAAAAGTGAATGAAACGGGGAATGAACAAATCCCTTTATGGGGGAAAGTTATCGCTACTGTCGTTTCCACCTGTGTCATATGGATTGCATTCGTTTAAATTAATGGTAATACTACTGAATCTATTCAGTATTTACATTCCTCCTTCATATAAAAAGCCCCTTACCTTTATTAAGGTAAGGGGCTTTTTTATTAGGTTTTGTTATAGTTGGCAGTTGTAAGAATAGGGCAGGATTGTTGAAGACTCGAAGCTGAGAGAGTGTTTCCGTTTGCGTTATTAGAGCAGGAGGTGGGTCGGGAAATCACTCGCTTTCCGCGGCGAGCTGGGGAGCCTCCTCAGTCGCATTCGCTCCCTCCGGGGTCTCCCCTAGGCTTCTACTGCCGCAGGAGTCTCGCAATTTCCCGAACCACCTCTTCCATATATGGTGTAACGGAAACATGCTTTATGGGGAGATACCTCGCAACTCTGATCACACTTAAGATGTGGGGCCGTTCGTAAAACTATAGCAGGGGGTGTCTGGGGAACGGGGAGACTCCTGCGGGAGAAAGAGGTCGACGAGACCCCGCAGGGTGGGTTTCCCGAGGAGGCTCGACAGCTCGCCCGCGGAAAGTGAGTCGTTCCCCAGACACCCCAAGCACTCACCAAACGTAACGGCCTATCTACACAAAAGTGTCTAAGCCTCGAGTCTCCCATATAAGGATACTTATATGAAACAAATAAAAAAACTATAAACATTAACAAAACTTTCCGTTAAACGGAATGGGGTACGCGTGATTGCTCAATCATTTTCTCGATATGTTTACGGAACCAGTACATGACGATTAGGTGCGCTTTAGCTTGCGTATATTTATAAACAAACCAAGGTAGCGATGGCATATAATCGTGGATGGCTACGATACATTCTTGCTTTCCTGGAATCTTTCGAAACTCGAGACGCCCTCTTACATTTCGTTTAGTATTTTGGAAAGATCCACCCGTAATATAGAAAAGTGCTCGGTCCGATGTGCTTCTCTCGTGTGAATAACTGAGTTCTAATAAAGGTGTTCGACTTAACCGAAGGCATATTTGAGTATTGTCTTCATCATCTGTCTCTGTATGGACGAAAGGATCTAGGATAGTAGATAGCCAGTGAACATAATATTGAGCGGCCCAGTCAGCGTTTTTACCTTCAGGTAATAAAATTCGCTGAACGGATCGAACATCATGTTGAACAGTGGGCATCTTTATTGCTTGAGTGTTTTTGGATTGCTTTTGATTTTCTTCTTCTTTTTTCTCATCCTCAATTGCAGTTTCGACAGCGTCTTTGAAGCTCATTTGACCATAGCTGACTTCAGAATCCATATTTTCAGGCTTGGCGGTCATAGGGTGGACTAGACTTTCAACTAGTGGATAGACCATTTCTTTTGGTGTCCCTGTCGTAAGGCTGACCCATAGCCTAGATAAGTTGACCGTCATAAATGGAACAGGAAGAATACGAGGATTTTTCCCTAACGATTCTGCTGTTTGAATCATCATATCCTGATAGGTCATAATTTCGGGCCCGCCAACATCGATTGCTTTATTTGATAGCCGGTCATTTCCGATACTTTTATTTAAAGCATGTAAGACTTCTTTTAGTGCGATCGGGTGAGTCTTCGTTCTTGTCCATTTTGGTAGAGCCATAAAGGGAAGCCGTTTAACTAGTTTCTTAAGAATAGGGAAGGATGAGCCTTTAGGCCCTACAATTAATCCGGCTCGAATGGTTGTGACAGGCACCCCATAAGCTCTTAAAATCTCTTCTACTTCTAAACGACTTCTTAAATGCCTCGATAATTTCTCTGACTCGGGTATAATACCGCTTAAATAAACAATTTGGTGTACCCCTTGTTTCTTGGCAGCTTGAGCGAAATTATCAGCTAGAATAACATCCATATCTTCGAACGATCCTTGTGTGAGTTTAGCTGAGGGTAGCATAGAATGAACAAGATAGACCGCGAAATCTGCTCCTTCTAATCCTTTTTCAGCATCAGCCATTGAATAGAGATCACAAGAACGCCAAGTAATGTGTTCTGTATCTTCTTTTTGATCTCCATTCCTTGAAAGAGCAATGACATCGGCATATTCAGTCAGCTTTTTTAATAGATTTTGACCAATATACCCACTTGCCCCGGTTAGAGCTACGACGGGACGTCTTTTGGTTTCGCTCATAGTACTCCTCCTACTCTTTTAAAAGCTAGACATCTATCTCTTAGTATGGAATAAATTATGTTAGAAATGCTTCTTTGATGTTAACTTGGTTCGATTTTGTCGTATTGGCTGATAATGAGCGTTCCATAATCCTTAACGCATTTTGGTTATCTTCTAACTGCTCTGAAGCTACACAGTCTTCAGGTATCCAAATATTATATTCTCTCATGTAGGCATCATTAGCTGTAAAGAGAACACATATATCCCCAGCAATGCCTGTTAAGATCAGGTTACTTACCCCTAGTTTGTTGAGTAAGATACTTAGTTGAGTACCGAAGAAACCAGAATGTTTAGGCTTAATAATAAAATAATCATCATCTTCTGGTAAGATATGCTCGATGACTGATTCTCCTCTTCCTTCCTTGCATTCTTCAATTAGATCGGAGACATTTTCTTGCCATAACCCGAAGTTATCATTTACATAAATAACAGGCAGGCCTTGTTCTTTAGCTTGATTTTTCAAATTCTTAAGAGGTTCTACGATATTAAGGGTGTTTTCTAATAAATCTTCTCCACCTTCAAAGTCCATTTTGTTTACCATATCTATAAAAATTAAGGCTGTTTGGTGTTGCTTCATATGATTACTCTCCTTTATATGGTTCAGGACCAGCGGGCACTTGCCTCTTATGCTGGGTTTTCTTATGAAGTTGTTGAATTCGTTCTTCATCTTTTTGAGATATAGATTCTCCGCGAAGATAGGCATCAATAGAGTCGTAAGAAACTCCAAGTTCGTCTTCATCAGATTGTCCTTCCCATAATTCGGCGCTAGGTTTCTTGTGAATGATGGAATCAGGCACTTCTAAATACTCAGCTAGTTCTTTTACTTCTTCTTTGCGCAGATTAATTAGAGGGACAAGGTCGACCCCGCCATCTCCATACTTTGTGAAATAGCCAGTGAAATCTTCTGCTGCATTATCAGTTCCCACCACTAAATATCCATAATGATTAGCTACGGCATAAAGAGTACTCATACGTAATCGTGCCTGTAAATTAGCTCCTCCTAACTGAGACCGTTCTTCTTGCCAATCGCCTTTTTCCTTTAGTTTTTCTCTTATAGTTGAATGAGTGGTTTGATAGGGGTTAGTTAAATTGATCCCTATATAATTTAACCCAATTTGCTCTACAAGAGTTACCGCATCTTTTTGATCTTCTACTTCTTGATCAATAGGTAGTATGACGCCTAATGATTGTTCAGGGAAAGCGCGCTTTATTAAGGAAGATACAACGGCAGAATCAATCCCTCCACTTATTCCAACAAGAGCACCATTAGCACCAGCTTCCTCAACTTTCTCTTTAATCCAGTTTGTTAAGTATTCTACTTTTTTCTCCATCACAGAATCCTCATCCTTTCTCTCTGGTCTTTATATAAAGGTAGGTTCCTTCTTTTGGCAAAGAGTAAACGTCAAGCGGACTATAATGAACCATGACATAAGGTCTGTGTCTATAGAAGTGAATGGTGTCGAAATAACTAGTATTTTTATCTTATCAAATAGTAAAAAAAGCTTAATCTTTCTAAACTATGTACGATATTAATAGAGGAATAGGTATAAAATCACATAAATATATAGGAGAATAGGTCATGAAATCAATGAAAATAGCGTTTGCTCTTATTATTGCCTTTGTACTCTTACCGAGTAAAGTTGTGACTGGAGAAGGAACTAAGAAGGCCACTTATTGTGAAGTAAGTTGCTGGGAATTGCTTTTAAATCAAACAAACTCCAATACACGAGTTAACATTGACTTGCCAGGAGAAGAATATTTTCAGGCTACGTCTTTACTAGTAGAAGATATAGCGGGTTCCACACATAATTATTACTCCATGAATCGAGAGTTGGATGCGCGATCAGATTTGTTCATTCAAGCTGGCACATCTAACATTTTTGAACTCGATCAAACTCCTTCAGCACGAATTTCTATCCAAGGCAGTTCAGGAACGATTCCAATGACTACTTTGTCAGGTCTTGATGAAGAACTAAAGCACTTAGTGAAAAAGCATCTAACTCGACTAGGATTTACCGTAAATGATGGATTAGCAGCCTCTGAAGATTCTGCGGTAATTCAGACATCCTCACCTGGACTAAACCTTCTCATTACAGATGCGCAGTGGTCAGCCTTCTTAGAAGGTGGAGACTACACAAGCTCTACAATAAAAAATGAAGCGTCTAAATCTGAGGCTTATTTTCAGTATGTTGCAGCCATACAAGACGCTATAAACGAATACACTACTCAGAAAAGCGTGTGGATGTGGAAGTCTGCCCCCTTTGTAGAAAAACCAGATGAGACCATCGAATTCTTGACAAATCAGGGGGTAGATCAACTTTATATGCGTTTTTATCCAAAGGTAGATGTAACGACATATCAGTATTTTATTGAAAATGCCGCTAAGCATGGAATTAAAGTCCACGCTCTAATAGGAAGTCCTTTGTGGGGGCAAGAAGCACATGCAAGTGATGCTCTTAAACGAATTGACCTAGTCCATGCGTATAATCAAAAGGTGGAGCAGCACCAACAATTTATTGGGATCCACTTTGACGTAGAACCTTACTCTCTTCCGATGTGGGAGAATCATAGACAACAAGCTGTAAAGGAATGGAAGCAATCGGCGGAATCGTACGTAAAATATGCGAAGGATTACGGTTTCATCGTCGGAAGCGCAATGCCATTTTGGACTGATAACCGTTCGGTAAATGAGTATGATGCAGATTTTTATAAGGAAATGATTGATATGCAAGACTATGTGTCGATCATGTCGTATCGTAATACAGCACTTGGATCAAACAGTATAACCTCGTTAGCGCAAAGTGAAGTATTGCATGCCAAATCTCCAAAAGTTGAAGTAGGGGTAGAACTGAATCCGTATAAGATTGACTATGTATCTTTCGATGGGAAAGCTCCAAACTACACAGAAGGAGAAATTGCTAAAGTAAGAACATACTTTATGGAAGAAGCTGAACCAGGCTTTAAGGGCATTGCCATCCATAACTATACGGCTTGGAAAAATAGTCAATAACATTAAAAATGAGTTCCCTAAGGGTGCTCATTTTTTTGGGTTTTAAGTTGAGTGACGCAATATATTTAAAAAAATCATTCAAGAATAGGACGGTATAGTGGTTCGAGAAATCATTTCCTTTTCTTCCCCGTCCCCACTGGTCAGGGGGCGTTCGACGTTGGCTGCAGGGCCGTTTTTACACACTAGAGTCAGCCGTTCCCCTGAAATCCCACGCCCTCAACAAACGTATCGGCCCTATCCATATAAAAATCTCTTAAGCTCAATTTATCCGTGCAAGAGGGATGGAAAATTAAAACATTAAGGTATGGTAAAAATTCTAAATATTTTGTAAAATTAAACATATCAACGTAACGATTTCTTCATATATATAAATATGGAGGGATATGCATGAAACAGGTTTTTTTGTTTTATGTTTTTCTTATAACAGGGTTTTTTATTTATATAGAACTAGCTGAGTTTGATACAGAAGAAACAATTGTAGCTATAGTTGATACTGGTATTGATCCAACCCATCCTTTGCTTGAAGGGTATGTCGAAAAGGGATATGACTTCTTTAACTGGGATGGAGATGCTATGGATGATCATGGTCATGGAACACATATTGCCAGTGTTATTCATTCAGTAGCACCTCATGCAACGTTATTACCAGTGAAAACGTTGGGTGAAGATGGTTCGGGTATTGGTACATCGTTTATAGGTATTTTTTATAGCGTAGTAAAAGGGGCGGATATTGTAAATTTGAGTATGTCTGAAGTAGCGAACCCTTTTACAGCTTGGGTTATTCGCTTTGGGGAACGTAAAGGAGTCGTTTTCGTTGGAGCTAGTGGAAATGATGGAAGAACCGATCGCATTAGCTTCCCTGCTAGCTTAGGTGAGGTCATTGCAGTCGGTGGGTATAACACCTACAGCGATCATCTCTATGAGAATGGAAACAGGAATGGTGATATCGAGTTTTTGGCTCCGGGAGTGTTGATCGAAGGGGCTAGTCTTGGTGGTGAAGTAGTTAGAAAGACCGGGACGAGTTTTGCGGCGGGCTCAGTATCAGGTATGCTTGCTTATTTCAAAGAGGTTCAGCCCCACATGACGAATGATGACGCACGTTTCCTGTTGCAGCTTACTTCGTTCTATGAAAAGGGTGGATATCGAGTGTTAGAACTTGATCGCTTTCTGGCTACACAATAATAGTATAGTCTTGATGACATTTAATAGTAATGGTGTAAATGTTAGGGAGTGTATATGTATTTTATATACTGAAATAATCATAGGGCACATGAATTGGCTTTGATTAGTCCATATTATTGTACATATACTAGTTCTAATACAAAGGGAGGGCTTTTATGGAAGGCAAACCAATGCATTATGACGGAAGTGCACCCGTAAGTGGTGAATTAGTCGAACACGATAAGGTTGAACTAACGGATGAAATGAGAAAACAAATTTCGGCAAACCCATATACACATTACATGGATGAATCAGAATAATGAAAAGGGAAGTAGACGGAAATCAATTTGATTTTCGTCTTTCTTTTTTATGTTTTAAATGTATTACATCGGTTACTGAGTAAGTAGTGTGATTTATCTCAAAATATTAATAATTAAAGGAAGGGTGAAGATAACAAATTGATGCAGATGCCTTGCGGAAAAAAGAAAAAAATATTATAATTAATCTCGAATTGAAGATACTCAGTTTCGAAATAAATACTAGGAAAGTAGATATGGTATAAACTATGTCTACAAAAAATCTGAAAGGTGAGATTAGAATTGGCTAAAGTATTATACGTAACCGCTCATCCGCATGATGAAACAGCTTCTTTCAGTATGGGTGTAGGTAAAGAATTTATTGAAGCATACAAAGAGGCTAACCCGAATGATGAGGTCGTTCATGTTGATCTATACAAAGAAGATATTCCTCAAATAGATGCAGATATCTTCAGTGGCTGGGGGAAATTGCAATCAGGAGATCAATTGAGTGACGCTGAGCAAGCGAAAGTAGATCGCCTAGGCGAACTTAGCGATCAATTTGTTAATGCTGATAAATATGTTTTCGTAAACCCAATGTGGAACTTCTCTTTCCCACCTGTAATGAAAGCATATATTGATTCTGTAGCGGTAGCTGGGAAATCGTTTAAATATACAGAACAAGGTCCTGTTGGCCTTCTTACAGATAAGAAAGCTTTCCATATTCAAGCGAACGGTGGGGTTTATTCTGAAGGTCCTGCAGCTGGATTGGAAATGGGGCATCGCTACTTAAATGCGATTATGCAATTGTTTGGTGTACCATCCTTTGAAGGATTATTTGTAGAAGGACATGCAGCTATGCCTGAAAAAGCAGAAGAAATTAAAGCAAATGCAATTGCTAGAGCAAAAGATGCAGCGCAAACGTTCTAATTAAACATAAAAAGGAGACGATCTCAAGATCGTCTCCTTTTTGTATAAGCGTCTAGCTGCAGTGCTAAGCAACTAGTAGGCTTCCCTCACCTCCGGTCGATCAGTCAACATCGATTCGCAGGGGCTCATCGTGTTTCCTTGATCTCTACTCCGGTTCAGTCCAGCCTATACGTTGCTAACCGGGCACTTGCGCTTTTGAAACTTACTTGTTCATATATTTGTCTGTTTCCCACTGACTTACTTGTAGGGAATATTCTGTCCACTCTTCTTCTTTTTCTTCAAGGTAAATGCTTGAAGTGTGGTCACCTAATGCGTTCATCAGAACTTTGTCTTTGCGAAGCGCTGTTAGTGCTTCTTTTAGGTTTGTAGGAAGGGTTGGTACGCTGTCGTCTTGTACTTCATAAAGGTTACGCGTTTCAGCCGCACCTGGATCAATTTTATTGCGGATTCCTTCAAGGCCTGCTTGAATCGTTACCGCTAGAGCAAGGTATGGGTTTGCTGTTGGGTCTGGGTTACGAACTTCAAAGCGAGTTCCTTTACCGCGAGTTGAAGGTACGCGAATCATACAACTACGGTTGGAGTGAGACCAAGCAATGCTTACAGGTGCTTCGTAACCAGGAACTAAACGTTTGTAAGAGTTGACATTTGGGTTTGTAATAGCAGCAATACCAGTAGCGTGTTTTAGGATACCACCCATGAAATGCTTCATTGTTACTGAAATACCGTCTTCATCTTTTTCATCACAGAATACGCTCTCGCCATCTTTGAATAGAGAAAGGTGACAGTGCATACCAGAACCGTTTTCTCCAGCAATTGGCTTAGGCATGAACGTAGCGTGATAGTCATGGTTTGTGGCTACGTCTTTTACAACGCTTTTGAATGTCTGAATGTTATCTGCAGCTTTTAGCATATCATCGAAACGGAAGTTGATTTCGTGCTGTCCCATAGCTACTTCGTGGTGAGAAGCTTCCATCTCAAAGCCAAATTTCTTAAGTGTGCGGACGATATCACGGCGCACTTTGTCTCCTTTATCAATTGGAGAAGCATCGAAATAACCACCACGGTCATTCATCTTCTTAATAGGGTACCCTTCGTCATTCAGTTTGAACAAGAAGAACTCTGGTTCTGGACCTACGTTTACGGTATAGCCCATTTCAGCAGCTTCTTTCATTGCTCGTTTTAGGATATAACGTGGATCACCTTCGAAAGGAGTTCCGTCGGTTGTATAAATGTCGCAAATGAATCGTGCAACAGGATCTTCATCTACTGTTGAAGGTAATACTTTAAACGTGCTTAAGTCTGGATATAGATACATATCACTTTCTTGAATATCAGAGAAACCAGAAATAGAAGAACTGTCGAACATAGCTTCGTTTTCTAGAACACTTTCAAGCTCTTCAATAGGGAGCTCAACGTTTTTTGTGTCTCCAAGCATGTCTGTGAATTCAAGTCGAATAAATTCTACGCCTTTGTCGTGAACTTCTTGCTTAATGGATTCTTTAGTAAAAGTCATTTAATACCCTCGCCTTAATAGTTTGTAGTAGATTACTAGCATTCATAGTTAGGAATGCATAACCTTTTATTTATCATGTAAGGAATTCTAACACAAAGTTAAATGTTAGGAAAGCTCACATGATGTATTTTCATTAGTTCATATTAACTGAAGCCTGTTGTAGTCGCTCTGAATAGTAAAAAAATAGATCTTTTATACTATTCAGAAATTATCCAGTTATAACATCAATCATAACGGCGATGATCAGGATAGGAGCTACATAACGTATTAAGGAATACCATACATTAAAGATCGCTCTTTTTAGGGTGCTCCCTCTCTTTAATTCTTCATAAAGGTCAGATTTCTTCATTTTTAAGGGGACAAAGATAGAGATTAACAATGCTCCTGTAGGCATTAATATATTGCTGACTGCATAATCGGCCAGATCGAAAATGGTTTTGTCCCATAGTGTTACATCTCCGAGAACGCCGAATGATAATGCGGAAGGGATACCCACAATAAAGATGGATAGACCTATGATCCACGCATATTTCTGACGTAATCTTTCATTCCCTTTTGATAGAACAGACACAATAATCTCTAGCATGGAAAAGGCAGAGGTTAAAGCGGCAAATAAGAATAAAAGTAAAAAGGCTGTAAAAAAGCCCATTCCTAAAGGCATTTGACTGAACACTGTAGGGAGAACGTTAAATAGAAGTACAGGGCCAGAGCCTGGTTCAAGTCCGAAAGAAAAGACGGCAGGGAAAATGGCCAAACCTGCTAATAAAACGATTAATATATTAATTCCTACTATTGATGAAGCTGCCTTAGGTAGACTTTGATTTTTAGGAAGATAGGAGCTGTAAGTAACCATTACAGAAACCCCTACGCTTAATGTGAAGAATGATTGTCCCATTGCTTCTAATACCGTTTGGGATGTTACTTTTGAGAAATCTGGTTGAAGGAGGAAAGCAATTCCTTCTCCTGCACCTTCTAAAGTTAAAGATCTTGCCACTAATATTAAGAATAATACGAATAGAGCAGGCATCATGATACGACTAGCTTTCTCAATTCCCTTTTGAACTCCTCTTGAAACAACAAGTATTGTAATTAAAATAAATAAGAGCTGGACGCTAATGCTAAGTAGAGGATTCGATATCGTTTGACCAAACACTTCTCCATATTGAGGTGAAGAAAGTCCTGACATACCTCCGGTTATAGTCTTCAATAGATAAATAACAATCCATCCGCCAACGACGCTATAAAAAGATAATAGAATAAAAGAAGTGACCATCCCTAATATCCCAACGTAGTGCCACTTTGTACCTTTCGCGATGGTGCGATAAGAGTCAACGGCGTTATTTTGCGCTGTACGTCCTATGGAAAACTCCGCCAACAATAATGGTAATCCTAATAAAATCGTAAAAGCGATAAAAGTGATGAAAAAAGCCCCTCCGCCGTTTTGTCCTGCAATATAGGGGAATTTCCATATAGCTCCAAGTCCTATTGCGGACCCGGCTGCTGCTAAAATAAATCCAATCTTTGAAGACCATTGTTCTTGCTGACTCATTCTCATCTTCCTCTCAAACGTATAATTTTATAAAACAAAAAAGTCGCCCCTACAAAATGTAGGGGCGACTTTTATCGCGGTACCACCCTAGTTATGAAACGAATGTTTCATGACTTTACACGTATAACGGTCGTCACCGTCCATGGCTCACGCATAGAAGCTCTAGAAATGAAATTCGCTCTCTCTGTTTGTACCGATTTCACACCACTCATCAGCTCTCTGAGACAGGGACAGAGGAGTTACTTACTTTCCTTCAAAGCAATTCGTTCATATTATGTTATTCAATTTTTATCATGAACATGAGGGGGTGTCAATAACCATTTTAAAGTATATTGCGATTGGAAAAAAGTTCAGGGCGCAATGAATACTTCTAATATTTTTAGAATGAGATAGAAAAGGGCAAGTATACGCCGGTAATCTGATGGATTTTTCATATGTATTTTATGGTATAATGGGGAAAATTGAATACGCGCTTTATGGTGACAGAAAAGTTGAAAAGGGAAGCTGGTGAAAGTCCAGCACGGTTCCCGCCACTGTAATGATGAGATGCTTCAGATTATCCACTGATTTTTTGTGAGGTCGGGAAGGGCTGAAGAGTTGTTGAATCAAAGTCAGGAGACCTGCCATAAAGCAAGGTAATTAATCCTACGGGTAATAGGAGGATGTGACATTAAGTTAAACTCAGATAATTTCTGAGTTTATTTGAGCGTTTTTTATACATCTTCTTTATAGAAGGTGTTTTTTTATTCTCAAATTCATCCGTTGAAATAATGTGTAGGATCTCCATGTGTGTTCTTTTTACTGATGTTACAGGGGAGGAGTTATGGATGAAAGCAAGAACAGTTAGTCACTCAAGGATTATCCAAACGAGGTTGGTGTTACCACCAGATACGAATCACCTAGACACTATTTTTGGAGGAAAGATTTTAGCGTATATTGATGAGGTTGCTGCCCTTACTGCTATGAAACATTCTAATTGTGCTGTAGTAACAGCGTCTATTGATTCTGTAGACTTTCTTTCATCAGCAAAGGTAGGGGATTCGCTTTCTTTAGAAGCATGCGTAACCTACACAGGGAATTCGTCTATGGAGGTCTATGTTAAGGTTAAAGCACACAATCTACTTAAGAACGAAGAAACCTTAACGACAGAATCGTTTTTGACCATGGTTGCTGTTAATGGTGACGGAAAGCCTGTTTTAGTTCCACCTATCTTGGCTGAAACCCAGGAAGAGAAACGGTTATACGAAACGGCACCTGCTCGGAAAGAGAATCGGAAAAAGCGGTCAGCTATTCGTTAATCATTTCATAAATTACCCGGGAAATATGTCGATTGGTGGGAAATTGAGTCTGAGGTTATTATCTTGTAAAATGACAGCGTACAAAGAAATGAAGGAATAGGTGTTATTATGAAGTCATATATAGTAGTTGGTTCGGGTATTATGGGGGCTTCCACTGCTTATCATTTAGCTAAAAAAGGAGTCCCGGTGACGGTGGTTGATCGCCAAGACGCAGGCCAGGCTACAGATGCTGCAGCAGGTATGGTTTGTCCCTGGCTTTCTCAGCGAAGGAACAAAGCTTGGTATCAGCTAGTGAAAAATGGTGCTCGGTATTACCCTGAATTGGTTCAGGAACTTGAAAGAGATGGGCAAACAGAAACAGGATATAAGCGTGTGGGTGCACTAAAGCTTCATACGGAAGATGCAAAGCTTGATAAAATCGTTGCGCTCGCTGAAAAACGTCGCGAGGATGCACCAGAAATAGGAGAAATTAAGAAATTGACTCATGAGGAGACGAAAGCAATGTTTCCTCCTATCTCTTTAGAGTATGCAGCTGTTTATGTTAGCGGAGGAGCTCGAGTGGATGGAAGGGCGCTTAGAAACGCGTTGATAAATGGAGCGCAAAAACATGGGGCACGTATCTTGTATGGAGATGCCACTCTTTCCTTTAAAGGTGGGAGTGTAACAGGTGTCAATGTTGATGGTGATTTTTTATCTGGAGAGAAAGTGATTGTGACCGGTGGAGCCTGGTCTAAAGAAATGCTAGAGCCTCTTGGCGTCCAATTCCTAGTCTCTTCTCAAAAAGCTCAGATTGCACATCTTTCTCTACCGGAAACCAATACAAGTGAGTGGCCTGTTATTATGCCTCCTACAAATAAATATGTTCTTCCTTTTGAGGCCGGGAGGATTGTAATAGGGGCAACTCATGAAGAAAATGAAGACTTTGACATTCATGTCACAGCAGGTGGACTTCATGATATTTTCTCGCAGTTATTACCAATCGCGCCTGGTTTAAAGAGCGGAACATTTGTTGAGAGCCGTGTAGGGTTTCGCCCTTATACGCCAGGGTTTCTTCCTGTCATCGGTAATGTTCCAGGATTTGATAACCTACTTGTTGCCAACGGCTTGGGTGCTTCTGGACTAACAAGTGGTCCTTATCTTGGTTCTGAATTGGCTAACCTTGCATTAAGCCGTCCATCAGGTATTGATTTGACTCCATATGATGTCACTGGAGCAATGGAATAAAGTC
Organism: Pontibacillus sp. ABV4_188; assembly: GCF_056311905.1. Taxonomy (NCBI): domain Bacteria; kingdom Bacillati; phylum Bacillota; class Bacilli; order Caryophanales; family Bacillaceae; genus Pontibacillus; species Pontibacillus sp. ABV4_188. The sequence goes on along the minus strand of NZ_CM149975.1, from coordinate 3,139,027 downwards.
TACTATTAAATGCACAACCCCATGAATGAGGTGGTTGTGCATCTTTTAGTTAAGGAAGGTGTAGTAAGCAATGCGGTATATCATCGCTGTTTTTATTGGAGCATGTTCGTATGGAGTGTTATCAACGTTAGTAAAGCTTGCATATAGAACCGGTGCAGACACATCGCTAGTTACTGTGGGACAATTCCTAATTGGTTGGTCCGTTTTATTCGTATGTGTTTTCTTTACGAAAAGGAAACAAAAAATCGGACTAAAAGATAAAATCAAACTTATGCTTGCAGGTATACCTACAGGCTTGGTTGGTGTGTTTTATTACCTCTCTCTAGTTACTACAGAAGCATCGCTCGCCATCATTTTACTTTTTCAGTTTGTTTGGATTGGATTTTTACTAGAATTCTTGCTCTATAGGAAGATTCCTGATAAGGTCACGACCTTTAGTGTGCTCATTTTAATGATTGGAACGATTTTAGCGAGCGGAGTAATAAGCGGAGAGAGTGCAGGAGTGAGTGTGATTGGGATTATATATGGTTTACTGGCGGCGGTTTCTTTTGCTTTATTTATACTCACTAACGCTACTGTTCTGCCTAAACTTCCTCCTATCCAGAGAAGCTATTATATGGTTACAGGAAGTATGATAATCGTTGTTGTGATTTTTTCTCCGGTTCTTAGTAAAAGCCTAGATCCAACTGTGATTGCATCTTTCGGTCATTTAGGGATCTTACTTGGTCTTTTTGGGGTTGTGATTCCTCCTTTGCTATTTGCTTATGGTATGCCAAAAATCGGTTCAGCACTTGGTAGCATCCTTGGTTCTGCTGAATTACCTGTTGCCGTACTATTGTCCATGTTGATTCTTAATGAGCACGTTACCATGATTCAATGGTGCGGGGTTGCTATAATCTTGGTGGGGATTGTTTTTCCTAATATTCAACCTAAGAGTGGATAGTTATGCAAATTGTTTTGGTCTAGTAGTGGTTTCCTTTATACTTTAATTGGGCGTCTTAGCCTAAACGGTTTAAAGGAGAGATTTTTAATGAAGACAAATATGCAAGAACAATACAATGAATATATTGAAAAATTTAAAGCCAATGCATCACAAGATACTCAAGATAAAATGCAAAGCGCTATTGACGAACTTGAATCTTCGAACCAAGGAAAAGGTTTACGTGTAGGAGAAAAAGCTCCAGAGTTTACTTTGCCAGATGCTAAAGGAGATTCTGTAGATCTTTACCAGCAACTCCAATCCGGTCCTGCAATTGTTACTTTCTATCGTGGAGGATGGTGCCCATACTGTAATATGGAGCTTCGTGCTTATCAACAATTAATTGAGGAGATTCATGGTGAAGGGGCACAGTTAATTGCGATCAGCCCTGAAACGCCAGATCACTCTCTGTCTACTGCAGAGAAAAATGACCTGCAATACCATGTTTTAAGTGATGAAGGTAATAAAGTGGCTAATCAATTTAATTTAGTTTACCAGCTTCCTGACTATCTTGTAGATGTATATAAAGAGAAAGGTCTTCAGGTAGATAAGCATAACGGAGATGATAATTGGACTCTTCCGGTTTCTGCTACCTATATCATCCAACAAGACGGAACAATCGCTTACGAATATACAAAAGCTGATTACAAAGACCGTGTGGAACCTTCTGAAGTGGTAGAGAAGCTTAAAAGCTTATAAGTAGTTGACTAGAGCCCAGGGGATCATTCCTTTAGGGCTCTTATTTATTATAAAGTAGGATTGTTAAATGCTCATACTAGAGAGAATGTCCTCGTGCTTAGAGGAATGGGAAAAGCGCTTTTCTTTAAATAAAGAAAGCGCTTTTACTTTTTGGCTGATAGACTTGCTAGTTTAATAGAATTATAGGAAAATTATAGAACATAATTAAACGGTGAGGGAGGATACAATATAAGCAACTAAAGAAAGTTTGAAATGAGCTTTCATTGTTTTACGCTTATATGTTAAGAATTGGGTTTTCCCTTACTTCCGCGTTTCGGCTCTTGAAGCCTAAAATAGATAAAAATAGGAGCGAATGTGATGAATGACTTATTAAAAGTTAAAGACAAAAACTTTGTTGTAATGGGTGTAGCAAATGAGCGTAGTATTGCGTGGGGAGTTGCAAAGTCACTTTTTAACGCTGGTGCTAATGTCATTTTTACTTATCGAAAAGAACGTTCGTATAAAAAATTAGTCAAAATGCTTAGTGATCAGAAGTTAGAAGCAACTCACATCGTGGAGTGTGATATAAATAATGATGAAAGCATTGATCAAGCGTTTCGAAGTATTGGAGAGCAGGTCGGGACCATTCATGGTATAGTTCATTCCATCGCGTTTGCTCACTCAGAAGATTTAAAAGGAACTTTCCTTGAAACAAGTCGAAGTGGCTATGCGTTTGCTCAAGATACAAGTGCATACTCTATGATTGCTGTTGCAAAGGCGAGTCAGCCTTTTATGACAGATGGAGGTTCTATTATTGCCATGAGTTACTTAGGGGCAGAAAGGGTGGTTAAGGGGTATAACGTGATGGGTGTTGCGAAAGCCTCTCTAGAAGCAACTGTGAAATATTTGGCATCAGACTTAGGTGGGTCTAACATTCGAGTAAATGCTGTTTCTGCTGGAGCAATCCGTACCCTTGCTGCTAAAGGTGTGCCATCTTTCAATGATATCTTACATAAGATTGAAGAGGAGTCCCCTCTAAAAAGAAATGTCACGCAAGAAGAAGTGGGTGATATGACCCTTTCCTTGCTAAGTCATTTGTCCAGAGGAGTAACAGGAGAAATTATATATGTGGATTCTGGTTACCACATTATGGGGTGAAGTTTTAAAAGAGGTTCCTGCAAAAGGAACCTCTTTTTCAATTGGCTCTGTAAAAAGTGTCGGTTAAGGTTAACGTTTTTGTTTACTGTGTTGAGAGTAAGGAGGGCCAGGCACTTCTACCGTAACGGAACCACCCGTACTGACATATCTTTGCTTCGAGCCTTTCTATTATGAAGTGGTTTCTGTTGTAGAGGGTTTCGCTTTATACAATAGAATGATTCCTGTTAAATAACATAAAGCTGTGATGAAGAATAAGGAGCATGTAATAGGCTCAAATAGAGTGAGTAATCCAAAGCCGACTTGTGAGATGGTAGCGATAATGAGGAAGATGAGTGTACGAGATTGTCTTTGAGCTGTCCGGAGATAGTGAACTGCAAGGAAGGTTAATACATTGGTAGTTAAGCTGATTACAAGGAATATAGCAGCGAAAATCATAAATAAAATCGCCATTGTACTAACAAATTGCAAAAATTCGTTTGCTCCAGGTTCAGGAAACCACTGATATTCATTAAATATGAAGAAAGACGATCCGCCTATAAAAAACGCAAATAAAAATCCGATTACAGTCCAAACCATGATATACATATTTAGCAGAGCTTGTGCGATTGCCCCGATTAAGACAGCAATAAAAGCAGGATTTTTCATGCTAACTCCCTCCTTAACGATAAACGCTATTATTGAAGGAAGTATATGCTTGAAACACCACTTTACATGCTACTTTTATGAAACGGAATGCAGGTTAAATCGTAAATGTATAAAGAGAAAGGGAGTGGTGACTTGAATATACAAGGTATTAACCATATTACATTTTCTGTTTCAAATATAAAAAAGTCCATAAAATTCTATGAACAGGTATTTGGAGCGACACTTTTGGTAGAGGGAGAAAGGACTGCTTATTTCGATCTTAATGGGTTATGGATTGCTCTGAATAAAGAAGAAACTATTCCACGAACTGAAATAGAAGAATCTTATACACACATAGCGTTTACAGTAACTGAAGAAGATTTCAAAGAGGCGGTATCTCACTTGGAGTCATTACATGTTCGGATTTTAAATGGGCGAAAGCGGGACGACCTAGACAAGAAATCCGTTTACTTTACTGACCCCGACGGACATAAATTTGAGTTTCATACAGGGACCTTGGAGGATCGTTTAGCTTACTATCGACAAGAAAAAGGGAATATGAGATTCTACATTTAGAAAGCGCATTCAATTTACAGATTGTTTGAAAAGTAAGGATTAAAGTTTGATGGAAAATTAACTCGTTCGTGATAGAATAGTAAAAAATAAACTGTAAAAGTACATAAAAGGGAGTTTGCTTATTTATGAAGCGTTGGGTTCGGAAAAGCTTTACCATATTAACCGCAATTGTGACGCTAGGATTATATGTACCTCCTACGACACTAGATGCAGAGACAACAGAAAAGAATAAAGCCTTCTCACCGAAAGAAAATATAGAAGAGAAAAAAGCATCATCGACAAATGCAACTGATTCTGATCACTTTTTAGATCTTCCTGATTTATCGGAAGATCTTCCTCAGTTAGATTCTGAACAATATCTTTCAAATCTTGGAGAGGTTGCTAAACAACAAACGATGACTAAACTTGGTCCTCGTATTGTTGAGAAGATCGATCCAATTTTTATGGATGACATCCTAAACAATATTGAAGATGAAGTGAGACATGTCATGGAGAAAGTAGAAGAGGACGAGGTTTCAAATTATGCCATTACGTTAGATCCAGCACCAGGCTATGGGGAGAAAATCTTCCATGTTTATAACACTAGTACCAATGCTGAACTAGCCCGCTTTGATGTGAGGCGTGACAATCGTCCGGGTGAAGGACATTGGTTTAATTTCCATTATCACGTAAGCGAGGATCAGTTTGAGAAACACTATGCTATTGCTGACTTGTATTGGGATAAAAATACCCCTCCAAAATGGATGTCCTAACCGTCCAAAAATTATAATGTACAAAAAAGAGCCCAGACTTAGTAACGTCTGGGCTCTTTTTTGTGATTTTATCTAAAAAGGGAGGGTTACTTCCAAAAAGGATTTAGCTTCTTAATCTTTTGCATAAAGTCTTCAAATTGAAACGTGCTACCTTTTGTTTGGTTGTACCATTTACGGCATGTTTCTAGGACCCAGAGGGGTATAGGCCTTTCTCTAATAAGAGGGTAGTATTCCTCGTATCCTCTTTTTAAAAACTCCCATCTGAAATCATTTCCTTCATGAACGTATTCGGATACATCTATTACTTTGGCGCGTCCGTCTTGTAAGAGTATATTTTTTAAATGGATGTCTCTTGGGTTTAAATTCTTAGCTATGACAAACTCTCGGGCTCTTTCTACGTCTTCTATTGCTTGAGGGGGAATATTCATCCCTCGAAGTAGGCAGTCGTAGAGGGATAATCCTTCTTCAAAACTAAGGACAATGTAACGATCCCCCGATCCATAAAAGATAGAGAAGTAAGGGGAGGCCCCAAGCGTTTTGTATACACTCTCTTCATTTTCTTTTTTATGGAGTTTGTCTTCGCCATAAACTTTATAAGCGAGGTGTGGTTGTTCTTTGTGACGGAAAACGGCTGCGTCTGTCCCGACTCCTATACATTCAAAGCTAGGGGGGATCTCTTTTATGGTTACTGGCTCGTTATGAGGATTAGATATCACTTGTATATAGTCAATATTTGAAGGTACGTCAAGGTGAGGCATGGCGCCAACGCCTTTCTTTAAGGTGTTTGGTTAATCTATGATTCTGTTCCTTACAATATTCCCTAATAATAAGACTTTTAAGGGGGGCTCATGCGCTGTTAGGAGATTAACAAACAAATAAAACCGCCCATGCTTGTTCGTACTAACAAGACATAAGGCGGTTTATACATGTTATTGATTCAATATAATTTCTTCTAGGTCATCTACCATTTCGTTTGCAGCAATGTAGCCACCAGCTGTATTCCAAATCGCGTCACTTACTTCGTGGACGTTGCCTTCTTGAACGACTTCAAGGTTTTGGAATAATGGATCGTTCATCCACTCTTCTGCTAGCTCTGTAGCAGCACCATCACCGGTTTCATATGTGAAGTAGAACAAGATATCTCCATCCATAGCAGGAATACGTTCTTTCGTTGCTTTTTCCATAAATTCGTTCACATCTTGAGATTCCGGACGTTCAAACCCAATTTGCTTGAGAATAACCCCTGAGAAAGAGTCTTTCTGATAAATACGGGCGTGGTCAGGGAGGAAGCGAACTACAGAAACTTCTTGCTCAAGTTTGTCCCCTGCCTGATCGGCAAAGTTGTTTAGGCGATCATTGTATTCAGATAGGAGTTCTTCCCCTTTAGCTTCCATGTTTAAAGCTTTGGCGTATGTTTTAAAGTTATCCTGCCATTCCCCTTTAAGGGTTTCCGAGAAGATGGTAGGGGCAACCTCATTTAATTGGTCATAAATTTTTTCTTGGCGCAATTTATTTCCGATAATTAAGTCAGGATCTAAAGAAATGATTTTCTCAATGTTGACTTCTGATTCGGTACCGACTACTTCTACATCTTCCATGCGATCGCTAATATGTTCGTACCATGGATCGCCAGTCCATGATTGAACTGCTCCAACAGGTGTAACACCAAGAGCTAGAAGGGCTTCTGTTCCTTCGTTCGTTAAGATTACAACTTTTTCAGGCTTCTCTTTAACAGTTGTTTCTCCCATAGCGTGTTCAACTGTGTATGGTTCGAAGTCACTGTTGGCGCCATTGTCTTCATCATTTGAAGACGAGTCTTCTGAAGATGTTCCGCAGGCAGCTAGTAATCCGATCGTCAATAGCAACATAAAACTAAGTATAAAATGCTTTTTGTTCATCGTTATGTCCTCCTAATTGAGTATGGTTATCATTTACAACTAATATTGATCATAGCCTTAGTTTTTAACGGAGTCAAGTATAAATGAAAATGATTCTCATAATCGTTGACAGCGCCTAATAGAATCCATACACTTGTAAGTAAGAGTAGTATGTAAGTTACGTTAGGTAGGGGAAGAATATGGTTTTGCAGTCGAATAGAACAAAAGGAATCGGTTTTTTGGTAAGTGTTGTTCTGTTAGTGGTATGTATGGGGCTAAGTCTTGTTCTTGGATATACGGACGTTTCGTTTAGCGATGCTTGGAAAGCTTTTACGACTCAAGAGCAGAATAACACGTTAATCGTAATTCGTTCATTGCGATTGCCAAGAGTTCTAATTGCAGCATGTGTGGGAGGATCACTGGCTTTAGCTGGTGCTTTACTTCAAGCTTTAACCAGAAATCCACTCGCCTCTCCTCAAATCTTTGGTGTGAATGCAGGTGCTTCATTTTTCGTGGTTATGGCTATTGCTGTCTTTCAATCTCTTCCCCTTGGAATGATGGCTTGGGTATCATTTGCAGGTGCAGCGGTTGCTGCGACTATTGTATATGCCATAGGTTCAATAGGAAAAGAAGGATTAACTCCTGTGCGCTTAACGCTGGCGGGAGCAGCTATTGCTGCATTATTCTCATCATTAACTCAAGGTATTCTTGTTTTAAATGAAAAAGCCTTAGACGAAGTGCTCTTTTGGCTAGCTGGAAGTGTACAAGGAAGAAGCCTTGATTACTTGCAACAACTTTCCCCTTACATTCTAGTAGGCTGGATCGGTACATTTTTAATCGGTAAGCATTTGAATATATTAACAATGGGAGAAGATCTGGCAAAAGGTCTGGGGCAAAAGACAGCTTATATAAAAGTGTCAGCTGGAGTTCTTACTGTTCTCCTGTCTGGAGGAGCAGTAGCAATTGCAGGACCTATTGGATTTATTGGGATTGTTGTACCCCATTTTGCAAGATACATTGTCGGGTATGATCATAGGTGGATCTTGCCGTATTGCGCCGTATTAGGCGGAATTCTCTTACTGTTAGCTGATATTAGTGCTAGATATATTATTATGCCAGAAGAAGTACCTGTCGGAGTTATGACGGCAATAATTGGTACTCCATTCTTTATTTATATTGCCCGAAAAGGATTGAAATCAACATGAGTAAATATGTAAAGATACGCTCCAAAAAAGATCAAATATCCTTTTTTCTTGAAAAACGGGCTTTGACGTATTTTAGCCTATTTTTAGGATTGTTATGCGTTTTATTTATAATGGCTGGGTCATTAGGAGAAACATTTATTCCACCATTTGATACGATCACAGTATTCTTCGGTGGAGGAACGGATGTACAGAATTTAATCATTGAAACATTGAGACTCCCGCGAATCATTGTGGCTCTGTTTGTCGGGGTAGGCCTTGCTTTAAGCGGTGCTATCCTTCAGGGGATGATTCGAAACCCTCTTGCGTCTCCTGATATTATCGGGATATCAGGTGGTGGTGCTGTAGCGGTGGTATTATTCTTAACGCTATTTAGCGATGAGACCGATTCTTTAACAGTCAGTATTCATTGGATGCCGGTTGCGGCATTTATAGGTGCGAGCTTAGTAGGTATCTTTGTTTATTTATTAGCTTATAAAAATGGTGTCTCACCGATGAGAATCATATTAATTGGTATCGGACTTTCTGCTCTTACTCAAGCCATAACGAATACGTTAATGATCGTAGGTCCTATTTACCGTGCCTCACAAGCCAATGTTTGGTTAACCGGAAGTGTATATGGAGCAAATTGGGACCAAGTAAAGATCATTGTCCCTTCTATTCTTGTTCTTGTCTTTGTATCCTTGTTACTTTCAAGAAGGATTAACGTACAAGAGCTCGGAGAAGAACTAGCTGCTGGAGTAGGTTCTCACTTGCAACGGGATCGCTTCCTTTTCTTGTTAGTAAGCACAGCACTAGCTGGTATTGCGGTTTCTTTCGCTGGAGGGGTTGGCTTTGTTGGTTTAATGGCGCCGCATATAGCAAGAAGACTTGTAGGTTCTTCGTATGGAGCCCTGTTACCCCTATCAGGACTTATTGGAGCGATTCTGGTGATAGGAGCTGACCTAATTGGGCGTACACTTTTCTTGCCTAGCATTGTTCCTGCTGGTGTATTTACAGCTACAATCGGTGCTCCCTATTTTATCTTTTTATTATTTTCAAATAAGCGGGCTTAAAAGGAGAGGTAGACATGAATAATTTAAGAACAGATCATGTAACGCTTGGCTATGGAGAGAAGACAATTCTTAATGATTTAAATATAGAGGTACCAAAGGGAGAGATTACAGTCTTCGTTGGAGGAAACGGTTGCGGAAAATCTACCCTCCTCCGTTCAATGGCTCGTTTATTGAAGCCACACAGTGGAAACGTGGTTTTGGATGGGAAGGCCATTTCGAAAATGTCCACCAAATCAGTAGCGCAGCAACTTGCAATCCTTCCTCAGAGTCCAGTGACCCCAGAAGGATTAACGGTGCTACAACTAGTTAAACAAGGTCGTTACCCATACCAGAACTGGTTCAAGCAATGGTCGCAAGATGATGAAGATGCAGTCGAGCAAGCTCTTCGAGACACGAATCTTGAAGAGTTGAAAGAGAGAACGGTTGATTCGTTATCAGGTGGGCAGCGACAGCGAGCTTGGATTGCGATGACTCTTGCACAGGATACGGATATCATTTTACTTGATGAGCCGACGACTTACTTGGATATGACGTATCAAATTGAAATACTCGACCTTTTGTTTGAGCTGAATGAAAGAGAAGGGAGAACCGTTGTTATGGTTCTTCATGACCTGAATTTAGCCTCTCGATATGCTCATAACATCGTGGCCTTGAAAGATCAAACAGTTTACGCTCAAGGTAAACCAGAAGAAATCGTGACGTGTAAGTTTGTTCAAGATGTGTTTAGCATGACCTGTAACGTTACGAGTGACCCCATCTTTGGGACACCAATGTGCATTCCTTATGGGCGTGGTCGTTGTTTAATTAAGGAAAGTGTGATGTCTAATGAACCTAACGTTGGATGAAATTGATGTATTACATCATCATTTTCGGTACTATCATCCAACTTACCATACCGGAGAGCAACGGTTGGAAGAGATTTCACTAGATGCTTTTAGGGATGTGAAGCAATTAAAGGAAATACTTAAACAGGTTGATTCATTTATAGAGTCCGATTCTTCAATCGCTACTGCTTCTATGATTACGAAAAGGCTAGGTTATTATTTTGTAACGGGTATGCTTGCCCCTATGACTCTTCATTCAAAATTGCCTGTAGTAGATGTGGAGGATAAGAAGTTGATTCGCTTGGATGACCAAAAAAGTTGGTTTCCCAAATGGAGCAATGAGTCACGTCGAACCCTGCTCATAGAAAATAATGAAAGAGAAAAGACTGTAACACACTATTTCAACGTAATGATTGAAACCATGGTCTTACCGATATTCAAAACAGTGAGAGAAGTAACAAAGCTACCCATGAAGACAATGTGGGAAAACTTCGCTACTTATGTATACTGGTTTTATGAACAGTTTGCTTATGAAATTGTTAACAAAGAGCAAGCGAATACTGTATTGCAGGACTACCGAACTATACGTAGTATAGAAGGAAGGGTATTCCAACAAAAACAGAACCCTATTACTGATCTCGCCTTACGTAAAGAAAAGGGAGAGGAGAAGCGGCGGTTCTGTTGTTTGACCTACCAATTGAATAATGAGCATTCCTATTGCAAAGTCTGTCCGCTTCTAAAAAACTGAAACACATGAGGTGGATGGAAAGGTGAGGATTCCATCCACCTGGCATTGGAATTAGGGACACATGAAGGGGGATTAGGAGTTTGTGTTCGTTCAAAAAAATAAATTATAAAGCTTTCTTCTGTGGATTATTAGTAGAATAAGACGAAGGAGGGGTGATGGAATTTGTAGAAGCCCTTTTCATTCTTTCGATAATATAACTTGCTACGAATTCCTGAAGCTCCTCTTCTTGGCATTGTTTAACAATTTGAAGCAAATCTTTGTGGTCCATCTGCTCAATAATAGAGTGGACAAATAGAGGTAAGTAATCATCCGTTTCAAAATATTTCTTATAAAGTTCAGATAAGCTATCAGCGAATTTCATAATCAACTTCCTTTCCCTCAATCTCAAAAGTCTATCTTTGTTCATTACCTTATGCGGCTTTTTTTAAATGTTGTTCATAATTCGTTAAATAAGTGCAAAAAGTATAGAATAGGAGGGTGAAGTTAATGGAAAATAAAAAGCGAACGTTTTATATTAACCTTGGTTCTCAAGAGATTTCACAAATTCGTGATGGGAATAATGACGTATTTACTATTCAGGCAACAGAAGAGGAGATGTTCAGACTACGCCAAGTACTTAACGAGGTATTTAGTGCAGATGAGCGATCGTTTTGGAGGTCACATATCCCTTTTCGCCATTATTCTGAGGACTCACAAAATGATGATTATGACTACTCCATGCGCGAAGCTTACAAAATGATTTACGAGTTGGGCGACGACGAAACGAAGGAGTTCATTAAGTCAATAGGAATGGATCACGACGAAGATTCTGATAAGATCTATGGAGAAGAGAATCCCTTAACCTAACGGAAAACAAGAGGTCGCTAATTAGCGACCTCTTGTTCTGTGTTATGGGGTTGTTCCTTGAATATTGCTTATATCTTCTGCGTTTTCTTTCACATCTTCTGGAATACGAACTTCCTCAATTTCATTGTACTCGTCGTATGTTGATTGAATCTCTTGTTTAACGGAGACTGTGTTACCTTGTTGCTCCATTGAAATATCCATCTTCATATCTATTAATTTTGGATAGTATTGATCTTTACTGATTGTAAGGTCAAAGGCCAAATGATCGATCGTGAATTGTTCTATTGTATTTTTTGGGACTGCCCCACCGTTTGATAAAGCCTTTTCGATGAACTGCTTCATATCTTCCTCATTGGCTTCTAAATGTATGACGTAGCCATCCTCTGTTTCGTCCATTGTTAGACTGTCTGAATAATCCTGTAGCATATCAAGTTGTTTTTCTGGGCTTTGTTGCATTGTACCTGCCTGACTAAACTGATTAATTAAGTCTTTTGGGCCTTTAAGCCAATTTCCGCTGTTTGGATCTTTAAAATAAAGGCCATCCTGAATATAGTACATCTCGATGTTTTGTCCCATAGCTTCTGTTACTAGGTGATAAGAAAGAGGGTCCATGGTGAAATCGCCTTCTGAAGACATCTCTATCTTTTGCTCTTCTTGTTCGCCCATGCTAACTGACTGTTGAATATCAGTAGCTAATGAAAAGCTTTTTAGCTCTTCTGTGGCTTCTAATGATTTCTCATAAACTTCTACAGCAGAAAGGTCTTTATTCTCTTCAGTGGTCTCCCCTTCTGCTCCGCTTTCTTCAGACTGACCAGAACATCCTATCGTGATGACCAGAATAAAGCATAAAGCTGACCAGAGTTGTACATGTTTTTTCATAATTACTCTCTCCTTAGAATCAAATTAGTTGAATTTGAGTTTATTTCGTGCTGCAAAAAGGAAATAGGTTACTAACACACCATAAGAAACAGGGGGCAACAGATATGAACCTAGGTAAGTCAATTGCAATCATTCCTATTATTTTGGTAGCGTTACTCGTAGTGATATCAAATCAACAGCCTAATTCGCTAAATGCGCAGGACCAATTATCTGGATCTGATCATACCGGTCATACAGAGATAACTTTCCACCAAAAACAGCAACAGAAACCTGAATTAACAACTTCTTCCAATAAAGATCAGCAAAAAGAGGCCTTAACAGAAAAAATTATAACATCAGTTACTAGTAATTTTATGGATCAACTTGTACAAAAGTCCAATCAAGACGCTCGTGTAGTGGCATATGATAGCAAAGAGGAATTAATTGAGTCGTTTTCATCCATAGCAAATAAATCTGTTGCAAAGGAATATGTTGATTTTTATTATAAAGAATATAATAATGGACTGTATATCCTTCCAACTGATACACCACCTTGGTTTCAAGAAAGTGAACCTTACACAACTGAAACTTTAGAGGATGGACGTATAGCCGTTACTCAACATAACACAAGTGAGCTCTATGGAAAGTACACGGTTTCATTTGTTTTTGCTCATACAGATGAAGGTTGGATTATTGATGGAGTAAACCATTCATAGTGAATAGGAAATGAAGCAATAAAGGCAGTTGATCGTTATTGATTACGTTTTATGATTATTACCATAATGAAGTGAAGCTTTCTTTTACCGATCATCCTTTTTCTGATCACCCAAAACATGTATGGGTTATTAGTCGTTATAACGGAAAATGGCTACTTACCGAGCATAAAGATCGAGGAATCGAATTTCCCGGTGGGAAGGTAGAAGAAGGAGAGACTCCGGAACAAGCAGCGGTTCGTGAAGTCATGGAAGAGACTGGGGGAGAGGTTGAAGCCTTATCTTATATCGGTCAGTATCATGTGGATGGTAAAGGCGGTTGTATTATAAAGAATATTTATTTTGCAACCATTTCGAACCTCACGAAACAGGATAGCTATTTCGAAACAAAAGGTCCTGTATGCTTAGATACCTTACCAAAAGGGTTAGAGCGGAACACTCAGTTTAGTTTTATGATGAAGGATGAGGTACTACCTCACAGTTTAGACTACATTAAGAAAACTCAGCTCTTGGATTAGTCTCCGAGATGCTGAGTTTTTTTATTGGCTACGCATTTATTGAGTTGATCCCCTTATCAACTTTCGCTCCAACCGTTCCACAAGGTGGTACATGATAGCAGCAAAAATTGCAATAATTATCAGGCTTGCAAGGACTAGTGTGAAATCAAATACTTGGAAGCCGTAAATGATCAAGTACCCTAACCCTTTTTGAGATACGAGGAACTCACCAACGATTACTCCAACCCATGAGAGCCCAACATTTACTTTGAAGGTGGATATAATCGTCGGGAAGGAAGCGGGGAGTATAGCTTCTTTGAAAATTTGGAACCTATTCGCACCAAAGCTTTTAAGAACTTTAACGTAATTTCTATCCACACCTTGGAATGCTGAATACACAACAATAGTTGTAATGATGACGGAAATGATGGCTCCCATTGCGATGATAGAGAAATAGCCCGGTCCTAGCGCAACGATAATAATCGGTCCTAGTGCTACCTTAGGCATTGCATTTAAAATAACAAGATAAGGATCAATGATTTTAGATATTTTTGGAAACCACCATAGAGTAGCAGCTAACAAAATACCTAGAGCTGTTCCAAGCAAGAAGCCTGCTACTGTTTCTAAAAACGTGACTCGCATATGCATGAAGATTGAACCATCAGTGATTTTAGCTAAAAGCAAATCACCAATTTTAGATGGAGAACTAAAAAGGAGTGGGTCGACCCACTTGAGGCGACTGCTGATTTCCCAAAGGCTAAAGAAGCTAGTAAATATAATCAATTGCCATATCATTATTGAACGCTTTTCTTTTTGGAGGTTCTTTACATGTTGCTGAAAACGCGCTTCATCAGTTGATGGATTCCGATTCAAGCTGATCTAGCTCCTTCCATATGGTTTGAAATAGGTCATTGAAATCAGCGTGCTGTCTTGCTTCAAAAGGTGTTAACGTACGTAAATGATCAGGGACTTGAAATGTTTTCGCGATTCTACCTGGGCTTGCTTTAAGGACGTAAACAGTATCGCTCATAGCGATCGCTTCTCCGATATCGTGGGTAACCAATAAGGAGGTTTTTCCATATTGCTTTAGCATCTGAAAGACCAAATTCTCGAGTTTTAATTTCGTTTGATAGTCTAATGCGGAAAATGGTTCATCAAGAAGTAATAACTTAGGATCTGTCATTAAGGTCCGTGCTAAAGCAGCCCTTTGACGCATCCCGCCTGAAAGTTGATTAGGATAAGATTTAACGACGCTTTCAAGGCCGATTTCTCCTAAAATCTGAATGGCTTTCTCTTTCTTCATTTCCGTGATGTTACCTTGAATGTGAGGGCCAAGGAGCACATTTTCTTGAATCGTCTTCCATGGAAATAAGTAATCCTGTTGTAGCATATATCCAATATTGGTATTTGAACTAGGTTGTTGCTGAATAGTTACGGTTCCCTCTGTGGGAATTAAAAGCCCTGCTATGATGGATAGAAGTGTCGTCTTTCCACAGCCACTAGGGCCAAGGAAGGAAACAAACTGTCCTTCCTCAATGGAAAGCGAGACATCTTCAATAGCTTTCGTAAACCCTTGTTTAGAAAAGTATTGATGGGTGACATGGTTTAGGCTGAGGAAAGTCATTTTCCACACTCCTTTTTATTTCATTACGTCTTCGGCAATACTTGTATTTACAAGCGTGTCATGGTCCACGTCTGCAGGCAGTTCTCCTGCTTCTTTCATAATCGCCTTTAGGTTGTTCCATTCTTCCTCATCGAGTACTGGATTTTCTGCATAAGATCCTTGGCTTTTATAGCGATCTACTACAGTTTCAATTAAATCAATCTCCGTGTCTTCGAAATAAGGTTGAATGACGTCAGCAATCTCCCCGGCCGAGTGTTCCTGAACCCACTGCTGAGCTTTGTAAATAGCACGAGTAAACTTCTCCATTTCTCCTGGATTCTCTTCTAAGAAACTGTTCTTTGTCATAAAGACTGTGTAAGGTACGTGCCCTGACTCTTCGCCAAATGAAGCAACGATATGACCTTTTCCTTCTCGTTCAAAAATACTTGCTGTTGGTTCAAATAGCTGTACATAATCACCTGTGCCGGAAGCAAAGGCATTTGGGATGTTAGCGAAATCTACATTTTGAATTAAGGTTAGGTCTTCTTTTGGATCAATCCCTTGTTCCTTCAAAACGTATTCCCCAACCATTTGCGGCATTCCGCCTTTACGTTGACCGAGGAAGGTGCTTCCGTTTAGATCTTCCCACTTAAATTCTGGTTGCTCCTCTCGTGCGACAAGGAATGTTCCATCTGTTTGAGTTAACTGCGCAACGTTAATAACAGGGTCTGAGGCCCCTCTGGCATAAACGTAAATGGATGTTTCAGAACCTACAAGGGCAATGTCTGCGCCATCAGATAGAAGTGTGGTCATCGTCTTATCTCCGCCCCAAGTAGTGTTTATCTCCACATCAAGCCCCTCATCCTCAAAAAAACCCTTTTCAAGTGCCACATACTGCGGGGCATAGAATATTGAACGAGTCACTTCTGCTACCTTAATGGTTGTGGGTGATTGAGAACAGGCTGCTAAGGGGAATGTAAGTAAAGCCACTAACGAAACATATAAAAGAAAACGAATTTTTTTCATTTCGAGTAATCCTCCTGTAAGATCAAACTCAATAGATACGTTATCGTATGTGGCTGTTAAAATTGTGTGAATGCCTATAAAGGAGTTTTTTGTATGCAAGATGGAACAATAATTTCTAAACAACGATACCCTTCGCCGCACCCTAAATTGAACGTGTTTCTTGTCACTTACTGGAGTGAAGGGTTGAAGGTAAAAGGTTTTTTAGTAGAACCGAAAGAGAATGGGAAATATCCAGGTTTTTTATATCTTCGAGGTGGTATTAAAGGCGTTGGTAAAGTTCGGATTGGTAGAATCGTTCAATTTGCGTCTCACGGTTTCGTTGTCTTTGCACCATGCTATCGTGGCAATATGGGAGGGGAAGGTAGAGAAGATTTTGCCTTAAGTGATCGTAAAGACGGACATAATGGGGCAAGGATCCTTTTTAATCATCCTATGGTGAATGAAGAAGTGAATGTGTTCGGTTTCTCTCGAGGTGGAGTTATGGGTCTTTGGACGGCTCTTGAGGTTCCTGGTATTCATAAAGTTGCTTGCTGGGGTGGGGTGACGGATGTGGCTCTAACTTACCAAGAACGTGTTGATCTGAGAAAGATGCTCAAGCGTGTTGTTGGGGGGAGTCCTAATAAATATCCAGAAAGATTTGAGGCGAGAACACCGCTAAAGTCTATAAATAAATTAGAAACTCCTGTGTGCATTATTCATGGAGCTAAGGATGAAAATGTATCAGTTGAACATGCCAGGATGTTAGAGGAGGAATTGCAAATGAACGACATCCCCCATACAAGCTGGATTTATTACGATTTAGATCATTACTTTCCGCCCCAAGTAAATCGGCATACTGTTAAGCAATTAACAGATTGGCTAAAGAAATAAAAACGGCTACCCCTTTTTAGGGATAGCCGTTTTTTTATATTAATTTGGAGATGTGGGAGCAATAGTTATTTTCTAAATGTAGGGCCTGAATTGCGTATTTCTTCACTAACCCCGTCGAATTTCTTAAAGTTCTCATGAAATTTAGTAGCAAGTTCATGAGCTTTTTCTTCATACTGTGCTTCATCTTTCCATGTGCGTTTTGGAATCAGCACATCGTCTGGAACACCAGGACAATGGGCTGGTATTTCTAATCCAAAAATAGGGTCTATTACGGTTTCGGTGGAGTTAAGCTCACCTTCAAGTGCAGCATGAATCATAGAGCGAGTATGACTAAGTTTCATACGATGGCCCTCTCCGTACGCTCCGCCGGTCCATCCTGTATTCACCAGGAAGACGTTCGAATTAAATTGATCTATTTTCTCCCCAAGCATTTCTGCATACGTTGAAGCATGTCTTGGAAGGAATGGAGAACCAAAGCACGTAGAGAACGTTGCTTCTGGACTGGTAACGCCACGTTCCGTTCCTGCTAGTTTGCTTGTGTAACCACTAAGGAAATGGTACATTGCCTGTTCTTTAGTAAGTTTACTAATCGGTGGCAAAACACCAAAAGCATCAGCTGTTAAGAAAATGATTGAATTGGGATGACCAGCGATACTAGGTTCAACGATATTGTGGATATTCTGAATTGGATAAGCTGCGCGTGTGTTTTCTGTTAGACTTGTATCCTCATAATCCGGTTCTCTTGTGCCGGGGTGCAAGATCACATTCTCAAGTACAGATCCAAATCGAATGGCTTTATAGATTTGAGGCTCGTTTTCCTCGGAAAGGTTAATGCACTTTGCATAACATCCACCTTCAATGTTGAAGACGCCGCGGTTAGACCAACCATGTTCATCATCCCCGATTAGTCGACGCTCTGGATCAGCAGACAGGGTAGTCTTCCCCGTACCAGAGAGTCCAAAGAATAAAGCTACGTCGCCTTCTTTCCCTACGTTAGCTGAACAATGCATTGGTAAAACATCACTCTCGGGTAGAAGATAGTTCATAACGGAAAAGATTGATTTCTTAATTTCACCAGCATATTCAGTTCCCCCGATCAGGATCACACGATGCTTAAACGACACCATAATAAAGGCTTCGGAACGTGTGCCATCTTGAGCGGGATCTGCTTTAAAGGAAGGAGCTGACACTATTGTGAATTCGCTTACATGTTCGGCCAATTCATCCTCAGTAGGGCGTATGAAAAGTTGGTGGGCGAACAAGTTATGCCAAGCAAATTCATTGATGACTTGAATGGGTAAACGGTAACGTTCATCTGCTCCTGCAAATCCGTTGAAAATAAATACTTCTTCTTTTTCTTTCAGAAAATCTACGACTTTATGATATAGGTTTTCAAAGATTGCTTCCGATATGGGTTGGTTCACCGATCCCCAATCAACTGTGTCCTTTGAAACCTCGTCTTTTACAATGAACTTATCTTGAGGGGATCGGCCGGTGTAACGTCCTGTTTCGGCTCTGATCGCTCCTGTAGCTGTGAGTGTCCCCTCGTTACGTTGAAGAACCTTTTCAACGAGTTCTCCCACACACAAATTGGTTGATACATTAGGTTGTGTAAGTAATTCTTTAATTATGGACGCTTGATTCACCGTATTCATGCTCAAGAACCTGCCTTTATTTAATATTTTTTGTCTTTGATAGTGTACATAATAAAATCAATCTTAATGACGTATCCGAGTTGAGATCTAACCTTTTCTGCTTTTATTTCTATACAGTCAGTTGAATAGGTTTAGACTCAATGTGTCATTAGTATAACACATTCATTTTATTAGTCCATACTATTTTATAATGAAATTACGGCAAAATTGTGACTGTTAAAATAAAAGAAAAGATGAAATACTTTCATTATTGTTAATTTTGAAATGGGGAGATGGAAAAATGCACAAGTGCTTTACTTCTATCATATATTACTTCGATCTCAACTCACCTTTTTCCTTGATTTAATGTTTCTTTCTAAAGACATTTGTGACCAGTAACCCCGTTCATCAATAAATTTAAGTGTTAGACATCGCATGATTACAATTAAGTGAAAAAAGTGGTTCCCTGACCATTCAATAAAGCGATGATAACGCTATATTCAGTTGACATATAAGGGTTAAAACGTTATGATAAGTCGCGAACGGAAACTATCTTATCCAGAGAAGGTGGAGGGACAGGCCCTATGAAACCCAGCAACCGTCATCCTTAAATGAAAAGGTGCTAACCTGATGCAAGGAAGATCTCCTTGAACGATAAGAGCGAATGGACCCTTTCCCTTTGCTCGTTATGGGAAGGGATTTTTTATACTTTCGAAAGGTTTCTAAACGCTTTCTAAGGTATTTTGAAAGTCATCGACATTTGCTAAGTGTAGCGAATTTCGACGTTTTCTCATGTATTTTTTTCATTCGTTTACAATATACGAAACTGTTCCAGGTGAATAGATCGGTGTAAATTCATTTATAAAAGAATTTACATAACTCTGGTTTACTTTTTTCTGAATAGATAGCTGGGTGATGAGTTCCGTCTCAAAGATAAGAGTATTTTAAAGGAGGAGTTTGAGGGAATGGCTGCAAACCGCCGCTTGTTTACATCAGAATCAGTTACAGGAGGGCACCCTGACAAAATCTGTGACCAAATTTCTGATGCCATATTAGATGAAATCTTAAAAAATGATCCGAACGCTCGTGTAGCATGTGAAACGACAGTTACAACAGGATTAGTTCTCGTTTCAGGAGAAATTTCAACAAATACGTACGTAGACATCCAATCAATCGTGCGTAATACAATTAAGGATATTGGCTATACACGTGCTAAATATGGCTTTGATGCAGAAACATGTGCAGTACTTACAGCAATTGATGAACAATCACCAGACATTGCAGCTGGAGTAAATGAAGCTCTTGAAGCACGAGAAGGTCAAATGACTGATAAGGAAATTGAGAATATTGGTGCAGGAGACCAGGGTCTAATGTTTGGTTATGCGAATAATGAAACGCCTGAACTTATGCCCCTTCCGATCTCTTTAGCTCACAAATTGGCGAAACGTTTATCTGACGTGCGCAACGATGAAACAGTTCCTTACCTACGCCCTGATGGTAAAACCCAGGTTACTGTAGAGTATGATGAACAAGACCGTCCTGTTCGTATTGACACAATTGTCATCTCCACGCAGCATCACCCAGAAATAACGCTAGAGCAAATTCAAAAGGATCTTAAAGAGCAAGTTATTGCTCCAATTGTTCCTGCAGAGCTGCTTGATGAACAAACAAAATACTTCATTAATCCAACAGGTCGTTTTGTAATCGGTGGACCTCAAGGGGATGCTGGTTTAACAGGCCGTAAAATTATTGTAGATACGTACGGAGGATATGCACGTCACGGCGGGGGAGCTTTCAGTGGTAAAGACGCTACTAAAGTTGACCGTTCCGCCGCTTATGCAGCTCGTTATGTTGCTAAAAACATTGTAGCTGCTGGATTAGCAGATTCTTGTGAAGTTCAATTAGCCTATGCCATTGGCGTGGCGCAACCTGTGTCAATTTCAATCAATACATTTGGTACAGGGAAAGTCTCAGAAGAGGCGTTAGTTGAAGCTGTACGTGAGAAATTTGACCTTCGTCCAGCTGGTATTATTAAAATGCTAGATCTTCGTCGCCCAATCTACCGTGACACTGCGGCATACGGTCACTTTGGCCGCACGGACGTTAAGTTCCCATGGGAGCAAACAGATAAAGCAGAAGAATTAAAGCAACTAGCAAACTTATAAGTATAGGTGGGAGCATGGATTTGCATAGCAATTCTGTGCTCTTTTTTGTTTCGCTGGCATTTTTTTAATTGAATTGTAATCGTTGCCCTCCCTTATGTGAAAACATGATAAACTATTATAGTCTGTCAAAATCATGTTTTTTTGACTCAGACGTTACCGACTTTAAATTCACGGGTAAAACGAATATCTGTGAAGTATAAAAACAATTTAAAGAGAACCTGTTCGACACCTTAAGGGTACCGTGGGTCTCTGCCAATTACACCCATTTTGTGATAAACTGAAATAGCAAAGTGAGAATGAAAGTGAGGATCTTCGTATGTGCGGTTTTATTGGTGTTATTCGAGATGTTCCATCTCCAGTAGATGAAGAACAGAAGCAGTCTTTTAAGCGAAGAAACGATATTATCACTCATCGTGGCCCTGATGATGAAGGGTATTATCATGATGATTACATATCTTTTGGCTTTCGCCGTTTAAGTATAATTGATATCGAAAGTGGCCATCAGCCTCTTAGCTATGATGATGAAAAGATTTGGATGGTGTTTAACGGAGAAATTTACAATTATGTGGAACTACGTGAAGACCTTCAAAAACAAGGATATACATTTGAGACAGAATCAGATACAGAGGTTATCGCGGCCTTATTCAAGGACAAACAGGAAGAAGCGTTCTCTTATCTTCGCGGTATGTTCGCGATCTTAATTTGGGATAAAGAAGAGCAAACATTTTACGGAGCTCGGGATCCGTTCGGCATTAAGCCATTATTCTATAGTGAACAACATAATGGCACATATTTTGCGTCAGAGAAGAAGAGTATTACGTTGCTTCAGGAGAATGAACTAGTTAATACAGAAGCTCTGCAACATTATTTAAGCTATCAATATGTTCCGGAACCTCTTACCCTAACAGATGGGATTTCTAAGGTAGAACCTGGCCATTATTTCGTTAAGAAGCCAGGGAAAGCCATTAAGTTCACTCGTTATTGGCATGCAACTTTCACACAAGTGGCTGGTAGTGAAAGTGACTGGATTAAACGTATTCAAGATGTCATGTATGATTCTGTGAACAAACACATGCGTAGTGATGTACCGGTTGGGTCTTTCCTTTCTGGAGGAATCGATTCGTCCATTATCGTTGCTATGGCACGTGAGTTTAATCCCAACTTGAAAACATTCTCAGTTGGTTTCGAACGTGATGGATTTTCTGAAGTAGACGTAGCGAAAGAAACGGCAGAGAAACTTGGGGTTGAGAATCACTCTTATATCATTACTCCTGAAGAGTATGTCCAGAAGCTTCCGAAAATTATGTGGCACATGGATGACCCTTTAGCAGATCCCGCTTGTGTACCACTTTATTTTGTAGCGCGTGAAGCACGTAAACACGTTACGGTTGTGCTATCGGGAGAAGGTTCTGATGAATTGTTTGGTGGTTACAATATTTATCGTGAACCTCAATCGTTAAAAATGTTTGATTCTATGCCAGGTGTAGCTAAGAGCTTGCTTCAACGAGTAGCTAAGGTTATGCCAGAAGGTGTAAAAGGTAAGAGTTTCTTAGAGAGAGGTACTACACCTTTACGTGACCGTTACATTGGTAATGCGAAGATGTTTGAAGAAGCCGAAAAGCAACAATTGCTTAAGGATTATCATAGTAAATCTTCTTACCAGTCATTAACGCGTTCACTTTATCAAAATGCAGAAGCTTATCATCCTGTAAACCAGATGCAATATGTTGATATTCATACTTGGATGCGCGGAGATATCCTACTGAAGGCAGATAAGATGACAATGGCTCACTCTCTTGAACTTCGTGTTCCATTCTTGGATAAAGAAGTCTTTAATGTTGCCCGTGAAATTCCGGTTGATATGAAGATCACAGATGGTACGACGAAATCCATTTTACGTAAAGCTTCAAGAGGGATTGTTCCTGATCATGTACTCGACCGGAAGAAACTTGGCTTCCCAGTTCCAATTCGTCATTGGTTAAAAGACGAATTAAACACTTGGGCGAAGACACTGATCCAAGAAAGTGAAACGGATCATCTGATTGAGAAGAAAGCTGTGTCTCAGTTGCTTGAAGATCACGTTCAAGGAAAAGGCGACTACTCAAGGAAGATTTGGACCGTTCTTATGTTTATGTTATGGCACCAAATTTTCGTTGAGCGGAAATATTCTTTTGAAGAATTAATTAGTGAAGACCAAACAAAAAGCAAGCTAACCATTAGTTAATGGCGATTGCTTGCTTTCCCATTTGCACCCAGGCTTCTTTAAAGTCGTTTCTGGGTGCTTTTTTTTGTTGGCCTGTAAGAGGATCGTTAAAATACATAAATTCTGAATCATATCCCGTAACTAGAACAGAGTGCTCTTTCATCGTAATCTTTAGTGGACCGTTTGGCGTTATCCAAGATTCGAAAAACTTACTAGGCAAATGCTTGTATAAGGTGTTTGTGATAATCCAAACGGGTTGTCCGTTATCGAGATGCTCAAGGATTTCGTAAAAGCTTCCACCAGAGAAGTCATGAACTCGATCCGCAGCATACTGGCGAGCGAGTGAAGCGATCGGTTCATGATATACTCCGAATCCAGGTTCATTTAGGTTATACATATTTCCTACAAACCCCTCGTTAGGGTCACCGTAGTGAATTTGGCCGTCTATATTCTTGTACGCTTGTTCAGACTTTTTTACTTTTTTAGCTAGCGTCATTTTATCAACATCGAAACCATAGTGGTTTAAGAGCATGCTTAAAGAGGTGACTTCGCATCCTCTTGGCAATTCTGGATATTGTTTAAGAGCAGGAACTTCTATGTGGACTTCTTGTTTTAGATGGTACTTTTCGATTGTTGGAGCATTCCCGGTCTCTTCATCTGTTTTTTTCTGGTTCGCGGAAACGTGTTTCATGTTGGATGTGTTGTTCCATAGGTTTTGAAGTGTTGTGTTCTGTGTTTGCACTGTGATTATTCCTGTAAATAAAGAGCATGCAATAAACAGAACACTATACCATTTAAGTAATTGCTTATAAGAGTTTCGTAGATTAGGTCTAAGGCTGAACGTCCAAAGGATCACAGCCAAAGCCACAGAGGTTGAGAAAAGTACAATATACATAAATGCATATCCCTCCTAGTAATTGAGACTCTTCTGCGGGTGAAGTTTAGAGATCGGGACGACTGGGTGTTACTGTTTTATAATGTTGCCCTTTTTCAACATATTCCCTTCTTATTCGTTCCATATCTCTAACGTCTTCATCGGTTAATTCTCGTATAACTTTAGCAGGACGTCCAAATGCAAGTGTTTTAGGTGGGATTTTTTTGTTTGGTGGAACCAAACTACCTGCCCCAACAAACGCTCCTTCACCGATTTCAGCTCCATCCAATATAATAGAACCCATTCCAATAAGAGCATTTTGTCGGATGATGCTTGAGTGCAACATAACTTGATGACCAATAGTTACATCATCTTCAATAAGTAAGGGGTTTCCTGGACTTTGATGCAACATACTCTGATCTTGGATATTGGATCGCTTTCCAATATGTACTCGGTCTACATCTCCACGAATGACAGTTTTAAACCATATACTTGCTTCCTCTTCTATGACCACATCTCCTGTAATAATAACATCATCTGCGATATAAGCTGTGTCATGAATAGTAGGCATATGTCCTTTATAAGGGTAGATCATTTGAATCCTCCATTCGATTGTGTTGATATTATAAGTATAACAAAAGGGAGAAGACTATAGGAGAGAGGAAGATGGTATGAAGCATATTACAGTAGAAGGTGCTAGAGGACTCGTTGTGATTGTTCACGGGGCGTTTGAACATTCTGGTCGATATGATGTCTTGGCAAATCGATGGGTCAATGAAGGGTACGAAGTTATATATGGTGATCTTCCTGCTCACGGAGAATACGATGGCGTTAAAGGACATATTGATCGTTTCGAAGAGTATTTAGACGAGATCAGCACTTGGGTGGAAGAAGCTCAGAAGTCGAACTTACCTATATTTTTGCTAGCCCATAGTATGGGCGGGCTTGCTACTATTCGCTTACTAGAGGAGAAGGAGTTACCCA
Source organism: Pontibacillus sp. ABV4_188 (assembly GCF_056311905.1). Lineage (NCBI taxonomy): Bacteria > Bacillati > Bacillota > Bacilli > Caryophanales > Bacillaceae > Pontibacillus > Pontibacillus sp. ABV4_188. Next base: position 3,114,281 of record NZ_CM149975.1, on the reverse strand, counting down.
TTAAAGCCGTAGTACTCTCCTCACCAGGATTAGGGATTCAAAACCCTCCTCCTAAGCCTCTTCAGGTAGTTGCGAAGGGCTTAAACATTGTGGCGCCTAAATTGCAGCTAAAAGGGAATTTAAATCCAGAGCACGTAACAAGGAACACTAGTGTGCTGCAGAGGGATCATGGTGACCGTTTAATGTTAAAGAAAGTTTCTGTACGCTGGTATAAAGAGTTTGAGAAAGGAATTGAACTAGCCTTTAAACATATCGGCAAGTACCAAGATGTGCCGACGCTTGTGATGCAAGCGGGAGATGATAAAATAGTAAATAAAGAAGCTACATTAAAATGGTTTAATTCACTTCACATTCATGAAAAGTTTTATAAAGAATGGGAAGGATTATACCATGAGATCTTTAATGATCCTGAACAAGACGATGTATTTCAGTATGCGAAATCATTTCTGGAGATGCATCTATAGAATAGTGTATATAAAGGAGGTTGCTTCTTTTGGGCTCCATACCAAGACGTGCTATTCCCTTGATGGCTACAATATATCGGAAGATTTTCCCTCAGGTTCACAAGGAATTAAGTTACTGGAAAGAACGAGCAAGTCAAATTCCCAACCAAGAGCTTCGTAGACAAGCTCTCGATTCAATAGAAGACAAAACGTTCCATTGTGAAGGAGGGTCGATTTATGCGATTTTGGCAGGGGATAATCGCGATAAAGCCATCCAATTTGTCGTTGCGTATCAAACGATTTCGGATTACTTAGATAACTTGTGTGATCGAAGTACATCTTTAGACCCTAAGGATTTCAGAACATTGCACACCTCTATGAAGGATGCGTTAACACCAGGGAATCCTATCAGTGATTATTATGCAGAACGTGAAGAGAAAGAGGATGGTGGATACTTACAAGACCTGGTTAAAACGTGTCAGAATCTACTTGGCCAACTTTCTAATTATGAACAGATAAAGGGTTATCTACATGAATTAGCGGATTTATATTGTGATTTGCAAGTTCATAAGCATGTAAAAATGGATGAACGTGTACCTCGTTTGAAGAGTTGGTTTAATAACTACCAGAATCGCTGGGAAGATCTTAGCTGGTATGAGTTTTCTGCTTGTTCTGGTTCAACACTTGGGATCTTTTGTCTCGTATCTTACGCGCACGGAGAACATTTGACTAAGGAAGTCGCGTCGCAAGTCTATAATGGATATTTCCCATATATGCAGGGGCTTCATATATTATTGGATTACTATATTGATCAGCAGGAAGACCTCGAAGAAGGAGACTTAAACTTCTGTACATATTATGATCATGATGACCATATGAAAGAACGCTTCCTGTACTTTATTGATCAAACCAAGCTACATGTTAATTCACTACCTCATGCCTCATTTCACCACATGGTGCAAAAAGGGCTTGTGGGTCTTTACTTAGCGGACTCAAAAGTTCAAAAGCTCCAAGGGGCACAGCCGTTAGTGAAAGAATTATTAAGCGTAAGCGGCACAAAAGCCAAATTCTTCTACATGAACTCAAAACTTTATCACAAACTGAAACCCGCCCTCGCATAGAGGACGGGTTTTCGTTTGCTTTCTTACTAGTAAAGCGTGCCAGACACTCTTTATCAAACTAAAGGGTGTCTGGCACGCTTTTGTGCGTTAAGGAGTTACTTCTTTTCGATTGCCAGAATAAATGGAGGAGTATTTACTTGGTTCAAGAATCCATATCGTAGGACGTTGTATTGTTTTTGGTCTAGCTTTGAAAGGGATTTGAGTAGAGCTTCTTTTTCTTCTTGTCCACCTTCATGACCGTGGTATACAACGAGTATTAATAGGCCTTTTTTCTTCAGTCTTTCTAGAATTCCATGAACGGCTTCAAGTGTTGAGGCTGCTTCAGTGACAATCGTTTTGTCGCTGCCAGGGAGGTATCCAAGGTTAAAGATTGCCCCGCCCAGAATGGCTTCTTCATCTATATATTTCTCAAAGTGTGCATGGTTATCCATAATAAGGTTGACGTTATGAATATTATTGTCGACAAGTCTGTCATGCGTTGACTCAATTGCTTGTTCCTGAATGTCAAAGGACAGCACATTTCCTTTATCTCCAACGAGCTTACTTAAAAAGACAGTGTCATGCCCGTTTCCGGCTGTACCATCAAGGGCTGTTTCGCCTGGGTGGATCGATTGTTCTAACAAATGGTGCGCATAATCTAAGATACGATACAACATAGGTATGGTCTCCTTCTTGAGATGTGTTTCGAAGCTTTTCCTATGATGCATTGTAGCATGTCTGTACAAATAGCAAAAGTGAATTGAAATGCATAGGAATAGGTCTGATGCACATTATAGGAGTGAGGTGATAATCATGGCCACACGTGACTCCATAGAAAACATGGTAGAAGTAGCAAAAAGAAAGATGGAAGCCGCGAGAGAACAATTAGAACAGGCGAACCAAGTCGGTTATCAGCCGAATGATGAGTACAGCCAGGCTCAACTTGGTTTAGAAGAAGCAGAAACTGAAATCCAAAAGCTTATGCATAGCGCCAACCATCAACAGAAAGATGAGCTTCACCGTTTGCATCTGCAAGTGACACAAGTTTTAAACGATATGATTTTAGATCATGAAAACTTGGGCGAATATAAGAAGCAATAAAAGAAGAACCCTGCATAAAAGACGCAGGGTTTTTTCTTTTGTTAAATGCTTTGTCCATATAAGTTAATAGCTACACTAACATAAGCGATGTTTCTCAGAAGAAGAACAGATATGTAAAAGAATGTTAAGGATCTTGAAACCTAATGTGATGTATACCGTATATCTAAGAGTAATGGGCAAGTGAGCAATGGAGAATAGAAGGAGGTACATATAAATGGCTAAATCAGTCGTGCAACTTAAAGGGTTAAGGAAAGACATTAAGAACAAAACGATTATTCATGACCTTGATCTGGACTTGTATGAGGGAGAGGTGTTTGGTTTCCTTGGACCGAATGGAGCGGGGAAAACAACAACCATTCGAATGATGGTTGGCCTTATGAAACCTACTGCCGGAAATGTAATTATTGGGGGAACTTCTTTACTTGAGAATTATGAGAAGACAATCAGTCAAGTGGGGGCAATCGTGGAGAACCCGGAATTGTATGATTACATGTCTGGATACAAGAATCTGATTCATTTTTCTAGAATGCACAAAGGAATTACAAAAGAACGCATTCAAGAAGTGGTGGAGCAAGTTGGGTTAACTTCTCGTATTGGTGAGAAAGTGAAAACCTATTCTCTCGGTATGAGGCAGCGTTTAGGTTTAGCACAGGCACTCTTACATAAACCAAAGTTTCTGATTTTGGATGAGCCAACGAATGGATTAGACCCTGCGGGAATTCGAGAGTTTCGTACATATTTACGTAGAATAGCTCAGGAAGAAGGCGTGAGTATTCTCGTTTCTAGTCACCTTTTATCTGAAATCGAATTAATGTGTGATCGAGTTGGTATTATTCAAAAAGGAAAATTGATTGATATACGTACCGTTAAAGAGGAAACACAGAAAACAAAGTGGACATTTACCGTAAATCAACCTATTCAAGCGAAAGATGTTTTAGAGCAAGCGTTTGAAGGAGTAGAGATTGAGACAGGTGAGAAATCTATCTCTATATCAATTTCTCAAGACGAAGTGCCCGAGTATAATAAAGTGTTAGTGGAGCAAGGGATTCTCGTTTATGGAATTGAGAATACGAAATCAACATTAGAAGACGAATTCTTAAAAGTAACGGGTGGTGAGCAAGTTGGGTAGTTTTGTGAATTTAGTTCGTAATGAATGGATGAAGTTAATGCAAAGAAAGAGTACATGGATTATGTCTATTATTCTTATTATTGCTGTATTTGGTATATTTGGAGTTTTAAAATGGGATTACAGCCACCGTGAAGAACCGATAGGAGCCAATACTTCTGAACAACGACTACAGCAACAAATTAACACATACGAAGCTCAGAAATCAGAAGCGGATCCATCATCTTCTGATTATAAGAATGCTGCCCAGCAAATTGAACTTGCCCAATATCGTCTTGATGAAGGGCTGGCACCTGCTGAAGTGGGGAGTTTCTGGCATGTTATGAATACATCCTCAAATTTCTTTTCTTTAATCGTTTTATTTGTCATTATTGTGGCCTCAGGTATTCTAGCTCATGAATTTCAAAAAGGTACTATTAAATTACTGGCTATTCGGCCGGCTAAGCGCACGAAACTTCTTTACAGCAAATATGTCACTGTGCTTCTTTTCTCTGTTGCGATTGCTTTGCTTTTACTTGTTTCCTCTTTAGTGGCATCAATCATATACTTCCCGTATGATTCTTACACCTTCTTAACTTGGAATGGTGAGGAGGTTTCAGAGTGGCCTGCAATATTCTGGATCTTACAAAGCTATCTTTATGCTATGGTAAACGTTGTAGTAATGGGTACGATTGCTTTTGTGATAGGAGCACTATTTCGTTCAAGCGGTTTGGCTATTGGGATTACAATGTTCTTATCTTTCGCTACGTTACCTGCAATGTTGATGTTGAGAAAGTATGAATGGGCTAAGTACATCTTGTTTGCACATAACGAGTTTTCGATGCACCTTAGCCAGCCATTTATGGACGTCACTCCCTTATTTTCGTTAATGGTCATTCTTGTGTATTTGGTTATATTTCATGTACTTATGTACACTTCGTTCAGGAAACGGGACATAGCGGTTTGATCAGGTACCTGTCTTCTTGACATTGTTAGAAGAATTGCTTACAATTTACTATCATAACTAACGGTCTGAATAACTGTGATAAGGACTAGTAATAAAAGTGTCAAGCAAGAAGAGAGATGGCGGCTGGTGGAAGCTATCCTTGACCTTTATGAACTCACCTTTGATGTTGCGCGCCTGAACGTAAGAGTAGGGTTCGCCGTTCTCCGCGTTAAGGATTCGAGTGAGCGTCAACTGGCGTTAATTTGGGTGGTACCACGGGTATTCGAAACCTCTCGTCCCAGAGTTTGGGGCGAGAGGTTTATTTTTTTATAATCAAATCACGTTATTCAGCACAAGTTCTAGGAGGTCAAAGCAATGGCATACGATCACAAATCGATCGAAAAGAAATGGCAAGATTACTGGGTTGGTGAAAAAGTATTCAAAACTGACAGTAGTAGTAATAAAGAAAAGTTTTATGCACTAGATATGTTTCCATACCCATCAGGAGCTGGTCTTCACGTTGGACACCCTGAAGGGATGACAGCAACAGACATTGTTTCTCGCATGAAACGCATGCAAGGGTACGAAGTTCTTCATCCAATGGGTTGGGATGCATTTGGACTTCCTGCTGAACAATATGCACTTGATACAGGTAATGATCCAGCTGTCTTCACGCAGCAAAATATCGATAACTTCCGTCGTCAAATTCAAGCACTTGGATTCTCTTATGATTGGGATCGTGAAGTAAATACAACAGATCCAAACTATTATAAGTGGACACAGTGGATCTTCACGAAGCTGTATGAAGAAGGCTTAGCCTATGTAGATGAAGTTGCTGTTAACTGGTGCCCTGCACTTGGTACAGTTCTTGCGAATGAAGAAGTCGTAGACGGTGTGAGTGAGCGCGGGGGACACCCTGTTGTTCGTAAACCGATGAAACAGTGGATGCTTAAAATTACAGCTTACGCAGATCGTTTATTAGAAGACCTTGAAGACCTAGACTGGCCTGAGAGTATTAAAGATATGCAGCGAAACTGGATTGGTAAATCTGAGGGGGCAGATGTCCACTTTGAGGTCGATGGACACGATGAAACATTCACCGTATTTACGACCCGTCCAGATACTTTATTTGGTGCAACGTATGCCGTACTAGCCCCTGAACACCCATTTGTTGAGCAGGTTGTGTCGGCTGAACAAAATGAAGCGGTTCAAGATTATATCAATGAAGTGACTAAGAAAAGTGACTTAGAGCGCACGGACCTTGCGAAAGAGAAATCAGGTGTGTTTTCAGGAGCTTATGCGATTAATCCTGTAAATGGAGAACGCATTCAGATATGGATAGCGGACTATGTTCTAATGTCTTATGGTTCTGGTGCAATTATGGCAGTGCCTGCTCACGATGAACGTGATTATGAATTTGCCAAAACGTTTGATCTTCCAATCCGTGCTGTTGTTGAAGGCGGAAATGTGGAAGAAGAAGCCTATACAGGAGATGGAAAACATATTAATTCTGATTTCCTAAATGGTCTTGATAAAGAAGAAGGAATACAAAAAGCGATTGAATGGCTTGAAGCAGAAGGTAAGGGTGAGAAGAAAACGTCGTACCGTCTTCGTGACTGGCTATTCAGCCGTCAGCGTTATTGGGGAGAACCAATACCAGTTATTCATTGGGAAGATGGCTCTGTAACGGCTGAGAAAGTTGAAAATCTTCCTCTTGAACTTCCGAAGACAGAAAATATTAAGCCATCAGGCACTGGCGAATCGCCGCTTGCAAACATTGAAGATTGGGTGAATGTCGTAGATCCAGAGACAGGCATGAAAGGTCGTCGTGAAACGAATACAATGCCTCAATGGGCAGGTAGCTGTTGGTACTTCCTTCGTTACATTGATCCAGACAATAGCGAGCAATTAGCTGATCCTGAAAAACTAAAAGAATGGTTACCGGTAGATATGTATATCGGTGGAGCAGAACATGCGGTTCTTCACCTTCTATATGCTCGCTTCTGGCACAAATTCCTTTACGACATTGGTGTTGTACCGACAAAAGAACCGTTCCAGCGTCTATTTAACCAAGGTATGATCCTTGGAGAAAACAACGAGAAAATGAGTAAGTCTAAAGGGAATGTTGTGAACCCAGATGATATCGTCGAGACACACGGAGCAGATACATTACGTCTTTACGAAATGTTTATGGGTCCACTAGAAGCATCGGTAGCTTGGTCTACGAATGGTTTAGATGGAGCTCGCCGCTTCTTAGATCGTGTGCATCGCCTTTTCTCTGCTGATAATGGTAGTCTTTCTGACAAAGTCAAATATGATAGTCAGAATACAGACCTTGAACGTAGTTACCATGAAACAGTTAAAAAAGTAACTGAAAACTTTGAGGCACTTCGCTTTAATACAGCTATTTCACAGATGATGGTCTTCATTAATGATGCATACAAAGCGAGTGAAATCCCTGCACAATATGCAGAAGGATTTGTGAAGCTACTTTCTCCTGTGGCACCGCACCTAGCTGAAGAATTGTGGAGTATACTAGGTCATAAAGGTACAATTAGTTATGAAGCCTGGCCGATTCACGATGAAGCGAAGCTAATTGATGATGAAGTTGAAATTGTCCTTCAAGTTATGGGTAAAGTTCGTTCTAAAGTAAGTGCTCCAAAAGATGCGTCTAAAGAGGAACTTGAAAAACTTGCGATGGCAGATGAAACGATTCAAGAATGGATCCAAGGTAAAACGGTCCGCAAAGTAATTGCTGTCCCTGGCAAACTTGTAAATATTGTTGCAAACTAATGCAAAAGAGGTTGCTTATATAAGCAACCTCTTTTTTATAGTAAATAACTATGAAAAGGCTTTAAAACATAGTATTCTGATCGGGATAAATACCCATAAACGTATCTCTTGACTTCAATAAAAAATGATATAAAATAAGGCAGTGCATAAGTTAAAAGGGGGAGCTAGCCGTGTACGAAGTGCAAGAAATTACAGCAATAGAATTAGAAAAAATGCTAAATCAAAATGATCAACCACATATTATAGATGTACGCGAATATGAGGAAGTTACGCAAGGTATCATTCCTTCTGCTAAGCATATTCCTCTTCAACAAATTCCTGATTCATTAGATTACTTTCGTAAAGATGAAGAATATATTATTGTATGCCGCGCCGGAGTTCGAAGTATGAATGCATGTTTGTTCCTAGCTCAACATGGTTTTACGGCTACGAATTTAGCCGGAGGAATGCTCGATTGGAACGGAGAAGTTAAATGATAAATCGCAAGGGGGTTTCAGCATGGAAATTATAGGTCTTATTGCATTATTTATTCTATTGGCTTTATTTATTATGAAACAGTTTATTGCACCCCTTCTTTATATGAAGAAAATCGATCAGCAATCTGTTTCGGATGACTATTGTGTGATTGATGTAAGGGACTATGTGTCGGCGCATCGTTGCCCGTATCCAAAAGCGGAAAATATTCCACTCTCCTACCTTCCCAGAGCATTGAAGGAGCAATTTGAATGTACTAAAGAGATCGTGCTCATTAGTGACGATCTTAGGGGAGTTAGAATGGCTGCTAAAATGATTCGAAAAAAGAAACATCAATCTGTTTATTACATTCAACCTATGTAAGCAAAAGGGTCGCTATCTGTAAGTAGGTAGCGACCCTTTTAAATATAGTGTAGAAGAATAGATGAAAAACTAGTGTACTAGAATCTGAAAGAAGGATATTAAAAGATTAGAGAAGCCTTATATTGTAGGAAGTACCTCCGTATTATTGGAATGGAATAACTTTAAAAGTGTAGTAAATAAAATTAAATTAAAAAAATGCTATTATTTTATTGACCTTTTCAAGGTAATGCTGTAATATTGTTTTTGCTGTCGCGATAACGCACAGCTGAGTCAGCATCGAGTTGAAGAAATATTAAGGAAATGTTAATTTTTCATTGACTCCATGTTAAGACATGTGATAACATATAATTACTTTCCTCGACAAGAGGACAAGTTACATTTGATCTTTGAAAACTGAACGAAACAACATGTAACGTCAATGTCTTTAAATTATTTTTTAAAGCCAGTAATCATTTATTTGATGCTAGGCAAACTCAACTTTTATGGAGAGTTTGATCTTGGCTCAGGACGAACGCTGGCGGCGTGCCTAATACATGCAAGTCGAGCGCGTGAATCAACATGATCCCTTCGGGGTGATTGTTGTGGATCGAGCGGCGGACGGGTGAGTAACACGTGGGCAACCTACCCATGAGATCGGGATAACTCCGGGAAACCGGAGCTAATACCGAATAACCCAGTGAACTGCATGGTTCACTGGTAAAAGGCGGTTTCGGCCGTCACTCATGGATGGGCCCGCGGCGCATTAGCTAGTTGGTAAGGTAACGGCTTACCAAGGCGACGATGCGTAGCCGACCTGAGAGGGTGATCGGCCACACTGGGACTGAGACACGGCCCAGACTCCTACGGGAGGCAGCAGTAGGGAATCTTCCGCAATGGACGAAAGTCTGACGGAGCAACGCCGCGTGAACGATGAAGGTCTTCGGATCGTAAAGTTCTGTTGTTAGGGAAGAACAAGTGCCAGAGGAAATGCTGGTACCTTGACGGTACCTAACCAGAAAGCCACGGCTAACTACGTGCCAGCAGCCGCGGTAATACGTAGGTGGCAAGCGTTGTCCGGAATTATTGGGCGTAAAGCGCGCGCAGGCGGTTTCTTAAGTCTGATGTGAAAGCCCACAGCTCAACTGTGGAGGGCCATTGGAAACTGGGGAACTTGAGTACAGAAGAGGAGAGTGGAATTCCACGTGTAGCGGTGAAATGCGTAGATATGTGGAGGAACACCAGTGGCGAAGGCGACTCTCTGGTCTGTAACTGACGCTGAGGCGCGAAAGCGTGGGTAGCAAACAGGATTAGATACCCTGGTAGTCCACGCCGTAAACGTTGAGTGCTAGGTGTTAGGGGGTTTCCGCCCCTTAGTGCTGAAGTTAACGCATTAAGCACTCCGCCTGGGGAGTACGGCCGCAAGGCTGAAACTCAAAAGAATTGACGGGGGCCCGCACAAGCGGTGGAGCATGTGGTTTAATTCGAAGCAACGCGAAGAACCTTACCAGGTCTTGACATCTTCCGCTATCCCTAGAGATAGGGAGTTCCCTTCGGGGACGGAATGACAGGTGGTGCATGGTTGTCGTCAGCTCGTGTCGTGAGATGTTGGGTTAAGTCCCGCAACGAGCGCAACCCCTAATCTTAGTTGCCAGCATTCAGTTGGGCACTCTAAGGTGACTGCCGGTGACAAACCGGAGGAAGGCGGGGATGACGTCAAATCATCATGCCCCTTATGACCTGGGCTACACACGTGCTACAATGGATGGTACAGAGGGCCGCGAGACCGCGAGGTCAAGCAAATCTCAAAAAACCATTCTCAGTTCGGATTGCAGGCTGCAACTCGCCTGTATGAAGCCGGAATCGCTAGTAATCGCAGGTCAGCATACTGCGGTGAATACGTTCCCGGGCCTTGTACACACCGCCCGTCACACCACGAGAGTTGGCAACACCCGAAGTCGGTGAGGTAACCTTTTTGGAGCCAGCCGCCGAAGGTGGGGCCAATGATTGGGGTGAAGTCGTAACAAGGTAGCCGTATCGGAAGGTGCGGCTGGATCACCTCCTTTCTAAGGATAACACGGAAAGCGAAAGGCGGCTTGAACAGAGGCGTACGGATAAGTAAGCAAGCGGAAGTGGCGTTAAGCCACTGCAGCTTGATTGCTTATCTCGCTAGCCTCTAGCCGCCGGAGCTAGACACAATTTCGCGTTCATGTTTGTTTCGTTCGGTTTTGGAAGCTCAAATGCTTTCAAACAGTACCTTGAAAACTAGATAAGAATTAGACATTAAACCAACGTTAGATTTAACGTAAGCATCATTATGATGCGTCTTTTCACATTGATTTTAGATAGTTAAGTGAATAAGGGCGCACGGTGGATGCCTTGGCACTAGGAGCCGATGAAGGACGGGACTAACACCGATATGCTTCGGGGAGCCGTAAGTAGGCTATGATCCGGAGATTTCCGAATGGGGAAACCCACTGCCCGTAATGGGGTAGGATCCTTAACTGAATACATAGGTTAAGGAAGGTAGACTCGGGGAACTGAAACATCTCAGTACCCGAAGGAAGAGAAAGCAAACGCGATTTCCTGAGTAGCGGCGAGCGAAACGGAATCAGCCCAAACCAGAGAGCTTGCTCTCTGGGGTTGTAGGACACTCCTTTGGAGTTATCAAGAAACAAGATAGATGAATGATCTGGAACGGTCAGCCGAAGAAGGTAACGGCCCTGTAGTCAAAATCTTGTTTCCTCCGGAGTGGATCCTGAGTACGGCGGAACACGAGGAATTCCGTCGGAATCCGGGAGGACCATCTCCCAAGGCTAAATACTCCCTAGTGACCGATAGTGAACCAGTACCGTGAGGGAAAGGTGAAAAGCACCCCGGGAGGGGAGTGAAATAGAACCTGAAACCGTGTGCCTACAAGTAGTTGGAGCCCGTTAATGGGTGACAGCGTACCTTTTGTAGAATGGACCGGCGAGTTACGATCCCATGCAAGGTTAAGATGAAAAATCGGAGCCGCAGCGAAAGCGAGTCTGAATAGGGCGAAATAGTATGTGGTCGTAGACCCGAAACCGTGTGATCTACCCATGTCCAGGGTGAAGGCCAGGTAACACTGGCTGGAGGCCCGAACCCACGCACGTTGAAAAGTGCGGGGATGAGGTGTGGGTAGCGGTGAAATGCCAATCGAACACGGAGATAGCTGGTTCTCTCCGAAATAGCTTTAGGGCTAGCCTCAAGGTAAGAGTCTTGGAGGTAGAGCACTGATTGGACTAGGGGCCCTCATCGGGTTACCGAATTCAGTCAAACTCCGAATGCCAACGACTCATCCTTGGGAGTCAGACTGCGAGTGATAAGGTCCGTAGTCGAGAGGGGAACAGCCCAGACCACCAGCTAAGGTCCCTAAGTTTATGTTAAGTGGAAAAGGATGTGGAGTTGCTCAGACAACCAGGATGTTGGCTTAGAAGCAGCCATCATTTAAAGAGTGCGTAATAGCTCACTGGTCGAGTGACTCTGCGCCGAAAATGTACCGGGGCTAAACATAACACCGAAGCTGTGGATTGTTCTTACGAACAATGGTAGGAGAGCGTTCTAAGTGCAGTGAAGTCAGACCGTAAGGACTGGTGGAGCGCTTAGAAGTGAGAATGCCGGTATGAGTAGCGAAAGAAGAGTGAGAATCTCTTCCACCGTAAGTCTAAGGTTTCCTGAGGAAGGCTCGTCCGCTCAGGGTTAGTCGGGACCTAAGCCGAGGCCGAAAGGCGTAGGCGATGGATAACAGGTTGATATTCCTGTACCACCTCCTTTCCGTTTGAATGACGGGGGGACGCAGTAGGATAGGGAATCCGCTCCACTGGATGTGAGCGGCCAAGCAGTGAGTGAGATGCATAGGCAAATCCGTGCATCAATCACAAGCTGTGATGGGGAGGGAACTATAGTACCGAAGTTCCTGATTTCACACTGCCAAGAAAAGCCTCTAATGAGGAAAGAGGTGCCCGTACCGCAAACCGACACAGGTAGACGAGGAGAGTATCCTAAGGTGATCGGGAGAACTCTTGTTAAGGAACTCGGCAAAATGACCCCGTAACTTCGGGAGAAGGGGTGCTCCTTCATAGGAGGAGCCGCAGTGAAAAGGCCCAATCGACTGTTTAGCAAAAACACAGGTCTCTGCGAAACCGAAAGGTGAAGTATAGGGGCTGACACCTGCCCGGTGCTGGAAGGTTAAGGGGATGAGTTAGCTTAGGCGAAGCTTTGAACCGAAGCCCCAGTAAACGGCGGCCGTAACTATAACGGTCCTAAGGTAGCGAAATTCCTTGTCGGGTAAGTTCCGACCCGCACGAAAGGTGCAACGAATTGGGCACTGTCTCAACAAGAGACCCGGTGAAATTATACTATGCGTGAAGATGCGCATTACCCGCGACAGGACGGAAAGACCCCGTGGAGCTTTACTGTAGCCTGATATTGAATGTTGGTACAGCTTGTACAGGATAGGTGGGAGCCGTCGATACCGGAGCGCTAGCTTCGGTGGAGGCATCCGTGGGATACCACCCTGGCTGTATTGACATTCTAACCCAGGACCGTAATCCGGTCCGGAGACAGTGTCAGGTGGGCAGTTTGACTGGGGCGGTCGCCTCCCAAAAAGTAACGGAGGCGCCCAAAGGTTCCCTCAGAATGGTTGGAAATCATTCGCAGAGTGCAAAGGCACAAGGGAGCTTGACTGCGAGACCTACAAGTCGAGCAGGGACGAAAGTCGGGCTTAGTGATCCGGCGGTACCGCATGGAAGGGCCGTCGCTCAACGGATAAAAGCTACCCCGGGGATAACAGGCTTATCTCCCCCAAGAGTCCACATCGACGGGGAGGTTTGGCACCTCGATGTCGGCTCATCGCATCCTGGGGCTGTAGTCGGTCCCAAGGGTTGGGCTGTTCGCCCATTAAAGCGGTACGCGAGCTGGGTTCAGAACGTCGTGAGACAGTTCGGTCCCTATCCGTCGTGGGCGTTGGAAATTTGAGGAGAGCTGTCCTTAGTACGAGAGGACCGGGATGGACGCACCGCTGGTGCACCAGTTGTTCCGCCAGGAGCACAGCTGGGTAGCTACGTGCGGAAGGGATAAGTGCTGAAAGCATCTAAGCATGAAGCCCACTTCAAGATGAGATTTCCCATCACTTCGAGTGAGTAAGATTCCTTGTAGACGACAAGGTTGATAGGTCGGAGGTGGAAGCGTGGTGACACGTGCAGCTGACCGATACTAATAAATCGAGGACTTATCTATCTAAAGCGCAAACGACCGCTTAGACCCGTACGGATAAGACAGATTTTCGGAAAAGGCGATTAGCCTTTGGAGAAAAGATGACTTATACGCTAGGGTCTGGGAGTTGGAGCTGGAAGCCAGTTCAAGCGCAAAACGTAAAAGGCACGATGTCTTAATTCTTATCTAGTTTTGAAGGTACTCCTTCAACAAAACAATAGTATGGCGGTTTTGGCGAAGAGGTCACACCTGTTCCCATGCCGAACACAGAAGTTAAGCTCTTCAGCGCCGATGGTAGTCGGGGTTTCACCCCCGCAAGAGTAGGACGCCGCCATGCATAAAAAAACACTGACTCTTAAGAGTCAGTGTTTTTATTTATATAAACTTTTCTTTAGTATGATCATATCTACTGCCTGTATCCCATATTCCATAATAGGTTCTTTGTAGGAGTTGAAAAAATCCTTCTTAATAGAGTCGAATCGAAATCCTGCCTTTTGATAAAAAGCTAAATTACCAATACTAGAATTGGCCGTACCCACAATGATACTTGAATACCCTTTTCTTCTATAGATTGTGCAGACATCTTGAATTAGTTTCTTCCCAATTCCTTGTCCCCTTTTTGTTTGAACAAGAGCCATATTTTTGATTTCGACCTCATATTTTGCGGGGAACGTAAGAAGGATAGCTCCAATGGTTTGATTGTTTTGAGAAACCTCATATAGTTCTCCTTCATGTATATATTCACGAATTTTATCTTCACTATCATCCGCTAGTTTTAATAGCGAAAACATATTTTCGCGGTTCTCTCTATTCACGATCGTAATGTCGAAATATTTCATTAAGCTCTCCTTTCCTGATTATATTTCCATGACTACAAATGATGTGTCTCTGTTTAATGTTGATTTATTTGTTTCATATAAGCCCCCTTATATGGAACACTTGGAGTTGAGAGAATGCTTCCGTTTTACCAAATTGAGAATAAGGGGGTTCGGGAAATCACTCGCTTTCCACGGCGAGCTGGGAAGCCTTCTCGTTCGCTTTCGCTCTCTGTGGGGTCTCCCCCAGCCCACCTACCACTCAATAAACGTAACGTCCCAACTCACAATAAAGTGTCTCAGCTTAGAGTCTTCAACACTCCTGCCCTATTCTTGAATGAACTTAAAACTTTAACAAAGCCAATTATGTAAGTATGGGTAGAGAAAGATTAACATATTTTATCAGTTGAAACCATCTGGTGTGAGAGGGTGTGAGTACGTGCTAAGGGGGCGCTTAGGTTCTATTATCCTCCTATATCTATTTCGATTTTACATTCCAAAAATACAAATCGAAAAAAAACTTAAAAATATGAAACGATATCGAGGGTTAAACCGTATTACATATAGAAGCGCAAAAAGCCATAAACAAGTGTGCTTATTTGACAAAATTATCAATAAACTGTATGGTCGGTATGTGGGTCACGCAAGCGTGACATATGGTTGTATATTATTAAGGAGTGTGAGAATTTGGCTATTTCATTACAGAAAGGTCAACGTGTTGATTTAACAAAAAGCAACCCAGGACTTAAGAAAGTTATGGTAGGTCTTGGTTGGGACCCAGTTCAGAACTCTGGCAAAAAAGGCGGACTACTAGGTGCGCTATTTGGTGGGGGCGGTGGCGGTCCTGAAATTGACTGTGACGCATCCGTTATCATGCTAAAAGATGACAAATTCGTACATAAAGGTGACCTTGTGTACTTTGGAAATCTAAAAAGCTCAGATCAAAGCATTACTCACACTGGAGATAATTTAACTGGAGCAGGCGAAGGCGATGATGAACAAGTATTTATTAACTTAGATCAAGTGTCTTCTGAATATAATAAGCTCGTATTTGTTGTTAACATTTATGATGCTAAACGACGTAATCAAGATTTCGGAATGATAGAGAATGCATTTATCCGTATTCAGAACGATCAGAATAACGAAGAGCTTATCCGTTTCAATTTGACAGACAATCATACAGGGAAAACAACGCTTATACCAGGTGAGTTATACCGAGACGGTAAAGAGTGGAAGTTTGCTGCTGTTGGAGAAGCAACGAATGACGTTTCCCTAAGTGAAATTGTGCAGAAATACTCATAAACTATTAATTTATAAAAGGAGAGAATGAAAATGGCTGTAAGTTTACAAAAAGGACAAAAAGTTGATTTAACAAAAGGTAATCCAGGCCTTAAAAAGATCACAGTAGGTCTTGGTTGGGATGTTAACAAATTTGATACAGGAAAAGATTTCGATTTAGATGCTTCTGTATTCTTATTAAATGATTCCGGTAAAGTTCGCTCAGACCAAGACTTTGTCTTCTACAACAATAATACTGGCGCTGATGGAGCGGTTGAGCATACAGGTGATAACTTAACAGGTGCAGGTGAAGGTGACGATGAGCAAGTGCAAATTGATTTAAGCACGGTTCCACAAGATGTGCAAAAGATCGCTTTTACCATTACAATTCATGATGCAGAAGCACGCGGGCAGAATTTCGGACAAGTTTCAAATGCTTTTGTGCGTGTCTTGAATTCAGATAACCAAGAAGAGCTAATTCGTTATGACTTAGCAGAAGACTTCTCTATTGAAACAGCTGTAGTTGTAGGTGAACTGTACCGTCATAGTGGCGAATGGAAGTTTACCGCAATTGGCAGTGGATACGAAGGCGGATTAGCTGCTTTAGCAACTGACTTCGGACTAACTGTAGCGTAAATATTTATCGTTTACATGGGGCTGTTCCTCCTGTTAAGGACACGTACGCTTATGTCTTGAAAGGGGGAAGCCCCTTTTTATATGAGAAACCATTTAGAATCATAAAGGACGAAGGGAGACGTATCTATGTCTATTTCACTTTCCAAAGGACAACGCATTGATCTAACTAAAACAAATCCGGGTTTAACTAAAGCTGTTATTGGTCTTGGCTGGGACATTAATCAATATGATAGTGGGGCTAGTTTCGATTTAGATGCTTCAGCATTCTTAACAGATGCTAATGGTAACGTTCAAAATGATGCTGAGTTTGTATTTTATAATAACTTACAAGACCCAAGTGGTGCTGTGGCACACACGGGCGACAACCGCACTGGTGAAGGTGAGGGAGATGATGAGCAGCTAACGGTTGACTTTACAAAAGTTCCTTCAACAGTGGAAAAGGTTGCCATTACGGTAACCATTCATGATGCGGATTCACGTAGTCAAAATTTCGGACAGGTCCATAATGCATTTGTTCGTGTGGCTAACGAAGAAGATGGGCAAGAATTGGTTCGCTATGACTTGGGAGAAGATTTTTCTATTGAAACAGCTGTTGTTGTATGTGAGTTGTACCGTCATAATGGAGAATGGAAGTTTAGTGCTGTAGGAAGTGGCTTCTCCGGAGGTCTGGCTGCATTATGCAGAAATTACGGCTTAGAGGTTTAATCATCTAGGAGGAGAATTATGGAGATCTTACAAGGCATATTAGACACATATGCTCAGTTTTTTAATTGGTCCATGTGGGCTGAAGTGTTATCAGATCCAGTAAGCTGGGGCTACATTGGGACATTAATTATCCTTGAAGGCCTACTTTCCGCTGATAACGCATTAGTATTGGCGGTTATGGTTAAACACTTGCCAGATAAACAGCAGAAGAAAGCTCTATTCTATGGTTTATTAGGTGCTTATCTGTTTAGGTTCATAGCTATTGGTTTAGGAATGTTCCTTATCAAACTTTGGTGGGTGAAGATACTAGGAGCAGGTTATCTTGCCTGGTTAAGTATTAAGTTCTTTATTGATTATTATAAGCAAAAACAATCTGAAGATGATGCTGAAGCAACTGGCATGAATAAAAACGGCATTCTAGTCCGTACTTTCGGTCTGTTTTGGGGTACGGTTATCGGGGTCGAAATTATGGATGTCGCATTCTCTGTAGATAGCATTTTAGCTGCCTTTGCTGTAAGTGAACAAGTTTGGGTTTTGCTTGTCGGTGGAATGTTAGGCGTTCTAATGATGCGTGGTATTGCTGGCGTGTTCTTGAAACTTCTGCACAATGTGCCGGAGTTAGAAGTAACGGCTCACGTCTTGATAGGCTTTATTGCAGTTAAGATGGGGCTAAGTATCGTACATGTTCATATTGGACATTGGTGGTTCTTTGGCTTTATTGTTGCTGCATTTGCGATTACATTTATTGTTCACTATATGAGAAAAGGTTCTTCCTCTGCTCAAACTGCAGCTACGGAAGATCAGCAATAAAGGGGGAGCTATTCCTCCTTTTTTTGTATCATTCATTTTGAAATTTGAGAGGAACTTGAACTATGAAGCATTTTAATATGTTAACCTCAACAGATCATGAAGAGCTTTTTTACAAGGTTCCTCAGAGCATTGGTCCTTTTTCTCCTAAAAGAGAGATCGCACGAGCGCTCGGGGCTACGTTGTACATACCTGCTCTTAAAGATCGAATTGGACACAGGCTTACGTATCAATTACCTGGGTTGTCCTCAGCCGTTCTCTGCTTAGAGGATTCAATTAATGACGAAGATGTTCAAAAAGCAGAAACGCATCTTATTCAAGAAGTACAATCTCTTCGAGGGTTGGGGATAGAGAAAGAAGATCTACCTTTCTTGTTCATTAGAGTTCGTAACGTTGAACAGATGAAACGCATTGCTCAAGAATTAAAAGAGGTTCTACACATCATAACGGGGTTTGTATTTCCTAAGTTTTGTTCTCGAAACGGGATGATGTATCTAAAAGAACTGCAGGACCTTAATAAACATTTGAACTTGCAGCTTTATGCGATGCCAATTATTGAAACAGAAGAGTTTCTGTTTAAAGAAACGCGGCTTCAAGAAATGAATTCGATTCGAACTTTATTCGATGAGTACCAACACCTTATCTTAAATATTAGAATCGGTGGAACTGACTTGAGTGGAATATATGGTATGAGAAGGAAATTTGATAGTACCATTTATGATATTTCTTTATTAAATGATTTTATTGGAGATATGGTCAATTTCTTTGGGAGAAACAGGGGAGAGTATATGATTTCAGGACCTGTTTGGGAGTTCTTTGATAGGAAGTATGCTGATATACATACAGCGATTATTGAAGGATCCCCTTATGTTCATGGGTTTATTGAGGAAGTTCAAAAGGATCAGCTTAATGGACTATGTGGAAAGACAATTATTCATCCCTCTCATATTCAGCTTGTTAACGCCATGCACGTTGTATCAAAGGAAGATTATAGAGACGCGCTTGAGATTGTACATAAAAATGGAGAAGGCGGAGAAAACGGGGTGTCGATTAGCCCTTATGAGAACAAGATGAACGAAGCCAAACCGCATCTTCGCTGGGCCAGAGAAATAATCATGAAATCAAAAGTATACGGGGTGTTCCATGAAGACAAATCATACGTTAACTTACTCGAAAAAGAATGTATTCCCATTTCAAATAACGGATGACCTTTTAGTAACGGTGCAGGAAGAGTCCAATCCTTTTGATTTGGATATGAATGAGCTTTTTTGTATGGCAGCACGAATAAACAAGAATAGAAGCTTCCTATTTGTTAGTAAGCTTCTAGGTAAGCACATTCCTGTAGAACCTCAAAGAGCTCTAGATACTGGAGCTTTGCTTGCTGTTCTTTATCAAGAAAGGGTTCTTGGAGTTGAACATACTTCACGTGCTGAATGGGTTAATTCAGTAGCTTATCATAAAAAGAGTCTACACCAAGAGCGTTCAGCTCAAATGATACTTCCGCAACCTCATCTATTTATAGGATTTGCTGAAACGGCTACTGCTTTGGGGCAGTCAGTATTTGAGAACTTTCAAAATGCTCATTATATCCATTCAACAAGAGAAGTATTAGACGGGGTTGAACCTACTTTTGAATTCCAAGAAGAACATTCTCATGCAACAGATCAAGTATGTTACGGGAATCATGAATTGTTCGAAAATAATCAGCCGATAGTTTTAGTCGATGACGAAATTACTACTGGTAAAACGTCTCTTAATATCATTGAAGCTCTTCAAAAGACTTATCCTCGTAAAGAATACACGGTTCTCTCTATCTTAGACTGGCGTTCTAAAGAACATAGGCAACGATTCGTTGAATTAGAAGAAAGGTTAGGGATAACTATCCATGTTTTAAGCCTTGTCAGTGGTACGATTGAAGTGAGTGGTGTACCCAACTTAGCATCTAGTTCAGAAGAGTTTAACCAATTTACTGAAGCCGATGTTCGAACGTTAAAAGTGAAGCCAACCTTTCCTTATCAATCTGATGAGTATACGCACGCTATCTCCACAGAAGGAGATAGAACAGAACGTTCCTACTTAACTCATTCGGGACGATTTGGTTTAAGTAGTGATGGTCAATATGAGCTTGAGGGTTCCCTGAAGAGATTAGGAGCTTACCTATCTATGGTCAGCAAAGGAACATCGATCTTATGTCTTGGCACGGGAGAGTTTATGTACATTCCTATGAAGATCGCTTCTTTTATGGATGGAAATGTTCGTTATCAATCTACCACCAGAAGTCCGATTCATGCGCTCAATCGTGAAGGATACGGCGTCCATAATGCTTATTATTACCCGAGTCCTGAGGACAATAGCATTCCACACTACTTTTATAATATTCCTTACAAGCACTATGACGAAATCTTTGTATTTCTAGAGCATGGATTAAGTGGGGAGAACGACCAAGCTTTCATCGATCAACTAAAAAGAACGGGAGCTTCCGTCATTTACCTTGTCGATTTCAGTTCATAGGAGGAACAAACATGTCTCAATACAATAATCAAACCGCCGAAGCATTCGGAAGTTATGCTCGTGAAGATGTACAGTTTCTTCTTAAAAATTTAAACGGTCAGGTGGAAGAAGAAGGGTTAGAAGTCAGAGAGAAAGCTATACAATCAGGTGTTCATTACTCGGAGATGCTTCCCATAGAGTACAAGCCGACCAAAGTCTATTTGAACTTATATAAACAAGCATTGGACCATAATAAGGGCAAAGTCGCACATGCAGTTAGCGTAGTGGCTGAGCAAATACGGAAGCGGAACGGAAAGGATATAGTGCTTGTTTCGTTAGCGCGTGCAGGAACCCCCATTGGCATACTAGTAAAACGTTACCTTAAATTATTTCATGGGTTAAATGTTCCTCATTACAGCGTGTCGATTATTCGGGGGAAGGGGATTGATGAAAATGCAATCCATTATATTAGGCGAAACCATCCTAAAGAGAAAATACAATTTATAGATGGTTGGACTGGAAAAGGTGCGATCACACAAGAATTAAATCATTCTTGTAAAAAATTAAATGAACAAGGTCTTTCTATTGATCCCTCCTTAGCGGTATTAGCGGACCCTGGTCATTGTTCTCCTCTTTATGGAACGAGAGAAGACTTCTTGATCCCAAATGCATGCTTAAATTCTACAGTATCAGGTCTAGTAAGTAGAACCGTTTTGAACCATAACTATATTAGCGAACATGATTTTCATGGAGCCAAGTATTATAAAGAATTATTAAATGATGATCGTTCAAATGAGTATATTGATGTGATCACAGAAGAGTTAGACATGGTTAAGGGAATAAGTGAGTTTTTGGATAACCAAGAATTAGCTCCTACTTGGCAGGGGCTCGAGGAAGTTAGAAGTATTCAAGCCAAACAGGGAATTGAGCAGATTAATCATATAAAACCTGGAGTAGGAGAGACAACAAGAGTGTTGCTTCGAAGAGTTCCGTGGAAGGTCCTTGTTAAGGATCAGAAAGACCCTGCACTAGGACATATTCTTCAACTTGCCAAGGAGAATAATGTACCGATTGAGGAATATAAGGAAATGTCTTATGCGTGCTGTGGCTTAATTAAAAAAGTATGAGGGGATTATGATGTTATTTGTAAGTGATTTAGATAGAACCATTATTTTTTCCAGTCGCTTTATGCAATGTGTAGAAGATAGAAGTTACCAGGTGGTTGAAGTGGTAAACGGGCAACATCGCTCTTTTATCACAGAAACAGCTCTTCACCTTCTGAATAAAGTTCGATCTTCTGTTATGTTTGTTCCTGTAACAACTCGTACAAAAGAGCAATATGAAAGAATTCAGCTGTTTCAGGGAAACAAGATCCCATCTTATGCAGTAGTCGGAAACGGTGCTACGATTCTTAGAAATGGAGAAGTAGATCAAGAATGGCATCATCATATCTTAAGAAGATGTAGTCAGGAATGTGTGAGCAGGGAGACCGTTCGTGATAAACTAAAAGAAAGCTTTTCAAAAGAATGGTTAAAGGAAGAACGAGATGCAGATGGTTGGTTTTTCTATTACATTATTGACACGGAGAAAACAGATTACGAGGTTCTCTCTTCTTTTCAGAAGTGGTGTCATACACAAGGATGGGAAGCTACTTTACATGGGAGAAAATTTTATTTAATCCCCACTCCTATTAATAAAGGAGATGCTGTGACTTATATACAAGAGAAAGAAGATCAAACATTCTCCGTTTCAGCTGGTGATTCTTTACTAGACCTTCCTATGCTAAAGGCCACAACAATTGCCTATACTGCAAAGAAAAGCGATTTGGACGAGGGTAAAGGGGACCTTCTAGCACTTCGTGTTACTGAAAAGGAAGGTATTTTATCTGCAGAGAGCCTCCTTTTAGAAGTATTATTACTTAGCTCATCTAATCTTGATAAACCAGAAATTCTTAGTTCGAAGGCTGCATGTACATTGTGGGGGATTGATTCTTCAACTCTACGTAAGCGAAAAGATGACTTTCCTCCTGGTACGATCCGAAAATTCGGATCATCCTATGCTGTAACCGTGAGTGGGATGAAAGCGGTCTTTGGTGCCCCTTTACCGTCCACATCTTCAATCGAAAGGAGGGTTACCCTGTGACGCAGTTTCAGAGTGTTCACTCTACACTCGTAGAAGGAGTGAAAGAGTATAAGTGGAAAGAAACCATACCGCAACTGAATGAAGAACGAAAAGGGTATGGCGTCGAAGAAAAAACACTATATATACCACAATATATAGCACATGTATTAGGGATTACAGAAGACGAAGATGAGTATTACAATGAAATTTATGATCTTACTTATGATGAAGCTTATTCGCGCCTGCATACGTTAAACGTAGAGTTAAATAAACAAATTGAGTCTGACACGTTAAAAGCATTACAAGAGTTAATTAAGATGCATCAGCAAAATCCATTAACCCCAAATCGATTCGTAGCCTTTCTTGATGGAAAGAAGATCCTCCCAAGGTTAGACAATGCTATTTATAATAAACATATTCGAAAAGTGCTGATGGAAGTTTTGTCTCTTTATGGGGAAAAGCATGCTGGGCAGCTAAAAGATCCTGACTTTCAGCGTGTGATTGTTGATCTTATCAAATGGACTAACAATCATGTTCAGCCGTGGATGGATGAGAGTGTTGGAGAAGGGAATTTACCAAAAGTACTGTGGTACGGAGATGCAACTAAAAGTCAAGCGTATTTCTTGTATTATTTGTATAGACTCGGGTTTGATTTAGTTCTCTATCATCCGGCTAAATTAAATATCTTTGAACGCTTTGATCTGGATGTCTCAAGGTCGATCGTCGTGGAAAATGCCTACTCGGCAGATCCATTGCCTTTTCCAACTGAGCGTAAGAAACGGAGTTCGACGGTAGCTTACAAGGCATCTAAGCAAATTGAGCGTGCGATTAATCATGATAACTCCCAAATCTACAAACCATGGCAATTCAGAGAGTACATTCCTGCTTCTGTTACAATGAAGACAACATATGATGAAATCTTTATTCTATCTAAAGAGAAAGCATTTGTTCGTCCGGATTTCTATATTGAAAATCAAACAGTCCACATTCCTTCGATCTTTGCGAAAGTAGTGGGTGTAACGGAAAACAGAAACGAATATTGGTCTAGAGTGCAACAATTACTAGAGGAAGAGAACGTACATCTTGTTAAGCAGTTTCCTTTTACAGATGAAATAAAAGGAAACTATCTCTATCACTATCGAAATTCGTTAAATGGAGAAGGAAAGTTAGATGCATCTAAGATAATGGAGGGGAACTTCTGGCAATACAAACATTTGCCTGATGGATTGCAGCGCGGTATTGCACAAGCGATTATTCGCTTATGTGAACAAAGTAAACTTCTCCCACAAAGCGGGGAGAAGTTTGAGGATGTCTCCCTCTATCTGTTTAAGCAATGCACCCAAATGCCAGATGTGTTTATGCGTCTCTTGCAGAAGTTCGATTATTCTCAAGATGTTCCAAAAGTTATCCTTTATAATAATGAGTATAACGGAGAGTTAACTAGAAGCGATGCTGTACTCCTGCTTTTGTTACATGAGCTAGGAGTAGATCTTGTTCTCTATAGTCCAACAGGTAACAAAGATTTAGAACAGTATGTTGATGATGATGTATTTGACCTCCACATGCTTGATGATATTGTGTTTGATTTAGAGTTTAAGCAAAGTTTTGGTATAAAAGATAAATTGAAATCAAGATTGCTAAAATTATTAGGAGAGTGATCAGATGGTACAAGGAACTCAAACAGAACAGGACCTGCAGCCTGTTGAAGAAAAGTTAACGGAAGATAAAGCGAATGAGATTAAGCAAGAGCTATCAAATGATCCGCAAGTTCTACAATTAAAAGAATCCATTGATGAGCGTCAACAGACGGAGCTATTAGCATTTGGTAAAGAGCCTGCGGATGAGATCTCTAAGTTCTCTGACCAAATTCTAGGTACCATGAAGAATTCAAGCATGGAAGATTCATCTGAGATGTTAAAGCAGCTTGGTAAAGTGATGGACAAGTTTGATAAGAAGGACTTTGAAGACTCCAAAGGTGGCTTTATTGGAAAGTTCTTTAATCGTAGTAAAAAGATGATTGAAAAGATCTTTGATAAATATCAAACATTAGGTGGAGAAATTGAGAAGATCAATATTGAAATCTCGAAATACCGTGATGAAATGGTTGATAATACTCATACCCTAGAAGACATGTATGAGAAGAACTATGAATTTTACCTTGAATTAGATAAATATATCGTAGCGGGACAGCTAAAAGCAGAAGAATTAAAGAATGAAGTCATGCCTAAACTTGAGCAGCAAGCAGCTGAAGGTAATCAGAGAGCCTCTATGGAACTTGAAACGGTTCGAAATGGAGTGGAGCTCTTGGACCAACGAATCTATGACTTACAGATGGCTCAGATGGTTGCGTTCCAACAAGCGCCGCAAATTCGTCTATTACAACGAGGGAATACAAAGCTTGTGAACAAAATCAACTCAGCCTTTGTCACAACCATTCCTATATTCAAGACGAGCGTCATTCAAGCCGTTGCAGCTAAACGTCAGAAACTTGTGGCAGACGGCATGAGCGAGCTTGACCGTCGTACGAATGAAATGTTGCAACGAAATGCTCAAAATGTTGCTCAACAGAGTACGGAAATTGCTAAGCTTGCTGGTGCACCTAGCATTAAAATCGAAACCATTGAAGAGTCCTTTAATACAATTCTTAAAGGAATGGAAGATACAAAAGCGATTGAAGATGAAAACAAGCAACTTCGTGATCAAGGGCGTCAACGAATTCAAGAACTACAGAATACGTATAATCAAAAGAATGATCAACTGAACTCTCCTTCCTAAGTTTTGCTTGTTAGAAGCAGGGAATGATATAGTCATACGAAAAGAAAGATCGCCTCTAGACAGAGGCGATCTTTTTTATGATGCATAAGATGCAATATGTTTTCATAATTCTGATTGGTTTAGTATGATTTAATTAGATCACACCATGGAGGGATCTCAAGTGTTTAAAATCTATGAACCGTTTATAAAAAATGATCGACATGAATACATTTATCAAAAAGCAGAAAAGGTAGGGGATCTTGCTAAGTCCAGGCGAAAGCAAGGAGATGAGGAAGCAGACTTTCAATACGAAACACTTCAGGATTTAAAAGAGAATGATTATGTAACGTTAACATTATCTAAAGAGTATGGAGGAGAAGAGGTATCGTTATATGAACTTCTTCTTGCGCAGGAGCGATTAGCCATTGGGGACGGAGCAACAGCACTGTCGATTGGGTGGCATTTAGGCGTAATGATGGAACTAAATGAAGAACCTTTATGGGATGAAGAGGTATATGACAAGTTAGCGAAAGAAGTAGCTAAAGAGAAGAAAGTTGTAAATCGAGCTGCTTCTGAGCCAGCTACAGGAAGCCCTACACGAGGCGGTGTCCCTGAAACGAAAGCTGTTCCAACCAAATCTGGATACAAACTGACTGGCCGCAAGACGTTTACTTCGATGGCGAGTCATCTCGATTACTATATCGTTTCAGCTTATGTAGAAGACAGAGACGCCGTTGGCTGGTTTTTAATTGATTCTAGCAAAGAAGGAATTGAGATTGATTATACGTGGGACACTGTTGGCATGAGAGGGACAGGTAGTCATGACCTAGTGCTGAACGAAGTAGAGCTATCACCAAAGGATTTGGTAGAAATAAAAGGGGACAAAAAAGGTGGACCTAAGGGCTGGCTCTTACACATTCCAGCTGTTTATTTAGGTATTGCTATAGCAGCTCGAAACGATGCGATTGAATTCGCCAAAGGATTTCAACCAAACAGTCTTGACCGTCCGATTTCAGAAGTTCCTCACATTCAGGATAAAATTGGAGAAATGGAATTGAAGTTACTTCAGGCTAGGAACTTTATGTATTCTGTTGCAGAGCAATGGGACCAACACCCGGAAAGAAGAGACGTATTAGCTCCTTCTCTAGGGGCGGTTAAGACGGTGGCGACTAATGCTGCAAATGATGTCGTTGATTTAGCAATGCGTATAGCAGGAGGAAGAGGCTTATCAAAATCCTATCCGTTTGAGCAGTATTATCGAGATGTTCGAGCTGGACAGCATAATCCGCCCATGGACGATATGGTCATACAGAGTATGGCGGAAGCAGCTATTAAGGAGTTATAAGTGTTCTTTTTACCAAGACAAAAAGAAAAAGAGGGTGTCTCGCTGTTACGGAGGCACCCTCTTCGTCTATAATAATACTATTGGTAAGAATCATATGCTGCATAAGTTCCGGCGATTCGACCTGTAACAAGCGCTGAGGTAATGTTATACCCGCCTGTATATCCGTGTATATCTAAAATCTCCCCACTAAAGTATAAGCGATCCATTTTCTTTGAAGCCATGGTGTTTGGAACGACTTCTTTTACAGAGACGCCTCCTCCTGTGACGAAGGCTTTTTCGATTGATTGTGAATCTTGCACGTGGAAGATGAACTGTTTAAGGTCTTTAACAAAACCTTGGAGCTTCTCGTTAGACGTGTTGGTTGCGCGGTCTTCAAGGCCGATATCATTTTGAGTTAATAGCAACTCGAGATATCGTTCCGGAACCCACCCTTTGAATATGTTTTTTACACTCTTCTTTGGGTTCTCATCCATTAACTTTCTTGCTTCCTCGAAGATTACGTGTTCTTTCTGATCTGGAAAACAATCAATCTGCATCGGAACCGGTCTGTGTCCTTTTTTAAATTCTTTAACTACATACTGAGAACAACGTAACACGGCCGGCCCACTGATGCCGAAGTGTGTAAACAGCATGTCCATTTTGTGTGTTACAATGGTCTTTCCTTTTTGATTTAGGACAGATAATGCGACATCACGCAAGGCTAAGCCTTGTAGTTCTTTACTTTGGATAAATGGTTCTTGGCTAAGAAGTGGAACTTCTGTTGGGTAGAGGTCTGTAATTACATGACCGGCTTTCTCTGCCCATGCGTACCCATCTCCGGTTGAGCCAGTATGAGGCACAGACTTGCCTCCCACAGCAATGACTAGAGACTTCGTTTCGATCTCTTCTTTAGAAGCCAAGAGGATGGTGTGATGATCATTACCATAATTTACTGTTTCCACTGGTGTATTTTTCATAATGGTGACATTTAGCTCATCCATGCGGGTTAGAAGTGCATTTACGACATCTTTGGCTTTATTGCTCGCAGGAAACATACGGCCGTGGTCTTCTTCTTTTAATTCGACCCCTAGATTCTCGAAGAACTCGATGATATCGTAGTTATTAAATGTCGAAAAAGCGCTATACAGAAAGCGTCCGTTACCGGGGATGTGTTTAATAACCTCTTCCTGGGGTAAACGATTGGTTACGTTGCAACGTCCTCCACCTGAAATAGCGAGCTTCTTTCCGAGCTTCTTTCCTTTATCGATTAAGAGGGTGTTGGCTCCGTTTTCGGCAGCGGCAATGGCTGCCATTAAGCCGGAGGGTCCTCCTCCTAGTACAGTTACATCATACATTTAGGTTCGTCCTTTCTATAGACAATCTGATTTTGTAATCAGAATGAAATCGATGTTCACTCTATCTATGATAAAATAGATCCATTGCAAACTACAATAAATGCAGGTGAAATTATGTCAGGATCGACACTATTACGTGGCACAATGCTTCTTACCGCTGCCACATTTTTATCGAAACTTCTTGGAATGATCTATGTCATTCCGTTTGAAGCATTAGTAGGTGATACAGGAGGTACACTTTTAAGCTTCGCCTATATTCCATATACTATTTTTATTAGTATATCAACAATCGGTGTACCATTAGCTGTTTCAAAGTTCGTCTCAAAATATAATGCTCTTGGTGATTATTATACAGGCCGACGGGTTTTTAAAGCTGGAATGAGCTTAATGGCTATTACTGGAGTTCTTTCTTTTATTATTATGTACTCTAGCGCAGGGTTGTTAGCGGAACTTTCTATATCCGATGACCCTAAAGGGATTACGAAGGAAGATGTTACTCAAGTTATTCAAATGATTAGCTTTGCTTTGCTTATTATACCAGGCATGAGCATTGTGCGTGGTTTTTTCCAAGGTTACGAATACATGGAGCCAACTGCTTTTTCTCAAGTGGCTGAACAACTCGTTCGTATTGCTTTCTTATTGATTTCAGTTTACGTTGTGATGGAATTGGGTTCAGGTGATATTCCTACAGCTGTGAACTTTGCTTCATTTGCTGCCTTTATAGGAGCCCTTGCTTCTGTTGCTGTACTATGGTACTTCTGGCGTAAACAGAGACCAATGCTAGATGAGCGGATTGAACAACAACAAGAAACTGTTGATATTTCCATGCAATCATTGTTTAAAGAATTATTAACTTATGCAGGACCGTTTGTTTTAGTTGGGCTTGCTACTCCTCTTTATCAGCAAATCGATAGTCTTACCTTTAACAGGGCAATGGCTGAAGTTGGGAATGGAGAAGTTGCAGAGAAGTTATTTGGAATTGTAAATTTATATAGTCATAAACTAGTTATTATTCCAGTAACCCTTGCGACAGGGTTGTCACTCGCTTTACTACCAACAATTACAAAATCATTTACAGAAGATCGACGTCAGCAATTAAATAATCAGCTAAATCAAGCTTTACAGATTATTGTTGTCTTAATATTTCCGGCTGTCGTTGGGATATCAGTATTATCCTATGAAGCATATGGAACATTCTTTGGAGTTACTATAGGTAACGGTGGAACGGTTGGTATAGATCAACAAGGGAACTTACTACGTTGGTATGCACCTGTTGCTATGTTTTATGCTTTATTCACTGTAACCTCTTCCATATTGCAAGGATTAAACAAACAGCGTTTTGCAGTTATTAGTTTGGGCGCAGGGGTTTTACTAAAATTAATCCTTAACATTCCTTTTATCCACTGGTTTGGTGCTAAAGGGATCATTCTGACAACTGGAATTGCTGCATTCACAGCTGTAGTTTTAAATTTATGGAAGATCCGGTCAGCTGCAAACTTTTCTTATAAACAGATTTACAAACGAAGCTTATTTATTATCATCTTAACAATCTTGATGACATTCATTGTATTAATCGTTAAATGGTTGTTAAGTTTAACTGGTTTAAGTTATGAAAATGGTCGTTTCCAAAGCCTTATCGTTCTACTTATAAGTGCAGGTTTTGGTGGAGTATTCTACCTGTGGGTAGCTTATCAGACCACGTTATTAGAAAGAGTATTAGGGAACCGTGTCAAAGTGCTTGATCGCTTCTTGAAAAGGAAGTAAGGAGGAAATAGTGTGAGAATTGATAAATTGTTAGCGAATATGGGTTATGGAACCCGCAAAGAAGTAAAGAAAATCCTTAAATCCGGTGTTGTGAGAATAGATGCCCAACCGGTGAAAGATGCTAAGACGCATGTTGATCCTGAGCAACAGGAAGTGACTGTGTTTGGTGAAGCTGTTGAGTACAAGGAATATATTTATCTCATGATGAACAAGCCTCAAGGGTTAATTTCTGCTACTGAGGACCAGAATGATACTACGGTAATTGATATATTACAACCAGAGGATTCTATCTTTGAACCATTTCCTGTAGGGAGATTGGATAAAGATACAGAAGGTCTTCTGCTCATCACAAATGATGGCAAACTGACTCATCAGCTTCTTTCCCCTAAGAAAGGGGTTGGGAAAAGGTATTATGCTTTAATTGATGGAGAGGTAACAGAAGATGATGTGTTGGCTTTTCAAGCTGGTGTTACGCTAGACGATGGATATAAAACAAAACCAGCAGAGCTGACGATCCTTCAATCAGGAGAAGAATCCGAAATTGAACTTGTTATTACAGAAGGAAAATTTCATCAAGTGAAGCGGATGTTCCAAAGTGTGGGGAAAACTGTTACCTACCTTAAGCGAATGAGTATGGCAGGTCTTGAACTCGATGAAGATTTAGAACCAGGTGAATACAGAGAATTAAATGACGAAGAAATTAACTTCTTGTATGAGCAAACTGGTCAAAAGAGTGAATAATAGATAAAAGAGACCCGGATATACGTTCATCCGGGTCTTCCTTTAGGAAATTATGTTTTCCGTTTACCGACTATGATATCTTGACTTTTTTTCTTGTTATAGTCCACTTTCCTCGATTCGGACTTTCAACCAATCCATTGTATTGCAAAACGTGCAGGTCGCGTTGGACCGTTCTGTGTGTAATACCAAACTCTTCTGATAAGTCTGTTGTTGATACCGTCCCGTGCTCTCTAATAAATAAATAGACAGCCTTTACTCTACTTAACATACGGGTAGTTGAACGATTCAAAAAACCACTCCTTAGAGATTGTTTTTAGATGTGGTGCCTGTGAATCTTGGAAGTTGAATTAATTTTACTACATTTCGTTATATAATAGCTAGTGTAGCAACTTAAATTTACAGAACCTTCACTTTATTAATAAAGTGTAATAAGGGTGTAAAAAAAGGAGGTCTTCATGATTTTGATAAGGAGAATTATTTTAAAAATGATTAAGATTAACAACCAGCTATTATTCTTTAGCACCGTTGCGCTTGTCTCTTTCTCTTCTCTCCTGATTAGATGGGTAGAGCCTGAAACGTTTCCGACAGTGTTTGATGGATTTTGGTGGGTGATGACAACTGTTACAACAGTTGGTTATGGTGATTTATCGCCTGTCACTGTCAGCGGTCGATTGATTGCGATCTTTCTATATATAGTAGGTATTGGTCTGATCGGTGTCGTCATTGGAAAAGTTGTTGATGGTTTAACGATATTTAGAAAAATGAGAGAGGATGGAACGATTGTGTATAAGGATAAAGGTCATTACATTATTATTGGTTGGTCCCAAAAAGCTTCATTTGCAGTTAAAGAAATCTTGGCAACAAAGCCTGACACCGAGGTTGTCATCATTGATACAATAGAAAAAGCGCCTCTGTTAGCAGAAACGGTTCATTATGTGCGTGGAAACGCTGCTTCTCCTGGTACGTTGCAGCAAGCAAATATAATGGAAGCGAAAGCAGTCCTTGTATTTGCAGATGATGAGATACATAATTCACAATTAAAAGATGGAAAGACACTCTTAATTTCTTCCACAATCGAATCGTTAAATCCAGAGGTACACACTGTAGTAGAAGTGATGGAAGAACATCATATTCGAAACTTCGAGCATGTGAATGTGAATGAGTTTATTTTTTCTCATGAAACGATCTCATCATTAGCAGTGCGATCTGCATTTATTAAAGGAATATCCGGTGTGTTTAGTCAGTTGCTTCACCGAACACAAGGGGATGATTTGTTTCATATCCCCACTAAGTCTAGTTGGAAGACCTACCGTGATGCATTCCAAGATTTACTTAGCTACGGAGCAACATTAATTGCAGATCGTCAAAACCTTAGTATCAATCGGATGTTGGATGAACAGATCCCGGAGGATGCAGAATTGTATGCTATTTGTGATTCTGAGACGTATAAACAAATTCTTAAGGAGGGTACAGAATGACGATTCATTTTGAGAAAGACCAATTAGAAACACTTCAACCTTTTTTCCTTGAACACTTACAAGAGTTGTTAAGATTCCCTAGTATGTATGACTCCAATACGATTCAACCAGGCGCACCATTTGGAGCATCCATTCAAGATGCCTTACAGTATATGCTTCAATTGGGTGAGTCAGAAGGTTTTGTCACAAAAGATGTAGAAGGATATGCAGGTCATATTGAGTGGGGGCAAGGTGAAGACCTCGTAGGAGTTCTTGGACACCTTGATGTCGTCCCACCTGGGGAAGGGTGGTCTCATGACCCATTTGATCCTTACGTAAAAGAGGGGAAATTATTTGCACGGGGTGCTCAGGATGATAAGGGGCCAGTTATGGCTGCTTTCTTAGCTATGAAGTGGTTAAAAGACATGGGAGTTGAACCTAGGAAGCGTGTTCGTCTTATTCTTGGTACGGATGAAGAAAGAAGCTGGGCATGTATGGATCACTATTTTAGTAAAGAGGAAATGCCTGTTGTAGGGTTCTCACCTGACGCTATGTTTCCTGTTATTCATGCAGAGAAGGGATTAATAGACATGGAAGTCACGAGGCAGATTGATGCGGATCATCCCGCTTCTCTCGATCTCGTCCACTTTCAAGGTGGAGAACGTTTAAATATGGTTCCTTATAAAGCTACGGCCCGAATTGAAGGGGAGTCAGAAGAAGAAATAGATGCTTTATTTGAAGACTTCCTTCTACAATCTAATTATGAGGGTTCAATCATTGAAGAAGACAACGGATATTCGGTTACCGTCACAGGTAAATCCGCTCACGCTATGGAGCCTAAGAACGGAGCAAATGCAATTGTAGGTCTAGCGAAGTTTCTAGCAACACTTCCGTTCTCACAACCAGTGAGAGAGCTTATGGATTGGATCGACAATTGCTATGAAGATGGACGAGGGACGGCCTTCTCAATAAACTGCGGGGATCAACTATCTGGCCCATTAACAATGAATTTAGGAACTCTGTCATTTAAGGATGGTATTTGTGAGATGGGTGTAAACACGCGCTATCCTGTAGCCGTTCCATTCGATGAATGGTTCCAAGCATTTACCGAAGCATTAGATAAAGATGAGGCTTCTGTAGATATAAAAGAACACCTCGAACCTATTTATCTACCTAAAGACCATCCGTTTGTCCAACAACTGTTAGCAATCTATGAGAAGCATACTGGTGAAAGTGTTGAGCCACTTGCAATCGGTGGAGCAACTTATGCACGGGCGTTGACACAAGGAGTAGCTTACGGGGCAATGTTCTCTCATAGCCCAGATACCGCACATAATGCAGATGAGCATGTATTTATAGATGATTTACTGCAAGCAGCGATCATTTATGCAGAAGCATTGTATGAACTTGTTACAAGTGATTAAGATTAAAGAAGGGAAATGAAACAACGATGAATGTTACTTCACCAAATCGGACGTATCGATTCTTTCAACTATTCTATGTACTAGCTTTCTTTGGGTTTGGATCCTTGTTCCCTCTACTTTCTGTTTACTTAGAAAATGAACAGGGATTGGATCATACCCAAATTGGGCTCATTGTAGCTACTATTCCTATTGTGACCATTTTTATTCAACCGATTTGGGGGATGATCAGTGACATTACAAGACGTCCTAGATTGCTCTTGTTCATAGCTGTCCTAATGGCTAGCGCAATGTCACTTCTTTATACACAAATGGATACTTTCTTAACCTTATTTTTAGGAATTGTAGCAATTGCACTGTTCCAATCAGCTGTCGTTCCTTTATCCGATAGTTTGTCTCTTCACTTTGTTCAACAATATGATAAGGAGTATGGCAATATACGCTTATGGGGAGCGGTTGGTTTTGCCGTTGCCGTCTTTATTGTAGGACGGGTTACAGATATTACTCAGGATTTAACTTGGGTGTTTTATGCGTTTAGCTTTGGTTTAGTACTATCTGCATTTGCTCTTAGTGCCTTTCCTAAGAAAGGTCAACATGTGGGCGTAAGTTTCAGGTCAGGGTTTAAAACGTTAGTAAAACAAAAGACGTTTCTTTTATTTTTATTATCTAACTTTTTAATATTTGGTCCAGTACTTGCTAATAATTACTACTTCGGAACGTTCATTCTTACTGTAGGTGGTACGTTGTCTGGTGTGGGAATTGCCTTTTTACTAGCTGCCGGAAGTGAAGCACCTTTCATGAACTTGTCCCAAAAAGTTATCAACAATATGGGGGTTATTCCTGTTATGATGCTTTGTGCTTTGGTTTCAGGAGCAAGGTGGCTATTTTATTTCTTCGAACCTTCGGCAATGTTAGTCTACAGTACTACAATCGTACAGGGAATATCCGTTGGTCTTTACATTCCCGCAGCCCTTTTGTTTGTTCGTCAAACGGCTCCAAAGGACGTACAAGCTACAGCTGTCGGCTTATATTCAGCTGTCGGAAATGGAATGGGAAACGCGTTCTTTACCTTTATAGGTGGGGTATTACTTGATCGGTGGAATGTATATGGGATGTATGGATTTTTTGCATTTATGACTATGATTGGGTTAATAATCATATTATTGGTCCGGGCTGAAGTTAATCAAACGGTTTATTCTGCACAAGCAGGAACGTAAGGGAGGAGATGGTTTATAATGTCAGAAGCTCATTATTTTATCGGCATTCCTTTATCACCGTCGTTGCAACAAAGACTAGGCGTAATACAGAATAAGGTTGCACCATATGTCTCTTATAAGAAATGGACACATTATCAAGATTTTCACGTTACTCTATCATTTCTAGGAAGTGTAGCCGAAAACAAAGTAGAAGAATTAAGAGATCGAATGAGGCATCTGAGCAACGTTCGATCTTCTTTCTCACTCCCTTTAAGAGGATTGGGGACGTTTGGTGAACACGATCAACCAAGAGTATTATGGGCAGGAGTAGAGAAAGTAGATGCTCTGGTCCAACTTTATACAGGTGTGAGCGAAGAGTGTGAGAAAGCGGGATACCCAAAAGAGAAAAGGTCGTATTCACCGCACATCACACTTGCCAAGAAATGGAAAGGGAATCAGCTGCTCTGTAAACCTTTAGATGATATAGTAGAGTTCGAAGAGACATACGTTGTAGATCACTTTACATTGTTTCGAATCCATCCAGGGAATACTCCCATGTATGAAGAAGTTGAGAAATTTATGTTAGAAGAGGAGGCTTAAGAGTTTATCGTGGCACAGTTAATTAAGCTTCAGGACTATGTATCAAGATATTCAGTGGATCCTTATCGCTATCCCGGACAATTCATACGCCTCAAACAAGGGAATTGGAAAAAGTTGAAGTCATTGTGGGATCGTAGGTTTGAATTAGAAGAAACGGAATATCACGAAGCCTTAAGTGCTTTCATTTACAAAGGCAGTGTCCCCACTAATGAGCAAGAAGTTAAACAATATTTCCTTGATGGGTTACTCCCATTCCAATTAAAGTGGGCATCTCGATCGTTAACAGAGATGTCTTTTATAGACAGGGGATATGAGGAAGATAAAACGCTCCGTTATTTTTTACAACGATTTCCTGACACATTCCTTCTCTTATATGAACCAATCTTTCTTATTAAAAAAGCGCCTATTGAAACAGACTCAATCATAATCCATCCCCAAGGTATTTATTGTGTGAAACTCATTGACGAGGCTGAGAGCACAACATTGATCCCTGGAGATGAACGTTCATGGTATAAAGAAGAAAGTAATGTCCGGACTCGTTTTCTGAGTCCCTTAATTTCACTGAAAAGAACGTCACGAATCGTGCAAAGTATCTTGAAAGCTCATAACATTGATTACCCTGTTAAACAACTAGTCCTATCTCCAGGAAACAAAATAGAGTTTAATCTAGAACCCTATCAAACGGAGTATGTGGGAGTAGATGAATACGAAGAATGGTTTGAACGAATGAGATCCTTTAAGTCACCGCTAAAGTACCATCAGATGAAAGTCATGGCGAAATTGCTCCACTATACACAATTTACTTCTGTCAAACGAACGGAATGGAACCAAGAAGACACATTTAAGGAAGAATAAATTCCTCAATAGGTTGCGGTGATGGTTTCCCGATGAAATAGCCTTGCCCAAGGTGGATCCCTGACTCTTCTAGCCATCTATATTCTTCCTTGGTTTCAATTCCTTCCGCTAGTAAGGTGATGGACAATTCATTAGCGGTTGTGATGACCGATTTCAAAAATGCTTGTTTGTTATAGTCCTCGTGACAATCTCTGATGTATCCTCGGTCAATCTTGACTACGTCTGGTTTTAATAGACTAAGGACTTCTAAAGTACTATAACCACTGCCTACATCATCTAATGCTACGTGCATGCCTGAAGCTTTGTAGGTCGAAAAAATATTATGTAAGTGATCAATGCTGTGAATTCTTTCAGTTTCGACAACTTCAAAGACAAGATCTCCCGGGTCAACGTTGTACTTTTTAACAATGTTAAAGGTATGGCTTAAACAATGTTCCGGAACATAGATTGTGGATGGAAGAAAATTAATAAAGCACTTTTGACCATCATTAAGGTGTGTAGCTTTAGCTTTTACTGCTTCTTCTCGAGCTTTCTGATCTAACATGGAGTGAAGCCCTGCCCGTTTGGCGAAAGAAAATAGATCTGCTGGAGAAACATTGCTCTCTGTTGATCGCAAGAGGGCTTCGTATCCATAAACCTCGCCTGTGTTCATGTGCACAATCGGTTGAAGGTAAGATGTAAAACGACCTTCTTCAATTATTGTTACAAGATCAGGGTGAGAGAGGCGTTCAAATAAGTGTTTAATCTGCATAGGAAAAGAATTGTTTCCCTGTATTTGAGATAAATGAACCCATTCTTGATGCATCTCGTGGTCCATCAAGGTTTGTAGACCTTGTAGTAATTCGTGATAAGAATTGAATTCATACATAAGGAAGCTTTCTTGCTGCTGGCTAATTGGTAGCTGAATAGAATGTTTCCAAGTTTGATGTTTGGTTTTTGTTCGCACGGTCATGTATCCACTAGAAGGCAGTGATACAGATGTTCCGCACCATTGGCAATCGATAGAGATGATCATCACTCCTTTATATACTAGTATAATAGAAACAGGACTATTTTCTGAAGTGATAAGGTTTGGAGAAGGGGAAGTTTTAATATGTACATTGTTATTGTGAACCCTTTTGCCGGAAGCGGCAAGGCTATGAAAGTGTTTGAACAGGTGCGACAATCTCCTGCCTATAAAAAGGTGGAATGTCGTGCTTTTATAACTCAACATGAAGGACATGCAGAAGCGCTGGCTCAACAAGTTGCAGAAATATATAAAGAAAGAATAATTTGTATGATTGCTATAGGAGGAGATGGCACAATTCATGAAGTCTTAAATGGACTTAAACATTACCCGTCTGTTCCTGTTGCTTTTATCCCTGGTGGATCTGGTAATGACTTTGGCAAGGCTACCCTTTTGAAGAAAGGTCCTATTGAACTATTTGAAGACATTGTAGGAAGCGAGGAGAACTATTCAGAATATCGTGTAGGAACCTATCAAACAGATTATCGTAAAACAAAGAACAAAAGACTTTTTGCGAATAGTATTGGATTTGGTTTTGATGGAGAGATTGTAAAGGTAGCAAATCATTCAATCCTAAAGAAGTGGTTAAATCATTACAATATTGGTTTTCTTATCTATTGTTTAGCTTTATTAAAAACGTTAGGATCCTTTCAACCGAAAGCAATAGAGTTAACAGTAGATGGGGAGAAGCGAACACTCGAAAATGTATGGATGGTCACAATAGGAATTCATGGGTACTACGGTGGTGGGATGAGGATATTACCAAATGCTCGCATGCAATCAAGCCAATTGGCGCTACTTGTTCTTCATGATATTTCTAAATGGAAAGTACTTGTCCTGTTTGTGAGCGTTTTTTGGGGAGGGCATGTCCGATTTAAAGAAGTAGAGGTTCTGACTGGCTCTACTATCTCTGTTAAGAGTGAAGAGAATTTGTCTTATCATGTGGACGGGGAGTCTGGTTCATGCCAAGCTTGTCATATCCAAAAGATGAATATACCCAGGCCCGTATACAGAGGAAAGAAATAACGGAATAAGACTTGAATTCGATAGTTAAAATGCGTTAATCTATTGATGTCGTGTCTTTAAAAACAACATGATAATATTGCATTACTAATAAGGCACGTACTGACTCTGTGCGATATTTATAACAATTATACATTCTTACGATGATAAAGAAAACAAACCTGAACAGATTTGAGGAATTGAAGGTGAATTGGTTGGAACAAATACTCGGTAATGATTGGACTATTACCCCAGCAGGCGGCTCCACAGGAGAAGCTTACTATGCACACCGTGAAGGAAAGCGCCTATTTCTTAAACGAAATTCCTCACCTTTTTTAGCTGTGCTGTCAGCGGAAGGAATCGTTCCTAAGCTTGTGTGGACGAAACGAATGGAAAATGGTGATGTAATTACCGCCCAACAGTGGTTAGAAGGAAGAGAGCTTAAGCCTGAAGAGATCAAGCACCCTCGAGTAGCCCAACTGTTAAGTAAAATTCATCATTCTTCCGAATTGTTAGATCTGCTTATGCGATTAGGGAAACAACCTTTAGATCCTATTGATTATTTAAATGATTTACGGAAGCAAGAGCAGTGTTCAAGTTTCATAAATACTCAAATAGAAATTCATCAAGCATTGCGTTATCTTGATAAGCAACTCCCCCATGTTCAAAATCAAAAGAAAGTGGTATGTCATAGTGACATGAACCACAATAACTGGCTTTTGACAGATGCAGATCAACTGTTTCTAATTGATTGGGACAATGCGATGGTAGCTGATCCTGCTATGGATTTGGGGATGATTTTACATTGGTACATCCCTGAAGAGGAATGGGATGTTTGGCTAGACACTTACGGTATTGAGTTGGATGAACCCTTATTGGTTCGTATGCATTGGTACATTGTAGCCCAAACCGTTTCATTTATTCAGTGGCATAATAGCAGACATGAAGAATCAGAAGCCGCTCGTTGGCTTGAGGACCTTAAGCGGCTTATGGTGAAGCTTGGGATTATTAATATTTAACATTTCCAATCGATGTTACCCATTCTTCTAATTGAGACTGGTTCGATGTAATATGACCCGTTAAGTCACCTGAATCTTCTCCTGCTTTTCCATAATCATAAATGGCCGGTAAAGAACGTAGGACATTTTCATCCTGTAATTCTTTTTTAGTTAGAATGGAGCGAACTAGCCTTTGAATTTGCTGGCACTCAGATACGCTGCCACAGCAGTCTTCTGAATGTTCACTTAGTAAATCATAAAGTACATTTACTTGATCTTTCACTGTTAATGGCATTCTGTCTATCCCCTTTCTACCCGTAGTTTTTACGGATTTAGAGGGAATATGTACACCATTATCAACATTTAAGTACTTAAGCGTCGTCGTATAGCGTAAAAAAAGAACTTTGGGGTATTCTATCCCAAAGTTCTTTTTTATTAGGCTATATTTATAATTACACATGTAAATGTAATTAATGTGTCTAAAGTTTGTTACGCATTAGGCGCATATTTTAGCTGGTTGGCTTTTACTTCTCTATTTGTTTTCTCATGAAGCTTTTCAAATGGATAAACAAAAACAGCGTAACCTACAAAGGATAGGCCTAGCATAAACAAAACGAATGCTTCTGTACATTTAGATAAGAGAGTTAACATGTAATCACTCCATTTCCCGTATTTGAACACTTTCTATATCATAAAACAGAAAGCGCTTCCAACCCAACAGCATTTTTCCCTTTTTAAGGATGAAATTTCAACTTATATAGTGATATAAGGTCTCAAGAAGTACTCAGAGTTAAAAAAGCGTTCTTTTCCTCAAAGATATACGGTATTGCTACGTATCGACAAAAACTTTCACTTTTCATTTGTTCGTGATAAGGTATACATTGATTATGGTAAGGAGGAAGGCAAGATGCGACTTCGGAACAAACCGTGGGCCGATGACTTCATGCATGAGAATAACCATGTTGTTGTAGAAGAGCCCTTTTCGAAAAAGGAAAATTGGAAAAACGAATTTACAGAGGATCAACCTCTTCATTTAGAAATTGGTTCAGGTAAAGGTGCATTTATATCTGGTATGGGCAAGCAACATCCTGAAATCAATTTTATAGGTATAGAGAGAGTTAAGAGTGTAATTGTAGGTGCACTTCGTAAAGTATTAAATGCAGAAGTATCCAATGTTCGTCTTCTTAATGTAGACGCAAGTGATCTGAGAGATTTGTTTGGGGATAATGAAGTAGACCAAATTTATTTAAACTTCTCTGACCCATGGCCTAAATCACGTCATGAGAAACGTCGCTTAACGTTCCATACCTTTTTGGAACAGTATGAAGCAGTATTAAAACCTAATGGTCAAATCGTTATGAAGACCGACAACCAACAACTCTTTGAATACTCTCTTATGAGCTTTTCGCAATATGGTTGTAAAATTGAAGAAGTTAACTTAGACCTTCATACGTTAGAAGATCCTTATAATGTCATGACGGAATATGAAGAGAAATTCTCAAATAAAGGACAACCTATTTATCGTTGTCGTGTCCGTTTTCCGGAAAAACTAACGGACTGATAACGTTTACATTTCGTGTTTCCTCTATGTTAAACTATTAAAGTAATGGGGGGGATGATATGGAAACGTTACAAGTTGGACGTGCAAAGTTGACCTGGTTAAATGGAGGCGTGACACACTTGGATGGCGGAGCGATGTTTGGAGTTGTTCCAAAACCTCTATGGAGCCAGAAGTATCCACACAATGAAAAAAACCAAATAGAACTTAGAACAGACCCTATTCTGCTAGAACTAGACGGTAAAAAGTTCTTAATTGATGCAGGTATTGGGAATGGTAAGATGACAGAGAAACAACTAAGGAATTTCGGTGTAGATGAGCAGTCTGCTGTAGAAGATTCCCTTAAAGAATTAGGTTACCATACAAGTGAAATAGATGGGGTCTTAATGACGCATCTTCATTTTGATCATGCGTGTGGATTAACCAAATGGAATGAAGATGAGTGGGTTCCTGCTTTCGAAAATGCTGTAATCTATACTTCTTCTGTTGAATGGGATGAGATGAGGTCTCCTAATATTCGTTCAAAGAATACATATTGGGAAGAGAATTGGAAGCCAATTGAGTCAAGAGTTCGGCCATTTAATGAATCTCTAGAGATAACAGAAGGGTTATACATGATTCACACTGGTGGACATAGTGGGGGTCATAGCGTCATAAAGTTTTCTGAAGAAGAAAATCTATTCATTCATATGGCTGACATCATGCCCACACATGCTCATCAAAACGTCCTATGGGTATTAGCTTATGATGACTATCCTGTTACATCTGTTCATCAGAAGGAAGATTGGATGAAGTATGGATATAAACGTAAAGCTTGGTATACGTTCTATCATGATGCGTACTATAGGGCTTTACAGTTTAATCCAAGTGGTGAGATCATAGACCAAGTAAAAAGGGATCGTTAGACATGAAAAAGGTATCTCCATATATGGAGATACCTTTTGTCTACAATCTAGGCTACAACGCTAACATCTAAAATAGTGCCTGTAACGGCATCCATATAGAATTCATATTGCTTTGTCTGGCCATCAAGAGAGCGTGAAACTCCCCCGCGATAAACTGTGTAAGGGAGATCGTCATTTGAGAATTCTTCGGTCTTCATGTGAATCCAAGAGCCGCTAATAGGACCCTGACGTTTAAAGGATTCCTTTGCGAGCTTAAGAGCCTTTTCAGGAGATAGCTGCTGTTTATCGCTAATCTGTTTCCAAGCCACAACACCGACTACTGTACCGATACCTAAAGCTAACAATGAACGTTTCAATTTCATACCTAACACCTCTCTACTAACGATTTATACTTAATAGTATAGACGAAAATGAGCAAAATAGAAAATAATAGGGTTAGATAGGTGGAAACAATTCAGAACATTCGTTAAAATAATGAAGAGATCAAGTGATAAAAAATTGGAGATGAATACATATGAATCAAGAAACGCAGGATTTATTCAAGACTTTAACTGAGCTACAGGGAGCTCCGGGGAATGAACATGCTGTCCGTTCTTTTATGAAAGGGGAACTTGAGAAATACTCAGATGAGATCATTCAAGATCGCTTAGGTGGCGTGTTCGGAGTGAAAAATGGTGAAGGGCCAAAAGTTATGGTTGCAGGCCACATGGACGAAGTCGGCTTTATGGTGTCTCAAATCACTCCAAACGGAATGATTCGCTTTCAAACACTAGGCGGCTGGTGGAGCCAGGTGCTATTAGCACAACGAGTTCAGATTATGACTGAGAACGGTCCAATTACAGGGGTGATTGGTTCTATTCCTCCTCATAACCTTACTCCTGAACAACGTAAGAAACCGATGGAAATTAAGAACATGATGATCGACATCGGAGCAGACGATGCTGATGATGCTAAACACATTGGCATTAAACCAGGGCAACAAATTGTGCCAATTTGCCCGTTCACTCCAATGGCGAACGAGAAGAAAATTTTAGCTAAAGCTTGGGATAATCGATATGGCTGTGGGCTTGCTGTGGAGCTTATGAAGGAACTTCAAGGTGAAAAGCTTCCAAATCAATTGTATTCTGGAGCTACGGTACAAGAAGAAGTAGGGTTGCGTGGTGCGCAAGTAGCTGCTAACATGATTCAACCAGATATTTTCTATGCTCTTGATGCCTCTCCAGCAAATGATATGTCTGGAGATAAGAAAGAGTTCGGTCAGCTAGGAAAAGGAGCATTGCTTCGTATCTTTGATAGAACGATGGTAACGCATCGAGGCATCCGTGATTTTATTCTTGATACAGCTGAATCCAATGATATTCCATATCAATACTTTATATCACAGGGTGGCACAGATGCAGGTCGCGTTCATACTTCGAATGAAGGGGTTCCTTCCGCTGTTGTTGGTATTTGCTCACGCTATATTCACACTTCCGCTTCAATGATCCACGTGGATGATTATGCAGCTGCCAAGGAACTGATTACGAAGCTAGTACGAACAACTGATCAAAATACTCTTGAACAAATTAAACAAAACGGGTAACATGTTCAAAGGTTGTTCTCTTATAACAAATAGAACAACCTTTGATTCGTTAATATGTAGGTTTTTGATCCAAGAAAGGATGTAACGATGAAAATAATCGTTGGCTCTACCAACCCTGCAAAACTTGAAGCTGTGCAACAAATCTTTGGTAATGATCAAGTGGAAGGGATTGAAGTTTCCTCCAAGGTTTCTTCTCAACCTTTTTGTGACGAAGAGACACTTGAAGGAGCGATTAATCGTGCTAGAGAATGCGCCAAAACAGAAAAAGGTGTTGTAGGAATCGGTCTTGAAGGTGGCGTGATGGAGTTAGAGAATGACTTGTACCTATGCAACTGGGGAGCGCTAGTGGACTCTGAGGAGAATACGTTTGTTGCAGGCGGTGCACGAATCCCTCTACCCGATTCAATTGCAAATGAGTTAAACAAAGGAAAAGAACTTGGCGAAGTAATAGATGATTATGCTAAGGGCGAGAACGTTCGTCACAATGAAGGCGCAATCGGTGTGTTCACAAACGAACTTGTGAATCGATCCGGTATGTTTGCTCACATTGTTCAACTATTAAGAGGTCAATATGAGTTTTATTATAGTAAAAAGGGCGATGAATAATCGCCCTTTTTTGTGTGGTATTGAATATACGAAACTGAGATAATGTTTCCATTAGCGTTATTTAGAGTAAGGTGGTTCGGGAAATCACTCGCTTTCCGCGGCGAGCTGGGGAGCCTCCTCAATCGCTACGCGCTTTCCGCGGTCTCCCCTAGGCTCCTACTGCCGCAGGAGTCTCGCAATTTCCCGAACCACCTTTGCCGTATATTGAGGGAACGTAAGCATGCTACATAAGGAGGGCGTATTGTTGATGCCTCACCATGCTCGAGCTGAGGGGACGTTATACAACTTCTGATAAGGGGTGTCTGGGGAACGGGGAGACTCCTGCAGGAGAAAGAGGTCGACGAGACCCCGGAGCGAACGTAGTGAGTGAGGAGGCTCGACAGCTCGCCTGCGGAAAGCGAGTCGTTCCCCAGACACCCCAACCACTTAACAAACGTAACGGCCCCATACACACAAATGTCTCAGCTTCATGCCCTACTTGTAAAGGTTCGGGTCTATTCGAAAATGTACTCGATTACTTCTAAGGCTTGGTCGATGGTTTCGACGGTTACGTTGGCTTTGTTTGATAGTTCTTTGAGTGGATGGTGTAGGAATTCAGGGCGAATGAGTATAGTAGGAATATCTTGATTGATTGCTGTAGCTGCGTCCATTGCCGTATTCCACTGTTTATACTTATCTCCAAAAAGCGCGATAACAAGGTCGGATTTATTTAATAAAATTTTGGTCCTTAAATTGTTAATACTTGAGGCGGTGTCATCACGATAAATGTTATCTGGTTGTTCACCTAGTATATCTTCTCCTATAGAATCAGACCGGTCATGGTTCGTTTGAGGACTTACAAACTGCACGGGTAAACCTTTTTCCTCGGCTTTCTTTTCTAGGTCTTTTCTCCAATCATCGTGAATCTGACCTGCTAAATACACGGTTAGTTTCATTAAAATTTTCCCCTTTCTTTACTCTATATAGTTCATCCTAAAGTGTAGCACAAACGCTTTCATATAACAGATTGCAAGTTTCAAATCTTTACTTGTCAAATTTGTATTCCATAGTATGATATGTATAGGAACGGTTACTGAAGGAAGTATCGAGACTATTCAAGGAGAGAGTGTGTGTGAAAGCTTTCAACCCTAAATGGCTATTAATGTTTTTAATTGGGATAGCTGTTGTTATTCTGCTAGGTTTGTTTGTTGGAGGTTTCTTTAAGTCAGAAGAAGCTGTCATTCAAGAAGCGAAACAAGCTGCTGAATCTTCAATAAATGAAGATGACTTGTCGTTAAATACGGAGCTTGAGAACGTATCCATGTATTTGCCTGATTCTATGGA
This sequence comes from Pontibacillus sp. ABV4_188, assembly GCF_056311905.1. Lineage (NCBI taxonomy): Bacteria > Bacillati > Bacillota > Bacilli > Caryophanales > Bacillaceae > Pontibacillus > Pontibacillus sp. ABV4_188. The sequence continues at coordinate 3,069,443 of NZ_CM149975.1, read as the reverse complement.
AGTAGTATCTAATTCTCCTAACAATATCCTCTTAGAATCTGATGAGAAACAGTTTATTCTTTTTTACAACCCTTTTGAAAAGAAAACGAGTAAAACGTTCTATCAGTCGGCAAAAGAAGACCGAAATATTCTTGTTGTCGAAGCATTTGAGAGTGATGAAGTATTTGGTTACATGAAAGTTTCATCCATTGATGATGACACGTATGAATTACAAGTTGGAGCAGGCGGCGTCAAGATGACGACCGAAACGGACTTAAATGCAATGGAAGAAGACGCCGGAAAAATGATGAAGGTTGTTCACTCCATTGTTCTATCAACATCAAACTAACGAAGTATGAAAAGGCTGACCAAGCATATTTGGTCAGCTTTTTTTAACGCGGTCTATAATAAGCATATTATGCGGTTTGGTCCAGTCTATACGTTGCTAAACGTGTACTTCCGCTTTTGTTTTCATGCTGAGAGAATGTTTCCGTTTGCTTTAATGGAGTGTAAGATGGGCCTAGAAACCACTCGCTTTCCTGTGGGGAGCTGGCGAGCCTCCTCAACCGGCAAAGCCGGCCTGCGGGGTCTCACCTAGAATTTAAAGTGCAGGCGTGGTGCCTAGGACCGTACGGATAAGACAGCTTTTTGGAAAAGGCGACTAGCCTTTGTAAAAAAGATGACTTATCTCGCTAGGTCCTCCACTCCGGAACTGGATAGGCTCCTAATCCCGAGGGAGTCTCGCAGTCCCCAAGCCTGCCCTGACGCTAATGAGGTGAACGGACCCACTTATTATAGTTGCTCTTAACCCCCCTCCCCCCAAAAATATGGTGTGTTTCCGTCTCTTCCCATTTGGAAAAGGCGGGCATGGAAATTGCGAGACTCCTGCGGGAGAAAGAGGTAGACGAGACCCCGCAGGGTGGTTTTCCCGAGGAGGCTCGACAGCTCGCCCGCGGAAAGCGAGTGATTTCCTGGCCCGCCTTACGCTCCATTAAGGCTGACGGAAACGACTCCTCACAAGCTATCTCAACTTCAAGTTGACTATATAAGAGGTCTTATATGGAATGAGTAAAAAATGAACAGAGCCTTGTTTTTAGTTGTTTTGGATTTGGTAATTCGGTAAGATGTAATCGATTGATACTATTGAGAGGCTGATGTGGAGTGAATAAGCTCAAAGCATTTTTGCACAAGAAAGGGGTAAGCCTTTCTTGGAAAGAGTATGTTATTACCGCCCTTAGTTATATGGCACTTGGTTTGTTCTCATCTTTAATTATAGGACTTATTATTAAAACAATTGGTGAACAAGTTGCGCTTCCGGGTTCTGCTATGCTTGTGGAGATGGGGACGTTTGCTATGGATACAAAAGTATGGGGTGGGGCGATTGGCGTTGCGATTGCTTATGGGCTGAAAGCACCGCCCCTTGTTATATTCACGGCTCTATTTAGCGGTGCATTTGGGGCAAGCCTTGGTGGGCCAGCAGGAGCCTATGTGGCTACTCTGTTGTCTGTTGAAGCTGGAAAGTTGATCAATAAAACAACACGTTTAGATATCATTTTAACGCCTCTTGTGACGATTTTTGTAGGGTACGGAGTTGCTTCTGTTATAGGGCCTCCCGTAAACACGTTTATGGTTAGCTTCGGTGAAGTTATTCAGTGGTCAACAGATCAGCGACCCTTTATTATGGGGATGATCGTCGCCATTTTGATGGGATGGGCGTTGACGGCACCTATTTCAAGCCTTGCAATAGCTCTTATGTTAGACATTAGTGGAATTGCAGCCGGAGCTGCGACAGTAGGATGTGCGGCGCAGATGATTGGATTTGCAACGATGAGTTATAGAGAAAACGGGATGGGCGGTTGGTTAGCTCAAGGAATTGGAACGTCTATGCTTCAAGTCGGGAATGTTTTGAAGAAGCCGATTCTTATACTTCCTCCTACCATTGCAGGGGCCATTTTGGCGCCTGTTGCTACAGTGTGGCTACAATTAGAAAACAATGCACCTGGAGCAGGTATGGGGACTAGTGGCTTCGTAGGGCAAATCATGACCTTTCAAGTATATGGGTTTTCTTTTGAAATACTAATTCAAATCTTGTTGTTGCATATTGTTGGTCCAGCCCTGATCACTTTGTTATTATCAGAGTGGTTTAGAAAAAAAGGTTGGATCCAATATGGCGATCTAACTATTGAGTATGAATAAGGAGTCGATTAGAATGAAGCAATTAGAGTCAATTGAACAATATAAAGAGATTATCCAAGGAGATCAACAAACCATACTGCTGTTCTCTGCAACTTGGTGCCCGGATTGTCGTGTTATTGAGCCGTTCCTTCCAGAGTTAGAAGAAACGTATACAAATGTTCAGTTCTATTATGTAGACCGAGATGAATTTATTGATCTATGTGCAGATCTATCTGTATTTGGTATCCCAAGCTTTGTGGCGTTCAAAAATGGGGAAGAAACAGGTAGATTTGTAAGTAAGGATCGTAAGACTCGTGATGAAATTGAATCATTTATTCAAGAGTTAGCTTAATAAATGGATACGGGGCTGTTCTGAAATCCTTTCAGGACAGCTCTTTCTTTCCAACAGAGCAGATTAGATGGGTTAGGGTAGAAACTTTTTTCCCTCTCGAATTCATGCTAAAATAACAAACGTATATGTTTCCTTCATCATATAAAGGAGGAAGAATAATGAAGATGACGAGCATTAAGATGAAGAAGTTGTTAGAGTCTAGGTTACAAAATCCAGAATGGAAGACTCATTTCAACCGTGATAAAGATACATTCCGTGTAGAATGGGCAGATACGAAACAAGGGATAGAGATTTCATTACCAGGCATTATTTCTAAATATGAGCAAAAGAAAGAAAAAGCTCTTGATGAACTAGAAGAACACATTCATGAAGCATTACGCATTATGAATGAGAAACAGCAGTTAGCTGGCAAAGAAAAGAGTATTTATCCTGTGGTCCGAGCTGCTTCTTTCCCGACAGAATCCAATGAAGGACAAAAGCTTGTTACGGATGAACATACTGCGGAGACGCGTATTTATTATGCCTTGGATCTTGGGAAGTCGTATCGCTTAATCGATCATGCTATGTTACAAGAAGAGGGATTAGATCAAGAAAGAATTAGAGAAATTGCGCGCTTTAACCTTCGTTCTTTAGAAACAGGTATGAAACAAGATGAAGTCGCAGGTAACACATTTTATTTCTTATCTTCTAATGATGGCTATGATGCGTCACGTATTCTAAATGAAGCTTTATTAGAGCAAATGAAAGCTCAGAGTGTGGGTGAACTAGCTGTAGCTGTCCCTCATGGGGATGTGTGTATCTTCGCAGACATTCAGAATGCATCTGGTTATGATATTTTAGCTCAGATGAATATGAAGTTTTTTGCAGAAGGCCGTGTACCGATTACGTCGTTGCCATTCCTTTATGAAGATAAAAACCTAGAACCGATCTTCGTTTTAGCTCAAAATAAACCGAAATCAGATTAAATGGAATAGAAAGGGAGTCAAGTGAATGCAAGTATTTTATAACCGAGATGGAATTGGGGATGTATTAATTATCCCTGTAGCACAAGGAGATCGCAATGAGGTGAAGCAAGAGCGCTTTGGTGATGTTGTGAAGATAACTGATCAGTCAAATGGAAAACTATTAGGGTACAATATCTTTAACGCTTCTTCCTACTTGAATATTAACGAAAAAGGAGCCATTCAACTAACGGATGATTGGCTTACAGAGATTCATGGTATCTTCCAGAAGAATGAACTAGCTGAAGAGTTAAACGTAGATCTTTCTCCAAAATTTGTAGTTGGATATGTGAAAGAGAAAGATCAACATGAAAATGCTGATAAACTAAGCGTTTGCCAAGTAGACTTAGGGGACGAAACGGTTCAGATCGTGTGCGGAGCTCCTAACGTAGATGTTGGTCAAAAAGTAGTTGTAGCAAAAGTAGGCGCTGTGATGCCAGGTGGCATGGAAATTAAGGATGCTGAACTTCGTGGTGTTCCATCGAGCGGTATGATTTGCTCTGCAAAAGAACTTGGTCTTCCTGATGCACCTACAGAAAAAGGAATTCTTGTCCTTGAGGATTCGTATGAAGTAGGACAACCTTTCAGCTTAGCGTAATGCTGAAATGAATAGAAAGACAAACAAAGCGACCAGAGACGATTCTCTGGTCGTTTTGTTCATTTGTTACGAATGGTAATTGGATAGGCTGTTCATCTGCATCTGAAAAAAATGGTTCCTTATGAAAAGCAATCCATTCCTCCCCCTTGAAAGAGACTAGGGATACGAATAGTGTATGGATTTGTGCGTCTAAAGTAAGATTTTTAGAATCGGGCATTATGGCGCACTCAAATAGACAAAAAACTGTTAAAATAGGATTAATTCTAAAATTGAAAGAAAGAGTGAGGTTTCATGTGGAATAGAATGAAAAATTGGTTGCAGCAAATGCGACAAGAAGAGCAATCTCCAGAAGATCAACAGCCCCCATTTCCGCAAGAGGATGAAGCGACACATCAGAGACAACAAGGTCAACAAAGTCAGCAGCACTTTCAAACAAAGATGGTGTATCAGTACCCGAAACAAGGTAACTTTCGCTTCCCTATGATTCCTGATAGTCAACAGAAACGAGAGCCACGTCAACGTAACACGAATTCTAAAAATGAACAGTCTAATCATACTCAAAGTCAACGATCCAATTATGATTCATATAAATATTCTTCAAATAAACAAAATAATGAATGGAGCAAAAAGGATACATACCAACCATCCTCCTTCGAACAAGGATCTCCATTCACACCAAGCAACGTTCCTTCTCCTATCTATGGGTATGGTAAAAGGGAAGGGCACTTCAGTGAGACGGTTTTAGATGACCTGCCATCTATCATGAAGAAAGCAGATGAGGACGACCGACTCTATGAATCTACTTTAGCGAAAGTATTGCCAGAAACACATCCTTCTACGTCTATGACCCCTTCTATGCAAGAAGAGGAGGAAGAGGTGGCATTAGTTTCAAAAGACCAGGAAGTTGAAGAAGTAGAAGAGCCAGAAAAGGATAATGTTATTGGCCTATTCGATCACGAGGAACTAAATGAGAGTTCCCATGAAGAGGAGTATTTTTCAAATCAAGAAGACGAAGACGAAGAAGATGTACCACCGACTATTGTTATGTATGGGTCTCGTGATACGGAACCAAACTCTTCGGATGAAGAGATCGTTGCAGACGAACCATTAGTAGAAAATGAAGAACCAGTGAAAGATGAGACCGCAAGCGATCCAGAAAAAAGTTATCTTCCTCCCTCCATGATAGAAATGGATGAAACCTATGAGGGAGAAGGAATTTCTGTAGTGGATGAAGAGTTTACTTACCAGGACGAGCAGGTGACTGAGGAAGCGGTGAATGGTTTTGAAATAGGTGAGACGCCTAGCAGCGCTGAAGAAAAAGAAGACAATGAAAGAACTCCCGAGAATACTGCCTATTCGGAAGAGCCTGAACCGACAGTTGACGAGCAATTAGAAAGTAGCTTCGATCTTGAAGAGCTTGATACAGTTGACGAAACGTTTGCAATGGATGAAGTTGAGGGTTCCTTGAATGAAACACAGACGTTTGAGGACGAGTCAACAGATAAGCCAGAAGGTGAAGAAAACCATGCATTGGAAACAAATGAAGAACAACTGGTGAATGAAAGCTCCAATAACGATGAAGCGGAGAATGTAGCTTCTGAACAAAGCTTTGAGGAAGAAGTGTTGCACCAAATACAAACATCATCTTCTGAAGAAGTAAATTCTACTGTAACAAAAGAACAATCCTCGGATTATAAAGATGAGAGTGGGGAAGAAGAGGCTGAAGCGACACAGGTGACTGACAAAGAAAAGGTAGAAGCCAAAGAAGCAGAATCAGAGCGTCCCAAACGTAGAAGTCGTCCTTTCAATGTCATTATGACACCGCGTGATAAAAGACATCGTGATCAACAAAAGGCTGTAACACCGACCCAACCTAAACAAGTCGAAGAGCCTTCTAAAGAAGAGGTAGTTGAAGAAAAGGAGGAGCTACAAGAGAAAGTTCCTACTAAATCAACCATCCCTCCTTATCACTTATTAAACGATCCACCAAAACGTATGGAAAGTGAGGATGAATGGATTGAAGAGCAAATGCAATTGCTTGAAACAACGCTTCATAATTTCCATGTGAAGGCTAAAGTCGTTAATGCGATGAAGGGTCCTGCGGTAACGCGATTTGAAGTACAGCCTGAGCCCGGTGTGAAGGTGAGTAAGATAACAAACCTTTCTGATGACATTAAAATGAGCTTAGCTGCAAAGGATATAAGAATGGAAGCTCCAATCCCTGGTAAAAATGCAATTGGAATTGAAGTTCCGAATCAGAAGTCAGAAGCGGTTGGGCTTCAGGAAATCCTTGAAAGTGAAGCTTTTCAAGGGGAGTCTTCACCTCTTTCGGTTGGATTAGGACTTGATATTGAGGGATCACCAATTGTGACAGACTTAAAGAAAATGCCCCACGGGTTAATAGCAGGTGCAACGGGTTCTGGTAAGAGTGTATGTATCAACACAATATTGCTCAGTCTGTTATATAAAGCAAGTCATGAAGATGTAAAGTTTCTGTTAATCGATCCAAAGATGGTAGAATTAGCTCCATATAATGAATTGCCACACTTAGTAGCACCTGTTATTACAGATGTGAAAGCAGCAACATCTGCTTTGAAATGGGCAGTTAAAGAAATGGAGCAACGATATGAACGCTTTGTGGAGGAAGGGGTTCGCGATATTGATCGCTATAATGATAAGATAAAGGCTAAAGGTAGACTAGATGACAAAATGCCTTATCTTGTTATAGTTATTGATGAGCTTGCCGATTTAATGATGATGTCTCCACAAGATGTAGAAGATGCTATTTGCCGAATCGCCCAAAAAGCAAGAGCTTGTGGAATTCACTTATTATTAGCTACCCAAAGACCGTCAGTGGATGTTATCACAGGACTTATTAAAGCAAACATTCCAACTCGTGTTGCATTTAGCGTATCCTCTCAGGTCGACTCAAGAACGATTGTTGATTCAGCAGGGGCTGAAAAACTATTAGGTCGAGGAGATATGCTATTCTTAGAAAATGGGGCAGGGAAAACAAAACGTATTCAAGGCGCATTTGTATCAGATGAGGAAATTGAGCGGGTTACTAATCATGTCAAAAAGATTGCTTCTCCAAACTATTTATTTGAACAAGAAGAGCTGATGCAACAGCCTAACTTTGAAGAAGCTGAAGATGATTTGTTTGAAGAAGCGGTTCAGTTTGTTATTGATCAAAATGGCGCAAGTGCTTCTCTCCTGCAAAGACGTTTCAAAGTAGGTTATAATCGTGCTGCACGCCTAATTGATACGATGGAGGAGAAAGGCATCATCTCTGAATCTAAAGGTAGTAAACCTCGTGACGTTTATATGGATCATGCTGGATTTGAAGAGTTACGACGCGAGCATGAATAATTTCCCATTAACATATAAAACTTGTCGAAATCCAAGGAATTTTATACTATAAGAAGATGGATGATTTACGAGGAGAATGACCATAAGAGGGGTTACAAAGTTATGAAAGAAATTGAAAAAAAGATGAACGGCGAGATTAAGCGCCTCACGAATCAAACATTTAAGTTTGATGAACGTATTCGAGAGGGTTGGTTCTCGGCTGTTTACTTTTTAAAAACACGTGATATTGTTGAAAGCACACTTCCAGACAACTATATCACTATGCAGTTTTTCCAAAAAGATGACGCAGTACTATGTGGTACAGACGAAGCCATTGCGCTAATCCATACATTTGCTGACCACCCGGAAGAGTTAGAGATTCATTCATTGAAGGATGGCGACCGTGTGAAGCCTTTTGAAACAGTCTTAACCATTACTGGTCCATATCAGTATTTTGGGTATCTAGAAGGCATTATTGACGGAATTCTTTCTCGCCGAACTTCAGTATCCACGAACGTATATAACGTGGTAAAGGCTGCACGCGCCTCAGGCAAACAAAAGCCTGTTATATTTATGGGGGATCGTGATGACCACTACACCCAACAGGCAGGAGATGGCTACGCAGCCTATATTGGTGGCTCAACGGCCCAGGCGACTCATGCCATGAACGAATGGTGGGGGAAAGAAGGCATGGGAACTATGCCTCACGCCTTAATCCAAATGTTCCAAGGAGACATTGTAGCAGCAGCTAAAGCGTATCATAAGCAATTCCCTAATGATGAGCTTACAGCACTCGTGGATTACAACAACGATGTCATTACAGATTCGCTTAAAGTCGCAAGGGAGTTTGGAGACGAACTAAAAGGTGTGCGAGTAGATACATCCCGAGCTCTTGTCGATAAGTATTTCCTGAGAAATCAACACCTGATGGGTACATTTGATCCAAGAGGCGTAAATCCTGAGTTAATCTTTGCCCTTCGTAAGGCATTAGATGCAGAAGGGTTCCAGCATGTGAAAATTGTAGTAAGTGGTGGTTTCACAGAAGAGCGCATTCGTGATTTCGAGAAGCTTAAAGTTCCTGTAGATATTTATGGAGTAGGCAGTAGCTTATTGAAAATGAATACATCGTTCACAGGGGATAATGTTATGATCAATGGCAAGCCTGAAGCGAAAGACGGAAGACGCTATCGTCCTAATCCACGCTTAGAAAAAGTGGAATACTACAATCCTGAAGACTGACACTTTGTTGTCAGTCTTTTTCTTTGAATTTCTGTGTTCCATATAAGGCTCCTTGTATGGAACACAGAAACTGAGACACTTTTGTGTAGACAGGGCCGTTACGTTTGATGAGTGCTTGGGGTGTCTGGGGAACGGCTCGCCGCGGAAAGCGAGTAATTTCCTGAATCATCTTACGCTCCAATAACGCATACGGAAACATCCTCTCAACTTCAAGTCTTAAAGTTTATTTCCCTGTTTAGGTTTGTGGGGGCTTAAAGGTGGGAAAATAGGAGAGCGGTTCATTTGTGCGTAGAGAAAAACTTGGAAACGTTATGGGGGTTACTAACGGTTTTTGTCGAATTGATTCACGTCTACACACTGTTTTGTTATAATGGATAAGGACGTAAAAGTTAAAGTAAATAAGGCGCAAGTTGAGCTTGAATACATATACTATGAAACAGAAATGACTGTATAATTGTGGAGGTTCTATCTATATGACAACTTACCATTTTGTTGGTATTAAAGGTACCGGGATGAGTGCACTAGCACAAATCCTTCATGATGCTGGAGAGAGTGTACAAGGTTCTGATATTGAGAAGCGTTTTTTCACACAAGAAGTTCTTGAAGAGAAAAACATTCCAATTCTTCCTTTTTCAAAAGAAAATATTAAAGACAACTTAACGGTCATTGCCGGAAATGCATTTGGGGATGATCATGAGGAAATCAAGGCAGCGGAAGAATTAGGTTTGCCTTTATTCCGATACCATGAATTTTTAGGAGAATGGCTACAGAATTACACTAGTATTGCTGTAACGGGTGCACATGGCAAGACCTCGACTACAGGTTTGCTTGCTCACGTACTAAGCAATATTAAGCCTACGTCGTTCTTAATTGGTGACGGAACAGGGGTAGGGCACGAAGATGGGGAGTACTTTGTATTCGAAGCTTGTGAATACCGTAGACACTTCTTAGCTTACGAGCCGGATTATGCCATTATGACAAATATTGACTTTGATCATCCGGATTATTTTACAAGCCTTGAAGATGTGGTTGATGCTTTTCAGGAAATGGCTTATAAAGTGAAAAAGGGCATTATCGCATGTGGAGATGATGATCAGTTACAAGAAATCCAGGCCAAAGTACCTGTAGTTTACTATGGCTTAGATGATAGTAATGACTTTCAGGCATCTAACATTTCAGAAGATGAGAATGGTACAACATTTGACGTTTTTGTTCGGAACACGTATTACAACACGTATACGATCCCTGGATATGGAAATCATCACGTATTAAATGCGTTATCAGTTATTGCGCTATGCCAATATGAAGGAATTCCTTCTGATGATATTAAGCATATTTCTGATTTTAAAGGTGTTAAGCGTCGTTTCACAGAGAAGAAGCACAATGATCAAGTAGTTATTGATGATTACGCTCATCACCCACGTGAGATCTTAGCAACGATTGAATCAGCTAAGAAGAAATACCCGAAGAAGGACGTTGTCGCGATTTTCCAACCTCACACGTACACGAGGACGCGAATGTTCCTGCAAGAGTTTGCCGATAGCTTAAAAGAAGCTGATTTCGTGTACCTTTGCGATATCTTTGGATCTGCTCGCGAAGAGTCAGGTAATTTATCGATCAATGACCTTCAGGAGAAGATTGAAGCTTCACGACTACTGGAATTAGATGAAACAGCTGTCCTAAAAGAGCATGGGGATAGTGTGCTGATCTTTATGGGCGCTGGGGATATTCAGAAGTTCCAAGAGGCTTATGAGAAGGAATAATGTATACCATATAATTGCTCCTTACCTAATATAAGTGAGCGGTTTGTTACTAATAGTAAAGCGCGTAGGATGAGATCCTACGCGCTTTTTCGTGATATAATCATGAATTTATATAGTTTAGAATGAAGGTCAACTAACTACTCCTTTAAGTTCTCAGGATTCAAAGCCTCTAAATCAGGTACAACAAAGCGGCCATCTTTACGGATTAGAACATCATCAAAATAGATCTCCCCGCCACCATATTCAGGGCGCTGGATCATAACCATGTCCCAGTGAATGGCTGAGTCGTTACCGTTTGGTGCTTCGTCGTAGCACTGTCCTGGAGTGAAGTGGAAGCTGCCGTCTATTTTCTCGTCAAAGAGGATATCTTTCATTGGGTGGAGAATATAAGGATTCACACCTATTGCGAATTCTCCAATATAGCGAGCGCCTTCGTCTGTATTAAAGATTTCGTTGATTCGTTCTGTATCATTTGCTGTTGCTTCAATAATCTTTCCGTCTTTGAACGTAAGGAAGACATCTTCGAAAGTGAAACCATTGTAAGGAGAAGGCGTGTTATAGTGAAGGGTCCCGTTAACGGAATCTTTCACTGGAGCTGTGTATACTTCTCCATCTGGTAGGTTTAAGTGACCAGCACATTTAACATTTGGTATGCCTTTAATAGAGAACTTTAAGTCTGTTTCTGGTCCTGTAATTCGTACCTTGTCTGTTTCCTCCATACGTTTTACTAGTGAGTCCATAGCCTGGTCCATCTTTTTATAATCAAGCGTACAGACATTGAAGTAAAAGTCTTCAAATTGCTCTGTGCTCATGTTTGCTAGTTGAGCCATAGAAGCGTTAGGGTAACGGAGCACACACCACTTCGTCTTTGGAACGCGAATTTCTCTATGTACTTTCTGTCCAACAGTTTGGTTGTAGATCTTCATATTATCAGCAGGTACATCGGACAGCTCAGAGATGTTCTCACCAGAACGAATGGCTACATATGCATCCATTTGGCTCATGAAAGAAGCCTCTTGTTCTGCTTGTAAGTTGAGCTGTTCTTCAGACGCATTCTTTAATAAAGAACGCTGCACTTTTGGGTCTTTCACATTCACGAAGGGTTGACCTTCTGCTTTATATACCTCTTCAATTAGAGCGGAAACCAACTCTTGTTGAAGCCCTGTATTTTCTATAAGTACTTTTTCATCTTTTTGTAAATCGATAGAGTAGTGAATAATTTGTTGTGCAAGTTGTTGCAGTCTTGGATCGCGCATAACAATTCCTCCTTTTCTATTTATAATGATACAGAAATTTCTAGCTAAAAAAAAGAAATGAGTTGCAGGAGTTTCTGCAAAAAAAGAGAATACTATAAAATAATCCCAATCTGGAATTCGACACGTTTATACGAACTAGTAAAAGGGAAGACGATTAACTATACTACATTTTTAAAGGGGTGAATCAGGGGATTATGATCATCATACTATATATCGCAGCACTCATCTTTGCTATTGCATTTGCTGTTTTAGTTATTTACATATCCAAAACTCTAAAGTCAGCTCGTAAAACGCTAGAAAACGTAGCATCTACAATGGGCGGCTTAGAGAAGCAAATGGAAGGCATTACAACTGAAACAACATCATTATTACAAAAGACCAATCACCTAGCAGAGGATATTGGGGACAAGAGTCAAAAATTAAATACATTAGTAGACGGTGTTAAAGGGATTGGGGATTCTGTTCATGAGTTTAATCAATCACTACACACGATGTCGAACAATCTAAAGCATACAGCTGACCAGAATAAAGACAATGCTGCTCAGGCCATGAAGTGGGGTCAGGTCGGTATTGATCTCTATAAAAAGTGGAAAAAAGAAAAACCACAAGACGAAAAAGCAGTACAATAATTTTATTTTACTAGGAGGAATAGAGTATGGCACAAGATCAAAACCAGAACAAAAATCAAAACGAAAACATTAACAGTAAAGATTTTATGATAGGCACACTAATTGGTGGCATCGTAGGAGCTTCTGCAGCTCTTTTATTTGCTCCTAAGTCAGGAAAAGAAGTAAGAGATGACCTAAATCAAAAGTCAGGATACGTTCGTGAGCGTGCTGGCGAGTGGAAAGATGTCGCTTACCAAAAGGGAACGGAATGGAAGGACCGTGCTGTAGAAACATCTTCTCAGTGGTCTCAAAACGTTTCTGAGAAGTCCCAGGACCTTGGTACTCGAGTGAAAACGAAAGTTGGCGAATTCCGCAACACAAATGATGAAGCTGAACAAGCTGCTGAAGAAGTAGCTGAAGCTATCGAAGAGGCAGCCGAAGAGCTTGAAAGACAACAGGAAACAACAACGACCACTACTTACTAAGAGATGTAATTAAACGAATAATTTTGGGGAAAAGTTGCTAGTATGCTACATTAATACTAGCAACTTTTTTGTTGTCATGAAGACCCTTTTCGAGATGGGGCTTAAATAGAGGAGGATGATTGACGTTGGCTATAACACTTTTACAGAACTACAACGAGTTAAAAGAGAAATTAGATCAACATGAACGAGTGATGTTGTTAAAGCATAGTTTGACTTGTCCTATTAGTTCAGGGGCAAAACAAGCATACGAAAGCTATTCTTCAGAAACAGAAACTCCTATGTTTATCTTAAATATCCAAGAAACAAGAGAGTTCTCCAATCAAGTTGCAGAAGCATTTGGTGTGAAGCATGAGTCTCCACAGGTATTGGTATTTAACGGAGAGGAAGTAACGTGGAATACTTCTCATTGGCATATTAAAGAAGATGCGTTGGCTAATGCTGACCAATAAATGAAAGGGCAAAACGCCCATAGTGTAAAGATATTTCCTAGAATAACAAGGATGAAATGAGAAAGATTTCATCCTTGTTATTCAATTTCTCGATACTTTAATAAAATTCTTTACTAAAAATGTTGAAAATTCCCGTGACAATTAAAATAATATTAGCTATAATGATGTCTAATTATTATGAATCTATCATAATTTTCATCTTTCTAAACAAATTGGAGGCGTATGAGTTGAGTAATGAAGAATTAGACCAGTTAAGACAAGAGTTAGACACATTAAATTTAGACATTCTAGATTTAATTAACAAAAGAGCAGAGATCGCGCATCAAATTGGACAGGTGAAGAAAAAACAAGGAATGAATCGTTTTGATCCCGTGCGTGAACGCGCGATGTTAGATACGATTACGGACCATAATGAAGGTCCTTTTGAACATTCTACAGTTGAGAAGTTGTTTAAAGAAATCTTTAAAGCAAGCCTTGAGCTTCAAGAAGACGATCACCGAAAAGCGCTTCTTGTTTCACGTAAAAAGAAGCCTGAAGATACAGTTGTTACAGTTCGAGGCGAAGAAATTGGAATTGGGGATCCTTCCTTCATCACAGGACCGTGTGCTGTTGAGAGCTACGAGCAAGTTGCTAAAGTGGCAGAAGCAGTTAAAGCTCAAGGGTTGAAGCTACTTCGCGGAGGAGCTTTCAAACCGCGTTCATCTCCATATGATTTCCAAGGACTTGGCCTTGAAGGTTTGAAAATATTAAAACAAGTTGCCGATGAATATGACTTAGGTGTTGTAAGTGAGATTGTGAATCCAGCCGATATTGAAACGGCGGTTGAGTACATTGATGTTATTCAAATCGGTGCACGCAACATGCAGAACTTTGAGTTGTTAAAAGCAGCAGGTTCTGTTGATAAACCAGTACTACTTAAACGAGGATTATCTGCAACAATCTCAGAATTTGTGAACGCTGCGGAATACATCATATCACGAGGTAATGAAAACATCATTCTATGTGAACGAGGTATCCGCACGTACGAGAAAGCAACGCGAAACACGCTTGATATTTCTGCTGTACCGATCTTGAAGCAAGAGACGCACTTACCTGTAATGGTAGACGTAACCCACTCTACAGGACGTCGCGATCTTCTTCTTCCTACAGCAAAAGCGGCGATTGCAGTCGGTGCAGATGGAGTCATGGCAGAGGTTCACCCTGACCCAGCAGTAGCATTGTCAGACGCTGCACAGCAAATGGATATTGAAACATTTAATCAATTTATGAAAGAATTGAAATAGATTCTTGCATAAATAGACAATTTAATCTATATTTTAAAGAGGAAAAGTACGCCAACAATTTGTTGGCGTATTCTTTTTCTGTAAAAAAATATGTATTTGACGTCCAGGATTCACGACAACTTTGTTTACATATGAGTTGTTTCTGAATGTATGGTGAATACTGCATATAAAAGCATGAATATGTCCGATTTATTGCGCTCTCTTTAGCAGTGTCGTATGATAATGAAGAGAGAGAATGAGGGAAAATAAAGATAGAGACGTAACTTTGAGGAGGTTAAATGGAATGAATGTAACAATATACGATGTAGCACGAGAAGCCAATGTTTCAATGGCTACGGTTTCACGTGTTGTCAATGGGAATCCAAATGTGAAACCTGCTACAAGAAAGAAAGTTTTAGATGCAATTGAGCGATTAGGGTACCGACCTAATGCAGTGGCTCGAGGTCTAGCAAGTAAAAAGACAACGACAGTAGGCGTAATTATTCCAGATATCTCAAGTATCTTCTTTGCAGAATTAGCTCGAGGTATTGAGGATATTGCGACAATGTATAACTATAACATTATCTTAAGCAACTCAGATCAGAATAAAGAGAAAGAAATTCACCTTATTAACTCAATGTTAGGGAAGCAAGTAGACGGACTTGTATTCATGGGTGGCAAGATTACAGAAGATCACGTAAGAGAGTTCCAAAATGCGTCTGTTCCAGTTGTACTAGCAGCTACGGTAGATGAAACAAATTCTGTTCCATCTGTTAACATTAATTATGATGAAGCCTCCTATGAAGCAACAAAAACATTATTCGAAAAAGGTAATGAGCATGTAGCCTTCATTTCAGGGCCGCTTGAGACGAATATTAATGATCAGAAATTGTCAGGTTATTACCGTGCAATTGAAGAACAAGGTAAATCTTATGGAGATCGTTATGTGATACGCGGAGATTACACGTATGATAGTGGAATTGAAGCTCTTGATCAACTAATTAACATGGAAGAGCGCCCAAGTGCCGTATTCGTAGCATCAGATGAAATGGCTCTTGGTGTCATTCATGGTGCTCAAGATAAAGGTCTTCGTGTACCTGAGGATGTAGAAGTCTTTGGCTTTGATAATACGCGTTTAGCGACAATGGTACGTCCTACATTATCTACCGTTGTACAACCGATGTATGACATTGGTGCTGTTTCCATGCGTCTATTGACGAAATACATGAATAACGAAAAAGTCGAAGAACAAAATGTAATTCTTCCACATCGAAATATTGAAAGAAACTCAACAAAATCATAAATATGTCGATATAAAAAATAGATCATTAGGTTTTATATTAGGGAGAGAGAAAATGAAACGAAATGATTTATTAACTCCAATTGGCATATTTATAGGAATTACGATGATTTTTGTAGGAATCTTTACCACTGGGGGAGTGGAGGATGTTGTGTCCTTTATCCAGATTTCCTCGATGATCATCGTGCTTGGTGGCCTTGCGGCTGCGCTCTTGATTAACTTTACGTTGGACGAGATCAAACTGACAGGAAAGGTGTTAAAAGAATCTTTCCAAACAAATGATCAGAATTTGTCAGGGCTAATTGATCTGTTCGTACGTTTATCAGAAAGGGCGCGTCGCGAAGGCCTTTTGGCATTAGAATCAGAATTAGATGAAGTAGAAGACCCTTTTATTAAAAAGGGAATTCTGCTTGCTGTGGATGGTATTGAACCAGAAGTCATAAACGATATTATGAATGCTGAAGTATCAGCCATCGAAGAAAGGCACAGGCGGGGTCGTGCAATCATCGAAAAAGCTGCAGAATATGCACCAGCTTGGGGGATGATTGGAACTTTAATTGGATTAGTTCTTATGCTTAAGAATCTGACAGACCCAACGACTCTAGGACCAAATATGGCGATTGCCTTGTTAACAACTTTTTATGGGTCAGTCCTTGCGAACCTTGTGTTCTCACCTATGGCAGGGAAACTAGCGAATAAAACAGATCAAGAAATCTTTATCAAACAAGTTACCATAGAAGGTGTCATCGGAGTACAATCCGGGCAGAATCCAAAAATCCTAGAAGAAAAGCTAAGTGCTTTCCTTTCTGGAGATGAGCGTCGACGTCAGGAGGAAGAGCTTACTGAACAAGACGCAATGGAGGGAGCGCCGTATGAAGCTTAAACGGAAAGACCGTGTACAAGACAAAGGTGCCCCAAAATGGATGGTCACCTTCTCTGATTTGATGACATTAATTCTTGTTTTCTTTATTTTGCTTTTTTCCATGTCACAAATCGATAAAGAAAAATTTGAAGCTGTAGCCGAATCGTTCAGGAGCCGAGCCATCTTTGATTTTAACCCTTCTGTTGTTGAGTTAGAGTCCCCCGCTGATAAAAAGAATGATGAGCAACAAGATATAAGTGAGTTTGAATCAGAGGAAGACGAAGATGTGAATAAGGATAAGGAAACTGGGTCTGAAGATACAAAGGATTCGCTAAACCAGCTTGTAACAGAGGTAGAAACATTTCTTAAAAACAATGATTTGACGGAAAAGATTACAGCCAATCGAACGGACCGAGGTGTGGTACTTACGCTACAAGAACAGGTATTGTTTAATACCGCTGAAGCTGAGATCATTTCAAAAGGTCAGCCTTTCCTCAAAAAGGTCGGTCAGCTCTTAAACAATATTCCTAACTATGTGAAAGTGGAAGGACATACGGATGATCGCCCTATATCCAATTATCGCTTTCCTTCGAATTGGGAGCTGTCTGCAGCGCGAGCAAGTGGTGTCATTCGTTATTTAGCTCAGGAAACAGCCGTGGATGCAGGTCGTTTTACTGCAGTGGGTTACGGTGATACTCGTCCGCTTGTTCCAAATACTTCCGAAGAAAATTGGCAGAAAAACCGGCGTGTAGAAATTGTCATTCTAGACCCAAGCTACAAAGCGCAAGAAGGAGTTACATCTCCATAATCAGCTATACATAAAGAAGAGTGTTACAATGACTTGAGCGGCATTGTAACACTCTTTTTTTGTAATTGGTTTTTCCAAGAAGCGTATTTGTTTCATTTTGGGAGGTTGTGCTTTAGCTGAATAAACTGCATTGCTTTTTCCAAGACTTTTTCATTTTTCTCTGTAATTTCGGCTTTTCTCGGGATCTCTTTATAAAGACCTTGTTGATCGTGCCATGAGGAAGGTAGTTGTACAGGTGCTTTAGTTTGCCATTTTTCAAGCCAATCCTTAGGTATGTCCCCCTCGGCAGGCTTATCGTGTGCCATTACATTCCAAATCTGTGCCCAGGCTCTAGGAACCACTCTCCAAATATCGTATCCTCCCCCGCCTAAAGCAATCCACTTTCCATCACAGTACTCGTGCGCTAGTTTATGAGCTAGCTCTGGTATAAATTCATAAAGTTTTGATGTGCAACATAGGTGAGTCAGTGGATCTAATACATGGGCATCCGCGCCGTTTTGCGTAATAATAACATCGGGCTTAAAATATTCAATTACTTTTCTAAATGCGATTTCATAAACGTGCATGAAGGATTCGTCTTCTGTAAAGGCATCTACAGGTATGTTAAAACTATATCCATAGCCTTCTTTAATGCCGCGCTCGTTTACGTTGCCAGTCCCAGGGAACAGGTATCGGCCTGTTTCATGTACGGATAACGTGCATACATTGGGGTCATCGTAAAACGCCCATTGCACACCATCACCGTGGTGAGCATCCGTATCAATATATAAAACTTTAGCTTGGTAATGCTCTCGAATATACTGGATGGCTACTGCACCATCATTATAAATACAAAAACCAGATGCTTTCCTCTGGAATCCATGGTGTAACCCTCCGCCAAGGTTTAGGGCATGATCAACTTTATTCTGAAGCACCGCATCAACTGCTGACAATGTCCCCCCAACTAGGAGGGAAGAAGCTTCGTGCATTCCGTTAAACATCGGTGTATCTTCAGTGCCTACTCCAAATTCATACCCTTCCTCTTCACTAAGCTTTCCTGAGCTTGCTTTTTTGATGGCTTCAACGTATGGCTTCTCATGCACCAATAGGAGTTCTTCCTCTGTTGCCATCCTTGGAGGGATGAGATCTTGCTCTGTGATGCTCCGAGTACTTTGAAGTAATTCGTATGCTAGGGTGACTCTTAATTGGTTGAAGGGATGATCATCTCTGAATCGGTAGGTCCTAAATTCTTCTGAATAGACAAAGGCTGCTTTACAAGTCATTGTTCCATCCCCGGCATATTTGGCCATAGTACCTCATATCCTGCAAGTTTTAAATCTTCAATTATAGGCATAGGATTCATTGTCTGAAGGCGGAACACAAGAACCTTATATGCTGAATCTGGCTGATATGGATAGATGAGAACAGACGTTATATTTGTCTTACGTCTCCCAAGCACTGCCGTCACCTCGGGGAAGATTCCTGGTTTATCTATTACCTTAATTTCAATTTGAGAGCTCTGAACGTTTACTCCCGTAAGTTGAATCATTGTATATAACATATCTTTCTCGGTAATAATTCCAACAAGTTTGTTCGCTTTTGTGACTGGAACACAAGCAATTTCATGCTCATAAAAGATACTCGCAATTTCTTCAACAAAATCTAAAGGGTGAGCGGTTATGACTGGAGAACTCATAATAGACTCTAACTTGTTTTTAAGAGCCTCTTTATCTTGCTCGATTTGAAAAACGGATGGACTAGCGTCCCGTACATCTCGATCAGACACAATCCCAATAACGTGGTTATGTTCATCCACAATAGGGATGTGGCGGATATGGTGGTCATTCAATAGTTTTAAAGCGGTTTCAATAGTTTCGTCAGCTTTCAGTGATATAACTTCTGTTTTCATAACCTCTTCTACTAGCATTTATAGACCTCCTCGATTCGCACGATAACTTCTTCTCGTTAAGAATCTTAATTCCTCAAAGCGATCGATCGAAGCTTGAGGTACACGATTCCCAATACGAGCCATTAAACAGTTGGCTGGGTGTGAAACGATTTCTGGATCATCTGTAGGGGAGGGGGTTAAGCCACCAGCACCCATCATTCGCTCCATGACATTTCGATAATTCCAAATGTTTAACCCTGTTCCAGAAAGATCCCAGTGCCAGTAATATTCTGTTGAAATGACAATAAAGTCTTCCATCTCATCGTCCATCATAGACACCTTTAGTAGCCATGAACCAATACCATATCCCCTGTAATCCTGAATGACTTCTATAGCACCCAATTCAAGGAGATCCTCCATTTCGAACTTTGACCATCTTTCTAATGGGTCAGGATAAAGGTACGTAACATATCCTACAATGGTATCTGAGGTTCTGGCAATTAGAATTCTGCCTTCTTCAAAATCGGCAATCTTCTTAACAGCTTCAAATTGTTTCGGGGCCGGCCTGAAGGCTTTGAGTCCTTCGTGAAAATGATAGTTTGCTAGTTCTCCTGAAGAAAGAGGCCCTTCAACGGTAATCGTTCCACTTTTCGTTTCAATTTCTTTGGAATGATATTCTTTTGTATGCTTCATGCCTCCACCACCTAATGTTACCTATATTTGTTATCTATTATACAGTAAATTTCAGTGAAGAAAATCCCTGAGCGGCAATATGTTGATTGTAAGTATTCAAGCTGAGGACAGAATGTGGAAGGATTCAGTATGAGAGAATATTTCCGTTTTTTTTAATATAAAAAGGCTATCCCAAGAGTCTAGTGCGATTCTTGGGATAGCCTTATAGAAATTATCCTTCTGAAGAGGATTCGTCATCGGTTGATGAATCACTGCCAGAGTTACCTGTGTCTCCAGAGCTTCCGGAGTCTCCAGAGCCTCCAGAGCCAGAGCTTTCGGAGCCTCCAGAGCCAGAGCCTCCGGAATCAGATCCACCGGTTGAACCGGAGTTATCATCGCCTGAGGAGCCACCGTTTCCAGCTCCCTCAGATGAATTGTTATCGTTGGAGTCGTCATCCGAATTACCATTGTCTGAGTTATTATCATCTGAATCATTGTTGTTATCATTGTTATCATCGTTGCCGGAATTGCCATTGCCATTATTATTGTTATTGTTATTGTTGTTTCCATTATTGTTATTGCCAGAATCCTGGCCTTGGTCGCTTGGTGGTGGGTCTGGTGTGAAATCTCCGTATTCATAAGCTTGTGATGCTGCTGATTCCATTCCGAAGTAATCCACTGCTCTTACGACATAAACACCCTTACCTGAGATACCAAGACTGCTGCTTGCTGAACTTCCGACTACTTGGAAGCTTGCTCCTGGTGTTGCGGCACGATAGATGCGATAGCCTACAACATCTCTGCTTCCTGAAGGTGACCAATTTAAGACACCACCGCTAGCTGATACAGCACCTGGAGCAGCTGGAGCCTGTCCATCATTAGGAACCTTATCTGTAGAAGGGACCCGAACGCTTGCCCATTGGCTGTTGTTTGGTACAAGCTGATCTAAGCTTGATAGTCGGTCATAGTTATTACGTTCAATGTACTCTGGGTTAAAGAAGACGCCTTCGTTTGTAAATTCAGGTGGTGTAGATTCACCTGCTACATAGGCTTTATCTCCAATTTCAACATAACCAGTTGCGATTAAGCTATCGTCACGTTTGGTGGGAGCGTATTTAGCGTAATAAATGTCACTGCTGACAAGTCCCATTTCAGAACAAAGCTGAGATGGAAGCAATCCTGAAGCGGCACAGTAGGACTGTCTGACAATACCAGATGGTTGTTTAAAGCTTTCTTTTGGAACCATTAAGTCTGGATTTAGATCAGACGCTGCGTTTACAATGTCTGTCCATAGTTTTACGTTACGGTTGCTGTATCCTAGGCTACAGTTACCGCAGTTTCTTAATGTGAAAGGTGTGTCATAGCCCATCCACATCCCCATCGTAACGTTAGGGTTTGTTGCAACAAACCATGTGTCGTGAACATCTTGAGAAGTACCTGTTTTTCCGGCCCAGTCGACACCTGGATACTTCAACCGATCTCCTGCGTATTGGGCTGTTCCATAATCTAAAACATCTCTCATCATGTCGACGGTTAAATAAGATGCTTGTTCACTAAATACATCAACAGATTCTGATTTATGTTCATAAAGTACTTCTCCGTCTTTTGTTTCAATCTTATCGATCATGTAAGCATCTACAAACTTACCGTTATTGGCGAAAGTGGCGAAAGCATTTGTATTCTCTTCCACTGTTACACCTTCAAGAAGACTGCCAAGTGAAGTTGATAAGTTGGTCTTATCTTCTTCTAGTAGTGTCGTGAAGCCCATTTTGTCTAAATAAGATGCTGGGTTTTGATTCCTGATATCAGCATAAGTTTTAACAGCTGGCACGTTATATGACATAGCTAGTGCTCGTCTTATAGAGGTTAGGCCATGGAACCTTCCTCCATAGTTGCCAGGGGTATACCCTCCTGCGAAAACTGTTTCTATATCTGCTACTACAGAACCTGGGTTTGCTTGTCCTAAGTCAATAGCTGGAGCATATACAAGCAATGGCTTCATTGTACTTCCGTTTGAACGTTTCGCATCAGTAGCGTGGTTAAGATTTTCAAGATCAAAATCACGTCCGCCGATAAAGCTAATGATTTTCCCGGTTTTATTTTCAATTAACATGCCGCCGACTTGAACGGGCTCTTTGATCGTTTTCACTTCGCCTGTTTCTTCGTCTGTTACTTTCCAAGATCGAACAGGGCCGTAATGCTCATAGTTTTTGTGTAATTCCTGCATCTTGTCGTATATCGGTTTATCAATTGTTGTATGAACTTTCAAGCCATTTTGCACTAATGTTCGATCTGCAAGAGTAGCATATTCTTGTCTTAGTGATTCACTATTAGCTAAGTCTTCTTTTGTATACCCGTCCTGTTCAGCTAGGATACCTTGAAGAATATCTGTGGCCCTCTCTTCAACTTCAAATGCGATATAAGGATATGATTGCACTGGTGAAGGTTCTGGTTCTGTGAACTTCGAAGCAATGTCGTAATTGATTGCTTTATCGTATTCGGCTTGTGTAATCATTTCGGCTTCTAGCATACGTTCTAGTACCGTTCTCATTCGCTCGATGCCTGGGGCGAGCCCTGCTTCAGATTTAACTTCCCCTGTATTTGTAAAAGGGGTATACATATAAGGGCTTTGTGGCATACCTGCAATATAGGCTGCTTGAGGAAGGTTTAATTCTTTGGCGCTCACTCCAAATATACCTTGAGCAGCAGCTTCAATTCCTGCAACGTTTCTTCCGCCGGCGTTACGGCCGAATGGAACAACATTCAGATATGCTTCTAAGATCTCTTCTTTTTCAAAGAATCGCTCTAAGCGTAAGGCTAGTAGAATTTCCTTTGCTTTACGTTCGAATGAAACGGTGTCTGTTAAAACCTGATTCTTTATTAACTGTTGGGTAAGCGTACTACCCCCTGTTTTAACGTTTGCATTCGTGAGTTCTTGGAAGATTGCACGCATTATCGCTTTGGGTACAACACCATTATGTGTCTCGAAATTCTCGTCTTCAGTGGCGATTACAGCATTGACCACATGATCGGATACTTGGTCAAGGGACACTTCTTCACGATATAAATCAGATTGAATCTTTCCTAAGTATGTGTCTCCGGCAAAATACAATTCTGACGTTTCTTCATAATTGTAAATGTCTTTTTGCATTTCGGCTTTAGCACGTATTGGTTCGTCTTTGACGAGCGAGGCGAAATAACCGGCACCTAACCCGGCAGCAAAGAACACGCCAATCACACCTACAATGAGGAAGAATAAAACGATGTTCCAGATTACATCATAAGAGATGCGGAAATATTTTTGGATCTTTCCATCTTCCCACCATTTACGAAGCGGGGATCTATCTGGACCATTTGAATGGTTCTGGCTCATATAACGACCTCCTATTTCATACACGCAATATTATACCATATTGCACCATAAGGAGACATGGTTCAACATGAAATGTGAGTTGCTTTTTTGAAAAATATATGCTATAAATTATGTCACAGTCACGAACGATAATGAACAGTAAACAGTGAAGGGTTGGAGTAGTAAGTTGTATCCTGTTGCAGAAAGCTGACGGTCGCTGTGAGTCAGTACAGAGCAATTTACGAATTACGTCCTGGAGTTTTCTTCTGATTAGTTCAGAAGACGGGTGAATCCGTTATAAATTCCTTGAGTGGTAATCAGTTGTCTGGTTACAACAAGGGTGGTACCGCGAGCGAGCCTCGTCCCTTTTTAGGGGCGGGGTTTTTTGTGTTCTTCAAAAGTTGAATCTGGTTCGTAGTATAACCTGAAAAGGGCGCCTTCAGTACTTTCATTACGTTTATGTCGTTACTTAATTTAAGAATCTAGGAGTGGATAGTGTGGATATTTTACAAGACTTACAAGCAAGAGGATTAATTAATCAAATGACGGATGAAGAAGGTCTAAAGAAGCATTTATCTCAAGAACAGGTTACCCTTTACTGTGGTTTTGACCCGACAGGGGATAGTCTTCATATAGGTCACTTGCTACCTGTACTAATTCTTAAGAGGTTCCAGCAAGCTGGGCACCGTCCAATTGCTTTAGTTGGTGGAGGAACTGGTATGATTGGTGACCCAAGTGGTCGTTCTACAGAACGTCAGCTTAACGATGAGAACACAGTGCGTCACTACAGTGAACAGCTAGCAGGTCAACTTGCTAAAATTTTAAACTTTGAGGAAGGGGAGAATGCGGCTGTAGCACGTAACAACTTAGACTGGTTGAACCAAATGACAATGATCGAATTCTTGCGAGATGTAGGGAAGCACTTTGGTGTTAACTACATGTTAGCGAAAGATTCTGTGGAGTCTCGTATTGAAAATGGAATTTCCTTTACAGAGTTCAGTTACATGATTCTGCAATCTTATGACTTCTTGAACTTATTCCGTAAAGAGAATTGTACGTTACAAATTGGTGGAAGCGACCAGTGGGGGAATATTACGGCTGGGCTTGAACTGATTCGTAAGAATGCGACTGAAGGAGAAGAAGCGAAAGCATTTGGTCTAACGGTTCCATTGATTACCAAAGCAGATGGCAGTAAGTTTGGTAAAACAGCTGGTGGTGCAATTTGGTTAGACCCAGCAAAGACAACTCCGTACGAATTTTACCAGTTCTGGATTAATACAGACGATCGTGATGTTGTGAATTTCCTTCATTACTTTACATTCTTAAGCTTAGACGAAATTGGTGAGTTGGCTAAGGAAGTAGAAACGCAACCTGAGAAGCGTGTGGCTCAGCGTAGGCTAGCAGAAGAAATGACGAAGATGGTCCATGATGAAAAAGCTCTTGAACAAGCCGAGAAAATCTCTGAAGCGCTCTTTAGCGGCGACCTAAAGCAACTAACAGGTGATGAAATTGAACAAGGCTTTAAAGACGTTCCTACTTACAATTTAGTGGAAGAAGAAAAAGGGTTAATCGATCTCTTAGTTGAAGCAAAGATCTCTTCTTCAAAACGTCAAGCTCGTGAAGATATTCAGAATGGTGCGATTTACATTAATGGTGAACGTGAACAAGATATGAAATACACAGTGGACGCTGAAGATCGCATCGATGGCAAGTTTACAATTATTCGTCGTGGTAAGAAGAAATACTTCTTGGTACGCTTTGAAGGATAATATAATAGAAGAAATAAAACCGCTTAGAGTTTGAATGACTCTAAGCGGTTTTTTACATAGACTGAATTATCCCTTTTGTTCTTGGTTACATCACTCTCTTTTAATACGAAAGTGCTGAAGTTGATAAGGAAGTAAGTTTTTATATCTTTGCTGAATAAAACGGTCATCAATAAGTACAATCGTTCCAGAGTCAGTCTCTGTTCGAATTAGCCTCCCTGCAGCTTGTAAAACTTTATTCAT
Source organism: Pontibacillus sp. ABV4_188 (assembly GCF_056311905.1). Lineage (NCBI taxonomy): Bacteria > Bacillati > Bacillota > Bacilli > Caryophanales > Bacillaceae > Pontibacillus > Pontibacillus sp. ABV4_188. The sequence goes on along the minus strand of NZ_CM149975.1, from coordinate 3,044,058 downwards.
CCCAGGGTACATATAAGCATAGGCAAAGCCATCCTTACCTCGTTCATCGAAATAACGTTTCATAATGCCTTGTTCATCATTTAATTTCGGCAATCCTACACTAACGACTAGAACCCCGTTTAAACGGTCTCCTCTTAAATCGACACCTTCTGAGAATATGCCTCCTAATACTGCAAATCCGATTAAGGAATCTTCACGGTCTTCGCGGAATTCAGCTAGATACTGTTCTCGATCTTGTTCAGTCATTTGAGGCGTTTGAAGTAGAACGGAAGCTGAATGATCGAGTTCTTGAATCCTCTCATATACCTGCTCCATATATACATAAGAAGGGAAGAAAACTAGATAGTTCCCTGGTTTCTCTCTTATTAATTCAAGTACTGTGCCAACGATTGAATCTATTGATTGAGCGCGGTCATGGAAGCGTGTAGAGATTGGCTGAATGTACATGTCCACATTTTGTCTGTCAAATGGTGAAGGTATTGAAAAAGTATAGTCTCCCTCCGTCCACCCGAGCATGTCTTTATAGTAATCAAATGGAGCGAACGTCGCCGAGAAGAAAACCGTTGCTCCGTATCCCTTAGTTGTTTTGTGTAGCAAGGAAGAGGGATCTACACAGAAAAGTTTAAGCTCTACTTCGCTTTTATAACGTCTTATGTAAGTGACATACGATTGATCATAGAGTTTTGAAATACGTACAAAACTTAAAGCCATAAAATATGCTTCGATTAATAGAGACTCTGTATCCTGGGTGTAGGGGATCTCTAGTTCAGCCAGGTCAATAAAGTGCTCGACACTCTCAACAATCCCTTCAGGAATTTCCGCCATTGTTGTCATGTATTGGTCCTCATCCATCAATTTTCTTTGCGCTAATAAAGACTGATCGATACGGTGAACAGCTTCGTATAAATGTGGGTTTTTAGACTTGTATTCACGCTTGAGTTGTAAGAAAGATGATTTTGATAGTAGAGCTGAATACATAGATTGCGACCTGTCGACAAGATTATGAGCTTCATCGACGAGCAATGTGGTCTTTTTCTTTGTTTCATTCCATAAACGTTTGAAAGATACTCTTGGATCAAATACATAATTGTAATCGCATATAATAGCATCAGCATGGTAAGCGGCATCTATTGAAAACTCAAAAGGACAGACTTGATGCTTCCGTGCGTAATGTTCGATCACGCCTCTTGATATCATCGTTTCTTTTGAAAACAAGTCGAGCAAAGCTTCATTGATGCGGTCGTAGTATCCATCTGCAAATGGACAATAATCCACCTGACACCCGTCATTTGTGAAACACATTTTGTCCTTAGCGGTTAAGGTCACGGTATGGAAGTGCAAACCTTTTTCCTCCATAAGGGAGAGCGCTTCTTCTGCGGCTTGCCTCGTAATCGTTTTGGCTGTTAAGTAAAAAAATTGGTCTGCTTTTCCTTCCCCGATTGCTTTAATCGTGGGAAATAGAGTGGAGATGGTTTTCCCTGTACCGGTTGGAGCGTGAGCGAAAAGGGTCTTACGATCCATAATGGTCTTATAGACTGCTCCTGCAAACTTTCGTTGTCCAGCTCGAAAAGCGGGATAAGGGAAAGGGAGTTGTTGTATGCTTTCTTGTCGATTAAGCCTGTGTTCAGTCATGAGTTTAGCATAAGGAATATACTGTTCGATCATAGTGTGAAACCACTCTCTTAACTCGACAGAACTAAACGATTTAACAAACTGTTTTCGTTCTGAGGATGGCAAATGAACGTACGTAAGTTGCACATCAATTTCATTAAGTTCTTGTTGAGTTGCGTAAATATATGCATAGCATTTCGCCTGGGCCCAGTGTACGGGATGGGAGTTTTCTTCGATGTCAAAGATTGAAGAAGATGTCGATTTAATTTCATCCACGGTGATTTTATTCTCCTTTTGAAGTAATCCATCACAACGTCCTTCTATGTGAATGTGTATCGAATCAGCTATATGAGTATAGGCAAGGTGTACTTCCTTTTGATCGTGTTCACTGTACTCGCTTTGGACCATTTGATGTGCTCTTGTCCCTTCGGTGAGGGCTGTTGTCGTTTTAAAACGTCGATCAAGGCTTCCGGATCGATAAACATATTCAACTAGACTCCTTATAGATGTTTTTAACTCTTTCATGTTATCACCAGATTCTTTTTCATTTTTATCAGTTCTAATACACTTCGTTGTTAATGGGGGACACGAGGAATTCATTTGTAATGCTAGTTCTTAAAAGGTAGTAAAAATAATGGAACATTGAATAATCGAAGGATAATAGACATATTGGGGACTAAAAAAGATGACTCTGAAGAGAGGCATCTTTTAGAAGATAAAGATCGCTGAAACAATGGCTGTCACAATAAAGGTGATCAAATAAATAATAGAGAGAACCTTAATGCTTGAATTCTTCTCATATTTATGTGATCTCTGAAGTTCTGCAGCTGGAGATTCACCTTCCACTTCTCGTTGTTCAATAGACTTATTTACGTTCTTCCCCACTAATAGGGTTCCAATAAAGGCTAGCACGCAAATCCCAATGACAATAGCGATATACAAGGTATACACGTGACCCCTCCTTTATGCTTCTGTTCTTAGTGTATCAGGAAATGGGAATAGATGATAATAGAATCACAAAAAAACACCCATCTCTAAAGATGGGTGTTTCGTAGAAGCTATTAACGAGAGTAGAACTCAACGATAAGCGCTTCGTTAATTTCAGAAGGCATTTCAGAACGCTCAGGGAAGCGAACGTAAGAACCTTCAAGCTTTTCTGCATCGAATGATACGTACTCAGGTACGAAGTTGTTTGCTTCAACTGCATCCTTAATTACATCAAGGTTAGCAGATTTTTCGCGAACTGCGATTGTTTGACCAGGCTTCACACGGTAAGATGGGATGTTTACGCGTCCACCATCTACAAGAATGTGGCCGTGGTTAACTAGCTGACGAGCTTGCGCGCGAGTGCGTGCAAGACCTAAGCGGTAAACGATGTTGTCCAGGCGAGACTCAAGAAGTGTTAAGAAGTTTTCACCGTGGATTCCTTTCATGTTACCTGCTTCTTCGAATAAACGACGGAATTGACGCTCGTTAACTCCGAAGATGAAACGAAGTTTTTGCTTCTCTTGAAGCTGTGTACCATATTCTGAAAGCTTTTTACGCTGGTTAGGACCGTGTTGGCCAGGAGCGTAAGGGCGTTTTTCTAACTCTTTACCAGTACCGGATAAAGAAATACCTAAACGACGAGATTTTTTCCAAGTGGAATCTGTGTAACGTGCCATTGGATGATCTCTCCTTTTCTATTTTTATTTTGTATAAAATAAAAACAGGAGTGTCCCGTTCTTGAGGCTCATTTTGTTTTCATGCACCATCGCTCCAGCAGCCGAGAGTTACGCGATACACCTCTTAATAGAAGAGGAACAAAATGATAACGACAGTGGTTCACCTAAGCTGCCTTTTATTTTACACAAAAGCTATTATAGAATTTATTCTGTTATAAGTCAAGCACGTTCAATTAGAATGTGACCAGTAAATAAAGTTTTCATATACAATGCTATGATATAATGGGGCAAAATTTTACGTGAGGTTTTTTATAAATGAAGTCTAATAAAGAGTCTACAATACAACAGAAACAATCGCAATTTGTTCGCTATATGCTTATTTGCATATTGATAGTGGCTGTTGGGATTGCTCTAATGGTACAAAATAATTGGATGAAACAAACGAGTGAACCATTACAAACTCAGACTCCGCTCTTAGCTGTCCGAGAAGTAGAGGATGGGGTGAAAGTTACCTTAACAACTTTGAAAGAAAAGCAACCCTATTTAGTTGAGTATAATGTAGACCCTCATACATATTCCTTCACAGCAGATACCTATAAGGAACTTAATAAACCCATTCAAGAGATTAGGTATTCACAAGGGGGGGGATTGTGGATGAAGCGTGATTCAGAATGGAGTCTCCTAGATGAAGATTTGAAACCATCAAGCACTTCAACAACCGGGCCAACAAGAGATGATGAAGGTTCTCCTTCTATTAAAGAAGTCACCAAATTCGGCGAGACATTTCAAACTACAGTTAAGGATAGTAATGGAAGTGAATGGTCAAATACCTTTCTAAAACGTCCTCTTGAAGTCGAGAAATTAGGGCATCATGGAGACGTATGGGTAGTTCTTTTAGAAGGGTTTGAGGTTATAATTGTTAAAAATTGAAAAAATATATGAAAGTAATAGGAAAAAAAGACTAGAAGAAGTATAATGGTAGAAAGAATCTTATTATAGAGAACTCCACTGAAATAAGGTGATGTAGAGATGATTTCAAATAAAATAAATAGTCAATTCCGTACTCAGTTAAAGGCGCGTTTTTTTGACTTAATGACATCGGATGAACCAGGCGGTTGGTCACGTTTTGTGGAAGGTGTTGAGTCTATAATCACGAATTCAGTCCAAGCTCAAAAGGCCTGTATATACATTTACAACCAAACTGAGGATGCTTTTATTCCAACCTCCTACATGTGGAAAAAGTATCCTCTAGAACAAGAAATACTTACCTACCAAGATTGGTTGTGGCTATGTGAGAACCAATGTGTCATGGGGACTTCTGTCATTAAGTATGAGCACTCCAATCAATATGGTTGCTACTTAATTCCGTTGTATAATCATGGTGAAACTTATGGGTATATAAGCGTTTCTAATAGCTTAGAAGAAAACGTGGTGCTTCGTGATTTAGAGATTATGGGGGAAGAAGTGTCGAACGTTTATGTAAAGATGAGGACCTACTTCCAATCATTAGATGATGAGAGGCGGCATGAGCGTTTGTTTAAGGTTACCGCAAAATTTCATTCATCAATGAATATGAACGATGTCCTTGCTGAGATCATTGACACTTTGCGCCAGTTATATCCGGTATTTGATTATTATCTGTTACTCTCTCATGATTATTCAAGTGCTCACGATCTCCCGATCAGGGAACTTGTTTATGATAGTGACGGTGGTAACAAATCTAGTGCTCAAGCATATTTAACTGGAGAGATTCAGTTTGAAGAATCTTGGAATGATCGACAGTCCTGTTTTTATGCTCCTCTTAAAGGAAAGCAAGGTGTTTACGGGGTATTACAAGTTGTGGCTCCTAAAACCGTTCAGTTTGTAGATGAGGATATTAACTTTATAACACTTCTGGCTAATACGGCGGGTAATGCATTAGAGAATGCCCGGCTATATCAACAATCTAAACGTTTAATTACAGACTTGCAGTTAATTAATGAAACGACCCATAAGTTAAATTCTAATTTGAGGTTAACAGATACAATATCTTTTCTCTCTAATCAAATTCTTCATTCTTTTCATGCAGAAGAAGTGGGCGTGCTTCTCTTTCAAGATGGAAATGTTGAAGATTTTCAAGTTCTGCAAGAAAGCTCGTCCTTCTTCTCTCAAAGAGATTCTGAGAGGCTGTTGCAATACATTACAACCTCAATCGGTGAGCAAAGAGATGCATTATTTATTGGAGATTTCTCAGTAAAGAACCCCTCTTTTTATAGTCCTTACCAATCAATTATGGCCATTCCAATGATTCAGTCTGAATCGTTAAAAGGAGTCGTCATTGTAATGCATACAACGCCTTATTTCTTCTCATTTGAAACGTTTAAACTTTTACAATCGCTTGTTCACCATTCGACACTTGCCTTTGTAAATTCTATGCTTAGAGAAGAATTAGAGAAGTTGGTCAGTACAGACTATTTAACAAAATTATACTCTAGAAAGCATCTGGATGAAGCAGTTCATAAACATTATGTTCAAGATCAAAATGGGTCATTTATCATTGTCGATATTGATAACTTTAAACAAGTAAATGATACATATGGTCATCAAGAAGGAGATCGCATTATTGTTGAAGTGTCAAACTTGTTAAGACAAGAAATAGGTAACAAAGGAATAACAGCTCGGTGGGGCGGTGAAGAGTTAGCCATTTATCTCCCTGAAGTGAATGTAAATGAAGCTTATCAAATTGGGGAAGAGTTAGTGAGGAAAGTAAGGCACTACACCAAACCTCGCGTAACCATTTCGTGTGGGGTCTCCTATTGGGATGCTTCAAGCGAAGGAGAGGTCGTTGATTTATTTAGGCGTGCAGATCGAGCTTTATATGAAGCTAAAGAATCGGGGAAAGATTGTATAAAGCATGACCAAATGATTGGGAAAACTAAAGAGGGGGAGTAGGTCTAAGGCGGGCTAAACAACATCCACCTAAAAATAGGGGGGGAGTAAGAAAACGCAGAGAACTTCATCTCTGCGTTTTTTTACTTCCTTTTAGGGCAAATTGTTAAATGTATTGTTCGACAAGCTTAGCGAATTGCTCAATATACTTCTCATCAGTTTCATCAAAGCGTTCTTTAACAGGGCTATCAATGTCTAAAACGCCAAATATATTTCCGTCTTTATACATCGGCACGACAATTTCAGACTGGCTAGCAGCATCACAAGCGATGTGGCCTGGGAATTCATGGACATCAGCAACGCGTTGAGTTTTACCTTCGGCTATTGCAGTTCCGCATACTCCTTTGCCGCTTGGGATCCTAACGCATGCTGGAAGACCTTGGAATGGTCCTAGTACAAGTTGATCTTGTTTCCAGATATAAAAGCCCACCCAGTTAACTTTATCAAGAAACTGGTTTAATAGAGATGAGGCATTGGCGAGATTTGCCAATTGGTCAGGTTCATCTTCGATCAAAGCTTTTAGTTGCTTTAACAATAAGTCATAATTTTGTTCTTTTGTTCCATTGTAATGTTCGACATTAAACATCAAATATTCCTCCTAATTTGGCAAAATTCCTAATAGTACGGGGCGAAAGTTGACGAGCGATTCATGCAGGATTATTACCCTATTCAACGAATCTTTTCGAATAAGGAGGTCATGCGCTATGACAAAATCGTCAACAAGACAAAAAGTGATGGATGCAGCGTGTTTGTTGTTTTATACGAAAGGCTACACTGGAACCTCTGTTCGCGATATCGCCGCAAAAGCTAAAGTGAATGTTTCACTTATTAGTTACCATTTTACAAATAAACAGGGCCTACTTGAACATCTTATGGTCCAATATTTTGAGCCCTATATAGAATTATTAGAGGAACAACAAAATATGAATCAACGATTATCTTCGCAAGAAAGACTCCGTAAAATGATAGAAGTTATTATACAGTATAAGAAACAACACCATCAATTTACATGCTTCATCCACAGGGAGTTAACCCTTGATAATGTGCTTGTCCGTGAAATGATGGTTACCTATTTGGCTAAAGAAAAATACATTTTATTTAAACTTTTTAAAGAATCGTTAAAGCATACACGTGTAAAACAAATGCAACTACAACATTTGTTTCTTCAGTTCAAAGGGATGTTAATGATGCCTTTTTTAATGCCTTATGAGATGAGAGAACATGTATTGTGGGATCAATCACCAGAATTTTTCGTGAAGCAATATACAGAAACAATTATGCTTTGGCTTGAACATGTGTATCAGTCTGGTGGTCTTCCTCCAAAAAAAGAAAGCATTATGTAGTACGTGTGCCTTTAGAAAAACTTGAACTAGTGACAGACAGATCGGTGAAAGGAATGCGCTAAGAGCTTAGCAAGCTCTTAGCGTGTTTTGCTAAATGTTCGAAACGTATTGCTTTAGTTGAGAATAACCAGCTCCGAGATCTTCAGATTTATGAGCATCTGAACCGTACACTAGTGGAATTCCTTTACGAAAGGCTTTCTCTAGAATGGATGAGGGAGGGTAGGGTGTTTGACAATAAGGTTTCCTCAAACCAGCGCTGTTCATATCTAATGAATAGTTTCTTTTTTTTATGCTTTCTAATACAGCATCAGTCTCTTCTGTAAAGGGCTTCTCTGTTGGAAATAAGTTTTGGAACTTATGGCTGAGAGTGATATGACCAATTCTTGTTGGTTTATAACGACCTAAATCTGCTTCTATAGAGCGGAGTAATGTTTGATAATATAGTCGGTGAACACCGTTAACTCCTCCATGGGCATCTATAAGTTTCTTGAAAGAGTTCGGGCTGTAATCCATGCATACATATCCAGACGGCGTAGGGAGGAAGTGGACAGATAATATGCCATCTGTTAAAGAACCCCCATATATATTGAGGAAATCTTTAATTTCTTCTTCATACCCCTCAATGTAATCCAGTTCTAAACCGATATGAATGGTGATGTCTTTCTCATAGTTTTTCTTCAATTCTTGTAAAGTGGAAATATAACCTTCCATCGATTTTAGTTCCATACCACTATCCTTTGTTGGTACAGGATCAATGAAGGATGGGGGTAGTGGTGCGTGTTCAGTAAAACTAATAGATGAATAAGTTTGTGAAATGGCGTTTTCAATGTACTGTTTTAGGGTATCCCTTGATCCATGGGGGCAGAATGGGGTGTGTACATGGCCGTCGATAATCATAAGCTGACCTCCTCAAAAAAGATGTAGAAAAAAATGTAAAAAGGTTAATAAATTTGAAAAAATTTAGCCAAAATGACCGTTTACATGGTATCATAAAAACATTACTATATACATATTTTTACCTGGTGTGACATAGATGAACTATTGACAGTTAGGAGGCTTTATATGGCGGCGTATGGCATCGGTGCGATACTAGCAGTGATTTTAGGAGCTATTGTGGGGTTGATTTTTAGAAAGCAAATTTATGATGAAGTTGACCGGCTTGAGGGTTGGAAAATGGATATTATGAATCGTGAAGTAACAGAAGAACTTTCCAAGGTTAAATCGTTAAATCTGTCTGGTGAAACGCAAGAAAGGTTTGAGTCTTGGCGTTCTGAATGGGACGATATACTATCCAAGCAACTTCCTAACCTTGAAGAGCAGCTTTTTGAGGCGGAGGATTATGCCGATAAATACCGGTTTGGTTCTGCAAAAAAGGTCATAAAAGCCATTGAAGACCACTTGAACAAGATCGAGTCTTCAATAGATAAGATGTTTGAAGAATTAGAAACGTTACTTCATTCCGAGGAGAACAGCCGAAAAGATATTGAAACACTCCATCCACAAACAAAACAACTTCGAAAAAAATTATTGCAACAACGTCATCGATACGGGAGTGCTGAGGTTCGTTTTGAAGTTATGATTGACGATGCTGAAGAGAAATTGCAGAGTTATTATCAGCTTGTCGAGCAAGGTAATTATTTCGAAGCGAATGAACTTGTTCAAACTATGAAAGACGAGATTGACCAACTAACTGTCCAAATTGAAGAATTTCCTGCACTTCATAAGATGTGTAAACAAGAACTCCCATCACAAATTGAGGACTTAGTAAACGGATTGAAGCAGATGAGTGATGATGGGTATCGAGTTGAAGCTTATAACTTTGAGGAAGAACTTGCTGGTTTTCAGGAGCAGCTCGATCGATATTCCGAACAATTGGACCAGGCAAACATGGAAGAAGCTCGTTCAGGAGTCATAGAGATTGAAGAACGTGTAAACGAAATGTTCTCCCAATTGGAGAAAGAAGCGTTTGCAAAGAGTTATGTAGAGAAGCATCAACCAAACTTGTTATCTCAACTTCAATCGATCCGTGAAGATATACGTTTGAGTAAAGAAGAAATCGAAGTATTGCAGCATACATACCAATTTGAAGATAAAGATTTGGACATTCATACAAGTCTTGAGAAATGGGTAAATCTGCTATTAAAGCAATATAACGACATTATGGATGAACTTCAAGAAGGTCTTCCTCATTCGTCTATACGAGAGGAACTAGAGCGATGGGAAATCCAACTTCAAGAGTTAATCGAACAACATAAACAGTTTAAGGAACGTTTACATGAAGTTCGTGCTGGTGAACGGGAAGCAAAAGAACAGATTACAGTAATGAAGCAAAAGCTGATTGCCGTAAATCGCAAGTTGCAAAAAAGTAACATCCCAGGAGTGCCTTTGTATTTGCAAAGTGCAATCGAGGCAGCTGCCCATTCTCTCTATCGTGTGCACGATTTGTTAGATGAACAACCGCTTGATATGAATAAGGTTAGGGAGTCGCTTGACCATGCTACAAAGGAAACAGAAAGTGCGTCTGAGCAAACAGAGCTTCTCTTAGATCAAGCAGCTCTAGTTGAGACGATGATTCAATATGGTAATCGTTATCGAAGCCAGTATCCTTTCACAGCAGCGAAGTTATCAGAAGCTGAGCGTTCGTTTAGGAATTATGAGTACGATCAAGCATTAGAGTTAGCAACGGAGGCACTAGAAGAAGTGGAACCGGGCGCGCGTGATCGCTTGGGTGAATATATAGGGGTACGTTCGACGGTAGGATAGGAGGTAAGCATGAAAAATCGCTTAGTTATGGGTCTCTCCTTTTTATCAATTGGGATTTGGATTGTAGTCATCTTACTTCTAATGTTCCCTTCAGAAGAAAGTACAGTAGGAAAACACAGCGAACGTCTTTCCTCTACTCTTCAAACCAAGTCTTCTGATGACCTACCTAGTTTGGTCTCTAAATATGAAGCTCTCAATATTGAAGAAGTAAATGAAAAGTATGAGAGAACATGGAAAGAAAAAGGCTTAACCCGCTCTTGGGCTAACGAATGGAGTGAAGATGGCACGTTTGCCATTGATGACCTGTTAACAAAACTAGAGATTAAGTAAAGTCCTTTCCTGTTTGGAAAGGACTTTTTTTAGGTTCTGTAAATGTTTATTGTAATTTCATCTGTTCCATATAAGCCCCTTATATGGAACGCTCGAAGCTGAGACACTTTTGTGTAAATTGGGCCGTTATGTCATTGAGTGTTTGAGATATCCGGGGAACGACTTGCTTTCCGCTTCCCCACATCTTAAGGGGGGGAGACTTGCGAGGTTTTCACATATGGTATGTTTCCGTTACACCATATATGGCAGAGGTGGTTCGGGAAATTGCGAGACTCCTGCGGCAGTAGGAGCCTAGGGGAGACCCCGGAGGGAGCGAATTGAACTTGCCCCACAAATTTGGACACAAATTCTTAAGCTGCTTCTAGTGTTTGTTGGCGATAATTGGAAGGGCTCTTCCCATTTAATTTCGCTTTGATTCGTTTTTCATTGTAATATCGCATATACTTATCCAATTTTTCCTGGAAGTCTTCCATATTGTTAAAGGACTTTCTATAAAGGAATTCAGCCTTAAAGATTCCAAAGAAATTCTCCATTACAGCGTTGTCGTGACAGTTTCCTTTACGGGACATACTCTGAACCACGCCTTCCTGTTGTAAGCGTCGAACATATTGAGGCATTTGGTAATGCCATCCCTGATCAGAGTGTAAAAGGAGATCGTCGGAATCAGAAAGAGATTCAAACGCCCTCTCTAACATCGTTTCTACGAGGGCATACGTCGGCCTGAACCCCCATGTATACGTTATGATTTCACCGTTAAACAGATCCTGAACAGGGGAAAGGTAAATCTTCTGGCCAAACAGCTTGAACTCTGTAATATCAGTTGCCCACTTCTCATTTGGCTCTTCAGCTGTGAATTCACGGTTCAATAAGTTATCAGATACCGTTCCTACTTTACCGCCATAGGAATTAAATTTGCGTGCACGAACCTCACATTTAAGATAGTCTTCCTTCATAATCCGATAGACTTTCTTATGGTTGACGAGATAGTTTCTATTTCGAAGTTCCATCTGGACACGACGGTATCCATATAAGCCATCGTGTTCCTCAAAAATCTTATGAATTTCGGCTCTTATCTCTTCATCACGATCCGTTCCATTCATCACACTAAGCTGATAGTAAAACGTACTACGTGGGAGGCCAGCTATTTCACATAAGCGATCAACAGAATATTTATTTTCATGCCTAAGTTCATCGATCGCTTTTACTTTGAATCGTTTCGACTGTTTCGACTGTCTGCTTTTTGAACTAAGGCTCTCAACTTTTTTAAATAAGCAACTTCCATGTGAAGAAGTTCGTTTTCTTCCTTTAATTCCTCATAGCTCTTAGGCTGTTCATTTTGGGATTCATGTTTCTTGTTAGTCATTTCTGGTTGCCCCTTTCCAGACCAATCAAGGGCTTCGTCTCCTCCTTTATCCCATTTCTTTTTCCACCTGGCGACCATTGAGTAGTCTGGGATTCGGAAGAGGGCTGAGGCCTCTCGAATGGAGTAATTCGTGTTTTCGATAAATTGAATTACCCTCATTTTAAAATCTGGAGAGTAGCTTGGATAGACGGGAATAAATGCCTTTTCTTCATGGTATTTGTATAGTTTGACCCAGTAACGGATAACAGAATCATCTACGCCCACTCGGCCAGCTAATTCTCTGTAGCTCGTTCCTCCATTTAAATATCTTTGTACCACATCATGTTTGATAGATGGAGTAAATTTTTTCATTTTGTCACCTCATATTCTTGGAACAACTTCGTCCAAAAATATGGGGCAAGCTCAAATGCGACTGAGGAGGCTCCCCAGCTCGCCGCGGAAAGCGAGTGATTTCCCGAACCACCTCACGCTCTAATAACGCAAACGGAAACATTCTTTCAGTTTCGAGTCTTCAACAATCCCCCCTAATCTTGAACGACAAAGCCTTTTTACGAGGGAAGGGTCTGAAACTTCTTCCTAATCATGTTATAGTAATGTTGACATATGAGAGCGATTGACAGATCAGTCAGAAGAAACGTATGATAATAGAATTGATTGCAATAAGAGAAAAGGGGATCGGTGCCATGATTTACTTTGACAATAGTGCCACGACAAAACCATATCCCGAAGTGCTAAAAAGCTTTCAGCAAGTATCAGAACGATATTATGGGAATCCTTCATCTATACATGCTTTTGGAAGTGAAGCAGAAAGACTTCTTCAACAATCCAAAAAGCAGGCTGCTCAATTGCTAGGTATACAATCAGACGAAATCGTCTTTACTTCTGGAGGAACTGAAGGGAACAATTTAGCTGTAAAAGGGATTGCTTTACAACACCAAAATAGAGGGAAGCATATTATTACTACTTCCATAGAGCACCCTTCCGTGTTGGAGGCATGTCGTTCATTAGAGTCGCTTGGGTTCGAGGTTACCTATCTCTCTGTAAACGAACATGGACGTGTTAGTGTGGAGGATGTACAAGAAGCAATTCGCGAAGACACTATTTTAATTAGTATTATGCATGTCAACAATGAATTGGGAACCATCCAACCTATTGAAGAGATCGCTACGCTTGCTCGTCGGCATCCTAAGCTTTATTTCCATGTCGACCATGTGCAAGGCTTAGGGAAGACAGACCTGGATCTGTCCCTGATTGATTTGTGTACGATGTCGAGCCATAAGATACATGGTTTGAAGGGAACAGGTATCCTTTATGTGAAGCGTAATACGTCGTTGTTTCCATTGCTGCATGGAGGAAGTCAAGAAGCTTCTTATCGGGCAGGAACTGAAAATCTCCCTGGAATCGTTGCAATGGTTAAAGCACTTCGCATGACGAAGGAAAGCCAAAAACACAAAAGGAAACATCTAAAGGAATTGCATCACTATTTGCGTGAAAAGATTTCTGAAATAGATGAAGTTGTCATGAACACACCTTCTGATAGTGCGCCGCACATCGTGAACTTTTCCGTACCGGGATATAAGCCAGAAGTGGTCATTCATGCTCTTGGTGAGGAAGGGATCTATATTTCCACAAAGTCAGCTTGTTCTTCTAAACACGCTGACGAGAGCGCTGTCCTTAACGCTTGTGGCCATTCACGTGAACGGTCTTCTGCAGGGCTTCGTGTTAGTATTACGTATGATAACACGATGGAAGAAGGAGCGCGATTTATTCACGTGCTTCGCAATGTATTAACCGAATTAAAAGAAGTAATGGGGTAGATAACATGCATTATGATCATATATTAATCCGCTACGGAGAAATGTCGTTAAAAGGTAAAAACTTAAAACACTTTGTAGCTAAGTTGTATGAGAACGTAAAAGCCAAATTGCACGATTACGAAGATATTAAAATTAAGCGAAATAGAAATCGTATGTACATCCTTTTGAATGGCGAGGATCCTGAACCTATTCTGGAAAGATGTAAAGATGTTTTTGGTATTCAGTCATTTAGCTTGGCAATAAAAGTAGAGAATAAAGAAGAACAAATGAAGGAAGCTGTTGTGTATGCATTAACACATGGGAAGAACACGAAAACGTTCAAAATTACCACTCGTCGTGTTGATAAAGATTTTCCTATTGATTCACAAGCTATGAACCGAGTTCTTGGGGGATATGCTCTGTCGAATACAGAAGGATATACAGTTGATGTACACAACCCTGATTTAGAAATTAATGTTGAAATTCGAAAAGATGGAACCTACATCACTTCAGAAAAAATTCTTGGGGCTGGTGGACTTCCGGTAGGTACAACGGGCAAAAGCCTTCTTCTTCTCTCAGGAGGAATTGACAGTCCTGTAGCAGGCTATTTATCAATGAAACGCGGAGTAGAAATAGAAGCAATACACTTCCATTCCCCTCCTTATACAAGTGAGCGCGCAAAGCAGAAAGTCCTTGATTTAGCTAAGCAATTAACTCGATACGGGCATAAGATTAAAGTTCATATTGTTCCGTTTACGAAATTGCAGCAGACCATTCATCGGGAGATCCCTGAAGGCTATGGTATGACTGTAATGCGTCGCGTTATGCTTCAAGTTAGTGAGCGTGTGGCTGAAGAAAGAGGTATTCTTTCCTTTACAACTGGTGAAAGCCTTGGACAAGTTGCTAGTCAAACAATGGAAAGCATGAATACAATTAACGAAGTAACGAATTATCCAATTATTCGTCCTCTTGTATCCATGGATAAATTAGAAATAATCGATATTTCTAAGCGTATTGACATGTATGACATTTCGATTCGTCCTTTTGAGGACTGTTGTACGGTATTCGTGCCAAGTGCACCAAAGACAAGACCTACTCGTGAAAAGGTTCTTCAATATGAAGAGCGAGTTGACTTCACTGATGAGATTGAAGAAACTGTTGCAGGTATTGAAACAGTCGAATTTGAAGAGAATCATACGCAGGAAAAAGACGAATTTTCTGATTTGCTTTAATAGATAATCTTAGTTGAACTGCCAAAAACTGTTCAGAATGAGATCCTCCTTGTGGCGCATGCTAGTAGTACAAGGAGGTGAAACACACATGGCATATAACAACTCAAACGAACTTGTAGTACCTGGCGTACAACAAGCTCTAGACCAAATGAAATATGAAATCGCTCAAGAATTTGGCGTACAACTTGGTCCTGACTCTACATCCCGTCAAAACGGTTCTGTAGGTGGGGAGATCACGAAGCGTCTAGTTCAAATGGCTGAACAACAGTACAGCGGTGGGCAACAACAATAATTAAATAATGTGGTTTGAAAGGGCAGTGGTAACACTGTCCTTTTCTTGTGGGTGAAAAATAGAAACTTCTAACCTGTTTGAGTCTTTAGCGGGGAAGGGCCGTTATGTTTGATGAGTGATTGGGCTTGCTCGGGGACAACTCGCTTTCCTGCGGGGAGCTGGGAAGCCTCCTACGGGAGAAAGAGGTCGACGAGACCCCGGAACGAACAAAGTGAGTGAGGAGGCTCGACAGCTCGCCCGTGGAAAGCGAGTCGTTCCCCAGACACCCTGGCTCTCAACGACATAACGGCCCCATTCACATTAAAGTGTCTCAGCATAGACAAGGTAAAGAATTTGTGAGTATCTAAAGAAATATGATATGTTACTTAAAAAACAAGGGAGTAGGTACATATGGCAGAGTTATGGTATGGTGGAACGATTTATACGATGAGGCAAGAGGGAGAGCAGGTGGAGGCTGTGGTTACGAAGAATGGCCGTATTGAAATGATAGGTGCTCTTGAAGATGTGATGAACAAGTGGAAGGGTTCGATTGATAAGGAGCATCATCTCCAAGGTCAGGTCATGTATCCGGGATTTGTAGACAGTCACCTGCATATCATTGGTCACGGAGAGCGGTTACTTCGTTTGGATCTATCGTTCATGAAGTCTCCTGAAGAGGTGAAAGAAGCAGTAGCCTCTCATGCGTCGCAACTTCCACCAGGTGAGTGGCTTATTGGTGAGGGATGGAATGAGAATCAATGGGCAGACCCACGTATTATACATAAATCAGAGTTAGATGAGATATCAACCGACCATCCTATTATGCTAACTCGAGTTTGTCGACATGCACTGTTGGCTAACTCAAAGGCAATGGAGCTTGCTGGGGTTACAGAAGAAACAGAAGACCCTCAAGGGGGGAAGGTTGTAAGAGATCAACATGGGGAAACGACTGGGTATTTCTTAGATGCCGCTCAAGATCCCATTAAGGCGGCCATGCCCGATTATAGTCAAGCATATCTTGAAAAAGCTGTATCTGTAGCTGTAGAGGACCTTACAAGGAATGGGATTGTTGGTGGTCATAGTGAAGATCTTAATTACTACGGTGGGTTCAAAAAGACATATGGGGCTTTTCAAAACAGTATAGGAGGTCATCAATCGAAATTTCGGGCTCACCTACTTGTTCATCATGAGGTTTTAGATGATATGTTAACAGAAGGATTGAGTTACAAAAGTGGCTCAGATTTCGTTGAACTAGGTGCTGTAAAGATTTTCTCTGATGGAGCTATTGGTGGCCGTACGGCTCTTTTATCGGAAGGCTATGAAGATGATAAAGGGAATAGAGGGATGGCTATTCACAAAGAAGAACATTTAGCTCAGCTTGTCAAAAAAGCACGCAAGCATAATCTACCTGTAGCCGTTCATGCCATTGGGGATGAAGCTGTTGCTATGATTACACGTATCTTAAATGGGGTTCCCGATGCTCCTTATCGGGATCGAATTATTCATGCACAGTTTATGCAAGATAAGCTTTATGACCAGATGAAGACGACGAATTCCATTGTGGATATTCAGCCTACATTTGTTTCCTCTGATTTCCCGTGGGTGTTAGAAAGAATTGGTGAACATCGTTTAAAGAATGCTTATCCCTGGAAGAGTCTTATACAAAGCGGCATACCTTGTGCAGGGGGTTCAGATGCGCCAATTGAGGAGATTAATCCACTCTTAGCCATTCAAGCAGCGGTTATAAGAAAATCAGTTCATGACCAAAAGGTATATGGTGGTGAGCAGTGTCTGACTATGTATGAAGCAATATCTCTTTATACAAAGGGGAGCGCATACGCCATTCATGAGGAAAACAAGAGGGGGCAGATCATTGCAGGCTATGATGCCGATTTTACTATTTTTGATCGAGATCTCTTTGCTCTTCATCCTGATCGTCTTCTAGAAGCAAATGTTACAAGAACGATTGTGGATGGTACCGTTGTCTATCAGCGATAAACGAGTAAGTATTGATTTTACAAAAACCGTCTAGAGGAGTACTCCTCTAGACGGTTTTTTATAGAAACGTGCGCTTGACTCGCTCCCAATAAGAGTTATCTTTTAATTTTATCGTCTTAATCACTTTGTCGCTTAAATTAACTTTTACATTTCGGATGTTTCGTATAGGAAGTGCTTCAATATCGATCCCTAAGATCGGATAGTCATTTCCGTCTTGTACCAATTGTAAATTAAGTGTGCGATCTCCACTTAAGATGAATGAAGAGCCTAACGTCCGGTAACGGTTACTATTTATAGAAGCGAGCTCAGATACTTGGAAACATGGAAGTTTAGGATCGACCACAGCACCTTTTGATGATTTGTTATATCCTGTGCTCCCTGTAGGGGTCGCTACGATTAGTCCATCACCTCGAAACGATTCGAAAGGAATGTCGTCAATGAAGACATCAATTTCAATCGTCTTAATAAGTGTTGAGCGCATGCTTAGTTCATTTAAGCAATAAAATGAAGATTCATTATTGATATTTGCCTCAATTACAGGGAAGCGCCTTACCTCTAGAGCTTCGTGCATCATAGAATGAACCATTTCATCAAAATGATCTAAGTTAAAGTCACAGTAGAGGCCTGATTCATTTTCAGAAGTTGTAATTCCTGTGTATAAGCAATCTTCACGGAAACCCGTTTTTCTTACAGATTGAAGAAACATCCCGTCCCCGCCAACGCTAATAATAATATTGGCGTCTTTATGATGTTGAACAATCTCAAATCCATTCTGTCTAGCTAAATCAAATAAGGGATTGAGCTTTTCTACGAGCTCCTCCTTATGTTGGTAGTAAAAGAATAACTTGTTGCGATTCATCATCATCATTATCTTCAACACTCCTCTTCGAATGGCGATATCATCTTTATTAGGTGGATCCCTATTCACATCATATCAAAAACGTAAGCGTTTTCTAAACAAATTAATGTCAGATTGTTTAAATTTTATGAAAGGAGATGAAACTAGATAGAAAAGGAGGGATGAAAGAATGGTCTGGGTGTTGGGGATTGGCGTATTCTTTGTTGTTAATATTATTATCGTTTGGTTCTCGAGACTCTACATCACGCTGACCTATCTGCACTCTTCTGATCAGGATTTTTTAAAAGTGGAGTTACGTTTATGGAAATGGATCAGAATAAAAAAGGAAGTTCCTATGATGGCTTTAGATAAGGATGATCTTTCTCTGAAGACAAAAGAGAAAACAGAGGTTGGAAATAAGAATAAAGGAGAACAAGAAAAATCTTATACTCCTGAAGAAGTCGTCAATCGTATTCAAAGTATTCAAGATCTTGTTACAAGGGTGATTGGGTTACATAAAATAATAACACGGTTCTTGAGGAAAGTTCATGTTCATACATTACTTTGGGATACTCAAGTTGGCACTTCAAATGCCAGCATAACTGGCATGGTGTGTGGAGGGATTTGGTCTTTGAAAGGGGCATTAGTTGGTGTGGTCTCCAACTGTATGAAACTAAAAGGAACGCCTGAAATATATGTAACTCCTTATTTTCAACAAAAGCATTCTCAAACTCGTTTGGAGTGTATGATCTCGTTTCGTTTTGGGCAAGCTATATTCGCAGTATTACAAGTCGTTCGGTACTCTCGTGGAAACATACCGAAGTGGCGGAAGAAACCCGCGTAATTCATATGAGGAGGTACAATCATGTCAGAACATCCGATTCAAGGTTTGATGACCACTGCTATGGAAAGCTTGAAAGATATGATTGATGTAAACACAATCATTGGTGATCCTGTTGAAACGCCAGATGGCAGTACATTAATCCTAACGGTATCAAAAGTAGGATTTGGCTTTGCGGCAGGGGGGAGTCAATTCAAGCAAGACGGTGGTAATAAGAACGGGCAACAACAAGGAAATGGTTCTAACTCTGGTTCTAACGGTGAAGAACTTCCTTTTGGTGGAGGAAGCGGTGGTGGAGTCTCCATCACACCAATTGCTTTTTTGATCGTAAACAAAACATCAGGAGTGAAAATGATTCACTTGGATGAAAGCACTCATTTATATGAGCGTATGATTGACTTGGCACCACAGGCTGTACAGAAAATACAAGACATACTTAGCAAAAACGGTGATAAACAAAATGGACAATCATCTGGTAACAGAGGCCAAAATGGCGGCCAGAACCAAGGACAAAATGCAGGACAAAACCAAGGTGGTTCTGATGGTCAGAACTATTCCTGGTAGTAAATGATTAGACAAGGAAAGAAACTGCCCTCATAATAGTATGGGTCAGGCTCTTTCCTTATTTCATACATAACGAGGGATCCTAAAGAGCTTTCATACAGATAATTAGAGGAGGAATGCATCATGGCATCTATTACATTCAAAGAAAATCCCGTTACACTAGTTGGCGAGGAAGTAAAAGTAGGAGACAAAGCTCCTAACTTTACCGTCCTTGCTAATGATCTATCAGAAGTTTCTTTAGAACAATATGATGGGGTTAAATTAATTAGCGTCATTCCATCAATTGATACTGGAGTATGTGACGCCCAGACGCGTCGCTTCAATGAAGAAGCCGCTCAGTTAGACAATGTAAATGTTCTAACGATTAGTATGGACTTACCCTTTGCACAACGTCGCTGGTGTGGTTCAAACGGTATTGAAAACGTAGACACGCTTTCTGACCATCGTGATGCGTACTTTGGCGAAGCATTTGGCGTTCTAATTAAAGAAATGCGCCTTCTTGCACGTGCTGTATTTGTAGTGAACAGCCAAAATGAAGTAGTGCATGCTGAATATGTATCAGAAGCAACAAATCATCCTGATTACGAAGCAGCAATCACTGCAGCAAAAGACGCTCAATAATATCCAAATGCGCGAAAAGGGCTAGGCATCTTGGTTTCTTCTTTCTTTGTATACAAAGCTGTATGCAACTTAGGGGTAGCAGGATGCCTAGCTTTTTTGTTTAATAGATGACTATTGTATAAGCTTGACCCTTTACATAGTCTTTAATAAGATGTAGCCTCTAATTTGGTATTCTTACGATGCATTTGCTAAACTAGTAAAGTTGAACGTGATAATAGGAGGAATAAGCATGGATCAGTCTCATGTTGAATTGTTATATACATGGCTCGATGAAACAGCTGAATTAATCGGTGAGGAAATCGACCTTTCATATTTAGAATTGCTACCCTTAGCGGGTGAATTACTTCTTGAAGGGGCACCGTCTACAGATTACAGTGAAAGTCTTCAAGGTAAACTGTCAGATAAGATTAAAGGAATTCAAATTGAAAACTTCAAAAAAGAAGAAATTCGTAAAGGCTTGCAACTTGCTATTTTAAAAGGGATGAAGGGATCAACTCAGCAACAGCATTTGATTACCCCGGATTCCGTTGCTATTTTTATGGGTTATTTAATACAGAAAGTGCTTGGTGAGCAGGAAACGGTCCGATTATTTGATCCTGCAACAGGTACGGCTAACCTTCTTACTGCAATCATAAATCAGATGGAACAATCGGTAGAAGCTTACGGAAGTGAAGTCGACCCAACGTTAATTCAACTCGGGTTATTAAACGCAAATTTACAAAAATCAGAAGTGGAGTTCTTCCACCAGGATAGTCTCCGTCCTTTATTACTCGAACCAGTAGATGTTGCAGTGGCAGATCTTCCTGTCGGGTATTATCCGGATGATCTCCAAGCGGCTAATTATAAACTAAAGGCAGAAGAAGGACATTCGTATGCTCATCACTTGTTCATTGAACAAACATTACACTATGTTAAAGAAGGCGGCTACTCTTTATTCTTAATTCCAAACTTCCTGTTTGATAGTGATCAATCAGAACAACTGCACGCATTCTTACAAGAGAATGTTCATATTGTCGGAGTGCTGCAACTGCCAGAATCTATGTTCAAGAATGAGAAATTTGGTAAGAGTATCTTCATTGTGCAGAAGAAAGGACAAGACACTAAAGCGCCTAAGCAGGCACTTATGGCTAAGCTTCCTTCTTTCCAAAATGCTAAGGCAATGAATGATATGGTTAATCAAATTAACGATTGGTTCAAGTCGGAAAGAACGTCATAATTTTTAGAAAATAAAGATTTCAAGGAGAAACCGTTTCCAATTCCTGAATTGTCTTGAAAAGCTTGATGGCGGGTGGTTAAATGGGAAATGGTAATCATGAACCTAGAGTATTAAGGGGATGAAATAAATGTCAAAAATTTTATCAATTAATGCGGGTAGTTCTTCTCTAAAGTTTCAATTAATCGAGATGCCTGCTGAAGAAGTAGTTACAAAAGGTCTTGTTGAACGTATTGGCTTAGATGATGCTCTATTCGCAATTGAAGTAAATGGTGAGAAAGAGAAAACCGTTACAGATATTCCAAATCACGAAGTAGCTGTAAAGTTGTTAGTAGACAAGCTTACATCAACAGGTGTTATTGCATCTCTTGATGAAATAGACGGAATTGGTCACCGTGTTGTACATGGTGGAGAACGCTTCGCTGATTCTGCTGTCGTTACGGAAGAAGTCATTCAAGAAATTGAAACGGTTTCTGAATTAGCTCCTCTTCATAACCCAGCGAACCTTACAGGAATCCGTGCATTCCAAGAAGTGCTTCCAAATGTACCTGCGGTTGTCGTATTTGATACTGCATTCCACCAGTCCATGCCAGAGCAGTCTTACCTTTATAGCCTGCCTTACGAGTACTATGAAGAGTATGGCATTCGCAAGTATGGTTTCCACGGAACATCTCACAAGTTCGTTTCAGAACGTGCTGCTGAAATGTTAAATCGTCCAATTGAACAGCTACGCATCCTTTCTTGCCATATTGGTAACGGTGCATCGATCGCTGCAATTGAAGGTGGCAAATCTGTAGATACATCCATGGGCTTCACACCACTTGCTGGTGTTACAATGGGAACTCGTTCAGGTAACATTGACCCTGCCCTAATCCCATACATCATGGATAAAACAGGTAAAACAGCAGAAGAAGTAATCCGCGTTCTTAACAAAGAAAGTGGAATGCTTGCTCTTTCTGGTTCATCTAGTGATATCCGCGATATCATTGAGAAAGCAGACCAAGGCGACGAACGTGCGGAATTAGCTCTTGAAGTATTCGCAGCACGTATCCACAAGTACATTGGTTCTTACGCGGCTCGTATGCACGGCGTAGATGCGATTGTATTCACTGCTGGCGTTGGTGAAAACTCTTCCCCTGTTCGTGAACGTGTCCTTCAAGGATTAGAGTTCATGGGCGTATACTGGGACCCAACACTAAACAAAGGAATTCAAGGGGACGAAGCGTTCATTAGCTATCCTCATTCCCCAGTTAAAGTAATGGTCATCCCAACAAACGAAGAAGTTGTCATTGCACGTGACACGGTTCGTTTAACTCAATAGGATGGTATAAACCGCTCTATGACGGGGTTTCAAGCTATTTGCTTCGTTATCTATAATCGAAGTTATAGGCTTGATATAACCACGACCTAAATTTAAGCAACCTTTTTCTAACTTATAAATTTTTGTTAGGAGGAGGTTGCTTTTTTATGTCTGAAAACCCAAAGTTCAAAAGGACAAAGCGACACAGAAAAAGACGCCAACGTTTTACGCTTGATGATGCCAGAGAGTACATCATAAGGGTTAAAAAGTTAGAAGGGCTTTCTAAGAGTTCTATAGCCAATTATGAGAAGGTGTTTAATGACTTTGACCGCTTCTTTGGTGAAGAAACACTCGTTGAGTCATTATCAGTTGATGATGCTAGAGACTTTATACACTGGCAGTTAACAGAAAAAGTACAATTCTTGAATGCTAAGCACCGTAAGACTAAGGATAAAGGTGTTTCGATAACGAGTGTTAATACTTACCTTCAATATGCTAAGGCAGTGTTTAACACACTAGTGGATGAAGGATTGCTCGATGAAAGTATATTTAATGTTATTAAGCCGATTAAAGAACAAACAAAGCAGATAGATACTTTAACGGTAGATGAGATCAATAAGCTGTTTAGGGCTATGGACAAAACCTTATATACTGATTTTAGAGAGTATGTGGTCTGTCATGTGCTTCTTGACTCATTTGGGCGGATTGAAGAAACCTTATCGGTTAAAAAGTCAGAAGTGGACTTTAAGCACAATACCATTACATTCAATCAAACAAAGAACGGCAGATTTAGAGTTCTACCGCTTACCAAAAAAACTTTAAAGCTTATTGCAGAGTTAATGGAAGAGACTGAAGACTTCCATTCTCCATATTTGTTTGTATCTACACATGGTACAAGATTAAGACCAGACACCTTCAGAAAGCACCTTAGAGAGATTGTAAAGCGGGCGGGGATAGATAAGCGTATTCATCCTCATTTGTTCCGTCACAGTGCCTCTAGAATGTTTTTAGAGCAGTCAAACAACATAAGGGTGCTCCAGAAGATATTAGATCATTCACACCTTGAAACAACCTCAAGGTATGCGCATGTATTAGACAAGACTATTGAAGATCAGCATCGTCAGTTCTCGCCAATAAATATGCTTCAGGAGAGAAGGAAGAAGCTAAAGAGAGAAACTAGGGTCTAGTATGCATTTGCATAATAGATGAGATGGTGTATTTCAACATCTAAAGATGCACGTAAAGATTCGCTAAGGAATAATAAGATTCCCACCACTAATACCTAATTCTTTTAAGTGTTATTTGCTTTTGGGTATTAGTGGGTAAATAGGCAATAAATGTTGTGCTAATATGAAAATAGCCTTAAAATGAGGGTATATAGTAGCAGAAAGTGGGTTTTATTATTTTACAGCATTCATACAAATATAGCCTGCTTAGAAATTTTAATGATAATAAATTAAAACATATCCTAAGCACTAAAATAAATGGCTTTGATGAGGAATTTGAGAGTACAAACGGTACTAAATATGAAAGAATAAGAGAAGTCTTAAATGATATGTTAGGGGAAGGTTATGATGATGAAAATATAGAAGAAGCTTTCTTCAAGTATCTAGTGTTTAAGAAGCCTGAAAGAACATATATCTCTACTCTTTCTACTAAACTAACAGTAGGTGAAGCTTTAAATACATTGTCAAAAAGCAACAAATTCAGTCATATAATCGATAGAAAAATAACTAAAATAATAAAAAGTAACGATGAACTAGTTTCCATTAGACGTTATGAGAACCAGATCGTTTTCCTATTTAAGTTAGGAGAAGCTGAGGTAGGAAAGGATAAAGAAAAGTGTGCATTTTATGTACCTTGTATCTTAAATTTTAAGAACAAAACTTGGGAATTTAGAGTTAATCAACACCTTATGAGGAATACCTCAAATATGAAACTGCGAATCATTTTACAAAAGATAAAGACATTTATTGATACTTCACTTACCTTGGAAGCATATACGGAAGAAGAATATAAAGAAGCGGACATACACTATGGCCTATACAGTATGTTTGTTGAAGAATCTGAAAGATCTTTAAAACTTGTAAAAAACGAGGTAGATAAGAGTGGAGATTTAGAGAGAAATGAAGCTGAACTAAAAGAGAGTATTAGTAAGTATTTAAAAAAGGACTTGAAAATTAATAATCCTAATAGCTTTATTAATAACGTCTTGTCATTAAGGTACCAAGATAAAGCAAGAGATATGGATATTAAACAATTTATTAATGATGGTGGGTATATATTTGGTTTTACGTTTGCAGACAAAGATATAACAAAGTCTACTAATAGGAACGAAGACCATGAGCCAGTTTATTACTCTAAAATCTTTTGGAGCCTTAAGGAAGTCGTTTCAGAATATGAAGAGATATCGGAATTAGGGATGTATTGGAAGTTTGATAGAAACCAATATAACAGAGTTTCCAAAAACCAAGAGGATAATATCTTTACGGAAGTTGCTCTAAGAGAAACCTTAAACATATTAGAGATTCATTATTATTATGATGGAGATGATTTAACTCAAGATACCATTCTAGAAAGGAGAATAAAAGAAGATTATGTTATACAAAAAGTTAACAAACATATATTCACAAAATAACGCCCTTGAAAATGAGTATCCATTGGAAGAATATTATCCTTTACTTAATTATTTTATTGCGCAAGAAGTCAGTTTAGGTTCCAAATATCTTAGTCCATACCGTTTTTCGTTGGTTAACCCTTCTATAAGTCCAAAAGACTCAATTCGCTTCTTCCTAGGTTTAACAGATGGTGATGCTGAAAATACAGTGCTTAAACAACTTTATAAATATGAATGTGAAGTGTGTGAGAGGGATAATATTTTAAAGAGCGAAGAAGACTTGATAAATTTCAAATGCAAGCACTGTGGAGATGAAGATACATTAAATAGCTCTGATTTTTTAAGTGAAGTGAAACTTTTATTTAAGTTAAATGAAGACATATATTATAGTATGTCCGCTAATTTAAAGAGTAATCCCCTCTTTATGGAAGAAGTTAAGCCTCAAGCTGTGATAAAGACGGGGATAGATCAATCAATAAGTGTTAAATCAGCTGAGGATGTTTTATACAAAAACGATAGGTCGATTGGTGAAAAACCAGTTCAGAGAATGGAAACTTTGAAAAAATACCAAAATTATTTAATCGGGTGATAAAGACATGACTAATTCCAAATTAAGTGCAAAAACACCTAAATTCCTGGTTATGATGGTATTGTTCTTGGCTATTTTTAGTGGTTTTACACTAATACTCATTTTACTGAACAGAAATATTATGGTTGATCAGAATAACGTTGATATTTTTAAGTTGTATATACGTGCTTCCTTTATTTTAATTGGTAGTACACTCTCTGGAATAGTGGCGCTATATATCTTTACTTTACAAGAGAAAAGTAAACAAAGGGAAAAAGAAGAAAAAGAACAAATTAACTTTGAAAATATGAAAGAAGAATTTGAGGAAAATTTAGAAGTGGCTGAGAAGTTATACAAGTTAATAAATGACATGTCCCCAGATACAGTAGCTGATGATTTACATAGTGATACAGATATTAAGGAGACTTTTTTGGCAACTTATACCCAATTAAACTATACATACTATAACGAATTTTTAAAAGATATAAACGTTAAGAGGTATAGAAACCAAATGGCTGCGTTCAAGATGTCGTATCAAATATACAAGTATTTAGATCTGATTCTTAACAAATTAGAGAATAAAGAAAACACAAAAAAAATACTTGAAATAATAAAAAGAGATATAGCAAAAATGAAAAGTATATACTACGACCATTAAGTCTCAAAAACGAATGTTTTTGAGACTTTTTATTTTGAAACGAAACACATAAGAAAATAGCTGAAAATCAGTTTCAAAACACGTATCAAAATCAAAGTTTCAAAATATACTTCTACCACCCTTTTTGATACAATATATGTAATAACTATAAATGGATGGTGTTACATAAAATGCTAATGGGTTACGCTAGGGTAAGTACAGAAGAACAGTCACTTGATTTGCAGCTCGATGCTCTAGAAAAAGAAGGGTGTGAAAAGATATACCAAGAAAAGATAAGTGGAACGAAAGATGAACGGCCAGAATTACAGAAGCTGCTTGAGTTTGCTAGGCAAGGTGATGTGTTAGTAGTATATAAACTTGATCGTCTAGGCCGATCAACGAAGCGGTTAATAGAATTGGCTGATGATCTTCAGGATAAAGATATTGAGCTAAAAAGCATACGGGATAACATAGATACAACTACAGCGGTAGGTAAGGCTATGTTCAGAATGCTAGCTGTTTTGTCAGAGATGGAACGTGATCTGATAGCAGAGCGGACGAGGGCAGGTTTAGAGAGTGCTAGGGCAAGAGGACGTAATGGTGGAAGGCCTAAAGTAGATAGCGCACAACTAGAGAAAGCTCTGAAGTTGTATGATTCAGAAGATTATACTATTAAAGAAATAAAAGAAATGACGGGTATATCTAAAGCGACTTTATATAGATCAATTAATAACAATAAGATGGGTGATGACAATAAGAATTTATTTAACTAATGTATATACATATGGTTTGGAAAAGATTTATATATATAAACATTATCATAGTTAAAATAAAGGAGTATACCTGTGAAAAAAGAGATCCCTTTCAGTGAAGGTAAAGTAGTTTTTTTTAAAGAAGCAGATTTTTGGAGTGAGTTATTAGGGATGTGCAATGAAGAAACAAAAGACATTTGTATAGCAACCTATAACTTTAATTTCAGAGACCAGTATGAAAAGTCTTTCTATAAGCACCTATCTAGACTTGCAAATCTAGGAGTAAACATAAACCTGCTATATTCTAAAATGACTTTTAGTGAAGAAGAAAGGTTTGCATTGGAAGAAGTATTTAAGAACTTTGTTATGTGTGCGGAACTAAAATCTAATCATTCGAAGCTTTTCTTAACAGATGACATTGCTTATATTGGAAGTGCAAACTTTAGCTTTAGTAGCAATAATAACTACGAGAGCGGGGTAATCTTTACAAACAAGGATATTATTCTTGAAATTAGAAAATACTTTTTTGAAGAATTAATAGACAAAAGTGAATTTACTAATGTTCCCGAAAGTTTTGACCCATTTGATTTTCTTCCGAATATAATATCCTCAGTCGAGAAGTTACATGAGACAGAAATAGGAGATTTATACGGAAAGGTAAAGCATAATATGACTGAATTGCGATTTCTTGACGGTATGGAGAAAGACCTGGAAACACTAGGTTACCCAGTGCCAATTACATTTGATTGGTGGAATCTATATGAAAGGCTATATAAAGAAGAACATGTCCCTAAAACAGTTTTAAGTGATTTTAAAGACTATGTAAATACTCTACTGCCATATTTGTATAAATTAAAGTCTATAATTAGAGAATATTATCAAACGTCAGGAAGAGTGCAGCTTTTAGAGAAAATAGGTTTAATAAAGAATAGTGGTGATGGGGGCTTTTAGCATTATTACTTGTAAGTCTGGGGTGGGGGTGGTTTATAGTAATTATGAACTTTTACTTTCACCAATAAGCCCCCATATAGACCTATCCCGACAAGCTATTCTAATCCTAATATGGTGTAAAATGTTCGCTCTCGCTCTATCTGTAGATAAGAGGGGCGTTTTTTTTATGTTTTGGGCACAACTAGGTGTTATATAAAACTTTTCTTATTATTGAGGTCTCTCCTATTTGTTATTCCCCTTAAACGCTTATGTAGGGGGCATCGAAGTTAATACAACTCTAGAAGTCCCCTCTCTTCTAAGTAAGTGGTATAAGTAACCTAGTCTTCCGTCAATTGACAGTTAACGGGCTGATGTACTTAAATATATTAGTATGACTATAGGTTATTTATCTTATAAAGTTTTGTTTATATCATAAAAACCTAATAAAAAAGTCGCATACGGCAATGGTTCACAGATATGAAAATATACTTATAGAAAACCGTGAACTGTTTTTGAGGGGGAGATAGAGTGGGAGCTAATACGCAAATCAATAATATATATGAATTTATGAGTAAAGTAAGTGACGGTAGAGCTACAGAAGTTAGATTTTTGAAACATGGTTTACTCTCAGAACCTAGTGATATTAATAATAGCCTCTATATATACGATGGTGGTATATATAGAACTAAAACTGATAGTGAGAGCGAAGAGGTATACCAAATATATATAGGTGAGCTAACACCTCAAAGATTAGATGATGAGATTAATCTAGGGATAAGGTTATCTGGATATGGTGGCGTATTTTTCACCCCCAACTCGCCTAACTTCTATGAGTTAGATGAGAAGTTCGTGCATAATAAACACATTACAAATGGTGGGCAGATTAACTATCAGTTCGTGGATATTGATGCTCCTGAAGAGGTTAAGTTAGATAATGAGGAGTTAAAGAAATGGAAGATAGAAGTAAAGGAGCAGGTTCAAGCTTTTGAGTTGCCACCCTCCATGGTGATCGATACTAAGAATGGCTTCCATGTGTATTGGAAAGTAGAGGATGCAGACAAGAAGCTATTCAGGCATATTCAACTGCAATTAGTAAATCATTTTAATGGTGATAAAGCTTGTAAAAATGAGGCCAGGTTATTAAGGTTGCCATTTTTCCAACACAGAAAAGATCCCAGTAACCCGTATCCTATCTCGCTGAAAGTATGGGAAATGGATAGGGTGTACACTCAACAAGAACTAATGGAACAATTACCTGAACTTAGTCAAGAAGCGGCGAATAAGGCTGTAGTATCTAAAGAAAGAAAAGTCTCTAAGGAGATTAGTCCTAGAAAGAGGAACGATGTCATAGATGCAGTACTGGACCGTGTTAAAAGCGTGGGTGATTATGGAGATTCAGTAACCATCCATTGTTGTATGCCGGATCATGAGGACAAGAATCCTAGTGCTTGGATAGATACTAATTACATGTGGTTCCATTGCCATGGTTGTAGAGCACACTATGAATTGTTTGAATTGGCAGAAATGCTGGGTTGGAATGATGTAATTGAAGCATGGAACAAATATGATTTGGATGTTTATGCTGAATTGCAAGACGTTAGAAGTGAAATACAATCCAATGAAGTAACTTTAATTGGGTCTGGCACCAGCGAAGAGATTTTAGGTACGGTTCAAAGAGTGGTAGATCAGCTAGAGGATTATGGTCAGCAAATAAACAATATCCATCTTAAATATATCCAAGAAATTGTAAGTGCTCTATACCAGGGTGATAACACTAAACCTTATTTAGTTCCATTAGATATGGGTGGCGGCAAGTCTTTAATTATCAAAAGCTTCCTTCAAGACATAATGAGTGTTGGTTATGAGGGCGGTGCAATAGTAGTAAAAGAAAGAGTAGAAGATGTTATTAAACTCTCTCAACAAATTAACGAATATGTAGGAGCGGACGTCGCTTTCCCTATGTACGGTTTTAATGCAAAAGAATGTTTGTACAACGAGCAACATAACCAAAACTTAAGTAGCTGCTTACTGAGCAATGGGAAGCATTGTCCTTTAAAGGGGAATTGTAGGTATCATTTGCAAGCAGAAAACCAACAAAGATTCCCTATTGTGGTAATGACAACTCAAGGTTTTTATTATCGAAGCCAAAATATAGACAATTATAGCTTTTATAAGAATAATGATAGTGAAAACGTACCTAGAGAGTATTTATTTATTGATGAGAAGCCTATAACAACTAAGGTAACTACTATTACGTATAATAATTATAAAAGTTATGTACGCAATATAATGAGATCGCTTCTTAATAAACGCTTTGATAAAAAGGATGACTCGGTTGTAAAGGAATTCATGCTTGCTGCTAAAAAGGTTTTATCTATATATGAAAAAGAGTTAAAAGGTAGAGAAATAATAAAGCCTATTAGCAAAAAGTTTTCATTTTCTGATGATTTTAAGTCCCTTTTTACAGATTTATATAATTATCAAAGCAACTTATATAATGTGCCCATGTTTATAGAAAATATAATTAATTATGGGTGTCATCTACACAAAGATATTGACGGTAATAAAATCACTGCTTCAAGTTACGCACGTTACAAGTCATTTAATAAGTTAAAATCTTATATATTTGATGGTACGGCAGATGTTGATCTTGAGTATGTTCATTCAGAGTTTAATACTTTTGACTTTGATCCTATAAAAACTTATGAGGACTTAACTTTTTACCGTATGGATTCAATAAGTGGATCAAAGAGTAGTATGAAAAAAGACGAGAAAATAATTGCTTTGTGTGAAGATGTAAAAGAAATAGCAGACGATAATCCTTCAGAGGCATTATTTTTCCCAATTTTTAAAGATAACCGTTCCACTGTTGAGCAGCAGTTATCTTCATATATAGAGAAGGATCGGGTAGTATTAGGAACTTTCGGTGCAATAAAAGGGAGTAATGACTTTCAACATTGTAGTATTGCTGTATTGGGTGGAATACTCCATAAAACAGAAGACTACTATATTGGTAAATCACTGACGATATATAATGAGAAGGGTCAAATTATTGAAGATACAACTGCTTCAAAATATGGCAATACGAGACGCTTTAATGATAAGAGGCTAGAGCTGATCAAACTCAACGATATGCTGGTTGATTATACACAAGTTATTAAGCGTTTAAATTTGAGAGACAACTCAAGGAAAGTGAAGTCTCAAGTGTATCTATTTCACACAGACCAAATCCTTGTAGATGTGATGAGAATAAAGTTTCCTTTAAGCGAATTTGAGTATTGGTCTCCAAAAAACCTTTTAAAGCAGAAGGTTTTTAGAAAGAAAAATAATAAGACAGTTCAACAAGTCTACTCATTCCTGGAGGATAATCCCCGCAATGAAATTACGTTTACAGAAATGAAAGAAACGTTAGGTTTATCTAGATCAAACCTTTCTAACAAGCTTAATAACGTAAATATTCAACTATTATTAAGGCAAGAGGGATATGTAATTAAGAAAGTAGGGAAGAGTAAATGCTTGGTTAGAGAGTAGGTAGTTTTTATATACTAGTAGTATATAATTGGAGCTTTCTAAATTATATGTAAATGAGATAAAAGTGCAGTTTTATTGAGAGGTAGTTTTCGAATGCGAATTAGAAAACGCAGAAGATGTTTTAACACATCCTCTGCGTTTCTTTTTTGTCTCATAGATCCCAAGAGTCGATTTACTCTCCAACCATCCCATCTCCATCCCTATCGTCCATATAAGGGTATAACCAATGGTCGGATGTAATAGGCATACTGAAACCTGCATCTTTCGCTTCTTTGATTGTTACTTGCCCGTTACCATTAGTATCAACACTCGAAACATCACCCTCTGTGTTAGAACTCGTTGACTCAGAAGAATTAGATTCACTATTTGTTAAACCGAGTGATTCATTCACTTCATCAGGATTAACATTTTCAAATGTATCAACGATTTCGTTACCCATTAAAGTATAGGTATACTGATAACTTGAAGGAATCTGTGTTTCCGTATTAGGATATGTGATGATTGCTTCAAAATTAGTTGCACCACCAGCTTTACGTATCGCATCCTCCATGTACGCTTGATCACCATGTCGGTTAAGTGTACTTTCTTGCGGTGTTATATTATAAGCATTTGATACGCCACCTAAAGAGTCGGCAATAACGTGGCCTTCATCTAACACATCACTTTCGACACCTGGAACTTTAGCCTCGTCAGAGAAGTATCTACCACTGGATAGGACTGGTTCAGTACTATCATCTTGCAGACTAATTTCGTCAGCAACGACTCTAACTAATTGACCATGTTCATTAGTGAAAGCCCAGTACTCTCTGTCACCAAATCCTATATCTACTACAACGCTTGATTCTCGATGACCGCTTAAGTCACCACCATCTACCTCAATAAGTTTGTACCCTGAGAACAAGTCATCATTTGTTTGGGTTGGTGTTTCTTCTTCCACTGATTCTTCATCAACCGTAGTGGTAGCTGCTTCTTTTTCGCTATCTTTACTTGTCTTAGTAGTGGTTACTTCTTGGGTTTTTGTTTCTTTATCTGTTGCTGTAGTGGATGCATCTTCTACGTTGGTACAACCAACCATAAAAATTATTGTTAAAAGTAAGATTAAATAGTTAGTTTTCTTTCTCATTTTTAGACTCTCCTATGTTTCGTTTGTTGTAGAACTGGAATATCAGAATGATCCTAACCTTTAAGTATTTTACCACATAATGTTATGAAGTCTTTGAGTATTTTTTGTAATTGCCTTCCTCAACTAAAGCACCTATTGATTAGCATAATCCATGTGTATTAGGTAATTTATCATTTGGAACATCGTGTTTCGTTTTTAATATATTGAGCAACATCTCTAGCACTTCTTTCACATTAGAATCCCTTACTACTAAGTCATCATTCACAATAGCATCTATTTCATCCAAGAGTTCCTCTTTTGACATTGAGTAAAAGTCCATTTCAATTGTTTCCGGCTCTTGAAGTACATAACTTAATGAATTTCCTTTAAGCCTTAAAAACATATCTTCGTAATAAAAATCGATAACACTAGCGATATCTTCTAAACTGCCAATGTTCACAATGTTATTGTTATCTGCAAGATTCTGTAAGATAGACTGATTGTTTGTATTAATGATAATTCGTACTTCACTTTGATAAGCAAAACTTTTGTCCTTTAGAAATAATTCATATGGGAATCCCCGATCTGCAATATACCATTCTTTCTTATTGTGATATTTTACAGGTTCAATTAGAATATCTTCTTCTTTAACTCCCATTTTGACAAAATAGTTTTTGACTCGCTCAAACAACTTTACTGGGTTTGTAATCAGGACTAAAGCAGGTTTGTTTTCTTCTGGCAAATGTTCCGCCAATTCTTTTGTCGTGTTTTCGGAAAAATCATTAAAGTATTCCTTTGTGATATGTGAGAAGTATCTATTTATTCCGTTTTTATCGGTTCTTTCATAGAAAAAAGCTGTGTCATGCAATCCGTAAAAACAGAAGCATGGCACATGGAAGATGTCGTTGCTCCGAAAGTAAATCTCCTTACCCCAGTTTTCTCGATGAATATTTTTCCTTATCGCATTGCTCTCTTTGATCGTATTAATGTCATATATATGACTAACTGAATAAACGCCTTCTAGAGAGTCGCCACGGCCTTTACCCTCAGTCTGCTCTAATTCAATCCAAGATTTAGGTGTGTTAAATTTCATATTCCCCTTGTTAACAAAGGAATCTGCATATTGTTTTTCTGTACATCTAAACAAAGCTATTGTTCTGAAATCCATTATTCATCCTCCCTTTATCGCTTTTCAATACCCACTCACTATAATAACAGATGAAATGGAACTATTAACCAGTTTAATTGTCTAATGTATATTTCTTTATGGTTATAATTATTTAATCTATTTGAAAAGACATGAAGAAGAAGTTTTTTCTAAAAGGTAAGTTGTGAGCAGTAAAGTGAAAAGCAGAAGGATAATCGAGAATTGATAGAAGACATTTTCTACTGATGTAGAAAATAGGGATTCTTAGATGGAGGACATTAAGTCTTTTTAATATAAGAAAAGCGCTAAGGAAATAATTCCATAGCGCTCTCTTTTGTTCGGCACATTAGTTGTAGCCATATAGACACCAGACTAAAAAACCTTAATCCTGCGACCAACAGTATAATTAAATATTACCAAAATTAAGTAATTCTAGGCAAGCAATAACCTATGTATTCACGATGCATTAGGTGATGATTATGCTAATTAGGCTAATAAACGCTATGTTCAAAGACGGTTTTCCTAGCAAACATGAGTTCAATTGCTGACATTTTAGGTAAGTGGTTTATAAAATCTCTAGCAAAGCTATTGTCTTTAAAGTTGTATGATTCTAGTTCAGAGGTGGTATCATAAGCTTCTCTTTCTTTATTAAATGCAATTGAGAAGATTCTTACCTTCAAGCTGTCGTTTACTTTATCTTCAGTAGACAACACAACTACACCTACTTCAGTTCTTACTGGGCTGATCATTATCGCTTCAATATTGGCTGACTTTAGTGTCGGGTCGATAAAGCTGATTTTTGGGTTGGTCATTAATTCACTTCCTTTCTGTTTGAGATTATATATTCTGACATATATTGAAAAAATCCTCTAATAAATTACAAATTTATTGAAAATCTTTGGTACAATATATACATATATTGATATGTTTGGAGAATGAGTAGGAGTTCAAGTGGGTATATAGGTATAGATTTGTGTGAAACGATTACAGCCATTGGGGTGAATATCGTTGTCTTTTCACACTTTAGTTGTGTGAATTGAGAATATATAAGTTTCAAGGAGGAAAAACAATGAAATGGAAAGCTTTATTGCTGTCAGCTGCACTTGTATTAACTCTAGTTACACCTATAAGTGCCGAGACTTTTGGTTCCGAGTCAGGTGTGAGTACTGACAAAGATTGGACAGTTAAGTTTAACACTGCTGTAGATGGAGATAGTTTAGGTGATGTTTATGTGATGAACACCTCTGGAGATGTATTAGAACAAGAAATCTACTTATCTAGTAATAACACTCTTAGAGTCGAAGCGCCTCAAAGTGGATATCAGCCAGGTGAGAGCTATAGACTACATATCAATGGAGTGAGTTCTTCTCAGGGTGTCGCAATGAAAGAAGAAACAACATTCGACTTTACTATTGATAACAAGGTAAGTACTGAAGTAACGCGTGTCGTAGATGGTGATACCATCGAGGTCAACTATAACGGTAAAACGGAAAATGTAAGACTTCTTTTGGTAGATACTCCTGAAACAAAGCATCCTTCCTTGCCAGTACAGCCATACGGTCCTGAGGCTAGTGAATTTGCTAAAGATACATTAATTGGTAAAGAAGTACAGTTAGAGTTTGATGGTCCGAAGCGGGATAAATATGATCGCATTCTAGCTTACGTATGGGTAGATGGAGAAAACTTTAATAAGATGTTATTAGAAGAAGGGTTTGCCCGTTATGCATACGTTTACGATCCTCCATATACACATTCACATGAGTTCATTAAAGCTCAGACAAAAGCAATGAACGAGAAGTTAAACATTTGGAGTATTGATGGGTATGTAACAGAAGATGGATTCAATTCAGAAGCGGAAGATGATACCAATACAGACGATGGTTACACTGGTCCATATGACCCGCATGGAGAGGATAAGAACTGTTCTGACTTCAGTACTCAAGAAGAGGCGCAAGCGTTCTTTGAAGCTGCTGGTGGGCCTGAAAGCGATCCTCATCGCCTAGATGGAGATGGTAATGGTGTAGCTTGTGAGAGTTTACCATAGTATAGTTTATAAAAGGGAGCGAGAGTGACTCATCGCTCCCTTTTTATAGGAAGATATTCTGTAGTAATGTGTTATTGTAATCAACACATTAGTAGGTGAATGAAAATCTTCTAGTTACTATTGAGAACAGATTATATCAACTAAAAGGGGGATATAATCTGATTTTATATACTTTTTCTTTGGGGTATAGATCTATGGTCTCATCGTCATTAGGTGTAGCAAAAAGTGTTGTTTTTTTTATGTATGACTGCAACTCGTCTATATCATTTGCTTTTTTTACAATATCAACTGGGGTATCTATACCTTCAACCCATATCTTAAATTTATATTCTAACAATTATTCTTCCCCCTTTACAACATCCATCTAGATGTAAATTCGATGTCACTCTTTTAATGAATAACACTGTTTATATTGTTTGTGGTAGAGAGCGTATGTATAAAAAATTTGCCTTTCTAGTCTTCAAATAATTGTGGGTAGCTTTCTTTTAAATCCCCTAAGCGTTGTTCTAATAACATAATTAGAATGTTTGCATCAGCTTCCGATAATTCATTTTCATCTTGCATTTTAATTAGCTTGTGAATATTTAGTAACATAAGACCTCCCCCATATCAGGTAGTTTATCTAATTTGTTTAATCGAACAGTATTAGATATAAATTCAAATCTTCAATTAATAAGTCCGCTTTATTTATAATATTTCTATTTAGCCATCTTTTTTCCTTCAATTAATATGTAAGAAATTTCATATCATTACTTATGTTCAAAACAACTGAGGTAGTATTCATCAGACCAAACCCTTTTAATAGTTACGATCCGATCGAAAAAGGTTAGTTAGTATTGGTTTACTTTATCTTCATTAATAAGAAGTACCTTTGCTTACCTCCTTATTTATTACTGTCAGCAACCGATCCAAACAGTTCGCCCTGCTTCATAGTTTATGTAGTTTTAATACAAATATATAAATGGTATAATATTACTAATCGTTATTGGTGAGAAGGAAGTTTTCTATATTCAACTTTTGACGGGGTTGGGTGAACAACTTTTTTCTATCTGAAATAAGGACACTGGTTTGATGTTAAATAGGGCAGTGGGAAAATAGCTCTCTTTTCAACTTTGGTAGGGTTGGGAGGGCTATTTTTTTGTGGTTTCATGTGCTAGTGATTTGATTTAATTATCTACTTAAGAGGACTTTATGATAAAAAAAGAGAAGGTATATACTGGTAAAAAGTGTTGGGGGGATTAATATGTGGAGGTTATTACCTTTTGCGTTATTTTTCTTGTTACTGAGTTGTAGTAGTAGTAGTAGTAGTAGTAGTAGTAGTACAGTAAACGAAGGTATGAGCGAGGTGGAAGGGACTGATAAAGATACTGAATTAAAGGTTTCTGAAGAGGTTGATGCTGTAATTCAAGAAGAAGAAATTGTTGACATGATCAAGAAATGTGAATTTGAAGAGGTTAAAAGTGAATTAAAAGGTAAGACTGATGAAATTTCAAGGAACTTATATAACTATGCTAACGCTAGGTCGATTTGGGATGAAGCGGCTGGTGAAGGTCTAAATGCATTGTATTTTGTTGATCCTCATTATAGTGGGGTTTTATCTGACGAGATAAAGGAATTTGCGAATCAAGGTAATCCTAATGACTGTAATAGGTTTGATGGGCCAGATGTGGATAGGTCAGACTGGTTCACATTTTATAACCATAATACAGATATGTATACTGATCCTAGTAGCATAGACCCTGAAATTGGTATGTCTAAAGAGGATGTACTTAATTCAACTTGGGGCGAGCCTAAAAAGAAAAATAAAACAACAACTGAAAATGGTGTTTCAGAGCAGTGGGTATATTCGGATTTCCGTTATTTGTACTTCGAAGACGGTAAATTAACCACAATTCAAGAGTGATGGAAGCGGTACATATTAGTTGATATAACCACGACCTGAATGGTAATATTTAAGTAATAAGTTAGAGGAAGGCTGCTATAGAGGGCTTTCATTCCCCAGTTAAAGTAATGGTCATCCCAACAAACGAAGAAGTTGTCATCGCGCGTGACACGGTTCGTTTAACTCAATAGGTCTTCAGCTATTAGCCTTCCTATCTAATTTATTGATGGGAAGGCTATTTTTTAGATTTCATTTTATGGAGTAAAAATGACTTTGGGATAGTGTGCCTGAATACGCTAGTTATATAAGACGAAGGGGGAGAAACTCTTTCCCCTTTGTAAACGCTCGCAATTTTAAATGGGTAAAGCTAAAATAAAGATGAAGGAATGCTACGGATAAGGGGTGGGGTAATGAGTAATGAGCGTGTTATGAGGGATATCCAAGCTTGGGAGAAACAATGGGAAGATTATCAGTCAACGGATTTCACAGTTCTCTACGATCAATGGATGAAGCGATCGTTTCGCAATGTAAACCCTAAAGCGAAGCAAACTTTTTTCAATCAATTTGATCAATGGTTGTTTCACACACATGCCTATATACAAGGATCGGCTTTTCAAACGGAGGCCAGGCAGCGCATCTTAACCAGCGGTCGGATTTTCCGGTCAGATATTGAGTACTTAGAAGATATGCGAAGGCTTCCAATTGATCAGCTAACGTATTTAGCTCATCAACAAATTGCAAAGGGGAAGTTATATTCTTTTGCACAAGGGGGGCTTACAGGGACGGGCGGTTGGTTACTGTTAGGGATTGACTTCCCTCTTATGATGATTATGAATGTAAGGGCTGTTCAGTTAATTGGCCTTACATTTGGGTATGAAATTAATCATCCCTATGAAATGATGCTATCTTTGAAGGTATTTCACGCAGCTACACTCCCGAAGCGATTACAGAAAGAAGCTTGGGAAGAATTGAAAGTAGAGCTCTCTAATCATACATCTCCATTTATCTACGAAGGAGATGAGAAGCTGACTGATGAGACGTGGTTAGAACAGCCAATGAAGCAAGGAATGAAATCTTTATTTATTCTTATGTTTCGAAAAAAAATTATACAAGGACTCCCCCTTGTCAGTATGGTTATCGGAGCAAATGCCAACTACCAACTGACCAAGCAAGTCACTTCCTTTGCCCTTCGTTTTTACCAATATCGCCATATTAAAGAACACAAGGATTTTCCATTATAAAAGCTCAGACGTCATGTCTGAGCTTTTTTTTATCGTTACAAATAGTATTCGTTAAGTCTTATCAGGCCGTACAACAAGAACATCACACCTTGCATATCGTGTGATATGTTCAGAAACACTTCCAATAAAGAAGCGCTCTACTGCGTTTAACCCAGTAGCTCCGCAAATGATTAAATCTGCTTGAAATTTTGGCGCAACTTCTTTAGCGATCTTTATTTTAGGAGATCCGTATTCAACGTCTACAACAACGGATTGTACACCCTGGTCTTTTGCGTGATTTTCGTATTTGGTCAAGATTTCTGTTGCATACTCTTCTGCTCTAATCGCAAGTGAACGATCATATGCTTCAACCGTGGCGAAGGCCCGTGTATCTACAACATGAGAAAGGTATAAGGTTGAATCATTTCGTTTTGCGATTTCTACGGCTTTTTCAAAAGCAAACTCTGATGCCTCAGAGCCATCAACAGCTACGACAATTCGTTTGTATTCAAAAGACATAACACATCTCTCCCTTCTTTCCTTTATTATATCATGGAAGCGCATTCAATTGGAAAAAGGTGTAGGGAGGAATTAGACGAAACTGTGACATACTACACGTGTGGAGGTGTTTGACATGCAAAACAAAGATAAGAAGAACAAATTAGGTTTAACTTATGATTCTGAAGGGGAAAATATGATAGCGAGTCAACTACGTGACAGCTATCAAAGTGGCTTTATTGATGAGAATGCTCAACGCGAGCGTGAACAATTAAAAGGTATGAAACCTCGATAAAGAATGCCTCATCCTGAGTCTTACACGAACTCAGGGATGAGGTTTTTTAATGCTGGCGGCGATCCAGTAGCTAATTCCAACCACTACAAACGTAATGAACCCGGGTGAAAAGGCATCTGGTAAAAGGAAGTAGAGAATGCTGCCTAAAATGACAACCCCAAAGGGGAGCTTGTAAATCATTTGATCATTCTTAACGTTTTGGAGGGAATCGAATGGTAGCTTCCCTTTTTTAATTACTACGAAATCTACCACAATAACAGCTGATATAGGAATAATAAGCCCGCCTAGTAACGATATGAATTGTTCTGCCTCACTAACGAAGGTGGGGTAAGAACTTAATAATACTCCTAGAGCTCCAAAGATTACTGCGCTTGTCACTCTAGATAACCTCGAGAAAGTATTCAATAAGCTATATCCACCTGTATAGGCATTACTAATATTAATCGATATCATCGATACCATGGCAGTAAGCGTGATGATTCCGAGCATCCAAGGTGAATCTGTGGAATGACTTGCTGAAACATAAGGGTTTAATTCGTCAAATAGAATGGCTGAACTGCAGCCGATCGTGGCGGTGATAAGGAAACCAACACTATTACCGATCCATAAGCCAAGCGCTCCTTGTCTTGGGCTTTTAGCGTACCGGGCCATATCGGCTGAAGCACTAACTCCTGAAACGTATTGAACGAAAGCTAGACTTGCGAAAAAGATCATCATGCTTATACTCCCATGGCCTTGTTCAGGGGAGAGCGTAACAAGTGAACTAGAGGCTTTATTTGTAGTAAAGTATAAGTAAAGCATTACACCTTCACCTGCTAGCAATAGCGGCAGAAAGTAAGAGGTAGCTTTTTTGACAGCTCCAAATCCTACAATAGCTAAGAGTACCATGAGGATGGAGAGGGGCAGGGAGAACATTAAAAATGGATATTGATGCCCTGTCATACGTACAATTAATTGTTGAAGGACATATGTTCCGCCGATGGTTTGCACGCT
This sequence comes from Pontibacillus sp. ABV4_188, assembly GCF_056311905.1. Taxonomy (NCBI): domain Bacteria; kingdom Bacillati; phylum Bacillota; class Bacilli; order Caryophanales; family Bacillaceae; genus Pontibacillus; species Pontibacillus sp. ABV4_188. The sequence continues at coordinate 3,003,166 of NZ_CM149975.1, read as the reverse complement.
GAACCAATAGAGCGATGTTATACTACGAATAGGAGAAGAGATGTACCTGGCACCTTTACCTCCGAGTATCGTTCGAATTGCGTATTGAGATGGGATTCCATATAAAGAACCAGGATAAGATAATAAAGAAACGAAAATAAATCCTACAATTGCCCCAATGCTTGTAGCTATTACAGCTGCGAGGAAAGATAAATTTCCCTTTATTACAGCCAATGCAGGAATTAGAAAATTACCAGCGTTAGCGGATATGGCGATTTGAATAATGGCATATTGATACCATGGTGTTGTTCTTTCGGAAGCAGGTACTGCATCTAAGCCAATTCTCTCAACAAAGGATTGCTTAGCTGAAGCTGCTTGATCCATAACGTCACTTCCTCTCTTAGCACATCAATTGTACATATATAGAGAACAAATTGTAAATATAAAAGGAGGTACAGTGCATGCGACACGCTATTATTACAGCAGGAGCGAAAGGATTAGGGAGAAGAGTAACAGAAGAATTTTTAGAAGCTGGTTTCTCCGTCACTCTTACATATCGAAGCAACTATGAGAAGGTGGAGGAGCTGTTACAAAAGTATGCTTCTATAGAAGAACGGATTCATGCTGTGCAAGCAGACGTAACTAGTAAGGCAGACATTGACCACATAGTGAATGAGGCAGTGAGTAAATATGGTCGTGTTGATGTCCTCGTTAACAATGCAGGTCCTTACATTTTCGAGCGTAAGAAATTAATGGATTACACAGAATATGAATGGAATACTATGATTCATGGGAATTTAGACGCTGTATTTTATTTATTAAAGGCTGTCGTTCCCATTATGAGAAAGCAACACTATGGCCGTATTATTAATTATGGGTTTCAAGACGCGAGCAACGCCCCTGGATGGGTTTATAGAGCGGCATTTGCTGCGGCGAAAACAGGACTAGTTTCTCTGACTAAATCAATCGCTTTTGAAGAAGCTGAGTATGGAATTACTTCTAACATGGTGTGTCCTGGGAAAATTGAAGGCGATTTAAAAGAAGCTCCTATTGAGAAAGGGAAAGAGATGGTTGATCCAAAAACGCCTGTTGGTCGTTCTGGAACAGGAGGAGATATAGCGCGGTCAATCCTATTTTTAAGTGATGAAAATGCAGATATGATAACAGGTACGATTATGGAAGTAACGGGTGGGGTAGATGTGATTCATAAGAACCGTCAATTTAAATAATCTATTCTTATACAGTGGCTTTACAAGTAGAGTGGCCTGATTCTAGTTGGTAGGAGCTTTTTTATTAAGGTGGAGCTAACAAGTGTAATTTTGTTACAATGAAAAGGCTTACAAAATTATGCTGTTTAGTGGGGCTGTGTTTCATGTAAGAGCTCAAATAGGAGGGTTAACAATGAAAATTGGCGTACCTAAGGAGATAAAAAACAATGAAAATCGTGTAGCCATGACACCGGCTGGGGTTATATCGTTGATGAGTGCGGGTCATGAGGTTGTTGTTGAAGTGGGGGCAGGTATCGGGTCTGGTTTTTTAGATAAGGAGTACGAAGACGCGGGAGCTACACTTGTTGAAACGGCTTCAGAAGCATGGTCTCAAGAAATGGTTATGAAAGTCAAAGAGCCTCTGGAGGAAGAGTTTGGACATTTCCATGAAGGTCTAATCCTATTTACATATTTACACTTAGCTCCTGAACCTGAATTAACGAAGGCTCTAATAGATTATAAAGTAGTCGCTATTGCATACGAGACAGTACAAGCAGCTGACGGTACATTGCCTCTTCTTACTCCGATGAGTGAGGTTGCCGGTCGAATGGCTTCTCAAATAGGGGCTCAATTCTTGGAAAAGTCAAAAGGAGGCATGGGAATTCTTCTGGGAGGAATTCCAGGTGTTAGAAGAGGGAAAGTGACCATTATCGGTGGTGGAGTAGTTGGGACAAACGCTGCTAAGATTGCTATGGGTCTTGGAGCGGATGTCACAATTATAGACTTAAGTCCCGGGCGACTGAGGGAACTTGATGACATATTTGGGTCTTCGATTAATACGATAATGTCGAATCCATTAAATATAGCTAGGGAATTGCGAACATCTGACTTGGTCATTGGAGCTGTTCTCATACCCGGTGCTAAAGCACCTAAGCTTGTTACCGAGGATATGGTAAAAGATATGATGGATGGATCGGTGATTGTAGATGTAGCCATTGATCAGGGTGGAATATTTGAGACAACAGATCGAATTACGACCCATGATCACCCAACTTACGAGAAATATGGTGTGTTACATTACGCAGTCGCAAACATGCCTGGGGCAGTTCCGCGAACCTCTACGATTGGATTAACGAACGTAACCGTGCCGTATGCGTTGCAACTAGCTAATAAGGGGTATAAGAGAGCGAGTCTCGATAACGAATCCTTGTTGAAGGGCATTAATACTCTAGGCGGATTTGTGACATATAAAGCAGTGGCTGAAGCCCATGAGCTTGAGTATTGCGATGTTTTAGAACTTCTACACGAATAGATGAATGATAGGGGCAGGCTAAAGGGTCTGCCCTATCGTATATGCATAAAGTCTCTGTGTGAATTCTGTAAAAAGTCATGTTTTTACATATAAAATGAAACGTAATCTTTCAACATCCGTATAAGAGGTTATAGAACCAATCCAAAATAATGAGGTGATTGAGCTTGGGGTTATTTTCAAAGTGGTTTCAAAAATCAAAACCGAAGGAAAATGATGTGAAAGCTAGAACGCCCCTGACGATTCAAGTAGGGGATATTGTTACTTATGACTTGATGGATTATGAAGTAGTGGGGAAAATCACTTACAAGGATGGTTCTTATAAATGGTTTGCATACCAACTTTTAGAAGGAAGGAATACGGTTTGGCTTTCTGCTGAAATGGACGATGAATTAGAATTAGGTATTTATAAGTCTATATCCTTGTCGGTCGAAGAGCCTTTCCCTCAAAAGCTTGAATTTGAGGGCAAAACCTATCACTTAGAAGAGAAAGGGAAAGCGGAGGTCAAAGGAGAAGGGCGTAGTGAGAATATTGACGGCCGTGTAACCCATTATGGGGATTATAGTGATGTAGATGGTGAGCAATACTTAAGTGTAGAAACATGGGGAACAGAAACAGAAGTAAGCCTTGGGACTTCCGTTGAAGAATATGAGATCAAGATACTTGCGGGTTCATAATTAAAAGGAGGAATTTCTTATGTTTAAACTGTTTAAACGTGTAGGCACAGTGGTTAACTCTGAGTTAAATGCGATGCTTGATAAGGCAGAGGATCCAGTAAAGATGTTAGACCAATTTATGAGAGACATGGAAAAGGATATACGGGAAGCAGAGAGCGCAGTTGCTAAACAAATTGCCAATGAAAAGATGTTGAAAAGAAAGTATGACGATGCACAAGCGCTAGTGGATAAGCGTCAGGATCAAGCAGAGAAGGCTATTGAAGCTGGTAATGAAGACTTAGCTAAACGCGCTTTACAAGATAAGAAAAATCAGCAAGAGCAATCTGAGTCTTTACAGGAATCATGGGAGAGAGCAAGAACGGATTCTGAATCGTTAAGACAAAAGTTAGATGAGATGAAGAAAGAATATCAGGAAATGAAGTTAAAGAAAGATTCCTTGAAAGCAAGGGCTGAATCGGCTAAAACACGCACGAAAATGAATCGTACGATGTCAGGCATTTCTAGCGATGAGTCTAAGCGAGGATTCGAGCGTATGGAAGAGAAGGTTATGAAGTATGAAGCAGAGGCGGAAACAAGCGAAGATTTGTCGAGTGAATCACGTTCCTTGGATGATGAATTTGAAGAATTAGAAAAAGATAGCGTCGATGACGAATTAGCGGAGTTAAAGAAAAAATTAGGGAAAGAATAAAAACATGATTTTATGGCCTGCTTCTAAAGAAGCTGGCCCTTCCTTTGTGAGGGATTTGCAATAGATGGAGGTGAATAATTAATGAGGGGTGTTTTTATTCTTATGATGCTATCCTTTGTTGCTTTGTCTGGATGTAGCCAAGGACTGCAACCGTTTGATGAAGGTGTTGGTGATTCAAACAGCGGGATGTCTGGTTCTCGTACATACACGTTTCCTGAAGAACCTCCTAAAGAAGAGATGCTAGAACAAATAAGTGACATGAAGAATACTTCTCCTGAGGAACTAGTGACTTCAGTGTTTCCACTTTTGGATGTGGTAGAAGGGTCTTCTTCGGATCAAAAAGCTCGTATATACGTTACACAACAGTTTACTATACAAGAATTAGCAACGTCTTTAACCGACGCTTTTCCTCCTGATGAGAAGAGTGAGGTTAATAATGGGAAGCAGATCTTTATTTATCCTGAACACTTCATTACCTTAAAAGAGAGTGAACAAGATGAAGATGCTGTGTTAATTGAACTGGCCAGTGACCGATTTGTAAGAGACAATTATTCACCAAATTATTTTAACGGTTTCTTTGCTTTATGGGTATTAGACGAAGTTCTTGACGTCGATGACTGGGGGAAGAAGCGAAAAAGAATTTGTGCTAGTAGCGGGTGCTATGGAGGTTATTCCAGCAGTAAATACCGCCCAGGTCAGGCAGGAAGTTTGCGTGGATCTAGTGGTCGAGGCGGCGGACCAGGAACAGGAAAATAACCAAAGAAGGGTGATCATTTATGGAGCCATTTTTATGGACGTTTTACTATTTTGTAGTAGCAATCGTAGTGGTTTTTATTGGACTTTTCATATTTGAGAAGATAACGAAACAATATAAGGATTGGGAAGAAATAAAAAATGGAAATACAGCAATCGCTCTATCCATTGCTGGTAAAATAATAGGAATCTGTATCATTTTATCATTTGCTATTTATCACTCGTTACAGCTGATGGATACATTAATTTGGGGAGCGTATGGGGTGTTCTTACAAATGATCGCATATTTATTATTCGAATTCATTACCCGTCGTTTCTCTGTCGAGGACCAGCTTAAAGAAAATAACGTAGCTGTCGGGATTGTCACAATGGGAGTTTCCATTGGGCTTGCTTTTGTAATAGGAGCTTCGATAACCTAGAAATACAAACCCTTCGCTCCCTATGGGGTGAAGGATTTTTCTATTGGGGAGAAGTGGTGAATACTCGAAGCTGAGACACTCTAGTGAGAATGGGGCCGTTATGTTGTTGAGAGCTAGGGGGGCTGGGGAACGACTCGCTTTCCACGGGCGAGCTGTCGAGCCTCCTCGCTCACTTCGTTCACTGCGGGGTCTCGTCGACCTCTTTCTCCCGTAGGAGTCTCCCCGTTCCCCAGCCCCCCTCACTGTATATTGACTAACGGCCCCGCAACTGAGAGTTGCAGTGCTCACTTGTATATGCATATAGCGCGTTTCCGTTATCTTTAATATGGAAAAGGTGGGCCTGGAAACTGCGAGACTCCCGTGGGCAGAAGAGCCAGTCTAGTTCCGGCGTGGAGGACCTAGCGTGATAAGTCATCTTTTTTACAAAGGCTAAACGCCTTTTCCAAAAAGCGGTCTTATCCGTACGGTCCTAGGCACCACGCCTGCACTTTTCAACCTAGGTGAGACCCCGGAGGCCGGCTATGCCGGCTGAGGAGGCTCACCAGCTCCCCACAGGAAAGCGAGTGGTTTCCAGGCCCACCTTACGCTCAATTAAAGTAAACGGAAATATCATTAAGCTGTTAGGGGGATATGTGTGGAAGCTAAGGCGGTGAGGCAGAGTAAGCTTATTTATTGGGCATCTGGGATTGTTTCAATCTGTGGCATTATTTTTGAAGTATTATTCGGAGCGCTTGGGTCGTACATACTAGGAGATGGTGTAAAACAATACACTCTAACGATTTCTCTCTTTCTGACTGGGATGGGAATTGGGGCTTCAGTTAGTGAAAGGATTATGAAAGATTTAATTACGGCTTTTGTTCGTGTAGAGTTTGCGGTGGCCTTAATAGGAGGGTTTTCAAGCTTTCTTATGTTCGGGATCACTGCTTTTGCTCCAGAGGGTTCTGAAGCTTTGTTCTTATATACAGTTACGTTTAGTATTGGTGCCTTAACAGGCGTAGAGCTACCTATTCTAATACGTAAGGCGAATGAAATCGGTGTAGAACTTAATCGTTCCACAGCTCGTGTGTTGTTTTCAGATTATGCTGGTGGGCTAATTGGTGGATTGCTGTTTGCTTTTTATTTACGCCCGCAAATGGGAATGGTGAAAAGTGCGTTTATTGTTGGGGTGATTAACCTTTCTGTTGCTCTATTGATCCTTTGGTTGTTTCGGAAAGAGATTGCTTACTTAAAGACTCATATGGTATCAGGGGTTCTAATAGGACTCCTGCTTATAGCAGGTGTTTTATTCGGGGAAGAAATGGCTTTTTCCTTTGAGCAAAAACTTTATAAAGATCCGATTATACATATGGAAGACACTGCATACCAACGTATAGTTTTGACAAAAGAACAAGGGGACACAAGACTATACCTGAATGGGGCCTTACAGTTTAGTTCATCAGATGAATACCGCTATCATGAAACGCTCGTTCATCCTACGATGGCTAAAGCCTCCTCTACTGAGAATGTGTTACTTCTTGGAGGAGGAGATGGGCTAGCGGTTCGAGAAATACTAAAGTATAAGGAGGTAGAGTCGGTTACGGTAGTAGACCTTGATCCCAGAATGACGGAACTAGCAAAGACCAATTTTCATTTATTGCAATTAAATGAAGATGCTTTAAGCGATGAGAGGGTAAATATCTTAAATAGAGATGCCTTTAAGTATTTAGAGCAAACAGATGATCTGTATGATGTGGTGATTGTGGATCTACCTGACCCTAATAATGAAAGCTTAAATAAGTTATATACATGGGAATTCTATTCCCTGATTCGTAATCACCTTAATAGTGAAGGAGCCATCATGGTTCAGGCCACGAGCCCTGTGTTCGCAAGGTCTGTTTATTGGACTATTTCTGAGACTATCGCTTCAACTGGTTTACATACAAAGAATCTCCACATTGATGTTCCGAGTTTTGGGAACTGGGGCTACGTCCTTGCGAGCCGTACACCGACAAGCATGGAGCAACTTGTCATTAAAGCTCCAACTCGTTACCTAACTCAAGACATGCTTGAGGCACTTACTGTGTTTGGAAAAGATGAGAACAAGGACATTGAGGGTGTTGAACTAAAGCCAAATACATTAATTGATCCTCATTTAATTGAAAAGTATGAACAAGCATGGAAGAACTACTAAACGGGTAAAGGCATAAATGAAGGTACGATTAATCAATAAAAAGGAGAGGTTTTCTGTGAAGGTATCTTACCACGGACATTCTGTTGTGAAAATTGAAACAAACGAACATACGATTTTAATTGACCCTTACATCTCGGAGCAGGAAAACTGCGACCTTGATGCTAGTACAATTGAAGCCGACGTTATCTTATTAACTCATGGTCATAACGATCACGTTGGAGACACGGTGGAGATTGCTAAACGAAATGATTCTTTTGTTGTTGCTCCCTTTGAACTCGCTACTTATTTGGGGAATAAAGGATTAAACACTCACCCAATGTATATCGGAGGAGCGCATACGTTTGATTTTGGTACAGTTAAGTTTACGCAAGCTTTTCATGGATCTTCGTACACAGAAGAAGACGGAACTATTGTTTACACAGGCATGCCAACAGGAATTCTATTCACCTACGATGGGAAAACGGTTTACCATGCAGGTGATACCGGGTTATTTAGCGATATGAAGCTGATAGGTGAACGAAACGATATTGATTTAGCTTTCTTGCCAATTGGTGATAATTTTACAATGGGGCCAGAGGATGCAACACTAGCTGCGGAGTGGCTTCAGGCTAAACATGTTGTACCTGTTCATTACAATACGTTCCCGCTCATCGAACAAGACGGTGAAGCGTTTGCTGAAGGGATAAAAGGTGGAGCTGGAAAAGTTATGGAGATTGGTGAATCACTAACACTTTAGAAATAAGGATGGTAAGAGCCTGTGTTATTAAATAACACAGGCTCTTTTTGTGGTGTGGATCTGTTTTTCCTGCATCATGTTCCGTCTCTTTATTTCATATAATTAGGACAAGAACACGGAGGAGGAGAATCAGATGAGGCAACATGCATTATTAAGATTATTATTAGCGTGTTTTCTGTTTTATGTAGCTTGGCCTTCCGTACAGGTACAGGGTAGTGGGGTTGCATCCTATTTTTGGATGGCTTGGCTTGTTTTTTTGTTTATGGCAATAGGAGCAAACCTGGCGATTCTATTAAATTTGCGGGCTCAGCTTGTGTATAGAGAAGAAGAAGTGGAGGAAGAAAAACAGTTTTCTCTTGGTAAAAATTGAAGCCATGATTGTTCATCTGTATAATAACACTAAGAAGGATTATGACTAGTACAGTTTGTATAGTTCGGAAAGCATGGTGAATTAGATTGGCAACAAAGCATGAGCAAATATTAAACCATATAGACTCCCTATCAATTGGAACCAAGATTTCTGTTCGAGGCATCGCTAAAGCTTTAGAAGTAAGTGAGGGAACAGCTTACAGGGCGATTAAAGAAGCTGAAAACCAAGGTCTGGTAAGTACGATCGAACGAGTAGGGACGATACGGATTGAAAGGAAAAAGAAAGAAAACATCGAGCGTCTCACATTTGCTGAGATTATCAATATCGTGGATGGTCAAGTGCTTGGTGGAAGGGAAGGATTGTATAAGACACTAAACAAATTCGTTATTGGAGCGATGAAATTAGAAGCTATGATGCGTTATACCCAGGCTGGCTCATTGTTGATTGTTGGGAATCGAACGAACGCGCATGAATTAGCCTTGAAAGAAGGAGCTGCCGTACTGATCACTGGTGGATTTGATACAGAAGACCATGTAAAACGTCTTGCAGATGAGAAGCAACTCCCCATCATTTCAACAAGCTATGATTCATTCACAGTAGCTACTATGATCAATAGGGCCATTTATGATCAGTTGATTAAGAAAGAAATTGTTCTTGTCGATGACATTTATACCCCATTTGAGAACTCTTACTATCTTCATCCAGACGATCCAGTGAGTAGATGGCATGAATTTAACGAAGAAACAATGCATAGTCGTTATCCTGTTATTGATCAACACTTGCGGGTAGTGGGAATGGTAACGTCAAAAGACGTGATAGGTAAAGAATCCACCCTTTCAATCGATAAAGTGATGACAAAGCAACCTATGACGGTGCAAACGAAGACCTCTCTTGCTAACGCTGCTCATATGATGGTATGGGAAGGTATTGAGATTATGCCAGTAGTTGATGCGTACCATAAATTCAAAGGGATTATCTCAAGACAAGACGTATTAAAGGCGTTACAACAATTACAACGTCAACCTCAAGTTGGAGAAACCATTGATGATTTAGCTACAAGCCAACTCCAAGAAACGTCAGATCTGCTTGACCAAACCATTTATGAAACTCGCGTAACGCCGCAAATGACTAATCAATTAGGGACCTTGTCGTATGGAGTATTTACCTCTCTTGTGGTAGATGCAGGTAGCCGCTTATTACACCATTATAAAAAAGGAGATCTTGTAGTAGAGAATATATCAATTTACTTTATAAAACCTGTTCAGCTTGATAGTTCCCTTGAAATAAAACCACGTGTTTTAGAAGTGGGGAGGAAGTTTGCTAAGGTTGATGTAGAAGTCTTTAATGAGAAAGTATTAGTAGGGAAAGCGATGCTGATGGCTCAGCTAATTGATCGCTAAAAAAGTACCCGGTCTCCTATCGGTTACATAAGGACAGCGGGTACTTTTTATTAACTATTGCGTTCTTTTAGTTGTTTCCCATAAAATCGGGTTGTTTTATATCCATAGATGAATTGAGCGCCACCTACGATGATAAATACAATGGTAATATAAAGGGCTAATTTCGTTTGATAAACGATATACACGTTCATAGAAACGGACACCATAAATAATCCAAGAGCAATTCGTGCTTTAGAATTGGTATAGACTTGTTTTAATGGGTCTTCGCCTAAGCGTAGAATCTGCACTTTGTAGAGTAGATACATCGCTAAAGAAAGTACGATAATAATCGGGATAATCACCATGTGAATCGACCTTTCGCCAAAAATGTAAGACTATTATTATTGTAACGATATTGGTAAAGTTATGCTACCGCTTTTTAAAGCGGTATGGTTAAATAGTACATAAAAGTATTTAAGAAGGAGATCTGTTCATGAGTAAAGCCGAAGTATTTCAATTGATTCAAGAGTATCAAACTATTATTATACATCGACACGTGCGTCCGGATCCTGACGCTCTTGGTTCCCAAGGTGGCTTAGCCGAAATCATTCGAGCTTCTTTCCCTGAGAAAGCCGTTTATCTGGTTGGAGATGAAGATCCATCTCTTACTTTCTTGGCCGAAATGGATTCTATTGAAGATAATGCATTCGATGGTGCTCTAGTCATTGTGTGCGATACTGCCAATCAGGCTCGAGTGGACGACCAACGTTATACAAAAGGGGACAAGATTATAAAGATTGATCATCATCCGAATGTTGACCCATACGGGGACGTGCGCCTTGTTGATACGGAGGCGAGTTCAACTTCTGAATTGATCTATGAGTTTTACACCACTTTTAAAGAGAACGGTTTAAAAATGACAGATGAAGCAGCACGCTTAATTTATGCGGGGATCGTCGGCGATACAGGGAGATTCTTATTCCCAAGCGCAACAGGTAAAACGTTCAGCTACGCTGCTGAACTTGTTATGTATAACTTTAACAGACCTGCATTATACGATCAGTTATATACTACAGAGCATGCGATTGCCAGGTTAAAAGGATATATTCTCCAAAACTTTACTGTAGCTGATACAGGGTTAAGTACGGTTAAAATTACTAGGGATATTTTAGATGAATATAATGTAACACCATTACAGACATCTGCTCTTGTTGGTACTCTCGGTGATATTGAAGGGGTCTTAGCGTGGGCAATCTTTGTTGAAGAAGAGGATCAAATTCGCGTCCGATTACGCTCGAAAGGTCCAGTGGTAAATGAAATTGCGGCTAAATATAACGGCGGTGGTCACCCTATGGCTTCAGGCGCGTCTGTTAAGACGTGGGCCGATACCGATAACGTTGCTGCCGACTTAAATGAGGTTTGTATTCAATACAACACCCCCCAGTAATCTAATAAAAGTCTGGAGATGATCATCTCCAGACTTTTTGAATGATCTTATTTATTATGATTGGGATGTAACTTAGCCAGAACAAAAAAGCACGCCCATTCCAGTTTGGGGTGCTGAACCATTTTGGTTTATTTCATTTAAATTATAAGCCTGCAAAATTGGAAGGTTGAATTCTATGTGGGCATCTTGTTTGTTTGAGGACTCGATTACAGTTGTGCTAATTGTTCATCAGAGGGTGCAGTAGTATTCTTTTGGGGGATAAACCAACAACCGCTATCCGTTTCATCCATTAAAACAGAAATTTGACGGTTTTTTATTTCGCGTTTTACTAATCGAATGAGTTCTCTAGATTCAGCGTAGGCTGTTTGGCCTTTGGTAAGACGATCTAACTTATCTTCTACCATACGCTTTCGGTTCATGATTAACATGTTCCTCACCCCTTTAATTGTCGTGATGTGTTCCTATCTTTATTGTATTAAAATTCGGGTAATAACACTATAGATTTCAGAATTTTTCACAAATTGTTCATTAGTTTTTGACGAATTCAATCTTTAGACTCACTTTAAAAGTCGGAGCAATTACCAACCGCTCAACCTTAACTTCATATGTTGAATCGTCCACTTGGTAGCTCCTGTTTTCTATGGATGAATAGATTAAACTAGTGTTCTCTGATAATGTTGAAATGTTTTGCCCGATCATGTCAGGGAGTTGCTTTCTTACCATATCCCTTAACTTATATACGCTGAGACGGTCTAGTTTGTGCTCAGAAAGTAATTTTTTTTCATTTATAAAATTAATTTCAATACTTTGAACGGTAATTGATTTCTTTTGCTGTTCGTTTAATTCCTCTTTATCTTTATTTAAAATCTCATAATTATCCTCTAGTGTAGTTAGCTCGCTTTGTAATCGCACGTTTTCTTCTATTCGTTGTTCCATTAGTGTTCCATACATAAATAAGAAAACGGCAAAGGCTAATATGGCACCTATAAAAACTCCCGCAAAAAATCTCTGCCAACTTGTATTCTTGTAATAAGGAGGTATATGCATTAAGATACCTCCTCTTGAATAAGCCATTCAATAATCAATAAGGCTGTTTGGACCCCACCCATTGCCGATAAAATCAGCAGGATTTGTTTAAAGATATCGATCGTAGATCCATCATAAAATCCTTTTTCAAAGTTTGTAATGGCATCGAAAGTACCTCCAATGGCTGCTACTATGGCCCATATACGAAGGCTTTTAGCCAGTCTTGCCATATAAGTGAAGGGGGCTTCCCCGGCAGCGAAAGCTCCGATCGTCCCGATTAAAGTGCCACCGATCATAACCCCGAGTGCTATGAAATAGTACTGAAAAATTGCTGCAAAGAACCGTTCTTCCATACAATCCTCCCCTCTAGGATGGTACAACCTGCCTTATAGTAAATGTATGGAGAAAAAAGACGTAGTATGCCATCGTTTCGTTTAAGAGGGATGTTGCGCTATAATGAATAAAAGAATTTGACCATGAGGCGGTAGTTAATATGGATTTTGTTCACCTACAAGTACGTAGTGGATATAGTCTGATGAGAAGTACTAATACAATAGAAAAGTTAGTGGCAACAGCAAAGGAGAAAGGTTTTACATCTTTGGCTCTTACAGATGAAGGGGTCATGTACGGAGCGGTATCCTTTTACCAAACATGTATGAGGTATGGGGTGAAGCCAATTTTAGGTTTAACCGTTCATGTATTCTGCGATGGTGGTACAGAAGAACTTGTGTTGCTGGCGAAATCAAATCGCGGATATGAAAAATTAGTAGAGTTGAGCAGTTATCTTCAAATGAGCGAACAAGAAGCGTTGGATCGAAGGGAGATAAATGCTTATACAGAAGACTGTATTGGAATATTACCTTTATATAATTCTTCCCTTCATCCGCTTATTCTTCATAATGAAGAGCATCGGTTAAGTGAATCTTTGAGTAATTGGAAGGATGACTTTGAAGATGGTGATTTCTACATAGGAGTAGAGGATCATGGCTTAGAAGAAGAACGACACCTTCACGTTGCTCTTGAGGAAGTGATGCCAGAAGGAGTTCCGATGGTTGCGTTGCAAGATGTGTGGTATTTAAATGAGGATGATGTGTATGCCTATGATTGTTTACAATCTATCCGTTCGAATACCAAATGGGATGGGCACCCCTCAACTGATCAAAAGCATCATCACTTTAGGTCTTCTAAAGAGATGTACAATCTTTTTGGTGAGTGGAAACCTGAACTTCTGACCCAAACGAGGAACATAGCCGACCGATGCAATATTTCGTTATCGTTTGATCGAATGATGCTTCCAAGCTACCCTGTCCCGACAGAGGAGACATCTGATCAGTATTTAAGGTCTCTTTGTGAACAAGGGCTGGGACACCGATATGGTGAGCCCTCCCAGGAAGTCAGGAAACGATTGGATTATGAGCTGAGTGTAATTGAGTCGATGCAGTTTAGTGATTACTTTTTAATTGTTTGGGACTTCATGGCATATGCTCGTAAAGAAAAAATCATGACAGGACCAGGCAGGGGTTCAGCAGCTGGATCTCTAGTAGCTTACTTACTATATATAACAGATGTAGACCCGATTAAATATGGTTTGTTATTTGAACGTTTCTTAAACCCTGATCGTGTCACTATGCCGGATATTGATATCGATTTTTCTGATGTCAGACGAGATGAAGTCATTCAATATGTGGCCGAGAAATACGGGGCAGAACATGTTGCTCAAATTATAACGTTCGGCACGTTTGGGCCTCGCTCTGTTATTAGGGAACTCATTAAAACCATGGGGATTGATCAACAAGAAGCCGCATACTTAATGAAATTCATCCCTCAACAATCTTCAGGTTCTATAGTTGAGATTGTTCAGGATTCCACCGAATTAAAAGAATATATTCAAGGGTCAGATACGCTAAAGCGGTTATTTAGAATTGCAACAAGGCTTGAAGGGCTCCCGCGTCACGCATCGACCCATGCAGCAGGTGTGGTGATTAGTCAGAAGCCTCTTATGAAGAATGTACCTTTGACAAGTGGTCACGACGGCGTACCACTTACGCAGTTTGCTATGAATGAATTAGAAGCAATCGGCTTATTGAAAATGGACTTCCTTGGTCTTAGAAACTTAAGTCTCATTGAACGAATGACTGAATCGATTAAGAAGAAGGAGTCAGTCCTTGTAACGTTTGATTCTTATTCAGACCCGGCTACGTTCTCTCTCCTTCGAAACGGAAAAACAACGGGCGTCTTTCAGCTAGAATCAAAAGGAATGCGTGATGTTCTAGAGCGTTTACAGCCATCACACTTCGAGGATATTGTAGCTGTAAACGCCCTTTATCGGCCAGGTCCAATGGAATTTATTCAGACCTATATTAATCGAAAGCACGGAAAAGAAGAGGTGACGTACCCTCATCCAGATTTACAACCGATTTTGCATAAGACTTATGGAGTTCTTGTATATCAAGAGCAAATTATGCAAATTGCTCATACGATGGCAGGTTTCTCTTTAGGGCAAGCGGACATACTTCGACGTGCTGTTAGCAAAAAGAAAGAACAAGCCATTTTGGAACAAAAGAATGCATTTATTAAAGGGTGTACGTCGAATGGGTATACAACAGATGTTGCACAAGAGATGTTTCAATGGATTATAAGCTTCTCAAACTACGGTTTTAACCGCAGTCATGCCGTAGCATACAGTGTCATATCCTATCAGCTGGCATTTTTAAAAGCCCATTATCCAGCCTATTTCATGGCAGAGTTGATGAGCTCAGTTTCTAGTGATCGAATTCAATCTTATGTCAATGAAGCAAGAGAGCTATCGGTACCAATACTATCCCCTTCTGTTAATAGAAGCTTTGGGAAGTATACAGTAGAGCGCGGGTCGATACGTATTGGTCTTGGGAGTATTAAAGGAGTAGGGAGAAATGCTTTAAAGGAAATTATCCAGGCTCGTAAAGAGAAGCCTTTTAAACATTTATTCGACTTCTGCAGACGGGTGTCACTTACAGTCGTCAATCGCCCCGTGATCGAGTCTCTCATTCTGGCAGGTTGTTTTGACGATACAAATAATAATCGAGCCTCTTTGTTAGCTAGCGTTGATCATGCTATGGAACAAGGTGAACTATTCAGCGAAACGAATGAACAAGAATCCTTTTTTATGGAGGAAATTGAACTTGGCCCTTCTTATATTGAAGTAGAACCTTTCTCGAAAATGAAGCAGCTAGGGATGGAACGAGAAGTGCTAGGGATGTATATTTCTTCTCATCCTTTAGCTTCCTACCGGGAACAGTTGAGGGAGAACGGTTTCTTATCGCTTCGAGAAGCGAGTAAAGCAGCTCGTAAAAAACAACTGAAAGCAAGTGTAGTCATACAAGAATTAAAAGTGATCCGCACAAAACGAGGCGATCCCATGGCCTTTTTAACGCTAGGGGATGAGCAAACAGAGATGGAAGCGGTCGTATTCCCAGATCTATTTAGAGAAGTGCGTCAGTGGCTTGATGAGGAGCTGATTGTTTTTATAGTAGGGAGGATGGAAGAAAGGAACGGAAAACTTCAATGGATCCTGGAGCAAATTGGGCCTTTTAAGGAAGAAGAATTGGTGCAACCTTCATCAGATAGCCGAAGGTTGTTTGTGAAAATTCCAGATGAGAAAGATTCAACCCTAAAAAAGGTCAAGGAGATTGCGACTCAGTATCCAGGAAGAGTTCCGATCATTGTTCATTACCCGGTTCGAAAGGAGACTTATCAGTTAGGGGTTTCGTATGCCATCGAACCAAAGCAAGAAGCCATTAAACTTTTAGAGGAAGAAGTAGGAGGGGCGAATGTTGTTTTGAAATAGCGCCATTTGTGCTTTTCTTGGTGAAGCCCCTTGCGCTTTTCTTGTCTAGCTCCGGCTCCTAGCCCCTAGCGTCATAAGCAATCTAACTCCAGTGGCCTTCTGCCACTTCCGTTAGCTTGCTTATGCGTACGGGGCTGAACAGTCGCCTGTGCTTTTCCTCTTTACACAACATAGCCATTTGTTATAATGAAGTAGGTTAGTGGTCAGACCACTTTGTGAAGGTTTTTACAATACGTTTTTTTACAAAAAGGAGCGGGTTTTGGTGACGAATTTACGTGAAGAGGCACTTCATATGCACCGAGTTCATAAAGGGAAGCTTGCGACGCATTCTAAGGTTCCTGTTAAAAATAAAAATGATTTAAGTTTAGCTTACTCTCCAGGGGTGGCTGAGCCTTGTAAAGAGATCTACGACCAGAAGGAAGCGGTCTATGATTACACGATGAAAGGGAATATGGTTGCTGTTGTTAGTGACGGTTCTGCTGTGCTTGGTTTGGGCAATATTGGAGCAGAGGCATCTTTGCCAGTTATGGAAGGGAAAGCTGCGTTATTTAAAAGTTTCGCAGGTGTTGATGCGTTTCCAATTTGCCTAGGGACGAATGATGTGGATCAAATTGTACAGACTGTTAAATTAATGGAACCAACCTTTGGCGGAGTGAACCTTGAAGATATTGCTGCTCCGAATTGTTTCATTATTGAAGAACGTTTAAAGAAGGAAACGAATATTCCTATTTTTCACGATGATCAACATGGTACAGCGATTGTGACTGTAGCTGGTTTAATGAACGCGTTGAAGCTATCAGGTAAGAAATGGTCTGATATTAAAGTAGTGGCAAACGGTGCTGGTGCTGCTGGCATTGCGATCATTAAGCTCCTTTACCATTTCGGTGTTCGTGATATTATCATGTGTGATTCAAAAGGGGCCATTTTTGAAGGCCGCAGTTATGGCATGAATGACGTTAAAGATGAGATTGCTAAGATGACGAATAAAGATCGCAAAGAAGGCGAGCTTTCTGATGTTATGCAAGGAGCAGATGTTTTCGTAGGGGTATCTGTGGGAGGATTACTTTCTAAGGAAATGGTTGAGAATATGAATGAGGACCCAATTATTTTCGCCATGGCAAATCCAGAACCTGAAATCATGCCAGAAGATGCAAAAAATGCTGGGGCAAGCGTTATTGGGACAGGCCGTTCTGATTTCCCTAATCAGGTGAACAATGTTTTAGCATTCCCTGGTATCTTCCGTGGGGCTCTTGATGTACGAGCTACTAGAATTAATGAGAAGATGAAGATTGCTGCTGCTGAGGCAATCGCTTCTTTAGTAAGTGAAGAAGAACTTCATGCAGACTACGTTATTCCTGCTCCATTCGATTCAAGAGTAGCCCCTGCTGTTGCAGCGGCTGTAGCTAAAGCTGCTATGGAGTCAGGTGTAGCTCGTCATCAGGTTGACCCTGAAGAAGTCGCAGAGAAAACGCGTCAGCTTGCTTTAATTGATGAAGATAACGAATAGGTTTTGAAGTGCGCAATCTCTTATAGGATTATGATCAAAGGAGTGAGCCTGATCCGTGACAATACCATCTAAATCTAAAGTGTACGAAGAGGTATTGAAGGAAATCAGACGCTTAATCGATCTAAATAAACTCTCACCAGGAGATAAGCTTCCATCAGAACGAGAACTCTCAGAACAGTTGGGCGCTGGACGCTCTTCTGTTCGAGAGGCTCTCCGTGCGATGGAGCTTTTAGGTTTAATTGAAACGAGAAGGGGAGAGGGGACATTCTTAAGTTCTTATCGCCCTTATCATATGGTTGAGATCTTGTCTGCTTTTATACTTCAAGAAGCGAAAACGAAAGAGAATTTAAAGTCCACGAAACAATTAATTGAGAAAGAAGCTTCTAAAATTGCTATGCATCATTTAAGTGACCAGGATTTTCAAACATTAAAAGAGCATGTACGGCTATTTGAATCTGGCTCTGAAACGTTTCATTATGACTTTTTTTATACGATATTTGACGTTGGGGAAAACCAACTATTACTTAAAATATGGCGCTTAATGGAAGAGTTTTCGCGTACATTCCACAAACCCGTTTACGATATAGATTTATATAAAGCACTTATTGATGCCCTTCAAGCCAAGGACGACAAACGGATAGAAACACTCTGTGCACAACTCTATCAGGAGAAAATGTCGAAATGATCAAGACAAAATTCTACAACACTTTTTACAAATTTTCGTTAAAGTGAAAAGGTAGACAGGCTTTATATGTCCTAAAGGAGGAATCACCTTGCTTAAAGATTTTTTTAGCAAGAAGAAAAAGTACGCATCCATACCTCGGGAAGAAGCAAAGCAAGAGATCCCCGAAGGATTGATGCAAAAATGTCCTAATTGTCATAAAATCTTTTACCGTAAAGAATTGAAAAAGAATTTAAATGTCTGCCCAAACTGTTCTTTCCATCACCAAATGACAGCGAAAGAACGAATTGATAGTTTGTTTGATGAACATACTTTCGAAGAATGGGATCAAAATATCATAACTGAAAACCCACTAGGCTTTCCTGATTACTTAGAGAAGGTAGAGAAAGACCGTGAGAAAACGGGTCTGAACGAAGCTGTTGTGACAGGTAAAGGTAAAATGCAGGGATTTGAAACGGCTTTTGCTGTTATGGACTCTCGCTTTCGTATGGGAAGCATGGGATCTGTTGTGGGAGAAAAAATCGCTCGAGCGATTGAAAAAGCGAAAGAGCAACAGATTCCATTTATTATATTTACAGCCAGTGGTGGTGCTCGGATGCAAGAAGGTGTTTTAAGCCTGATGCAAATGACGAAAACCTCTATAGCTATTAAACGATTTAGTGAGGCGGGAGGTCTAATGATCTCTGTAATGACCCATCCTACAACAGGTGGTGTTTCAGCAAGCTTTGCTTCAATTGGAGATTATAACTTTGCAGAACCTGGCGCTTTAATTGGGTTTGCGGGCCGTAGAATTATTGAACAAACGATTCGGGAGGAACTTCCTGAAGACTTTCAAACAGCAGAATTTCTTTTAAAGCATGGTCATCTGGACCAGGTGATTGAGCGTCAAGATATGAAAGAAGTTCTAACTACTCTGTTGGACATTCATGAGGGAGGTGCCAAGCCATCGTGAAACAGGTTTTAGAGTTCGAGAAACCAGTTATGGAGCTAAGGGAGAAGATTGCAGAATTAAAAAAATTCACAGCAGAAAGTGACATGGATTTAACTTCTGAAATCGAAACCTTAGAACAACGTTTAGTAAAGCTAGAAGAAGACGTTTATGGAAACATGAAGCCCTGGGATCGCGTTCAAATGGCTCGTCATGCAGAGCGTCCGACGACATTAGACTATGTGAAAGAGTTGTTCACTCATTTCTTGGAGTTTCATGGTGATCGTTTATACGGTGATGATGAAGCAATTGTATCTGGTGTAGCAAAGTATAAGGACAAACCTGTCACAGTAATTGGACACCAACGTGGTAAAGATACAAAAGAAAATATTAGACGTAATTTCGGTATGCCTCATCCAGAAGGGTATCGGAAAGCTCTGCGTCATATGAAGCAAGCTGAAAAGTTTAATCGCCCAATCATATGTTTTATTGACACGAAGGGCGCTTACCCTGGTAAAGCAGCTGAAGAGAGAGGGCAAAGTGAAGCCATCGCACGAAACTTGATGGAAATGGCGGGCTTAAGAGTACCAATTATTTGTATCGTTATTGGCGAAGGTGGAAGTGGCGGAGCTCTTGCGCTAGGAGTTGGCGATCGGATTCATATGCTTGAAAACTCAACTTACTCCGTGATCTCTCCAGAAGGTGCCGCTGCTCTTCTTTGGAAAGACTCGGGCTTAGCTCAAAAAGCTGCAGAAACGATGATGATAACGTCTTACGATTTGAAGAAGCTCAAAGTTGTGGATGATATTATCCCTGAGCTAAAAGGTGGAGCTCATCGGGACGTGGCTGCTCAAGCAGCAGAGATAGATCAAGTTCTACATCAGTCCTTACAGGAGCTTTACGATTTACCGAAAGAGGAATTACTTGAGAAGAGATGGGAAAAATATAAGCAGATTGGAGACTACACAACATTGTAGTCTTTCTGTAGGATGGGGGTGTCTGATGAGGCGTAACTTCTTAGGTAACGTTACAGTCTTGCGTAGAAAGGCACCCCTTTTCTTATTTTGAAAGGTTCTCTTTTGCCCATTATCGACAAATTTCATGAAGCATGGTAAAGTAAGTTCTTGTCTACTGACTTATACACGTGATGATTCGCTTAAAGTATTGGTTTTGAAAGAGAAGATCCATCTAAATTGAAACCTACATTTAGTTTAAATACCCTTTCTTTATGTAAAAAGGGTTTTAGATATATGATACATATGGGAATACTGTTTTCAGAAGATTCCTGATGTTGAAACTTTTATTCAAGGTAGGTTTATGGTTGTCAAACGAACGGTTTAGCAGTATCTTTGAATAGGGAGAAAGCTACACACGTTTCGACAATATATGAATCATACTTACTACATTCAGTGCTATTAAAACATTGATCGTTATACGAGGTGATTACAATGAAAAAAATAGGTGTGTTAACTAGTGGGGGAGATGCTCCCGGAATGAACGCTGCAATACGTTCAGTTGTTCGTAAAAGTATCTACCATGGTATCGAAGTTTATGGAATCTACTATGGATATCAAGGGCTAATTGACGGTAATATCGAGAAGATGGAACTTGGTTCAGTTGGTGATATTATCCAACGTGGTGGTACGATGCTTTATACCGCTCGTTGCGATGACTTCAAAACACCAGAAGGCCGTCAAAAAGGTATTGACCAGTTAAAGGAACACGGTATTGAAGGGTTAGTTGTCATTGGTGGTGACGGCTCATTTATGGGTGCTAAGAAACTTACAGAAGCCGGTTACCCATGTATTGGTGTACCTGGTACAATTGACAACGATATTCCTGCTACTGATTTTACTATTGGTTTTGATACAGCTCTAAATACTGTAATTGAGGCCATTGATAAAATTCGTGACACTGCTACATCACATGAGCGTACTTATGTTATCGAAGTAATGGGAAGAGACGCTGGTGATATTGCTCTTTGGGCTGGATTAGCAGATGGAGCTGAAAGTATTATTATTCCTGAAGTGGATGATAACTTTGAAGATATTGTCGAACGTTTAAAACGTGGCCATGAACGTGGCAAGAAACACAGTATTATTTTAGTAGCTGAAGGTGTTGGGTCAGGCTTTGATTATGGTCAACGTATCGAAGATGCAACTGATCTTGAAACGCGAGTTACGGTTCTTGGACACACTCAACGCGGCGGATCACCAACAGCGTATGATCGTGTGTTAGCAAGTCGTTTAGGAGCGAAGGCTGTTGATCTTCTTATTGAAGGAAAAGCTGGACGCATGGTTGGGATTCAAAGCAATAAGCTAGTTGATCATGACATCATCGAAGCCCTAAACACGAAACATGAACTTGATTTAGACATGTATAAGCTATCTCAGGAATTATCAATATAGAAATATCCTCGAGGGCTGTGGGAACGATCTCAGTTTGAGCGATAAAATGAAGACTTTTGAGGAGGACCATTGCAATGAAAAAGAAAACAAAAATTGTATGTACAATTGGACCAGCGTCTGAGAACGTTGAACAATTAACAGAGCTTATGAATTCAGGAATGAACGTGGCACGTCTTAACTTCTCTCACGGAGATTTCGAGGAGCACGGAGCTCGTATAAATAGTATCCGTGAAGCTGCGAAGCAAACAGGAAATACGGTAGCCATTCTTTTAGACACAAAAGGACCGGAAATCCGTACTGGCAAACTTAAAGAAGGCGAGATCCACCTTGAGAAAGGTTCTGAAATCAATGTATCAATGGATGAAGAGCTTGAAGGTGATGAAAATCGCTTTGCTGTGACGTATCCTGGACTTATCGACGATGTTCACGTTGGAGGAAAAATTCTTTTAGATGATGGATTAGTCGAATTAGAAGTGCTTGAAATATTAAAAGAGCAAAACGAAATTCGTACTCGTATCCTAAACTCTGGACCACTTAAGAATAAAAAAGGCGTAAACGTTCCAAACGTAAGTGTAAGCTTGCCTGGTATTACAGATAAAGACGCAGCTGACATTATTTTCGGTATTGAACAAGGCGTAGACTTTATCGCGGCATCATTTGTTCGTCGTGCATCAGATGTTCTTGAAATCCGTGAACTACTAGAAAAACATGACGCTAATCACATTCAAATCATTCCAAAGATTGAAAACCAAGAAGGCGTAGACAATATCAAAGAAATTCTAGAAGTCAGTGACGGTCTTATGGTTGCACGTGGTGACCTAGGTGTAGAAATTCCTGCCGAAGAGGTACCTCTTGTACAGAAAGAACTAATCCGTCAATGTAATACAGCTGGTAAGCCAGTTATCACTGCTACACAAATGCTTGATTCTATGCAACGTAACCCACGTCCTACACGCGCAGAAGCAAGTGACGTAGCTAACGCGATTTTTGATGGAACAGATGCAATCATGCTTAGTGGCGAAACAGCTGCAGGTAGCTACCCAGTAGAAGCTGTAACGACAATGAATAACATTGCGTTACGCGCCGAATCTGCAATCGATCACCAAATGATCTTGAGTAATCTTTCTCGTACAAGCGATATGACGATTACTGACGCTATTAGCCAATCTGTTACTCATACAGCAATGAACTTAGATGTAGCTGCCATCTTAACTCCAACAGAAAGTGGCTACACGGCTAAAATGATCTCTAAATATCGTCCAAAAGCTCCGCTTGTAGCCGTTACTTCTGACGAGCGCGTTCAGCGCATGCTTTCTCTTGTATGGGGAGTTCATGCTGTATTAGGCGATCGTTCTGAGTCTACAGATGACATGCTGACAAAAGCGATCGATAACGGTCTTAAGACTGGTGCGTTCAACCGTGGTGACCGCGTAATTATCACTGCAGGTGTACCAGTTGGTGAAAGTGGTACAACAAACCTTATGAAAGTTCACGTAGTAGGTGATGTTGTAACGAAAGGTCAAGGAATTGGAAAGAAATCTGCTTTCGGTAAAGTAGTTGTTGCCAAAACAGCAGAAGAGGCAAACAGCAAAGTGGAAGAAGGAGACATCCTTGTTACAATTGGCACAGACAAAGAAATGATGCCTGCAATTGAGAAAGCAAGCGGTCTTGTTACTCAAGAAGGTGGACTTACTTCTCACGCAGCTGTAGTCGGCTTAAGCTTAGGGATTCCAGTTATCGTTGGAGTTTCCGAGGCGACTACGATTGTGAGCGATGGAGATGAAATTACAATTGATTCTGCGCGCGGCGACATCTATCAAGGTCACGCTAGCGTACTATAAGATAAAACTATAGAGACCCGGGTTTCCTGGGTCTCTTTTTGTTATTGTATTAGCTATTACCATTCGAGATCAGTTTCTATGATCGATAGGAAGAATGATGATGTTAGGAATACAATTGGTTTTCATGTATAATAAAGATAAAGTTTAAGTTCTAGGTGAAAGGGAGATTTTTGTGTTTCGATGGCTTTTACTATTTATATTAGTTGTACCTGCACTTGAGATTGGTGTCCTTGTTTGGGCTGGCAATCTTGTTGGGCCTTGGTGGGTCATCCTGCTTATTATTGCTACAGGGATACTTGGTGCATTTCTAGCCAAAAAGCAAGGGGTGGAAACGCTCAATCGAGCAAGAGATAACGTTCAAAGAGGTATCGTTCCACAGGAAGAGATCTTTGATGGAATCTGTATATTAATTGGTGCTGTTGTCTTATTTACTCCAGGTTTTATAACGGATGCAGTAGGCTTTACTCTTCTTCTCCCAATCACTCGTACACCATTAAAACGCTCATTGCAAAAAGCGGTGAAGCGTATGATGGAGAATGGGACAATTACAATCTTTAGAAGATAAAGAATGAATGGGAATTTAATAGATATGTTAAAAAGTCCAGGGGCTGACTCTGGACTTTTTGTCATTTTATTTATTCTATACTAGGAAGAAGTCGTTTTCCCGATTATATAAGCCCATATTTCCTTGAAAACACCGCTTTGATGCAGAGTGTTTACCATGACAAGTGAAACGGGTCCTATAATCAATCCTAAAAACCCAAAAAGTTGAAAACCTACAAATAAAGCCATTAATGTAGCAAGAGGGTCTAAGCCGATATTTGTAGATAGAACTTTTGGCTCCATCATTTGTCGCTGTACAATAACAATAGTGTATAAGATAGATAAACCAATGGTTAAGAAGTAATTTCCAGTGAAGAACATATATACGATCCATGGCACAAATACAAAACCTGTACCCAAATAAGGTAATAGATCAACAGCGCCCGTTAGTATGGCTATTGTTACCGCATATTCTACGCGTAGAATAAGAAGGCCAATGAGCACGATGAAGGCTGTAATGGATATGAGTGTGAATTGAGCTTTAATAAAGCCTAATAGAGCCTTTTGGAGGCCACTAAAAACGCTCGCGCTTGATTGTGCTACTTTAGAAGGGGTGAGTTTTTTTATTCGTAGGGAAAGCTTATACCAGTCCTTACTGATAAAGAACGTCCCGAGCAAAGAAAAAATTAATACGGTAGCAAAGTTCGGTAGTTTTTTTAGGTAAGATGGAATGGCATTTAATATATCGCCAAGCAATTCTGCCCCACTTTGAGCGATGTTGGCTCCCACGTTTTGAATTTGTATGATGATCTCTTGTTGTTGGGAGGCGTCTAATGTATTCATGATAGAAGTTATTCTTTCGTATAACGGAATCATCTTATAGGTGAGAAGGTTTTCAAGATATGAAATTAAAGTTCTGAAATGTTCTGGAAGTTGCGTTCCTAAATAAGTAAAACCATCAATAAGTTCAACGACAAGTAGTGTTATGACACCAATGATTGCGCCTAACAAAAGCATAATAGCGATAAAGACTGCTAAACTTCTGGGAGCATGCGTTCTGTTCTCTAAAATATTAACTAAAGGATTAATTAAATAGGCAATAGTTAAAGCAATAATAAAAGGGTAGAGGTAGGTCCATAATAATATTGTTATAAATAAACTTGCGGCCACTATAACCCCAACTAGCATGCTTCTTATCATACGTGACAGTAAAAGCCAGGCATGGTCCTTGTCCATTTCTCTCACTTGCCTCCTTTAAAGCGAATTAAGACTGTTTATGTGCAAACGGAACACTTTGTTCAATTCAATAGGGGTGTGGTAAGATTACATTTGGTTTTTGCTGAAAAGTAATTTTGGAGGGGAACAAATGGTTATATCACAGTCTACTATTTTCTTACTTATATTATTCTTATTAGGACTCATTGGAAAAAATCAATCTATAATGATTGCCGTGTATGTATTAGCTGGATTGAAGCTGTTTAAGTTAGATGAGAAGGTCTTTCCGTTCTTTGAATCAAAAGGAATGAGCATCGGCGTTACGATTATTACCATTTCTGTTTTAATCCCTATCGCTACAGGAGAAATCGGCTTTAAAGAGCTTGCTGGGAGCGTAAAGTCCTATTACGCATGGATCTGTTTAGGGGCAGGTATGTTTGTGGCTTTTATAGCCCGTGATGGTTTAAGTTTGCTAGCTAGTGACCCGCAATTAACTACTGCGTTAATTATCGGAACGATTCTAGCTGTCGTTTTCTTCAATGGAGTGGCTGTGGGGCCACTTATTGGTGCCGGTATAGCGTATATGGCCATGAGGTTAGTTGATAGCATTGTTAAATTATTCTAATAAACGGTATCGTTCAGGAAGTTCTTGTGCACCAAGAACTTCCTTTTTTAAGTAGAATGAATGTGCAATGCTTTGTTAGGATTTTTTGTTTCTGGAGAATAAAAAAGTAGAAATATAAGGAAAATAGACGTTTTAACCACCTGATCTGGAGGAATTATTACCATATCCGTTATAGATTTTTTCAGAAAATTAAACGGTTTCATTTCACAAAAATCTGATATTTGTTTATAATTGTTTATGGGGATGATATCCTGAAAATTTTTTAATAAATATGTTAAGCGTTTTCTCGGGTTTACATAGAGAACGTATACGGGGAAAAATTAGGGAAAAAGGAGAGAGTATCAATGGCAGCTACTAAAGGTTTAGAAGGGATTATTGCAACGGAATCCTCTATTAGTTCAATTATTGATGACAAGCTTACCTATGTGGGGTATAACATTGATGATTTAGCTCAGAACTCTAGTTTCGAAGAGGTTATTTATCTTCTTTGGAATAAGCAGTTACCGACTAAGAGTGAGCTAGATTATTTAAAGGGTGAGTTAAATAGAGAGATGGCGATTCCTCAATCCGTAATCGACCATTTGAAATCATATGACCTGAAATCGGTTCATCCTATGGCAGCATTGCGCACAGCTGTTTCAATTTTAGGTTTAAATGATGAAGAATCAGATGTGATGGAAGAGAACGCGAATAAGCGTAAAGCGATCCGCATACAGGCTAAAATGCCGGCAGTCGTAACCGCTTTTGCTCGGATCAGAAGAGGACAAGAGCCTGTGCAGCCTAAAGAAGGCTTAAGTTTTGCAGCTAACTTCTTGTATATGCTAAATGGTGAAGAGCCAAAAGATTTAGAAATTGAAGCGATCAACAAAGCACTTGTCCTTCATGCTGACCATGAGTTAAACGCTTCTACTTTCACAGCTCGTGTATGTGTAGCAACACTTTCTGATATTTATAGCGGAATTACAGCAGCGATTGGTGCTTTAAAAGGCCCATTACACGGTGGGGCGAATGAACGAGTGATGAAAATGTTAACAGAGATTGGCGATGAAGATCGTGCAATCGATGCTATTAAAGAGAAGCTTGAAAATAAAGAAAAGATTATGGGTATGGGGCACCGAGTATATGAGAATGGTGATCCACGTGCGAAACACCTAAAAGAAATGTCACGTGAACTTACTGAACTTACAGGTAATTCTAAGTGGTATAACATGTCTGTAAAAATCGAAGATTATATTAAAGAGCACAAAGGGCTTCCGGCAAATGTAGATTTCTATTCAGCATCTGTTTATCATAGCCTTGGAATTGATCATGACCTATTTACGCCTTTATTTGCCGTGAGTCGTGCGTCAGGTTGGTTGGCACACATTTTAGAGCAGTATGAAGACAATCGCCTGATTCGTCCGCGTGCTGATTATACAGGTCCAACGGGTCAAACGTATACAGCAATTGAAAATCGCTAATCTATGAAACTAGCATAAGGGGCGGCTTAGAGAGGTTATCCTCATTTAAGTCTACCCTTTTGGATTTTTTACTCTTTGATTATAGAATTCCTGTGATATGATTATAGTGAGAATATTTGCAAAGATTTAGGAGGGGTTATCAGTGACACAAGCTGAAAAAATTACAGTAGAAAATGGCGAAATGAACGTACCAAACCATGCAATCATTCCATACATTGAAGGTGATGGAATCGGGCCAGATATTTGGGCTGCTGCGAGTAAGGTAATTGAAGCGGCTGTTCAAAAAGCATACGGAGACAGCAAATCAATCGAATGGAAAGAAGTTTACGCAGGTCAAAAAGCTTACGACAAAACTGGCGAGTGGCTTCCTAAAGAAACGCTTGATACAATCCGTGATTACAAAATAGCGATCAAGGGTCCTCTAACAACACCAATTGGTGGGGGAATCCGTTCCTTAAACGTTGCTCTTCGTCAGGAATTAGACTTGTTTACTTGTCTTCGTCCTGTACGTTGGTTTGAAGGTGTACCATCACCTGTTAAGCGTCCACAAGATACGGATATGGCTATTTTCCGTGAAAACACGGAAGACATTTATGCAGGTATTGAGTGGCAAAAAGGAACGCCTGAAGCGAAAAAAGTAATTGATTTTCTACAGAATGAAATGGGCGTACATAATATTCGTTTCCCTGAAACGTCTGGAATTGGCGTTAAACCAGTTTCTGAAGAAGGAACTAAGCGTCTAGTACGCTCTGCGATTGAGTATGCTCTTCGCGAAGGTCGTCGTAATGTAACGCTTGTTCACAAAGGGAATATAATGAAGTTTACAGAAGGCGCATTTAAAGCATGGGGTTATGAAGTCGCTGAACAAGAATTTGGCGATAAAGTCTTCACTTGGAGACAATATGACGAGATTGTTGAGAAAGAAGGCAAAGAAGCTGCTAACAAGGCACAGGATGCCGCTGAAGCTGAAGGCAAAATCATTGTAAAAGATGCGATTGCTGATATCTTCTTACAACAAATTTTAACTCGTCCAAAAGAGTTTGATGTGGTAGCAACAATGAATCTTAATGGTGATTACGTTTCTGATGCGCTTGCTGCACAAGTTGGGGGAATTGGAATTGCTCCAGGTGCAAACATTAACTTTGAAACTGGACATGCAATCTTTGAAGCTACACACGGAACGGCTCCAAAGTATGCGGGCATGGATAAAGTTAATCCATCTTCTGTTATCCTTTCTGGTGTACTTATGCTTGAACACCTTGAGTGGAGAGAAGCGGCAGACTTAATTACAAATTCAATGGATAAAACAATTGGTAACAAAACAGTCACATACGACTTTGCTCGTATGATGGATGGTGCTACTGAAGTGAAGTGTTCTGAATTCGGTGATGCACTTATCAAAAACATGGACTAATCTTAGTATTGGAAGGGGATTAATATGGCCATTCAAAGAAGAAAAGTATCCGTTATTGGTGCTGGCTTCACTGGAGCAACAACAGCCCTTATGATCGCACAGAAAGAGCTGGCAGACGTAGTGCTTGTAGATGTGCCTGATATGGAAAAGCCAACTCAAGGAAAAGCGTTGGATATGCTAGAGGCTAGCCCTGTACAAGGTTTTGATTCTGATATTAAAGGGACTTCTAATTATGAAGATACTGCTGGTTCAGATCTTGTTATTATCACCGCTGGAATTGCTCGTAAACCAGGAATGAGTCGTGATGATTTAGTAGCTACTAATTCAAAAATCATGAAAAGTGTAACGAAAGAAATTGTACATCATTCTCCTGAAACGACCATTCTTGTGTTAACAAACCCAGTCGATGCCATGACGTATTCTGTCTTTAAAGAGTCCGGCTTCCCTAAACACCGTGTTATTGGACAAAGTGGTGTTTTAGATACAGCGCGTTTCCGTACATTCATTGCACAAGAGCTAAATTTATCAGTAAAAGATATTACAGGCTTTGTGCTCGGCGGACACGGAGATGATATGGTTCCACTTATCCGCTATTCCTATGCAGGTGGTATCCCCTTAGAGAAGTTAATTTCGTCAGACCGTCTTGAAGAAATTGTGGAACGTACCCGCAAAGGTGGCGGAGAAATCGTTGGGCTATTAGGGAATGGAAGTGCTTATTATGCACCTGCAGCTTCCCTGACAGAAATGGCAGAAGCTATTTTAAAAGACCAGCGCCGTGTATTACCTGCTATTGCCTACCTTGAAGGAGAGTACGGATACAAAGATATCTATCTTGGTGTGCCGACAATCCTTGGTGGTAATGGAATTGAAGAAATTATTGAACTTGACTTAACAGATGATGAAAAAGCTCAGTTAGACCAATCTGCTGACTCTGTTAAAAAAGTCATGGAAGTAGTACAATAAAAGTACCATCACGAGAAGCTGTCCTCATAAAAGGGCAGCTTTTCTATAAACACATAAGAAAACGCTTACATTTTGGAGGTGGAAATATTGCTTGATAAACGAAGAAAGCTAGGTAAAAAAATAGGAGATGTAGCGGTAGGAGAAGACTATTCAAAAACGATGTCGATTGAAGATAAAGATATTCTACTTTACTTGGGTTTAACAAATGATGCCAATCCTTTGTACATTCAACATGATTATGCTTCACAGACTCCTTATAAGCGTCCTCTAGTTCCATCAGTTATGCTATATGGTATGGTGTCTTCCCTTGTTTCCTCTCACTTACCTGGGCCAGGAAGTCATATTACAGAGCAAGTGCTCCAATACCCAACGCCTTTATACCACTATTCAGAAGTTACTCTTACAATCAAGGTTTTAGAAGTAAACAATGCTCAACATCAGATAAGCCTGTCTGTAAATGGAGTAAATGAAGCAGGAGAAGAAGTCATAACTGGAACGGTTCAAGTCACACCAGCGTATGAACCAGAATCCATGACAGCTCGCTCACTAGAAAATTTCTATTAATCCTCTTCTCAACAAGCCCCTTCCTAACAAGAAGGGGCTTTTTAGTTCGCTCCGTTAAATCTTAATGTGGTTAGTCTATTGATAGGAGGTTCCAGAATAGGGCGGGTTTTTGAAGACGACCGAGTTCCGTTAGCGTTGTTAGAGCGTGAGGTGGTTCGGGAAATCACTCGCTTTCCGCGGCCCCACACGACCAGGGGCGTTCGACGTTGGCGATTGACGTGAAGGTCTTAGTCGAACTTTCTTCCTTCACTAATGAGGCTCATACTGCCGCAGGAGTCTCGTAATTTCCCGGACCACCTCTCCTGTATATGATGTAACGGAACCATGCCATATGTGAAAACCTCGCTTATCTTACCCTTAAGATGTGGGGCCGTTCTACAACTTCTGGTATGGGGTGTCTGGGGAACGGGGAGACTCCTGCGGGAGAAAGAGGTCGACGAGACCCCGCAGGGTGGGTTTCCCGAGGAGGCTCTAAAAAGAAAGAGGAAGCTCGACTAAAACCGTCACGTCCTGTGACAACGTCGAACGACCCCACATCGTGTGGGGCCGCCCGCGGAAAGCGAGTCGTTCCCCAGACACCCCGAGCACTCAACAAACGTAACGGCCATATCTACACTAAAGTGTCTCAGCTTGTAGCGTTCCATATGCTTATATGGAATAAAATAGCGTAAGCATAAATGGATAACAATGACGATTCGGTAGAAAAGATGTAAATTTAAAGGTAGTAGGGTAAAGTAATTGTTAAGTTCTTGTAAAGAAAGCCCTGAACCTTACAAATATTCTTTTATTAAAACTGCCGTTCATTGTATGATGAAGATAGAAAAAGAAGCAGAGGTGGATACGAGATGGCTCAAAATATATTAATTGTGGATGATGAAGAATCTATTGTAACATTATTAAAATACAACATTGAACAATCTGGATTTGAAACAGAAGTAGCTTATACTGGTGCAGATGCACTGGAAAAAGCTAATGAACAGTTCTTTGACCTTATTGTTCTAGATGTCATGCTTCCTGAAATGGATGGAATGGAAGTTTGTAAGCAACTCAGACAGAAACAAGTACACACGCCGATTCTTATGTTAACCGCTAAAGATGATGAGTTTGATAAAGTACTTGGTCTAGAATTAGGGGCTGATGACTATTTAACAAAGCCTTTTAGTCCTAGAGAAGTTGTAGCACGAATTAAAGCAATATTAAGACGATCCACTATTCGAGAGTCTAACGATCTTGAAGGAGACCTTATTCAAATTGCTGATTTGAAAGTGTTTCAAGAGCAATATGAGGCAACAGTTAAGGGTGAATCTCTTATTCTGACGCCAAAGGAATTTGAGCTTTTACTATATTTGGCCAAAAATAAAGGTCGTGTCCTTTCCCGTGATCAACTACTTAGCGCCGTTTGGAACTATGATTTTGTTGGTGATACACGTATTGTTGATGTTCATATCAGCCACTTAAGGGAGAAGATAGAACCTGATACGAAAAAACCGGTATATATTAAAACAATAAGAGGTCTTGGTTATAAGATGGAGGACCCTTCTAAAGATGCGTAACAATTATGGTTCAAGGCCATTTTTGACCTATTCCATACTAGCCATTCTTCTAATGCTAGGTCTTGGCTTGGTCTTGGCCCAATTAACAAAAAATTTCTTCGTGGATGTAATAGAAGAACGAGTTGAAAACGAAGCCGTATACTTATCAGAATTTGTTGAAGATGCTTCCGATTTAAGTACTCTTGAAGACCTTAGCAAGCAGCTGGATATTGGATTAATCTATCTATCAGAAAAGCAAACACTGTTAAATACCACCCAGCAGGTCCTTCAATTAACCCCAGGGGAAGCGGAAACTGTAAATTCTTATATGAACACTCATCAAGCAGGTTTCAGTACTACGCATAAAGGTTTTTTAAAGGATCATATGTTCTTTTACCCCTTTGAGGCGGATAACAGTTCTTTGAGTGGACAACTTGTCCTTGTCCTTCGTATTGATTCGTTAACTCACATAACGAGCAACATATGGGTCCTTATAGGAATAACCTTGTTCGTTGGTATCCTTATCATGGCAACCCTTGGCCGTAATATATTTGAGAAGTATATTAAACCAATACGTTCGGCTTCAAATGTAGCCGATGAATTAGCTAGGGGCAATTACAGGGCTAGAACCTATGAAGGGAATTACGGAGAGGCTGCTATATTAACCTCTTCTATCAATGTGTTAGCGCGTAACCTTCAAGAGATGACCATGCATCAAGAGATGCAAAAGGATCGATTAGAAGCAGTTATTAATAACATGGGGAATGGCCTAATGTTAATTGACGAGAAAGGATACGTAAATCTCGTAAACCGAGCCTTTTTAGAACATTTTGGAGGTCAGGAACAGCAATACTTAGGTCATGTGTATTATGAGGCGGTAGATGAGGTTGAGATTCATAAATCTGTAAAAGAAGTGTTTATGACAGAAGACAAAGTGAGACATTCGTTTATCTTACCCCTTCAAATTGAAAGAAGATTCCTTGAGGTGTTAGGAGCACCAATTTTTAATGAGTCTAATCAGTGGAAAGGTGTAGTCCTTGTTTTTCATGATATTACAGAGTTAAAAAACTTAGAGCAAATGCGTAAAGATTTTGTGGCAAATGTTTCTCATGAATTGAAAACACCAATTACCTCAATTAGAGGATTCTCGGAAACACTTCTAGATGGGGCGATGTCAGATGAAGGGTTACGCGAACAGTTTATCACAATCATTCTAAATGAAAGTGAGAGACTTCAATCGTTAATCCATGATCTTTTAGAGCTATCCAAGTTAGAGAAGGAAGAGTTTACTTTAAATATCGAACATATTTCGGTTCCATCTTTAGTAAAAGATATTATTCCAATTGTTGAGCAACAGGCCAATCAAAAAGGTATTGAGCTTGAGCAAACTATTGATACTGAAGGGTATATTGATGGAGATTCTGCACGATTAAAGCAAGTAGTAATTAATTTAATAACTAACGCTATCAATTACACCCCAAATGGTGGCACTATAAAGCTCGATTTAAAGAATCAAAAGGACTCCTTTATGATCTCTGTTACGGATAGTGGGATTGGCATTCCAAAAGAAGATGTCCCTCGAATATTTGAACGCTTCTATCGCGTTGACAAAGCGCGGAGCCGCAACTCAGGTGGAACAGGTCTTGGTTTAGCTATTGTCAAACACATCGTAGAAGCACATGATGGAAACATTGAAGTAGAAAGTGAATACCAAAAAGGAACAGCCTTTCATATTACACTGCCTAAAAAATTTACGAAACGTTAACATTAAGTTAATTAAATGCAAATAATTCCTTGATATAGTTCTCTATGAAACCCTTTCATCCAAGGTGTTTTCTTACTTGACGGAGGTCAACCCGCCTCCGTCTTTTTTTATACCTTTTTTTCTCTCTCACCCTTTAAAATCCATTTATTTGAAACTTTTGAACTGCTTAGTCGTAAATAGATAGTAAAGAAAATGAAATAGGGGGAGAGATACGAGTGACTCTTAAACAAATCTATACATGGGTTGCTATAGGGGTAGCGGCAATCATTCTAGTTGTAGTCGGGATTACAAGTTGGTATACAGTCGACGAATCAGAACAAGCAGTTATCCTTACGTTTGGTAACGCTGACGAGAGTATAACAGAGCCTGGGCTGCATTTTAAAATGCCTTGGCCAGTCCAAGAAGTAGAGAAGCTTTCAAAAGAAACGTTTAGCTTGAACTTTGGATACTCACAAGATGATAAAAGCAATAAAAAACAAGTGCAAATGATTACAGGGGATGAAAACATTGTTCTCGCTGATCTAGTAGTTCAGTGGAAGATTGTAGACCCAGCCAAATATTTGTACCAATCTCAAGACCCTGAACTAGCGTTAAATAACGCCACTTCTGCATCCTTAAGAAGTGTAATTGGAACTTCAGAAATTGATGAAGCGTTAACATCAGGTAAAGCAGAAATAGAAAATGAAGTGCGTGAAATGCTAATAGGATTAGTTGAAAATTATAATATTGGGATATCCGTCAGTGATGTGAAGCTTCAGGAAGTAGACCTTCCGGATGCAGATGTGCGGACAGCTTTCACAAAAGTAACGGACGCTCGCGAAACTAGTAATACGAAACGGAATGAAGCAGAGAAATATAGAAATGAAAAATACGAAGAAGCTCTAGGTGAAAAAGATGCGATTATTACTCGTGCAGAAGGGGATAAAGTAGCTCGAATTGAACAAGCCAAAGGGGATGTAGCAAAGTTCAATGCTTTATATGAAGCTTTTAGTAAATCTCCAAATATTACGAGAGAGCGATTAGTTATTGAAACGTTAGAAGATGTTCTGCCAAAGGCTAATATTTATATCATGAATGATGATGGAAATACGCTTAAGTACTTACCAATCGGACAACAACAAGCACCACAGCCTGCTCCGACACAAGGGGGTTCGAACGACGATGAGTGATGAGAACGTAATAGAGACAGGGAACGAAACAAACTCTAACTATATAAAGCGTATGATTAAAATAGGTCTAAGCTTACTGATACTAGTCTTGTTGCTAGTTGGATTTATAAGTAGTGTGATGATTGTTAAAGAAGGGGAGTATAAAGTTGTTCGTCAATTCGGTGAGATTGTAAGAATTGAGAAAGAGCCAGGTCTGAAATTTAAAGTTCCACTTATTCAAAGTGCCAGTACCCTTCCAAAAAAGAAGATGGTTTATGATGTTAATGAAAAGGAGATCAACACGCTTGATAAAAAGCGAATGATTATTGACAACTATGCGATCTGGCATATCGTTGACCCAGATAAAATGATTAACAATGCAAGAACGATGATTGGGGCTGAAGCCCGGATGGGGGAATTTATCTTTTCAGTCATCCGTACAGAGCTTGGTCAGATGAACTATGAAGAAATAATAAACGATGAGCAGTCATCTAGAGGAGATTTACACAAACGGATTACTGAAAGAGTAAACCAACTGCTAGCACGCGACGAGTTCGGTATTCGGGTAGATGATGTACGTATTAAGAGAACGGATTTACCAGATGAGAACGAAAAAACGGTGTTTCGTAACATGATATCAGAACGAGAGTCAAAAGCTCAGGAATATTTATCTAAAGGGGAAGCTGCGAAAAATCGTATTATTGCTCAAACAGATAGAGAAGTAACAGAAATGCTCTCAAAAGCTGAAGCTGAAGCGGCCCAGATTAGAGCTGAAGGAGAACAAGAAGCAGCTAAAGTATACAACGAATCATTTTCAAAGGACGAATCCTTTTATCAATTGTATCGTACATTAGAATCCTATAAGAAAACGATTGATGGAGAAACAACGATCATTCTTCCGCAAGATTCTCCGTATGCACGAAGTTTAACTGGTTATTTTGATTAATAAAAAGGCGACTTTTTCCTTCTATTATGGAACATGATAGAATAAAGGAAACAAGTCGCCTTTTCTCATGGAAAAGGTATGCTAATGAACGAAGGAGTGGAAAACATGACAAATAAACTGGTTCTTATTGATGGGAACAGTATAGCGTACCGAGCTTTTTTTGCTCTGCCGTTATTAAATAATGATAAAGGTGTACATACAAACGCCGTATACGGATTTACTACGATGTTATTGAAGATCTTAGAAGAAGAGAACCCATCTCATATGCTTGTGGCATTTGATGCAGGGAAAACGACCTTTCGTCATAAGACATATGAAGAATACAAAGGAGGTCGCCAAAAGACGCCTCCCGAGCTTTCAGAGCAGTTCTCCCTTTTAAGAGAGTTGTTAGATAACTTCCAGATTAAACATTATGAGCTTACTCAATATGAAGCGGACGACATTATCGGAACTTTTGCCAGAAAAGGCGAGCAGGAGAACTTTGAAGTTAAAGTCATTAGCGGTGACCGAGATTTACTTCAGTTAGTTTCAGATCAGGTCTCAGTCGCATTAACGAAAAAAGGCATTACAAATGTAGAAACCTATACTCCTTCTTTCTTAGAAGAGAAAATGGAAGTTCGTGCTGATCAGATCATAGACTTAAAAGCCTTGATGGGAGATAGTTCAGATAATATCCCAGGGGTTCCAGGTGTCGGTGAAAAAACCGCTGTAAAATTACTGAAGCAGTTTGAGACATTGTCGAACGTCTATGAAGGAATCGAAGATGTTAGCGGGAAGAAGTTAAAAGAAAAGCTTGAAACAAATAAAGACAATGCCTTCATGAGTCAACAATTAGTTACCATTAACGTTGAAACGCCTGTAGAAATTGGCCTTGAAGACGTGGTTTATAAAGGG
Source organism: Pontibacillus sp. ABV4_188 (assembly GCF_056311905.1). NCBI lineage: Bacteria > Bacillati > Bacillota > Bacilli > Caryophanales > Bacillaceae > Pontibacillus > Pontibacillus sp. ABV4_188. The sequence goes on along the minus strand of NZ_CM149975.1, from coordinate 2,966,744 downwards.
TATGAGTATCCGCAAGTGAGCGCGTTTTTCCGTGACCTTGGGTTCCAATCTCTGATTAGCCGCATCGGAGGTGAAGAGGAGTCTGAACAAGTACAAGAGGCTCTTCCGGAATTAAAGGTCGAGGTTCTTGATGAGGTTAAGGAAGACCATGTGAATGCCTCATCAGCTCTCGTCGTAGAAATGTTAGGCGATAATTATCATACAGCTAATATTGAAGGAATCGGCTTAGTTCATGATAAAGGAACTTATTTTATACCTAAAGATGTAGCATTAGGCTCGAATGTATTTAGAGATTGGGCTGAAGATCATCAAAATAAAAAGGGCGTTTTTGATGCGAAGAAAACATATGTAGCTCTTAAGCGTCATGGTATAGATATTACTGGAATTGATTTTGACATGTTGCTTGCATCTTATTTAACAAACCCAAGTGAAAATCATCATGACATACCATCAATAAGTCACCGCATGGGATATAAAGGTATTGCGTTTGATGAAGAAGTGTATGGCAAAGGCTCAAAGATGAAAGTGCCAGAAGGGATCAATGATTTAGCTAGCCATGTAGGCCGGAAAGCGAACATGTTATTTGAGTTGAAGCCAGAGATGGAAGAACAATTAAGGGAGAATCAGCAATGGGAATTGTATAATGAGCTAGAGATGCCACTTGCATTAATACTAGGCGAAATGGAACATACCGGAGTTAAAGTTGATGTGGCCCGTCTGAAAGAAATGGGCACAGAGCTTGAGGAACGACTTACTCAGCTTGAATCTGAAATTCACGAACTGGCTGGTCAACCCTTCAATTTAAATTCTCCTAAGCAACTTGGGCCCATACTGTTTGAGAAATTAGAACTTCCTGTAATTAAAAAAACAAAAACGGGCTACTCTACTTCAGCTGATGTGCTAGAGCAACTGAGTGATCAACATGAGATTATTCCTAAGCTATTATTGTACCGTCAATTAGGTAAGTTAAATTCTACTTACATTGAAGGACTATTAAAGGTCGTTCATGAAGATGACATGATTCATACGCGCTTTAATCAAGCTCTAACTCAAACAGGTCGCTTAAGTTCAACAGAACCTAACTTGCAAAATATTCCGATCCGTCTTGAAGAGGGAAGAAAGATCAGACAAGCGTTTATCCCATCGAGAGAAGGATGGTATATTTTTGCGGCAGACTACTCTCAAATTGAACTGCGTGTATTGGCTCACATTGCTGGAGATGAAAAACTAATCAAAGCCTTCAATGAGAATGAAGACATTCACACACAAACAGCTATGGATGTTTTCCATGTGGAAAAAAATGAAGTAACCGATCAAATGAGAAGACAAGCCAAGGCGGTTAACTTCGGAATTGTATATGGGATTAGTGAATATGGATTGTCCCAAAGTCTTGGAATTAGTCGGAAAGAAGCAAAACAATTCATTGAGCGTTATTTAGATAGTTATCCTGGTGTGAAGGAATACATGGATGAAGTTGTACAGGAGGCAAAACAAAAAGGGTACGTTTCAACGCTTATGAACCGTAGACGCTATTTACCTGATATTACGAGTCGTAATTTCAATAGTAGAAGCTTTGCCGAACGAACAGCGATGAATACGCCAATTCAAGGTTCAGCAGCTGATATTATTAAGAAAGCAATGATTGATTTACATCATCGCTTAGCCGAAGAAAATTTAGAAGCTACGGTTCTTCTGCAAGTTCATGATGAATTGATACTGGAGGCTCCTTGGGAAGAGCTAGAGAAGCTAGAAGGAATTGTTGCAGAGGTGATGCAAAATACCGTAAATCTAGATGTGCCACTTCTGGTTGATTCTGCCAAAGGATCAACTTGGTATGATGCTAAATAAAGGGGTGAAACGTGTTGCCTGAGTTACCAGAGGTCGAAACAATCAAGAAAACATTACAGCATCTTGTAACTGAGAAAACGATAAAAGAGACAGATGTGTTTTGGGGGAATATCCTCCAGCGCCCGAAAGATCCAGAAGAATTTAAAATGCTTTTAAAAGGGCAAACCATCCATGAGTTAAAACGTCGCGGGAAATTTTTGTTGTTTTATTTGGATACACATGTGATGATTTCTCATTTAAGGATGGAAGGAAAGTATGGAGTATTTCCAAGTGGCGATGAGATCGCAAAACATACACATGTTATTTTTCGTTTTACAGATGGAACTGAACTTCGATATCAAGATGTAAGGAAGTTTGGAACCATGCACATCTATCCAATTGGAGAAGAATTCAAAGGGGCACCTTTAGACCAGCTTGGACCTGAACCCTTTGATCCATTATTCACTCCAGATCACTTATACAACAAGCTGAAGAAAACGTCTCGGCATGTAAAAACCGCCCTATTAGATCAAATGATTGTAACAGGTCTTGGGAATATATATGTAGATGAAGCTTTACATCGTTCTTTAATCCACCCTGAGAGAAAGGGCAAGGATGTTACGAGGACAGATGCCGTTCGTCTACATGGTGAAATTGTTTCCACGCTTCAAGAAGCAGTGGAACAGGGAGGTACAACCATTCGCTCTTATGTGAATACACAAGGGCAAATTGGGATGTTTCAACAGCGTCTTAAAGTTTATGGGCGACAAGACGAAGCTTGTGAACGGTGTGGAAATGTGATTTCGAAAACAAAAGTCGGTGGAAGAGGAACTCATTTCTGCATCCACTGTCAGCCTGAGTAAACCCATTGTCTGACAGTAACAGCGGGTAGGCTCCTTTCATATACTATGCGTAAATATGAGAGAAGGAGCTTACCGGCTATGGCACCATTCACTACCCTCATCCTACTTGCTTTTGCAGTTAGTTTAGATAGTTTTACGGTTGGATTTACTTATGGACTTAGGAAGATGGGGCTTTCTCTACGGGCCATTGGAGTTATTGCAATGGTTTCAGCTGTTTCATTCTTTCTGTCTATGATGATTGGTAAATGGATTGCCCATTTTCTCTCTCCTCACATTACCGAAATGTTTGGAGGGGGTATATTGATCGCTATTGGAATTTGGGTGCTTTATCAGTTCTTTAGAACGGATCAACCTTCAGAAACAAAAGATCCCTCTTCTTATCTATTTAATATGGAGATTAGGTCTCTTGGGATCGTCATTCAAATTTTACGAAAACCGATGAGCGCTGATATAGATCAGTCGGGTTCCATTAATGGTGTTGAAGCATTTCTATTAGGGATAGCCCTTTCTCTTGATGCTTTTGGTGCCGGAATTGGCGCAGCCATGTTTGGTTTCTCTCCACTTACAACAGCTTTACTTATTGCGTTCATGAGTAGTTTCTTTCTTTGGATTGGATTAAAAAGCGGTTACTGGTTATCTTACTTTAAGTGGATTCAACGGTTAACATTTTTGCCAGGACTCTTATTAATCGTTATAGGAATGTTGAAATTTACGTAGTAGGAGGCTTTTAATGGGTGTCGTTATAGGATTAACAGGTAGCATCGCAACAGGGAAAAGTACTGTCTCATTAATGTTTGATGATTATGGGATTCCTGTAGTGGATGCGGATAAATTATCTCGCGAGGTCGTGAAGCCAGGCCGTGATGCTTATCAACAAATCGTAAGCGTTTTTGGTGAAGGGATTTTAAGAGAAGATCACACACTAGATCGAAAAGCACTTGGAGAAATTGTCTTTAATAATGATGAGAAAAGAAAGCAGCTTAATGAGATTGTACACCCTGCTGTGCGTTCAGAGATGGTTCGAAAACGCGATCAATATTTAATGCAAGGGGACAAGGCGGTTGTATTAGATATCCCATTATTGTTTGAGAGTCAGTTAACGGATTACGTAGATAAAACGCTCGTTGTTGCCGTAGACGAAGAGGTGCAACTTAAGCGCTTAATGGAACGCGATGGAAGCACAAAAGAAGAAGCACTTAGTCGCATTCGCTCTCAGATTTCAATTACAGAAAAGTCCAGAATGGCTGATGAAGTAATCGATAACAACGGATCCAAGAAAGAAACCTATGATCAACTCGATGCTATACTTCGGAAGTGGGAAATACTCCCGTAATAGAAAGAGGCTGCTCTTACCACAAGAGCAGCCTTATTTTTATTGGAGTAACTTGGTATTCCACAATGGCCCGCTTATGTGGAAGACCCGAAGATGAGATATTTTAGCGGGAGTGGGCCGTTACGTTTGATGAGTGGGTGGGCTTGCTCGGGGACAACTCGCTTTCCTGCGGGGAGCTGGGAGCCTCCTCGTTCGCTTTCGCTCACTGTGGGGTCTCCCCTAGGCTCCTTTTCCCGCGGGAGTCTCGCAGTCCCCGAGCAAGCCCTGGCTTTAAATAGTTGAACGGCCCCGCAATTTAACATCATGAGATCTGATCTCCCCCTATATGGCATGTTTTCGTTCCCCTAATATGGCAAAGGTGGGCCTGGAAACTGCGAGACTCCCGTGGGCAGAAGAGCCTATCTAGTTACTGCGTGGAGGACCTAGCGTGATAAGTCATCTTTTTTACAAAGGCTAATCGCCTTTTCCAAAAAGCTGCCTTATCCGTACGGTCCTGATCACCACGCCTGCATTTTAAATTCTAGGTGAGACCCCGGAAGCCGGCGTGCCGGGTGAGGAGGCTCACCAGCTCCCCACAGGAAAGCGAGTGGTTTCCAGGCCCACCTTACACTCAACTAAAGCGAACGGAAACATCCTCTAGCTTCGAGTTTTCAAGCTACCTAGTAATCTATAAACAGCACATTAGCTTTCATTGAATGAAGAATCGATGCATATATTACAATAAAGTTTGGAAAAAACCCACAATCTACTCCCTAGGATTCCTTTATTGTGTTATACTAATCATGCGAAATATCAATAAAGTGTATCATAAATGAGAGGGGTATGCAGAATGAAGTCACGCGTTGCTATTAATGGTTTTGGTCGAATTGGTCGAATGGTGTTTCGCCAAGCGATTTTAGATAAGCAGGTAGAGGTTGTTGCAATCAATGCCAGCTACCCTCCTGAAACGCTAGCTCATTTAATCAAGTATGATAGTGTTCATGGTCATTTTCAAGGAGAAGTGAAAGCGCTTGAAGATGGAATTGAAATAGATGGGAAAAAGGTTCATTTGTTTGCTTCAAGAGATCCTAAACAACTTCCTTGGAAAGAACATGAAGTTGATATTGTGATTGAAGCTACAGGGAAGTTTAAAACTAAAGAAACAGCAGGGCAGCATATCGAAGCGGGCGCTAAGAAAGTCGTCATTACAGCTCCCGGGAAAGAAGTAGATGCAACTATTGTTATGGGCGTAAATGAGAGCGTTTACAATGATGAAGAGCATGATGTTATCTCTAATGCTTCTTGTACGACCAATTGCTTAGCCCCGGTAGTAAAAGTACTAGATGAACAGTTTGGTATTGAGAACGGATTAATGACAACGGTACATGCGTTTACGAACGACCAACAAAACTTAGATAATCCACATAAAGATTTGAGACGTGCGAGGGGTTGTACACAATCTATTATTCCAACCTCAACAGGTGCTGCTAAGGCGTTAGGTGAAGTCATCCCTCATTTAAACGGTAAAATGCATGGTATGGCGTTGAGAGTACCCACACCAAACGTTTCACTCGTAGACTTGGTGGTGGACGTCAAGCGTAACGTATCTGCAGATCAAATCAATCAAGCCTTCCTTCATTCTTCTAAGAATGATTTGAAAGGAATTCTTCATTACTCTGATGAACCGCTCGTATCTGTTGATTACACGACATCTGAATACTCCTCTATTATTGACGGTCTTTCTACAATCGTGATGGATGACCGCAAAGTAAAAGTGTTGGCTTGGTACGACAATGAGTGGGGCTATTCCAAGCGCGTGCTTGATCTTGTGAAATTTGTAGGGACTCACTTATCTGCACGTGAAGAAGCCCGTGTTTCTTGAAAGTTTGGAGAGATAAAATAATTGGATAATCCCCCTTTGATGTTTTATACTACTAACAAAGCTTAAACAACCACGTCCCTTTGTATGTGATAAAAAACTTATTGCAAAATATAGGGAAACACTATATACTAACTTTTGAACTTCTGAAATACCGACGAACCTATGACTGCTTAAAGGGTTAGGACCTCTTAGGACTAACTTGCCCCCGTGGTAGTGCATAAGCTTGACGTTTAGAAGTAAACTTTTTTGGTTTTAAAGGGGGACTACCGATGGACACAATGGGTAGACATGTAATTGCAGAACTTTGGGATTGTAATACAGAAAAGCTGAACGATATGACAATGATTGAACAAATTTTCGTAGATGCTGCTTTAAAAGCAGGTGCGGAAGTTCGAGAAGTTGCTTTTCACAAATTTGCACCACACGGCGTAAGTGGCGTCGTTATCATTTCTGAATCTCACTTAACCATTCACAGTTTTCCAGAACATGGCTATGCAAGTATTGATGTATACACGTGCGGGGATCGGATTGATCCTAATGTAGCAGCCCAATATATTGCACAATCACTAGAAGCTAAAACACAAGAAACAGTTGAAGTTCCAAGAGGTATGGGACCTGTCGAAGTAAAGAAATTCAACGTACTCTAATATAAATGTTCGAAAGAAAGTACTCCTATGTAGAGTACTTTCTTTTTTATGGAGCTTTAAAAAGTTCATAAGGGGCCGTTCATGCCCAGTTACATAAGTAGTATAAAACCGTTTCTGAAAAATATTTCAGATTTCTTAATAGGTGAAGAAACGATGGCAGATCGCCTTTAAACAGAATTATTTAGGTATGAATATAGAAAAAGTGAAATTCTTGACAGAAGTGTGTATTTAACCTTTTCGAATTTTTGATATAATAGATTAGAGGTGGACGCATATGAATATTAAACAATGGTTTTCAACATATTTCACGAATCATGCCGAAACAAGTGAAGAGCACTGGAATGAAGCTCTTCGAACTCATTATTTTAAAACAACAAAAGATAAAGCATTTACTCAGTTAGAGGATTATTATAAAAATTCAAGTAAATATAAATTAGTCTCATCTTCTATCGAACATGGAGAGATGAGCTTGCAAACGGTGAAAGGAAAGAAAGCATTTATCGTCGTTAGTATCGTAATGGTTCAACCGTATAGAACTGCGATTGACTATTCTGTTACCACCGAATCTGCCTTACCGTTTGATTTCGGGCATAGTCATAAGTTAATCCAAAAGCAACATGAAGAAATGAAGGAACTCCTTCCGTTTTTGGAAACGGCTATGGCTCATAAAATGTAGAAAGTGTGGAGTTGATTTATCTGTGAAATGTCCTAATTGTAATTTTAAGAGCACTAGGGTGTTGGATTCGCGTCCGGTCGAAGAGGGTAAATCGATTCGACGCAGGCGGGAATGTGAAGAGTGCCATTTTCGTTTTACAACTTTTGAAAGGATCGAAGAAGTTCCTTTGATTGTTGTCAAAAAAGAGGGAACTCGTGAAGAATTTAGTCGAGAGAAGTTGATGAGAGGTCTAATTCGAGCATGTGAGAAACGCCCAGTTGCCGTTGATGAACTAGAGACGATTGCCATGGAAATTGAACGGGAATTAAGAAATCGTGGGGTTTCTGAAGTGAATAGCAAGGAAATTGGAGAAATGGTAATGGACAGACTTGCTCATATTGATGAAGTTGCGTATGTTCGCTTTGCCTCAGTTTATAGGCAGTTCAAGGATATAAATGTCTTCCTTGATGAATTAAAAGATTTGATTAAACAAGATCCAGAGGGGTAATAGAATAGGGCCGGGTGGCTCTTTTCTTTTTTTAGAAGTAAGATCAATGTATACTTAGAAGAAAATGACTGAAAAAGAATCAGGTTTATCTATTTCCTTCGTAATAGAATAGTGCCAATACACCAAGAATATGAGGAAGGAGGGAGTTTCATGAACCATACATCAATTGGGAAGCTATTACCGGTAGATGGGTTTCGGTTATCAGTCGCTCGAAGCATGCCCATGGATTTCACAACGTCCCTGACTCATTTATATCAACCTCTAATCGGGAATGAATCCATTAGCTTATACCAAACGCTATTATCACAGTATGATCTGCAAGAGGAAGTAGGAGGTGTAAATACACACCACCTATTAATGAGTTATCTTAATCTCCCTTTAAATCATATTTACGAAGCTAGGAAACGATTAGAAGCCATAGGGCTTCTTCGAACTTTTGTTGATCAATCAGAGGACCAGACGGTTTATACGTATGTACTACTTCGTCCGTTTACTCCGAGTGAATTCTTTGCGGACGAGATGCTATCCTTGTTACTATATCATCATCTTGGTCAACAAAAGTACGAACGATTACAACGTACGTTTTCAGGTGGTTCACCTTCATCACGAAAAGGTGAAGAAGTCACGTCTTCCTTTGAACACGTATTTTCAATGGGGGGAGTAACCACTGAACCACCACCCACTCATTTTAAAGAGCAAGACCAAGAATTAGTCGAGAGTCAAGGTGCCAACATACAAGAGAATAGAATTGACTTTTCTTATATAAAGCAATCACTTGACCAGAGAATGTTGCCCGTGCAGAGTATTCTTTCCAATCGGAACCAAAAGGTGCTATCGCAGCTTTCTTTGTTATATAATTTAACTACTAATGATGTTGAAAAAGCGCTCTTGTGGGCTCTTAACGATGAAAACCAATTAGACCTTACTGAGTTAAAAGAGGCTTGTCACGACCTTTACCAAAGCAAAGGTGGACAAAGTGAAAACCTTCAAGTCACTCATCAACGTGATTCATTATCTGTCTCTAATGACCAAGAGACGTCAAAAGAGCAGCCGGACAACAAAGAAGAAGCTCTGATTAAACGCTTAGAACATATATCACCTAGAGATTTGTTGTTAGATCTTTCGGGTGGAGCGGAACCTCCTGAGAAGGATTTACGAATGATTCGTGATATTATGACTCAACAAGGATTAACACCTGGTGTGATGAATGTGTTAATTTATTATGTATTACTAAAAACAGATATGAAATTATCAAAGAATTACATGGAAACGATCGCAGGGCATTGGACAAGACTTCAGGTAAAAACCGTTCGCCATGCAATGCGAGTTGCTAAAACAGAAAATAAAAAATATCAGCAATGGGCAAATAACCGTAAAAGCGGAGGGAACCGTTCTTATAATAAAAATCAAAAGCAAGACGTCCTTCCTGATTGGTTTAAAGATCAAAAAGGTCAAAAAGATCAAAAAGATCAAAAAGGTCAGTCGAGTGAATATGATCAGGCTCCAAAACGCAAAGATGGGAAATCTGCCTCGGATATTGAACGTGAAAAGCAAGAGTTAGCAGAAGCTTTAAAGAACATGGATGATTAACGCTTTCGAATAATTTGATTTAAGGATGAGTGAAATGGAACCGATCCAAACAGCTTTGAAGAAATGGATGAGGGAAAGCAAGAACTTTCAAGAGCATTATCAAAGTATGCGTGAGGCAATCTTGAAAGATCCTGATATTCAACAAATTTTGCAGGAGCACACAAACCTCTCTCGTCATGATGTAGAACGCCATTTAATGAAATTATATGAGTATCAATCTCAATCTAAGCGCTGTGAAGGATGCCCTTCTCTGGAAAATTGTCAGAATTTGGTCTCAGGTTACTCTCCGAATCTTCATGTTCAGGGGAAAGAGATTAGGCTGACGTATGAGATGTGTCCCCGAAAAAGACAATCTCAACACCAGGAAGAAAAGCGTTCATTTATTAACAGTTTGTACATGCCAAAAGACATTGTTGAAGCTAAGTTTAAGGACTTGGATCCAGATGATCGTTACGAAGCGATCCGTCAAGCAATGAACTACACAGAAAATGCCGAAACCGAAAAAGGGAATAAAGGTCTTTATTTCCATGGACCATTTGGTGTGGGAAAAACACACCTTTTAGGAGCTATTGCCAATAAATTAGCGAATAAACGAATTGCCTCTTACCTCATTTACATGCCTGAATTAGTTCGTGAAATGAAGTCTTCATTAGGGGATAACACGTTGAAAGAGAAAGTTGAAAAGTTCAAAACGGTACCGGTTTTGATGCTTGATGATATTGGAGCTGAGTCCATGTCGTCTTGGTTCCGTGATGAAATATTAGGCTCAATTCTACAGTATCGTATGATGGAACGTTTACCTGTTTTCTTTACTTCTAATTACAATTTAGAGGAATTGGAAAAGCATCTTATGACGAACAACCGTGGAGATGTTGAGCAATTGAAAGCTGGGAGAATTATTGAACGTATTAAACAAGTGAGTAACCCGGTAGAAGTCATTGGACAGAACCGACGTAGCTAAAACAATAAGTGAACCGTTAGCAGCTCTGCCAGAGGGATGTCCCTCTGGCAGAGCTGCTTATTTATTTTCCGGACAAGCCCCCTTATACGGAAGACTCAAAGTTGAGCTATTACAGCTGGAAGGGGGCCGCCTGCGTTTATGAGTGCTTGGGCTTGCTCGGGGACAACTCGCTTTCCTGCGGGGAGCTGGGAAGCCTCCTCATTCGCTACGCTCTCTGCGGGGGCTTCCCTAGGCTCCTTTTCCCGCGGGAGTCTCGCAGTCCCCGAGCAAGCCCTGGCTTTAAAGAGATGAACGGCCCCGCAGTTCGCACTAGAAATTCAGATGTCACCATATATGGCATGTTTTCGTTCACTCTTATATGGTAAAGGTGGGCCTGAAAACTCCCGTAGGCAGAAGAGCTTGATCTAGTTCAGGCTTAGAGGAACTAGCAAGACAAGTCATCTTTTTTACAAAGGCTTAACGCCTTTTTCAAAAACCTTGATTTTATCTTTAATAACTCCGTGCCTAATAGTTGTGAAAAAAGGAGTTTACTAAAGTTTTTTACGGAGAATAATCATTTTTCACGTTTTCTTCCCATATACTGTAACAGTTTCTTGTAGCATTCGTGGAGGGAGGGAAGACGTTGGTCGAGATCTATTTTTCTAATAAAGAAGAAGCCTTATCATTTTGTGATTTTCTATTTGCGCAGAAAGATGAAGTGAGCGTGCAGTGGCATTATCACAAGAAATGGGGGCATGTTGTTCTTGTTAACGAAAATAAGGAGAAAGAGGAACGGGTCGTACGAGGGCTAATCCATGTCTATGTCATACATAGAGAGCGATCCTGGTTAATAGACATCATACGGAATTGCTACTACTTCAGTGACGATGATGAAGTAGCTCACATATATGAATTGTGTTGTTCTTTTAGGGACGAGCCAGATCATTGGGGTGAAGATCACCCTTCTTCTTATCGCCACAGTCAACAATTAGAGCGATTGAGACATGTGTTTAAAGAGGCGCTTGAGAAAGGCGAGGGGTTTGCATTTGATTCGATTATCACATTTCGCTTTCAGCGCTTTTATGATGAGTTGATTGAGGTCGTTGGAGAAGCAATAGATGAATATAAAAGAGAGCAGGACTATCAGACATATATTCAACATCTAAGGGAATACCTGCAAGCTAACCCTTCTAAAGTAGAGAGGTTATCTATTGTGCAAAGCCAACCTTTTATCTTTTATTCTCATAAAGGGCGTCGTTATACGTCTGATGAAATTAAGAAATTGACAGCGGATCATCCTTTATATTTATTTGGACTTGGGACAGACGAGTTAGATTTGACTCCTATAATGGCTTTGGCTCCAGATCGGATTGAAATTTATGGAAATGATCCTAGTGATCCTAAAACGCTAACCGTGATGAATATCTTTCAAGAACGTGCCGAATTTCTTCCGTTAACTAAATTTCCATTTAAAAGATTGTCTCCGTTCTAAAAATGGGCTTGCTTTTCGCATTTATTCCCATTATACTAACTTCTATAAAGTTTAAATTGAATTTATATCAGTGATGATGAGGATAAGAATGAGTTGCATCGGCTTACGCAGAGAGGGAGGTCACAGGCTGGAAGCTTCCTAAGTACGACACTTGTTTACCACCTCTGAACTCTGTTTGCGAACTCTGTAGTAGTGAACAGCGATTCGTCCTCGTTACGGATGTGCTAATGAAGCCACAGTTAAGACTGTGGGAATTTGGGTGGAACCACGGGTATAACGCTCGTCCCTTCGCTATTATGCAAGGGATGGGCGTTTTTTATTTTGGCTTTGTTTATCCATACTAAGATAACAAGGCGGAGCGATTTATTATAAAAGGAGTGACATACACATGTCGGAAGCTATTCAATTAACATTTCCAGATGGTGCGGTTAAGGAGTTCCAGCAAGGAACTACAACAGAGGATGTAGCTGCTTCCATTAGCTCAGGCTTAAAGAAGCAAGCGTTGGCAGGGAAACATAATGGTCAACTGATTGACCTTCGCCGTCCTATTCCTGGTGATGGTTCTATAGAAATTGTAACCATTCGAGATGAAGAAGGTGTAGAGGTGCTTCGTCACTCAACAGCACACCTAATGGCTCAGGCTGTGAAACGCATTTATGGTGAAGTTAACCTAGGAGTAGGCCCTGTTATTGAAAATGGGTTCTATTACGATATGGATCTTGATACGTCTATCACGCCTGAAGATCTGAAGAAGATCGAAAAAGAAATGCAAAAGATCACGAGTGAAAACTTAGAGGTTGAACGTCTAGAGGTTTCTCGTGAAGAAGCTAAAGAGATGTATCGCGAAATTGGTGACGAGTTGAAACTTGAATTGATTGATGACATCCCTGAAGGTGAATCGGTAACGATTTACAAGCAAGGGGAATTCTTTGATCTTTGCCGTGGACCTCACGTCCCTTCTACAAACAAGATTAAAGTCTTCAAACTGCTAAGCGTGTCGGGTGCATACTGGCGTGGAGATAGCGATAATAAAATGCTTCAACGCATCTATGGTACAGCTTTTGAGAAGAAAGATCATTTAGAAGAGTACCTAAAAATGCGTGAAGAGGCTAAAGAGCGTGATCATCGTAAACTAGGGAAAGAGCTAGATATCTTCACAGTTTCGCAAAAGGTAGGGCAAGGTCTTCCTTTATGGCTACCAAAGGGTGCTACCATTCGTCGTACAATCGAACGTTATATTGTTGATTTAGAGGAACGTCTTGGCTACGACCATGTGTATACGCCAGTGCTTGGGTCCGTTGATTTATATAAAACAAGTGGGCACTGGGATCATTATCAGGATGACATGTTCCCTACAATGGAGATGGACAATGAAGATTTAGTTCTCCGCCCGATGAACTGTCCTCACCATATGATGGTGTATAAAAATCAATTACACAGTTACCGCAACTTACCGGTACGTATCGCGGAATTAGGTACCATGCATCGTTATGAAATGTCTGGTGCACTAGCTGGACTTCAACGTGTACGTGCTATGACGCTGAATGACGCTCACATCTTCGCTCGTCCGGATCAGCTGAAAGAAGAATTCATTCGGGTTGTTCGTATGATTCAAGAAGTTTACAAAGACTTTGGTCTTGAAAATTACTACTTCCGTTTGTCGTACCGTGATAAAGAGGATAAAGAGAAGTATGTAGATAACGACGAGATGTGGGATAAAGCACAAGCACTTCTCAAGGAAACGATGGAAGACCTAGAGGTAGAGTATGTAGAAGCAGAAGGGGAAGCGGCCTTCTACGGTCCGAAATTAGATGTGCAAGTGAAAACAGCGCTTGGTAAGGACGAAACGCTCTCAACTGTTCAGCTTGACTTCCATTTACCAGAACGTTTTGACTTAACGTACATTGGTGAAGATGGGGCCCACCATCGTCCAGTTGTTATCCACCGTGGTGTCGTTTCAACTATGGAACGTTTCGTTGCCTTCTTAATAGAAGAGTACAAAGGAGCATTCCCAACATGGTTAGCACCTGTTCAAGCGAAGATCATTCCTGTGTCTGCTGATGTTCATTTAGATTATGCGAAGAAAGTAGAAGATGAACTGAAGTATGCAGGCGTGCGTGTTGAAGTAGACGAGCGCGATGAGAAAATTGGTTATAAAATCCGTGAAGCTCAAATGCAAAAAGTCCCTTATCAACTTGTTGTAGGGGATAATGAGATTGAAGCGAGCGGTGTGAACATTCGTCGTTATGGAGAGAAAGACTCTGAAACTAAATCTCTTCAAGACTTCGTAGCTCAGATTAAACAAGAAATAAGTGGAAAGAATTAAATATTCTACCCCCCAAAGCTTTAAAGCTTTGGGGGATTTTTTATTACTTGTGCTTCATTTTTAAGAAAAGCATTATTAAATACATTTTGTTCCATATTTTGTGTTATTATGGGTCTAATGAGAATACCGTTATAAATTTTTAGCAAGTAATAATGATAAGGGAGAGGTGTATGTTGTCTAAGGTTACTAAGGTATCTTTAACTGTGATGACGGCTTCCATTTTGACAATCGGCATTCTTTTTGCAGTGATTATTACTAAAGGTACACATGAAGCAGGGGACGAGGGGGAGTCGGTGCCAGCAGGTGGTTCTGATGTAGGAAATGCTGTTGAAGGAGATACACACTCTGATGGGATTGGGAAAATGATCGAAACTGTACATTATAAGTTTAACGATGCCCTTGGTCATGGGAAATACGAAAGCCTTAATCAACAAGACTTTAATGAACTTAAGGATACGGTCAAACAGCTAGAGATTCTGCTTGATAATGCTGAAGATGAATTGATAAGGAAAGATCTTGAGAACGCCCTTTATTACTTGCAGGCAGCCCGTTTCGAACGAGGTACTAAAGAATTAAAAATTGTTCATCGTATCTTACATGACCTTGATTACAATATCAATGGTCCCACAAGCGATAATAAAAAGTGGGGGTACACCTACTTTGGGAATGGACAAAGTGTGCCTAAGTAGAGGTAATAAAGACAGGGTGCGAATGTATCTAATCTTTATGAGATGCTTGGTTTTACTTGGAATCGATACGTATGTGTGACGCGGATTACTAGGAGTAAGTTAAAAATTTAGGTTGCAAATATGGTCTATATCATATATCCTTAAAAAGTCATGCACAGAAGTTGTGCATCCAAAAAAATTGGTTTACGTTTGACATTGTTTTTTAAACGTGCTATTCTCAATAAGGTAAACTTAATATTGTCTGAGACAAGTAGAAGCACCCGCTTCTCACCTGATTGACACTCTGATGAGTAGTTACCAGGTATGATTTTCTAAACGTAATTGGGAAACGTGTGGGTGCAGTATGTGTACCGACACTTTTTTTGATTGTCTGAAATTACAACCATGATTGAGATACACTTGTCTATAAACAGACGTATATAAACCTTTTTAATAAACCTTGGAGGTGGCTGGTTATTAGCAAAGATATGATCGTCAATGAAAAGATTCGTGCTCGCGAAGTTCGTCTCATTGATTCAAACGGAGACCAATTAGGCGTTAAATCCAAAAACGAGGCTTTAGATATTGCAGCTAATGCAAATCTTGATCTTGTAATGGTAGCTCCAAATGCGAAACCGCCAGTATGTCGTATCATGGACTATGGTAAATATCGCTTTGAGCAACAGAAGAAAGATAAAGAAGCGCGTAAGAAGCAAAAAGTCATTAACGTGAAGGAAGTTCGCCTTAGCCCTGGTATCGAAGAACATGACTTCAATACGAAGCTACGCAATGCGCGTAAGTTCTTATCGAAGGGTGATAAAGTGAAAGCAGCTGTTCGTTTCCGCGGACGTGCAATCACTCACAAAGAATTAGGCCAAAAAGTGCTTGATCGCTTGGCTGAAGAATGTAAAGATCTTTCCACGGTTGAAACAAAACCGAAAATGGAAGGTCGTAACATGTTTATGATGCTCGCTCCAGTAAACGAGAAGCAATAAACGTGATTCTAACATATTTCTAAAGGGAGGAATTACTCATGTCAAAAATGAAGACTCACAAAGGTTCTCAGAAACGCTTTCGTCGTACAGGTAGTGGCAAAGTTAAACGTTCTCACGCATTCACTAGTCACTTGTTCGCTAACAAATCTCAAAAGCAAAAGCGTAAACTACGTAAAGACGCACTAGTATCTAGTGGCGACTTAAAACGTATCGAAGCTATGCTTCCTAAGAAATAATCGAATTTAACTAATTAAGTTGAAATACAGGAGGGAACTATTATGGCACGTGTTAAAGGTGGAACAGTCACTCGCCAACGTCGTAAGCGCGTCTTAAAGCTTGCTAAAGGTTATTATGGTTCAAAACATGCTCTTTTCAAAACAGCAAAACAACAGGTAATGAAATCAGGTCAGTATGCATACCGTGACCGTCGTCAGAAAAAACGTGATTTCCGTAAACTATGGATCGCACGTATTAATGCTGCGGCACGTATGAACGACATTTCTTACAGCCGTCTAATGCACGGACTTAAATTAGCTGGCGTTGAAGTTAACCGCAAAATGCTAGCTGATCTTGCTGTTACTGACGAAAAAGGGTTCGCTACACTAGCTGAACAAGCTAAAGCCGCTCTTAAATAAGCAGAATCAGACGAAAGCCATTTTCCTACCGTATAGGAAAATGGCTTTTTTACTTAACTATAGTGGTTAGAAACTATGAAAGGAAGAGGGGAGCTATAGATGGGAGTCATACTTATTTGGTATCTTGTTGCTGTGAACGTCGTTGCGTTGATTCAAATGCAACAGGATAAAGCAAGAGCCGTTAAAGAAGAGTGGAGAATTTCTGAGAAACAGCTATGGATTGTAACGCTTATAGGAGGTTCGCTTGGCACTTATTTAGGTATGAAGTGGTTTCGTCACAAAACGAAACATACTCCGTTTGTAATTGGGGTACCTTGTACGTTGATTGCTCATTGCATTATAGTAGTGTTCGTAATGATGAGATACTAGCGACATCACTGTTATAGACTTATTGTCATAACCGCTCGTCTTCTGTCATAAGTATGTACTATACCGCTTGGGCGGAAGGGGTGTGTTCATCATGAATCAGTTTGGGACAGTCGCTATGACCGTCTTGGAGGCCAGTGGCTTTTTTGCACCGCTACTCTTCATAAGTTTTCACCTGCTACGTCCACTTTTATTATTGCCTGTTGCATTTATTTGTATTTCTGGCGGGATTTTGTTTGGTGCCATTACTGGTTCTATTTATAGTGTAATTGGTGTGACCTTATCTAGCTTATTATTTTATAAAATGAGCCAATGGATGCCAAAGACGCTTCAAAAGCTTGTGAAATTAAAGCATAAGTTATTTGGGAAGCACTCTAGCTTTTCCACCTCTCAAATTGCATTACTTCGATTAGTGCCATTTATTCATTTTCATTTAATATCGCTATGCATTATTGAAATGTCACAGGGATTTAAAGATTATATGAAAACGTCCTTTTATTCAAATATCCCATTAGCAGTCGTGTATACCTCTGTTGGACAGTGGATCTCGAGGTTATCCCCCTTTGTTATGGCAGTCTTTTTACTAATGCTTTTAACCTTCATTTATTTATTAAGGCGAAAGGAAATCGTAATCAAATGGGATGACTTTTTCCAAGCAGGTGCATAAAAAGGCCCGCTCGAATTTTCGAGCGGGCTTTTATGGTTGGGCCTAGTAAGACTAGTCATTTTGCTGGCTCAGCACTAATTTATTTACAGGGTTCTTCCATTCCACACTAGCGTGAGGATAATGAATCAGAATTTCTCTCTCGACGAAATAAAGATCATTTCGTTCAAAGCCCTTTAAATGATTGGGGTGACTTGTCCAAACAGAAATGGAAACCACATCAAAAGAGTTCTCAGTTGTACCTAAGTATTTCTCTCCTTCAAACAGTACTCCTTTATAAGTGAGCAAGAAATTCTTCTTTACATTGTCAGGGTCATCTAAAAAATAAAACTGCTTTTTATCCTGGGCAAGTTCTAATTTTCGTTTTGGATTCATGATGTATTTATAAGCTGTGTAGATCAGGAGGATAGCAGCAAGTAAAATTAAAAATCTAAACAAAATGATGATCATGTTGATCGACTCCCTTACCGTATCTATCTACTCCTCCATACGTATCAACTTGCAAAACGTTTCAACTTTTTTATAGGTTTGTGTAATAGTCTGGTATTTTATATATAGAAACTATCATTCCACTTAGCAGTTTTACTTAGACTTAGTATGGAGAGCTAGGAGCTGAGAGGATGCTTCCGTTTGCTCAAATTGAGGGTAAGGTGGTTAGGGAAATCACTCGCTTTCCGCGGCCCCACACGACGTGGGGTCGTTCGACGTTGTCACAGGATGTGTCGATCTTAGTCGAACTTCTCCTTTTTTGTCGAGCTTCCTCGTTCGCTTTGCTCTCTGCGGGATCTCGTCTAGCTCTCTCTCTCCCGCAGGAGTCTCGCAATTTCCAGGCCCACCTTTGCCAAATGGGGAGAAACGGAAACGCGCTATAATTAAGAAGTAGAGGGCTCAAGAGCAAATATAATAAGGGATCCGTTCAACTAATTAACGTCAGGGCAGGCTGGGGGACTGCGAGACTCCCGCGGGATGAGGAGCCTAGGGGAGACCCCGGAAAGCGCGTAGCGATTGAGGAGGCTTCCCAGCTCCCCGCAGGAAAGCGAGTTGTCCCCAAGCCTGCCCTAGCACTTATAAACGTAACGGCTCCAAAGACAATAAAGTGGTAAAGCTTCGGGTATTCGAGATTATGCTCCTATTGTTGAAAGACATCTTTTTTAATAAACGTGATCCCCGTGCTATAATCGAACAAAACAGTTTAAAGGAGCTACAAAAACATGAATTGGGAAACACTGTTTACGATGCAGCAACAATTAGACCAACGTATTGAAACGGAACATGGGTTGGAGAATGAGGATTTGTTTAGAAAAAAAGTAATGGCGCTTCTTGTGGAATTAGGGGAGCTTGCAAATGAAACTAGGTGTTTCAAGTTCTGGAGTACAAAGCCGTCTAAAGAAGATGAAGTGATTCTTGAAGAGTATGTTGATGGGCTTCACTTTATTCTCTCATTGGGTCTTGAGAAAGAATATAGGTATATGGGGCAAGTAGAACAACAAGAGACTGGTGAGGATAGTTTAACAGAGCAGTTTCACAAAGTATTTGGAGAAGTTCACCTTTTTCAAGAGTCTCCAACAGAAATGCACTACCAGCAGCTCTTTAAAATGTTTATAGACTTAGGAGTAAAGCTAGGATTTTCTGAGCAATCTATCCAAGACGCGTACTACCAGAAGAACGAAGTGAACCATCAACGACAGGAAGATGGGTATTAAGTCTTGGTGATTTTTGTGAATTTTTCAAAAAAGCGTTATAATGAGTAGCGTGAGTACATAAGAGGAGGAATTATAATGGCTAAATGGGATGATACCCTTACAATGCTTAAAGACTTAACCGACGCGAAAGGCGTTCCGGGTAACGAAAGAGAACCACGTGATGTGATGAAGAAATACATATCCCCTTATGCAGATGAAGTATATACGGATAACTTAGGCAGCTTAATTGCTAAAAAAGTAGGTAAAGAAAACGGACCTAAAATTATGGTTGCTGGTCACTTAGACGAAGTAGGATTTATGGTTACGCGCATAGATGACAACGGCTTCCTCTATTTCCAAACAGTAGGTGGCTGGTGGAGCCAGGTTATGTTGGCTCAGCGTGTCACAATTATGACTAGAAATGGCGACCTCACCGGTGTTATTGGTTCGAAGCCACCTCATATCCTGCCAGCTGAACAACGTAAGAAGGCAATCGATATTAAAGAAATGTTTATTGATATTGGTGCATCTTCTAAAGAGGAAGCACAAGAATTTGGTGTTCGTCCTGGTGATTCTGTAGTTCCATACTTTGAGTTCACTCAAATGCCAAATGAAAAGATGCTGCTTGCAAAAGCATGGGATAACCGCATTGGCTGTGCCATTGCGAATGAAGTTCTGCGTCAATTAAAAGGACAAGAACATCCCAACGTTGTTTATGGTGTAGGAACGGTTCAGGAAGAGGTAGGACTCCGTGGTGCGAAAACGTCCACCAATGCCATCAACCCTGATATCGGATTTGCGGTCGATGTTGGAATTGCAGGGGATACACCTGGGGTTTCTGATAAAGAAGCAGCTAGTAAGATGGGCGAAGGTCCTCAGATTATTCTGTATGATGCCTCTATGATCTCTCATAAGGGGTTGCGTGATCATGTAATTGATACAGCAGAGAAGAACGAAATTCCTTACCAATACGATGTGATTGCAGGTGGAGGGACTGATGCAGGCTCTATTCATCTTACTGCAGATGGTGTGCCTGCTTTATCGATTACCGTAGCGACTCGCTATATCCACTCTCATGCGGCTATGCTCCATCGCGATGATTTTGAGAACGCGGTTAAATTAATCGTAGAAGTAATTAAAGGAATGGACGCTGAGACAGTAAAACAAATTACATTTAACTAAGGCTTTATTTTTAACGTCTAGGAGGACTACCTCTTAGACGTTTTTTGTTCAACTATTCTCTATACGTAATCGCTAGTATTTTTAATGATCTTCAATGGATATGTTCATGTTGGCTGTGGGAGGCTACTAGTATGAAAACATGAAAGTAGGGAGTCACATATGAGTGTGTTTAACGGGAACATTTTTGAAGGAGAATTTGCTCATGATTTGGATTCATTTTATGTTAAAGCTGTTAAGAACGTCGAAACGGGTACAAATTTAACAGAAGATCAAGTGGAAGAGCTCTTAAATTATTTAGAGCAGCATCAAGGACAATCGACAGCTATAACAATTAATGACCAGATGCCAATGATGTTAGAAGCAGAAGAAGTCCAGTGTCTTATAGGGGAGTTACGTTTTATAAAAAGTCACTTAGATTAAAAAGAGGCTGTCTCGCGGAGCAGCCTCTTTCCATTATTGGTTCATATTTTGTACGTGGTTTTCAAGGGTTTCGAGGACTTCTTTCTTATCTTCCTCATTTGCATTTTCCCAGTAAAGTTCAAAGAGAACACCAAGTCCTGGAAGCATTTTCTCTTCGCCACTTTGAATAGCATCCTGAATGGTTGCTTCAATTTGTTCCTGGTTGTTACCCGAGATATTATTTAAAATAGCGTTTCTTAGGTTAAGGTTCAACTCTTCCACCTCTTTTCTTAAGGATACGATCTAATTATAGTTTGACCCGGGGAAATAGAAATATGTATGATAAGATAGGAATTCAAGTGCGAACAAAAGGATGAACAAGATATGATTGAATCAATTCAAAACCCATCGGTCAAACGATGGAAAAAGTTACAACGCAAAAGAACCCGTGATCAAGAAAAAATGTTTTTGGTTGAAGGGTTTCACCTTGTGGACGAAGCGTTAAAGAGTCAGTGGAATGTCCTTGAACTTATTATTCGTGAAGACATTGAAATTCAAAACGAATGGCAGAATTATAAATTTACCTACGTAGCTTCTCAAGTATTTAACGAGATCACTGAGACAGAGCAGCCTCAAGGTATTGCGGCTGTTGTGCAAATGGATGATCCAGAGTGGAAATCTTTTCAGCGAATATTAGTATTAGACGCCGTACAAGATCCTGGTAACCTGGGTACGTTAATACGAACAGCAGATGCAGCTGGATTTGATGCGGTTATTGGTGGTAAAGGAACGGTAGACCCATTTAATGATAAGGTTCTACGAGCTACTCAAGGGTCTGTCTTTCATATCCCTTTCTTTAAGGGCGAGCTTTCAGAGTGGGTCCCTCGATTACAAGAAGAAGGGATTTCCGTATGGGCTACCTCATTAAAGCAAGCAAAAGATTATGCTGACTGTAAACCCACAAAGCCCGTTGCTTTAATAGTGGGCAATGAAGGTGCTGGTGTGCAAGAAGCTTTTGTAGATCAAGCTGATGAAAGGGTTATGATCCCCATTTATGGGCAAGCTGAATCCTTGAATGTTGGTATTGCAGCCGGAATTTTAATGTATTATTTAAGGAACTAAGGTTGCAAAGAGCTTTTAGCTTTTCTATAATAGCTATTAGTTGAATAAAGTATAGCGTTGAAAGAGCCAGTAAATGGTTGCCACCCAAATGATCTTCAGGGAGGGGATGTCTTAGACTGTGAACATTCCCAGATTGTTCAATCATTGAATTTTCACTCTTGAGCTGACACTGGGACCTCAGAATATGAGTAATAGTGTGCCGGATGAAGAATCCGTTATCAATGATAAAGTGGACATTACCTGCATGAGGAATGTCAACAAGGGTGGTACCGCGAAACCATATCGAACAAGTCTCGTCCCTTTTTTAAGAGGGAGGGGACTTTTTTATGTTCTCAAAAAATGACGATCGATTTATGAGGAGGATTAAGATGAAAGAGCGCTTAGTAGAACTGAAAACTGAAGCCCTTGAAAAGGTTGCGCAAGCTGAAGATGCAAAAGCTCTTCAAGATGTAAAGGTTCAATACTTAGGAAAGAAGGGCCCGATTACGGAAGTTCTTCGAGGTATGGGAAAGCTTCCTAAGGAAGAACGTCCTGTTATTGGACAAATGGCAAATGATGTTCGCGAGGAAATCTCGACGGCTATTGATGAGAAGCAGACAAAAATGGAAGAAGCAGCGCTTGAGAAGCAGCTGCAGGAAGAAACGATTGATGTTACGCTTCCTGGACGTCCTGCTCAAACAGGGGGCCCTCATCTTCTGACAAGTTTAATTGAAGAAATTGAAGATCTGTTTATCGGAATGGGCTTTGAAATTGCAGAAGGTCCTGAAGTGGAAGCAGATTACTATAACTTCGAGGCTTTAAATTTACCAAAAGGTCACCCGGCACGTGATATGCAAGATTCCTTCTATATTACCGAAGAGATCTTAATGCGAACGCACACCTCACCTGTACAAGCTCGTACAATGGAACAACATAAAGGGAAAGGTCCTGTTAAAGTGATCTGTCCAGGAAAGGTTTACCGTCGTGACACAGATGATGCTACACACTCTCACCAATTCACTCAAATTGAAGGGTTGCTAGTAGACAAACATGTTCGTATGAGCGATCTAAAAGGTGTTTTAAATGCTTTTGCTAAACAAATGTTTGGTGAAGAGCGTGAAATCCGCCTACGCCCAAGCTTCTTCCCGTTCACAGAGCCTTCTGTTGAGATGGATATCTCTTGTAAGATGTGTGGTGGAGAAGGATGTTCTGTTTGTAAGGGAACAGGCTGGATTGAAATTTTAGGTGCTGGAATGGTTCACCCGAATGTACTTGAGATGGCAGGGTATGATCCGAATGAATATACAGGTTTCGCTTTTGGTATGGGACCTGAACGTATTGCTATGTTGAAGTATGGTATCGATGACATTCGCCATTTCTACACGAACGATGTACGATTCTTGAATCAATTCCATAAGGCGTAAGGAGGAGAAAAGCATGTTTGTATCATTAAACTGGTTAAAACAATACGTGGATCTTCAAGGGCTAACACCTGAAGATCTAGCCGAAAAAATTACTAAGACAGGTATTGAAGTTGAAGGGGTAGAGCCGTTTGGTGAACCGATCGAGAACCTTGTTGTCGGATATGTTAAAGAATGCAACCAACACCCTAACGCTGACAAATTAAATGTATGCCAGGTGGACGTTGGCGAAGAGGTTCTGCAAATCGTTTGTGGGGCTCCAAATGTAGCTCAAGGTCAGAAAGTAGCTGTTGCCAAACCTGGAGCGGTACTACCTGGAAACTTTAAAATTAAAAAAGCAAAGTTACGCGGTGAAGAGTCTTCTGGTATGATCTGTTCTCTTCAAGAACTAGGCATCGATGAGAAGTACGTACCGGCTGAATTTGCTGAAGGGATCTTCGTGTTTGATGGCGATCCTGAGTTGGGTGCTGATGCTTCTTCCTTATTAAACCTTGATGACCTTATTATTGAACTTGGCTTAACGCCTAACCGTTCAGATGCTTTAAGCATGTTGGGTGTTGCCTATGAAGTAGCTGCGATTCTTGATACACCTATTCACTTCCCAAATGAAGACGTGCAAATTACTGAAGAGAAAGCAGAAGACGCTGTTTCTATTACTGTTAAAGATGGTGACTTAAACCCTTATTATGGTGCAATGGTTGTGAAAAATATTGAAGTAGGTCCTGCCCCGCTATGGATGCGTAATCGTTTGATATCAGCTGGTATTCGTCCAATTAATAATGTAGTTGATATTACTAATTATGTTCTTCTTGAATATGGCCAGCCTCTTCATGCCTTTGACTATGACCGCTTCGGCAGCAACGAAGTTGTCGTTCGTCGTGCTACAGAAGGAGAAACAATCAAGACGTTAGATGACGAAGAGCGAACTCTTTCTTCTAACCACCTTGTCATTACAAATGGCCAAGAGCCAGTGGCAATTGCAGGAGTGATGGGGGGAGCTGATTCTGAAGTTCACGAAGGAACAACGACAGTACTTTTAGAAGCGGCTTACTTTGATCCACAAGCTGTTCGCTCAGCTGCAAAGGACCACGGATTACGTAGTGAAGCTTCTGTTCGCTTTGAGAAAGGCGTCGACCCTGATCGCGTTCAAAGAGCTGGCCTACGCGCAGCACAGCTTCTTTCAGATTATGCTGGCGGTGAAGTGTTAGATGGAGTAGTTGCATACGATGGATTGTCCTATGAAGAAAAGACAGTAACTTTCACTACATCACGCATGAATCATGTGCTAGGCACAGATATGGACGATGCTCATATTCAAGATATCTTACGTAAACTGCAGTTCTCTTATGAACAAGAAGGAGAAACGTTTACAGTGAGCATTCCAACACGCCGTGGAGACATTTCTCTTGTAGAAGATATGGTAGAGGAAATTGGACGTATGTACGGCTATGACAACATTCCATTCACGATGCCGCAAGGAGCTGGTAATGCTGGTGGTTTAACAGCATATCAAGCATTGCGTCGTAAAGTACGTCGTTACCTTGAAGGCGCTGGGCTTTCTGAGACCCTGACATATTCCCTGACGACAGAACAGCGAGCGAATCTATTAGTGAGCCCTGATGTACAAGGAGAGAATGTTCGTCCGGTCCACCTAGCAATGCCCATGAGTGAAGAGCATAGTCACCTTCGCCTTAGCGCATTACCTGAAATGCTAGCCTCGGCTTCTTATAATGTAGCACGTAAACAAAAAGACGTTGCATTTTATGAAGTTGGATCCATCTATGTAACGAAAGAGGCTGTTTTAACAAAGCAACCAGATGAGAAAGAGCGTTTAGCAGGTGTACTTACGGGAAGCTGGCTAACGCATCCTTGGCAACAAGAAAAGAAAGACGTTGATTTCTATGTTGTCAAAGGAATCTTAGACGGATTATTTGATTACTTGGATATTGAAGAGCAAATCTCTTATCAACAAGGCCAAGTCGATGGGATGCATCCCGGACGTACAGCATTGGTTAAGCTAAATGGAGAGACGATCGGTCATGTTGGCCAACTTCATCCTAAACTTCAAAAAGGATACGATCTAAAAGAAGCATATGCTTTTGACGTGGACCTAGAAAAAGTGTTTAAAGCGATCTCCTCAGAAGAGACGTATACACCAATTCCTCGTTATCCATCAATCAGCCGCGATATCGCGCTTGTGGTCGATGAGAATGTAGCAGCAGGAGATCTACGCAAGACCATTCTTGAAACAGGTGCTCCTCTAGTGAAGAATTGTTTAGTCTTTGACGTCTACCAAGGAGAACACCTTGAAGCTGGTAAGAAGTCATTAGCCTTCTCTCTTCTTTACTTGGATCCTACGCGTACGTTAAAGGACGAAGAAGTAGAAGAGACACACCGAGCGATACTTGATAAAGTAAAAGAACAATACAACGCAGAACTACGCGCCTAAAATTACCCCCCTCTTTTTCGGAAGAGGGGGTTTTTGGATTTAAGATTACGTTATTGTCATTTAAGTTAGGTAGGGGGAAACGGAAAGCATAAAAGGTGTTGGTTGCCATTACCGCGGGTCATCCCCCATAATACAAATAAAAAGGGGAAAGGCGGTGATTGGGTGCAACATGTCAAAAACATAGCACTTATTGTAATAGGTTCCTTCATCTTTGCGTTAGGAATTAATTATTTTGCAATTCCTAACGGTTTATCCGAGGGTGGAATCATTGGTATTTCAATTGTATTATATTACGTTTTCGATTTGTCTACAGGGTTATCCACCTTTGTTTTAAATACGATCCTTATAATGGTAGGTTTTAAGTATCTAGATAAGCAAATGATGATTTACACCTTTATTGGAATCTTTGCAACGTCTTTCTTTTTATGGTCAACGGAACACTTAGGGACACCGATCGAGTCTGATTCATTACTCGCTCCTATATACGCAGGGCTCTTCGCAGGCGGAGGTATTGGGGTGATCTTTCGTGCAGGTGGTACTTCAGGTGGTACTCAAATCATTTCTCAAATGATGAAAAAAAATTGGGGTTGGAGTATGGCGAATGCCACCCTATTCATCGACATGATTGTTATTGGAGGATCTGTCTTTGTAATTGGCCAGCAAAAAGCACTTCTAACCGTTATAGCTGTATATGTTGGGGCTCGTGCTATTGAATTCATAGTGGATGGACTTAACATGAGAAAAGCGGTGACCATTATATCTGAGACTCCAGATGAGGTTTTAGAAGCTATCAACTCTAATGTGCCAAGAGGGGTTACAGTCTTAGAGGGGTATGGTGGCTATTCTAAAAAAGATAAGAAAGTATTGTATGTCGTTGTTCACAAACAAGAAACGTTTAAACTCCAAAGAATAATAAATGAAGTTGATGAACAAGCCTTTGTTGTTATTCACGATGTACGAAATGCCTTTGGCGGCGGATTTAAATAATGGTATAAAGAAACGAGAGCTCTTGCAACAGAGCTCTCGTTTTTTCAATTCATGTCTACACTACGAGAAGTGTTTAGGTTACATGTTAGGTGGGTCTTGGTCATGGAATAGCGTAATCTTTGGTTTTGTGTCTTTTCCTTTGTATACTCTGTTAAAGTAATCATCGGTCAAATCAAAAATCTCTTTTCTCATAAAGAAGAGTGGGATCACGTTAAAGACGACGACAGCTGCTAACATTAAATCAAGGAATTGCCAAACAAATTCTAATCCTCCTATACCTCCTACAAAAATCGATACAATATATACGAAACGCATAATCCAAGATGCTTTTAATCCATATAGATATTCTGCCTGCTTTTCTCCGAAGAACACTAGCACTCCTATAGTAGTTAGCACGAAGAAAAGGAGAAATAAGGAAATGAATCCTCCTCCAAATGTATCTCCATACATAGTCGAGAGAGCTATATCAATCATGTTAGATGCTTCCTCAGATGATTCGACCTTCGTCCAAGCCCCTGTCACAAGAACAGTTAATCCTGACACCGTACAGATAATGATTGTATCTATGAATACACTGAAAACGCCCCAGAATGCTTGCTTAGAAGGGTGATCCGTTTGAGCGGCAGAGTGGGTGATAGGCGCTGTTCCAAGTCCGGCTTCATTCGAATATAAACCGCGAGCGATCCCCCATCGTAATGCAAGTGCAAATCCGGCTCCGGCGAAGCCTCCTGTTGCAGAGATCGGTGTGAATGCATGGGTGAAGATTAGGCTAAATACAGATGGGATTTGAGAGATGTTCGCCCCAATTACGATTAAACAAATGGTTAAGTATGTGAGAACCATGAAGGGAACAACTTTATCTGTTACGTTAGCAATTCGTTTAATACCTCCAAAGACTATAATCCCTACAATCCCCGTTATAATTAAACCAGTAATCCATCGGTCCCAACCAAAGGCTCCTTGGACTTGTGTGGTAATGGAGTTGGATTGAACCATTATGCTTGGTATAAGTTCGATCATAAGTATAAATGCAAACATAAACGCAATTTTTTTCCACCCTAGGGCTTTACGAATGTAATACTGTGGTCCGCCTACCCAAATTCCTTCTTTATTCTTTTCACGATATTTTAATCCCATTGCAATTTCTCCATATTTTGTTGCCATTCCGATTAAAGCAATGATCCACATCCAAAATAATGCACCCGGCCCTCCTAAGTAGATCCCTACTGGAACTCCAACAATATTTGTAGCTCCAGCTGTCGAGGCGAGTGAGGAGGTGAAAGCTTGGAAAGGGGTAATAGAACCTTTTTGTTTGTCTTTTTTGAAGATCTGCCCTGCAGTTTGATTGAGGATATGTCCAAAATATCGAATCTGAAAAAACTTAAGTTTAACGGTGAAAAAAACACCTACAAAAATCAGGAGAGCGGATAACACGTACTTCCACAGGAAGTTTGAGATCAAGGATAACCATTCCATTTAATAATCTCCTCCAAATATGTATTTTGTGTTATATAATGGATGTATACCCTATAAATGTATATTAAATCGTTTTGAAAGATATAAAAAAACTGCACCATTTATATGGTGCAGCTTAATCCTCATTTAATCCATTTGTATGCTTTCTCTGTATTGGCGAAGTGTACTTTAGCATATTGCTCTAAGGCTTGGCTACCTTTTGTTTCAATAAGTTTAGCTGCGGCTTGATCCACTTTCTGAGATGCCCCTTTTGGTAAGGTGAATCCCGCTTGTTCAGATAGCTTATCCATCTGACGTACAAACCCTGTGCGGGCTATAATGGAAGCAGCTGCAACAGCTATAGAATATGATTCGGCTTTTTTTAAGAAGTACACATTATCTTGAAGAGAGGCATTTTCAGAGCGTAAGTGCTTCTCATATATAGACCGTTCTGCAAACTGGTCAATCACCCAGCCTTCTGGTTGAGTTGGATTCATTTTCTGTAACAGCTTATTATAAGCGTGGTGATGAAGCATCGTCTTCATTTTCCCTTGAGACCATCCTTTTCTCTGCCACTGGTTATATTTCTCATTGTGCAGGGTAACGAGTGAATAAGGGACTTCCATTTGAACAATTTTACGTGCGATTTGCTCAATTTGTGGATCTTTTAAACTTTTAGAGTCTCTGACGCCTGCAGCTTTAAGCCTCGCAATCTGATCTTCTCGTACGTATGCACAAGCGACTGTAATTGGCCCAAAGTAGTCCCCGGTTCCAGCTTCGTCAGATCCTGCATGACTAGACGTATAAAGGTGGGCTGGTGGCGCATACTGTGAGTCGGTGGGAGAGGGCTTACTTGGCTTTTTCTTCCCAGAAGGATCTGTCTTGCCCCATTTGCTAGCTTCTTGCTCGTGATTTGGTCCTTGGAACAATACTTTTCCAGATTTATAAGCGGTAACGGAACAACCGTTTACTTTAGCAGCGAATACAGCACCAGGTGGTGGATTTCCCTTTAATGACGTTTTGTAATAACTTTGCATTTTATATAATTGATTAGTTGGTAGTTTGAGGACTGATTGAGACAACTTGTACCATCTCCTTCTAAAAACGAATAATTTCAGTATACCAAATTGCAAGATAAAGCTGAATAATCGAGGTAAAGATAGGACAACGCTTTCCTTATTGAACAGCTTCATGTTAATATTAAATTTAGGATTCTAATGTGGGTGAGGGGGCATATCTCTGTGTCGAATTCAGACAAAAGAAGAACAACGGTCGATATACATAATCGAACATACAAGATCGTAGGAGAGGAGCCATCGCACCATATACGTATGGTGGCGAGTCTGGTGGATCAAAAGATGAAAGAGATCCAAGAGACAAACCCCAAATTGGATACTGCGCAACTGGCTGTTCTAACAGCGGTTAACACCATGAATGATTACTTAAAGCTAAAAGAAGATTATACAAATATAGTTGAATCAAAAAGGAAAGAAGAGGATCGTTCAGACCATGATTGATTTATTATTATTGGGAATATTAGTTTTAGGGATATTGGTAGGATTACGCAGAGGGTTTGTATTACAACTCTTTCATATGACTGGTTTTATTGTGGCATTCATTTTGGCGGTCGTGTACTACGATGATTTATCTCCTAAGTTGCAGCTTTGGATTCCTTATCCTGAATTGCCGGAGGGGTCAAACTGGGCAGTATTTGTAGAATCTCTTCCATTAGAGGGAGCATTCTACCATGCTATAGCCTTTGCTGCGATATTTTTCTCCGTAAAGATTGTCATGCAAATTATTGCTTCAATGTTAGATTTCTTAGCGGACCTTCCTATTATTCATACAGCGAACGGATTACTAGGAGCAGCACTCGGATTTATAGAAATGTATTTCATATTGTTTATCTTTTTATACATATCGGCTCTTGTGCCAATTAACATAATCCAAAGTGCTATCGATGATTCATTTATTGCACAAGCCATTGTTGAACATACGCCTTTATTTTCTGGTCAAATAAAGACCTTGTGGTTTGAGCATGTATCACCGCACCTTTAAAACTTCTCTAATGTGAGAAGTTTTTTCTTTACGGAATGGTTGAATAGGTGAATTTACTCAATGAAGACTTTTGTATTGATATCCTAAAAAGCAGGTGAAACGATGAAAGTAGATAAAAAAGAACTAGTTAAGAACTTGGAGCAGATTGCTGTATACCTTGAACTGAAAGGGGAAAATCCTTTTAAGATCTCCGCCTATCGCAAGGCAGCACAAGCCTTAGAAAGTGATGATCGTTCTTTATCAGAGATTGAGGACTTTACAAAGATGAATGGTATAGGCAAGGGGACAGCTGCTGTTATTGACGAGTTCATTGATAAAGGTGAATCTGATACTTTAAATCAGCTGCAAGAGGAAGTTCCAGCTGGTCTTGTGCCGTTGCTACAGCTTCAAGGACTTGGCGGTAAAAAGCTGGCTAAACTTTATCAAGAGTTAGGCGTAATCGATGCTACCTCTTTAAAGTCAGCGTGCGAAGAAGGTAAAGTTCGAGAATTAAGCGGATTTGGTAAGAAAACAGAAGAAAAAATTCTTCAAGCTTTAGAAGATATTACAAAGCGCCCTGAACGACTTCCAATTGCAATTATGCTACCATTAGCAAAGAAGATTGAAGGCTATCTTGATACTATGACTAGCATTGAACAGTATTCAAGAGCTGGAAGTTTAAGAAGAATGAGAGAAACAATAAAGGATTTAGACTTTATTATTGCTACGAACGATTATGCAGCGGTTCGTGATCAACTCCTAGAAATCGATAATGTTAAGGAAGTTATTGCCAAAGGAGATACGAAGGTGTCCCTTCTCTTAGCGGAAGGTTATGATATTGCAGTTGACTTCCGTCTTGTTGCTCCTGTAGAGTTTGCCACTACACTACATCATTTTACTGGCTCGAAAGATCACAATGTGGCTATGCGCCAACTTGCGAAAGACCAGGGTGAGAAGATTAGTGAGTACGGTGTAGAAAACAGCGAAACAGGAGAAGTAAAGACCTTTAAGACTGAACAAGATTTCTTTTCTCATTTCAATCTGAATTATATCCCTCCTGAAGTAAGAGAGCAAACAGGTGAAGTAGAAGCTTTTAAAGAATCTATACCATTGCTAGAGCACAAGGATATACGTGGTGACCTCCATATGCACTCTGCGTGGAGTGATGGGGCACAGTCTATCTGGGAAATGGCCGAAAGAGCAAAGGAAAAAGGCTATGAGTTTATCGCGATAACCGATCACTCCAAGTATTTGCGTGTAGCAAATGGATTGGATGAAGACCGCCTTCGTAAACAAAGGGAAGAAATACAAAAAGTAAATGAAGCAATGAAAGATTTTCATATCTTCGCAGGTATTGAAATGGATATCTTACCAGATGGATCTTTAGATTTCTCCGATGATTTTCTGAAAGAGATGGATTTTGTCATAGCTTCGATTCACTCTAATTTCACCCAACCTCAAGAAACGATTATGAAAAGGCTGCAAACGGCCCTTGAATCCCCTCATGTTCACTTAATCGCTCACCCAACAGGGCGCTTGATTGGAAGAAGAGATGGGTATGACGTAGATATTGATCAACTAATTAAAGGGGCTAAAGAAACGAACACCGCTCTTGAGCTTAATGCGAACCCGAATCGGTTGGACCTTGCGGCTTCTTATATACGAAAGGCTCAAGAAGAAGGGGTTCGTATAGCTATAAATACAGATGCACACAACTACTCTATGTTAGAAGATATGGAAGTGGGCGTTGGAATTGGTCGTAAAGGTTGGCTTAAGAAAGATACAGTGCTTAATACCTGGACTGTTGACCAACTTAAAGCGTTTATGAATGAAAACAGGTAATGAATAAAAGGGGTTCACAACCATGAATGAACGAATTTATCATGTTTTAGAATATAATAAAATGATTGAACAGTTGTCAGAACAAGCATCTTCCTCCCTTGGGAAAGAGCAAATTCTGAAGCTTAAACCATCAATTGATGTTGAAGAGGTTCGTAAGTGGCAAGCCGATACGGACGAAGCCGCTCATGTGCTTCGATTAAAAGGACATGCTCCTCTGGGGGGAGTCTTTGATATTCGTCCCCATGTGAAACGAGCTAGTATCGGAGGCATGTTACAACCAGAAGAGTGTCTTGATATCGCAAGTACCCTTTATGGGAGTAAGCAAATGAAGACGTTCATTGAAGACATGGATGTCGAAGAGTTATCGATTCCGATTTTAGAAGAGATGGCTGAACAAATCGTGCCTCTTAATGATTTAGAGCGATCGATCAGAAACCGCATCGATGATCACGGAAAAGTGATGGACGGAGCTAGTGATAAGCTACGTACCTTGCGTTCTCGCATACGAACAACGGAAAACAAAGTTCGTGATAAATTGGACGGATGGACAAGATCTAAAAGTAAGATGCTTTCAGATGCCATTATTACAATTCGTAATGACCGCTATGTACTACCTGTGAAGCAAGAATACAGGGGTTCTTTTGGCGGTATTGTTCATGATCAATCTTCTTCAGGTGCTACCCTATTTGTTGAACCTCAAGCTGTTGTGGAATTAAATAATCAGCTTCAGGAAGCAAGGGTACAAGAAAAGCATGAAATTGAACGGATTTTAATTGAACTAT
The DNA here is from genome assembly GCF_056311905.1 of Pontibacillus sp. ABV4_188. NCBI lineage: Bacteria > Bacillati > Bacillota > Bacilli > Caryophanales > Bacillaceae > Pontibacillus > Pontibacillus sp. ABV4_188. The sequence continues at coordinate 2,934,037 of NZ_CM149975.1, read as the reverse complement.
CTGAACGGATTGCAGCGGATGAGGATTACTTGTATCAAAATGTTGATGTACTAGCTCAGCTTGACTTTATGTTTGCTAAAGCTCGTTTTGGTAAATCAATGAGAGCTGCTAAGCCTACAATTAACGATCAAGGGATCATTAAAATGAAGCAAGCGCGTCACCCGTTAATCTCTGAAGATGAAGTTGTACCAAACGATGTAGAACTTGGTGAAGATTTCACATCAATTGTAATTACTGGCCCCAATACTGGTGGTAAAACCGTAACACTTAAGATGGTGGGCCTTTGTCAATTAATGGCTCAAGCTGGTTTGCAAATTCCTGCACAAGATGGCTGTGAGCTTACTGTCTTTGAGAACATCTTTGCTGACATTGGTGATGAGCAATCCATCGAGCAGTCGTTAAGTACCTTTTCTTCTCACATGACGAACATCGTCGATATTTTACAAAAAGTCGACCACAAAGGGTTGGTCCTCTTTGATGAGCTAGGAGCAGGAACTGACCCTCAAGAAGGTGCAGCACTTGCTATGTCCATACTTGATGATGTGGTTGGAAGAGGGGCTAGAGTAATAGCCACAACTCACTACCCTGAGTTAAAAGCATATGGTTTTAATAGAGATGGCGTTGTAAATGCTTCTGTTGAGTTTGATGTAGAGACATTAAGGCCAACCTATCGTTTGCTTATTGGGGTACCTGGTCGTAGTAATGCGTTTGAGATTTCAAGAAGATTGGGGTTAGATGAGGAAATCATTACAACCGCTAAAGGACATATGGGGTCTGATTCTGAGAGCGTTGAAAACATGATCGCTTCACTAGAAGAATCTAAACGTGGAGCAGATCGTGATTACGAAGAAGCGGAAGAATTGTTGCAAGAAGCACACCAACTACGTAATGAATTAGAGAGAAAATGGTCTGAGTTTGAGAATAAGCGAGAAGGCTTATACCAAAAAGCAGAAGAGAAAGCTAAAAAAGCGGTTGATAAAGCGAAACAAGAAGCTGAAAAGATTGTATCAGAAATGCGTAATATGAAGAGTCAAGCTGAGCTTAAGGAGCACGAATGGATTGAAGCTCGGAAAATGCTTGATGAGGCTCAACCAGAGCTGGCTAAGAAAAAACAAGAAAAGCCTGCTAAGAAGAAAGCTGCCCAGCCTGCCTTACAACCTGGTGACGAAGTGAATGTCTTATCATTAAATCAACAGGGACATATCATTGAAAAGGTTAACGAAAAGGAATTTCAGGTGCAGTTAGGGATTATGAAGATGAAAGTAAAGGCGAAAGACCTTGAATTTGTAAAACGTGAGGAACCTTTGAAGCAAAAGCCAATGGCTACAGTTAAAGGATCAAGTCACCACGTTAAGCCAGAACTCGATCTTCGGGGTGAACGATATGAAGAGGCTTTACATCGTTTAGAGAAATATGTCGATGATGCTATTTTAGCAGGTTATAAAAACGTGAACATTATTCATGGAAAAGGGACAGGCGCCCTTCGTAAGGGAGTCGAAAACTTTGCTAAACAACATCGATCAATAGCAGGTGCACGTTCAGGTGGTATGAACGAAGGAGGAGGCGGGGTTACCGTCTTTGAACTACGTTAAAGGATTAAGGGGAGAGAATGATGAACTTTTGGGAACATGCCCTAGTAGAGACAGCAGCACGCTATAGCGTTGCTGTTCTCTGCGCTGTTTTATTCCTTGCGATCTTTGAAGTCGTAACGAAATATAACAACTGGGAACAAATTAAGAAGGGGAACTTTTCAGTAGCGATGGCTACAGGCGGGAAGATCTTTGGGATATCGAATATCTTCCGGTATTCTATTCTCCATAATGATTCTCTTTTAGAAATGATGGGTTGGGGATTATTTGGGTATTTGTTGCTATTATTTGGTTATTTTATTTTTGAATTCTTAACCCCAAGTTTCCGAATTGATGATGAGATCGAACAGGATAATAGAGCTGTCGGTTTTATCTCAATGGTCATTTCGGTAGGATTATCCTTTGTCATTGGAGCAAACATAAATTAAGGGAGAGAATCAGATGGAAACTTTAGCGAAAGTTTTAGGCATCGTTTCCGCCGCTTTTATCATCGTGGGAATTATTTATATGGTGTTTTTCGTTTAACCTGAAGCTTCCGCTGACCCTAATAAGTCAGTGGGAGCTTTTTTATATCTTGGATCTCGTTTTGAGCAACAATGGTGCCTTCTGTTGAAAACACAAGCTGAGAGAATGTTTCCGATTACTATCCAATTGAGCGTGTAAATGAGGAGCCTTTCGGTTAAAATTTTCTAAATTATCTTTCAATTTTGGTGGGACTATCGTTATAATATAGGTAAGAAGTCTATTTTTTTATTATTGGAGGGGGTACGGTATGAGTGAATTGCAGAAAGTAGATTCACGACCATGGTTAAAACATTATCCAAGCGAGATTCCAAAGTCTATTCAATACGATGAAAAACCAATCCATCAATTCTTAGAGGAAAGCGCTCAAGAATACTCAAAAAAGAAAGCGCTTCACTTTTTAGGGAAGGAAATGTCGTATGAGTCTTTATATTCAGAGGTGAAGCAATTTGCAAGCTACCTGCAATATTTGGGGTTAAATAAAGGGGACCGAGTTTCCATTATGTTACCGAACTGTCCTCAGTCTGTTGTCGCTTACTATGGGATTCTCCTAGCTGGTGGTGTGGTGGTTCAAACGAACCCGCTTTATGTTGAACGTGAGCTCGAGTATCAAATGAAAGACTCTGGTGCAAAGATGATTGTCTGTTTAGATATCCTTTATCCTCGAGTATCAACTATTAAGGGAAAGACTGATCTTGAGCATGTCATCGTTACAGGGATAAAAGATTACTTACCATTTCCTAAAAATATTTTGTATCCATTTATTCAAAAAAAGCAATATGGACTCATCGTTCAACCAGAACATGGGGGCGATACACACATATGGGAAGATTTAATGTTAGATGCTTCTGGAATTGTCAATGAAATAGATATTGACCCTAAAGAAGATGTAGCGATTCTTCAATATACAGGTGGAACAACAGGTTTTCCAAAAGGCGTTATGCTCACCCACTTTAACTTAGTATCTAATACCCAAATGTCGGATGCATGGTTGTACAAAGCTAAAAAAGGTGAAGAAGTGATCCTTGGTATTCTCCCTTTCTTTCATGTTTATGGTATGACCTCAGTCATGAACTTATCTATTATGTTGGGGAATAAGATGGTCTTGCTTCCTAAATTTGAAGTAGAGGATGTGTTAAAGACCATCCAAAAGCAGCGTCCAACGCTATTTCCTGGTGCCCCAACAATTTATATTGCACTATTAAACCATCCATCTCTACAGAAATATGATTTATCTTCTATTGAAGCATGTATTAGTGGCTCTGCACCACTTCCGGCAGAAGTACAAGAACAATTTGAGCGAGTCACCGGCGGAAAGTTAGTAGAAGGGTATGGCCTTTCTGAATCTTCACCTGTTACGCATTCGAATTTTGTTTGGGAGAAACGAGTGAGTGGGAGTGTTGGTGTACCATGGCCCGACACAGATGCAAAAATATTTAAACCTGAAACAACAGAAGAAGCTGAACCTGGTGAAATTGGTGAAATAGCAGTCTTTGGTCCTCAAATTATGAAAGGCTATTGGAATAAGCCTGAAGAAACAGATCAAGTGTTACGTGATGGATGGTTACTAACAGGCGATTTAGGATACATGGATGAAGAAGGATATTTCTATATTGTTGATCGTAAGAAAGATATGATAATTGCTGGAGGCTACAATATCTATCCACGTGAGATCGAAGAAGTGTTGTATGAGCATGAAGCTATTCAAGAAGTTGTAGTAGCGGGAGTGCCTGATCCTTATAGAGGTGAAACGGTCAAAGCATATGTTGTCCTAAAAGAGAATAAAACCCTTACTGAGGAAGAATTGGACGCATATAGCCGTAAACACATTGCTGCCTATAAAGTGCCTAGAATTTATGAATTCAGAACAGAGTTGCCAAAAACAGCTGTTGGTAAGATTCTAAGGCGGTCTCTCATAGATGAAGAGAAAGAAAAGCTTGCCCAGTCTAACAAAACAACTAGTTGAGCCTTTGGCTCTTTTTCTTTGGAATGAACAGAGACATGCCTACTATATTAAGATTGACAGAAGTTTGATCCTTTTGTAGAATGAAAGATGAATGAATAGTCATTCATTTTATAACGTATAGTTAGGGGATCCACATGAATAAAAATCGACCAAAGTATAAACAGATTATCGACGCAGCAGTAGAGGTCATCGCCGAAAATGGCTATCATTCCTCGCAAGTATCTAAAATTGCCAAAAAAGCTGGTGTAGCTGATGGTACGATTTATCTTTACTTTAAGAATAAAGAAGACATCCTCGTGTCGTTGTTCCAAGAAAAAATGGGGCAATTTATCGAAAAAATAGAGGAAGATATAAAAACAAAGTCGAATGCTAAAGAGAAGCTTCTTGCAATGATTAACACTCATTACGGATTATTGTCGCAAGATCATCATTTAGCAATTGTTACACAGTTAGAATTAAGACAATCAAATAAAGATTTACGTTTAAAGATCAATGATGTATTAAAACGTTACTTATTAGTCATTGATCACATCGTAGAAGAAGGAAAAACAGAAGGTCTTTTTCATGATTCGCTTGACTTGCGACTCGTCCGCCAAATGGTATTTGGTACATTAGACGAAACGGTAACAAACTGGGTTATGAATGATCAGAAGTATAGCCTTATTGAACAAGCTGAGGAAGTTCATGAACTCTTAATACATGGACTTACTATACATGCTAAACAAGACTAGGGAGGGAGTATATGGATTACTTGCAGTTAGAAGCAAAAGAAGGAGTGGCAGTCATAACGATTCAAAGTCCACCCGCCAATGCGTTAGCTAGTTACATTTTGAAAGATCTTGCTTCAGCTTTTGATGAGATTGAGGCAGATCGTTCTTTAAAGGCTGTCATTTTAAAGGGAGAGGGAAAGTTCTTCTCAGCAGGGGCAGATATTAAAGAATTTACGTCCTTTCAGAGTCAAGAGGATCTAAGTAATTTAGGCCGTGAAGGGCAGTTGCTCTTTCAACGTATAGAGAATTTTAGGGCTCCTGTTATTGCAGCTATCCACGGAGCAGCATTAGGTGGGGGGCTAGAACTGGCCATGTCTTGTCACATGAGAATTGTGACAGAAGATGCTAAGCTTGGATTGCCTGAATTGTCACTAGGCATTATCCCTGGTTTTGCTGGTACACAGCGACTTCCACGTTATGTTGGTAGTCCCAAAGCTTACGAAATGATCCTAACGGGTGATCCAATTACGGGGAAGGAAGCATATACAGCTGGGCTCGCTAATAAAGCGGTTACATTCGATGCTTTGGAAGAAGAAGCTATGAAACTAGCGAAAAAAGTAGCTGCGAAGAGCGGCCCTTCCATTGAAGCTGTTATGAGACTCATCCCTCATACCATTACTTCTACTTATGAACATGGTCAACAAGAAGAAGCAAAAGAATTCGGTAAAGTCTTTGGAAATGAAGATGCCAAAGAAGGCGTGCAGGCTTTTATTGAGAAGCGTCAACCAAACTTTAAAGATCAATAGTCTTAGGAGGTTATATGATGAACATTTTTGTATTAATGAAGCGTACATTTGATACTGAAGAGAAGATTCAGATTGACGGAGGACGTATTGAGGAAGAAGGAGCAGAATTCATCATCAATCCTTATGATGAATACGCAATTGAAGAAGCGATTCAATTAAGAGATGAACATGGCGGTGAAGTAACTGTTGTAACAATAGGTGAAGAAGAGTCTGAGAAACAACTTCGTACAGCATTGGCAATGGGAGCAGACAAAGCCGTGCTTATTAACACAGAAGACGACCTTGAAAGTGGAGATCAATATACGACGGTTAAGATTTTAGAAGCTTTCTTTGAAGATAAAGAAGCGGATTTGATTCTAGCAGGTAATGTTGCGATTGATGAGGCAAGTGGGCAAGTAGGGCCACGCCTAGCTGAACGTCTGAACTTTGCTTGTGCTACAACGATTACAAGCATCACAGTAGACGGCGATAAGGCTCAAATTGAGCGAGATGTTGAAGGGGATGTTGAGAAGTTAGAAACGTCTCTACCGTTACTTGTTACATGTCAGCAAGGTTTAAACGAACCTAGATATCCTTCTCTTCCAGGGATTATGAAGGCGAAAAAGAAACCTTTAGAAGAGCTAGAATTAGATGATTTAGACCTTGAAGAGGATGACGTAGAAGCGAAAACAAAAACAATTGAGATCTACCTTCCTCCTGAAAAGGAAGCAGGAAAGGTATTAGAAGGAGAAGTAGACGACCAAGTGAAAGAACTTGTTTCTTTACTACAAAACGAAGCGAAAGTACTATAAAACATTGTCAACGAAAGGGGAATCTGTATGAGTCGCAAAGTGTTAGTGATCGGAGAAGTTCGTGAAGGGGCATTACGTAACGTTTCATTCGAGGCTATTGCAGCTGCAAAAACAATGAGTGATGGCGGGGAAATTGTTGGTGTATTATGTGGTTCAGAAGATTTAACAGATATGGGTAAAGAGTTGATTTATTACGGAGCAGATCGCGTAGTTACGGTTCAAAGCGATCAATTAGCATCTTACACATCTGAAGGTTATAGCCAGGCGCTTATGGCAGTAGTTGATGATGAGAGCCCGGAAGGTATAGTAATGGGACACACGGCTATAGGTAAAGATGTTACTCCGAAACTTGCAAGCAAAATTGAAACCGGTCTCATTTCTGATGCCGTAAACATCGAAGAAACGGGTGACAATATCGTCTTTACTCGTCCAATTTATTCTGGTAAGGCTTTCGAAAAGAAAATCATTACAGACGGCTTGATTTTTGCTACCATTCGACCTAACAATATTAAGGCACTTGATCGTGACGAAGGACGTTCTGGTGAGGTAACAGCTAAAGAAGTCGATATTAAAGATTTACGGACAGTCATTAAAGATGTTATCCGTAAGAGTACTGAAGGAGTCGACCTATCAGAGGCCAATGTCATCATTGCTGGAGGTCGCGGGGTTAAAAGTGAAGACGGGTTTAAACCGTTAGAGGAACTGGCTGAGGTATTAGGCGGTGCGGTCGGTGCTTCTCGTGGAGCGTGTGACGCTGAATACTGTGACTACTCACTGCAAATTGGTCAAACTGGTAAAGTAGTAACACCAGACCTTTATATTGCGTGCGGTATATCAGGAGCAATTCAACATTTAGCGGGAATGTCGAATTCAAAAGTTATCGTAGCAATTAATAAAGATCCAGAAGCAAATATATTTAATGTAGCGGACTATGGAATAGTCGGAGACCTTTTTGATGTTGTACCTAAATTGACAGAAGAGATCAAACAAATTAAAGTAAATGCATAAACATTCTCTGAGGTGCTCTTTGTAGCACCTCTTCCCTTTTTAGCTCTGCTAGTTACGAATAAACGGAAGACTGACGGGGAAGCTAGTTATAAACAGATTATTAGCCAGGGAATTGTTGAAGTGATATACTTTAACCATATTCGATTTACATGCAATTGAGGAGGAATACACATGGCTATTACACATGCAACTGATCAAAACTTCGCACAAGAAACAGGTGAAGGTTTAGTTTTAGCAGATTTCTGGGCGCCTTGGTGCGGACCTTGTAAAATGATCGCTCCAGTCCTTGAAGAAATGGATGCTGAAATGAACGATCAAGTAAAAATTGTTAAATTAGACGTTGACGAAAACCAAGAAACTGCTGGGAAATTCGGTGTTATGAGTATCCCAACACTACTTCTTTTCAAAGACGGTAAAGTAGTTGATCAAGTAGTTGGTTTCCAACCAAAAGAACAACTAGTAGAACTAGTTAACAAACACGCATAAGCACTGAAGAAAACAGCCTGAGTCATCAGGCTGTTTTTTCAATAATAAGCAATTTTTTGTAGTATTCGGCATCTTAGAAACACATTAGTTGTGTTACGTAGAAGCTGGAAGTGGGAAAAGGAGCTATAAATATCGTTTTGTAGTTTGGGAGAGTGATGAAACGTGTCTGATAACATCAAGGAAAAACTCGCTGTCCTTCCAGATCAGCCGGGATGTTATTTAATGAAAGATAAACATGGAACAATAATTTATGTTGGTAAATCAAAAGTGTTAAAGAACCGAGTACGCTCCTATTTTACAGGAGCAAATGACGCAAAAACACAACGCCTCGTGCAAGAAATTGTCGATTTTGAATACATTGTAACCTCCTCTGAAATAGAAGCGCTTATATTAGAAATGAATTTAATAAAGAAATATGATCCTAAATATAACGTCTTGTTAAAAGATGATAAAACATATCCCTACTTAAAGATTACTGCAGAAAGACATCCCCGTCTGATCGTGACAAGAAAAGTGAAAAAGGATAAGGGTAAGTATTTTGGACCTTATCCAAACGTAATCGCGGCTCGGGAGACGAAGCGGCTTCTTGACCGGCTGTATCCGTTAAGAAAATGCAATACAATGCCTGACCGAGTGTGTCTTTATTATCATATGAATCAATGCCTCGGCCCTTGTGAGTACACAGTCACAAAGCAACAGAATCAAGACATTGTAAATGAAATAGCACGCTTTTTAAGTGGGGGCTTCAAAGATATCAAGCAAGATCTTCAGTCAAAGATGTACAAAGCCTCAGAGGATTTAGACTTCGAAAGAGCCCAAGAGTTACGTGATCAAATTCAGCACATCGAATCGGTCATGGAACAACAGAAGATGACTTTAAATGATCAAATTGATCGAGATATATTCGGATATTCTTATGATAAGGGATGGATGTGCGTACAAGTTTTCTTTGTACGACAAGGTAAACTTATAGAGCGTGACGTGTCAATTTTTCCGTTTTTTGATGATGCAGAAGAAACATTTTTAAGCTTTATTGGTCGCTTCTACCTTCATCAAAATCATCCAAAACCTAAACAAGTACTGATTCCTGTGGGAGCAGATCGTGACGTACTTAAAGAATTGTTAGAAGTGGATGTAACGATACCGATGAGAGGTAGAAAGAAAGAACTTGTAGAATTAGCGCTGAAGAATGCTGAAATCGCGTTACAAGAGAAGTTTTCACTAATCGAGAGAAATGAAGAAAGAACGATTAAGGCTGTAGAAGAACTCGGTGAGAAGTTAAATATTGAGATTCCTCATCGAATTGAAGCTTTTGATAATTCCAATATTCAAGGCGCTGATCCAGTCTCGGCAATGGTCGTATTTATCGATGGCAGACCGGAAAAGAAAGAATACCGGAAATATAAAATTCGCGACGTTAAAGGCCCTGATGATTATGATACAATGCGTGAAGTTATTCGGAGGCGTTATAAGCGAGTAATACGAGATGGATTGCCACTCCCTGACTTAATTGTAGTAGATGGTGGTAAAGGGCAAATGTCAGCTGCCACAGACGTTTTAGAAAATGAATTGGGTCTTGATATCCCTCTTTGTGGACTAGCCAAAGATGATAAGCATAGGACCAGTGAATTGCTTTACGGTGACCCGCCTGCTGTTGTAGAAATGGATCGCCAGTCTCAAGAGTTCTACTTAATACAGCGTGTACAAGATGAAGTTCACCGATTCGCTATATCATTCCATCGTCAATTACGAGGGAAAGGTGCAATCCAGTCCGAGCTTGACAAAATCCCAGGTGTAGGAGAAAAAAGGCGTAAACTTCTGTTACGTCATTTTCAATCGGTTAAGCACATTAGAGAATCAAAAGTTGAAGATTTAACTAAACTCGGTGTACCAAGCCCCCTCGCTCAAACCATCCTCGATTATCTTAATCAACCAGCAGAAGAGGAACCTGAGGAAGAAACTCTTGAATAGTATGTGTTGTAACGCCTTCTCCAGATATAGGAGAAGGCGTTATTTCTTCCATATAAGCCCCCATCTATGGAAGACTCGAAGTTAAGATATTTTCAGAAAGAAGGGGCCGTTATGTTTGGTGAGCGGTTGGGCTTGCTCGGGGACAACTCGCTTTCCTGCGGGGAGCTGGGAAGCCTCCTCAATCGCTACGCGCTTTCCGGGGTCTCCCCTAGATTTAAAGTGCAGGAGTGGTGCCTAGGACCGTACGGATAAGTCAGCTTTTTGGAAAAGGCGATCAGCCTTTGTAAAAAAGATGGCTTATCTCGCTAGGTCCTCCACTCCAGAACTGGATAGGCTCCTTTTCCCGTGGGAGTCTCGTCGTCCCCGAGCAAGCCCTGCATAGAGGGGATAAACGGCCCCTCAAATGATATACAGAAAAGCTCATTTCTCCCTAGATGACATGTTTCCGTTCCTTCATATATGGCAAAGGTGGGCCGGGAAACTGCGAGACTCCTGCGGGAGAAAGAGGTCGACGAGACCCCGGAGCGAACGAAGTGAGTGAGGAGGCTCGACAGCTCGCCCGCGGAAAGCGAGTAGCTTCCCGGCCCACCTTACTCAACACTAACGTTAACGGAAACATTCTCTCATCTTGGAGTCTTCAACAATCCTGTCCATATCTGGAATAAGGCAACGATGATCCAAAGTGTAAATAAAAGGATGTATTATACGCTGTAAATGAAAAAAGTTCTCATTGACATTGAGAATCGTTCTCTATATAATACTTAGCAGAACATCATTGAAAATCATTTTCATTTGGGAGGACTACATATGCCATTTAGTTTTAAGAAAACTTTACTATTCACGGGGTTATCGTTTTCACTTGTTCTAGCAGGATGTGCTGGTGAGAGTGAAGGGGAAGAAGAGTCAGAAGGGGCAAACTCTGAACAGCAAGAAGAAGTGCAGGATAACGAACAAGAAGTGCAAGAACAAGATCAAAACGAAACAGCTGAAACGGCTTCCGTTGAAGATCAAGTTCAAGCTTATAAAGATATTACAAAAGAATTGGATAAGATGAAAGAAGATCAAGAAGTGGACTGGGACATGATTAAAGATACATATACAGCAGAACTTCAACAAGATTTAACTAGTGTGAGTGGGGAATTTGATCAAGCGATTACAGCTGCAATATCTGCAGGGAAAGATGGTTCTTTAGATCAAAATGCAGCTCGACAAATCATTGATAAAACCACTCAATCATACTTCTATCAAAAGCAAAAGGGTATGCATAGTGATATTGCTAAAGAGCTAGAAGAAGGAACAAAAGAGAAAGCTCAACAGCAGTTCGATAAGCTTAAATTCCTAGCCAACGAAGTATTTATCCCTACAGCTGTGAAGCGTGACAGCTATTATGAATTAAAAGGGGACTCAAGTCTTGAGCAAAACATTAATGCTGGCTTAACGACTCAGCAAGAAGCATTACAAGCTGGGAACGCAGATGACTTTGGTGTGTATAAACAGATAACGGACAAATCAATTTATCGCAGTTATTTCCTAGCTGCTCAGTCTTATGCTGAAAAGATTGAAAAGGCTGCTAATGAAGGTACTTCTAATGAAGAGCTAGCTGCTGCACAAGCGGAAGCATGGGGATTCTATCAAGCGATTAAAGGTTCACTTTCTTCAGGGGACGAAGAAGCGGCTAAGCAGATTAACACTTTATTCAGCCTTGATCATACAGAACCAAATACGATTAAAGCGGATGAAGTAAATGACTTATTTGTTCAAGCTTTCGTAGGGAAAATAAAAGGGTATCATACTGAATCAGTTGAAGAAGTAAAGAACGGAAACATTACTAAAGCCCGAACAGAAGCTCTTGAAGCGAACATGTTCACTAAGGCAATTGAAATGTCAATGAAAGAATCACTTGGGGAAGAGCAAACGAAGGAAACTCTTCAAAAGGCAGAATCTTGGTTAGAGGCAGTAAGTAACGAGAATGCTGAAGATGCAGAGCAACTTGGTCAAGAGATTGTTACAACATTAGATCAACTTGTGAAGTAATCTTCTCTAGAAAAGATCAAACGGTAAAGAAGATCCTGTAACTTTAATCTAAGTTATAGGATCTTTTTAATTGGTTCTTTAACTATACATATGCTATTCGAAACACTATTTAGTTGTGATAAAATGAACAAGATGTCTTGACGAGGTGAGAATATGAACATACTACTAACCGGTGGAGCTGGGTTTATCGGTTCGCATTTGGCTGAATCTCTATTAAAAGATGGCCATAAAGTAACCATTATTGATAAATTTCATCCTTACTATGACTACAGTCGAAAGAAGGAACAGTTAGACCGACTCTTTAGTTACGATAACCTTACATTTCACGAGGTAGATTTATTAGATAAGAAAAGTTGCGCAACCATTTTTGGTCAGCCATTTGAAGCTGTTGTCCATTTGGCTGCTTTACCGGGAGTTCCTTATTCATTCGAACAGCCTTTAGAATACGTGGATGAAGATATTAAAGCAACCATCAACGTATTAACCCTTGCTGGAGAAGCTGGAATACCGCACGTATTATTTGGTTCTTCTTCATCCGTATACGGAAACAGAACCGGGAAGATGAGTGAAGATTTACCTATTCAGTATGTCTCTTCACCTTATGCAGCAGCTAAAGTGAGTGGAGAAACCTATGCACACATGTATCAGCAGGTATACGACTTCCAGTTAACAGTTTTCCGCTACTTCACAGTGTATGGACCATGGGGAAGACCGGACATGGCGATACCAAAATTCATTCAAGCCAGTCTAAAAGGTGAACCAATTGTCGTGTTCGGGAACAGTACAGCTCGTGACTATACTTATATAGATGACATAGTAGATGGTATGCGCCTGGCGCTTCAATATAGTAAGGGAAATCACGTATATAATATTGGTTCAGGTAACCCAGTGACAATTGAAACATTGGTAGAGTCATTAAAAGAAATTTTTCCTGAATTGAAAGTTAATCATGCACCATTTCGAAAAGGTGATGTTCAACAAACGTGGGCTGACTTGACAAAAGCTAAGCAGTTAATTGGGTATGAGCCAAAACACACGTTTGAAGAAGGACTTAGAAAAACAGTTCAATGGTTTATGAGTTATGAAAAGTAAAGGAAAGGTCAGTTGGATCATTCGGATAACTGGTCTTCTATTATCAGGCTTATTTATATATCTAACTGTACATTATTTTTCTTTAGAGACGGTTACACGTGTCTCGATGGAATTAATTTATTCCCCATTATGGCTAGGAATAATGATGTCGACTTATGCTCTTTCTTTTTGCGTGAAAGCATATGTTTGGCAGAGCTATATAGGTGAAACAGGGAGCTTTGTTCCTTATTGGTCTGGTATACATTACGCTCTATTTATGAATCATATTCTTCCTTTTAAAACGGGTGATGTTGTAAGAGCAGGTGTAATTAAAGGGGCCAAACCTTTATCCTGGGAGCAAAGTGTAAGTAGTGTTGTGGCAATGAGAGTGCTTGATTTAGGTGGGCTTGTCCTTTTGGCTGGTATTGGAACTTTTTTATATATGGATACGTTTTTTTATGTAGGAATGATCGCCTTGATTGCTGTGGTTTTACTAATTATCGTACTACCTTTTCGTGCTAAGCATGTACTAAGGAAATCTGTTTTTCAATCTATGACACACTTTGCATCTACATTGCTATCTACAAAAGGGCTACTACTATTTGGTCTAATTCTACTAAGTTGGGTACTTGAAGGGTTTGTGATTTATAGCGTTGGTAGGATTGCAATTGAAGGGATTGGATTCTTCGAAGCCGTTTGGGCTACATCTGTAGCTGTTGTAAGTGGTGTGTTTCAGGTCACACCTGGAAACATTGCAGGTTATGAGAGTGTACAGAGTTATGCCTTGACCTTTATAGATGTTCCGATTGAGACGGGTTACACAATTGCGATTATTACACATGTATTTAAATTTTTGTATGCTTATGTAACTGGGGTAATAAGTTTTTATCTGACACCCGTATCAGGCACCGTTATTAAAAGATGGCTTAAGAGGAGGGGGTAATACAATGAAACAAGCTTCATCATTTGAAAAAGTAGCAGCACGAGGCTGGAATTTATTAAACGAAGGAAAACCTTTCACTCCTATTTTTGTTATTGGCACAATGCTATTGTATCACTTAAATGATTTGTATACATCAGCTGGGTCGTTAGCGATCAGTGTAATATACGTTTTACCGTTATTAGCCTTGTTTTATTATTTTGATTTTCCATTATTATTAAGGTCCTATTTATGGATTCCGGTTGTAGGATTTTTAATGATCTTCCAAAGTAGCTATTTATCGTTATGGCTGTTAGCTCTTGGTTTATATTTCTTCTTTACTGTGTTCTTTTGGGGAACGTTTTATTATCATATGAGAATTGGTACAACATGGTGGAATTTCACACGATTTTGGAAACTTGTACTAAAGAATAGTGACTCAACAAGTGGGAATGCACAAGAGCAACTACCTAAATTCATTCTCCTTTTAGGAGTATGGGAGTATGCCTTTCAACATTTAGAAACGGGTGGGCTAAGTATCACCAATCTTTATCAACTCATCTTGTTCTACGCGGGTGTGGCGGTTTTCACATGGATTTTACACCATTTTCTATTTGATTGGAAGCCAAATCCCTATGAATCCTACACGAAAGAACATTACAGTGAAGCAGAAGAAGCAACAAATGAGCGAGTCATTGTAATTGTTATTGATGGAATGAGAAAAGACCGCTTCGAGGCCGCTCATACACCTTTCCTTGATTCTTTAAAACAGCAAGGGACGGAATATACTCAAATGGAAACCGTATATCCTGCTCGTACGGTTGTTTGTTTTACTTCTATGTTTACTGGAACCTATCCATTTGAACATAAGATTCAAAGTAACATGGTGTGGAAGCTTGGGGCACAAACTGAAAGTATTTTCGATTCTTTACGTAAAGTAGATAAAAAGGGGCGATTACTTGGCATTGCGCATCTTGTTGATACGTTCGGTGATGATGTAGATACAGTAACAGCTGTGATGCACAACGACGTGGCGGATCAAAAGATTGTGCAAAAAGGAAAGGAAATCATGGAAACAGAAAACCCTGACCTATTTATTATGCAATTAATAAGTACAGACCAAACAGGACATAGTCGCGGCGTGTTATACGATGATTATATTGAAAAAATTGAAGAAACAGATACGCTTGTTAAAGACTATGTAGATTGGTTAACAGACCAAGGGTTTATGGAGAATACAACTCTAATGGTTTGCGCCGATCATGGACAAGCTGATGGAATAGGTGGACATGGTCACTTAGATGAAGGGGAGCGCTTCGTTCCTTTCTTCATGACGGGCCCAACTATTGAGAAAGGGAAACGTATAGAGAAAAAGCACAGTCTTGTGTCTATGGCTCCAACGATTGCACATTTACTTGGAGCACCTTTCCCTGACCATTCACGTGGTGAAGTACTGACGAAGCAGGAGAAGGAGGACGTGTCATCATGAAAAAGGTAGTCGTATTTTTACCTGCCTACAACGAAGAAGATTGTATAGTCGAAATGATTCAAACGATTCCTCGTACAATGAGTCCCGATGTGGAAGTGAAGATCATTGTCATTGATGATGGTTCCAAAGACAAAACCGTCGAGCTGGCGAATCGAGCAGGAGTTGACGCAGTTTATCAAAACGAAACCAATCAGGGGTTAGGCGCTGCTGTCAGACAAGGGTTTCAACGATGTATAGAACTAGGTGCAGATATCGGTGTAATGATCGATGCTGACTTGGAATACCCTGGCCGTCAAATTCCTGATGTGATCCAGCCTATTTTGGACGACAAGGCTGATTACGTTATGGGATCAAGGTTTCTAGGGACGATTGATGGGATGAAGGTACACCGACGCCTTGGGAACTACGCTTTCACCCTTCTTCAATCTATTCTATTGAAAAGGTGGATTCATGATGGTCAATCTGGCATGAGAGCTTTTTCTAAAGAGGTTTTACAAGAGGCTGAAATCATCCATGACTATAATTATGCTCAGGTTGTCACACTTAACATTGTTAGAAAAGGCTTTAGGATGATAGAAATTCCGATCCATTATCAAGTACGAAAAAAAGGTGAATCCTTTATTAAATTCAAAGCTTATTTGAGCTCTGTATTACCTGCGATTTATCGTGAAATGAGACGCAAACCGCTACCTTTCACTAAATCTCAACGCAATGAAGAGTGGACTTAGTATAGCGGTGCGGTGGCAAGGGAAACGAAAGGTTTCCCTTGCCACTTTTTTTAACAATAGATCTTCGAAAATTAGGAAGCATGTGTTGATCGCTCCTGCTGGAAGCGAGTTAGCCCTCTGACATTGTTTAGCTAAAAGAAAAGCTACTAATAGGTAAAAAAGCTGAACTGTGCTTGACGCAGACGGTGATAATCATTATCATTATCGTAGGAGGTCTCAAATGAAAAAGATTATCATTTCCATTATAGCGCTTACACTAAGTATACAAATTATGAATCCAATCCAATCAGCTGCATATTCTTATGGGGACCCTGGTGAAGAAAAATTCGCCGAAGCTTATAAAGAAGTGAAACAGTACGTTGAAACTGACGATTGGGATCAAGCTGAACAAATTATTGAAACATACGATAAAGAATTTGACTTATATTTTAAACAAACGGTTCCTTACATAGAGCAAGCGCTCGAAAATCAAAACCAAGAGCTGCTTTTAGAGAGTTATCGTACAGCATTACGTTTAAATGTAGAGCGTCGTCTACATTTTGCTCAGGAGCAGTTTGAGGATTACGGTCAGGCAAAATTACTACTTGCCAAAGCACGAGGTACATTTGACGTCTTACAACCCTCTTTTAAAGATGATCAAGGGGAAGAGGCAGTTCAATCTATCTATGACTCTTTTGATCAAGCCTTGCAATCCTTGGGCAATCCAGGTCTATTTGGAATCGGCAATCAACAAAGTGACCAAGAGACGTTTGATAGTGAAATAGAAGCGATCAACACCTCTCTGAAAGAAGCTTTTCCAGTTCCGGATCAAGAGGATAATGATGCAAACTTAACAGAGGAAAACTTAGGTCTGTTTGGGGGAGAGGATGGAGAGTCAAGTCCCATTTGGAAATGGGTCTCAATTGGTCTTGTCGTTTTATTTATCTTACTAATTGTCTTTAACAGAATGAAGAATCGTAAAGGAGAATAGGCATATAGGGGGAGAACAACTATGGATTTTCAAGCCTTTCTGATTACACTTAGAGAAGCATTAGAAGCAATATTAATTGTTGGGTTAATCTTAAGTTATTTAACGCGCTTAGATGCGAAGAAATACCATCCTTGGGTGTACGCTGGTGTGTTTTTTGCACTATTAAGTAGCTTTGGGGTTGCTTTGTTATTCCAAGTCATTTTTACTGGCTTTGCTAGTTTTGGGTCTGAAGTATACTTGAAAATAGGTATTCTGTTTGCTTCAGTAATCTTGCTTAGTCATATGGTAATGTGGATGAAGAAAGAATCCAAGAATGTAAATGGAGACATGCAAAAGAAAATCAATGCTGCCGTTACGGCGGGGAGTGTGACAGCTCTTATTCTTCATACGTACTTAATAGTGCTACGTGAAGGTGTAGAAACCGTTTTCTTTTTTGCTGCAATAAGTGGTGGGGATATCCAGGAAGTCTTTACAAGCTATGGAGCTCTAAGCGGCTTAATGCTTGCATTAATATTAGGGTATCTTTTCTTCACTGGGACGATGAAGTTCTCTTTAAAAACTTTCTTCCGAGTTACCGGCGTATTAATCATGTTTATTGCTGCCGGGCTATTGGTACAAGGAATCGGGATGCTTCAGGACTTAGGGAAAATGGGGTCTGTATATGAGACGGTACAAGGTACTCCTAAGCCAGTTTATAACATTGTAGAATTTATGCCAGAGCACTATCAAGACGAGATGCATTATGAGCGTGATACAGGTAATGAAGTCATGGTTAGTGGTCAGATTGGTTTGTTTATGGCTGCTATGTTTGGCTACAGTCATAATCCTAGTGTTGAACAAATCGCAGCATATTGGCTATACTTTGCATTTATTATTGTTGCCAATATGTTACATGCCAAGGAGTTTAAACTGTTTAGAAGAAAGAAGTCTAGAGCAGTGGATCAAACCGTAGCTTAAGTCTATTCTCCTCTTATAAACTTAATTTTATGAAACCCGCCATATGTGCGGGTTTTTTCGTATCTAATTGCAGGAAGGGAAAACAAGTTCATGAAGAAAATTTTACGGTTTATAGAAAACAGCACAATAGGAATTGCAGCCATAGGCTTATTAGCGGTTATGTATGCACGTGTTCATTATAGTAGCGCATTTGCCAGAAGCTGGGATGCAGTGGATTTCGCGCTAGGTGTGCAATCATTTAACCTTCTTGATATGCAACCTCATTTCCCGGGCTATCCGTATTTTATCTTAGGTGGAATGCTGTTTAAGAATTTCGTGAATGATCCCGCTCTCGCCCTATCCTTGTGGAATAGCGTTCTATCCTTATCCTCTATAATTCCAATGTGGCTGATCTACAAACGGTATCTTTCTAAAGGTAGAGCGATTATGGCAGTTGCATTGTCACAATCCGTCCCATTTTTAAATATCATTATAGCCTCGCCGATGTCTGAGGGGATGGCTTATACAGTGATGTGGTGGTACATATGGAGTCTTGTATTAGCACTTGAGGAAGGGAGATATCGTTTTGACCTTCTCCCATTGTTGTTATTTAGCATCCTTATGGGTGTAAGGCTTTCTTATTTGCCTTTAAGTATTGGTATTTTGATTATTTGGTACAAAAGGTGTAAGGAAAAAGGTGGGGCTCATGTTTTAGAACAAGCAGGGGTAGTTATAATCTTTCAACTCTTTTGGGTTTATCCTCTAGTTTTTTCAGTTGGGGGGATAGGGAGCTTTGAATACATTGCTACTGAGTTTGTGAAAGGTCATTTTACAGGATGGGGTGGATCGATAGCGACTGAAGAAGACCCTTTCTTAATTCGTGCACTTACGTTTTTATGGGGAAATATTTTATGGGTGGGTCTTTCACTCAAAACTGTTGTCATTCTGTTATTGTATAGCACACTTGTTTTTTATAATGCTTATCGATCTTTCAGCCTTTCTTATCATAAGCTATGGTGGAGTTTGTTGTTAGCTTATACGATCTGGGCATTCTTTGCTCAGAACGTAGATAAGCCAAGGCATATTCTACCAGTTGTGGTTATACTTACAGCTGTTGTCCTTATACGGTCACTTCAATCAAAAAGTAGAGGAGTTCTTTGGATTAGTGCCATCCTCCTGCTTGTTCAAACCATCCTAAGTATTCAATACGTAGAAAAGCAGGCAACGGAGTTACCTGCTACTTATCAGTTGGCTCAATACATAGAGCGACAATCTGAACCCTTGAAAATATACACTTGGGAAGAGGAGCGGGTATTTAAGTATGTAGGAGTATCTAAAGCATTTGAAAAGGTCCAAACGTATGCCCTTTTTGAACAAGATGCATGGAGTCAACGAGAAAATGGGAAAACGGTCTATGTTACAGAACGAGTTGTTCGTGGTTTTTCTCAACAAGGAGTAGATACGTCCTCATTTATCCCTGTTAAACAATTTGACTCTGATAACATATTTGACCCTATTTATAGTGATATTACTTTATTTAAATGGATTAAGTCGTCATAACGGTAAATGATATCGTTTGTTTTTTACTTTGACATTCATAAGCGCATTCAGCTGTCGTGCCCAATAGCAATGTGATTTGTTCTGCTAAGAAACCAGCCTCTAAACGAAAATTGTAGGGGGTCTTATACTGTAATCTTTTTTGAGTTAGTTCGCCAGAAAGAGTAAACTGGTACTCTTTCTTTTTTTCTTTCTCTAAGTATAGCTCCCCCCAGGACATTGCTCCAAAAAATGTTCCGATCTCATCAATTGATTCGCAAGGGTATTTTCGAGCCAAGCTTTTTCCCATAAAGTATAAGATCGTGTCTTTTTCTTTACCTAACAAATCTGGTAAAAGTTGATTCCGCAGTACCTCATGACCAATTAAAGAAGAGGGTACATCACTGTATTCATCGAATAAGTTAGCGATTTGTTCATTCATTTATGTTCATCCTCTCTGCTCTTTTCATTATTGCAGGGGGCAAGGTTCTCTGCAATATCTTCTTTCCGAAAAGAATGTAAAGATAAGTTATTTAAGAGTTGATTATGAAAACAAAAAACCACAATCAACCAATTTATTAACTTGTTTTCTTGACGCTTACCATGGATAGAAGTACAATAAACGTGACATAAATTGTGCATTTTTTTCAGATAAATTGGGGGAAGCTAAAGTTTGTTTCCTTTTTTTAAGGGTTTAGTAAAGCGCTTTATTGTCTGAAAAGTTTGCGCAAATAAAGTTACATACTATTCGAGGGGGGTAAACGTCACACATGGCAGGCAATCGAGAGTTTTTTTATCGCAGGTTACATTCATTACTAGGGGTTATTCCAGTTGGGGTGTTCTTAATCCAACACTTAGTTGTGAACCATTTCGCAACAAGAGGGGAACAAGCGTTTAACGATGCGGCTCACTTTATGGAGAGTCTTCCATTCCGCATTGTATTAGAGCTATTCATTATCTTCATTCCTCTTTACTTCCATGCCATTTACGGGGTTTATATTGCCTTTACGTCTAAAAATAACGTAAGTCAATATGGGTATTTCCGTAACTGGATGTTTTATTTACAGCGTATTTCCGGGGTTATTACGCTAATCTTTGTTACGTGGCACGTATGGGAGACAAGAATTCAAGCTGCTCTAGGAGAAGATGTGAACTTTTCTATGATGGCAGATATATTAGCAAATCCGTTTATGGTTGTTTTCTACATAATCGGTGTGGTTTCGACTACATTCCACTTCGCGAATGGGTTATGGTCGTTCTTAGTAAGTTGGGGGATTACAATGTCTCCGCGTTCACAGCGTATTTCTACTTATGTAACATTGGCGATTTTTGTCGCATTAAGTTATGTAGGGGTATCAGCTATTCTAGCGTTTATTTAAATGTACGTACGATATAGACGTTTTTGAAAGAATTTAAGGGAGTGAGCATTAAAAAATGAGTAATCAAAACATCGTAGTCGTAGGCGGGGGACTCGCCGGGCTAATGGCAACAATCAAAGCCGCTGAAGCCGGTGTACACGTGGACTTGCTTTCCCTTGTACCTGTTAAGCGTTCTCACTCTGTTTGTGCGCAAGGCGGAATTAATGGTGCTGTAAATACTAAAGGGGAAGGCGATTCTCCTTGGGAACACTTTGATGACACGGTTTATGGAGGAGACTTCTTAGCTAACCAGCCTCCAGTTAAAGCAATGTGTGACGCAGCTCCAAGCATTATCCATATGCTGGATCGTATGGGGGTTATGTTTAACCGTACTCCTGAGGGATTACTAGACTTCCGTCGTTTCGGAGGTACACAACACCACCGTACGGCTTATGCCGGTGCTACAACAGGTCAGCAGTTATTATATGCTTTAGATGAACAAGTACGCCGTCATGAGGTGGCGGGACTTGTAACGAAGTATGAAGGTTGGGAATTCTTGTCTTCGATCATCGATGACTCTGGTGTGAGTCGCGGAGTTATGGCGCAGAATCTTAACTCTCATGAAATTAAAGCCTTTAGAGCAGATGCCACTATTGTAGCTACAGGTGGTCCTGGAATCATCTTTGGTAAATCTACGAACTCTGTAATCAATACAGGTTCTGCGGCTGGATCCCTTTACCAGCAAGGCGCGGTTTATGCAAACGGAGAATTCATTCAAATTCACCCAACTGCAATTCCGGGTGATGATAAGTTACGCTTAATGAGTGAATCAGCGCGTGGTGAAGGTGGCCGTGTTTGGACTTATAAAGATGGTGAGCCATGGTACTTCTTAGAAGAGAAATATCCTGCCTATGGGAACCTTGTACCTCGTGATATAGCAACGCGTGAAATATTCGACGTGTGTGTGAATCAAAAGCTTGGTATTAATGGCGAAAATATGGTTTACCTCGACCTTTCCCATAAAGATCCAAAAGAGTTGGACGTAAAGTTAGGTGGAATTATAGAAATTTACGAGAAATTCGTTGGAGATGATCCTCGTAAAGTGCCAATGAAAATATTCCCAGCTGTTCACTATTCAATGGGCGGGCTTTACGTTGATTATGATCAAATGACGACCATTCCTGGTGTATTTGCTGCTGGTGAGTGCGACTTTACTCAACACGGTGGAAACCGTCTTGGAGCGAATTCACTTCTTTCTTCGATTTTTGGAGGTATGGAAGCAGGACCGAAAGCTGTTCAATATATCAGTGGACTGGATAAAACTGCAGAAGATATGTCCTCTACATTATTCGATGACAAGCTAAAAGAAGAACAAGAGAAGTTTGATGCCATTCTTAATATGAAGGGTACAGAAAATGCGTATCAAATTCATAAAGAACTTGGAGAATGGATGACAGATAACGTTACCGTAGTGCGAGAGAATGAAAAACTTCGCAAAACGGACGAGAAAATTCAAGAGCTTCAAGAGCGTTACAATGATATCAACATTAATGACACAACAAGATGGAGTAACCAGGGAGCAATGTTTACCCGTCAACTCCAGAACATGCTTCAATTAGCTCGAGTTATTACGATTGGCGCTTTGAATCGTAATGAAAGTCGTGGAGCTCACTATAAACCTGAGTTCCCAGAACGTAATGATGAAGAGTGGTTGAAGACTACGAAAGCAAGCTATAATGCAGAGAAGAACGCCCCAGAATTCAGCTATGAAGACGTGGATATTTCTCATATTCAACCACGTAAGAGGGACTACTCAAAAAGTAAAGGGGGTAAATAAACATGAGTGAAACAGAAAACATCACCTTTATAGTTAAACGTCAAGATGACCCGGAGTCATCTTCTTATGAAGAAACATTCCATGTACCTTATCGCCAGAATATGAACGTAATTTCAGCACTTATGGAAATTCGTCGTAACCCTGTTAATTCCAAAGGGGAAGATACAACACCTGTTTATTGGGATATGGGTTGTTTAGAGGAAGTATGTGGTGCTTGCTCAATGAAAATTAATGGGAAGCCTCGCCAGTCTTGTACAGCGCTTGTGGACCAGTTAGAACAACCAATTCGTCTTGAACCAATGTCGACATTCCCTGTTATGCGAGATCTTGCTGTTGATCGTAGCCGTATGTTTGATGCTCTTAAAAAGGTCAAAGCTTGGGTTCCGATCGATGGAACGCACGATTTAGGGCCAGGGCCGCGTATGGCTGAGAACAAGCGTCAATGGGCTTATGAGTTGTCTAAATGTATGACATGTGGTGTATGCTTAGAAGCATGTCCAAACGTAAATAGTAAATCAGACTTTATAGGTCCTGCTGCCATTTCGCAAGTTCGTTTATTTAACTCTCATCCAACGGGAGCTATGAATAAAAATGAACGTTTGGAGGCTTTAATGGGCGAAGGTGGACTTGCAGAGTGTGGTAACTCACAGAACTGTGTTCAGTCTTGTCCAAAAGGTATTCCATTAACAACTTCTATTGCTTCAATGAATAGAGAAACAGCCTTACATTCTTTCAAGAGCTTCTTTGGTAGTGACCACGAAGTAAACTAATTGAAATGATAAGAACGAAATTTAGACTCCTGCAGCTGTTTAAGTTGCAGGAGTTTATTATGGTTGTAAGTCGATAAGAGGAGGAATTGAAATGAAAAAAGTGTCGTATGTAGAAGATCCCGAAAAGTGGTTAGAAGGATTCACCTTTTCAATAAGAACAAAGGTGCGATTTTCAGAAACAGATTTATTTGGTCATATGAACAATACAGTTCCGTTCATCTATTTTGAGGAAGCTCGAATTGAATTTTTAAAATCTATAAATGCTTTTCAAAAAGAGTCTGATTCCTCAGGTACGATTCCAGTTGCAGCAGACCTTCAATGTGATTATCATAAGCAAATCTACTTTGACGAGGTCTTGTCTGTCGCTGTCAAAATTCATTACGTAGGAAGCACGTCTTATGATCTGCATTACCTCGTAAAAAATGAGGAGGGGGCCGTTTGTTTAACGGGTAGAGGTCGAATTGTGCAGATTGATGCCGAATCAGGTAAACCTATATCGATTCCCCGGGAAATAAAAAGAGCTTATGAAGATCAAGTATCGGTTGCAAAAGGGTAATTTCATTTGTATGATATTCGGTAAGGTAACTGAGGAAAAAGGCCGATTTTTTCGATGGTTTAGGCCGAAAATTTATACATATTAGAGGGTACCATATGAAAACAAATAGACTTCTTAAAGGGACATATCGATATATATTTCCAATTCTGTTCACCTTACTCTCCATCTACTTGATTATGGTGATTTTAAAAATTCCATACATAGGAATCAATGTTGAAGAAACCGAGATGGGACAATTGAAGGTTACATACGTTGATAAGCATAGTTGGGCGGCTAACCAAGATATAAAGATAGGAAGCAGAATATTGAGTATTAATGGGAAGAAGGATCCTGGTAACTATTCTACCGTTCAAATTTATGGGAATGTAGAAAAGGCTGATAGTATTACCATTCAAGCTCCTGGTAGTAAGCCTATTAGTTATTCTAATATAGAAGAGGAAGTTAGTCTGGATCAATGGCTATTTTATATTATCTTTCCTTCTTCATTTATGCTGATCATGCTATTTCTCTCTTTGTTTATTCTTTTCCATAAAAAGAAAGACGAATCAGGGAACAGGCTAATTTTGTTCTTTTTAACTGTAGGGCTGGCTTATCTTTCTGGAAGTGGATCTTCCCGAGGAGACTTAGTATCAACCTTAGTGAGTACTTTTACATTGCTGATGGGTCCGGCATTACTGTTACATTTTATAGATAGTTACTTCAAAGAGTTGGAAAGCAGATGGTATGCGTCCAAAGTATACAATCTGATGAAAATTACAGCTTGTATTATTGTAGTGTTTGAAACGGTTTGCTTACTTAATCATTATTATCCTGATTGGTACCCGCAGTTCATATCAATGGTATTTCTAGCCTTCACTTGTATTGCTTTATCTTTAATTATCATAGGATATAAGCGATATAACCAAACTGTTTATGCGCCTATATTGAAATATATGCTTGTTGGTTTGTTCATGTCGTTTACACCTTTCATCTTCTTGTATTTGCTTCCGAACTATTTGTTTGGGTTTCAAATCTTGTCAGGAGAAGCGAGTGCTTTGTTTCTTGTTGTCATGCCACTTACTTTTATTTATCTTATTACAGCCAAACGGTTGTTAGATATTGACTTCGTTATGGGGCGTATTCGATATTATGCTTATTCTTCTTTGATTCCAACTGTGTTAATTGTAGCATTGGTTGGGTTTGCGATTGATTTTCCTTTTTCTATACAAGATCTGATCCAGTTGGGGATTGGCATACTACTTGTAATGGTCGTGTTTCTTTATGTAAAAGAGATTTTCAATTTTCAAATTCAGAGAAATTTATTTTCTGAGAAGAAGAATTATCACCAAAGTCTGCAACGCTTTGTTCATGAAATGAAGAAAGAACGTGATGCGGTTGGGTTATTTAAAAGGTTGAAGCGTGAGTTACTTGATGTATTAGATTTAAAGGAAGTTTATATATTCTCGCAAAATACCATTTCAAATTATTATTGTCTTTATCAAGAAGTTCCTCTTTCATTAATGAATGAATGTGTGGAGAGGTCTAAAACAGTATTAGGTGATGTAGGTAATTTAGTGAAACTACAGGATCATGAGGGGTATGTACTGGTGATTGGTCACACAGTCAGCAAAGTTACTTATCTCTATATCTCAGAGAAGCCAAACCGCACCCAATTGAACTTAGATGAGAGGGGCTACTTGCAGACCATCTCTTATAACACGAATATTGCTCATGAAAACTTGTTGCTTATTGAAGATTTATTCCAAGAGCTACAACATGTGAAAAATGACCGTCAACAAAACTACCCAGCTTGGCTTTCAAGGCTTCTGTTTTCTCTAGCAGAGCATGAACGACAGCAAATTGCTATTGACCTTCATGACACTGTGTTGCAAGAACAGTTATACCTGTATAGGCAAATGGATGATTTCGTAAATCGGAAGCGGTCGATGGGTGCAGAGGTAAAAAACACAATGTTCAACTTTAAGGAACAGTTACTCGATAACATCCATTTAATTCGTGAAACGTGTAACCAATTGCGACCTCCGTTCTTAGAAGAGTTAGGACTCATTCCGTCATTACAAAACTTGATTAACCAATATCAACTTCGTTCCAATTATACAGTAACGTTTGATTCAAGAGCTTTCCAAATAGAGTTAAACAGTCAGTACGTACTGGGGATCTATCGCATCGTGCAAGAACTATTGACGAACGCTATGAAACACTCAAGAGCCGATAAAGTATTTATCATGCTGTATAGAGAAGGATCCGACATAAGGTTAATTTATGAAGATAACGGCGTTGGAATTAACCCGAATAAACGAATTGAAACCTATTCACATATGGGGATTTCAGGGATTGAACAAAGGGTTAATGGTCTTAATGGTGAAATGAGTATACAATCTGCTCCTAAACAAGGATTTCAAATGTACATTACATTTTTCAATGCAGCAAACCACGAAGGGGAGGAGTTATATGATTAATATTTTAATCGTCGATGATCACCCGGCAGTAGGCATGGGGACAAAAGCAATGCTAGAGCAAGAAGCAGATATGGAAGTCGAAGTTATATCTGATAGTATGAGTGCGGAACACAAAATTAAAGAACATGCGTATGATGTATTACTGTTAGATTTATACATGCCTGGGTTGAATGGTGTAGAGCTCGCCAAAAGGGTGAAGACATCTTACCCAGACATGAAAGTTTTAATATATACAGGGTTTGACATTAACACGCATTTTAATCTTCTGGTGGAATCCAATATATCTGGTTTTGTAAGTAAAACGGCTACCAAAGATCAACTAGTAACCGCCATACATTGCGCGCTTCGGGAAGAAGTGGTTATTCCTCTTCACTTATTTAAACAGTTAAGAAGAGCTGAAGCGACAACACAGCAAATGTCTACAGATGGCGATGCCAGTTCGCTGTCCCTGAACGAGAAGGAACAGAAGATCCTAAACGAGGTTTCTAAAGGACTGACAAACAAGCATATCGCTCAAAACCTACATATGTCTCAAAGAAGTGTGGAGTATACATTGACTGGTATTTTTAGCAAATTAGAAGTGCGTTCTCGTACAGAAGCCTTAATTCGAGCAAAAGAGCTTGGGTTAATCTCCGAGAGTTAAAAAATAAGTAAAAAGTGGAATGTCTGTGTGGCACAGCTTTATCTTTTTTTTCATAGGATGTAAAGACTAAATAACTACCCTTCGAACTGCAGCTCTAAGTTAGCAAGGAGGGGTTAGCGCTTGAAGGAAAAAGACTATAAGCCGAAGCAATTACTCACGAAACGCGAGAAGGAAGTTTTCGAATTGCTAGTACAAGACAAGACCACCAAGGATATTGCACAGGAACTC
The DNA here is from genome assembly GCF_056311905.1 of Pontibacillus sp. ABV4_188. Taxonomy (NCBI): domain Bacteria; kingdom Bacillati; phylum Bacillota; class Bacilli; order Caryophanales; family Bacillaceae; genus Pontibacillus; species Pontibacillus sp. ABV4_188. The sequence goes on along the minus strand of NZ_CM149975.1, from coordinate 2,906,654 downwards.
TTCATTTCAGAGAAGACTGTTCGTAATCACATTTCGAATGCAATGCAGAAGCTGGGCGTTAAGGGGCGTTCGCAGGCTGTTATTGAGCTTCTTCGCATGGGGGAGCTTAAGCTCTAGATTTCGCCGACTTTCTTCGGAAGGTCGGTATTTATTTTGGATTCCATTCAGTTTGTGATGGGGAAGGTCATACCTTCGTCACTGCTTTTATTCTTGCAATTTCTTTCGAAAACCGTAACAATGAACGTAGGATATTTACATTAGGACTCTCGGGAGGTAACAAGTTGGACAAGGTTACGACGACAGAAGTCAAGATTGCAGATGTGGAAAAGAAATTGCGTCACATATCTGGGATCATTAAACAAACAGGAAGAGAAATATTAAATCACTACCCGATTACCCCTCCTCAATTCATTGCTTTACAATGGCTATTGGAATCTGGGGATATGACGATTGGTGAATTATCGAATAAAATGTACTTAGCTTGCAGTACTACGACAGATCTTATTGATCGAATGGAGAAAAATGAACTCGTAGAACGAGTGCGAAATCCGAAAGATCGCCGTGTTGTCCTTATACACCTTCTTGATAAAGGTGAATCCATAATTCAAGAAGTAATTGATAAGAGACAGGCATATTTAGATCAAGTTCTTCGTAGTTTTTCTAATGAGGAAGTTGATAGCTTGCAAGGGTTTTTACAACGTATGCATACAGAGATGATGGATGTTCAGCAGCAAGAAAAAAGCAACAACGACGAATAGAGGCGATAAATTTGGACCAACCAATTGGGGTTATAGATTCAGGTGTAGGCGGGTTAACTGTAGCAAAGGAGTTAATGCGCCAATTGCCTAAAGAAGAATTTGTCTATTTAGGAGATACAAAGAGATGCCCTTACGGACCGAGACCTGAGGAGGAAGTCGTTAACTTCACCTGGGAAATGGTTCGTTTTTTGCAACAACAAAAAATTAAAATGCTAGTGATTGCATGTAATACTGCTACTGCCTTCACACTTCAACAGCTAAAAGAACAATTAGATATACCAGTCATTGGTGTAATCCAACCAGGTGCACGATCTGCCATTAAAGTATCTAAGAACCTACATATAGGTGTAATCGGAACAGAAGGCACAATTAAAAGTAAAGCTTATACGAATGCGCTTCAACATATTAACCCTGATATTAGGGTTAATGCACTATCCTGCCCTCCGTTTGTTCCTTTAGTGGAGCAAGGGTTGTTTAAGGGAGACCAAGCGGAACATGTTGTAAGAGAGACGCTAGAACCTATGAAGAAAGCGAATCATATCGACACCTTAATACTAGGATGTACCCATTATCCTTTATTAAGAGAAACGATCCAAAAAGTGATGGGAGATGACATTACCGTTATTTCATCAGGAGACGAAACAGCTCAGGAAGTAAGTGTAATACTAGACTATTATGGAAAACTATACGAAGGTAACCGTCCACCACTCCATAAATTTTATACCACTGGTGATGCAAACTTATTTAGGGATATAGCCAATACTTGGTTTGAAGAACGAATTTCCCATGTAGGAAACATTACACTTGGTAATTAAATGATCAGTCTACCCTTAGAAAGGGTAGACTGATTTTTTTCTCTTTAGGGCAGTAATCTTGAAGACTTGAAATGGAGAGAATGTTTCCGTATGCGTTGTTAGAGGCGGGAGGTGGTTCGGGAAATCACTCGCTTTCCGCGGCGAGCTGGGAAGCCTCCTGCGGGAGAAAGAGGTCGACGAGACCCCGCAGGGTGGTTTCCCCGAGGAGGCTCGACAGCTCGCCCGCGGAAAGCGAGTCGTTCCCCAGACACCCCAAGCACTCAGCAAACGTAACGTCCTTACTACACAAAAGTGCCTAAACTTCAAGTCTTCCATATAAGAGGGATATATGGAAGGACATCAAACATAAGGGGAGCCTTTTGTTTAGGTGGTCTTTCGTAATTGTTGGTCTAATTTGTTAGATAGCTCGTATATATAGTAGTACAAACCATCATAGGAGGGGAAAACATGCGGAAGCGTGCTGCTTTATTATGCGGAAGTCTTGTCACTAGTGTCGCTCTATTATCAGGATGTGTCTTTCAAGGGGAGCAATCTTTAAAAGAAATGGATCAGCCACAACAAGAAAATACGGAAGGCGAGGTCGCGGTATCGGAGGAGAGTGTGGATGCGGGGCAAACAGATAATACGGAGGTAATCAAAGTTGAGACAGTGGCCCGCCAACTCTATTTGTTAGATGAAAATGGCATGGTCGTTCCTCAAACGATCCCTCTTCCTAAACCGGAAACGAACGATGTTGCTAAACAAGTTCTTCAATATCTAGTTAAAGGTGGGCCTGTTACAGACTTCTTGCCAAGCGGATTCCAGGCGGTGCTTCCTTCAGGCACAGAAGTTAACGGCCTTGATTTATTAGAAGATGGTACCTTAGTTGTGGATGTATCTAAAGAATTTATAGAATACCGTCCAGAAGATGAGCTTAAGATCTTGCAATCTATGACTTACACACTCACTCAGTTTGAAAACGTAGACAAGATCAAGCTTCAAATTAACGGTTATGATGCTGAAGTTATGCCAGTAAATAATACTCCACTTTCTAGCGGGTATTCTCGAGCCAATGGGATAAATCTTGAAACAGGGGATGTAGCGGATATCTCCAACAGCCGTTCAGTAACTGTTTATTATCCTGCCCAGCATGATGACCAATTTTATTATGTTCCTGTTACAAAACGTGTAGAAGGTGCAGCTGAGAGTGAATACGAAACTATTATACAAACTCTTGTGAATGGACCAGGTTATAAGGGAGACCTTTTAAATGTATTTAATGATGGTGTCCAGTTAACAGAAGAGCCTACCGTTAAAGATGGTATTTTGACTCTAACATTCAATGAAAATGTTTTAAGTAACTTTGAAGATCAGTCGATTATTTCGAAGAAAGTTATGGATTCCCTTGTCTTATCTTTAACTGAGGATGAGAATGTAGAAGCCGTGTCTGTAAAGGTTAAAGACTTTGAAGAGTTATATGATGAAGAAGGAAATGCATTTACAAAACCAGTAACTCGCCCTGAAATGGTAAATACAGGTCGATTTTAATAAGCTGATTTAGCATATACTATAAAACGAAAAAAGAGGCATCCAAAGAAGCCTCTTTTTTCGTGGTTATTGTTTGATTAACTATGTTTTTATCCCCTTGCCTTAATTGAGTGTATGGTGATCTTAGAGACCACTTGCTTTCTTGTGGCATATCTTTGCCATATAAGAGTCAACGAAAATATGTCATCTTGGGTGACATCAGTCCCCCTTATACGAACGGCGGGGCCGTTCGTATGTTGAAAGACAGGGCTTGCTCGGGGACTGCGAGACTCCCGCGGGGAAAGGAGCCTAGGGAAGACCCCACAGAGAGCGCAAGCGAACGAGGAGGCTTCCCAGCTCCCCGCAGGAAAGCGAGCTGTCCCCGAGCAAGCCCAAGCACTCATAAACGTAACGGCCCCTTCCAGCTGAAATATCTCAAATTTGAGTATCCCGATGGGCTTATATGGAACAGATAAAAAAATCAACAAACGTCTTCAACAGACATGGTACTACAGTAAACTTTTGCTTCAAAATATGTTAAGATGAGCTAGGATTAAGTGAAGGAGGACGAAACATGAGAACGGATGGAAGAAATGAAAATGAGCTAAGACAGGTACATATTGAAACAGGCTATGTAAAGCACCCAGAAGGATCTGTCTTAATTACAGTAGGAGAAACGAAAGTAATTTGTAATGCAAGTATAGAAGACCGTGTTCCTCCTTTCATGAGAGGTCAAGGCAAGGGGTGGGTTACAGCAGAGTATGCTATGTTACCTCGAGCAACCGAATCAAGAAATATAAGAGAATCGTCTAAAGGAAAAGTTACTGGACGCACGATGGAGATACAGCGATTGATCGGTCGATCTTTAAGAGCTGTGGTGGATCTTGAGCAATTTGGAGAACGTACGCTATGGGTAGACTGTGATGTCATTCAAGCTGACGGAGGAACGAGAACAGCTTCTATTACGGGAGCGTATGTAGCTATGGTTCTTGCTTTTGGGAAACTTGTAAAACAAGGTACAATTAAAAAGCTACCTATTAAAGATTTCCTTGCTGCCACATCTGTTGGAGTCCTACCTACTGGAGGAGAAATATTGGACCTTTGTTATGAAGAAGATTCAAAAGCTCAGGTAGATATGAATGTGGTCATGACCGGTAATGGCGAATTTGTCGAACTTCAAGGAACTGGGGAAGAAGCCACATTCTCATACCCACAGCTGCAGAAAATGATTGAATTAGCTCAAGGAGGCATTGGGGAGCTATTTGACCAACAGAAAGAAGCTATTGGTGAATGGAGCGCCCATATCGATCGAAATCGCAACCAGTCATAAGGGGTGAGGCATTATGAAAAAAATAGTTGTTGCAACGCATAACGAGGGGAAAGTTCGCGAGTTTCGTCAATTATTCTCGAAATACGATATAGAAACATTATCACTCGATGACCTTGATCAAAACGTGCCTGAAGTTGAGGAGACAGGGGAAACATTTGAAGAGAATGCTGAATTAAAAGCGAGCACTATTTCTTCTCTATTAAATGTACCGGTTATTGCAGATGATTCAGGTCTTGTAGTTGACGCCTTGGATGGTAGCCCAGGTGTCTATTCAGCGCGTTATGCTGGGGAACCAAAAGATGATCAAAGAAACCTCGAAAAAGTTTTATCTGAACTAAAAGGGGAAAAGAATCGAACAGCGCGTTTTGTATGCGTATTGGCTCTTAGTGTACCTGGTCAAAATGTAGTCTTCAAACGAGGGACGTGTGAAGGTCATCTCACAGAAAAGCCTCATGGAGAAAGTGGCTTTGGCTATGATCCTATCTTTATCCCAGATGGTTACAAAGCGACCATGGCAGAGATAGGGGCAGATGAGAAAAATAAAATCAGTCACCGGAGTCGTGCGCTAGCTAAAATCGAAGACAGCATACAACAATTATTCTCATAAGGAGAGATAATTCATGCCTAGTGTATTAATTGTGAGCGACAGCCATGGATTAACTGAAGAAGTTCAGCTTCTAAAAGACCGTCATGCGCATGAGGTAGATGGCATGATTCATTGTGGAGACTCAGAATTAGATTACCTTTCTGCAGAGATGGAATCTTATATTAAGGTTAAGGGTAACTGTGATTTTGATGACGAGTATCCGGATGAAGTACAAGAATCTATACAAAACATGTCGTTTTTTGTCACTCACGGCCATCTATTTCGTGTTAAATCGACATTAATGCCTTTATCCTATCGGGCTGACGAACGAGGTGCTCAAATTGTTTGTTTCGGCCATTCTCATATAGCAGGTGCTGAAATGGTCGGTGGTAAATTATTTATTAATCCCGGCAGTATTCGTTTACCAAGAAACCATCCCGAGAAAACGTATGCGATAGTAAACTGGGATGAAGGGCAGTCTGTTCGAGTTCAGTTCTATAACGATGAAGGAGAAGTAAGTCCGGACTTAACATATGAAACAACTTTTTTAGGCAGAAGTTAAATCTTCTGCCTAAAATGTATTGACATATTTCTTTATAGTCCTTATAATAAATTTTGTTCGCTTCGACAGACGGAACAAAAATATTAACCGTGCGGGTGTAGTTTAGTGGTAAAACCTCAGCCTTCCAAGCTGATGTCGTGGGTTCGATTCCCATCACCCGCTCCAATTTACATAATTGTATTTCAAAAATCTTATATGTTAATATCTTTTGATTTTTCTCATATTACGTCCCAGTAGCTCAGTAGGATAGAGCAACGGCCTTCTAAGCCGTAGGTCGGGGGTTCGAATCCCTCCTGGGACATAAAATTTTTCAAAAAAGACTTTAGGATCTTCCTAGAGTCTTTTTTTTACATACCCAAACCTTATATACGATAAGTATTTTCATGTATACAAGGAGGGAAAGATGGAGACACTGTAGCGTAAAACTTCATTCGTCAAACTAGATTTTTTGAAAATACTTCAGTATCCTTAAAGAAGATAAAGGGATCCCTGATAGAATAGATAAAAGGAGATTCTTTGTTTATATCGAATGAAGAGGGTAGCAGGCTAGGGAGCGAATGAAGAGGATTGGTTAACGTACATAAGTGATACCGAATAGAGGGAGGATGGATCATGACTCAAGAAAAGGCTGATGTCGTCATATTTCCCAAATGGAAATCTTCATTAGAGCAAGACGGATTAGCCGCTTTAAAAGAAAAGAATTATAAAGAAGCACTCCAATCTTTTAATAAACTCATTGATTTTGAAGCGGCAAATTCAGAGATTATGACTGGCAAACTAATTTGCCTAATGGAATTGGGGCAGTACGAAGAAGTAGAAGAACTGTGCCAAAAACTAATGAGAGATGACGAGGAACATTATTTTCAATACTTACATATTTATTTAACGGTTTTATTCCAAACAGGAAAATATGAAGAATTACTTGATTTGCTAGATGAAGTGTTTAAATCGGAAGACATTCCACAAGACCTTCGTAAACAATTCTGGCAACTATATGATATAACTGAAAACCTTCGTACAGATGAAACGAGAACAGAAAATATTGAGGCAGTTGATGAACTGCTTATCGCTTTAGATACACATAATGTTAAAAAACAATGGCAGCTTCTATCTATGCTTCGCAAACAAGATATCCAGCCTTTTATGACGGAAATAGCCCCTTATTTAACGAAGGAAGAAATAGAGCCCGTTATCAAGACTGCGCTTGTCCAATGGATGCAAGAGCAAAAAGTGGACCGGAAAGTAGCGGTAAAAAAGCTCGGAGCGGAAGTTATGGTCAATCCTGTGGAGCTACCTGATATCCTTTCGCACACTTCAGCAAGGCAATTGTTATACTTATTAGAACGAGTGGAACAAGATAATCCGACATTGTTTGAGTTCATTCAACAGCTCGTGTTTCGCTACATGTATGTTCGGTTTCCTATCATGCCTGAAGATCACGAATTACCTGCGTTGGCAAAAGCCTTTTATGAGCTAGGATCATCATCTCTTCAGTTAGAGGATCATGAGTTTCCTTTGCACCAGTACATAGAGCAAGAAGAAGTAGGGGCTTGGAAAGAACAGATCATGTACTATGAGAGTCAGTATTTTGCTGTGTTGGATGAGGAATAAACTGTAAAGTATACACGCTTTTCTAGCTAATAGAAGATTGTTGAAAGCACAATAGATTATGTTATAATAAGGTGGTTGCAAATTACGCATTCACTCTTTTGTTACAAAAACTTAAGAACATTTAATGAACGATTAATGTATGAAAAATAGATGTTGGAGGGAAAATCATGTCTGCAAAATGGGAAAAATTAGAAGGTAACGAAGGCCAACTTACAGTTGAAGTTGATGCTGATGAATTTAAGGTTGCCTTAGACAAAGCATTCGCGAAAGTAGTTAAGGATATCCAGGTACCTGGTTTCCGTAAAGGGAAAGTACCTCGTCCAATTTTTGAACAGCGTTTCGGTGTAGAGTCTCTATATCAAGATGCGCTAGATATCATTCTTCCAGAAGCGTACTCTAACGCAATTGACGAAGCTGGAATTACTCCAGTTGATCGTCCGGAAGTAGATGTTGAGCAAATCGAAAAAGGGAAAAACTTAATCTTCACTGCTAAAGTAACAGTTAAGCCAGAAGTAACACTTGGCGAGTACAAAGGTCTTGAGGTAGAAGCGCAAGATACTACTGTTACAGACGAAGATGTTGAAAACGAACTTAAGCAACAACAAGAAAAGCAAGCTGAATTAGTTGTTAAAGAAGAAGGCACTGTAGAAAACGGTGACACTGTTGTTATGGACTTTGAAGGTTTCGTTGATGGCGAAGCATTCGAAGGCGGTCAAGCTGACAACTATTCATTAGAAATCGGTTCTGGACAGTTCATTCCAGGATTCGAAGAGCAACTTGTTGGTAAATCTGCTGGAGAAGAAACAGAAGTAGAAGTTACGTTCCCAGAAGAATACCACGCGGAAGACCTTGCTGGTAAAAAAGCAACGTTTAAAGTAAAAGTTCACGAAATTAAAGCGAAAGAACTTCCTGAATTAGACGATGAGTTCGCGAAAGATGTCGACGAAGAAGTTGAATCTATGGATGAACTTAAGAAGAAAACAAAAGAGCGTCTACAACAAGAAAAAGCACAGGAAGCTGAGAATGCTAAGCGTGAAGAGCTAGTTAATAAAGCTACTGATAACGCAGAAATCGAAATTCCTGACGCTATGGTTGAGACTGAACTTGATCGTATGATGAAAGAATTCGAACAACGCCTTCAAATGCAAGGCATGACACTAGATATGTACTTCCAATTCACAGGTCAAGACCAAGACGCACTTAAAGAGCAAATGAAAGAAGATGCTGGTAAGCGCGTTAAGACAAACCTTGTTCTTGAAGCAATTGCTACTGCCGAGAATGTTGAAGTTACAGAAGAAGATGTCAACCAAGAGCTTGAAAACATGGCTTCTATGTATCAGACAGATGTTGAAAACCTTAAGCAAATGCTTGGTGGTAACACAGAAGCAGTTGAAGAAGATCTTAAGATCAAGAAAGCGATTGACTTCTTAGATTCTGAAAGCAAAACGGCATAAGGAAGTCTCTCTGACTTTCAGCGGTTTAAGTTAATGAAAGCAAGGCGCGATTCGTTCGTGCCTTGTTTTTACATATAATAAATTCCTTTTTAGAGTATGGAATCAGTCCTACTATGGAAAAATACATATATACTAAATCAGTAGTATATTGGATCTTTATTTCCAGCCCACACATACTTTTGGATTACTGCACATATGTTGACTATTCATACACTCACGTACATAATGAATACAAATGGAAGTGAGATAATCTTCCGACCGGGAAGCTTTTTTACTTTTAGTGACTCATGATATTTGGTATGATGTCGTAAAGAAAGGTTTTGGATGTTTAACCAATGGTTGTAAAGGTTTATTTATAGATTTAGTGTGACATATACTTTGTGAGGTGAAATGCATGTTTAAATTTAACGAAGAGAAAGGACAACTGAAGTGTTCTTTCTGCGGTAAGACTCAAGATCAAGTCCGCAAATTAGTTGCTGGACCTGGGGTTTATATATGCGATGAGTGTATTGAATTGTGCACAGAAATTGTAGAAGAAGAGCTAGGTAACGAAGAAGAAGTTGAATTTAAAGAGGTTCCGAAACCTCAAGAAATCAATGAAATTCTAGATGATTATGTAATCGGCCAGGACTACGCTAAGAAGTCACTTTCTGTAGCGGTTTATAACCATTATAAGCGTATTAACGCTGCTACAAAAGCTGATGATGTAGAACTTGCCAAAAGTAACATCTTAATGCTTGGACCTACTGGTAGTGGTAAAACACTTCTTGCTCAAACATTAGCTCGGATTTTAAATGTACCATTTGCAATTGCAGATGCTACGTCTCTAACAGAGGCTGGGTATGTTGGGGAAGATGTTGAGAACATCCTTCTTAAATTGATTCAAGCAGCTGATTATGATGTTGAGAAAGCTGAAAAAGGAATTATTTATATCGATGAGATTGATAAAGTAGCACGTAAATCTGAAAACCCATCCATTACACGCGACGTTTCTGGTGAAGGTGTGCAGCAAGCCCTTCTAAAAATTCTTGAAGGAACTGTTGCAAGCGTTCCTCCACAAGGCGGACGTAAGCATCCTCATCAAGAATTTATTCAAATCGATACGGGCAATGTATTATTCATTGTTGGTGGTGCATTTGATGGAATTGACCAAATTGTAAAGCGTCGTCTTGGTAAGAAAGTAATTGGATTTGGCTCAGAACAAGAAACCGCTGAAGATATGGAAAAGAAAGAAGTACTCACTAAAGTGCTTCCAGAAGACTTGTTACGTTATGGTTTAATCCCAGAATTCATCGGTCGTCTACCGGTCATCGGCGCTCTAGAATCTCTTGATGAAGATGCGTTAGTTGAAATTCTTACGAAGCCTAAGAATGCTTTAGTGAAGCAATATCAGAAGCTATTCCAAATTGACCATGTAGAACTTGAGTTTGAAGATGAAGCGCTTCGTGAGATCGCTCGTAAGGCAATTGAACGTAAGACAGGTGCGCGTGGTCTGCGTTCAATTATTGAAGGCATCATGTTAGATGTAATGTACGAACTACCATCTCGTGAAGACATTGATAAGTGTATTATTACTGCTGACACCGTTACGAAAGAAAACGGTCGTCCTAAGCTTGTTTTTAACGATGGTACAGTACAAGACGAGAATGAAACTCCAAAAGAGAGTGCTTAATTAATAAGAAGAGCGCGTTCATTATAAGTTAAAAAGAGAGGTTTCTCCTACCCGGAGAGCCTCTCTTGTTTCATCATAAATCTCGGTCTATGTGCCGGGATTCTTTTTGTTTGAACCCCATTATATGTTCATGCTTTTTCGTCAGTTGGAATTTAATGATTGGGTTTAATGTGACTATTTGAGGAGATACTAGCTGATAACATAAAAGATGTATGGTACAGGAGGAATCTTTATGACATTAGCGGGTATCGTCTTATTTGTTCAACTGTTTTTTGGGATTGTTATTGGACTTTACTTTTGGAATCTCTTAAAAAATCAACGTTCACAAAAAGTAACCATTGATCGAGAATCAAAAAAAGAAATGGCTGAATTAGGAAAAATGCGTCAAATTGCGCTTTCTGAGCCTCTTTCAGAGAAAGTTCGTCCTAAATCATTTCAAGATATTATTGGTCAAAAGGACGGAATTGAAGCATTAAGAGCAGCAATATGTGGAGCAAATCCGCAACATGTTATTGTATATGGCCCTCCAGGGGTTGGGAAGACGGCTGCGGCTCGTCTTGTGCTCGAAGAAGCAAAGCAATATAAAGATTCCCCGTTTCGTCAAGATGCTGTATTCGTTGAATTAGATGCAACTACAGCAAGATTTGATGAACGTGGAATTGCTGACCCTTTAATAGGATCTGTTCATGATCCGATCTATCAAGGAGCTGGCGCTATGGGGCAAGCTGGAATTCCTCAACCTAAACAAGGGGCAGTTTCTAATGCACATGGTGGTGTTCTTTTTATTGACGAAATTGGGGAATTACATCCCATTCAAATGAATAAATTACTTAAAGTACTAGAAGATCGTAAGGTTTACTTTGAAAGTGCGTATTATAGTGAAGAGAATCAGCAAATCCCTTTACATATCCACGAGATATTTAAGAAGGGGCTGCCTGCAGATTTCCGCTTAATTGGAGCCACTACTAGAAGACCTGAGGAGATTCCACCAGCAATTCGTTCACGCTGTCTAGAGGTCTTCTTTAGAGAACTCGAGCATGAAGAGGTTGTTGAAGTAGCTAAGAGAGCGGCAGAGAAGATTACATTTACTTCAGATCAAGATGCTTTAGAAACTCTAGCGGGTTATGCACGTAATGGACGAGAAGCTGTCAATATGATCCAAATTGCTACAGGTATTGCTAAAAAAGCAGGCAGAACAGTCATTTCGAAATCGGATATTGAATGGGTTGTAGATGCCTCACAGCTAGCACCTAGGTATGATAAGAAGATAGGGGATCAAGACCAAGTTGGAATAGTAAATGGACTTGCCGTTTTTGGGCCTAATTCAGGGTCACTGCTTGAGATTGAAGTGACCGTTCTCCCAACCACTTCAAAACAAGGAACTATTAACATTACTGGAATTGCTGAAGAAGAAAGTATAGGTACACAAAGTAAATCCATACGTAGAAAAAGCATGGCTAAAGGATCGATCGAAAATGTTATTACTGTCCTTCGTTCGTTAGGTGTCCCAGCACATGAATATGATATTCATGTAAATTTCCCAGGTGGGATTCCTGTCGATGGTCCATCAGCGGGCGTGGCGATGGCTCTTGGGATATATTCTGCAATTCACAAACTTCCTGTACGATACAATGTCGCCATGACGGGAGAGATTAGTATTCATGGTCATATAAAACCGGTTGGGGGAGTAATGGCTAAGATCAAGGCGGCCAAAAGGGCTGGTGCAACGAAAGTATTGATTCCTGCTGAAAATAATCAAGAGATGTTCAATGAAATAGAAGGTGTTCAAATTGTGCCTGTTACTCACATAAAAGAAGCGCTGGCACTGGCTTTACATGGCGATGTCCAATCGTTATTGGACGACAAGCGATTCGTCGAAAAGAGATCGTCTCAATCTTCTTAAAACCAATCGCACAAATGAAACATTTTACAAAGAAAATGGTTTTCATTATACTTTTAAAGAACCATATGTTTGATGAGTCTTAGAGCATTGTCTATATGGCAGGCTCTCTTTTCTCTTTTTTATTATGGAATTTCATGGAGGTGCAAGAAAAATGACGAAGCAAAATACCATTCACATCCCCCTCCTTCCATTACGTGGACTATTAGTTTATCCATCAATGGTCATGCATTTAGATGTGGGTCGCGATAAATCAGTGAACGCAGTAGAGAAAGCTATGGTTCAAGACCATACCATTTTCTTAGCTGCTCAGAAAGAAACAAATATTGATGAACCAACCGAGAATGATATATATCAAGTGGGAACAATGGCTAAGATTAAGCAAATGCTTAAGTTACCTAATGGTACAATAAGAATCTTAGTAGAGGGATTGTATCGTGCGGAGCTGGTCAATCATACGGATGATGAAGATGAAGAATTATTAATGGCTGAAATTAGGGAAATGGAGGAAACGCACGGGGAAAGCTTAGAAGAACAAGCCCTCATGCGAAAGCTTCTAGAACAGTTCGAACAGTACATAAAAGTGTCTAAGAAGGTTAGTGATGAGACACTTTCATCTGTACAAGATATAGATATCCCTGGTCGCTTGGCTGATATTGTAACGTCACATCTTCCTTTGAAGATTAAAGACAAACAGCAAGTACTAGAAATGATCCATGTTCCAGATCGAATTGAGCATATCATTGATCTTATCAATAATGAGAAAGAAGTTATGCAACTTGAGAAGAAAATTGGTCAACGTGTTAAACGTTCGATGGAGCGCACGCAGAAAGAATACTATCTTCGTGAACAAATGAAAGCTATCCAAAAAGAACTAGGGGATAAGGATGGCAAATCAGGAGAAGTTGAAGAGCTTAAAGCTAAGCTTGAAGAAGCCAATTTACCGGAAAGAGTTCAAAAAGTTGCCTTAAAAGAATTAGATCGATATGAAAAAATTCCTAGTAGTTCAGCTGAAAGCTCAGTAATCCGAAATTATATTGACTGGATCCTTTCTCTCCCGTGGACCGAACAAACAGAAGATAACCTGCATATTCCTCACGCTGAAGAAGTGCTTGATGCCGATCACTATGGCTTAGAAAAGGTGAAAGAACGAATCATTGAGTATTTAGCTGTACAGAAGCTTACAAACAGCATAAAAGGCCCTATTCTTTGCCTAGTGGGCCCTCCTGGTGTTGGTAAAACATCTTTAGCTAAGTCTATTGCACGTTCCATGGATCGCAATTTCGTACGGGCTTCCCTTGGTGGAGTGCGTGATGAAGCAGAAATTCGGGGACACCGTCGTACGTATGTCGGAGCTATGCCGGGGCGAATTATCCAGGGGATGAAGCGCGCGGAGACCGTTAACCCTGTTTTCTTATTAGATGAAATTGATAAAATGGCAAGTGATTTTCGTGGTGACCCTTCTTCTGCTATGCTTGAGGTACTTGATCCCGAGCAGAACAGTACATTTAGTGACCACTTCATTGAAGAGACGTATGACCTTTCAAACGTTCTGTTCATTGCCACTGCAAATAATATGCAAACCATACCCGGTCCTCTTTTAGACCGTATGGAAGTGATCTCAATAGCGGGGTACACAGAAGTTGAAAAACTGCATATTGCAAAAGAACATCTACTTCCTAAACAGTTAAAAGAGAATGGCTTAAAGAAAAGCCAGCTTCAGTTCAGGGAGGACGGCTTACTTAAGTTAGTCCGTCAGTATACCCGCGAGGCTGGGGTTCGTGGATTGGAACGCCAAATTGCTGCTGTTTGTCGTAAAGCTGCGAAGATTGTGGTAGCAGAAGACAAGAAGCGTGTAGTGGTTACCGAGAAAAAGTTAGAAGAGTTGTTAGGAAAGCCAATTTTCCGATATGGTCAAGCTGAGAAAGAAGACCAAATTGGAACAGCTACAGGTCTTGCTTATACTTCTGCTGGTGGCGACACTCTTGCTATAGAGGTATCATTGTATCCTGGTAAAGGAAAGTTAACGCTCACAGGTAAGCTTGGAGACGTAATGAAGGAATCAGCGCAAGCAGCCTTTAGTTACATCCGTTCAAGAGCTGAGGAGCTTAACATCGACCCTGAATTCCATGACAAAAATGATATTCATATACACGTACCTGAAGGCGCTACGCCTAAAGATGGTCCGTCAGCTGGTATTACAATGGCAACTGCATTAGTATCTGCCCTTACAGAACGCCCTGTTCGTAAAGAAGTAGGCATGACAGGTGAAATTACGTTAAGGGGCCGCGTTCTTCCTATCGGTGGTCTAAAAGAAAAATCTCTTAGTGCTCATCGTGCTGGGTTGACAACCGTCATTATGCCTGCAGAAAATGAAAAGGACCTAGAAGATATTCCAGAGAGTGTGCGTGAAGGGTTAACCTATATCCCAGTTACTCATCTGGATCAAGTGTTAGAACATGCACTAGTAGAGGAGAAATAATTCATGAAAGTTAATCAAGCGGAACTTGTTATAAGCGCCGTTAGTCAGCAACAATATCCAGAAGACCCCATGCCAGAGATCGCTCTAGCAGGACGTTCTAATGTGGGGAAATCGTCATTCATTAATAAGATGATTCAACGAAAGGCATTAGCGCGTACTTCTGGTAAGCCAGGGAAGACCCAAACGCTTAATTTCTATAGAATAAATGAATCCTTCATGTTCGTGGACGTGCCTGGATATGGGTATGCAAAAGTTTCTAAAAAGGAAAAAGCGAAGTGGGGAAAGATGATGGAAGAGTATTTTTCCACACGCGAACGCTTGCGTATGGCGATGCTAATTGTTGACATTCGCCATGACCCTTCAGAAGACGATCAATTGATGTATGACTTCTTAAAGCACTATGAACTTCCTGTAACTGTAGTAGCTACGAAGTTAGACAAAATCAAAAAAGGTCAACGTGCCAAACAGCTTAAGCGCATCATCGAGGTTCTTGAAATGGAAGAAGAAGATACGCTTCTGCCATTCTCATCAGAAACTGGTGAAGGAAAAGATGAAGCATGGGGTATTATAAAACCTTATCTAAAAAAATAATAGAATAAAGAAGTCCTCTACCATAAGTAGAGGACTTCTTTTGTATCGTTTATGTTCAACGAACAAGCAATATTACATTGAACACGGAAGACTCGAAGCTGAGACATCTAATTTGGAAGGGGCCGTAACGTTTATGAGTGCTTGGGCTTGCTCGGGGACAACTCGCTTTCCAGCTCGCCGCGGAAAGCGAGTGATTTCCCGAACCACCTTATGCTCAATTAAAGCAAACGGAAACCCTATCTCCCCTAGGCTCTTATCTAGTTCCGGCGTGGAGGACCTAGCGAGACAAGTCATCTTTTTTACAAAGGCTAAACGCCTTTTCCAAAAAGCTGTCTTGTCCGTACGGTCCTGGTCACCACGCCTACACTTTTAATTGTATAACTTATTTCTTTTTAAACCATAATAAGTATAATCCAAAACCGACTAAGAGTAGGGGCCAGAATGTTTCGATGAAGTGTACGATGACGTTAATCCAGTAAAACCAGCCTGGTTTGTTGGGAGCGAATATAACAAATAGAGATAGGGTAATAAGAATAATAGCAGGGAAAATCCCTTTTCGTGTTTTTTGGAACCTTAACAAAAAGGATAACCCAATAATAAGAGGGAAGATCCCCCAATGGTCAATCCAGAAAGAGTAGTTGCGTAGGCCATGGAAGTGGATTCCCAACCCTAGTAGAACGCCACCTGAAAATAGGGTGTCATACTCCATTGCTATATAGCTATGTAAAAGTAGGGCAATTCCGGTAATCATTAAGATTGTAGGCCAAGAATAAAATTGGGTGAGTAATGGGATTTGGAATTCTCTTAAAAGAAAGTAAAGGCCAATTCCGATTAATAAGAGGCCACTGAATGTATTTTGTCGTTTCACTAAGGTTTACCTCCTCTGAAAACAGCCCTCATTTCTTGCTAATTGAGGGTCATTGTGTTACGGTACTAACGGTATTTATTTCAAATTGCGAATCAGTTTTATATAGATATATGGTATCATAACCATTCAATAACTGTTCACATTTTTATGAATTGAGACTTTGGTTCTCGTGTTATAATAGAAGCAGTGAGTATAAAGATGGACGTAGATTTTTGTAGTTTTTTTTGGGGGTGAAGGTGTGCATATTTTAGTTGCAGGTTTAAATTATAAAACGGCCCCTGTTGAAATACGTGAAAAAGTAACCTTCTCAGAAGAAGAATTGGCTAAAGCCATGGAAGCGTTAAATCAACAGAAAAGCGTGTTAGAGAATGTGATCATTTCTACGTGTAATCGTACGGAAATTTACGCGGTAGTTGATCAACTTCATACAGGGCGTTATTACATCAAACAATTTCTATCCCAGTGGTTCAACATTGATAAAGAGGAATTTTCACCATTTCTTTCTATTTATGAATCAGATGGAGCACTTGAGCACTTATATCGCGTGACGTGTGGACTCGATTCAATGGTTCTTGGTGAGACTCAAATACTTGGGCAAATGAAACAAGCATTTTTACGTGCTCAAGAAGCGGGGACTACCGGTACAATCTTTAATCAGTTATTCAAGCAAGCGGTTACTCTAGCGAAGCGTTCTCATAACGAGACAGAAATTGGAGAAAATGCGGTTTCCGTAAGTTATGCTGCTGTAGAACTGGCTAAGAAAATCTTTGGTGACTTAATGAATAAGCACGTTGTGATTCTAGGTGCAGGAAAAATGGGCGAGCTAGCTGCGAAGAACCTGCACGGATCTGGTGTGAAGCAAGTAACGGTTATGAACCGTACGTTTGAGAAAGCGGAACAACTAGCAGCGCAGTTCCGTGGTCAAGCTAAACCAATTAATGAGCTAAGTAGTGTGTTGGAAAAGGCGGATATTCTAATCAGTTCAACGGGTGCCAACGATTATGTGCTAACGAAGCAGCATCTAGAAGCGGCCCATAAAAAGCGTAAAGGGCTTCCTTTATTCCTCGTGGACATAGCTGTACCGCGTGATTTGGACCCTGCTATCGATGAACTTGATAGTGTCTTCTTATATGACATTGATGACCTACAGGGGATTGTGGATGCTAACTTAGAAGCTCGTAAGGAAGCAGCTGAAGCGATTGAAGTAATGATTGAAGGTGAGATTGTAGCTTTCAAAGAATGGTTGCAGACCCTTGGTGTAGTTCCTGTAATCTCAGCTCTTCGTCAAAAAGCTCTTACCATACAGGCAGATACCATGGAAAGTATTGAACGGAAAATGCCTGATTTAACAGAGCGAGAAAAGAAGGTTTTAAGTAAGCATACGAAAAGTATTATTAATCAGATGCTAAAGCAGCCGATCTTACAAGCAAAAGAATATTCGGCTCAGCCTAATGCTGATCAAAGTCTTGATATGTTTATGCAAATCTTTGGAATCGAAGAAGAAGTGCAACAAGAAATACAAAAACAAAATGAGAAAAACAGACAAGCCATCCTTGAATCTGATGGGAAATTTTCCTTTCAACCAGCATCGAATATAGCTAATTCTTAGGAGAGGAATTTCCTTATGTTCGATCTTAAATGGTTATATGAACTGATCATTGTAATATATTGCCTGAGTTTAATCGGGTACTTTATAGATTTTATTCAAAATAACCGGAAGGCAAACCGCGCTGCCTTCTGGTTACTTTCTATGGTTTGGGTTTTACAAACCTTTTTTTTATTAGGACAAACCTTATTAGAATCCCATTTTCCGATTGTTACCATATATGATGGTCTCTATTTTTATGCATGGATTTTAGTAACCTTTTCTCTTATCCTAAACCGTCTCTTCCGTATAGATTTCTTTGTATTCTTTACAAACGTATTAGGGTTCTTTATGATGATACTTCACATTTTCACCCGTGCTCAGTATGACGCTACTGAAAAGGCAATGCGGTTGGTTAGTGAACTATTGGCTACACATATTACATTAGCCATCATTTCATATGGATTCTTCACATTTTCTTGTATATTTTCGTTTATGTATTTATTCCAATATCGTTTGTTAAAGGAAAAGAAGTGGAATAAAAGGTTGTTACGCTTAGGTGATTTGGGGAGATTGGATACGTTTTCATATGTGGCTGTTATACTAGGGGTCCCACTCCTTTTAATTGCAATTATTTTAGGCCTCGTGTGGGGATATACTTCAGGGGATGAGTTTTACTGGTATGACTCCAAAACGTTAGGTTCGTTTGTTGTCTTACTCATTTACTTAATCTATTTGTTCCTACGTGTTGTTAAAGGGTACCAGGGGCGAACCATGGCCTTTTATAACACAGGAGCTTTTCTATTCTTATTAGTGAACTTCTTTTTATTTAGCTCTCTATCAAATTTTCACTTTTAAATGTTGTCAGGAGGAACTGTTATGCGCAAAATCATAATCGGAAGCAGAAAGAGTCAATTGGCATTAACCCAAACGGATTGGGTGATTGAGAAACTGAAAGAAATTGCACCACAAAATGAATATGAAGTGAAAAAGATTGTGACTAAAGGCGATCAAATCCTCGATGTAACACTCTCAAAAGTCGGTGGAAAAGGCTTGTTTGTGAAAGAAATCGAGCAGGCTATGTATGATAAAGAAATTGATATGGCTGTACACAGTATGAAAGACATGCCGGCTGAAACGCCTGAAGGGTTAACAATTGGATGTATTCCGATTCGTGAAGACCACCGTGATGCATACATCGCTAATGATAATGTAGCCTTTCGTGATCTTCCTAAAGGGGCTATCGTGGGTACAAGCAGTCTTCGCCGTGCTGCGCAAGTATTGGCAGCGAGACCTGACTTAAATATCAAATCAATACGTGGGAATATTGATACGCGTCTACGTAAATTAAAAGAAGAAGATTTTGACGCGATTGTCCTTGCAACAGCTGGTCTTAAGCGCATGGGCTGGTCAGATGATGTCATCACAGAATATTTAGAACCAGAAGTATGTGTTCCAGCTGTTGGGCAAGGCGCGTTAGCAATTGAGTGCCGCGAAGACGATGAGGAAATTCGTGATTTGATGGATACGCTAAACCACGCTTATACACATCGCACGGTTATGGCAGAACGCACATTCTTAGATTTACTAAATGGTGGTTGCCAGGTTCCGATCGGAGGATATGCCTATTTAGAAGGAGACGATATCATCCTGACAGCTATGGTTGGTACTCCTGATGGTAAAACGGTTCTTAAAGAAGAAGTACGTGGCCAAGATCCATATGAGGTAGGACGTGAGGCGGCAGATAAGATAAAAGCTCGAGGTGGAGCTGAAATTATTGAAGCTGTGAGAGAGGAGCTCGATCAGTAATGTTTCCTTTAAGAGGGAAACGGATCTTAGTTACAAGATCTGCTGAGCAAGCTGCTTCTTTTACAAAATGTATTGAACAACAGAGCGGGATTTCAGTAGAAATTCCGCTTCTTTATTTTAAAAGCGTTCCGTCTCTAGAAAATATGGATATACTTAAGCGCCTAAACACCTTTAAGTGGATCATCTTTACCAGTTCAAACGGCGTTCATTTTTTTATGGAATTATGTGAGCGTTACCAAATCCCTCTATCAGTCATAAAAGAACGATTTGTGGCTGCAGTTGGCCGAAAAACGGCTAGTACATTAGCTTATTACAACATACAAACAAACTTTATGCCTGATACATATACAGGAGAAGCTTTAGGGGAAGCTTTTTTGAATGAACGATACGATGGATCAGTGTTAGTGGTGCAAGGCAATCTCGCCAGGCAAAAAGTTGTAGAAATTATTCGACCTTATATGAACGTCGAAACAGCAATTATGTATGAAACGCATGTAAATGTTAAAATAAAAGAGGTTTTTAATAGAGCACTACAAGAAAATCAATTAGATGCCTTAACCTTTACTAGTCCTTCTACTGTCAAAGCTTTTAAACAGCTTATCGAACCTTCATTGTTTGAACACATTCAATCCACACTTTGTATGTGTATTGGACCTACAACTGAACAGGAAGCTGAGCAAGCTGGGTTTACTCATAGAGTAATACCAGATCAAGAAACGGTTGAGGGCATGTGTGAAGCGTTAGGAAGCTATTTTCGCGAGAAAGGAAATGATGATCAATGAGCGAATTACAATTTAAACGTCATCGTCGCCTTCGTACAACAGAATCAATGAGATCTCTTGTGCGGGAGACCCATTTAAATAAAGAGGACTTAATTTTCCCGATATTTGTAGTAGAAGGGGAGAACATAAAAAATGAAGTTTCTTCAATGCCTGGAGTGTATCAAGTTTCATTAGATCAGCTAACGGCAGAAATGCAGGAGTTAGAAGACCTTGGTATTCGTTCTGTCATTCTGTTTGGAGTGCCACATGAAAAAGATGAGAAAGGTACACAAGCCTACTGTGAAACAGGTATTGTTCAAAGAGCAATACGTCAAGTGAAGCAGGATGTTCCAAGCTTAACTGTTATAGCGGATACATGTCTTTGCCAATACACGGACCATGGACACTGTGGTGTTGTTCGTGATGGAGAGATTGTAAACGATGAATCACTAGAACTTATTGTAGAAACAGCGGTCAGTCAGGCGAAAGCGGGTGCGGATATCATCGCACCATCTAATATGATGGATGGATTTGTTGCAGCGATTCGTCGCGGGTTAGATGAGGCAGGATTTGTGAATACCCCTGTTATGTCCTATGCTGTTAAGTACGCCTCTTCATTCTATGGACCATTCCGCGATGCGGCTCATAGTTCTCCGCAGTTTGGGGATCGACGTGCCTATCAAATGGACCCTGCCAATCGACTTGAAGCCATTCGTGAGGCCCAATCTGATGTAGAAGAAGGGGCAGACTTTCTTATTGTGAAGCCCGCATTGGCGTACTTGGATATAATGAGAGAAATGAAAGATCGTTATCCTCTTCCAATTGTCGCCTACAATGTGAGTGGTGAGTATTCGATGATTAAAGCAGCAGCTCAAAATGGCTGGGTTAATGAAAGAGAAATTGTACTTGAGAAACTAACCTCTATGAAGCGAGCTGGAGCAGATTTAATTATTACGTATTTTGCTAAAGATGTAGCTCGTTACTTATCTGAGTAATAAATCGAAAAAGGAGTGTTCGTCATGCGTGAGATGAATCAATCAAAGGAAGCTTATCGGAAGGCAGTTGAGTATATGCCAGGTGGTGTCAACTCTCCTGTGCGTGCTTCTAAGTCAGTAGGAATGGACCCAATCTTTATGGAGAAGGGGAAAGGGTCTAAAATTTATGATATCGATGGCAATGAGTATATCGATTATGTCCTTAGTTACGGACCATTAATTTTAGGTCATGCTGATGATCAGGTGGTTTCCCGTTTGAAGGAAGTCACAGAACTTGGGACAAGCTTTGGTGCTCCTACAAAGTTAGAAAATGACTTGGCTAAACTTGTAATCGATCGTGTGCCGTCCATTGAAATGGTACGTATGGTGAACTCTGGTACAGAAGCTACTATGAGTGCGCTTCGTCTGGCTCGAGGATATACAGGAAAGAATAAGATTCTTAAGTTTGAAGGTAACTATCATGGTCATGGTGACTCCTTGCTTATTAAAGCCGGTTCTGGTGTGGCTACTTTAGGCTTACCTGACTCACCTGGTGTGCCAGAAGGAATTGCTATGAATACCATTACAGTTCCTTATAATGATGTAGAAAGCCTTCGATATGCGTTTAATGAATATGGTGACGACATTGCGGGTGTGATTGTAGAACCTGTATCTGGAAACATGGGTGTCGTTCCACCTAATGACGGATTCCTATCAGAACTAAGAACAATAACAGAAGAGCACGGCTCGTTGCTCATTTTTGATGAAGTCATGACAGGATTCCGTGTAGATTACAACTGTGCTCAAGGCTACTATGGAGTGACGCCAGACTTAACGTGCTTAGGAAAAGTTATTGGCGGTGGTCTTCCTGTGGGCGCGTATGGTGGAAAGAAAGAGATCATGGAGATGATTGCTCCAACTGGTCCGATCTACCAAGCAGGAACTTTATCAGGTAATCCACTTGCAATGGCTGCAGGTTATGAAACGTTAAATGCACTAACAGAAACATCTTACCAAGAAATCAATAAAAAAGTTGATCGCTTAGTAGAAGGATTCAAAGAAGCAGCTGAAGAAAACAATATTCCTCTAACGGTGAATCGTGCTGGATCAATGGTTGCTTTCTTCTTTAACGAAGGCGATGTGACAAACTACGACACAGCGAAAAAGTCTAACACAGATCGTTTTGCACAGTACTACCGTGCTATGATTGAAGAAGGCATCTATTTACCACCTTCTCAATTTGAAGGAATGTTCCTATCTACCAAGCATACAGATGAAGACATTGAAAAAACAATTAAAGCCACTAAGAAAGCTTTTGCTGCTATACAGGCATAAAACGAACCCCCTCATCATGTACTAAGATGAGGGGGTTTTTCTATAGATTTACGTTTAGGCATATTTTTTTCTTCCCTCTCATATATCTAGAATGACATAGGCGCTCGTAAGGTCTTGCGTGTACATTGAAGGGAGGAGAAACGCTTGACATATGAAGAACAAAATGTGTTTAGCTTTCATTTAAATGAATCACTTTGGTTTAAAAGAGGACAGGAAGTTGAAGAGTTTATGGGCATCTCTCTTGAGCCGGATATTTCCATTCAGGAATACGTTGATTCTGTTTCTATACGAGGTGTAATTGAGCTTGGAGGGGAGTACTTCCGATCTTCTGAGGATGTGGATGAAGAAGAGGATCAGATTCTATCTTTACGAGATCATGCTTCGAAGCGAACGATTGAAAATGTAGATCTTCATGATGATGGTGTAAGTGAGTTTTATCACCGTTTCCCTGTCGAGATTTCAATTCCAAAAAGTCGTATTCAATCAATGGATGATGTGACAGTCAGTATCGATTCCTTTGACTATGAGCTCCCGGAGAAAGGGCAATTAAAGTTAAATGCAACTGTCGCAATTCATGGAGTGAGTGAGGAAACTCGAGGGGAAGAAGTAGCGGATCTACCTTCACCTGAAGAGGTAAAGCCAGAACCGTTTAATTTTGATGTAACGTATCAAGAAGAGGTGGAAACAGCAGAAGATAGACACGTTGAGGATGAAGAAGATATCGACGCTGAAATGGAAGAAGAACAAGATGAAGGAGAGCTTGTAGAACAAGAAGGGGGACGCTGGAAATATAAGCAATCCCAGACATTCTCTGAGTTTTTCGGAAAAGTTGAAGAACAGTCTCAGGATGAGGAATCTGAGTCTGAGGAAGGCATGGACGGCTTCGAGTTTGAAGAATCTTCAGAAGAGTCGTCAGAAGAAAGTCGTGATGAAGAAGATACGCCACAGGACGCTCGCTATTTAACGTCGATGTTTGAGCGACATGATGAATCTTACGCAAAGATGAGGATGTGCATTGTTCAAGAAGATGATACGTTAGGGTCTATTGCTCATAAGTATAAAATTCCACCCACTCACCTCAGTCGAGTAAATAATTTAGGTGATGAAGATGTGAGTGCAGGTCAAATCCTTTATATACCTGCTAAAGCATAACTTGCTCCACATATCCTGCAACGGCTTTCGTTGCAGGATTTTATATAGGGAAGTGATGTAATGCATTCAAGTAAACTAAAAAAAGAGGGGGGAGTGAATACTTTGGAACAAGTGGTGGTGGATGTATTAGCTTTATACAAGCTGTCTGCCTACGAGGTCGAAGTACAGTCTGATAAGGTATATAAAGCTTACACCCCTGTAGGGCCTGTAGCGGTGAAGCGTTCTAGTTTAGATAGACAAACAATTCAAGATTGGATTGAAGTTTATAGGAAAATAGAAAACTATCGATTTCAGCACGTAGTTCCATTATATATGACTTCTGAAAGGGAGCTTTTTGTAGAGCATCAAGGAGCGATCTACTATGTGATGCCTTGGATCGAGACGCCTAATCGTGATACACCTCCTTATCCGTTTGAACAATTGTATAGAACGATTGGCCAGATGCACAAACGTTCACTTCACACCAAAGTGGTGAAGCGGGAAGATTACGAAGACCTGATGAGCAATAGGAAGACACAATTGCAGAACTACAGGGAAGTATTAGCTAAATGGGTGACTACGTTTGAACAACGTCATTATATGTCTCCTGTTGAATTACAAATTTGCACGCACTACCGTGATCTTGACAAGGTTTGTGAAATGGGAATGGAATGGTGTGATCGCTTCTTAGATGATCTAGAAGAGGATAAACAAATTCGTACAGCTCTTATTCATGGTAACGTGAAGCCTACTCATTTCCTATATGATGATTCAACTCCCTATCTACTAAATTGGGAGCGAGCCAAAACTTATTATCCTGTTTATGACATCACGACGTATTTTTATCATGTATTACGTTATCATGATGCTCCAGTAGATCAACTGATATCAACTTTCTCGTACTATGAAGAGCAACTCCCTTTACTAAATAGCGAAAGGTGTTTACTCGCTTTATTCCTTTTAAATCCAGAACCGTATATTCATCAAGTTGAAGCTTATGTAGATGGCGCCCAGGCGAGCGGGCAACCTTTTCTAGTTCAAAAGTTAGAACGGTCTTATTATGTTTTGCGGCATGCGATGGATGTTCAGGAACAAATTGAACAAGCAAGGGTCTACCAAGAACAACAAGCAGAGAATAGTTAAATCCATTCTAGATGGAATGCAAAGTATAGACCAATTAAGATGCCTAGTATAAAAACATCGAACGTAGTCGGAAATAGGAGTGTTCGAACGAGTTGGAAACAAGCGATTGGCAATACACAACGCTCAATGACAATTAACCATTGGCGACACCAGGGTGGCAACTTGTAGCGGTAAAATCGTGCCACAGGGCATAACCTCCTTTATTGCTTTTTATTAGTATATGTCCTTACAGGCTGTCAGTGTGACTGAAAAACTTGTTTAAATAGGTTGACTTAACAGAGGGAATGTGGATAAAATACAAGTACAAGAAAATCGATAAATGCCGTGAAGGGGAAGAGTATGAAACGCAAGCCTATCAGAGAGGGAATCATTCGCTGTGAGATTTCCAGGCTCTTGCGCTCAGAAGGTCGCCCCAGATGCTGTCTCTTTGAAACCGATAGTAGAAGAGGCCGGAGAATGCTCCGTTATGTAAGGAAAGTGTATAGATGACAGGAGTCGTCTGTAAAATAAAGGTGGTACCGCGAATCCATTTCGTCCTTTTCTAAGGATGAAATGGATTTTTTTGTTTTCATTCCCTTTCCGGTATAGGCGATAAAGGAGGAACTCGTATGGAGAATCATGAAGTATCTCTTCCAACGAAATATGACCCGAATGCGATTGAGAAAGGTCGCTATGATTATTGGGTAGATGGCAAATTTTTTGAAGCAAAAGATGACAAAACGAAAGAACCGTTTACGGTCGTAATCCCGCCACCAAACGTAACAGGTAAATTACACCTTGGTCACGCTTGGGATACAACCTTGCAAGACATCATCACACGTGTGAAGCGTATGCAAGGATATGATGTATTATGGCTTCCGGGTATGGACCATGCTGGTATTGCAACTCAAGCGAAAGTAGAAGCGAAGCTAAAAGAACAAGGTACCTCTCGCTATGACCTGGGCCGCGAACAATTCCTTAAGAAATCATGGGAATGGAAAGAAGAATATGCGACCTTTATTCGTAAGCAATGGGAGAAGCTTGGTTTAGGCTTAGATTATTCTCGTGAGCGTTTCACATTAGATAATGGTCTATCAGATGCAGTTCGCGAAGTGTTCGTAACCCTTTATGAGAAAGACTATATTTACCGTGGCGAATACATTATTAACTGGGATCCGACCACGAAAACAGCTCTATCTGATATTGAAGTCATCTATCATGATGTTCAGGGGCACTTCTATCATATGACATATCCGTTAGCGGACGGATCAGGCCATATCGAAATTGCTACAACACGTCCTGAAACGATGCTTGGAGATACAGCTGTTGCTGTTCACCCTGAAGATGATCGTTATAAGCATTTGATTGGCAAGAGAGTTACCCTTCCTATCGTTGGTCGCGAAATTGAAATCATAGGCGATGACTATGTTGATATGGAATTTGGAAGCGGTGCTGTAAAGATCACGCCTGCTCACGATCCAAATGACTTTGAAATTGGAAATCGTCATGATTTAGAGCGTATTCTAGTTATGAACGAAGATGGAACGATGAACGAGAATGCCGGCAAGTATCAAGGTATGGATCGTTTCGAATGCCGCAAGCAACTTGTTAAGGATCTTCAAGAAGAAGGAATCTTATTCGAGATTGAAGAGCACATGCATTCGGTTGGACACTCAGAGCGCAGTGGTGCTGTAGTAGAACCATATCTTTCTACACAATGGTTCGTGAATATGGAGCCTTTAGCAGAAGAAGCCATCAAGCTTCAAGAAGGAAACGACAAAGTGAATTTCGTTCCAGATCGTTTTGAGAAAACGTACTTGAACTGGATGGAAAACATTCGTGACTGGTGTATTTCACGTCAGCTATGGTGGGGCCATCGTATTCCGGCCTGGTATCATAAAGAAACAGGGGAACTGTTCGTAGGTCGTGAAGAGCCAGAAGATATTGAGAATTGGGAACAAGATAACGATGTATTAGATACATGGTTCTCCTCTGCGCTGTGGCCATTCTCTACAATGGGCTGGCCAGATGAGGCTAATGAAGACTATAAACGCTATTTCCCTACCGACGTTCTCGTTACGGGGTATGACATTATCTTCTTCTGGGTATCTCGTATGATTTTCCAATCCATTGAGTTCACAGAACGTCGCCCATTCAAAGACGTATTGATTCATGGTCTTGTACGTGATGCTGAAGGCCGTAAGATGAGTAAGTCCCTTGGAAATGGTGTTGATCCAATGGATGTTATTGATAAATATGGTGCTGATTCTCTGCGTTACTTCTTAGCAACAGGCTCAACACCAGGTCAGGACCTACGCTTCCAATGGGAAAAAGTAGAGTCTACTTGGAACTTTGCCAATAAAATATGGAACGCATCTCGTTTCGCTCTTATGAATATGGACGGAATCACCTACGAGGAAATCGACTTAACAGGTGAGAAATCAGTAGCGGATCACTGGATTCTAACTCGTTTAAACGAAACGGTGGAACAAGTAACGCGTAACGTTGATAAGTATGAATTCGGTGAAGCTGGACGTCACCTATACAACTTTATTTGGGATGACTTCTGTGACTGGTACATTGAAATGGCGAAACTTCCTCTATATGGGGAGGACGAAGCTAAGAAGAAAACAACTCGTTCGATTCTTGCGTATGTATTGGATAATACAATGCGCATGCTTCATCCATTCATGCCGTTCATCACAGAGGAAATCTGGCAGGCACTTCCGACGAAAGGTGAATCCATTACGGTAGCGAGCTGGCCAGAAGTACGTAAAGACCTTCACCATGAAGAAGCGTCCGAACAAATGAAGCAGCTCGTAGCGATCATTCGTTCTGTTCGTAACATCCGTGCGGAAGTAGACACACCGATGTCGAAACAAATTCAGTTGATGATTAAAGCAAACACAGATGAAATAGCGGAACAGCTAGAAGCAAATCGTCATTATTTAGATCGCTTCTGTAACCCAAGTGAGCTTATAATTGATGCAAATCTAGCAGCTCCTGACAAAGCAATGTCTGCTGTGATTACTGGTGCTGTACTTTACCTGCCGTTAGAAGGCTTGATTGATATCGAGGAAGAAATTGCTCGCCTC
The DNA here is from genome assembly GCF_056311905.1 of Pontibacillus sp. ABV4_188. Classification (NCBI taxonomy): domain Bacteria; kingdom Bacillati; phylum Bacillota; class Bacilli; order Caryophanales; family Bacillaceae; genus Pontibacillus; species Pontibacillus sp. ABV4_188. The sequence continues at coordinate 2,878,707 of NZ_CM149975.1, read as the reverse complement.
CAAAAAGAACGCGAGAAATGGGATTCTGAGGTACAGCTTGTACAGAAGAAACTCTCTAACGATAAATTTGTTAACAAAGCCCCAGAACATATTGTTCAGGCTGAGCGCGATAAAGAGCAAGACTATATCGACAAACGTGATAAAGTTGACGCTCGTATCAAAGAGCTCAAGTCCTAATAAGAAAACTCCGTCTAGTATCGAACTAGACGGAGTTTTTTAATTGGGTGTAGATATGAGTCATATATTTCTCTACGATATTGATGGAGCTTTTTGCGCTAAGCGTCCGGCTACCCACCACATCTTCTATTTCATTTAAGAGTAGGTTTCCCTCCTTATCGAATAAGAAGTCAATACCGACCATTCCAAAGGAGAATAGGCTTATGACACCCTCAATGTGAGTCTTTTCCTTTGGCGATAAGGGATATAGGCTGGCAGTACCGCCAAGAGTATAGTTTGCTTTAAAATTGGAGGAGCTCTCTCTTAGTATGGCAGCTACAATTTCTTGTCCCACTACAAACACCCGTAAATCCTTACCAAGTATAGGGGCTGGTTGTTGGAGGATGAGATCTTGGTCTTTCAAGGTCGGAGCAAGTTCTGAAGCCTTCTCTACAGAATCAATCCAGTGAACATCTTGTCCTCCTCTTGAATCAACCTTTTTTATGATATAAGGGTAGGAGAGTGGAGCTTCTGTGGGATTGAAATCAACGCCCTTTAGAAAAAATGTATCCACCATCGGTATGTTGTGGTGGGCCAGGTATTGATGTGTTTTCCATTTGTTATTACATATTTCACTTACATGGGAAGAATTGAACGTCTTCACTCCTAGCTCTTCGAAATGAAGCGTAAGCATAGAATCAATCGTCCGTATAATAGCGAACGAAGGTAAAGAAGCTTCCTCGCCTTGTAAGAGTAAAACAGGACGGCTATTTCGAATGCCTATGGCGATCTTTTCTTTTGGTACAAAGGTAAGTTGTAGCCCAATACGAGCGGCTTCTTTAATCATCCATTTGATAAAGGCCTGATTTCGGTCCGCATCCTGATCTGAATAAATGAGCCATCCGTTCATGTATCTTTCTCTCCTTCCTTACCTTGCTGTTCAATCACATGCTCGATCATCTTTTCAGCCACATTAATCCCTGTGCATTCATAAATATTGCGAATTTGTGCATTGCCATTTACTTCGCAAATAACCGGCTCTCCGTCTTCATCATAAAGAAGGTCTACACCACAAAAGTCTGTCCCGATTGCTTTACTTGCTCGAATAGCGAGTTCTTTCTCTGCATCAGAAGGGGAATAGGGTTCCATTTTACCTCCCGTTGTTACGTTCGCTCTAAAGTCATCTTCAGAATACCGGAGCATGGAAGCAACGACCTGATCACCAACTACATTGAGACGCACGTCCCGGCCATAACTAGCTGAGACAAACTTCTGAAGCAGGAAAGGACGATTGTGGATGGATTTTAGTGTTTTCATCATTTCTTCTTTCGTATGTACAAGATAGACTTGCTCACCAAAAGATCCGTATGCTTCTTTTATAATAAGGGGGAAGCCTAGTTTTTCTCCTTCATTAATAAGATGAGTGAGGTGTAACTCATCTGTTTTTATAAAAATTTTAGGTCCTAGAATTGTTTTTGGTATAGGAAGATGGTTTTGAGCTAAGCGTTGATACATAACACCTTTGTGATCACATGCTTCAATTGAATCAGCTGAATTGTACACCGGAATCCCCATTAACTCTAACTGGCGTGCAAGCAAGATATCCTTGTCGCCAAAAACGACAAAATCAGGGTGCTCTGTTGTGTCAGCTCCAGCCACACTCACACTTTCACCAGACAAGGTGCTTAAGAGTTCATAATTGGGATAAATGGTCATCGAGATTCCTTTTTGATGGGCAGCCTCTTGGATAAGTTTAGCGTAATCAAGAAACTTAGGGCTTTTCAGATGCCCGTTATAAACGATCCATCCATGCATAGGATCCACTCCTTTATTAGATGAGTTATTTTGGTTGTCGACTATTAGTAGGGATAGGTCCGTTATCAAATGCTGCTAGGGCAGGCTTGGGGACAACTCGCTTTCCTGCGGGGAGCTGGGAAGCCTCCTCAGCCGGCAAGCCGTCTTCCGGGGTCTCCCCTAGGCTCCTCTTCCCGCGGGAGTCTCGCAGTCCCCAAGCCTGCCCTGGCTTAATGAGGTGAACGGACCAGCTTGTTATAGTTGCTCTTAAGCCCCTACCTTCCGAGTATGGCGCGTTTCCGTTTCTCCCCATTTGGCAAAGGTGGGCCTGGAAATTGCGAGACTCCTGCGGGAAAGAGAGCTAGACGAGATCCCGCAGAGAGCGAAGCGAACGAGGAAGCTCGACAGCTCGCCCGCGGAAAGCGAGTGATTTCCAGGACCACCTTAAGCATTAATAAAGCTAACGGAAACGTATCTCTATAGATATTGTCTCAACTTAGATTCTATATGAACTGTCTTTGGAACCAATCCTATTTTAGGATAAAATAAGGATGAAATGGAGGTTCGCATATGTTTACGACAATGGAACAAATCAATCAATTTTTTAATGACCGAAAAGGGTTAGGGATTAAACCTGGTTTTGGTCGTATGATAAACATGCTTGAGGCATTAGACAATCCTCATAAAGAAATAAAAGCCGTTCACATCGCTGGTACGAATGGGAAGGGTTCTACGCTTGCTTTTATGAAGCAAGCCTTAATTGATCAGGGGTTTTGGGTGACTAGCTTCGTTTCCCCAGCTTTTGGTTCTGTGCGGGAACACATCTTTCTTCAAAATGAACCTATTTCTGAAGAGCGCTTTATCCATTATATCAATACGTTAATTCCTGTGGTGAAGGAATTGGATGAAAATGAGGATGGCCCTTCTGAGTTTGAGATTCTCGTCATGGTTGCGATTTTGTTTTCGCGTGATAAATCAACGATTAGTTTATTTGAAACTGGTATGGGCGGCAGTGGTGATTCTACTAATGTGCTTGAACCTGTTCTTAGTATCATTACAATGATTGATCTTGATCATACAGCTTTTTTAGGGGAGACGATTGAAGAGGTTGCCGCTCAAAAGGCGGGGATTATTAAAGCTTACACCCCTATTGTCTCAGGGGTTACACAAAGAGAAGCAAAACAGGTAGTAAAAGGTTCCGCTGCAAAGAATAATGCTCCTCTTTATCAGTGGGGAGAAGCGTTTTACATAAATATGTCGGAACAGGAGTATTCCTTTACTTATCATGATCAAGTAATCGAAGGAATTCGTGTTTCGCTTCCAGGTAAGCATCAACAAAAGAATAGTAGCCTGGCGCTAATGGGGCTCTCGCTCCTTGAAGGAGTAAACAGTGAAAAGGCAGCCGTTTCATTTCAAAAGGTGCAATATAGTGGTAGATTTGAAACGATTTCCTCCAAGCCTTCCGTAATTATAGATGGCGCTCATAACTTGTCAGGTACAGAGTCGTTAATCCATACAGTCAATCAGAGCTATCCTCATAAGAAGAAAACGTTGTTATACAGCGCACTCAAAGATAAGCCATTAGCTCAAATGATTCCGTTATTAGAAGAGGCATTTGATGAAATAGTATTTACCACTTTTCCTCACCCTAGATGCTCTACTCCTGAGTACCTTGCTTCCTTCTCTTCATATGATTACCCTAAAATCGTTTCGAGTTGGGAGAAGTGCATAGATGAAGTTTGGGAAGAAGATCTTAACGAAAATGTTCTGGTTATTGCTGGTTCTTTATACTGGCTTCCATTTGTGAAGGAATATATAAATAGAAAGAGAAATAAGTAAGAGTAATTATTCAGAATTTTTTGAATGAATAGGTGTTATGTGCTACTATAAAAGTATTAGTATTTTCTAAATATTACCTTTAATAAGACTTAATTCGCATATGAGATCTGATCGATGGAGATAGGGGATGCAGGGGATGTTATCAAAACAAAAAACGGTGGCGTTATGGAGTGTATGGGCAATACTCTGGCCAGGGGTTATTACTACAGTGTTTGTAGTAACGAATCCTCAATTGCAAGGAAGGGAGTTTGACCTTCTTTCTTTTGCATTTATGATGGTGATTGTAGCACTTTTCCCAGTTGTCATTCATAATAGTCCGATTATTTTCATACACGGGATAAGTCTAGCTGTGTTTTTATATTTTGGCTTATTTTTTGAAATGATTATGACGCAGATTGCCTATATTGTATCCATCTCAAAGGTGAAACTTTCAAGGCCTTACTGGTATAAACTCCCTCTTAATTTAACGATGTTCCTCTTTGTATCACTAGGATCTGCCCTTATTTATTATGCATTAGGAGGGTCTCATGGACCATCAGCTTTTGCGACGCCGAGTGATGCGATTCCTATTATTGGATATGTATTATCTCAGTTTATTCTTAACCATTCTTTCATCTATATTGTTCGGAATTATTTTCTGGGTAATAAGGGAACGATTTTTGATAAAGAATTCTTCTGGGACTTAGGAAACACAGCCATTGTGATGCCGATCGGATTTGTTTTATATGTTTTGTATATGGAAATTGGTGAAGCAGCTATCTACTATGTGGGTCTTCCGTTTGTTGGTTTATCTCTTATTTTAACTCTCTATTACGCTAGTCAAAATGTGAACGAGTATTTGCAAAAAGCAAATAAAATTGGACAAGAACTTACTGGGCGTCTAAAAGTAGGTGAAGTTCTAGATCGATTTGTGGAAAGTTTAACTGTGCTTTTTCCTGTTGATTATGTTTATATTTTTGATCGGAAGAATAAAGATGATCTTGAATTGATCCGATATTTCGATGGTGACAAAAATATCGGGTTTCAAAATCCTCAATTCTCATCCTTTGAAGGTGTCAGTCAGTCCGTATATGATAGTGCCCAACCTGTTCTCTATCCTTCTAGAAAAAAATGGAGGCATATTCAGTCAGATCTTATCCCTAAAAAAGTAGAGAGTATTATGTCTGTTCCTGTCGAACGAAATAATAAAATAGAGGGGATTATTACGATTGCCTCTCATAAGAAAAGGTCGTACGAGAAGTTTCAGCTTATGCTAGTGGGGATTTTGGCTAACTATATGGCTGTAGCCATTCAGAATGCAAGACACTATGAAGAAACGAAGCGAAGAAGCGAACTTTGCCCGTTAACGAAACTGTACAATTATCGTTACTTTGAAAACCTCGTAAGTGATTATGCAGACACATATGAGCAATTAGGGAATAAGGGGTATGCTTCTGTTATATTGTTAGACTTGGATCATTTTAAGAGAATAAACGATGAGTATGGACATGAGAGCGGTAATGAGGCTCTTTGTGAGTTAGCTGTTCGTTTATCGACTATTATAGGAGATGATGGCACCGTTGCTCGTTATGGAGGGGAAGAGTTTGTGGTCTTCTTGCCAGGAGTGGATAGAGAAAAAAGTCTTGCCATTGCTGAGGAGCTTCGTCACCGTATATCTTCGGTTCCATTTCGTCTTAAAGAACATATTACAACTCAGCAGGGTGCCATAGAGGCTTGGCTGACAGCGAGTATTGGGGTAGCGACATTCCCTGAAGATTGCGAAAGCCCTGTTGAATTAGTTCGCCATGCTGACCGGGCCATGTATGTAGGTGCAAAACAACAAGGTCGTAACAAAGTGGCGAGCTATGAAAGGGTCTTAGAAGCGGCTGAGTGAAGAACTCAGCCGCATTTTTATTGAAGCAATAAATGTTCAAAATAGTCGATAGTATCTTAAAAAAGGAAAGAGTAAGTTCGCAAGACAGGGTTAATCCTTAAAATGGAATAAAATTAGGTCTTGCACAACGACTAAAATAGGACCTTTTAAATACCTTTACTTTATTATACAATGATTCTATAACATTACATTTTATGCAGATATTTATGTAATACAGCTAAATTATGTAGAAATTTACGAGAAAATGTCCTTATGTCTAGTAGTATTCTGGCTTTAGTACGAGTTTTATAGATAGAGAAAGAGGTGGTATTTTGGCTGGATATATCGGTGCTCTCATTGCAATCGGAATATTGTTAATAGGGGTTTCCTACATACCTATACAATTGGATCGTAAGGGGAAAATCTATTTAATAGGGGCTTCCTCATTAATAGCTTTGGCTACCTATGCTTCTAAAATTACATTCGCCTGGTGGCAAAGTAGTTTGATCTTAATTTTATTAGCTTTCTTAACAGCACTATTGCTTAATCGACGCTTACAACAATTTGTTCTGGTCCGTGATACGGCGACCACTGTAGCAAATGAAGCGGTACATAATAGCGGGGAGGATAGTGAACCTGCCTCTTTAAGTAAAGGTGAAGTGATGGAGAAAGACAAAAATGATTCCATTATTCATTCCCCTGTTGAAGAAGATTCCCATTCTGTCGATAGTAAAGGAAATGGGATTTTCCTTCAATCTGAAATATCGGATGTTTCTTCAAATGCAAAAGGTGAAATAGAAGAGGTCGATTTAGATGTGGTGATCGATGAACCTTTGGTTACTGAAGAGCCTGCTGCTTCTCTTGAGGAAGAGTTACTTGCTGCGCGATCTGATTGGATTGAAGAAGAGGATGAGATAGAACAAGTACAAGAGGATTCCTTCGCAGATCGTACCTCTGTCTTAGAAGCCATCGATGAAGATGACACAGTAGGGCAATATGATGATAGTAGTATAGAGGAATCTGTCGCTGAATGGATTGCCGTAGAAGACGTTAATGAGCCACTTGAGGAAATCGATGTGGAAAATTCCCTGTCGGAAGAAGAAGCTATAGAAGATTTCGATCCGTTAGTTGATGAATTATCCGTAATAATTGATCCACTTGATACAGAAGAATTAGAGGGTGACGAACTATATAAAACTCGATTTGAAATGGTAGAACATAGTGAGGGTGAGTTAGATGCACCGTTTGAAGAAATTCCGATAGAAGAGGAGTCTTCTAAGGAATCAGGCACACCATTAAAGAGTGTGTTCCAAACGCAAATGCTTCATGCTCTCGTTGAGGAAGTTATGGTCCAGGAGGAAATCTTGTCCTCCTACGATTATGAACACTATGTAAAGCAGTTCTTACAGCCTTCATTACCACCTCAAGACTATTATACATTTGCCTCTTTGTTGGTACAGCACCATATTCAGCATCAACATTACGAGAAGTTAAATGATTGGCTTCCTGATCTGATCGAAAAGTTTTCTGGTTATCCGATTATTAAAGAGGAACTGCAATATATCCAAGACTTCACGAAAGAAAAGATTTACTAGATTCATAGACTACTAAAGAAATAGGTGTGGTGAGCAATGAAAAGAAGTCATGAAATTACAGAATTACCGATCATAAGCATTGTTGATGGTAAGGAAGTCGGCAGAGTTAAGTCACTTGTCATCAATCCAGATGAGGGGCATGTAGACTTTCTGACGATTGAGCATAAAGAATGGCAAGTAAGTGTAAAAGCAATTCCTTTTAAAAAGGTAATCGGCGTTGGAGAGTATGCGGTTACAATTGAGAGCACTACAGCAATTCTTGACCTGGATGAGATCCCTATTGCAAATGAATTAATTAATAAAAAAGTTAAGATTATCGGCTCTAAAGTTATGACGAGAAAAGGTCAATTAATCGGTGAAGTTACTGAGTATTATGTAAATGATGATACGGGCAAAGTCATTGCTGCCTCCGTTCAAATGGGAAATGAAGAAGTGGTCCTAGACAGCACTTCTGTCGTTACATATAGCGAGCATATGACGATTGTAAGCGAAGAGGCGTTAACGCAGTATGTCACTACCCTTGAAGAGCTGACAGGTCAACCAGAAGGAGCAAATACTCAGGAAGAGTCAACTAAATCTTCCGAAGAAGATAGAGCTCAAGAAACCGTTCCTGTAGAAGCGAAAGAAGAAATAAAACAGACAGTTCCTCAAAAGGAGCCTGTAACGGTTCCAGAAGAGAAACCTTCTTTCTTTAAGGACTATGAAGTAGAGAGTACGCTTATTAGTGAAGGGGCAATAGGAGAATGGAGTCAAGACGTTAAAGACCCTTCCCCACAGCTTGAGCTTGTAGAAGAAGTAACACCTGAAGAAGAGATGGCTTCTGGATCTCTTATATCTGAAGAAGTTGAAGAAGTGATAGAAGAAGAGGAGAAAGAAAAGCCGGCTTCTAAACTAGAAGGTATTCATAATAAGCAGCTTGAACTTCTGAAAGGGAAAGTAGTTCAAAAAGATATCGTTGACTCTCGTGGAAACATTTTATTTAGTGAGGGCGATCAGCTTACAGAAGATGACGTGAAGCTTGCCCAAGATCAAGGGCCAAGCGTCGTTGTTGATCTGACGATGAGTGTTGAAGGCTAAACCATACATGATAGGGAGAGTGCGTTGTGGATAAACGGTGGGATTTGAAATTTTTCATGTACCTCCTAGCAATGGCCCTGTTTATTTATGGATTCTCTGTTGGTGGGGCATTTGCTTATGATGTTGTTATGGCAGGGCCTAAGACATATGAAGAAGAAACAATGGTAGGGGGAGTATCGGTTGACGGTCTAACCCGTACAGAAGCTGAGGATGCTCTTAAAACCAGAGTGCAAAAATGGCTTGATTTACATCCGGTTGAAGTGCTGACAGAAGAACAATCCATTATCTTGTCAGAAGAATTCGTAACAGTGGATGTAGCTGACACTTTAGATAGCTTAAAAGAAGGAACCGTAAACCCGTTATCTGTTCGATTTAACCGATCGGCTCTAGAAGGGCAAAAAGAGGCATTTGGTGAGGAAGTGTACGATCATTTGCTCCTTGATAAGCTTACTGCTGATATTAGGTCACAGGTCGAAGTGTTGTCAGATAAATCGTTGACTTATTCTGTTTACGATTATGTCAGTAGCGGGACTGAATCGCTATATAGTGTTATAGCAGAGTATAATCAGAAGATCCCTGATGGGTCTGATGTATTTACGTATACACATGAATTAGATGGTTTGGTTATAGAGCCAAAGTCAAATGTATCTTTATTAGAACAAGTCAATGACGTACCTCTTCAAAATCAAACCGCACTAAATGTGATGGCATCTGGTCTCTACGGAGCTGTATTGCAAACGAATTTTGATATCATACAAAGGCATATAAGCCGGCACCTACCTGCTTATGCTGAAAAGGGTAGGGAAGCGAGTGTAAACCTTTCAGAGGCACACGATTTTGTCTTTTTCAACCCGAATGAGTCCTCCTATAAAATCCAATTCGAGGTGAGTGAAGAAGCACTTACTGTTCAAATTGTAGGGTACCCCATTTCGAGGGAATATGAAGTACTGATACAAAACGAGCGTGAGATTGAGCCGCGTACTATTATTCAATATAGCCCCTTTGCAGTCGGACCGGAAATGAAAAGAGAAGGCGAAAAGGGACTGGCTTATGATGTGTTTAGAGAGATTTATAACCAGAACAATGAAGCCGTTGATACTGAATTTATTACTCAAGATTATTATCCCCCTGTCCATACACTAGAGGAGCGTCCGGAGCCTGTGGAACCTGTTACCACTGGCAACGGGAGCGAGGATCAGGATAGCTCAGACTCGCCGGGCGACAATGGTGAGGCGAGTAACGGAGATCATCAAGAGAATGAAGACTCTGGATCAAATTCAAACGGTTCAGAAGATGATGTGAATCAGTCGGATAATTCTACAGACAAAGATGGGTCAGAGAAAGGATCCTCTGGAGATTCTGACGATGAGAACGAAGGGCAAAAGTCTGACGGAACAGATGGAATATGGAGTCCTGATGAAGGTCCATCCAAAGGGGAATAACGTTAAGGAATGCGGACTCGATATAAGGGTTCGCATTTTCCTTACGAAGAGAGTGAGGAAAACGGAAAATGGCAGAACGTAAGCGTCTGGGAGACTTGTTAAAAGAAGCAGGCATGATTAAGGAAGGGCAAATTAAAGAAGCTCTAGAGACAAAGGAAAATGGTCAAAAACTAGGAGATGTTTTATTAGACAAAGGATACATAACCGAGCAGCAATTAATTGAAGTCCTAGAATTTCAGCTAGGCATTCCTCACATCTCCTTATACCAATATCCAATCGATACGAATCTGCTTTCGCTAATATCGAAAGATTTCGCCAGGCGAAACATTTTAATTCCGATTAGTAAAGAAGAGAATGAAATTGTCGTCGCTATGAATGATCCGATGGACTATTATGCGATAGATGACTTACAAATCTCAACAGGTTTTCAAATCTCACCTGTAATCGCAACAAAAGACGAGATCTATCAAGCGATTAACAAGTACTATAATCTAAACAGCGGTGAGGATTTAGAGCCTTCAGATGACCCTGATGATGCCCCTGCCATACGGTTGTTAAACCAAATGCTACAAGCGGGAGTTCAGATGAAAGCAAGTGACATTCACATTGACCCACAAGAAACGAAAGTGCTAATCAGGTACCGGGTGGACGGGGTGTTACGAACGGAGCAAGGACTTTCAAAGTCTATGCAAAATTCTTTAACGGCTCGTGTGAAAATTATGGCTAACTTAAACATTACAGAAGTTCGCTTACCTCAGGATGGTCGAATTAAGACGTTTATAGATCATACTCCTGTTGATTTGCGGATTTCCACCTTGCCTACCGTATATGGTGAGAAAATTGTTATACGAATCTTGAACCTTGGGAGCGCTATGGGGGATTTGAGTGATTTAGACTTTAACAAAATTAACTATAAACGTTACCTCGAATTAGTAAATCAGCCTTCAGGTCTTGTTTTAATTACCGGTCCAACTGGTTCAGGGAAGTCGTCTACGTTATACGCTTCTTTAAACCATTTAAATACAGACGACGTCAATATTATTACGGTAGAAGACCCGGTTGAATATCAATTGGATAAGATCAATCAAGTTCAGGTGAATGCGAATATCGGGCTCACCTTTTCAGCCGGACTGCGGTCGATTTTGCGACAAGATCCAAACATCATTATGGTCGGAGAGATTAGAGATTCTGAAACAGCAGAGATTGCGATTCGGGCATCCTTAACCGGCCACCTTGTATTTAGTACGCTTCACACAAATAGTGCCATCGCTACGATCCCGCGTTTAATTGATATGGATGTGGAGCCTTACTTAGTGATGTCATCTGTATCTGGTATTGTTGCTCAGCGACTCGTTCGGAAGATTTGTCGTGATTGTAAAACGGCCTACACACCAACTGAACTAGAAAAAGAGTTATTTCATAAGCGAGGGCTTAAGGTCGACACGGTTTATAAAGGCGAAGGGTGCAATAGTTGCCAGCATACAGGCTACAGAGGTCGTATGGCCATCCAAGAAGTACTGACCATCGATGAAGCCATTCGGAAGATGATGATGAACAATCGATCTATGTCTCAGATTAAAGAGTACGCCTGGAAGAAGGGGATGATCTTCTTAGTTGATGATGGCTTGCTTAAAGTTAAGCAAGGACATACGACGACAGAAGAAGTGCTGCGTGTAGCGAAAAGTGAGTAAGGAGGTGTGTTCATGAAAGAGCGATTTGAGAAATTATTAATAGCTGCATTTGAGCTGAAAGCATCGGATATTCATATAACTGTTGGGGTGCCTCCAATCTTTCGGCTGCATGGGGATTTAAAGCAGTACGGCAAAGAAACAATGCGACCAGATGATACATTTGGGATGGCAAAAGCAATTCTCTCACAAACGCTATGGGACAAGTTTAAAGAAAAAGGAGAGGTTGACTTTTCTTACGGTATACCTGGTGTGTCGCGTTTTCGTATTAATGCTTACCACCAACGAAACTGTGTATCACTAGCTGTAAGAATTGTGCCGACAGAGATCCCTACACTTGATGCCTTACATATGCCGAATGTGTTAAGAGAAATTGCTGAGAAACCTCAAGGGCTTGTGCTTGTTACAGGACCTACAGGAAGCGGGAAATCAACGACGCTAGCATCCATGATTGATTACATGAATAATTCGATGCGCCGCCATATCATTACACTTGAAGATCCTATTGAGTATTTACACTCTCACCGCTATTCCATTATCGATCAGCGTGAAGTCGGATTTGATACGAACAACTTTGCCAACGGCTTGCGTGCTTGTTTGCGCCAGGATCCTGACGTCATTTTAGTCGGAGAAATGAGAGACTTAGAGACCATTTCTACAGCCATCACAGCTGCTGAAACAGGACATCTGGTACTAGGAACGCTTCATACTACCGGGGCAGCAAGCACTATTGATCGAATTATTGACGTCTTTCCTCCGAATCAGCAAACCCAAGTGCGGATACAACTAGCTAGTGTCCTTCAATCCATTGTGTCTCAGCGCTTGTTTCAGCGTAAGGACAAGAAAGGGAGACGTGCTGCGACTGAGATTCTTATGAATACGTCCGCTGTTAAGAACCTTATCCGGAATGAGAAGATTCACCAGATTCCAAACATTATTCAGACGTCCAAAGCTCAAGGCATGCACACTCTTGATTTTTCTGTCCGTGCTTTAGTAGAGGAAGGGGTCATCACAACAGAAGCGGCCGCTCCGTTTTTAGAAGAGAGGGGGCAATAGGCATATGGCTTACTTCAAGTACAAAGCCCGTACATCTAAGGGAAAGATGAAGGAAGGACGTATAAAAGCTGACTCTAAACGAGAAGCTGTTGGGAAATTAAAAGAAGACGGGATGACCGTTGCCACCATTAATGAACTAAACAGCATATTGTATAAAGATATTCAACTAGGCAGTCAGGTGAAAAATAAAGAGTTTGTCATTTACCTTCGCCAATTTGCAACGCTGCTTGAATCAGGAATTTCTCTCATTCAATCTACTTATATATTAAAAGAACAAACATCGAGTAAGGCACTACAGCGTGCTCTCACTCAAATAGCAGAAGATCTTGAAGGAGGTCTTTCCTTCTCAGATGCAGCAGAAAAGCATCAAAAGATTTTCCCCGATTTGTTTGTAAATATGGTTCGCGCCGGTGAGGCCGGGGGTAACCTTGATGAAATTTTAGACCGGCTTGCTGCTTATTATGAAAAGCAGTACGACACACGCCAAAAGGTCATTTCAGCCCTCGCGTACCCGGTTGTTGTATTGGTTATTGCCATTGGGATCGTGATCTTCTTATTAAGCTTCGTCGTGCCCAGGTTTGCGGATATGTTCTTATCCTTTGGAGGCGATATCCCTCCGATTACGCAATTTGTAATGAGCTTAGGGGAACTATCTCAGAGTATGTGGTGGCTGTTTATTGTCATTCCACTCCTCCTTTATGGCGGCATTCAGTATATGAAACAGTACCCGCGATTCTCCTATGGTCTAGACCTTATGAAATTAAGGATTCCTATATTCGGCCCTCTTATTCAAAAGGCGGTACTCGCTCGTATGACTCGGACAATGAGCTCATTATTTAATAGCTCTGTGCCGATTTTACAGGCGGTGTATATTACAGAACGCATCGTCGGCAATAAAGTTGTCGAATCGGTCTTGAAAACGACAAGAAAATCCCTTGAGAAGGGAGAATCGATGGCCGCTCCGATGCAAAAGCATTGGATTTTCCCTCCGCTTGTAACACAAATGGTCTCTGTTGGGGAGAGCTCTGGTTCTTTAGATCATATGCTAGGGAAAGTAGCTGATTTCTATGAATCTGAGCTTGATTACGCAACAGATCGCATTAAAAGTTTAATAGAACCAGTTATGATTGCCTTCCTTGCGCTGATCGTCGGCGGCATTGTAGCAGCCATTGCCATTCCAATGTTCTCTATTTTTGAACAAATTGGGTAAATGTGCTAATTTCATAAGATAATAGTGGTAATAATGAGATAGATTTACTATAATAGGTGTAGATGATTACACGTACCAACATACCATCGGAAGCAACGATAGGTTGGCTGTATATGGGCACTTAGCCACCCTGGAGCGAGTAGTGCAACCGACCGTACATAATAGGAGATAGGTTTATGGTGTGGTCGTTTTTGTAACGAGTGTTTCATAATTATTTATTATAAAAAAAAGGGGAGAACAGACTCATGTTAAACAAGTTTCGTCAACTGATGAACAAAGATGAGAAAGGTTTTACGCTGATTGAACTACTCGCGGTAATTGTAATCTTAGGGATTATAGCTGCAATTGCTGTGCCTAGTATTGCAAATGTGGTTGAAAACAGTAAAAAAGATGCGGTTATTCGTTCTGCTGAGCAATTGGTAGAAGCTTATAGATCTATGAGTGCGTTAGAAGAAGGTGTAGGAACTACCGCTAAGTCAGTTGCGGATATGGTAGATGCGGGGTACTTAGAGAGTAATGGTAAAATAACATCAGGAACAGTAACTCCACAAACAGATAGTGGAGGAGATGTAACTGGATATAAAGTTGAAATTACTACAAATGGTTACACTATCTCTAGTACAGATGTAGATTCATTAACTCGGAGCGACGTCACTAAAGTGGGTGGATAATTTGTAAAACACATATGAAGTCCCCCATTTATGGGGGGCTTCCACTCTTTTATATCGAGGTTAAAATGATGAACTTATATATTCTTTTTTATTTTACAATATTCGGTATTGTTCTAGGATCTTTTTTTAACGTAGTTGGTTTACGTGTACCACAGAAGCAAATGTTTACTCAAGCGCGGTCACATTGCCCTAACTGCAACTACATCCTAAATTGTCTTGATCTAGTCCCTGTCTTTTCCTACATCACGCTAAAAGGCAAATGCCGCAACTGCAAAACAAGCATCTCACCCCTATACCCGATAGTCGAAGCGGCTACGGGATTTTTGTATGCTTACAGCTTTATACTTTTCGGCTTCTCAACTGAACTCATCGTGGCCCTTCTTTTCACCTCGTTGCTGGTGATTATTACCGTAACCGACCTAACCTACATGCTTATCCCTAATGTAATCCTACTCTTTTTCTTACCCTTACTCATAATAGGGAGAGTTATTTCCCCTCTCGACCCATGGTGGGGTTCGGTAGCTGGAGCAGCAACAGGGCTTATTCTAACAGCCATCATAATTATCGCCAGCCGAGGTGGTATGGGTGGTGGAGATATGAAACTGTTTGGTGTTATTGGCATTGTGCTTGGACTTCCTGGTGTGTTGTTAGCCTTTTTCCTCTCGACTTTATACGGATCGGTTATAAGTGGCGTATTGCTTTTGTTTAAAAAGATTGATCGGAAAAAGCCGGTGCCGTTTGGTCCATACATTGTGTTGGGGGCACTCACGAGTTATTTCTTTAAAGCTCCTATTATTGATTGGTATCTTCAGTTATTCTAATCAGAAAGGCAGGTGACGTGAGTATGTTTAATTTTCGAAAGTCAAAAGAGCGCATTAACATTATATTCAAAGACCATGTACTCCGATACATAGAATGTGACACTCCGGAGCTAACGGATGTAGTGGATTACGGAGAACGTTATTTGGAAAGCGGGATTATAGAAGAAGGTAAGGTCGTGGATGCAAGGAAACTCTCTTCTATTATTGAGGAGTTGGTTGAAGAGAAAGAGTGGCGTAAGAAGAAGGTATATTTTAGCGTGCCGGATGCCTCTGTTATTATTAAGTCGTTTCATATTCCGAATGATTTAAAGACGGCAGATGAGGTGAAGGGCTACTTGTATATGCAGATCGGTGAGGGATTGCATCTTCCTTTTGAAGAGCCTGTATTTGATTATGTCGTGTTAGAAGAGAAGATGAATATGAACGAAGTGCTTTTGTTTGCTTATCCGGAATCCCGGGTTCGGGCTTTTGAGTCGGCTCTCTTAGATGCGAATACGAAACCAGCTGTAGCGGATCTGACTTTCTTGTCTTTATACCGTTTATATTATGATTTGGATCATGCTCGTTCAGATGATCATTTACTTTCTCTTCAATGGAATTTGGATGGTATCGTGTTAACGGTCTTCCATAATTGCCATCCTCAATTCACACGTTACATGAAGAGTGGGTTAGACCTTGCCCTATGGGAAGTTCCGGTTAAAGGGGATGCGGCCGTACGCTTTACAGGTGATGAACAAGAAATTGATGCCTATATAGAGGAACAGATGAGAGAAGTCGAACGTATTATGAATTTCTATCGGTATTCTGTAACAAATGGCGAATCTGCTGTTACGAATCTATTAATCTCAGGTGATTTTCCGTTTTTACATAAAGTGTATGAAAAGTGCCAGAACACTTTTCAGCTGAACGTAAAAATGATCGATTCACATGAATTTTCAGAAGCCGAGGACGAGACCATTCCATTTCGGTTTGCAGAGTCAGTAGGCTTAGCCCTGAAACCATAGGAGCATAACGTTAGGGGGACCAATAGTCGATGAAGGTAGAAATAAATTTACTTGAACAGAAAGAGAAACAAAATATGGTGCCTTATTTATTGGCGCTTGCAGCTGTCCTTGCCGTCCTCTTCATTTGGCTCCTCCTATACATGGACAAGCAAGCAGCTTTAGATGAAGTGGATGAAGTCAATGGTCAAATTCAGCAAGTGAGGGTAGCGCAACAGGAGTATCAGGAAGCGCTTAAAGATGAAGTCCAAGCGAATCGTCTTGAATTGCAGCGTTCTGTTGAGGCATTAGAAAGCAACCTTTTCCCTGCCGTTTCCCTTCTTGAGCGAATGGTCTCATTGTTACCAGAACGCGGCTTCTTTGAGCGATACGTCTATGTTCGTCCTCAATCCCTGCTGCTTTACGTTCGATTTGATGACTTTCAGGATGTCGCAGCTTATACAAATACGCTAATCGATGAAGATTATGTTGAAAATGTGTCGGTTCAACAAATTACGTCGAACGTGCTCGAGGAAGACTTAGACCCCACTCAGTACAGACCGAGATATGTGACTGAATATGAAGTGACGCTTAATAAAGACTTATGGGAAGAGGGGGAAGAGGACGATGAGAATTGAATGGAGACGAATACATACAATTGTTGTGGTTTTACTACTCATCGTTTTCTTGGCTTTTTATTGGGTTGTTCATTCTCTTTATGTAGATCGAGCAGTTCAAGAAGTAGACCAGGTGAAATCTTCACTTAAAAATGAGGAAAGAATACTTAATTCACTTGCAGAACAAGAAACACAGCAACAGGATCTTACGTTGAAAACCTCACGCGAACTTCAATTAAAGCTCCCAGTCCTACCTGTTCAGGACCAAGTGATACTGGCTATAGAGCGGGCTGAAAATGTGTCTGGCACATTTATTGAATCAGTGGTTCTAAATGGAGACGAAACGATAGAAGCGGAAGAAGATGAGAATGTAGGTGCTGCAGAACCGGCCAGTGAAACAGAAGAAGAAGTAGAAGAGGAAGCAGCAGAAAAAGACGCTGTTGAGTCCCCTCCTGTTATGCCATCGGTGAATGCACTTACGTACCAAGTCAGCGTTCTGTCAAAGAGTTTCGAAGATTTAACTCTATTCCTTGAAGAACTAGAACGGATTCCTCGCCTGGTTAGTTTTGATGAGATCGAGTTTCAACCAAATGCATCTACTACTGATGAAGGCGAACAAGTTTCTTTTCTAGTAACCTTTTCTGCTTTTTATGAACCTGATTTAAGCGGTTTGAAAGATGAACTTCCACAATATCACTACCCAGATCCATCTCAAAAAGAGACGCCATTTGAAGTAGATGATGAAGATTTAACCGAAGATGAACAATAAGCTACGCACACCCTTTCAAACAGAAAGGGTGTTTTTATTCTTTTTTGCCAAATCATGGCGAAAAGACGAGAACCCCAGATGACACAAGTCGCCTTTCTTTTCTCTAGTCGTGTGATAGATTGAAACAAACTAGTAGAGAAATGAGGGGAGCATGTGGACAAGCACAATAAGATCTCCGTTCGCATTAATGGAGAAGATACGTATCTTGACCGAGACAAGGAAGTAAAGGAAAAGAATGTTACAGATGAGTTAGTCGTCGCCAAAGAAGAGCAGGCGTCTGCGATAGAGGAGTGGATGGAAGAGCAAGAAAAGAAAAAGCAGACAGAAGAGGAGGACCAAAAGGAAA
The DNA here is from genome assembly GCF_056311905.1 of Pontibacillus sp. ABV4_188. Taxonomy (NCBI): domain Bacteria; kingdom Bacillati; phylum Bacillota; class Bacilli; order Caryophanales; family Bacillaceae; genus Pontibacillus; species Pontibacillus sp. ABV4_188. The sequence continues at coordinate 2,860,794 of NZ_CM149975.1, read as the reverse complement.
AGCTACCCGTTTTCGAGCGGAACTATTCTCCTAAGAAGCGATCGTTTTCTCTTCCGTCTGAAATGAAACAACTAGTAATTGCGGCGGTTTCAGCCGTTCTTGTGGGAACCCTCATTGGCTTTGTTATGATTCGAATCTTTGGGGGTATTGAGGGTTCTGCAAATGGCGGTGCCCAACCTGCTATGCCAGCGCTTCAGCAGGGAACTGCTCAAGAGCAGGGAGGCGCAGCGGGGAGCGGGGATGTGCAAGCTTTTTCATTTTCTGGAGTCTCTGCCTATGTTGTGCAAGCTGGGATCTTCTCAACGGAAGAGAAGGCTAAAACGTGGGCCAACAATTTATCCGAAAAGGGGTTAGAGGGTTATGTTTGGCCTAGGGATGGACAATTTTACTTATTTGCAGGCGTTGCTTCGTCTAAGGAAAATGGAGAGAAGATTGCTACGTATTTAAAGGATCAAGGATTTGAAACCTTCGTGAAAGAATGGCATGTAGGGAGCGCTGAAAAAAAGGTAGCACAACCTGAAGGGGAATGGCTTCAATCTGGTATGGAAGCGTGGAAGAATGTATTGCCAGCAACAACATCCTTGATTGAAACAGGTTCAGGGGCGGCTTCTGACTTAGCGGCTAAGGCTGATGCTTGGAAAAAAGCGATCCCTAATGAAGCCTCAGAAAGAACAGCACCTATACAAGAGAGCTTTAATCAATTTAGCCAAGCAGCCCAAGCATTTGAACAGAATAAAAGTACAAAGAGCCTTTGGGGCATGCAAACGAGCATGCTTTCTGTCTGGCATGCTTATGAACAATATATGAAGTAATTCTAAAAGGTACTCTTTTGAAGGGGTGCCTTTTTTATATGAAGGGTTTGTTCATATAATCATTTTAATAGGGGTGGATCAAATACTTAAGTGAGTGTGCATAATAGAGACCTCTTTGTAGGTATCCTAACGGTATTGAAGGAGGACTTTATTATGTTTCGTTATGTATGTACTGGGCTAGCCCTGTTTTTAATGCTATTCACATCAGAGAGCCAGATTAAAGCTGAAGTCATTCATATTACTCAAAAAGACGATACGCTCTTCAATATAGGGGAACGCTATGAGATCTCGATTGATCAACTAGCAAAGTTAAACGGAATGCCTACGGAACGAAAGCTTGTACAAGGTCAGTCAATTTTAATACCAGGTCAGGCGTATATCGTTCAACCGTCAGATACGTTATATAAAATCGCTAAGCGCCACAAGGTAAGTGTCAATAAAATGATGGAGACAAATGGTTTGAAATCTACAAAGATTCTTAAAGGGCAGACGCTTACGATTCCTAAAAAACAAAAGACTTCTGTCAAAGTGGGCGCGTATTTTATTCCTCAAGGCAAAGTATACAATGACCAAATCATTGATAATCTTGGTCAGTATTTAACAACGATCTATTTATTCAGCTACACACCGAATAGAGATGGGACGTTAACCTCTATATCACTCAACGGTAGTGTGAGTAAAGCTTGGGAAAAGGGGATTATGCCATTTGCTACTGTGACAAATTTAAGTGCAACCGGATTTGATCCAGACCTTGCCCATGAGCTAATTCGTACAGAAGCAAAGCGTAAGACATTTATCAATCATCTCTATTCTTTGTTAGACCTTCATGATTACAAAGGTGTAGTAATTGATTTTGAAGGGCTCTATCCTAAAGATCGTACTCTGTTTTCTCGTTTTATTAAAGAACTTAGCGATCGTCTGCACCCAAATAATATGGAGGTGCATGTTGCCGTTCCTCCTATGCAGGGGAGTAGTTCCCCTTCTTATAGTGCTGCCTTTGATTACAAAGCACTTGGGGAGCATGCAGATACTCTTTTTCTTATGACTTATAATTGGCACTGGCTTGGAGGGTCATCTGGTCCCATTGCACCAATTCATAAAGTAAAGAAGACGTTGGAGTTTGCAACAACCGTTGTGCCACGGGAAAAACTAATGCTAGGTATTCCGATGTATGCCTACGATTGGGTGGTTTCCGGTAAGGGGAATGTGGAAGGGCAAGCTTATTCTGTTCAAAATGCAATTGCCAGATATATTGGTCATGAAAGTCAGGTCCATTATGATGAGCGCTCAGAAGCACCATGGTTTCAATATAAGGATGAACAAGGTCGCACACATGAAGTATGGTTTGAAGACCCAAGAAGTTTATTAGCGAAGTTTGAACTCGTTCGAGATTATCAGTTAGGTGGGGTTGGGGCTTGGCAGCTAGACTTTAGTATGCGTCAAAGTGAAACGCTGTTAAGATCCGAGTTTAACGTCCTGAAATAAAGGGAAAAAGAGGTTGTTGGGTCTGCTTTTTCTATTTTCGCTTATTATTAAAGAGCCATTTTGCATTTTTGTTAAGGTGAAAAAACGATATTAAAATACTGTAAAGAATGTAATAGTTGTTTTCACCCTTTTGCTAGGGTGGCTTTGAGCAGGTATGATGAAACTACCCTGTAACGATCAGAACAACGAGAAAAGGATGATGTATATGTCACAACTTATTTTGGCTTCTTCTTCCCCAAGAAGAAAAGAACTATTAGAACAAGTTCATATCCCATTTCAAACAAGAAAGCAGGATGCGGACGAGTCCAGTTTACCATTTTATAATCCTCGTGCTTACGTTCAAGCTCTAGCTGAACTCAAAAACCGTACGGTCGACCTTCAGGAGCACAATGAAGTTATTCTAAGTGCCGATACGATCGTAAGTTATGAAGGGAAAGTGCTTGGTAAGCCCCAATCAGCTGAGGAAGCTTATGAGATGCTTACTATGTTAAGTGGGGCTCAACACGAAGTCTACACAGGGGTTATGCTTCGCTCGTCAGAACAAGAATCGTTTATTGTGGAGAAAACGACAGTTGAATTCTGGCCATTAACGAAGGATGAAATTGAATACTATGTCGAGACAGGTGATCCTTTTGATAAAGCTGGAGGCTATGGTATTCAGACGTACGGCGCTACATTAGTAAAAGGGATTAAAGGGGACTACAACAATGTCGTTGGTCTGCCGCTTTCTCGAGTCGTTCGCTCCTTGCAAGCTTATGGCGTCTATCCTTCTTTACCTGAAGTAGAGAATGAACGTACAGGGAATTAAGTGAAGGGAGGCGTTGATGTGCCAGAAGTGCCTGTATTTATCAAACAGGTCCCCCAGGAAGATCGTCCAAGAGAAAGGCTGATTCGGCTGGGGGCACGTCAATTGTCTAATCAAGAACTGCTGGCTATTTTGTTAGGAACAGGTACTAAGAAAGAATCGGTGACCTCGTTATCTCAACGATTGCTCGTTCATTTTGAGGGGTTGCTGTTGTTGAAAGATGCAACGATTGAAGAGCTAACAGCTATTAAAGGCATAGGAGAAGCGAAAGCTGTTAATGTTCTGGCGGCTCTTGAAATTGGCAAGCGGATTCATTTTCATAAACCAACAGAGCGCTATACCATTCGAAGTCCTGAAGATGGGGCTGATTATGTCATGGAAGAAATGCGCGATTTAAAGCAGGAGCACTTTGTGGTCCTTTTTTTAAATACTAAAAATCAAGTCGTTCATAGGCAAACGATTTTTATTGGTAGCTTAAATGCCTCAATCGTACACCCGAGAGAGGTGTTCAAAGAGGCTGTGAAACGCTCTGCAGCTTCAATTATATGTGCCCATAATCATCCCTCGGGTGATCCTTCCCCATCTCAAGAAGATATCCACGTCACACGTCGTCTTATTGAGTGTGGAAAGATGTTAGGGATTGAGGTTCTTGATCACCTTGTCATTGGGGATCACCAATATGTATCCCTTAAAGAGAAGGGATATTTGTAACACTACTTCTGTTTTTATTGTATAACTCTACTCCCCCATTCCTTCTATCTGCCCATTCTAGAAAAAATGACCCGATTACTACTATCTATTTCTTCTGTTTTTTCGTATAATTGAAAAGAAACCCAATGCTATCAAGCGCCAGGCGTTAAGTATCCTTACTTACGTTTGGCGCTTGTTCACTTGATAAAAAAAGATGTTCCTAATGATGGGAAACAGGGAAATAATCTCAAATGATGTTTAGGTTACATAATAATTATGAGAACGGATAAATACGTTCGTGAACTGGTCATAGAAAGGAAGATGTAAGGTGGTTGGATTTGGATTTTCGCAAGATTTAGGTATTGATTTAGGTACGGCTAACACGCTAGTTTTCTTAAAAGGTAAAGGGGTAGTAGTCAGAGAACCTTCTGTAGTTGCTAAAAATATGAACTCAGGGGAAATTCAGGCGGTAGGTAGCTCGGCTAAGAATATGGTTGGGCGTACTCCTGCTAATATATCTGTTATTCGACCGATGAAAGACGGTGTTATTGCAGACTACGATACAACAGCCGCTATGATGAAATATTACATCAAGAAAGCTCAGAAAAATCGGTCTTCATTCGCTCGAAAACCAAACGTAATGGTTTGTGTTCCTTCTGGTATCACTATGGTGGAAGAACGTGCAGTCATTGATGCTACGAAGCAAGCTGGAGCTAAGGATGCCTTCCCAATAGCTGAGCCTTTTGCTGCTGCGATTGGTGCTGGTTTGCCAGTGTGGGAACCGACTGGTAGTATGGTTGTAGACATTGGTGGAGGTACGACAGAAGTAGCGATTATCTCACTTGGTGGGATTGTTACGAGTCAATCCATACGTGTGGCAGGTGACGAGATGGATGACTCCATTATTCAATACATTAGAAAGCAATATAACCTAATGATTGGTGAACGATCAGCTGAGACACTAAAAATGGAAATCGGCACAGCAGGAAATCCTGAAGAAGGTGAAGAATTGGATATTAGAGGGCGTGACCTTGTGACAGGTCTGCCGAAGACGATTACCATTACAGCTGAAGAGATAGCAGGATCGCTTAAAGACACAGTCGACCAGATTGTAGATGCCGTGAAGAATACGCTTGAGAAAACTCCTCCAGAGCTCTCAGCAGATATTATGGATCGTGGTATTGTCTTGACTGGAGGCGGAGCCCTTTTAAAGAATATTGATACAGTCATTAGCGATGAAACGAAGATGCCTGTGTTTGTAGCTGAAGACCCACTTGATTGCGTCGCAATTGGTACAGGTAAATCTTTAGAATATATTCATCACTTTAGATCACAGCCGAACGTGGCTTCTAGAAGCATGGATTAAGTAGGTGTAAGGTATGCCATCATTTTTTCGAAATAAGCGACTGATTCTCATACTTGTAAGTATTATATTTCTGGTGGCGCTCATTGGATTCACGATTCGAGATCGAGAGAATTTAACCCTGCCAGAGCAATTCTTGCAAGATACAATCGGTTGGGTCCAGACAGCTTTTCATGCCCCAGTGCAGTTTGTTACAGGGACATTCGACAACGTGTCAGATATTAAAAACACGTATGAACAGAATAAAGTGTTGAAGCAAAAGTTGCTTGAGGACCGTAATTTACTTGAAGATATACAGCTTTTAAGAAAAGAGAATAAAGAACTTCGCAGTATGTTAGATAAGAATGAAAGCTTAGGTGGTTATACCCCGATTCAGGCTACAGTTATTGCAAGAGGTCCTGAAGAACGTTGGTATAAGCAGCTTACGATTAACCGAGGTGAGCAACACGGTGTTCAAAAAGGGATGGCAGTCATTACTGGTAAAGGAATGATTGGGAAGATCCAGAGCACCTCTCAGGTAACATCAACCATACAGCTTCTGAGTGGATTTGGAGGAAGCAACTTAATCCACGCAAAAGTAGTCGGAGACGACAATCAATATGGTCTAATCGAGGGTGGGTATGATGAAGAGAAGAAAGCTCTTCTCTTGAAGGAAATCCCTTATGATGCCAAGATTGAAAAAGGCCAGCTTGTCGTTAGCTCAGGAATGGGAGGCGTATTTCCTAGTGGATTAGAGATAGGGAAGGTACGTGAGGTTGTTATTGATGAATATGGCCTAACCCAACTTGCTTATGTTGAACCAGCAGCTGACTTTTATGAAATTAACCACGTGTCTGTTGTAGATCGTGATATGTTCTCACCAGAGCTTGATGAACAACCTGAGGATCCAAATGAAGAGGAGGAGGGACAATGAAGCGTTTACTCCTTCCTGCTGTTCTTTTAGTATTTCTCATCTTAGAAGGGACGGCTACAGACTTCTTGCCGAAAGAATGGTTGCTCTCTGATTACTATATGATTCCGCATTGGGTGTTTGTCATCCTCGTGTACATAGCTATATTTTACGATTTTGACAGCACGTATTATTGTGTGTTGTACGGCATTATATTTGGTTTTCTTTTTGACCTCCTTTATACAGATATTTTAGGAGTATATATGTTTACCTACGGAATTGCGGCTTATATCATTCATGGAGTGAAGAAGCTCTTACATGCAAATATGTTTGTCGCAATTCTAATGAGTATAGTTGGTGTAGCATTAGCTGATGCTCTCATATTCTTCTTGTATTCTTCCGTACAAGGGTTTGTAATGACGTGGAAAACCTATGCGCTTATGAGTTTGATTCCCACATTACTGGCTAACCTAGTCTTCACGCTCGTTTTATATCCATTCTTACCACCGCTTCTTTACAAGTGGTCAGAAGAGCAATTGGCAAGCCAGAAAGCCGTGTAGGCAAAAGGAATTGCGAGACAAAGAGTCGAATATATTGTTTGAGGTGAAGCTTCCGTGAGTACCAAGAAGCAAGTCGTTACTATAAAAGGCACAAAAGATGGCCTAACATTACACATTGATGATACATGCTCATTTCACGATGTTTTATTTGAACTAGACCGAAAAATTTCGGGGAATTATGTTGATGAAGACCAACCGATGATTACTGTGAATATTCAGCTAGGAAATCGGTACTTAAATGAAGAGCAAAAAGAAGAGCTCCGTGAAGTCATTCGTCGTCATAATAAACTAGTTATCGATGAAATTCACTCCAACGTCATAACGAAGGATGAAGCACAAGAATGGGAGATTGACCGCGCTGTTAATCCAATCTTCAAAGTCATTCGAAGTGGACAAGTGTTAGAGGTCCGCGGTGATTTATTACTTGTAGGTGATGTTAATCCAGGAGGTAAAATTGTCGCGACTGGAAACATCTATGTAATGGGGAATTTAAGAGGAATCGCCCACGCTGGCGTAAACGGAAATACAAAAGCTGTTATCGCTGCTTCATACATGAAGCCAAACCAGCTTCGCATTGCGGATTTTCTAAGCCGATCTCCTGATTATGATGAGGCAGAGGGAGCGTATATGGAATGCGGGTATGTAGATGACAAAGAAGAAAAGATCATAATTGATCGTTTGCAACTTCTCACACAAAAGCGCCCTGAGTTAGCAGGGGTAGAAAGGAGCATGCTAAATGGGTGAGTCGATCGTAATTACATCAGGAAAAGGTGGCGTCGGAAAAACTACGACTACAGCCAACCTCGGAACAGCCTTAGCTCTTATGGGGAAGAAGGTGTGTTTAGTTGACACAGATATTGGACTTCGGAACCTAGACGTGGTGATGGGGCTTGAGAATCGTATTATCTATGACATTGTCGATGTCATTCAAGAGCGTTGCCGCCTTAAGCAAGCTTTAATAAAGGACAAGCGTTTTGAGGACCTATCTTTATTACCTGCTGCCCAGACCAGTGATAAATCAGATTTAACTCCAGAGGGTATGGTCACGATCGTACAAGAATTAAAACAGGACTATGATTACATATTAATTGACTGTCCTGCAGGTATTGAACAAGGGTATAAAAATGCTGTTGCTGGTGCTGATAAAGCTATCGTTGTAACAACACCAGAGAAATCTTCAGTACGTGATGCCGATCGAATTATTGGTTTATTAGAACAAGAGGATGTAGAACCTCCTCGTCTTATTGTAAACCGCATTCGAAATCACATGGTCCAAAATGGTGATATGTTAGATGTAGACGAAATTGTAACCATCTTATCTATTGATCTATTAGGAATTGTGGCTGATGATGACGAGGTTATTAAAGCCTCCAATCACGGAGAACCTGTAGCCTTTCAACCGAATACAAAAGCAGCATTAGCCTACCGAAACATCTCAAGAAGAATTCTTGGAGAATCGGTACCGTTATTATCACTAGAAGAAAATAAAAGCTTTGTCTCTAAGGTAAAACGATTTTTTGGAATCCGTTCCTAAACGTTATATCAAGACGAATAGTGAAAAGCTCAGTCCAGTGCTTATTAAAGCGCTGGACTGAGCTTTTTTTGTAAAGGTTGTATAAGAACCAAGAAGGAGGGTTGAAGATTAGAAGTTGAGAGGATGTTTCCGTTTGCGTTATTAGAACGTAAGGGGGTTCGGGAAAACACTCGCTTTCCGCGGCCCCATACGACGTGGGGGGGGCGTTCGACGTTGGCTATTGACGTGCCGGTCTTAGTCGAACTTCCTCCTTCACTAATGAGGCTCCTTCTCCAGCAGAAGTCTCGCAATTTCCCGAACAACCTCTGTCATATATGGTGTAGCGGAAATATGCCATATGTGGGATTATCGCAACTCTCACCACCTTTTAAATGGGTGGACGTTCATAAAACTATAGCCAGACACCCCAAGCGCTCAATCACGTAACGTCCCCATGCACACAATATTAAGAAATCCTCGCCTTATTCTTTATCCCAATTCATAACTCGTCTACCTCCATCATAAACTTGTACAAAGAATGGATGAAGGAATGAGGAGAGGCTATGAAAAGAGACGTTAAAGACATTCGAAGATCAATTGCGGAACGAAAAAAGAAACGAGGGGTGGGAGGAGAACGAAAGTCTACATCAACAACTCAGGCTGTTTCATATGTGCAAGAAGAAGAGAAACACGGCTACTTCCCTTTTTCCGAAAACGATCGTGGTTCAAATGCGAACGCTCAGTTTCTGACGGCTTTCTTATTTAAAAGTGTTATTGCAGGTGTATTATTTTTCTCTGTTGCGATCCTTTACAGACTCGAGGTCGCATTCCTCGACACCCCGAAACAATGGGTAGATCAGGCGGTGACAGAAGAGTTTCAATTTGCTGCTGTAAATCAGTGGTATATGGATAAGTTTGGCGAACCACTAGCTTTTCTCCCTCAATCCCCGGGGGAAGGTGAGGTTGTGCCTACAGCAGCGAACGATCTGGCTCTCCCTGTGAGTGGAAGTATTAGGGAGTCCTTTCAAACAAACGGTCAGGGTGTTGTCATTGAAACCTCTTCACAAGAAGATATTCTAGCTTCTGGTGCTGGAATGGTGGAGTTCGCAGGGAAGAAAGAAGATACGGGGCATACCGTCATTATTCAGCACGCAGATGGCAGTAAGTCTCACTACGGGTACTTATCTGAAATTAATGTGAATCAATACCAACAGGTGTCAGCGGGCAATGTAATCGGAAAGACGGCTCCTGCTGAGGATGGTACAGCTGAGAAGGTCTATTTTGCCATACAAAAAGGTGGTCAATTTGTTGATCCAATTGAGGTGATCCAGGTTCATGACGAGGCTGATCAATAATCATTTTCGCGTTCATCCGCTGCTATGGATGCTGTTAGGAATCGGAATATTAACCGGTTCCTTGTGGCAACTTGTTATTATGTTCTCGCTTGTATGGATACATGAGCTGGGTCATTATGCAATGGCCTGCTTTTTTAAGTGGAGAATTCGCTCGGTTATGCTTTGGCCTTTTGGTGGAGTGATGGAAACAGAAGAGCATCATACAAGACCATTCCATGAAGAGATTCTTGTCGTTGTAGCTGGCCCATTACAACATGTGTGGTTGTGGGGAGCCATTTCCTTGTTGGGATATGCGGAGTGGTTCTCTCCGGCTACCATTGAGATGATGCATGTATACAATGGGATTCTATTTTTGTTTAATTTATTACCCATTTGGCCGCTTGATGGTGGAAAGCTTTTGTTCCTTTCTCTGTCCTATGCGTTGCCGTTTGTGCGCGCTCAACAAATCTTATTGTATTTATCGTTATTATTTCTAGCTGTTTCGCTAGTCTTTGCTTTAATTTTCTTACCATTTTCTCTAAGTACAATCTTTTTGGCAGCTTTCTTGTTATGGGAAAATCGGCTAGAATGGAAGCAAAGAGAGTATTCCTTTCTGCGATATCTAATGAAACGCCATGAACAAAATGGCGAAAAGGTTCATAAGCTCCGTGCTATACATGTGAATGAAGATATTCCTGTGATGCATATCTTTAGACAATTTAAACGAGGCAACCATCATCAAATTTTTGTCACGCGTCCGAATCAAAGTCGAGCGCAAATTGATGAAGGGGAATGTTTGTATTATTATTTCACAATGAAACAATCAGGGGCCAAAGCAGCAGAACTCGCAGAATGGTTTGCGTCATAGAGAAGGTGAAAAGATGAAAGACATTTATATTCAAACGCTGCCAACAGAAAAGTGGGCCATTGTGATGGATGACGGGGAGATCGACCTGGTATCCGTTTCAAGACAAGAGGATGAAGATCTCGTTGGAAATATATATATGGGAAGAGTCGTTAATATAGAGCCAAGTTTACAAGCGGCCTTTGTGCATTTTGGCCCCAGTAAGCTTGGCTTTTTAAAATGCTCAGAAATTCCTGAATCGAGGCAGAATCCTCAAAAACGAATCGAACAGCTTATTCACGAAGGTCAGGCGTTATGGGTGCAGGTTACAAAGGATGCTATTGAAGATAAAGGGGCTCAGTTAACGGCGAACGTTACGCTGCCAGGACAGGACATCGTTTACCTCCCATTTGGTCATTACCACGCTGTGTCGAAGAAGATTGAAGAGGATAGGCGTAATGAGTTAATGGAGTTAGCTACAAGGTGGAGCGAGGGAAAAGAAGGGGTGTTATTTCGGACTTCTGCTAAGAATGTGTCCAATTCGAGCTTGGTGGAATCCTGCAGTCGTTTAAAGCAAGAATGGGAAGAGATTGAAGCAGCTTATAAAAATCGAAAACCACCTATCTTAGCCTTTGAGGACCCTGTTATACCTGATCAAATCGTAAGGCGATACGGAGATAAAGAAGTTCAATCGATTATAGTGGACGAACAATGGGTGAAACGCCACATTGATCATCGTTACCCTCATCTTGCCTCTAAGTGTGAGTGGAAAGATTCCACTTACCAAACACCTTTTACAATGGACCAAGTGATCGAGAGGATTATTGAGCGGAAGGTGCCGCTTGAAGGCGGGGCGGAGATCGTGCTGGATCAGACTGAAGCCATGGTGGTGATTGATGTAAATTCAGCCAAAAAAGTGGGGAAAGCCTCAAAGTCCCAATCTGTACTGCAAACCAATGTCGCAGCTGCCAAAGAAGTAGCTAAACAAATCAGGCTTAGGAATTTATCTGGTATGATTTTAATCGATTTTATAACGATGAAAAATCCGAAAGACCAGCAAAAAGTTATTGGGGCATTGAAAAAAGAACTAAAACAAGATCCAGTACGCTCTGAAGTTATAGGATTTACGAAGCTTGGACTAGTTGAAATGACGAGAAAGCGTACATCGTCTTCTCTACCTTACAGGATAGCTGAAAAAAGGGCGGATTATGACTTAACCCTTGAGACAAGAGCTTATCAGTTAGAGAGGGAACTCCTTTCTTATCGGAGAAGTGATAAAGTTATTATCGTACTTGAAGTCGATCCAGAACTTCTATCCTTATTTAAGGAGAAAATCAACATTGAAAAAATAAAATCTTTCCTTTACAAAGAAGTCTATGTCCTTAATAATAGTAAAAGCGATAGTTCCTATCGCATCCGTTATGTAGGAGATGAGAAAAACCTGCAAGAGCGACCTTTTTATATCGACGGGTCTCTTGACAGGTTGTTTTAGAGGTGGTAACATCTATATGTTATGTCTCGTAGCACCAAGTGCTACAACCGCTCAAAACAGGTTTTTAAGCTCGAAATTTCGAGCACCTGCATGGCGAGTCTGAGTGCAAGAGGAGGTGCAAGTATGTACGCAATTATTGAAACTGGTGGCAAACAAGTCAAAGTAGAAGAAGGTCAAACAATCTACGTTGAAAAAGTTGAAGCTGCTAATGGTGAAAACGTAACGTTCGACAAGGTACTTGTAGTAGGTGGCGAAGACACGAAAGTCGGAGCTCCTTACGTAGACGGTGCTTCTGTTACGGCTAAAGTCGACAAACAAGATCGTGGCCGTAAAGTAACTGTATTCAAATACAAGCCTAAAAAGAACTACAAGCGTAAACAAGGTCATCGTCAACCTTACACGAAACTTACTGTTGAGAAAATCAACGCGTAAGGGTGCCTTATGATTCAGGTGCTTGTAACACGAAATGAGCAAAGCCACATCATAGATTTTGAATTAAGTGGACATGCTGAGAGTGGTCCTTATGGGCATGATCTCGTTTGTGCTGCTGTTTCAGCTGTATCTTTCGGTGCAGTAAATGCTGTGATTGAACTTTGTGAGTTTGAACCTGTCATCGAGCAAGAAGGTGAAGGTGGTTATTTGAGAGTTGAACTCCCAGATTCCCTTTCTCTTAATGTGTTTGAGAAAGCGCAAGTCTTGTTAGAAGGCATGATGATATCACTCGAAACCATTGAACGTGATTATGGTCAATATATTACAATAGTCGAACCATAAGGAGGTGCAGCCCAATGCTACGTCTGAATTTACAATTCTTCGCCCAAAAGAAGGGTGTAGGTAGTACAAAGAACGGTCGTGACTCTGAGTCTAAGCGTCTTGGAGCGAAGCGTGCCGACGGTCAGTTTGCGACAGCTGGTTCTATTCTTTACCGTCAACGTGGAACAAAAGTTTACCCAGGTGCTAACGTAGGCATCGGTGGTGACGACACACTATTCTCTAAAGTAGATGGTGTTGTTAAATTTGAACGCTACGGTCGTAACCGCAAAAAAGTTAGCGTATACCCTGTAGCTCAAGAAGCGTAAGCTTTTTAGAAAAACTCTAGCCTTCGGGTTAGAGTTTTTTTAATAGGATAGACGTGGTTAGGTGAAGTGAGTTGGTGCACGAAATACGGAGCATCTTTTGTCATATGAAATCGTAAAAGAAACTACCTCTCGTAAGAACCCTCTGAACTGAATTCGCTTCTTTTCAACAATCTTTTCCCAATGACCCTAAGTCTGCTATACTTTTACTATTATGATAAAAGGGGCGGGATATGATGAAAGTTGATGAGGTTGAGAATCTCTTGAGGCACTATCGGCATGATTGGATGAACCAGTTACAGCTTGTGTATGGTTATGCCACGATGGACAAGATGGAATTAGTAAAAGAGAAACTTCAGCATATTATTGAGGCTTCAAGAGAAGAATCAAAACTAATGAGTCTAAAGGCGCCAAGGTTTTCCCTTTGGGTCGTGCAGTTCCATGAGCATTATAATCAATTTCATATGACCTATCATGTAGATTCTTCGCTAGACTTGTCTGCTTTTGATCAGTCCTTAGTTCACTCATTAAACCAATTCATGTCGCATCTGAAGCAACATGTGAATGAAATGAATCTATACGATATTGAGATGTCTGTCATAAAAGGTGAATCGCCTAAAATTACGCTGGATGTGAGCGGTGATTTAAATGCGGTGGAACGCCTTGAGTCAGAGGTCCAACAAATACAATTTGTAAAAGACATAGAGATAACAGACAGGCAGATGTTAATCTCTTTGTTATTAAAATAAGAGGTGAAAGAAATGTTTGTCGATTCGGTTAGTGTTTATATAAAAGCCGGTGACGGAGGAGACGGAAGTGTATCCTTCCGCCGAGAAAAGTATGTTCCAATGGGTGGTCCTGCTGGCGGTGACGGTGGTAACGGAGGCGACGTAATCTTTGAGGTCGATGAAGGCTTAAATACACTTATGGACTTCCGTTACAATCGTCATTTTAAAGCAAAACGTGGTGAACATGGTAAAAGTAGAGGGGCGCACGGGAAGAATTCCGATCCTCTAATTGTGCCGGTCCCACCAGGAACAACAGTAAGAGACGCTGATACTGGAGATGTGCTTGCTGATTTAATTGAACACAAACAACAAGCCATTGTCGCCAAGGGTGGTCGAGGTGGTCGTGGAAACATCAAGTTTGCAACGCCTCGCAACCCAGCACCTGAGATTTCTGAGAACGGTGAACCGGGTGTAGAACGTAATGTTTCATTAGAATTAAAACTAATGGCTGACGTAGGACTTGTAGGATTTCCGAGTGTAGGGAAATCGACATTACTATCTGTTGTTAGTGCGGCTAAGCCTAAAATCGCTGAGTATCACTTTACAACCATTACTCCGAATTTAGGAGTAGTTGAGACTGAAGATCAGCGTAGTTTCGTTATGGCTGACCTTCCTGGGTTAATTGAAGGAGCTCATGAGGGTGTGGGTCTTGGTCACCAGTTCTTGCGTCACGTTGATCGAACGCGTGTCATTGTACACGTTGTGGACATGGCGAGTATGGAAGGGCGCGATCCATATGAGGATTTTGTTACGATTAATGAAGAATTAAAGCAATATGACGAGACCATATTAGAGCGTCCTCAAATCATCTTGGCGAGTAAAATGGATATGCCAGAATCAGAGGAAAAGCTTGAAGAATTTAAATCACAACTTGAACAAGATATTCCGATTTACCCAGTTTCTTCGATCACACGTGGAGGTTTAAAGGAAGCGTTGTTTGCGATTGCTGATATTCTTGAAACGATTCCAAAAGATGATACACCTGTTGAGGAAGTTGAAGAACGCGTCGTATACCGCTTCGAAAAAGAAGAGACTCCATTTGAAATTACGCGTGAATCTGATGGTGCCTTTGTATTGAAAGGGCCGAAGATTGAGAAATTATTCAAGATGACTAACTTCGACAGGGACGAATCCGTCAGTCGTTTCTCTCGTCAGCTGCGTACAATGGGCGTAGACGATGCCCTGCGTAAACGTGGTGCGAAAGATGGCGATACGATTCGCTTACTTGATTTTGAATTTGAATTTGTCGAATAGACTATTCAAAAGGGGAACTTAGATCATGGGTATAAACAATGAACAATTTTTTTTAGTCCGTAGTGACGTATTACCAGAGTCCATGCAAAAAACATTAGATGCGAAAGCATTGCTTGAAAGAGGGAAAGTTGATTCGGTGCATGATGCCGTGCAAAAAGTAGACTTAAGCCGAAGTGCCTTTTATAAATATAGGGATGCCGTATTCCCGTTCCAAGCAATGGTGAAAGAGAAAATGATTACGCTTTTCTTTCATTTGGAAGATCGTTCTGGTACGCTTTCTCAATTACTTGCGGCAGTTGCCGAATCGGGTTGTAATATTTTAACGATTCACCAAACAATTCCGTTACAAGGGAAAGCGAACGTAACGCTTTCATTGAATACATCTGGTATGAGTCAATCAATTGAGCAATTATTACAAGATTTCAAACGCTTAGACTTTATAGACCGAGTAGAGGTTGTAAGTAGCGGAGCATAGCTGAGGGGGGATTCATAGTGGTGAAAGTAGGATATCTAGGTCCGAAGGGAACATTTACGAATATAGCGGTTGAGGCACTTTTTGAAGCGGATCAGACGGTTAGCTTCCGGACAATTCCAGAGTGTTTAGATGCGGTAGATACGCAAGAAGTTGAGCTAGCAGTGGTTCCGGTTGAAAATGCAATTGAGGGGACAGTGTCCATGACGATTGATTATTTAATTCATCAAGTGGAACTGCCTATTATTGCAGAGGTGGTTGTGCCCATTACGCAACATATCCTTGTTCATCCTGAGTTTGAGGGGGATGTGGAGCGTGTAGAGCACGTGTATTCACATAGCCATGCGATTGCCCAGTGTCACCAATTTATTCATAAAGAAATGCCTGAGGTTGAAGTGCACTATAGTGCTTCAACAGGAGAAGCGGCCGCTAAGGTGAAAGACCTTAAAGGTCAGCACGCTGCTATAGGGAATGCTCTTGCAGCACAAGAGTACGGTTTAAACGTGTTAAGAGAAAATGTTCATGATTATGATAATAACCATACTCGCTTTGTGGTTGTTCAAAAAGAGCAAGCTCCCGTTGAGATGAAGGATCATGAAGTGAAACAACAAAAAACAACACTAATGGTCACGTTGCCAAGTGACCGAGCAGGTGCGCTTCATCAAGTTCTATCCGCTTTTGCTTGGCGAAAAATGAACCTTTCAAGGATTGAATCACGTCCTATGAAAACGGGGTTAGGGAACTATTTCTTCATTATTGATGTGAACAGGTCCTATGATTCCGTATTGTTTCCCGCTTTGCAGCAAGAACTACAAGCATTAGGGTGCGAAACCAAAATTCTAGGCACTTACCCTTGCTTTGAAATCCAGTCTAATGCCGTTCATAAAATGTAACGAGAAGGCCTCTTTCCTAACCTGGGAAGAGGCTTTTTTATTTAGAAGGCTCTGTTAATGTTTAGTGTTGATTTTGTTCCATATAAGCCCCTTATGCGGAAGACTTGAATTTAAGTTGACCCCGTCTTGCTATGAATAGAGAAACGCTCCCGTCAACTTTTATGGAGCGTAAGGCGGGCCTGGAAATCACTCGCTTTCCGCGGGTGAGCTGTCGAGCTTCCTCGTTCGCTTCGCTCTCTGTGGGATCTCGTCTAGCTCATTCTCCCGCAGGAAAGCGAGTTGTCCCCGAGCCTGCCCTAGCACTTATAAGCGTAACGGCCACATACACGACGCAGTGTCTCAGCTTCGAGTCTTCAACAAACCTGCCCTATTCTTGAACAATCTTGTTATAAGGAATAACAACGTTAAACTTTAACAGCCATTAAAAAATATATTCAAGCTTTAGAAGTCCTGTCCTATACAGGTCACAAAATTAATGTCCTCTAAGGCTAATTCACACATTCGGAGTAACTTTTCGGGTGTCCAAGATGATAAGAGGGAGCAGGGATCGAGAAAAAAGTTAGGCAAATCCATCAATCTTTTGGGTGTTCATGCATATGTTGTATGGAGTTCATCTGTTATTTATTTTCTTATGGAAATGCCTATAACAGAAAGAAGGGAGTAACTGCGGTGAAAATACATGTTGTTCAAAAAGGGGACACATTGTGGAAGATTGCCCAAAAATATGGGGTGAACTTTGAAGAGCTGAAAGCGATGAATACGCAGCTCAGCAATCCAGATATGATTATGCCTGGCATGAAGATTAAAGTGCCAACGGATTCAAAGCCGGTAAAAAAAGAGATGAAAAAATACCCGGCTGAACATCCGTATAAGGATACCTCACCAAAGCCGTTGCCTATGATAAAGGAAGAGAAAAAAGAACAGCCAAAGGAAATGCCGAAAAAAGAAATGCCAAAGAAGGAAGCTGTAAAACCGGCGACGCAAGAAAAGCCGATGATGCCTGTTCAGCAGCAACCTCAAATGCCTCCTATCCAGATGCAATTTCCTACTATGGAGCAGCAAATGCAGAATTACTATACGACGGTAAATATTCCTAAAATGCCTCCATACAAGGAACCTAAACCTGAAGTTAAACCTAAAGCGAAAACCGAACCAAAACCTAAAGCGAAAGCTGAAGCCAAGCCTAAAGGCAAATCTGAAGAGAAGCCTCAAGAGGTAAAAGGGGTTGAGCAAGGGGAGCAAAAGCCGCAACTGATGCCGCAAATGCAACAAATGCCGCAAATGACTCAAGAGATGCCTCAGATGCAGCAACAAATGCCTCAAATGCAACAACCCATGTACTATTATCCGATGATGCATCATCCTTGTGTACCATGCCCTCCTCATCCGTGTATGCCTTGCTATCCGCATCCTCAATACATGGGGAGTAGTGATGTAAATTGCTATGATGATGGGCAAATGATGCCAATGCAGCAAGGTATGGTTCAAGGAGCGTATGATGAATCTTCTGAATCATCTAGTATGGATATGCCGCCAATGCCGGGTCAAATGCCTGGTCAAGTAGCAGGCATGAGTGATGATTGCGGATGCGATGATGGATACCAGCAAGGCTATGGAATGCCACAACAAGGCTACGGAATGCCACAACAAGGCTACGGAATGCCGCAGCAAGGCTATGGAATGCCGCAGCAAGGCTATGGAATGCCACAGCAAGGCTATGGAATGCCACAGCAAGGCTACGGAATGCCACAGCAAGGCTATGGAATGCCACAGCAAGGCTACGGAATGCCACAGCAAGGTGGAGAGCAGGAAGGGTATGATTTCCCTCAAATGGGGCCCGGAAGTTCTCAATTTAGTGGATTAGATATGCCTAGATTTGATGATGACGACGAGGATTATTAAATATGAAGAAATTAAAAGGGGGAGTCGGAAGCGACTTTCCCTTCTCTTTTTTTGAAGAGAAGGCCGGGTTATCTATTCGTAATATCAAGATCATTAAGCCTCATGTCCTGCTCGTGTCCGTGGCATCAGGTACATTTATCTTAAAGCGAAATAACTCTATTCATTCTGTCAGGCAACAATGGGAATTGTTTAAAGGTCTTCCTGAAAACTGTCCTGTGATTCCATTTTATCCGTTTCCCTCGGGGAATTTATATGTAAGGGATGAACATGGATCAACCTGGACATTAGCTCCTTACATGCATGGTGGTGAAGCCTTAACCTATAAGCGTAAATGGGATAGGATAGCTGCTGTTGACGTGTTGAATAGGTTCCAACAACAGGCTAAGGGAGTTAAAGTGAACTCAGTGATTGTGAAACAGCCATTATATATGCATTGGAGGAAACGGTTTCGCCTGTTTGAGAACTATTATGACGTATTTAGAAGGTATGGGTATGGTGACCTTTTTGATTCCCTTTGCCGAACATCTGAAAAAGCATTCAATCAATTTATAAAGTTAGATTGGCATGTTCTTGAGAACCGTGGGGTAACTGAACTCTCTTGGAGTCATGGGGATGTAGCGGCTCATAATTTTTTGAAGGGAGAACATAATAAGGTATATCTCATTGATTTTGATTTGGCATCACAATCACCTAGAGTTTATGATTGGATTCAAATGGCTCAGCGTTTTTTTCCATTTCTAGTAGATCAGGAAGAGATCGCTTGTATAGAACGTATATTAACCAAAGAGGAATTGCCTTTCTTTCGGCTAGGATTAGCAATCCCTGCATCTTTAGTGAGGGAATGGAATACGTTTCTTGCTAGTCATCCATCATCTAGCGAGATCCTCTACTACCTTGAAGTGCTTAATGGTAGATGGCACAAGCAACTAACATTTGTAGAACAAAACAAAATTATGCTAACATGATATGAGAACTAACCTAACATAACTTATGGAAACTGAAAGGAAGAGCGTACTTATGCAAGAAAAAATTGATAAGCTTGTGAAATGGTTGCAGGATCAGGCGAATGATGCAGGATTAGAAGGACTTCTTGTAGGAGTAAGTGGGGGGATTGATTCCGCTGTAGTAGCGCATTTGATTAAGCGTGCTTTCCCGGATAATTCGCTAGGTGTAATCTTGCCATGTAAGAGTAACCCAAATGACCAAGAGGCTGCGCAAAAGGTTATTGACAGCTGTGGAATTAAGTCATTAACAGTGGATTTAACACAAACACATGAAGTGATGTTCTCAAACATTCAGGACCAACTTAAATCTGCAGGTGACTATAATGAGAGTCAAGAAAGATTAGCCGATGCAAACCTACGTGCGCGACTACGTATGAGTACGCTATACTCTGTTGGTACAAATTACAAATATCTTGTAGTTGGAACAGATAATGCGGCAGAATGGTATACTGGTTACTTCACTAAGTATGGTGATGGAGGCGTTGACTTAGTCCCTCTTGTTCATCTAACGAAAGGTGAAGTGCGTGATTTAGCTCGTGAACTAGGAGTCCCAGAAGAAATCATTGAGAAGAAACCAAGTGCAGGTTTGTGGGAAGGCCAGACAGATGAAAACGAAATGGGCACATCATATGAAATGATCGACAAACATCTTAAGGGTGAAGAAATCCCTGAAGAAGACCGAAAAATTATTGAAGATATGCACAAAAAGAGTGCTCATAAGCGTGAGTTAGCTGCTGCCCCGCCTAAATTTTAAAATACAAATTACCTAAATGTAACTCGGTTAATGAAAACCTCCCTAAGCCATCCTAAGGATGTAAGGGAGGTTTTATTCATGAAAAAAGAACTCATGATGTGCGCTATTCTCTCTCTTGGATTACTTGCAGGATGCGGTGGCGCTGACGAAGAATCCATTCAAACTGAACTTGAACCAGAGTCCTTGAACTCCGAACTAGAAGGTCAGGCAGAGAAGAATGCTAAAGACGATAATAATCAAGATGTCGGCAAAAATCAGCCGAAGTTTCAGACGAATATTGATACAGAGTATTATCAATATGAATTAGAGCGATCACGCCCTAAGAATGGTGAAGCTCAAAAGGAATATCCAACAACTCCAATTTCTGATAAGGATGCGAACTCTTATAATAATAAAGAGTACGACAAGCAATCTAGAGAAATTGGAAAGCGGTTGAGTCAGTCTCGGTATGTTAAGACGGCACAAGTTGTTGTGACAAATGATGCTGTTTTAGTAGCAGTAGAAGAGCCAGATCGTGCGACCTATACAAGAGTGGATGTGGCTGAAAAGGTACGAGCAAGCTTAAAAGAAATGCCTGAAACAAAAGGGAAAGAGATCGTCGTGTATACGGATGAACGCTATTGGGATCGGATGAAAGATCTTAAGAGCCGAATCAATCAAGATGAACAGATGCCAGAAGGAATTGATCAATTTAGAGACAAAAATTATAAATAACTAAAGAGTGCTTTAGAAGCGCTCTTTTTTTTATGGATTTTCATGATGTGTAGGTCTTCTGCAACGCGATTTACATATATGTCAATGAAGCGCTTAGCCTTGAATTGGCAGGCTTTTTCAAATATTTTCTTTGTGTTATAGTAAACATGGATTTAATATTTTTATGGAAAGATGAAGAGAGGAGAATGTCCCATGGCAGGTCATTCGAAATGGGCCAATATTAAGCATCGTAAAGGTGCTCAAGACAAAAAACGTGGAAAGCTATTCATGAAAATGGCAAAAGATATATATGTAGCAGCGAAAGAAGGGGGAGGGGATCCTGAAACAAACCCTCAACTTCGTTTAATGATTGATAAAGCAAAAGCAAATAATGTGCCAAACGAAAACATCGATCGTGCGATTAATAAAGCAACGGGTGGTTTAGATGGTGCAAATTATGAAGAGTTCACCTATGAAGGGTACGGACCAGGCGGAGCAGCTGTTATGGTAGAGGTGCTTACCGATAACCGTAACCGTACAGCCTCTGAAGTTCGTCACGCTTTTAATAAGAATGGTGGAAACCTCGGAGAAAATGGATGTGTTTCCTTCATGTTCGATCGTAAAGGATATATTGTCATCGATCGTTCTGAAGTAGACGTTGATGAAGATGAGTTAATGCTTGAAGCGATTGAGGCTGGTGCAGAGGAAATGGAAACAACAGAAGGGGCTTTTGAGATCTATACAGATCCTGAAACGTTCCAAGATGTTCGTACTGCTCTGAAAGGGCAAGACATTTCTCTTGATACTGAAGAAGTAACATTCTTCCCACAGACATACTCCGAGCTTGAGGGAGAAACTGCTGAGCAAATGGAAAAGCTAATTGATATGCTTGAAGACCTAGAAGACGTGCAAGAAGTCTACCATAATTTCCGACAAGCATAACCATACCTTGAGGATAAAACTTCTAATTTTGGGAACCCTAAAATTAGAAGTTTTTTTATTCCTAAAACACAACCTACATCCTTTAGTAAGTGAAAGGGTGCCAGACACCGTGTTGTGCTTTAAAGGGGTAAAGAATGATGGAGGTGGATGGTTTGCGAGGAATTCGTTTGGTAATGATCATAGTAGTAATCTGTTTGTTAGTAGGCGGGTTACGTGTTATGGATACTTTGCCAATTAAGGCTTCAGAATCTTCTTCTAAAGAAGGAGAAGGAACAAATGTGGGTGTTGAGCAGCCTCTAGAACTAGAAGTTGTGTTGAAACGCGAGTACATTGATGGACACGTCGGTGAAGAACGGAAAAAAGAAACGATATGGTCGATGGAAGACTTCTGGGCTCGTTATGAGGGCTGGAAGCTTGTAGATCAGCGTGAAGGGCACATTACATTTAGAAAGAAAGTTGATGACCTTTCACCATTTGTGAAAAAAGCAGGGTACTTTGGCATAAATGAAGGCAATGAATTAATTTTATTTGATGGGTCAGATGAACGTTCTGAGGTCATTCAATCCTTTTTCCAGATTGATGTTGGAAAGCTTGAAAGTTTCCAGAGTGAAGAGTTACAAAAAGGGATTAAAATCAAATCTAAAGATCAGTACTTAAGTTTACTGAAAAAGTATGAGTACTTTTCTATTACGCCAACACCATAACAAAACCCCTTCCTCTAAGCTTAGAGGGAGGGGTTTTATCGTTTATATGTATTACGATTGCGTTTTACTCTTTGGTGGTCGGTACACTTTTTCAGCATTCACTCCGAGGTTTTTGAGATATTCCACAATACGATCGATCGTACTCATAGCTAACACCCCGTTCCCTGATAATATACGTCGATCATACATCTTCATGACCAGTCAGTCAATATGAAAATATGTGCAATTCTGAATTTTTTATTTGTCGTTATTCTCTGTTCATCTCTAACTGTAAGGCTCCTGCGAAACCACTTCCCGTAGTCATTCGTCTTATGCCTGACGGAGCAAAACGGGGGCCTGCGCTTTTGGTTCGTCTAGCTCCGGCCCCCTGCTCCTCGGGGTCATAAGTCAAATAACTTCGGGAAGGAAGATCACTTCCCGTAGTTATTCGTCTTATGCCTGACGGAGCAAAACGGGGGCCTGCGCTTTTGGTGTTCATGTGTTAAAATATATAGAGGTGACTACGGATGTAAGGGAGAACGATTTTGATGATAGCTTATGTTAGAGGGAACGTGGCTGCTGTGTCGGCTGAGAATGTTGTTTTGGAAGCGAATGGCATTGGTTATGAAATTTTATGTGCGAATCCTTTTGCCTTTCAATCGATGAAGGGGAAGGAAACGCTTATCTATACGTATCATTATGTAAGGGAAGATCTGCAGACGTTGTACGGGTTTAAGACGTCTGAGGAGAAGGGGATTTTCTCTAAGTTATTAAATGTATCTGGTATTGGGCCTAAGGGTGCTCTTGCTATTGTTGGTTCTACGTCTGTTGGTGAAGTGGTTTCGGCAATTGAGCGTGAGGATGATAAATTTTTAACACGGTTCCCTGGTGTTGGGAAGAAGACTGCTAGACAGATGATCCTCGATCTAAAAGGGAAACTGACCGAATGGTTACCTGTGGAACAGGATGAGACTAGTATATTCTTTGAAGGGGTACAAACCCACGCTGAGCAGTCGAGTTACGTAGACGAAGCGCTCGAAGCCATGAAGGCGCTAGGTTATTCGGATAAAGAAATTAAATCCATTCGACCTAAGCTTCAAAAAGAAGAATGTTCAAGTGTCGATGAATATGTACGTAAAGGGTTAGCCCTTATGATGCAGAAAGCGTAAGCAAGGAGGGTTACCATGGATGATCGAATGGTTAGTGGGGAGGCCATGACAGATGATGCCTCAGTCGAATTAAGTCTCCGACCACAAACGCTTGCTCAATACATTGGGCAAGGGAAGACAAAAGAAAATCTACGAATTTTTATAGAAGCTGCGAGAATGAGAGATGAACCTTTAGACCATGTTCTTCTCTATGGCCCTCCGGGTCTTGGTAAGACGACATTAGCCTCGATTATAGCAAGTGAGATGGGTGGTCAGTTTAGGACGACGGCAGGTCCTGCAATTGAACGGGCCGGTGATTTGGCTGCTATTCTGTCTTCTCTTGAAGCAGGGGATGTGTTGTTTATAGACGAAATTCATCGCTTGCCAAGGTCGGTCGAGGAAGTACTCTATCCCGCTATGGAAGATTTTTGCCTCGATATTGTCATCGGTTCTGGTTCAGAAGCGAG
This sequence comes from Pontibacillus sp. ABV4_188, assembly GCF_056311905.1. Lineage (NCBI taxonomy): Bacteria > Bacillati > Bacillota > Bacilli > Caryophanales > Bacillaceae > Pontibacillus > Pontibacillus sp. ABV4_188. Next base: position 2,836,931 of record NZ_CM149975.1, on the reverse strand, counting down.
GTCAATACGCTTAGATCTGCCTCCATTCACACTCGTAGGGGCTACTACAAGAGCGGGGTTACTTTCTGCTCCCCTTCGAGACAGATTTGGTGTATTAAGTCGTTTGGATTATTACACTACAGAAGATCTTTGTGAAATTGTGAAGAGAACATCTGAAATTTTCGATGTGGAAATTGATGATCAAGCGGCTGTCGAAATCGCCCGTCGTTCAAGAGGAACCCCGCGTATCGCCAACCGTCTTCTGAAACGGGTACGTGATATTGCGCAAGTAAAAGGAGAAGGCGTAATATCTCGTGAAACCACAGACCAAGCTTTGAATATGCTTCAAGTCGATCAGGCTGGTCTTGATCACGTGGACCATAAGTTGCTACTTGGTATAATGGATCATTTCAGAGGCGGACCAGTTGGGCTTGATACAATATCGGCTACGATTGGTGAAGAGTCGCAAACGATTGAGGATGTATACGAGCCATTTCTGTTACAAAAAGGGTTTATTCAACGTACGCCAAGGGGCAGACTAGTAACACATTTAGCCTATGAACACTTTAACCGGGAGGTGCCTGGGAGTGAATGAATTTCCTAAGATGTTTATCGTATTAGGAGTTCTCTTTATTGTTATTGGCCTCATTTGGAGTATTTTCGGGAAGCTTCCTGGAGACTTTCTCTTTAAAAAAGGAAATACAACCTTTTATTTTCCGATCATGACGTCTATTATAGTGAGTGTTGTCGCAAGCGTTGTACTATATATTATTGGGAAATTTCGATAAGAACTAGATAGGGAGAGACATATGAACATAAACGATTTCGACTTTGATTTGCCAGAAGAGTTGATTGCACAAACTCCACTGGAGGATCGAACGTCTTCCCGGTTACTGGTGATGGACCGTGAGAAGGAAACTATAGATCATAAACACTTTTATAACATTACCTCATACTTAAACCCTGGTGATTGTTTAGTCTTGAACAATACCAGAGTGCTTCCGGCACGCTTATATGGCGTGAAAGAAGACACAGGTGCAAAAGTAGAAGTATTGCTTCTTCATCAACGTCAAGGCGACGAGTGGGAAGTTCTTGTGAAACCAGCTAAAAAGATTAAGTTAGGTACGAAACTTTCGTTTGGAGACGGGAAACTTGTGGCTGAATGTACAGAGTTGCAAGACCATGGTGGCCGTATCCTGACATTTTCGTATGAAGGAATCTTTCTTGAAGTACTAGAATCTCTAGGTGAGATGCCGCTTCCTCCTTATATTAAGGAACAAGTATCTGATCGGGAGCGTTATCAAACCGTGTACTCTAAAGAGGAAGGTTCTGCAGCAGCACCCACTGCAGGTCTTCACTTCACGAAAGAACTTCTACAAGAGATTCAGGATAAGGGTGTAGAAATTGCTTATATTACACTTCACGTTGGCCTTGGCACCTTCCGTCCTGTAAGTGTGGATTCTGTTGAGGAGCATGATATGCATGCTGAATTTTATCAGATGTCCAAGGAAACAGCAGATCAATTAAATCGCGTTAAAGAGAGTGGTGGTCGCGTTATTCCAGTTGGAACGACCTCTACTAGAACTCTAGAAACGATTGCAAGAGATCATGGATCCTTTAAAGAAGCATCTGGTTGGACAGATATTTTCATATACCCACCATACAACTTTAAAGCGATTGATGGGTTGATTACAAACTTCCATTTGCCAAAGTCTACGTTAATTATGCTTGTGAGTGCGCTTGCTGGTAAGGAATTTGTTATGCGAGCATACAAGGAAGCTGTGGATGAAGAGTATCGTTTCTTTAGTTTCGGCGATGCGATGCTAATTTTATAATGAGAGATAGAAAGGGTATGAATGATGCCAATTAGGTACGAACACATAAAAACATGTAAACAAACAGGAGCTCGTTTAGGTCGAGTTCATACACCCCATGGTTCTTTTGAGACACCTATGTTTATGCCGGTAGGAACGCTTGCTACGGTTAAAACGATGGCACCAGAAGAGCTGAAGCAAATGGGAGCGGAGATCATACTTTCAAATACGTATCACTTATGGCTCAGACCAGGGGAAGATATCGTAGAAGAAGCAGGAGGTCTTCATAAATTCATGAACTGGGACGGCTCCATTTTAACGGACTCTGGAGGCTTTCAGGTCTTTAGTCTAAGTAAGCTGCGTGACATCAAAGAAGAAGGGGTTCATTTCCGTAATCATATTAGCGGTGAGAAGCTATTCTTATCACCTGAGAAGGCCATGCATATTGAGAACGCTCTTGGTGCTGATATTATGATGGCATTTGACGAATGTCCTCCATACCCAGCGAGCCACGAATATATGAAGAAGTCCGTTGAGCGAACAAGCAGATGGGCGGAGCGTTGTTTAGAGGCTCACAAACGTCCACACGACCAAGGCCTATTTGGTATTGTTCAAGGTGGAGAGTACGAAGATCTTCGTCGTCAAAGTATTAACGATCTAGTTTCTATGGACTTTCCTGGTTACGCGGTTGGCGGTCTATCCGTAGGAGAACCAAAAGACGTAATGAACCGTGTGCTAGAGTTCACAACACCATATCTTCCGACTGATAAGCCGCGTTACTTGATGGGAGTAGGTTCACCTGATTCTCTTATCGATGGTGCAATGCGTGGAATTGATATGTTTGATTGTGTATTACCTACACGTATTGCTCGTAACGGAACATGTATGACTTCACAAGGTCGTTTAGTGGTACGTAACGCCAAATTTGCCCGTGACTTCGGTCCGATAGACCCTGAATGTGATTGCCATACGTGCCGCAATTACTCCAGAGCCTATATCCGTCACCTAATTAAATGTAATGAAACGTTTGGCTTCCGACTTACAACTTATCATAACCTTTATTTTCTGTTAAAATTAATGAAGCAAGTCCGAGAAGCGATTCGCGAAGACCGTCTTGGTGACTTCCGTGAAGAGTTCTTTGAACAATATGGTTTCAATAAACCAGATGCTAAAAACTTCTAAATAAGAAGCTTTATTACGAAAGGAGGGAAAAATCCATGGCAGGTTCTGCAGGTTCATTAATTATGCTAGCCTTAATGTTTGTATTGTTTTACTTCTTGCTTATCCGACCTCAGCAAAAGCGTCAGAAGCAAGTCAAACAAATGCAGTCTGATCTTCAAAAAGGAGATCATATCATTACAATTGGCGGCATGCACGCAACCATTCATGCGCTAGATGAAAACACGCTTATTTTGCAGGTAGAGGATGGAACGAAACTTACATATGATCGTTCAGCAATCCGTGAAGTTGTGAATCAGAAGGCATAGTGAAAAAACGCGCTCATCTCTAACTAGAGATAAGCGCGTTTTTTATTTAGATTTCCCGCCTACATTGACTCCCATCATTCCACCTAAAAGCGCCATAACCACGTAACCGGCTAGATAAAGGAGTTGCGACGTTGACATGCCTTGTTGGTACCCCAGGAATTGAAACAAGAGAACAAAGACAAAAAACCCAGCCCCTATTAATAATCCCAGTAACCACCCCTGTTCTTTTCCTTTCGCTCCCGCAATAAATCCTCCGATAAATAGTGTAATTAATCCAATTACAAGAGTTGCCCATTGTAAAGTTGGTTGTGACATGTCCGAGAATTTAAGGAATAAGGCTAATGTAAAGCTACCCAACACCATAACAATAAGTATGGTCGCCCAGCCGTAGGCAAGCGCCATCATTCTTTCTTTAACCATATTTTCTCCTCCCTGTTCGTCCATCTTTTTACCACTTTATTCATAAAAAAATAAAATAGAATAAAATATTTTCGTAAGGTACGTGAATATAGTAGTAAAAATGGACAAGAAAAAGGGGGGTTCTGATGGAAACGACCCTGGCGGTTGCTGTGTTTGTCGTTAGCTATGTGTTTATTATGTCTGAGAAGATAAATCGTGCACTGGTAGCTTTATCAGGCGGGGTTCTTATGCTGTTAAGCGGCATATATGGATGGGAAGAGGCGTTTACAAGCTTTATTGATTGGTCTACGATTACGCTTTTATTCTCTATGATGGTACTCGTTTCAATTACCAAGAAGACAGGCTTATTTGAATACATAGCTATTCTTTTAGCTCAGCGGGTAAAAGGCGCTCCAATCCCGCTTCTTATTGTGACGGGTGTGTTAACAGCTATTGGTTCGGCCTTACTAGACAATGTAACAACAGTCCTTTTATTTGTTCCAATATTATTAACGCTGACTTCAAAGTTAAGCTTACCGGTATTCCCTTATTTATTAACGGTCATCTTGTGTGCGAATATTGGAGGAACAGCTACTCTAATAGGCGATCCTCCAAACATTATGATTGGTCAAGCTGTAGAGCATTTTACATTCATGTCATTCCTCGTTCATCTTGGTCCAGTTGTTATAATCATTTTCATTACGACTTTAGTGGGGCTAGTGTTCTTATTTAGGAAATCCCTTGTGAAGGAAGAAGGGGACCATGTCCGCACTTTAATGGAATTAGATCCTTCTTTATATTTAAAGAAAACTCCGATGCTTTACCAGTCTGTTACAGTGCTGTCAATGACCATCCTTGGGTTTTTGTTGCACGCATTTGTCCATGTAGATTTAACCACCGTCGCTGTTTGCGGGGCCATCCTGCTGCTTTTGCTTACAGAAAAAGAATCGAATACAGAAAAAGTATTTGAAGAGGTAGAATGGGTGACGTTGTTTTTCTTCATGGGGCTATTTATGCTTGTTGGTGGACTTGAACAAGTTGGTGTGATTGATGAGTTGGCGAGAGGGATGATTTGGTTAACAGAAGGTGACTTGCCATCAACCGCTCTTATGATTTTATGGATATCAGGTCTCTTCTCAGGGATTGTTGATAACATACCGTTTGTAGCAGCTATGATTCCAGTTATTAAAGAATTTCAGTCCTATGGGATGACGAATTTAGATCCTTTATGGTGGTCTCTTGCTCTTGGAGCTTGTCTAGGAGGAAATGGAACATTAATAGGTGCATCTGCTAATGTCGTCGTGGCAGGATTGGCTTCAAGTGCTAGACATCCAATTGGGTTTTTAAAGTTCATGCTATATGGAATGCCTGTTGTGCTCTTTTCCCTTGTTGTATGTACGGTCTATATTTGGTTTCGTTATCTCGTTCCATTTATGCAAGCAGGCATGTAAGCATAGGAAGGGTGAGATCGGTTCACACTAGGAACATAAGGGATAATAGAAAGAAGTGAGCCTGGTGTGAATCTAGAGGAAACATGGATTATTATTTGGAGAACGTTTGCCACTTATTTTGTAATATTAGTGATCTTTCGCGTTATGGGCAAAAGGGAGATTGGCGAGCTGTCTATACTTGACTTAGTGGTCTTTATTATGCTTGCTGAGATCGGAGTCTTTTCGATTGAAGAGCCTAAGGATGAATTTATCCACGCGGTCATCCCTATGCTTGTTCTTTTGCTAATCCAGAGGATGAGTGCGTGGTTCTCTTTAAAGAGTCAATGGTTTAGGGAAAAGGTTGATGGTAAAGCTTCTGTTATTATTCAGAACGGAAAAATTGATGAAAATGAAATGAGGAAACAGAGGTATAATTTTAATGATTTACTTCAACAACTAAGAGAGAATGGCAATTCATCTGTTGATGAAGTAGCTTTCGCTATACTAGAGCCTTCTGGCAAGCTTTCCATTTTAGAGAAACAAGATAATCCGTCCCCTGGTATGAATGGATTTCTTATGCCATTTATTACAGACGGCAAGGTACAAGAGGAAAACTTAAAGCGCAATGGAAAAGATGAGAAATGGCTTTTAACAGAAATACGAAAAAAAGGTTATGAGCACCCTGAACAAATTTCTTTATTAACCGTAGATCATAAAAACAAGTGGTACATCGACGAATATGATGAAAAGAAGTAACATAAAGAGGAGGTGTCTTGGTACAGAAGGCATCTTCTTTTTTAATACTTAAGGAGGGGAAACCATGAGTGAATCGTTTAATTGGCATAAAGCAGCCACGAAAAAGTGGGACCAAAATGTTACGTTTTGGAGTGAAAAGAGTCAATCTATGTGGAGGGACGGATCCCGTGCTGGAATCATACCGTTTATGAAGAAGTATTTGTCAGGAGGGAGTACAGTAGCCGATATTGGTTGCGGAGATGGTTATGGCGCATACTTATTGAGTGAAGCCGGGTACAATGTAAGCGGAGTTGATATTTCACCTAAAATGATAGAGCATGCCAAACAAATGAGTGGTGAGCGATTGACGTTTACACAAGGAGATTTAGCCCAACTTCCCTTTGCTCAAGATACATACGACGGGTTGATGGCCATCAACTCACTTGAATGGACAGAAGATCCTAAAGGGGCCTTAGAAGAACTGAGAAGAGTCTTAAAGCCTGGAGGCCGTATGTGTATAGCGATCCTTGGCCCAACTGCAGGACCTCGTCAAAATAGTTACAGAAGATTATATGGAGAAGATGTTATTTGTAATACGATGATGCCTTGGGAATTTGAACAGCTTGCAAGTGAGAATGGATGGAGAAGCTTAGATGGATACGGCGTTTTTAAAGAAGGTGTAAGAGAAGAAGAAATAAAGGAATTGCCTAAACCGATGCAGCAAGCACTAACCTTTTTGTGGGTTTTTGTAGTAGAGAAGCAATAGGGGCTACAAGTTGGATTAATTTTTTTGTGACGAAGTTTGGTAAAGGGACTGACTTAAAGGGTGTCAAATAATGATATGGACAGAGCAACTTAGCTTTCTCCATAAAAAATCAAGGACAAAATCAGATTCTGATTTTATCCTTGATTTTTGTTTTAGTTTATTTCTTTTTTTGGAAAAAAGGCAACTGTTGCAATTCTTCTTTAGTGATAAATCGGAAAGCGAACAGCAATACGATATAGACAACTGTAAAGGCTGATATTAGGAGTAGAAAAGGAATAGGAGCCATGGTAGCTTCGGTAAATAGTTGGTTCAATTTATAGCCAACAAACCATGTGCACCCCATCAATAAAATCATTTTTCCAATGTCCACAAGTGGAATACGGAATTGGATGGCTTTCATTAGTGTTGCTAGATGTAAAAATGTAACGAGAATCACACCTACTACGATGGCAAGAGCTACACCCATAATACCGAATTCAGGCTGAGTGGCTAACGACAGTAATACAGCAAACTTCACAACAGCTCCTATCAGGCTGTTCCACATGGCTGCTTTCGCTAAGTCGAGAGCTTGTAAAGCGGCTTGTAATGGCGCCTGGAAGTAGAGCATTAAGAAGAATGGTGCCATTATAAGCAAGAATCTAGAAGCATTTCCGTGGCCATACATAAACGTTAAGATTGGTGTAGCAAAGATCGTTAATATGACGGTCGCAATCGCCCCTGACGCAAAGGATAAACGAATGGCTTGATGAATGCGGTAGTGAATTAACGTTTGATCTCCTTTAGCTCCAGCTTCACTGATATTTGGAACAAGAGCAACGGAAAGGGATTGTGTAATAAATGTTGGAAGCATGAGAAGAGGAAGCGCATATCCCGTTAGTTCCCCGTACTGCTTCGTAGCCATAGCGGTTTGGATACCTGCAATAGCTAGGCTTTGAGCAACTAAAATTGGTTCTAAGAAAAAAGAAATAGACCCTACCATACGACTTCCGGTAGTGGGAAGAGCAATTGACATCAGTTCATTGAATGTCCCTTTACCGTTTTTAATATAAGTCATGAACTTTCTTCTAACTTTCACACGCTTTTTCAGTTTAAACATATGAAGCATGTACAACAATGAACAAAACTCTCCTAATACGACTGAAATCATTGCACCTGCTGCTGCATATTCGACTCCGTATGGGGCGAGAGCACTCGTGAATAACGCCACAAAACTAATACGCACAATCTGTTCAATCACCTGTGAGTAAGCTTGTGGTTTCATGTTTTGGCGACCTTGGAAATATCCTCGTATCACAGAGGAGATGGCGACTATAGGGACGATCGGACTAATTGCAAGAAGGGGGTATAGGGTACGTTCATCTGTTAACAAGGTTTGAGATAACAAAGGAGCTAAAAGGATCATACCTGTTGTAAAGATGATGCTCAATACACCTGTGATGGTGAGTGAGATTACTAGAATTTTTTTAACTTTCTTCAAGTCTCCTATAGCTTCAGCCTCTGCTACCCGTTTCGAGATAGCTACAGGTAATCCGAATTGGGTGAGGGTGATCACTAAGATGAGGGTTGGGATGGCCATCATATAAAGGCCTACACCTTCCTCTCCCATTATCCGTGCTACGACGATTCGATTGACAAACCCTAGAAAGCGAGTAATCATGCCTGCTGCAATTAAAATCAGAGTACCTTGTAAAAAGGTTTGTTTGGTCATTCATTACGACCTACCTTCTCAAAGAATTGAAATTCGTATACAATGAATATATGCAGAAAAGGTGGGCAAGCATGACAAGCATTCGTAATTGATTCAAACATTTGATGTGTGTTTTATAGAGTTGAACGAGAGGGGTATTATATATGGAAGAAGGAAAACCCGTAGTACAGTGGAAAAAAACGATATACCCTGTATTACAAAGCAAGAAAGAGGAGTTTCATTTGCTTGGTTATAGTAGAGCGCATGAGGAAGATATTTGGAAATGCCTCGAGAAGAAAGTTTGGAAGGGAAACCCTACGTTACGTTTACATACGGTAGTACAGGATGTGTTTCACTTGAGTGTTGGTACATATATGAGTTACTTAACCGTACAAGCTTACCAAAGTGATGATTTACTTGCTCAGGTAGAAGCGTTAAGAAACCATGATCCAAATAAAGAAGAAAATGAAGCGTCGTATTGACAGTGCTTCCCAAAGATTTCTATAATTACACTATTGGCGTGTGGCAGTAAAGTCACGTTAAATATGTCTTCTATACATACAAAAGGCTCACGTAGTTGTAGGGTGGTAGTAATTGAGACCACTCTTTTATGCGTAAGGATGTAATACTATTTTATAAAACGGTTGTTGGAGAAGTTAGAAGGAGGCACTCATACTCATGGTAAAACGCGGTCGTATCGTTGCGTTTTTTCTACTCCTGCTTATCTTTGCGGGTACGATAGGGACAACGATACAAGGAATTACAAAGGATATTCGCCTTGGCCTTGATCTGCAGGGTGGATTTGAAATTTTGTACCAGGTTACACCAATTGATGAAGAACAAGAGATTGACAGGGATGCTCTAGAGGCAACTGTTGAAACGATTTATAGACGTGTAGATTCACTAGGTATTAGTGAAACAAGTGTCGATATTGAGGGTGAGGACCGCATTAGGGTTCAGCTTGCAGGAATTGAGGACCAGAGCAAAGCGAGGGAGCTTATTGGCACCTCGGCTCGTCTATCATTTAGAACCGTTGATGATGATGAAATTCGCATCAATGATGAATCTCTCTCACTAGAAATGGATGAACAAGACAATAATGAGCCAGACACAGAAACAGGAGAAATCTTCAACGGATCAAATCTTGTGGAAGGCAGTGCCCAACAAGAATTTCATCCTGAATCGAAAGCTCCAATTGTTACCTTAAAAGTAAAAGATGCCAAAGAGTTCCAAAGTGTCACTAAAAAAGTTTCTCAGTTAGGTGATGATCCATCAACACCTTACACTGAGAATTCTATGGTCATCTGGATGGATTTTGGGGAAGAAGATTCTTTCATAGCTGATTTTAATAATCCAGAAGAGCAAGGGTATATATCAGCTCCGCGCGTAAGCGAACCATTACTTACGAAAGAAGTCATGATTACAGGTGACTTTACGGTAGATAGCGCTCAAGAACTTGCCAATATTTTAAATGCTGGATCATTGCCAGTTGATATGAAAGAGCTTTACTCTACGTCAGTAGGAGCACAGTTTGGTGAACAAGCATTAAATAAAACGATCTTAGCTGGTGCGATAGGTGTTGCTTTGATCTTTGTATATATGTTGTTCTACTACCGTCTTCCTGGTGTAGTGGCCGTCATTACTCTTTCAACCTACATCTTCTTAATTCTACTTGTCTTTGAATTAATGAACGGGGTCCTGACATTACCGGGTATCGCCGCGCTTGTGCTTGGTGTAGGTATGGCTGTAGATGCCAATATCATCACCTACGAACGCATCAAAGAGGAGATGAAAGCAGGGAAGTCGACTTTATCTGCCTTTAAAGCGGGGAATAGTCGCTCCTTAGCAACCATTCTTGACGCGAATATCACAACAATTTTGGCTGCCATTGTCCTATTTATCTTTGGTACGAGCTCTGTAAAAGGGTTTGCGACCATGTTAATTATCAGTATACTGGTTAGTTTCTTAACGGCTGTATATGGATCTCGCTTAATGCTTGGTCTACTTGTGAAGAGCCGTGCATTAAACAAAAAGCCAGGATTCTTTGGTATTAAACCAAGTCAGGTGAAAGACATTGAAAAAGGGGAAGAAGTCGAAGCGAAAGTCTTCGGTCGTTCTTTTGACTTTGTTAAACACCGTAAGAAGTTCTTTGGTATATCGATTGCTCTTATTCTCTCTGGTGCTATTGCATTAGGAGCGATGGGGTTAAATCTAGGAATCGACTTTACAAGTGGTTCTCGTGTTCAAGTCCTAGCGGATGAACCTATTAGTGAAGAAGATGTAAAAGAGGAATTCGAAGGACTGGGTTATACACCTAAGAAAGTTGTTATATCCGGCGAAGATGATGATATAGGCGTAGCAAGATTTGCGAGCGTATTATCAGAATCTGAGATTGCAGACATTAAGAGCCACTTCAATGATTTATATGGAAGTAGCCCTAGTGTCAGCACTGTATCTGATATTGTTGGTAAAGAACTTGTTAAAAATGCGGTATATGCTGTAGCAATCGCATCCATTGGGATTATCATTTATGTTACAATTCGCTTTGAAATTTATTTCGCATTAACAGCTATTGTAGCCTTATTACATGATGCATTCTTTATCATAGCTCTATTCAGCATTACTCAACTCGAATTTGATATTACGATTATTGCAGCTATTCTTACCATCGTGGGTTACTCCGTAAACGATACAATCGTTACGTTTGACCGGATCCGTGAGAATCTGAAGCTGAAGAAGAAAGTGAAAACATTCTCTGAACTAGCAGAAGTCGTGAATAAGAGTTTAATGGAAACATTAGCTCGTAGTCTTAACACCGTTCTAACCGTTGTATTTGCTGCCTTAATGCTTCTACTATTCGGAGCAACAGCCATCACCAACTTCTCCTTTGGCCTAGTAGTCGGCCTTATCGCAGGTACGTACTCATCCCTATTCATCGCAGCTCAGCTGTGGTTAGTATGGAGAGGAAGTATGCTTAAGCGTAAACCAATTGAGTACAAAGAGAAGAAACAAAACAACGGACCACAAGTATAAGTGTAAGAGCTCTCCCATTCGGAGAGCTCTTTTTTTACTTTTATGGGGATTTATGTGTTTTGGTATATTCTACATTGAGGCTCTATGCTAAAAAAGGTCCGTTCCTTGAAGTAGTGATTGAGGATTCTCTCTTAGAGCGCTTTTTTTTAACCCCTCACGAGAAAAGTATCCGAGGTTGTGAGCTGAGCGACCTCGCTACCATGACGCGTTTCCATTCATCTTATTATAGGAAAGGAGGGCCTGGAAACTGCGAGACTCCCGTGGGCATAAGAGCCTAGGTGAGACCCCGGAAGCCGGCGTGCCGGCTGAGGAGGCTCACCAGCTCCCCACAGGAAAGCGAGTGGTTTCCAGGCCCTCCTTACTCCTAGCCAAAGGTAACGGAAACAGCTTATATCTACGATAAGTTTTCAAGTCAGCTCCACTTGGGAATAGAAGAAGAAAGGAAGAGTAAAATAATTGAAGGTTTAGAGAAAGGAGATGGGCTTTTTGAAGGGTCAGAAGAATTTTATTTTAGCGTTAGTATTTGCTCTTATTGTTGCTATTTTCGCTGTGTTTAATGTTGACGCGGTAGAGGTGAATTACTTATTTGGGACAGGCCAAGCTCCGTTAATCCTTATTATATTGGGGTCAGTATTAATGGGCGGTTTGATTGCAGGGATTTTTGGAACCGTTCGTAATTATCAGCTACAACGGGATAATCGTGCTTTAAAAGAAAAACTGAGACAATTAGGAGAGGATCCTGAACGTGTAACTGCACGTAAGGCAGAAGAGGATAAGGATCAGCCAATTGAAGAAGAGCGTGCTAAATAGCTAAGTTATTATACTGAAGGATGAAATCATATGATTTCATCCTTTCCTTTTATTCCTAAGCACCACGCCTGCACTTTTCTTATCTTCCTTATCCACCTGAAATTCATTTGCTCCCCTTACCTCGCTCTTGTATAATGGGTCTGTTAGGGGTGAATCTATGTTACGGAGTAAAGCAAAATGGAATTTAACCCAAGAAGAGGAGCCAACTCTTCCTATTGATCCATCATTATCTTTGACTTCTTTAACACAAGAATTGTTAAAGAAAAGAGGGATTAATACGAAAGAAGCGGCAAAGCTATTTTTATCTCCTCAACTGGAACAATTACATGATCCTATGTTAATGAATGATATGAACAAAGCTGTTGATCGAGTAAAGAGAGCGATTGAACAGGAAGAATATATATGGGTATTTGGTGATTACGATGCAGATGGGGTCAGCTCAACGGCATTAATGGTTGAAGTCCTTCGTGAAATGGGGGCTTATGTAGACTATTACATTCCGAACCGTTTTACAGAAGGATACGGTCCTAATGAAGAAGCATTCCGAAATGCACAAGCAGAAGGTATAACGTTAATTATCACTGTTGATACAGGAATAGCGGCCAATCATGAAGCGGCTGTAGCGAAAGAGTTAGGTATTGACTTAATCATTACGGATCACCATGAGGCTCAAACAGAACTGCCAGATGCATTTGCAATCGTACATCCAAAGTTATCTGGAACGTACCCATTTCAAGAACTAGCAGGTGTAGGTGTAGCATTTAAATTTGCACATGCCTTACTAGGAGAGTTTCCAAAGCACTTATTGGATTTGGTCGTTATTGGTACAATAGCGGACTTAGTCCCGCTCCATGATGAAAACCGTATATTAGCCGCACATGGCCTTAAAGCTATTTCAAGGTCTATTCGACCTGGTGTACAAGCTTTAAAGAAAGTATGTAGCATAGAAGGTGACATCACAGAAGAAGACATTGGTTTTGCTATAGGTCCTCGTATTAACGCTGTAGGTCGATTGCAAGATGCATTTCCTGCTGTTGATTTATTATTAACGGAGAGTGATTCAGAAGCAGAGGCGTTAGCTAATCAAATTCACGCACTTAATCAGGAACGACAGAAGATTGTTGCTGAGATTGCCGAAGAAGCTGAGACAATGCTTGATGCTCAAGCAGATGAACTCCCTTCTGTAATTGTTGTGGCTAAAGAAGGCTGGAATCAGGGCGTTCTTGGAATCGTAGCTTCTCGGCTTGTGAATAAGTATGATCGACCTACGATTGTTTTAACGATCGATTCAGGTGCTCAAACAGCGAAAGGGTCTGCTAGGAGCATTGATGCTTTTGATATGTTTACAAATTGTATGGAAGTTCGTGATCAGTTTACTCATTTTGGTGGTCACGCTCAAGCAGCTGGAATGACGTTACCGCTTGAGAATATAGCAACTCTTCGAGAATCGTTAAATCATTTGGCAGAACAAAAGCTAGCACCTGAAGATTTTAAGCAACTCTTAACGATTGATCGAACAGTAAAGCTTGAGGATATAACGATCTCAACAATTGAAGAGATTTCGAAGCTAGCACCGTTTGGGATGGGGAATTCCAAGCCACTGTTCCGTATAGAAGAAGCAGTCCCTGCTGAACTAAGGCAAATCGGGAGTAAATTAAACCATTTAAAGATGCGTTTTAAAGCAAATGGAGCAGATATTGATACTATAGGCTTTGGAATGGGAGATTTATATCCTCGACTCGCTCCTCAATCGCCTGTATCAATCGTAGGTGAACTTTCTGTCAATGAATGGAACGGGAAGCGTAAACCTCAAGTTATGATGAAAGACCTTCGCGTTGATAACTGGCAGCTTTTTGACCTAAGAGGAAATCGTCACCTTGAAAAAGCTATGCCGAAGTTGCCATTTGATCATACGGTTGCCATATTCTTTGGAGAGGCAACTGAAAACACGGCTTGGGTTTTTGATTATTATCCGGTGATTGAGTTAAATCATGACCCTGAACTCATTGATGATCTGCCACTAGATGAGGTTGAACACTTGGTTCTAATGGATCTGCCACTATCTATGGAACAAATTAGTGCCGTCACTCAAAAAGTGACACCTCACAATATTTATGCGTGTTACCGGACAGATGATGCAGCATTCTTAAAAACCTTACCGACTCGTGATCATTTCAAATGGTTCTATGGTATGTTGATGAAACGGAAGAAATTCCACTTAGAAACAGAAGGACCAAAACTAGCAGATTACAAAGGTTGGTCAAAAGATTCGGTTGAATTTATATCACACGTGTTTTTTGAGCTAGAATTTGTTAGAATAGATAATGGACTTTTAACGCTGAATCCGAATCCTTCTAAGAAAGATTTGACCGAATCAGCTCTATATCAACAAAAACACGAACAATTACAAGTGGAACAAACGTTATATTTCTCATCCTATCCTCAATTAAAAGCTTGGTTTACCGAGCAAATGGATCGAGTTTCGGACGTTAAGGAGGAAATTAGTTAATGGATTTAAAACAATATATTACGGTTGTGGAAGACTGGCCAACAGAGGGCATTAAATTTAAAGATATCACAACTTTGATGGATAACGGACCTGCATTTAAATCAGCAATTGATGAAATTGTAGAATATGCCAATACAAGAGAAATTGATATTATTGTTGGACCTGAAGCACGTGGCTTCATTATTGGTTGCCCAGTTTCATACGCAATGGAAGTAGGATTTGCTCCTGTGCGTAAAGAAGGTAAGCTTCCTCGTGAAACGATTAAAGTTGACTACGGCTTGGAATATGGCAAAGATGTATTAACGATTCATAAGGATGCCATTAAACCTGGTCAACGCGTTTTAATCACAGATGACCTTCTTGCAACAGGCGGTACGATTGAGGCTACCATCAACTTGGTTGAACAACTAGGCGGAATTGTAGTAGGTTGTGCTTTCCTTGTAGAATTAACCTATTTAGATGGCCGTGAGAAACTAGACGGTTATGATGTTCTAACATTAATGCAATACTAAAAGGAAGAAAGAGTGCTCTCAAAGTTATGGGAGTACTCTTTTATCATACGAACGTAATAACGATTGAAACACGTCCAATAGGTAAGAGTAGAGGTTTTCGACATAAATTGAGTCTTTCCTCTTTACATTATCATTAGAATTTTCGATAATTAAACACATATATATGCTACGTCTATACCTATGACGAATTTCTAATAATCAGGTGATAGGATGTCTAAAGATAAAATTTTGACAGCTGATGAAGTGGTAGAACAAGCGAGCCAGTATTTATCTGAGGAAGATACAGGTTTTGTTCGACGTGCCTATGAATTTGCTCAAGAGGCGCATAAGGAACAGTACCGTAAATCTGGTGAGCCGTATATTATTCATCCTGTCCAAGTGGCGAGTATTCTCGTTGAACTAGAAATGGATCCTGTAACGATTGCTGGTGGCTTCTTGCATGACGTTGTGGAAGATACAAACGTTACCGTAGAAGAGCTAAAGAATCAGTTTAACGAAGAAGTGGCAATGCTCGTTGATGGTGTGTCAAAGTTAGGGAAAATTAAATATAAGTCAAAAGAAGCTCAACAAGCAGAGAATCATCGTAAAATGTTTGTCGCTATGGCGAAGGATATTCGTGTCATTCTCATTAAATTAGCAGACCGCTTGCACAATATGAGAACCCTAAAGCATTTACCCCCTGAGAAGCAGCGCAGAATTTCTAACGAAACACTCGAGATCTTTGCACCGTTAGCTCATCGCTTGGGGATATCTACAATTAAATGGGAATTAGAGGATACCGCACTTCGTTACTTAAACCCTCAACAGTACTACCGCATTGTTCATCTTATGAAACAAAAGCGTAATGAAAGAGAGTACTATATTGGGGAAGTTATGGACGAGATTAATAACCAACTTGATGAGGTGGATATTACAGCGGAGATCTCCGGACGTCCAAAACACTTGTATAGCATTTACCGAAAAATGGTGTTGCAAAACAAACAGTTTAACGAAATTTATGACCTCTTGGCTGTTCGTGTATTAGTGAATAGCATTAAAGATTGCTATGCAGTACTTGGAATTATTCATACGTGCTGGAAGCCAATGCCTGGACGGTTCAAAGATTATATTGCGATGCCTAAGCCTAACCTGTATCAATCTCTTCATACAACGGTTATAGGACCAAAAGGTGATCCTTTAGAGGTTCAAATCCGGACACATGAAATGCATGACATTGCTGAATACGGAATTGCGGCTCACTGGGCTTATAAAGAAGGATTAAGTGTAGAGTCTAATACCCAATCCTTTGATGAACGTTTAACATGGTTTAGAGAAATCTTGGAGTGGCAGAACGAAACCCATGATGCTGAAGAGTTCATGGAGTCCCTTAAAGTAGATCTGTTCTCTGACATGGTGTACGTCTTTACTCCAAAGGGAGATGTAATAGAGCTTCCTTCTGGTTCTGTTCCAATCGATTTCTCCTATAAGATTCATACAGAAGTTGGGAACCAAACGATTGGAGCTAAGGTAAACGGTAAGATGGAACCTCTTGATTATAAATTAAAGACAGGGGACATCGTGGAAGTCATGACGTCTAAACATTCTTACGGTCCATCAAAGGACTGGATTAAGATTAGTCAGACGTCGCAGGCTAAGAATAAGATCAAGCAATTCTTCAAGAAGCAACGTCGTGATGAAAACATCGCTAAAGGTAAAGAGCTAGTCGAGAAAGAAATCCGTTCGATGGATCTTGAGACGAAAGAAGTGCTTACTGCTGATAATTTGGACCGGGTTGCAGAGAAGTTTAACTTCACAAATGATGATGATATGTACGCTGCTGTTGGGTATCAGGGAATAACTGCTGCTCAGATTGCAACTCGCCTAACGGAGAAAATTCGTCGTAAGCAGAATAAAGAAAAAGATCTTGAAGAGACACTTGAAGGTGTTCAAAACGATATTAAACGCCCGACACCATCTAAGAAGAAGAAGGATTCAGGCGTGCGCGTAAAAGGTGTAGATAATTTACTCGTAAGGCTTTCTCGCTGTTGTAACCCTGTGCCTGGTGATGACATTGTAGGTTATATCACGAAAGGGCGCGGCGTTTCTGTCCATCGTTCTGATTGTCCAAACGTCAAAACAGATGATGTCAGAAACAGACTCCTACCAGTGGAATGGGAGAATAATGGAGAAGACAGCAAACAATATAGCCTTGATTTAGAAATTTCAGGATATGATCGAAGAGGACTCCTAAATGAGGTTCTTCAGGCTGTTAATGAAACTAAGACAAACATTACGGCTGTAACAGGAAGATCAGATCGTAATAAAATGGCAACGATTCACATGACTATTATGATTCAAAACATTAATCATTTACGAAAAGTTGTTGATCGAATTAAACAGATTCCAGATGTATACACAGTTCGTCGTGTCCTGCAGTAAGGAGAGTTCGTATGAAAGCAGTAATTCAGCGTGGTCGTAATGCTAGCGTAACGGTTGAAAACAAAGTGACAGGTAAAATAGATAATGGCCTTGTGGTCCTTCTAGGGGTAACGCATGAGGATACAGAAGAAGATGCTAAATATCTTGCAGACAAAATAGTGAACCTCCGAATCTTTGAGGACGAAGAAGGTAAGATGAACTTATCCTTAAAAGATATCGGGGGACAAATGCTCTCTATTTCACAGTTCACATTGTATGGAGATACTCGTAAAGGGAGACGTCCGAACTTTATGAACGCTGCAAAACCAGGGCCTGCAAACGAATTATATGAATCGTTCAATTCCTTTGTCAAAGACCAAGATATTTCTGTTGAAACGGGTGCTTTTGGTGAGATGATGGATGTTCAGCTAACAAATGTAGGGCCTGTCACATTAATATTAGAAAGTAAAGATCGTTAAAGTAGAACACGTTAAGAGGAGATTTATAGGTGTTTCACTAGTAAATAAACTCCACATATATAAAAACGCTCCACGTCTTAATAAGACGTGGAGCGTTTTTTCAATTAGAG
Organism: Pontibacillus sp. ABV4_188; assembly: GCF_056311905.1. Taxonomy (NCBI): domain Bacteria; kingdom Bacillati; phylum Bacillota; class Bacilli; order Caryophanales; family Bacillaceae; genus Pontibacillus; species Pontibacillus sp. ABV4_188. The sequence continues at coordinate 2,818,784 of NZ_CM149975.1, read as the reverse complement.
GGTAATGTACATGGAATTATTCGCCTAAATAATCAATAATTCCTTGAACGATCCCATTCGTTACTTTATCTTGGAAGCCTTTCGTGTGCACGAATGCTTCTTCTTGTGGATTGGACAAGAACCCTAATTCTAATAGTAAGGCAGGTTGGCGATTTTCTCGAATGACGTGAAAGTTTCCAAACTTGGCTTGCCTATCTCTCAGTCCAGTTGCTTTGACCATACCATTTTGTACAGCTTCAGCAAACGCTCTATGCTGGTTATGATAGTAATAAGTTCCAATGCCAGATACGCTTGGGGATTGCGGGAAACTATTATAATGAAGAGACAAGAAAGCGTCTGCTCCTAATACGTTTGATTTTATGGCTCTAGAGCTAAGAGCAATATAGGAATCATTCGGGCGAGTTAGGATCACCTTTGCTCCGGCTAACTCCAAACGTTCCGCTAAACGCTTTGCAGTTTTTAACGTAAGGTTCTTCTCATAATTTCCATCATGGCCAATCGTCCCTACATCTCGTCCGCCATGACCAGCGTCAATCACAATAGTCTTTCCGGCGATGCTTTGTTCTTCATTTGATAGCTCTTCAACACTTGAGGAGCGACTAGTAACAATCCAGTCAGCAACGTATGCTGATCCGCCGTTATATTCTATTTCATACCATTTGTTTCCATGGCTGATGACGTTAAATTGTTGTCCTTTAGATCCTCTTCCGACAATACTCGTGTTAGTGGATGGACCTTTTCGGATGTTTGTACCATTATACAATAAGGTCACAGAATGAGTTTCTTCAGGTTTTGAGGGGGCCTTCTTTACAAGCCAGTTCGCTACCCAGCCTGTTTTACCTGAAGTGTATTTAATTTCAAACCAAGAACCTTTTTCTTGTATGTACGCATACTGTTCCCCTTCTTTAACTTGACTTACTACTTTACCTCCTAAATTACCTTCACTTCTTACGTTTAAAACGGGTGTTTTAATGATGATTTCTCCCTTTTCGGCCTTAGGTTGAGACTGAGTTTGAGAGGAATTTAAGACGGCTGTTTCGTTCGTTGATTCAACTGATTGTTCTGTCGAAACAAATTGTTTCCAAACCCAGCCACTCTCATTGTTGTAAGAGAGTTGTACCCAATTTCCAGATGTACTCTTAAGTGGGTAGGTGTCACCTTGATCCATGGAACCAATCACGCTGTAAGATGTGCCAGCTCCACTTCTTACTCGTAAGTCATCAACGTTGGATGTGACGACTGAAGTAGAAGAGGAACGAGTGTCTTCCTTTAAACTGATGAGCCATTTTGCAACCCACCCTTTTTTATCATGGAGTTGAATTTGAACCCATTTGTCTTTCTGTTGAAGAACAGTAAATGATTCCCCTTTATGCACTTGGTCTACTTTGTTATAAGTTAATCCAGGTCCACTTCTCACGTTTAGAGGCTCAACATTAATGGTGGCTTTCTGTGCTGCATTGATTTCCGTGCTCAAGAAGAATAATGAACTAACCATTACCAAAAAGAGCATGGCGGTACTGCGTCGTATAAGCAAGGTAAATATGCCTCCTTTTTATTTTTATTACACGAGTATTAATCTTCTTTCGACATCCTTATAAAAAAACCTTTCCTGTTGTGAAATTTTTTATGCCGCTTTGGGGAAAATAGATAAAAAGCCGCAAAGAGGTGTTAATTATGAGGCAAAGTCGTAAGCATTCAAACTCATCACAAGCAAGTAAAGGCGTATTCGGGGTTCAGTTTCATGACTTTTTAGAGAAAGAACCGCATCTAACACGCATGGAAATGGCCGAGGAATTTGGGGTTTCTTTAAAAGATGTTAAGAAATTGAAAGAGAGCATGGATCGTGCTTGACATTCCATGACGTCAACATTATGATAATAAACAATTCCTTTCATACATGTATGTAGGAAAAAAGTGTTGAAATTATATGAAAGCCGTATTAAAATTCTTATCAGGCTAGAAAAAGTACTTTTTCACATACATCTATATTGAGTACCGTTGATGGAAAGAGTAGCTAAGGGACGTTTGGAGAAGAGAAGAGATACCATTAGGCTGAAAGTATCTCCCTGAATTGCCTTAGTGAAAGACATTCCTTAGGTTCCGCATCGAAAGCGAAGGGTTAGTAGGTGTCGGACGTAACAGGCGTTAACTGTTAAAGCGGAAGTAGTATAAATACTTCAACTAGGGTGGCAACGCGGGTAATATCTCCCGTCCCTATTCGATATCTTTGTGTATCGAATATGGGGCGGGAGTTTTTATATGCCTATAGAATCGTGTCACAATTATAAACAATAAGATTTATATCATTTAGGAGGAGTGTACATGAGTCTAAAAGGACCTCGTGGTACCCAGGATATATTGCCTGGAGAAGTTGAGAAGTGGCAGTTTGTAGAATCTGTATTATCAGACGTATGTCGTCGCTATAATTATAAAGAAGTTCGTACCCCAATTTTTGAGCATACAGAGTTATTTCAACGTGGTGTAGGTGACACTACAGATATCGTTCAAAAAGAGATGTATACATTTGAGGATCGCGGAGGTCGTAGTCTTACTCTTCGTCCTGAAGGGACGGCTTCAGTCGTACGTTCTTTCGTTCAGAATAAAGTGTATGGCTTACCTAACCAGCCAACTAAATATTACTACTTTGGACCAATGTTCCGATATGAGCGACCTCAACAAGGGCGCATGCGACAATTTGTCCAATTTGGAATTGAAGCCTTGGGCAGTGATGACCCTGCAATTGATGCTGAAGTAATTGCTCTTGCAATGAATAGTTACCAGGAGCTTGGCTTACAGTCCCTTAAACTTGTATTGAATAGCTTAGGTGATCAGGAAAGCCGTGAAGAACACCGGAAAGCACTCATATCCCACTTTGATCCTCATCGAGAGGAATTGTGCGAAGATTGTCAGGTACGACTTGATCAAAATCCAATGCGCGTATTGGATTGTAAGAAGGATAAGGATCACCCTGCAATGTCAACAGCACCGTCTATCCTTGAATACTTAAATGAATACTCTCGCACGTATTTCGAAAAAGTAAAGAGCTATCTTGATAAAATGGGAATCCCTTATACGATTGATCCGAATTTGGTTCGTGGTCTTGATTACTACAATCATACTGCGTTTGAAATTATGAGTGAATCTGAAGGCTTTGGAGCTATTACTACACTGTCTGGTGGCGGTCGCTACAACGGCTTAGTAGAAGAAATAGGTGGTCCAGAAACGTCTGGTATTGGTTTTGCTATGAGTATTGAACGCCTATTAATGGCATTAGAGGCAGAAGGTGTGACCCTGCCATTAGAAGAGAAGCTTGATTGTTACATTGTAGCTCTTGGAGAAGAAGCCGAGAAAGAGGCTGCAGGGGTTGTCTATCAGCTTCGAAAGGCAGGAATTCAAGTAGATAAAGATTATGCTGGTAAAAAAGTTAAAGCTCAATTTAAATCAGCAGATCGACTTCAGGCTAAATATGTGTTGGTTCTTGGTGAGAACGAGCTTGCTAATGGGCAAATTAATGTAAAGCGTATGGCGACTGGAGATCAGGAAACGATTGCGCTAGCCGATGTTGTTGAGTATATGAAGAAGGAATTTAAGGGGGAGTAATCATGAGTGAACATCGCCAGTTAAGTGGGGAAATTAGAGAAGGCCATATAGGAGAAACGGTTCTATTAAAAGGCTGGGTTCAAAAGAGACGTGACCTTGGTGGATTAATTTTCATTGATCTTCGTGACCGTTCTGGATTAGTACAGGTTGTATTTAACCCTGAAGATTCTAACGATGCAATTGAGACAGCAGATAAGGTTCGTACAGAGTATGTTGTTGAAATTTCAGGGAAAGTTGTTGCGCGTGATGAAGCAACGATTAACCATCAGTTAGCTACAGGTAAAGTGGAAGTATTAGCAACTGACATTACCATCTTAAACAAGTCTAAAACCCCACCATTTCAATTACATGATGAAACAGATGTGGCAGAAGATCTTCGTCTTAAGTATCGTTATATGGATTTACGCCGTAACCCGTTACAAGAAACGTTTAAGCTTCGACATAAAACAACACAAGCCATTCGTAATTTCTTAAACAGCGAAGAATTTCTAGAAATGGAAACGCCAATGCTAACAAAGAGTACTCCTGAAGGGGCTCGCGACTATTTAGTTCCAAGTCGTGTGCATGAAGGAGAGTTTTATGCATTGCCTCAATCACCGCAGTTGTTTAAACAGCTCATTATGATGTCAGGCTTTGAAAAGTATTATCAAATTGCACGCTGTTTCCGTGACGAAGACTTACGTGCGGATCGCCAGCCAGAATTTACACAAGTAGATATTGAGACATCCTTTATGTCCCAAGAAGAAATTCAAAACATGACAGAACGTATGATGAAGAGAGTGCTTAAAGAGACAAAAGGTGTAGAAATTGAAACACCTTTCAAGCACATGAGTTATGATGAAGCTATGGACCGTTATGGCTCGGACAAGCCAGATACTCGTTTTGGTCTAGAGTTAGTCAACCTATCTGAAATTGTGAAGGATTCAGGCTTTAAAGTATTCAGGTCTGCTGTAGAAACAGGCGGTACTGTTAGCGGTATTAATGTAAAAGGGAAAGCAAGTGACTTCTCCCGTAAGGACATTGATAAGCTAACGGAATTTGTTAAGATTTATGATGCAAAAGGACTGGCTTGGTTGAAGGTAGAAGAGGGCGAATTAAAAGGGCCTATTGCTAAATTCTTTGGTGAAGAAGAAGCTACTAGCCTTACTACTGCTCTTGCAGCTGAAGATGGTGATCTGCTTCTATTTGTAGCAGATAAAACTTCTGTTGTGCATGATAGTCTTGGCGCTCTTCGTCAAAAGCTAGGAAGAGAGCTTGATCTGATTGATCAAACGCAGTTTAACTTCTTATGGGTAACAGACTGGCCATTATTTGAGTATGATGAAGACCTAGGTCGATATTTCGCAGCTCACCACCCGTTTACAATGCCTGAGCGCGAGGATATCGATAAACTTGAAACTGAGCCACAAGAAGTGCGCGCTCAAGCTTATGACTTGGTATTAAACGGCTATGAGTTAGGCGGAGGAAGTCTTCGTATATACGAGAAGGAAGTTCAGGACCAAATGCTAAAAGTATTAGGATTCTCTGAAGAAGAAGCTCAAAGTCAATTTGGATTCTTATTAGAGGCCTTAGAATTTGGTGCACCTCCACACGGCGGGATCGCGCTAGGATTGGACCGTCTTGTTATGATTCTAGCGGACCGCTCTAACTTAAGGGATACGATACTGTTCCCGAAAACAGCTTCTGCTTCAGACCTAATGACTCAAGCTCCGGGACCTGTGAGCCAAGAGCAATTAACAGAATTGCACCTTGAACTTAATGAAAAGGCTAAGCAAGAACAATCAGACAAGCAGTAAGAATTGTAATCATACTGTAACGTCCCTTTTTGTTGCCAACATTCATTAGTTATGCTATGATTTGATTACAAAGTAAACAAGCCGATCCTGATGTGTACGTCATCCAACAATCGTTTTGACCGAACATTTTGAACTACGGGAGCTTGAAGTTTCTGTAAGGCATGCAAGCCTTGTTTCACTTACTTAGAGGACGCATAAATTACAGAACAAAGCACCCACTTGCCAAGAGCGGGGTTCAAAACATTGGACTGTGACGGCACGATTGGGATTGGCTTTCTTTTACATACGTTACTAAACATCCTTAAGGGTAGCCTTAAGGTTATTTTTATGCTTCCGTTTTTTTGGCAGGGTTTATAGAACTGTTGGAAAAGGAATACTAGGTCATAGATTACGTTAAAGAGGAGTGAGCCAAGTGCTTCATCAATTTTCGAGAAATCAGCTAGCCATTGGTCAACAAGGGTTAGACTTAATGAAAGACGCCACTGTTGCCGTTCTTGGGATAGGGGGAGTTGGCTCTTTCAGCGTTGAGGCTTTAGCAAGAAGTGGAGTAGGTAAATTAATACTCATTGATAAAGATGATGTGGATATAACAAATATAAATCGCCAAATCCACTCTTTAATGTCTACTATTGGTCAATCTAAGGTGGATTTAATGGCTGAGCGCGTTAAGGATATTAACCCTGATTGTGAAGTGGTTCGTTTACATATGTTTTATACCGACGAAACGTATGAGCGCTTATTTGAACACGACTTAGATTTTGTAGTCGATGCAAGTGATACAATCTCATACAAAATTCATCTCATTAAACAATGTATCGACCGTGATATTCAAATCATTTCATCTATGGGTGCTGCAAATAAGATGGACCCTACTAAATTTGAAATTGCTAATATTTTTGACACAAGTTATGATCCGATTGCACGGGTCATTCGCACTAAACTGCGTAAAGAAGGGTACAAAAAAGGGATTCCAGTCGTTTTCTCTAAGGAACAGCCTATAAAAATTCGAGAAGAGGTTCGTCAAGAAATTACTCCAGAAAATCCGAACACTCGGAAAGCGGAGCAGCCCCCGTCTTCTAATGCCTTTGTTCCTTCAGTAGCGGGGTTAATTATGGCTAGTCATGTCGTACAAGAGATCTTAAAACCCATTACTATTGAACGCTACTAAAAAACCCGGCGAAAGCCGGGTTTTTGTTTACTCTCAGCGAGCTACTTGTTCAAGATTCCCGTTCTTCTCCATACGAAAAGCGGGCTTCGATGAGAACTGTTCGTCTTCATCAAATGCAATCATTTTTCGAGCTCGATCCATCACTTGCATTAATACTTGATAGTCTTCTTGAATCATAAGGTATTGTTTCTCCATTTTACGGAGTTTATTTTGTAGTTGATTGTTTTCGTTTTGTAATTGCTGGTTTTCTTCTTCAATTTGCTTCATTTGAGATTTTGATTGGTTCGTAGTTTGGGTTTGGCGTTTCAGTTCTTTTAATGAACGAATAATGTGATCAAACGAAACAACCGGTACTTCTTCTTGGTAGACGGCGGTTTCTGCATAATTAGGAGCTTCTATAGCTACAGCCTCTAACTCTTCTTCTTCCACAATTAGAGAAGAAGAAGGTGCAGGCAGTTGATGTTCTTCCCTTGTATATGATGGGGTAGATGTTGTAGCAACTTTTTGTTGTTTAGCAAGAGCGCGTTTCTTTTCTTTGCGCTGACGCTTAGCTAAATCAATAGCTTGATCATACTTCTTGCGGATCTCTGCATTCCAACGAAAGCCACAAGCTGCAGATGTACGATTTAAATGGTCCCCCACTTCATCGAAAGCTCTCAATTGTGTACTGCCTTCACGAATGTGACGCAGAACCGTTTCTGCTAATAGCAAATCGTCTTCATGGGACCAAGCATCTTGTCTTACTTTTACCATAATCTTTCTCTCCTTTTCTAATAAACCGATGAAATTACTAGAACTAGTTTGTTAATGTTGTTCCTATTATGGGGAGAGAAGATCGAAAATATACCTGGTATTATACAAATAATTACTTCTTTTTTTGTTTTTGAATCGTTTCGTACACTTGGGCAAGCCCTTTTTCAAACTTACCTGTCTTCTTAGGTGAATAGTAGAGCGCGTTTTTAATAGAGTCAGGTAGGTATTGTTGATCAACCCAGCTATTCTCATGATTGTGTGGATATTGATACTCAATTCCTCTTCCTAACTTTTCTGCCCCTTTATAATGAGCGTCCTTAAGATGGGCTGGTACTTCACCACTTTTTCCTTTGCGTATATCTGACAAGGCAGAATCTAGTGCTTTGTAGGCTGAGTTTGATTTAGGTGACAAACAAAGTTCTACAATTGCATTAGCTAGTGGTATACGAGCCTCAGGAAATCCAAGTCTCTCGGCAGCTTCAACCGCTGCCATTGCTCTTGGACCTGCTTGCGGGTTCGCTAATCCTATATCTTCATAAGCGGTCACAACCATTCTACGCGCAATACTATCGAGATCACCTGCTTCAATGAGTCTGCCTAAGTAATGTAGAGCAGCATTAACATCGCTACCACGGATCGATTTTTGGAAAGCTGAGAGTACATCATAATGAGCGTCTCCGTCTTTATCATGGGAGAAACTTTTCTTTTGCATGCACTGTTCAGCTGTATCAAGATCAATTTCTATTTGTCCAAATTCATTCTCAGGCGTTGAAAAAGCTGCCAGTTCTAAGCCGTTCAGTGCAGCTCGTAAATCACCATTTGCAGAATGAGCGAAGTGCTCCATGGCTGCGTTCGATATGTGGATATTTAAGTGGCCTAGTCCATCGTCTTCATCACCAATAGCTCGGTTAATGGCCCCCTTCACATCTTCAATATCTAACCGTTCAACTTCAAATAAGTGACAACGACTACGGATAGCTGGGTTAATGGAATGATAGGGATTACTCGTTGTGCAGCCAATAAGCGTAATTAAATTGCTTTCCACATGTGGAAGAAGGAAATCCTGTTTCCCTTTATCCAGTCGGTGCACCTCATCTAGAATCAAGACTAGTTGACCGGACATTTTGGCTTCTTCTACAGCGATCTCCATGTCTTTCTTCTTATCTACGACAGCATTCAAGGTTTTAAAGCGCAAGTTTAAGCTTTTTGCAAGTGCCATCGCCATTGAAGTCTTGCCTGTACCTGGAGGCCCAAAAAGAATCATAGAGGCTAAACGTTTGGCATCTACCATTCTACGAATCATTTTCCCTTCTCCTACAAGATGTTTCTGTCCAATAATATCGTCAATATGTTTCGGTCGCATACGAAATGCTAAAGGTTGCTGGCTCAAAGGGACACGCTCCTTTACAATCTGAATTTATTCATCTATCAATATGGATAGGCCCTTACTTAGGGCGAGGGGTTGAGGTTGCTCGGGAATCCCTCGCTTTAAGGTCTGATTTATACTTAACTAAAGGGAACGGCAACATTTTCTTAAAACCCCGAAATCTATGGATTATTCTTAAAGGGTAAAGATATAGGCGATAAAATGCAAGAAGGTTGCCATTCGTGCTATAATATCTATTGGTGTTAAAATAGGAGTGATTACGCTCTCTCTATACAGAAAGGATCATGAATATGACTACAGAGAATAAACGTGTTCATGCAAAAGATCCGGTGAAGAAGCAAACATTTACTCAACGTGCAACATTCATACGTTGGTCTTTTTTTGTTGTAGGGCTTATTATTCTAGCGTTAGGGATATCTCTAACGATTAAAGCAGACCGTTTTGGAATTGGGCCTTGGGATGTCTTCCATGTAGGTCTTCATGAACAATTCGGATTAACCGTAGGGTCGTGGTCCATTATTGCTGGTTTAGTGGTTGTCGGTTTTACATCGATTGTCACAAAGTCATGGCCCCAAATTGGTACAATATTAAATATGCTTCTTATTGGTGTCTTCATTGATATTTTTAACTACGTGCTACCATCCCCGGAAACGTTATGGAGTAACATGGCTGTCTTCTTATTGGGGATTACGGTTTTGGCATATGGAATTGGAATTTACGTCGCTCCAGGGCTAGGAGCTGGTCCACGAGATGGCTTAATGTTAGTAATCCGTGACTTAACTGGCTGGAAAGTCCAATGGGTACGAAATGGTATTGAAGTGACAGTATTCCTTTTAGGTTGGCTTTTAGGGGGGCCAGTTGGTGTCGGCACGGTCGTCATCGCACTAGGTCTTGGAACGATTGTTGGGTATTCTTTACCCCAAACTAAGAAATTATTAGACTATATGATACGAAGAGGTGAAGCTCATGAAAATCTCTACCAAGGGACGTTACGGTCTGACCATCATGATCGCGCTAGCCAAGAAATACGGTGATGGTCCGATATCTTTAAAATCCATTGCTCGAGAAAACAATTTATCCGAACACTATCTGGAGCAGCTTATTGCTCCTCTTAGAAATGCAGGTTTAGTACGAAGCGTTCGTGGTGCATATGGCGGCTATATGTTAACAAGAAACCCAGATCAAATTACTTCTGGTGATGTTATACGGGTACTCGAAGGACCAATCAGTCCAGTTGAGGGTATCGAAGACGAAGAGCCGGCGAAACAAGCTCTTTGGATGCGGATCCGTGATGCTGTGAAAGATGTTCTAGATACGACAACGTTGCACGACCTTGCTCAACATGACGATTCTGATGAGCAAGAAGCGTACATGTTCTATATTTAAAGAAATGAGAGGGTCTCTTATATGAATACAATTTACTTTGACCATGCGGCAACAACTCCTATGAGGAAGGAAGTCATTGAGGCAATGGTTCCTGTGATGGAAGAGACGTTTGGGAATCCATCAAGTGTTCATGTCTATGGGCGTAAAGCGCGTAAGATATTAGATGACGCTCGCCGATCGGTGTCTTCCTTTTTAAATGCGAATGAAAAAGATATTATTTTCACAAGTGGTGGTACTGAAGCCGATAATCTTGCTCTAATAGGAGGAGCAAAGGCGAACCAGCATAATGGCAAGCATATTATTACAACTTCTATCGAACATCATGCTATATTACATGCAGCTGAATATCTTGAATCTGAAGGTTTTGATGTAACGTATTTGCCGGTTAATGAATCAGGCCGAATTTCAATTGATGACTTTAAACGTGAACTGAGAGAGGATACAATACTTGTTTCTGTTATGTATGTTAATAACGAAACAGGTGTGATCCAACCTATTGCAGAAATGGGAGCTCTTCTTGAAGATCATCAGGCGCTATTCCATACTGATGCTGTTCAGGCGTTTGGAACAATGCCTATTGACGTGAGTACTTTAAATGTAGACATGCTCACCTTCTCTGGTCATAAAATTAATGGACCAAAAGGTGTAGGGTGTTTATATGCCAAGGAAGGGATTCCGCTTGAAGCAAGACAACATGGTGGAGAGCAAGAAAGGAAACGCCGTCCTGGTACTGAGAATACAGCAGCAGTAGCTGGTCTTGCTAAAGCTGTTGAGCTTGTTGGAGAAGAGCAAAGAGCTCGTCTTACGCAATACAAACTGTATAAGAAGATCTTTATGGATACACTCAAAGAACAAGACGTTTCTTATGAAGTGAATGGGGACCGTATTAACCTTCCAACTATCGTAAACGTCAGTTTCCATGGTGCTAACGTAGAGACGCTTCTTACTAACTTTGATCTCTCGGGTATTGCCGCATCAAGTGGTTCTGCTTGTACTGCGGGTTCCATTGAGCCTTCTCACGTATTAAGTGCAATGTTTGGCGAGGGAAATGAGCGTACACGAAACTCGATTCGATTTAGCTTTGGCCTTCAGAACACCGAGGATAATGTTCGTGAGGGAGCAGAAAAAGTTGCTTCTATCGTGAAGCGAGTAACAAAGACAACCTAGGGTGGTGACAACAATGAAAGATCCGAAAGATACAAGGGTAGTCGTCGGTATGTCAGGTGGTGTTGACTCATCTGTTGCTGCACTTCTATTGAAAGAACAAGGATATGATGTAGTAGGGATCTTTATGAAAAACTGGGATGATACAGATGAAAATGGAGTCTGTACAGCTACAGAAGATTACGATGATGTGATTCGTGTTTGTAATCAATTAGATATTCCTTACTATGCAGTAAACTTCGAGAAACAATACTGGGATAAAGTTTTCACTTATTTCCTAGATGAATATAAAAAAGGGCGTACTCCAAACCCAGATGTAATGTGTAACAAGGAGATAAAGTTCAAAGCCTTTATGGACCATGCGATGTCTCTTGGCGCCGATTATTTAGCTACAGGACACTATGCACAAGTTCATCATAATGGAGAGCGTTATGAAATGCTACGTGGTGTTGATGATAATAAGGATCAAACGTATTTCTTAAATCAACTCTCTCAAGATGTCCTTTCTAAAGTCATGTTCCCACTTGGGCATATTGAGAAATCACGAGTTCGTGAAATTGCCAAAGAACACGAATTGGCAACAGCCACTAAGAAAGATTCTACAGGCATTTGCTTTATCGGAGAGCGTAACTTCAAAGAATTCCTTAGTCAATATCTTCCTGCTCAACCAGGGAATATGGAGACCATGGAAGGAGAAGTAAAAGGTAAGCACGATGGGTTAATGTATTACACATTAGGCCAACGTCAAGGTCTGGGCATCGGAGGTCCAGGTGGGCCTTGGTTTGTAATTGGTAAAGATGTAAAAGAGAATATCCTTTACGTCGGAGAAGGTTACCATAACGATCATTTATATTCAGATGGTCTTGAAGCCTCTGAATTAAACTGGTCTACTGGTGTCGTACCAACCGAAACGTTCACATGTACTGCAAAATTCCGTTATCGCCAAAAAGATAGTGGAGTTACCGTTACCCCGCTTGAAGATGGGCGCGTTAAAGTTGTATTCGATGAGCCAGAACGAGCAGTGACTCCAGGACAGGCTGTTGTATTTTACGACGGAGAAGTTTGTCTTGGCGGCGGAACCATTGATCAAATTGAGAAGAATGGCGAATATCTAACATATGTAGGATAATATAAGAGGATGTCCCTAACCGAGTATTCCCCCTAATGACTAATGGTCATGAAAGGGCACCGTTATGGGGCACCTCTTTTTTTAAAGAGGCTATGTTTGAATTAAAATCATTTACTCTCTCTTATGCGACCAAGTACATAAATGAAATATCTGATACAATGTTGAGAGAAGAAGAGCAGATTCGATAGCATTTTTAAACAATTAAATTAGAAGATAATAAATAGGATTTTGATTAGGAGGAATTACATGGATTACTTAACACAAGGTATTCAATATATGCAGGAGCAACAATATGAAGAAGCAGCACAGGCATTTACGCAAGCAATTGAGGAGAACCCAAATGAACCACTCGGTTATGTGAACTTTGGAAATCTCTTGTTACACATGAATGATCGGGAGCGAGCTGAGCGATTCTTTAAAAAAGCGATTGAGTTGAATGAAGACGTTGCAACGGCTCATTACGGACTAGGTAATGTCTATTACGAACAAGAAAAATACGAAGAAGCTGTAGAACCGTTTCAAAAAGCTATTCAAAAAGGTTTGGAAGAAAGTGATGCTTATTATATGCTTGGACTAAGTTTATTGTACCAGGAGCAATTCAAGTTTGCTCTTGCCTATTTACAACGTGCTACAGAGCTCTCACCAGATGATGCTGAAGTGCATTTTCAATATGGCCTTTGCCTTGCGCAAGTAGGTATGATTGATGAAGCAATCCAAACGTTCACGAGAGTTCTAACGCTAAACGCTGAGCACAGTGATGCTCATTATAACTTAGGTGTATCCTATCTTTATAAAGAAGACCCAGAACAAGCTTTGAAACATTTTGGACTGGCTATTGATATTCAGCCGGATCACATGCTAGCAGCCAATGCAAAAGCTAAAGTAGAAGAGCTGCTAGAGCAAAATCAGGGAGAATAAAAGGAGTAGAACCCTATGGCAATGGAGAAGCAATTAGAAGAGAATTTTGAACCGGAGAAAGGCTTCATCAAAGGGGAACCTCTGCGGATGATTTACCATAATGATGAAGAACACTTTTCCATTGCACTGGTTAAAATCATCGATACAAATGAATCTTTTGATGAATTGGAAATCGTATTAAAAGGACACTTTTCACCATTAGATGAAGGAGAGCAATATACGTTTTACGGGCGTGTGACAAACCATCCGAAATTTGGCGAGCAGTACCAAGTGGATCATTATCAAAAGGAAGTTCCGACATCTAAAGAGGGCATAGTAGGATACCTATCAAGTGATTTATTTTATGGTATAGGAAAACGAACCGCAGAAAATATCGTCGCTATACTTGGGGAACAAACCATTAGTCGCATCCTTCAAGATCCTTCTGTATTGAAAGATGTACCTGGGCTTAAACAAGATAAAGCTGATAGGCTTGTTGCCGATTTGAAACAACATCAGGGCTTTGAGCATATTGTTATTGGGTTATCCGAATATGGATTTGGCTTACAAATGGCTCAGAAAATATATGAAGCGTACCAAGATCAAGCGCTTGAAATTCTGCAGGAAGACCCTTATCAATTTGTGTTTGATATTCAGGGGTTTGGGTTTAAACGAGCAGACGAAGTAGCTTCTCAGAATAATATTGCATTTGATCATCCTACAAGAATTCAGGCAGCTTGTATGTATGCTTTAAATCAAGGCAGTAGTCATGGGCATGTTTATATGACTTTTGAAGCTTTGCAAGATGAAGTACTAAGCATTCTACAAGGCTCATCTGGTGTTATTACACACGAGATTATTTCCCGAGAAATAGCACAACTTGTCGAAGATGAGAAAGTGTTAGTGGAGCAGGAGAAAGTTTATTTGCCATCCCTTTTCTTTGCGGAAGTGGGATTTGCTAAGCAACTCCACAGAGTTATGCTCTCGGAGCTTGAAGAAGAATTTACACAAGCAGAGTTAATGAAAGTGGTTGGAGAAATTGAAGAAGAAGAGAGCATAAGTTACGGGAAAGAGCAGTTTGATGCAATTGAGAAAGCTCTCCATTCTAAAATGATGATCTTAACAGGTGGACCGGGTACAGGAAAGACCACGGTTATTAAAGGTATTGTAAATGCTTATGCTAAATTGAAGCGAAAGTCTTTAAAACCTGCTGATTATGGCAAAGATGAACCGTTCCCATTCCTTCTGACGGCCCCAACGGGAAGAGCCGCTAAACGTATGAATGAGTCAACAGGCTTACCAGCTGTAACGATCCACCGTTTGCTTGGGTGGACAGGCGGGGAGTCCTTTGACAAAGACCAGAATAATCAACTGAGTGGGAAAATCTTAATTATAGACGAATTTTCTATGGTTGATATTTGGCTTGCGAACCAACTATTTCGTGCGATTCCTTCTGATATGCAGGTGTTATTGGTTGGGGATGAAGATCAACTGCCATCTGTCGGTCCAGGACAAGTTTTATCTGACTTATTGTCGACTGATTACATACCGGCCACACAGCTTCAAGAAGTATATCGTCAAAAAGAAGGGTCACAAATCATTCGATTGGCGCATGATATGAAAAAAGGGAAATGTGACGAAGAGTCTTTAGCTAAGTCCCATGACTTTTCCTTTATCACTTGTCATGAGCCGCAAGTGCTACCTGTCATTCAGCAAGTTTATCAAAAGGCTATGGCAAGAGGACACACATTAAAGGATATTCAAATCCTTGCACCTATGTATCGAACAAAAAATGGTATTCATCAGCTGAATCAGGAAATTCAAGCATTAGCCAACCCTCCTTCTAGACAACGTAGGGAAATAAAAATGAAAGATGATCTGACCTATCGTTCCGGTGATAAAGTCATCCAGCTTGTGAACCAACCTGAGTCTGGTGTATATAACGGGGATATTGGTGAGATCGTCGCGATTTACAGAGCTGATGAAACGAAAGAACAAAAAGAAAAACTTGTTGTTTCGTTTGAAGGAAAAGAAGTAGAATACCTTCGAAAAGATCTTAATCAACTCATGCACGCTTACTGTACCTCTATCCATAAGTCACAAGGGAGTGAGTTTCCCATTGTCATCTTACCTATAGTGCGAGGATATAGCCGTATGCTTAAGCGAAATCTTTTATACACTGCTGTGACAAGAAGTAAACAATCCCTTATCATTTGCGGAGACCAGGATGCTTTCAAGAGAGGGGTAGATACGGTGGACACCAACCAACGTTTCACGGATTTACCTGATAAAATTAAGGTTTATATGGAAGCTGAAGTGAAAGGTGAAGAAGACTTAGATGAGGAAGAACTTTCCCCTTATGACTTCATGTAAACCGCACATACTATAACTGTTCCACAAATGATTCATTGTGGAGCATACCATTGGGTGCCAGTAAATTCATCTAAAAAAGTGTATGACTGATCTTTTTCCGGGCAATAATGGCAACTAGAACTTACAAGAGTAAGGAGTTGCCCACATGCATTGTCCAAACTGTAAGCGAAAAGATATCGGGAAAATTGGAAATAACCAATATTACTGTTGGACCTGCTTTATAGAGCTTTCCACTACTAAAGGCAAGGTTCACGTACACCAAGTTGAAGAAGATGGCTCCCTAAGCTCTCTAGATGACTTGTTTGGAGACGAAGAGCAAACAGCCCAATGGTAAATCCATTTACGGGTGGTGAAGCGAATGAACAGAACGTTCTCTTCTCTTGCAGCACTTGGAGTGGGCGCAGCCGCACTTTACTCCAGGTCGAAAAGAGGTCGCAAGAAAGACTTCTCCGATATGTTCTCAAAACGGTCAATGAAGCGTATGCGTAAGAGAGTAAGTAAAGCTTTCCGCTAAGCTAAATAAAGAAACAGGCCCCGCCACCGCGGGGCCTGTTTTTATTTTCAAATATGCCTATTTCGAGGACGCTCGAAGCTGAGTGAATGTTTCCGTTAGCTTTAATTGAGTGTAAGGTTGTTCGGGAAATCACTCGCTTTCCGCGGCGAGCTGGGGAGCCTCCTCAATCGCTTCGCGCTTTCCGGGGTCTCCCCTAGGCTCCTACTGCCGCAGGAGTCTCGCAATTTCCCGAACAACCTTTGCCATACATGATGTAACGGAAACATGCTGTGTGTGGGGAATCGCCACACTTCCCCTCCCTTAAAATGTGGGGGGGCGTTCTTCAACTATAGCAAGGGGGGTCTGGGGAACGGGGAGACTCCTGCGGGAGAAAGAGGTCGACGAGACCCCACAGAGAGCGCCAGCGAACGAGGAGGCTCGACAGCTCGCCCGCGGAAAGCGAGTCGTTCCCTAGACACCCCCAGCACTCAACAAACGTAACGGCCCTTTTTATGCTAATGGGGATTTTGTGGGAGAGGTTGGGTAATATCTTGCCTAGAAAATCTGTAAGCGATAGGTATAAAAGCTTCATAAACCATTCAACCTAATATAAATAGGAGAGTGGGGTGAACATGTATGGGGAAAGGATCTTTAACGCTTCAATGGATCTATAGGTCTGTATTGGTGTTATTAGTGTTATTAATCGTATATTTAATGGTAAAGCTCTTTCCTTTTTATGAGGCGTTTTTACAAATTTTACTTCGTCTTTTTATCCCATTCATTGTGTCCTTGTTTATTGCTTATTTGCTACATCCTGTAGTAGAGGGGTTGTATCATCGTAATGTTCCCCGTTGGCTTGCAATAACGGTTATTTATATCTTCTTTTTTGGTGGAATGGGATATGTGGTATATAAAGCTTATCCGTTATTTTTAAAACAGATTAAAGGCCTAAGTGAAAGTTTACCTGGGTTTGTTGAAACATATAGGCAGTGGATCTATGAGATGTATGAACGGACATCGTTCCTTCCGGAGACGGTTCATGATCGCATGGATGTTATGTTAACCAATGTAGAACAACTGGGTGAGGATTTCATTCTTTCTATTGGAAACCGTTTAACTGGTATGTTCGATGTATTCATTATTCTTGCGGTCATTCCTGTTCTCGTTTTTTACATGTTGAAAGATTATCCAATTATGTCTACAACGCTTTATAAATTAACTCCAAAGCGGTACCGCGACGAGGGGAAAGAGGTCTTACGTGATATCGATAAAAGTTTAGGAAGTTACATTCGTGGACAGCTTCTTGTGTGTTTATTTGTTGGCTTGATTTCAATGCTTGCGTTGTGGTTGATTGGTATGAAGTTTCCTTTAATACTTGGAGGGGTTATGGGAATTACCAACATTATTCCTTACTTTGGTCCGATTATTGGAGCGGTGCCAGCTGTGGTGATTGCATTTACGATGTCGACGAAAATGGTGCTTTTCGTCGTTATTGCTGTATTTATCGTTCAACTTATAGAAAGTAACTTATTGTCACCATTTATTGTAGGAAAGAGTCTTCACATGCACCCAGTCCTTATTATCTTTGCTCTGTTAATTGGGGGAGAGATCGGTGGTATTATCGGTATGATTATAGCAGTTCCCGTTCTCACTATTATTCGAGTCCTTATTCATCATACAAAGATGTTTCGGCAAGAACGTTGACATTTCGCATTTTGTTTTCTATAATTTTGGCATAAACAAATGACTTGAATCGGATAAACAATACGTAGAAGGATCGAGTACATAGCAGACCATCTGACTAGAGAGAAACTCCCTTGGCTGGAAGGAGTTTTTGATGAAGGGCTGTGGAACGCTAATTCCTGAGTGCAGGTAAACACTGCCGGGTTTCGCTCCGTTATAGCGAAAGTAGAGGATAAATAAACTCTACATGAAGTGATGAATTCCATTTGAATTCATAATCAGGGTGGTACCGCGATAACTCTCGTCCCTGCATATAATGCAGGACGGGAGTTTTTTATGTTCTATTGTACATACTCGATCTATACGTGATTGTATTCGAAATATTAAGGAGGCCCCTTTCATGAAAACATTAACCTCTGCACAAGTGCGCCAAATGTTCCTTGATTTCTTTAAAGAGAAAGGACATAGCGTTGAGCCTAGTGCATCTCTTGTTCCATACGAAGACCCAACACTACTTTGGATTAATAGTGGGGTAGCAACTTTAAAGAAATATTTTGACGGTAGCGTGATCCCTGACAACCCTCGTATTGTAAACGCGCAAAAGTCGATCCGTACGAATGACATTGAAAATGTAGGTAAGACAGCGCGTCACCATACATTCTTTGAAATGCTTGGAAACTTCTCAATCGGAGATTATTTCAAGAAAGAAGCCATCGAATATGCTTGGGAATTTTTAACGAGCCCTGATTGGATTGGTTTCGATTCAGAGAAGTTATCCGTAACGGTTCACCCAGAAGATGATGAAGCCTTTAACATGTGGAAAGATGATGTAGGTGTACCGGAAGAGCGCATCATTCGTCTTGAAGAGAACTTCTGGGATATTGGTGAAGGCCCAAGTGGTCCGAATACAGAAATTTTCTATGATCGTGGTGAAAAATATGGTAACGATCCAAAAGACCCTGAGTTATACCCAGGTGGGGAAAATGAGCGTTATCTAGAGATTTGGAACTTGGTGTTCTCCCAGTTTAACCATAATCCAGATGACACCTATACACCACTTCCAAAGAAAAACATTGATACAGGGATGGGGCTAGAACGTATTGTCTCTGTTATTCAAGATACTCCAACAAACTTTGAAACAGATTTATTCAAATCCGTCATCGAGCATACTGAAAAGTTAGCTGATACAACATATGGTAAAGACGAAGAAAAAGATGTTTCCTTTAAGGTTATTGCAGACCACGTTCGTACCGTGACGTTTGCTGTTGGAGATGGAGCGCTTCCTTCCAATGAAGGTCGAGGATATGTGCTTCGTCGCTTGCTACGTCGTGCAGTGCGTTATGCTAAACAAATTGGCATTCATGAACCATTTATGTTTAAGTTAGTTGAACATGTCTCAGATGTCATGGAAGATTTCTATCCGGAAGTGAAGAAAAAGCAAGACTTTATTGAGACAGTCGTTAAAAATGAAGAAGAGCGCTTCCATGAAACGTTAAACGATGGTTTATCCATACTGACAGAAATTATTAAAGAAGAGACAGCTAAAGGGAAGAGCGTGTTTCCGGGAACAGAAGTATTCCGTTTATATGACACTTACGGGTTCCCTAAAGAGTTGACTGAGGAATACGTGCACGAAGCTGGATTCACTCTTGATGAAGAAGGTTTCCGTCAAGAAATGGAACGTCAAAGAGAGCGAGCTCGTAATGCTCGTCAGAAAGTAGACTCTATGTCTGTACAAGAAGGTGTGCTTGGGGAAGTAACAGTAGCTAGTGAATTTGTGGGCTATGACAATCTTGAAACCTATACTACCATTACAGAGCTTGTTAAGAATAAAGATTTCGCATCTGAGGCACAAGCTGGTGAAGAGGTTTATATCTTCCTGGACAAGACTCCTTTCTATGCAGAAAGTGGTGGACAGATTGCCGATAAAGGATATATCCAAACGGAATCTGCAACACTAGAAGTCCAAGATGTTCAAAAAGCGCCAAATGGTCAAAACCTACATCGGGCGATCGTTCAAGAAGGAACGATTCAAAAAGGTGAACAGGTAAGAGCGACAGTAGAACGAGGTAATCGTTCTCACGTAGTTAAAAACCATACAGCGACCCACTTGTTGCACCAAGCTCTAAAAGATGTTCTAGGTGAACATGTTAATCAGGCTGGCTCTCTTGTAACGGGTGATCGTTTACGTTTTGACTTCTCTCATTTTGGATCTGTTTCTGAAAAAGAGATCGAGCAGATTGAAACAGCTGTGAATGAAAAAGTATGGGAGTCCATACCAGTTGCAATCGATAACCATACCTTGCAAGAAGCGAAAGACATGGGCGCGATGGCTCTGTTTGGAGAGAAATATGGAGATGAAGTGCGTGTTGTTAAAGTTGGCGGTTACTCTGTAGAACTATGTGGTGGTTGTCACGTTTACAATACAGCGGAAATTGGTTTGTTTAAGATTATTACGGAATCTGGCATAGGCGCAGGTACTCGTCGTATAGAAGCTGTTACTGGAAAAGGTGCCTATCTGTATATGAACGGAAAAGAAGTTCTATTAAACAAAGCAGCTGACCTATTAAAAACGAAGCCAGACACTGTTCCAGAGCGTATTGAAGGATTATATCAAGAAATGAAAGACGTACAAAGAGAGAAAGAGTCTCTCTCTGCTAAAATATCTAACCTTGAAGCATCTTCTATTTTAGATCAATTCGAAGAAGTAGAAGGCGTTTCCCTATTAGCTAAGCAAGTCGACGTATCCGACATGAATGCACTAAGGAATATGTTAGATGATCTAAAACAAAAAGTAACTTCAGGCATTATTCTTCTTGCATCTGTTAACAATGGTAAAGTACAGTTAGTATCAGGTGTAACAAAAGATTTAATCGATCAAGGATATCACGCAGGGAATCTAATTAAAGAAGTAGCGACTCGTTGCGGAGGCGGCGGAGGCGGCCGTCCAGACATGGCACAAGCTGGTGGTAAAAATCCTGATCAAGTAGAAGAAGCGGTAAACTATGCAAAAACATATGTTCAAACCGTTGCAAATCAAGGATAATAGGAAATAGATAGTAAAAAACTAGCTGTATTCTCAAAATGAAGCTTACATGTAAGCGATATGTGGGTACATCTATAGAGAGGTGATTGTATGAGTTCCATGGATAAAACAATGAAATTCAATTTTCCAGAAGAACCGTTTGATGAAAATGTGAAAGAGGTTTTGCTTTCGGTTCATGAAGCTCTAAGGGAAAAAGGGTATAACCCGATCAATCAGATCGTGGGATATTTATTATCCGGGGACCCTGCTTACATTCCTCGTCACAAAGATGCACGGAATTTAATTCGCAAGATGGAACGCGATGAATTGATCGAAGAACTAGTGAAATTCTATCTAGAACAACAACAAGAGGGTTAACATGAAAACAATTGCTTTAGATGTAGGAGAAAAAACAATAGGGCTCGCAGTAAGCGATGCTTTTGGCTGGACAGCGCAAGGGTTAACAACCCTTCGCTGGACAGAAGGTGAGTATGAAGATGCCTTTAAAAAACTAGAACCATACATGAAAGAACATGAAGTGAGTAAACTAGTTATTGGACTTCCGAAAAACATGAATGGTACGATTGGACCAAGAGGTGAAGCTTCTCAAGTCTTCGCAGAAAAGTCAGAAGCTTACTTCAACGTTCCAGCGGTTTTATGGGACGAGCGACTAACTACAATGGCAGCAGAACGCGTGTTGCTAGATGCAGATGTTAGTCGTAGTAAACGAAAAAAAGTCATTGATAAGATGGCTGCTGTAATGATTTTACAAAGTTATTTAGATGCTAATTCAAATTGAGGTGTTACGATGAGTTTAGAAGAAAAAGAGCGCATTATTATTCCAGATGAAAACGGTGAAGAACATTTATTTGAAGTACTATTCAGCTTCGATGTAGACCAAACAGGTCACTCTTATATCGCTGTGGTTCCAGCAGAGCAACAGGAATCAGACGAAGAAGTTGAAGTATTTGCTTTCCGTTACCAAGAAAAAGAAAACGACGACGATGACCTAGCTCTATACCAGATCGAATCTGACGAAGAGTGGGAAATGGTTGAAGAAGTACTAAACACACTAGTAGACGAACAAGAATAAAAAAGAGGCCCTTAAAGGGCCTCTTTTTTTGTGTCTAAATGTGTCCAATATGAAGGATGAGAATAGGGCCCGTTACTTTTATTGAGTGTTTGGAGGGACGAACGATTCTACAGTCGGGTGGTAGCATAGAACACTCCTACGGCATGTTTCCGTTCCTCTTACTTCTGGAGAAGGTGGTTTGGGAAATTGCGAGACTCCTGCGGCAGTAGGAGCCTAGGGGAGACCCCGGAAAGCGCGTAGCGGTTGAGGAGGCTCCCCAGCTCGCCGCGGAAAGGGAGCGATTTCCCAAACCACCTTAAGCTCAATAAGAGTAAACGGGAACATTATCTCAACTTCAAGTCCTCTGTATACGACAAAACCAGAAATCGAAAGATGTAAATTTTCAGCAAATGATAGAAACACAAAGGGGAATTATAGTATAATATAGCGGATGGAAGGAGGAAATGTCATGTCTTCGTCGAATCATGATGATCCAATGAAAGATAACCAAACCAAGCGTAGTGCGGAAGCGAAAACTGTTCGTAAAATCGTAGCCATCGTACTCGCTGTAGTTATAACGGTAATAGCTGTTGTCGGGATTACGGGGTATGTCTACATAAGCTCCGCTTTAGAACCGGTAGACCCAGATGACACGACAAAAGAAAAGGTAGAAATACCGATAGGTTCTTCCGTATCACAAATTGCCTCCATTTTAGAAGAACAAAATGTGATTAAGGATAGTCGCGTGTTTCGATTCTATGTGAAGTTTAAAAACGAAGCAGGATTCCAAGCAGGTGAATATTCCTTCACCCAAGCTATGACGCTTGAGGAACTCATTGAAGCATTAAAGACAGGTAAAGTGGTGAAAGATCCTTTATTAACGGTAACCATTCCAGAAGGAAAAACAGTTGAACAAATTGCTGATATTTATTCCAAAAAGACGAGCATTAAAAAAGAAGAATTTATGAAGCAAGTGAATGACCCTGAGTATATTGAATCGTTAATTGATAAACATCCATCTATTCTAACGGAAGCGATTCTAGATCCTGAAATTAGAACGCCTCTTGAAGGATATTTATTTGCTGCAACCTATGATTTCTATGAAGAGGATCCTACGGTAGAAGCAATTGTAGAGAAAATGATTAATAAAACAAAGAAGGTTCTCGAACCTTATATCGCTAATATGAAAGATCGTGGATTAACCGTTCATGAAGGGGTTACTATGGCTTCCCTGGTAGAAAATGAAGCCAAGACCAAAGAAGATCGCCAAAAAATTGCGGAAGTGTTTTACAACCGTTTAGAAGAAGGGATGCCTCTTCAAACAGATCCAACAGTGTTGTATGCGTTAGGTGAACATAAAGATCGAGTATTGTACGAAGATTTAGAAGTGGAATCACCTTATAACACCTATCATGTAAAAGACTTGCCAATTGGGCCAATTTCAAACTTTGCAGAAAATGCAGTTGAAGCAACCGTGAACCCAGTCGATTCAAACAATTTATATTTCTTAGCTGCTTCAGATGGTACGATTTACTATTCTGAAACGTTAGAAGAGCATAACAAAAAGAAAAATAAATATATTAATTAATATTTGTAGGAATGTGAGGGGAAAACCTCTCGCATTTCCTACTTTTTTTATGCTAAAATAAGAGGGTTGTGACAAACCAGGAATATGTGATTTAATTCTATGTTAAGGGGGGAAAGAGGTATGATCGATCCAAAATTAGAACACTATTTGATGCAAACTATTGACCAAAGAGAAGAAGACATTGTGGCAATAGAATCTTATGCAACAGAGAATCATGTACCGATTATGGAACCCTTAGGTATAGAATTTTTGCAGCAAATGATTCGAATTAAACAACCTAAACGAATATTAGAGATCGGTGCAGCAATTGGATATTCAGCCATTCAAATGGCGAAGAGTTATCCAAATTGTGAAGTTGTATCTATTGAGAGAGATGAACAAAGATATAACGAAGCTGTTCGAAATATAAATAAACTAGGTTTAGAAAATCGTGTCCATGTATTATAT
Source organism: Pontibacillus sp. ABV4_188 (assembly GCF_056311905.1). NCBI lineage: Bacteria > Bacillati > Bacillota > Bacilli > Caryophanales > Bacillaceae > Pontibacillus > Pontibacillus sp. ABV4_188. The sequence continues at coordinate 2,794,823 of NZ_CM149975.1, read as the reverse complement.
GGAGATGCCTTTGATTTAGCAGATAGTCTGAAAGCAAAAGGGCCATTTGATGTATTGTTTATCGATGCAGCTAAAGGGCAATATCAAAGGTTCTTCGAGTTATTTACGCCTGAACTAGAACCAAACGGCATGGTGATTTCTGACAATGTGTTATTTAAAGGATTTGTTGCAGATGATCCAGATGATGGTTCTAATATTGCAAAAATTGCTCGTAAAATAAGGACCTATAATGAATGGCTCGTCCAGCATCCAGATTATCAAACTACAATCGTTCCAGTTGGAGACGGAGTAGCTATTAGTGTAAAGAAATAGAGATAGAGAAGTTAGAGGTACTGCTAGTGATATAAATATTGAGCATAATGATAAATAGCTAATGCTCAGTATGAAAGGGAATAGGAACTAGATCATTCTATTGCCTTGAAACATAATCGGACGAACAATCGAAAGGAGAAGCAGCATGAGTGATAAGCCCGTAGTCATAGGTGTTGCTGGTGGAACTGGATCAGGGAAGACAACCGTTACCCGTTCTATTATTCAGCAGTTCACCGACAAAACAATCTTGATGATGGAACAAGATTATTATTATAAAGATCAAAGCCATTTACCGTTTGAGGAACGTCTAAAAACCAATTACGACCATCCACTCGCTTTCGATAACGATTTACTAATCGAGCATGTGAAAAAGCTCATTCAGAAAGAATCTGTAGAAAAGCCAGTGTATGATTACAAAATCCATACACGTTCAGACGAAGTTATTCCAGTTGATTCTAAAGATGTTATTATCTTAGAGGGAATCATGGTTCTTGAGGACCCACGTCTTCGTGATTTAATGGATATAAAAGTTTTTGTTGATACAGATGCAGATGTGCGTATTGTTCGCCGTCTTTTGCGTGATATTAAAGAGAGAGGCAGAACAATTGACTCGGTTATTGAGCAGTACATTAACGTTGTACGACCTATGCATCTTCAATTTGTAGAGCCAACGAAACGGTATGCAGACATCATCATCCCAGAGGGTGGACAAAACCATGTTGCAATCGACTTAATGGCCTCTAAAATCAAGACCATTATCCAAGAAAAGGGAAAATAGAGCATAAATAGATAAAATTGTTGAAAACGGATTAAAAATCTGCCATGATATGTGGTAGTAGTTCTAGAACGCCAATTTCTTTTATAAAATAATAACGTTTAGTTTGAGCGCACAGCTATTGTGCCGCTCATTTTTATATAAGGATTTGGGTATTTCTTTTTGTATTGTATGAAGGAGTGATTGAAGATGTCTGAAGAAAAAAGCTATTATATGACCGAAGAAGGATTGCAGAAGTTAGAAGACGAACTGAAGTATTTGAAAACAGAAAAGCGTCAAGAAGTTGTGGAAAGAATTAAAATTGCTCGTGGATTCGGAGACCTTTCCGAGAACTCAGAGTATGACGCTGCTAAAGATGAGCAAGCATTTGTGGAATCTCGTATTTCCCAAGTGGAAAATATGATACGTAATGCAGAAATCATCGAAAGCGATTCTGGAAATAGTGACGAGGTTTCACTTGGTAAAACTGTCACATTCCAAGAACTTCCTGACGGTGATGAAGAAACATATACAATTGTAGGAAGTGCAGAAGCTGACCCGTTTGAAGGAAAAATCTCAAACGACTCCCCAATGGCTAAGAGTCTTTTAGGACATACCATTGGAGAAAAAGTTACAGTCGCTACACCTGGTGGCGAAATCAACGTTAAGATTGTTAGTGTTGAATAGTAAATAAATACAGACAAGCCCATCGGAGTCCCTCTCCAATGGGCTTTTTTATGTTGTTCTCCTTAAGATAAGCATAGTCAAGAATAGGATAGGTCCGTTGCTGAAAGAGTGCATGGGCAGGCTTGGGGACCACTCGCTTTCCTGCGGGGAGCTGGGAAGCCTCCTCAATCGCTACGCGCTTTCCGGGGTCTCCCCTAGGCTCCTCACCCCGCGGGAGTCTCGCAGTCCCCAAGCCTACCCTGACGTTAATATGGTGAACGGACCGGCTTATTGTAATTGCTCTTAAGCGCCATGCCATACCTCCTAAATTAGGCATGTTTCCGTCTATACCCTTTTGGCTAGGTGGGCCTGGAAATTGCGAGACTCCTGCGGGAGAAAGAGGTCGACGAGACCCCGCAGGGTGGTTTTCCCGAGGAGGCTCGACAGCTCGCCCGCGGAAAGCGAGTGATTTCCAGGCCCACCTTACGCTCCATTTAAGCTGACGGAAACGTCTCTATCTATCGCAAAATAGAACCGTCTTGAATTCAAGCATTCTATAAAAGAAAGCGTAGATGGAATGTAATTACAGAGTGCTATGGAATTACGAGTGTCTGAGGGGTTTAGTGCGTCATTAGACTGGAGATAATGATGCGTGAGGTGACGTGTTGTGAAGGTGAAGCGAACGATAGTTGTAGCTATAAGTTTAATCATGCTGTTTAGTGTTCTTTTATATAGATTAGCCGACATTCAATTACTCTCAACAGAGCGGTTTGGTAAGAAAGATGTGAATTTATTAGAAGCAAGTGTAGAACAACGTACACAGTCTGTTCTTCTCCATAATGGGAGGGGGAGTTTCCTGGATCATAATGGAGTTTCAGTGACGAACCCTCCTCAATTAGACGTTGTATTTTTTCCGTTTCTTAAAGATATCGATGTTCCAATTGAAGATGTAGCGGCACTAGTGAATGAGCCTTCTTGGAAATTGGAGCAATGGATTGCGCAGAGTGAAGAGCCTTTTTATGTGTCCGATCAACTAGGGCGCACATTAACTGAAAAGGAATATGAAGCCTTTCAAGATCTTAATTTTCCGGGGATGATTGCAGTGAATAGGGCGAGGCATGGGGACCCTGAAGTGGCGACTCATTTTTTAGGGGTTGTAAGAGGAAAAGGGGCGTCAGGGTTAGAAGAGACATTTGAAGAATTCTTGTCGTCTAAAGATGAAGAAAAGTTATTATATCATGTAGATGGAAAAGGGGATCCTTTGTTTGGATTAAATGTAAACTACTTAGGACAACAAGATCCATATTATCCTGTTCAGGTAAAAACGACCCTTGACCTTGGCCTGCAGCAACACGCTGAAACATTAATAGATGCTTCAGATATGGAGGAGGGCGGATTAGTATTAATGGATATAGAATCAAGAAATGTTCTCGCTATGGTAAGCCGTCCTAAATTGGACTCTAATGATCCAAATAGATATGAAAATCATATGATAAAAAGTTATTCTCCTGGTTCTGTATTTAAAACAGTTGTGGCTGCTGCTGCTATTGAACACCCTAACATAAATATACGAGAGACTTATAATTGTGATTTAAGTATAAATGAAGGGAAAGAGCCAAGTCGCTCACTTGGTTTTTTAACATTTGAAGAAAGCTTTGCGCAAAGTTGTAATTACACGTTTGCGAAGATAGCCAATGAAATGATGGCTCAAGATGAAGATGTGCTTGAAGATTATGCCGCTAAACTTGGTATTACAGATTTTGTTGGTTGGAAGGGGGATCTATTCCGTCTCAAGGAATTTAAGCAATTTGGGCGTGAAGATCGCAATCAAATATGGGGAGTGGACCCACAGAAAATGGTGCCACTAGCTATTTCGCAAACGGCTATCGGTCAACTAGATGTTAAGATGAGTCCTTTATCTATGACAAACATGATGGCGACGATAGCATCTGATGGGATTAAGAAGGAAGTACGGGGCGTGACGGATATTCTGTATAAGAATGGGTCAGAGTTTATCGAATTTCCTGAACATAAGGATTTGGATAATCGTCTTTCCTCATATAGTGCTTTAAAGTTACAAGAGTTGTTGCAACAAGTACCTACTGCACAAGGGACAGCCAGTAGTTTACAAGGGCTGAACATAGCTGGAAAATCAGGTACTGCTGAAGTAGAAAATGAGGATGGCTTTAAGAAAGAGATTTTTCACCATTGGTTTGCAGGCTATTTCCCTTACGATCAACCAAAGTACGCCATGGTTGTAGTTACTCTGAATTCCAAGAAACCAGGGCCTACCTATTCAGTATATAAAGACATGGTATCCTATCTATATGAACAAGAAAATAAGGAAGAGATGAAAAGAAGGGACCCAGCTTTTGAGTAGGGTCCCTTCAGGCGTGCAATGGGGTTGTATAGAAAGAGATGCAATAGTGTGAGGCCAATATATTTCGTACAAATGCTTCTTTCTCTAGACTGATAATCAATTGAAACACAACCTTTTCTTCCACATCGTATACTTCCATCGTAAACCCGTTAAGGAAGTAGATGCATAAACGTTTCTCCTCTTTACAATATCCGATTTTACTGAAATGAGATAAATTCCAAGCTTTTTGGTTAAAGTTAGTCACGTTCATTTGCTCCACCACCTTATGTTCTATTCTTGTAATCATTATATTAGACAAAAGAGCATCTATTCCTCCAATTCATCAAAATTAGTAAACAATCGACAAAAAACACAAAACCTTTTGTAGGAAATCTTGGTTCTATCCATTTTGCATAGTATAATGAATCAAAGGGGGAAGAAGAATGAGTCGAGTGAATCTTTATGAAAAGAAGCGGAAGAATACGAAATTAGTGACAGGCTTTAGTGCTTTGGCTTTGGTATTTGTAGTCTTATTGATTGGCATAATTGTGTGGCCATTCGGAGGCAATGAGGCAAAGGAAGATGGGAAGCAGGAAGATGTGAATTCTACTAGTCAAAAAGATGAAGTGGATCAAACGGATTCTGATAAGGAAGACAAAGAGCAGGAAGGTAACAAAGAAGAGGCTACTCAAACAACTCAGGATTCACCTTCTGACAAAGAAGATGCTTCAGAAGAAGAGCAACCTTCAGATGAGGAAGAACGTTCAGAATCAGATTCAAATGAGGAATCTGAAGATCAAGAAGAAACAGAGGAAAAAACAGTAGATTCTGATGAGTACATAGATATTCCTTCGGTTACTAAAGAGGATAATGTTATAGAAGTGTATCAAGATAAATGGAAAGCGATTGAGACGGAACAAGAAGGTAAACATGTAGCAACCTTTGATGATACGACTCAAGACTGGAATGAAATGGTGGAGTCCATTTATCTAGGTTCTGGACTTTCAAAGGATAATTCTACTCTATGGAGGGTACACAATGGTGGAAATAATCAAACAGCTGTAGCGACGATCTCTGATAAAGCTGACAAAAAGACTTACCGAGTGTATACAGCATGGGTAGAAGGAAAAGGATGGAAGCCTATGAAGGTAGAGGTCATCAAAGAAAATAAATATAAGTCTCAATCTTAGAACGAGTAGAAAGTTTCGAATAAAGACGGTTTAGGACATAAAGGGAGAGATAGAATTGACAATTGGTATTATTGGAGCAATGGATGAAGAAGTAGAACTATTAAAGAGTAACATGATGATTGAACACGAAGAAACGGTAGCCAGTTGTACGTTTTATAAGGGTCAATTAGAAGGAAGAGACGTCGTTCTTACGAAATCTAATATCGGAAAAGTAAACGCAGGGATGGCCACTACGATCTTGCATGAGCGTTATCAACCTACTCATATTATTAATACTGGATCAGCAGGTGGATTTGCTAAGGAGTTGAAAGTAGGGGATTTAGTTATTTCTTCTGAGGTACGTCACCATGATGTGGATGTGACTGCTTTCAACTATGAGTACGGACAAGTACCTGATATGCCTGCCTTTTATGAGCCTAGTGAACAACTTGTACAAGTTGCTGAAAAAGCTGCTGTGGAGTTGCCGGATCTTCACACAGTAAGAGGGTTAATTGCAACTGGTGATTCGTTTATGCAGGAAGCTGAGCGTGTTGAATTTGTAAGAGGTAAGTTCCCTCAATTACAAGCTGCTGAAATGGAAGCGGCTGCGATTGCGCAAGTAAGCCATCACTATGGAACGCCTTTTGTTATCATTCGTTCTTTGTCTGACATTGCAGGGAAAGAATCTAATGTTTCATTTGATCAGTACTTAGAGACAGCCGGAAAAAACGCAGCAACTCTTATTCAAGGTATGCTTCGTCAATTATAATTCCAATATTTCACTAATCACCTCTCTCTGTATCCGTGTTATTATAATGGACACAGGGGGAGGTTTTTACATGAATAAAGATCATTTGAAAGCAAGAATGGAAGACTACTCTCGTTTTATTATAACGCTACTGATATTAAGTGTGTATTTTTATCTTGGCACACTTATCACCACTTATTTAACTGAATCTGATTATGGGGCTCTTATGATGGGGCTTACTACAGTAAGTATGGGAGCCGCTTTCTTCTTCACTTTACGCTGGAAGAAGTGTAGCCAAGTATTACAAGATCAGGAGTCTCAATAAAAAACAGATTCAATATTCATTGAATCTGTTTTTTGAATTACGCAAGCTGATAATAATAATACCCTCCGCCTAGCACTAGCAATAAGATGAGCAACACCACTGCTAACCCTAAGCCATAACCTCCATAAGGTGGATATGGGTATGGGACGGGATAGGGGGTGTAAGGGTATCCTGCATAGCCACAATATCCCATAGATATTCACCTCTCTTATAGGTATTTGCTATACCATATGAAAGAGAGATAGCTTTTGTGTTAGGCTCTTCCTAACCGTTATGAGAAGTGTTCTGGTGTTCCTTTCTGTAAAACTCATGAAAAATTTTCATCAAAGCCCTTTTTTCAATCCGGGACACGTAGCTTCTTGAAATTCCTAATGTCTTAGCGATTTCTCTTTGCGTCATTTCTTCTTTTAACCCTAACCCATATCGACCGATAATAACTTCTTTCTCCCTTTTATCTAAGATTTGTAAGTATTCTTGGATTTTCTCCACTTCCATATTTAATTGTATCAATTCTACAACATCTGCATTCTCAGCTTTTAATATATCAATTAAACTAATTTCATTACCTTCTTTATCTTGACCGATAGGGTCTTGTAAGGAAACATCTTTTTTTGTTTTCTTCAAAGCTCTTAAATGCATGAGAATCTCATTTTCAATACAACGTGCCGCATAGGTTGCCAGTTTGGTTCCCTTCCCAGAAGAAAAGCTTTCAATCCCTTTAATTAAACCAATTGTTCCAATTGAAATCAGATCCTCGTTATCTTCTCCTGTGTTTTCAAACTTCTTTACAATATGTGCGACTAGTCTCAAGTTGTGTTCAATGAGTCGATTCCTGGCTTCCTCATCCCCTTCTTGCATCTTTTGCAGGCATTTGGCTTCTTCTTCTGGTGGAAGGGGTTGCGGAAAGGCGTGGTTTTTAACGTAAGATACGAAGAATAGGGTGTCTTTAATAAATAGAGCGAGTGCAGACAATAAACTAGACAAGCGCATACACCTCCACATATACATTTAGGCAATGGCCTATATAGTCACCTTATGCGCTTATATGGAGAAAAGTGTCTGTCCTTCATGAAATACAGCCCAGTCGGGGATTGTTTCAACCTCGCATAAGCTTTCCGGTCCCTAGTCATCTACCTGATAATTTTAATAACCAAAAAAAGCGCTCAGCTGACTCAGCTGAACGCTTTTCTTGGTTAGTTATCGTCTGATTCAACGACCTTTTTGTAATCATCTTTAATACTGTGATCCCATAACTGAACTCCACTGCGGTAAGCAGCTCTTGAGATCATATGACCGGACACAGGAGCAGTTAATAGAACGAAGATAATCCCTAATATTAACTTCCCACTAATCATTCCGTGTTCAATATAAAGGAATAAGAAAGCACCAATCATAATCCCTGATACCCCAAGAGTGGCACCCTTTGTAGCAGCGTGGAGTCTTGTGTAGACGTCTGGGAACCTAATGATTCCGATCGAGCAGGAAATGATGAAGAAGGTACCTGCTAGTAAGAACACCATGATAATGAGGTCCCAAACGATTTCAATCCATGTCCCGCTCAATAATAACACCCTTTTCTAAGAATTTTGCTATGGCTACAGTTCCGATAAACAGCAAAATTCCAATTAGTAATATAACATCGTTTAATTGTGTCGTAACAAGATAGATGGCAATCAATCCAGCAAGGGCCATAAGGTTAATCCCAATCGTATCTAATGCAACGGCACGATCTGGGTTTGTAGGGCCTACAACAGCTCTGTATAACAAAAGAATGATAGAGATCGACGTTACGACAATACAGACTTCTGTGACAATCTCAAGCATCTCTTTTGTCATTTCTACAGTCAACATCTTATCTTGTCACCTCCTTGATCGCTCGTTCGAATGATTCTTTAATGGAGTTGATCTCACTTTCTACGTCTTCGATATTCATGGCGTGAACATAAATATAAGAGTGATCATTTGAGATTGCGATAGAGAGTGTACCTGGAGTTAACGTAATTAAGTTCGCTAACAGTGTGATCTCCCAATTGCTTTTTAGGTCAACAGGTACGGCGAATATCCCTGGCTCCATATCTAACTTAGGTTTGTAAACCCATTTTAATATTGTCACATTTGATAAAAGGAGTTCTTTTATAAATAGTAAGATAAGGCTAATAATCTTTAAAAAGCGCTTCATATAAAACTCATCGGGGATAAAACGCTGCAGTGTAAATAGCAGCAGAATCCCGAATAAATAACCACTGAAGAAGCTACCAAATGTGTACGATTCCTGAAGGAACGTCCACATAATAGCAATAATAATATTTAATACGATCTGAAAAGGCATATTGGTTTACTCCTTTAATACAGACTCAATGTATTGAGAAGGATCTAATAAGGACTTTGAGATCTCCTCAACAATTGGATAAACGGTTTCTGCTCCGGCTCCTAAATAAATCGAGAAGAAGACAAGAAATGCGATAGGCCATGTAAAGCCTCGCGCTCCTTTTTTATCAGGAGTAAATGTTTCGTCTTTCTCTCCCCAGAAGCCTTGAATGAAGATGCGAATCATAGAGAAAAGGATGAGTAAACTTGTTAAAAGTCCAATAATTACAACTGCATATTGGTCCTTTTCTAAACCGCCTTGCATTAATAGGATCTTTCCAATAAATCCACTAAACGGAGGAATACCGGCTAATGTAATACTTGCTATGAAGAACAACCACCCAATGACAGGGTAGTGATGAATGAGTCCATTCATCTTCCTCAAATCACTTGTTCCAGCTAATATGGCAACGGCACCAACGAGTAGGAATAGCGCTCCCTTTACGATCATGTCGTGAATTAAATAATACACGGTCCCTGCTACTGAAGTTTCTGTAAACAGAGCAATACCCATTAACATAAAACCAACGGCCGGAATGATGTTGTAAGCGACAATGAGTTTAATGTTATGAGTAGACAGTGCACCAATTACTCCAAACAGCATGGTTAAAGCAGCTAACCAGAGGAAGAACTGGTGTGTAATATCCACTTCGTGATTAAAGATAATTGTGAATGTTCTGAGGATCGAATAAATTCCGACCTTAGTGAGTAATGCTCCAAATAGAGCAGAAACTACTGGGTTTGGTACAATATATGACTTTGGTAACCAATAATACAATGGAAACACAGCTGCCTTTGTAGCAAAGACGAAGAACAATAGAATTCCGATCGTAGTTAAGATTCCCTTTTGCTCAACTTCCTGAACGCGTTCAGCAATTTGAGCCATATTAACCGTACCGACTACTGAATATAAGAATGATATAACAGTTACAAAAAGCATAGAAGAGAAGAGATTTAAGAGAACGTATTTCAGTGACTCTCTTAATTGAACCTTTTCTCCTCCTAATACAATAAGACCATATGAAGCCATTAGGAGGACTTCAAAGAATACGAAAAGGTTAAATAGGTCTCCTGTTAAGAATGCACCAGATACCCCTGCAATGAGTAAGAAGAAAAACGTATAAAAGTAAAACGATTCTTTCTTATCACTTAACGATTTGGAGGCAAAGAAGACGCATGCTACAGCAATAATGTTTGTTGTGACCACAAGGAGCATGGCTAACATGTCGCCCACTAATACGATTCCATAAGGTGCCTTCCATCCACCCGTTTCAAGAATGATTGTACCGTTCTGATAGACGTCCCAACCGATGTAAGTAACAACAATAAGGTTAAGGATGGCTATAATTCTTGAAAACAAACGGACCGCATTCAGTTTTGTGTTGAAAAACGCAACAATAATACCAGCTAATAGTGGTAGTAAGATTGGTAAAACAGCTAAATTACTCATTATCGGTACCCCTTAACTCGTCCATATTGTCGGTGTCATTCGTTTTGGCTGCACGGTAAGCCAGAACAAGTAGGAAGCTTGTGACACCAAAACTAATAACAATAGACGTTAAGATTAATGCTTGCGGTAACGGGTCGACGTAATCCTCGACCCCTTCCACAAGAATAGGAGGATTTCCTCGCTTTAACTTCCCCATTGTCAGAATGAATAGGTGAGCTCCGTGAGATATAAGAGCTGTTCCTATGACAATGCGTAGTAACTGCTTTTGCAGTAAGTTGTAAATTCCTGTTGCGAAGAGGATACCCGCTAACAGGGACGTAATCATTTCCATCTTATTCTTTCGCCCCCTTCTTACGGCGAAGCTTAATCATGTTAAAGATCGCAAGTGCTGCAATCCCTAATACCGTAATTTCAAACAATGTATCTAATCCACGCATGTCAACAAGGATTACGTTAACCACGTTGTGGCCGCCACCAAGTTTTACAGACGTTTCAAGGAAATAATCTGAAATGGGTTCAAACCATTTACTGTTATAAGAAGAAATGCCGACGATCGTCATCATTGCACCAAACAGGATTGCAATAGAAGCGTTGATCAGTATTGTCCCTGCTGATTCATGTCGCTTCCGAAGTTCTGGTAGGTGCATAAAGACAAGTAAGAATAAGGCAACCGTAACCGTTTCAATGATAAGTTGCGTTAGGGCTAAGTCTGGTGCTCTGTAAAGAACGAACAAGATGGCAAGACCATAGCCGACAACACCAAGTATTAAGATAGCTGCGATACGGTTATTAGTAAAGATGGTAGCGAGTGCTGCAAGCACCATCATGATAACAACTAGCATTTCAGGGAAGGTAACGTCTTCTACATCTGTTGGATTTAAAGCTAATCCATTCGTAAGAAGCATTGTACCGATTGTCCCAAGAAGGATTGCGATTAACAAGAGGCGTACATAGCGTCTTAAAGATCCATTCATATATCCGTTCGTAATCGTACTTGAATACTTCTCAGTACGATCCACTAACCAGTCGTAAACTTTGTTTAGACTTAAAGCACCTGGGACTGCTTTATATACTCCTGCCCAATAAGAACGGAAGCTCACAAGCAGTGCGCCGAGCGCGACAACTATAAGTGACATATGAAGAGGTTTGCCATCCCATCCATGCCAGAATTTAATGTGTTTCTCCATCGGTTCCCCTTTTACTGCTTCTGCTACATGATCGATTAATGCGCTGTTAAACAACTCAGGAATTAACCCGATTGTAATGACCAAAAGCACAAGGATAATAGGGGAGATAAGCATCCCAATCGGTGCCTCGTGTGGCTTTTGAGGCAACTCTTTCTCTTTGTATTCTCCTCTGAATGTCCCAAAGAACAGGTACATGGAGTATACAAATGTAAAGATACTACCAAATACAGCTAGGTAAGGGATAATGGTAGCAAGCGTTTGGGCAAGCCCTTCTCCTTTAAGATGCAAGGAAGCATCAAAGAAAAGCTCTTTACTGTAGAACCCATTTAGGAATGGTAAAGGAACACCTGCCATAGAGAAAGTACCAAACACCGCAAGTGTTGCTGTAATAGGCATGAGCGTCATGAGACCGCCTAATTTACGTATGTCTCGTGTGCCTGTTTCGTGATCAATAATCCCTGCGACCATGAACAAGCTTCCTTTAAATGTAGCGTGGTTTAAGATATGAAATACAGCTGCGAATACAGCAACCTTCGTTCCAAACCCAAGCATAGCCATAATCATACCTAATTGACTTATAGTGGAGAAGGCTAATATGCCTTTTAAGTCTGTTTGACGAACAGCCATAAATGAACCCCAACATAAGGTAACGATTCCTACTGTGCTAACAATAATAAAGAACCATTCGCTCAGTGAGAAGATTGGTAAGAAGCGGGCGATTAAGAATATACCTGCTTTAACCATTGTGGCTGAGTGAAGGTAAGCACTAACCGGAGTAGGGGCTTCCATTGCATCTGGTAACCAAATGTGGAATGGAAATTGTGCTGATTTCGTAAAAGCACCTAAGAATATAAATCCTAATATCCAACCAAATTGTGGGCTGTTAATAATTGTTTCTTTCTGATCCATCATAGCCTGAATACTTGTAGTGTCTGTAACTATGGTTAAGAGTAATAGTCCACCCAGTAAACTAAGACCTCCAAATACAGTAATCAGCATTGATTTCAATGCTCCATACCTTGATCCCTTTCTGTGATTCCAGTATCCGATTAGAAGAAAGGAAGAAAGGGAAGTAAGTTCCCAAAACGTATAGAGTGCAAATACATTATCAGAGAATACGACTCCGAACATGGCAGCCATAAACATAAGTAAATACACGTAGAAATGGCCTAACTGTTCACTCTTATGTAAGTAATAAACAGAATAAAGTACAACTAGTGAGCCAATACCACTAATGAGCAGTCCAAACAATAAACTTAGTCCATCTAGATACAAATCAAAGTTAATTTGTAAGGATGGGATCCAAGAATAAGATCGCTCAAAAGGAGAAAATTGTGTACCTACTTGCATGATAAGGTAAACAAATATACTGAAGGGAATAGGTAGCACGAACCAGCCTGTGTGAATGGAATCTTTCCATTTACTTAGGAATGGTATAAAGCATGCTAAAATCAGTGGTAAAAAAATAGCGGTTAACATTCAGTCTAAGTCCTCCCTCGATATGAATAAAAGAATATGCCCTTTTAACATACGGTTTTCAAGATGCTAATATCCACTCCATTGTAATAAAAATAAGAGGTAAGAAGCAACTTTATACTATTTAAAATGAGTTTGACGATTTTGTGACAATTAAAAAAGCCTATTGCAAGTAGCAATAGGCAGTAGGTTCAGCTTGTTCTTTTAATATTCTGAATGATTGATCTCCGTTGTAGCTCTTCTTCAATAAGCTTAATAAATTCTGCGCTGAGGTTAAGTTCTGTGGCTTTATAGTATGATTCTATGAGCAATTCATCTGATAAATGTTCCATAGCATTCACCAACAATGTGTTGGCTCACACCTCCCGCAAATAAATTTACTTGACTATGTAGATTCATCTTTATATGTGGTAAGATTATGTTTTGTTTTAGTGTGAACTAAATGTATCACGAATCATATAGCCCTACAACACCATGCATATCCACAACCAACTGTATATAAGTTGTGGGTAAACTGGTAAATTTGTACACAAATGGGATGGTTACCTTGTGTGTTTTGTGTATAGAGTTATCCACAACTTAAATGTTGTAGGAATTTGTCGAACGGTTTTTCTTCTGACTGAGTAGTTTGCACATAAAATATGCTTTTTTTCTATTTGAAAGTAAACTTTCTTTTGAAAGGGAAGGATAAATTTTATATCATGGATAGGTAGTCCATTTGTACGGGAATAGGCTAAAAACGAGGTGATAAAGGTGTTAAAGAAGTTTCTTCCAGATGAACATGTTCAATCTGTGTTTGAAATTAGACCTTCTGAATTGAAGGAACGTGGAATTAAAGGAATCATAACAGACTTAGATAATACGCTTGTTGCTTGGGATCAAGCAGATGCAACACCAGAAATTGTACAATGGTTCAAATTAATGAAAGAAAACGATATTCAAGTAACAGTCGTTTCAAATAACAACGAAAGTCGCGTAACTTTCTTCTCTGAACCTTTAAATATTCCATTTATACACAGTGCAAGAAAGCCGCTTGGTAAAGCTTTTCGCAAAGCTAGAAAAGAGATGAATTTAAATAAGGAAGAAGTCGTTGTTGTCGGAGACCAACTACTGACTGATGTTTTAGGAGGGAATCGTGCAGAGTTCCATACGGTTCTAGTTGTTCCCATTGTTCAGACTGATGGTTTATGGACAAGGGTCAATCGAAAAATTGAACGCCAGATCTTAGGTTGGATGAAAAGTCGAGGAATGCTTAATTGGGAGGATAAAGAATGGAAAAAGTAATTTGCTATGGATGTGGAGCCGAGATTCAGACGCAAGACCCAAAAGCTCCTGGATATGCTCCTGCTTCTGCTCTAGAGCGAGAAGAAGTTATTTGTAAACGATGCTTTCGCTTAAAGCATTACAATGAAGTGCAAGATGTTGATCTAACAGATGACGACTTCCTTCGTATGTTGAACCAAATCCGTGATACGGATGGGATGATTGTGAAAGTGATGGATATCTTTGATTTTAATGGAAGTTTTATTCAAGGACTGCCACGTTTCACAGGGAATAAGCCCATTATTCTAGTTGGCAATAAAGTCGATTTATTGCCGAAGTCCGTTAACCATAATAAAGTTAAACAGTGGATGAGGCGTCTTGCTAAAGAACAAGGACTTAAAGTGAATGATGTATTCCTAGTGTCAGCAAAGACTGGCGAAGGGATGGAAGAAGTTGCCGGATCCATTGAACAACAACGCCGTGGGAAAGATGTATATGTTGTTGGCTGTACAAACGTAGGGAAATCAACGTTTATTAATCATTTAATCCAAGATTCTACAGGAGAGAAAGAAGCAATTACCACATCTTATTTCCCTGGGACTACACTAGGATTTATAGATATTCCTCTTGATGAAAAGGCGTCTTTATTTGATACACCAGGTGTGATTAACAGGCACCAAATGGCGCATTATGTATCAGAGAAGGATTTAAAAGTTATTACGCCTCAGAAAGAAATTAAGCCACGGGTTTATCAGTTGAATGAGGATCAAACCCTTTATTTTGGTGGGCTGGCAAGGCTTGACTTTACGAAAGGTGAGAAGCATTCTTTTGTTTGTTACTTTTCAAATCAACTAAACATTCATCGTACAAAGTTAGAAAAAGCAGATGAGCTTTACGAGACTCATTTAGGAGAATTACTCTCTCCTCCTGATCAAGATACAAAGTCACAGCTGCCACCTCTAAAGGCCCAAAGCTTTCAAGTTCTAGAAGATAAAACGGATATTGTATTCTCTGGACTTGGCTGGATTACAGTTCCACATGGTGGAGTTACTGTGACGGCTCATTTACCAGAAGGTGTGCGCGTTTCCCTTCGTTCTTCATTAATCTAAAACTAGGAGGGATTACCTATGGGCTATTTATTTGGACTAGTCGGTTGCCCAGCTAGAGATTCCAAGTCTCCCTGGATTCATGAACAGTTTCTTAAAAAGCAAGGTGAACAGGGAGCCTACCGTATATTTGAAACGAGTCCTGAAGCATTGGAAGGTAAACTTCAAGCATTGAAAGTGGTTGAAGTAGATGGTTTTAACGTCACCGTGCCATATAAAGAAGAGATTATTCCTTATCTGGATGAAATAGATTCTTACGCTTCCTCTGTTGGGGCAGTCAATACCGTTATCGTCCAAGATGGAAAATGGATCGGATATAACACAGACGGCAAAGGATATGTTCGCTCTCTCCTTGAGGAATATCCGGATACAAACTTAAAGAAAACTCAGGTGTTGATCCTTGGAGCAGGAGGAGCAGCGAGAGGAATTTATAGAGCGTTGGCGGAGGCTGGTGCCCCTGTCATAGACATCGCTAATCGTACAGCCTCGCGAGGAGAAGCACTGCGTGCATTACGTTGTGGAAGCATGGAATCTTCTGTCCTTTCACTTGAAGAAGCTGAAGAGGGTCTTTCACATTACGATCTTATTGTGCAGACGACCTCAGTAGGTATGACTCCTAATGAAAGTGGTCAAATTATATCTTTACGAAATGTGAAGCCTAATGCCATAGTTAGTGATATTGTGTATAAACCATTTGAGACCTCTCTTTTAAAAGAAGCCAAAAACAGAGGAGCAAGGGTGTTACATGGTCATGGTATGCTTATTTATCAAGCGGCCTTAGCGTTTGAGCAATGGACAGAAACGTTTGTAGAAGCAAACGATATTGTAACTAAATTTGAACAGCAATTGAAAGGTGATACAACATGTTAACAGGAAAACAAAAACGATTTTTACGATCAAAAGCCCATCATCTGAACCCGATTTTCCAAGTGGGAAAAACAGGTGTGAATGAGAATATGATTGATCAAATATCTGATGTTCTTGAGAAACGAGAACTTATTAAGATCAGCATTTTGCAAAATTGCTTCGAAGATAAAGACGAAGTAGCTAAGGATATTGCTGATGGAGTAGACGCAAACATTGTTCAAATCATCGGAAATACAATCGTTCTTTATAAAGAGTCAGATGAGAACAAGCAGATTAAACTACCGTAATAAAGGAGTTTAGTATGAAGAAAATTGGATTGTTAGGTGGTACATTTGATCCTCCTCATATGGGACATTTACTCATAGCAGAAGAAGTGTACCAGGAACTTGGGCTTGATGAGGTATGGTTTATTCCTTCGAATGATCCTCCTCATAAAACGGCAACCAATACAAAAGTGAATGATCGCTTAGAGATGACACAAATAGCCATAGATTCTAATCCCCATTTTAAAATAAATACAATTGAAATCGAACGCTCGGGAATTTCTTATACGTTTGATACGGTTAAGACATTAATAGATGAGTTTGAGGATATCCAATTTTACTTTATAATGGGAGGAGACATGGTTGAATACTTGCCAAAGTGGAATAGAATTGATGAATTAGTTGAAATGATCACCTTTGTTGGGGTCAAACGCAAAGGACATGAACTATCGTCTCCATATCCTATTCACACCATTGATATACCGGTATTCGAAGTGTCTTCTACGTTTATTCGAGAACGAATGATGCAGGGACGCTCAGCTCGGTATTTATTACCTCAATCTGTAGAATCTTATATAAAGGAGCGAGGATTGTATGGAGCAGAATGAAGCATTAGCTATACTAAAACCTCACCTAAAGCAAGAGCGCTATGATCACACAGTGAGGGTAATGGAGACTGCTATTGAATTAGCAGGTATGTATGGAGTGGATGAAAAGAAGGCAGAAATAGCAGCAATTTTTCATGACTATGCGAAATACAGACCGAGAGAAGAGATGAAGAAATGGATTACTTCAACCTATTTACCAAAGGATCTATTGCACTACCATCATGAGTTGTGGCATGGTCCTGTAGGAGCTTTACTGGTAGAAAGAGAAGTAGGGATTACAGATGTGGAAGTATTAGATTCCATCCATTACCACACAACAGGTCGTACGCATATGACACCTTTGGATAAAGTAATTTTCTTGGCTGACTACATTGAGCCTGGACGTAAGTTCCCTGGTGTTGACGATGTAAGGGAGGCCGCTCAGGTCAGCTTAGATTATGGATGCTGGATGGCATCGAAGAATACTATTGCTTTTTTAATGAGTAAAAATCAACCCATTTATCCGGATACATTTTATGCGTATAACGCTTTAACGAAGCGTAAGAATAGCAAACAAGAAGGGAAGTAAAAAATGGAAAGTAAGGAACTTATGAAAATTGCCGCTCAGGCATGTGAAGATAAACGAGCAGAAGATATTGTTGCGATGGACATGCAAAATGTGTCTTTAATTGCAGACTATTTCATTATTTGCCATGGTACAAATGAACGACAAGTGCAAGCAATTGCAAGAGGAATTAAGGAAGCGGCAGAAGAGCAGGGCATGGTTGTTAAACGAATGGAAGGCTTTGAGGAATCTCGTTGGGTACTTGTCGACTTAGACGACGTGGTGTGTCATATTTTCCATAAAGATGAGCGTAACTACTATAACCTAGAGCGTCTATGGGGAGATGCACCTTCCTACAGCATGCAAGAAATCACACCAAATCAAGACCAGGTGTAATATGAGCTATGGTCGTTTTGCTGAGATCTATGACGAATTGATGGAAGAAGTTCCTTATCAGGATTGGGTAACCTTTACCCAATCCTCGATTCGTTCTACTGGGTCAAAGGTAGAAAGCATATTAGACCTTGGAGCAGGAACTGGAGAGATCTCGATACGTTTAGCTAAAGAAGGATACAACGTTACAGGTGTGGATCTTTCAGAAGACATGTTAGCTGTAGCCAATCGGAAGTCAACAGAACAAAAAGCTTCTGTGGAATGGATCAAGCAAGATATAACAACATTAGATATACCGATTCGATATGACATGGTTATTAGTTATTGCGATGTAATAAACTATATTACAGACGAGCAACAAATCCAGAAAACGTTTCAGCATGCCTATGACGTGGTTAAACCAGGAGGCTTGTTCTTATTTGATGTTCATTCAACGGGGTATATAGATGAGTACCTTAGTGGTCAAACGTTTGGTACCGTTACAGATGATATTAGCTACATCTGGTTCTGTGATGAGAACGAAGAAGATCATTCTGTTACACATGATTTAACGTTCTTTGTAAAGAAAGACGATCTATATGAACGATTTGATGAATATCACAACCAAAGAACGTTTCCTGTTTCAACTTACGTGTCATGGCTGCAAGACTGTGGCTTTGATGTACTAGGTATCCATAGTGATTTCTCGCAAGAAGCGGGATATGATGAACAAGAAAATGATCGGATTTTTTTCATATGCAAGAAATAAGACCGGAGCAGAGTAAATACTCTTCTCCGGTTTTATTTTTTTGAAGGGTTTTGTTGAATGATGAAGAATAAAGTATTAATCCCGCTTTTGTTCTTCTAACTCCCATTTATCTTGGTCGTATTTTCGATGAGTCCTCTGAAAAACATGATGAAACATTTTCCCTGTTTCTGCCTCAAGAACTTCTATCCCTTCTCCTGTTACCCCTCCCTTTACACAAACCTTTTCTTGAAGAGTAGGTAACGAATAATGTCCTTCCTCTAGAAGCTTTCCAAAGCCAATTAGCATTTCTGTAACCATAGTTGTGGCCTCGTGTTCAGAAATCTTCGTTTCCTCACAAGCTGCATCCACAAAACGCTGAAGTAAGTAACTAAAAAATGCTGGACCACAGGATACGATATCTGAAGAAACGCGAGTAACGTTTTCTTTAATTTCAACAGGCTTAGAGTATGTCTTGCAACACTGTTCCACATAAGCTTTCATTAAAGGAGATACACGTTCTCCAAATGTTAACAGAGTTACACCTGATTGAGCGCGGTTTGTGATACTTGGGATCCACCGAACCACCTGGCATGGTACTTCTTGTTCAAGATCCTCTACACTATAAGGACTTGTAATAGAAACTAAGCACTGCTGCTCAGTTAGATAAGGTTGTATTTTCTTGAGAAGGGGGTAAATATCCAAAGGTTTGACGCAAATGAAAAGCATGTCGGCTTCTTTTGCTACTGCATCAGCTCCTTCACAAACCGTAATACCTGGGTAGTCTTGTTGTAATAACTTTGCTTTTGAAAGGGTTCGATTTGTTACATAAAGCTGCTCTGGTTCGATCATTCCAGAATCAATCCAAGCCTCTGTCAAGATTTTGCCCATATTCCCCGTACCAATAATGCCCCACTTCATGTTAGGTCCCCTCCTTTACATGGTAATCTCTTCATGCAAATACTGTTCCGTTAACAAATATATGAAAGAAGGTAGATCGTTTATGAGTCGAATCTACAAGTATTTTCTATCTATAGCTGTTTTGGCAGGATTTATCTTATGGATGCTTTGGCCAAATTCCCCTCCTGATGATGAGTTCGTAATAAACCATAAAGAAGAGAAGGAAGAAAAAACAACTGAAGTGAATGCCTCAATTGAAAGAACACTTATGTATGTTGATGTTAAGGGCGAGGTTGAACGACCTGGCGTATACCATCTAGACGAGGGGAGTAGGGTGGAGGATGCCATTCGAATGGCGGGAGGTCTTACATCATCGGGAGATCCCTTATCCGTTAATTTAGCGATGCGTGTCCAAGATGAGATGGTTGTAATCGTTCTTGCTAAAGGGGGAGGAACAGCCCCTGGCGAAAGCGGAGGGAATATGTCTGAAAAGGTTTTCGTTAATCAAGCCACATTAGAAGAGTTAAAAACCTTATCGGGTGTTGGGGAAGCCAAGGCAAAAGCGATTCTTGAATATAGGGAGAAAAATGGACCCTTTCAAGATGTTAATGACCTTCTCCGAGTTAGTGGTATTGGAGAGAAGACATTAGAGGGATTTATAGAAGATATTCAGGTTCCTTAGTCGATTGACGTAAAACTAGACAAGCAGTACACTGAATGGAAATGAAAATAGAGAAGGTGATCGATAATGAATCGTATTTCTTGGGATCAGTATTTCATGGCTCAAAGTCATTTATTAGCTCTTAGAAGCACGTGTGAAAGGTTAGCTGTAGGTGCCACAGTGGTACGTGACAAGAGAATGATTGCAGGGGGATATAATGGAAGTGTTTCAGGGAGTGTCCATTGTATAGATGAAGGGTGCTATGTCATTGATGGCCATTGTGTTAGAACGATTCATGCGGAGATGAACGCTTTACTCCAGTGTGCCAAATTTGGTGTCGCCACAGAAGGTGCTGAAATTTATGTTACCCACTTCCCGTGTCTCCACTGCTGTAAAGCGTTAATTCAAGCAGGGATCCAAACTGTTTACTACGCACAAGATTATAAAAATCATCCGTATGCTATTGAGTTGTTCAAGGAAGCTGGTGTCCAGACAGTTCATGTAGAAGTACAAGAAACTGGAGTCGATCCTAAAGCTCTTGAAAAACTTGAATATATCAATGGACTAATCGAACGTTTATCTCATGCAGGCGCATCTAAAGAAGAAATAGAAAGCTTGAAAGAAGAAGCTATGAACTTATTCTCCTCTCACCACATAACAACGTAATGGGGGGAGGTGGACTGTGAAAGGAAATGGCTATTGGCTTGCTATAGCTTCAGCGCTAGGCGTTTACCTCGCGCCTATTTCATATAGTTGGTTGGGCGGATTTTTAGTGCTGGGCGGTGTGATCATATTCCGTCCGGCTAAACGCTTCTTATTACTTGCATGTGGTATTCTCTTTATGGTTTGTTCGACTACTGAATCATTTAAACCTCTTACTCCTCCACCCTTATCTACCGCTGTAGTGCAAATAAATGGTGTTGTTACAGAAAATCCTACATTTACATCAGACTATACCTCCTTCATTTTTGAGGATGATCAAACGAAACAAAAATGGAATGCGTTCCTTTTTTCATCTCTCGACTATAGATCCGTTCAAATTGGATCAAGGTGCTCTCTGTCTGGTGAAATAGAGCGTTACCCATATGCCCGTAACCCTGGAGAATTTGATTATGAAGCATTTATGCTTCATAAAGGTGTACATGGGACGATTATTGTGGATCCTTCTGAGTTACATTGCCATGGGGGGAGCTGGTATAAGGAATTGTTTTCAAAACGGAAACAAGCTTTAAGCACCTTAGAGCAAAACCTTTCCCCTTTAACATCATCATGGGTGAAAGCCTTAATTTTTGGAGAAGATCGTGATTTATCGGATGAGACCATCGATCTTTTTCAGCGGTGGGGTCTTTCTCATTTGCTGGCTATCTCTGGCCTTCATGTCGGGTTGTGTATTGCACTCTTCTCTTATCTCACCCTTCGTTTTTCCTTTTTAACGAAGCGTAAGTTAATCATATGCCTTTTGTTTCTTCTCCCAATTTATATTTTGTTTGCAGGGGGCGCACCGTCTGTAATCAGAGCTGTTTGTATGGCCGAAGTAGCTATGCTGTTATCACTTTTTAAACAGAGATGGCCCATGACAGACATTATTAGTTATCTTTTTTGTAGTATTCTCATTTTTAAACCTTCGCTTATTCATCAACTGGGCTTTCAATTTTCATTTATTGTCACCTTTGCCATTCTTGTGTCAAAGAAATGGATTAGTTTAAGTGCTCATCCAGTCGATACCCTTCTTAGGATATCCCTCTTATGCCAATTAGTGGTTCTCCCCTTACAACTTCAATCATTTTATGTCTTTAACCCACTTTCTCTTTTAGCTAACCTCCTGTTTGTCCCTTTAATGTCTGTGTTTTTTCTTCCTATATGTTTCGTTTTTCTCGTAGGAGTATATATTTTACCTTCCTCGTTGCTTAATCCATTAGATGCTGTTTTTCAGAAGTCATTAGAGATATACTTCCTTCCGCTTAAAGGGATGGATGAGTTTGTTGTGGAATGGGTAACTGGCCAGATGTCCATTGTTAGTATCTTTTTGTTTGTAATCGCGTTTGTGTGGATGATGAAGAGATGGGAAGTAGGAAAGCAAAGGCAATCTTTTTTATGGGGCGTTGGTTTGTCCTTTGTTTTAATAGCAGAGGCGAGTGTGCCGTATTTGGTTTCACCAGGACGAGTCACGATGCTTGATATAGGTCAGGGGGACTGTTTCATTATAGAGTGGCCTAATAGGAGTCATGTCATGATGATCGATGCTGCAGGTGTGCTAGAAGAAGGAGAAGATGATACGTTTACAAGAATCATCGAGCCTTATCTTCATGAAAGGGGGATAAGTAAAGTTGACACGCTGCTTTTGACGCATGCTGATCAGGATCATATTGGTGCAGCTTTGGAAGTGTTCACTTCATTCAGTGTCGATACATTAATAACAAGTCCTTTTTTTAAAGGGGATCTTCCAATAAAAGAAGAGAAGTGGAAGAAAGTTAGTAGTGGGGATCGCTTCGTTATTGAAGACACCGTTTTTGATATTCTTTATCCAATTCAGGAGTCAGAAGACAAAAATGATAACTCTTTAGTCATGAGTTTCACGCTTGGTGGAATGGATTGGATGTTTACTGGAGATGTTGGAAAAGAAGGGGAAGAAGATATCAGTTCTTTAGCACACGACCTTGATGTAGATGTACTTAAAGTTGCCCACCATGGCAGTGACACTTCTACAGGCGGACAATGGTTGGATAATCTAACTCCAAAGGTAGCTCTTATATCCGCTGGGCTTAACAATCGTTATGGGCATCCTCATGAACAGGTGATAGACCGGTTGACTAAAGAAGGGATAAAGATTATACGTACAGATCAGAAAGGAGCGGTGATCTATCAATTTTCTGGTGGGACAGGTACATTTTATAGTCATTTGCCATAGGATATTCTGTACTAAATGTTCCCTTATTCCTTCTTTTATACAAACATAAAAAAGAGACTGTGTTGACAGCCTCTTTCATACTCTGTTGCTTAAGTACTAGTTGCCGATTAATCGTATACCCACGCCAATCGCGAAAATGACAAAGAAAAAGATGAACGAAAACGCGAATCCTTTGGCAGAGTCTACAACGTCGTTCGTTGGTGATTGAACTTCTTTTTTGAACTCGTTCACGTTTAACCCCTCCTATACCAGTTATTAGTATAAACGGTTTCATAAAAAAAATCTACAATGCATGAAGATTTCGTTATTATACGGTTCCCTTTGTTGACAAGAGTTAACACCCATAGTTTTTTTCGTTTTGGCTAGGCTATAAGTATCGGTCAAAACATCGTTATCACCTGGGCTTACCTAGGGGTCGAGGTGATGCGTTTATATAGATGACTTGGGGGGAATGGGAGCCATTTCCCTCTTCTGCATAATAAGTCTTGCTAAAACTTATGTATAATTCTACACTTGAAAGCCTTCCGATTTCCATATACCATACTGTTAGAACCGAATGGAGGAAGGTACGATGGTATATTTTGATGCCCTTAAAGAAATAAAGAAGAAACAATTTGATCCAGTCTACTTACTATATGGAACAGAAACCTACCTGATCCAGGATATTCAGCAAGCTCTTGTAAAAAATGCTGTGCCAGATGAGGAGCAAGATGTAAATTTATCTGTATATGATTTAGAAGAAGTTCCTATACAAGAAGTAATGATGGATGCAGAAACCTTTCCTTTCCTCGGAGAAAGAAAGCTATTGTTGTGTAAAAATCCAAGTTTTTTAAAGGCCAAACCTGATAAATTGCAAATTGAACATGATGTCTCGGTGTTGCAACGTTATTTAGAACAACCTGCCGAGTATTCCATTGTAGTTTTTATAGCACCTTATGAGAAAATTGATGAACGTAAGAAAATCGTTAAGCAAATGAAGAAATCAGGGAAGGTCATTCCTTTTCAATCCCTTAAAGAACACGAAATGGCCAGCTGGGTACAAAGCTTAGCAAAAGGTTTACATATAGACATAGAATCCCCTGCCATTGATGTTTTTATTCAAGAAAACGGGACAAACCTTATGTCTATTCAAAATGAGTTAGAAAAGATGGCCTTATATGTTGGAGAAGGCGGAACAATCACAAAGGAAGTGGCAGATTTGTTAGCTGCACACAACTCCCAGTCTTCCGCTCTTAAGTTGGTAGATGCCGTCATGAATCAAAACGTGGAGAAGGCCATATTGATCTATAAAGACCTTGAGAAACAAAATGAAGAACCCATTGCCTTGCTCGCTCTATTGGCTTCTCAATTTAGACTGATTTATCAATCAAAACTCCTTCAGCAAAAAGGATATACACAGAATCAAATGACGCAACAAATTAAAGCCCACCCATTTGCAATAAAAATGGCATTAGGAAGAGCCCGCGGCTTTAACGAACAACAACTAGGAACCATCATGCAACTCCTTACCGACACGGATGCATCGATGAAACAAGGTCGAATGGAAAAGAACTTAGCCTTTGAACTTCTTTTATACCAACTTGTCCATGTTAAAAAGAAAAGAGCGTAACTAAAAAGCAACCTCTATTAGGTTGCTTTTTTTGTTGGCTTTGAAAGCGAGAGGAAGTTTCCGTATGTGTTATTGGAGCGTAAGGTGGTTCGGGAAATTACTCCCTTTCCGCGGCGAGCTGGGGAGCCTCCTCAATCGCTCCGCGCTTTCCGGGGTCTCCCCTAGGCTCCTACTGCCGCAGGAGTCTCGCAATTTCCCGAACCACCTTTGCCAAGTATGGTGTAACGGAAACATGTGATATAAGAAAATCTGCAATCTTCACTGGCAGGAAAGAGAGGTATAGTCGTTGAGGAGATTGCCCATGAGACAGCTGAAGACTTTTTGTCCATGAGATAATTAGGGATGGTTTCTCGAAGAGGCTGCAAAAGGAAAGGGGAAAGTTCGACAAAAATCCTCACGTCTTGGGACCACGTGGAATGAGCCTGCATGGTGTGGGGCCGTTCACTAATTTAAAGCCAGGGCTTGCTCGGGGACTGCGAGACTCCCGCGGGATATGGAGCCTAGGGAAGACCCCACAAAGAGCGTAGCGAATGAGGAGGCTTCCCAGCTCCCCCCAGGAAAGCGAGTTGTCCCCGAGCAAGCCCAAGCACTTATAAAAGTAAGAGCCCTTTCAGCTGATGTATCTTAACGTCGACAAAAAAGAGGATGCTACTCATTGTAGCATCCTCTTTTTTGCATAAAAAAACGACCCTCTTAGTAGGATCGTTTGTTGGTTGGTCATAAAAACGGAATGACTTATTTACGCTGTAACGGATTTAACGCGACGAGAAAGACGAGCTTTCTGACGGTTACCTTTGTTGCGGTGCATAAGACCTTTGCCTACAGCCTTATCAATCTTTTGTACAGCATCTTTGAAAGCTTCTTTAGCTTCGTCAGTTTTGTTGTTATCAACTAGGTTGTCAACACGCTTCATTGCAGAACGAACGTCAGATTTGAAAGAGTTGTTCTGTGCGCGCTGGTTGTTTTGTGTAATAACACGTTTTCTAGCTTGTTTGATATTAGCCATCTATTTTCACCTCCTGGAGAAATTGAACCTGCTTTATAGAGCATTTATTCGAACAAGAGACATTTTATCAGAGCACACAGCAGTTTTCAACATAAATATAATACCGTGTGATTTTCTATTATGTATGAAAGCCAAAATGGACGTGCATCCTAGTAAAAAAACGGAGGGTTTTCGCATGTCAATGAATCTAGATCAGTTTCAAATTCGTACAGATTTAGCTGTTGAAGCAAAAGACATGGTTTCAGATCAAAAGGATCAAGGCTCTAGCAATAGAGAGGGAGTACGTGTTCAAGAGAAAAAGGAAGCTGAGGACATAAAGGTCACTTATGTAGAAGTTGATGAAAATGGGGCAGAACAAATCGGTAAGAAACCGGGCTCTTATATTACCATTGAATCTCAAGGTATACGAAAACATGATACTAGCCTTATGCATCATACAGCTTCTGTAGTAGCGAGAGAATTAGAAGAGTTACTTATTAAATGTAATGTAGCTACCGATGCAACATGTCTCGTAGTAGGTTTAGGGAACGACAATGTTACACCTGACGCACTTGGTCCCATGGTAGTTCATAAACTGCTTGTGACGAACCATATGTTTGAACTTCAGCCTGAGACGGTCGATGAAGGTTTTCGTCCTGTGTCAGCCCTTACCCCGGGTGTAATGGGGGTAACAGGTATAGAGACAAGCGATATTATAGTTGGTGTAATTGAGAAAGTGAAACCAGACTTTGTCATAGCGGTTGATGCATTAGCTTCTCGCTCAATTGACCGTGTGAATAGCACGATTCAGATTTCCAACACAGGGATTCACCCAGGATCTGGTGTGGGCAACAAACGTAAAGAATTAAGTAAAGAAACCTTAGGGATTCCGGTCATTTCTTTAGGTATCCCGACTGTGGTAGACGCTGTAACCATTACAAGTGACACGATTGATTATATGCTAAAACATTTTGGGCGTGAGTGGGATGAGAGAGAGAAACCATCTAAGTCTTTAACTCCTGCTGGTATGGATTTTGGTGAGAGAAAAGAATTAACTGAAGAAGATCTGCCAAGTGAAGAACAACGTAAAGCAGTAAT
Source organism: Pontibacillus sp. ABV4_188 (assembly GCF_056311905.1). NCBI lineage: Bacteria > Bacillati > Bacillota > Bacilli > Caryophanales > Bacillaceae > Pontibacillus > Pontibacillus sp. ABV4_188. Next base: position 2,768,081 of record NZ_CM149975.1, on the reverse strand, counting down.
GGGCATGATCGGTGGATTGTCAGCTCAAGAGAAAAGAGCACTTATTCAAGAGGTCCTCACTCCTATTGGTCACAATCTAATGGTGACACCTAAAGAAGTAGACGGGTTTATGAAAGATATGGCTCATGTTGTCGCAAGTGGACTAAACGCTGCCTTACATCAAGATGTGGAGCCAGACACAGAAGATTCTTTTACAAGATAAGATAGAAGGAGGTTCTACTCTTTCTCTAGTTTTCATAAAGTTTACTAGAGTTAGGAAACATGAGAGGAAGGGTGACCTCATTGAATTCTAATGGCTTAACGCTTGTTCATAGAGAATTGAAAAAATGGTATAAACGAAGTGGGATTTACCTAATAGGCTTAATGGGAGTCTTTTTATTAATCGGTTTACTGACATCTATACAGCCAGCTTATCGACTGTCCTCTTCAACATTGCATACGTGGACAAGTCAGATAGATGGTTCCTCTTTTTTACATTTAATGAGCATGGAGAACCGCGTATTTCAGGGGGCGCACCCAGATGGATATGAAGATCCGCGTATCTCTGAAATGATTTTTCAAACTGCTACAAGTATTCAGCCTGATGATCCGCGTTCACTTTTGGGTAGGGAGTTGCCAGGATTTTCAACATTTGATGGTCAAATTGTGGTAGCAGGTGAGGGAACGGACTACACGACGATGGCAGTCGAATCAGCTCCTCCTATGGAGATTTTCGACAAAGAGGAAACGGAAATCGTTACAGAAGAGCAGCCGGATGAACAATCAGATCCACCTTCTTCTGATCAAGCATTACCCACTACTGGTAATAGGGATGTTGTGTTGATCTACCATACCCATAACCGAGAATCTTATTTCCCGCTTCTTCCAGAAGGCGCAACAGATGCATTTCATTCTAAAGCGAATATTACACTTATTGGGGATCGTTTGGCTCAGAGCTTAGAGGATAATGGCATTGGCGCTAAAGTAGACAAAACAGATATAACAAAGAAACTTAAAGACAAAGGTATGGAGTATTACGAGTCGTATGAAATGTCGAGGACTGTTGTGCAAGAAGCAATGAGTACAGAAGGGGATTTACAATATTATTTTGACCTTCACAGGGACTCCATTGATAAACAATATACGACTACTGATATAAATGGACAGTCATTTGCGAGAATCTTCTTCGTAATTGGGGGAGAGTATGCCCATTATGAACAAAATTTAAAACTAGCGAATGACCTTCACAAGAAAATGGAAAAGGCATACCCCGGTCTAAGCCGAGGGGTTATGACGAAAAAGGGTTCTGGTACAAATGGGAAGTTTAATCAGGACTTATCTCAAAATGCTATTCTTATTGAGTTTGGTGGAGTGGAAAATACGTTAGAAGAACTTTATCGAAGTGCGGATGCCGTTGCAGATGTGTTTAGTGATTTTTATTGGCAAGCGGAAAAAGTAAATGGGGATGAGTAAGGAGAAATAAGGAGATGACCGATATGGTGCGCTTCACAATAACCTTTCTAATTATGATTGTTTTATTCCTCGGCGGCGTTTTGGTCGGTATGAATCAAGCTAGCATTGGGATGATTCAGATGCGAGGCTTCTCAAGTGGTACATTTCAAGAAGCTGTCCAAACGGAGAAATTGGAAACAGGGGATTATGAGGTGCAAGTTTTAGGTAAAGACTTCGCACAAGTATCGGTGCAGGAAAAGCAACAGCAATACAAGGACCACAACGAAGCCCGCGGCCTTCAAAGACTAGCTGTCACCTTAGAAAGCGTAGTGAACTGGGTTTACAATACAATCATCTACACGATCTATCACATATTCTCTGCTTTCTTTTAGCTGCATGTCCGGCCCCACATGAGGTGGGGGCGTTCGACGTTGCCATAGGACATGGTGGTTTAGTCGAACTTCCTCTTTTCACTGAGCACCTCGCCTGCGCTTTTCGATGATGTCCAGCTCCGGGGGCTAGAGGCTAGCGAGATAAGCAAACTACCTGCAGTGGCTAGCGCCACTTCCGGCCAGTTTGCTTATCCGTACGCCTCTGGACAAGCCCCCTGCGCTTTTCGAATGAGATCTAGCTCCGGCGGGGAGGGCCTAGCGCGATAAGCAATATGACTACAATAAGCTACGCTTATTTTCGCCATCTTGCTTATCCGGCCCCACACGAGGTGGGGTCGTTCGACGTTGCCGCAGGACGCGGCGGTTTTAGTCGAGCTTCCTTTTTCCACTGGTCACCCCGCCTGCGCTTTTCGATGATGTCTAGCTCCGGCTCCTAGCCCCTAGCGTCATAAGCAAACTACCTGCAGTGGCTAACGCCACTTCCGGCACTTTGCTTATGCGTACGGGGCTGAACAGTCGCCTGCGCTTTTCGTTATTGAAGTATTTCCTCTACATTGCTATAATCTAAGCTAGCTATGGTTTCGGATTAAAGTAGGAGTGATGAATGTGAGTAGCGACAAGATTAAACAGGAGAATGTGCGTAATTTTTCAATTATCGCTCATATCGACCACGGCAAATCGACATTAGCCGATCGTATATTAGAGAAAACGAAAGCTTTAACGCAACGAGAGATGAAAGAGCAGTTTCTTGATGCGATGGATTTAGAGCGTGAGCGTGGTATAACCATAAAATTAAACGCAGTTCAATTGCGATATAGCTCTCCTCATAAGGGAGAAGATTACTTATTTCACCTGATTGATACACCAGGGCACGTCGATTTTACATATGAGGTATCCCGTAGTTTAGCAGCGTGTGAAGGGGTTATCTTGGTAGTAGATGCGGCGCAGGGGATTGAGGCTCAAACGTTAGCGAACCTTTACCTTGCCTTAGATAATGATTTAGAAATTATTCCAGTTATTAATAAAGTAGATCTTCCAGCGGCTGATCCAGAACGTGTGACGAAGGAGCTTGAAGATCTTCTTGGTGTAACCAAAGATGAGGTTATCTTAGCTTCAGCTAAAGCGGGTAAAGGAATTGAAGAGATATTAGAAGCCATTGTAGAACGTATTCCTTCCCCTATTGGTGAGCCGGAAGATCCATTGAAAGCTTTAATCTTTGACTCTTTATATGATCCTTACCGAGGTGTAATCGCGTCGATTGCGGTGAAGGAAGGTTCTGTTAAAGTTGGTCAAAAAATTCGAATGATGCAAACGGGAAAAGAGTTTGAAGTAAACGAAATTGGTGTGTTTAATCCAAAGCCAACTCCTAAAAATGAATTAACTGTTGGGGATGTTGGATATTTAACAGCATCAATTAAAAACGTAAGTGACTCCCGTGTAGGTGACACGATTACCAGAGTAGACAATCCAGCGCCAGAACCATTACCAGGTTATAAACGCTTGAATCCGATGGTGTTCTGCGGATTGTTCCCGGTAGATGCGAACAATTACAATGATTTACGTGAAGCACTAGAGCGCCTAGAGCTTAACGATTCTTCCCTTCAGTATGAAGCTGAGACGTCTCAGGCATTAGGGTTTGGTTTCCGTTGCGGGTTCTTAGGGCTCCTTCACATGGAGATTATACAAGAACGTATCGAACGTGAATTTAATATTCAACTTATTACAACTGCGCCAAGTGTAATCTACGAAGTAGAACTTGCTGATGGGGAAACCGTTACGGTTGATAATCCGTCCTTGATGCCCGATCCTCAGTCAATTAGTGAAGTTCGTGAGCCGTTTGTAAATGCAACCGTGATGGTCCCGAACGACTATGTAGGATCTGTGATGGAAATTTGTCAGAAGAAGCGTGGTTCTTTCGTAGATATGCAATATCTTGACGACAACCGTGTAAATATCACGTATGATATCCCGCTGTCTGAGATAGTGTATGATTTCTTTGATCAGCTCAAGTCTCAAACAAAAGGCTATGCTTCCTTTGACTATGACTTAGCAGGCTATCGTGCATCGAATCTCGTGAAAATGGATATCTGGTTAAATGGAGACACTATTGATGCTTTATCCTTCATTGTTCACAGAGATTTCGCGTTCGACCGAGGAAAAGCGATTACTAGCAAGCTTGTTGAACTCATTCCACGTCAACAATTCGAAGTTCCTGTTCAAGCAGCAATCGGGAATAAAATTGTGGCACGTTCAACCATTAAAGCAATGCGTAAAAACGTACTTGCAAAATGTTATGGCGGGGATATTTCTCGTAAGCGTAAGTTGTTAGAGAAACAAAAAGAAGGTAAAAAACGAATGAAGATGGTTGGGTCTGTTGAAGTACCGCAAGAAGCCTTTATGGCCGTGCTTGAGATGGATTCTGACGATTAATAAGGATTAATGAGTAAAAACCGCAGGAGATTTCTTGCGGTTTTTATGCTTTCAACTTTGCTACCTTTTGTGTTTTACTGCAAGGGTGACGCATGTAGAACTGATATAGTTAATTTTAAATGCGTTAACAAAGCTACTTTATTTAAAGGAACGTGACGAACATGATTACATCAGCATATATTCACATACCGTTTTGCCACAAGATCTGTCATTATTGCGATTTTACAAAGTTCTTCTATAATCCTGAACTTGCAGATCAATATTTGGATGCATTAGAGAATGAGATTGTTACTGCAGTTGGTACAGAGAAACGAAAAATGAAAACAATCTTTGTTGGGGGAGGTACTCCAACGGCACTATCGCACGATCAACTTGAGAGACTGCTTAAAATAATCGCAAAGTCTTTCGATGTTGAGGGGCCACTTGAGTATACGTTTGAAGCCAATCCTGGTGAATTTGACGAGAAGAAACTAGCGTTACTCAAAGAATACGGAGTAAATCGCATTTCGTTCGGTGTACAGGTATTTGATGACGAACTTCTTGAGAAGTTAGGCCGAAATCATCGTGTAAAAGACGTCTATGATAGCCTCCGCCTGTTTGAGAAACAACAATTTGAAAATGTATCAGTTGATTTAATGTACGGACTTCCTGGGCAAACATATGACCAATTTAAGAAAACAATTGATGAAGCTCTAGCACTAGATCTTCCTCATTATTCTTCTTACTCGTTACAAATTGAACCGAAGACCATCTTTTACCTTCGTCATAAAAAAGGGAAGTTGCATAAACCTGTTGAAGAAGAAGAAGCACGAATGTATGAGCTTTTAATGAGTGAGATGAACCAAAAGGGTGTTTATCAATATGAAATAAGTAATTTTGCAAAGCCAGGTTTTGAAAGCAAGCATAACCTAACGTACTGGAACAATGATTATTATTATGGGTTTGGTGCTGGAGCACATGGGTATTTACCAGGGGAGCGAACAGTAAATATCAAACCTTTAAACCAGTATACAAAGAAGGGCAAGGAAACAGGCCTTCCTCGACTGCACGTTGAACCAGTGCACTATAAAGAAGAGATGGAAGAGCAAATGTTCCTTGGATTGCGTAAAACAAGTGGAGTATCTATGAATGAATTTGAGAATCGCTTTGGACGTTCCATCCATTCACTTTATTCGAGTGAATTAGATTATCTAAAGAGGAAAAACTGGATAACAGAAACAGAAGACCATGTTGCCCTGACAACACAGGGCCGCCTTTTTGGGAATGAAGTATTTGCTCAATTCCTGATTGAAGATGAAAAGCTTCAGTGAATTATCGTTGACAAGGAGCGAGGCATTTGATAATTTATTATTAGATTTAGCACTCGCAATCAAAGAGTGCTAACAGAGGTGATCATCATGTTAACAGAGAGACAATTGTTGATATTACAAGTAATTATTGATGACTTCATCCAGTCTGCGCAACCTGTAGGATCAAGGACGATTTCAAAGAAAGATAATGTATCCTATAGTTCAGCTACGATTCGTAACGAAATGGCTGATTTAGAAGAACTTGGTTTCCTAGAGAAGACACATTCTTCCTCAGGAAGGGTTCCTTCTGAGAAAGGGTATCGCTTTTATGTCGACCATTTGATGTCACCATTTAGTTTGTCTGGGCAAGAGAAAACGTTTGTGAAGCAGGCGTTTAATCATCAAATGGTTGAATTTGAACAAGTCGTTCAGCAGTCTGCGCGGGTGTTATCCGAGTTGACGAATTATACGTCAATTATCCTTGGACCCGAAGTATACGAGACAAAGTTAAAGCAACTACAAATCATCCCCTTATCTCAAATATCTGCAGTTGCGATTCTTGTAACAGATACAGGTCATGTTGAGCATAGGTCCTTCACGATTCCTGTAGAAATTAAACCAGCTGACTTAGAGAAGATGGTTAACATCTTAAATGAGCGGCTAAATGGTGTGCCGATTATTTACTTGCATCATAAGTTAAACACCGAGATAGCCGAACTTCTTAAAAAGCATACAAGCGAATTTGAAAAGGCCTATCAGTATTTACGAGCTGCTCTATTTGACGAACAGCCTGCCAAGCTTTATGTTGGCGGCAAGACCAACATTCTTATGCAGCCGGAATTTAGGGATATTGACAAAGTGAGGACGCTGTATTCGATGATTGAAGAAGAAACAGAGATTGCTCACTTACTTCGTCATAATTCCAGTGATATTAAAGTATCGATTGGTACCGAAAATGAAGTAAATGCCATGAAGGATTTAAGTATTATTACAGGATCCTACTCAATAGGGGATACTCAGCTAGGGACGATTGCTTTACTAGGTCCTACTCGGATGGAATACTCAAAAGTCATTTCTTTATTGAGTTTACTTTCAGACCGTATGACCGAAACATTCCATTCCTGGTATCAAAAAGGTTCAACTGGGGAATAGATGATAAAGGCATTTTTGGACGTCTGTTCTCTTTTTACTATTGTTTAGTTGGTTGAATTGACTTTTTATAAAAATTAACCAAAATTGAAGGGTTATCGGTTTAGTTTAGATTCAATTTCTGATATATTCTTAACCGGTGTAAATGAACGAGCTTTAGAGGAGGTGACAAACATGGACGAAAATAAACAACAAACAGAAGAAGTCGAACAAGAAGAGGTCGTTGAAAATCCTGAACAAGAAGTTGTTGAAGAAGAGGCTAACGAAATGGATGAGGTAGCTAAACTTCAGCAAGAGAAGGATGAAACGTACCAACGTTTGTTACGCTTACAAGCAGATTATGATAATTTCCGTCGTCGCACGCAGAAAGATCGTGAGAACGACCGTAAATATAAATCTCAATCACTTATTGAGGAGCTATTACCTGCCCTTGATAACTTCGAACGAGCGCTTCAAGTTGAAGCTCAAGATGAGAAGTATGCAGAAGGTATGAACATGGTTTATAAACAGCTTAAGAGTGCATTGGAAAAAGAAGGCTTGGAAGAGATTCCGGCTGTAGGGGAAGAATTTGACCCTCACATGCATCAGGCTGTTATGCAAGTTGAAGATGAAAACTATGAATCAAATGTTGTCGTAGAGGAGCTTCAAAAAGGCTATAAGCTAAACGACCGCGTTATTCGCCCGTCAATGGTGAAGGTAAATCAATAAGCTCACTCTACATATGAAGATAAAGGAGGAAATTTGTCATGAGTAAAATCATTGGTATTGACTTAGGTACAACAAACTCTTGTGTCGCTGTAATGGAAGGCGGAGAGTCTAAAGTAATTCCAAATCCAGAAGGTAGTCGCACAACTCCATCAGTTGTTGCATTCAAGAATGGTGAACGTCAGGTTGGTGAGGTTGCGAAACGTCAGGCAATCACAAACCCTAACACAATTCAGTCGATCAAGAGACATATGGGTACAGACTATAAAGTAGAAATTGAAGGAAAAGAGCACACTCCACAAGAGATCTCTGCTATCATCCTTCAGTATATCAAGTCTTACGCAGAAGACTATCTTGGTGAAACAGTTGAAAAAGCTGTAATCACAGTTCCAGCTTACTTCAACGATGCTGAGCGTCAAGCTACTAAAGATGCTGGTAAAATTGCAGGTCTTGAAGTAGAGCGTATTATTAACGAGCCTACAGCAGCAGCTCTTGCATACGGTATTGACCAAGAACAAGATCAAACTCTTCTTGTTTACGACCTTGGTGGCGGTACGTTTGACGTATCAATCCTAGACATCGGTGACGGTACATTCGAAGTTGTATCAACTGCTGGTGACAACAAACTAGGCGGGGATGACTTCGACCAAGTAATCATCGATCACATGGTAGCAGAATTCAAGAAAGAAAATGGCATTGATCTTTCTAAAGATAAAATGGCACTACAACGTCTTAAAGACGCTGCAGAAAAAGCGAAGAAAGACCTTTCTGGTGTAGCTCAAACACAGATTTCTCTTCCATTTATTACAGCAGGAGAAGCAGGTCCACTTCACTTAGAAATGAACCTTACTCGTGCTAAATTCGAAGAGCTTTCTTCTAGTTTAGTAGAACGTACAATGGAACCAACTCGTCGTGCGCTTAAAGACGCAAACATGTCTTCTAGTGACATTGATAAAGTACTTCTAGTAGGTGGTTCTACGCGTATTCCTGCAGTTGTAGACGCACTTAAGAAAGAAGTAGGCAAAGATCCTTCTAAAGGCGTTAACCCTGATGAAGTAGTAGCACTTGGTGCAGCTGTACAAGGTGGCGTACTTCAAGGTGACGTTAAAGATGTTGTTCTACTAGACGTTACTCCACTTTCTCTAGGTATTGAAACAATGGGTGGCGTGACTACGAAGCTAATCGAGCGTAACACAACAATTCCTACAAGCCAGAAGCAAACGTTCTCTACTGCTGCTGATAACCAAACAGCTGTAGATATCCACGTACTTCAAGGTGAGCGTGAAATGGCACAAGATAACAAGACACTTGGTCGTTTCCAATTAACTGATATCCCACCAGCACCACGCGGTGTACCTCAAATCGAAGTATCCTTCGATATTGATGCGAACGGTATCGTTAACGTAGGAGCAAAAGATTTAGGTACAAACAAAGAACAGTCCATTACGATTAAATCTTCTTCTGGTCTTTCTGAAGACGAAGTAGAGCAAATGGTTAAAGAAGCTGAAGAAAATGCTGAAGCGGACAAACAGCGCCGTGAAGAAGTAGAGCTTCGTAACGAAGCAGATCAACTAATCTTTACTACAGATAAAACAATCAAAGATCTTGGCGAATCTGTAACAGAAGAAGATAAGCAAAATGCTGAGACTGCTAAATCTGAACTTCAAACGGCACTTGAAGGTGAAGACCTTGAGCAAATCCGTGAGAAGAAAGATGCTCTTCAAGAGCAAGTGCAACAGCTTTCTGTAAAAATGTATGAGCAAGCACAACAAGCTCAACAAGCCCAAGAAGGTTCTGAAGGCCAAGGGTCAGAAGAAGACGTTGTAGACGCAGACTTTGAAGAAGTAAACGAAGACGAGAAGAAGTAAGCAACCAAATTAGGTTAGTCAGATAAAAAAAGTCAAAGTCAGGGGGTATCTTGGCTTTGACTTTTTTACTGCATGAATGTTGTTCCCCTAATAAAGGGAAGAATGATACTGATTTAACTTTGAATCGAATATGAAACCATGTTAATATAAACTTTATGTGAGTAGAGAGTCGGGAGAGTGATCTTCAGTGAGTAAACGCGACTATTATGAGATTTTAGGTGTATCTAAGGATGCTTCTAAAGATGAAATTAAGAAAGCGTATCGTAAATTAGCTAAAAAATATCACCCAGATGTCAGCCAAGAAGACAATGCTGAGGATAAGTTTAAAGAAGCTCAGGAAGCTTGGGATGTACTAGGTGATGATCAGAAACGCCAACAATATGATCAATTTGGTCATGCAGGTCCTAACCAGGGTGGTTTCGGAGGCTTTGGTGGAGCCGAAGACTTCGGAGGCTTTGGAGACATCTTTGACATGTTCTTCGGTGGCGGAGGACGCCGTCGTGATCCGAATGCTCCTCGTAGAGGTGCAGACCTTCAATATACAATGACGTTAAATTTTGAAGAAGCTATATTCGGTAAAGAAACGGATGTCCAAATTCCAAAAGAAGAAGAATGTGAAACATGTGACGGATCTGGTGCAAAACCAGGGACAAAACCGGAAACTTGCTCCCACTGTCAAGGTGCAGGTCAGTTAAACCAGGAACAAAATACGCCATTTGGACGTGTAGTAAACCGCCGTGTATGTCACCACTGTGAAGGAACAGGGCAGATTATCAAAGATAAGTGTAATACGTGCGGAGGAGATGGAAGAGTTACGAAACGTAAAAACATCCACATCTCTATTCCAGCTGGTATTGATGAAGGACAGCGTATTCGCGTATCTGGTCAAGGTGAGCCGGGCGAAAACGGTGGTCCTGCAGGTGACTTGTATGTAGTTGTTCAAATTCGTCCACACGAATTTTACAAACGTGAAGGAGACCATATTTTCTGCGAGATGCCTCTGACATTTACGCAAGCTGCACTTGGAGACGAAATTGAAGTTCCAACTGTACATGGAAATGTGAAGCTTAAGATCCCAGCAGGTACGCAGAATGGGAAGACGTTCCGCCTAAAAGAAAAGGGTGCTCCAAACGTTCGTGGATATGGTCATGGCGACCAACATGTGAAGATTCGTGTTGTGACACCAACGAACATGACGGATCGTCAGAAAGAATTACTTCGTGAGTTCCATGATATTAGTGGCAACCAACCTACAGAAGAGCAACACGACAACATTTTCCAACGTGTGAAGCGTGCCTTTAAAGGGGAATAAGGAATCCAGAGTAAAGAGAGTTGATCCCATTGAAATGGTCTGAAATATGTATTCATACAACGAATGAAGCAATCGAACCCATATCAAACATCCTTCATGAGGCAGGGGCTAGTGGAGTAGTAATTGAGGACCCTCAAGACCTTGTCAAAGAACGAGATACGTTTCTGGGGGAGATTTATGAATTAAATCCTGAAGACTATCCGGCAGAAGGTGTGTATGTAAAAGCATACCTTCCCGTGAATAGTTTCTTAGGGGAAACAGTAGAAGAAATTAAACATGCGATTACCAATCTAATTGAATTCGATATTAATATCGGTCATAATCATGTCACAATAAGTGAGCTGAATGAGGAAGATTGGGCCACAGCTTGGAAGAAGTACTATAAACCAGTCAAGATTTCAGAAAAGGTAACAATCATCCCCACTTGGGAAGAGTATGAGCCTGTTTCAAGTGATGAAATCATTATAGAACTAGACCCAGGTATGGCGTTTGGTACAGGAACGCACCCTACTACTGTTTTAAGTATCCAAGCGATTGAACAGTATATAGAGGAAAATGATCTAGTTATGGACGTAGGAGCTGGCTCTGGAGTCTTAAGTATTGCTTCAGTACTTCTGGGTGCAAAGCATGTACATGCTTTTGATTTAGACGATATCGCAGTTAAGAGTACTACGATTAATGCTAAATTAAACAATGTGGAAAGCCAAATCGACTCAAAACAAAACAACCTACTTCAAGGTGTTGATGTTGAAGCCGACTTAATTGTTTCCAACATTTTAGCTGAAATTATCGTCCAGTTTACAGATGATGCTTTCGCTAAACTGAAGTCTGGGGGTTACTTTATCACTTCTGGAATTATTAAGAACAAGCGTCAGCTAGTTAAGGATCAACTTATAGACTCTGGTTTTGAAATTGTTGAAGTTAATGTAATGGAAGACTGGACATCAATTATCGCACGTAAACCATAAAGAAAGCAGGTGCCCATTGTGCAACGTTATTTTGTTCCTTCGTCAGGATGGGATGACTCAGAAGTCGTTATTACCGGAGAAGATGTACATCACATTGGAAAGGTAATGCGAATGAAGCCTGAACATCATATTTTATGTTGTACACCGGAGGGTGACCTAGCTAAATGTGAAATTACTGATATTACGACAGACACTGTCACATGTCAGATTGTAGAGTGGCTGGAAGAGGAAAAAGAGCTTCCAGCCTCTGTTATAATTGCGCAAGGGTTACCTAAAGGAGATAAAATGGAGCATGTGATTCAAAAGGGAACGGAACTCGGAGCGTCTCAATTTATCCCTTTTGAAGCAGAGCGCTCCATTGTAAAATGGGATCAAAAGAAATCACAAAAGAAAATAACACGCTATCAAAAAATTGCAAAAGAAGCGAGCGAACAATCTCATCGAACGATGATCCCTTCTGTTTCTGAGTTGCATTCCTTAGGAGATTTAATAGCTCTTCAGCCTAACTATGATTGGGTTGTATTTGCTTATGAGGATGAGGCGAAAAGTCAATCCTATCGATCATTAAAAGAAGTTCTTACGAAAATTCAGCAAGGTCAGCGTATTCTCGTCATTATTGGACCAGAAGGCGGATTCAGTGAACAAGAAGTGCAGACGCTGAAGGAAGCGGGGGCGCTAGCGGTACGTTTGGGACCACGAATATTAAGAACAGAAACCGCTGCTACATATTTTCTTTCAGCTCTGTCCTATCAATTAGAGGAATTGGGGTGATCCTATGCCATCAGTAGCCTTTCATACACTAGGTTGTAAAGTGAACCATTATGAAACGGAAGCCATTTGGCAATTGTTCAAAGAAGAAGGATATGAGCGCACGGACTTTGATCGCTCATCTGATGTATACGTGATTAACACATGTACAGTAACGAACACAGGGGATAAGAAGAGTCGTCAAGTGATTAGACGTGCCATTCGTAAAAATCCTGATGCTGTTATTTGTGTGACGGGGTGTTATGCACAAACATCTCCGGCTGAGATTATGGACATTCCTGGTGTAGATATTGTGGTAGGGACACAAGATCGACGTAAAATGCTAGACTACATTAAGCAATATCAGGAAGAACGCCAACCTATTAATGGTGTTACAAATATTATGAAAACACGAACATATGAAGAGCTTGATGTTCCTGCTTTCACTGACCGAACACGAGCTTCCTTGAAGATTCAAGAAGGCTGTAATAACTTTTGTACGTTTTGCATTATCCCTTGGGCTCGTGGCTTAATGCGTTCGCGTGACCCTGAAGAAGTTATTCAACAAGCTCAACAGCTTGTTGATGCAGGGTATAAAGAAATTGTACTAACCGGAATTCATACAGGCGGTTACGGCGAGGACATGAAAGATTATAATCTTGCTATGCTATTACGTGAATTAGACAAGAGGGTAAAAGGTTTAAAGCGGATTCGTATTTCCTCTATTGAAGGAAGTCAAATAACAGACGATGTAATTGATGTTCTACGTGAGTCTGATAAGATCGTTCGTCATCTTCATATTCCACTTCAATCAGGTTCAAACACGGTACTTAAACGTATGCGTCGTAAATACACTACTGAGTTTTACAAAGAACGAGTGGACCGTATTAAAGAGGCATTACCAGGCCTTGCGATTACCTCAGATGTTATCGTTGGATTTCCAGGTGAGACGGAAGAAGAATTTAATGAAACGTATCGATTCATTCAAGAGATCGGTTATTCTGAACTTCATGTATTCCCTTACTCGAAGCGTACAGGGACACCCGCTGCTCGTATGGATGACCAGGTGGATGAAGAAGTTAAGAACGACCGGGTTCACCAACTTATTGAATTATCTAACCAACAAGCTAAAGAATATGCATCACAGTATGACGGAGAAGTCCTTGAAGTTATACCAGAAGAGAAGTTTAAAGACGATGAAAATGACAACCGGTACGTTGGTTATACCGATAATTATTTAAAAGTAGTGTTTGAAGGAAAAGAAGAGATGGTAGGAGAAATTGTCCGTGTTAAGCTTACTAGAGCTGGATACCCTTATAATGCAGGCCAATTTGTCCGGGTGATGGACCGACCTAGTCTAACAGACGATTCGATCGAGTTATCTTCCTAAAAGAAGAGGCCTTGCTGAGTGTTCAGTAAGGTCTTTTTATGTATGACATAACCACTTTTAGAAACAATAAAGTAAGCGATTTAATAGAGGGGGAGTAGCATTTTTAAAGACATAATGCTAAGATGAAAGAGGTACGGACAACCCAAGTAAGAAAGGAAGATTAAAATGGATGCTAAATTAGCTAAAATGATTGATCATACACAATTAAAACCAGATACAGCACAGGAAAAAATTGAACAGATTTGCCAAGAAGCAAAAGAATATGGCTTTGCTTCTGTATGCGTAAACCCTTACTGGGTACCTTTCTGTTACGAACGCCTTCAAGATACAGACGTAAAAGTTTGTACGGTTATTGGCTTCCCTCTAGGAGCAAATACAAAAGAATTAAAAGCTTATGAAACAAAACAAGCCATTGAAAACGGAGCTACAGAAGTAGACATGGTTATTAACATCGGCGCTCTAAAGAGTGGGGATAAAGAAACTGTTCAAGCTGACATTGAAGCTGTTGTTCGCGCGACAGAAGGCAATGCTTTAACAAAGGTTATCATTGAAACGTCTCTTCTTACAGACGAAGAAAAAGTAACAGCTTGTGAATTAGCTAAAGCTGCTGGAGCAGATTACGTTAAGACGTCTACAGGCTTCTCAGGCGGTGGCGCTACAGTTGAAGATATTAAACTAATGCGTAACACAGTAGGGCCAGACATGGGAGTAAAAGCCTCTGGAGGCGTTCGCGACCGTGAAGGGGCAGACGCTGTCATTGAAGCAGGCGCAACTCGCATTGGTGCTAGTGCAGGTGTATCCATCGTATCAGGTGGACAAGGAACTTCAGATTATTAATAACTAAACAAGGGTGTCCTCCTAGGAGGGCACCTTTTTTTCTAGTATTTAATCTTGATCTTTATAATGTGTATTATAAAAAGGCTCTGGTTAAGTTTGCTGTTGTTAATCATATAATAGATTTGTTCAACATTAGGGCAGGATTGTTGAAAACTCGAAGCTGACACCGCGTAGTGTATGTGGCCGTTACGCTTTTAAGTGGTAGGGCAGGCTCGGGGACCACTCGCTTTCCTGCGGGGAGCTGGGAAGCCTCCTCAATCGCTACGCGGAGTCTCGCAATTCCCAAGCCTGCCCTGAAGCTAATTAGGTGAACGGATCTGCTTATTATAGTTGCTCTTAAGCCACCTACCTCACAAATATGGCGCGTTTTCGTCTCTCTCCATTTAGCAAAGGTGGGCCTGGAAATTGCGAGACTCCTGCGGGAGAAAGAGGTCGACGAGACCCCGCAGGGTGGTTTGAAGTGGACCCTTGTTTTTGGTCATAATCAAAAACAGGAGGTGCGATGGTGAATACTATTACATCAGCTATGAAAAAAGACATTGCGGTATGCTATTTGAGTGAAATTACGACTTATAAAGATTTAGCTAACGAGCTTGGGATCGATGATTCCGTTATCCGATATTGGGTGAAGCTTTATAAGTATCACGGTGACCAAGCCTTTATTCCACCCTATACAAATTACCCTGCGGATTTTAAAATGAAGGTAATTCAGATGATCGAAAACCAAAACTATTCGATTCGGGAAGCCTCAGCCATCTTTAGAATCCCTGATTTCTCAATGGTTCGCAGATGGAAAAAGAAGTGGGAAGAAGGCGGTGTCGAGGCCCTTGAATCATCAGGAAAGGGGCGCCCTAGAGTGAATTCATCTAAGGATCAAAACCAGTCAGAACAACCATCTAACCAAGATATGAAAAAAATGCAGGAAGAGCTAGAATACCTTCGTGCTGAAAATGCGTACTTAAAAAAGTTAAGAGCCTTAGTTCAAGAAAAAGACCAGCAGACAACCAAACCAAAGCGCAAGTAATATACGAGCTAAGGCATAAATTTCCGGTAAAACTCCTGGTTCAAGTTGCCGGGATGAAACGCAATACGTATTATTACCAGGCCCAAAAGATGAATGAGCTGGATCCAGATAGTGAACTAAAAGAAACCATCTCATCCATATACTATGACCATTATGGCCGTTATGGCTACCGCCGTATCCATATGGAACTTTTGAATCGTGGCCACCAAATTAATCATAAAAAAGTAGCTCGTATTATGAGAGAACTAGGGTTGAAAAGCACCGTACGACGCAAGAAATACATCTCTTACAAAGGACAAGTAGGCAAAACGGCAGATAATATCCTCGATCGCAGCTTCACAGCTCAAGGCCCAAATCAAAAATGGGTAACGGATATCACGGAATTCAGAGTCCTAGGAGAAAAAATGTATCTTTCACCTGTGCAAGATTTATTTAATGGTGAAATTATTGCCTACAATCTTGATTTCAGGCCGACATACAAGCTTGTGGAAACCATGTTAGAAGATGCGTTCCAGTATGTTAAGGAAGATGATGAGCTGCTTATGCATTCTGATCAAGGAGTTCATTATCAAATTCCAAAGTACCGCCAAACGTTAGAATCTAAAGGAATTACGCAAAGTATGTCTCGAAAGGGAAACTGCCATGATAATGCCGTCATTGAAAACTTCTTTAGTATTTTAAAAACAGAGCTTCTGTACAATCAAACATTTGAAAGCATCGAAGAGTTCCAACAAGAATTGGACCAGTATATCTATTATTACAACCATAAGCGAATTAAAATGAAGCTCGGCGGAAAGAGCCCTGTTACCTATAGAGAACAAGGCCAGACTGCAGCTTAAATACATATGACCAAAATTGTGGGTTCAGTGCAGGTTTTCCCGAGGAGGCTCGACAGCTCGCCCGCGGAAAGCGAGTGATTTCCAGGCACACCTTTCGCTCCATTATAGCTGACGAAAACCTATCTACCTCTATCGCAAGACATCTCTACCTCAGTTTCAAGCCTTTCGTATAAGGGGCTTATATGAAACAAATAAATCAACAATGAACATTAACAGCGCCTAAAAAAGATTATATGTTCACAAAACATCATTCTTTATATTTATGAACGAACATAACAAATTTAGTGAAGTGTCGGACAAAAGGTAAAACAATTAGTGAAGACAAAACATTAAACACAACAGAGATATGAGCAAGTTGCTGAGCGGGTTCGTTTGATAGCCATTGAGATAATGCTGCAAGTTCATCTATGAATGGCGCAAACAGTAATACGCCTAAGACATTAAGCCAGATGTGAGCCATAGCAACAAGCCGAGCTTCATAATTGCTTCCGAGTGAAGCCACCCAGGCAGTGATACAAGTTCCAATATTGGCACCTAGCATTATTCCAATAGCTGATGTGAGACTAAAAATACCTTCGTTTAAAAAGCTCATGGATATCCCTGTAGCTGCCGTAGATGATTGTATAATAGCTGTTATGGCTGTTCCAATTAATATGCTGGCATTAGGAAAGTCATTTGTATAGGCCAGACTATCTTGAATGATTGGAAATTGCTTCAAAGGTTCTGCTAATGTTTCGAATCCGTTTAAAGCAACAAAAATGCATCCTAAACCAAATACGATTCCACCAGCTCCAAACCATGTTTGTTTAGGGATGATTAGTAATACTGCTCCAATAATTAACAGAGGCCAAAGTGGGATTGAATTTGAGAATGTAAGTAATTCAGCCGTAACAGTCGTTCCAATGTTAGCTCCTAGAATAATTCCAATAGATTGTTTGAAATTGAGTACCCCTACAGCAACTAATCCAATGGCAATTACCATAGTAGCTGAGCTGCTTTGTAATACACTTGTTACAACAATACCAGCAAGCATTCCTTTGAATGGATTGTTCGCAAACCGTTGAAGGAACATTTTCATATTTCGATAAGATAGTTGATACAAACCAACTCGCAAAACAGTCATACCAAATAAAAAAATGGTTAAGAAAACAGTAAAAAGTGTAATTAAATCAGCCACGGTTCTTCACCTCTATACCATACTATGGACAAGACTTAAATTCATGACAGAAAAGGATTTTTTAATGTTGTTATTGGAACGACTCTCTTTCTGTGGGCTGCTCCACACGACAAGACGTGGGATACATAGGTGACCGTAGTGGCATTAACTGCTAATGGTTTACACATTGCGATCCGAGTGTCAAAGAAGAAGGATGACCCAATTTATCGAAATTAAGCATTACCCTCTATCTTGGTTGCGCAACTTATGTTAAAGTGGAAGATATGACAGAGCAACGACAATATAATTCTCCGAATGATCCGATCCTTAATAAAAATAGTTGAATCTGTCTGGAGAATGGTTTATAATTGTCAAAGGCATGTGAGGAAAAGATACTCACGTGTTCATTGAAACTGTCTTTTTTGCTTTGGAGGGAGGGTAATAGCATGTCAAACAACACTCGCGTGCGTAAAAACGAGTCTCTTGAAGATGCTCTTCGTCGCTTCAAGCGCAGCGTATCTAAGAATGGTACACTAGCTGAGTATCGTAAGCGTGAACATTACGAGAAGCCTAGCGTCCGTCGTAAGAAGAAATCAGAAGCCGCTAGAAAGCGTAAGTAAGAGGGTGTAAGGTAGATGTCATTACTTGAGCGTCTAAACCAAGATATGAAAGAGGCTTTACGTAACAAAGAGAAAGAAAGACTATCCGTCATACGTATGGTGAAGTCTTCTTTACAAAATGAAGCTTTAAAACTTGGAAAAGATGAATTGACTGAGGAAGAAGAATTAACTGTTTTGTCTCGAGAGATAAAGCAACGAAAAGATTCCCTCCAAGAGTACAAAAGTGCAGGTCGTGATGATCTTGCGCAAAAAGATGAGAGAGATATTGAAATCATTCAATCATATATGCCCCAACAGCTTTCTGAAGATGAATTAGACGCTATCGTTCAAGAAACGATTGCTGAAGTCGGTGCTTCTTCTAAGCAGGATATGGGCAAAGTGATGAGTGCCATTATGCCTAAAGTAAAAGGCAAAGCGGATGGCTCTCTAGTTAACAAATTTGTACAAAAACATTTATCTTAAACAAGAACCGCCTTTTAATAAGGCGGTTTTTTTCGTATAATTGGCTTTTTTAAAAGAACTAGGATAAAATGCATATAAAATTTATTATCATGAAACGTTTAGTTCCTCTAACTCGTATATAATAAGAGAGAAAGGGGGGGGATTATGAGAAGGATACTAAGGTATTCTATGGTTTTGTCGCTGCTCATGTTAGTATTGGTTTCATTTCTTAGTCCCGCGAGTTCCGCAGATGGAAAAGGAGAAACGGTATATGTTGTTCCGATTACAGAAACGGTGGAGAAGGGGCTTGCTTCTTTTTTAAAGAGAAGTGTAAATGAAGCAAGAGACCGAGATGCTGATCACATTATTTTTGAAGTAAACACCCCTGGTGGAAGAGTGGATGCGGCGGCTGAGATTGCAAATTTGTTTCAATCTATTGAAATTCCAAATACTGCCTATGTCGTTCAAGAAGCCCTATCTGCAGGCTCATACATATCACTAAATGCTGATCAAATTTATATGAAACCAAATACAACCATGGGCTCAGCAGGAGTTATCACTTCAGATGGGAATGCAGCTAGTAAAAAAGCGCAATCTGATTGGGTAAAGAAAATGCGTACAGCAGCCGAATTAAATAATAGAGATCCGTTATATGCAGAAGCGATGGCTAACCCAGACGTTGATATGCCGAAATATAAGGCAGGAAAAGGGAAGTACCTTACACTAAGTGCAGCTGAAGCTCTAGAAGTAGGGTATGCAGAAGGGGTAGTTGATTCAAGAGAACAATTGTTATCAGAACTAGGATTATCGGACTCTGATATCATTACGACTAATCCCACCTTTACTGAGCGTTTGGCTCGTTTGATTACTCATCCTGTTGTCGTACCTATTTTGCTTTCTGTAGCTAGCTTGGGGTTTGTTGCAGAACTTTACTCCCCTGGATTTGGTATTGCCGGATCCATGGGTTTACTCGCTTTAGGGTTGTTCTTCTACGGACATATGATTGCAGGACTTGCAGGTTATGAAGCGATTATCTTATTTGGTTTAGGAGTTGTGTGTATCGTTCTAGAGTTCTTTGTCCCGGGTGGAATTCTCGGGATTATTGGAACAGGTGGAGTGGTAGGGTCCTTGTTTATGTCGACGGATAATGTTGGTCATATGACGATGAGTCTCCTCATTGCAATTATTGTGGCGATTATAGGCTCTGTTATCTTATTCAAGACGATAGGATTTGATAAAGGGTTCTTGAGAAACATTGTTTTAAGTGACTCTACTTCCTCAGAGAAAGGCTACCTCTCATCTAATAATAGAGAGGATCTCACAGGAAATATAGGTGAAGCTGTTACGCCACTAAGACCGTCTGGTACTGGAATATTCAACGATGAAAGAGTTGATGTTGTAACAGAAGGAAGTTTCATCTCTACAGGAGCAAGTATCAAAATAGTAAGAGTAGAAGGGTCTCGGATTGTTGTTCGAGAAGTAAAACAAGAAAAAGAATAAGGGGGAATAGTTATGTTATCAGAAGGTTTGGTACCAATTATATTTATTGCAGTTATCATTATAGCTCTTGCTGTATTGTTCACGTTTATCCCGATCATGCTATGGATTAGTGCTTTGGCAGCAGGGGTTAGAATTAGCATCTTTACACTTATTGGAATGAGATTACGTCGAGTCGTTCCAAGTCGCGTTATTAATCCGTTGATTAAAGCGCATAAAGCTGGTGTGGATGTAGATACCAATCAACTTGAAAGTCACTACCTCGCAGGAGGAAATGTTGACCGCGTGGTAAATGCACTTATTGCAGCTCAGCGCGCTAATATTGAACTGAGTTTTGAGCGTTGTGCTGCCATTGACTTAGCTGGTCGTGATGTATTAGAAGCTGTTCAGATGAGCGTTAACCCGAAAGTAATCGAAACACCATTTATTGCTGGTGTAGCAATGGATGGAATCGAAGTAAAAGCAAAAGCCCGTATTACTGTTCGAGCGAATATTGATCGTCTTGTCGGTGGTGCTGGTGAGGATACCGTTATTGCTCGAGTAGGTGAAGGTATTGTTAGTACTATTGGTAGCTCTAAGGACCATAACCAAGTATTAGAGAACCCGGATCGTATTTCTCAAAACGTATTGAGTAAAGGTCTTGATGCTGGAACAGCGTTTGAGATCTTGTCCATTGATATTGCTGATATAGATATCGGTAAAAACATTGGTGCGATTCTTCAAACAGACCAGGCTGAAGCCGATAAGAATATTGCTCAGGCTAAAGCAGAAGAACGTCGTGCCATGGCAGTTGCGCAAGAACAAGAAATGCGCGCACGTGTTCAAGAAATGCAAGCGAAAGTTGTGGAAGCCGAAGCAGAAGTTCCGCTTGCTATGGCCGAAGCGTTACGCTCAGGAAATATTGGTGTTATGGATTACTACAATTTGAAGAATATACAGGCGGATACCGATATGCGTGATGTAATTGGTAAGATGAATAACGAAAATGAAGAAGAGGACAAATAGAGGTTAAAGTCCTATCTGGGAGGACTGATTACGAATGGGAGATATTTTTGATCTCATTTTTAGCAACATAGGAATTTTGTTGCCGATCATTGCTGGTGTTTTTGCCTTCCTGACTAATTTAGGGAAGGATGAGCAAAAGGAGCAAAAAAAGAAACCTGCACAAAATCGTCCCGCTCAAGGGGAAGCCACTCCATCTTCTCCTCAACCTTCTGTAGATCGAGAAAAGGTGAAAGATTTAAAAACGTACGCAGAAGAGCAAAGAGAGCGTTACAGGAGTATTCAACGTGAACAAAAGGGTGAAAGTTCAGAAGCGGAGAATCAAGACGAGAAAGCCTTTAAAGGAGAAATCGGGGGAGAGCATGACGCGATCCCGGATCAACCAACTCAACCAAGCTATCAGAGGGGTAAAAAAGTACCTTATCTTAAAGGGAGCAAATCACAACCTTCTGTAAAGGTGAGTGGCTTGCAAAATGTATCGAAAAAGAAGCTTGCTGAAAGTGTTGTCATGGCTGAAGTGTTAGGAAAACCCCGTTCCATGAATCCTTACCGATCACATCTAAAAAAATAAGCCTTAGTGAAAGCACGAAATGTAGTGATACATTTCGTGCTTTTTTCATAGATATGTATGTGAGAGGGGGCACACTCGAATGAAAAAATGGCAACAACGTATAGGGAATTGGCTATCGCAACAACTTGATTTACCAACTGATGTCATCCTCGAACTACCAAGAATAACAACCATCGGACAAATACATGCATATGTGGAAAATCATAAGGGATTAATCTCTTTCTCTGATGAGGAATTACGCCTGAAATTGAAGCAAGGGCAGTTGTTGATCAAAGGGAAAGGGTTTGTGCTTCGTATGATGCTCCCGGAAGAGATCTTGCTTGAGGGAACCATTCATGAAGTGACCTTTATAGATCAAAATGGCTAACGGTTAGGAGGTATGTATGAAAATTACGCAAGGGGTTTTCTTCACTGGGTACACGACGCTTAGGATTGAAGGTAAATTTCCGGAGTTCTTTCTCAACCGTTGCGTTGAGAATGGAATTTCTGTTTGGAATGTGAAAAAGATAGACGAGTTTACATGTGAAGCAAATGTGCGTTTGGAAGATGTACCAGTACTAAAAAAGTTGCGAAGTCAATTAGATTATAAAATTCGCTTCAAGAACAGGCACGGTCTTCCTTTCTTACTTCGTTCTTTACTTAAAAGAAGGTCGCTTGTAGCAGGCTTGGTGCTTGGGATGATTGCAATTTTCCTTCTTTCAAACATGGTGTGGGGCATTAAGATAGAAGGGGTTACCCCAGAGGTAGAGTATAAAATTAAAGAGAATTTAAAAGACTATGGAATTAAACGAGGGGCGTGGAAGTTTACGATTGAAACCCCTGGACAAATGCAACAAAAACTTTTAGCTGATGTGCCTGAACTTTTGTGGATCGGCGTCACCGAAAAGGGTACGACCTATCACTTAGAAGGTGTAGAAAAAACGATTGTTACAGAACCAGAAGAAGGTGGTCCGCAAAGTCTTTATGCTCGTAAAAAAGGAATTATTGTTGATATGTATGTTGAAAAGGGAGAACCAGCGGTTGAACTGAATGATTATGTGGAATCTGGAGATTTACTGGTCTCGGGAGCAATTGGACGAGAAGAAGAGCCGACCCTTGTCCATGCTGAAGGTGAGGTTATTGCAGAGACATGGTACAAAAGTGAAGTGGTTGTTCCTTTGAATGTGCAATATGAAGTCATTACCGGTGAGAAGGAAACGCACTATGGTGTGCAGCTAGGGGGCGTAAGAGTGCCGATTTGGGGATTCAAAGAACCTGAGTTTAAGCGCATGCATGAAGAGGAATATAATAAACCATTCTATTTATTTAAATGGGAATTACCCATTAAATTCTCTTCTAAAGAGATCTCTGAAGCGGAATTGTATAAAGAATCCCGAACAGATAAAGAAGCGTTGCAAATAGGGGTAAAACAAGCTGAGATGGAATTAAAGCAGAATATCCCACAAAATTCCAAAATTATTGCCCAAAAAGTTTTGCACCGTCAGAAAGAGAATGGTAAAGTAAAATTAATCCTATATTTTAAAGTTCATGAAGATATTTCTAAACCTCAACCTATCACTCAAGGAGACTGAAGCATGCAGGAAGATTTACGTACAATCGACATTCAATTAGATAATCCGAATGAAGCGTTAGCCTTATTTGGGACAGGCGACCGTAACTTGAAACAAATGGAATCTCAATTAAGTGTATCCATTGTTACGAGAGGCGAACATGTAAGTGTGTCAGGGAACAAAGAACATGTCATGTTGGTAGAACAAGTGTTTCATGCGTTGCTTACGATCATTCGTAAAGGATTAACGATCTCTGAGCGTGATGTGATCTATGCCATTGACCTGGCTAAGAAAAACGAACTTCAACAGTTTGAAACGTTATTTGAAGATGAGATCATCCGAAACGCAAAAGGAAAACCTGTTCGAGTTAAAACACTTGGTCAACGAAATTACGTTTCTGGAATGAAAACTCATGATTTAGTGTTTGGCATAGGGCCTGCCGGAACGGGTAAAACCTACCTTGCTGTAGTTATGGCTGTGCAGGCATTAAAGAATAATGAAGTCAAACGTATTATATTAACAAGACCAGCCGTTGAGGCTGGCGAAAGTCTAGGATTTTTACCAGGAGACCTTAAAGAAAAGGTAGATCCTTACTTAAGACCTTTATACGACGCTCTGCATGATTTGTTTGGAACAGAGCATACTGCTCGATTAATGGAGCGTGGAACAATAGAGATTGCTCCTCTAGCATATATGCGAGGTCGAACATTGGATGATGCTTTTGTAATCTTAGATGAAGCTCAGAATACCACACCAGAACAAATGAAGATGTTCATTACAAGGCTTGGTTTTGGTTCTAAAATGGTTATTACTGGGGATATCACCCAAGTAGATTTACCAAAAGGTGTTACTTCAGGACTAAAAGCTTCAGAAAAGCGCCTATCTGGTATTAAAGGTATAGCCTTTTCCTACTTAGAACAATCAGATGTTGTCCGTCACCCACTTGTTCAAAGAGTTATTGATGCATATGAAGATGAACAGTAAGTAGAAAGACCCTTTTTTAAGGGTCTTCTTTCTATGTATAAGATAATGGAGGGGAAATTGGTGAGAAACTGGTGGAATCAGTTCATCAAGGGGAATGTTTTTCAGAATGTGTGGATTACCATTGGAGTATCTATGACCATCCTGGCGCTGGTCATTTTTTTACTTGCTTTTACAAATGTTCAAACGAAAACCTACGATGTAGATAGATTGGATACGGCTAAAGATACGATTCTTTCTCCGATTAATGTAGAAGATAAAGATAAAACGCAGGAAAAACGAGATGAAGCTATGGAATCTGTCGATGATGTATACACCATCAGAAATTTCATCACGAATACCCGTATTAACTACATGGAAGAAATATTTAACGCAGTTGAAGTGATTGATGAGCAAGAGGGATCAGAAAACCAAGTAGATGGAAATGAATCTGATCCTGTAGAAAATGATGTTGAAAAACTTCAATCTATGCTATCTGAAGACATTACAAAGCAAGTTACCCCAGAGGTCCTAGAGCGCTTGCTAGATGCACCAGCTGATCAGCGAAACGTAGCTGAGGAAATGCTTTCTAATGCGGTTAAAGACGTGTTACATTCTGGTGTGCGAGAAGAGGATGTTGCCTCATCTATTGAAATGGTAAAGAATGAGTTACAGTACAAGAGTTTTGATCCTGACCTGAAAGAGGCAGTGCAATCGCTAATAGAGTTTTTGATTGTTCGTAATTCATTTATCGATGAAGATAAAAAAATCCAAGCTCAAAACGAAGCAGCTAATGATGTTGATCCGGTTATGATAAGGCAAGGACAGGTGTTAGTCTTTCAAGGGGAAACGATTTCTAATGATATATATGAACGGTTAAAATTAGTCGGGTTATTAGATGGGAAAAGCAACTGGTATCCTTATTCAGGTCTTATATTATTAATCATTCTTTCTATAGGAGTCCTCCTCTATGAATTAAAAAGAATGAGCAAGACTGACGGTTTGGATAATGGTAAGGTGTTAGCCATTCTGTTTATTAGTATCTTAGTCTTTCTAATGATGAAGCTTGGGAGTGTTTTTCAATCTTCTATTGATGATTTGTATTATGTTGTACCCGTTGCTGCTGGGGCGATGCTGATAACGCTTCTTATACATGAGAGAATGGCTATATTTTTAAGTATTATGTATGCGATTTTTGGTACCATCTTTTTTAATCAGCAAATTCCTGGGACATTAAATGTTGAAGCGGGCATATATTTTATGTTCTCACAACTAGCTGCGATTATATTTCTTCATAATGTAAAAGATAAGACATCCATACTTAAAGCTGGTTTCGGAGTGACGGTTGTGAATATTGCTCTTGTGGTGGTTTTCGTATTATTGACCTACGAGCCAATTTCACTCTCTGGTACTACGATAACGATAGGATATGCGGTTCTGTCGGCATTTTTGTCTTCTGTGCTCACTTTTGGATTATTGCCATTCTTTGAAGCGGGATTGGGCATGCTATCAGATACACTGTTGATCACGTTATCTAATCCAAATCATCCTTTACTTCGAAAGATATTGACGCAAACCCCTGGGACGTATCATCATAGTGTGATGGTTGCGAATTTAAGTGAATCGGCTTGTGAGGCTATAGGAGCGAATGGTTTATTGGCTCGAGTAGGGTCTTATTATCATGATCTAGGTAAGACGAAAGAGCCGCAATACTTTATTGAAAATCAAATGGGGATGAAGAACCCTCATGATCTGATTGAGCCTCAGAAAAGTGCGGAAATTATTATTGGCCATCCTTACACTGGGGCTGAAATGCTACGAAAACATAAGATGCCAACAGAAATTATTGACATTGCAGAACAACACCACGGCACAACGCTTTTAAAGTATTTCTACCACAAAGCGAAACAAGAAAACGAAAACGTCGAAGAAGTGAACTATCGTTACCCAGGGCCTAAACCACAGTCAAGTGAAGCAGCAATAGTGTGTATATGCGATTCAGTAGAAGCGGCTGTCCGATCTCTTAAAACCCCTTCACCAGAAGACATTGAAAACTTGGTTCATTCGATTATCATTGACCGTCTTTTAGATGGACAATTGTCGAATAGTCCTTTAACATTAAAGGACCTGGAACGAATACAAATAGCGATTTGTGAGACGTTACAAGGTATATTTCACTCAAGAATACAATATCCAGAATCTAAAGCAACCGTTAAGGAGGCATAAACATGTACATTGATTTCCACGATGAAACAAACTCTGTAGAAGAAGATTACATTGATTTAATTCAACGCATCTTAGATTTCGCCTCAAACCAGGAGAATGTAACAGATGAAGCCGAGCTATCGGTATCTTTTGTTGATAACAATGAAATTCAAATCATCAACCGGAATTACCGTCAAAAGGACGAACCAACTGACGTCATCTCTTTTGCTATGCAAGAAGAAGGAGACGGGGAAATGAAGATTATGGGAGCAGAAATGCCACTTCTCCTCGGAGATATTGTCATTTCTGTTGACCGAGCAAAGGAACAGGCTGAGGAATATAACCATACTTATGAGCGTGAACTTGGCTTTTTGGCTCTTCATGGTTTCCTACACTTGCTTGGGTATGACCATTTAAATGAAGAGGACGAAAAGAAAATGTTCTCACGCCAAGAGGAAATCTTACATGAGTTCGGACTCAAACGAAGCTAAAAAAAAGAAGTTGATTGGCTTTTCCTTTGCTTTTCAAGGTCTGTGGGAAGTTCTGAAAACAGAAAGAAATTTTAGGATTCATTTATCTGTATCGGCCATTGTTGTTCTTGCTGGCTTGCTTCTTGACTTAGCTGCCTGGGAATGGGTAGCGGTCATTACAATTATGGCAATGGTCATTATATTAGAAATGATTAATTCAGTTATTGAACGAATTATGGATTTCTTATCGCCAGAACAACACCCCCTTGTAGGGGAAATTAAAGACATATCAGCTGGAGCGGTACTCGTTGCCGCGCTGGCTTCTGTTATTATTGCGTGTATTATATTTCTTCCTAAACTATTCTAAGAAGACCTGGGAACTCTTTTTCCAGGTCTTTTTTTATTTGATGGAGACTTGCTCCACAATGGAGCAGTAATCTCGAAGACTCAAAGCCGATACGCTTTATTATAAGTGGGGTCGTTACGTTTATTGAGTGGTAGGGGTGCCTGGGGAACGACTCGCTTTCCGCAGGCGAGCTGTCGAGCCTCCTCACTCACTTCGTTCGCTCCGGGGTCTCGTCGACCTCTTTCTCCTGCAGGAGTCTCCCCGTTCCCCAGACACCCCTTATCAGAAGATGTGTAACGCCCCCTCATCTCGAGTATGGTGGGTTTTCAACAATTCACTCCTTTACATGGCGTGCTTCCGTTCTCTATATATGACAAAGGTGGTTCGGGAAATTGCGAGACTCCTGCGGCAGTGGGAGCCTATCTAGTTCCGGCGTGGAGGACCTAGCGAGACAAGTCATCTTTTTTCCAAAGGCTAAACGCCTTTTCCAAAAAGCTGTCTTGTCCGTACGGTCCTAGGCACCACGCCTGCACTTTTAAGCTAGGGAAGACCCCGCAGAGAGCGAAAGCGTTCGAGGAGGCTTCCCAGCTCGCCGCGGAAAGCGAGTGATTTCCCGAACCACCTTACTCTCAATTTGAGCAAACGGAAGCATTATCTCAACTTCATGGAGAATCCAAATGGGGTGTGGGGAATCGAAATTTCGCATAATTTGTAGTGCGATGAATCCCTTTTGTTTTCTTGTAATTTCGTAACTGCTTTTGTCGATTGCATGAAATGAAGGTAAATTTGTAGTAAAATAGAAAAAAATCAAAGTTGATTTAAGGAATAATCATCTAAGCATGGAGGATACAACATGGAATCAGAATTCAAATCAGGATTTATATCCATCATCGGACGACCTAACGTAGGAAAATCCACATTTATGAATCGAGTAATTGGTGAGAAGATTGCTATTATGAGCGACAAGGCACAAACGACTCGAAATAAGATACAAGGGGTCTATACACAAGACGATGCCCAATTGGTATTTATAGATACGCCAGGAATTCACAAACCAAAACATAAACTAGGGAACTTCATGGTTAATGTAGCTGAACAAAGCTTGAACGAAGTAGATCTTGTCTTATTTATGGTTAATGCTAAAGAAGGTTTTGGGCGTGGAGATGAGTTTATTATTAACATGCTTCAGAAGGTAAAACAGCCTGTCTTTCTTATTGTAAATAAACTAGATCAAGTTCATCCAGATGAGTTAATTAAAATCATTGATGAGTATCGTACAAAATACGAATTTGCAGAGATTGTACCTATTTCTGCGTTAGAAGGAAACAATGTAGATAACTTACTCAAACTAATGGTTGAGAAAATGCCAGAGGGTCCGCAGTTTTACCCGGAAGACATGATTACTGACCACCCTGAACGCTTTGTTATTAGTGAATTAATCCGTGAGAAAGCATTGCATCTAACAAGGGAAGAAGTCCCTCATTCGATTGCCGTTGTGATAGAAGGAATTGAAGAACGTGAGAATGAAAAAGTGAATGTTCAAGCTTCCATTATTGTTGAACGCTCTAGTCAAAAAGGCATTATTATTGGAAAACAAGGCTCTATGTTGAAAGAAATTGGTCAAAGAGCTCGTAAAGATATTGAATCTTTACTTGGTACGAAAATTTATTTAGAACTTTTTGTAAAAGTACAAAAGGACTGGCGTAATCGCTCTAATCACCTACAAGAGTATGGATATCGACAAGACGAATATTAATTTGGAAAATATTAAGGTACATGAGTGTCATGCTTTACGGTCAATCTAAGGTCAATCATACATTTTCTTAATCCAATAGAAAGGTGGGGTTTCTTGTGCTCGACTTTACATGGAAAGTTTTTAGTCAAACAGGAAACATTGAAACCTATTTATTATTGAAGGAACTAGAAACGACTGATAGTGAAGGTTCACAAGCTCGGGAACACAACGAAGAATATGCGGAATTTGATCCACAGTTGTAGAGAAAGAAGTTAGGTGAGTTAAATTGTTGGAAAAGGTAGAGGGGATTGTCATTCGAACAGGTGATTATGGGGAAACGAATAAAATTGTCACCTTGTTCACGCGAGAAAAGGGCAAGATTGCAGTAATGGCTAGAGGGGCTAAAAAACCTAAGAGCCGGTTAACTGCAATAACCCAACCGTTCGTGTATGCATCTTTTCTTGTACAAATGGGCTCAAATATGGGAACGTTGCAACAAGGAGAGGTGCTGTATTCCTTACGTTCCATTAGAGAAGATATCGTGAAAACGGCGTATGCTTCTTATATGGCAGAACTAACTGATAAGCTGCAGGAGCAAAATAAGCCTGATCCGTTTTTGTTTCAGCAGCTCTTACAAACGTTTATTTGGATTACAGAAGATAAAGATCTAGATATTCTGCTATTCATGTATGAAATGAAGATGTTTCGTAAAGGCGGCTTTGCACCTGAAGTTCACCGATGCGTGAATTGTGGGAATGAAGAGGAGCCTTTTTCATTTTCTGTGCAAGAAGGAGGTATCTTGTGTACAAGGTGCCGTCATTTAGATTCTTACTCTTATGGACTTGCGCCAAATCTTTTGAAACTACTCCGTATTTGTCTAGAGGTTGACGTGACAAGAGTTGGGAACATATCCGTCAAACAAGAGAATAAGGACCGTCTTAAACAAATGATATCCGAATACTATGATCGTTATGGTGGTTACTATCTAAAATCGAAAAAGTTCTTAAATCAGTTGGACTGGTTGAAAGATTAGCGTAATGTTTGACATTTGAAGTACCGTTCAGTATTCTATCTAAGCGCATAATAGATAACCATGAAATTAACTCGTCTTTATCCCTCGATGTTAGAGGTATAGGGACGAGGTTTTTCACTTTTTAGGGTTGTGCTTTGATAAGGTGTAAAAAAACCTTTCGCTCTTCTCTAGGTTGGTGGGGAGGACTGTTCTTCCCACTCGATCTAAAATGAGATATAATATTTAAAATAGTATGACACAAAGTAAGAGGTGGTGAAAAGGTGGATTTAACACAGCGGCAAGAACATATTATTGAGATTGTGAAAGAGAACGGTCCTATTACGGGTGAAAATATAGCAGAGCGACTTAGCTTAACAAGAGCAACACTCCGACCTGATTTAGCTATACTGACAATGGCGGGGTATTTGGATGCAAGACCAAGGGTTGGTTACTTTTATACTGGTAAGACGGGATCTGAGCTTCTTACGGAGAAATTAAAAAAGTTTAAAGTCCAAGATTTTCAATCTATTCCCGTTGTCGTGCACGAGAATGTTTCTGTTTATGATGCGATATGTACCATGTTTTTAGAGGATGTTGGAACACTCTTTGTGGTCAATGATCATGCTAAGTTAGTAGGTGTCTTATCTCGTAAAGATTTACTACGTACGAGTATAGGTAATCAAGATTTACGGGAGATTCCTGTTCATATTATAATGACAAGGATGCCTAATGTAACGATATGTTATAAAGAGGATTTACTTTTAGAAGCAGGCCAAATGCTAATCGACAAGCAAATTGATGCATTACCAGTGGTGAAAAATGATGAAGATGGTTATGAAGTAATTGGACGATTAACAAAAACGAATTTAACGAAAGCATTAGTAGAATTAGGTCGTGATGAACGGATCTAAGATGTGAGGAGGGGAAAGAATGGGCAAACCGATTGTATATGTTGTGTCAGACTCTGTAGGAGAGACAGCTGAACTAGTTGTAAAAGCTTCTATAAGTCAGTTTAATAATAGCAACTTTGAAATCCAACGTATTCCTTATATTGAAGATAAAGCTACATTGAAAGAAGCAGTACTTCAAGCGAGAGATCACGAGGCAATGATTGGTTTCACACTAGTCATTCCTGAGTTCCGAGAATACTTATTGCAAGAAGCTAAAGAACATGGTGTAACAGCGATTGATATCATAGGTCCATTTATTGACCAAATCGAAGAACAGTATGGAAAGAAGCCTCGTTTAGAACCTGGTTTAGTGCATAAGTTAGATGAAGATTATTTTAAACGTGTCGAAGCCATTGAATTTGCGGTGAAATATGACGATGGTAGAGACCCAAGAGGAATCTTGAAAGCAGACGTTGTCTTAATAGGTGTCTCAAGAACATCTAAGACTCCATTATCTCAATACTTGGCTCATAAACGCTTAAAGGTAGCCAATGTGCCAATCGTTCCTGAAGTTGATCCTCCTGAAGAGCTTTTTAAAGTAAATCCTTCTAAATGCATTGGCTTAAAAATTAGCGCAGAGAAGTTAAATGATATTCGAAAAGAGCGCTTGAAAGCTTTAGGATTGGACGACCAAGCTACTTATGCTAATATGGAACGCATCCATCATGAGTTAGATCACTTTAATTCTGTGGTTGACCGTATAGGTTGTGATGTAATTGATGTTTCATATAAAGCTGTAGAGGAGACTGCCAATACGATTCTGAATCGTATCCACTCTAAATCTTAAAACAAAACACAGGTTTGTGCGCCTGTGTTTTCTCTTGCATTTATGTCGATATGGTGTAAAAATATCCGCTGTTTTAACAAAAAAATCGTGGTAATTCAATCTTTATTGTATTATAATTGTATTTTGTGAAAAAATGTTTCTATGGTTTGCGTAAGGAAATAGTGGGGAATGGATGCTATGTCCCGTAACTTGTGTAGAAGGAATGACTTTTCAGAAAGTTAAAACTTATTTTCTTAGAGAAGGAATCCTGACAGGAATGTAGAATACATGACTATAGCCGGCATCCTTCTAGGAATTGTCGAAAGATAACTATATGGGAGTCTCTTAGTTCTAAAGTAACGGGGGAGGTCATTAATATCTCACGTTTCTTACGGATCGAAGGGATTACAAAGTAATCGTATGACCTAAGGACTAGTGAGGATTTGTGCAAGACTTGAAAAATCTTGTCGAATATTGAAGGGATTTTATGTTCCTTCTAGAATAAAAAGTAAACATGGTGATTGTATGTCTAACCGCATTCCAGAAAATATCATCGAGGAGATTAGAAACTCCAACGACATTGTAGATGTTGTCGGTGAATATGTTCAACTTACAAAGAAAAGTCGGAATTATTTCGGCCTTTGTCCTTTTCATAATGAGAAAACTCCTTCTTTTTCCGTTTCTTCCGATAAGCAAATCTTTCATTGCTTTGGATGCGGAAAGGGTGGGAATGTTCTCACCTTTATTCGCGAGATCGAAGGCGTTTCCTTTCAGGAAGCGATCCGTATTCTTGCTGATAAAAGTGGCCATCATGTACCAGAACAGGATACTGGTGATCAAGATCAATCTGATCCAAAGCATCAGGAAAACCAAACACTCCTTGAGGCGCATGGCTGGTTAACTAAATTGTACCATCATTTGTTGCGACATACAAAAGAAGGTAAAGATGGATATGAGCATCTAAAAGAAAGAGGATTGTCTGATGAAGTTATTGATGCTTTTCAGTTAGGATTCGCTCCAAACTCTAAAGAATTTACAATGAAATTCTTAGAGAATAAAGGATTCCATCCTCAAACGATGGTTAAAGGAGGCTTGCTCTCATATCGAGAAGATGGTCATTACGGTGACCGTTTTAGAGGCAGAGTCATTTTTCCCATTCGAAACCATCAAGGGAAGACAGTCGCATTTAGTGGACGTAGCGTAAATGGTGGCGAGCCTAAATACTTAAATAGCCCAGAAACGGATTTATTCCAAAAAGGGAAGTTACTTTATAATTTCGATTTAGCTCGTTCAGAGATACGAAAACAAAATGAAGTCGTCTTATTTGAAGGACAAATGGATGTTATATCTGCTTACCAAGGTGGTATTAAACATGGTATAGCCACTTTAGGTACAGCAATCTCAGAGCCACAGGCGAAGTTGATTCGTAGGTATGTGGAACGGGTAGTTGTGTGCTATGATGCTGATAGAGCAGGCCAAGATGCATCTTATAAAGCTGCTAACCTACTGAAAAAAGTAGGGTGTGATGTACGAGTAGCACAAATGAAAGATGGATCAGATCCCGATGAATATATACGGTCATACGGAAGTGAAAGCTTCCGAAAGCATGTACTAGATGCAGCTGTGACGTATATGGGTTTTATGATAAACCACTTGAAGCAAGGGTTTAACTTAAAAAATGAAGGAGATCGGATTCAATACATCGAACGTGTGTTAGATGAAGTCTCTAAAATCAGTAAACCACTAGAGAGGGATCATTATCTTAGAGAACTAGCAGGCGAATATGATCTTTCAATTGATGTTTTAGAACAAGAAATCATAAATCGTCGAAAAAAGCAAGGGCTTGATAAGGATAAGAATCCTGAGACTAGCTATACTAATAATTACAAAGAAGCTTCTACAAAGAAACAGAAATTGCTTCCAGCATTTCATAATGCTGAGCGGCAATTGATTTATTATATGATGCATGATGCCTCTGTGTCTTATAAGGTGCAGGAACAATTAGGCGGAGCTTTTAATTTAAATGAGCATCAGGTCATTGTGACATATCTTTACGCTTACTATGAGGAAGGTTATGAAGCCAACCCTGGACAATTTATTGAACAATTACCAGATGCTTCATTACAAAGTTTAGTAAGTGAAATTGCTATGTTAAAGCTTCAGCCTGACCTTAGTGATGCAGAAATCAATGATTATATACGTGTCATTTCTAATAAAAGAAGTGAACAAGAGAGTATTTCATCGCTTGAGCTGGAACAGAAAGAAGCTGAACGTCAAAATGATCCAGTGAGAGCAGCGCAAATCGCAATGAGGATCATTGAGCTGAAGAAGCAGTTAAAATCTCAATAGTTTGGTATAGAAGGAAGTTTGGAAGGAGGGGGACTCATGGCAGAGCAAAAGCAGCCATCAAGTTCAAAATCAACAGAGAATGAGCTAACCCTAGAACAAGCGAAGGAACAGGTGCTTGAATTAGGGAAAAAGCGTGGTATTTTAGCTTATGAAGAAGTAGCTGAACGCTTATCCAGTTATGAGCTAGATTCAGAAGCCATGGATGAGTTTTATGAATATCTAAGTGATCAGGGTGTCGAAATTATCGGCGACTCTGAAGCAGATCCAAGCATGAAACAACTGGATAAGGAAGAAGAGTTTGATTTAAATGATTTAAGCGTCCCGCCTGGGGTTAAGATTAATGACCCTGTACGTATGTATTTAAAAGAAATTGGTCGTGTGGACTTACTATCTGCTGAAGAAGAGATCAACCTTGCACAACGTATAGAAAACGGCGATGAAGAGGCTAAGCGTCGTTTAGCTGAAGCCAACCTTCGTCTTGTAGTAAGTATTGCGAAACGTTATGTTGGTAGAGGGATGTTGTTCCTTGATTTGATTCAAGAAGGGAACATGGGTCTGATTAAAGCTGTTGAGAAATTCGATTACCGTAAAGGTTACAAATTCAGTACGTATGCAACATGGTGGATTCGTCAGGCAATTACACGTGCTATTGCAGACCAAGCCCGTACAATTCGTATTCCGGTGCACATGGTCGAGACTATTAACAAATTAATTCGTGTACAACGTCAATTGCTTCAAGATCTTGGTCGTGAGCCAATTCCTGAAGAAATCGCAGAAGAAATGGAACTCACACCTGATAAAGTAAGAGAAATCTTGAAAATTGCTCAAGAGCCTGTGTCATTAGAGACTCCAATTGGTGAAGAAGATGACTCTCACTTAGGAGATTTCATTGAAGACCAGGAAGCTACATCACCATCTGATCATGCAGCATATGAGCTGTTAAAGGAACAACTAGAAGATGTTCTTGACACATTAACAGATCGTGAAGAAAACGTTCTTCGCTTGCGCTTCGGCTTGGACGATGGGCGTACACGAACACTTGAAGAAGTTGGTAAGGTGTTTGGTGTTACACGAGAACGAATCCGTCAAATTGAAGCAAAAGCACTTCGTAAATTGCGTCACCCTAGTCGTAGCAAACGATTAAAGGATTTCTTGGAATAGAGTAAATTGATAATGCCATAAACAACTCAGTCATTGTGTACTTAACAAGTGCACAATGGCTGTGTATTTTTTATCCTTGATCCTCAAGGGGTGTAGCCTATTGGAAGACACACGGAAACGAGTTATTGTAAAGGAAATTCAGTACTGGAAAACCCATCAGTTGCTTCCTAAGGAATATTGCGATTTCTTGCTTGCTCTATATACTGAAGGAGAGGAAGATGTAACGTCAGATAAGAAAGCGTTTCCGCATAAATCGTGGTTCACTTTCATCTGTGTAATAATTCTGTTATCACTTCTTCCGAGTTCGGTTCTTGTCATTTATTTTACTGAAATATCCATGCTAATGCAAATTGGTTTACATTTGATTTTTTTCACCTTCACTGCATTTGGATATTGGTATTTTAAGAAGGCAAACTCCATTTATGTACATATTGCAATCATTGTTTTCTTATTAATTTTATTCATATTTTCTGTTTATCTAGTGCAAATAAGTGCTCAACAAATGATTTTGCTTCATATAACGGTTTTATTGAATTGCATATTATGGATTTTTGCAGGTGTTTGGAAGAAAGTGTTTTACCTTATTGCATCAGGTATTATAGGCATTGTAATGTGGTTACTGTTTATATTTTTTTAGAATTAACATCTTTTTCCCTTTTCTATAGTAGCGTTTTCAAGTAAAATATATGTAGTTTGTCCTAACCGTGGAAATGGGGATTACATAAGGAGGAAATAAGCATGAAACGAAACCCAGTTATGCCTTATGCTTTAATTGCTGTACTTGGCTTAACCCTTATGATTATTATTGGTTTTGTAGGTTTAAACCAAATGGATCAAGCGGGGGAAGGTAAAGAAGGCGAAGGGGAGAAAACGGCTGAAGATGGCGGAAGTGGCGATGCAGGTGCTGCTAACCCTGAAGAAATTTATTCTCAAACGTGTGCAGGATGTCACGGGCAAGATCTATCAGGTCAAGTAGGTCCTAACCTTCAGACCATTGGAAGTAAGCTTTCCAAAGAAGATATCAAAGGAATCATTCAAAATGGTCAAGGTGGAATGCCTGCTCAGGACTTGAATGCTGAAAAGACAGAAGCTGTATCAAAATGGCTATCTGAAAAGAAATAACCAAAGAAGAAAAGCTTTCTGCTCTAGCAGAAGGCTTTTCTTTTTTATAGTTGAAAAGCTGTCGGAGATACACGTAACCTACTTAGAGTCTTTCCTAATGAAATGTGGGGTAATCTTGAATACTCGAAGCTATGGGAATGTTTACATTTGCGTTGTTAGAGCGTGAACTGGTTCAGGAAATCACTTGCTTTCCACGGCGAACTGGGGGCTTTCTTAGTCGCATTCGCTTTCTCCCGGCTCTCCTAGCATAAAAGTGCAGGCGTGGTTCCTAAGTCCTCGACTCCGGAACTGGAAAGGCTCCCCCAACCCGACGGAGTTTAGCAATTCTAAAGCCTGTCATAACCTTAATGAGGTGAACGAATCCCCTTAGTTAAGTTGCTCTTAATCCCCCCTAACTCTCAAATATGGCGCGTTTCCGTCTCACACTATTTGGCAAAGGTGGGCCTGGAAATTGCGAGACTCCTGCGGGAGAAAGAGGTAGACGAGACCCCGCAGGGTGGTTTCCCCGAGGAGGCTCGACAGCTCGCCCGCGGAAAGCGAGTGATTTCCAGGCCCACCTTACGCTCTATTCATGCTGACGGAAACGTCTCTATCTATAGGAGAGCATAAATATCCCATCGACGTTTGTCCATATATGGGAGCTTATATAGAACACCTTGACGGGATCGTTTTCTGCCGGAAAAGATGCTAACCTAGAAAATGTCTTGTACTTTTTATTCGTGGTGTGGTAAGACTATTAATAGATTTCAGTAAAGTGGTGAGATAATTGAAACAAACAGAACTTTCGAGAAGATTAAAAGCGGTAGCCTCATTTATCTACAAAGGGGCTACATTTGCAGATATTGGTTCAGACCATGCTTATTTACCTGCTTATGTGTGTGAGCGTGACCCTAATGCTCGAGCTATCGCCGGAGAGGTGAACGATGGTCCATTTCAGTCTGCTCAGTCCCATATCAACAAGCAACAGTTAAATGATAGGGTAACGGTCAGAAAAGGAAATGGTCTTGGTGTATTAAATGAGAATGAAGTTGAACTTGTAACAATCGCTGGAATGGGCGGAAAATTGATTAAGACCATTTTAGAGGAAGGCAAAGAAAAGCTAGGGAAGGTGCAAAGGATTATCGCCCAGCCCAATTTAGATGCTCAAGTCGTTCGTTTATGGTTCTTACATAATGGATATGAGCTTATTGAAGAGACAATTATTGAAGAAGATGGACATATCTATGAAGTCTTGATAGGGGATCGTAGTGAGGCTCCATGGAAGCCTTACGGGGTAGACCGTGAAAAAGAGCTTCTATTCGGTCCTTTTTTGCGAAAAGAACAGTCGGAAGCGTTTATTTCTAAATGGCAAGGGGAAGCTGACAAATTAAAGTTTGTCTTAAATCAAATGAAGCAGGCGAAGCAACCCGATCTCGATAAAGTGAAAGAATTCGAAACCCAATATAATTGGATACAGGAGGAGATCACCAATGAGTAAAGTAGCAACAGGTCAAGATATTATCAAATGGTTTGAAGAGTGGAGCCCTAAGCAGTTAGCCTTTGATGGAGATCCTGTGGGCCTTCATGTCGGGACACTGAATAAGAAGGTAAACAAGGTAATGGTAACGCTTGACGTATTAGAGAACGTAGTTGATGAAGCGATAGAGAATAATGTAGATCTAATCATTGCCCACCATCCATTACTTTTTAAACCTTTAAAACAAGTAAGTCCAGACAATGAAAAAGGTCGGATTGTTCAAAAACTCATCAAACATGATATTACCGTTTACGCTGCACATACGAACTTGGATATAGCTTGGGGTGGCGTTAACGATGCCATGTGTGAAGCGTTAGGAGTACGTGTTAAAGATGTACTAATTGAAACAGAGAGAGAACGCCTTTATAAAGTTGTAGTATTTGTTCCACAAACTCATGAGAATGAAGTGAGAGAAGCTCTTGGAAATGCTGGGGCTGGTCATATTGGAAACTACAGCCACTGTACTTTCCAAACACCTGGGGTTGGAGCATTTAAACCTGAAGAAGGTACTGATCCTTACATAGGTACTCAAGGAGAGATAGAAAAAGTAGATGAAGTACGCATGGAAACAATCGTACCCCAATCAGGATTGAAAACAGTCCTAAAAGCAATGGAAGAAGCCCATCCTTATGAAGAGGTAGCTTACGATGTGTATCCTTTAGAGCTTCAAGGTGAAAAGAAAGGGCTAGGTCGTTTGGCAGAACTAGATGAACCCGTGACGCTTGAATCATTTGCCGAACGTGTAAAAGAAGCCTTTGACGTACCAGCTTTACGTTTAGTCGGGGATAAGAAAAAAATGATAAAGAATGTGGCCGTATTGGGGGGAGATGGAAATAAGTACATTTCTGCTGCTAAACGTAAGGGAGCAGATGTATTTGTAACTGGCGATTTATATTTCCATGTAGCCCATGATGCTCTTGGTATGGGATTAAATGTAATAGACCCGGGACACCATGTAGAAAAAGTTATGAAGAAAGCTGTGCATGATTTTCTTAAGGCGAAATTTGAACAAAAGCAAATTTCAACAGATGTGATAATTTCAGAAGCTCATACAGAACCATTTCAGTTTATGTAAAAGGAGGCATGTGTACTATGCCATGGATTAAACCGGCTAAACAAACTGAGATTAAACAAATGGAAGCACTTAGTCATTTAGAACAACCACTGCCATTATTCAACAGACTTATTGCGAAAAGTCCTTCACTATTAGAAGCGTTTACTCCTGTTCAACAAGCTGTCAAAGAAACGTTTCTAACAGAAGTTCAACGCGAAACGCTTATCACTTTTGTTTCGATGCATAATGGGTGTGAATTTTGTAAGAAAAGTCATAGTCAGTTGTTGATCGAGCTTACAGGAGACAAAGATATACTTTCAAAGCTTTCTTCTTTTGAAGAAGGTTATTTCGATCAGCGAATAACTTTAATGCTACACTATGCACAGAAATTAATAGCTAAGCCTGTTCAAGTGGAAAAGGAAGATGTGGAAGCGTTAAGAAATATAGGTTTATCTGATAAAGAGATCGTAGAAGTGAATCACGTAATTGCCTATACAAGCTACACAAATCAAATATCAATTGGCCTTGGTTTATAAGACAATAAAAAGGATGCCTCAATGGGCATCCTTTTTTGTTAGCTTTTTTTCGTTTTTACTTTAGGAAGAATTTTACGCTGTTCCACTTTAGAAGATCGCTCCCATGTATCTTCATTTGAAGGGTCGAAGTTCTCAATGAAACGGATTACTTCTTTTACTAGCGGAGTTGGCGTAGAAGCACCAGCTGTTATGGCGACATTTTGAACGCCTTCTAACCATTCAAGTTCAATTTCACTAACATCGGCTATTCTGTAAGCTGTGGTTCCTGCTTTCTCTTCCGATACTTGCTGAAGACGGCAAGAGTTGTTACTTCTTGGATCACCTACAACAAGAGTGAGGTCAGCCTCCCCTGCTTGTTCTGCTACTGCTTCTTGACGAACCTGGGTAGCCATACAAATTTCTTGATGGATTTCGGTTTGGGGATACTTTTCTTTTACTTTTTCCATGATATCGTAGACGTCCCACTGACTCATAGTCGTCTGATTTGTGACGAGGATCTTCTCGCTCGTTAATGACAAGTCTTTAATATCTTCCTCATCTTGAATGAGGTGCACGTGACCAGGAGCAACTCCTAGAGCACCTTCAGGCTCAGGGTGGCCTCGTTTGCCTATATATACAATTTCGTAATTCTCAGCAACCATTTCACGAATTAAATCATGTGTCCTTGTAACATCAGGACACGTAGCATCAAGGACGGTTAGTCCTTTTTCTTCGGCCCTTTTTTTCACTTCAGGTGAGACACCATGGGCAGTGAAAATAACAGTTCCCTCATGAATATCTTCTAATAATTCTAAACGATTTTTACCATCTAACGTTACAACGCCTTCGTTCTCAAATGCATCTGTTACGTGCTGATTGTGAACAATCATACCTAAAATATATAAAGGACGAGGTAAGTTTGGATCCTTAGAGGCATTACGAGCTATGACCATAGCGTCAACTACTCCGTAACAATAGCCTCTTGGAGCTATTTTAATGACTTCCATCTTTGTTCCCCCTCTTACTCCTCTTGAGTTCGAAAATATCATATCTCCCTCATATTATAAAGGGAAATGGGGCAGAATACAAAGTTAGACCATTCTTTGAGATAGAAGCCACTAAAAATCCTTAAGTGTAGCAGGAGTAAAGATGGTATAATAGAGAGAACTCTACTATAATGAGAAAGCAACAGCGATCGAAAAGGAGTACGAATATGACAGTTCAAACATTTAAATCAATGGCTCTTACGAAAGAGATGATTGATATGGTGGATCAGTTAGGTTTCCATGAGCCTACACCGATTCAAAAGAAAGTAATCCCTTCCGTTTTACGAGGAGAAAGTTTAATTGGACAATCACATACAGGGTCAGGGAAGACTCATTCTTATCTCATCCCTTTATTAAATGGAATAGATGTTTCGCGTAAAGAAGTTCAAACCGTAATTACCGCTCCTACAAGGGAGCTTGCGACCCAAATTTATGATGAAGTGCGTAAAATGGTGCAGCTATCTGAACACCGAGATGCTCTAAAGGCCAAGCTTCTAATAGGC
The DNA here is from genome assembly GCF_056311905.1 of Pontibacillus sp. ABV4_188. Classification (NCBI taxonomy): domain Bacteria; kingdom Bacillati; phylum Bacillota; class Bacilli; order Caryophanales; family Bacillaceae; genus Pontibacillus; species Pontibacillus sp. ABV4_188. The sequence continues at coordinate 2,727,153 of NZ_CM149975.1, read as the reverse complement.
GGGACTGACAAACAGAAAACGATAGACAAATTAAAAGATCAGCCTCACATCATAGTCGGTACACCAGGGCGGATCCTTGATATGGTTCAAGAAGAAGCTCTTGACGTCTATACAGCCTCTTCTTTTGTAATTGATGAAACTGATTTGATGTTCGATTTAGGTTTTATTGAAGATGTCGATCAAGTGTTGGTTCGTATGCAAGCTGATTTACAGTTGCTCGTATTTTCTGCGACGATTCCTGTCAAACTAAAGCCATTTTTGAAAAAGTACTTGGAGAATCCAACTTATATTCAAGCTGATGAAGAGAAACCTTCTCCGGAGAAGATGGAGCATCGCCTCATACCACTGCGCCATAGAGATAAAGCAGATATGATAATGAATATTACAAAACTAATCCATCCTTATTTAGCTATTATATTTGCCAATAAGAAAGAACGGGCAAATGAATTAGCACAAGAACTGATGGATAAAGGCTTAGAAGTTGGGGTTATTCACGGTGGTTTAACACCGCGTGAGAGAAAGCGTGTAGTTAAAGATATTAAAAACTTGCGCTATCAGTATATTGTGGCAACCGATCTTGCTGCTCGCGGTATTGATATTCAAGGTGTTAGTCACGTTATCAATGCTGATCTACCGAAAGAAGAAGAATTTTATATTCACCGTGTAGGTCGTACTGCCAGAGCTGGACTTGAAGGAACAGCGATCAACCTTTACACGGAAACTGATGAATCTCTTATTAAGAAATTGGAGAATTCAGGCTTAACGTTTGATAGTTACGATATTAAGAAAGGTGAATTCGTGCCTGTTAAAGATCGGAATCAGCGTTCGACACGTAAAATTGATGAGAACGATACAGATAAAGAAGCATGGACACGCGTAAAGCGACCGAAAAAAGTGAAGCCTGGTTACAAGAAAAAAATGAAATACCAGCAAGAACAGATTAAAAAGAAATTAAATAAACAACAAGCTAGGCAGCGAAATAAGAAAAGATAGTTTTATTTACTAAAAAAGCACCAAATTGCTAATGCAATTTGGTGCTTTTGTTTATTCACGTAAAACCAGTCCCTGCTTGAATGTGATGGTTTCCTACAATGCTATATAAAAATATCGCAATTTAGGTTTAAAGTCACATCATAAAGGTAAGTAAGTATAAAAGCATGGGAAAATATTAAAAACCATCATTTTGCGCAGATAGCAAAATAATGGTTTTGTTTATTACGACTGTAGTAATTCAGATCGCCAATCCGTAAAGGTTTGATTGCGTAAGCTCTCAATTTCATATTGATAAGGAGGTTTCTTGTTCTTTTTATCCTCACCTACATAAGGCGTTTCAAGGATTTTAGGTCGATCAGAGAGCTGTGGATGATGAACGATATAATTTAAAGCGTCAAATCCGATATGTCCATAACCGATATTCTCGTGACGGTCTTTCCCTGCCCCGCGCTCGTTTTTACTATCATTGATATGAAGAACTTTTAGGCGATCTAGTCCTATTGTTTTATCGAAATGGTTGAGGGTACCGTCAAAATCGTTAACGATATCGTAACCAGCATCATGTGTGTGACAAGTGTCAAAACACACGGACAAGTGTTCATTGTGCTTAACCCCGTCAATGATTTTAGCGATTTGTTCAAAGTTGCGACCGATTTCGCTCCCTTTTCCAGCCATGGTTTCAAGGGCAATTTGACATGTTGTATTAGGATGGTTCTCAAATACTTCATTTAAGCCTTTGATAATTTGATTGAGTCCTACTTCTTCACCTTGGCTGACGTGAGATCCTGGGTGTAAGACAATTTGAGATGCTTTTTGCAGGGCTTCTACTCGTTCAATTTCATTTGATAGGAAGTCAACGCCAAGCTCATATACGTGTGGTTTAACGGTATTACCTATATTGATAATATAAGCGGCGTGAACGACTAGCTCGTCGATGTTATGTTGGCTCATATGTTCAAGGCCTGCGTCTATATTTAATTCTTCAATGGCTTTTCTTTTTGTGTTTTGAGGGGCACCAGTGTAGACCATGAATGTATTGGCTCCATAGGATGCAGCCTCTTCACTTGCACCTTGAAGCATTTTCTTTCCACTCATGGAAACGTGTGATCCTAGCTTTAGCATGCTTTGTCAGCTCCTTATTAAACGTATAAGAATACAATATTTGCAACTTATACTACTATAAATAACTTGGCGCTGTTGGTCAAATAGAATACAAAAAGAAAAACGCCTTTATACAAGGCGTTAAAACCAGTGTGAAAGTCCGTTTTCTTTAATCATTTCCTGGAAGATCTTATTTACCTTTTGAGCCGTTTTAGGATCCGTAATCTGAGCTAATTTTTTTAATGCTTTCATTCGATCTTTTTCGTCTAATGGATTAAGATTTGAACTTTTTAAAAAGGCTACAATCTCAGTAGCTTGGCTTTTCGTTAGGGGGACATTGAATTGACGGCTTTGTTCTAAGAGATCGTGAACAGACAGGTCTCTAATTTTTTGTTTTACTACTTGTGAGATCACTTTTTTCAAAACATCACCTCATTTGCGCAGTGCTATACATAGTAGCCTATGAGCATTGAATAGGAAATGTGTTAAAAAAGATGGATGTATTTGGATTTGAAGTGTTTTTATTGCATTTCAATATAAGTGTCGTTAATATAGTTTAGGTCCTTTCGACTCATCACTTATATAGAAAATTTAAAAGAGGAGGGGATTTTGTGGATCGTGCAAGACCTTATGTTCAGCTACTTTTAGTTTGTTTATATATTACTTTGTTCTTTATTGTTGTTATGTATTTTTACGGAGAACAAACAAAAGAGCTCCAAGCAAAAAATGAAAACCTGCAAGCGCAGGTTAAAGATTTAGAATCCCAAAATCAGTACTTAAACGCTATGCCTACTGAGTTTAAAGAAAAAAATGGATATGACATGTGGCCCGAACTTGAAAAAACTGCCGATCGGATGGTTTCAGAAAGTGAGGGAGAATTTAATAAATCCTGGGCTCTATACTTAGCAAGAGAATCAAAACGCTATGATATCAATCCTTATCTTGTATATGAATTGCTAAAAGTCGAGACAGGTGGTACGTTTGATCCGACCCTTGTAGGGCCTGAAACTAAGTATGGACATGCTTATGGCATGGCTCAATTTATGACCAATACAGCACCATGGATAGCGGATATGGGGGATCTACCTTATAAGAAAGAACTTCTGTTTGATCCTTATTATGCTATGCAATTATCACTAATCTACCTTGATTATCTTCACCATGAGTATGGCAATTGGGATGAAGCCTTAACTGCCTACCACCGAGGCATGGGAGGATTAGAAAAATATAAAGAAGAGAATGGGCATGCTGAAAGTTGGTATGCTGTTGAAATACAGCAAAAAGCAAAAACGCATGATGCGGTTGCTGTAGCACCTTAATATGGTTAGAAAGAGTCCTTTAGAGGGCTCTTTTTTTGATGAAAGAGAGAGCTTTGTTGGTGGTGAACGGTAAAGGTATGGGAACTTTCGGCTTTTAAATTAGGTACCTGACTCTTGAAAAATGTACCATCATAGTTCTTCCTGATTTCTCACAAGCTAAGTGTGCACCTCTACAGAAAGCGAGGGATGTATATGGAATATGAAGATAAGCATAAAAAAGAAAACCATGATCATAAAGAACACGTTGAAGAAGGCCCTCAATACGGGGATGAAAAAGAGAGTGAGATGAAAAAGATTGATGATGGTCAATCTTACGATGAAGCTTATAATGAAGTAGAGGTAGCTGATGGTGGAGTTTACGCCGGAACCGGGGACGTAGAATTCGCTCAAGAAGCAGCGATTGATGCTAATACGGTTCGTGAACCGATTAAATCTGACGAGAAAGAATCTGATATGGACAATGATGTTCATGCAGGTATGGGATGGTTAGCGGTAGTTCTTTCAGTTGTCTCTTTCTTCATCTTACCAGTAATTCTTGGGGCTGCAGGGATTATTGTCGGATTTATGGCAAGGCGCAGAGGAGCAGAGACGCTCGGGAACACTGCGATTGTCGCTGGGGCTATATCTGTAGTTCTCTCTCTTGTATTTGCTCCATTTTAAAAAAAAGCTGGCCATTTGGCCAGCTTTTTTGAATGAGTTATTTTGCTTCTGCTTCAGTAGCTTCCTTCGCCTTTTCGGCAAAGTACTCTTCAGCAATACGATCGACTTCTTTTTTAAGTTCTTCGACCATGGTTTCTTCAGGAACTTTACGGATGATTTCTCCGTGTCGGAATAACAATCCTTCTCCTCGTGCACCAGCGATACCAATATCGGCTTCGCGTGCTTCCCCGGGACCGTTAACAGCACACCCTAGTACAGCTACTTTGATAGGGGCTTTAATCGTGGAGATGTACTCTTCAACTTCATTTGCAATTGAAATTAAATCAATTTCAATACGCCCGCAAGTTGGGCAAGAAATTAAAGTGGCTGCATTATCTGCAAGTGCGTATGATTTTAATAGTTCGCGACCTACTTTAACTTCTTCAACGGGATCTGCACTTAGTGAAATCCGCATTGTGCTTCCTATCCCTTTATTAAGGATAGCGCCTAAACCAGCAGAACTTTTTACAGTTCCGGCAAATTGTGTACCAGATTCTGTGATTCCTAAGTGTAATGGATAAGAAATCTGTTCAGCTGCTTTTTCGTAAGCATCAATAGCCAAGCGTACATCAGATGCTTTCAACGATACAATAATATCGTGGAAGTCTAATTCTTCTAAGATTTGAATGTGGTGTAAAGCACTTTCAACCATACCTTCAGCCGTTGGGAAACCATATTTCTCTAAGATACGTTTCTCAAGTGAACCTGCGTTAACACCAATTCGGATCGGCACGCCTTTAGCTTTAGCTGCATTTACAACAGCTTCAACTTTCCAACGCTTTCCGATGTTACCTGGGTTGATGCGGATTTTGTCTGCTCCACCTTCTATTGCTTTCAATGCTAATTTATAGTCAAAGTGAATATCGACTACGAGTGGAATATTGATTCGTTTTTTTATCTCAGAAATAGCGTCAGCAGCTCGCTCATCTGGGCAAGCAACGCGGACGACCTGACAACCAGCTTCTTCTAGTCTTTCGATCTCAGCAACAGTTGCTTCTACATCATGTGTCTTTGTTGTGGTCATTGACTGAATGACAACTTTATTGCTTCCACCGATTACAAGGTCGCCTACGCGTACAGGACGCGTATCTTTTCTGTGTGTTATAGGCATATAATCGCTCCTTTTTACAAATGCGATGTTTCTTGATTATAAAGATACCACACTCATTATAAGGGCAAACGAAAAAAATATGAAGTCACGAGTCTTCAATTTACGAATGTTTTTCGTTTTTGTGGTAATAAGGGAACAAGTAGATCTGATTCATTTTAATGGTGTTGGGATCTTGTCCTTTGTTAATGAATTCAAAATCAGCAAGCATTTGTTCAATCGTAACAGGTGGACCCTCCTGATTTAACTTCTCCATAATAGATAACACAGTGTCGCCTGCTTTAACACGGTGTTCAACAACGCGGAAACGTTCCTGTTCAGAACTAGTGTCTGAGCTCTTTGGTGATTCTTGATTTACATTTGCTTCTTGATCTTCGGCTTTGGAGACAAGTTCTTTAGGAAAAGTACCAGTAGTCAGATCATGTCCAATACTAACAAAAAACAGAATCATTGTAACAATGAAAAGCATTCTTTTCAGAATTGGATTCACTTTGCTCACTCCCTTTTGGCCTGTAGTAATAGTTCTACAAATAAATGAATTTCCATTCTTTTTTTGAAACAAAATCATGGAAACAAACGTATATTTAAATAAATAGATAAAAAGGGGTGAATGATTGTGATTGCAATAGATGCGGCGTGGCTTGCTTTAGTAATAACGGGACTTGGCACTTTATTTTTATTTGGAGAATTGTTCGTCAACATGAGGGGCATTTTTGGTGTGGTTGGCATCGCTTTTATCACATTTTACTTTCTTACACACTTAGACCCGAGCATGTTCGTCATTATGATGATTGTATATGTCATTAGTCTGGCTCTGATTATTTTGGATGCTAAAGTCATTAATGATGGGACTCTTACAACGGTGGGTAGTATTAGTATGCTGCTCGTAGTTGGTATGAGTGCTCCTGACTGGGTAACAGGAGCTTATGGAGTGTGCGGTGTGCTTATTGGTGCCATAAGCTCTTTGTTATTCTTAAGAGTATTTCCAAAAAGGGATTTATGGACAAAAATTACGCTTGTTGACAAGCTTTCTTCAGAAGCGGGTTACAATTCATTGAATGAAAGCTACGTGAACTTAAGTGGGGAGAAAGGGATCACCCTTACGCAGTTAAGACCTGTTGGGACAATTAAAATTGGAGATCAGGAATATAGCGCTGTATCAAATGGACATTGGATTGAGAAGGATGAAGAGATTGTAGTCGAACAAGTAGATGGGACTAGAATCCTGGTCAAAAAGACATAAAATTAACGTTAATTTAAGGGCATTTTTACACTCCGTTAATAGTTAACATGCATACTCTTCGGTGTACAAGAAATATTTTCTAACGGGGTGTTAGGAGTGCCATTATTTAGACATTTTTCATTTTTTAAAAGAATACAACCTAACAAGCTTAAGGAGCGCCTTAAAAATGTACCTCGACCTCATTTTATGTCGCTTTCTTTTCAAGCTAGGGTTTCCTTAGTTATATGCGTACTTTTTTTAGGTTCTATCTCTCTGGTTAGTTGGCTATCTTATTCTAAAGCAAAAGAAAGCCAGCTTGAATTAGTTAGAGATCGCCTGGAACGTGAAGTTGATGTAACGAGGGAGAATGCTGAAAATATGATGTTTGCGTTAGTAGGCGAAGAACAAGTCTTCAAAGAGCGTATGAGGGAGTATATATCATCTCAACAATTTGAATTGGTTCAAGATGGCTTTTCAGCGTCTATAAATATCATTACTCAAGATGGGGTAGATTCATATCCATTAGAACAATCAAAAAAAGCTTCGTTCAATGAATTGCTAATCAAAGAAATTAGAACTGAGGAAAACGGTTCTCGTATTGCGTCGTGGAAAGGTGAGGACTACATATTTGCTTACGGTTCAGTACAAGAACTTAAAGGCATATTCCTTATTGGTGTACCTGTGGCGGACTACATGTATTCCGTTCATCAATTAGCCAAATACTCCTTAACAGCGGGAATCATTTCTTTGGCCGGTGTATTCCTATTTGTTTTTTATTTTATGCGTAAGATGTTTAAACCGCTATTAACCCTCCAAGATGTGATGCGGAAAGCTAGAAAAGGGACGTTTACTCAACCTGATACTGTCCATTCAAGTATTCCAGAGATACGTTCTTTATCAAAAAGCTATCAGGAACTTATACATACAATTACTGAGATGCTCGATAACATACAAACTGCTGTCTATTCTCTTGGGGGAACAAATGATGAATTATCAGCTTCTTCTGAGCAGTTAGCTTTGTCTCAGTCTGATATGAAAGAAGAACTACATAGGGTAATTAAAGGTACAAAGAGCACTGAAGGAGCATTTGAAGAACAGACGGATGTATTTGAGAAGCTAAAAAATTCATTACATATCCTCTTACAATCTTTCAATGAAATGTATCAGGATCAGCAGGAAATAAATAAGTCAGTTGAAGAAGGGAATAAAGGCGTTTCTTCAATAATGAATACACTAGATACGTACCATGAAGGGTTCAAGCAGATGACTTCAAAAATTAATGAGTTTGAAGCATATACCGTTACTATTGGAGAAGCTGGTAAGATGATACAGGAAATCGCTGAACGTACAAAGCTCTTAGCCTTAAACGCCACAATTGAAGCTGCAAGAGCAGGTGAAGCAGGAAAAGGGTTTGCTGTAGTGGCAGGTGAGGTAAGGAAACTTGCTGATAACTCTAAAGAAGCGGCACTTGAAATCAATGATAAGATGAATCAGACACTCACCATCAGTCATTATTTAGCTTCAGAATTCCATGAGATGTACGAGCAACTTACAAAACATTTAGACCATGCGTATCATTCGAAAGAATCATTTGATCAGATTTCTTCTTATATTGAATCCTTTAATCAAAAATTAGACCATTCAAAGGTGCAGGTTACACAAGCGGAAGAAATGTTACCGAAAATGGAGGCGATCTTCACTGAATTTCATCAAACAACGCATGAAACCCTTCTATCTGCGAAACAATTAGTGGATGCCGCTGACATGCAAGAAGCTCAAATGAATGAAACCAATGAAGTGAGAAATCAATTGGTATCTGTATCACAAGAACTTGGCGCCATTGCGGAAAATAAAAATCAAACCACTTAAAAACTCCGAAGTCTAAGACTTCGGAGTTTTTATGCAGACCTATGTTTAGGTTTAGGTATGAATCGTAAAATTGCGTAAAGAATTATAGTGGATAAGGCCATATATGTGACATAATCCCCGGTTATTATGAAACCAACGTTCTCAACGATAGCTAATAATAAAGTTGGAATCGTAATGGCATAAGCGGAAAGCGTCCAAGTATGTTTATACTGGATGTTACGTTTTAGATAGGCGTTGATGCCAAGTCCAATAAAGGCGAGAATGGATACATCAATGAATTTAATGCTCGTACTAATAACATACAAAATGATGAGTTCAACTGGTAAAGGAAGGGTATCAATAGAATCGGTGGAACGTGTGTCGAATAGAGCCCCTAATAGAACAGGGATCATGGTTAGAAGGGTAAGGAAAAAGATGTAACCAATAGGCTTTCCAACCTTTAACATCCTAAAAGCTGACACCCGTTTAAATGAGTAAAGGCTATATAAAAATTGCTTTGATAATTTCATATTTCTACCACCTATTATTTGTTTATCACTACTATCATAGCGAACCTTTTTCGCCCTAAGCAATAGAAAAAGGAGAGAAAACTATAAAAAACAGCAGTTTTTTTATCCGAATGTTAAGCTAATGTAAATTTTCAATAGATTAGTGTGAAATACCTTTACAAAACGTTTACCTTTAATTAATAATGGTTGAGGGTTTTAAAAAACTACACAAATAGACAAAAATCTTGGATGAGGGGAGCAATATTTGTGGAAGGTATAAATGTTCAAGAGATAATATTTCAGTTTGTTGGAGGACTTGGAATATTTCTTTTCGGAATGAAGTACATGGGTGATGGCTTGCAAAAGTCAGCAGGAGATCGGTTGCGCGAGATTTTAGACCGATTTACAACAAATCCATTTATGGGTGTTCTGGCGGGTATCATTGTAACCATTCTCTTGCAAACCAGTTCGGGGACCACAGTACTGACTGTCGGCCTTGTTAACGCAGGTTTTATGACACTTAGACAAGCAATAGGTGTTATAATGGGTGCCAACATTGGTACTACAGTTACCGCATTTATAATTGGTATAGAAATAAAGGAGTACGCACTCCCGATTATAGCTGTAGGTGCAATACTATTATTCTTCTTTAAGAATAAGAAAGTAACTTATTTAGGACAAACCGTATTTGGTTTTGGTTCGTTATTCTATGGTTTGAAACTAATGAGTACTGGAATGAAACCATTACGTAGTTTGGAAACTTTCCAAGACTTAACCGTAAGTATGAGTGATCAACCAATTCTTGGTGTTGTTATTGGTACCTTGTTTACGGTGATTGTTCAAAGTTCAAGCGCAACGATTGGCGTTCTTCAAAGTTTATTTGAACAAGATGCTATTGAACTAAGCGCAGCTTTACCAGTCCTATTCGGGGACAATATAGGTACAACGATTACAGCTGTTCTAGCTGCAATTGGTACAAGCGTTGCTGCTAAGCGTGCTGCATTTACGCACGTAATCTTTAACGTAGTCGGAACTACAATCTTCTTATTGATTATTAATTTATATATTCCATTCATTTCATATCTACAAGATAAATTGGACTTGAATGAACCAATGACTATTGCATTTGCTCATGGAATCTTTAACTTTACAAACACTGCGATCCAATTCCCATTCATTGCTCTGTTGGCTGTCATTGTAACGAAATTAATTCCTGGAGATGATGTTGAGATTGATCAAAAGCCTAAGCATCTTGATCCAATCTTCCTAGAACAATCTCCGTCCCTTGCATTAGATCAAGCGAAGTCAGAAGTTATGCGCATGGGAGAATTCGCATATAAAGGGCTAGAGGAAACGAGTCAATACTTGAATAATCATAGTCCGAAGCATGCTAACAAAGCTATGCAGTATGAAGAAGGAATTAACAATCTTGACCGTAACATTACAGAGTATTTAGTTAGCTTATCGAGTTATTCATTAACTGAATTAGAAAGTCATAAACACTCTGCCCTTATAGATTCTGTACGTGATATTGAGCGTATTGGGGACCACTTTGAGAACCTCATTGAACTTGTTGACTATAAGATCTCTAACAAAGTGCATCTTACAGAACAAGCTCAAGAAGACTTGAATGATATGATTAATCTAACCCTGATTACTGTAAAACAAGCTATGAAAGCTTTAGAAACAATGGACCGCGAAGAAGCACTTGCTGTTGTTCAAAAAGAAAACCAGATTGACCAATATGAGCGATCTTATCGTAAGAAGCATATCCTTCGTATGAACGAGGGAGTTTGTACAGGACCTGCTGGTATCGTATTTGTTGATATTATTAGTAACCTGGAGCGTATTGGAGATCACGCTGTAAACATTGCAGAAGAAGTGTTAGGCGGAAAACAGCATTAATTTATATTAGAGAAGCCCAGAGCATTTGCTCTGGGCTTTTTACTATGGTTGATTATTTGAGAGGCTACTCGCTTTTTGCGACTAGATACGCGGCTGAAGTGGCGGGAAGAGAGGCGAAAGAGTCAGGACACGCGCGAAAAGTGTCGTAATGAGGGAGGAAAGTGTCTGGACGCGCTGCTATAACGTCAGAACGAGGGAGGAAAGTGTCTGGTCGCAATGCTATAACGTCAGGACGAGTGGCAAACGAGTCTAGACGAGCGTCTCTAACATCAAGCAAAAAGCCCGCCTCCTGAAAGACAGTCGTTCACATAGTCCTTCTAATTAAATATGAAAAGTACACACATATTTGTTGAGAGATCCTTAAATATATTTTTAACATTGTATTTATAATAGAAGGCTATAGATGAAAAAAAGACAAGTGAATAAAAATTTTAAAGTTTTTATTAAAAAACCCTTGTACAAAGAGGGCATACCATGCTATATTATTCGTGTTGCTTCATTTGGGAGCAAAAAAGTTGTTGACACTCTAAACAATGCATGATATATTATGTTGTGTCGTTAAAGAGACGTTTTAATTATTCCAACGTAGCTCAGTGGTAGAGCTATCGGCTGTTAACCGATCGGTCGCAGGTTCGAATCCTGCCGTTGGAGCCAATGGCGGTGTAGCTCAGCTGGCGAGAGCGTACGGTTCATACCCGTGAGGTCGGGGGTTCGATCCCCTCCGCCGCTACCATACATAAATTGTTTTTCTTATAAAATAACATAAACACAGTTTATGTTATAAAGAACAATCTTGAAATAGACAACTTAAGAATTATGGCGGTTGTGGCGAAGTGGTTAACGCACCGGATTGTGGCTCCGGCATTCGTGGGTTCGATCCCCATCAATCGCCCCATAAGATTGGACCCTTAGCTCAGCTGGTTAGAGCTATCGGCTCATAACCGATCGGTCGCAGGTTCGAGTCCTGCAGGGTCCACCAATCTTAGTCATATTTTAGCTCGGAGGAGTACCCAAGTCTGGCTGAAGGGAGCGGTCTTGAAAACCGCCAGGGGGTTAACGCCCCGCGGGGGTTCGAATCCCTCCTCCTCCGCCATTATTATTTTCTTCTTAAAGAACGGAAGTCAGATAACGTTCTTTTTTATTTTCTAAATGACTTATCTTTTTTGCTGTTTTAATCATAATTTGATAACCGCAAATCAAAGATTCTTACAATTTGCTTTTATGAGTACTCACAAGATATGTGAAGTCTAAATGGCTCGGTAGCTCAGTCGGTAGAGCAACGGACTGAAAATCCGTGTGTCGGCGGTTCGATTCCGTCCCGAGCCACCATTTATATAAGATACATTCCAAAACAAGCATAAATGCTTGTCTTTTTTTTGCTCAATTTGAGCAAGAGGAAACATACATTTTATGTTTTAAAATTTGGAGAAAAGGTTATTATATCTATGTGCGCGTTGAAGCCTTTTTGCAATGCATAACATTTGCAGATGGCTTGGACCTTTGATACGCTTACATTGTAACCTTCATGACCGGATCGGTACTAAGAAGGAACTACATACTATTTAAGGAGGAGATTCAAAATGGCTAAATTTGAATTACCAGAATTACCTTACGCATATGATGCGCTTGAACCTCATATTGACAAGGAAACAATGAACATCCACCACACAAAACACCACGCAGGTTACGTTAACAAGCTTAACAATGCTTTAGAAGGTCATGCAGATCTTCAAGATAAATCACTTGATGCACTAATTGCTGACCTAAACGCAGTACCAGAAGACATCCGTACAGCGGTGCGTCGTAACGGTGGCGGTCACTCTAACCACTCTCTATTCTGGACAATCATGTCCCCAAATGGTGGCGGTGAGCCAACAGGCGAATTAGCTGACGCGATTAAGAGTAAATTCGGAAGCTATGATGAATTCAAAGAAAAATTCGCAGCTACAGCAGCTGGACGCTTCGGTTCTGGTTGGGCTTGGTTAGTAGTTAATAACGGTGAAATTGAACTAATGGACACATTAAACCAAGATTCACCAATTATGGAAGGCAAAACGCCAATCCTTGGTCTTGATGTTTGGGAGCATGCTTATTACCTAAACTATCAAAACCGTCGTCCTGACTATATTGCAGCATTCTGGAATGTAGTAAACTGGGACGAAGTTGCAAAGCGTTACGCTGCAGCTAAATAATAGATCGAATTAAAACCAGCAAAATCCTGAACTTCTACTATAGAGGTTCAGGATTTTTTTGTTGGGAAAGGTTATTCACTAGTTCATTCCCTCACTGGACTGTTATAGCCGTTTCTTGTTACTTGGGTGTAATAAGGTATAAGTGCCTCCTATTTGAAAACACTAAAGACAGAGTAGGAGGCGTATATATATGAAGAAAGGATTAAACGCGATTTTAGGTGAAGTCGAAGTAACCCGAGATTTAATTCTTTTGCTATCGATTGGAGGACTCTATGCGTTAGGGATTTTCTTGTCCAATACATTTGTGAATATTTACTTATGGAAGCAATCAGGGGAATACGTGGCGATTGCGCTCTACAATTTATCCATTTACATTATGCAGCCCTTAACCTTTATATTAGCAGGTCGATGGGCTAAACGTATGGATCGTGTAATCGTATTGCGGCTTGGCGTTATATTCCTCTCTTTATTTTTCTTAACTGTTTTGTTCTTTGGGGAACAGGCAGCAAGTTATAAAATCGTACTAGGCTCTGTCTTAGGAATAGGCTATGGATTTTACTGGCTCGCTTTTAATGTGTTAACGTTTGAAATTACTGAGCCCGATACAAGGGATTTTTTCAATGGCTTCTTAGGATTGCTGCAATCTTTTGGAGGAATGGTGGGACCGATTTTAGCGGGATTTATAATCTCCAGATTAGCTGCTAACACAGGATATACGGTAATCTTTACAATTTCTCTTAGCTTGTTCGTGCTTGCTGTAGTGTGTAGTTTCTTTCTTAAAAGAAGATCTGCTAAGGGTAATTTCTCTTTTAAAAGGATCATACATGAACGAAAAAGAGATCGTAACTGGAACAAAATATTGTATGCTCATACGTTCCAAGGATTACGAGAAGGAACGTTCCTTTTTGTGATATCCATTTGGGTATTCATCACAACACAAAGTGAATTAGCGCTAGGAACCTTTAACCTTGTATTTTCTGGTTTTGCATTTTTGTTTTATTACCTGGCTACTCGGTTTATAAAACCTAAACGACGTAAGTGGTCTATATTTGTCGGAGGATTAACACTGTATTTGTCACTTTATTTAATTTTAATTCACTTAAGCTATCCCACACTTCTAATATATGCGGCTATTATAGGCATTGCGTATCCAATTCTATTCGTTCCGTATATTTCACTGACATATGATGTAATAGGAAAAGCTTGGCATGCTGGTGAGATGAGAATTGAATATATTGTTGTAAGGGAACTGTTCCTAAACCTGGGGCGAGTCATTTCAATTGCTATATTTTTAACAGGTATTACTTTCTTTTCACCGGAAACCATCATTCCGTACATTTTAATGATTGTCGGATCAGGACATTTCATTATTTACTTCTTTATAAAGGATGTTCATTTTCCGGTTGATACGAAAGAGGAGTCCATTTTTGTGAAGAACAAGCTTGCTGACAATGATAATCGTTAAACAGTCCTTCTGTTTTATAGTGAAATTTAGCCAAAAATGCTATAATAGTCTCAAACTGTTTATTAGAGGAGGAGAGACTTATGGGGAAAAAGAACAATAAGAAGAAGTCTCATCTTCCCTTTCGATTAAATGTGTTATTCTTTATTATCTTTCTTATGTTCTCAGGAGTCGTGTTAAAGCTTGGGATGGTACAAATTCTACACGGTGCTGAAGCACAAGAAGAGATTGATCGAACAACAAATGACACGACAAAGACACCAGTACCGAGAGGGAAGATGTATGATCGCTTTGGTAATGTAATTGTGGACAATTCACCACTTTACGCCATTACATACACACCACCGAAATCCACCAATCAGGCGAAGCATCTGGAGATTGCCAAAAAGTTAGCGCCTATGATTGAAAAAGATACAAAGAAAGTAACTCTTCGTGATAAGAAAGACTATTGGATCTTAGTCAATAACGAAGATAATAAAGCCATAAAAGAAAGGTTATCTGTAGAGGAACAAACGTATACAGAAGAGGAGCAAGAGACAGATGCGGATACGCCTTATGAAATTCTGTTAGATCGCATTGATCCAGAACAAGACCTTCAATTCTCAGATGAAGAAATGGAGATTATTGCGATTAAGCGTGAATTAGATAGTGCTTATTCTCTTTCTCCTCATATTGTAAAGAATGAAGACGTTACGCTAGAGGAGTACGCAACGGTTGCAGAAAACCTTGATAAACTCCCGGGTATTAATGTTAGTACAGATTGGCAAAGGGAATATCCATATGGGGACACGTTCCGTAACTATTTAGGAAGTGTCAACATGTCTGGTGTACCTAAAGACCAAAAAGATTACTTTATGTCTCTAGGCTACAGCCTTAATGATCGAGTAGGCACTAGTGGTTTAGAAGAACGTTATGAAATGGTATTAAAAGGTCAGAAGGAAAAGATTGAACATACCGTTAACAGTGATCAAGAGGTTATAAATTCGGAAGTTATTCAAGAAGGCACGCGTGGGAAAGATTTAAGTTTGACTGTTGATATAGAACTTCAAAAACGGTTAGATGAAATTGTGCAGAAGCACTTAAAAGAAGCGATAACTCGTTTTCCTGTGCAAAACCAACACATGAGTGAAGCGATGGTTGTTATGATGGAGCCAGACACAGGGGAAGTTCTAGCTGTTTCTGGACAGAAATACAATCGTGGTGAAGGCGACGAAGAGCCTTATTTCCAAGATTTCTCTTTGGGGGCTATCACCCAGCAATATCCACCTGGTTCTGCTGTCAAGGGTGCTACTCTTTTAGCCGGTTATGATTTTGGAGTTGTAAATCATGGGGAAAGAATGTTAGACACCCCAATAAAGATTAAGGGAACTGAAGAAAAGGCCTCATATAGAAATATGGGCATAATTAATGATTACCAAGCTCTTCAGATGTCCTCAAACGTTTATATGTTCAGGATTGCAATGAAAATGGCAGGAGATAACCATTATGTAAGAAATGACCCGTTAAAAACTGTGGCAGGACGCTTTCAGGTGATGAGAGATTATTTCAGTCAATTTGGTTTAGGCGTCAAAACCGGTATTGATATGCCTGCCGGTACAGAATCATATGGTTTTCAAGGAGAAGACCCTGTTACTTCTGATATGCTTAATCTATCTATTGGTCAGTATGATAGCTATACCGCGATGCAATTAGCTCAATATGTATCGACTATAGCGAATGATGGATATCGCATCCAACCTCGACTAGTAACTGAAGTGCATGAGCCAGATGTTCAATCTAAAGGCCTTGGTCCTGTCGTTGAGTCTTATAGTCCAAATGTTCTGAATAAAATATCTATGACTCAAGAAAGCATTAATCGTGTGAAAAGAGGGTTTGAACTTGTATTTCAATCTTCAGAGGGGACTGCTTATAGAGACTTTGGAGAAGAAGTAGATTATTCCATTGCCGGAAAAACTGGAACAGCACAAGCAAAAGTATATGAAATCATTCGTGATAATTATGGAAATCCTATTGGAGTGGGAAGTACGACAGATGTAGAAAACTTAACTCTTGTTGGGTATTCTCCTTCTGAAAATCCAGAAGTTGCCTTTGCTGTTGTAGTTCCAAACACGGGAATTATTAGTGGATATACTCCTCAATACCCAATCAACAAACACATCGGTCGGGATGCTATGGATGCCTATTATGATCTAAAAGAAAATCGCGCTGAAGCTATGAAAGATAAAGAGCAATCCAATCAGGAATCTGAAGATGAACCAACAGAATAATAACGAATAAAGGAAGTAGAGAGGGTTATGCAAATGCATAACCCTCTCTTTTTTTGTAGAAACTAATTGAAACTTCAAGCGGTATAAGACTGATGTGATAGGAGGATTAGAAGTTTTTATACATCGAATTGATCAATTTACACAACCTTAACATTTTGTTCATATGCCGTTAAAACTCTATCTGTAATATAAGCATTGTGAGTTGATCAAGCCCACTTGAACAACAAAATTCAACATTTATTTTAGGGGGAAAAAGAAATGAAAAGTTTCAAGCATTTAGCACTTATCTTCACTCTTATCCTTGCTCTTGGAGCTCTTGCAGCTTGTGGAAGCAGCGAAGGTGAGAATGAGGAAGATACTTCAAATGGTGATACACAATCTGAAACAGACGGTGGAGAAGCACTTTCAGGTGATGTGAAAGTAGCAGGTTCTTCTACTGTTTACCCTATGGCCCTTTATGTTCAAGAGCGTTACGCAGCTAAAGAACAAGACGTTAATGTAACACTACAATCTATCGGTTCTGGTGGCGGATTTGAAAAGTCCACTAAAGGTGAGATCGACTTATCTAACGCTTCTCGTCCGATTAAAGAAGAAGAAAAGAAAAAAGCTGAAGAAAATGATATTAACTTACATGAACTTACACTTGCATATGACGGTCTTACTGTAGCCGTAAGTGCTGAGAATGACTTTGTTGAAAACTTAACAGTTGAACAACTTAGAAAGATCTTCCTTGACAGTTCTGATACAAAGAAATGGTCCGACATTAATCCAGACTGGCCTGATGAAACAATTAAGATCTTCGCACCTGGTCATCAGTCAGGTACATTCGATTACTTTAACGAAGTAATTCTTGAAGATAATGCAATGCGTGAAGATGGAGATGTACAAACATCTGAAGATGACAACACACTTGTTCGCGGTATCAAAAACAGTGAGTATGCAATTGGATTCTTCGGTTATGCATACTATCTACAAAACGAAGATTCTCTAAAAGCTTTAGGAATTCAAAATGGTGAAGACGCTGAGCCAGTTAAACCAACTTCAGAAACAATTCAAAGCGGTGAATATGAGCCACTTTCTCGTCCATTATTCACATATGTTGTTGAAAGTGCACTAGAAAAGCCTCAAGTTTATGATTACACAATGTATACACTTGAAAACGCAGGAGACGCTGCTAAAGAAGTAGGATATGTTGCTCTTCCAGAAGAAAAATATCAAGAGCAAATTGATAAAGTTAAAGAGCTAGCTGGTAAATAAACATTAGCAAACTTCTTGGATAATTGGTTCTGTGTAAGGTGAGGGGACGGGTTGAAAGATGTTCCCCTCACTTTGCTATGTTCCAGCTGAAAGGGGATTTCACAAATGGTTTCATCTAAAAATAAACAGGATGGGCTCTCAGTAAGTGAGAGGATTGAGAAAAATAAACAATCGAATAGCTCAACCGCGTTTGTAGAAAAATTAGTACCTAAACTTTTGTTGCTGTGTGCCACACTATCTGTACTTGTAACATTAGGAATACTATATACGTTATTATCTGAAACATTTACTTTCTTTAGGGAGGTAAGTGTTATTGAATTCTTTACAACTACTCATTGGAATCCATGGCGTGATTCATACGGTATTCTATCATTAATTAGTGGAACGTTGCTAATTACCGTAACTGCCATGATCATTGCAATTCCACTAGGGGTAGCCTCAGCTATATTCTTGAGTGAATATGCATCTGATAAAGTTAGAAGAATGCTTAAGCCTGTTCTAGAAGTACTTGCTGGAATTCCAACAGTTGTTTATGGTTTCTTTGCTTTAACCTTTGTAACACCGATGTTGGAAAAAATAATTCCGGGCCTTTCTTTCTTTAACGCATTAAGTGCAGGTATTGTTGTAGGTATCATGATTGTCCCAATGGTAGCTTCCTTAACGGAAGATGCGATGGGGGCTGTTCCAAATGTATTACGTGAAGGAGCAATGGCTCTAGGAGCAACAAGACTTGAGACAACGGTAAAAGTTGTTATACCAGCTGCACTATCTGGTATCGTAGCCTCTTTCGCTCTTGCGATGTCTCGTGCGATTGGGGAAACGATGATTGTTGCCATTGCGGCAGGTGCTACTCCGAAATTCTCATTTGATCCGACTCAATCGATTCAAACGATGACGGGGTACATTGTTCAAGTCTCAACAGGAGATGTTTCCTATGGATCAACGATCTACTACAGCATTTACGCAGTAGGAACAACTCTATTCGTATTCACGTTAATCATGAACCTTCTTGCACAATATATTAGTCGAAGATTTAGAGAGGAGTACTAATATGGCTTTGATAAATAAAGATACAGTGTCTAATAAGATGAGTGGTCGTATCTTAAAGAACAAGATTGCAAAAGTGATCTTCTTTATTGCTACGATTATCGGCTTATTATTCTTAGGCGCACTAGCATATCGGATATTGACTCAAGGACTCGGTAGCTTAGATATGGATTTCTTAACAGGATTTACTTCGCAAAGTCCAGACCGCGCTGGAATTAAAGCAGGTGTTATTGGCTCTCTTTGGCTTATGTCTGTTACAGCGCCTGTGACGTTGATTATCGGTGTAGCCACTGCAATCTATTTGGAGGAATACGCTAAACGAGGGAAATTTACACGTTTCATCCAAATCAACTTGCAAAACCTCGCCGGTGTACCATCGATTGTGTTCGGTTTATTAGGTCTTACTATTTTCGTTTATATTTTCAAAACAGGTGAAATTGTTCTAGCTGGTGGTCTTACATTAGGCTTGCTAGTACTTCCGGTAATTGTAGTAGCCGCACAAGAATCCATCCGTTCTGTGCCGAATGAATTGCGTGAAGCTTCATATGGTATGGGAGCTACGAAATGGCAAACGGTAAGACGAATTGTTCTTCCAGCAGCGATTCCTGGCATTTTAACTGGTGGTATCCTTGCCCTTTCTCGCGCTATCGGTGAAACGGCTCCGTTATTACTGGTAGGAGCAGCAACGGCGATCTTCACACTTCCAAGCGGAATTTTCGATCCTTATACAGCAATGCCAATTCAAATTTATAGCTGGACAAAAGCTCCACAGCCTGAATTTGAGTATGTAGCTTCAGCAGGAATTATCGTATTACTTGTGATTTTATTACTTCTAAATTCAATTGCTGTATTTATTCGAAATAAGTTCTCAAAACGTTTATAAACCTTTATAGAGTCAACGGATTATTGAAGGAGGATTTGTCATTATGGCAGATACAAAAAGTTCAGTATTTAATGTGAAAGATTTAAACTTATGGTATGGGGATAACCAAGCCCTTTATGATATAAATATGGATATTAAACAAAATGATGTTACCGCTATTATCGGACCTTCAGGTTGTGGTAAATCCACATACGTTAAAACGCTAAACCGTATGGTAGAGACGGTTCCTGTCGTGAAAACCTCAGGTGAAATTGAATACCGAGGTAAGAATATCTTTGATAAAAACTATTTAGTTGAAGACTTACGCACGAAAGTCGGGATGGTTTTCCAAAAGCCTAATCCATTTCCTAAATCGATTTATGAAAATATTGTATACGGACCAAAAATTCATGGTATTAAAGATAAAAAGACACTAGATCAAATCGTTGAAAAAAGTTTAAAGGGTGCAGCGCTTTGGGATGAGGTTAAAGATCGACTTCATGAAAACGCGTATGGACTATCTGGTGGACAGCAGCAACGTGTATGTATTGCTCGTTGTCTAGCTATTGAACCAGATGTCATTCTTATGGATGAACCTACATCTGCTCTTGACCCAATTTCAACACTGAAAGTAGAAGAGTTAATTCAAGAGTTGAAGAAGGACTATAGTATCGTTATTGTTACTCACAACATGCAACAAGCGGCTCGTATATCTGATAAAACGGCTTTCTTCTTAAGTGGAGAACTTGTAGAATATACAGATACAAACACGTTATTCTCTAATCCAACTGATAAGCGTACAGAAGATTATATTACAGGTCGTTTCGGTTAAGGCAAAGTTCTATTATAGGGGTAGAAAGGGGTATTGGGTATGATGAGAGGTCAGTTTCATGAAGATATGGATCAGATGAAATTTAGTATTAAGAAATTAGCTGTAGAAACAGTGAATGCATTTGAACAAGCCTTAGATGCTTTATACACTCAAGACATCGATAAAGCGAAAAAGATTATTGAACAAGATGATCAGCTTGATCGAAAAGAGCTAGAAATTAATGAGCAGGCCATTCTATTAATCGCGAAACAGCAACCTGTTGCTACGGACCTTCGCAGAATGATTGTGGCAATCAAGATTTCAGCTGATCTTGAGCGTATGGCAGATCATGCCGTAAACGTTAGTAAAAGTGCAATCCACTTGGGAGAGGGACACGATATTTCTATCCCTCCAGCTTTAAATGACATGTTTGACGTAGCAAGGGAAATGGTTGACACGGCAACAAAAGCATTTGAGAATGAAGATATTTCTTTAGCTCGGGTGCTAGCTGAGATGGATGATAAAGTCGATGAAATGTACGGGCAAGTTACACGGGAAATGCTTGAACTTACAGCAACAAATCCGCAAAAGATCCAGCATATTATGCAAATGGCGTATGTAGCACGATATATTGAACGATTTGCTGACCATATTACGAATATTGGGGAGTATATTTTCTATCTGGTCAAAGGTCAAACGTTCGATTTAAATGAATAAGATGATATAGAGGCGGAATCTAATTTAGATTCCGCCTCTTTTTAGTGTGCCCGGCATGGGCGTAAGCTTTAGGGTTAGAGTCCCGAACGGTGAAGGTCGTTGTAGCCGTTAGCCAAAGGCAAGGGTGTTTGGGGTGACCCAGAATCTGAAGGAAGCCGGAGGCAAATTTCCGAACCGAGGAACACGAATCTCATAAAAGGCTGTCTCTCTTGGATAAGGTGGCTAAACACACCAAAGTCCAACGACCAAAGGGAGTGGCAGTAAATGGGACGGTGATGGAAAGGAAGCGTGCGTCCTTACCCGGGGAGGTCTGTTGATGAGCGAAGTACACTTCGTAACCTACTCAGTGATGAGTAACTGAATCAACAGAAGTCAGCCGAAGTCATAGTACTAACTTAACTCGAGATAAGTTAGGAAGGACTGAATCTTTAAGGAAGAACGATCCTTTCGGACGCATACCTCTGTAAAGACACAGACAACTCGTAACGAGCTTATCCAGAGGAGGAAGTGATGAAGTTCACGGGGGACTTTGGAAGGGTGGAACAGAGTATGAATAGAAGAAAGACTGTCGTTCGCGTAGGAGAGTTAAATTATGATGAACCGAATCTTATCACGGGACAATCTCATACAAGCTTTAAAGCGAGTTGAACGCAATAAAGGTAGTCACGGTGTCGACGATATGCCCGTACAAAACCTACGAAGGTATGTGACTGATCACTGGACTACTTTGCGAAATCAACTTGAGATGGGAACCTATCAGCCATCTCCCGTACGTCGAGTCGAAATCCCGAAACCAGACGGTGGAGTACGGTTGTTGGGTATCCCTACTGTGGTAGATCGGTTTATACAACAAGCGATTGCCCAAGAACTCACGAAAGTATTTGATCCTCGCTTCTCAAATTACAGCTATGGATTCCGTCCAAATCGAAACGGTCACCAAGCAGTTAGACAAGCCAAAGAATTTATCCGAGAGGGTAAACGCTGGGTTGTGGATATGGACTTAGAAGCATTCTTTGATAAGGTAAACCATGAAAAGCTCATGGGACTACTATCAAAGACGATCAAGGACAGTGCTTTACTTCGAATCATTAAACATTATCTGAAATCATGTATTCTAATGGAAGGGGTTAAGGTTCAATCTCAAGAAGGTACCCCGCAAGGAGGTCCACTTAGTCCACTACTAGCGAATATTATCTTGAACGAATTGGATAAGGAATTAGAAAGTAGAGGACTTAGTTTCGTGAGGTACGCTGATGATTTCCACATCTATGTGGGATCAAAGAAGTCAGCGCATCGCGTTATGAACTCTATTACAGAGTTCATCGAACAAAACCTAAAATTAAAAGTAAATCTTAATAAATCAGCTGTAGATCGACCTTGGAGAAGAAATCTCCTTGGATTCAGCTTTACAAACAACCGGAACCCTAAGATTCGAATACACTCGAAGAGTGTAAGGAGGATGAAGCAAAAGGTTCGTGAACTGACATCCAGATCAAAAGGGTGGTCTATGGATCGACGCATCAAAGAGTTAAATAAATATTTAATTGGTTGGTGTGGTTACTTCGCATTAGCTGACACGAAGAGTGCCTTTTCCTCGCTTGATACCTGGATACGGCACAGATTAAGGATGTGCGTTTGGAAAGACTGGAAACTTCCTCGAACCAGGAAGAGAAAGTTAATCCACTTAGGAATTCCAAGGAGGAAAGCACACGAATGGGCAAATTCAAGGAAAGGCTATTGGCGAATCGCCAATAGCCCAATATTAAACAAAACCCTAAACAATTCTTACTGGAATCGTTTAGGGCTTCGTAGCTTATATCAAAGATATATTTTCTTACGTCAAACTTAAAGAAACCGCCGAGTACGGACCCGTACGCTCGGTGGTGTGAGAGGACGGAGGTTAGTCACCTCCTCCTACTCGATTGTTAGAAATGATAGGGTAGCTTGCTAGGATGGCTATATGTGAGAAGAAGTTAGACTGTAAAGAGAAATGCAATAAGTTGTTTTGCATTAATTATTTATTGTAGTACAATAAATAATGGCATATAATCAAGTAAGAAAATCATTGGGGGCAAAATATGAGAGTTTTAAAGCAATTCATTCGCTTTGGGTGGGAACAAGCTTTATCATGTTTGTTCCCAGTTGTTATTTTTGCTTCTTTGGCAATTACACAAGTTGTATCGCTACCTTTCTTGCCGAGGTATGATTGGCTGCTTATTATATTTTTATTCATGCAGTGGTGGATGGTTCGGTCTGGACTTGAAACGTCAGATGAATTAAAGGTCATTACATTATTTCACCTTATCGGGCTAACCCTTGAACTTTTTAAAGTGCATATGGGGTCTTGGTCATACCCGGAAGAGGGGTATTCTAAGGTGCTGGGAGTTCCTCTATATAGTGGATTTATGTATGCAAGTGTAGCCAGTTACCTTTGTCAGGCATGGAGGAGATTAAACGTCCAGTTGGTTAAATGGCCACCGATGTGGTTGGTTGTGCCTCTTGCAAGTGGAATCTATTTAAATTTCTTTACACATCATTATTGGGTTGATCTCCGATGGTGGCTATCTGGACTTGTGATCATTATATTTTGGCCATCATGGGTTACATATACTATTAGTGAAAGTCGCTATAAAATGCCAATAGTATTTTCCTTCATACTCATCGGTTTTTTCATATGGATAGCTGAAAATATCGCGACATTCTTCGGGGCTTGGGAGTACCCTAACCAGACAGAAGCATGGAGTTTAGTCCATCTTGGTAAAGTAAGCTCGTGGCTATTACTAGTAATCGTGAGTTTTCTTATAGTGGCTACCTTGAAGCAAGTAAAAGGAAATAGCTCGACTAGGATAAGTAAGAGCCAAGCTCTCTAAATCCATAATAGTGAGATAGATGCTGCCAATAATCAAAAGGCTCTGTTAAAGTTATATGTTGTTATTTTTTATAACAAGCTTGTTAAAGAACAGGACAGGATTGTTGAAGACTCGAAGTTGAGAGAATGTTTCCGTTAACTTTAGTTGAGCTTAAGGTGGGCCTGGAAACCACTCGCTTTCCTGTGGGGAACTAGATAGGCTCTTCTGCCCACGGGAAAAGGAGCCTAGGGAAGACCCCGCAGAGAGCGAAGCGAATGAGGAGGCTTCCCAGCTGCCCGCAGGAAAGCGAGTTGTCCCCGAGCAAGCCCAAGCACTCTTAAACGTAAAGGCCCCTTCCTGCTGATATATTTCAACTTCAAGTGTTCCATATAAGGGGGCTTATATGGAGCAAAATCAACACTAACCATTAACAGAGACAATCAAAAAAGTGCACATAACAAAAATGAGCATCAAATTGCTATGCAATTCGATACTCAATTCAGAACCACTTCTTAGCGAGTGATAATCTTTGCAATCTCTAAAAATGACATTTGGTCAACAACGGTATACTCACCAATCTGTATGTAACGACTAAACTCATTTTCTGTTAAATATTGTCTAAATGCTTCCGCATCCTCAATAATATTATTTTCTGCTAGTACTTGACTAATGTCCTCAGGGACCATGCCTTCTTGAATAGACAATTTGTAAGCATTCACTTTGGATGACTCTGAGGTATCATCTTGAGTTGTTTCTTGTTCTGTTTCATCATTTTCTTGTGTGTTTGTATCTGTTTCTTCTATAGATGAAGCTTGTTCAGTTAATTTAGCCCATTTATTTTCCGTTAAAACCACATACCCTTTTTCTGCTAGCAGGGCTTCTGCATCTTCTTTAGATGGTTCTGTCGCTTTCGCTTCATTTACATCTTGTTGGGAATAGGCGAAAGCAAGTAAAGACGTAGCTGTTAACAGGCCAAGTGCGAATGCTCTTAGTGTGTGTTTCATGAGTTCACACCTCGCTGTTTCTCACTTGAATGCTGGCGCAATGTCACGAAAATATCGTGTTCTTTCATAGATGTCTTCTCAGCGATTTCCTTAGTTGTATATCCTTCTTGATAAAGGGTTAACACCTTATGGCCGACTGAACCTCCATCATACTCATTAGACG
This sequence comes from Pontibacillus sp. ABV4_188, assembly GCF_056311905.1. Classification (NCBI taxonomy): domain Bacteria; kingdom Bacillati; phylum Bacillota; class Bacilli; order Caryophanales; family Bacillaceae; genus Pontibacillus; species Pontibacillus sp. ABV4_188. Next base: position 2,701,818 of record NZ_CM149975.1, on the reverse strand, counting down.
CTCTAGGAACGTTCTCTTTGTAAAATGAACCTGTCTCTTCTTCTATAAGAAGTTCTTCTTCAAGAACCTTCATTTTCTTCTTAAGTTGATAGGTTTCCTGGATTGTATTTAAGGAAATCTCTTCTATTTGCTCTTCTAAATCTTGTATTCGACTCTTTGTAAAGAAAGAGAGGATGTAAAGAACAAGTGCTACAGAAAATAACGTTAAAAACATATAAATCATTTCTTCACCTCATTTCATTTCTTTACTAGTTATATCATACAAAGACACTGCAGAAAACCGACCATATACTCGTTTTATAAGATTTTTAAGTTCACCTTACCTCAGAATACAATAGATAAAAAATGCATCTTAACCGAATAAAAGAGTAAAACAACCTTGAAAGAATAAGTATGATTTGATACTATTAATAAGTCTGATAAAGTATGTAAATACATTAAACAGAGTAAAGAATGGTATTTGGAGGGATAAACGATGCGTGTAAACATTACACTTGCTTGCACTGAAACTGGTGACCGCAACTATATTAGCACAAAAAACAAGCGTACAAACCCTGAACGCTTAGAACTTAAGAAATATTGCCCACGTTTGAAGAAACACACTCTTCATCGTGAAACGAAGTAAACAGTAGGATTAGCTCCTACTGTTTTTTTTATCGTTTTTTATGTAGGATTTGTTAGTGTTTATTTACTTGTTTCATATATACCCCCTTATGTGGAAGACTTGGAGTTGAGGGGGACGTTATACAAATTCTGATAAGGGGTGTCTGGGGAATGGGGAGACTCCTGCGGGAGAAAGAGGTCGACGAGACCCCACAGAGTGGTTTTCCCGAGGAAGCTCTAAAAAGAAAGGGGAAGTTCGACTAAAACCGTCACGTCCTATGACAACGTCGAACGACCCCACGTCGTGTGGGGCCGCCCGCGGAAAGCGAGTCATTCCCCAGACACCCCTAGCACTAAATAAACGTAACGGCCCCACACTCTTATCTTCAAGTATTCAACAAACCTAACGTTTGTAGTCGGTTATAATCTATTCCAAATAAGCACTCTTATATCGATTAATGAGAATAATGATAATAAATAGTAACGAAAGAGGTGTACAGATGAAGACAAAGTTAGAATTGCGTACATATGGAAAAGAAGTGTTAAAGAAAATGAGTGAGGAAGAGAAAAAGCAAAAAGAACAAGAAATCTATTTGGCTCTTCTAAATAGTCAATTATGGGAAGAGGCTTCTACAATTGGCTGTACGATTGCTCAAGCACATGAGGTTGAGACCTCGCCTATCATTGAGTTGGCTTGGCAAGAAGGAAAAAAGGTTGTTGTTCCAAAGTGTACACCGAAAGAAAGCCATCTAGATTTTCATGAGCTTAATTCTTTCGATCAATTAGAGACGGTCTATTTTGGTCTCAAAGAGCCTGTGCCGACTCTTTGCCCGGTCTATGAACCTAACTCCATCGATCTTATGCTCGTCCCTGGATTAATTTTTGATTATAACGGATATCGCATTGGGTACGGAGGAGGCTATTATGATCGGTACTTGGCTACATATGCCAATCAAACAGTAGCTTTAGCGACAGAGGCGCAATTAGTAGAAAGGGTACCGTTTGAGGACTATGATGTTCCTGTAAATCATATTGTAACGGAAAAAGGATTTCGGTTATAAAGATTTGTAACAATATCTTAACAATGAAAGCGCTCTCTCTAGTTTCTGGCGTTTGAACAGTCATGTACAATGTAAATAGGGAAAAGGAAAAGATTTCATTTGAAGAAAGGATGATGGAGAGTGGAGAGAGTTAATCGTATTGCGTTAATTGGCACAGGTTTTGTGGGGTCAAGTTATGCCTTTGCTTTATTGAATCAAGGTGTGGGGGACGAGCTCGTCTTAATTGATGTGAATAAAGAGAAATCAGAAGGCGACGCAATGGACCTAAATCATGGTCTTGCTTTTGCTCCATCCTATACGAAGATCTGGTATGGCGATTATAGTGACTGTGCTTCTGCTGACCTTGTCGTTATAACAGCAGGCGCCAACCAAAAACCTGGAGAGACTCGGTTGGATCTTGTCGAGAAAAACTCTGCTATTTTCAAATCCATCGTAGACCAAGTGATGGAGTCAGGATTTGACGGAATCTTCCTTGTAGCAACAAATCCTGTTGATATTTTAACCTATATGACTTGGAAGTTCTCTGGCTTACCTAAACATCGAGTGATTGGGTCTGGAACGATTTTAGATACAGCTCGCCTTCGTTACTCTTTAGGAGAATACTTTAACGTTGATTCCCGTAACGTTCATGCCTACATAATGGGAGAGCATGGAGACTCTGAACTTCCGGCATGGAGTCATGCGAACATAGGTGGGCGCTCTGTATATGACCGAATTAAGGACAATCCAGAGAAATATAGTGAGCGTGACTTAGCTCCACTCTTTGAAGGAGTTCGTGATGCTGCTTACCATATCATTCAACGAAAAGGTGCTACCTATTACGGCATTGCGATGGGATTAGTAAGGCTTACTAAAGCTATTCTTCATAATGAAAATTCAATACTGACCGTTTCAGCATATTTAAGTGGTGAATATGATGAGAAAGATGTTTATATTGGTGTACCAGCTATCGTGAATCGCTCTGGAATAAGAGAAGTTCTTCAGATCGATTTAGACGAAGTAGAAGAAGCTCAATTTGCCAATTCTGCAAGCGTGCTACGGGAAACGTTAAACCCGGTTCTAGAGAAATATAACGAAGAATAAAATTTCTCTCTTTTCACATACTAAACCTATCAAATAGGGGTAGGTGGGTTAAGATGAGAATGATGCTATGGTTATTCTTCTTAATAGTAGGAGCATATGCGTTGAACCGATACAAATATCGCATAATAAATGGCGTTTTAGCGTATGATTTATTAAGAAAAGTTGTTGTTCGTGTGAGTATGCGGATGCCTTATCTAAGAGAAAAGATCTTACCACAAGTCTTAGGACGGTCCATCCTTTAAAAAAACGTTCAGTCGTAGATACGGCTGAACGTTTTTTTTGGTATCTATGACTATGGATTTGGTAAGATGAAAGAAAGGGGAGAGGCTTATGTATTTAGAGGATATTTATTACTTTTGGAAAATGACCTACAACTTCATATCTAATCACGGTTTTGAAGTGATCCATATTGATCGAGACCGCCGTGAAGTGTGGCTTGAGAAGAATAAAGGAAAGAGTACAGATATAATACGACTTAAACAACAAACCTTTGATTGGTCAAATCACCTAAAACGTGATCAAGATGTAGTAGCTGAGAAAGTAAAAAGGCTTACGAAAACTTTAATAGGGCGAGAAGTTCATGTATATTCAATCTATATTTCTCAATTCCCACCCGTTGATAACTGGGAAAGAGATCCGGTACATATAAAGGCAAAAAAACCTGTGCGCATGTATACGAATTTCGTTGTGCAGCGAGAGAGGGAGCAAAGTTTAGAGAATATTTATGAATCCTTACACCTTCAAGATAATCCTTTCCCACCTGAAGACGAAGAAGAAATGGAGCGTCAGGTGCCAAAGCTAAGAAGAGCTGTTGACCAAGCAATCGAGGCTAACATCAAGGATCAGCAGGCTATTTTAAGCCGTGGCAAACCTATATTTACGTATCTATTTATTGCCATTAACCTGCTAATGTTTGTTGTATTAGAGCTTAATGGTGGAAGCCAGAATACGACTACACTCATTGATTATGGTGCTAAATTTAACCCACTCATTGTAGAGGGAGAATGGTGGCGTATCGTTAGCTCCATGTTTCTCCATATTGGTTTTGCTCATATTTTATTGAACATGCTCGCTCTTTATTACCTGGGTAATGCCGTTGAGAGGATGTTTGGGAGTGTCCGATTTCTTGCGATTTACTTTATAAGTGGTATTGTTGGTGGACTTGCAAGCTTTGCCCTCTCTCAGAACGTTGCAGCTGGTGCTTCTGGAGCCATCTACGGTCTTTTTGGAGCTCTATTGTTCTTTGGGTTGATTTATAAGAAATTATTCTTTAGAACAATGGGAAGTAGTATTATTGGAATATTGATTATTAACATTGTCTTTAGCTTCGCGATTCCTCAAGTTGATATTGGTGCACACTTAGGCGGTTTAGTTGGGGGCTTTTTAGCCTCATCGTTCGTGCATTTTCCTAAGAAGAGAAATGGGCTTACGCAAATGTCGAGCTTTGTGGCTGTTTTAGCAGTCGCTGGGGCCCTTGTTTGGGCTGGCCTCGCAGCAAACGAGGATTCCTCTCTTCATACCGAAACTGTTCTTGCTTCCTATTATCAGGAAAACGGTCAGTTTGAACAAGCGTTTGATGTAGCTAATCAAGCAATAGAAGAACAGAATAACGAGAATAGTGTCTTATACTTCATTCGTTCCTACGGATACATCCAACAAGATCAAGTGAAGCAAGCTATTACAGATTTAAAGCGTTCAGTGGAGTTAGATCCAAAGAATGATTCAGCCCATTATAACCTGGGAGTGCTGTATGCCAGGCAAGGAGAAAGAGAACGTGCAATCGATGCTGTTCAAAAAGCGATAGAAATCAACCCTGAAGCAGAAGATTATCAGGAACTTTTGGCTGAGCTAGAAGGTTCTGGGTAATATTGAAGTAATTTTTCTTTCTTCCCACGTGCGTTCTCATACAAAACGAGTAAGTGCTTCCCGTCTTTATCAGCTAAGATAAGAGGCACATAGCTTGTTTGGTTTGTGGGGTTCGATGAAGCTGTGAAATCAAGAATATAGTTTTTATAAAGTCCTTCCCACAATTGTCCGATGACTTGTTGAGTCTGTTCAATGTCAATCCCAGGGAGGGGCTTTGTTTTGTATTCTGGTAAAGTGGTAAGTGGGATCCGTTCATATTGTTCCAAAGGTATAGAGAAATGAGTAACGAGTTGGTTCCATCTATACGCTAGCTGTTGCTGAGTAGCTCGGTCGAGTGTTTCTTTCCAATCAATTTGTTGCTGATTCTCTGGTTCTGTGAATGACTCGAGTGGTGTTAATGGTGAGTCAATGACGTAAAGTTCGCTTTGAGTCATATCTTGTATACTTTTAATACGATCATCAGGGTAATGAATCTCTCCATGATGGTACGTAATGGCTTGATAATGACCGCTATCTTCTCCTTGAACTTTCTCTTCTTGCACTAGATCCTGGCTATTTTCCTTCCATTTTCCTAGTACACCTTTTAATCGTCCATCTTCATAAAGTAGTGAAATATCCTGTCGTAGATATACAGGTTCCTTTAATTTAGAATTTGTAGTCCAGTTAATTTCGTATTCATCTTGGTCACTTTCAGAGAGCATTTTTAAAGATGTGCTTGTCTCCTCGAAAGAAACCTTCTCATCAATCGGAAAGTATTTCACAACATTTTGAGCATCATTCTGGAGCCATTGGAACACAACAAAAAAGCCGACTGCGTGGCCAATAAGTATAATCCAAATGATCTTCTTCATTTTGCAAGTCCCCTTTTCTTTTGGACATCCTGTGTCATTCATATGTATGATAGTAGATAGAAAGTTATGAAAATGAAAAGGGGAGATTGTTATGAAACATACGCAAGCGATAACAGGTATATTGGAACAACTTGTGAACATACCTAGTCCGTCTGGATACACAGAAGCATGCATCGATCACTGCGCAACGTATTTCGAAGACCTTGAGGTGCCTGCTTATAAAACGAAGAAGGGAGCTCTTATTGCAACGCTAGAAGGAGAAGACAATTCACAGCAGCGTTTATTAACGGCTCATGTGGATACGCTCGGCGCTATGGTGAAAGAAGTAAAGTCTGATGGAACATTGAAGTTGTCTATGATTGGCGGGTTTCGTTGGAACAGCGTTGAAGGAGAATATTGTGAGATTCATACGGCTAGTGGAGCCACATACTCCGGCACGATTTTAATGCACCAAACTTCTGTTCACGTCTATAAAAATGGCGGAGAAGCTAAACGAAACCAAGAAAATATAGAAGTGCGTGTAGACGCTGAAGTACATAATGCGCAAGATACAAGAGACCTTGGCGTTCAAGTGGGGGACTTTGTTTCGTTTGATCCACGTTTTCAAGTAACAGATAACGGGTTTGTAAAGTCACGTCACCTAGATGATAAAGCGAGTGTTGCGATTTTAATGCATCTTGTTGACACCCTAAAGGAGGAGGGCGTGGTTTTGCCATATACCACTCACTTCTATATATCAAATAATGAAGAGATTGGTTACGGGGGAAATGCCAGTATTCCAGAAGAGACTGTAGAGTATCTAGCTGTTGATATGGGTGCTATAGGAGATGGACAAGCAACGACCGAATACGTCGCGTCTATTTGTGCGAAAGATTCTTCTGGTCCATATCATTATGGACTTCGCCAACATCTTGTTCAGCTTGCAGAGCATAATGATGTAGAGTATGAGATTGATATCTATCCTTATTATGGGTCAGATGCTTCTGCTGCAATACGCGCTGGAGCGGATGTGAAACACGGTTTAATAGGCCCCGGGATTGACGCTTCTCATGCCTTTGAGAGAACGCATGTATCCTCGTTAGCACACACGTTTAATTTACTCTTTGCTTACGTTCAATCAGAGCTTGTTGAGTAATTGTATGTATGCTTATAAAGGTTTGTGCAAACAATGAGGTTAGACCTTTATAAAGCAGGGTGATGAAATGGAAAAGCAGCCAATGTTCAACAATTACGATGAAAATGTCCAATACATGAAGGATAGGCTTGGCGTTGGTAAGAGTTTTGATATTATTCAACTTGACTTAGAGTATGCAGGACGAAGAATGGCCCTCTTTATGATAGACGGCTTTGTTAAAGATGAGATTCTTCATTATTTAATGAAGCTCTTATCAGAACTTGAACCAGAACAATTAGAGCCAAACCCATTTGAGAAGTTACTCCGTACACATCTTCCTTATGTAGAACTTGATCATAAAACGGACTTAAACGAAGCGACCGATTGGGTCCTTGCTGGTCCTACTGCTCTTCTTGTAGAGGGCATAGATGATAAAATTATTATGATTGATGCTAGAACGTACCCGGTACGTGGACCTCAAGAACCTGACATCGAGCGAGTGGTGAGAGGTTCAAGAGATGGTTATGTTGAAACAATTGTATTCAATACTGCTTTAACAAGAAGGCGAGTACGTGATCGTTCCTTGAGGATGGAGTATTTACAAATTGGTCGCCGCTCAAAGACAGACGTTTGTATATGTTATCTAGAAGATGTAGCAGATTTGGATAAGGTAAAGCATTTAAAGGAGACGCTTCAATTAATTGATACCGATGCATTACCCATGGCTGAAAAAACAGTAGAAGAATTTTTAAGCGGACAGCATTGGAGTCCTTACCCGACGATTCGCTATACTGAAAGGCCAGATACAGCAGCAGCCCATATCTATGAGGGGCATATTTTGTTAATGATTGATGGATCACCTAGTGTAATGATTACTCCGGCCACATTTTGGCATCACTTGCAACATGCGGAGGAATATAGACAGAAGCCATCTGTAGGAGCTTATTTGCGGTTTGTGCGCTTTTTCGCCGTATTTGCCTCTATATTTGTATTACCGTTGTATTACTTGTTTTCTATTGATGCTACGTTATTACCTGAACAACTTAAATATATAGGGCCCACTGAGCTCGGTGTTTTACCTCTAATTGTTCAATTTCTAATAGCTGAGATTGGAATTGATACCTTGAGGATGGCGGCCATTCACACCCCATCGGCCCTAGCTACCGCTTTAGGATTAGTGGCAGCAATACTCATTGGCCAAGTTGCTATTGAAGTGGGATTGTTCTCGAATGAGGTTGTTCTTTACCTGGCTGCAGCAGTCATTGGGACTTATTGTACACCTAGCTATGAACTGAGTTTAGCTAACCGTTTGACGAGGCTTGGTTTGTTGATCGTAACAGCCCTATTTGAAGTGAAGGGACTTGTAATCGGTACTACGATATGGATTTTATATTTGACGAGTTTAAACACATTTAAGACTGCCTATTTATGGCCATTTCTACCATTTTCCTACCGAGCTTTTCGCGACGTTATTTTACGCTCACCTATGCCACTTAAAAACAGACGACCTGCCTTTTTGCACCCTCAAGACCCTGATCGATAAGATTGGGGTTTTTTTATGTTCGATTATTCATCAAGGATTCATTATTTCTTTTAGTGGGAACGCTTGCTATAATATATAATGGTGATGATATGAAATCGATTTATGACATTCAACAATTATTATTGAAATTTGGAACAGTCATTTACATTGGGGATCGAATAGCTGACTTAGAATTAATGGAAATGGAGATACGAGAATTATACAAATCACAGTTTGTATCAGACCAAGATTTTCAGATGGCTATTCTCCTTCTTCGTCAAGAAATTTCAAAAGTTCAACAAGCCAGAGGTGAAGGGTGAAGGACATGGAACAAAAACACGTAATAGGAATTGATATCGGGGGCACTACAGTCAAACTAGCTTTCGTTACATATAATGGCGAGATTATTCATAAGTGGGAAATTCCTACCGTCTCAGAAGGCGGACCAGAAAAAATGGTGCAAGATATTGCCACATCAATGGCGAATGAGCAACGAAAGCTAGAGCTTTCTTTTGACGATTTTAGAGGCATTGGTGTAGGAGCGCCTGGTTATATTAGTCTCGAAGAAGGAATTGTCTATGAAGCTGTAAACATTGGCGGCTGGAGAGATGTTCCTTTAAGTAAGTTGTTAGGAGAGGCTACGGGATATAATGTTCGAATTGAAAATGATGCAAATCTCGCAGCATTAGGAGAGTACTGGAAAGGTGCAGGAGATAAGGCAGATAATTTATTAGCTTACACATTAGGTACAGGTGTTGGAGGCGGCATTATAGCTAATGGAGAACTTCTTCACGGTGCAAATGGAACGGTGGCAGAGCTTGGTCACATGACCGTAATAGCTGAAGGCGGACGAAACTGTAATTGTGGAAGGACGGGGTGTCTTGAAACAGAAGCTTCTGCTACAGGCATTGTACGATCAGCTATTGATGGCATTGAACAAGGACGCTCTACTTCATTAAAGGACATCTATAATGACACAGGGGAAGTGTCAGCTAGAGACGTATTTGAAGCAGCAGCAGAAGGGGATAAGTTGGCAAAAGATGTGTTAGATCATGTAACTACGGTACTAGGATTAGCGATATCTAATATGGCTATAGCGATCAACCCTTCTAAGATTGTAATCGGTGGCGGTGTATCAAAAGCGGGGGATCAGCTTTTAGATCCATTACGCACAAAATTTGACACCTTTACTTTGCAGCGCACAGGCGAAGCGGTAGAATTCGTTATTGCTTCTCTTGGCAACGACGCTGGGGTCATTGGAGCGGCTTATTTAGCCCGTCAATAAAAGGTAGAAGAAAGTTATGGGATCCTGTAACACTTTGTTACAGGATTTTACTTTGTTTATAAAGAATTGTTGTTTGTAAAAAGAGATTTTGTTAGTTGTGTAGGGCTTTATGATGCATATTCGTCTATTGTTATGAATATCGTTTAAATCGTATGTAAAAAATTAGTTGAAAATAGTTGAAACTTTTATGTTATCATAACCGTCATATAGACTAGTGGTTGTTTAGAATACTTTAGAAAGTGGAAATTAGTTATATTAGTTAATATTACGAATGAAATGTGAAGCCAACAATAGAATATTTTATAGAACGGAGGAACGGAACATGCTTCAAAGAAAGTCACTTCCATTATATTTGGTCGCTGCTTTGCTTTTTGGTGTTAAAACGTATTTTGTTTATCGTTTTATCTTTGATCTTTCCATTGAGAACTTCTTGCAAGAGATTATATTAGCAATCAATCCATTTGCAACAGCTGTATTATTCTTTACATTTGTCGTATTACTTAAACCAGTACGACAAATAAAGTATACGAAGCACTTATCATTAGTTATGACGCTTATCCTGTACTTTAATGTCATATATTATCGTTCTTTTACTGATTTCTTAACGATTCCAGTCTTATTCCAAACGAATAATGTAGGAGATTTAGGTTCAAGTATCTTAGGGTTAATTTATGTAACTGATCTGCTATTATTTGTGGATGTAGCGATTGTCTATTATTTAAGTAAACGAGTAGCGGTAGAAGATCAACCGCGATTTAAAGGCATGAAATTTAAAGCAGCAGGAATTGCCATTGCTCTTGTAATGACGAACTTTGTGCTTGCAGAGATTGAACGTCCCATGCTTTTTCAACGCACATTTGACCGTGAATATTTAGTTAAGAATATTGGTGTATTTAACTATCATATCTACGATGTGGCTCTTCACTCCAAAACCAAAGCGCAGCGCGTGTTAGCGGATGGAAGTGAAATGAGCGATATCCGCGAATATGTGAGTAAAGAAGTGAAAAGTAATCAAGAATCGGACCTTGAAGGGATAGCAGAAGGAAAGAATGTAATTTATATCTCTGCTGAATCCATACAAAGTTTTGTCATAAATAAGAAAATTAACGGCAAGGAAATTACGCCATTTCTGAATGATCTTATAGATGATAGTTATTATTTTGAAAACTTCTATCATCAAACAGAGCAAGGGAAAACATCAGATTCAGAGTTCGTTGTGGAAAATTCTTTATATCCTCTAGGTCGTGGTGCTGTGTTCTTTACTCATTCTCAAAATGAGTATAATGCAGTACCCGAGATCATTGGTGAAAATGGATATTCTTCAGCTGTTTTCCATGCGAACAACAAGAGTTTCTGGAACCGCGACGTTATGTACGATTCTTTAGGGTATGATCAGTTCTTTGGCGAGCAAAGTTACAATCAGACCCCTGAGAATACGATTGGGTGGGGTTTAAACGATAAGGCGTTCTTTGACCAGTCTGTGGATATGTTGAAAGAGTTAGAAGAACCATTTTATGCTAAGTTCATTACCCTAACAAACCACTTCCCGTTTGAGCTACCTGAGGAAGACCAACACATTGATAAGTATGATTCGAGTTCTAAAACTCTAAACCAATACTTCACTACGGTACGTTATATGGATGAATCCATTGAACAATTCTTCCAGAAGCTAAAGGATGAAGGGGAGTATGAAGATAGTATCATCGTGATCTATGGTGACCACTATGGTATTAGTGAATACCATAACAACGCGATGGCTCAATTCTTAGGTAAAGAAATTACACCATACGAGCACACTCAACTACAACGTGTACCTTTCTTCATTCATATCCCAGGTCATGAAGATAACAAAGTTATCTCCAAGCCTAGTGGTCAAATGGATGTGAAACCAACGATTCTAAGCATGCTAGGTATTGATTCTGGTGGCGATATTGAATTTGGTACAGATCTCTTTACAGACGATGTAGACCCATTTGTCGTATTAAGAGACGGTAGCTTTATCTCAGAAGACTATTTATATGCTAATGGTCATTGCTATGATCGAGAATCTGGTGAAAAACTAGAAGGCGACCAATGTAAACCATTACAGAAAAAAGCTCAACAAGAGCTTGATTACTCAGACCAAATCGTCTACGGGGACCTATTCCGCTTTTATGACTTCCAAAACGGAACAGTAGCGGACTAAAAATATCATGTATCACAAAAAGGTACTTCTGTTATCAGAAGTGCCTTTTTATTAGCTATTACAAACCCCGCGGTCGTCCCCTGCCACCAAATAAACAAAACGTTATTCTTAACGCTGGTTTATTCATGCTAGTGGTTTGATTGAATAAAGTAATAGTAGAAGAAGGAGGAGTGTTGGATGGTTCAATTCCCTTATGATTTTAAGGTTTTAGAAGCTGATATGAAACAGTTGGTCGGTGAGTACCAGACCATTACATGTAGTAGTATAGGCTACTCGGTGTTAGGTAAGCCGTTATATGAATTGAAGATAGGGGAAGGACCTCAATCCATTCATTGGAATGGATCGTTTCATGCCAATGAATGGATGACAACCGCTCTTTTAATGAAGGTCTTGAAGGCATATGCTAAGGCTTTAAAAGAGGATGAGTATTTTGGATCGGTCAAAGCCAGGGAATTGTATGCAACCACAACGTTATCCGTTGTCCCAATGGTAAACCCCGACGGTGTCGACTTATTTATGCATGGACTCCATGCTACACCTGCTAATCACGAGAATTTAGTGATGATGAATGGTGCCAACAAGACTTTTGCTGCATGGAAGGCCAATATTAGAGGTGTAGACTTGAATAATCAGTTTCCAGCCAATTGGGAGATTGAGAAAGGAAGGAAACCAACAGCTCCTTGTTTTAGGGATTATCCGGGAGACCAACCTTTAACAGAACCAGAAGCTATTGCTATGGCTGAACTAACGAAACGGAGCAACTTTGATCGGGTATTAGCATTTCATTCTCAAGGTGAGGTGATCTACTGGGGGTATCAAGGTATGGAACCAGAACGATCATTTTATATGGTAGAAGCCTTTTATAAAGGAAGTGGCTATGAGCCTGTACGAACCATTGACAGTTATGCAGGGTTTAAGGACTGGTTTATTCAGGACTATAACAAAGAGGGATATACAATTGAAGTAGGTAAAGGAATTAACCCGCTACCCTTATCGACTTTTCCTTATCAATACAAACGTGTAAAAGAAATTTGTGCACGTAGTTTAGCAGTTCCTTTGAGGTAAAGTGCAACTAATCCTTATATGTTGCTTTCCCTATATGGGAATGTCATAATTTCTATGACTTAAAAACGTGAACAATGATGGGGAGGGGGATACTAATTCCTTTCTTCTGACCTTATAAAGGGTTAACAAGAGGTTATACTAAAAAATAGGCCTCAATCTTCTATTATATTCAGCAGAGGGCCTGTTTTGTATAACTGAAAGGGATTATGTATATAAAAATAAGTCTAGTATAAAACTTGCTAAATGGACCAGGGGTGAATGCTATTGGAACAAGATAAGCTGTTTACGTTTGATAATGTGGAGAAATCTCCTTTACATAGTTTGAACTTTTCAATTAAAAGAGGGGACAATGTGATGTTATTCGGCCCTTCAGGTGCTGGTAAAAGCACTCTTTTACACCTTTTTAATCGATTGAGTGACCCCGAAAAGGGAAGTATTTATTACTTAGGTAAAGACCTACAAAGTTATCCTATAACCGAGCTTCGTAAGGAAGTAGGACTAGTTATGCAAGCCCCGAATCTTTTTCCTGGAACGGTACTGGATAATCTGAAATATGGCCCCTCCCTACATGGTGAATGGAACATAGAAAAAGCTGAAGCTTTATTAGAAGCTGTCCAACTTCCGGCTGATTACATAGAACGATCGGTCGATCAACTCTCAGGAGGAGAACAACAACGAGTATCATTAGCTCGTACGTTGGCCAATAATCCCTCTGTCTTGTTGTTGGATGAACCGACCAGTGCATTGGATCAACACACGACTGAAGAAATTGAACAAGTATTAGAAGGGTTAGCAGTCGAACAAGGGGTAACATTAATTATGGTTACCCATCATTTAGATCAAGCGAAGCGCTTAGGAAGTCGTGGGGTCTTTTTATCAGACGGAGAAATCATAGAAGAAGGCAATTTAACAGAGCTTCTATCAGATCCGAAAACAGAAGAACTAAAAGCTTTCATGACTTAAACAGGACATAAAACAAGGAAGGAATCTTACATGTCACCAGAGATATCTAATCAATCTTTATTGTTTCTAGTAGTATTTGTTCTTGTCCCTTTGACGTTATCTTATTACTATCAACTAGGTCTTAGCAAGGGGATTATGTGGTCTTCTATTCGTGGGACGATTCAACTATTCGCTATCGGCTATTTACTTACGTATTTGTTTGATTTACCTGCATATATCGGCATTCCTTTTATGCTCACCATTATGATTACCGTTGCTAGCTTTCACGCTAGGAAGAAGGGGAAGGGACTGCCTTCAGTTCTTGGTGTTATTTTTATAGGCTTGATTGTAATTGAAGGTAGTGTTCTTGGTCTTTGGTTGCTGTTTGACATGATTGAGTTCACACCTAATGAAGTGATCCCTATGAGTGGTATGGTAATTGGAAACAGTATGATCGCAATGGGATTAGCTCTTGAGAGGTTAAAAAGTGAATTCAAAGAGAATGAGGGGAGACTCACTGCCGCTTTGTCCCTTGGTGCAGAACCAAAGCAAGCTTCTCAGATTATCATACAGAGGACGCTTGGTGCCTCTCTGATCCCAAATGTTGATAAGTTAAAAACAATCGGACTCGTTCAATTGCCGGGGATGATGACAGGGTTAATATTAGGGGGAGTAAGTCCAATTATGGCTATTAAATATCAGCTTGTAATCTCTTTAAGTATTTTCTCTGCCGTGTCGTTAAGCGCGATATACATTACGCTTATGATGTATAAATACTTCTATACTAATAAAATGCAGCTTAAGCACATGGAATTCGACCAATAAAAAAACCCTGCGGGAAGCAGGGTTTTTATTTAGGTCCTTTAGCTTAATGACCTCCGCCACCGGAAGAGGTGAACTGAGAAATAATCGTCATAATGGAAAAGAATCCAAAAACCAAAGTAGAAATACCAGCAAAAGCTACAGCAAATAGATTGTTTGTTTTTAATTCGCGGAATACTGCAAGAGCACATAGAATTGTTACGACAAGCAACATAATAGCTAATACCATATTCCCTAACCCCCTTTGATCGAATCGATCGTCTTAGACGACGCGCTTGTTTAATACTATAATAGTATGTAACGTAGCTTATCTCCTCATACATTCTAAACGACTTTAACGTGTTTGTCGAGATGTTACATGCAGTTTATGAAAACTTTTTCAGGAGGAATGAACATGAACGTTGAACAGTTGCCACTAGGGCCTTTAGGAACAAATTGCTATGTTATTGAACATGAAAAGAAAGCGCTTATCATAGATCCCGGAAGTGAAGGGGATAAGCTCATTCGAATGATAGAAAGACGAGAGATTTCACCGATCGCTATTTTATTAACACATGCTCATTTTGATCATATTGGATCACTGGATGAAGTGAGGAATCACTTCGATATTCCGGTGTATTTACATAGAGAGGAAAAAGATTGGTTAGGAAAACCTGAATTAAACGGATCGAAGTTTTTCCAAATGGCTACACCACTCATTACGGCCCGTGAAGCGGATCATGAAATTGAAATCGGAAACATGGAGATTGATGGATTTACATTTGATGTACGATATACACCCGGGCATTCACCAGGGAGCGTATCATTTGTGTTTCCAAATGATTCTTTTGTCATTGCTGGAGATACGTTATTCCAAGGGGGGATAGGGCGTACTGACTTGCCAGGAGGCGACCTTGATATTCTTAAACAGAGTATAGAAGAACAGCTGTTGACCCTTGATGACGATACGACAGTTTATCCTGGTCACGGAGGAGCTACGACAGTAGGTGAAGAAAAGGTAATGAACCCATTCCTATAAGCATTAAAAAAACGGCATCGGTACGATGCCGTTTTTTTAGTGTCTGAAACCTGGTTCTAATAAGAACGAAGAATAATAAGTGAAACCGATAAAGAAAATGGTTAAATAAGCGCCAAATATGTACATATACATGCGCTCTGAAAGTTTTAAATAACTCAATGTGACGAAAAAGACTGTTTGCACCAAGAACAGAACTGTAGCATCGTACATCTCACCGACATAGAACATAACCGTAAAAATTCCTGTCCAGAAACCAAGAACGCGAAACATCCGGTCCATATTGAATCCCCCTCCTTTATCCCAAAGGTGACTTATCATGGTAATTATAAACGACTCTTGCTGCATTGTAAATAAATGAAATGAAACCCTTATCATAACGCAGCTTTATAAGAACAAGTAGCGCATCCTTCCATCATATTATGCACTTCCTTAAGCTGAATATTCATAAACAGAGCTCTCATCATTCCCTCTAAAAAGAATCCATGCAGCGTACAGACTACCTGAGGATTTTCTTTTGCTAAGTCTTTGAACGGGCAATTAGATAGTGAAAAAAAGATTGTCTCTTCACGTTTAATGTACTCAAAGTTCGGGAACATTCCTATGATAAATGCTGACTCTTTTAACCATTTTATTTTCTCATGAACAGAAAAGTTTTCAAGGTTTTGATTTCCAAAACTTTGTTTAAACATAGCTTTTCCGTATTTGAAGCCGGTTGAATAAAGTGTCCTTTCTCCTTCCATCCCTAACTCCATAAGAGATTCCAAAGCAATCCGTGCTAGAAGGTGGTAGTCTCTGTAAGGGAATTGTAGATGAACGTCTTGTTCAGATAGCTGATATAAACGACTTGGTCTTCCTCCTTTACCTGTTTTCCTCGTTCTTGAAACCAATAGTTGCACATCCTCAAGTTTTGATAGGTGCAATCTCGCCACATTCGGGTGGATACTAAAGGTTTGTGCAATATCTGTAACCGAAACAGGTTGGTTAAGTTTTGTAACGTATTGATAGATTGAGTAACGGGTTGAGTCAGCCAATACATTTGTGATTTTTAATGTATGATCCATACAAATTCGCCTCCAATTAGTAAGCTATCTACGTTCATTATAGAACAAAGGGCTTTAGGCTAGGGCTTAAACCATGATTTGTAAATAAATGTACAAATTTTTTTAAAAAAATTAAGTTAAATAAGTGTACAATTGTTATACAACGGTTATACAATAGGTATAACGATAGAATAGAAAAAAGGGAGAGGTTAACAAATGAGTGATTTGAAATTTTACACATACCCAAGTTGCACGTCGTGCCGTAGGACAAAAGCCTGGTTGAAAGATCAAGAAGTCCCTTTTAGTGAGCGCCATATTTTTAGAGAAACCCCTACTTACGAAGAACTTTTACAAATCTTAAGCCTAACGACAGAAGGCATAGATGAAATTCTGGCTACAAGAGGGAAGACATATAAGTCCCTTAATGTGGATGTAGAAGATTTAAGTGTTTCTGAGTTTATTTCTCTAGTCATGAACGAACCAAAGTTATTACGCCGTCCAATCCTGACAGATGGTAAGAAATTGGTGGTAGGGTATAATGAAGACGGGTTAAAGAGTATTACAAAAGTGAAGCAAATGCCTCCATTAACGAAAATTTCATAGTAAAAAGCCGTTCCATATACATGAAACAGCTTAAACATAGACTGGGCTAGCTGGATTCGAACCAGCGCGTAACGGTACCAAAAACCGCTGCCTTACCGCTTGGCTATAGCCCAACGACTTTACACCCATTATCATGCCACATTTTTTAAGTGGTTATACATGAAACCCCTATTAATTTTAATAGGGGTCTTTTTGAGCTTTGGGAAACCGTTGTTTGATTGTTTTCTGATATCCCTCATTTGTTGTGATGGTGTATTCGACCTGTATTTCATCTTCACTAGTAGGGTTGTACAATACATTTACTTCTCCATCAGGATATGTGTATAACTTTTGTGTCACTTCTTCATTCCATAAAGGCATCCAACTTTCATTGAAGTTATGTTGCGCTCGTCCGTACAGGGTTTCCATTTTAAGCTGTTCGATATGGTTTTCTGTCATTTGAACACGGTTCGCATACGACAAGAGGGAAGAGCTTATGAGAAGGAGTGTGAGAAGGGTAATGGACAGTAAAAGAGGAAAGGTAAAGCCGTTCTGATTGTTTAAAGAGATGGAAATGTTTCTTAATGTGTTCACCCCCTATAAGTTCCACCTCTAGAATGATGGAATCATGGAACTGTTTAGCAGAGAATTTTTTTACATCAAAAAGCAGGCGTTCTTGGCCAGTATAATTTACTTGCCTAATGATATTAGAACCTCTTTGCTCAATCGTAATCTCTTTCCCGTCATGTTGAATAAGTTGTATACCTAGTTGAGATAAGTGAGTCTCTCTTGTATGGTATAACTCCTCTTGGACAAACAAGAAAAATTGGTGGATCTTAGCATCCTCCACAAAGCTCATTGAATGAGTGGTTGAGAGTACTTGCATAATGATCGGAAGCATGAGGGAAATGCTTAGCGCAATCATTAAAGCAAATAACGCCTCGATCATCGTAAACCCTTTATTCCCCCTTAGGAGGGATATAAAAGCAAATATGTTCATTCCCTCCTTTTTCAGCTAGCTTCCAAGTAATGCATCCCTTTACTTGGTTTTGCTCTGTCTCTACAAGTAATGAGCCCTGTGTACCATTAACAGTAACCTCTATTACATGTTCTGGTAGATTCCCCTCAAGCTGTATTAACTCGTTGTGCAAATGGACTGCCATTTTACGTCTAGTCTCTAATTCATATTGCTTACTAAACACAATTTGTAGAATTGGGAACAAACTTAACGTAATAACTAACATTAAACTAAGGCTATACAATGCATCTACAAGGGCCATTCCTTTATTGTTTTGTAACATAAAAACGCGCCTTTCCAAATGGGAATGTAACCACAAAGGTGTTGTGAGGAGAGAGGAATGCTATCTTTCCTGGGTGAACGGTTTGTCCATCCATTTGAAATTCCAGAGGTTTTTTTAACGTCCTAAGCTGAATGGACCACCTAGGGGGAATGGATCGAGTGAGCACAACCTCGCTATAGCCGCTTGTATACATCTTATATTCTCCTTTAGTAGTAAAGAAGACGATCTTGTGCTCTTGTTGCTTGGTCATTGTTTCTTGCTGCAAAAATAGCACATCCTCATGAAATTGTTTTAAGAAAAGGTCTTCTTGTGCTTGTACAAACAAGCGGTCAGACAGTGTGATCGTTAAACTAACGATAACCCCGAAAATACATAAAGAAACCATCATTTCAATTAGTGTAAAGCCTTGCTCGTTGTTATTCATTAAGAGTTGGGGTGACCGTCCCATCTTCATTTAAAGTAAGTGACTCTCCTCCAGGGCAAGTTTCTTGTTCTAAATACCCTTCTGTCACAAGCGTAGCCAAGTCAGCAGGCATGCTCTTCTTTTCAATTTTATAAGCTTGCACTTGTGTTTCAGCTAGCTTGACCATAGCTTCACATCCTTTAGCTTCCACCATGGAGTTATTTGAAGCTAGGTTCGGTATAGTGACAAGGAGAAGGGTGGCAATGATCATAAGTACAATTAGCATTTCAATTAAGGTGAATCCTTTTTGGTTGTTCATAGAGTACATCCTTTCTACATTGTTTTCATCCATTCAAAGATTGGCATCATAATCGATGAGTAAATAAACAAAATGCTAAAACCAAGCAATAGGAACATGACTGGCTGAATGAAGGATAGAAATTTACCTGCTTTTTGTTCAATCTCATCTATCGTCCATTCAGAATAGACGAGTAGATCATCTGAGAGTTTTCCTTCGTTTTGACTTTGGTGTACGAGTGTAGCGAGGTCCTCCTTTAAAAAAGAACATTTTCTTATGCCTGATGCTAAAGAAGTACCGTTCTCTAATTCTGCGTAAAGAGCTCTAGCTTGTAAGTGTAGGATTGGAAAGTGGTGAGAAGTTGATAAAAGAGAGAGGCTTTTCTGAACAGAAACGCCCGATTGGAGCAGGCTGCCGAAGTGGTAAGTGAATAAAAATGTTGTCTGCATTGTGATGAACCCTTTAATGAAAGGGACTCGTTCATAAAGAGAAGATAATTGTTGAGGGGTAAAACGGTTCTTTATAGAAATCCATACTACCATCATGACTCCTGCTATTGGCAGGGACCAAAGCAATATTGCTGAAACAATATCTAACCCTTTGATGAGTTGGGTGACCTTTGCGGATTCATAATTCATAGAAGCATACAGTTGCAAAAAAGTTGGTAAAAGAAACTGCTTGGTGAACATGATGATTCCAATAATTAAGCAAAATAAAACAAGCGGGTAGCGGATAAGGCTAACGAATTTTTTTTGATACGCTTGTTGTTTATGGAGAAGGTTGCTCCCTTTGACAAGAGCATCTTCAATGCGGTTATCCAGTTTAGAAACATGTAAGAAAGAAACTACATACTTAGAGAACCCTAATTCCTCAAGTGTGTCTTCAAGAGATTCTCCTTCTAATAAATGATATTTCAACTGCTTAATAGTTGGTTTTAAGTTCGAATCGAAGGATAAAATCTCAAGAGAGTTTTGAAGGGAATATCCTCTTGTAAGAAGATGGGAGAGGCGTTGTAAAAATCGAATTTGTATTTTTGTAGGGATGGACGTAGCGCGATAAATTAAGAATGGCTTAGGAAAGTTACGTAATGAACCCAAGGGCATAGGCTTTCCTCCTCAGATTAGCAAATGAAGGGTACGATGGTGATTTGTAAGGGGAGTGCCCGGCAAGTGCTGCTTGTAATTCATGTCCTTCCAGCATTTCAAGAATAGCGGTTCGCTTTTGTTTGAGGGGGTTCGGGCATACAATAGGAACTAGCTGTTGAGAAGCAATCGCGATTAACGTTTGTTCGAGATCCGTTTTAGATATCCCCATCTCGAGTAAGCGATAAATCGTTCCATATGCATTTTTGGCGTGAAGGGTCGATAGCACCAAATGTCCAGTGTGAGCGGCGTGAAAGGCAAATTGAGCCGTCTTTTCATCTCTGATCTCACCGAGCATTAAAATATCTGGGTCATGCCGAAGGGCAGCCTTAAGACCGGCGTAGTAATCCATACCTGCTTTCTCGTTTACTTGTACTTGGAGAATATCATGTAGTCTTTGTTCAATGGGGTCTTCTAGTGTAATGGTTTGGTACGATTGTTCTTTTAATAATGTTTGCAGTAAGGCATAGAGGGTTGTCGTTTTTCCGCTTCCCGTTGGACCTGTAAACAGGATGATTCCTGTATGACGGCCGATCCATTTCCTGAGTTGATTTGTTTGAGATGGAAATAAAAAAAGGGATTCAAGTGGAAGGTCTTCCTTCTGGGGGAGAATACGAATGGCGAGGCTTTCGGTTTCTTCAAGAGGCAAGGTTGAAAGGCGTAAATCATACGAGTGGGTCCCGCTCACATACTGAGATTTCCCGTCTTGTGGCGTGAGGGTTTCTCCAATGTCCATACCTGATGTGAACTTAAAGTAAGAAAGAAGCGGTGTGTACTGCTGTCGGGTGAGGGATGAGGAAAAGGTGCGGTAGCCATCGATTCGAAAGTAAATATGAACCAAATCACCTTCTGGGCAAAAGTGAATATCAGAAGAGCGTTGTGTGGTGGCTATAGATAAAATATCTTCAGACTGCTGGGTGACTAAATTCAATCCATGAAACACCTCCTATTGTGGTTTGGTAAAGGTTTCGACAAGTTAAGAGGAATTCCTTCTTTTTTCTAAAAATTTTTCTAAGATCTGTTGATGTCAACATTAATGGTGGTACGAAGTGCAAGGTTGCCACATACTGCATGTTTTTGTTTTACCACCTTACGCTCGGTTAAAGCAAACAGAAGCATTCTCTCAAATTCAAAACACGATGGGACAATGAACCTGTCCCCGTGGCTCTCGTGTTTTGTGCCTCCAATTAAGTTCCTTCTAATTTACTATAAAGATACAGAAAATGAAAAAAATTCGTTAGTGCTTTTTGATGATTTTCATACTATGTTATTACTAATCATTGGAATCATTGTAGTGATGCAAATTTTAAAATGATAAAATAAAATACATAGATAATACAATTGTAAATTATTTACAATTAATTTCGTCCTGTGTTACCTTATATTTGTAATCGATTACAAATACTAAAGGCGGAGGGATATTTTGAAATTTAATAATGTTTTAAAATTAGTAATGTCAGCATTGTTTTTGGTAAGCTTCTCAAGTGATATCATCTCAGCTAAGGTAAAAGTAAGTGGAGGAAAATTAATAAGTGAAAAGAAACTTGATAATCTTTTAGAACCTTACTTTAAAGATTCAGCAGACTTAAGTGAACTTTCACATACTCAAAAAGATGCGCTCTACAAAAGATACAAAAACAAGGATACTCAGATAGTAGATATTCAAAAAATAAAGAAGTGAACTACATTAAAAAAGATGGGGAATTAGTTGAGTCTTCAAAATATACTAAAGATAAACTAATGAGAGCATCTTCCACTATACCCAAGGATGATTTAAGTATAAGCGTATGGTCAGTAGTTAATGAATATGGAAGAATAACTTTATTTGGCGAGTTTGAGTGGCTGCAAGCATCGACAGCCCCTGACGAGTATCTTGGGCTTGCTACTACTGAAGATTTTGATATTATTCCGAACTCGCAACAATGGAGAGTATATACCAGAACTAGTAGTTCAAATGGGTGGACTTTGTATGACTCTATAGATGGTAGATCTTATGAGAGTAGCTTATATGGATATGCTAACACCTACTCAGGAACTTCCAGTTACTACAAGGGAACATTATCTTATGAAATGAATCCAAATACCTCAAGCCCGGATAACAGAGCGATGATTAAGTACATTAGTAATGTAGGCAGTGCAGGTTCGCTCTCTGTTGGAATTGGACCAGTTTCAGTTTCAACAAGCGATTCTTCTGAAACTCTAAAAGCATCTAATGTAGATGACTTCAAATGGAGACAGTACGGTTACTAATATGGAGCAAGCAGGGGGTGATAATTATCATCCCCTTTAAATAATAGAGGGGGTGAAGTGAAGACATGAGGTGGAAATATTTTTTGTTATTTCTTTCGGCTTTGTTTTCATTACTGGTAGTAGTATCAGGGTGCAATAGTGATTCTAATGCAGGAAATACTTCTTCAAAAGAGTCTACAAATTATTCAATGTTATTCAAAATCGACAAGAAGTTAGAGGAAAAAAACGATGAGGGTAAGACTATTTATGTAATTGAAGGACATAACCTAAAGGATGGAAAACAAAAGTTTAAAATTAGCTTAGATAGGAATGTTTGGAATTTAACTAAAAAAAATACTGTTACTTATGAAATTTCGTTTGATATCATCGAAGGTGAAGAGTATGGAAAGCTTCTTCAGATCTCTAGAGCCCCAAATCCGGGTTAATAAAATTAATTATTCTAAAAGTCCTTATTGTTAGTTATAAAGACTTTTTATATGGATAGGTTTATTTTTTCTAATTTATGGACTATTCCATCATTGAGGCAGGTGGATATTACTCACTCTGCCCTTTTATATTCTTAGGAAAATTCAAATTTTTATTCAAACTTCCTATTACAAAGACGAGATGACCTGTGTGAGCGGCGTAAAAGGCAAATTGAGCCGTCTTTTCATCTCTGATCTCTCCAAGCATTAAGATATCTGGGTCATGCCGAAGGGCAGCCTTAAGACCAGCATAGTAATCCATACCTGCTTTCTCGTTTACTTGTACTTGGAGAATATCATGGAGTCTTTGTTCAATGGGATCTTCTAGTGTAATGGTCTGATACGACTGTTCTTTTAATAATGTTTGCAGTAATGCATAGAGGGTTGTTGTTTTTCCGCTTCTCGTCAGGCCTGTAAACAGGATGATCCCTTGCCATCGGGATTTTGTTATTTCGCGTGACACGATGGGACGATGAACCTGTCCCCCGTGGCTCTCATGGGTCTTGCTGTGATAAGATAAATAAAACGGCAAAAGGAGTGGATGATGTTGGATCGAGAAGTTTTGCATGAACGAGTGTATGCACTAAAGTTTGCATTGGAGCAAGGTGGCGTTGATCTTGGGGATGCTCAACATGAAATTTTAAAAGACCTTATGGAAGTAAAAACAGAGAAAGATGGCATGGTTGATCCTAATTCTGTGTCTCCGAGGCTTATGACATTGATTCAGGCCACGTTAGATCAGCAGTTACACTAAGGAGGAGCAGTTTTGCAAACTATTTATTTAATTGGGTTTATGGGAAGTGGTAAATCCAGCGTCGGAAAACAATTGGCTGAGCGACTGCAAAAGCCTTTTATTGATTTAGATCAGTCGATTGAGGAAAGGAACGGCAAGAGCATACCAGATATTTTTGCTGAAGGTGGGGAAGCTTCTTTCCGTAAGTATGAGGCAGAAGCTTTACGCGCAGTGAAAAGTAAAGGAGCAGTTATTGCTACTGGTGGTGGGATCATTGAAACGCCTGGTAATCACGCTGTGATGGAAAGTTCCGGTGAAATTATATATTTACATACTGATTTTGATACGATTATAGAACGTCTACAAGAGGATCCGAACAGACCGCTTTGGAATCAAGATCATACTAAAAGGCGTGCTTTGTTTGAAAAGCGACTGCCTACTTATAAAGAATGGGCTGATGTGACGGTTAACACGACGGATCGGACTGTGGATGAGATCGTTGTTCAAGTAGTGGACGTTATAAAATAAGGATTTTTGGACATACTACTGATGTACACCTAATGTGAGGTGAGGATCTATGTCTGGAAATGACTATGTGAAATTTATGACTCAAGAAATTGTGAAGTATATGGATCTACCTGAAGATGAACGAAAGAAAAGAAAAGAACAAAAGAAACAACAAGAAGCTATAAGTTCTAGATGGTTTGGTATGTTGCCTTTTGCTTTGAAGTTTATGTTTAAAAAGCATGTTAAATAATATCCATTCCATAGTAGTAAAGTCGCGTGTTCTTCATTAGATCATGCGACTTTTTTGTGTTTTGAAGCACCACAATATATTGGTAAAAGCAGCGTCTAAATAATTCAGACGCTGCTTTTAGTTATTTAGGTGGTCTGTAATCAATTTAGAGGAAGTGGACTGACTAATATAAATCATTCCTGCATTAATTATGTCTAATTCAATTTTAGGTTCATATCGTTTTTGAAGAGCGCTTTGCTCTCGTTCGAGCCTTTCGAGTGCTTCGGCTTTTTGCTCGACAGCTTCCTCTTCATCATCTTCGGATTGAACATCATTTTTATAAAAGTGCTCTAATAATTGTTTTTCTTCTTCTAACAACCGTAATGCATCTTCGCCCCAAGAAAGGTCTTGTTTTGTAACGTTTCCATGTATATAGGCTTCTATCCGTTTTAATGCACTTGGCAGCTTAATAATGGGTGTTAACGTAAAGCAGTAGTCTGGAATCTTAGGGGAAAGGGAGATCGAGCCTAAACGGTCCATGAATTGCGGGATCATACTTCCGTTGATCAACTGAAGACCTAATGAGACGATTTCCTGTCGTTTCTGCGTCCCTTTATAATTGATCGATGCATTCAGGATAAGCCATGGCGTAAGGCTTGTCTGTTGGTTCGTCTCTACTTGTTCATATTGCCTTGTGAGTTGCCCTTTTTTTCGTAGCATCTGAAACATCTGGTGAACACGAGGGGAGCCAAAGTGCAGCCATTCCCCTTTTTCTTCACGGCGGTTTGGGTTCGTAATAAAAGTGACTTGCATAGGGATCCCTCTTCCATTCACCCTCTTTACATAGTTCCAGTAAAACGGTCGGTTCATCAGCACCTCATCTTGCTCTTCTGTTAACTGAACTTTCATAACACCATCACGGTCTTCTAAAATCGAGCATTCATTGGCGGTAAAATAGCGGTGTAAGAAATTATGAAGCGCCTGTTGTTCCATCCATTTCCACCTCCTGATCTTGTTCCATCGCGTACGAAATAACGGAAGATAAGTTATTGAGCTTAACTTTCATTTCCCCGTCTGTTGAAGACTCCGTAAAGATCGATTGAATTTCATCTTCTAAATTATCAAGCTCTAGCTTTTGTAAGATGGCATCTAAATTCCCGACGACTCTTTGGAAGAGGTGGATTTTCTCATAAAGAAGAGAAAGAACATGTTCTTCAATTGTGTCTCGAATGGCAAAGTTGTAAATATTAACGTCTTCTTTCTGTCCAAACCGATGGATTCGTCCAATTCGTTGTTCGAGGCGCATCGGATTCCAAGGTAAGTCGTAGTTAATCATATTGTTACAGAACTGCAAGTTAATTCCCTCGCCTCCAGCTTCTGTTGCTATCAGAACCTGGGCTTGGTTTTGGAAGAGTTGCTTCATCCAATCCTTTTTACTTCTCTTAAAGCCCCCCCTGAATGGAACGGATGTAATGCCGTGCTGTTGTAAATACCACTGAAGATAGTACTGAGAAGCTCTATACTCCGTGAAGATAATGAATTTTTGATCCGTTTTCGAGATTAAGTCAACCACTTTTTGCGCTTTCGCGTGATGAGGCATTTTCTCAATGTAGCCAATCATCTCTTGTAGTTGTTCGGCTCTTGAAGGATGGATCTCTTCATTCTTCAACATACTCTGAATAGAAAGAAAACACGCTTCACGGCTTGAACATAATTCTCGCAACAGAACGATGTTGGAAAAAGCCATCCCTCCGCTTGTAACTTCAGACAGCTTTTCGTAAGCATTCTTTTCTTCTTCTGTGAAATCAATATAGACGGTTTCTACGTTACGCTTTGTCCAATCGACACCTGTTTCATCGCGACGGTTACGGACCATAACTTTCTTAACTAATTCTTTTAGATGTTCATCATTTGAGAGTTGGTTTCGGTTTCTTCCAAATCGTTTTGTGAAGTCTTCATAGTTTCCTAAGTGACCTGGTTTTAAAATGGATACTAAATTAAAAATATCAACCAAGTGGTTCTGCACCGGAGTAGCCGTAAGAAGAAGGCAGTATTTCTTTTTTAGTGATCGGACGAAGGCGTAGTTTTTCGTCTTGTGGTTTTTTAATTTATGAGCCTCATCGATGATAATAAGGTCATATTCTGTTTCTAAAAGTTTCTCTCGGTGCGGAGGTCGCTTAGCTGTATCAATAGAAGATACGACAACATCATAGTCCCATATAGCAGATTTTCTTTGGGCTGCTGCAGGGATATAGAACTTCTGATTCATTTCTTGTACCCACTGATTGACGAGAGAGGCTGGGGCTAGTATGAGTACTTTTTTGACAAGTCCACGAATCATGTATTCTTTTAAAATTAATCCTGCTTCTATCGTTTTACCAAGACCTACTTCGTCTGCTAGGATTGCGCGTCCGCTCATTTCTTCCACCACTTGTTCAGCACAATTTAATTGATGAGGGAGAAAGTCGACGTGAGGTAAGTATTTAGGTGATTGTAGCCCTTTAAATTCAGGTGTTGCAACATGCTTTGATGTTTCATAAGCCATCTGGAATAGTTCCCATGAAGCAAAAGGGCCTTCTGACTGCAAGTTCGTTGCGACTATTGGATCAATAGACGTATCGATCTGTATAGATGGATTCATGCGTACCCCTACCTTTAAAAGCAATAAATTTTTGTGCACAGTCCAAAAACCGTGTGATATAATGACAGTGAATTTGTAAACTAGTGTTTACTATTCCGTAATGTTTATGAATTAGTATGAACCATTTATGAAAATATTATTATCGCGAATGATTACAAGAGGAGAGACCGCAGTAACTTGGCGGCGCCGAAGGAGCAAACAGTGATGTGAATCTCTCAGGCAAAAAGACTCTTGTAGGACGCACCTCTGGAGAGTGCCTACGTAAGGCCACCCAAGAAGAAAGCAGCCAAGATCTACTGCGAAACTTTCTGGTTAACGGACAGGGAATGACACGGTAATCGTGTATTCTCTGTTTTTTTATGTTTAATTTTCAGAAAAATAGCGCAAGTTCGAACGATTATGTACATAGGGGGATTTTAAAAATGGCTGATTTAAAACGTACACCACTTCACCCTCATTACGGGGATTGGGGAGCAAAAACAGTTGACTTTGGAGGATGGGATCTTCCTGTTCAATTTACATCTATTAAAGAAGAACATCACGCAACGAGAAACAGCGCAGGTCTATTTGATGTCTCTCATATGGGAGAAATTTTAGTAGAGGGACCAGAAAGTGAAGCTTATCTGCAAAAGATGCTCACGAATGATGTGACTAAATTGACAACTAACCGGGCGCAATATACGTTTCTTTGCTATGAAGATGGCGGGACGGTTGATGATCTGATTGTCTATAAATTGCAGGAACAATCCTATTTGCTTGTGGTGAATGCAGCGAATACAGACAAGGATTTCAAATGGCTAAAGGAAAATTTAACGGAAAACGCAACGCTTCATGACGTTTCTGATCAATATGTCCAACTCGCTATTCAAGGACCGAAGGCTGAAGCGATTTTGCAACGTTTAACGGATCAGGATCTTTCTGAAATCAAATTCTTCCGATTCTTGCAGGATGTCTCCTTTAGTAGTGTTGAACATGGAGCACTTGTTTCTCGTACGGGTTATACAGGAGAAGATGGATTTGAGATTTATATTCATCCTGAGGCGGGGGGAGCGCTTTGGAGAGCCATTCTTACTGAAGGCGAGAAGGATGGGGTACTTCCTGTTGGTCTTGGGGCAAGGGACACGCTTCGTTTTGAAGCAAAACTTCCATTATATGGTCAGGAACTAAGTGCAGATATTACGCCGATTGAAGCTGGACTTGGATTTGCTGTCAAAGTGGATAAAGAAGGTGACTTTATTGGTAAGCATGTTCTTAAGAAGCAAAAAGAAGAAGGAACAAACCGGAAACTAGTAGGTCTTGAAATGATCGATAAAGGGATTCCACGCCACGGTTATAAAGTATTTGATGGCGACAAGGAAATTGGTTTTGTTACTACAGGTACACAGTCTCCGACATTAGAGAGAAATATAGGTCTTGCCGTTGTTCCTAATCAATATACGGAGCCCGACACGGAACTCCTGGTTCAGGTTCGCAAACGATTATTGAAAGCAAAAGTTATACCGACACCCTTTTATAAGCGGTAAGGATAAGGATAGGGAGGTTTTACAATGACATTTCGATATTTACCCATGACCGATCATGATAAACGATCTATGCTAGAGAGTATTGGCGTTGAATCAACAGATGTTTTATTTAGTGATATTCCTGAGAAGGTTCGTTTCAAAGGGGAGTTAAACATAAAGCCAAGCGCAAGCGAGCCAGAGTTAATGAAAGAATTGGCTCAACTAGCTGGTGAGAACATCAATACGAAAGACTACACATCTTTTCTGGGGGCAGGGGTTTATGATCATTACATTCCCTCCATTGTAGATCATGTACTGTCTCGTTCCGAATTCTATACAGCTTACACACCTTATCAGCCAGAGATTTCTCAAGGAGAGTTACAAGCGATCTTTGAATTTCAGACGATGATATCTGAGCTAACAGGAATGGAAGTATCTAACTCATCTATGTACGACGGGGGCACCTCACTTGCTGAAGCAGTGACGTTAAGCGCTGGACAAACAAAAAAGAAAAAAGTTCTTGTATCTAAAGCGATTCACCCTCACTCTTTAGAAGTTATTCATTCCTATGCAATGGGACAAAACATTGAAGTGGTTGAGATTGAAGCAAGAGAAGGATTAACAAACCTATCTATGTTAGCGGATGAATTAGATGAAGAAACTGCAGGGGTTGTCATTCAATATCCGAACTTCTACGGACAAATTGAGCCTTTAGAAGACGTTCAAGAGATCTTAAAAGATTCAAAAGCAATGTTTATTGTTTCAAGTAATCCTCTAGCCCTTGGGTATCTCACACCACCAGGTAAATTTGGGGCGGATATTGTTGTAGGCGATACTCAAGTGTTCGGTATTCCTGCTCAGTTTGGTGGACCGCACTGTGGATATTTCGCTACGACTAAGAAACTAATGAGAAAAGTTCCAGGGCGTCTTGTAGGCCAAACACAAGATGAAGAAGGACGAAGAGGCTTTGTGTTAACGTTGCAAGCTCGAGAGCAACACATTAGAAGGGATAAAGCCACATCTAATATTTGTTCTAACCAAGCCTTGAATGCACTTGGTACATCTGTAGCACTTAGCGCGCTTGGTAAGAAAGGCGTTAAAGAAATGGCTTATCAAAACATGCAAAAAGCGCGCTATGCGAAGAAGAAGTTCGAAGATGCTGGCTTCCAAGTGTTGTATTCAAATGCTTTCTTTAATGAATTTGTTCTCCAAGTTCAAGGTTCTGTAACGACATTAAATGAAAAGCTTCAAGAAAAAGGGATGATTGGTGGTCTTGACCTAGAAAGGGTCCATTCTGATTTAGGTGGCCATATGCTTGTAGCCGTGACCGAAATGCGTACAAAGGAAGAGATCGATCGATTTGTGAAGGAATTGGGGGATGTATATGCGTAACGAAGATTTTCCGCTCATCTTTGAACATAGTCAAGAAGGACGCGTAGGGTTTAGTTTGCCTGATTTAGATGTACCAGAGGTAGACTTAGACATTGAAGTCCCATACGTCAGAAGCGACGATGCTGATTTACCTGAAGTAAGTGAACTGCAGATTATGCGTCATTATACGGCTCTCTCCAAACGGAATCACGGTGTGGACTCAGGGTTTTATCCACTAGGATCTTGTACGATGAAGTACAACCCTAAAATGAATGAAGATGTAGCTCGTATGCCTGGATTTAGTCACATTCATCCTATGCAAGCTCCTGAATCGGTTCAAGGAGCACTAGGTTTAATGTATGATCTTCAGACATCTCTTGAAGCCATTACAGGTATGGATCAAGTTACCCTCCAACCAGCTGCAGGAGCTCATGGTGAGTGGACAGGACTTATGATGATTCGTGCCTACCACGAAGCGAATGAGGACTATAATCGTACGAAAGTAATTGTACCTGATTCTGCACATGGAACGAATCCTGCCTCTGCAACAGTAGCTGGGTTTGAAGCAGTAACGGTTAAATCGAATGAAAAAGGGCTTGTTGATTTAGATGATTTAAAGCGTGTAGTTGATGAGAACACAGCTGCTCTCATGCTAACAAATCCGAATACGCTTGGCTTATTTGAAGAAGAAATCTTAGAGATGGCCGAGATCATCCATGAAGCAGGTGGTAAACTGTATTATGACGGTGCCAATTTAAATGCGATTCTTGGATACGCTCGCCCAGGGGATATGGGGTTTGATGTTGTCCACTTGAATTTGCACAAAACATTCACTGGTCCTCATGGTGGGGGTGGTCCTGGTTCTGGTCCAGTTGGAGTGAAGAGTGATTTAGCTCCATATCTGCCAAAGCCAATCGTAACAAAGGTACAAGAACGTTACGTCTTTGATGATAACCGTCCAGATTCGATCGGACGCGTTAAGCCTTACTTTGGGAACTTCGGAATTAATGTTCGGGCTTATACGTACATCCGGACAATGGGGGCTAAAGGGTTAAAGCAAGTAAGTGAATACGCTGTTTTAAATGCGAACTATATGATGAGAGAACTTGAGAAAGATTTTGATCTACCGTTCTCACAGCATTGTAAACACGAATTCGTGCTATCAGGGAAGCGTCAGAAAAAGCTTGGCGTTAGAACACTTGATATGGCCAAACGTCTCCTTGATTTCGGCTATCATCCGCCTACGATTTACTTCCCGTTAAACGTAGAAGAAGCCATGATGGTTGAACCTACGGAAACTGAAGCGAAAGAGACGCTAGATGAGTTTATTGAAGCAATGAGACAAATTCATCAGGAAGCTAAAGATCATCCTGAAATTGTTCAGGAAGCTCCTCATACGACGATTGTAGGGCGTATGGATGAAACGACTGCTGCTCGTAAGCCTGTTCTACGTTATCTGAAATAAATGAACAAAGAAAAGACTCCTCAATGTTGAGGAGTCTTTTTGAATAAGGAAACATTAAATCACTCTTAGGCTTAGCTTGATTTAACTTTTCCATCCCATTTCTTAAATCCGCCCTGTAGCTGATTTAAGTCATTGTATCCCTTCTTATGAAGGAGAGTAGCAGCACGAGCAGCGCGTGATCCGTTCTGACAGTATAGATAAACGGGTTTGTCAGGGCGAACTTCTTGTAAGCGTTGCTTCAATTGAGTAACGGGTATATTACGGGCCCCTAAAATGTGGCCTGATTTAAATTCGTTTGGTTCGCGCACATCAATTAATTGAGCTTTACGATAACCTTGTCTGAATTCTTCAGAGGTTAATGTTTTCAAATAACGACGTTGAGCCATATACTTAATGACGCCATAGCCGATAATGACAACAAGTAAGCCAAGTAGTATCCATAATCCGGTCATTAATCTTCCCCCTATAGTTCTATCTTCTTTCTCTATTATAGTTTGCTTTATAATAAGATTCAAAGTTTTTTTCTAAAGCTAGATTAGGTAGTGCTTTTAAATTTTCACATTGTCAGTATAACGCGTATGTCAAGTCTCCTACTGGATGAAATTTTTGATGGGGAACTTCTACATATAGAAGAAGCGAAGGGAGTCTTATAACTATATGTAAGACATAAATAATGGCCATAAATAGATGATCGATTCTTTATTCCGGTTATTAAGACGAACAACATATGGTTTTTAATCGTTCGAGATTCATCGTAGAGATATTAGATGAAAGGGAGTGCTGTTAAATAAATGAGGGATTATTTTTTGTGAGCAATCATCCTGTATGTGTGAAGGATCTAGACAGGTAATGAAGAGCAATCTTGAAAAAAATACGTTCTGTCCATAAATGCATCTTTTCTCTTTATATTTCTTCTATTTGCTTCAAATCTTGGCGAATTTTGCGATTGACAATTTTTCTATACATTGTTCAAAACACAATATATGGGTGTATCGAAAATGTCGAACACAATATATTGTTTGCTCACTCGTTTTTGTGGTATGTTATATGTATTAGTTGAACGACGGGCTTTTAAGAGTTATCATCTAGATTATGTCGAGTTCAACCGACACTTTTTTATGGTAGAGGAGAGGTATGCTCATGCAAACCGCAAATGAAACAATGAATCAAATCAACATAGAACAACTTAATAAAGATATCGGTTTATTTCAACAAGTACATCCGGTAACAGAGGATATGAACATCACACACGCTGGTGTATCCCGTTTGGTGATGCTAGACCGTTATGCTTTTAAAGATACTGAGAAAGTTACGCTTACTAAAGGGGACTTTGTTGTACTTACGGTTAAAGACGATCCTAAATTCCCAGCTAGAGGATTAGGTTACATTGTCTCAATTGATTGGCAACAGGCAAAAGCTGAAGTGAAAGTAGAGCCAGAATTCAGAAGCGTACTTGATAAGCCAGAAGAAGTAGAAACAGGCATTATCAATCGTAAACTAGACGTTATTGATAAGCCTCTTGAGGTTTTCTATGAGCAGATCGCTAAACGTAACGCAACTGGACTAGCTGCTGTTGAAACTGATGAAGCGAAAAGACAAGAATCATTCCAGCAGTTTTACAATGAGCTGTCTAACTTGAACTTCATCCCAGCAGGCCGTGTTTTATACGGAGCCGGTTCTGAAACGGATGTAACGTACTTCAACTGTTACGTCATGCCATTTATTCAAGACTCCCGTGAAGGCATTTCCGATCACCGCAAGCAAGTTATGGAGATTATGAGTCGCGGTGGCGGTGTTGGAACAAACGGTTCAACACTACGTCCACGTAACGCACTTGCAAGAGGCGTAAACGGGAAATCATCAGGCTCTGTTTCTTGGTTAGATGATATTGCAAAACTGACCCACCTTGTCGAACAGGGCGGATCAAGACGTGGTGCTCAAATGATTATGTTAGCAGACTGGCACCCAGATATCGTGGAGTTCATCATCTCGAAGATGCAAAACCCACGTATCCTTCGCTTCTTGATTGAGAATGTAGATGATGAAGTCATCAAACAACAAGCGAAAGCCAAATTGAAATTTACTCCTCTATCCGCAACAGAGCGTGACATGTATCAAAGCATCGTCAATTATAAGAACGTTGAAGGAAGAGGTGGCTTTACAGATGCAGCCATTGCTGATGCACAAGAAAAACTAGATCTCGGTGGAAATTATGATGTGCACAACTCTGAGTTCCTGACAGGTGCGAACATTTCTGTTTGTTTAACAAACGACTTCATGGACGCTGTTGAGAATGATGAAATGTATGATCTTCGCTTCCCGGATGTTGAGAGTTATACAAAAGAAGAAATGAAAGCGTACAATGAAGAGTGGCACGAATCTGGTGACGTTCGCGAATGGGCGGATAAGGGATATAAAGTTCGTACGTATCGCCGTATGAGAGCGAAAGACCTATGGAACTTAATCAATATCTGCGCTACCTATTCAGCGGAGCCAGGCATCTTCTTTATTGACAATGCGAACGATAAAACAAATGCAACAAGTTATGGACATAAGGTAGTAGCGACAAATCCATGCGGTGAACAACCTCTAGCACCATATTCTGTTTGTAACCTTGCAGCCGTTAACCTTGCTTCTGTAGCCGATAAAGAAGCGAAAGTGGTAGACTTTGAAAAGTTAAGAAACACCGTTCAAACAGGTGTGCGTATGCAGGACAATGTGATCGATGCTACTCCTTATTTCCTTGAAGAAAACAAGAAGCAAGCTCTAGGTGAGCGCCGTATTGGTCTTGGAGTAATGGGACTACACGATTTATTAATCTACACGGAAACGGCCTATGGCTCTGAAGAAGGGAATAAAGTAGTGGACGAGATCTTTGAAACGATCGCCACTACCGCTTACCGCACTTCCATTGAACTCGCAAAAGAAAAAGGAAGTTTCCCGTTCTTAGAAGGTCAAACAGAAGAAGAAACCAAAGAGCTTCGCATGAAGTTCATTAATACCGGATACATGCAAGGCATGCCTGAAGATATTCGCCAAGGTATACTAGACTACGGAATCCGTAACTCACACCTCTTAACTGTAGCTCCAACAGGATCTACGGGTACAATGGTAGGCGTATCTACAGGGCTTGAGCCATACTTCTCCTTCTCTTATTTCCGAAGCGGCCGCCTTGGTAAGTTTATCGAAGTGAAGGCTGATATTTTAGAAGAGTACCTTCGTCAACACCCTGAGCAAGATCCAAACAACCTGCCTGA
This sequence comes from Pontibacillus sp. ABV4_188, assembly GCF_056311905.1. Lineage (NCBI taxonomy): Bacteria > Bacillati > Bacillota > Bacilli > Caryophanales > Bacillaceae > Pontibacillus > Pontibacillus sp. ABV4_188. The sequence continues at coordinate 2,667,216 of NZ_CM149975.1, read as the reverse complement.
TTGGTTCGTAACGGCAATGGAACTTGAACCAGAAGCGCATGCGGATGTGCAGTGTGTGATTCAGCGCTGGGTGGATAGCTCTATTTCTAAAACCGTAAACGCTCCAAAAGGATACTCTGTTGAACAAGTGGAACAAGTGTATCAGCGTTTGTACCGAGGAGGAGCAAAAGGTGGAACGGTCTATGTAGACGGAAGCCGTGACGCTCAGGTTCTTACGCTCAAAGCAGAGGACAACTCATTCGAGGAACAACAAGAACTATTTGAAGATGACCGTAAAGTTGTTCTAATGGATACGGTTCATGAATTAGATAAGACGGATGTAACCATCGGTTCTGAAGTCGGCAACACATGCCCAGTCTGTCGCGAAGGTAAAATTCAAGACGCTGGTGGCTGTAACACATGTACAAACTGTGGCGCTCAGCTGAAGTGTGGACTATAAGAAAGAAACCTTAAAAAGCGCGTGAGAGTATAAACTCTCAACGCGCTTTTTATATAGGTCTCCCTTTAATGATAGTAGTTGAGTGTTCCATTTTGTCACCTTTTATGGAAGGCTCAAAGCTGAGAGAATGCTTAAGTTTACAGATTTGAGCATAAGACAGTCTGAGAAATCATCCGCTTTCCGCCGCCCCGCACGATGTGGGGGCGTTCGAAGTAGTTACAGGATGTGACGGTTTAAGAGCAAATATAATAAGTGGGTCCGTTCACCTAATTAACATAAGGGCAGGCTTGGGGACTACGAGACTCCCGCGGAGTGAGGAGCCTATCCAGTTCCGGCGTGGAGGACCTAGCGAGATAAGTCATCTTTTTTCCAAAGGCTAATCGCCTTTTCCAAAAAGCTGACTTATCCGTACGGTCCTAGGCACCACGCCTGCACTTTTAATCTTTAAGATACATTCATTACCAGCAATACCTCACAAGAGTTGGTGATACTAAGGCATAAAGGAGTGAACTGTATGAAACCATTTATGCCTAAACTTGTATACGTCGAACCACGAGCGATGGAGTATAAGTTAGCACAAGATCTCTATCAGAAGTTCAAGGACCAAGGGATTGAGATAAGAGAAACAACTTCCCATAACCAAGTGCGAGGAATCCCAGGAGATAATGAATTACGACAGTATGCTAACGCTAAGAATACATTCGTCCTAGGAGTTAGGAAGACACTGAAATTTGATACATCTAAGCCTTCAGCGGAGTACGCGATTCCCTTAGCCACAGGCTGTATGGGTCACTGTCATTATTGTTATTTACAAACAACTCTTGGCAAAAAGCCATATATCAGAACATACGTTAATTTAGAAGAAATCTTTGATCAGGCTCATCAATACATCTTAGAACGTGATGAGCCAACCCGCTTTGAAGCAGCATGTACGTCAGATATCGTGGGAATTGATCACCTTACTCACTCATTAAAGAAGACCATTGAATTTATGGGGGATCAGAAAAAAGGACGCCTTCGTTTTGTTACGAAATACCATCATGTAGACCATTTATTAGATGCGGAGCACAATGGTCACACACGTTTTCGCTTTAGCATAAATGCTGATTATGTCATAAAAAACTTTGAACCAGGCACTTCTTCATTAGATAAGCGACTAGAAGCAGCCAGAAAAGTAGCTGATGCAGGGTATCCGTTAGGTTTTATTGTGGCCCCAATCTATTTATATGATGATACGTGGAAAGAAGGGTACCACAAAATGTTTGCGCATCTCCATGAGCAGCTGAAAGGATCTTCTGTAGATGAGGAAGATTTAACATTTGAACTGATTCAGCATCGCTTCACAAAGCCAGCTAAGCGCGTGATCCTCCAGCGTTATCCAAAGTCAAAGCTTGAAATGGATGAAGAAGAGCGAAAGTATAAATGGGGGCGTTATGGCATTGGCAAATACGTCTATCCAACTGAAACTCAAGAAGATATTAAAAGTACGATGGAAGCCTACATTAACGAATATTTTCCGAATAGTAAGATCAGTTATTTCACATAAGACAATCTTGTCATTGAAAGGAATCTAGTGTATCATTTTTAACAGTAGGCTGAGGCAGAATTGGAGGATTTTTATGCCAACACCAAGTATGGAAGATTATATTGAACAAATATATATGCTAATAGAGGATAAAGGCTATGCACGAGTTTCAGATATCGCTGAAAATCTTCAAGTCCATCCATCATCTGTTACGAAAATGGTACAAAAGCTAGACCGAGATCAGTATCTGAATTACGAAAAGTATAGGGGACTTGTGTTAACCTCTAAAGGGAAAAAAGTTGGCAAACGGCTAGTGTACCGTCACGAGCTATTAGAGCAATTCTTACAAATTATCGGCGTTAATAAAGAGAATATATATGAAGATGTAGAGGGGATTGAACACCATATGAGCTGGAATTCCATTGACCGCATTGGTGATCTAGTTCAATTCTTCGAAGAAAACCCTCAATGCATCGAACAATTACGACTCGTTCAACAGCAAAATGAAGAACAAGCGAAAGAAGAATAAACACCTGAATATTCAGGTGTTTTTTTTATGAATTATTATTCTGTTTCTTAGATTTGAGCTCAAGACTGTTTAAGCATACGTCGCAATGTCGTAAAGCGTTCACGAAGTGCTCAAAGCTAAAAAGAACTGTTCATAAAGGTAAGAAGGAATGACTAAAAAGAGCTTAGGTATGACCAAAATTGAACGAGCAGTGACGTAAAAGGGCATCTGTATGTTGAAAGCCGGTTCACAATGACCAAAAAGGATCATGCTACGTCTAAAAACATGGGGGAATGACGATACCAATCTTACAAATGAGGGCGTTTATGCTACTGTTTCTGGTCTAGGACATGTCATTCGTGATTATAGATAGTTATAAAGGGGGAAGGAGGGGCGTCTTATGAAGATTGACGGCGTGTTCTCAGGCGGGGGTGTGAAAGCTATTGCTTTTATAGGTGCGATTGAAGTTGTCGAACAGAAAGGATATCAATTTGAACGTGTGGCAGGGACTTCTGCTGGTGCTATTATAGCTTCGTTTCTTGCTGCTGGATATAAAAGTAAGCAAATTCATCAATTATTCCGTGAGCTGCACCTCAAGAAGTTATTAGATCCTCCTAAAATGGGGAATTGGTTCCCTTTTTCAAATTGGCTGTTTTTATATTTTCGGATGGGTTTATATAAAGGTAAGAAACTTGAGGAATGGGTATATGAAATGTTGGGAAAAAAAGGGGTCTACACTTTTAGAGACCTTCCTGAAGGATCGTTAAAGGTAATTGCTTCTGACTTAACATTAGGAAGAATTGTAGTGATTCCAGATGATTTGGAAAGAGTATACGGGATCTCTCCAAATGATTTTACTGTGGCGAAAGCCGTAAGAATGAGTGCAGGGCTTCCTTACTTCTTTATACCAGAACAGATGGTTAGTAAAGACCAAAAGAAAAGTCTGATTGTGGATGGAGGGCTTTTAAGTAATTTTCCGCTCTGGGTGTTCACATCAAATTTAGAGCGACGGACGAGGCCGATTCTTGGTATGAAGCTGAGTAATGGAAATGATCAACTGCCAGCCCGTAAGATTAAAAACGCGATTGAGATGTTTCATGCTTTATTTGTAACGATGAAGCAGGCTCATGATGCGAGATATATTCATAAAGCAGATGCAGTAGATATTATTTTCATTCCTGTTGAAGATGTGGAGACGACTGATTTTGATTTAAGTGAGGCTTCTATTAATAAATTAATTTCTCTTGGAGAGAAACATGCAGCCACTTTCTTAAGAGATTGGGGTGGATAAAGAAAAAATCGAGCTTCTATTAGAAGGAAGCTCGATTTTTCTTTTTACTTTTATTTCCCTCAATCACACGAAGGTGAGGGGCTTCTTTTCTTTGCTTTTGTTTCTTACTACTCACTTTAGATTTAATGGTAGAAGGCTTTATTTTTTTTGCTATGCTTGAAGAGGTCGTCGGTTGTTTGTATTTTTGTTTCGATTGTCGGGCTGCCTTTCGGTATTGCTTCATTTCATTCGAAGTCCCACCATTACGCCTTGAGAAAATAAAGTAAACAATTCCGATGATGACTGCTGCAAATAAGACTGTGACGAGAATATCCATTAAAAAGCTAGTCGTATCCGTAAATAATCGAACAACTATGCCAATTAAAGCTAACGCCATAATAAAATAAGTAAGAGGTTTAATAATTTTGTGAGCCAACTTTTTTTCCTCCCTTCAGCATTCCATCCTTTATTATGAGATGACCTTACTACCTTGTATACCACTTTTAGAAGCGTTTTTATCATTCTCTAGAACTTTTTTAAAAGAATGTATCGCAACGTCAACCTGATCATCTTTAGGTTCTTTCGTTGTTAATAGCTGTAACCATAATCCAGGGTATCCAAGTACTTTAAGTCCAGGTACATTTCGCACTTTGTTTGTTAGCTGCAACACTTCAAACGAGACGCCGATGACAAATGGTAATAAAAGAATACGATTTACCATTCGCCACCACATCGGCTCCGTAGCTACGAACGGCAGTAAATAAAATAGAATCCCAACAAATACCGTGAACAATATAAAACTAGAGCCACATCGATAGTGAAGACGGGATTGATTTTGGACGTTTTCGATAGTTAACTCTTTCCCGTTTTCGTAAGCATTAATCACCTTATGTTCAGCTCCGTGATATTCAAAGACTCGCTTAATCATAGGAGTGAGGGATATAAGGTAAATATATGCGAGTAGAAAGATAAATTTGATTAACCCTTCTAATAGAACCTGTCCGGTTTTGCCTGGGATCGCAAAACGGAATAACTCAGCTACAAGAGCAGGAGTTAAGGTAAATATCAATTTCCCAAATAAGAAGGATAAGACACCTACAGCTCCGACTCCGATTGCCATTGCGAGTTTAGAAGAATCTTCTTCTTTCTTAATGGTCTCATCGTCTTTTGGATCTACATCGTAACGCTCGCTAGAGAAGTTTAAGTGTTTCGTTCCATTCGCACTTGCTTGAACTAACGCAACAAGCCCTCGTATAAATGGAATTTTCTTTAAACGCTTCTCTATTTTAGATTCTTTCCGTTCTAGCTCAAAATATTCAATTGATTCGTCTTTTCGACGAACAGCCGTGACATAACTCGTTTGGCCAGCAAACATAACGCCTTCCATAACGGCTTGCCCTCCGTAAGCTGGTTTAGTTTTGTCGCTCATTGCCACACCATCCTCTTGATGATTATCTATTTCCTTCATTTTACTAGAAAAAAGCGCTCACCTCTAGTCCTCTTAAATAAAAGCATGGAATTATTCGATTTTGGTCATGCTAAACTGTGAGGTGATGGAGATGTCTGAACAAGAACAAAAAGATCAAGAACAACAGAATCAAGAAGAAAAACAAAATCCTGATTTAGAGCAAAACCAAAAAGAAGCGCCTATGTCTGTAATCAGCAAATCTTTAGTCACAGGTTTCGTAGGGGGAGTTCTATGGAGCTTTGTTGGTACAATTGCCTACTTCTTTAATTTCTCTTCGGTTTCAGCTGGCAGCTTTGTGATTCGCTCTTTTGTACAAAATGAATGGAGTAGCAAATGGTTAGGAGAACTTATTGCTATATTAGTTGTAGGTCTCGTCTCGCTTTTAATCGCTACGTTGTACTTCGGCCTACTAAAAAATACAAAGGGCATATGGCCATCAATGGCTTTTGGTGTAGTGCTTTGGTTTATCGTGTTCTTCTTGTTCCAACCTGTATTTTCAGCAGTACCCCAGTTAGGGGAACTAGATAGTGATACGATTGTAACTAGCTTATGTTTATTTATTTTATATGGAACGTTTATCGGGTATTCCATTTCATATGATTATCAGCAAAACAACCAGCCTAGCTAAATCACTCCCAAATGTTGCATCGACTATGTTATCCTAAAAAGAGTCGGAATATTTCCCTTAATTAATCAGGAAGGGAGATCAGATAGTGAAAAAAATTCTATTATTAAATGGCCCCAATTTAAACCTATTAGGAAAACGGGAGCCTGGAGTGTATGGAAAAGGCACCTTGCAAGACATCGAAGCCTCCATTCAAGATATGGTAGAGGCAAATGGATGGGAGTTTGAATCTTTCCAATCCAATCATGAAGGGGAACTGATTGATAAGATTCATGCGTTTATAGGACAAGATGTGGGTATTATATTTAACCCTGGAGCTTATACCCACACGAGCATAGCACTTAGGGATGCTATTGCAGGAGTTGACCTCCCTGTGATTGAAGTACATATATCAAATGTTCATAAACGGGAGGAATTTCGTCATACGTCTCTGCTTGCTCCTGTATGCTATGGCCAGATTGTAGGTCTTGGTTCATTTGGATACAAGCTAGCAGCACAAACATTTATAGAACAATTTTAGGGGGAGGATTATATGGATACATTGAAACGGTTGAGAAGCAGTATAGAAGAACAAGGGTTAGACGGCTTACTCATTACAAGTGATCGTAATCGTCGTTATATAACTGGATTCACAGGAACAGCTGGAGTCGTTCTCGTAACAGCGGATGAAGCGTTTTTCATTACGGACTTTCGTTATATAGAGCAAGCAGCTAATGAAACTACAGGTTTCGCAATCGTAGAACATAAAACACCTATACATGAAGAAGTAGCAAATCAAGCGAAAGAGCTTGGTCTGAAAAAGCTTGGCTTTGAAAAGCAGCATGTGACTTACAGTGTGTTTGAACAATATCAATCTGTATTAGAAGCGGAATTTGTTCCGACATCAAGTATCATAGAAAAATTACGCTTGATTAAGACTGATGATGAGATTAAGATATTAAAGGAAGCAACTAAGATAGCAGATGCAGCATTTGAGCATATCCTGTCCTACATAAAGCCAGGAGTTAAAGAAATCGACGTATCCAATGAATTAGAATTCTTCATGCGCAAACAAGGTGCAACTTCTTCTTCATTCGATATTATTGTAGCCTCAGGTTATCGATCTGCTTTACCACACGGTGTGGCTTCTGAAAAAGAGATTCAATCTGGAGAATTAGTCACGTTAGATTTTGGTGCTTTATATAAAGGATATTGTTCTGATATTACACGAACAGTTGCTGTTGGTGAGATTAGTGACGAGCTTAAGAAGATCTATGATACAGTTTTACAAGCACAGCTGCGTGGAATGGATGGAATAAAAGCCGGCATTACTGGTAAAGAAGCGGACGACTTGACTCGTGATTATATTAAAGAACAAGGATATGGACAATACTTCGGTCATTCCACAGGTCATGGTATTGGGCTAGATGTTCATGAAGGCCCAGGGTTATCATTCCGGAACGACAAGCAAAAGCTTGAACCTGGAATGGTTGTAACCGTTGAGCCGGGCATTTACGTTCCAAATGTTGGTGGCTGTAGAATTGAAGATGATACAGTTGTAACCGAAACAGGTAATGAGCGTTTATCTCACTCTTCAAAAGAGTTAATTACGCTTTAAGCTTATTTAGGGAGGAAATTCAATTATGATTTCAGTTAACGATTTTAAGACAGGTCTTACAGTTGAAGTAGATAATGGGATCTGGCAAGTGATCGACTTCCAACACGTTAAGCCAGGTAAAGGAGCGGCATTCGTGCGCTCTAAACTTCGTAACTTACGTACTGGAGCGATCCAAGAGAAAACGTTCCGCGCAGGTGAGAAAGTTCAAAAAGCTCACATTGAAAACCGCAAAATGCAATACCTTTATTCTGCTGATAACGTTCATACATTTATGGACACAGACACATATGATCAGGTTGAGCTTCAAACGAAACAGATCGAGAACGAATTAAACTACCTGAAAGAGAATATGGAAATTCAAGTTCGTTTCTACCAAGGTGAAACAATCGGTGTTGAACTACCGAAAAACGTTGACCTGCAGGTTACAGAAACAGAACCAGGTATTAAAGGTGACACAGCAAGCGGTGGTACGAAGCCAGCAACGCTTGAAACAGGCCTTACGGTACAAGTTCCATTCTTCATTAATGAAGGTGACGTTCTTACAATCAGCACAGATGATGGTAAATACGTTTCCCGTTCAAATAACTAATAATGATTCAAAGCTCTCCAACTTAGTTGGAGAGCTTTTTTTTATGGGTATTATCAGATGATAAACAACAGCACTTACTCTACTTCGAGTTCTCCGCATAAGGAAGCATAAATGAATAAATTTATATAAGATGAAACGCCTAAGGTTCCAAACCTCAGGCGTTTTTATATTGGATAAGAAAGCGGTCTCATTAGGTCCAGACGGGAGGATATCTATTATTTTAAAGTAGTAAAAGAGAGTTGATAGAGATCTCTCTCATTTTTCTATCTCTGGTCATAAATTAGGTGGACACGCATAAATTTACAGTAAACAAGTGCAAAGATTGTGAGGGAGATCTATGAAAGAGATTTTGCGGCTTTTCCCGACCTATATTCAATCAGAGCTTCAGAAAATTAGTGAGGAAGATTGGACCCGTCTCCAGGAGATTCGATTTCGAATTACGAAGCCATTAGAGCTCATCTATGATGATAAGAGTACATTGGTCCCGGCTGTTATTCCGAGTGAAGAAGATGGGAACTATTTATTAAACCAACTCGGAGAATATTCCATTTATCGACTAGAGGACGAGCTTCGTGAGGGATATATTACGATCCCAGGGGGCCATCGGGTGGGTTTAGCGGGGAAAGTCAACACCGAAAAAGGGGTAGTCAAGGCCATTCGACATATTGCTTCGTTTAATATTCGAATCGCTAAAGAAAAAATAGGGGTAGCTCAATCACTAGTAGAAGATCTCTATGATGGTGAATACACGAATACTCTCTTAATCGGTCCTCCTCAAACAGGCAAAACGACGCTCTTAAGGGATATGGCTCGGATTATGAGCCAGGGAACAGGTTCCATACCTTCCAAGAAGGTTGGAATCATTGACGAACGTTCTGAAATTGCAGGGAGTATTCACGGAGTACCTCAACATCATCTGGGACTTCGGACAGACGTTATGGATGCTTGTCCAAAAGCAGAAGGCATGATGATGATGATCCGTTCTATGTCCCCAGAGATTCTCATTGTAGATGAAATAGGAAGTGAAGCAGATGTAAAAGCACTTTTAGAAGCATTATATGCAGGCGTTACAGTCATTTCTACGGTTCACGGGGATCGGTTTGATTCTGTGCAAAAGAGGCCATCCCTTACACCGTTGTTTGAGCAAGAGGTTTTTGAGAGATTTGTGATACTTGAAAAGAAGCGGCAACCGGGGTTTGTTAGGACGCTTCTCGATCAACATGGTCAGTTACTCTCATTAAAAAAGAGGGGTGTGTCATATGAAGTGGATCGGAGCACTAATCCTGCTGTGCGCTACAACGTGGGGAGGATTTGAATTTGCACGAAGGCTCACTGAAAGGCCTAAGCAAATTCGTCAACTAAAGAATGCGTTACAAGTATTAGAGGCTGAGATTCTTTATGGACACTCACCTGTTATTGAAGCGTGTGAGAAAGTAGCACGACAGATTCCTGAGCCGATGGCATGGTTTTTCTATGAGTTTAGCGAGCAACTAAAAGAAAGCAGCGCTTCTCTCTATGATGTATGGGAACAACGCATACAGTCGTTCTGGCCCCTGAGTGCCCTTGGTGAGGGGGAGAAAGAAATCATGAAGCAGTTTGGTCAAACGCTAGGACAGCATGATTTCACAGGCCAGCAGAAACATATCCGTCTAGCTATTTCCCACTTAGAACGAGAATTAAAAGAAGCGGAAGAACAGCAGTACAAATATAGCAAAATGGTAAAAAGCCTTGGCTTTTTGACGGGTTTATTGATTATATTGCTTTTCATGTAAAGGTGAAGGGAGTTAAAGACATGATCGGAGAGGCCTATATATTATTCCAGATTGCTGGGGTGGGAATCGTAGTGGCGATGATCCATACCGTTTTAAAACAAATGGGAAAAGAGGACATTGCTCACTGGGCAACTTTAGTTGGTTTTATCATCGTGTTATTTATCGTTATGGACGGCTTGCAAGAATTGTTCCAACAAATTAAGTCTGTCTTTTTATTCCAAGGATAAGGCAGGTGAAGACATGGAGATTATTAAGATCGTTTCCTTTGCCCTTGTAGCAAGTGTGCTAACGATCATTGTAAAAGAACAGAAGTCATCAATTGCTTTTTTTCTCATTTTATTCACAGGGATTATTATATTTCTCATTCTAATTCGTGAAATTGCAGAGGTATTTACATTGCTAGAATACATTGCCCAAAAAGCTAATGTGAATGGCATGTATGTAGAGACGATCTTAAAGATTATTGGAATTGCTTACGTTGCGGAATTTGGTGCTCAGATTACCCGAGATGCTGGGCTTGGATCAGTAGCTTCTAAGATTGAATTGGCTGGGAAAGTCTTTATTTTAGTGTTAGCTATACCGATTTTGACCGCTGTTATTGAAACGATTTTAGGCTTTCTTCCAGCTTAATCTTTTAAGGAGGTGGCTTGTACATTAATGAAGTTCATTCAACAAATGATTGTTGTTGTTTTACTCACTTGTAGTGTTGTCTTGTTTCTGTCAGAGCCAGTACAAGCTCAGACCTCTCCGGCTGAAGAGACAAGCCCAACAATTGATCCCATTACGTTTACAGAGATTCAATCGTACTGGAACCAGGTGGTTGATGAATATGGAGGGTACCTACCTGGTATTCGAAAAGGGAGCTTCGTCGAATTTATGGAAAATCGCGATTCCCTTTCCATTAAAGATTGGGTTTTAGGTCTTTTAAAATATCTATTCTATGAATTCCTAATCAATGGAAAGTTATTGGGGACTCTAATCTTTCTGACCCTATTTTGTATGATTCTTCAGTCTTTACAAAACGCATTTGAGAACCAAGCAGTAAGTAAAGTAGCATACGCAGTCGTCTATCTTGTTCTCATTGTGTTAGCGTTGAACAGTTTTCATTTAGCGGTTTCTTATGCCAAAGATGCTGTTGAAATGATGAGTAGTTTTATGATCGCTCTCTTACCTTTAATGCTTGGCTTAATGGCAACATTCGGTAATCTGCTATCCGTATCTTTTTTTCATCCTGTTATCGTTTTTCTTATTCATACAAGTGGGCTACTCGTCTCAAACGTAGTGCTGCCATTATTGTTTTTATCAGCTTTATTAATGATCGTAAGCACGATTAATGATCAGTATAAGGTTACTCAGCTCGCGCAACTATTACGTAATATTAGCTTAGGTTTACTTGGAGCATTTCTAACCATTTTCTTAGGTGTTATCTCTGTCCAAGGAGCGACATCAGCTATACAAGACGGGGTTGCAATGAAAACAGCAAAATTTGTTACCGGCAATTTCGTTCCTGTTGTAGGACGTATGTTTACAGATGCAACGGATACCGTATTAAGTGCTTCCCTCCTATTAAAGAATACGGTCGGGATTGTGGGTGTCCTCATTATATTAGCACTTGCGTTATTTCCAGCAGTAAAAGTGTTAGCAGTTGCGCTTATCTATAAGCTGGCAGCTGCAATACTGCAACCGATCGGTGGTGGTCCTGTTATAGCGTCTATGGAAACAATCAGTAAACATATCCTCTTTGTTTTCGCGGCTTTACTAGTTGTAACGTTTATGTTCTTCCTAGCAATTGTCATTTTAGTCGCTGCCAGTAACTTAACAATGATGGTTCGATAGGAGGTGGATCGGTGGCGTTTATTACCGAATGGGTGACACAAATCATTCTCTTTTTACTGTTGGCGCTTGTAACCGACCTATTACTCCCTGCATCATCCTTTCGAAAATACATCAAGCTAGTTGTAGGGTTACTTCTTATTCTTGTATTTTTGCAGCCTGTTTTTAAGCTTTTCGATGTTAATATGGATCAGTTTTTCACGCAAGAAATGAACAGATGGAATGATCAGTCAGAGGTAGAATCTATGAAAAATTCAATTGAAGAGAAGAAAAGAGAAATACAAGCCTCACAACGTGCATATATTTTAGAACAGATGGCTGTCCAGCTAGAAAACGAAGTGAAGGAGGAGCTGATGAATGACCATAACGTAGAGATTCAAAACTTTTCCTTCCAATTTAAAGAAGATGCAGAAGTGAATCTAGAGGGGTTGAAGTCGCTTACGGTCACGATGAAAGAAAGTGGTGATCAAAAAGCAGGTACTGATGAGGTTGAGGAGATTGTCATTGATCTTAATCAGCAGCCAGAGACTCAGGAAGATAAAAAATCACTAAATGCTGTTAAATCTTATCTCTCATCGGCATGGGACATTCCTGAAGACCAGCTAATCTTACAATGGGAAGGAGGGGTTCAATGAAGAAAAATCCGTTAAACAATATCTTTTCATTGCTTAAGCTGAAGACGCCAGAAGGAGAAAAGCCTACTAAACTAGCTTATGTTGTTCTGGTTGGTTTGCTAGGATTACTTATTCTGTTAGTTGGAGACTTCTTCACAAGTGATGAAGCTGGTAGTGAAGGAGTATCGCCTCCTGTACAAACAGAGAGTGTTCAACCTAGTGAACAAGAAACATTCGGGCAAAAAAAAGACGAGGCAGACATGTTGATGTCAGAGGTGGAAACGTATTACGAGAAGGAGTTAAAAGAGCTCCTCGAGAAAATTCAAGGCGTGTCTGAAGTTGAAGTCATGGTGAACTTAGATTCTACTGAAGCAAAAGTGTATGAAAAGAATACAACCGTTAGCAAGCAACACACCACAGAAACTGATAAGAGTGGTGGAGAACGAAAGATTGAAGACTTTACTGAGGATGAACAAATTGTAGTTACAAGACAAGGCGACCAAGAAGCTCCATTACTGATCAGGACCGATAAACCATTAGTTAGGGGAGTCGGGGTTGTAGCAAAAGGCGCTGATCACATGAAAGTGAAAGAGTGGATTGTTGAAACAGTTTCACGAACATTAGATGTTCCTACACATCGCATTTCGGTAATGCCGAAAAAATAAGGAGGAATGAAAGAATGATGTTAAAAAAGCAAACGGTATGGTTACTAACGATGTTGAGTTTGATGATTGTATTAAGCGTGTATTACATGACTTCTCCACCAGAAGGGGAACTCGCTTACATGGGTGATGAAGAAAGTGCTGATCAACAAACAGCTGGAACACCAACTGAAGGGGATGCCACAGCGCAAGAAGGAGACGTAGCAACAGAAGGGGAAGGGACTGCTACATCAAGCCTGTCTTCTGATCAATATTTCTCTTCCATGCAATTAGACATTATGGATAGCCGCTCAAAGAAAATCGAAGAGTTAGAGAACATCATGGCTTCTAGTGAAGTTTCTGCTGATGAAGTAAACGATGCGAAAAATGAAATTGATAAGATTCGTGAGCTAAGCACAAAAGAATCGGTTGCTAAACAATCAATCGCAGCAAAAGCGAACTACCCAGATGTATTTGTGAGAGCAGAAGATGAAAAAGTGTTAGTAAAAGTTAAAGCAAATGAAATGTCTAAACAAGACGTCAGTCAAATTCACCAAATTGTATATGATGAATTTGGACCAGTACCAGTTGTAGTCGAATACATCCCTAACGATAAGTAAAACGTCAGCTTTCGCACTCCTATGCGTGCGAGAGCTGATTTTTTTCTGTCTAATTTTTTATTTGAGGGAGAGGAAAACCCCTTTCTAATAGAGAAAAGATGTAGTAAGCGCTTTCTAGTAGGTTGAAGTTTTACTACTCTTTGTCGTAAAATGTTAAGAGGTGTTATTAGTACCAGTTAATAATATGCATTTCAAATATAGAAGGGGTGCGCAAAATATGTTAAAAGTACAAGAAATCCGTGAACTCATTAAATTAATCGATGATTCAACTATCGATGAGTTTACATATGAAAGCAATGGAACAACCGTATCAATGAAGAAGAATTCAGGAGAGGTAATTGAGCGCACAGCAGCACCAGCTCAACCCGCTGTGACAGAGCAACCAGCACAGCCTGCGCCACAGCCACAGCAAACACCAGCCGCTGAGGAACCAAAACCTGAGCAGCAACAAGAAACAAAAGTAGATTACGATCATGAGATTGTTTCTCCTATGGTAGGGACATTCTATGAAGCTTCTTCACCAGACGCTGAAGCTTTCGTTAAAAACGGAGATGTTGTAACGAAGGACTCTGTTGTGTGTATCGTAGAAGCGATGAAGCTCTTTAACGAGATTGAAGCTGAAGTAAATGGTAAAATTGTAGAAGTACTCGTTGAAAATGGTCAGCTTGTTGAATATGGCCAACCATTATTCCGAGTGAAATCCGAATAAGGGGATGGAACTGTGATCAAGAAAATCTTAATCGCGAACCGTGGAGAGATCGCCGTTCGGATTATACGAGCTTGTAAGGAGATGGACATTGAAACAGTGGCCGTCTATTCTGAAGCGGACAAAGAATCTCTACACGTTCAGTTAGCAGATGAAGCGTATTGTATTGGACCAACCTTGAGTAGTGAAAGCTACTTGAACTTCACAAATATTATGAGCGTAGCGACTCTAACAGAATCAGATGCGATTCATCCAGGATACGGATTCTTATCTGAGAACCCTGATTTTGCTGAGATTTGCGATGAATGCAACATTACATTTATCGGCCCAAGCGCTCAAGCCATTCGTAAAATGGGTACCAAGGACGTTGCCCGTGAAACGATGAAAGAAGCTGGAGTGCCAGTTGTTCCTGGCTCTGAAGGCTTAATTCGTGACGAAGAACATGGCCTTCAGGTAGCTGAAGAAATCGGTTATCCAGTCATCATTAAAGCAACAGCTGGTGGTGGCGGAAAAGGAATCCGTGTCGCACGAAATGAAGAAGAACTGAAAAAAGGGATCCGCGTTACACAAAACGAAGCAGAAAAAGCTTTCGGAAATCCTGGTGTCTATTTAGAGAAATTCATTGAAGATTTCCGTCACGTAGAAATTCAAATTATGGCTGACAACCATGGTAACGCTATTCACCTTGGTGAACGCGACTGTTCTGTACAACGTCGCTTGCAAAAATTAATTGAAGAAACACCTTCTCCAGCACTAGATCCAGACCTTCGTGCTGAAATGGGTGACGCTGCGATTAAAGCAGCTTTAGCCGTGAATTATTCTGGAGCGGGTACTGTAGAATTCATCTTCGACCAAAAGAACAATAGCTTCTACTTTATGGAGATGAACACTCGTATTCAGGTAGAACACCCTGTTACTGAAATGGTTACAGGTGTTGATCTGATTAAAGAAATGATTCGCGTAGGAAACAATGAATCGCTCCAATTCTCTCAAGACCAAATTGAATTCGAGGGTCATTCCATTGAATGTCGTATTAATGCTGAGAACCCGTTCAAAAACTTTATGCCATCACCAGGTCGAATTGAGATGTATCTTCCTCCAGGCGGTTTCGGTGTCCGTGTTGACTCCGCAGCGTATCCAGGTTGGATGATTCCTCCATATTATGATTCAATGATTGCGAAGTTGATCACTTACGGTAACACGCGAGAAGAGGCGATGGACCGTATGAAGCGTGCTCTTGATGAGTTTGTGATTGAAGGCGTTCATACAACGATTCCATTCCATCGTCGCATGATGGAGCACGAAGTCTTCCGCGGAGGAGATTTTAATACGAAATTCCTTGAAACTTATACTATAATGGAAGAGGAATAACACAAAGGAGTGACCAAAATGAGTGAAAATCATTTATTAAACGTTGGAGATGACTCCAGCTTAGGTAAAGTGGAAATTGCTCCAGAGGTTATTGAAGTTATTGCCGGTATCGCAGCATCAGAAGTAGAAGGTGTTGCATCCATGCGAGGGAACTTCGCAAGTGGTGTAGCGGAACGACTTGGCGGAAAGAAAAATCACGGAAAAGGGATTAAAGTTGAACTATCTGACGAAGGTATCGTAATTGATATTTATGTTGTGATGGACTTTGGAATCTCCATTCCGCAAACCGCCCAAAAGATTCAAGACAGCACACGCCAGGCTCTTAAAAATATGACAGCCCTTGAAATCAAAGAAATTAACGTTCACATCGTTGGCATCCAAATGGAACCAACGAAAGAAGAACTAGAGGAAGAAGAAGAAGAGATCCCAGGCGTATAAGCGGGATTCCATGAACCACAAAGGAGACAGAGTCTTCTTTGTGGTTTTTTATGCTATAAAGAGCAGGGAGAATTAATTGAAAAGGGAAGAATAACGAAACGGAATGACGAACCGGATGGGGCAGTGACCAACAGGGGAGGGGGAATGACATAAAGAGGGTCAGAATGTAGTAAAAGGAAGACGGAATGACGAACCAAGATGGGGTAGTGACCAAAAGGGGAGGGGGAATGACGTAAAGAGGGTCAGAATGTAGTAAAGGGAGAACGCAATGACGAACCAAGCGAGAGCAGTGACCAAAAGGGGAGGGGGAATGACATAAAGAGGGCTAGAATGTAGTAATGAGAAACGGAATGACGTACTAAGAGAGAGCAGTGACCAAAAAGGTCGGTGGAATGCCATAAAGAGGGGCCGGAGTGTAGTAAAGGGAGATCGCAATGACGAACCAAGCGAGGGCAGTGACCAAAACCCACGGAAGTAACTAAAAGTAAATTGTTTGAACTTTAATACAGTACCCTCATTCATAGGTTTAATTAACATAATTTGTATTAAAAAGCAGGGGAACCTAAACTATTGTCGAATATTATACTTTACTACAATATAATAATTAAAGTACTGATGTAAGAGAGGAGTTTTAAATGATTGTTAAAAATAGGAGTATTCCGTTAATACTTAGACAAGAAGAGGTTTTAGAAAAAAGGTTGCCTGATCGTCATACAAAGAGATCACTCGTAACAAAGAGTATAAACAAAAGAAAAGCAGGATATTGGGGAGAGCAGGAATTAGATTATCCTTTAAGCTATTTGCCTGATCACGATTTTCGCATTTTTCATGATTTAAGGTTAATAGAGGGAAGTAAAGCCTTTCAAATTGATACATTGCTTATCACAAAGAGAGTTGCAATTATACTAGAAGTAAAAAATATATCAGGCATAATTG
Source organism: Pontibacillus sp. ABV4_188 (assembly GCF_056311905.1). Classification (NCBI taxonomy): domain Bacteria; kingdom Bacillati; phylum Bacillota; class Bacilli; order Caryophanales; family Bacillaceae; genus Pontibacillus; species Pontibacillus sp. ABV4_188. The sequence continues at coordinate 2,650,264 of NZ_CM149975.1, read as the reverse complement.
AATTTGACCCCACGTTTAATCAGCTAATCAGAAAGTTAGACTCACGTGAAGAAAGATTGCCTAACCCTCTTATTCAAGTTGGCCGCCAGCGGAGGCATTTGTCAAAGTGGTTCACCTTCCATAATATCCCCTTACCTATTAAATATTTTATTGTGTTCACACACCCTTCTTCTGTTATTAAAGCTTCAGAGCACAACCCTCATCAGCATACAATCACGCACGTAGAAAATCTTCAAGAGAATATTATAAAAATGGAATCTCGGTTCACCAAAGATTACCTACTTCCTGAAAAAATGAATCAAATTATACTTAATGCGCACACTCCTCCTCTCCCCACAAATGTGTTGGAGAAGTATGGTGTTTCTTATAATGAATTGCGTAAAGGGGTAGAGTGCCCTAAATGTAATGCTTTTCATATGATGTGGAAAAAGAAAAGATGGCGATGTCCATACTGCTACTTTTATTCTATTGATGCACATAAGCAAACATTATATGATTATTTCCTCTTAGGATTTCCTACTATAAACAATGCTACATTTAGAGATTTTATGCAGCGTGATGATAGCAGGGCTTCGAGGCACTTCCTCAGCAAAATGAACCTTCAAACTTCCGGACACAAAAGATCTCTCCTGTATCACTCCCCGCATTCCCTCTAACAACCACGGATACCTCTTTATCGTTTTGGGTATGCTGTTCCTATAAAATCCCATGAACGCCGAAAAGATTATGATAGGGCTTTTAATCGCTGCCGTTCTATTATTTATAGCATTTATGATTATTACGTGTTATCATTCTTAACGGAAAGAAACATAAAGGAGAATGAATGATGAATCGTCATACAGCAAGAGAAAAGGCATTTCAGGCGCTTTTTCAAATGGACATAAATGAAATGGATGCGAACGAAGCGATTGAAAACATTTTAGAGGAAGAAGATGGCCAAGTTCATGACGCTTTCCTGGATCAACTCGTTTTTGGTGTTAAAGAAAACCAGGAAGTAATCGATGAGCAGATCTCAAGTCATCTTGAAAAGTGGTCGTTTAATCGCATTGCATCTGTAGAGAAAACAATTATGCGTATTGCCGTTTACGAAATGAAATATCAAGAAGATATCCCTGACAAGGTCTCCATTAATGAAGCAATTGAGCTAGCTAAAACATTTGGCGATGACAAGTCAGGTAGTTTTGTTAACGGTGTATTAAAGAAAATGATTGACTAAATGTGAGAGGGTGGATTCCGTGTCAGCAGAAATTATTTATGGACGAGAATTAGCAGAAGATATTAGAGAGCGAATGACGAAAGAGGTAGCCGATCTCCGTGAACTAGGGGTAGTTCCTGGGTTAGCGGTCGTCATTGTTGGAAACGATCCCGCATCTTTATCCTACGTAAGAGGTAAGGACAAAGCTTCAAAGCAAGTTGGCTTAGAGTCAAATCTCATTGAGCTTCCTGAAGAGGTTACGCAACAAGAATTGTTAGATTTAGTGGATCGCCTTAATCATGACTCTGAAGTTCATGGGATTCTTGTGCAGCTACCATTACCAGACCATATCAATGAAGATGAGATCATTGAAGCCATTTCTCCAAGTAAAGACGTTGATGGATTCCATCCTATAAGCATTGGTCGTATGATGGCAGGCAAAGACACCTTCTTACCTTGTACTCCACTTGGCATTTTAACGATGTTCAAAGAGAAAGGAATTAGCCTAGAAGGAAAACATGTCGTCGTACTTGGCCGTAGCCGCATTGTGGGCAAACCTATTGGACAGATGCTCCTTAATGAAAATGCGACAGTTACATATTGTCATTCTCGAACGAAGAACCTCAAAGAATTTACTCAAAAAGCAGATATTCTTATTGTGGCTGTTGGTAAGCCTGGATTTATTTCAGGAGAAGACATAAAAGATGGTGCAGTAGTAATTGATGTAGGTGTTAACCGGATCGAAGATGGAAGTCTTACTGGGGACGTTGATTTTGAATCAGCGCTTGAAAAAGCATCTTACATTACACCTGTACCTCGAGGTGTAGGACCTATGACGATTACAATGTTGCTACAGAATACAATACAGGCGGCAAAACAGCTTAATCAGATTCCTCAAAGGAGTTCTTAACTGTGCAAGACAATTATTTGACGGTTTCCGCCTTAACTAAATACATTAAGCGTAAGTTCGAAACGGACCCCCATTTAACCGATATCTGGTTAAAGGGGGAGATTTCTAACTTTAAGCACCACAGCCGTGGACACATGTATTTAACCATAAAGGATAATAAATCTCGGGTGAATGCAGTGATGTTTGCTGGCAATAATCGGCGCTTAAAGTTTAAGCCTGAAGATGGGATGAATGTCTTGATCAAGGGGGAAATTGGTGTATATGAACCCCATGGACAATATCAGCTTTATGTTCAGCATATGGAGCCTGACGGTTTAGGTGCTCTTTACCTTGCATATGAAGAGTTAAAGAAGAAGTTGTCTACAGAGGGTCTTTTCGAAGATTCGAGAAAACGACCTCTCCCGCCTTATCCTGAGTCCATAGCCGTCATTACTTCCCCGACAGGTGCTGCAGTTCGTGATATCTTAACCACTATTAAAAGACGCTATCCTCTTGTAAAAGTAGCGGTATTTCCTGTGCTCGTGCAGGGGAAAAATGCTGCTCACTCTATTTCCCAGGCAATTAAAAAAGTAAATGAACTCGGTAGTTTTGACGTCATCATTGCTGGGCGAGGTGGAGGTTCAATTGAAGAATTGTGGGCTTTTAATGAGGAGATCGTAGCGAGAGCTATTGCCGATTCAACTGTACCCATCATTTCAGCAGTCGGACATGAAACGGACTATACAATCAGTGACTTTGTAGCGGATTATAGAGCTCCTACACCCACAGGAGCTGCGGAGATAGCCGTTCCTTCTCAGACAGAGGTATTAGAGCGCATTCATTCAATGCAAAATAGACTAACAAGAGCCTTGCATGTACAACATCGTCAAGGTATTGAACGTCTAAATCGCTTACAGAAGTCTTATGCCTTTCGTTATCCAGAACAACTAATGAGGCAAAAGGAACAAGATTTAGATCGCCTCTCTGAGCGGTTGAAGAAGTCATCATCCTTAACACATGAACGAAAGAAGCAAGATTTTGATGTGATGATAAATCGATTGCGTCAGCAACATCCAGAACGTTCTTTAGATGGAGCTAAACATACTTTTGTTCAATTGACAAAACGAATGAATCGAGCGATGGATCAAGAAAAACGGTCCAAAGTTAACAGTTATACACAGGTGTTAAACAAACTATCCTTGTTAAACCCACTTGAAATCATGAAAAGAGGCTATGCTATTCCTTTTGATCAAGATGGTGGTGTGGTGAAGACAATTTCAGACGTCCAACCAGGAGATCCTATACAAGTTAAAGTGCAAGATGGCGTTTTAGATTGCCAAGTATGGGGTATGGAAAAGGAGGAAGAACATGAGTGAAAAAGACCAAGTGAACCAAGAAGAAATGAGCTTTGAAGAAGCTATGAAGCAGCTTGAACAAATCGTTGAGAAGTTAGAAGAGGGAGATGTCCCTTTAGAGAAAGCCATTACTTATTATCAGGATGGGATGAAACTTTCTAAGGTTTGTAATGACAAACTCAATAATGTCGAAAAGCAGATGCAACAAATTATGAATGATCAGGGTGAATTTGAGTCTTTCTCAGTTGAGGAGGAAGAATAAGGTGAACCAAACACTAGGATCCTTCTTAGAAGAAAAACGTTCGCTGTTGAACCAGCAAATGGAACAACAGATCTATTCTATGCAAATCCCTGAGACGTTAAGAGATTCCATAATGTACTCCATTGAAGCGGGCGGAAAGAGGATTCGACCTGTGTTATTATTAGCTGCGAATGAAGCATTTGGTGGAGACGAAAATCGAGCTATTGCTCCTGCTTGTGCGGTGGAGATGATCCATACGTATTCATTGATTCATGATGATCTACCAGCGATGGATGATGATGATGTAAGAAGAGGGAAGCCAACAAATCATGTTCAATTTGACGAAGCAACAGCTATTTTAGCTGGGGATGGTTTACTTACAGCAGCTTTTCATGTTGTGACATCTAACGACCACCTGACCGATCGTGAGAAAGTATTTCTAACCCGAGAACTCTCAAAAGCAAGTGGTGCTGAGGGGATGGTTGCAGGTCAAATGCTTGATATGGAGGCTGAGGGCCAGTCTCTTACTCTTGAAGGTCTTGAATCCATTCATAGACATAAAACGGGTGAGCTGATTCGCTTTTCAGCAGTAGCTGGTGCGTTTATTGGTGGTGCTGATTCTACTCAGTTACACCATATTGAATCTTATGCGAAATATATCGGGTTACTTTTCCAAGTTCAAGACGATATTTTAGATGTAGTCGGAGAAGAAGGTGAAATTGGGAAGCCTGTCGGTAGTGATGTATCCAATAATAAAAGTACATATCCTCAATTGCTAGGCCTAGAAGGTGCTATTGAGCATAAGAACCAATATGCTGAAAGAGCAAGAATGGCCTTGAAAGAGGCAGGCGTCGAAAGCACACTCTTGGAAGATCTTATTGACTTTATCAGTGATAGAAAGAATTAATTGTCAGCGCATGTGGATTGAGTGATTTTAGTGATTGTGATATATTAGTATTACAAACAGGATGGTGCAGTATTCTAGTCGGCCCTCCGTTCCTGAAGGCGGGCCTAAAAATCCGCCAAAGGGCACATCGATGAAGTTCCTTGTGTTGGCTTGAGGCGCCCAGCCTTGGGTCGATGCTGGGAGTTAAGGTTGCGGGGCGATCCACAATGGCATGTGGGCGTTGACCCTGCTTCCGCGGAGGCCCATATTTGTAGGAGGCTGTTCTCAAACGTCTGCTATGAAATGGGGTATGAACCTGTGAGATTGTTTTGGGAAGAACGGTCCACAGCGTAGCCTGCCTTGAGTGGCTCTGAGGGGATTATGGCTTTTGAGTGAGAGATAGATGGCCACTATTCGATCGCTTACCCGACCATATGAAATCAGCGCTGCAAAAGAGGCTAAGGAACGGCTAAAGGCTGCCGAGGAAATCTCCTAGACTGTTCCATGACACCTAAAAGGGATTATAGTGCGGACTAAGTGGCAATCCAGTCTAGTAATCGGTGACGGTGCTAAGGTGAGTTTAAAGGGGAACCGCCGATGTGGCAACACATGGTACTCGCTTGGGAAAACCTACTGGACCTAAGCCGCAGTTTTTATCTTTTAGGTGACCATCCTGATTTTCATACATATTTAATGAATGAATTAAAAATATAGAGGTTAATCCATGAAGACACAACTAAAAAATTCTTTAAAATTTAGCTTGGGGATCGCCGTTATCACTTTTGTGTTAGCGGCTATTTTTACAGTTATCTCTAATTATATATTAGATGACGTTTACTATCTGTTAGGGATCATTATCGTTTTCGTTATTGTATCAATTGGAGTATTCTTTGATATGCTAGGCATAGCGGCAACAGCTGCAGACGAAGTCCCTTTTCATGCAATGGCAGCTGAAAAAGTAAACGGTTCCAAAGAGGCGATTATGATTGTTCGAAATGCTGATCGGTTTGCTAGCTTTTGTAATGATGTAATTGGAGATATCGCTGGCGTTATAAGTGGTACAGCTGCAACAATGGTTGTTTTGCGTCTAACATTTATTCTCGGGCATTCCGAAGACTCAACTACCAATTTGGTTATCTCAGTGATTTTCACAAGCATTGTGGCGGCAGTGACAGTTGGAGGCAAGGCGCTCGGTAAATACTTTGCAATCCATGCTTCAACCGATATAATTTTCTTTGCAGCGCGGGTCATTTCACTTGTGGAAAGAAAATTAAACATTACCATTTTACCAAGAGGTAAAAAATCCTCTAGAAAATCATGATGAAGGCGAGTGATCCCGAATGGATCTTAATACTATCAAGGACCCATCCTTCTTAAAAGAATATTCTAATGAAGACCTGGAAAAATTAGCGGCTTCAGTCCGCAATTTTCTTATTGAGAAACTATCTGTTACCGGTGGCCATTTAGGAGCGAATTTAGGTGTAGTAGAGCTTACCCTTGCTCTGCATAAACTGTATGATAGCCCTAAAGATAAAATCCTATTTGACGTTGGTCATCAGTCTTATATTCATAAAATTCTTACAGGTCGCACAGACCAATTTGATACATTACGTCAATATCAAGGGTTATGCGGTTTTCCAAAACGATGTGAAAGTGAGCATGATGTTTGGGAAACAGGACATAGCTCTACTTCTCTTTCGGCGGCAATGGGGATGGCTATTGCCCGTGATTTAAAAGGTGAAGACCACTCTATTCTCCCAATTATCGGAGACGGTGCATTAACTGGTGGTATGGCTCTTGAAGCTTTAAATCATATCGGTGATGAGAAGAAAAATGTTACGGTTATTCTAAATGATAATGAAATGTCTATTGCTCAAAATGTGGGTGCGCTTCACAATGTACTTGGCCGTATGAGAAGTGCGAGTAAATATCACTGGGTGAAAGATGAATTAGAGTGGGTACTGAAACGAATTCCAGCAGTGGGCGGTAGGCTTGCTAACGCTGCGGAACGCTTAAAAGATAGCATGAAATACTTTATGCTACCTGGAATGTTCTTTGAAGAACTTGGATTTACTTATTATGGACCAGTTGATGGCCATAACTTCGAGGATCTGATGGAGAATTTACAGTATGCTAAGAAGACAGATGGCCCTGTAATTGTCCATGTGATGACCCAAAAAGGTAAAGGGTATCATCCTGCTGAGAATGACCAGAAGGACAAGTGGCATGGTGTTGGACCATATAAAATCGAATCAGGTGAAAAGATTAAACCCACAGATGCTCCTCCGGCATGGAGTGAAGTCATTAGTGAGACTCTTCGCAAAAAAGCTCGTACAGATAACCGTATAGCAGCCATTACCCCAGCGATGATTCTTGGTTCTAAATTAGAGAAATTCGGGGAAGAGTTCCCTGATCGTTTATTTGATGTTGGGATTGCAGAACAACACGCTACCACTGTTTCAGCTGGTTTAGCTACACAAGGGATGAAACCGTTTCTTGCAATATACTCTACGTTCATGCAGCGTGGTTATGATCAATTAGTACATGATGTTTGTCGCCAGAACTTAAATGTAACGTTTGGCATAGACCGTGCTGGGTTAGTTGGGGCGGATGGTGAGACACACCAGGGAGTGTTTGACATTGCCTTTTTACGTCACCTTCCAAATATGACGATTATGATGCCAAAAGATGAAAATGAAGGTCAACATATGGTTAACACAGCTTTTGAATATGATGATGGACCTATCGCTCTCCGTTACCCTAGAGGAAATGGACTCGGAGTGAAAATGGACGAGCAGCTCGAGACACTCCCGATTGGATCATGGGAAGTTCTGCAAGAAGGTACAGATGCTGCCATCCTTACATTTGGAACAACAATTCCTATGGCTTTAAAAGCAAGTGAAGAACTAAAGAAACAAGGTGTTTCTGTTAAGGTTGTAAATGCTCGGTTTATTAAACCAATGGATGAAGCGATGCTGCATGATTTGATGAAACAATCGATGCCACTTCTAACTATTGAAGAAGCTGTTTTAAAAGGTGGCTTTGGCAGTGGTGTTCTAGAGTTTGCAGAGGAAGAACAATATTATAATCAGGTGATTCACCGTATGGGTGTACCGGATCGGTTCATTGAACACGGTAGCGTGAAAGAACTTTACAAAGAAATTGGCCTTACATCTGAAAATATTGTATCCACTATTAAAAAAATACTACCAGAACAAAAGCAAAGGGCTTGAAGCAATGAGCAAAAAAGTTAGACTTGATACACTTCTTGTAGAACGAGGTTTAGTTGAAACAAGAGAGAAAGCAAAACGAACAATTATGGCAGGGTTAGTATTTTCTGAAACGATAAAGTTGGATAAACCCGGAGTGAAAGTGGATGAGTCCATATCAATTCAGGTAAAAGGAAAAGCCATTCCTTATGTTAGTAGGGGTGGGCTTAAGCTAGAAAAGGCTTTGCAGAGTTTTGACCTTACTGTAAAGAATAAAATCCTTATCGATATTGGTTCCTCTACAGGCGGCTTTACGGATTGTGCTTTACAAAATGGAGCTACGCAAAGTTATGCAATTGATGTAGGGTATAATCAGTTGGCCTGGTCTTTGCGCAACGATGAACGGGTTACGGTAATGGAGCGCACGAACTTTCGCTACGTTACACAAGAGGACTTAACAAAGGGGATTCCAAACTTTGCCTCAATTGATGTATCGTTTATCTCACTTAAATTAATTTTACCTGTTCTTGGGACTTTAATTGAGAATGATGGAGATGTAGTGGCTCTCATCAAACCTCAGTTCGAGGCAGGTAGGGAGCAAGTTGGTAAAAAGGGCATCGTACGTGATCCGAAGGTTCATAAAATGGTACTCTCAGACATGTTACAGTTTTCAGCTGAAACAGGTTACATTGTAGAAGAAGTTACTTATTCTCCGATTACCGGAGGGGATGGTAATATTGAGTTTTTAGCTCATTTACGATGGAAGGGTAATAATGAGGGTATGATTCAACCGAATGTTGATGTAGAACAGATTGTACGTGAAGCCCACGATGCCCATTAATTTGTGAATAGATTAAACGAATGGGGCTACGTTTTGTGGCCCCATTTTTTAAAGGTTCTACCGGTGCGATAATGACGCTTATGAACTCAAGATTGATCCTACCTGAAACAGGGAAAGAAGAGAGGGAGATAGAATGAATAAGGGGCAACGACATATTAAGATCAGGGAACTAATTGCTGAGAATGATATTGAAACACAGGATGATCTCGTTGATCGTTTGAAGAGCTTAGGATATAACGTGACTCAAGCAACCGTATCAAGAGATATCAAAGAATTGCATTTAGTAAAAGTGCCTATGGTTGATGGACGTTACAAGTATAGCTTGCCTGCTGATCAGCGCTTTAATCCGTTGGAGAAATTAAAGAGGTTAATGATTGATGCGTTTGTGCGTATTGATACGGCAGGTCACTTTATAGTAATGAAGACCCTTCCAGGTAATGCGAATGCGGTAGGGGCACTCGTGGACAACTTGGATTGGGACGAGATTTTAGGTACGATTTGTGGAGATGATACATGTTTAATTATTTGCCGCTCGGAAGAAGACGCTAAACAGATTCGAGATCGCTTTCTTGATATGCTTTAATCATTTTGGAAAAGTTGAGGTGCTAGCTTGTGTTAGCTGAATTATCCATTAAAGATTTTGCTATAATTGATGAAGTTTCCGTTCAATTTAAAGAGGGTTTAACTGTTTTGACTGGAGAGACGGGAGCAGGAAAATCCATCATTATCGATGCTATCCAGTTGCTTACTGGTGGTCGTGGTTCAGCAGAATTTGTTCGTTATGGAACGAAGAAGGCAGAGATTGAGGGTCTGTTTTACGTTGATCATGATCGCCACCAAGCTTACCATAAAGCGGAAATATTTGGTGTAGATATAGCAGACGATGGAATGCTTGTATTAAATCGTACCATCAGTGCCAACGGGAAGAGCATCTGTCGTGTGAACGGGAAGCTTGTAACGCTGGCTATTTTGCGTGAATTTGGTCAAACCCTCATTGATATACATACACAACACGAGACCCAATCCCTCATGGATGTGGATCGACATATAGAATTGCTGGATTTATTCGATCGTAACGAAATAGGTCAAGCAAAATCCGACTACTTAGAATTATACAAAGAATTTGACGCTTTGAAAAAACGATATAAGGAATTAAGTGAAAACGAACAGGAAATGGCGCAGCGTCTTGATCTTTTAGAGTTTCAATACAATGAATTAGATCAGGCAAACTTAAAACCGGGGGAAGACGATGAGCTTGAAGAGCAACGTAATAAATTAATGAACCATGAGAAGATCTATAAGGGACTTCATGATGGATACAATGCTTTATATGGCGAACAAAAAGCAATGGATTGGTTGTCTCTTGCTTTATCCTCTCTTGAGAATGCCCGGGATTATGATGATGAAATTGCGAAAAAGGCTGAGGAGTTAGCTAATCACTATTACATGGTGGAAGAGTTAGCACATGGAGTGCGGAATCAGCTTGATGGTCTGGAATTTAGTGAAGAAGAGCTTGATTCAATAGAATCAAGGCTAAACGAAATTAACCGCCTTAAGAAAAAGTATGGCCAAAGTGTAAATGACATTTTAGAATACGTAGCTTCAGTAGAAGAGGAAATTGATCAAATTAAAAATAAGGATACCCACGTTTCTAAATTAGAACAATCTATCCATGAAAAGGCTGAAGACGTTGCTTTAGAAGCAAAACAACTACATGAAGTACGTAAAGAAGCTTCCATCCAGTTAACGAATGCGATTCATGAAGAATTGAAAGATCTACATCTAGAAAAAGCGGCTTTTGGAGTAGACTTTTCGAGCTCTGAAGGATCAGCACAAGACCCAGTTATAGATGGGAAATCAGTTAAAATTGGACCAAATGGATATGATCTTATCAAGTTTATGATTACGACTAACCCAGGAGAGCCATTGAAAGATATTCATAAGGTGGCCAGTGGTGGGGAGTTATCTCGTATTATGCTTGCTTTAAAGCGTATATTCTCAAAGCACCAGGGTGTCACGAGTGTGATCTTTGATGAAGTCGATACTGGAGTGAGTGGTCGTGTGGCGCAGTCGATAGCTGAAAAGATACATGGCATTTCAGCTGCATCACAAGTGTTATGCATTTCTCATTTGCCTCAAGTCGCAGCGATGGCCGATACCCATTTGTATATACGCAAAGAGGTTGAAAACGATCGGACAACGACTGTAGTAGAGGAATTAGATACACCAAATAAAGTAGAAGAACTGAGCCGCATGATTAGTGGGGCAGAAATGACGGAAACTACAAAAGATCATGCTACCGAGTTGCTCGATCTTGCTGACAAATTTAAAAAGCAACACGTATAAAACTGTCGATTCGGCAGTTTTTCTTTTTTGCATTTTCGTGAATAATAAACAAAACTTTTATACGTATAACTTAAGTCGATTTGTCAGATTCTATACCTATAACTGTAATGAAATAGAGGAAAGAATGCCTTGTTTTTCTCATGTTTGCAGGGTTTAAAACGGAGGCTAGAAGGCCACATTATAAGTACAGATATAAAATGATAAGCAATGGGTTGGGAGCAAGGAGAGTGAACTATTTGAAGGTAACTGAAGTTTTTCGCAAGACACTTGGTATCCTGCTCCTTGTCGCTATTGTTAGCGTACCGTTTTTCAAACCTGTTCAAACGTATTTTTCGATCCCCGATCAGGTGACTATCTTTAAGGATCAACACCCAGGAACCATTCCAACACTTGCATCAGCCGAAACAAAAATCAAAGCAGGCGATACTGTTGTTAGTCAAGATGGTAACGCGTTAATTGGCAATGAAGTCGGCGAGAGTTCCGTTCTTTATGAAGTGTCGGGACTCCCAATTAAGAAGGTAAATGTGAATGTTCTGGATGATTTCAAAGTGATCCCAGGTGGTCAGTCAATTGGTGTAAAATTGCATACACTTGGAGTTTTAATTGTAGGTCATCATTTAGTGGAGACTTCATCAGGTAAAGTTTCTCCCGGAGAAGATGCCAAAATAAAAGTAGGAGATATCTTACTTAAAATAAATGGTAAAGACATTAAGCAGATGAGCGATGTTGCTCCATTTGTAAAAAAAGCCGGAGAAGACAAAGAAGCGTTAAAACTAACGATGAAACGAAACGATGAGACATTCGAAACCAATTTGACACCTAAATATGATCATAAAGATTCTAAATACCGTATAGGTTTGTATATAAGGGATTCAGCTGCAGGAATAGGGACGATGACGTTTTACCATCCAGACTCGAAAAAATATGGCGCTTTAGGTCATGTGATTTCCGATATGGATACAAGAAAGCCAATCGAAATTCATGAAGGAACGATTGTACGCTCCAATGTTACCTCTATAGATAAAGGAAGTAATGGGGTACCAGGAGAAAAGCATGCACGATTCTCTGCTAAAGAAAACCGAATTGGCTCAATTACGAGGAATAGTCCCTTTGGGATATTTGGTGAATTAGACAAACAAGTCGACAATGGCTTGCGTGACAAACCGATGCCAATAGCTTTGTCCCATCAGGTGAAAGAAGGTCCAGCTAAAATCTTAACGGTTTTAGAAGGTGAAAAAGTAGAAGAATTTGATGTTGAAATTGTAAGTACAGTACCTCAGAAGTTTCCTGCGACAAAAGGGATGATTGTTAAAATTACGGATCCTAAGTTGCTTAAGGTTACAGGAGGAATTGTACAAGGGATGAGTGGCAGTCCTATTATTCAAGATGGAAAAGTGGTTGGAGCGGTAACCCATGTATTTGTAAACGATCCGACATCAGGTTACGGGGTGCATATTGAATGGATGCTCCACGAAGCCGGAATTGATATTTATAATTCGAAACCAAAACAAAAAGCGAGTTAAAGACAGGGAACGACTATATCCTGTCTTTTTTTTTGCGAAAAATGAGAGGGGTTTATGTACGATGACTTTTTAAAGAGTAGTCTTTTACTAGGTATTAAATAGAATTTTGTATACTTATTTCATATATCAGTAATCATTGCCATTTTAAGGGATGGTGTTATAATAAATATAAAGATAATTCGACAAACGAAACCGTCTCTGCTAACAATGTGGAACTTTATCGAATAGGGGAGTATATTGAAGGAAATTAAAGAATATCGAAAAAAGATTACATTTCTTATGAGAAAAAAAGGATATTTCCAACAAGTGTCGAAATTTTATTGTAGGAAAAGCGGGTGCAATAGAAATTAAGGAGGAAATTTCGTGGAAAAAATTAAAGTTTGCTTAGCTGATGACAACAGGGAACTATTGAATATGCTCGAAGACTATTTTGATGAACAGTCTGATATTGAGGTCATTGGTACAGCTTATAATGGCCAGGAATGTTTAGAGATGTTAGAGGATATGGATCCAGATGTTCTCATTTTAGATATTATTATGCCTCATGTTGATGGTTTAGCTGTTCTCCGCCGGATGAAAGAGTTAGGGAAACAGAAACTCCCTAATGTAATTATGCTAACAGCATTTGGTCAAGAAGAGACAACCAAAAAAGCCGTCGATTTAGGTGCTTCTTACTTTATCTTGAAACCATTTGATTTAGACAATCTTCGGGATCACATACGCCAAGTATACGGTTTAGCACCTAACTTTGAAAGTTCTGGCCGCTCCATGCGTGAAAGGAAGCCGGAGAAGAAGTTAAATCTTGACGCAAGTATTACGAATATTATTCATGAAATTGGTGTACCTGCTCACATCAAAGGATATATGTATCTACGCGAGGCTATCTCTATGGTATACAACGATATCGAATTGCTTGGGTCCATTACGAAAGTTCTTTACCCGGACATTGCGAAAAAGTACAATACGACAGCATCACGTGTTGAACGCGCAATTCGTCATGCCATTGAAGTTGCGTGGAGCCGTGGCAACATTGATTCCATTTCCTCCTTATTTGGCTATACGGTCTCCATGACAAAAGCAAAACCTACGAACTCCGAATTTATTGCGATGGTCGCTGATAAATTACGTTTAGAGCACATGGCAGTGTAAGTTTTAGTCTTTATTATAAATATATATGGTTAGAATGAAGCGTCTCTTCTCCTTTCGAGAAGAGCGTTTTTTTTGGTTTTTTGATGGTATGGATTTTTACGGTCAGGTAAGAAGTGGAGACGTTATGGAGCAACATGCACTCCTTAATGTTCGCTTTAACCCTTTATTGTATTATTGCGATAATAAATTAAAAAAATATGAAAATAATCTTACGTCTTTCTGGTATTCGTGATAAGATTAAAAATTATATAAAAAATTAAGCTCTGTTCACAAATATGTTTTTTGTAGGGTATCCTTGTAACTGTTACTTAAATAGTGATTTAATGCATAGAAGTGTTCACTAGAGCCAAAAAGAAAAAGAAGTGGTGAAGCGAAATGAAAGTAGCAAAATTTGGAGGTAGTTCTGTTTCAAGTGCAGAACAATTAAAAAAAGTAGCATCAATTATTACATCAGATCCACAACGAAAATGTATAGTTGTTTCAGCTCCAGGGAAACGCCATTCAGAAGATACAAAAGTCACTGATCTTCTAATTCAATTAGGTGAAAGAAGTTATCACGGTGATGAATATGAAACTGTTCTTTCTCTAGTCTTGGAGCGTTTCGGTGATATCTTATCAAACCTAAATTTATCTAAGGAATTGTTAACTGAGGTAGAAGACCAACTACGCTCAATTGTATCGGGGGAAACCGTATATACTCATCGAATGGATGCTTTAAAAGCAATGGGTGAGGATACCTTAGCGAAAGTACTTAGTCAATATTTAACATCATTAGGGTACAGCTCTTCTTATGTTCATCCGAAAGAAGCTGGTATTATTGTTAGTAATGAACCAGGCCGTGCTCAGGTATTAGATGAAAGTTATGAACGGTTGTATGAATTAAGGAAGCGTGACGAAATTTTAGTGATACCTGGTTTCTTTGGATATACAAAGGATGACCAACTTATGGCCTTTCCGCGAGGAGGGTCAGATATAACAGGGTCTATTGTTGCTGCAGGCGTAAAGGCTTCTTTATATGAGAACTTTACGGATGTGGATTCAGTGTATTGTGTGAACCCAACCATTGTTCCGAATCCAAAAGAAATTGTAGAATTAACCTATAAAGAAATGCGTGAACTTTCGTATGCTGGATTTTCTGTGTTTCACGATGAAGCTTTAATTCCGGCATTTAAAGCGCGTATACCGGTGAGTATAAAGAATACCAATTATCCTGATCGCAAAGGGACGATGATTTCTGCTGAACGCTCGACCGCTAAAGGGCAACCTGTGGTTGGAATTGCTAGTGATGAAGGGTTCTTAAGCTTATATGTAAGCAAGTATTTAATGAACCGTGAAAAAGGGTTCGGTCGTCACTTACTTCAAATTTTGGAAGAAGAGGACATTTCCTTTGAACATGCGCCTTCTGGAATAGACGATATGTCTGTCATTATGCGAAGTGACCAGTTAACTCCTGAGAAAGAAGCGGTTATCGTTAAGCGAATTGAAGAAGAACTGCGTGTAGATACAGTTACAATTGAACGGAATCTTGGGATGATCATGATTGTAGGGGAAGGCATGGATAGTACGATCGGTGTTTCAAGTAAGGCTGCACGCGCCTTCGCTTCAGCTTCTGTAAACATCGAAATGATTAACCAGGGGTCCTCAGAGGTATCAATGATGTTCGGTATAAAGGCTGACCGTCTTGAAGAAGCGGTTCGTTCCTTATATCAAGCTTTCTTTGAAGAGGATTAATTAGAGTTTGAAGAGTTTATAACAGAATAAAAATAGTAAAAGAGCTTGGGAATCCAAGCTCTTTTTATGATGAAGTAGAGTGTAGCATTTAAATACACCTATTATTAGCTTTGAATCCAATTGATAGCATCTTCAACAGTCTTAATACCAAAAGAGTCAATATCATTAAGAATATGTTGGAACAGTTCAGCCGTCATTATAGCATCGTTTAAGGCGTGATGTCGTTCAAGTTGTGTGATGCCAAAAGATGCAATCATTGAATCAAGTTGGTGTTTGTGATTTGGATACATTTTTTTCACCAATTTTTGAGCATCAATTGAGGGTGGTGTGTCTATTGGTAGCTTCCACCGTTTGAGTAACGTTTGCAAGAATTTCATATCAAAAGCCGCCGGATAGGCAACGAGAATTGTATCTTTACTAAATTCCATAAAATCATCATAAGCTTCGAGAAACGTATGACCTCCCTGGAGATCTTTGCGAGTCATGCCAGTAAGAGTAAGCGTTCGTTGGTGGACTGGTCGTATGGGCCGAACGTACTGATGGAATCGTTTGTAGGAAACGTGGCTAGTCCCTTGTATACGAATCGCTCCTATAGAAATGATTTCATGTCCTAACTCAGGAAGCAATCCAGTGGTTTCCAAGTCAAATATGGTAAAGGGAGCTTCTTGTATCGGCATCTTTAGTAAATCTTCGTTATGTTCTTGAATAGAAAGTTTTTCGTATAATTCGTGATATTGATTCGTATTTAAGTAAGGTCTGAGCTTAAATGCATACATGTGCCTCTCGAAAAAAATATATTTTAAAATCTCTAAGTCAATCGGTAGCACGTTAAACCACCCGATTTCGGTTGTAGCTTAGTTCAAGTACTTGCTGTAGACGTTTGGCGATAAGCAGAGATTCTCGCAATACTTTCTTTTCTTCTTTAGAAAGAGACATAACACTAATATCATTGTTAAGTGTTTCTTGAAGTTGTATTTGTTGTAAATTTCTTTTTAAGCGGAAACTAAGTAATCGATGCAAAGCAAGTTTTGCATTCTCTGTGTCTCTTGGGTGGAATCGTTCATGTTTACGAAGGGTATCCAATCGTTTAATCGTATTAACGTCATCAATACCATATTTTACTGTGTAAATCCTAACGGCATTCACGATCTGCATAATCGCACCCTTTTTTAAATTTAATACTTTAGACCGCCCTGTTCCATGTATGCGACCAAACGGCTGTACTGGAACACGGAAACGTAGGGTATCCTTCATAAGCAGTTGTTGTAACGTTAAAGAACGTTGGATTTTTTGTGTAACAAATTCTCTTAGGTTATAAGCTAAAGAGAAATCTCCAACAATAGGTCTGAAATCCATAAATATGGTGAAGTCCCTGATCTCTTCAGCGTCCATTTTCTCCAACCATTCTTGTATAGAAGTGTGCCATTGCTGTAATGATTTACGCCATTTTTTCTCTTTGGCCATAATGCCACCACTGCATAAAGGGAATCCGCACGTTTCTAGCATGTAATTCACTTTTTCAGTAAAGATCTTAAAGAAAGTATCGATTTCCTCCTTGTTCTCAAGGTGCTCGTAATCATCTAAAATCATTCCATTGTCTTGGTCGGTGCTGAAAGCCTGCTCTTTCCTTCCTTCACTTCCCATAACGATAAAACAATAGTTAATGGGAGGGGTGCCATACCCTTCCTCAACCATGGCTTCTTCAGCTAAGTGTAAGATTTGTTTATGCAATTCGTCATTATAACTCGAGATTAATTCGCATATATCATAAGCGAACATGTTGTCATCTAACAATTGAGCTACGAACTGCTGAAAGGCTCTATTATATCGAGGCGATAAACTTGTCAATTCTTCTAACGAATTTGCTTTACCGATTTGATAGCGTAAATCAAAATATATAGAGTTTTGCATCTTGAGAAATGATGTTTGCCGTAACAGACCAACGACTTTTTGTTTGTGTAGTACGGGTATAATCGCAGCGGGATTATGCTTTAAGTATGATAA
Organism: Pontibacillus sp. ABV4_188; assembly: GCF_056311905.1. Taxonomy (NCBI): domain Bacteria; kingdom Bacillati; phylum Bacillota; class Bacilli; order Caryophanales; family Bacillaceae; genus Pontibacillus; species Pontibacillus sp. ABV4_188. Next base: position 2,632,895 of record NZ_CM149975.1, on the reverse strand, counting down.
AGCGTCATAAATAAAGTCTTGGTCATTAACAGCGTAAGGCTCTTCGTTTAGGTACTCTTCTATTCGTCCGTTGAAATCTTCCTGCAAATAGGCGAGGATTAAGTCTTGATAATTGAAAACGCCGATCAATTCTTGGTCATCCCCACAAACGATAAGCCCCCCAGCTTTCTCATCTTTCATCATTTTAACAGCTTCTGTGATGGATGCGTTGTGATGGATGGTAGTAGGGGTTTCTGAGTAGGACACAACGCGTTGCTTAAATAAGTCTCGGTCGTAGCTTGAGTCATCCAACTCGCTCGTTTTATATTTCACTTCATGGTATAAACTCTTCATTAGATTGCTTATGCCTTCTAGGACAATATTAGAGAAAGCCTGATTCTCAGACATAATTTCAACAAAGCGTTCTCGTTTAAAACGAATGGCTTTCGTTTCTTCGAGGGCCTGTACAGAAAATTTCATTTCTCCACTCGTTAACATCATCATAATCCCCACAAGATCTCCGGGGTAGTAATAGCGGATCGAAAGTTGTTTACCATTCGACCTATGTAAGATGTTTTTCGCTAGGCCGTTAAGAACAAAGTAGATATCACTTTCTTCCTCTTTTTCATCTTCGTGAAAAATAAATTGATTTTTCTTATATGAATTTACAGTAGCATCAGTAAACACACGGTCATATTGTGATTCTGTGAGCATTGTAAATGGATATTGTTGTTTAAATACTTCAACATATTTCTCCAATCTATTCCCTCCTTAATAAAATTTTCCCTCATTAGAGTATACCAAATTGTAAACAACTTGTAGAATATTACATAGAGTGTGAGGAAAGTTAACATGAATTCTTTGCATCAAAGATCACCAACGTGTAGAATAAATTCATCTCTTTTAGATGCACTGATTATTCCTTGGTGCGGGTGTGGTAAGTTCGTTTAAAAAAAGACCCCCAACAATTGGGTGGTCTTCTTAATGGGGTGTTATTGTTGTTTAAACTTTAAAGCGTCCTTTAGTCTTTCCGGATTTCTTGTCACGATAAAGAATGAATCCACCAATAAAGGCTAATCCTCCTAAAAATAAGAGGAGTCCGAATGCGAATTGAATCCACACCTGAAATAAAAGAGGTTGTACGATTCCGAACAAGCTATCACGCATGAGTTTGAACCCTAAAACAGCTAGTGCTCCAGGAGCAAATAAGATCACCATTGCCATAAATCGAGCCATTAGTTTGTCTCCCCTTTTTGCTCTTTCCAATTGTAGTATATCAGAGAATTTGAGGTCTTCCTAGCCTCCTTACGCTTGCTAAAAAGTGCAGATTCACCTAAGATAAAAGTATGCAAATAATTGCAAGGTGTGGATGCGGATGAAGAGAGTGTTAGTGGTAGGTGCTGGCAAAGGAGGGACTGCTCTGTTGACCCTCTTAGGCGGCACGGAAATGATGGAAATTGTTGCTGTTGTAGATACAGAAGAGCAGGCTCCTGGTATGCAATTAGCGAGGCGTGAGGGTATACCGACGGGAACAGATTGGAAAAGGCATTTGAATCAGGATGTGGATATTGTCATTGAAGCTACGGGCGATGAAGAGGTTTTTGAAGAGTTGCTTCAGGCGAGGTCGAAGAAAACGGTTGTAATCCCTGGTTCTGTTGCTTACATAACATCAGAACTGCTAGAAGAGAAGAACGAATTATTGTCAGAGCTTAAGAGGCAGACTCATAAGCAAGAACTCATTCTAAGTGCCATTCATGACGGTATGATTGTGATTGATCAATCGGAAGATGTGACATTTATGAACAGGAGTGCAGAGCGCATTCTAGGAACGACTAGAAAAGAAGCGATGGACAAGCCTATTCACGAAATAATTCCCACATCAAGGTTGTCCCATGTCTTGCGGGTTCGCCGTAAAGAAGTAAATCAAAAGCTTGAGCTCGAAAATGGACGTAAGATTATTACAACGAGAATCCCTATTATCGGGTCGAATCAAGAAGTTTTAGGTGCTTTCGCGGTATTTAATGATATTACAGAAGTTGTGGATTTGGCTGAGCAAGTTACGGATCTAAAAGAAGTTAAAACGATGTTGGAAGCTATTATACATTCTTCTGAAGAAGCGATTTCTGTGGTAGACGAAAATGGAATGGGGATTATGATTAACCCGGCTTACACGCGAATCACAGGGCTTACAGAAAAAGATATTGTAGGCAAGCCTGCAACGGCTGATATATCTGAGGGAGAAAGTATGCATATGCGTGTTCTTCAGACGAGGCGTGCCGTCCGTGGGGTGCGGATGAGTGTCGGACCTTCGAATAAAGAAGTTCTCGTAAATGTTGCTCCCGTGATTGTGGATGGAAAGTTAAAAGGTAGTGTAGGTATTCTTCATGACGTATCAGAAATCCGTTCATTAACAAGTGAACTTAAAAAAGCTCGGCAAATTATAAGAAGTCTTGAAGCTAAATATACCTTCGATGATATTATTGGAGATTCGCCAGAAATGACTCTTGCACTTGAGCAAGCGAAGGTAGGTGCTAAAACTCCTGCTACGGTCTTGTTGAGAGGGGAATCTGGTACAGGTAAAGAGTTGTTTGCTCATGCCATTCATAATGAAAGCAATCGTCGGCATAATAAATTTATTCGTGTGAATTGCGCCGCGATTGCAGAATCGATATTGGAAAGTGAATTGTTTGGTTACGAAGAGGGTGCTTTCTCAGGCGCTAAACGTGGTGGTAAACGCGGTTATTTCGAAGAAGCTAATCACGGGAGTATATTCTTGGATGAAATAGGCGAGTTGTCCTTGCCTATGCAGGCTAAGTTATTAAGGGTTCTCCAGGAGAATGAGATCGTCCGTGTTGGTGGGACGAAACCGATCTCTATTGATGTGCGAGTAATTGCGGCTACTAATGTAAAGATGGAGAAAGCCATTATGGATAAGAGTTTTAGGGAAGATTTATACTACCGCCTTAACCGATTGCCAATATTCATTCCCCCGCTTAGAGAAAGGAATGTTGATATCTCCTCTTTGGTTTACCATTTAATCCATAAGATTAACCAAGATTATGGCCGTAATGTTAATGATATTTCTGAAGAGGCCCTGCGTTATTTAGAACAATATAATTGGCCTGGAAATGTGCGGGAACTGGAGAATATTATCGGTAGAGCTATGATTTATATGAATATGAATGAAGAGGAAGTGAAGCTATCTCACTTGCCTGAGCTTTTTGAGCACCCTAAAAATCCTGTGCTGAAAGAAGAACCTTCAAAAGAATGGGAAGGGCAAACATTGCAGCAGTCGCTTGAAGATTACGAGAGAAAGGTTATAAGAGAGGCATTTCGGTCTTGTGAAGGAAATAAAACCAAGACAGCAAAAGCCTTAGGGGTCTCGATACGAAACTTGTATTATAAACTTGAAAAATATGGAATTGAAAAAACTAGCATGCAAGATTTTTCATAGTATGCAAAACACTGCATTGCTGATGTTGTCGAAAAAAGCGTTTTCAAAGCAATTAAGTTGGCATGGTTTTTGCATAAGTAGTAATGTGAGAGTGATGGGAAGGTGATTTTGTGAAATTGCAAGACATACTCAAAAAAGTTGATCGAAAATCAAAGAAAAGAGTAGCTGTCGCCCAGGCGGCTGACAAGGAAGTATTAACAGCAGTAAAACACGCTTTAGAACATGATCTTGCTAATTTTCTTCTTGTGGGTGATGAAAGCGAAATTCAACAAGTAGCAGAAATGGTTGGGCTAGACCTTTCTGATGAAAGAACAGACGTGAAGCACGTTCCGGAACAATCCCTAACCGCAACTGAAGCAGTTAAATCAGTGTCAGAGGGTTACTCTGATGTGGTTATGAAGGGGCAAATCGATACAAAAATGGTATTGAAAGCTGTCCTTAACAAAGAGTTTGGATTAAGAGATGGAAAGGTGTTATCTCACGTAGCGGTTTTTGAAGTGCCAAATCGTGACAGCTTTGTTCTTCTAACTGACTCAGGGATGAACATAACCCCAACACTAGAAGAGAAAGCTCAAATTATATCAAACTCTGTGAAAGTGGCCGAAGGGCTAGGTATTAAAATGCCAAAAGTAGCGCCACTTGCAGCTGTGGAAGTTGTGAATCCAACGATGCAAGCAACTATTGATGCTGCATCCTTAACTCAAATGCAAAAAAGAGGGCAAATTAAAGATTGTATAGTTGATGGACCTCTAGCTTTTGATAATGCCGTTTCATTTGAAGCGGCCAGTCAAAAAGGAATTCAATCCGATGTAGCGGGTCAAGCAGACATTTTACTCGTTCCTGCTATTGAGGTTGCGAATGCTTTGTATAAATCGTTTGTCTATTTTGCTGGAGCGAAAGTGGCTGGAGTTATTAGCGGTGCTAAAGCACCAATTGTTCTCACGTCACGTTCTGATACAGCTGAAAGTAAATTATATTCATTAGCGCTAGCACTATTAACTTCTGAAGAAAAATAGAGGGGGAAATGAACCATGGAAATTTTTAAATATATGAAAGAATACGATTACGAGCAACTAGTATTTTGCCAAGATGAAGCTTCAGGACTAAAAGCGATTATAGCTATTCACGATACAACACTTGGACCAGCCCTTGGTGGTACACGTATGTGGTCATATGATAGTGAAGAAGAAGCGATTGAAGATGCCCTTCGCTTAGCGAAAGGTATGACGTACAAAAGCGCTGCTGCAGGATTAGGCCTTGGTGGTGGTAAAGCGGTTATTATCGGAGACGCTAAAAAAGATAAAAATGAAGAAATGTTCCGTGCCTTTGGTCGTTATATTCAAGGGTTAAATGGCCGTTATATTACAGCAGAAGATGTCGGCACAACTGTCCATGATATGGATACAATCCATGAGGAAACAGATTATGTAACAGGGATCTCTCCTGCGTTTGGTTCTTCTGGTGACCCATCTCCTGTAACAGCTTACGGGATTTACCGTGGCATGCAAGCAGCTGCAATGGAAGCTTATGGTTCTCCATCTCTTGAAGGAAAAGTCATTGCTGTTCAAGGTGTTGGAAACGTATCTTATAACCTTTGTAAGCACCTGCACGAAGAAGGTGCACAGCTCATTGTAACGGATATAAACAAAGAATCAGTTGCTCGCGCAGTTGAAGATTTCGGAGCGAAAGCTGTAGAGCCAGATGAGATCTACAGTGTTGATTGTGACATTTACTCTCCTTGTGCGCTCGGGGCTACAATTAATGACGATACGATTCCTCAATTGAAAGCTAAAGTTATAGCAGGGGCAGCTAATAATCAGCTTAAAGAAGAGCGTCACGGAGATCAAATTCACGAAATGGGCATTGTGTATGCACCGGACTATGTCATTAATGCTGGTGGTGTAATCAACGTAGCAGATGAGCTGTACGGGTATAACCAAGAACGTGCTATGAAGAAAGTAGAAGGTCTCTACGACAATGTCATGGAAGTTTTCGATATTGCTCGTCGTGACAACATTCCAACATACAAAGCAGCTGACCGAATGGCTGAAGAGCGTATTGAAAAACGCCGTAGAACACAAAGTAAATTCTTACAGAACGGTCACAATATCTTAAGCCGCCGTTAATGAAACGAAGTATGGAGTGGAGGGGAAACATCTTGCAACAATCGTATCGCGTTCTAGTCATCAATCCAGGATCAACATCAACTAAAATCGGAGTATTTAACGATGACCAATGCATTTTCGAAGAAACGATTCGCCATACATCGGAAGAAACCTCTCAATTCCCACGCATCATCGATCAATTTGAATTTCGAAAAAAAACCATACTCGATGCCCTTCATCATGAGGGCATCAGTAGTTCAAAATTAGATGCTGTATGTGGAAGAGGAGGACTGCTTCGTCCTATTGAAGGGGGGACGTATGCAGTTAATGAAGAAATGTTAAATGATTTAAAAATGGGATATAACGGAGAGCATGCTTCAAATCTTGGTGGGATTATTGCTAATGAGATCGCTGAGAGCTTGAATATTCCTAGCTTTATTGTAGACCCGGTCGTAGTGGATGAAATGGAGGAAGTTGCACGAATCTCAGGAGTGCCTGAAATTCCTAGAAAGAGTATCTTTCATGCTTTAAACCAAAAAGCTGTGGCACGTCGAGTAGCAGATGAACTTGGTCAACCCTATGAGGAGCTTAATGTCATTGTGACTCATATGGGCGGAGGAATTACGATAGGTGCCCACCATCATGGTAAGGTTATTGATGTGAACAATGGTCTCCATGGAGATGGACCTTTTTCACCTGAACGAGCGGGCACCGTTCCAGCTGGTGATCTTGTATCCATGTGTTTCTCTGGAGAATATTATCGTGAAGAAGTGATGAAAAAACTAGTAGGGCAAGGTGGCATCATGGCATATCTGGAAACAAACGATGCTCGAGAAGTAGAGAAGCGTATTGAAGAAGGAGATGAAGAAGCTCGTCAAATCTTTGATGCAATGGCTTATCAGGTGGCAAAAGAGATCGGTTCAATGAGTGCCGTTTTAGGCGGTAAAGTTGATGCAATTGCCCTTACCGGAGGCCTCGCCTTTGGGAAATCATTTGTTTCTATGATTACTGAACGTGTAAACTGGATTGCTGACTGCTTAATCTATCCTGGGGAAAATGAATTGCAAGCTCTCAATGAAGGGACACTTCGTGTGTTACGCCAAGAAGAGCAACCGAAACACTATCCGAACCCAATCGGATGAAAGGGGAAATTTCATTGGCTAATGAATATGATTTAGTTGTACTTGGAGGCGGGACAGGTGGTTATGTAGCTGCTGTTCGTGCCTCTCAACTGGGGTTAAAAACAGCAATTGTTGAAAGCGGAAAGTTAGGAGGGACTTGTCTTCATAAAGGGTGTATCCCTTCTAAAGCATTACTTCGAAGTGCAGAAGTATTCGAACAAACGAAGAAAGCGGATACATTTGGAGTTGAGACAGAACCTCCCACTCTTAATTTCTTTAAAGTACAAGAACGTAAACAATCCATCATTGATACGTTACATACTGGTGTAAAAGGATTGATGAAAAAGGGTAAAATTGACGTCTATGAAGGATTCGGACGCATTTTGGGACCAAGTATCTTTTCACCTTCTGCAGGAACCATCTCTGTTGAAATGAATAATGGGGATGAAAACCAAATGCTCATACCAAAAAACGTCTTAATAGCAACCGGCTCAAGTCCAAGAACACTTCCAGGACTTGAAGTAGATGAAGAATATGTGATGACATCTGATGAAGCTTTAAGTATGGAAGAACTTCCAGAGTCTATTGTTATTGTTGGAGGAGGCGTTATTGGAATTGAATGGGCTTCGATGCTGACTGATTTTGGTGTTGAGGTGACGGTACTCGAATATACCGATCGTATTCTTCCTACTGAAGATAAAGATATCTCGAAAGAAATGACACGTCTTATGAAGAAAAAGGGCGTCAAGATCGTAACAGGTGCTAAAGTTCTTGGCGAAACCTTAAAGAAAGAAAAAGGTGTAGAAGTTCAGGCAGAACATAAGGGTGAAACTAAGACGTATTCTGCTGATCGCATGCTTGTGTCAGTTGGGCGATCCCCGAATGTAAATAATATTGGACTTGAAAATACGGACATTGTGGTTGAAAACGGAGCCATCCAAACGAACAAATTCTATCAAACGAAGGAATCGCACATTTATGCAATTGGAGATGTTATAGGTGGTATGCAGTTAGCGCATGTAGCTTCCCATGAAGGCATTACAGCAGTTGAACATATGACAGACCAAGACCCCATGCCTATGAATATGGAGCAAGTTCCATCTTGTATTTATTCAAATCCTGAAGCTGCGAGTGTAGGTTTAACTGAGGACCAAGCAAAAGAACAGGGCTACACCGTAAAGGTTGGCAAGTTTCCTTTTAAAGCCGTTGGGAAAGCACTTGTATACGGAAAATCTGATGGGTTTGTAAAAATCGTTGCCGATCAGGATACAGATGACCTTCTGGGTGTTCATATGATTGGCCCTCATGTAACCGATATGATTTCAGAAGCCGGACTCGCCAAAGTATTAGATGCAACTCCTTGGGAAGTTGCACATAGCATTCATCCTCATCCAACACTTTCTGAAGTGATGGGGGAAGCGGCTTTAGCCGTAGACGGAAAACAAATTCACGGATAATAAGGAGGGATTTTTGTGACTGAGAATCGTCACCAAAAACTAGGCCTTTCAGACGAAGAAGTATTAGATATGTATCGTACGATGCTACTTGCTCGTCGCATTGATGAAAGAATGTGGTTATTAAATCGTTCAGGGAAGATCCCATTTGTTATTTCTTGTCAGGGACAAGAAGCAGCGCAAGTAGGGGCGTCTTATGCGTTAGATCGTGAACAAGATTATGTCGCTCCATATTATCGCGATATGGGTGTTGTATTATCTTTCGGTATGACAGCCAAAGACTTAATGTTATCTGGATTCGCGAAAGCAGAAGACCCAAACTCAGGTGGTCGTCAAATGCCTGGCCATTTTGGACAGAAGAGTAATCGTATTATAACTGGATCTTCTCCGGTAACAACACAGGTTCCTCATGCTGTAGGGTTTGCTCTTGCAGCAAAGATGGAAAAGAAAAATTTCGTTTCCTTAGTAACATTAGGAGAAGGGTCATCCAACCAAGGTGACTTCCACGAAGGTCTTAACTTTGCAGGTGTTCATAAACTGCCGGTCATTGTAATGGTAGAGAACAATAAATATGCGATTTCAGTTCCGCTAGAGAAGCAGTTAGCATGTGAGAAAGTTTCTGATCGTGCCATTGGATACGGTATGCCGGGATATACGGTTGATGGCAATGATCCGCTTGCTGTTTATGAAGCAGTGAAAGGGGCTGCCGATCGCGCTCGTAATGGCGAGGGACCGACGCTTATTGAAACGGTATCTTATCGTCTGACTCCACACTCAAGTGATGATGATGATCGTACGTACCGTGAGCGAGAAGAAGTAGAAGAAGCGAAGAAGAAAGACGCTCTTGTTACCTTTAAAGCATACTTACAAGAAGTAGGTGTGTTAACGGAAGACAAAGACAAAGAGTTAGAAGACGAAATGAAATCTCTCATCAATGAAGCGACTGATTACGCAGAGCAAGCACCATATGCAGAAGCTGAGAGCGCATTGAAATACGTATACGCTGAGGACGAGTAAGGAGGGGGAACGAATATGCCAGTAATGTCTTATATTCAAGCAGTTACACAAGCGTTGCATGAAGAAATGGAACGCGATGAGAAAGTATTTGTGTTAGGAGAAGATGTAGGGAAGCGCGGAGGCGTATTCCGTGCTACGGACGGACTGTATGATAAGTTTGGAGAAGCGCGCGTAATCGATACACCTCTTGCAGAGTCTGCAATCGCAGGTGTTGGGATTGGTGCAGCGATGTATGGAATGCGTCCTGTAGCTGAAATGCAGTTTGCTGATTTCATTATGCCTGCTGTTAACCAAATCATTTCTGAAGCAGCGAAGACAAGGTATCGCTCAAATAATGATTGGAATGTACCGATGACTATTCGTGCTCCATATGGTGGCGGTGTACATGGTGCTCTTTATCACTCTCAATCTGTTGAATCTGTATTTGCAAACCAACCAGGCTTGAAAATTGTGATGCCTTCTACACCATATGATGTGAAAGGACTATTGAAAGCTGCCATCCGTGATGATGACCCTGTCTTATTTTTTGAACATAAACGAGCGTATCGCTTAATTAAAGGCGAAGTTCCAGAAGATGATTATACCCTTCCTATAGGGAAAGCGGATGTTAAACGAGAAGGATCAGATATCACGGTGATTACTTATGGTCTTTGTGTTCACTTTGCCCTTCAAGCAGCAGAGAAACTGGCTGAAGAAGGCATTGACGCTCACATTCTAGACCTTCGTACGGTTTACCCATTAGATCAAGAAGCTATTATTGAGGCAGCGAAGAAGACCGGGAAAGTTCTTCTTATTACAGAAGATAATAAAGAAGGTAGTATTATCGGTGAGGTATCTGCAATTGTCTCAGAAAATTGCTTATTTGACCTCGATGCGCCTGTTAAACGATTGGCTGGTCCGGATGTACCGTCCATGCCATACTCACCGCCAATGGAAAAGTATTTCATGATGAATCCTGATAAAGTTGAAAAAGCAATGCGTGATCTTGCTGAATTCTAGGAATGAAGGAGGGGCTAGCAGTTGGCTAAAGAAAAGATTAACATGCCTCAGCTCGGGGAGAGTGTCACAGAGGGAACAATTAGTTCATGGCTCGTTTCCGTTGGGGACACAGTAGAGAAGTATGACCCAATAGCTGAAGTGATGACGGATAAAGTAAATGCAGAGGTACCATCTTCTTTTAGTGGCAAAATTGTCGAGCTCGTTGCAGAAGAAGGAGAAACGATTGAAGTAGGAAACTTAATCTGCTATATCGAAACAGAGGCTTCTGGAGAGGCTTCAGAGGAATCAAGTGCTTCCGAGAAACCAGAGACCCCAGTTGAAAAAGATGGCGTAGGATCACCTGATGATGAAGATCAGCCGATGAAAAAGCGTTATTCTCCTGCCGTCATGCGAATGGCGCAAGAAAATGATATAGATCTGAATCAAGTTCAAGGCTCAGGTCGTGGCGGACGTATTACTCGAAAAGATATTGAGAAGATCATTGCTTCTGGCGATCTTCCTAAAGCAACTGAAACGCCTAAGCAAAAAGAGCAGGTTCAAGAATCACAACCTGCAAAAGAAACAAAAGAAGCTAAAGCGCCACAACCTGCTAAACAATCTAGTGGTCCTCAACCAACAGCTAATGAAGGAGACGTTGAGATTCCGGTCACTGGAGTACGTAAGGCGATTGCCCAAAATATGGTCAAATCAAAAACCGAAATCCCACACGCATGGATGATGGTAGAAGTGGATGTAACGAACCTTGTAGAGTATCGAAACTCTGTTAAAGAAGATTTCAAACAAAAAGAAGGCTTTAGCCTTACATTCTTCTCATTCTTCGTAAAGGCAGTAGCTCAGGCACTGAAGGAATATCCACAGCTAAACAGCACATGGGCAGGCGATAAAATCATTCAACGCAAAGCGATTAACTTAAATATCGCCGTAGCGAAAGAAAATGAACTGTTTGTTCCTGTCATCAAAGATGCGGATGATAAGAGCATAAAAGGCCTTGCAAAAGACATTACAGACCTGGCTACTAAAGCTCGTAATGGAAAATTAACCAATGATGATATGCAAGGTGGTACCTTCACAGTAAATAACACAGGTTCATTTGGATCTGTGCAGTCAATGGGTGTAATCAATCACCCACAGGCAGCCATTCTTCAAGTTGAATCAATTGTGAAAAAGCCGGTCTATATGAACGGGATGTTCGCAGCCCGAGATATGGTCAACCTATGCTTATCACTTGACCACCGTGTTCTAGATGGTCTAGTAGCTGGTAATTTCCTAGCTCGCGTAAAAGAGATCCTAGAAACAATGACAAAAGAAAACACTTCTGTGTACTAAATAGTAAACCCTCTGAGTCCTTAACTCAGAGGGTTTTTTATTGGGGACTGGATTTTGAGAGACACAAGGTTGAGAGTATGTTTCCGTTTGCTTAATGGAAGCGTAAGGTGGTTCGGGAAATCACTCGCTTTCCACGGCGAGCTGGGAAGCCTCCTCGTTCGCTAGCGCTCTCTGCGGGGTCTCCCCTAGGCTCCTACTGCCGCAGGAGTCTCGCAATTTCCCGAACCACCTCAGCCATAAAGGGTGTAACGGAAACATGCCGAATAGGGAAATCTTGCAACTCTCACCACCCTTAAGTTGAGGGCGTTAGTAAATTTATGGCCAGGGGTGGCTGGGGAACGGGGAGACTCCTGCGGGAGAAAGAGGTTGACGAGACCCCGGACTGAACGCAGTGAGGGAGGAGGCTCGACAGCTCGCCCGCGGAAAGCGAGTCGTTCCCCAGACACCCTAAGCACTCAACAAACGTAACGCCCCAATCCACCCAAAAGTGTCTCAGCTTCAATTATTCCGTATAAGGAGGCTTATATGAGACAAATAAAATCAACAATGCCTAAACTATAAGGAAATATAAAGTTAACTTTACTTTTTCAACAAAGCTCGGCTCAAAGGGAAGATTCCAAGACTCTGGACAATGAGGGAGATCAAGACGACTGAAAAGGAAAGTGACAAAAGGATGTCGGTTCCTTCAGCGCTGCTTTCGGCTTGTAATGTAAGGATAAGGACAACAGACATGGTCCCTTTAATTCCTGACCAACTTATAAGAGCAATTTCTCTACCGTTCAGTTCTCGCCTCCAGGCAGGAAATAATTTTATGGTTCCTACCATTACGAAATAACGGATGAGAAGAGAGGCTAAAAAGATTAGTAAAGATAAATACCAATAGTCAAAGAGCAAATATCTAGAAGCTTCAATCCCAATTAGCAAGAAGACGATGGATAGAATGGTAGGTTCTACAATGTCCCAGAAGCCATCTAAAGATTCTCGGTAATGGTCTCCTTTATTAGTGTGATCAAACTCCCAGCTCAACATAATTCCTGCGCTTACTGTAGCTAAAACACCTGAAACGCCAATGTGCTCAGCTATAAGGAAAATGCCGTAAGCTAATATAATACTCAGCATGACCTGGTATTCTTTGTGATGGGTGAAGTGTACGGCTTTACTAACAGCAAACCCACAGAAGACTCCAAGAACGATACCTCCGATCGAAACAAGAAGAAATTCATTTATAAAGGAAGTTAGTGAGAGATTCTCATCATGGATAAACATACCAGATAAGAAAGTAAATAAGACAATACTCGTGCCATCATTAATCATTGATTCTCCTTCGACGACATCGGCGATTTTTGGGTTGTCAGCAGACTGCTTCAAGATGGATACAACAGAAACTGGATCCGTAGGTGTAAGAATAGAAGCCACAACCATCGCGCCAATGAAGGTGATAGGTACAACGATCCCGCCAATAAAAAAGGTAATCGCGCCAAATAAAAGGGCAGTAAAAAGCAATCCGATTGTGCTTAATACAGCAATCAGACCTGCATGTTCTTTTAAAGCTTTTGGCGGGTAGCGATATGCAGAGGTAAAGAGCAAAGCAGGTAGGAATACATCATAAAGAGTTGTTTCTGTTAGGTTAATTGAATGAAAAAAGGGAATGAAGGAGAGCAAAGTTCCAATGCTCACCAAAACCGGTGGAACAGGGATATTTTCTTGTCTTTTATCAAGGCTAAAAACGAGATAACCAATAAACAGTAAAAGGATTAATTGGGTTGGATTCATGTGTGCACCTCCTGATTTACCCATTTCCCATATCTTGAAATTTTAAATCCTTTGAAATGGGTAAAATCTTCTAGTTTACGCTAGTTCTATGGGGGAATTGATAATAGTCGAATCCTTTACTTAGGAGAAGTGAATAATGAGTCAGTTTTTAATTTTTGGATTATTTATTGTATCAGCTATTTTAGCTTATTTTGTAGCCAGTAGGTTAGCAATGTTTGGGGATGGATTAAGTGAAAAGAGTAAAACCTCCTCTTCATTTATGGGAATTCTGATTGGAGCAGCTATTTCCCTACCTGAATTAACAGCAAGTGTCACAGCGATTTCAATAGACAGTCCTGATTTAGCAATCGGGAACTTGTTAGGAAGTAATTTATTTAATTTATTAGCGTTAGCCATATTAGATATCATTTACCGCAAGACACAAATAATGGGCAAAGCGGACATAGGTAGTAAGCTCTATAGTTACCTTGTTATTCTTATGACATTAATTGTAGTGGCAGGGTTAATGATTGATGTACCCGCTCAGATATACCATATTGGTCTTTTCTCCATAATCCTTGTACTTGTGTACATTATTGGGGTACGTTGGGTAAATCGAAAAACTGAAGAGAAAGTAAAACGGAGAAGTCGAAAAAATGAAAAGTATGCGAATTATACGTATAAGCAAGTTGTGTTACGCTTCACATTGTGTGCAGTAGCGATTATGGTTGTTGGATCTGTATTAACGATAACGGCTGACAAGATCGCTTCTATTACAGGTTTAGGCTCTTCTTTCGTCGGTTCCTTTTTAGTTGGCGCGAGCACTTCCTTGCCTGATGCTGTAAGTGTAATTACAGCCTTAAAATTGAGGAACTATAGTATGGGGGTTACTTCGTTGCTTGGCAGTAACGCATTTAACATTATGTTGCTGTCATTTACGGATGCAATCTACTTCAAAAATAACCTTCTAGCGCATGCGAGCCCTTCGAATATTGTGACAAGTGTTTCGTCTATTATCGTTGTATTTGTTATTTTGTACAGCATTACACGAAAGAAAGAGCGCTCAACTCTTCTCTATATCACACCACCTTTATTAATTGTGTGTTTATATGTTGTTGCAACGCTAGCTGTATATCAGATGAAATAAAAAAAGGTCTACTCATGATGAGTAGACCTTTTTTATGGAGTGAATGGTAATTTTCTTCCCACGTCTTGATAATGTTCTACCACTACGGATACATCAATATTGAAGGTGGCCTTCGTAAAAAACTGGTTCCATTCGTCTTTAACCTTGTACCAATCTTTTGTATAGTTTATACGAAAAGGTTCCATTAATTCAAAATAGTCAACTTTGTGCTCTTTCTGTGCTTTTTCGATAGAATGGACAACCATTGAGCGTATGTCTTCTTCAATTGCTTTTTCTTGTTTCTCTACATATTCTTGATCAAACTGGTCTGATGCATAGCTCCAATCTTCGCCAAGTTTTCCTTGGAAGGAAAAGTGAATGTCATAGGTCAATTCACCTTTTTCATAAAATGGTTTTACCTTACTGGTCATTTTTTTTATTTCAAAAGTGAAAGGGTGTTCTTGATCTTCTTTCAAACCAAATACTTCAATTACTCCTCCTTGAGATCGTTCGTTTATCCAGTTAAACGTTCTTGTTTCATCTTTTGTAAGAACGCCAACCGCTTTCTTTGAATCGGCATTAATAATAATACCACCGTCTATATAGACTGCGTTCTCTTTGAGTGAAGCGAATGGTATAACAAAACTTTTTTGATGGGAGAAGTATTTAGACATATCGCCAAGTGAAATAGACGGAGCCATTTCAGCAGTCTTTGTTGCGTAATTATGAGTAATCTTGTCTAAGTAGATAGAAGGGACTTTATCTTCTTCTGGAGTAATGGTGAACAAATCCTTGGCTTTTTCGTCTGAAATGAATACTTGAACACTCCTTCTAATTTCATGGTCTCTGTTAAAGAAATAGGTTAACTTTAAAAGGTCTGTGCTTTCGGCAAGTTCCTTACTTATTACAATCGTCTTCAAATGGTAATAGTAAGGTGGACGACTTACAAACTTTGATTGCTCTCGAATGGTTTGCAGGACGGATGGCGCCGTAACGGTCTCGTTAACATAGGGTTTATTACCTGAGATCCCGCTTTTTACTTGTGAAGATATGGACTGTGGCAAGACGTATTGATTTGTCACAGAAAGCATATGAGATTGATCCGTATCTTCTGGTTGATCAATAGCAACTCCAGTAATGATGCCAAGCTCTTCGATTTCGCGGTGATCCCAGCAACCAGTAAGTATAAATGCAGCCAGAATTAAAATACAAATGGTCCTCAATGCTTCTGCCTCCTCAGTATAGAGACTAGTAAAAGGATAAGGGGAATACCAACTCCAATTGCTAACATGCTATAACCAAGCCAAACCCCCATTGTAAACATTTCGTTTATATTCTTTGGAGTCATGGCTAGGATATAAATAATCGGAATGATTGAGAACACAGCTGTCTCTTTCTTTACGTTAAATACTGTCTTAACCCCAAGAGCAGCTAGATAAAAGGCAATGGCTAACGTTGTGAAAATAGACAAAATCCAAAGTGGAATAAAGAACGTTTCAAATCGCTCAAAAAAGAAGTTTCGTATTTCGATTGATTTGGCAAGCTCCATTAGTGGATAAACAAGGGTCATGGTTTCTCCAACGCCCATAATGCCTCCGACCATAATAACAATAATGGCATATAGCGCAGTCGGGATAGCTATTCCGTATACAACTGCTTTCTTCGCACGTTCAGGTTTTCTCATATAAGCTTGAATAAATAAAATGATTTCAATCCCGACAAAGGATAAGACAGTAGCACCCATCCCTTTCATAATAGGTGAAAAACCTTCAAAAAAAGGGCGAATGTGATTCATTTCAAATTGATTAGCACTTAAAATCATGATTAATAAAGTGAAGAAAATAATAGCAGGAAAATAAAGCTCAAATAATCGGAAAATAGCGGAATATCCGCCTAGGACTAAGTAGACAGCTGTCCCTATAAAGATCAACATAGTAAAGGATACGGGGGTACGGTCTAAAATGAACATCTGAATAAGTTCAGCCATAGCCCTGGTCTCAAACGCAGCAAATGTAACATAGTAAATGGATGTAATGAGTGTTATGAATCCCCCGATCCACGATCCAACAATAATGCGATTATATTGATAGTAAGACATACCTGGATATCGATTATTCAATGCAATCATTAAGAACATTACTCCACCTGCTAAGATTCCTGTTAGAAGAACACTCACCCAACCGGAGGCCGCACCTGAAGCTGTGAATACTTCCCGGGGGAGAGTAATCATACCAACCCCTAGAACAGTAAGGCTAATGCCAATCGTAACTTGATTTTGAGTGAGCTCACTTGAATTCAAAGCTGGTTTCATTTGTAGTCCTCCCTTAATTCTTTGAGCTCATTCGTTTCTTGTCTTGTGGATGAAGCATATCCGGTCTTGATTTAAGGCTTTTTGTTTGTGTACGTATAAACATGTCTTTCCACCCTTTAGGATTGTATGGAACAAGGGGTTCTAGATAATACACGCCAAAACTTTTTAAGCGGACTAGATGAATGGATAATAAGATAAGAGCCATTACGATCCCGTATAATCCTAAAAGCGCAGCCGATACCATAATTGGAAATCGCAAAATACGTAAAGAAACCCCTACATAATACTGAGGTAAAGCGAAGGAAGAGATGGCTGTTAGGGCTACTACAATAACCATCATAGGACTTACGAGGCCAGCTGAGACAGCAGACTCTCCAATAACAAGACCTCCTACAATTCCGACGGCTTGACCTACTGGATTAGGTAAACGAATCCCTGCCTCTCTTAGTATTTCAATAGTGACTTCCATTAGGAGTGCTTCAACAATTGATGGAAAGGGCACACCTTCTCGGCTACCTGCTAAGGAAATAACCAGGTCAGTAGGAATGAGACCCTGATGATACGAGATCAAAGCTACATATATTGATGGTAGACATAGCGCAATTAACGCAGCCGCGACTCGTAATATACGAATGAGGGAGGAGTAGATCCACCGCTCATAGTAGTCTTCAGCACTTTGGTAAAAAGAATTAATGGTAAGTGGTGCAATCAACACAAAGGGTGTATGATCCACTATAATAGCAACTCTTCCCTCTGCCAGGGAGCCTGCAACAGTGTCCGGCCTTTCTGTTACCTGAACCTGTGGAAAAGGAGATAGTGAATTCTCTTCAATTAATTGTTCAATAACACCAGACTCTTGCACGCTATCGATGTCTATTTTATTTAGTCTGTTTTTTACTTCCTGGACGATTTTAGGGTTCGTTAATCCATTTATAGACATGACGACAACGTCTGTCTTAGAACGCTCCCCAACTTTAAAATAATCTAGCTGTAAATCTGGATCTTTTAAACGTTTTCGGACTAAACCTATGTTTAAGAGGAGAGTTTCTACAAAACCATCTCTTGGTCCGCGAACAACAGATTCTGATGATGGAGCTTGTATGCTGCGTTGGGGCATCTTTCTCGAATTTAAAATAATACCATCATTGAAATTGTCAGAAAGAATGAGAGTGTTTCCTTGTAATAAATGTGAAATACACTGATGAAGAGTGTCGACTATTGAGGATTCACTGATCGTCAATACATCTCTCCGCATGGTTTCAGGACTTAAAACCGATAGATACGTGGTTTCACTTAAACTTCTGATGGATTTGAGTTGTTCATGTACAACGGCCGTATCTGTTAATTCCTCAATGAATAAAAAAGCTCCGTCATATGCATATGGATCTGATGTAAACTTTACTATTTTAAGGTCGAAGCTGTTCCCAAGCAGAGCTTGTATAGTTTGAATGTCATTCTGTAACTCCCCGGTAAGTCTTTCTTGGTGAAGGGGAGAGGACTCAATAGGTTCGTTTATATGTTTTGATTTCTTTTGTGCGTGTTGAAAGAGTAATCGATTAAGAAACTTTTTCATAGAAGACTCCTTTTACTCTTTTTGTAGCCAAATGACAAATTGCCTGATCCCAAATGGAACGGCCCAGGCGAATAAAGCTCCTATTAAAACGGGAATACTTGGTAAATGATCAACAATGATTTTCATCTTTATCACCTTTTGTTTATTATGAGATATTTTGGTGATAGATTATGCATTCATTTACAAACTCATTGTTTAAAAAGGAGAGAATCAGATGGATATTGTTATGGATTCCGTGAAGGTAATTGGAAGAATTGTTACCATCTTGCCTTTAATGCTTGCTATAGGGCTGTTTATGGGGAAACGATCTATCGGAGAACTCCCTGTTATTGATTTTCTAACCGTACTTGTACTTGGCTCTGTTGTAGGAGCAGATATTGCTGACCCAAACATTCATCATATCCATACGGTAGTTGCTATAATGGTTATCGCACTGCTTCAAAAAGCGATTGTCCTATTAAAGCTGAAGAAGCAAACGATTGGGAAATGGTTAACGTTTGAGCCTACCATTGTGATTTATAATGGTGAATGGAAACGTTCAAATTTGAAGCGTATTCAATACTCAGTTGATAATGTATTACAAATGCTTAGGGAACAAGGTATTTTTCATACGACGGATGTTGAAATGGCGATAGTGGAACCTAATGGACGCTTGTCGGTAAAACGAAAGCCTGATGTTGAACCTGTGTTACGTGCAGATTTACATATTCAAAAACCAGGAAATAACTATGAGATTCCCATTATTTTAGATGGGATCATTCAAAAGGATGTACTGAGGAGGATGGGGAAGGAGGAGAGCTGGATAAGAGAACAGATGAATCATCAAGATATCCCTGATGAAAGTCGAGTTTTCTATGGGGCACTTACCTCAACAGGAGTCTGTACGTTTTCCTTAAAAGAAGCAACAATAGATGACCTTCCTCCGATTGAACATTAACGTTTGAAACTAAAAAAAGGTGAACCTCCACATGGGTTCACCTTTTTTTTACAAGAATAGCACAATAAATAGTTGTAAATAGATTTGTACCATAAAATAAAAAGCAATGGCATATTTGTAATTGAATAGCAGCCCATTCTTAATTATACTCAATCGATTGACAGAACTTAATATAATCGACGGCAGAATAAGTGGCGAGAGCATAATGGATATGACACTTCCAGATGTTATTCCAAGCACTACAATTTCCGGAGGATACGGTAAGTCGACACCTTGTAAAATTCCTGATACAAGGACAATAACAGTTAGGGGACCGAGTCCAATAAATCCAAGGATAATGACTACAAACGGCAGTACCCATAAGAAGTTTAGGAAAGGTACGGCATCTGTTAGATAAAAGATCCCATCGACAATGTATGTCCCATACCCAGATTGATTAACAGAGTTAATGAGAAATCCTGCTGCGAGAAGAATGGAGAACTGCTGACCTTTATTAGGAATATCCTTACGTATATATGTCTTCGCATTTGTAATAATAGCAGACAGCTTCGTGCGAACAAGGAAATACAGAAGGACCCAAAATACGATCACAATAGGGATAATAAGCAGTAGTTCCGCAGACCATAATGCATTTAAAAGGAAAATCGTCCCGAAAAGAGATATAAATAATAATGCAAATTCATATACATCGCGATTCCCTTTGGTTTCATCTTTCTTCTCTTCAGCTATCTTCCTTAATTCTTCTTGAATTCCCTCTGTCAGATCTACACCATAATGGCGTTCTTGGTAATAAGAGAAGAGAACAGAAAGCATAATTCCCGCGAGCGAAATGACAAATCCTTGTAATATAGATAAGGATAAGGAAGCTCCAAGAGCATCAACAGCAAAGATGAAGCTCGGAATACTAACTACCCACATTGTTGTAAGGGAGAAAGCTCGTAGCATGGCAGTCCCTTTATAATTTTCCCAAGCCTCTCCTTTTTGGTTGCTGAGAAAATCATTTACCATACCATATACCATTGGGATAGACCCGAATAGAAGGAAATAGGAAATGATTTGGGTGATGACCATCATCCCAAAGTAAAATTTCCGACTCGTGTTAAGAAGATTCTGGGCGAAGTTAATGACCGCTTCAATATAAGGCTTTTCTTCTAAAACCCAACTAATCATAGGTACAATGAGCAATAGCGCGATAAGGCCACTCATTACACCAAAGCCTGATACAATCCCGTCTATGAGAGAGGTCCCTGCTGTAAAGTGAATGATTAGTGCAATCACGATTAGGAGTAGGGAAATCGATGCCTGCTTAATAGGCAAGAAGAAATATCCTAACAAGAATGCGAACAGTCCAAATATAGATAACAAGGTCGAAGCAGACTCGTTTCCTGCAAAATAAACAAAAAAGTGCATAATAGCATATAAGCTAATAAAGAATGTATAGCCTATTTTAGCAAAACGTATCATTATGAAAGCTCCAATCTGACTCTGAAGTGCTAGCTTTCATATCGTAACACAAGGTACACAAATTATCCCCTAAAGTGCATTGTAAAGGCTTTCGCGCAATTTAGTACGTTAAAGAGAAACAGCGTGCCAGACACCCTGCAATCCTTTAGTGCAATAAACGGTGTCTGGCACGCTGTGGTTCTATAAAGGGATAAAGAGGCTACATGTATAGATTGGCGAGGAAGATGCCTAGTGCTTCTTGATAGATTTCATCAAATTGGGTAAGGGGCAGGGGGCTAATGCCTTTGCCTAATTCGATCGTATAGCCTGGTCTTTGGTATTCTTGGATATACCAGTCCCGGTAACCTGCGAAGCTGTCTATTTCCCGAATCGGGCGATAGCCACTTACACGTGCAAATTCGTCTACGATCACCTCTGCTTCAGGAGGCTCCAAGTTTTCAAATCCCCAAAAGATCACCTCGCCTTGTGTGTGGAATGTGAGAATTCGTGCAAAGTCTCTCGCGTAAGTTAATTCAGCCATCGCAATCGACTCCGGTTCTGATAGAGGGAAAGGTCCTGGATAGTTAAATGGAGCGGGCTGTTGTTCTTTCCGTTCTGCTTCAATCTCCCATTTTGCAGGGTAGTTGTTATTTAAATCTACACCTTTAATATTGGCCTTCCAGGACGAAAAGTCTGTACTTCCCTCATTAATATCTAACACGTTAGTTCGGTAGGGCTCCTCATCAGGTAATCCTTCAATCACTAAATCTACCCCATCAGGATCAACCATTGGAACGGTAGACAATAGAACGAGTTCATAAAATGGAAGCATGCTAACTCCTCTAATCTGATCTTGATTTGTTAAAGCTACTAAGAATTCATTAAGGAACCTCATAATAATAGGTGTTGTAATCCATTCGTTCGCATGAAAAGACCCATTCATATGAAGGCGTTTAGAACCCCTTCCAATTCTAAGTTCCGGTAGTGTTTTCCCCATAACAGAATTTCCAATTGATTCATTTATAATAAAAGGATAAATGGCAACAAGCTGTCTTATATCATTCATCATCAACTCATAGGTGTAATTCTCTTTTCCATTTACAACTCGCCATGTAACTCGAACGGGTACCCGAATAAGTTGCCCGATTTGCAGTGTGTTTGGATTGATGTTTGGATTTGTTACTAAAATGGCATCAACTGGGATACCGCGTTGCTTTGCGATTGACCATAACGAATCACCTGCAGTAATACGCACATTAGTGGTAACAAATCCGGGGATTTGAACAGACTGACCTATAAAAAGCTGATTGGGGTTACTGTCCCGGTTAGAATCCACGATCAGCTGAAACGGCAGACCAAACAATTGACTGTAATACCAAAGTGAATCACCTTGACGTACAGTTACATTCATTCTGAAAACCTCCTTAGCCGTGCATCTTTATAGTATATGAAGGTTTAGATGCTGTAAGAAGACTAATTTGGAAAGGTTATGCAAATTAGTGAGTATTATTAGAGGCAAAAGAATAGCATAGATCCAAGCTTAAAGACGTAGGATGAGAGGGAAAGTGGGTGAACGTTATGAAACTTTCCTTTTTCCATTCTGCTAAAGGATTCGTGATGGTAACGGCACTATTCATTTCGATTGGATGCATATTTGGGTATAACACGATACAATCGATCCCGGTTCATATGGCTTTTGTGAGTTTTCTATATTTTGTCATTCCTCCTATGATTCTTTATAGTATGTCATCAATTGTCCCAAGAAAAATGGCCTTTACCTCACCAATATCGTTAGCACTTTTCTCCATCATTCTCACGCTTCAACACGCTGCACCTTTCATTGGAGTAGAGTTTCTATCAGGTTCTTGGATAACTTGGATTCTTTTTTCACTCTCTATTGATGCTTGGCGCCCTTTCTTTATATATCCTTCTACCCAAACGCCCCTAATTGCCAAATGGAGTTTCTTAGCGATAACTCCCGCTTGTCTATTTCTGTTTGCGGGAGCATGGTTTGGAGTGGAGACATCTTTAACTACTGTCTACTGTCTACCAGAAGGGATCCCTCTTAACGCTCTTGAATCAGTCTTGATACATCCAAGGTTGGATCTCATTGGTTCGGCCATATTTATGATAGTAACTCATAAAGGAGCGCTATATATTACGAATAGAATCGGGAATTAATTGATTAAAATTATATTTTGTCCAAATAAAGAACGCCAAGTCATCACCATGCTTGGCGTTTTTTATTTATAAACAAGTGCTTTTCATTCAGCTTACAAAGATCATGTTCAACACGAAGCAAGACGAGAGTTTTCCTTCAGTAGAAGGATCTAGAGTAGCTATAACTAATTTTAATTAATTAAAATTTTCAGATAAATATGTTGACAGTTATCTATTTTAACTGTATGTTTGTTGTAAATAGTATTACAGAAGTTTTTAATTACGATAAAAATCCGTCATATAATCAAATGTAAAATTTGATTTTTTATTAAAGGTAAATTGTAAGCGCTTTATTTGTTTCGTCTTCCATTTATGCAATGGGTGGTTAAGAGGTTTTGAGGAACAAATGGAGGAAGTTTTTTAGCTAGCGTAATGAAAAAGGAGGATCTTGAATGACAACGATGACAGTTTTTGAACGCCTATCTGATGAAGAAAAGCATAATCACTTTATGCAAAGGGTTGAAGCGGGTGAGAAGATTGAAGCAGAAGACTGGATGCCTGAAGAATATCGTATGACGTTAATTAAATTAATTTCGATGCATGGCATTAGTGAAATTATGGGAGCGTTACCGGAGAAAGAGTGGGTACCTAAAGCTCCTACTTTAAGAAGGAAACTTGGAATTATGGCAAAGGTACAAGACGAAATGGGGCACGGACAGCTTCTTTTGCGTGTAGCCGAAGACTTGATGAAACCCTATGGGAGAAATCGTGAAGACATTATGCAGGACCTGTTCACAGGTCGTCTTAAATTTCATAACGTCTTCCATATGCCAGCTCCAACCTGGGGAGATGCAGGATTAATCGGTTGGCTTGTAGATGGCGCAGCGATCATTACACAAACCAATATGTTGAAAGCCTCATACGGACCATATGCACGGGCTTTACAACGTATTTGCGCAGAAGAAGTCTTTCATGCTCAACACGGGGAAGCGATTATTATGGCACTAGCTGAAGGAACGGAAGAACAAAAAGCGCTCGTTCAGGATTCCTTAAACCGCTGGTGGGAGTCATTACTTATGTTCTTCGGCCCAGCAGCAGCTGACACGACCGGCTCCTCTAAGCAAGATACTACGATTAAATACAAGATTCGTACGAAAACCAATGAACAGTTAAGACAAGACTTTTTCACAAAATATATTCCAAGGGTTCTATCACTTGGATTAGAGTTGCCAGATCCTACTATGCGATATGACGAAGAAAAAGGGCTTTGGGTTTACAAGCAGCCAGATTGGAATGAATTTAAAGAAATCGTCCGAAACAATGGACCTAAATCGAAAGAACGCCTCCGCTTACGTCAACTTTCTTATGAGAATAACGCATGGGTACGAGAGGCGTTAAGCCCATCAAACGAAGCTATATAAGAAGGAGGAAAAGTAGTGGGGGATAAAGGAAGAGAATTTTATCAGGAGTTTGAAGTATTCAGTAAACGTACATTTAAATCACCGTTTCAGCATCAATTTAGTTTACTCGCACCGAACCATGAGCTAGCAGTGGTAATGGCGCAAGAAAACTTTATGCGCAGAGAACCAGTAGTGGATATTTGGGTTGTGAAGCGATCTGATATCCGCATGTTTAATCAAGAAGAACGTGAAGCCTTGCAGCGTTTGGATAACAAGGAATATCGAAACACCAAAGGTTATGGTTACTTAAAGAAAAAATGGCGTGATAAAGAGCAAGGGATGTTAGATGAGAAAGAGATATTGTCATGGGGAGGGGACGACAAGTGATGAAGACACCGGAGGACGTTAAAGCACAAGGACATGAAGAGGCTTTAAAAGAGCTTTTATTCCAGTTGGCTGATGATGATTTTATCGTGGCTTATAGAGGATCAGAATGGCTTGGTCTTGCTCCCCATATTGAAGAAGATGTTGCTTTTTCTTCTATTAGTCAGGATACGATGGGGCACGCAACGATGTATTATCAACTTCTAGAAGACCTAGGACTAGGTGTTGCAAATGATCTTGCTCACGCTAGAAAGCCTGAGGAACGAAGAAATGCCATTTTACTTGAAGAGGTGAACGGTCCAGGACACTACTTGGAAGAACCTCGATATGACTGGGCATTTGCTGTGGTCCGTCATTACTTTTACACACAAGCTAAAAAGATCCGAATTGATTCATTGCAATCATCATCCTATGAACCGCTTTCCCATGTTGCAATTAAAGTGAACACGGAGCTTTATTACCATTTGATGCACTGGAAAACGTGGTTTAAACAGCTCGTGACAATTCCTGGAGAGGCCAGGGAGCGCATGCTTAGTGCTGTTTCACGCTCAATGGAAGATGTCGGTGGAATTCTTGCACTGGGGCCTCACGAGAAAAAGATAACGGAAGCAGGGTTAATTGAAGGAGAAGAGTTTCTAAAAAAGCGTTGGCTACATGAGGTTGAAGCCATGTGTGATGATTGTGGAGTCCAAGTAACATTAGAACCAATGATGAAACGAGGAAATGGGCGAGCGTTAGAACATACTGAAGATCTAACGGATGCGATCAAAACGCTTAGTGCAGTGTACCGACAAGACCCTGCAGCAATCTGGTAAAACGCATCATTGGGAGGGGAAGTCTATGACACTTGTGTTGAATTCCGTAGAAGAGGCGTTAGAAAATGTGAAAGACCCAGAGATCGATTCTGTCAGTATAATCGATTTGGGAATGGTGGAGCACGTGGAGGTAGAAGAAGGCGAAGCTTATGTAGCTTTATTACCAACCTTTATGGGATGTCCTGCCCTTGAGATCATCGAGAAAAACGTCAAGAATGAGCTTCTCACAATCGAAGGGGTGCAATCGGTAGAGGTGAAGTTCATTTACAGCCCTCCTTGGACATCTGATCGAATTACAGCTCAAGGGAGAGAGCGTTTGAAAGATTTCGGTATTGCTCCTCCTCCTACAAAAATGGAATCGACAGGGGAATGGCATGTAGATTGTCCATATTGTGGCTCAACTTATACAACTATGGATAATATCTTTGGTCCAACAGCTTGTAGAAGTATTTTATACTGCAAGTCCTGTAAAAATCCATTTGAAGCGATGAAGCCAGTCTCAACGATGTAAGGCTAACTCGAGATTCTAGTATTCTTTGAAACCAATCTATTAAAACTTAAAGGAGATGGAACAAATGGTGAAAATGATCGCGTTGTACAAACACCCGGAAGACAAGGAAGCGTTCGATGAGCATTACTGGAATACACATAGCCCGATTACGGCCAAAATCCCTGGACTTCGTGATATGAAAGTAACAAAAATCGTCGGAAGTCCAATGGGCGGTGAAGGTAAGTATTACCTTATGTGTGAAATGTACTACGATAGCCATGAGGCGTTAAAGACAGCGATGAAGACAGATGAAGCAAAAGCTTCTGGTAAAGATGTTATGGGATTTGCAGGAGAGCTTGTCACGATGATGATTGGTGAGGAAGTTGATGCATAATCTGCAATTCGTTGAAGCGACGGTGGTGGATGGGGTAGGACTTATTGAATTAAACCGTCCTGAAGTTCTGAACGCGATCAATCGTCCGATGGTAAGCGAATTGGTGGAATTAATGACTGCTTTCGATCGAGATCCAGAGGTCGGTGTAATGGTTATTACAGGAAAGGGAAGGGCTTTCGCAGCTGGTGCTGACATTCATGAAATGGCTGGGGATTCTCCTATAGACCTTGAACTACTTGATCAGTTTGCTGATTGGGATCGTCTTCTATCTATTAAGAAACCGATTATAGGCGCTGTAAATGGATTTGCCCTTGGAGGCGGTTTTGAATTAGCTCTTGCATGTGATCTTTTATTTACGACTGAAACGGCTCAATTTGGTTTCCCGGAAGTGAACCTTGGCGTTATGCCAGGTGCAGGTGGGACACAGCAATTAACGAAAATTATGGGGAAACGAAAGGCCCTTGAATGGCTTCTGACTGGAGAGAAGATGTCTGCTAAAGAAGCATTTCATTTTGGAGTTGTCAATCGTCTGATCGCACCAGAACTCCTCCTAGAAGAAACGATGAAGTATGCTAAAAAGGTTGCCAAACAGCCTCCATTAGCAGTCAGACTCATTAAAGAAGCAGTAGATAAAGCTGTGGACTACCCTCTTGATGAAGGGATGAAGTTCGAAAGGAAAAACTTCTACTTGTTATTCTCATCAGAAGACCAAAAAGAGGGCATGAGTGCTTTTATGGAAAAGCGAAGCCCGCAATTTAAAGGGAAGTAGAGGTGGCAATATGGGGGATACCATTTTGTATGAAGTGTTAAATGGCGTAGCAACAATCACCTTGAATCGACCAGATAAACTAAATGCGTTTACTCATAAGCTGAATCATGATGTTCGTAAAGCGGTGAAAGAGGCTTCAACGGACGAAGGTGTCAGAGCCATTGTCATTACCGGTGCCGGTCGTGCCTTCTGTTCTGGGCAAGATCTAAGCGGGGTGGATGAATCCATAGACCTTGGTGAAGTTCTCAGGAACAGCTACGGCCCAATGGTCAAAGAGATTGACCGTTGTGAGAAGCCAATTATCGCGGCTGTAAATGGTGTAGCCGCTGGAGCTGGATTTAGTCTAGCAATAGCGTGTGATTTCCGCTTAGCTTCCGAGAATGCTAGTTTTCTAGAAGCATTCATTCATGTAGGGCTTATACCTGATGCGGCGAACCTATACAACCTGCCTAAAATTGTAGGTCATGCCAAAGCGCTAGAGCTTGCCATATTAGGTGAAAAAATCTCAGCTGACGAGGCTAAAGAGCTCAACCTAGTAACTAAGGTTATTCCTGCAGCAGAGTGGGATCAACAAGTAAGGGCGTTTGCTGAACGACTTGCTTCTATGCCTACAAAAGCAATTGGCCTTATCAAACGGAATATGAAAGCCGGCTGGCAGATGGATCTCCATGACTATCTTGAGAAAGAAGCTTATGGACAACGAATTGCTGGATTAACAAAAGACCACCATGAAGGTGTTCAAGCATTTTTGAATAAACGAAAGCCTGAATTTCAAGGACAATAATAAGAAGGAGTGGATGGAATGGCAACTGCACAAGAAACGAAAATGGAACAAATGGCAATGAAGCGTGATCACTACTCAATGATTATTAACGGAGCGCGGGTTGAATCAACTTCAGGGGAAACATTTACTACATACAACCCAGCTACAGGCGAACCACTTGCAACAGTAGCAAAAGCCACAACAGAAGATGCGGAGCGCGCAGTTGAAGCAGCTCGAAATGCTTTTGATTATGGAAAGTGGAAGAAGTTCCCGGTTGGTAAGCGTTCTCGCACTTTGAACAAAATTGCAGGCATAATGCGTTCACGATTTAACGAACTTGTTGAGCTTGAAGTTTTAAACAGTGGGAAAACACTTGCCGCTGCTCAAGGTCAGGTTATGCAAGCCATCGAAGACTTTGAATTTTATGCAGGTGCGATTGTAGGTCATAAAGGAGAAGTGAATCCTGTACCAGGTCAATTCCATAACTACACAGAAAAAGAGCCGGTAGGTGTCTGTGCTCAGATTATTCCATGGAACTATCCAATGATGATGGCTGCGTGGAAAATCGCTCCCGCTATTGCGGCAGGATGTAGTGTGATTGTGAAACCTGCCTCTCTTACCCCTCTTACAGCACTCGTTATGGCTGAGATCTGTACAGAAGCAGGAGTACCAGAAGGCGTTGTTAACGTCGTTCCTGGTTCCGGATCGGAGATAGGAAATTATCTTGTTGAACATAAAGGTGTCGATAAAGTCGCTTTCACAGGTTCAACACCAATCGGAAAGAACATTATGGGGAAAGCGTCTGAAACGCTAAAACGTGTCACGCTTGAACTTGGTGGGAAGTCGCCTAATATTGTTTTTAACGATGCTGACCTAGATGCTGCTGTGGACGGATCTTTATTTGGGATTTTCTATAACACGGGTCAATCCTGTGAAGCTCGCTCTCGTATGTACGTTCACGAAGATATATATGATGAGTTTATGGAGAAATTTGTAGCTAAAACAAAGCGCCTTGTATTAGGGAATCCGATGGATAAAGGTACGCATATTGGTTCCATCATTAACCGTGATCAGGTAGAAGTCATCGATGGATATGTTCAATCAGCTAAAGAAGATGGTGCAACGATCCTAGCTGGTGGACAGGAAGCGAAAGTAGACGGATTTGAAAATGGCCACTGGTATGAGCCAACCGTAATTGCGGATGTTACCCACGATATGAAAGTGGTTCAAGAAGAAATCTTCGGACCTGTTGTTGTCGTAATGAAATTTAGCGATGAAAAAGAAGTTCTTAAATTAGCAAATGACAGCGAATATGGATTAGGTTCTGCAATCTGGACAAAGGATCATGGCAAGGCAACACGCGTTGCGAATGGCATTAAAGCTGGTATTGTAATGGTGAATTGCCCATTCTCAGCCTTCCCAGGAACCCCGTTTGGCGGCTATAAGCAGTCAGGATTTGGCCGAGAATTGAGCACAGAGACGCTTGATCTTTATACGGAAACGAAGAGCATTCTTTCCTACTACGGCAACCGTCCTTTAAATCCACTCGGTGTAGAATAAGGTTAAAGAATGCGAGCGCTAAAAACAAGCGCCTCGCATTCTTTTCTTTTCATCAAAAAGGTAAGTACAAACCAATAAGAGGAGGCCTACATAATGGTTAAATCAATAGTCGTTGTCGGATCAGGTGTAATGGGGCGTGGAATTGCGTATGTGAGCGCTTGTGGAGGTTTTGAAACAACACTTGTTGATATACAAGAGGAACAATTAACCGCTGCACAGGCGGAGTTAGATTCCATATTTGATAAAGGGGTTAAGCGAGAGAAGTTGTCGGTAGAAGCATGTAACGAAGCTCAAGCGCATCTTCACTTTTCTACATCTCTAAAAGAAGCGGCTTCAGGGGCTGATCTTTTAATCGAAGCTGTGCCTGAAAAAGCAGATATTAAAAAGAGTGTTTTTGAAAAGGCTGATGCGTATTCTCCAGCAAGTTGTTATTTCGCTACAAATACAAGCACGATGAGTCCAACTGAAATTGCCTCATTTACAAAGAGGCCATCACAAGTTATTGCAATGCATTTCTTTAATCCTGTTCATAAAATGCCTCTTGTTGAAATCGTGAGAGGGTTAGAAACTTCTGACGAGACAGCAGATGTGATTCAAAATGTTGCTCACCAGATGGGGAAAGAGACAGTTGTAGTTAACGAGTTCCCTGGGTTCGTAACAAGTCGGATCAGCGCGCTCGTTGGAAATGAAGCATTTTATATGTTGCAAGAAGGGGTTGGGAGCCCTGAGGAAATCGATAAAGCTATTAAATTAGGACTGAATTATCCGATGGGGCCTTTTGAACTTGGAGACTTAGTAGGTCTTGATGCTCGCTTGAATAACCTAAAATATTTACATG
Organism: Pontibacillus sp. ABV4_188; assembly: GCF_056311905.1. NCBI lineage: Bacteria > Bacillati > Bacillota > Bacilli > Caryophanales > Bacillaceae > Pontibacillus > Pontibacillus sp. ABV4_188. The sequence continues at coordinate 2,602,725 of NZ_CM149975.1, read as the reverse complement.
AGAAGTTAGGTGAGAAATATCGCCCGGCTCCTCTCCTTGAACAATATGTCAGTGCAGGACGTCTCGGTCGAAAGACTGGCCGCGGAGTGTATGACTATTCAAAGGATGGTGAACTTGTATGAAAGAAGTTGTCATTGTAGATGCTGTTCGCACTCCGATTGGAAGGTACAAAGGAGCATTGAAGGATATCCGTCCTGATGACCTTGGAGCCCTGGTTATAAAGGCTCTTCTTGAACGAAATCCTGATCTTAACGCTCTCGAAGTGGAGGAGGTCGTATTTGGTAATGCAAATGGGGCGGGCGAGGAAAATCGGAACGTAGCAAGGATGTCTGCTTTATTAGCCGGAATGCCTGTAGAAGTAGGAGGCACAACTTTAAATCGTTTATGTGGGTCTGGTCTTGATGCTGTGAATTACGCTGCAAGGGCTATTATGGTTGGAGAAGGGGATATTTTCATAGCAGGTGGAACAGAAAGTATGACACGAGCCCCTTATGTGATGGGGAAACCTGAAACATCATACTCCCGCGGTAATCGCGAGATGTTTGATACAACAATAGGTTGGCGTTTCGTTAACGATCGTTTGGCTGAAGTATACGGGACAGACAGCATGCCAGAGACCGCAGAGAACGTTGCGAAAGAATTTGGTGTAACACGTGAGGACCAGGATGAGTTTGCTTTCCATAGTCAACAAAAAGCGAAAACTGCTATGGAATCAGGAAGGTTTAATGAAGAAGTCGTTCCTGTGACTTACTTCGATCGAAAAGGGAACGAAATTGTTATCGAAACAGATGAGCACCCTCGTCCGACGACCACACTTGAGAAGTTAAACACACTGAAGCCGCTTTTCCCAAATGGTACGATTACTGCAGGCAATGCTTCAGGAATCAATGACGGAGCGTCCGCTTTATTAATAATGAGCGCTGAAAAAGCCAGTTCATTAGGGCTTACACCGCTTGTTAAATACCGCGTTTCAGCAACGGCGGGACTAGAACCGAGAATTATGGGGCTTGGACCAATCTTTGCAACTAGAAAGGCTATGGCTCGTGCTGGAGTTACTTCTTCTGATTTTGGATTAGTGGAACTAAATGAAGCGTTTGCTTCCCAATCGCTAGAGTGCATGAAGCAGCTCGAGTTATCACCTGAACGAGTAAATGTTAACGGCGGAGCAATTGCGTTCGGTCACCCTCTTGGTGCGAGTGGTGCGAGGATCTTAACAACTCTTATCCATGAGATGAAAAAGCAAGATGTAGAACTTGGGCTAGCTACTATGTGTGTTGGAGTAGGTCAAGGCATTGCTACGATTGTTGAGAACATATAAGGAGGATATATAATGGAAGGCATTCATTGGGAAATAAACAATCACATTGCTTATGTAACGTTATCAAGACCGGAAGCGTTAAATTGTTTTAACTTTGCCATGTTGCAAGAACTTGGGGATGTTGTAGAACGATTACATGTACATCCTAATGTGCGTTGTGTGATCTTTACAGGAGCAGGTGAGAAAGCGTTCAGTGCTGGCGCTGACTTGAAAGAAAGGAAGACGTTAACAGAGGCAGAAGTACGGAGGAATGTAAAAAAGATAGGTGATGTATTTCAAGCTGTAGCTGAGCTACCTCAACCGACCATTGCTGCTGTGAATGGATATGCATTTGGCGGAGGTTTTGAGCTTATGCTCGCTTGCGACTTCCGTTATGCTGTTGCGGATACGAAGATGGGTCTTACTGAAACGAGTTGGGGCATTATCCCAGGGGCCGGGGGTACCCAGCGTCTCCCGCGTTTAATTGGGGATATGAGAGCGAAAGAGTTAATCTTAACAGCTAAGAAGATCACATCAGAGGAAGCGTATAAGTATGGACTGCTTATGGAAGTAGTAGAGCGTGAGAATTTGTTAAACCGATGTAAGGAATTAGCATCATCCATGCTTGCCAACGGACCAGTAGCTGTACAACAAGCCAAACATGCTATAAGTAAAGGAGCTGAGGTTGATCTTTGTACAGGGCTAGCGATTGAATCGAAAGCCTATGAGATTACTATCCCGACTAAAGATCGAGTGGAAGCTTTAGAAGCTTTCGGAGAAAAACGTGCTCCTCAGTTTACAGGTAACTAAGTGTGAAAGATCTTAAGAGTCGATCGTCCTCAATTCATGTGCCTTTTCCCATATTCATGATATAATCGTAATAGTTTTCTGAATACGATGAAAAAAGAGATAAAGGATGTTACGGGGATGAATACTAGATCAATGATTTTTACCCTTTATGGGGATTATATACGACATTACGGCAATAAAATCTGGATTGGGAGCTTGATTCGGTTGCTGAAAGAGTTTGGTCATAATGAGCAGGCTGTTCGTGCAGCCATTTCTCGTATGAGCAAGCAAGGGTGGCTTAAGGCCCAGAAGCAAGGGAATAAAAGCTACTATTCACTAACTGACATAGGCTTAAAGCGGATGGAAGAAGCAGGGAATCGTATTTTTAAATTAAATCCAGAAACATGGGATGGGAAATGGCGTATGCTTTTTTACACGATTCCAGAAGAAAAGCGTAACTTACGTGATGAACTTCGGAAAGAGCTTGTATGGAGCGGATTTGGTACGATGACCAACAGCCTTTGGATATCGCCCAACCAGCTTGAAGAAAAAGTTTATTCCCTCATTGAGAAGTATGAGATTGAAGAATATGTAGACTTTTTCATAGCATCTTACGATGGCCCTCATGACAATCAGAGGTTAGTAGAGAATAGTTGGGATATTGGCGAGATTAATGAGAAGTACAATGCATTTATTGCCCATTACAGTCAGAAATTTATCATTGATAAGAACAAGATAAAAAGTGGCGCCATGAGCGATGCAGAATGCTTTGTAGAACGAACCAAACTCGTTCACGAATATAGGAAATTCTTATTCATAGACCCAGGCTTACCAGAAGAGCTCTTACCTGAGAAATGGTATGGGAGTTACGCAGGTTCCCTCTTTAGTGACTATTACAAAGAACTCGCAGAACCCGCAAACCGCTTTTTCGAGCAAGTCTTTAGCGATGGGAATGAAATGACCTTAAAAGATAAAGGGTACGACGTTCTATCTCATCCACTTATGCTTGATAAAGAGTAATAGACTTGTATGGCGCACCTTTGTTTAAAGGTGTGTCTTTTAATTTTATGGCTCTGTTAATGTTTAGTGTTGATTTTGCTACATATAAGCCCCCTTATACGGAAGACTTGAATTCAAAAGGATCTCGTCTTGCTATGAATAGAGAAACGCTCCCGTCAACTTTTATGGAGCGTAAGGTGGGCCTGGAAATCACTCGCTTTCCGCGGGTGAGCTGTCGAGCTTCCTCGTTCGCTTCGCTCTCTGTGGGATCTCGTCTAGCTCTTTCTCCCGCAGGAGTCTCGCAATTTCCAGGCCCACCTTTGCCAAATGGGGAGAGACGGGAGCGAGCCGAATATGTTAGGTGGGGGCTTTAATGCGATCTTGATGAGTGGCCGTTCATCCCATAAACGTTAGGGCAGGCTAGGGGACTGCGAGACTCCCGCGGGGTAGGGAGCTTAGGGGAGACCCCGGAAAGCGCGTAGCGATTGAGGAGGCTTCCCAGCTCCCCGCAGGAAAGCGAGTTGTCCCCTAGCCTGCCCTAGCACTTAAAAGCGTAACGGCCACATACACGACGCAGTGTCTCAGCTTCGAGTCTTCAACAATCCTGCCCTATTCTTGAACTAGCTTATTATAAAGAATAATAACATTAAACTTTAACAGAGCCTATTTTATAGAAGTCCGTAATCGATATTATATGTAATCAATCAATCGCCCTTCATAAACGAGTTCTAGTCGATCGTTCTCTCTGAAGTCATCGGGTGTAACAAGAGCAGGGAGTTTATCCCATAGTTGAATACCAGAGCGGTTCAGTATTTCTGCGACGAACTGAGAGCAAAAATATGAATTGCTGAATTCCACAGGTTCTTTCATAGACACGCCAACAAGCCCAAGGATATTATATAAGAATTTGTGGTTATTCCTCTGAAAAACCTCAAGAATCCTTTTCATTTTTTCTTTTTCCCTGTCAGTAACTTTAAGGCGATAAATTACACACATGGTATTACGATACTTGCTAAATGTTCCGTTCTCAATATCTTCTTTTACAAAGCCTCCGTTAAGGGGGTTATTTGGGTTCTTTCGGCCGAAACTGTACATATCCTTTAAATGCGGGTCAAAAGAAAGAGAAGCATGATTGTAGGGTGCTTTCGTATACTTCTTTATAAGCGAAGTGAAGAGGGTTCCTGTATCAGATAGCATAATATATACATAGTTTAAGTGATTCACTGTATGATTCCCCTTTCTTAGAATTTCCTTTATTTTCATTATATAAGAAATTGTTTAAAATAGATGTAGTTTGTGTGTTTGGAGGGGAGGATTCTATGATAGAAAAAATTGTGACCCTATCTGTAGTTTTTATCGGTTTATGCACAGCAACCCTAGCTCTTTATGGTTTTAAGAAGAAGCAGCCTGATAAAGACTTTACGGGTATTTTGTTTCGTGTGAAGACATGGTGGGGGATGTTTGTGATCTTCTGCTTTGCAACTTTATTTAACCCTATTGTCTCTTTGTTTTCCATAATGATCCTTTGCTTTTACTCTTTGAAAGAATACTTTTCCATGATGAAAACAAGGAAATCAGATAGGCGGCTATTTTTATGGTCTTATCTTATGATTCCGCTTCAATTTCTTTGGATTTATATAGGATGGTATGGAATGTTTATCGTCTTCATTCCCATTTATGTATTCTTATTCTTACCTGTCCCCCGAATTATTGGAAAAGGGACATTAGGTTTCTTGCGTTCTGTGAGTTTTACGCAATGGGGTATGATGCTCATGGTTTTTGGTTTGAGTCACTTAGCATTTTATTCATCGGCATCGCCAGAGTATGGTCCGAATCTTGTACTGTATCTAATTGTTCTAACGCAGGTAAATGATGTCGTTCATTCTATTATTTCACTTTACTTTGGACGTCATAAAGTTGTGCCAACGTCTAACCCTAATATATCTTGGGAAGGTTTTATTGGTGCCTTCCTCACAACAACTATTGTTTCTTATGTACTCTATCCCTATTTTACTCCTTTTGGTATTGAATACGGTGTTTTGTCTGGGGTGCTAATTAGCATAACCGGATATTTTGGTAGTTTGACTGTATCTGTACTGAAGCGAGATTTGCTTATAGGAGATAAGGAGAAATTTGAAACCCTTCAAGGTAAGTATTTAAGCAGAATTGATAGTTTAACGTATACAGCCCCTGTATTCTTTCATGTTACGAGGTATTTCTTTGATTTTATGTAACAATAGATAAATACTTATCTTAACACAAGTAACAAATGGTGCTGAAAGAGTAATTGGGCATTTACGTATTACAAAAAAGGGGCAGAAGCTTACTAGCTTCTGCCTTACGCATCTTGTGTTTCGTGTGCTTCTCTATTGTCACTAGAATCGTTTTGTATTTCTTTATACCGACGTTTCTGTCTGTATCCATAGGTAATGTTTCGAACGAGTTCATCATTCTCAAGACCAGCTCCAATTGCACCAGCTAGAGTTGCTACAGAAGTGGCAAGCCAAGAAAGTTTGATGTAATCAATCATTCCTGCTTCACCCTCTAAACCAGCTTCTGCTGCAAATAATTCAGCAGGTACGAAGACTCGTACGGCTAAGAAGAATAGGATGAGAAGCATTACATAATACAGTAATACAGCTAAGCTCAGAGTTATAACGGTGACGATGTTATAAAGTCTTCTTAAATTATATTTGCTACGATGAGAAGGTTTTTCCCATAAATTATGAGCTAAAATGATCCATATAATCATACTTGATAAAGCTGTCAGCATTAGACCAATAAAACGAATGGATTGAAAAGCTGCACTAAGTTGCCATAGAGTTGGGAAGATTAAACCGTATGTACCTGTCGCAAAAGCTACAGCTACAACACTTTTAAATGAAGGGAAGATTGTCCATGGACGATTCGCGTAGACCATTCCCATCAATACACGTACTCTTCCGTTTAGTTTAGGGATGACAATATAGCGCAGGTTGTCTTCGTCATCATCTGGCACTATTTTGCGAATTGGAGAGAAAAGTTTTGGAATTCTCTTTTTTCTCTGATGTTCTTCAGAAGTATTGTTATGATAATAATGAAGTTCACTAATTGCTTCAAGAACTACTTCCTTAAGCCGTTTTTTCATAGGAACAGAGCCGAAGGCAGGTAAGGATATTTGTGAAATGCCACGCCCTTTATTAATGTCAGCTAGCACAATATTACCGTTTTCATAAATCGGTAAGTCTGTAAGGCAAATCGCATAATCCCATTTGTTCTTTTGTTTACGAATTTCGGTTTCCTCTATAATTTCATCAGCGGTTTCAGCTGCTCCGGTTATAGGGTCAATGATTACATCAACTCCCCACTCTACAGAAGAATCGATCTGATCCACTAGCAATCCGGGTAGGATTTGAGTTAACTTTTGGGCCATCTTTTCAGGCAATTCTGGAGCAGGGACTAATCCTACTGTAATGTCACTCACTTCTGATTCACCTCCTTCACTTATTGATCAGTTAACAATATGTATCTTCCACTCACTCTTTCATTTGAAACTAGTTTTATATGAATATATTATGTTAGAAAAATGTTTTAGGAATAAAGGCTGATCAAATTGGAGCGTATTAACAAAGTGAGGCTGTTTTTTTAGTTTCAAAACACTATTTTGGCTTAGAGGAAGGAGTAGAAAAATAAATTTTTTTAAGCATCTAGTTGACGAAATGAGCCCTCACTGTTAAAGTAGTAATTACTTATTCTTGTTCGGATTTATAATGAAAGAAAAAGTTACTCGGAAGAAAGTACTTTAGTCTGGAATGAATTTAGAGAGCAATAATAGTAATACAATGTGGACTGGATCCACGCAGGAGGCAACAAACATGTTACAAGGTACAGTAAAATGGTTCAACGCAGAAAAAGGATTCGGATTTATTGAAGTAGAAGGTCAAGACGATGTATTCGTTCACTTCTCTGCTATCCAAGAAGAAGGTTTCAAAACTCTAGAAGAAGGCCAAGCAGTTTCTTTCGAAGTTGTTGAAGGCGACCGTGGCCCACAGGCTGCTAACGTTCAAAAGTAATTGAACGAAATGGAAAGAAGCTCTCCAATTGGGGAGCTTCTTTTTTTATGATATAATGAATAATTAAGCTCAACAAATAGGAATCTAAACATACATAATAAGCATCAACAGGAGGATTTTAATGAAAGCAGTTCAAGTAACAGGATACGGAGAAGTAGACAAACTAGAGGTTCGAGAAGTTGAGAGACCTACCCCTAAATCTGGTGAAGTTCTCGTTAAAGTGATGGCTTGCGGAATTAACAATACAGAAATATGGATGAGAGAAGGAGCATATGGCACTGGGTCGAAATCCGGATGGCGTCCAGAAGGGGTGCAATTTCCACGTACGCCAGGTTCAGATATTACGGGAGAGATTGTGGAAGTTGGAGAAGAGGTAAGTGATTCAATGATGGGGAAATCTGTTGTTCTTTTCCCGTTCACTTCAAGTGGAGAAGAAGGGTCTGAGCATATTTCAGAAGATATGTCGTTTATCGGATCAGAATATGATGGTGGTTACGCTGAGTATGTTGTTTGGCCAGCAGATTTGTGTTACAACATGCCCCTCACGAATTACGTCGAGAGTGCTGTCTTTTCGGTAAGTGGAATGACAGCTTGGCATATGGTCGAGCAAATTCAGCCTAACGCATCAGAGACCGTTTTGGTGACAGGGGCAAACGGTGGAGTTGGCTCACTAAACGTGCAAATAGCTGCTCGCGTATTTGGAGCAAAGGTAATCGCTGTTGTTGGAGACTTGGCTCTTGAAGGTAAGATGAAAGAACTTGGTGCAACACATGTCGTTTCGTATAAGTCAGACAATTTAGCTGAGGAAATACTAGAGGCAAATGGTGGTCCTATTGACTCCGTTCTTGATGTAGTTGGGGATCCATTATTTAATACTTCTCTTCATGTATTAAAAAAAGGCGGGAAGTTTTGTACGTCAGGTTCCGCGGGCGGACAGAAGACTGAACTTGATCTTAGAACATTATACTTAAAGCATCTTACATTCTATGGATCCGTATTAGGGACGCGGGAAGAATTTAAGCGAATGCTTCAAGCGATCTCTGAAGGGAAAATTAAACCAGTGCTTGATCGAACGTTCTCACTCAGTGAAGCGAAAGAAGCTCAAACATATTTTAAACAATCTGGGAAAGTTGGAAAAATTGTATTGGTACCAGAAGAAGAATAGAAAAGGAAAGTGATGAGAGAAGAGCCGGTGTGTTCTTCTCTCTTTTTTTGGCTTAGAGATTATCAACTCAGCAAGATCCCTTTTAACTGAATAGACTTGAATACAGTTACGTATACATAATTAGGTTGAGTCATTTTCATAACAGTAAGGGGGAGAACTGATGAGTCAATTCGAGAAGGGATCAAAACAGCGCCAAAAAAAGCCTAATTTTCTTATATTAATGGTGGATCAGGAGCGGTACCCATCCGTTTATGAGACTGCTGAGATTAAGAAATGGCGAAAGGAATATCTTGTTACCCAAGAACTCCTGAAGGAAAATGGGGTGGAATTTCAACGCCATTATGCTGGAAGTACAGCTTGTTCACCTAGTCGGGCCACTCTATATACAGGACAGTATCCATCTTTGCATGGGGTAACACAAACGAGTGGGGCAGCTAAGGGTGCTTATGATCCGGATATGTTTTGGCTTGATCCAAACGCGGTTCCAACGTTTGGCCATTACTTCAGGTCTGCAGGTTATCGGACATTTTGGAAAGGGAAATGGCACGCTTCTGAAGAAGATATTCTCATTCCGGGTACGAAAAATGCATATCCAAGCTACTCTCAAACCGGGGTGCCAATACCGGCTAACGTAAATAAGTACCTTCTTGGAGACCGTTTAGATCAGTACGGTTTTTCAGGATGGGTGGGTCCTGAACCTCATGGCAGTTCTCCGCGTAATACAGGTTCTTCGGCAGCTATTGGAATTGCTGGGAGAGACCAGATTTATGCAGATGAGACCGCCCAATTAATTCACTCTCTTGAAGCAGATGAGGATCTCTCCCCTTGGCTTATCATGTGTTCTTTCGTAAATCCTCATGATATAGCAGTTTTTGGAGAGTTAACAGAGCTTAGTCCCCTTTTTAATTTTCCGATTGATCCATCTGTTCCCCATATCCCTAAAGCCCCGACGAGTAATGAGTCTCTTTCAACGAAGCCTGATGCTCAAGAGAGCTACAAGCGTACCTACCCACTTGCCTTGCAGCCAATAAGGGACAATTTGTTTTATCGTCAACTTTATTATTCCCTCCAAAAAAAGGTCGATGAAGATATGCTAAAAGTATTTAAGACGCTTCAGCAGTCTTGCTTCTATGAAGATACGATAGTCTTGTTTTTATCGGATCATGGAGAATTGTTAGGAGCGCATGGCGAACTCTATCAGAAATGGTATAACACGTATGAAGAATCCATACATGTTCCCTTGATTATTCATAATCCTAAACTTTTTTCGGGGAGAGAATGTACAGACATGATTACCAGTCATGTCGATGTATTACCAACGATGTTGGGGCTGGCTGGTGTAGACCCGTCACAGATACAGAACGAATTAGCAAAAAGTCATACTGAAGTGCACCCACTAGTAGGGCGTGATTTATCACCATTATTGAAAGGGAAGACGCATTTTTTCCGTGCAAATGAACCGATTTATTTTATGACAGATGACGATTTCACTAGAGGGTTGAATCAAGTAAGTGTGTCAGGTAAGTCTTATGAGTCAGTCGTGCAACCGAATCATATAGAAGCCATTATTACAACATTGTTAACCGGGAAAGACCGGACAGAGGAAGTATGGAAGTTTTCGAGATATTTTGATAACCCACAATTTTGGAGTAATCCAGGTATTGATGATCAGACCGTTCTACAACGAGGAGAAAGCTATAAAGAGTGCGACGACAAGATAGGTCTGTGTATTACGGAAACAAAGGAAGAGCCTGTCCCTGATCAATTTGAGCTTTATAACCTTACTCTAGATCCTCTTGAAGAAGAGAACTTAGCGAACGAAGCGTTTCAGACACCTGAATCAAGGGTTATCATGAATCTATTAAATTCAGCACTTGAAGAACAATGTCGTCAAAAGCGATTATCTCCAACAAGCGGCTCTGTACCTGGTATGCCATCTTGTAACGATAGATAGATCAATAAGGGATAAAGTACGAATGATTATGATTCAGTAAAAGTAACCACTTTAATAACCTGAGTGTCGTATTTGGACGCTTAGGTTATTCTTTTTTTACTGAAAACTATTACAATTATGACAATATTATGGCAATATATGTATGGGAGGTGGAGTATGAAAAACTCGATCATACAAGGTGGGGTAATGATTCTTATTTTGTTGTTTGTTTCTTCTGCACCATTTGTAATTATAAATTCATTCGAAGGTGTAAAAATTGAGTATGGAATGATGATTGAACTGTTGCAAAGTATTCCTTCTATAGATTGGCTAAATCGTATAGACGCTGCATTTATAGAACGCATGGTCAGAACGTTTATCCTCTTACTAGTAGCTATGCTATTAGGATTAACGTTTGCACTAGTGCTAGGATTATTTGTTGCTCGTTTTAAAGTATTTCGTCTATTTCGTGGGCTCATTGAAGTGATTGCCATTATACCTGATTTTATCATTATTATCTTTTCAGTTGTCCTTGGTGTTCAAATCTATCAATGGACGGGCATTCGTGTGATGAGTTTTATGCCCGATAAAAATACAGCTCATTTTTGGTTCCCTGTAATAGTGTTATCGATTGCACCCGCCCTTTATTTCTTGAAGCTTATACATGTTCGCTTTCTGCAATTAAGTGGAGAAGATTATGTTCGAACAGCGGTTTCGAAAGGATTGGATATCACTACGATTAACTTGCAGTATGTGTATCGAAATATGCAACCATTTATACATGCTGAATTGACGAAGGGACTATCCCTTACGATTGGAAATCTATTTATCGTAGAATATCTATTAAATGTAATCGGATTGACCCATTACATATTTGCTGTGAAGGATTTTCCGGCAACGTTACTTGGGTTATGTGCCTTACTCATTATTGCTTTATGTGTGTTTCTAATTATGAAATTTATTCTCTTCTTATTCAGAAAAGGTTTAATCTATGAATAGAATTCGTCAAATGAATTTACCATTGTATATAGGCTTCTTCCTTGTGTTAGGGTTTATCTTTATTGCTATAGCAGGTCCAAATCTAGCTTTACACCCTTTAGATCATAAAGTAGAAGTAGAATATCAAATCGTAGACGGAAAAGGGATTGTGGTAGCACCGCCTGTGCAAGCATTTACGGTCCCTGACTATCCACTTGGAACGGATAAGTATGGGTACGACCTCTTAACAAAGCTTTTATACGGGGCAAAATATACAATAGGAATTGCAATTGCAACAGCATTACTTAAGATGGTGCTAGGTAGTGTGATTGGCCTTTATGCCGGGTCTTTTAAATCAGAATGGTCCTTTTGGAAAGCCGTCGAAAACTCCGTTAGTTACATCCCGGTGTTTTTAATTTTATATTTTGTTCTTCAACCTATTACCATCAATCCAAATCTTAAGTCTATTGAGCTAATATACGTGTTTATCTTTGTGATGACAGTGTTGAGTTTGCCAAGTACAATTGCATCGGTACGTAAACAAACAAAAGAAATTGTGAAGAAAGAATACGTTGAAGTAGCCAGAACTCTTGGCGCTCGCCGTAACAGGCTTATATGGAAGCATATCTTTCCTCAGCTAAAAGAAGGGCTTCTGATAATGTTTGTGATGGAAATTGTATTCGTAATGACGGTCATGGGGCAGCTTGGAATTTTCCACTTATTTATGGGGGGGACCATTAAGCAAACCATGCCAAGTATCTATTTATCTATGACAAACGAGTGGGCAGGATTAATTGGGCAATCACGAGGCCATATTTTTGGAAACCACTTTATATTGATGGTTCCACTAGTAGCACTTGTCCTGGCAACAAGTTCATTTGTCTTATTAGCAAGAGGATTACAAAATCATTTCCAAACGGACTATCAGAAAGCACCATGGATTCCGACAGGGCGCACATCCCATCAACCGCTTCCTAAACTGAAGATGAGAATGGGTGACCGTTTAAAGGTTACACCAGGCTTAGTCATTATGGGAGTATTTCTTTTACTATTTGCAGTAAGTATGGTGTTAGTGTTGGGAGAAGTGGTTTGATTAGTCAGTGAACTAAAAAGATAAATAGATAGGAAAGGTACACTAAAGAACACCGAATTCTAACGTATTCGGTGTTCTTTAATTAAACTTGTATAGTTGTTGGATTGTGAAGAATACGTGTTGCCTCCTTTACTTGTTCTTTAGAAGGTGGCTCTACACCTTCTAGTGGATAAGGGATACCTAAGTTCTCCCATTTATATACACCGAGTTTGTGATAGGGAAGAACTTCGATTTTTCGAACGTTAGAAAGGGTACCAATAAAGCGAGATAACTCATTTAAATCCTCTTGATTATCATTCCTTGTAGGTACTAGCACGTGGCGCACCCATATAGGAACATTCTTGTCAGATAGGTAAGTAGCAAATCGTAAAATATGTGTGTTCGTCATTCCTGTTAGTTCTTTGTGCTTGTCAGGTTTGATTTGTTTTAAGTCAAGTAGGACAAGGTCCGTCATCTCTAACAACTTATCTAGTTTTTTCAGAAAGTAAGGAGATCTATTAAAGCAACCTCCTGATGTATCAAGGGTGGTGTGGACACCAATCGACTTAAATGCTTTAAATAACTCGATTAAGAAATCGATCTGGAGGAGTGGTTCACCGCCGCTAACCGTAACTCCTCCGTTTGATGCTTGAAAAAAGGGGAGAAAGTCTTTCACCTCTGCCGCAATCTCTTCTACGGATTTTTGAATTCCTCCGTTCAATGTCCACGTATCAGCATTGTGGCAGAACTGACAACGAAGCAGGCAACCTTGCATGAATAGCACATAACGAATACCTGGACCATCAACTGCACCGCACGTTTCTATAGAATGGATACGTCCTTTCATGAAGGTCACCTCCTAATTAATTGTTTACTAATACAGTCGGTATGACAAACACCACTTGCTTTAATGTGAACAAGGACCTGGCCGTTTCCTGCGTGCGGTTTAGGGACGGATTGGACTTCAAGGTTTTCTTTAAATTGATGAACAACAGCTGCTTTCATTGTATCGTGATTTGTACACATCTTTTGTTTCTCCCCTTTTCAAACAATGGATTTACAAACTTTCATGGAACGTGCGGTTTATGATATCTATTTGTTGCTCGCGTGTAAGCTTAATGAAGTTAACGGCATAACCGGACACTCTTACGGTTAGCTGAGGGTACTGCTCTGGATGATTCATAGCATCTAGTAGTGTCTCTCTATCAAATACATTTACGTTAAGGTGGTGACCTTTCTTAATCATATAACCATCAAGAAGTCCAACGAGATTGGCGTAACGGGTTTCTTCCTCTTTACCAAGTGCTCGCGGAACAATCGAAAATGTATTTGAAATGCCATCAAGCGCTTCGTCATATGGTAGTTTGGCAACGGAGCTTAAAGAGGCGAGTGAGCCTTTTGTGTCTCTGCCGTGAAGCGGATTAGCTCCTGGAGCAAAAGGTTCTCCAGCTCTTCGTCCATCTGGTGTATTACCTGTTAACTTGCCGTATACGACATTAGATGTAATCGTTAAAATTGATTGAGTCGGCGTGGAAGCTCTGTACGTTTCATGTTTTCTAATCTTGTTCATAAACCGTTTCACAAGATCCACCGCGATCTGATCGACTCGTTCATCGTTATTGCCATATTTCGGGTAATCTCCCTCAACCTCGTAATCTATGACTAAACCATTTGTATCTCTTATTGTTTTTACTTTGGCATAGCGGATGGCACTAAGAGAATCAGCTACAACTGATAATCCGGCAATGCCGCAAGCCATCGTGCGAAATATATCCTTATCGTGTAGAGCCATTTCAATACGCTCGTAACTATACTTATCATGCATGTAATGAATGATATTTAGTGTATTGACGTAAAGTTCTGCAAGCCATTCAAGTGTGTGATCGTATTTCTCCATTACTTCTGTATAGTCTAGATATTCCGAAGTCACTGGAGAATGTGCTGGTCCTACTTGAACTTTCAAAATTTCGTCTATTCCCCCGTTAATCGTGTAGAGAAGAGCTTTTGCAAGGTTAGCCCGGGCTCCGAAGAACTGCATCTGTTTTCCGATTGCCATAGCTGAAACACAACAAGCAATGCCGTAGTCGTCTCCGTAATACTCACGCATGATGTCATCATTCTCATATTGAATAGAACTTGTTTTAATAGACATCTTTGAACAGTATCTCTTAAATGCAGAAGGGAGGTTTACTGACCAAAGGATCGTTAAGTTTGGTTCCGGTGCAGGGTCGAGGTTATCGAGCGTGTGCAAGAACCGATACGAACTCTTTGTTACTAAAGGACGACCGTCTTCAGTCATACCCCCAATGGACTCAGTAACCCAAGTTGGATCTCCACTAAAGAGACTATTGTATTCCGGGGTACGAGCAAATTTAACGAGACGAAGCTTCATAACGAAATGATCGACAAGCTCTTGAGCAGCCTTTTCTGTAAGTCTTCCTGACTTAATATCCCGATCGATATAAATATCAAGGAAAGTAGAGACACGCCCAAGGCTCATAGCCGCACCGTTTTGTTCTTTAATGGCAGCAAGGTAACCAAGGTAGAGCCACTGGAATGCTTCCTGAGCCGTGTTAGCTGGTTTAGAGATATCATACCCATAAATTTTTCCTAATTCTTTCAGCTCTTGGAGAGCCCTTAGTTGTTCTGAAATTTCTTCTCTTTCTCGAATGATCTCTTCAGTCATAGCAGCCTTGCTAAAGAAGACTTTATCCTTCTGTTTCTCTTCAATGAGACGATCTACTCCGTAGAGAGCGACTCTGCGATAATCTCCAATGATGCGACCGCGCCCATACGCATCAGGTAGGCCGGTGATAATGCCGGCTTTTCGAGCTAGTTTCATCTCGGGAGTATAGGCATCAAATACACCCTGATTATGGGTCTTTCGGTACTCAGAGAAGATCTTCTCTACCTCTTCGTCTAATTTATACCCATATGATTCAGCAGATGCAGCTGCCATACGAATTCCACCAAAAGGTTGGAGAGAGCGCTTAAAAGGTTTATCAGTTTGGAAGCCAACGACCTTTTCGAGTTCTTCATTTAAATAACCCGGACCATGTGAAGTAATCGTTGAGACGGTTCGTGTGTCTAAGTCAAGGACACCACCCGAATCTCGTTCCTCTTTCGTCAGTTTCATCACTTGTTCCCATAGCGCTTGCGTATTTGAGGTAGGTCCTTCTAGGAAGGCCTCATCTCCTTCATAAAGCGAGTAATTTTGTAAGATAAAATCTCTGACATCAATAGTGGTTTGCCATTTACCTTCTTTAAAACCGTTCCAAGGTGGACTGCTTGTCGTCATATCGAGTGTTTTCATCTTCTTTTCCTCCTCTAAGGGGAAGTAATGGGATTTTAAAATCATGCTCATTGTTTCACAATCTTTCTACACTTTTATTATACTCCGGGGAATTTGAAAAAACAGTCTTTTTCAGGAATGTTCTTACAATGTTCAAATTTATTATTTTAACGAAACGAGTGTTCCGTAATAAGGGTGAAAACGAAGCGACTAACATGGAAGGACTAATGGACATACTACCGAGTAGTGTGAATATTCTTTATAATAAAGTGGTAAGGGGGTAGTATATTGATATACGGAGCTTTAGTTATCTTATTAATCCTGTTGTTAAGCTTAGAAACTGTCATTAGAAAAAAGTTTAATATTGAACGTAGATACGTAACAGACACAAAAGGAAAGCACATCGACCGATGGGGAAGAGGTATGCTCGTTTTAATCGTAATTAGTGTATTAAGTTATGCCATTTTTTCTGATGCGCCAGGAATGAAGTGGTACCTGTTGGGGGGTTATGTGGCTCAATTCGGTTTTCAAGCCATCATACAATGGATGTTCTTGAAAGGGTCAAAAGAATATGTGATTACGATCGTCTACCTCGCTCTTGGTGTAATTACCATTTATAATATTGAGATTCTTTTTAGGAATTTGTTGTAGGGAAGGGGACATGTCATGAGTATGCAATGCTGTAGAAAAATTCATATTTTTGGGTCAGTGGCAAGTGGGAAAACAACGCTTGCTAAGAAATTATCTGACTCCTTAGAGATTCCTTATTATGAACTAGATAATATGGTTTGGGATCGAGAGCCATCTGAAGATGTTAGGCGTTCTGAGATAGAGCGAGAGGAGATTGTTCAAGAGATTATAGGGTCTGATACTTGGATTATAGAGGGGGTGCATGTAGGTCCATGGATGAGAAATAGTTTTAGAGAAGCAGATGTGATCCTTTTTCTTGATCTACACTATCATCAGAGAAGAAGCCGGCTTTTATCTCGCTTTCTAAAACAGAAGCTAAAACTAGAGGAGGTTCATTATAGACCCACTCTACAAATTTTACGTAACATGTTTAAGTGGAATAAAACGTTTGAGAGTGGTCAGAGATTCACGTTTTTATATGAATCGGGAGTGGATTTGGATAAAGTGGTCTTTGTCAAAAATGGAAAAGATTTAAATAAGCTAATACATAACTTAAGAGACGCTAAGTAAAGATGTAATGGTTTACGTTAGAATGGGATAAAATGGTTGATTAAGAGAGATCCTTTTGAAATAATAGTAATAATTAGAAAATAATATGAGGTTTCATATTGAAAGGGGCTTATGATGCAGCTTTTAATTGCTATATTGATGATAGTTGCACCAGCTTTATTCCTTGTTAATTGGAAGAGGTCTGGATATGATTGGGGTACAGAAGAGACACATAACAAATAATGATCGACAAGAAGAGCCGCATCTATAGTAGGGAAGCGGCTCTTCTTGTATGATCAGGAGGTTGACTATCTTTTAGTCTCAAATAGATTGGTGTGAACAATTAATGAAAGAACAAAATCGTGAAGAATCAGTGGTCGTACTCGCTCACTCAGGACATTCCTTTATTCTTATTAATCAACTTAGAGCACCTGTTCAAATGAAAGTAACGCAGCTTCCTGGTGGGGGAGTCGAAGAAGGAGAAAGTTTGGAAGAGGCCGCTAAAAGAGAGTTTGTTGATTGAATAAGTAAAGTAGTGATAATCGGTACTAAAGAAGGGCTATTCTCTCGCTTGTCGTGAAGTTGAGGAGGGTCTTTTGTTTTATAGACGACATTATTTAAGATAATTGTCTCCCTCCCTGTTCCAAGTTCCTCCATTTAAGGGGGCCTTTTTTATGTTTTCCATCTTATGTGAAGATGGATCCCTTTTCACCCCCATTATAATAGATGAATTATTCGAAGATTCTAAAATGGGTGGAGTCATTGTGCAATATCGATGAAAGGCCGCTCTTAAAGATTTAAGAGGAGGAACACAAGTGAGTGGATTTACGAAGAAAGTGACAGCAAGTCTTTTAACAAGCTTATTTGCCGTATCAGCTTGGAGTGCACCGATTGCTCATGGTGAAACAAAATTTCCGGATGTTAATGAAGAAGTTACAGGGAATGAGGAAATTCAGTATTTAGAGGATCAAGGAATTATTAAAGGGTATCAGGATGGAACGTTCCGTCCAGGGGACAACGTCTCTCGTATGGAAGCAGCAATCATGTTGACGAGAGAATTGGGCTTATCGACCGAGAATCGCCCAAACCCTAATTTTGATGACATTACAACAGAACATCCTCATTATAAGTATGTAGCTGCATTAGTGGATGAAGGCATCATTCAAGGTACTGATTCGAATGAATTTCAACCGGACCGGAACATAAAACGAATTGAAATGGCTGCTGTATTAACAAGAGCCTATAATCTAGAGAATGAACCGATTTCTAAAGAATTTAATGATGTGAGTGGGAACCGTAAGTATGTTAGTGAAGTTGTTTCTAATCGAATTTCGGTAGGCTTTCCTGACAATACGTTCCGTCCTAACGCCCCAACGACTCGTGCACAATTCTCAATCTTTTTAGCACGTACAATGGATAATCAGTTTAAAAACTATTTGTCTGATGCTAAAGAAGATCCTAATTTTGAACCAGTTGATAATGAGGATATTCGTGGAACATACATATGGCATGCTGAAAATGTTATAGAGGAACCGGATGAAATCCTAAAGTTTGCAAAAGAACATGATATTAACTTGCTTTATACTCGTTTAGATCGTACACAAGACTACACCGTTTACAATGAATTCGTGGAGAAAGCTCATGAAGCTGGTATAGAGGTACATGCTATGGGAGGTCACCCAAATTGGGCTCTTAAAGAAGGGCAAGAGCGTCTTAATATGTTTATTGACTATGTTACCAGTTATCAAAAAGTTGTTCCTCCAAGACAACAATTTGATGGCATTCACCTTGATATTGAACCATATGTCTTAAAGCATTGGGACGGAAATTCTGAGGATGTGTTAACAACTTGGAAAAAGAATATACAATCCTTTAATGACAAAGTGAAGAGGGAATCCGATTTAGAAACAAGTGCAGATTTAGCAATATGGCTAGACAATCACAAAATACCGGGTGAAGATGACATTTCCTTCAGTAAGTGGGTCATCAGTAAATTAGATCACACGACTCTTATGGCTTTCAGGGATTCAGCTGAAGGTTCGAATGGAATTATTGATGTATCGAAGACTGAAATGGAGTTTGCAAAAGAGCTAGGCAAGGAACTTCTCGTATCTGTAGAAATGAAACAGATGGAGGAACATAAACACATTTCCTTCTACGAAGAGGGGAAACAGGTTATGGAAGAAGAGTTAGATGAAACGAAAAGTCATTTCAAAGATAACTCAAGCTATCATGGTAATGCTGTTCATGCTTATGAATATTGGAAAATAGCGAACGAATAAGCTCTTTTTAAAGAGGTGCTGTGGCTATTAGATTCAGCTTACTAACTAAATTGTCGTGAGAAAAGACTATTCTTAGCTTCTTAATAAAGTTGAGAGTAGTCTTTTTTCGAGGTATATAGTAGAACGTTGAGAGTAGTATGTATATAATTAAGCAACAGATTTTGGAAGTTATTATAGATTTATTTAAATGTTCTGATATAATGAAAGGAACTAAAATGCGAGGAGTTGATGTGTTATGGCAAATGTACAACTTAAATCTAACCAATCATTACAAAATCATCAATGGAGGGCCCATCAACTCTGATCGCGTCCTCCAAACTAATGGAGGAATGAAATGACCGGAATTATGAATGAAGTTTCATGTGAGTTAAAGCAAGATGAAAGAGTGGGGCGTGTTGCTAAAGCAACGCATGGACACTACACGTTGTTCGCGGAGCAAAGAATTCTTGAAGGCCGTCTTTCAGGAGGTCTGTATCATATGGCACAAGGCCCAAGAGAACTTCCGGCAGTTGGAGATTGGGTCGTGTTTGTTCCATACGATAATGGGGAGAAAGGTCTTATTCAACGTGTGCTAACAAGACGCACTTTGTTATCGCGAAAAAGAGCTGGAGAAACACATGGAGAACAGATTATTGCAGCAAACATTGATAAAGTTTTTATCGTGACAGCTTTGACGAACGAATTTAATATCAATCGAATTGAACGATATGTGCTACAAGTGTATGAGAGTGGAGCCGTACCTGCAATCATTTGTACGAAACAAGATTTGTGTGAAGATATCGACCTTCGATTGGAAGAACTTAGACTTGCTGCGCCTGGTGTTCTGGTTTATGCGGTAAGTAATCTTACTGGAGAAGGTATTCAAGAATTGAAGAATGAGTTGAAGAAGGAAGAGACAATTTCTCTAATTGGTTCATCAGGTGTAGGGAAATCGACGCTAATAAACAGGTTAATGGGCGAGGAAAAACAGATCACCCAAGAAGTTCGTTTTGATGATGATCGAGGGCGTCATACGACAACGCACCGAGAACTATTTACTCTCCCAAATGGGACGACTGTAATAGACACACCTGGTATGCGAGAATTGCAACTCTGGGGTAATGAAGATACTGTAGGGAAGACATTCTCTGACATTGAACAGCTCAGTTCTCAGTGTAAGTTTCGCGATTGTAAGCACCACAGCGAACCCGGATGTGCTGTCAAACATGCCATTGAAATAGGAGAGCTCGATGAAGGACGTCTAAAGAACTATGAAAAATTAAAACGAGAACTCCATCGTTTGGCGCTGAAAGAACAATACAGCACCCACCGTATAAATCGAATGCTTCACGGGCCAAAGGCACACAAGAAATAATCATAAAAAAGTCAGCTTCCTTTTAGGAAGCTGACTTTTTTAGGCTCTGGTAACGTTTAATGTTGTTATTGTCTAGACAATGTTTGTTCCAGCATCGTTGAAGACTCAAAGCTGAGAGAGTGCTTTCGTTCGCGTTAGTTCAGCGTAAGGCGGGCCTGGAAACCACTCGCTTTCCTGTGGGTAGCTGGTGAATCTCCTCAGACGGCAAGCCGTCTTCCAGGCCCACCTTTGCCATATAAGGGTGAACGAAAACATGTCATATAGGGTGATTTTAGACCTCCTGGTACGATCTGCGGGCCCGTTCACCTCTTCATAGCCAGGGATTGCTCGGGGACTGCGAGACTCCCGCGGGAAAAGGAGCTTAGGGAAGACCCCGCAGTGAGCGTAGCGAATGAGGAGGCTTCCCAGTTCCCCGCAGGAAAGCGAGTTGTCCCCGAGCAATCCCAAGCACTTATAAGCGTAACGGCCCCTTTCAGCTAAAATATCTCTACTTCGTTTGTTGTGAATAAGGAGGATTATATGACATTGCCTAATAATAAGGTGATATCATTAAGTACACCACTACGCCGGTAATACTAACATATAGCCACAAAGGCATTGTCCAACGTGCAATTTTACGGTGCTTGTCAACTTTCATGGCAAGTCCACGGAAAAGTGTGAGCAAGGCCAGTGGCACGATGGCGGCTGCCAAAACAATATGAGTAATAAGGATAAAGTAGTAAACGTACTGAATGAATCCATCTCCCCCAAAAGATGTAGAGCTCGCCATAGAGTGATAGGTGAGGTACGAAACTAGGAACAGAGCTGTTGATGTAAAGGCAGCAAAAATAAAGCGTTTATGCCATTTTACATTTTTGCGGATAATCATAAATAAAGCAGCGAATAAGAAGACCGTTGTAAATGAGTTTAAGACAGCATTTATAAGTGGCAATATGGTAATATCAAAGCTTGATCCGCTATCGATTTTCGGTATAAATAAAAGGGCTACGACAATGGCGTTAATGGCAATGGATAGACCTACAACCCACGGTACATAGTTGAAATTTTTCTCAATTTGCAAGACTCTCAACCTCTCTTAGATAAATCGTTCATTTTCGAGTATAGCGAAAATAAAAGAAAGATTCACTAAGGAACTGTCTAGAACAGTGACAAATTTGTTAACTTTTTGATTGATAAGAGTTACGCGGGGGTTCCTTTGTCTTTCTCACTCTAATTTCCAGTTAATAACATAGGAACGATCTTGTATAATGGAAAAGCATATACATATATTTTAGTAGAAAGGAGTTATAAGGATGGATCCAATTTATTTCTTTGTGATTGCCGTATTAATTGCTACCGGAGGGATTAGTTTTATATCAAGAAAAGCCCTTAATGATGTAGCTCAAACGCCTGGTAACCTACAATCCATTCAAACGAAATTATTTATAGGTGTTGCCTTAGTTGAAGTGATTCCGATCGTATTAGTAGTCCTTGGTTTTATCAATCTTGATCAATCGACCATTAATCCGGTAACGCCGCTCATCCTAGTGGCGATTATTACAGTGATTAATGGAGGCCATGTGTTCAAAACTTACCTCACTCTTATGGGGGACGCAGATAAACAAGCAAAAGAAAAGCTACGTATGCTCTTCATGGTTTGTCTTCCATTATTAATGGCTTTTCCGATTATCACTGGTGTTGCAACGATGACGACTACAGGAAATTAAATAGAAAGAGCACGTTCTGACATCTAGAACGTGCTCTTTTTTTAACTTTTTCACTAGCTTATTTATGCTTCTTTGGATAGCCCTAAAGAAGGCCTTTCAATTTGTTAATAGGGAAAAACATAACAATCGATATGAAAAAAGTTATTAAAAAATCTGAAAATTATTGTATATTAATTTATCATTATGTATAATAATTCGTAATAAAGCAATTAAGTATTGTTTTTATACAAAAACATGTATATTGAGAGTCTTGAAATAAGAGTTGAAGGAGGCGGCGTATGAATGAGAAAGGCTATTTGCTCTTAGAGAACGGGGTTTTCTTTGAAGGAGTTAGAGTGGGAAATACACAAGACATGACAGGTGAAGTTGTATTTAATACGAGCATGACAGGTTACCAAGAAATTCTTACTGATCCTTCTTATGCAGATCAAATTATTGTCTTTTGCTATCCTCTTATAGGCAACTATGGAATGAATGACGTTGACGGTGAAAGTGAAATTCACGCACTATCTGGAGCTGTGTTTGGAGAGGCGTGCGACATCCCGAGTCACTATGAATCTCAAAGTTCTCTTGTAGATTATTTGAATCAGTACAACATTAGTGGATTGGTGAATATTGATACACGTGCGCTTGTTAAGATCATTCGAAAAGAAGGTACAATGAGAGGGAAAATTGTTTCTTCTATCCATGAGCAGGTGACTAATCCATTCTTTACACATAAGCAACACTCTCTAGTTAAAGAGGTTTCTGTTAAGAGTTCAGTCTATTTTGAGGGAGGATCTCCTCATATAGTGATTGTGGACTACGGATATAAGAAATCGATTCGAACTAGTCTCCAAGCAGAAGGGTGTAGGGTTACTATTGTTCCTTATTCATCGTCTTACGAATGGATATCTTCATTAAATCCTGATGGGATCCTTTTTAGCAATGGCCCAGGTAATCCGGAAGAATTATCGTCCTATTATCCAACAATTAAGAAACTAAGTGAGAATTATCCATGCCTTGGTATTTGTTTAGGGCATCAACTTTTAGCTCTGGCGCATGGAGCTTCTACAACTAAACTTCATTACGGACATAGAGGTGGGAATCATCCGGTAAAAGATTTAATGACAAATAAAGTCTATATAACTTCTCAGAACCATGGATATGAAGTGATGGAAAGCAGTTTAGTTCACACGTCATTTACAGTGACCCATTTAAATGTAAATGATCGCACTGTGGAAGGGATGGTACATAAAGGATTACCGGTCCTTGGGGTTCAGTTTCACCCAGAAGCTCATGCTGGCCCTTCTGATACGAGCTTCATCCTCAAAGAGTTTATTCAGTTGGTAAAGGAGAATGCACATGCCGCTTCGTGAAGATTTGAAAACAGTACTTGTACTTGGATCAGGTCCTATAAAGATTGGGCAGGCGGCAGAATTTGATTATTCAGGTACACAAGCTTGCCTTGCACTTAAAGAAGAGGGGATTAAGGTTATATTAGTGAATAATAACCCTGCAACCATTATGACGGACCCTATAATGGCGGATGAAGTCTATATCGAACCGATGGATGTTCATACTGTTACAAAGATCATAGAGAAAGAAGCACCAGATGGAATCTTACCGACCCTCGGTGGACAAACGGCTTTAAATCTACTAATTAATTTAAAAGAAGAAGGAGTATTAGATCGTTATTCCGTAGAAGTGTTAGGTACTTCTGTAGCAAACATCAAGAGAGGAGAAGACAGGGATTTGTTTCGAGATCTTATGCTTGAAATTGAGGAGCCTATCCCTCAATCAACTCGGATCCATAAGCTTGAAGAAGCTTTTGAATTTGCAAAAGCTATCGGTTTCCCGCTCATTATTCGACCTGCTTATACATTAGGAGGGGAAGGGGGTGGGATTGCCCATAATGAAGAAGAGCTAGCAAACGTTGTAAGGTCTGGACTAAACGCAAGTCCGATCAATCAAGTGCTGCTTGAAGAAAGTATTCTTGGGTGGAAAGAGGTAGAATACGAAGTTATACGAGATGCGAATGACACATGTACGATTGTCTGTAATATGGAGAATCTTGATCCCGTCGGGGTTCATACAGGAGATTCCATAGTAGTGGCTCCCTCTCAAACGTTGTCAGACCGTCAATATCAGAAGTTGAGAGATGCTTCGATTAAAGTCATACGTTCTTTAAATATTGTAGGCGGGTGCAACATTCAATTTGGGCTAGATCCTTATTCTGATGAATATAAAGTAATCGAAGTGAATCCTCGGGTCAGTCGGTCTTCTGCACTAGCATCTAAAGCGACTGGATTTCCGATTGCTCGAATTGCAACAAAGTGTGCCATTGGCTATAACCTGGATGAAATCGAGAATCCAATTACAGAACAGACGTTTGCTGCATTTGAACCAGCTCTTGATTATATCGTTGTCAAAATGCCTCGATTTCCCTTTGATAAGTTCACGAATGGAGAACGTTCGTTGAACACACAAATGAAGGCAACTGGTGAAGTGATGGCAATGGATCGAACGTTTGAAGGAGCATGTAATAAGGCGATTCGATCCCTTGAGGTAAACCAGTTTAGCTTAACATCAGAAAATTATCATCACCTTTTAAATGACCAACTCCAACAGTTAATCGCTCATCCAACAGACGAACGTTTGTTTTTAATAGCTGAAGCCATTAACAGAGGGTATACGATAGAGTTTTTGCATGAGATAAGTCATATTGATCCCTGGTTCCTACAAAAGATCGAAACCATTGTAAGGCTTGAAAACAGTGTTAAAGGATCAAGTGTTTTATCTGTAGCTCAACTTTGGGAATTAAAGCGTGCGAACATTAGTGATCAATGGGTTTCTACTTGTTTGCATATGACTCTCGAAGAATTTAGGTATATGAGGAAAATGGCTGGTGTGTATCCAGGTTATAAACAAGTGGACACCTGCGCTGGAGAATTTGAAGCGGTTACTCCGTACTATTATTCTACTTGGACAGGGAGCGACGAAGTTCCGTATGAAAAAGAGGAGAAAGTGCTTGTGCTTGGATCTGGGCCGATTCGCATTGGACAGGGAATCGAATTTGATTACTGCTCTGTCCATGCTACACAAGCTTTAAGAGCAAATGGTGTGAAAACTATTGTCATGAACAATAACCCAGAAACCGTAAGTACGGATTATTCAATTGCAGATCGTTTGTACTTTGAGCCTCTTGCTGTGGAAGACGTTCTGTCTGTCATTGAGAAAGAGAAAGTAAGTCAGGTGTTTATTCAATTTGGAGGGCAGACAGCCATCAATCTAGCAAATGAGCTAAATAAATATGGAGTAAAGATAGCTGGAACAAGCGTCGCTACAATCGCTAGCATGGAGGATCGAAACTTATTTTATCAAACGCTTAAGAAATTAGGGCTCCCGGCTATAGAAGGAGCATTTGCCTATAGTATTGAAGAAATGAAACGCATAACTACGAATCTCTCCTACCCGTTGATTGTAAGACCCTCTTATGTCATTGGTGGGGAATCCATGCATATTTTAAGATCTGAAGAAGATCTAGCTTCTTATACTGAACAGCTGCAGGTTTCCTCTGATCGAGTCTGGCCGATGATTTTAGATGAATATAAAGACGGCAAAGAGTGTGAACTCGATGCGGTTTGTGATGGCGAAAACGTCATTATTCCAGGGATTTTTGAACACATAGAACGGGCAGGTGTTCATTCTGGTGATAGTACCACCATACTTCCGCCCATATCAGTGACTCATGAAGAAAAAAAGCAAATGGTTGAAATCACAGAGAAGATCTCGAAGGACCAAGGCATTGTAGGGATCATAAATATCCAGTTCGTTATACAGAATGGGACTGTCTATGCTCTTGAGGTAAACCCTCGTGCATCCAGAACAGTGCCGATCTTAAGCAAAGTTACAGGCAGGCCAGTCATTGAATGGGCGGTTCAGGTACAACTTGGAACTCCGCTAAGTGACCTACACCATGAATTAGGGTTGTTAGACGAACCTAACTTCTTCTCAGTTAAAGCTCCGGCCTTTTCAAATGGAAAGTTAGGTGGAGTTGACCATTTCTTAGGCCCTGAAATGAAATCTACCGGAGAAAACTTAGGCTTAGCTTATACAGAAGTGGAAGCGATGAGGAAGGCCATTTCTACGTCGTTACCGACTGAAGGAGGTCTCCTTTGCTCATTCAGCTCTAATGATCGAACAGATCGTTTACATTCCCTGACTACATTGGTGGAAAGAGGAGTAACGTTATATGGCACACCTGGTACAGCGGATTACATTGAAGGATTGGGGTTGCCGGTCCAGCGAGTAACAAGGGAAGTTAGTGAGATAGAAACGTTAATAGATCAAGGTTTCATAAAGATGGTATATTGTACACCTACAAAAGGTCGAGACAAAATGAGACTAGGATATCAGGTTCGGGCGTTAGCTACGAAATATGGTATACCGTGCTTTACCCACATCGATCAACTTGCTCTTGCGCAGTTAGAACCAGAAGTTCCTGACTATGAGGTTCACTCATTGCAACACTATCATCAGTTTAATATGAAGGCGGCAATCAAATAAGAGGAGGATGGGTATGCAGGTAAAAGATCAACTTAGTCAAACGAAGGATTTCTTAACGATTGGGGAGTGGACATATGAGACAATTCAATCCGTTCTTGAGCAAGCACACTACTTAAAAGACATGCAACAAAAGCAAATTCCTCATTCTTATCTTGAAGGGAAAGTGCTTGGAATGATCTTTGAGAAATCTTCAACACGTACAAGGGTTTCTTTTGAAGCAGGGATGTTTCAACTTGGAGGAAATGCGTTGTATTTAAATTCAGATGATCTTCAACTAGGCCGTGGAGAAACCGTTGAGGATACAGCAAAAGTCATTTCTCGTTATGTAGATGTTGTCATGATTCGGACTTTCTCTCATGAAATGATCGAAACATTTGCAAAGAGTGCCACTGTACCTGTAATAAATGGCCTAACTGATTTACATCATCCAACTCAAGTTATGGCGGATTTGATGACAATCGAAGAGCAAAAAGGTCCTTTACAGTCTGTCAAAGTAGCCTATATCGGAGATGGAAATAATATGGCTCATTCACTAATCGAAGCGGCAAGTACAATGGGAATAGAGTTGTGTGTGGCTACACCTCCAGGTTATGAACCTCATGATGAGGTCATGAATGCTTTGTCAAATGATTATGTGTCGATTACCCATGACCCATTTCTTGCCGTACAGAATGCTGATGTAGTGATGACAGACGTTTGGGCAAGCATGGGGCAAGAAGACCTCCAAGAAGAACGAGAAGGAGCCTTTGCTTCTTATCAAGTTAATGAGGCTCTTTGTTCTGCTGCAAAAGAGGACTTTATCTTTATGCATTGTTTGCCTGCTCATAGAGAAGAAGAGGTGTCTTCTGGAATTATGGATGGTCCACATTCCGTAGTCTTTGACCAAGCAGAGAATCGATTGCATGTGCATAAAGCCATTCTTCATTACTTATTAAAATCAGTTTAAGCTTATAGCTATTATTAGAAACAAAGGTCATTTTCCTTAGGGAGAATGGCTTTTTTAATTTTTGGACCATAGTAAATGTTCTACATTATTTTTGTAAAATGTTTTGGTTGTAAGGGTAGTGATGAACCTCCTTTAATACTTTTGGTAACGAATTCAAAGACAGAGTAATAGAAAAATAAAGTTATGCAAAAATAAAATTTGAGGTTTTAACTGGTATAAGAAGAGGTAAGTTAAAGTAGTTCAAAATTTATACAGGAATTGATTACGGGAGGGGAAGTAATGAAAAATGTAACAGCTGTATTCTGGTATGCCATTACAGTATGTGGTCTGTTTGTGTTATGGGGGGTAGTTGCCCCTAATAATTTAGAGGCAGTGTCTAGCAATGTGACAGGGTTTATATCTAAAAGGTTTGGCTGGTATTACCTTTTGCTCTTTGCAGTTATTTTTGTGTTTTGTGTTTATCTAACTTTTTCAAAATTTGGAAAATTGAAATTGGGTAAAGAATCTGATCAACCTAGTTTTAGTTTGCCAACGTGGTTCGCAATGTTATTTAGTGCAGGAATGGGAATGGGAATGGTTTTTTGGACAACGTCTGAACCTATTTCCCATGCGTTCAAGAGTTCTCCCAATGCAGAATTAGGTACGGATTTAGCTATTAAGGAATCACTTCAGTATTCTTATTTTCATTGGGGAGTTTCTGCTTGGGCGATTTATGGAATTGTAGCCCTTGTGTTGGCGTACTTTAAGTTCCACAAAGGGTATCCAGGTCTAATAAGTGCAACGCTTGTCCCGCTTCTAGGTGAAAAGAGAATGGAAGGGATACTTGGTAAATTAATTGATACATTAGCCGTATTTGCCACAGTAGTCGGAGTTGCTGCAACATTAGGGTTTGGATCCGCCCAGATTAATGAAGGACTTTCATTTTTATTTAGTGTTCCATCTACATATCGTGTACAAATGATTATTCTTGGGGTTTCTACGATCTTATTTATTATTTCTGCCTATTCAGGAATACACCGAGGAATAAAATACTTAAGCAATATTAATATGGGTCTTGGCTTTCTTCTTTTAATCTTATTGTTCTTGGTCGGGCCGACACTAACGATTTTGAACATGTTCACAAACTCACTGGGTAATTACCTTACAAATTTCGTGGATATGAGTTTCCGAATTGCTCCACTAAATGAGGATAATAGAGGTTGGATTAATTCGTGGACGATTTTCTATTGGGCATGGTGGATCTCGTGGTCTCCCTTTGTTGGAATCTTTATCGCACGTATATCGAAGGGGAGAACATTAAGGGAGTTTATGGCTGGTGTATTAATAGTGCCATCTCTTGTATGTTTTATTTTCTTTGCTGTATTTGGCGTATCGGCATTAGAATTAGAGCAGAGTGGTGTGGCAGAAATATCACAATATGCTCTTGAAACTGCCACATTTGGAATGTTGCAACACTATCCGTTAGGGACATTGATGTCTTTTATTACTGTGTTTGTAATCGCCATTTTCTTTATTACATCAGCAGACTCAGCTACGTTTGTTTTAGGTATGTTGACCTCGAAAGGGTCATTAGAGCCGACGAGCATGGTGAAAATCGCATGGGGTCTAATGTTGTCGTTCGTAGCGGGCATAATTGTGTACTTCGGAGGAACGCAAGGGTTGCAAAATATCCTTATCATCTCAGCTTTGCCATTTTCAGTAGTTCTTCTGCTAATGTGTGGATCGTTTTATAAAGCAGCAAGTAAAGAGTTGAAGAAAGATAAGGAGATAAAACAGAAATGGAAGAGAGAAGTCGCTTCTTCTTCAACCGAATAGTTTGTTAACTATTTTGATTTTAGTAAAAAAATCCCCGTCTGATTAGTATGTCAGGCGGGTTTTTTAGCTTGTATTGTTTATTCTTCAACTTGTTTCGATTGCTCTTCACCAATAACAAGAATCGATTCTTATGTTGTTGCAAAGGGGTTCATAAGTGTAGAAGGTCACTCTAGAGCACGCTCAAGGGTTTCTGAAGCTTCTGCGCTATATGAATCATTAGTTCCTATTTGATAGGGTATTTCATGAAATGTTTCTAGAACAGAAGTTTGATAGAGGTACCACGCAACCCAGGCGGCGATTGATATTAGAACAAGTAAGATAAGAACCATTAAAGGTCGCTTGCTCATGTTCTCCTCCTCCGAATCGGACGTCATTTCTATGTTAGATGTTATATTTTATCCGTTCAGACGAGAAATGTGCGTGGTCATGGTGATAAGCATTCATTATTAAAGGTTATAATGAATGTGGATCATCCTTCTCTTCAATTCTTGTGTACAATATGAATATGAAGGATCTGTTCATGTTTAGTGTTACTGTTGTTACATACAAGCCGACTCGCCGAGGAGATAATAAAATTAAACCTTAACGGAGCTATGATAAAAGAAATGGAGGAGTATTAATGGAATTTAATGATTTTACTGTAGCACAAATTAGAGTGGCAAGACCGACAGACCAATTTGAAGAAGTCGTAAACTTTTACGAGAATGGGTTAGGGCTACGTCGGTTGACAGAGTTTTCAGGCCACAGGGGATATCGCGGGGTTATATTAGGACTACCAGATGCGCCCTACCACCTTGAATTTACCAAGCATGAGGATGGAAGCCCTTGTCCTGCCCCAACTCAGGATAATCTGTTAGTTTTTTATATCCCTTCTTCCTATGAAATCAGCATCGTGGTTAATCGTCTTAGTGAGATGGGATATAGTGAAGTCCCGCCTGAAAATCCATATTGGGAAGAGAAAGGAACGACCATTGAAGACCCAGATGGGTGGCGCGTTGTTCTAATGAATACAAGTGGTATTTAATGATGAAGGAAATAGGTGTAGCATGTTCAGGTTATGGTAGCCTTTATGGAAATGACCTCAATTCGTTTTTGCCTTAAAAGAGGAAGTAAATGAGGTACAGTAAATCGAGTTGTTGGTTAAAATATGCCTTGGCTAACCACCTCTGAACGTCTGGTCCAATTTGAAAACGCAGGGGCGTCAAGGGAGCATATAAATGGGGGTTCATAGTAATTGTTGAGTTGTATTAGAGTTAGTCTCTAGACGAAAAGGCTAAATCGACCTAAGTCTATTAGAACGTGGCAAGTGAAGTGCTCGCTCGATGAGAGACAAAACAACTAAGTTTAATAGTAGCGAGACAGATCCCCTTCAAATAACTTCTGACGCCCATGCGTGGTAAGAATCATAAGTCGCTAGTAAGTACGTTAGAGTCTATTATGAATCAGGAATAATTGCGTAAATAGAAATATTTTCACGTGCTAGTGTTCGAACGACTTCAGGTATTTGTTGCATCGTAATGGATACAATATAGCCGTGCTCTCTCGTTTCAATTTGTCCAATAAAATTGAGTGTTTCTAATGTTGAATACGCGGTTTCTAAATCGGCCACTTCAAAATAGACTGGGAACCGCTCACCGCTATAATCTAAAGGACTTCTCTCTGTATTCATAGCCAACCCCACTTTATATATAATGAATATATTATACCATATTAGTCGTTTGTTTGAGGGGGGAGTAGGGGAAATTCATTGTACATTCATTAACCAATCTCGTATCTGATTCCAATGTTAAAAGGCACTAAATAATAAATGAAAGACGCTCATAAGAAACCGACTTATGAGTTTTTTTATTGATCACTTGATGCTTAAAGGAATACCTTTATAAGGTTTTTGTTAAGTTAGAAAAAAGATGTTAGAGAATTCTTCAATTTTTTCTGGTGACGGGGAGACCTATATTGTAAACACATTTTATACTAGAAAACAGTTTATATCTGAAAGAGAAAGCCGATAAATAAAAATAAACGCTAGACCAATAATATTAAAGCGTGGGCTACTATAAGAAGCCGTCTGTTTTTTGCTATACTAATAGTACGGATAAATAGAACGAATGAAAGAAGGGATACTTTGGATCAATACTTAACATCAATAGATACCCCGATTGAAACTGTTTATTATAGAGGTCTTACAGTTAAATTGCTTGCAACCGGTGATGGTACGGAAGTTATTCATCACTTGCTTGAAGAGGGAGCAAGATGGTCGATGCAAGCACAAGAAGGTTGGAACGCGTCAGAAAGTAT
Organism: Pontibacillus sp. ABV4_188; assembly: GCF_056311905.1. Taxonomy (NCBI): domain Bacteria; kingdom Bacillati; phylum Bacillota; class Bacilli; order Caryophanales; family Bacillaceae; genus Pontibacillus; species Pontibacillus sp. ABV4_188. The sequence continues at coordinate 2,571,023 of NZ_CM149975.1, read as the reverse complement.
CTTTATCACCAAAGGTTCTATGAAGGTATCTGTAAAAGGGGAAACAAGATTATTATCTTCTGGAGATATGTTGTCCGCTTCTCCGGTCAAGGAAGGCTTTATATTTTCAGCTATAGAACAAACTGAGTTCATTTACATATCATCACAGCCTGTTTTTCAGTTCTTTTCTGGTATTTTAAGAGAGAATCAAGAATTAGCAGTAGAAGTCGCTATTAAAGATGGGTATACAGCTGATCACTGCGAACGAATTATGCAAATGTCCATGATGATAGGAGAAAGAATGAATCTTTCGCCTATTGAGATGTGCACTCTTAACTACGCATCATATCTTCATGATGTAGGGAAGATTAAAATCCCTAAATCCATTCTGCTGAAGGAAGGACCCTTATCAGAGGAAGAGTGGGAGGAAATGAAAAGGCATTGTACCTACGGGAAGGAATTGTTAGAAGCAACTGATAGTCCTTATATGAAAGCTTCTGCTCAAATTGTAGAACAACATCATGAGCGATACGATGGAAAAGGATATCCCAAGGGTCTTAATAAAGATGAAATTTCTCCTTTAGCTTCTATTGTAAGTGTGGTAGATGCCTTTGATGCTATGACAACAGATCGCCCTTATCGAAAAGCAATGAGTATACATGAAGCTGTTGAAGAATTGAAAAACAATGAAAGTACAATGTTTCATCCAGAAGTTGTGAGAATTTTCATTGACTTAATACCAGAATGGAGTAAAATGAAACAAGGGGTGTAAAATTATGAAAAAAATGGCAGGTTACTTAGTTGTTGCTGCTTTAGCGGTAGTAGTTGGCGTAGAACCGCAAAGTGTCCCAATCCCAATGTTTTAATAGTGGGCAAGCTCTTTATTCATTTGGATAAAGAGCTTTTTATTTTTTGAATCAATTTAACTGTATGTTTATATAATAGAAAATCTTAAAGAGAGGAAGTACAATTATGCCCCTCTTAAAAACCTATATCATCTCGCTTGTTGGTAGTGTAATATTTTACTTTCTAAACTTACCTTTACCATGGGTACTTGGGGCGGTCTTTGCTTTACTCCTTTATAAGATCACAATAAGCTCCGAGGTGGCTTCTTCTAAACTATTAAAACAGATTAGCTTTGTTTTACTAGGGATTCAGCTTGGCTCGGCTTTTACTAAGGGGACCTTTGCTGAGATCGGACCGTATTTTTTTCCCTACGTGCTATTCTCGATATTGATTATCGCGATCAGCTTGTTTAACGGATATATGGTTTCAAAATGGAGTCAGGTGCAAATGGACACATCATTGCTTGCTACTATACCAGGTGGGTTATCTGCATCTATTGCCTTAAGCGATTCGTTACATAGTAACACCGTTCTTGTCACCATTTTTCATACGATTCGGTTGATGGCTGTGTTATTTATTATTCCGTTTGTGGCTACTCACTTCCTATATGAAGGGAAAGTGGCTTCTTTTGCGTTATCTGAAACTGGTGGTGGCCACTGGTATACACTATTTGTGTATGTAGGCTGTTATTTCTTAGCGATCAAGCTAAGTAACAAAGTGCCTGCAGCCTTCGTCATCATCCCAATGATTATTGTCGGAACACTTCAATCACTCGGTTTTCAAATGTTCATTCTTCCACCAGTCCTTTTCATTTTTGCTCAAATTACGCTGGGAGTAGACCTTGGTCATAAAGTAACGATAAAAGACATTCAAAAAGCAGGGAAGTATTGTTTGATTTATTTCGGGTTAGCAGTATGGTTAATTCTTCTCTCATTTGGCTTTGGATATGTATTTAGCAAATGGGTAGGTCTAAGTTTTGCTACAGGCGTTTTAAGTGTGGCTCCGGGAGGATTGTTAGAAATGGCACTTACTGCTCAAAGTGTTGGAGGAGATCCTGCTATTGTAAGCTCCCTTCAATTAATTAGACTTCTCCTTGTGGTGATCATCGTGCCCATTGGGCTGAAATGGTTTCTAAAGAAGCGACCTTTCTTAGAGTAAACAAGTTTGATTACTAATTATAGACCCTTATATGAAGGAGTCTTGCTGTACTTATTTCAAAATTTAGTTGCAGGTAATGCGTAATATCAGTTGAAAAACGTCGTCATTTCCATAAGCACCATTGGTAAGTACTTAGACATTTGTTTAAAATAAACTTAATTTTACGAAATTTACGCTTAGGTCTTGTTCCTTTTTGTTTGATCTCTCATTATATAGAGAGGGGGTCTTTGGAATTTCCTATAGAGATAAAAAAAGGTAATTTCATAGATAAATAGAGGAAAGGGAGTAAGTCATGAACTACAAAAAGATTATAACACCAACGGCACTCGGCGTTACCTTGTTACTAAACCCTGTAATGAATGTGTCAGCTCAAACCGGAACAGTAGATGTGGATTCCGCATCCACGTTAAATGTCAGAGAGGCACCTACTAACGGAGCAATCGTTGGGTCGTTAGAAGACAATAGCGAAGTACAGATTCTTGAGAGAAAAGGCGATTGGGCGAAGGTTCAGTTTGAAGATTTAATTGGATGGTCCAGTATGAATTACATTGATGAAAACGAAGATCTTGGTCAAGTAAGTTTTGATGAAATTTTCAATATCTATCAGTCACCAGACACTTCCACTAAAGTAGGAGCAGCTAAACCTACAAGTATGGATATCCTCGAAAGAAGAGGGGACTGGTATAAAGTACATACTTATCTTGGTGTTACTTGGGTCAAGAAAGAAAGCACTCAAAACGAGTCAACAGCCAAAGTTTCGTTCACAGAAATCTTCAATATATATAAATCTCCTGATAAAAGCACTAAAATTGGAGCGGCCAAACCTGTCACATTGGATGTTGTGGAACAAAGAGGAAATTGGTATAAAGTAAATACTTATTTAGGTCCTTCATGGGTTTATCAGGATGCAGACACTCAAGAACTTGAAATCATTAGGACTGGAACGGTAACAGCGGATTATCTTAATGTAAGGACTGAACCTTCATTAAGCGGTACTTTAAAGGACCAGATTCCTGAGGGTTCAACTGTTTCCATTTTGAAAACTAGTGGTGTATGGTACTATGTCAGCTATGGAGCCTCTAAGGGTTGGGTTCATTCTGATTACATCTTGAATGAAAGTACACAAGGTTTTGTGACAGCAGATGTACTCAACATACGTAGCGCCCCTGGTGAATATGTAAAAGACCAAGTAACTTATGGGACTCGAGTAACCATTACGAAATATAGTGGAGAATGGGCTTATGTATCTTATAATGGAAATGAAGGTTGGGCTCATACTGACTACATAAAAGATTCTGCTAATGGTCAAGTGTTAGAGGGAAAAACCATCATCTTAGATCCAGGTCATGGCGGTAATGATAATGGAGCATTAGCAATCGACGGTCGAACTCAAGAAGAAGATATCAACCTTGAGTACTCAAAGGATTTGCAACAAAAACTTGAGTTAATGGGCGCAACTGTCATCTTAAGCAGGGATTCTGATGTATATGTTGAATTAGATGAGCGTGCTGACCTTTCAGATGAACACAATGCCGACATTTTCTTATCCATTCATGCTAATAGCGTGAATAATCCTTCTGTGAGCGGATCAGAGTTATTTTATAATACCACCCCTTGCGACACATCAGAAGAATGGTGTGATGAAGGAGAGCAGAATGATTACCCTGAAAAAAGCGAAGATTTAGCCAGATCGATTTGGTCCGAGATCAAAGGAGTATTTGGTGAGAGCCCTCGTGGATTAGATGGGACAACGCATTATCGTGTTAACAGAATGAACACGGTCCCTTCTGTTCTAATTGAAATAGGTTTCCTATCTAATTGGTCTGATCTTTCAGCTATCCAAGATGAGGCTCATAAAGAAGAATTTGTAAAGAATACAGCTAATGGTGTGGTTAATTACTTCACGTCACATTAAATAGAATATAGGATGATAAAAACGCTCAGGTGTGATAGTTAAATGGATCTGAGCGTTTTTCGTTTACCTATACTTTTTCGTCATTATTCCAGAAAGCCTTATTAGCTATGATTTTCGGAGTTTTTGAACTTTCCTTCTAAATCCTAGATAAGGCATCCCGGTAAAGACGAGAACGATCATAGATACATAGCCTAATACAATACCAACTTCACCAAATATATCTGCCATCCAATCTAAGTTACTCAATGGATAGAGCATAAATAAAGCAATCGTAATGAGTAGCGTTGGTAAGGCAGCTTTCCCCATAATCCTCTTCTCCGCTTCATACTTCTCAATAGTCGTTGATTGATCTGTGTATATGGGGTTTGTCCCTTCCGGAGCACTGAACAAATGGATATAATTCACTGCTGTGGATATATGCTCCCAGCCTGCCTCCTTGAAATAAGCGAAATAATCTTCATCTGCGTCCTTACGGTAATCCACTCTATAAATTAAAGGTCTTGCTTCCCCTCGTTTCAAAACGTATCCAAATGGTGCGAGCTTCTTCGTAATCCAACCTTTTTTAGATAGAGAAGAAAGCTTTTCTAAATCTTTTTCCTCTGAAAAGGCAAGTCCTCCGCTCATGACATATTTCGTTCTTTTCATTATTGTTCTCCTTCCTCATTAAATATGAGTTTAGCGTGGGCAAGCATACTTTCACGACGCTTTATATCTCTCATAAGAAGATGGACCCCAGAAGGAGTAGCGATATAGGTCTTACGCTTACCTGAACCTTCCCCGTATTGTTTGATCAATCCGGCATTAAGTAATTTCTTGATTGTGGTATACATAGAAGCTGGTCCAATAGAAACCTTCCCACTAGTAAGTTCCTCAATCTTCTTCATGATGAGATATCCATGTCTTGCCTCTTGAAGTGTGAGTAATATGTAGAAGGAAGTATCCGTTAGTTCACCAGCTTCAAATGTCTCGCCTCTCGCCATAAAAGAGCTCCCTTATCATATAATTTATATCATTAAATGATATATCACTATTTGAACTATATCGTCTTGGAAACAAATAGTCAATAAATTTAAGGAATTTTTTTGTAATTAAGGGAGTAATAAGGAGGGGGTTAAATATAAAAGCCAAACCATCTTAGTAAGAATACCCCTAAGCTAGTTACAGTAATCCCTGTTATAAGCGCTAACACTACAGTAGAACGCTTCTTGGTTTCAAACCAAATGAAAATGCCAATAAAAAGTGTGATGATTATACCTAAGAATAATGAAGCTTGCGGGTTGGTGGGAGTAATCCAATCATACCAGTGTAAAAAATCCATCAGGTATCACCTCTAAAGTTTTGTATAGTTTAACATATAATTCCATTAAGTAGGCTTATTTACCTTTAGTAATTTAATATTCTTGGGTCTAAAATAGGATTTGCATTAAAATCCCTTAAAATAGTCTTATCTTGTTCGATAAAAAAGTAAACTCTAAACATCGAAAGGGACAGCGAGCTATGAAATTCAAGGTGCAAGTGGTTCTGTCGTTAAGCTTTATTATAGGGATTTGGATTGGCGGTTCTGTATTTGGAGAAGGAAAGGTTGCTACAAAAAACGAGGTCATATGTGAAAGTTGTTGGGCTTTTTCTTACATTGACCTAGGATCTGAAGTATTTATTAATGGTAAAGAAGAAGGAGAACTTTTGCCTGTTTCTTCATTACTCGCTCAAAGTGCGGCAGGGGAGATCTACAATCATTACAGTGTAATTAATGTGTCCACATCTTCTCCTACTATTGAAACAGAACCAACTGTTACACGTGCTGTGAGTAATGTCGTTTCTATAGAAGGCGTGGAAGGTGAGGCAGTTGAAACGACGATTGAAGGGAGCAATAAACGTTTAGTAGACATGCTCAACAACCATTTAGAACGAAATGGCTTTTCGGTAAACTCCGTTGTGAATTCTAATATGGGTCAGGAAGTTTCGATTACATATACAAAAGCGCAGGCCAGAGCATTGTTTTCGGGGGGAGATTTAAACTTACTTGCTTCCTTAACGAGCCAAGAACAAACGGATGAATTTATTGCTTATTCAAAGTCTATTCAAGATGCCTTAAATGAATACAAATCAAGGAAAAGTGTATGGCTTTGGGACAGCAAAGCTGTGTCAGAACGACCAGATGAAACCATTCAGTTCTTAAGCAGCCATCATATTAATCATGTATACCTTCATTATAACCCATTAATTGAAGACCATTATCCTTATTTTATATCAAGTCTGGACCAATTGGGGGTTACGGTTCATGCTTTAATGGGAGCACCACACTGGGGGTTAGAAAAGAATATCCCAGAAGGCAAACATCGAATGGACCGAGTGATGGTCTATAACGGTGACGTGAAAGAATCCGCAAAGTTCAAAGGGATTCACTTCGACATAGAACCACATGTATTAGATGAGTGGGATACGATGCGTGAGAATGTTATCAATCAGTGGTCAAACTCATCCCAAGTGTTTGTTGATTATGCAAAGGATAACGGATTTATTGTCGGAAGTGATTTGCCATTTTGGACAGACGGCCCAAGTGTAGCCCCATACGACCCAGATTTTTATAAGAATATGATAGATCGTCAAGATTATGTTACCGTAATGGCTTATCGGAATACAGCTCTAGGCTCTAATAGCATTACCTCTATATCTGAAAATGAAGTGCTACATGCGAACTCCCCTAAAGTAGAAATCGGTGTGGAATTGAAGCCCCATTACTTAGACTATGTTAGCTTTGACGACAAAACCTACTTAGAAATGGAGTATGAATTAGCTGAACTCAGACGCTACTTTGAAGAGTTGCAAGCAGAAGGGTTTGCAGGTACAACTTATCATAGTTATACGCAGTGGAAAGGTTTAGAGGCAAGGTAATTTGAAAGCGGGAATTGTAATTTTATGTTAATATTGAACTTGCTTATTCTAAAGTAACCTATACATGTAAACTTCCTAATGAACAGAAAGGGGGGAGTATTGTGGTTAAACACAGTAACCAATGGGCTTTTTATTTAATCCTCATTTGCTCAGTGATCGGAATCTACTCTTTCTATTCACATGTGAATAATACCTGGATATTAGCCCCGCCAAGTTATATTCTCCTACTGATTAGCTTACTAGTTTTTGCTTTAGGCGTGATAGGTTTTCAAGACAGGAGGACATGGAAGGCTAAAATGAGAAGTTGGGTAACGCTCTTTATGGCGATCCTTTTAATAATCTCCTTGCTTATAGTTCTTGCATTTACCTCCTTTTTCTCGGACGTAGGTACGAATGAATACTTAAAAACAGTAAGTTCACCTAACTATAACCATTCAATCGACTTCTACAGTTTTGATGCAGGAGCAACAGGATCGTTTGGTGTAACAGGAGAGCTAGACGGGCCACTTTGGTTTAAGAAAAGGGTTTACTATGAAGAAGGAGTCAACAGTGTCGCCATTGAATGGGAGAGTGACACGACCTTAATCATAAACGGTAATACGTTAAACTTAAGTCAAAAGCGAACATATGAAGAGTAGTATCTTGAAAGGCTAGTAATAGAATCGTGTATTTTGAGTTAAAACAGCACTACTGATCAATTCTAATGATATATGTGGTTTTCTTGAAATAACAAGAGGTGGTTGTGTTGAATTATATAGTGTTTTCTTCTTCACTATTTGTGCTTATCGTGGTGGCGCTTATAATAATTGTAGTCTACAAAGTTATTATAAAAAAAGAACGCCCCGATAATTATTATACCCCCTTTGATCATATTACGGGTCAATCAAATGAAGAGTTCCATGAAGAACGTCAGGAAGATGAACAAGAAGAGGAAGAAGATGAAGGTGACGATAAAGATCGCTAAGTGGAGGTATTATATACTCTAATCGGTTGAAAAACTATGAAGTAGTTCGTTGTAAGGATCTTCAGATTTATAGGGATTTAATAGTATTGAAAGAACTTTTCCCTTAGGGAAAAGTTCTTTTTTATGGTGGATCTTGGAGGTGACATGGGGGAGTGTCGAGACAAAGGGGAAAAGCGTCCAGACGGCATCTGAAAGCGTCGAGACAAAGGGGAAAAGCGTCCGGACGGCATCCGAAAGTGTCGAGACAAAGGGGAAAAGCGTCCAGACGGCATCTGAAAGTGTCGAGACAGAGTGGAAAAGCGTCCAGACGCCATCTGAAAGTGTCGAGACAAAGGGGAAAAGCGTCCAGACGCCATCCGAAAGTGTCGAGACAAAGCACAAAAGCGTCCGAACGCCATCCGAAAGTGTCGAGACAAAGCACAAAAGCGTCCGAACGCCATCCGAAAGTGTCGAGACAAAGCACAAAAGCGTCCACACACCAGCTAAAAGCGTCTAAACACCCTTGCTCAAACTAAAAAGAAACCTTCCTAAGATTCCCTCTACATAAAGTAAGCCCTAAGTAAAGAAGCCAGATCCCCATATCGAGCGTATTTTTCTAAATGGTGAGCCATACCCGTAATAATGACCTTTCTTGGAGAAGGGGTCTTTAATTCTTGTAATAATACTTCTACGGTTTCTTTTATGTCTGGCTCAGGGTCACTTGTGGAGATCACTTCTAATTGCTCTATGATGTCATCTATTTGATGAAAATCATAAGAAGGAGGGGTTAGTTGTTGGACGATTTCTTCGGTAATGACTGGCGGGTCATTTTGTGCTTTGTATCCTTCTATAAGAGAATCGATCTTATTTGTAATGGACTGAGCTAATAAGTAGTGATTAAATTCGACATTATCGACAATTATTAAATCCATGTAACTCTTCAAAATGCCTTGTACCATTACGCTTGCTTCCCATACATAAGGTTCTATTTCTTGACCGTATATGCTTAGCAAATGGTTTCTGTAAAATAAAATAGAATGATAGCGCATTCTTCTAATGAAATGTTCAATTGTATCATTAAAGGGGATAGCTTGCTCCCTTACTTGCATAATGATGAAGTCGCGGTGGGTAGCGATTTCTTCTATAGTAACCTTTAGCTGGTCTGTAAATTTTTCTTTTGGATTTAAGGGTTTTGATGATACTTCGTTGATACGTGTTTCTATGCGAAGCCAATAGTATTCGAATAGTTCATGCAATAGTTCATCCTTAGAATTAAAGTGGAGGTAGAACCCTCCTTTTGAAATTTGGCTAGCGTTCACTATTTCCTGAACTGACGTAGAACTAAAGCCTTTTTGGGCGAATAATTTAATTGAATTTTCTATAATATTTATTTTCTTTTGATCCATATGAGATCCTCCCTTTTTACCTAGGAAGCAGCATTTATTTCTTGACCTCTGACTGACTGGTCATGTATATTGTATATCGTACTGACTAACTAGTCAACGAGCTTGTTCTTATGAAGGAAAGGGGATATAAATATTGAAGAATATCATTAATTTCTCGATGAACAATAAGTTTGCTGTATGGCTGATGACCATAATTATTACTTTGGCAGGCTTATACTCGGGATTAAACATGAAGTTAGAAACAATACCAGACATTGATCCACCGATTATTACGGTAACTACTGTATATCCGGGTGCCACGCCAGCTGAAGTGGCGGATGAAATATCAGAGCCTATTGAGCAGCAAGTGCAGAACCTGAGTGGTGTGAAAACAGTTAGCTCAAGTTCATTCCAAAATGCATCAAATCTGCAGCTCGAATACAGTTATAGTAAAGATCTTGATGAAGCAGAAGATGAGCTTCAAGAAGCTGTGAGCTCTTTACAGTTACCAGATTCCGCTCAAGATCCAGACGTTTCACGCATTAACTTTAATGCATTTCCAGTTATAAGTATGAGTGTTCTAAATGGAGAGGGAAGTTTAGAAGACCTCACTAAGACTGTTGAAGATTTGGTCATTCCTGAGCTTGAAGGGCTAGAAGGAGTCGCTTCTGTTCAAGTATCAGGTCAACAAATTAAAGAAGTACAAATGAGTTTTAATGATGAAGCGCTAGAACAGCGTGGTATGGACAAAGAAACTGTTCAAAATATAATAAAAGGTTCAAATGTGAACTTCCCATTAGGGTTATATAACTTTGATGATACGCAAAAATCTGTGGTGATGGACGGTAACATTGCTACTTTAGAAGATTTGAAACAATTACAGATCCCGATGGTACCATCACAATCTCAAGGATCTTCAGCTCAAGCTGCTCAACAAGCTCCAGCTGGCCAACAACCAGAAGCTGCTCAAGAAGGGAATTCTGGTTCGCAAGGGAATGCAGCTGCAGAAGGTAACGTGGATGCACAAGGTATCCCGACAGTTGAGCTGCAAGAAATTGCTGACCTGGAGATAGTAGGGCAAGCAGAATCTATTTCTCGTACCAACGGGGAAGATTCAATCTCCATCCAAATTGTTAAATCTCAGGAAGCGAATACAGTAGATGTTGTCAATGCGGTTAAAGACCGAGCTGCTGAATTCGAAGAGAACATGGATGGTGTAGAATTCGTTTATTCGTTTGATCAGGGTAAACCGATCGAAGAATCTGTAAGTACGATGCTTAACAAAGCTTTATTTGGTGGTTTGTTTGCAATCATTGTCATTCTGATGTTCCTACGCAACTTTAGAACAACATTGATCTCTATTGTATCCATTCCATTATCCTTGCTCATTGCTATTTTGATCCTAAACCAAATGGGCATTACGCTAAACATTATGACATTAGGTGCCATGACAGTTGCCATTGGACGTGTTGTAGACGATTCAATTGTAGTTGTTGAGAATATATACAGACGAATGTCCTTGAAAGATGAGAAGCTAGAAGGCAAAGAATTGGTTCGTGCTGCCACGCAAGAAATGTTTATGCCGATTTTGTCTTCTACAATCGTAACCATTGCGGTATTCCTTCCGCTAGGATTAGTGCAAGGGGTAGTTGGGCAAGTATTCCTACCATTTGCATTAACGGTCGTATTTGCATTACTGGCTTCACTTGTGGTAGCCGTTACAATCGTACCGATGATGTCTCATTCATTACTGAATAAGAAAAATGCAATGAAAGGTCATCATGAAGGTCCTGGTAAGTTAGCAAATGGGTACCGCTCCGTTTTAAACAGTGTATTAAATCATAAAATTATTACTTCAGTTGTGGCGGTAGCAATCTTGGTTGGAAGCATTGCTCTTGTACCTTTAGTTGGAACGAGTTTCTTACCTTCTGAAGGTGAGAAGATGGTTATGCCAACGTATAGTCCTGCACCAGGCCAAACCATTGAAGACGTAGAAGAAACAGCACAAGATGCATATGAATACTTCAAAGATCGTGAAGGCGTTAAAACAATTCAGTATTCTGTGGGTGGAGAAAACCCTATGAACCCTGGAGTGAGCAATCAAGCTGCTTTCTTTGTAGAATATGATGAAGACACGGAAAACTTTGAGGAAGAAAAGCAGACTGTTACGGACGATCTGAAAGCTATGACAGAAAAAGGAGAATGGTCGAGTCAAGACTTCTCTGCTACGGGTTCAAGTAGTGAAATTCAAGTTCAAGTGTTCGGGGAGAACATGGATGATATTAAGCCATATATTGAAGATGTAAAAACAATCTTGAATGACCAAGAAGATTTACGTGACCCTGAATCAAGCCTTTCTGAGTCTTATGAAGAATATACCCTCGTGGCTGACCAAGAGAAATTAAGTGAACTTGGTTTAACAGCTGGTCAAATTGGTATGGAATTAAGCCCTGACCGTGAACGACCAAAAGTTACAACAGTCCAGGAAGATGGGGAAGAACTTCAAGTTTATCTGGAAGTGAAGAAGGATCAATATAACAATATTGATGAACTAACGGATAAAGAAATTCAAACACCTCTAGGTCAATCCGTTCCTCTAAGCGAACTTATTGAGGTTGAAGAAGGAACAACAGAGGACACAATTACTCGTCAAAATGGCAAAGTATATGCAAATGTTAGTGCTAAAGCCACGACAGACGATATTGGTTCTGTATCAGCTGATGTTCAGAGTGAATTAGATAATATTGAGCATCCAGCTACAATTGAAATGAAGATCGGCGGAGTTACAGAGGATATTAATGAGTCGTTTAGTCAGTTAGGTATTGCAATGCTTGCTGCTATTGCGATCGTCTATGTAGTTCTAGTTATCTTCTTTGGAGGAGCATTAGCGCCATTTGCTATTCTGTTCTCCTTACCATTTACTATTATCGGTGCCGTACTGGGTCTGTTAGTAAGTGGGGAAACGCTAAGCATCTCTGCGATGATCGGAGCGCTTATGTTAATCGGTATTGTAGTCACAAACGGTATCGTATTGATCGACCGTGTGATCCAACGAGAGAAAGAAGGCATTTCTACTCGTGAAGCTTTACTAGATGCTGGAGCAACACGCCTCCGACCAATCCTGATGACAGCACTTGCTACTATAGGTGCTCTATTACCATTAGCCTTAGGTTTTGAAGGTGGTTCGATCATCAGTAAGGGACTAGGTATTACCGTAATCGGAGGACTAGCAAGCTCGACGCTCCTGACACTCCTTATCGTACCTGTTGTGTATGAAGCATTAAGTAAGATTGGACGTAAAAAGAAAAAAGCTTAGAAAGTAAAAAGGATCTGGCGATAGCCAGATCCTTTTTCGTTACGTATATGTGTCTACTGATCAGAGGTCCCTAACGTCATACCACCATCGACTACAATCTCTGTCCCTGTGCAATAAGAGCTCTCGTCAGAAACTAAAAAAGCAACAGCTTTTGCGATTTCGACGGGTTGTCCGATCCTGCCGAGCGGGACAGATTCATAAAAGGTTGGTACTCCTTGACCTCCGGTTGCCATATCCGTTTCAATGCCTCCAGGGTGCACCATATTGACGCGAATTCCCTCTGGTCCTAGTTCAATTGCTGCCGATTTGGACATAGCAACAACCGCTGCTTTAGTCGCAGCATAGGCAGAGGATTTACGGATGGGAGCAAAGGAAGAGATGGATACGTTGTTCACAATTGCCCCTTTTTGTTGTTTTTTCATATATGGAATGACGGCTTGCATGCCAAGAAATACTCCTAATTGATTAACTTGGATCATCTGTTGATAATCGCTCATTGTCATTTTTGTAAAAGGTTTTCGGATTAGGACCCCTGCATTATTTACAAGGCCATCGATACGACCGAATTTCTTAATTACATCTCGGACTACTGCTTGCCATTGGTCTTCTGATGTAACGTTTAGTTGAACAGGAAAGGCTGATTTTCCAATCTCTGTAGCGGTTTTTTGTGCGTCTTCTAAGTTTCTTGCTCCAACAATCACGTTTGCTTCAAGTGAAACAAGGTGTTCTGCAATTGCTTTTCCTTGTCCTCTGTTAGCACCTGTAATGATGATAACTTGTCCTTGTATATTACTCATTCGTCGATCTCCTCATACTGTAATAGTAGAGTTTATTATACAATTCGGATTGTGCTCCAATCAACAAGTGTTGAGAGGTCTCATAAAATTCAAAGAGATTGAGGCAAAATTTTAAAGGGTATACATGTGTTTGTATACGTAATAAGAGGCTCTATTCTAGACTGGGAATACATGAGGTAGAGTTAAGGGTAAGCTATTACAAAAAGCCAATGTAACGGTAACCATTTATTTAGGGTAAAGGAGAGTCATTATGAAAGTACATATAGAAGTCGTTTATAAGACTCCAATAGGAGCAGAAGCAGCATTTTCTTCAGAAATGATACAAGGAGCTCAGGCGCTTTTAATTGCCGAAGATTTTGAAAGAACTGGCCGTGTGAAATCGATGAAGTTTATGGATGCTTATGAACAAGTTTGGGACTTGAAGAAACTAAAAGAATATATGAAAGAATACGAAACAGAACCTCACAATATCACAGTTTACTTTGATGGAGGATTTGACCAGCAATCAAGGGTATCTGGACTCGGTTGTGTGGTTTATTATGAACAAAACGGTAAAGCTTATCGATTAAGAAAGAATGCTCGTGTTGAGGAGTTAGAGTCTAATAATGAAGCGGAATACGCGGCCCTCCATTTAGGGTTACAAGAAGTGGAAGCACTCGGAGTTCATCATATGCCTATTCAAATTATAGGGGATTCCAAAGTAGTTATCCACCAACTTCTTGATGAATGGCCATGCTACGAGGAGACATTATCAAGGTGGGCAGATCGAATTGAAGAGAAATTACAAAGCTTACATGTGAAGCCGGAGTATGAAGCAGTCTCTCGTAAGAAAAACCAAGAGTCAGACCGACTTGCCACCCAAGCTTTAAAAGGCGTAGAAATCTCAAGCACAATAGAAACGTAATATAAAAAGGGCAGGTAACCTAGTGTGACCATCAGCCAACGGCACCGAATTCACTTTAGTGCTTTAAAGCTACACTTGGTGTCTGGCACGCTTTATCACGGTAATGAATTACTGTGATATTTTTTTAGGTGTTTTTAGGACATATGTCCTTTTAGTTTTGTTGCTCGATGTACTTTAATAAGAGAGGTGAAAACAACGTTTGGGGGTTATCGATGTGCAAGGGATTTTATTCTCATTAATAGCTGGACTTTTTATCACGATCCAAGGTGTATTTAATGCTCGTCTTGGAGAAACGATTGGAGTTTGGCATACAACTGTTATTGTTCATATCGTTGGATTGTTGCTATCAGGCACGATATTTTTATTCGCACGAGACGGTCATGTGAAGCAAATTAAAGAAGTGAAGCCAATGTACTTATTAGGAGGAGCCTTTGGTGTTTTAATCGTTTTTGGTGAACTGATGGGGATCTCCTTATTAGGGGCGAGTTTTGCCGTATCACTCTTGTTAGTATCTCAGCTAATGTTTGCGTTCTTAATAGACTCAAAAGGATTATTTGGAGTTCCAAAGATTCGTTTTAGTTTGAACCGAGTCGCTGGTATCGCCATTATGATTTTAGGAATCATTATTTTTAAGTTATAGGAGTGGTTGAATGAAACAAGTGATGGATCGGAAGTTCATTCACAGTTTCTTAGAACAACATGAACTTCATCATACATTTCCAAAAGCTCTCCAAGAAAGAACTCGATTGTACCACTTTGAAAAGGGTGAAACGATTTGTACAGAGGGAGAGCAACTTAATCAAATGTATTTTCTTGTAAAAGGGAAATTGAAGATCTATACAGTTTCTACCGAGGGGAGATCACGATTATTACGATTTAAAAATCCATTAGATATTGTAGGGGATGTCGAGTATTTAAAGAAGAACCTGGTTTTCAATACGGTAGAAGCGGTAACAGAAGGAGCCTTATTAGGAATATCTTATGAAGATATCACCCGTATAGCTTATGACCATCCGCCATTTCTTCAATTTCTTCTAGAAGAAGTAACTCATAAGTTTTATACAGAATCCAATGCATCAACTCTCAATCATTTGAATTCTGTTGAGACCCGTTTGGCCAGTTACTTTCTTTCGACTGCAACGACTGAGAAGAGTACGTTATTCTACCAAGAAATGAAGACAACAAACCTAAAGGATATAGCAGATCTTATTGGGACAAGTTATAGGCACTTAAATCGTGTGATTAAGCAAATGTGTGAAGAAGGTATAATTGAAAAGAAAAGTAAACGTATATACATTAAGAATCATGACTTGCTACGCGAGCGTGCTCACGGAAATATATACGAATAAATGGGGGAGAAGACATATGCAAGGAATTATCCTTTCCGTAATTGCAGGTGTATTTATTAGTTTACAAACTGTATTTAATTCAAGGGTGAGCGAGCGCTTTGGATTGTGGGCTACGACAACATTAGTATTTGTAGTCGGTCTTGCTGTTGCCATTCCTGTCTTCTTGCTTGTTGGCGAGGGTTCCCTTTTCCATTTAGAAAAGGTAAATGCGCTATATATGACAGGGGGACTGTTTGGAGTAGGCATTGTTTATAGCATTATGAGAGGGATTAGAGCTCTAGGCCCTGCATACGCGGTTTCCATTGTTCTAGTAGCCCAGTTATTATTAGCACTCATTATTGATTCGTTTGGCTTATTTGGCAGTGAAGTAATACCTTTTAGTTTTACGAAATTAGCTGGTTTACTTGTAATGGTTATTGGAATTTTAGTCTTTAAGATGAAGGATGAATAGTACAGCACATAGAAACAAGATGACGATCTTAAGTGTCCAAATACATGTTTAGGAAGAGAGCTTGACCTATGAGGTAAGCTCTTTTTTTCATGGGAAAAAACCAGATTTTTGAAACGTTTGGCATAAGTTATTCGTCTATATAGAGAGATAGCTAATCGTGAAAATGAAAAACACTCCATCCTTTAGGGGGGGCCACGTTAACACTGACAAACCATGAGGTGATTTCCGTCTGGGTCTTGAAAGGTGAAGTAATGATTATGTTGGATTTCTGATGTAAGAGGGACTTCCTTTTCTTGCATATAAGTATAGGCTTTCTGAATATCGGTGGTATTCAAATGGAAAGGTGCCATCTTATAAACGTTTTGATCGGAATATATCTTACTATCTAATACAATTCCTGTGCTCTTCATCGGCAATACATACAAGTGACCGAATTCGATATCACCATCAGCAGCTAGTCCCAAAATGTCACAATACCAGTCACGTGCCTTTTCAATGTTCTTTACAGGGATAAAAACAGTTCCTACTTCATTAAGGATCGGATGATTCATCATTCCACCTCCAACAAAATTTGACTATATTTTACAATATAATGGATGAGAGAGGAAGAACTTTTCGGTGAAACGTGGTAAAATATGTATATAAATTCTATTGAATGGAGCGTTCCGTATGAAAAGAATTACAGTTACCGCCACTTTTACATTACTCCTCCTTTTTATGATCTTTGCTATGGAACCTCACCAAAAGAAGATCGACACTTCAGAGAAAGTATTTCATGAACCTGTACAATCATCATTAAATGAAGAAGACCTTTTAAGAACGTATAACGAATGGTCAGAGGACGGAGAAACCTTTTACATGCTTGAAGCTCATGAAGGTGAAAAGCAGGTTCTCTATGGAGGGGGGCCGACAGGAGTAACCATCATACCTAAGATGACGTTTAGGATAAGTGAAACAAAGAACAACTGGGAAGCAGAGCCAATTGAATTTAAAGTAGAACCTGGAGAGGGTGTGCGTATTGTTGAAGAAGAGGGGTGGAAGAAAGACGACTCCAAAACATATACGTATACGAAATCTGTACGAATAAAAGGAGAAGAAACAGTTAGTCGGCTTATTCGGGTTTCCCAAGCTAAAAAATTAACAGAAGAGATGCCTGTATCCTTTAGCTTTCCTACAGAAAATTACAATAATCTCGAAGAGCTTCTAGAAGAGAAAGATGGGTCTAAAATGTTCAAAGCTATTTATGAGCCAGGTTTTGAAATGGACCAGGAGATTACATTTACACTTGTAAATCCGGAGAATGTTAAGGTTGAAGTAGGGAGTAGTTAGGAATTTCCCTTGTTTTATTTAGATAATTTTCATGCTTAGAAAAAATCATATAATGAATTTTGAAGGAGGATGATTATGGCCGAAGCTGTAATATTTGATATGGACGGAACGCTTTTTCAGACTGATCTCATATTAGAACCTTCTCTAGAAGATACGTTTCGACGACTACGTGAAGCGAATCTATGGGAAGGTGAAACACCGTTGGAACAATACCGTTCGATTATGGGGGTCTCCCTTCCTGTTGTCTGGGAAACGCTCCTGCCTAACCACACAAATGATGAGCAGAAACGGGCTAATGAATGGTTTCAAAAAAGCTTAATAGAAAATATTCGTAACGGTTTGGGAGAACTGTATCCTTATACAAAACAAGTATTACAAGAGTTAACCAATCGATCTATCTCTGTGTTTATTGCGAGTAATGGAGAAGAAGAATATTTACATACGATTGCGAATCAGTTCGCTTTACATGACTGGGTTTCAGGTGTCTATAGCATTCAGGTTATCAACTCTGGGGATAAAAGTGATTTAGTACATAAGATTATGAATGACTATAACATTTCCGAGGCTCTGCTGGTAGGGGATCGTAGGTCTGATATCCGCGCAGCAAAGGATAATAATCTATTAGCTGTAGGCTGTAAGTTTGATTTTTCCCAAGATGGAGAGTTAGAAGAAGCGGATGTAGTGATTGAAGATTTAAGGAGTGTTCTGGAGCTGGTAGCTCGATTCCCCTCACCATTTACTACACGTAAATAAGGTCTGAAACTTCATGTAGTTGTACATGGCTCTTGCGTGTCGCCCTTCTTGTGTATGTGGGTTTTGTAAAGCGGCAAGTCGTTGGATGAACTGTTGATCACATTCGCAACTAGGGCCAAATCGTTCGTAGCATTCATCATGAGCTTTACATGCTGCGTCAACAGCATTTACTGGTTTGCCCGGTCCTTTGCATCCTGGGCCACAGTATTTATAGCCAGGAAATAAGCAAAATTTTAATGGCATCGTGGCCACCTCCAAATTAGTAATACCGAGAACTTCCTAAAGAAAGGAGGTTCTCGGTTTTTATTTTAGTATCCGTGTCCTCCGCTAAATGCTCCTGCTCCAACAATGATAAGCAAGATAAATAACACAACGATTAACGCGAAACCTCCGCCGTATCCTCCAGACATATTCTCAACTCCTCTCTACAGTAAGGTACCTTGTTACTATATGTGGATGGCCTTTATTGTGTTAGGGCCAAAGTCATCCTTATAAAAATAAAACCTGACCTTTGAGGTCAGGTGTAAGGAAATTAGTAAACGAAAGAAGCTCCAACAATAATAAGCAAGATGAACAATACAACGATTAATACGAAGCTGCTAC
This sequence comes from Pontibacillus sp. ABV4_188, assembly GCF_056311905.1. NCBI lineage: Bacteria > Bacillati > Bacillota > Bacilli > Caryophanales > Bacillaceae > Pontibacillus > Pontibacillus sp. ABV4_188. Next base: position 2,552,400 of record NZ_CM149975.1, on the reverse strand, counting down.
CGTATCCGCCGCCATAGCCACCGCCATAACCACAACCGTATGACATATAAACCTCTCCTTCCTTTACTAGATGTTGTATGAATCCACTTTGTGGACCTTACACTATCTCATCATATGGAATTAGGAAAAAGGTGTGTAGGTGCATTCCTAATCTGATAAAAATATCTTGCAAATGGGCTTAAGCCCAAACTACTACCATAAGAACGCTCCTGCTAGGGCAATACCAGTAATAGCACCAAGTGCAAATGGTACCCCAAATCCTCCGTATCCATATCCGTAATATCCCCATCCTAACCCTCTTGGGCCACCATTAGGTCGAATCCACACATGACTTCTTGTAACTCGGGTAACTTCTCCAACATGAACTCTACCTCTTGATTCTAAGCGGACTACTCTGCCTTTATAACGGCAACAACGATCATACATGTGATGAGACATACATATCCTCCTTTCTTTCCTGATATACATATCAGTATGTAGTCATAACGTATGCGAGTGGGTCTTTCATGGACTAGACATTTCGGCAAAGAATCCCTGGATTAGGTTAGTATCCAAGTGGAAAAGGGGGAGCTATATGAGTGTGATCCAGACGGATAAGTGGATTAAAGAGTTAGTGGAAGAGTGCGAAGAGAAGCGTACTGATTCTTACGATTCTCAATTGAAGAAGATTGGTGAACCCATTAGTAGGCATTTCCTTTCTTCAACTCCTGAAGAAGTTCTATACCATATGCACCAAAATGGATTATTTCAACCTGGAGAATGGCGGAATATTAAAACATTGGTAGAATCAATGAAGGAAAAAGAAGTTTGGAAGACAATTGAAGGAGAATATCTGAGTTTAAAAAAGCAGTGGAAAGGGCCGGAAACCCCGGTCTATGTGTTCCCCATCACACGAGGGTATGATAAAAGAAAGGAAAAGGGGAGGAATGGATTGGCTATTAAAGGAGGCATTTTTCTATTCCTCTCAGACGCACATAGTGAAAATGAACTCAAAGCTATATTGGCACATGAGTATCACCATGTGTGTCGTATGACTGTACAGGGGCTATCAGAAATGGATCTTCGCTTTGATGAGTTGCTTGTATTAGAAGGGACTGCAGAGCAAGCTGTGAAGCGTATGTATGGAGAAGAATTTATGGCGCCGTGGACGTCAGTTTTTAAGGAAAATGAAATGAAGCCTTATTGGCACAAATACCTTGCCCCTGTTTTACATTCCAAAGACCATGAGAAAAATATGAAACTGATGTATGGAAATAAATTCGGAAGACCACCTAAGTGGATGGGATACAATGCAGCCTATCATCTTGTGGATGCATTTTGCAGAAAGAAGGGGCTTCAAAAAATGGAAGATTTATTCAATGTGTCGACTGAGAAAATTATTAGAGAGTCTACATTTGTCACAACACGAAGTTAATACTTAAGTATGGGCAACTTTAAAAATGGCAATAACTCCGCTCCGATAAAGAGGGGAGTTATCCCATTATCTTGTTACCTGTAAAGAACATTCTCTTATAAGTTTAAAATTTACAGCAACGATATATACGAAATCCTAAATGTTCCTTGCAGGTTTCAACAAGTTCTATGTGCAGATCCCAAAGCTCATATAGGGATTCTGGAATAAAGGGACTCATTTTCATATCGGAAAGAGGGCTCTCTTTTAAATTCGATGGAATATCTAGACACTCAATGTTTGAAAAACCAGCGGCTGTCATTTTTTCCTTCCATTGTGATTCGAGGTAAATGTCTGGAATATGATAAAGGTCCTTGACCTGCTTTTTTAAAGGATCAGAAAGAGAATACTCGGCGGTCATTTCCAAGAATAGAGCCGTACCATTAGGTGTAAGGACGCGATTAATCTCTTTGAGGGCTCTTGGTATAGTTGTGAAACTCAGAGTGGATTCTGTGAAGACAAATTGAAAGCTGTGATCGGTAAAGGGAAGATGTTCTACATCTCCTTCTAAAAATGTGACATCCGTTTTTCGCTTATTGGCTTTTTGAATCATAAGCGGATGAATATCAATTCCGGTGACTTCACATCCATATGTTTCCCGAAGATATTCGGACGACTGTCCAGTCCCACAACCAATGTCTAAAACATGATGGTTCTTTTCTAAATGTTGTTGTTCGAAAACTTGCTTGCTCAGTTCGAATCCTCCTGGATGAGCTCCGCCTATTCCAAAGTGAGCTAATAAATCTAAATAATGGTTTGTCATCGCAATTCTCCTGTTTATTCGTTTTCCTATTAAACTATGTGCTCAATTATGCTTTGTGAGAACAAAAAACAGCCACCTAAAAATAAATCGTTCTATTTTGCAATACAATATTGGAATTTTTGTTTATGTAATATTCTGATTAGGAAGATATTGTAATTTAGTGTTAAAATGAATGTGGAGTACAAAAAGGGAGGGGTATTATGAAAAACATAATAATGTATTTCATTTTCTTTACTGTATTGATTCACGGTGTACTAGATATATTTGATGGGGTGGCTCTTATTTACCGCTTCATTAATTTAGGATTTTTACTGCTTATTGCCGTTGTTGTCTATATGTCATCAATTAAGAAAAAGAATTGCTCAATAACCTAGAATTCTGTTCGCATCAGTGAGTTGATAGATTGAATTGAAATAGTTGGAATTGATGAAGTGATTATAGAGTTCTTAAATAAAGATATGGAGGTATTATGAAGAAAATTGATGGAGCAGTTCTATAAAAAGCATTGAAAGGGGTGTTTATATGAGAAAAATATTGCTTCCTTTATTAGCGTCACTTGGGACGATGGCTCTATTGTATTGGTTTGGAAATATATTCAATGTATCTCTTTTTAGGTTTTCATTCGAATTAAACGAACCGTTAGAAAATGGGTTGTTTTTCAATGCGGATATTGCAATACTTCCTATAGTATTCGGCTTAATAATTGGATTTATTGTGGAACGTAGAGTTAAAGTCATAAGCGACTAATGCTATCTATAAAACAAATAGAAAAATAGCTATATGTAGTATGAAATTTTGCTGAATGCGATCCTTCGCTAACAGATGCGATTGTTTAATAAAGGACTATCGCTTTTTACTAACGGTCAGTTTGTTGAACAAAAATTTTTAATTTGGAGATGTTACTTTGACGTCTTTTAATGAGAAGATTGTAAATGTAATTCTATTTACTATGTTTTGCGTGACTTATTTTTTGATTCTAGCTTATGTAATTGATCACATATTACCTCCTTCTTTTCCATTTATACTATCTATTATCATTCTACTAGCAATAGCTCCATTATCTGCAATATCAACTAATTTTCTGAAAGGGCAAATTAGAAGGATGTAATTCAACTATAGGCTAAATGTGGCTAACAAAGTAAAATGAGCATTAAATTGCTGTGCAATTCAACGCTCATTTTATAATACATTTTCGCTATTTGTTCTCCAAAACTGAACTACTTACCCTAAGAAAATAAGATGGTTTTCACATCTATTAAAGGTTAATATCTCCGAATTTCGCGTTTACCCCGTTCCCCTCTGATAATGAGAGGGATCCGTTTCCTAACTTCCATTCGTAGGCGAGGTTACCAGCTAAGTCGTGTGTATGTTCAGGTTCACCTAATTGATAGAATAAAGTCCATTGGTGAAGAGCAGCTTCTAGATCCTCCACACCAACGTGAATTGTTTCAAATGGCAATGAATTTAGATCTTCAGGGTTGCTAGGCTTATTCTGTTCCCCTTTCCATTCAATGATAAAAGGAAGGGGGGAGGAGCTTTCGGCATTTGGGAACAACATACGCCAGCTCAATTGGCGTCCGTCTGGAGTCGTTCTGTTTCCTTCGAAAGGTCCTTGATAGTCAAGATTTTCGGCTTCCCAATGCTCAATAAGTTGATCCATTTGTGATGTTCTGAGTGCGAATGTAAAAGGACCTTCTACATCCTTGTCATGTGCTTGGACAGTTTGTTTGATTAATGGATTATCGGAATCTGATGCTGTATCATAATCTGTAATTCCAATCCATTCTATGTAAGCCCCATTCTCAAAAAACGCTAAATGGTTGTATGTGCCCCATTGTTTGTGTTCCCCACCTTTCTCTCCTCGAATACCATGCTTACCTTTCATATCTTGTTGAGATTTCTCAGGAGATTTTGCTAAAACAACTAAATGATCGAAATCCATTAGGACGCCCCCTTAAACAATTTATACCTCATGTACCCTTAGATAAGGAGTTACAAACAGATGATCGCATGCATGTTGTACTATTAAAACGGATTTGTGGCCCATTGCAGGGATTGTTTAATAAAGATACGAGGGTGCAGCTTTAACTGGCTAACCATGTATTCAGCAATGTCTTCAGGTTGCATGTATTTTTCTTTATCTTGTTCCTCAAGCTTGTCACCAAAGGCTAGTTCAGTGGCGACGAGACTTGGATTTAACGTGAAGACTCGTATGTTTTGGCGGCGAACTTCTTGCATAAGCGCTTCAGTCATCCCCTGAATAGCAAACTTCGATGCGCTATAGGAAGTAGAACCAGCTGTTCCTTTTAACCCATTGCTTGAAGAAATATTGACAATGTCTCCCTCGTTTTTCTCCACCATATGTGGGAGAACCGTTCTTGTAACATGATAGGTACCGAAAACGTTTACTTCAAACGTGCGCTTCCATTCATCTGGGTCTAAATCTAAGAACGAACCATTTAGGCCTATCGCAGCGTTATTCACTAAAATATCCGCTGGTCCAACTTGTTCCTTTAATTGCTCTACAGCTTTTTCTACTTGATCAAGGCTCGCAATATCTGCTTTTGCATAGCTAGCTTTGACCCCATATGAAGCAACTACATCTTTAACTTCCTTCAGTTTGCTTTCTGTTCTTGCTATAAGTCCAAGGTGAATGCCTTCTTTAGCGAATTGGATTGCTGTGGCGCGACCAATACCACTACCTGCCCCTGTAATGTAAGCAACTTTTCCTTTAACTTCTTGTGCCAATTTAATCATCCTTTCTATACCAATAGTGTAAGCGCAATCGGAAACAACCTCAAAAATACTGCTTTAAATTCGAGATGTTTCATTTAGAGCATAAGCGGTAATACATGACTACGTAAGCAAAACTATACAACTTTTTACAAATACAATTTTTTTATAAAGGAGAATTTGAATATGCGTACGAACTTAAAACACTACATTAACGGTGAATGGGTTGAATCAACTGGTAATGACACATATAACGTTATTAACCCTGCAACGGAAGAACCAATGGGTCAAATTAGTTTAGGAACGAAGGAAGACCTGAATAAAGCTGTTCAAGCAGCTCGCGATGCTTTTCCAAGTTTCTCTCAAACTTCTAAAGAAGAACGTATTGAAATGCTTGAGAACATAGCCGAAGCATATGCACGACGCAAAGATGAATTTATTGATGTGATGACAGATGAGTTAGGTGCACCTCTTAAAATTTCGGAGAAGGTACACTACAGCATGGGTTATAATCATTTTGCTCAAGCGGCTGAATCTCTTAAAAATATTGAATTTATGGAACACCGTGGCGACCATACGGTAGTAAAGGAATCTGTTGGGGTAAGTGGGTTAATTACACCATGGAACTTCCCAACAAACCAAGCTTCAACGAAAATTGCCAGCGCATTTGCAGCCGGTAGCCCAGTTGTACTAAAACCTTCTGAAATGACGCCATTTGCTGCCATTATGTTAGCGGAGATCTTCGATGAAGTAGGCGTGCCTAAGGGTGCATTCAACCTAGTTAACGGTACAGGCGAAACGATTGGTGATGGCATTAGCTCACACCCTGATATTGACTTTGTATCGTTTACAGGTTCAGCTGGAGTTGGAACGAAAGTAATGCAAAATGCTTCTGAAACAATTAAAAACGTTGCTCTTGAACTAGGTGGTAAATCTCCATTGATTGTTCTTGAAGATGCGGATATGAAAGATGCTGCACGAAATGCAGTAAGCAATATCGCTACTAACACCGGACAAGTTTGTTCTGCAGCTACGCGAATGATTGTTCCAGCTTCTAAGAAGGAAGAATTTGAACAAGCCGTATTAGAAGTGCTTCCTGAATTCCCAGTGGGTCATCCTCGCGAAGGAAATTATGTTGGACCACTTGTATCCAAGAAACAGTGGGACACAGTTCAATCCTATATTGAAAAAGGGATTGAAGAAGGTGCAAATCTAATTGCTGGCGGTACAGGCCTTCCAGAAGGGTTAGACAAAGGGTATTACGCTCAACCAACGATCTTCACTGATGTATCGAATGATATGGTCATTGCACAAGAGGAGATCTTTGGACCTGTTATGAGTATTATTACGTATGACAACATCGATCATGCGATTGAAATAGGGAATGATGTTGTATATGGACTAGCAGGGTACGTTTATGGTAAAGACCCAGAAACACTTAGAAAAGTTGCAACATCCATCCGTGCTGGACGCATCAAGGTAAATGATGCCTCCCATGATTTCAATGCACCGTTTGGCGGGTATAAGCAATCAGGTATTGGTCGTGAGTGGGGCGATTATGGAATTGAAGAATATCTTGAGAAGAAAGCGATTCTTGGGTTCCCGTCTTAATTAGTAATTGATTAAGGAAGAGCTATTCTCCTAGAAGGGGAGAGTAGCTCTTCTTTTTGGATGGATGAATAATAGAAGTTTATAAATAGTTTAGTAGCTAAACTTGACGGATTTACATTTAGCTGATATAGTAGGTATTAATTATTCTTGTTCGTTTACGAGTGAAAGAAAAAGTAACTATTAAGTCACTTTCGTCTGGAATGAATATGCAGAGCAATAATAGTAATACAATGTGGACTTGATCCACGCAGGAGGTAACAATTATGTTACAAGGTACAGTTAAATGGTTCAACGCTGAAAAAGGTTTCGGTTTCATCGAAGTAGAAGGTCAAGACGATGTATTCGTTCATTTCTCTGCTATTCAAGACGAAGGCTTCAAAACATTAGAAGAAAACCAAACGGTTTCATTCGAAATCGTTGAAGGTAACCGTGGCCCACAAGCTGCGAACGTTCAAAAGTAATTTATTACTTGCGATAAAAAAGACTGCCATCTTTGGCAGTCTTTTTTTATACCATTTTGTAGATGGCATATCCGACAATCATGAAAATGATTAAAAGACCGGTGCCTTTCCACCCCATTCTTCCCACTATATGACCTAAACTGAAATAATCAACGCTAGTCCAATCTTCATGATCTTCTTTTACATACTTTCTACCGTTCGTTTCTCGCATACGTTTGCGTCTATCTTTAGAAGTTTCTTTTTGATGGTTCATATGAATCTCCTTTTTAAACAATGGAAATAGCCTATGTGATACAGTATCACAATTTAAGAGTAAAACTTCAAACAAATCATTAAACAAGTTCATCTATGAAATATGTATTGAAACCTTCGAGAATAGAGAAGTCTTCCCAAGAATATGGCTACCATTACTCGTGGAATAAAATGGTATGATATACTGTTTTGTAATTAGGGAGGTGGATATATATGAATCCGTTCAACGTTGATGTTTTGCAGATGAAAAAGAATCACCACTCAATTGGGGTTAGAACAGCTGAACTTCTAAAAGAGCGAGGGAAGATCGAGATGCTAGAGAGCATCACAAAAGATAGCATTGATTATGAAAGTATGAAGGATGTTTTCTTTCAATTTGCTCCCCATCTATTAGAAGAGTTAGAGGGATTGGGGGAAACGCTACAGATACCGGCAAAAAAGGCTGCATCTTTGTTTAGCGGATACGATGTTCCGAGAGTGGCTGCCATGGGGTGTACGGCTTATGTGACAAACTCTTTCTATGTACGAAATTACGATTTTTCCCCTGAATTTTATGATGGTATTTTCAGCATAATCAAACCAAACCAGGGTTTTGCCTCAGCAGGTTACAACCTTCAAGGTATTGGACGACACGACGGAGTCAACGAAAAAGGGGTAGTAGTTGGTCTTCACTTCGTGAGCAATATTCATTTCGCGAAAGGATTATCAGCCTGGACTACGGTGCGGATCATTTTAGATACGTGTTCATCAGTTGAAGAGGCTATTAATCTCTTAAAAGATATCCCTCATGCAGCCTGTTACAATTTCTCGCTTGGTGACCCGGGTAATTTCGCTGTTGTGGAAGTAAGTCCAAAAGGAGTCAGTATACGTCGGGATAAAGAGTTTCTTTCATGTTTTAACAACTTTAAGCAACCAAATATGAAAGACAAGAACAGGCCAAGTATAGAAGGATCTCTAAAGCGAGAGCATTATTTACAACAGTATGAAAAAGAAGCGTTAAGTCGTGAAAAGCTGTTTCAAATGTTTTCCGATCCTGCTTCCGCTTTATTTTTTACAGAGTATGACAAATTGTTTGGAACACTACATACATTTTCTTATTCATTTCAAGAGAGTAGGATCGTCACCACGATTGCTCGAGGCGCAAAGGGATTAGATTTTCGATTTCCAGATTGGCTGAATGGGCAAGATGTCGAAGTGCAGCGTTTATATGGAGCTATTGAGATGTAGGTAATCTTCATTTTTCAAGCAGAAGCAGTATTACTTTCATCTATCATATGAGTTTGCATGCAAAGTTGCTTCTATAGGAAAGGAATGGTTCGATGTATTTGAATGAGGGTCCTTTAGCTATTGGAATCATTTTATTGTTGTTTGCTTATATGGTTGGTATAAAGAAGCATACATGGTTGCTAAGTGGGTTCAACCAGCGTCGAGTTCGAGATAAGGAAAGGTTATCCAAGTTAGTTGGCCACTTAGATTTATCCACCGGCCTTGTTCTGATTGTTTCAGGGGTATTAACTCCTCGATCTCAGCTTCCTGCGGTTATGGGCATATTAGTCCCGCTCATAGCTATAGCGCACGTTGGTATGATTATTTACGTACAGAAGAATATGGTTGAATAGGGGTTATTAAAGTGTTAGAGCCATCCGAGATATCCGGATGGTTCTTTGTTTGGAGTCTATGAATTGAGTTCATTCCCTCGTTCTGAAATAATGATAATGTTGCTTTAACAAGGTAAATCATTATGATAATGAGGAGGTTTATATATGCAGTTTTTAGTTATGCTTATGGTGTTTGTAGGCGGTATCGGTGTGGCTGTTCAATCTTCTGTTAACGGAGGCTTAGGCCAAAAGATAGGTGTATTTGAAGGAGCATTTGTCTCCTTTTTAGTCGGAGCTGTAACACTATTTTTAGTTATGCTTTTCTTTGGTAAAGGTAATATTGTACAAGTGTTTTCTGTGCCGAAGTGGCAGTTAATTGGAGGAGTACTCGGGGCTTTCTTCGTATCTACAATGGTTTTGGCTGTCCCGCGAATAGGTGTGGGAGCTGCAATCTTCACACTGATCTCGGCGCAATTGATTGCGAGCTCCTTGATTGATCACTTTGGTTGGCTTGGGATGAAGCAGATTCCCCTGGACTGGTCTCGGATTTCGGGTATGGTCCTTATGATTGTGGCTATTATTTTATATACGAAGAAATAGAAGGAAGAACTTCGTTACCCATCATATCCTTATAAGTAGATACTTTCTTCGCAAGCATCTGTTCTGTACCTTGCAGTTCTCTTATTTGTTGCTGTATAGAGGCACGATGATCTTCTAATAATTGAAGACGCTCGTTAACCGTATGTTTACCTTCTTGCAAGAGCTTTACATATTCTTGAATGGTTGAAACAGGCATATGGGTTTCGCGTAGTTTCAGGACAAAACGAAGCCATTTGACCTGTTGATCTGTATAGTTTCGGATGCCGGCATGATTTCGATTAGATTCTAAAATGCCTTCTTGCTCATAATAACGAAGCGTATGAGGTTTGATGTTTAACTTCTCGGCTACTTGGCTTATGGAATACATTGGAATACCTCCTTAACATATACGTTGCGCATGAATGCTTGACTTCAAGTGCACTTTAACGAGTAGGCTTATAGTGTATCACATTATTAAGAGGAGGATCATATATGGCATATACAGTTATTACTGGAGCAAGTTCAGGAATTGGTTATGAAGCAGCGATTGCATTCGCGGAACGAGGAAAGGACCTTATTCTAGTCGCTCGTCGCGAAGAGAAATTAGAAGAGTTAAAGGCAGAAATTCAACAACAGCACAATGTAGATGTGGTCATTAAGCCAGCTGATCTAGCTGAGCCTGAAAATGTTCACGCCTTTTATGAAGACCTCAAGACGTACACGTTAGAGACATTTGTGAACAACGCTGGATTTGGGAACTTTGATCCAGTGGCAGAACAAGACCTTGGTAAAATTCAAAAAATGCTTCGTCTAAATGTTGAAGCGTTAACGGTTCTTTCAACATTGTTTGTTCGTGATTATGAAAATCAAGAAGGAACGCAGCTCCTAAATATCTCATCAGCCGGCGGGTACAATATTGTGGGAGGTGCTGTGACCTATTGTTCAACCAAGTTTTATGTGAGCGCATTTACAGAAGGTTTGGCTCAAGAGCTTCAAGGAAAAGGCGCTAAGATGAGAGCGAAAGTACTTGCTCCCGCAGCTACAGAAACAGAATTTATGAAGCGCTCGTTTGATGTAGATGATATAGCTTACGAAGGAAACGTGCCTCAGTACCATACTGCAAAAGAAATGGCTCATTTCTTACTAGACCTTTACGATAGTAACAAGGTAGTTGGAATCGTAGACGGGGAAACATATGAGTTCCACTTAAAGGATCCGATTTATCCGTATGTAGAACGTTCAACTAAATAATGTTTACTGGGAAACTTCCGTTATGGGAGTTCCCTTTTATTTTGGCTCTAAAATATTTGTTGGGGTATTAGAAAATTTGGCATAAAAAAACACGCAAGCTCCAATCTTTACTACACTTGAATTGACGAGAAACAAGAAGTAAAGGAGTTGCGTGTACGTGTATTCTAACATGCCAGTGCCAGGACTACAAAATGTAATTATAAAGAAAAGTGATGAAGTGAATGGGGACTTTCATCTTCATGTGGAAGTGCCGAAAAAGAAGCATAGATGTAAACAATGTGGCGAGTGGACTCAGCGCATTCATGATTATCGAACTCAGAAAATCCAACACCTCAAGATCTTTGAACGTACAACTTATCTCTTTTACCGGAAGCGTCGTTATGTCTGTATATGTGGAAAGCGTTTCTTTGAAGATAACCATCTCGTAAAACGATATCAGCGCCACTCAAAGGAGTGGAATCAAGCTTTAGGTATTCGGGTTATACAGGGCAAGAATTTCAAAGATACAGCCGCGTTGTTTCGGACTTCACCCACTACAGTGATGCGACGGTTTGATGAGCTAGCCACTCCGATGTTGAAAAAAGTAGAAACCCTGCCTCCAGTCATCGCGATTGATGAGTATAAGGGCGATACAAGTGCAGGGAAATATCAAGTCGTTATCGCCGACGGAGACACTGGCCAACTCCTAGATATCCTTCCTGATCGCTCGGTAGATACTGTGAAAGAATACCTTCGGGAGAAGGGATCCGAGGTAGAGATGGTCATTATGGACATGAGCCACGCCTTTAAATCTGCGGTAAAGAAAGCCCTGGGAAGTCCTGTTATCGTGGCAGATCGTTTTCACTTCTGTCGATCTGTCGATATATCTATTGGGCCCTTGAACGTGTGAGGAGACGGGTTCAAAGCGAATTTGATGACTATGATCGAAAGAAATGTAAACGCAAGAAGCACATCTTTTACAAACGCGAAGAGAACTTAACTGAGAATCAGAGATGGCACCTAGAGCGTTATCTAAGTATGTCTCCAGACTTGAAGGTGGCGTATGATTTAAAGGAAGCTTTTCGTGAGTGGTTCGAGAGGGCTAAAGAGATTGGTGTAGAACAACCTTCGAAGGTAAAGGATGAGTTACATAGCTTCTATCAAAAGGTACATGAAGCTGGATTATCCGAGTTTATGCAGGGGATTAAGACCCTTAAGAACTGGCAGAAGGAAATCCTTAACAGTTTTGCATTTGATTATAGCAATGGTTTTGTAGAAGGACTTAATAATCAAACTAAGGTTATTAAGCGAAACGCATTTGGATTCAGAAGGTATGACCGCCTTCGTCTAAAAGTCCTTCTTCACCATCAATACAAGAATACAAAAGACTTTCAAGTTGGATAAAGATAAAGGGGCAGGAGCTTGCCTCCTACCCCAACAATTGACTTAGAACCTTTATTTTAAGTGAACTTCTTCTTCGCTCCATTCCCATAATCGTCTTGCTACTTCGTCATCTTTGGCATTCTTCTTTAGCGGTGTCGGTTTTCGTTTGTAATAATACCCTCCGCTCGATGTAACGTTAGGGTCTGTGGCTAAATAAATAGCAGTTTCAGCACCTTCTGCAGGTGTTTGGAAGAACGGACGAAGTAACTTGTGAATGGTACTCCCAAATCCTGTTTCGCGGCTGACTCCAAGGCTCGTACTGACGGCCCCTGGGTGGATTGCGTTTACTGTGATCGACGTCTCTTGTAATCTCCTCGCTAGCTCGCGTGTGAACAACAGGTTAGCGAGCTTAGATTGACCATATCCTTTGATGACACTGAACTGGTTATGTAGGTGGGGATTATCAAAGTGAATCTTGCCAACTTTATAGGCACCAGAAGATACAACCACAATGCGACCTTGTTTAGCATTTTGTAGAGGTTCAAGTAATAGGTTAGTCATTAAGAAATGTCCAAGGTGATTGATTCCCATCATGCCTTCAAATCCATCCGTAGTCTCTATTCGTTTCGTATTCACAACACCTGCGTTGTTTATGAGAACATCTAAATAATCAAAACGACTTCGAAATTCTCGTACGAAATCGTGGATACTTTGGAGCGAACCTAAATCACATTGTATGTAATCTGCTTGGTCTGAATTGCTTTCATCCTTAGCCTTCTGAAGCGCCTTAAGCCCTCGCTCGTTGCTTCGACAGGCCATGATAACAAAAAATCCTTTCTTCATTAAGGCTACAGTTGTAGCGAATCCCATGCCTGTATTCGCTCCTGTTACAATTGCTATTTTACTCTCGTCCATTACATCACCTTCTTGTAACTTATTAATTCCATTGTAACTGAAAAAAGCGCAGGGTCGAACATATCTACTCCACAACCGAGGCATACTAGGCATAACTTTTTAAAAGGAGTAGATGAACATGTCTCAAAAAGGCCCATCCAAACACAATCAGAAAACCGCTGAAATCGCTAAAAAGAATAAAAAATACGAAGCAGAATTGGCTGAAGATATGCAAAAGGGAAATTCGAAGCATCAGAGTCAAAAAAAGAGCGGAAGACAAGCAAATAAGAAATAGTTTAAAGTGGGGAGTCGCGTATAACGTAAGTCATTCCATTTTGGTAGAGAAACCCACAGAAAAGTAGACTAATTAGGGGACCGAATCGAATAGGGTTTGGTCTCTTTTTTATCTTATATCTCAAAAGTTATTTATAATGCTATGTACATACTGATTTCCTGAATCTAAGTAGTTAATTGTTATATTATGTTAAAATTTATAGTGAGTTTGTGAAGGGTTATACTTAAATTAACAGAGTAGGTTAGTTAAAGACTCATTTTTGAAGTAATAAAAATGTATCATTCATGAAACTTTTACAAAGGCTTTCCGTATTTAAACAAAAAGGTGCTGAACTCTACTAGTTAAAGTAGTTGTGTAAATGTTTATCTATAATTTTAGGTGGTGTTTAAATGGACTTGCTGGTGAGGCTACCACTGATTATTGCGGGGTTAATTATATTCGGTTTTTTTTGATGATGAAAAAAAGAAGACAAAAAGGAAAGAAAAGTAGTGGGTGGCAAAGTATAATTTCATATATTTCGAACTCAAGTCTTAAAGAAACGGGTGCTTTTGCTGATCATGAGCAGTCGCTTCTTTCATTAACGGGGCAGCAATGTAAATAACGATTTGCGAGGGGATAATTATGGTAAGGATAGCAGTAGATATGGACGACGTAATAGCCGACCCTTTATCTAAACACATAGAAGTTTTTAATGAAAGGTTCAATGAGGATATTTCCATTCAAGACTTACAAGGTAGATACTTAACAGAAATACGCCCTAATTTACAAAAAGAAATTATGACTATTTTAACTGAGCCCCATTTTTTTCGTGATTTAAACGTAATGCAAGACAGCCAAGATGTTTTAAAAGAACTAAATAAGTTTCATGAAATTTTTATCGTTACAGCTGCTATGGAATTACCGACTTCTTTTGCCTCCAAATATAAATGGTTAAAAGACAATTTTAGTTTTTTAAATGAGAATAAATTTGTATTTTGTGGTGATAAAAGCATCATTGATGCAGATTATCTAATTGATGACAACCCTAAACACTTTAAGCGATTTAGAGGTAAAGGGTTGCTATTTAGTTCACCTTATAACTCCTCGGAAACTGGTTATTATAGAGTGAACAATTGGAAGGATATAAGAGATTATTTTATTTAATAGAAGCATTTTAAACTAAAGGATGCGATTGTTGAATAAGCATAATATTTCTTTTATTATCCCGGAGGTTTAGTTTAATAAGAGATAACTGGTAAAAAGGGGATATGTATGGAATTTATTAATTTAGCACACAGTCAATTGAATTGTAATGATCGAAAGTATATGAATCATCCATTTTTTAAAGAATACTTCAAGGTATTTAATTTTAATGATGATTTTTTTCATACGGCCAATAAATTGATGGAAAATTTCACAACGGAAGAAATTGAGGAAGCTATCTCTTTATAAAAACATCAATATCTGAAGTATTCAGTACTATCCATAATACATTGTCATTAGATTTCGAAGTAGGAGCTGTTGTATTTCTTGGGGACAGTAGCTATGACGGTCATGGAAAATTATTATTTGGTGGAAAACCTTATGTTTTTCTTGATTTAACAGCAATTATACCTCGAATTAGTATGTACGATCTTGATACTTTCTTCACTCACGAACTCATTCATCCAATCCATTATTTTATTAATCCAGATTTTTACCCTGGGAATTTCAAGTTACCAGCAGAGAGATATCACAAAACTATCTTATCGGAAGGAATTGCAACAAAAATAAGTAGTATATTGACGAATAATTCAGATGAACAAAAATATTGGTTTGGTTTTCTTGACACTAAAGATGTGAATCGTTGGATTAATAATTGCGAAGAAATGAAAGGCGATATTGGGAGTAAATTAGAAGGTGTTTTGCAAGGGGGGACATTTGACGGTACACTCTATAATAGGTTATTCAGCATTGATAACTTCAAAGAAATACATATGTATCGGTTAGGTTATTATTATGGTGATAAGATTGTTAGTCTATTATTAGAATATAATACGATAGACGAAATTTTAAGACTAAGCTACGATGTAGCCTATAAATACATAAATGCTTATTTTTTAAAAGACGTTTTATAAATTATAAAGACCTATCCACTATTAGATTATGGTTGTGTTATTTTTCCAATTGAAAGTTTCTGCAAAATCTAATTGTGATAGTGGGTGCGATTGCTGAACAAGGAGGATCTTCCTTCATAAAACGGTGCAGTTTAGTGGAACAAAATATTCATAACCTTACAAAATAAGTGATTTGAGGAGTTCCAATAATGATGAAGAAATATAAAAAAGTTTCACTCTTGATAGATAACAAACAAGAAATTATTCCTACTTTTGCATATTCTATTTTAAATAAATATATAGATGGCGATATTTACATGGATACAACGGAAAAATCAGCATTGCTTGGTACTTCATCAGGTGTTTATGTTGTAGCGGGAGAGGCGACAAATACTGAACTTCACCAACTCATGTTGAATTTATTTAATGAACGTTTAGCGAATAACAAGAGATTTACTTTGTTCTCTCCTTCTAAAGAATGGGATGAACGGATTGTAGATTTATTAGGGAATCATGTTAGGTCATTTAAGAGATACTCTTTTCAATTCAACCCCAATATTAACTTACGCCTGGGTAAGGGATTACGATCTGATTTAATAATATCCAAAACTGATGAAACCCATATAGCATTAAGTGAAGAGTTTAATGAAGGTTACTATCGAGAATATTGGGATGAAGTCAATAATTTTCTGGATAAAGGTATCGGCTTTTATCTAAAAGATGGTGAAAAGATAGCTGGTGAATGTGTCTCGATATTTGCATCACCTGATTACGCAGAATTAGATATTATAACGAACCCAAGTTATAGAGGTATAGGTGTAGCAACCCAATTAGCTAAAGAATTTATTGAAGAATGTAGAAATAACCAGATCATCCCTCGTTGGGAGTGTGCGGTGGACAATTTGGCTTCAATCAAACTCGCTGAGAAATTGGGATTTGAAAATCCACAAAGTTATTCTGTATTTGTAAGAAAATAAAAAATCTGTGTAGAAAGCATTCATCTTTTTTTATATATACTATTAATTTATAAAGACGCATTCTTTGATGCGTCTTTTTTTTATAGAAAAACTTGAAAAAAGCTAACGAACTTATTATGATAATGTCTTTTAGCTTAAAGATTTTTGAAAAACATGGGACCTTTCTTTAAGGGTGCTCGTCTTAAGTTAAAGAAATATGGAAAGTGGTGATAAAGATTGGAAAGAGAAGAATTAGAAGAGGATGAGGATATTCTCAATGAATCAATTGAAGAGGTAATGAATTATATCATTGATCAATATGGCGAAGAGATAAAACGTCTTATTTTTACATATATGAAGGACTATGCCACCACAGATGACATTTTTCAGGAATTTTTGATAAAGGTTTATAAGAAAATCGGTAGTTTTAGAAGGGAAGCAAAACTAAGATCTTGGTTGTATCGGATTGCTATTAATACATGTAAAGATCATTTGCGTTCCCCTATAAAACGTATAACAAGCTTGAACGATACTATTTTTTCTGAAAAGGAGAAGTCTGCGGAAGACATAGTGATTCTAAAGGAAAATAACCTCCGTCTTGCAGCGAATGTTCTATCACTCCCTATTAAATATCGAGAAATTTTTGTATTACGCTATTATCAATCATTTAGCATACAACAAATTAGTGAAGCTCTAGATATAAAAGAATCAACGGTCAAGACACGAATTTCTAGAGGAAAATTTAAACTGCGACAGAAACTGGGGGGATGTATAGATGAATAATCGCTTTAAGACAGAGTTAGATCAGTATATAGGGGAAGCTCCTCTATTGAAGGAAGAGGACAGGACGAACTTTTTTGCAAGTGTTCATGATGGAAAAAAGCATAAGAAGAGAAAGTTAAACAAAAGGTTAACTTCTATTCTGGCATCCTTAATGATTCTTTTTTCTGCTGGAGTTGTCACCGCCTATAATCCTTTTGTTAATAATTTAGTATCATTAGTCAGTCCCGAGATTGCTATGCTATTAAAACCTATTGAAGAAACGAGTGTTGATAACGATATCAAGATGGAGACAATTGCTGCTATAAGCGATGATGAAATGGCTGTTATCTATATAACACTACAAGATTTGTCGGGAGATCGTATTGACTCTACCCTAGACCTTTATGATTTCTCACTAAGTGGTGCCCAAATGTTTAACAGCAAGGTTATTGCTTTTGATGAAACTACGAAAACAGCCACACTTAGAATACAGGCGAATGGTGGGGAGGACCTCAACGGGGAAAAGGTTAAGTTCCAAATTCAGTCGTTCTTGAGTCACAAAAAAACACATGAATTTGAAAAAAGAAACATCTCTTCTATTTTAAAAGAAGAAGCAAAAACAGTGACATTGGATATGGACAATATACCTGGCGGAGGAGGCGAGTTGTATCGCTCGTTAGAGAATCAAGAAACGATACAGGTTCTCCAACCCGCCCCATCAAAAAATAACATTCTCAAGCATGACTTTATGGAGGTAACGAATATTGGATTAATTGAAGATCGTATACATGTTCAAGTTCGCTGGGATGAGGATTACGTTGATAGTCACGGACAGTTAACACTTACTGATCAGACTGGAAGTAGTATAAAACCCTCCAGTGTTCAATTTGGTTTTGATGGTAGCAAAACTTCTTATGGCAGAGAATACACTGAGTACATTTTCGAGGTAGAGAGTGAGGACCATTTGAATTATGATCTAAGCGGTAATTTTGTAGCTTCAGGGTTGTTTGAAGAAGGGAATTGGAACACAACATTCAAATTACAGGCAGAAGAATCGTCATTGTTAGAAATGAAATTCGAAATGAGCATGGATGGATGGACATCTAATCAATTAACGATTCATCCATTAGGAGTAACTCTTCAGGGAGAAGGAATTTTAAGTGAAGGTAACAAACCAAATGTAGATGTTAAGCTTACCAACGATGAGATTGTAACCCTTCCTGCTTGTAAAGCTATTAACGAAAATGGAGAGGTTATAATGAAGTTCGAGTCTGACATACCTTTAGACCCTATGGAAATTAAATCAGTGATTATTAATAGTACTGAAAAAGTAATCAAGTAGTTAAACTTAGGAAGAGTTTTCTATTTGTAAAATAAGATCTTTCTTACTCCCCTTAACAGAGGGGGCGATCTAAATTTAATACTTTCAATAAATAACTTATGAAGATCAGTCTGCATTCAAATAATCTCGAGAGGAAGTGCAAATTGAGGATAAACTTTCTGTTACCAGCAATAATTATCATAGCTTTCTGGATTATCATTAGAAGTTTTAACGTAATTAACAAGAAACAAAAAATCGTTTTAAGGCAGGAAGTAATTAACCTGGTCTTCTTGGCAAGTGTGCTATGGATCATTAAAATGACAATTTTCCCGCTTGAAATTGGTGTTCCTCATAAATATGGGAACAACCACAATTTCACCCCATTTACAAGCATACAAAGTATGTTGAACCACTCATATTTTATGGTTCCTTTAAGGAATATTGCAGGAAACATTATTTTGTTTATGCCATTAGGTTTTGTGCTGGCACTAAAATACGGTAGGTTAAAAAGTGTAAAAAGAGTTGGGATCGTCGGTTTATTAAGCTCTTTGTTTATAGAGTTTTCACAATTGTTCTTACCAATAAGGGCTTTTGATATTGATGATATTATACTCAATACTTTAGGGGCTGTCTTGGGTTATCTTGTACTAAAAACATTAAAAAAGATATTTAATAAGATTAAGGTGAATAATCAGAACGCCAGTTACAAACATGATACTAATGGATATGAGCATTAGCGATCTTAGAAGTTCTATTATTTATAAAGTATAAATAAGAATTATTAATTGGTATAATTTAACTCTAATAGGTGCTATAGTGAAAAAGAGCGACGTCATAAGCCTAAGTAGTTCGGTTCAGAGATATAAAAATGAAAATAACAAGGCTTTTAACATGCGAATTCACATAGGAATTCGCATGTTTCTTTTTATTGTTATGACAAGATTTATTGTGGTTTTACGTCTAAATAACAACTGTTTTAGAACAAGGATTAGCAACTGGACAACAGCTATTGTTTGCAAGTTAAAGTGGTGCTAACACCATGGTCAAAACCAATGTACTTTAGTATAGTTAATTGTAAGATTTTGTAGGGATGAAACTTTTTTTGGCACTAGTCGTACATTATATTGGGTTATAAATATACTCCTTCCAAGTAATTGAAGGAGAAGAAAATGAATATGCTTTCTGGAGTGATTCTAATACTAGAGGGATTTTTAAATAGGGGTGATTCGATGTATTTCTCATCAAAAAAGGATATTTGGTCAAGATTATTCTACTATGGTTTTTTATTATTTATTATATTTATTTACAGCTTTGGTTCAGAGCCTTTAGGATTTCAGCTTATTACTTATAACAGCATATTCGGCTATATTCTAACAGGTGTGTTATTAGGCCTAATAACATGGATTTGGTTTAGGACAAGGTACTTTGTTGAAAATGGAAAACTAACAATTAGATTTGGTCCGTTTAAGAGGTATATTGACAGAAGAGATATTATCAAAATAAGTAATGAAAGAAGTCCGATTACTGCACCTGCTCTTTCAATTGATAGACTATCAATACTTTATGGTAATTATAAAGTCATTGGTATTTCGCCGAATAATAAAGAAGAGTTTATACACTTATTAAAATCTGAAAATCCAGATATAGAGGTTAAAGATTAGTTATAGTAAGGGGCGATTGTTGAACAAGAGCAATCGCTTCTTTCATTAACGCGGCAGTTTACTGAAAGAACAAGTATTAAAATTAGTACAAAAGGGGGCGGATATTTTGCTTGCATTAAAAGAGTTTACGTCGAGTTTTTTATTTATAGTCAGTTGTTTAATATTTGCAATTAGTGCATATTTACTCTTTTGGGCAATTATTATGCCTTTAATTGCAATAATTCCTTTTCTCATTTCTTTAGTTACTGGTTTGTTATGTTTCTATTGTTCAAGAAAACTTAGGGTTAGAAAAAAATAATTATTTACTTAACAAACGGGTGCTTTAGTTGAAGTAGAGAAATCGCATCTTCCATTAACCGCAGGTATGTTGAAGAAGATAATAAAAAGGGAAATAATTACAAATATGGAAGTGTGTGATACGCTTAGTTTATCTAAAATTGAGAGCTTAGTTTTAATACCTATTATGTGTGGTTAGGAGGTGAATTATGGTCTTTTGGATTTGCATATCTTTATTAGGGATTTTTACAGCTGTTAGTGAAGTAATGTATAGTAAAAAGTTAAGCGGGAGTCAGAAGAAGCGGTCAGTAATGGGTATATGGGGAATAGCTGCGACATTAACTGTTCTTCTTTTAATTGTAGATACAGCTATATCATATAGCTAGTCTTATATCCGAGCTATAAGGTTATTCCTGAGTAGCCATTCATATAGGTCGGAAGTGAAAATGCCAAAAGGACTTCCTGGAAAAAGGAAGTTCTATTTTAAATTTAATTAAAATAGAACATTAACTTAAGCATAGCCTTCATATTAAAATGCGTTTAATAGTGTTGCTAAACTAACGGGTGCGATTGTTCAATAATGGACGACCGCTTTTTACTAACGGGTACAATAACAGGTTCGATTAATCAAAGATGAGATAAAAACTAAGTGGAAATTGAGATTGTGTGTGCTTTTTAATAATAAATTTCTAAATTTTCTGTTAAAATACAGTGGGTTTTGAAACCCAAAAAAGGGAGGAGTATATTGTGAACGTAGAAATAACGAGATTTAGGGTTAAAGAGGGCAAGTCAGAACGAGTGGATGAATGGTTAAAGTTTTTGAACGATAATATGAAAGATGTTCTCTTTACGTTAGAAGGTGAAAAAATGTATGTTGAAACCATTTTTAGAGAGCATTTAAACGGAGAAGAGTTTTTATACTGGCATTCAGTACAAGGTGAAGGCGGACAAGAAGTAGAGCAATCGGATCATTGGATAGATAAAAAACATTTAGAGTTCTGGGATGAATGTATAGATGAAACCTTTAAGCCATATGACTTGAAGACAGAAGTAGTTATGATCCCTGAAAAAGTAAGAAACAGCATGAACTAAGAGCAAATTAATCTAGACTTCTATTAAGAGGTCTCTTTTTGTGGAAACCTTGGTAACGCTCTAGTTTTGGAGATAATATTGTTCTTCAACAAACGGGTGCAATAGTGAAATAAGGAGTTGTCGATGCGGCAGCTCCTATTGTGTTAAAGAGGGTTTAGTTGAATAAAGATTTTTAGGAGGAGTAAGATGAAAGAAAAAATAAACATATGGTCATTTATCTCTTCAATTATTTGTTTAATTTTGTTTCTAACTGTTTCTTTTTCAGGTTGGTTTACAAGTAACATATGGGGAATTCACCCTTTAAACATAGTTTTATCTGCTACGTTATTTACCCTTCTATTTGGTGTGTACGGTTTCTCAGGCGTTAGGACTTGGAAAGGTGTGGCAAGAAGTATATCCACAATAGTAGTAACACTTGGTTTATCAGCTTTTCTGGGGTTTGTTTTATTATTTGGGAACTTACTTCACTAAAGGGTGCGATTGTTAAAGAATAGGAGTTGTCGATGGGGAAACTCTTATTGAATATGTTTGTACTCTATATGTTGTTGACAATAGCGGGTATGACAATGTTAATAGTAGGAGAAGGTTCTCATGAGTAGCTAATGAGTATGAAGGGAGAATACAACAAATGTATTCAGCGCAGGCCCAGTGGTACGAATCCATTAACAAAATTTTGAGACAGTAAAAGGATAGTGATATGTATCAAAAGCATATACGAGTGGTTTAGGTATAACTTTCTGGATGATGACATAAATGAGGAAGAAAAAGAGTATCTTGATTCCTTACCAAAACAGAACCACAAAGGAATATTATCTATGTTATTAAGTGGTTTAGGTTTTGCATTTGGAAATAATTATGTTGTAATCCCTTTGTTATCGTTGGTCTTTTGTTTCTACGCATTATCTACTTTCAGAAGAATAAAAGAAGACAATATATGGCCGATTTACTTAGGAATGGTCTTAAGTATTCTGGGAATTACTCTTTATCTGTTAAAGTACAAACATGTCTTAGTGTGAGAAAATTGCAAATGATACCCTGCTTACTTTTATTAATGAGATAGTGCCCAGTTTCTACAAAAAGTTTATATTGAATATGGAGTAGTTGCAAAGAAATCAAGACTTATTCGAAATTCAACATACATAAAGTTTTAATTCTTAATAAAGTAAAGAGGGCTTTAGTGGATCAAGGAGTTCTTGATATTGGCAGTTCATATTGTGCTAAGAATGCACTTTAGTTTCAAAATTTAAGATTATAAATGAGGTGTCTACTAATGGTAAGTGCATCTACTTGGTTTAATCCTTATGCACTTGAAGTGATTGAAATACCAATTGCAATCTTATTGGGAACCTTGTCAGCATGGTCTGTTAAAAAAGTTATTATCGGACCTTTAATACACTTCGGCATATCTGTAATTACTTACTTGTGGGTTTGGTATTATTTTTATTCTGCAAGTACATCTGATTTTTTCGCTGTACATATGAATGACTTTGAATCATATACAATAGAAGCTTTTTTTATTGGAATTACTTGTTTGTTTTCTTGGGGTGTAATAAATATAAGAAGGATATAATTAAAAAATTCGGTACAAGAGTTAAAGAATATAAGCTAGCGTTTCAGGAACTCTTACTGCATTAAAGGATTAGGGTGGTTTAAGAAAAATATGCATTTCATTTTTGTTAGCTTGTGAACAAATGTACTTAAACAAACGGGTGCGATTGCTGAAGAAGAGCAATCGCTTCTTTCATTAACGAAGCAGTAATCTTTAATAAGAGAAATGGATTTTAATGTTAAGATTAGGTTATTAGGTGGGAAGGGTTATATGAGGAAATTTTTAATTCTATTCTTTTTAACTTTACTTGTTGCTTGTCAAAATAATGATAAAACCTTAGATATAAAAAATATCGAAGTTGATAAAAGTGCCAACAATGAAGAAGCAACACACTATAAAGCAAAATCATTAGATGTAGCAATTAAATCATTGCCTTTTCAATTAAAAGTACCAACAGAAATTCCAAGTACGTTTAATCAGTTTCAACCAATATTTATTACGGATTGGAACGACACCGAAGACGGAAAAGATATAGCAATTGAATTAAGAGCAACTTCAAAAGATGATGATAGTTTATTAAGTATCTATGCAAGGGATTTTGATATGTCGATATTAAATTCATTTAAGAGTGAAGCAGAGAAAATTTCTTTGGATAACAACCAAGATGTTTATTTTCTTCACCCTGATAAAAAGTTATCAGAATGGCATTCGGGTACTGTGTCATGGGTGAATAATAATATTTTTTATTCTGCTGAATTTACTGGAACTGATTTAAAAACAGATGAAGTTAAACAAACACTACTCGATTTAGTAAATCAAATGCAATAACGGTTGTTAAAGTAACGGGTGCGATTGTTGAAGAAGAGAAATCGCATCTTCCATTAACGGGGCAGGTTAGTGAAACAGAAAAGAGTAGTACAACATTACTGGGGGATAAATTGCATGAAGGTAATTAAAATATTCAAGAATGTACTTCTATTGTTAGGAATATTAAGTACAGTATTAAGCAGCATTTCATATTTTATCTATGATTATTATATCGGTGCCCTGGTATACATCACTTACACTTGTCTAATTATTTCTGGGGGTTTATCTATTTATCTTGATTTTAAGTTGAAGAAGGAATTTCAAAATAAGTATCGGTATTTCAACTAGCGGGTGCAATAGTGAGATAAGGAGTTGTCGAGGCGGCAATCTTATTGTGACAAAGGAGCAGATTAATGGAATAAACATAATTGGAGGATGTTATGGGATACATTATGAATTTAAGAAAAATTGTAGGTAGTCGCCCTCTAATTATGTCAGGGGCGTGTGTAATTCTTGTAAATAATAATAATGAGTTATTATTACAATTTCGTAAGGACAATAATCGTTGGGGGTTAGCAGGCGGTTCGTTAGAGATGGGAGAAACATTAGAAGAAGTAGCTAAAAGGGAATTATTTGAAGAGACTGGTTTGACAGCAAATAATTTAACTTTATTAAATGTTTTTTCAGGACAAGATTTTTACTATAAATACCCTCATGGAGATGAAGTATATAATGTAGTGACAGCTTACATATGTAGGGACTATGAAGGAGGATTAAGAAGAGAGGAAAAAGAAGTTCAAGAATTAAAGTTTTTTTATTTAAGTGAACTTCCTTCTAATATTAGTCCGCCTGATTTACCAATAATTAATGAGTTTATACAGAAATGCTTATTGAGCTAACGGGAGCTTTACTTCAACAAGAAGATTATCCCTTCCTCATTAAATCAAAGGGCGGGTTAAATGACCAATCCGCAAAATAATCAGGCTTTCATCTGATTATTATAGGAAGAGAGGAGATGTTTATGAGATATTTCAGTGCAATTATGATGCTTTCTTTACTTATTTTAAGTGCATGTGATTTCGAACAAAATAACGATCAATACATAGTCGATTATGAATACCTTTCCAAAGAAGATGAAATCCCAGATGACGTTACCCAATGGTTGATCAATATAGACTCTGAGGATAGAAGAATCCATAGTTTAACGTTAGAAGAGGGAACCACGTATGTTTACGCTAATCAGCATAAAAAAGCAAAGGTATCCTATATTGACGAAAATATAGAAGGTGAATCTAACCAGAGCATGAAAGTTACATTATTAAAAGGAAGCAATAAAGATACCGTCTTTATTAAAATTTCTTATGAGACAGATTTATGTTGTGATAGCGAAATATTAGATGCTACTGAAAATGAAAAAGAATTTTATGAAAAGCAAAAATAATAAACCTTATTAAGCTAACGGGTGCTAAAGTAAAAGACTCCCCAAGATAAATCTAGAACTCAAGTCTTAAAGAAACAGAGGCGATTCTTTAACAAAACATTTGCCTTCTTGTTAATGATTAGGGCAGGTTAGTTGAAGACTTGAATTCGAGATAATAGCCAGATTTGAAACAATAATGGGATTTTCAAATACGTTTGAGTATCGCAAAGGTATATTTTTGATGATCAAATTGTAAATGATAACACGCTTTGACAGATATTCGATCTCAACAAAGGAGACTAACGCTACCGAATCGGCAGCGTTTTCTATGTCTGCGTATAGATCATCACGAAATGTAGAACGGCCCCAACTGAGTCTGGATTGATATAAGCATGATTTTGATCAGCCTGAAACTTGATCGAATCATACAGTTCTAACTCATAGATCTCATCTTGGACTTTCACGTTCACACGTCCTTCCATCACAGTGATGTACTCGGTCACACCTTGCTGATGGGCATCTGCACTGTACTTGCTGTTAGGCTCAAGAAACGCTCGATGAGTTTCTAATGAACCATACCCCTTCATGTTGAACATCGGTTCCAGGACTAAAGATTCGTTTGCGCTAAGTACTTTCTGCCCTTCGTGTTTCTTTGATATTACCACGTCTTGTTTTTCAGCGAGCAGCGATGAAATCGGAATCGCGAGGCCATTTGCAATCTTCCAGATAATCGTTAATGATGGATTCGCTTCTCCTCTTTCAATTTTCCCTAACGTTAGATTGCTAACATCCGTTCGTTCTGCTAGGTTTGATAACGAAAGGTTTCGTTCCTTCCTAATCGATCGTAGCGTTTCACCGACTTGCTTCGATAATTTCTCTGGATCTTCCCAGTTATTTTTTCCACTCATATGATACCCTCTCCATCAAACAATTTTACATCTCACTACATATACTATAATATACATATTATTAACTATACTATATAGAAAAGAGCGATTTTATTGAAAGAGATAGCCCTCGGTATTCTTTCGTCGATGTTTTTTGCCGTTACATTTATCTTGAACCGCTCGATGGAACTTGAAGGTGGAAGCTGGATGTGGAGTTCTTCCCTTCGTTTCCTCTTCATGGTTCCCTTTCTACTCCTCATTGTACTAATGAGAAGCAACCGAAAACAAGTTTTTAACGAACTAAAAAAGGAACCTTGGAAATGGCTGACGTGGAGTTTTGTAGGTTTCGTCCTTTTCTACGCCCCTCTAACGTACGCTGCAACATATGGACCAGGCTGGTTAGTGGCTGGTACATGGCAATTCACGATTATTGGTGGGATTCTCGTCGCTCCTTTCTTTTTCAAAGTAGAACGAACTTCCACTGGCATCGTGAAACGACGACAACGCATCCAAACAAAATCCCTTGTCATTTCGCTTATCATCTTGATCGGTGTCCTATTGATTCAACAGCAAAAAGCGAGTGAGCTCACGATCGTTCAGGTTATGATTGGGATCGGTCCTGTCATTTTAGCAGCGTTCGCATACCCACTCGGAAACCGCAAGATGATGGAGTTATGTGAAGGAAAGCTCGATACGTTTCAGAGAATACTTGGGATGACGATCGCAAGTTTACCATTTTGGTTGATTATTAGCGGGGTAGCAGTCGTCAAAGTTGGCTTACCGAGCGCGAGTCAAGTGACGCAATCGTTTATCGTCGCAATCTGTTCAGGCGTTATCGCGACAACACTATTCTTCATCGCGACGAATCGCGTGAAGCATCACCAAGGAAAGCTCGCTACAGTGGAAGCCACGCAGTCGACGCAGATTCTGTTTGTGATCGCAGGTGAAATGCTAATGTTAGC
Source organism: Pontibacillus sp. ABV4_188 (assembly GCF_056311905.1). Taxonomy (NCBI): domain Bacteria; kingdom Bacillati; phylum Bacillota; class Bacilli; order Caryophanales; family Bacillaceae; genus Pontibacillus; species Pontibacillus sp. ABV4_188. The sequence continues at coordinate 2,525,383 of NZ_CM149975.1, read as the reverse complement.
GAGTCCGCTCCCTACAGGAATTGCTTTAGTAGGCGTTTTGTTTATTATTTTAGGAATTATTGTTCACACGTTTAATATGAAAAAGATGAATACGGTTACGGTTGTGAGAGGGTCGAAAGCACAATAAAAGGAAGAGGATTCCCCCCCTCATCCTCTAACGGTCAAGCTCCTAACCACTACTGGACTTTCGGCATCAAAATCCTAAGTGCGAGCATGATCGCAAGTATGCCGCGCTGCACCTTTTGACTTTCTGTTTTCTTAGGTTCCTTTCCTTTCAGGTTTTGATCTGGTTTTGTTAACTTAGTAAGGTTCGAGCAATGCTCTAGCAAATAATTTCAGTACTATTTGCCGGATATACATACGTACTTATTTACAAAACTCTTTACTGATATTTTGAATTCAAGTCTTTTATTAAAGGGAGCTTTAGTTAAAGAAAGTCAATAAATCATTGAAAACGCAGAGGAACATAAACCTTTGCGTTTTCTTGTGCGATTTTGCTGTCAAAAGTTATGTGATTCACCTTGTTATTTCGTTTGAGAATTGGTGTGTTCTACTTCACAACTGAACTACTTAGTCATAAGACGCTGCTCTTTCTTAATAGCATTTGTTATATAATTCTTGCTTGATTCTTTAGCTTAGTCCTTGTGGTTTCACTCTTCTAATGACCAAGTATGCTTTGGATGAGCTCAAGTGGTGACATTGTTTAAAAGACGGGTGGCATGATTACCTAACATTTGTTGAACTAATCCACCAATTAATACTGCTGTGTTTAAAACGGTACAATTCCCCTTATACGATAACCAGATGAAATTCAAATGAGACTTTTACATTGGGTATATGGCATTTATTCTATGTAGGTTTTGGCAGTATGTTTATTAGGAAAGTGGATAAATAAACTGGTTTTCAAATGTATAAAGAATAATAATTTTAATGAAACATTGTTAAGGTGTGTACGTATATAGAATTACTAGAAGATACAAGGAGACTGAGTGAAACAATGTTTTTTTCGCGTTGGACATTTTACCAAATATTAATACTGATATTCTTAGGGGTGTTACCATATCTGGCGGAAGTATTTAATCAAAGCATCTCAGTTCCAATAGGTGTTTCAGCTGTTAATACCATGCCACCTATGTTAATGACAATACTCTTTCTAGCGCTAATACTGGGAGGGTTCAATTTATTTTTATTTCTTCAGTCAAGGAAGAGTACCACATTCCTGAGTCATCCAGCATGGGGAAAAATGCATATTTTATTAATTTTAATTGGGGGAGTATCTCTAATAATATTTATAAGTGCATTTTTTATGAGTCCATTAAATGAAGTCTTACAAAATAATCGTTGGGGAGTTTATTTAATTCTCTATTATTTTCTTTATATATTTAACCTCATTGTTTTGAGTGTAATTCATAAATTTAAAAAAGATAGGCTTGATAACAAAAGGCAAGTTAGGCTCTCATTTATTGTAAGTTTACTGATTCTGGTCTTCACAATCTTTATCATTTAATGGAGTTTATCTCAAATTCAAGTCTTTCGCAATCGGGCGCATACCTGGAATAAACAGTAAATGAACAGACCGCAAAATATGCAAAGTTGTATACAAAACTTTTATTTTGTGGTCAGTTTTATATACAAAAAACATACTGCCAAAGCCTACATTTTTAAAATGCCATAAACATGTACTGATTTGTTTATTATCAGAATTTTCGATTAAATATATAGGATTTAATGTTAAAATAAGATCTGAAGTGTTTACTATCCAAGCGTAGCGGGTTAGTTAAGCTAGTTGTGAGCATAAACCACTTTATTTTTAGAGGGGGGATTTTATGAAAAAGATTTTTATATTACTTCTATTACCCATCACATTAATCGCATGTAGCCAAAATAAGTATGATTTTACAGGAGAAAGCCATAATTGGGAGGTTACATATTATGTATCTACTAAAAGTGAAAGTACCCAATCTTCAAACTTGGAGATTAGATATATAGGTAATAATAACCCCCCGGAGCAAATTAATTATAAGTTTGATAATGGGAAAGCAGGAACTGATATAAGGTTGGATGAGGGAATTTATAAGGGAGCGAATTCTCAGTGTTCTGGTTGTAACACACCCCAAGAATCAGAGGACTTTGTCATTACAATTGAGTGGAATGAAAAAGAAGAGGTTATTGACCTTTCAAGTGAACAGTAAAGGTTTTGATAGGGGGAGGCTTTAATCTTTTTTCTTCCACTAAAGGGTTCAATAGTATACTAAGACGTTGTCGATGCAAAAGCTCCTATTGTGTTAAAGGGCGGTAGTAAGATCGAGGGATATGTGGTAGAAATTGAAAAAGATAGAATATTAGTTGTTGAAAATATAACAATAGATAAGTATGAGCAATTGCGGTATAAGAGTATTAAAGAGTTAATGGAACAAGAAGAAACGGAAATGGAGGTATGCCCCTTGGAAACCCTTACCGCTATTATGTTCTTAATTTTAACAGTGTTAATAATTGTTATTTCAAAGTATAAAGACATTAAAAAAAAGAAAGAACATCCACCAAAGCAGTGGGAAGGTAAACCGCAAAGGGAAATGGAAGACCAAAAAGAAAGGGGAGAAAAACTCACTGAATTTCAAAAAGGTAATGGTAGAGGTGGAGGTGGAGGACCCTTTTAGTAGCTAGTGGAATGAGTGAGATCTATAGAGACTTGTCTTTCTGTCTCTTCTATTACTAAAACTTATCACCCCCAATAATCATTAAATATTTTCCATATAACTACTGAAGAGATAAAATGTATATAGATGTTAAAAAAAGATCTTTTATAGGAGAGGGATTCAATGATACTTGGATTACACCATGCACAAATCACGATTCCTAAAGGGGCAGAAGAAGAGGGGAAGAACTTTTATTGTGATCTTCTAGGTCTACAAGAGAAGGAAAAGCCTGAATCCTTAAAAGGGCGAGGAGGGTTTTGGTTGGAAGTGGGAGATCGAGAGGTTCACGTTGGGACAGAGGAGGATTTTGATCGCTTAATAACAAAAGCCCATTTAGCGTACCAGGTTGAGGATCTCTCTTACTGGAAGCGTGTGTTCCAACAACATGAAATTGAAATCATAGAAGGTATTCCTATTCCTGGTTATGATCGGTTCGAATTTAGAGACCCTTTTGGGAACAGGGTTGAGATGATTCAAGAATTAGGCGGGGCGGGGCTATGAAGCTCGTGATTCGAAACGCCGAAGTAAGCGACTATGAGTCATTGTTGACTCTATTTAGCCAGGTCCACGATTTACATGTTTCCCTCAGGCCTGATTTGTATAATGATCATTCAAATCCAGTCGGGTTAAAACTCTTTGAACACCAACTGAATGATGAAACCTACCATATTTATGTCGGTACAATAGAGGATGAGATCGTCGGAGTAGGCGTGATGAAGGTAGAGGAGATAACCGAAAATTCTTTTGTTAAAGCTAGGAAAGTTTTAGTGATTCAAAGTTTAGCCGTTTTACAAGGGCAGCGGAAGAAGGGGATTGGTAGAGAGTTAATGGAGCATGCTTTTGATCTTGGTCGGAGTCTTTCAGTTGATGGGATAGAACTAGGAGTTTCTGAGGGGAATGCTGCTGCGATCGAATTTTATGAGTCATTAGGAATGAAAACGAAGAGTCGGAAAATGGAATTTCTATTTGACTAGCAGAAGGATGGAGACATTTCGTTAATTGAGTAAACCTAGTGTGTGATTTTCAAGTTCGTATTCAATATACATAATGTAATTTGAGTGATGGGGGTGTTCATTGTGTCTACAGAAGGAATCTTTATAATATCAATTGTATCGATTGCACTTTGGATAATCGTTTCTAAAGAGGCTATAAAACCTTCAAAAGAAATAAACTGGTGGAAAATGATACCGTTACTATCTGCTGGGTCTTTGTCTACAGGGATAATAACTTTCACGCTGTTTCAAAAGCTATTATCATAGTGTTGTAAATGGTGTAACCCCCGAACACAGTGTTATGAGGTGATGTAGTGAAAAGTAATATTTTTAACAAAATTGGATGGCTTTTATTTTTGGTCATGGGGATTTCATGGGTCGTAGTTGGTTATTCAAACTGGTACTTATTATTAACTCCAATGGCGTATATCTCTTTTTCCATTCACGACGGTAGCATAAAGAAATGGAAAAAGATCACACAACTGTCCATACGACAAGTAATGCTCCTATTGTTTACGTTTGTGTTGGCCGTCACCATAGTCTATGGTCTTCTTCAATTAGCTAGTTACATAATCAATGATATACTGCACGTAACAGGGGTGATGAAGACCTTCAGTGTGATTGTGGCGATCATTCTGTCATTATATCCTATCAAGATTGCGTTTAGCAGTATTGTGTATAAAGTGACGAGCGGAGTGAATGCAAGGAGTCATTAGGTTGACTAGCGAAGTCCATTCCAGGTTCTAGTGCATTATCAGAATATGTTCTCTGAGTATGCGAATGGAACAAATGCTAAAGCACAAACGGTCAATAAATACTGGAAAGAGTGCAAGGCTACTAGTAAGTCGTTCAAATTTAGATCAAAAAATGAAAGGATATTCTGAAATGAGTGTTAGATTGCTTAGCAATTTGATGCTCATTTTTTAGGGTTTTGACCGCAAAAAAAAGAGCAAATTCCTTACTAGAACATGCTCATGATTACACTCATGTTACGTTAAGATCAATTATTATTTTTCTGGCATTTTAAAAGTTATCGGAAGATTATTCCCCTCTTCCATTTTCTTGTATAGTTCATTAAGAATTTCAGTTGCTCTTTCGCTCGAGTTGTATCTTCCTAGAGTTCTGCTCCGCTCGGTAAAAAAACTTCTACCTATAACACCTTCAATATTCTTACCCTTAACTGTAACCTCTTTTACATTTATTAAACTTTTTTTACTCTGTGTGATGACCCAAAGCATGAAAGCCCTCCTTAATTACTTCGTTGGTTGAAGAACGCTCTTTATCTTATATACTATAGTAACGCTAAAAAACCTCTAAATCGACTGATAGATATACAAAAGCAATGAACTTATCAATTTATTTGATTTCCAGTTGTTTGAGCCCCGGTCAGTTCTGATTAAACCATATACTGGTAAGGTTGTGGTAAAATGAATATAATGGAAACTTTGTGGATATTGGGCTAAAAGGAATTCTCGTTCAAGGGCGGATGGATTATATAAGGAAGTATTGATCCCTTCTAATTTTTTCGGTGCGATTATTGAAGGAGATTCGTTCATTGTTTTATTAAAGGAGGGGGCTTTTGATTCAGGTGTTAGAAAACATATATGAACTATCGATAGCTATACTGCTGTTATGTTCATTATTTTATGTTAGACAGTTGAAAAAAACGAAGCGAGAAAGAAAACTCACAACATTTGAATATGTCATGTATTTCATAACACAAGTTGCCATTGTTTTGTGGGTGAGTAGCTTTCTCCTTCTAAGATATGGAATGTAAATGTTAAAACGATCATCTTGTATAGTCTAAAGGAATGCTATACAAGATGATATGACAGAATGTTTTTGAATCCACCAAAAAAGAGGTGTAAAAAATGGACTTATTGATTTGGATAACTATTGGGTTTACAATAATTGGATTTGTCGCTCTCATTTCTTTGAAAAAAGGTATGGAAATTAAGGTCGCTTTTATTAAAGCAACTATAGAAAGCGAGGAAAGTTCAACAAAAGCTAAGTCCGTAATTTGGTGGATATGGAGTACCGTAGCTTGGGGGATAGTGAGTATGTTTCTAGTTGTTTAGTGTTTTCATAATTACTTAGGGTAACTGTTTCAAATATACTTAAACAAACGGGTGACGATTGTTGAACAATAGTACCCGTTTGTTACATTATCGGAGCATAAGTTTTGAATAGATTCAATGAAACTTCTCTGGAAGCACTGCGACTATTTTCATAAGGAGGTTTATATGAAACGTAAGAATTTTATTTATCTCATTCTATTCTTAATATTTTTAGTCGGGTGTAACCATGGGACAAGTGAGGAGACTACTTTGGATGAGGAAGGAAATGCTGGAACAACATCATGGGCGTTCAAGTTTGTAAAGTATAATGATATTTCTTATGAGCTAACTAGTATAGAGGTAAATGAAAGGAATGTAGGAGATAAGATTGGAGAGGTTAAACGAGATCTCGCCGATTTGGATACGGCTGGAAAACTCAATGAAGTCAATTTTGACGCAACGGGATTGCCGAAAGGGACACCTTTGTATAAAAGCAAGAAAAGTAAAGATGCAATCATTTATAAAGAGAACAACACTTATTTCATTGCTAAAAAACATTCTTAAGCTAACGGATGAGATAGTTGAAGATGATCTATAAAAAGAGCGCTTGTGTGTTTTATTACCCAAGCATTCTTTTTTTGCTATATATACTGTTAGTAATGATCCTACACATAGTATGTTTTGCATAACATTTCACATCCTACTTTAGATTACACAGTAAGGGACTACTTACGTGTACCGGGGCTTCCTTTTTTTATTTATGGCTCAGGCAAGGTCATACCCCGGACACCCCAAGCACTCAACAAGCGTAAGGGCCCTATCCACACATAAGTGCCTCAGCCTCGATTCTTCCACACAAAGTTGCTTATGTGTGTAAGACCCTCACCTTCTACTAATAAGAACTTCATTCGTTACACACCCTATAAATACTGAGATTAGGGAGTGACAGATATGAACGTTGCACAATTGCTTATTAAATGCTTAGAACATGAAGGTGTAGAATATATCTTCGGCGTTCCGGGCGAAGAAAACATTGATATGATGGACGCGATTAAAGACTCAAAGATTGAATTCATTACGACACGTCATGAAACAAGTGCAGCCTTTATGGCGGGAACTTACGGTCGTTTAACTGGGAAACCTGGAGTCTGTTTGGCGACGCTTGGGCCAGGGGCTACAAACTTATTGACGGGTGTAGCAAACGCGAATATGGACCATTGCCCACTTATTGCAATCACGGGGCAGGCTGGACTGAATCGCCAACATAAGATTTCCCATCAGTATTACGACCTCGTAGATATCTATGAGCCCGTCACGAAATGGAATGCTCAAATTAAAACAGGAGAGATCGTACCGGAAGTCGTAAGGAAAGCATACCAATTAGCAGCAGGGGAGAAGCCGGGGGCGACCCATATTGATTTGCCTGAAGATGTAGCGGGGATGGAAGTGGATCTTGATCCTCTGTACATAACAGAGCATGTGTTACCTCAAGCGAGAGAAGACGTTCTGAAAGAAGCGGCTCTTTTGATTTCTAAAGCCCATTCTCCTTTGATTTTAGCTGGTAATGGGGTAACTCGTTGCGAAGGAAGCAAGCATCTTCGTGAATTTGCTGTGAAGACGCAAATCCCTGTTGTTCATTCTTTCATGGGAAAAGGGGCCTTGTCTTGGAAAGACGACTTAAGTCTTCTTACAGCTGGATTGAGCGGAGGCGATTACATTACTTGTGGGTTTAAGCAGGCTGATCTCATTCTTACAATTGGTTTTGACATGGCTGAAACTCCTCCGCAAAACTGGAACCCTACAGGAGAAACCCCTATTCTTCATATTGATACAGAAGAAGCTGAAATTGATGCTTATTATCCTGTTTCTTTAAATGTTGTGGGAGACATTAAGAAAAATTTAGAGCAATTAATGGAGAAGGTTCCAGAACAAGCTCGTCATTTGGATTGGGCGAAGTCGATTCGCAATAAAGCGCTCAAGGAACTTGATTCCTATAGAAATGATACGGGCTTTCCAGTCAAACCACAGAAGATTATTGCTGACCTTCGCGAGGTATTACGAGATGAAGATATTGTCATATCAGATGTTGGAGCTCACAAAATGTGGATCGCGCGAATGTATCATACCGCACAACCAAACACGTGCCTCATTTCAAACGGGTTAGCTTCAATGGGAGTGGCTGTACCAGGGGCAATCGGTGCGAAATTAGCACAAAGGGACAAAACGATTGTGGCAGTGTGTGGAGATGGCGGCTTCCTTATGACCGGTGCAGATGTTGAAACAGCGGTGAGATTGAATTTACCGATTGTCATTTTACTATGGAGAGATGAAGGATATGGACTTATTGAATGGCACCAGATGAAAAAGTTTGAACGTCCTGCTCATATTGATTTTGGGAATCCGGACTTTCTAAAGTTTGCTGAGTCATTTGGTATGGAAGGTATACGTGTGGACCGAGCTGAGGATTTAAAACCAGCCATTGAAAAAGCGGTCGCCATGAAGCGTCCAGTCTTGATAGATTGTCCTGTTGATTACAGTGAAAACATGAAATTAACCGAAATGCTGAAGAACATAACGTGTGAATGAGGTGACATGATGAGGATCAGTTCGATCATTAACGGAGAAGAGTATAAAGACGAAACGAGAGAGCCTTTAGAAGTAAAGAATCCTTATAATCAGGAAGTAGTAGCGGAAATGGCTCTAGCGAAAGTGGGAGACTTACATAGAGCAATTGATGTAAGTTTTTCAACGTTTCACGATACGATGAAAGAGATGCCTGCACATAAACGAGCGGATATTCTACGTAAGGCTGCTGATCTGTTGGAAGAAAGAGAAAATGACTTTGCTCAAATCATCTCACGAGAAGCGGGGAAGCCTATAAAATTTAGTCGTGGTGAGGTGCAACGTTCTGTACAAGTTATCCGCTTTGCATCTGAACAAGCGAAAGACATTAATGGTGAAGTTATTCCAATGGATGCTGCGATTGGAGGTCAAGGTCGATTAGGCTTTACGAAGCGAATGCCACTCGGTGTTGTTGCAGCGATTACACCTTTTAACTTTCCGCTCAATCTGTCCCTTCATAAATTGGCCCCTGCGATTGCAGCAGGGAATACGATTGTGTTTAAGCCTGCTGAGAAAACACCTGTTTCAGCTTACATGCTCGTAAAGCTTTTTCATGAAGCTGGCCTGCCTGTTGGAGCTTTAAACTTAGTTCTTGGGTTAGGGGAAGAACTAGGTGATCCTCTAGTTGAGCATGACAACGTTCATAAAGTAACCTTTACCGGTAGTCTTCCTGTGGGCAGAAGAATTCGTGAAAAAGCAGGATTTAAAAAAGTCACGCTTGAGCTTGGTTCAAATTCGCCTAACATTTTATTTGAGGATGCGGATGTAAAAGAAGTGGTTACAGATTTAGTTAAAGGCGCCTTTGCTTTTTCAGGGCAAGTATGTATATCCGCCCAGCGCGTATACGTTCACCATTCCCTGTTTGAATCATTCTTATCGGAATATAAAACCCAAACCGAAGATCTTACCATTGGTGATCCTCTTGAAGAAGGTACGGACTTTGGACCAATGATTACAGAAGAAGCAGCTGAACGCGCGAAAACGTGGATCGATGATGCCGTGAAAAACGGAGCAAAGATTGAAACAGGTGGAGAACAAAAAGGCACGCTTCTAACTCCGACGATTATGACGAATGTTAAAAGCGACATGAAAATTATCGCAGAAGAAGTATTTGCCCCAATAGTATCGATTATTCCATTCGAGACGGAAGAAGAAGTAGTTAAAGCCGCTAATGATTCGATTTACGGACTTCAAGCGGGGGTCTTCACTAAAGACATTAATCGCGCCTTCCGAGTTGCTGACCAGATTGAAATGGGCGGGGTGTGGATTAACGAAATCTCTACCTATCGTCAGGATAATCACCCTTATGGTGGTGTGAAACAAAGTGGAATCGGACGAGAAGGGGTTAAGTACGCGATAGAGGATATGACAGAAATGAAATTTTATGGAGTGAAATTAAAGTAGAGGAAGAGGGCACTGGTGGAAACCATGCCCTCTATTTTTATAAAGTTTAATCTACACTAGGCATGGTAAGCGGTTGAGTTCAACTTTCCTTTTTGAAATACTTGGTTTAGGATCAAAGGGGGCGGAGGGCGTTATGGTGAACAAACGAATAGCTTATGCAATTTTTTGTGTCGTTTTATATAATGAATTCATTCCTAAACTACGAGAGGAATATGATGAGTCCTCTCCTGGAAACCTTATTGAACGTTTTAGAGAAGAAGCAGCAAAGGATAACGAGTAGGAGATGAAGTATGGAGGAACAGCTAAGAATCTTTGATAAAGAGAAGAATTCTATTGGGGTGGCATCACGGGCAGATGTTCATAAATATGGTTACTGGCATGAGGTGTTTCATTGCTGGATGACTACAAGAATAAATCAAGAAGCATACCTGTACTTACAATTGCGTAGTCCCAATAAGAAAGATTATCCAGGTCTATACGATATAACAGCTGCTGGTCATCTACTTGCTGAGGAGTCGGTAGAGGATGGTATACGAGAGGTGGAAGAAGAGTTAGGTTTACGAGTTGCATTTGAAGAATTGATATCGTTAGGGATTCTTTCTTATCAAGTTGAGACTCAACAAATTATTAATAAAGAGTATGCAAATGCGTTCTTATATAAGGGGAATCACGATTTTAATGATTTCGATCTCCAGATAGAAGAGGTAACAGGAATGATGCGTGTAAAGTTAAGGGATTTTGAACAGCTCTGGTTCAATCAAACAGACAGTATCATCGGGTATGGCTTTAAGGTAGATGGGCATGGGGGTAGAGAACTCTACGAAAATCGACTAGGACGATCTGATTTTGTTCCACATGAGGATACGTTTTACGAGGAAGTCATTCGTAAAATAAAAGCTAATGTATGATCTATCAAAAAAATTGGACTAAAAAACCTCAAGCAGAAGCGAATCTGCTTGAGGTTTTTTTTAAAGTTTCCACGTATTAGACTGTGCAAGTTCTCGCATTAACTCTTCTGACTCACCTGTATTTCCGTTAATGTAGTAGGACTTAGTTAAAAAGTGAGTATTTAACTCAACGTCCCAAAGAGGTAAATAAACCAACTCTGTTTCTTTAATTTCATACCTCGGTTTTTTAAGCACGTAGTTTCTGTTGATTTGTTTATCCTGCACATCCGGCACATAGCGAGCTAACAGATCTTCCTTACTGATTACCGCTTCTTTTACTTCAGATGCATGTACTTTTTTCTGAGCGGTTGGCGGAATGTTTGGAAATAACCCGCGATACCCTGTAATGGCATCGATAAACACCATGTTAGGCTTTACTTTCGGAGGAAACGGTTTTCGGTCTGCAATAACCAGCATTTTAACAATCCACATAGGATAATAGATTTTAGTTTTCTCTTTAATACCTTCTTGAATTGTCTTTTCATTGAATTGACGGTTCCATCGCAAAGTGGGCTTCACGCTTTTATAAATAGATGTAGATAAATCTGTTTCCTGAATTTTTCCTTCACCTATAATCGTAACATTCATTGAATCACCTGCTTATGCTTGTATGTTGGTATGATACTGATCGACTTGAAGTTGAGTTGATTGAGATGGAGAGGCTGTCATTAGGCTCACTCCGATGGTTAAGATCGCAGAAACGGGTGCAGAAACCAGGTGTTCTGAAACTAATGCAAAAGGAAGGAGTGCCATAATAATAAATGTTACGGTACCACCTACCATTCCTGCTAGAGCTCCCGCTGTGTTCGCGCGTTTCCACCATAATCCAAGTACGAGCGGGAATCCAAATGCCGAGAGCATGGCTCCACTTACCCAACCAACCATAACAGCAATAAGTTGAGGTGGATTAATAGCGAAGATAATTCCGACTATACTAGCAAGAATCATGACGACAAGACCTAGTCGAGTAACCGTCTTCTCGGAAGCCTCTTTGTTGATGTGTTCCTTATAAATATCATGAGCAATACCGGCGGCAACAGCGAGTAGCATCGCATCAGCAGAAGACATGATTGCCGCCAATAACCCCGCTAACATTACCCCAGCTAGAATAGGTGGCATATAGTGTTCAATAACGGATATGAAAATCATATCCTGATTCTCAAGCGATTCTGCAACACCTAAACTTGCACCTGCTGAAGCGATGAAGAAGCCGAAAACAAAGACCGTAACATACAGGAAACAAGCTCCCAGTGCAGAGCGTCGAGCTGTTTTCGCATCACGAGCTGCAAAGTTTCTCATGACAGCTGAAGGGGAGACTACTCCAAACCATAAGAAGGCAACAAATAAACCAAAGTAGGACATCCAAGGCTGCGTAACATCACCAAATTGAGGATCAACAGCCAGAGCATCTTGGATTAACGTACTAACTCCGCCATGGTCCATCACTATAATGAGAGTTAAGATCAACATTCCAATTACCATAACGGCACCTTGAATTAAATCCGTATATGTAATGGCCCACATTCCTCCCAGGGCTGCATATAAGGTGAACCCAAGACCTAATATGATGACGGCTGTTACATAATCAATCCCTAACACATAGGACCCAATTAGGCCAGAAGCTGTTAATTGAGGAATCATATAAAAGGTCATACAAAGGACAACGATAATAGCAGATACAATTTGGACTGACTTTCCATATCTTGTTTTAAAGAATTCAGGTAAAGTTTTCACACCGGCTCGTCTGATTTGACCAGAGATGAGAAACATGGCGAACGAAGGGATGGCTACAGCACCAAATCCATAGGCTAGCAAGAACGGTATACCAAGGGCTACACCTGAGCCAACAGCCCCCATTAAAGAACTTGAACTAGCTACTGCAGCGAAGAAGGCGAAAGAACCTACAAAACTATTAATCTTACCACCTGCAGTCCAATAATCTCCTTCAGAAGAGTGGGCTCTCTTAGCAAACCATATGCCAATGCCGGTCATAATTAATAAATATATTCCAAGTATCGTAGCTTCCATTATTTGCATAGACTCACTCCTTATTCAGCTTCATGCTTCTCGATTTTTTCCATCCAAATCACGTAGATTATGGTTAATGCGAGCCATATGAAGAAACAAGCGAACATGGCCCATCCTACTAGAGATATACCGCCGATGTAGGTATCAGTAGGCCACCAAATCCAAAACATCAAAGCGATTGTAGATAAAAGGATGACCATGATAATTCCAGGGTCTTTCCACTTTTTCTTCGTTAATTTTTCCATTTAATCACCACGCTCCTTTCTATTGATAGAGTTTTTCATAAATAGATTGAAAGACGACTAGGTCAAAAATGGACGCACCGACAGATTTAAACACAATTAGTTTTTCTTCAGGGGCTTTTGGAGTATGGTATTCAGTAATAATTCTTTCCAAGTCCCATGCATCTTCAAGGTCGGTTCTTAATGCACTGGCACGTATCATGTCTCCTGATTCGTGTAATGCAGATGGTGCATCTACATAGATTTCCGCTGCTTGCTCTAATACATCATCTGACATCTCTTGCATATCAGGCCGGAAGGATCCCACGCCTACAAGTAATTTTCCTTTCCATTCAGCTGGGCTCAAATTGGGTAATACAGGTTCAGTTGAGGTAGTCGTGGTGACAATGATATCTGAGGCTCTAACTAGCGTTTCAGCAGTTGAAATGCTAAACGTTACGGTTGGGAATGCGTGCTCGGCTCTTTCTTTAAAAGCTTCTGCCTTTTCTTTCGTTCGGTTAAAGATATGTACTTCTTCAATATCTCTAGCGACAAGCGCAGATTGTAAGTGACTCCACCCTTGAGTCCCAGTCCCAATAATGCCAAGTGTTTTCGCATCTTTCCTCGCGAGGTAGGATATCCCGAGTCCTCCGAGTGCGCCTGTTCGTAATGCGGTAATGGCAATTGCATCACATAGTAATAACGGTTCCATCGTCTTTCGGTTATGAAGGATCATAAGCCCATGGATCGTGTCTTTTCCCACTTGTGAGTTTTCAGGAGCGACCCCTACAAGCTTCGTGGCGTAATAATCCCCATAAAAAGCAGGCATCAATAAAGCGGTATTCTTACCGTCATTAATGTGCATACGATCAGGGGAAATATAAGAATCGTCCCCAGTTTTGTAGAATGATTCAATAGCCTGCATCGTTTCTTGCATCGAATAGTGTTCTGTAATTTCTTCTTTTGATTTAACGTTCAAAAATAATTCCTCCTCTCTTGTCGTTCACCATATTAACAAAATTTTCAGAAAAATAAAATAGGATAGTAGACTTAGTATTTTGGGTCTCTATCAAATTAGGTCTTTATGCCTCTAGTTAGGGTTATCAGAATCTTTCTATTCCTGCTAAACTTATAGGAGTAAGTTAGGAGAATAGGAGTGATGATATATGGTGAATCGGAATCCGATCTATGTAGAGATTCCTATCCGTGCAGAGATGGATGATTTATGGGAAGCTTCGCAAAGTCCAGGCAGGCATGAACAGTGGGATCTACGCTTTTCTTCAATTACTTATCAACCTAAGAACCACGATTATGAACCGCAAGAGTTTACATACAAAACAAACATAGGACTGGGTCTTTCCGTTGAGGGATGGGGGAGAAGTAAGGGGACTCATGATGGTAAGGATGGTTCAAAAACGTCCTCTCTTCACTTTGGTACAGATCAAAAGATCTCTATCATTACAGAAGGAAGAGGCTACTGGAAGTACATCCCGAAATCGGATAAAGAGATGACATTTCTAACTCAATACGATTATCAAACAAGATTTGGTAAGGTTGGGGCATGGATAGACACATTGTTCTTTCGTCCTATGATTGGATGGGCAACAGCACTGAGTTTTGATGTCCTTAAACGATGGCTTGAAAAAGGGGTAGCACCTAAGACCCAGTACATACAGTTCTTCGCTTATTGGATCTTATCCTTTTTCTTTTCCTTTGTATGGATTTATCATGGATTGATTCCTAAAGTCCTGTATAAACATCCAGAAGAAATAGCGCTAGCAGAAAGTTTACTGCCCTTCTCGGTAGGAGCGGGTTCTGTAGTCGTGTGGATGGGAATTGCAGAAATTCTATTTGGTCTCACGTGGTGGTTTATAAAGAGGCGAAGGTGGCTGTATTATTTGCAGGTGTTCGCTTTTCCTGTACTTACCTTATCGGCCATTATGTCAGACCCAAGTACGTTAACTCATCCGTTTAGCCCATTAACCTTCAATAGTGGCTTATTTCTGTTGTCTTTACTGGGACTTGCAGTGAGTAGGGATGTACCAACTGCTAAGAATTGCAAGCGTAAGAGGGAGGAGGCAGTTTAATGCCAATTTATTCACAAGTATTAGGGTATGAGTTCAAGAAGTTACATCCCATGCTTCAACAACGCTACAAGCATATCGAAAACAATACATATAAAGGATCTGGAGTCATGAAAAGAATATGTGGTGGCCCAAAATGGATGTTCCCTCTAAAGTTGATGGGGACAAGAAGAAAGCTCATGTTTCCTGAGGAAGGAACGTTCATTCCTTTTACGATTCAGCATAAGCCTCAATTTGGTGAGATGGGCGAGGAACAAGTACATTGGGAGCGGGTGTTTTATTTCAACGGTAAGAAGCGGTATTTCAATGCACTTATGAGTCTCGATCCTGACCGAAAGATTATTAAAGACTATCTAGGTGAACCATCTGTGATGTATTCTGATTTAGCTTTAACCGTCCTTGAAAACGGTGGCTTACACATTCAGTCAAAGAGACAGCGTGCGGTATTTGGGAAAAAGGAACTTCCTTTGCCACGCTTCCTTCAAGGGATAGCCACTGTGGTTGAAACCTTTAATGACGAGCGTGGAGTTTATGAAATCTATGTAAGTGTCCAGAATCCTATGATGGGTACGATTTTTTCCTATGAAGGTGAATTTACAAATGATACGTAACATCCCAACTAGTCGAATTAGAGGTGCATTTCATGTCGGTGAAGAAGTCCTTGCGGAACACAAGGATAAGCGAAGGAAAGAGGTAGGGTTAGTAGAAGACATGAGAATATATGAAGATATTGATCTACATACCTTGTCCCCCGTGATTATTGACTTTTATGAACGAACAACGTCCTATCGCTTATTTGCAAAAGTAAAGTGGAAAACATGGTTTAAGCCTTTTGCCTTTGTTTATCGCATGTTTAGTAAGAGAACAGAACAAATTAACTTGCCCTTATCGAGTAAGGAAGTGGAAATGACAGGCGATATTGTTCCTGTTTCAGAAGAGACAGATGGTAGACCCCGTCCTAGGGCGTGGGTGCGAAGAATAGGGGAAGAGGTTTGTTTTATTGCCATCTATTCTTTTCATAAGACGAGAGAGCGTACCTATATGAATATCGGACTTCCCTTGCCCTGGTCTACTATGACAGGGGTTCTTGAGCTGAATCAAATGGGAAGTCGCTTGAGTTTATCTAGCAAACGCTTCACATCAAAAAAAGCTGATTCAGGAACGTATTTAACAGTTAAACAAAAGCGCTTCAAATTGCCGATTGAAGAATACTTTCTCGTGGAAGAAGTGGGGGAAGGAGACCTGCGCGCCATACATAAGATGTGGTTATTTTCTGTTCCCTTTTTAACCATTCAGTATCGAATCATCCCAAAATAGCCTGGCTTCTCATAGGAGAAACCGGGCTATTAGTGATTCACTCCCGATTATTCACTTCATTTGCAGCCCGTATACCGGATTGAATGGCTCCCTCGATCCATCCGTGGAAATCTGAAGCGTGTTCTCCTGCGAAGTGTATGCGTCCTTCTGGCTTTTCAATAATCTCAGGGTAGGTTGCGCCTTGGTTAGGCTTAAAAAGGGTGAAACAACCTGCTGAATAAGGATTTTGACTCCAACTATAAGAAGCTCCATTTAGAAACTCACTATAAACTTCTGGCCCATGTATCTTCGCAAGATCTTGTAAAGCTTGATTTATTCTCTCCTCCTCAGGGAGTGCATTCCATAGCTTCGCGTTATCCCCCCAGCTGTAGCTTGCTAGAACAACTCCAGGACCCTGAGTGGGAGATGCGGGGCTAGGGGTGTAAATAAAGCGGTTAGGGAAATCTGTAATAAGGTTTGCTCCTTCTAAGCCTTCTTTCTGCCAAAATCTCTTTTTGAATTCGATTCCTACTTTTGTAGCGGCCACGTAATGTAATTCCCGTATCGCTTTCCATTTATCGAACGAAAACGTTTCATACGGATACACCTCAATAAATTGCAACACTGAGAAAGGTACGGTAATAATCAAATAGTCCCCTCGATACGTATCAATTTCACCTGTTATTGTGTTACGAGCTAGCACCAATACTTCATCTTCGCGATTAATAATTCGTATAACTTTTTCATTAAATTTAATATCCCCTTTGAGTTCTGTTAGGAAAGATTTCGGCAATTGATCATTTCCACCTGTAATTTCATAAAATTCCAAGTCTTCGTTGAAAACGGTATTGACGATGTCAAACAAGATATTAGTAAATGATAGTTCGGCAAATCCTTCAATACCAAGCATCACCTTAACTAATCGAATTGCATTAGGTGATAAAGAAGGGCCAAGGGGGTTAAATCGTAAATAGTTCTCTATTGAATAACGATCAAATTTTTCTAATAAGATTTTCCGTTCCTCTTCATTGCTTGCCTCATACAGTGTCATAAACGGTTGAACAGCATTAATGAGTAATTCCGCAGCGGTTTTTCCTTGTTCTTCTGGTTCTAAGGGGAAATTCAACACCTCTGGATTTTGATTATACTCTTCTCTTGTTGTCTTTACGCCATTAGCATAGATCACATCTTTTGGACTTGAATTAAGAAAACGATTATAAGGAAGGTTAAATTGTTTTATGTATTGAAAGACGAGGGGATGATTGTCGGGGATGCGCATTGCGCCGAAATCTAAATAATTCCCTTTCGAAAAAGGCTCTCTCTTTGTATACACTCTTCCTCCTACCCGATCATTCGCCTCAAGAATGGTCACCTGGTGCCCGGCTTTTTTTAAGAGTGAGCCTGATACAAGACCAGCAAGCCCCGCGCCAATAATGATGACATCCTTTTTGGTGGAAGTTGGGTCTAACCCTTTTTTTATTGTGGTGACCATATCAGAAGGGTAGTTAAGCGTACTGCGGATCGTGCTAGAACCCTTAGACAAACGTTTCATATACGTACCTCCTTTCCTAACACTATATTTATGATTGGAGTGAGGTATTCAATGAATATGTCAGCAACCATTTTTCACTAGGGCGTAAAAAGACTAATGTCTCATCACTAACTAGCAGCAACTAGTCAGTAAACTCAAATATCTTACTATAAAATATTGACCCTCCACTAACTGGAGGGTTTACTATTAACCGTAGTTTTGAGGTGAATAATGTAGCCATCTGAACGATAAGAAATAAAAATATAGTTGATAATGATAATCGTTATCGGTATAATGTATGAATATGAAGGATGGAGAGGGGAGGTTTACGCTTTTTTAATTGAGAATGATTATCTTTGTCGTGCGTGATAAGGAATCAATTAAGAAGTCAGCTTATGAGAGTATGGTATTTAGTTATTACGCTACTCTTGCTATCGTTCGTGTCGGTCTTCGTAGGTGTCTCAAACATAACGATATTTGACATTGGATCGCTAACCGAGCATCAGCGAGACATTCTTTTAATCAGTCGAATCCCAAGGCTATTAAGTGTAGTGATCGCTGGCATGAGTATGAGCGTTATTGGATTTATAATGCAACAACTAAGTCAAAACAAATTTGTGTCTCCAACGACCGCGGGTACTATGGATTCAGCCCGTCTAGGAATATTGATTGCATTAATACTATTTCCTGCAGCAAACATGCTAACCAAGATGGCCGTTGCTTTCTTATTTGCTTTAGGTGGAACCTTCATCTTTATGCAACTGTTAAATCGTATTAAATTTAAAGATACGATTTTTATTCCACTTGTGGGTCTGATGTTTGGGAATATTGTCGGGTCTTTAACAACGTTTATCGCGTATCGTTTTGATCTCATTCAAAGCGTAGGGTCCTGGTTACAAGGAGATTTCTCTATGATCTTAAAGGGGAGGTATGAGCTCCTTTACTTAAGTATTCCAGCTTTATTACTTGCTTACATATTCGCTAATCGCTTTACTATTGCTGGTATGGGAGAAGACTTTGCAAGTAACCTTGGCCTACGGTACCAGCAAGTGAGGAACATTGGGCTTACCATTGTGGCTTTCGTTTCTTCTCTTGTCATTCTAACCGTTGGGACGCTTCCATTTTTAGGATTGATTATTCCAAACATTGTTTCAATCTACCAGGGGGATCATCTGCAGAAGAATCTATTTCACACAGCCTTATTGGGAGCTTTGTTTGTTCTTATTTGCGATATCTTGGGTAGAGTGCTTATCTTCCCATATGAAATTTCGATTGGATTAACAGTGGGGGTTTTAGGTAGTGGTATTTTCCTCTATTTGTTGCTGAGGAGGAAAGCCTATGAATCTTAAACGTCGTTACGTCCTATTGTTCACCCTTTCTGTTTTATTCATTACTTTATTCTTATTTTGGGATGTTGGAAATGCTTTTGGATATGTGTTTCCACGAAGACTTACAAAGGTAGCAGCTATAATTCTGACTGGGAGTTGCATTGCTTTTTCTACTGTTATCTTTCAGACCATTACGAATAACAGAATCTTAACACCCAGCTTAATAGGTCTCGATTCATTATACATGCTGATTCAAACAGCGATTGTTTTCTTATTTGGTGGTCAGCAGCTAGCTATGATGGATAAGGGATGGCACTTTCTTTTATCTGTTGGGTTAATGGTTGTGTTTGCACTCTTACTATTTAGACTCGTATTCCGTATGGAAGGCAGAAACATTTATTTCCTTCTTCTCATTGGAATCATATGCGGGACATTCTTCTCTAGTATATCGTCATTTATGCAAATGTTAATTGACCCGAATGAGTTTTCAGTTGTGCAAGATTCGATGTTTGCCAGTTTCAATAATGTTAACGATGAATTACTTCTTCTATCCTTCTTTCTTGTAATTTTGATAGGGGTTTATTCGAAACCATTAGTAAAGTATTTAAACGTTATGTCACTAGGGAAAGACCAAGCTGTTAATCTTGGAGTTCCTTATGACAAGATTGTTCGGAAGTGGCTTGTAATTATAGCCATTCTAGTATCCATTTCGACAGCTTTAGTTGGTCCGATTACGTTTTTAGGATTACTTGTTGCTAATGTGTCTCATCAGCTATTCCGGACTTATCGACATCTCCATTTAATTAGTGGAGCGATGTTGATTAGCATCGTTACACTTGTTGGAGGTCAACTCATTGTAGAGAGGCTATTCGTGTTCTCGGTGCCGATTAGTGTAATCGTGAACTTTGTAGGTGGCACTTATTTTCTTTACTTATTACTAAAGGAGAATCAATCGTGGTAGAAGTTAAAAAGGTTTCCAAGTCATACGGAAATAAGAAGGTCGTCGACGATGTGTCTGTTCAGATTCATCCAGGGAAGGTAACCTCCTTTATCGGAGCAAACGGAGCCGGAAAAAGTACACTCTTATCAATGGTCAGCCGGTTGATCTCAAAGGATGAAGGAGCCGTTTACTTACACGGTCGTGATATACAATCCATCAAACCAAACGACCTTGCCAAAGAATTATCTATATTAAAACAAAGTAATCACATTACTATTCGCATACGCGTCCGAGAATTGATTAGCTTTGGTCGTTTTCCGTATTCAGAAGGACGTTTAACGAAAGAAGATAAAAGAGAAGTAGACCGAGCTATTCGCTATATGGAATTAGAAGAGATTGAAGATCGCTATATTGATGAATTGAGTGGTGGTCAATTGCAGCGTGCTTACATTGCTATGATCATTGCTCAAGATACGGACTATGTTCTATTAGATGAACCATTGAACAATCTGGATATGAAGCATTCAGTTCAGATTATGAAAGCATTGAGAAAGATGACGGAAGAATTAGGGAAGACCGTTATCATTGTCATCCATGATATTAATTTCGCTTCTTGTTATTCAGACAGAATTGTCGCTTTGAAAAATGGAAGGATCGTTCAAGAAGGCACACGGGATGAAATGATTACAAGTCCTGTGTTAAAGGAAGTTTACGAAATGGATATACCGGTTCAGGTTATTAATGGTGAAAGAATTTGCGTGTATTTCAAATAAAAATTAAAGGAAGTGGAAACGATGAAAAAAGGTTTACTAATGAGTATGTTTGCTTTTACGCTTTTGATTCTTGCAGCTTGTAACGGGAATGCAGAAGGGGCTTCTTCTGATGGGGAATCAAATGAAAAGGAAGATAAAATAACAATTGAGCATGAACTAGGAACAGCAGAAGTAGATAAGAAACCAGAAAACGTAGTTGTGTTCAACTACGGAACGTTAGCAGTGTTAGACAAATTAGATGTAGAAGTTGGTGGTGTAGCTCAATCAAGTTCCATTCCTTCTTATCTTTCAAAGTTCGAAGGAGATGAATATACGAACGTAGGGAGCTTGAAAGAACCAGACTTTGAAACAATCTATGAAATGGACCCAGATTTAATTATTATCGCAGGTCGTCAATCAGAAAGTTATGAAGATCTTTCGGATATCGCACCAACTATTTACTTATCAGCAGATACAGAAGACTTTATGAACTCTTATAAAGACGGTTTAGAGACACTAGGCACTATTTTTGAGAAAGAAGAAGAAGTGGATACGCAATTACAGCAATTAGAAGAAAAGGTAACCTCCATTAAGGACGTTGCAAAAGAGAACGATAAAGATGGTTTAATCGTCCTTTCAAATGGCGGTAAGGTAAGTGCTTATGGACCTGGTTCTCGATTCGGAATCTTACACGATGTGTTTGGTGTTACCCCTGCTGCTAGTGATATTGATGCTTCTACACATGGAATGGATATATCATTTGAGTACATTTCTGAACAAAATCCTTCCTATTTATTTGTCATAGACCGTGATCAAGTAGTAGGTGGAGATACAGTTGCAAGCGAAGTATTAGATAACGATTTAGTTAACGGAACAAAAGCAGACCAAAACGATCAGATCGTTTACCTTGATCCAGAGGTTTGGTATTTGTCTAGTGGTCTACCACCAGTTGGTATGATGGCTGATGAAGTGAAATCTGCTTTAGAGCAATAGCAGAATTGAGGTTTTTCTAAAATGCCCGAGAAATACACCATTGGTCAAATGTCTGAGTTAAATAATATACCTATTAAAACCTTGCGCTATTATGATGAGATTGGATTGTTCACTCCTCATGAGGTAGACCCGCAAACAGGGTATCGTTACTACTCTGTAGAACAGTTTAAAAGACTTGATATGATTACATTTCTTAAGTCCATTGGTGTCCCTCTTAAAGAAATTAAAAAGAAAGTAGAACATAGCACCGTCTCAGAGTTCGTAGAAATTCTAACAGCCTATAAACAAAAGAATGAACAAAAGGTTGAAGAGTTACAACGCATCAATACCATTCTAGAACAAAAGATTAACGATATTGGAAATTCGAGAAGCTCCGTTACAAAACAGCCTGTGATACAAACATTTCCTGAGAGAAGAATTGTGAAGGTGGGCGGTACGTTTCATTCCCTAGAAGACATTGAAGAAGTCCTAAGGGAACTGAAAAAAGATCATATCCCTGTTATGGTAGGGACAGTAGGTTTCACGGTTTCTCTAGAACAAGTGATGGAAGATGAGCTTGAAGGTTATGATGGGATTTTCGTTACGGTTGATGAGCCGAGTGTAATTGGGCATTACCAGCATACCATCATGAGCGAAGGAGATTATGCCATGGCTTATCTAGGTGTAGAGGAAACTAGAGAAGCAGTAAGCTATCAACATTTTCTAGAGTGTGTTGCTGATATGGGTTATGAGCCGGAAGGTCCGTTTTTCATAAGAACGATTGTTGAATCTTTTATATCTCATAATGAGCAAGAACATATTAGGGAAATACAAATAAGAGTTACACCTAAACACTAAAAGAAGTAAGTTCCTTATATTAGTAAGGGACTTGCTTTTTTTTTTATTTAGTTGACTCTCCAGCCCATGTATAGATTAAGATAGCGTGGTACAAAAAAGATTGGAGGGGTTCTATGAATCAAGCTTCTACAGCTTATTATGAAGAACCAATGTATAAAAAAAGTTATATCTTATCATTTATAATTATTTTAGGTTCTCTTAGTGCCTTTGGTCCGTTAACAATTGATATGTATTTGCCGGCTTTACCTACCATTGCCGATGAGTTAAACACATCCGTATCCATAACCCAGCTTAGCTTGACGGCGTGCTTGATTGGTTTAGCTGTTGGTCAGTTAATTATGGGTCCATTAAGCGATATAAGGGGAAGAAAGAAACCGTTAGTATTTGCTCTAGCAACGTACACGTTAGCATCACTATTATGTTTTTTTACAACTTCTATTTGGGCGTTTGTTGCTCTTCGGTTCCTCCAAGGGTTAGGGGGAGCGGCGGGGATTGTCATCTCACGTGCAACAGCGCGTGATTTATTCTCAGGACCGAGCTTAACTAAGTTCTTTGCAACGCTTATGCTTGTAAATGGTCTTGCGCCAATTGTTGCCCCAGTGTTTGGTGGGCAGCTTCTTCAGGTGATGTCTTGGCGAGGTGTCTTTGCTGTTTTAACGGCAATAGGGGGGATCATGCTAATCGTGGTAATTTCGTTCTTACAAGAAACGCTTCCTATTGAGAAAAGAAAAACAGGAGGAATCAAAGAAGTATTCCTGACCTTTGGAGAACTCATAAAAGATAAAACCTTTATGGGCTTTGTATTATCTAAAGGGTTTATTATGAGTTCGATGTTTGCTTACATTTCAGGGTCAACGTTTGTCTTACAAGACATATACGGGATGAGTGCCCAACAGTTTAGTTTGGTTTTTGCCATAAATGGATTAGGACTCGTCCTCGTTACACAAATCACCGGGCGAGGGAGCAAATGGTTGAAAGAAATTTCAATGTTCAAATATGGACTGTTTCAATCCATTGTGTCGAGCTTATTCCTACTTGTTGTGCTTGTTCTTCACGTTTCGGTGATCTGGGTTTGTGTGGCTCTGTTCTTTGTAATTACGAGCGTTGGTATTGTGAACACAACTACCTTTACATTAACAATGAATAACCAGGGAGATCGAGCAGGTAGTGCTTCAGCACTTCTAGGGCTGCTTCCATTCTTGCTCGGTGCGATTGTTTCTCCACTTGTAGGAATAGGAAACGGCACAACTGCTCTTCCGTTAGGAATTGTTATTGCTTCTTGTGCAAGTATTGCTTCCGTTTCTTATTGGGTGCTTGGACGTGCGTCAACGAATTGAATGGATTGATAGAATTGGCTTCTCCTGTGTCTCCGTATAGACATTGGAGAAGCCTTTTTTAGTAGGTAGAGAGGAATGAAAATTGTTTTTTACACCTATTTTTGAAATAATTGGTAGACTATGTTGCTTAAGGAGGAGAAACGATTTGGAGAGCAACTTCTATAATGTTACCAATCGAGCAGATAGAATTTTTAATTTGTTAAGACGTCGTAACACTATAATAGAGCCTTATCATTTCTTAATTAGTGCTTGTGAGGAGGCGACAGGGGTGTGCGGCGAACTTCACTTATATCTGTACCAGCATTTGGGCAATAATTTCTTGGAACAGATTGAAGCGGCGTGTAAAACAGAATCAGAAGAATACATAGAGTTTCATGGGTTAAAGATTGGTTCGGCTTTAGAGAATGTTTTGAAACGTGCAAATGAGAAGAAAGAGAACTACGGCCAAGCTCTTATAAACGAAGGCCATATTCTATTTGCGGTATTGGAATTGGACACATCTCTTAGAGATACATTCTCAAAAAAGATGTTAAAAGAAGTTTTCCAGATAGCATGTGTACCAAGAGATATGACTGTGTATCTAGGAAGTTATACACATAAAGAACTCTCAACTCAAAATAAAATTAGAAGAGTTACAGATTCGGATCTTCCTTATTTAAAAGAGTATATTCGTTCTCAATTTGGAGAGAGGTGGCTTGAGCACATCAATGACTCTCCTGAGAGGGGAGAACTTCCTATTTTTATTGCTGAACAAAACGATTCTATTATAGGCTTTGCCTGCTATGATCTTGTTCGCAATGAAAAGGGAGTATTTGGGCCGATGGGTACCTCAAAGGATAAGCGATTCCAATTTGTTGGCAGAGAATTGTTGGATACGTGTTTAGTAGAGATGGCTAATCTTCATTATCCCTATGCAATTATTGATCAGGCTGGCCCGGTAGAATTCTATGAGAAGGCGTGTGAAGCGAAGTTGATCCCCTTAAAGATCAACAAGAATGAGTAGTAACCTACTGGCGAGATAGCAAGAAGGCAGCTCCCTTGAGGAAGCTGCCTTCTCCTGATTCGGCTACATATAAGGCGTTTCAACAGAACGCTTAGGCCATAGAAGACCAATCACAACTCCAAGCATCGCAGGGAGCATCCAACCAAGCCCTAAACTATAAAGGGGTAAGATGTCAGCATAAAAGGATTGAACAGATTCTAGTACCGATACGGTCCATCCAGGGATGCTCGCAACTAGTGCTTTGTATCCGTCAATGACACTAACAAAGAAGGTAAGAAACATCGAAACGGTGTATACACTACGCTTGTTTCCAAATAACGGGGATGTGAGTCCTAATAAAATGAGCACAATCGCTAATGGATATAGGAACATTAATACAGGAATCGCAAACTGGATAATGTTCGTTAAACCGAAGTTTGCGATGATAAATGAAACAAGACATAGAGTAAGAACAAATGATTTGTAACTGACCTTCGGAACGATGGAGTGAAAGTAATCACTGCATGATGTAATGAGTCCAATACTTGTTTTTAGACAAGCTAACACGATGATGATGGCAAGTAACACAGAGCCAAAAGGGCCAAAGTAATATTGAGCCACTTCTGCGAAGATCAGACCTCCATTATCAAAGGTTCCAATCGCAGCTACACTTGATGCTCCCATGTAAGTGATTAGCCCATAAATGAGCATCATGAGTCCCATTGCTACAACACCAGCTTTCCATGTTGCTTGTGCAATAGCCTTAGGTTCTGTAACGCCTTTTGATTTAATCGCATTAATGACCACGATTCCGAATGCAAGGGAAGCCAAAGCGTCCATAGTATTGTATCCTTCTGTAAAACCTGTCATGAAGGCCATATCCATATAATCACTCGCAGGGCTACTGAACCCACCCATTGGATTTATGATAGCCGCTCCGATCAGAATAAATAGAAAGATCAGGAAAAGTGGGGTTAAATATTTGCCGATATAATCCATAACTTTAGCAGGATTTAAAGAAAAATAATAAACAATAGCGAAAAATACGAAACTGAACACCCCAAGCCATAATGTAACTTGGCCATCACTTAAGAATGGCTCAAAGCCGACTACAAATGGAACAGTGGCTGTACGCGGAATGGCGAAGAATGGCCCAATCGTCAAATAAAGTACCGTCGCAAAGGTTATTCCGAATAATGGGTGTACTCGACTGGCTAAGTCTTGTAAGCCGTTACTACGTGACAGCCCGATGGCTAAGATCCCCATAAACGGAAGCCCGATTGCTGTTATTAAAAATCCAATTAGACCAGCCCAAAAGTTTGTCCCTGCCATCTGACCGAGTTGGATCGGAAAGATTAGGTTGCCTGCTCCGAAAAACATACCAAACAGCATGGTTCCGATCAGGGCGTAGTTAGAAATTGAGAGTTTGTTTTGCATAATTCTTGCCCCTATTCTATGTATGATTAATTCTGATAATTCAATAAAAGTAATACTATCAGGTAATTGTGATAGAGGCAATGAGTTATTTATTTTCATTTATACCTAAATATATTAATATACATTTAATGGTTAGGATACAATTGTTTTATCTCTCATATAGAATGAAAGAATAACCTAAGTAAATGAGCCCGAATCTATATAAATTCGGGCTCATTTCTCTTTTAGAATGTCAAAGCTACTTGTTCTGTTTTCTTTAAGCCATCTTGAATAATTTCTTCTGCTTGGTCTGGGAACTGGTTGTGTCCTTCAATGACAAGTGTTGTAATATCTTCAATTCCCCAGAAACTTAAGATATTTGTCACATAATTAACAGCCATTTCTGCAGACTGAGCTGGGCCTTCTGAGTACACTCCGCCTCGAGCGTTTAATAGAACAACCTTTTTGTCCGTTAACAGTCCTACTGGTCCTTCTGCTGTATATTTGAATGTCTTTCCTGCTTGTGCTAAATAATCGAAGTACGTGTGCAACACAGCTGGTATTGTGAAGTTCCAAAGAGGGAAGGCGAACACAACTTTGTCTGCAGCAAGAAATTGCTCTAAATAACGGTTTACAACAGATGCCGCTTCTTCTTCTTGATCCGTTAATTCGATTCCTTTTGCTTGTTTAAACATACCGTTGATCTTATCCGTGTCATAGTAAGGAAGATTTTCTTCGAATAAATCAAGCTCAGTGATGTGGTCCTCAGGGTGCTTTGCTTTATATTGTTCTAAGAATGTATGGTATAACTTCACGCTTACAGATTGTTCAATCGGTCTTGAATTTGCTTTTATAAAAAGTACATTTGCCATAAATAATGCCTCCAGTAAGTAATTGTTGTTATAGCAACTATATAGGAGAATAGCCCACTATTGTTTTTGGACATTCTGATTGATCTTTGTTAATAATCGCTCAAGCTCGGTTAGTTCGTCATCTGAGATTCCTTTACAAACAATATCATTAAATTCTTCTGCGACTGGAATGACTCTTTCACCAAGTTCTTTTCCACGATCTGTAAGGAACAGCATAAGTGAACGACGATCTTCCTTAGGGTGCGCCCGATAAATGTATCCTTTTTTCTCAAGACTTGAAGACATTCTTGCTATGTTCGTCTTGTCCTTATCAAGCTTCTCGGCTAGTTGATTTTGGGTCAGGCCATCTTTTTCCCAAAGCAACATCATGATTAAGTTTTGCTCAGGTGCCAGATTGAAATCTTCTAATTTAGATTTAATAAACTTTGTAAGATTCAGGTCAGTCTGGTGAATTTTAATACTAATATAATCTTGAAAAGATAACTTCAAAAGATACCCTCCTGAATTTAGTTGCTATACAAACTATTTCACTTACGTTAGTATAATAATATACGAAGAGGTTGTCAATGCAGGGAGAAGAACTGATCTTGTGGTTGTTGCTATGACTACGATTAAACTGGGAGGAGTTACTCTTATGGCGAATGAAGAAAAGGTAAATAGAAGTGTACGAGATTACTGGTACGTGGAGTATGAAGAAATGAACTTCCCGGCTATTCAAAAAGGCTGGGTGCTTCCGGTCGAGCGTTGGCGGGAGTTGGACCCGTTTATTCTAATGGCAGAGGATTGGTTTAAGAAGGGTACATTTCCAGATCATCCCCACAGAGGCTTCCAAACGATTACGTATGTGATTGATGGAAGATTAGAGCACATCGATAACGGAAGCGGGCGAGATATACTTGAACCTGGTGATGTTCAATATATGAATGCCGGGTGGGCTGCTCGTCATGCGGAAGATGGAGTAGAAGATGACGTTGCTCACACTCTTCAATTATGGCTTAATCTACCTCAAGATCAAAAGCAAACCGAAACACTTTATCAGAACGTGTATGCGGAGGATACTCCGATAGTTAGTTTCAACGGAGGCACCGTTAAAGTGTATGCCGGAAACATAGCAGGAGTAACAGGGCCAATGGAATCCATCGTTCCCTTTACATTATCCGAAGTAAACCTTACAGAAGATGCATCGTATACACTAGAGCTCCCTGAGGATCATAATGCTTTTCTATATGTCCTGTCAGGGGACGTAGAAATTGGAGAAGAGAGTACTAGCTTAAAGAAACATGGTGTTGCTACACTGAGTTATGAGGAGGATGGAGACACAGAAAAGCTAAGTACACTTCACCTTAAAGCAAACAAGAGAAGAACAAGGGTGCTTGTTTATTCTGGTCGTCCACTTAAGGAGACCATCGTTCCCCATGGTCCATTTGTTATGAATACAATGGAAGAGATTAAGCAAGCTTTTCAAGATTTCAGAGATGGGAAGTTTGGACCTCCTGCCGTGTAACGCTTTAATTCTTATCTACGAAAAGGCCGCAATTTTAGAATGAAATTGCGGCCTTTTTATAGACTGATTCAGAAGGTTTTGAAATAATTGGTATAAGGAGTCTTTTTGGAGGGTGGATATATGGGAGAAATTATGTTGTTACAAAACGAAGGTATTATAAAATATAGGACAATTTCCATTCAGTTGCTACCAAAGGAATTCCAGCTTTTTCAATACCTGTATAAATGGCCTTCAAGAATATTCACAAGAGATGAACTCCTTGATGTGGTATGGAATTTAGAAGCCCCAACTGACAGAACGGTCGATGACCACATCTACCGAGTTCGCAAAAAGCTAAAAGCTTTATCTTCTGTGGTTGAGATTGAGACCGTAAGAGGGAAGGGGTACCGTTTGAGAGTTCATAAAGAGACACAAGTTAGTCCTTTATTAAAAGATGGGGAAGTATCTACAAACGTAAATACTTTGTTTCATAAATATCACTTGTATGGACAAGGGGATGCCTTGAAGGTTCTTGAAGAGAATCAAGCCATATTTGGTGTGACCTTAGATCGCCAGAGTCGCCTTTATCTCCAATTCATGAAAGGGGATATTAGAGGACTTGTCGAAACGGAGGAAGTCACCTTTTGGGAAAAGTGCTACTATCTTTTACATATCTATTCTTACATACAGCCCGATCAAGAGAAGAGTTTATCTTACTTTTTAAAGGCTATGAATACACCGGACATTCCAAGTTTTCATAAAGACGAAATCAGACTTTTAAATCGTATCCCACTCCTCATTTTTACTAAGCACTTGGAAGACGCGGAACAATTGTTTCAAGAATCTAAGAAAGAGATTTATGAGAGGGAGCTTGAGGGCTTTATCCCACTCCTCTACTTAACAGAGTTATATCTGGCATTTTTGAAAAAAAGCGGCTCAGTAATAGAAGAAAAGCTGCTTGATATGGAACAATTACTAGTGCAATACCCTTATTCTAGAGAGCAGTCCACCTTCTTTATTATAAAAGGCATCTATCATCTCTACAAAAACGACCATGAGGGTGCAGAAAGATGGTTCCACAAAGGGTTTAAACAATTTACGGAAGCGAGCTACGCGCCAGGTGAGTTAATTAGTGTGAATCTTATTCTTTTCTTTATGAAAGAGTTTAATAGTAAAGGGGCTATTACAGAGCGTTATCAACACCTTATGGATCAGTATGCTCAAAGCTTTCATTTTTCGGATTTAGAGCAAAAGATATATAAACAGTTACACGACCACTTAGGGTAGCAGCCTAAAATTTCTCCTCTGATAATCTTCTGACATTCGCACATTATGATGTGATTAAGAAAAAAATCAGAGGAGGATGAAGATGGAAAAGAAGGAATCCATTTGGCGAAATCGAAATTTTGTACCTTACTTTTTAGCCAATGCCCTATCGAACCTTGGCAATTGGTTTGACTTTGTAGCTGTTCTTATTTTATTCAGATATACGTGGCAAGCAGATCCGATGTTAATTGCGCTAATCCCGATTATGTATGCTATACCTAGTATCCTATTAGGACAATTTGCAGGTGTATTTGCAGATCGAAAAGATAAACGGAAACTACTTATTTACTCAGACTGGATTCGTGGAGGGCTGACTCTGTTGATCGTATTAACCACTTCACCTTGGTTTGCGCTCCCTGTCCTTTTTTTGCGCAACGCTGTGGGAGTAGTTAGTTTTCCTGCTCAACAAGGCTTAATGAGAAGCATCGTAGTAGAAGAAGATATTATGAAAGCAGTAACGATTAATGGAAGCTTATATCAACTTATGAAAGTTGTAGGCCCCCTGATCGGTGGTTCCGTAACGGGTTTCTTCTCACCAGAAGTATCCATAGTAGTGAATGCTGCCTCCTTTATACTGTCTGGGATGATTTTACTTAAGGTAGAAGTGAAACATCAAGACCTTGGGGAGAATGAAGTTCAAGAGATCAAAGAAGCGAGCGGTTTCTTCACTTCATGGAAAGAAGGATGGCGTATCGTTTTAAAAAGCCAGGTCCTCTTTGCCAGCATGATGTTTGGGATTGTAAGCACATTAACGATTCAAATGATTGATACTCAAATCGTAACGTTGTTTAGTGAGGTATTTCCTAATAAACCTGAACTAACGGGGTGGGCGATTTCTGGCATTGGGATGGGTTCCCTTATTGTAGTTCTTTATTTAAATCGATTAGATGAAATCCTTAGGTATGGATGGTTCTTCGGTATGGGTAGTGCGTTGATAGGAATCATGGTTCTTGGGTTTGGTTTCCTTGATCCCTTCAACCTAGTGACTGTAGCCCTAGGCCTTTCAATTATTGGTGGAATAGGGAATGGAATAACATTTACAGCTATCAATTACCTTATACAAAAAGAACCACCTCAAGAAGCGATTGGCAGGGTGTCAGGAATTGTGGATTCTACTTTGAGTGTCTTATTTATCGCTGGCCCCTTGATTGGAGGTATTCTCATTAGCCAATTTGGGGTATTGCTGGCTTTTAGGGGAATTGGGTTAAGTTTGGCAGTGATAGGACTCTTGGGAATTGTTCTACAGAATTTCATCTGGGGTGAGCGCCACACATTCTCGAATTGTGATTTGGAGAGTGAAGCGTAGCCTTAAGAAGAGAGGGGAAAGTGCAGAACTTGTTTTTGTACAATAGGTAGGTGTCCAGATTAAATCTAAAAATGCTTTGTATAAATAAAAACCGCATTCCTATTAGGAATTGCGGTTTTTCTTATTTTTTTAACTGTCATACAAGCCGGGTCGTATAGAAGTAGTGAGGTTAAAGGAACATCTTTATTTATCTTTCATCCCTCACATACGTACCAGCAATAAAGTCATGAATCGCTCTCTTGTCTTCCCTTACAGCGACCATAATGGAACTGACGATAAAGGCAATTCCTATTGTTAATCCGTAAAGAAGACCTGCAACGATTACACGCAGGATCATGGTTAGAATCGTAACATTCTCACCGTTCTTCTTGACAATCCGAACATTCATTAACCGCTTTCCAATCACATAGCCTTTCCAGACCACAGGGACTATGATTAAGTATAGGATGCTTAGTAAATCTGTAATATTATAATCCTCTTTATAGAAATCACCATAGAAAAGAAATGTAATAAAGCTTAAGATTACCCCGACAATGATTCCGTCTATAAGGTTAGCCAGAAAACGAACCCCAAACCCAGCTGGACGTTCCATTGGATCTCCTCCTCATAAAAGCATAAATTTCTCCCACATTGTACTACTCTTGAAAAGCGGTTCCAATTAATTTTAATCGTTCATCTAAAAAATCCATTCGTTATTAACTATTCTTGTCAGGGTGAAAACATGACGAAATCCCATGATTTAGTAGACGATTGTGGGTTGATTTGAAATAATTAGTGTAATACGAATGCAGTGGTGAGGTGAGGGTGTGGAGAGAGTATACTTTAGGGACTACAGAATGGATGATGAACCGTTTCTTGCTTCTATGCTACAAGATCCTGAGATGATGAGTTATATAGGAGAGGGGAAACCGAGGGACGATAAAGGAGTTCATCGTTTCATGAGAAAGATTCTGGACACATATGACAAGAATCCGAGTCTCGGTTTGAAGATGCTGATAAGAAAAGAAGATGATGTCAAGATTGGACACGCTGGAATTGTTCCTCAGACAATTGAGGGGACAGAGGAATGGGAGATTGGCTATTGGATTGCCCGTCCTTATTGGGGGGAGGGTTATGCAACAGAGGTGGCTAATTCTCTGAAGCATTATGGATTCCGACACTTAAAGGCTAAGAAACTTATATCCCTTATCCAGCCTGAGAACATGGCTTCTAGAAGAGTAGCTGAAAAGAATGGAATGATAGTAGAACGGTTTATTAAGTTATCAGGTAAGGAAGTGCTCGTGTATGCTGTTTTAAGGGAATAAGAAAAGAATTAGTTTCATGGATAGAAGCATGTCTTTTATGTTCTCATGGTAAACCTAGTTGTAGGAGGTATTAAGGTTGAATCGCTACGCTATATTAACCGTTGGAAAAACCCATAGTGGTAAAAGCACATTTGCTAAAGAGTTGCACCACCATCTATCAAATTCCCATATCATTGATCAGGACAATCACGCTACGTTTATAAATACGCATTATAAAGATATGCTTCCTGAAGAGGGGCCAAACGTTTTGAAATATGTCGTATCACAGTCCATTCTCGATTATGCACTAGATTATACCCAGGCCCACTTGATTCTATCTAATGCAAATTTATCGAGAGTGGGTCGTTCAAAGCTGTTGGACCAATTTCGCCAAAGAGGGATTAAGACGATACTCGTTTACTTCGATCTTCCTAATCAAGTCCTGGAAGAAAGAATAGAACGAACGAATCGAAGTACCGACATATTTAGAGTTGCCACTACGTTTGAAGAAGTGCTAAAGGGGCAATCTGTCAATGAACAAGAAGATCTTTTACCACCTACAGTATCGGAGACGGATCATTTGTTTGTAATAAAAGGCGCAAAAGACACTCAAACTGTCATTAGTGATATTTGCAATATTGCAGAATAGTTCATAGAAGATTGAGGGGATGGACAATGTGTTTAATTAACTTTGCTTATAAAATAGATGATACTTATGATTTAGTTGTAGCAGCAAACCGCGATGAGTTTTACCAAAGGGAAACAGCCAAAGCCCACTTTTGGGAGGATGCTCCACATGTGCTTGCAGGGAGAGATCTTGAAAAGATGGGAACATGGCTAGGTGTCACGAAGGAAGGGCGTTTTGCAGCACTGACAAATTATCGAGACCCAGGTGAAGATACAGAAGGAAAGCGTACGCGCGGGGAGTTGGTAAGTGATTTCTTGAAAGGAACCGCGTCACCGAGAGAATATCTAGAGGCTGTTCATGAGAGGAACCATTCATACCCAGGCTTTAATCTCGTCGTTTCAGATGGGGAATCTTTATTCTATTATTCAAACCGCGAACGGGATATTCGGAAACTAGAGCCAGGCATTTATGGCCTGAGCAATCATCTGTTAGATACACCGTGGCCGAAAGTGCAAAAAGGTAAAGAAGGATTGGGGGCGTGCTTGGACAGTGGCTCAAGTGAATTGGATCCTTGTCTATTTCAAACGCTTCAACGAGCAGAGCCTGCTAGTGATCAAGATCTTCCTGACACTGGCATTCCTCTAGAATGGGAGCGAAGCTTATCTCCTCTCTTTATTGATACGCCGAAGTATGGAACAAGAGCTTCTACATTGGTCTATCAAAACCAAAACCAAATTCGATTTGTTGAGAGGGTATACGAAGGTGAGTCCTTTGAAGATCGTATTTTTGAAGTAGATCAATGATAGTTGCAATGAGGTGTCTTACGTATTTATGGAATTAGGGGAGTGAGGGAAAAGGTCGAGGAGCATTAACATAGTGGTGTGGAAGTCGTGATTGTCTATTATACCTATTTTCTTAAACACGAGTTCTTTTTCTATAGTGAAAATTTTATTAGGAAGAACCCATTGTTGTTCGTAAAGTAAACCGTTCGAAGAGGTTTTTGTAATTTGATGTTCATACCGATCATGATGTGGGTTTTTCTCTTTGCTAGTAATGGCCGCGCAAATTAATTTGTTATATTGTTGAGTGTGAGTGAAGATATTTAAAACAATGGCCGGACGTTTCTTGGAAGTATTCTGATCGACAAATGGAAAGGGTACTAAAACGATGTCTTTAGAGTTAAATGTCATTATAAGCATCATCCTTTTCATTATTCCAGTCTTCGCCTAAAGACTTATTGATAAGGTTATAATACAGTTCATCTTCTTCAGTTAAGATTTGCTCCATCATGGATTTGATTCGTTCCAAGTCGGTTTTAATATGGTCGCTGTCTTCTGTTGATAAGGATTGAATCAACTCGTTTATTTCTTTAATAACGTCTGCTTTCTTTAGTGTTTTCATTTCTGTTTCCTCCTTTCTGATATTATTATAAACGTCTCAACGTTTATTTCCAACAAGAAGGGTGATTCGTTCGTCAGAATGCCTTTACAAACCTTAAGCCCTTCTATATAATAATTTCCAATTAAACAATTTTAACCTGTGAAGAAGAGAGTAGTCGTTTGATGACCTTTAGAGAGCCGGGGATGGTGGAAGCCTGGTGGTAAACAAGCGATGAACCGGACTTTTGAGGTATAGCTCTGAATGAAAGTAGGGGCTGTCGGGACTTGCCGTTATCAAGTACATAAGCTGACCTTTCTTTTTCTGAAAGGTAATGAGAGTGGCACCGCGGAAACGATACCCGTCTCTCCTCCTGTAATGGAGGAGAGGCGGGTTTTTTGATGCAGAAAGGGGAATATGAGAATGAATGTTACACATGAGATTACGACGTTGTTGGCAAACGAATTAGACGAACACCTATCACCCGAAAAGATTGAAGCGTTACTGGAAGTACCGAAACACAGCAAGATGGGTGACCTTGCATTTCCATGCTTTGAACTGGCAAAGATCTTCAAGAAAAGTCCAGCTTCCATTGCAGATGAGCTATCCATACACTTACAACCATCACCTTCTGTTGTGTCTCATATGGAAGCGGTTGGACCATATGTGAATTTTTTCTTTAACAAAACATCCTTTACAGAAGAGGTTTTAGAAGCCGTTCAGTTAATGGGTAAGCTTTACGGTGCTCACACATTTGGCAATGGCAAGACGATCACGATGGATTTATCCAGTCCCAATATCGCAAAACCTTTCTCGATGGGGCATCTTCGTTCAACTGTAATCGGAAATGCAGTAGCCAATATTCTAGAGAAGTGTGGCTATACTGTATTTCGTTTAAACTACCTCGGCGATTGGGGGACGCAATTTGGTAAATTAATCGCTGCTTATACGATGTGGGGGGAAGAGGAGAAAGTGCGTGCCAATCCCATTCAGGAATTACTTAAGCTATATGTGAAATTTCATGATCAAGCAAAAGAAGATCCGTCCCTTGAGGAGTTAGGACGTTCCTGGTTTGTAAAACTCGAACAAGGTGATCAAGAGGCAACGAAGTTATGGGAATGGTTTCGAGAAGAATCTCTTCATTCCTTCGGGTCGATCTATGATCTTCTTAATGTCTCCTTTGATTCTTACAAAGGAGAATCTTCTTTTCATAAGCAATCCGAAGAGATTTTGAAGATGTTAAAAGAGAAGTCATTGCTTGAGGAGTCGGATGGAGCTCTTGTCGTACGTTTAGATGAAGAAGGGATGCCACCTGCTCTGATTCAGAAATCAGACGGTACGACACTTTATACAACCCGCGATTTAGCTGCAGCTATATATAGAAAGGAAACGTACAATTATGCTGCCTCTTTATATGTTGTTGGAAATGAACAAAGCCTCCACTTTAAGCAACTTCGCGCTGTATTGAAGAAAATGGGCTACACTTGGGCAGATGAAATTACGCACGTTCCCTTTGGCATGATGCTTAAAGACGGTAAGAAAATGTCCACTCGTAAAGGGAAAGTTGTTTTCTTAGATGAAGCACTACAGAAATCGATCCAGTTTGCGAAAGAGAATATTGAAGAAAAGAATCCTGACCTTAATCAGAAAGAAGAAGTGGCACAGAAGGTCGGTGTTGGAGCAGTCCTGTTCCATGATGTAAAAAACGATCGCCTCAATGACGTAGAATTCTCTTATGAAGAGATGCTGAAGTTTGAAGGGGGCACGGCTCCTTATTTGCAGTATACGTACGCTCGTGCCAAGTCGATCTTGAGAAAAGCTGAAGGAGTCACTACCCCTTATGCCTTTAAAGAAGAGGACTGGGAGTACACATGGTCTATTGTTCAAAAGCTAGATGGTTTTCCTGGAGTCATCAAACAGGCTGCAGCAAACTATGACCCTTCGAAAGTGGCTAAATATCTATTGAAGCTCGGTCAAGCGTTTAACAGTTATTATGCGAATGTACGTATATTAGAAGAAGGGCCTTACTTAGGTGGACGTTTAGCGTTAACAGAAGCTGTAGCCGTTGTGATTTGGGAGGGGTTGAGTCTGCTCGGAATAGATGTACCGGAAGAAATGTAAAAACATTTAAGGTGAATGAAGTGAAGGGAGGAAGAGACCATGTGATGTAGGTCCAGTCTCTTCCTTATCTTTATAAAACTTACTTAGAGGGCAAGTTTACTTCTTCTTCAATAATTGAAAATTCATCAAAGAACCCTCTTACTTTTAAGTCCAAGTGGTAGGAAGGGTCTGCGAGATTGCGGTAAGCTACATCTTTTCTCATGGTAAATACACCAGAAGTATAACTCTCCTTTGCGGTAACCATAGTGATTTGCTTTTCTTTTCCGTTCTCATTTTCTACTTCCGCCTCAAATGAATCGCAGGTTACATCGAGGCATCGGACATCATAGTGATTCTTTAGCCACAAGGCATAATCCGAATTGTCAGGCTTCATGATCATTAAGAGGATGCTGACCATTATAATGATGTATACTGTAGCCGAAGCGACAATGAGTAGGATGTGTTTTATTTTCAAGTCAATACCTCCTCAGGGATGAAAGGGTTATAAAGTACTTTTTTCAAAATACGCTTGTATGTAATTCCAATATGATTCATTAAGTCCTTCAGGCAATTCATGAATGGGGAAATACTTAAGATCAATAGATTCTGATTCATCCATCTGAATGCTACCTGATGGATTGTAAGTCACATAGACTGAAGTGATCGAATACAGTTCGTCTCCATTACTTAATTTTAAATAATATTCAGGTCCAGAGAAAACATCCAGCAGTTCCAACTCACCAAGAGTAAGACCTGTCTCTTCTTTCACTTCTCTTCTTGCAGTATCCTCCAAGCTTTCACCCAGTTCCATCAACCCACCAGGGAGCCCCCACTCACCATCACGCCGATGTTGAAGCAATAGCTTACCTTCCTCATTAATAATAATGACGGCCGATCCAGGCAATAGTAAGGGGCTTGAACCTACAAGTTTTCTAAGTTCCATAACATAGCTCATTTGTATTTCCTCCTGAATTTACATAAATCAGATAATTCAAATATGTTACAATATTAACAGTTTTTGTGACTATGCGCATTGTTAGCTTGGGAAACCCTGCATATATAACATGATAAACGTTTAAAGTAGACCTTGTTTATAAAGGAGTGAATAAGATGTTAAGTAATTTTGGAATCTTCGGCATCATTCTTATGTTAGTAATGTTGGTAATAGGTGTAGGAATTGGTGTCTTAATTGTTAAAAGTATTAAAAAGTCATAAAAATCATCCCAAAAAAGAAAAAGTTTTAATAATCTAGCTATGCTCAATTTGGGAATAAGCAAGCATTGAAGTAATAGAAGGAGAGATGCACATGATTCTTGGGGAACCTATCGCAGAAGGAAATACGGCCATTATTTATATGAGTGACGGACATGTAGTAAAAGTGTTTAAAGACCATTTACCAAGTACAGAGGCGCTGAAAGAAGCGAAGAAACAAGAATATGCCCGTTCCTGTGGAATTCCTGTGCCCCGGATTATTGACGTGCTAACTCATGAAGGTAAACCGGCCCTTGTAATGGAATACATAAAGGGAAGATCGATTGGAGAACGCTTTACGGAAAGTCCTGACCATGCTGAACGCTATTTAAAGCGGTCTGTGGAGGTTCAAGTCACCATGCATTCATTTCCTGGTGACGGTTTGGAGTCTATGACTGAGAAACTAGCAAACCAAATTGCTTCAGCTCCTATGATTGAGTCTGTGCAAAAACAAAAGCTAATAGATTTACTAAAGGGATTCCAATATAATCCGAAGATTTGCCACGGAGATTTTCACTTATATAACCTTATTCAATCGGAGTCAGATATTACGATTATTGACTGGGTTGATGCAAGTTCGGGCGATCCTCGAGCTGATGTGTATCGTACGTATTTGCTTTACCTGCAGCACTCGCAAGAACTGGCAGATTTGTATCTACGTCTATACTGTGAGAAGAGCGGTTTGGAGAAAGAGGAAATCCTACAATGGGCGCCTATCATTGCAGGTGCTCGCTTAAGTGAACATGTGGCAACGGAAGATGTTAATCGCCTACTTAAGATTGCGAATCATTATTGTCCTGTTTCGTAAAAGATTCCTTCATCATCCCCTCCAACATTTGAAACTTGTGAACGAAAAAGAGAACGAATCGTCTTGGAGAAGATTTGATGTGAAATTTAGAAAGAAAGTAGGTCATAACGCAATGTAGAAACTCCTTTTTATCAGAAAGAACAATTGATAAATAGGAGGGCGTATGATGAAGAATTCTTTTCGATTACTATGGAGCGGTCAGATGCTCGCAAATTTTGGTGATGTGCTATATATAGTTGGGATTATTACGTTTCTGTATGCTTCAGCGGAATCGGCATTTGTATTAGCCATGCTTCCGTTCTTGAATACATTCGGCCGGTTTATGAGCGGAATGGTATCTCCAATCTTAATGAATCGGTATCCTTTAAAGGCATTGCTTGTGGCTTCACAGGTGAGTAAAACAGTCGTTTTGTCCGTATTAGCCACATGGAATACACTTTCACAAGTTCCCATTCTCTTCTTGTTCGTATTTATTCTGAGCATTGCACTGTTAGATGGCTGGGCGTTACCAGCAACAGATGCAATGCTACCTAGATTAGTGAAGAAAGAGGAGCTCGTGAAGGCGAGCAGCTTCGTCTCGATTGTAACAGAGAGTACACAGCTAGGGGGATGGGCGATCGGTGGGCTACTTGCCTCCCTCATCGGTGGACAAAACTTAATTTGGTTAACCTTTATTCTCTTTGTCACCTCAACTGTACTCTTAAATGGGGTAAGGGATCCAATTCCTTTTAAGAAACAAAATGGAAAAAAGAGAATGATAGGAGAGCTAAACGAAGGGTTTAATGTGATTTGGCGCTCTAAGCTGTTTCGCGTTATTCATATTGAAATGGGTATGCAGGCTATTGCCAATGTCGTATGGGTGGCTGCGATTATCTATGTCTATGTCGAAGAAGTGCTTGGTCGATCTGAGGCGTGGTGGGGGTATCTTAACACATGTTTCTTCCTTGGTATGATTGCAGGAGGATATATTTGTGCTAGATACCACAATCGTTTGGAGCACAATTTACGTTCATACATGGTAGGGGCTTCTTTTGTTGTCGTGGTCATGACACTCTCGTTTGGCTTTACCCAGGTAGCCTGGTTAGCGTTAGCCCTGGCTTTCCTCCATGGCATTTTCGGCCAAGTAAAAGGTGTGGCACTGAACACATTTTTACAGAAAGAAGCTACAGATGAACAACTTCCCAAGATCTATGGCCTTCAGTCTGGCGTTTTCTCCCTCATATTCGGAGTATCGACCTTGCTGTTTGGAGCTTTAACAGAGTGGTTTGGTGTTCAGTATGTGTTTCTGTTATCTGGAATTCTGTTATTGATAGGCACGATTTATTTAATGTTCAATAGATTGGTGTTTCCGAAATACAGCAAAACGCAAGAGGTCGAGGTTCATATGTAAGAAGTTAGGGGGGATCCATGGATTCCCCCTAATTGAAATATAAGAAGTAGTCTAAGATTATTTAAATTGAGGTGAAATAAATGGATAAAGTATATATGTTACATGGGTTTATGGGAACAGGTCCCTCGCACTTCTCAGGACAAATATCTTTCTTTCAAGACAGCTATGAAACGATTGTAATGGATCTACCTGGACACGGAACGTCGAAAGTGGAGGCTAATGAAGACTATTTTGACCAAGCTTTAGATTGGGTTATTGAACAAATCAAAGAGAAAGGTGAAGGGTATATTTTAGGATTATCATTAGGCGCTTCTCTTGCTATTCATGTTGCATTAAGAGAGCCAAGCTTGTTGAAGGGCATTGTCCTAACTGGTTATTCCCCGTTTATACCAGACCATTTTAAGAGTGTTATGGAAACACAATACCACTATTTCACCAATATCGAACAGAATGAGCCAAATACTGCTAACCAATTAAAGGAACTTCACGGAGATAAGTGGTATGACACGTTAAGGAAGGTCTTATATTCTCAGACTTATCATTATCCAACTGTTTCTGATGAAACCTTAAGGGAATTAAAGGTGCCAATGTTGATTCTTAACGGCAGTAACGATATGCACGAAGTAGATGCTGTACAATACATAAAAGAAAAGAATAAAAATATTAATATTGGACTAATTCCTAATGCTGGTCATACAGCAAATATGGATCGTCCTGAAGTTTATAACATGATGGTGAACGAGTTTTTTAATCGTTCTTATTAGAATAAGAAAGAGAAGTCATTAGGCTGGCTAATTAAAAGAATTTACATATTTCTAGAAACGAATTCAATAAGAATAGCTGCTAATAAAGATACTCCAAACACAAATGAAAGAATAATCATAAGAACAATATCAGTAATGGGCTCGTAGGATTGAGAGATATAAATCATTTTTAAATAAACGATACCAATACTTAAAGCTGCAGCAACAGAAGGTATGTATTTCATAAGCCAATGTGATTTATTCCGGCTAAGCTGATATAGAAGAAGGGATAACAATGTGGTCAAGATGATACCAATAAACAGTAATAGAATAGCATTCACATTTCACGTCTCCTTTTCTGTAGTTATGTTATGGACTTCTTCAGTATAGCACTCTTACCTTAATTACAGTTCTATACCCGTTATCATGAACATCACTAAATAAAGGGTATTATATTTAACGTTATAAATAAAAAAAGGCAACCTGAAATAACCAGGCTACCTTTTTCTAGTACTATTATAACACTAATAACCATTAAATGTAATTATTTATTTACCGGAATATTCTGGTAATATGTATAGAGTATGATTCTAAAGGGGGAATGCTACATCCAATACATTTATCACATGGTACCTAAAAACATGAAAGGTGAAAGTTTAGTTCCGCTAAATCGTTTAAAAGATAAAGAGTTGCTCAACCTTTATAAGAAAAAGTATTACGATCATCCAGAAAGACCTAAGTTGTTAGAAAAGAGAATTCCCAAACTAGACTGCCTGTGGAATGATGTTGTTCATTTTTTACCTGTTCAACCATACTTCGTATACAAAACCTTAAAGGACTTAGGTGTAAACATAAGTAGCCAACTACAGTTTTATAAAATCCCGATTACAAGTTTAGATCATAATCAAAATGTGATTTATCTAAATGAGAAAGAAAGCTACAAGGGGCCGGCGTCGGCAA
Organism: Pontibacillus sp. ABV4_188; assembly: GCF_056311905.1. Taxonomy (NCBI): domain Bacteria; kingdom Bacillati; phylum Bacillota; class Bacilli; order Caryophanales; family Bacillaceae; genus Pontibacillus; species Pontibacillus sp. ABV4_188. Next base: position 2,483,393 of record NZ_CM149975.1, on the reverse strand, counting down.
TTGGAGAGGATCAAATCCATATCATTAACTCAAGCAATTATAAAGAGCTAACGACTCTTCCGTCTGCAACGATTGAATACTTCGAGGAACAACACCATAAAGGCGAGAAGCGATTTGGGATGTTTCATTATATACCACATATCCTGAGCTTAGGAGAAGTGAATATCACTAATGCTGAAGTGATAAGGTGGAACAGACCTCCTGAATAATACATGGATCTCATTATTAAGAGGTCCAATTTAAATGTGATCAACTCCATAAACTCGTATTTTCAAGACTCCGTCCTCCTTGGGGGTGGAGAAAAAAGGAGTTGTAAAACGAATACCATTAGTTTGGAGTGATTGGATGAGAGTGACGAAGGAAAATCACATTTATCAGTTAACCTATATGCCGCACCTCTTCCCTGTAAATTGTTATCTTGTTGAGGAAGTAGACCACCTTATTCTTATTGATGCTGCACTTGCTACAAACAAAAAAGCGATTTTAAAAGCAGCAAGCGTTATAGGGAAACCGATAAAGAAAATTGTATTAACTCATGTTCATAGCGACCACATTGGCGCTCTTGATGGATTAGTAGCTGAGCTTCCAAACGTTGAAGTCATTATCCCGAAAAGGGAATTAAAAATCCTCGAGGGTGATTTATCGTTAGAAGAAGGAGAAGGCACAAACACGATTAAAGGCGGAGCACCGAAAAATGTAAGAACGAGGCCTGACCGCTTACTTACTGAAGGAGACAAAGTCGGTTCGTTAATGGCCATTGAAGCACCTGGGCACACCCCTGGGCAGATGGCTTACCTGGATAAGCGAACAAATAGCTTAATAGCTGGTGATGCTTTACAAACCAGAGGTGGGATTGCGGTAGCAGGAGATCTTCGTTGGACATTTCCATTTCCAGCATTGGCGACCTGGAATAAGGAGGTAGCTCTTCAGACAGCAGAGAAACTCTTATCCTATCATCCAACTTATTTGGCAGTCGGACACGGCAATTCTATAAAAGACCCGTCAAGCGATATGAAAAAAGCCATACAGCATGCCAAACGTTCATTAGAGAAAGGAAAATAAATAGTGACCGCAAGACCTGGCTTAAACTAAACTGATCTTCATAAGAAAGAACGGTTTAAGATCGGTATCGAGATTGAGGAATCAAGAATACATTTAGTAGAGGTCTTCTTAAAGGGAATAGAATGAAATCAAAAGTAGACCTGACAAAAAGGATAAATAATGGTATAAATAGTCCCGTTTATTTTGTGGAGAAACTTACAATTTAACGTTCTAGTTAGAAGACCAAATCAAGTGTGTTTGGTCTATTTTTACTGGCTCTGTTAATTTGTAGTGTTGATGTTGTTCCATATAAGTCCCCCTTAAATGAAAGACTCGAAACTAAGATCATTTGCCACTGATCGTGAGTTAAGGCTAACGTTTTTTATTGGGTTGGGAGTAAGAAGGGCCGGGGGAAAACACTCGCTTTCCTGTGGACGAACTCCCAAGCTTCCTCGTTCGCTTCGCTCTTTAACAGAGCCTTTTTATTTGTAACCGTACAAATCCCCGAGATAATAAGTTTGTTGTTCGGGGTGTTGAAAAAACTGGAAAGTAAGGAGGTGTCTGGTATTATATGTTAAAATAAAATTGGAATTTGGAGAACCAACTTAACTTAAATCAAAGAGTTATTTAATAAAGATAATGGGTTACTATGGTAAATTGGGTCGCGAAGGGGAAATTAATGCATGCGGATTCCAAAGACAAACAATCGTAAATGGTGGATTCTTTTTATAATCGTATTCTTTATTTCTTTGGGTGGTTCATTATACTATGTTTACTTTTATACACCTAAGAATTCACTTGAATTATATCAAGCGATTTCTTTTGCAGATGATTTTGAAGAGGCACAACAACTAACCTTAGAGGGTTATCAAGATAACTTTAAGAAAGAAGATTTTGATTTTATAAATAGGTTAGATACGAACGCTGATAGCGTAGGACAATTCACTTTGATTGAGTATGGGGAAAAAACTTATGTAATTATGACTTCACCAGGAACACCAAGATTAAAAATTCTTGCAGTAGAAGAGTTACCGACCGATATAAGAAACTACTTTATTGAGTTGTCTAAATAAAAATTATTTTATTCAACAAACGGGTGCTATTGTTGAGCAAGTACAAGCGCTTTTATTAGTAACGCGGAAGTAATGTTTAATAAAGTTGTACAATCGGCAGGTTTGTTTAAGAAAGAAGTAATAAAAAGTAAAATGGTTAATCAGGAGGTCATGATGAAAATTATTAGAGATACAGGTAAAAGCTTTGATATAGAATATATTATTTCTAAAAAATAACAAGAAAAGCAGATTGTTCAAAGAAATAGTTGCCGCTTGTGCTGCGGGGGGTGTTGTTAAGGTAGCACTTTACTATTGAGGTAAAGGAACAAGTTAATATAAAAAGTGTATAGAACAATTGAGGTGCTTATAATGGAAATCTTCCAAACTAAGTATTTATCGAGAAATAAAATAATAGATTTTTTTCAGTTTCATTGGGGAAGCCCTGAAATGGTGATCTCAAGTGGCGTATACGATTGTAGCGCATTAGATGGTTTTACTATTTTAAATGGAGAAGATGAAATCATTGGTTTAATTACATATATAATTAAAGATAATGAATGTGAAATTATTTCATTAGACAGTACTGAAGAAGGTAAGGGGATTGGATCCTCCTTAGTTCAAGAAGTAGAAAATCTTGCTATTAAGAGTAAGTGTAAACTTCTTAAACTAATAACTTCAAACGATAACTTATCAGCTTTAAAGTTTTACCAAAAACGAGGTTTTACCCTGTATCAAATAAAACGTAATGCAGTTGAAAAAGCAAGAAAGTTAAAACCAGAGATACCTTTAATTGGCAATGATGGTATTCCTATAAGAGATGAGATTGAATTGATAAAGGTCTTGAACTAGAGGAGGGGCGATTGCTGAATAAGAGTATTCGTTTCTTTCATTAATGGGGTGGATGTAGGTATGAACACTATGGTAATTTTGGCGTTTTCTCTTGCGACAGGTGCGTCAAGCCTTGCATTATTTGCATTTTCGAAAGTAGAAAAATTGGAAAAAAGAATTAAAGCACTTGAAGCCAATAAGTGAGAATGGTAAAAGGAATATCTATTACAATCCGTCAAGTCGCATATATGCAGCTAGGAAAAACAAACTTGTTGAAAGGGAACTTAGGTAGACTCAACTAACTTTTTATTACAAATATCATTTATACATGGAGGGGTTTAATGAGGATTCGAAGAGCGTCAGATGGTGACGCCGAGGGGATTGCTAAGGTACATGTGGATAGTTGGAGGACGACTTACAAAAACATTATACCTGACGAGTTCTTACAAAATTTATCTTATGAACAGAGAACAGAGTTATGGAAAAGGAATATCTCAAAAGATGGTAACTTTGTTTTTGTTGCAGTAAAGGAAAATGGGGAGATCGTCGGATTTGCCGATTGTGGAAAGAGAGAACATAACAGCAATGAGAATGCTGGTGACTTAACTTCAATTTATCTTCTTGAAGAGCAACAGGGTAAAGGGATAGGGAAACAGCTGATGAAGCGGGTTTTTCAACAACTTAGAGAGTTAAGCTGTAATAAAATATTTGTCGAAGTATTAGATGATAATAAAACTCGATTTTTTTATGAGCATTATGGTGCAAAATTTTTAAGAAAAGAGGAAATTAAAATAGGTGGCGCTGAATTATCGCTTCTCATATATCATTGGGAAAGGATTGATGGAGTAACTATATAGATATCTGAGTGATTCATATTGCCTGATTTGGTGAAGTTTATACCCTTTGATAACGATATTTAAGAAATTTCTAAGGATGCTGGCGTGTCCTATTTTCTTATTAATTCCCATACTTTATTTTAAAAATATAAATAAATGAAACTTTATTAGGGGTTACATCATCTAACAATTAGAGTGGTTGTAACGGTAGTTCATGAATGGGTACGAAACCGCTGGGAAAGGTGATCATCATAGAGGTTGATGTAGCACCTGAAAGAATTGATTACTATTAATGGCAAGAAAAGAGGTGGTCTTTTGAGTTATGTCCCAATTGTGTCTCTTTCAGTGGTATTTATAATTTTAACTTTAATTGTGTTATTAATACTTTTACTAATTAAAATTATGAACTGATTTATTCGTTTGGTATGGAAAAGGGCTTAAGGCAACATATTCTTATGTGGGTTAAGCGTCGAAAGAATCATGCAGGAGATGAAAGTAGAAACTTAGATTTTTGCCACTTTCTTATCAAATCAATAGAGGTGTTGAAAATGTTTTCATACTATTTGGTGAACCGCAATTTCATGAAAATGTGGGCATCAAATTTAAGTAGTATATTAGGAGGGCGATTTAAGGAGCTAGCCATTCCGCTCATTGTTTTAAGTTTAACTAAATCTCCGTTCATTACAGGTTTAGTAGCCCTTTCTCAGCAACTAGGTTCTATTCTACTAGCAGTGCCAATGGGAACTTGGATTGAAGGTAAGAATAAGCGTACTATTGCGGTATTTTCAAAACTCTTTTCCTTTATTATTGTTTCCTTTCTGTCATTACTGCTATTGTCCAATCACATCAATAGTCTGCTCATTGCTTCGTTATTATTCTTGGCAGGTGTGAGTGGCCTTGCAAGCAGAACGGCTTTTAATGCTATGATCCCATCTGTGTCCGGGAGAGATAAACTCGTAAATGCTCATACAAGCTTGGAGGCAGCAGATGCTATTGCGACCCTCATTGGACCCCTTATAGGTGGAATCCTTATTGCTAGGTATGGGGCTTCTATGACTATGGCGATTTGTGGTCTATTTATTTTACTCTCGATGATCTGGATGTGGAGGGTAAAGTATACAGAAGATGTTGGTGCATCTCCTTCAAAAGAGAACCAGGTCCGTGAGAAGATGAGGTCATTTGCGGAGAAATCTAAAGAAGGATTCAAGTACTTGGTAGATAATGAATTCCAATTTATTAGTACAGTGACGATATGTGTACTAAGTTTTTCCACCTCTTTCGTCGTGCTAACTGTAATTATTCATGGGAAGAATACCCTCAATCTTGACCCTGATTCAATAGGTTTTCTTCTAGCGTGTGCAGGAATCGGTAATATAGTAGGTGTTCTCTTGTTAAAGTGGATGAATCAGCTGAGTTGGATCCCGACATTAGCTGTTCTTCTTGCGATCTCAGGGGCGGGAACTTTTTTATTAAGCATCAGCTATAATTACTGGTTATCGTGTTTCGGTATGGTCTTATTTGATGGAGCTTTATCGATGGCGTTTGTCGTGCAAGCCTCTGTTCATCAAGGAATCACACCTGATGGAGCCCTCTCAAGGGTGAGAAGTTCCACTTACGTGTTAGGAGGGATTTTCGCTATGCTGGGTTCGTTCTTATCTGGAGCCATCCCCGCTTTTGCTACAACAAATGCAGCGTTAGTTATAGGCGCGTTGGTTTTAATGATCCCTGCCATTTATATTTACTCTCTTAAGGAGAGAAGTGTTCCTATGAATCAAGTAGAGCCTATATCATTAAAGGGATAGCGTTCAAATAGATATTTACTGTTTAAACAATGCATTTCCACTTGTATTAAAAGCGTTTGATTGGTTAAGTACCGGAAATTTAGGTTTAGAAGCTAATACATATGAAGATTGGAAAGTTTTAGAATAATTAGTTCTGTTTTAAGGCTAATGAGTGCGATTGCTGAACAAGAGCGTCGCTTCTTCCATAGTTGTTTCTCAAGAAGATTAGTTAAGTTTCCGGGGAGGAAAATTAACCCTTAGTTTAGTTTTTATATCAAATATATGATCAGAAACAAAAACAGCACTCAAAAAGGCTTGGAAATCATTCCAAGCCTTTTTGTCATTTCATTCATAATTATTAATAGAAGCACTAACATCGTTCTCATACGCTTCAATAAAATCCAAAACATCAATAAAGAAAAGGTCATTGTAAGTACCTATTGGATTGTTTTTTACATAGCTTTTGATCATCTTATGAGCAAATGAATATCCGAACATTTGTGGGATTCCTTTATTTGAATCCCCGAAGCACAATAGACTTTTAATTGTGTCGTCGGTTGTGTTAATCTGTTGCTTTGCTTTTTCCCAATACTCCGATTCTAGTTCTCTAGAAAAATCCTTTTTCCACCACCTTTTATCTTCATACAAGTTTAGACTGAAGTACTCCGCCGTCCCTTCCATCTTGTACCAGTCACCTAGAGTGAAGGTTTCTAATGATAATTCGTATATCGGGTTTTTAGGAGATGCGTGGTGTAATTCGTGAGCAATCAAATACCTTAAAAATTGTTCGTCTGGATTTGGTGGGATTGCTATTTGAATGCTATTGGGACTATTCGTAAAGCCATTTGTCCAGATGCTTCTATCAAAGTTTTTAAACCAAGGAAAAGGTATAGCAGGAACGATTGTTACTTTCACGTTATCTAACGTTATATGTTGGCGTACTTGTAATATGGTATCTTCAACTATTTCTTCAACTATCCTTGTATCCCATTGAAAAGCCAAAGCTTCTTCTTGACTGAAATTCTGAAATTGAAGCAATTTAAAGCGTTGAGCAATGTGCTTCCATTCTTTCATCCAGCTATTGCTATCAATTAGAGGTCTTAATTCGGCTTCCAAAAATTCCTCTATTGTATCTTTATGCGTCCATAGTTTTTCAGGGGTTAGCTGGTTAATTTCATTCAAGATGATCCCTCCTATTTCACTAAATCCTAACACAGGAAGAAAATAAAGATAATATTATTACAGAATTTTCAATAAAAATTGGGATTTAATGTTAAAATGAGTTCAGAAGTTCTAATTGTGTAAACGAGGTAGAGATATTGGAATAAATAGATTAAGTATTGAAGGTGAGAAGATTGGAAAAAGGTTTAGCAAAGGCTATTGAATTACGGAAGAGTGGAAATCATAAAAAATCTAACACATTACTTATGGAACTGGTACAGGAGAAACCCGAAAATCCCACAATCAACTATCAATGCGCTTGGAGTTTTGATTTATTAGGAGAAGAATCAGAAGCAGTCCCCTTATACGAACATGCTATTAAATTAGGGCTGTCTAAAAGTGAACTGGAAGGTGCCTTATTAGGATTAGGAAGTACATATAGAACATTAGGAGAATATGAGAGGTCAAAGAGGACATTTCAGAAGGGAATTGAATTATTTCCAAACAATAGAGCCATTCAAACCTTTTATTCGATGACTTTATATAATTTGAATGAGCACAATGAAGCGATGGAGTTGTTACTAAAGTGCTTAATTGATACAACCAGGGACGATAAAATTCTAGGTTATAAAAAAGCAATTAATTTCTATTCGAATAAATTAGATGAAATTTGGGATTAGTATTTTTATGGTTTTAAGTGCTAACATGACTGTTTCATGAAATGAGGGGTCTTGCTAAATTAACGATTTGATAAGTCTATGGTTTGGAGTAGGTATTGCCTTTTTGTATTAATATCGTTTGTGGTATATACAAATATAATAAATAAGTAGTATCAGGAAACTGATTATAATGTATCTGTATTTAGGAGTACCAAATAAGTTGTAATGATTGAATAACAAATGTGTTGCTAACAGTTGAGATTGTTGTGCAAGAGTAGTCATTTCTTTACCTGAACAATTTAAGTAATGAATATCAGAGAACCAAAACGAAACGGAGGGGTTTTATGACAAAGGATAATTATTATCGTTTTGTAACTATCGGGCTTACCACATCTGTGTTAGGGTTTGTACTTTTATTTTTTAGTACTAACTTTGGCACATTAATGGCTGGCAAGGATAGATCGGATCCTGCTTTATTTCATATTAGGGTAGAAAGCTATATAAATAGCTTTATAGTTTGTGGAGGGATACTTTTCGGCGTAGGGCTTGTTACTCTTATCCTAACCCATTATATAATGATGACTTTTTCGGAAAAGCAGTAAGCTATGTTTTTGATCTGTGTTTTAATAGGTGTTCCTATTGAACTAACAGCGCAAAAGAGTTGAAGAAGAGGTAGGGAGCAAGAGTATGAGAAATAAATGGCTTTTAATTATAAGTGTTGTAATAATAATCTTTTTTATCGTTAAGCAGTTTAATGATTATAGAGAAAAAGGGTTAGATGATGTAATTAGCTATGATTTATCCAACTTCGAATCTTTGTTGTTTAATAAAGGTATAGAGCGATTTGAATGGAGAACGGATCAAAAGCTACACGCAGAAGAGTTTAATGACTTCCTGAGCAACTATCGTATCAAAAGGATGGGTGACCATGAGTGGGATAGTGATGTGTCAAAAGAAGAAGGTTTTATGGTTTCAATCTATTCAAAAGGTAAACAGATACCGATAGAAGCTACCATTTACGAAAAGCGTGTTCATTTTTTTAATGAACATAAATACTATCATGTTATAAATGACCCAATTGATGTCGATTGGATCAAAAATTTTATTAGGGAAAATGAACAATTACAAGAATAACTTTCTCAATGAATGCTCTTCAACTAACGGATTTGATTATTGAACAAGAGCTGTAGCTCATAAGTTACCAGGTGGCATCGTTTAAATAGAAGCATTTTATAGGGGGGATTTGTGTGAGCAAATGGTGGGGATTGTGGTGGGTTTGCATACCTATTTTTATCGTGTCCTATATTTATTCGATGATCATATCAAGTAAAATCGTTTATTTGCCACAATCAGATTGCAAGCCACAATTCATCTTCACACCTCAAGATGTGCAGTATTGTAGCGATGTTTATCCAATTGATGTGTTTTTAATTGCCTTAAAGACAAACCCAATTATTTATATCTCTATATTGACCGGACTTTATATAGTGGGTTTCTTAGTTTATGTATTACTCGTTAAGATACAGAGAAGGAAATCCTCTAGCTAACAGACGCAATAGTAAAGAAGAATAAAATAACCCTCCTTACAAACACTATGGAAAAAGGGGGCGACTTTGTGAAAATAGCGATTATCGGGGCAGGGCTTGCTGGTCTTTCATGTGCATTGACCTTGGAAAAACACGGGCATACTGCTGATATATTTGAACAACGGAAGGAATTAGGTTTAAAGTATGACATTGCGGAATTGATGACTCCTATTCTTCACGCACCCATTAAGGACGCTGTTAAATTCTTCTCAGAAACCTATGATATCCATTTAAAGCCGGCCAGCAATGTACAGAAGATCTATGTTCATTCGGAAAAGGAGTCTGCTTATGTAGAAGGGAAAATAGGTTTTTCCAATATGCGTGGTAACTATAAGGAATCCTACGAGAAGCAATTAGCTCAACAGTTAGAGCATAGTAAAATTTATTATGACAACCATGCGAATTACGAAAACATATCAAAAGAATACACCCATGTTGTAGTAGCCACAGGCGACCCAAAGGATACCCAACAAATTCAGCCCTTTGATGTAGCATTCCCTTCAGCTTTTTCCGGTGCGATTGTGAAAGGAGATTTTGTTCGAAATGAAGTGCACACCTGGTTCAATAACGACTTTGCTCCAAAAGGTATGGGCTACCTGATTCCGCATTCCAATACGGAAGCCACTCTCGTGATTGTCTATCCTCAATATAAAGAGGAATGGTTACAAAAAAGAGATGAGTTCTGGGACAAAATGGTGAAAGAAGCCTCCCATAAACTGAATCAGGAAATTGTTATTGAAAAAGAATTTACCATTACTGATTATATGATAGGAAAGTGTCGTCATCCAAGGATTGGAAACACGTTCTTTGTTGGAAACTGTTTCGGAGCCATTACTCCATTCTTGGGTTTTGGGCAGACGGGATCTCTTCTTACTGGAATTTATGCCGCTCATGATATTTGCGGACTTGGCGACTATGAAACGCTTTGTAAGCCGCTCTTGAAAGATTATGATGATTCTCTAGTACTCCGAAGAGGGATTGAACGCTTAAACAACCACCAACTCGATTTAGTGACAAAGTCTCTTCACAATTCGATGGTAAGAAAGGTTGTCATTCAGCCGAACATGAGTGTTTTAAAAGGACTAAGCCACTTGTTGAAGCCTTTTATATCAAAGTAACAATAAACATCTATTCAATGGATGGGTTGGTGGTAAGCAATACCCGTTTAAAATTAATTAAGGTTGTTGGAGCTATATATACAAGCAAAAAAACGCAGAGTGTTAGCTAAACACTCTGCGCTCCCTCTATTACTTCATTTTTGAATAGGTTGACTCCACAACATCCCCGTGTTGTTTGACTTCGTTCAATGAAAGTTTCTTTTCCTCTAATGGCTTCTCGAAAAGTGGAATCCCATCACCAAGAATTATGGGCATCGTAAAGATCTTAAATTCATCAATGAGATCTCGAGCTATAAAATTCTTTAAGAGGGAAGCACCTCCCACAATCCAGATATCCTTACCACTTTGTTTCTTTACTCTTTCTATGAATGCTTCAGGAGCTTCTTTGGTAAATTGAACATGCTTATTCTCCCCGGTTTGTGTGGAGGAGAAGACATAATTGGTCTTGTCCGCATAAGGGAATTCATCTGCAAGTTGTAAAACATGCTCATATGTTTTTCTTCCCATTAAGGTTGTATCAATTGTTTCCATAAATTCGTAATAGCCGAAATCACTTCCCCCTTCAAATTGATGCAACCAATCCACACCCCCATTTTGATCAGCAATGTACCCGTCTAGACTTGTAGCAATGTATAACATGACGTTTCGTGACATTGATTTTTCATCCTTTCTCATGTAAAGTCTACTCTCTTACAAGACATACTATAGCAAGAAACGGTGACAGGTTTTGTCCTATTTTAGAAAAAGGAGTGGCAACATGTCTAAATCCTCTCGTTTATTCGAGATTATGATGTATATCAATAAGAGGAGAGCATTTACTGTACAAGAAGTCTCCAATGAATTCGGTCTTTCTACCCGTACTGTACGTCGGTATCTCGATGACCTAAGTGTGATGGGGCTTCCTCTTTATTCTGAGCAAGGGAGAGGTGGGGGATACCGTGTCTTACAAAACAATCTGGCATTTCCGGTTCTTTTTACGAAAGATGAATCCCTTTCCCTATTCTTCGCCTTTCAGTCTTTAGTTCATATGAATGATCTCCCATTCCAAGCGGAGGTTAAGACTTCCTTACATAAGCTTTATCATCAGTTAAATCCTGAAGCGAAGAAGAAAGTTGATGCAATCGAGAATCATGTACGTTTTTATTCACCAACCCGTAATGTAAGAAACCCATTCCTCCAAGATCTTCTCGATTTTAGTTTGAAGAAGGAACGTATTCAGGTAACGTATCGTTCAAAAGATAGGGATAAATCATACGTCGTATTTCCAATGGGGATCTTTGCGCAAGATGGTCTGTGGTATGTGCCTGTTTACGCTTATGAAAAAGAAAAGATTATCCTACTCCGTGCAGACCGAATTCTAAAGCTTGAATCAGCAGGAAAAGATGAAGAAATAAACATGAATCTAAATGATTTTTTTGCTTACACTCCCACGCATTATATGACTACGTTACGTGCTTTTTTAACCAATGAAGGAGCCAGGCAATGCAGCGGTCATCCTTTATTTCAGGATAACCTTAAAAGAGTTGATGAAGAAACGTGGATTCTTGAAATGGAAGGTGATGAGCAGGCGCTGATCTACTCTGCACCCTTCTTCTATCGTTTAGGGAAGGATGCAAAAGTAAAAGAGCCTCACTCATTAATCGAACGGATTACTTCCCATGCTAGAGAATTATTACATCACTATGAGTAAAAATTAGAATTGATTGAAAATTGCGAGTGTGCTAAGATAAGCATACCGAATTAGCTAGGAGGTGAATGAAGAGATGGTACACGCTTTAAAGAGCACGATTGATAGTCAATTATTATATATTCATCGTGCGCAAACTCATGGTTTTGTTGCTGACGGGACACGTCTGTCCTTTTTTAGCAACAGAATATGAGCACAGCGTGTGGGAATCCCTTCATTCAACCTATAGAACGGACCCGGAAACCACACGATAAGTGTGGTTTCTTTTTGTATATACGGAGTGCGGGCGTGACCCTTGAGAAACCATTCTCAAGGGCTTTTTGCGTTTAATAATAACCATAATCGGAGGAAAACACTATGTTAGTGACGATGAAAGATATAAAGAAATTCGTAAGCGGGGATTTATTATTTGAAGAGATCAACTTTGAGATCCATGAAGGGGATAAAGTAGGCCTAGTGGGTCGGAACGGAACGGGGAAGTCTACGCTCTTTAAACTGATTTCAGGATTAGATCAAGCAGACGAGGGAGAGCGTTTTGTAAGGAAACAAGCAACCATCGGCTATCTGGAACAGTTGCCGGACTTTAATAATGGGAGCGTTCAGGACTATTTGAAAGAAAGCTTTACGGAAGTTCTTGCTTTAGAGAAAAGAATGATCGAACTGGAGACGTTGATGCAGCAGCCTGAACAATTAGAAAAAGCCATGGAGGAATACGGCACTCTTCAAGATCAATATGCTCGCTTAGGAGGATATGAGCTTCAAGCAACGATTGAGAAAGTAGCGCATGGGCTTGGAGTTGAAGGATTATTGGATGCTTCTTTTGATAATTTAAGTGGCGGTGAGCAGACAAAGGTAGGGTTAGCGCGTCTCTTATTACAAGAACCGGATGTGCTTCTTCTAGATGAGCCAACAAACCATCTTGATCTCGAAGCCATCGAGTGGCTGGAAGGATTTATTCAAGGTTACACAGGAGCGGTATGGATCATTTCACACGATAGAACCTTTTTAGATCATACCGTGATGAGGATTATGGATTTAGAACAAGGAGAGCTGCTTCAGTATGAAGGGAACTTCTCCTCATTTGTAAATCAGAAAGAAGAGTTCCTGCTAGCGGAGTTTAAAGCCTATCAGGAGCAGCAGAAGAAGATTAAGAAAATGAAAGAAGCCATTAAGCGATTGCGACAGTGGGCGAATGAAGCCAACCCACCAAGTGAGAAGCTGTTCAGAAAAGCCAAAAGCATGGAAAAGGCCCTTGAGAAGATGGAGAAGAAAGAGAAGCCTTTACTTGATGCGAAGAAGATGGGATTAACCCTTGAAGCCAATGAACGGAGCGGGAATGATGTACTCATTGCTGAAGAGGTATGGAAACGGTATGGAAATCAGAATGTGTTAGCAGGAGCTAGCCTTCACCTCCGTTTTAAGGACCGTCTTGCCATTGTTGGACGAAACGGAAGCGGCAAGACGACGCTCCTTCGGTTGCTAATGGAACAAGAGACGCCAGATGAGGGTTGTATTAAGACTGGGACTGGAGTTCGCCTTGGGTATCTCCCTCAACATCCTTTGAAAGAAGTAGATGGGAACTTGCGTATAATTGACTACTTCAGGGAACAAATCTCTGTGACAGAAGGGGAAGCCCGTCATATTTTAGCAGGATTTATGTTCTTTGGATATGCGGTCTTCCGAAAGATCGGTCAGCTAAGCGGAGGAGAGCAAATGCGTGTGAAGCTCGCCATCTTTATGCATCAGGGAGTCAACCTGCTTGTATTAGATGAGCCGACAAACCACTTGGATATTGAATCTCAGGAAGTATTAGAAGAAGCCCTTCAGCAATTTAATGGAACGGTCCTTGCTGTATCCCATGATCGTTTCTTCCTCAACCGATGCTTTAGCGAATGTGCATTTTTAGAGGAGGGAAAGCTGTACCGATACAACCGTTCATTTGATGAGGCTCGATTGAAGCATGAGGAGAAGAAGGTTGTGAAAGAGCCTGAGAAGGGAGTTAGGAAGCAAAAGAAAGTTCCTGAGAAGAAGCCGGAAATACCTGATTATGAAGGGATGATTGAAACGTTAGAGATAGAGCTTACCTCCTTAACAGAAAAGATGAATACTGAAGAGGACTTGGAAGTATTAATGGAATTTCAGCAAGAAAAACAGGTTCTCGAAAAGAAAATAGAAGAGACATATGAGGAATGGTTGGGGGACTGAGTCTTTCTGAAAGATCTGCAATATAAGATTAGCTTGAATCAATCGAGCAAAACAATATAGGAAGAGGTAGAACAAAATGAGTCATAATTCAATTCAACAAATGTGGGATGACTTTAAGAAGGAAAACCCACAAGCACCGGAGGACTATGAGGCCTGGGCGTTTGGTGATTCAAGGGAGATGGCAGATGAACTGGCTGCATTGGTCTTAGATGGAACCAAAACAGCAACGGCTTCTAATTATTTAGCGTATGAAGAACATGAGTCATTGCCTTATGTTGGTCTTCATAACATTATTCTTGATGGAGAAGGGAGAGCAGTAGCGATTGCTGAGACGATTTCAGTTGAAGTTGTCCCTTTTAATGATGTGACCGAGGAGCATGCTTATTTAGAAGGGGAAGGGGACCGGACCTTGAAGTTCTGGCGTGGGGAACATGAGTCTTTTTTCAAAAAGGAGTTAGAGGAAGTAAATCAAGAATTCCATCATAAGATTCCCGTAGTATGTGAGAGGTTTAAAGTGTTATATAGCTAAATGAAGATCTAACGATAAAACATTCAAGAGCGGAGATAAGAATATGAATAAAGTTACAATGGTAGATGCAGAGAAGACTAAACTTAGTATCGAATATCTATACAAAGTAGACGGTTATCATACCATGAGGTTTATAGTTGAATCTCAAGGGTTTAAAGGGGATTCGAATTTCTGTATATCAAATGTTGATTTAACAGGAGTTTTAAGAAAAACAGAGTCGGTTCTAAAAGGGTTAAGAGGAAGCGTTGAAATTCGTGATCAAGATTCTGATGCTCATATCATGATGACTATGACAAGATTTGGGCACCTAATTGTGAATGGGCAAATCGGTGGTTCGTTTGATGACCATTCTTTAACGTTTACTTTTGATAGTGACCAGACAGTATTAGATAAGTTGAGATCCTTTTTGAAAGAGAACGTTGAATGAGTGATTTTTTCCTTCGAGCACATTAAGGTGTATTCCTTGTGTGCTCGTTTTTTTGGTTATTAATTCTTGAGGATTCAACACCCAGTGGGACGATGAACTTGTCCCTATGTCCCGTTTTGCTAATGTTTGTTTTAAGTAGTATCTTAACGGGGAATCCTGAAGGTTAGGCTCTTATAGAAATAATCTTAGGAGGCCATTCAGGATATTTTATTCTTTTTTAAAGTTTTTCTATTTTTTGGTGAAAATTAAGTAGAAGATTTTTAAGAAGGTTTATAAAAGGAGAGCGCACATGGAACTTCACGAATTAGACAACATCCTAAAAACTGTGGAATCTGAAAGTAATAGTGTATATCCCAAAACATTAATAAAAGGAATTTCCTGTAACTCTCAAGATGTTCAGGAAGGTTTTCTATTTATTGCAATCAAAGGATACCATCAAGATGGTCATCATTTTATTAATAACGCAATCGAAAATGGAGCATGTGGGGTAATAGGTGAAGAGAAGATCACAGATTTATCCGTTCCTTATTTTCAAGTAGATAACAGTCGAAATGCTTTAAGCATAATAAGTAATCATTTTTATAACTATCCTACGAACGGAAAAATTGTAATCGGTGTTACAGGTACAAATGGAAAGACCAGTACCAGCTATCTTTTAAGACAAATATTAGATGATAATGGTTTTTCTTGTGCGCTGTTTGGTAGCACTAAGAATATCATTAATGGTAAGAGTTATCCAACGGTTAATACTACACCAAACTTATTAGAAATAAATAGACTTTTAGCCCAAAGTGAAGATGACGTAGTGGTGATGGAAGTGTCGTCTCATGCTTTGACACAGCATAGAGTTGAAGGGATTTATTTCGATTATGCTTTGTTCACCAATCTTTCTCAGGATCATTTGGATTATCACGGTTCTATGGAAGAATATTTCAAGGCGAAGAGGAAACTTTTTGAGATGTTGAAAGACAAAGGAAAAGCGATCATTAACACAGATGACTTGTGGGGTGAGCAATTAGCGAGTCAGCTTGAGGATAAAAATATTCCAACGTTAGAAATCGGTGAAAATGAAAAAAGCGATGTAAAACTGGCGAGCTATACAACTAACCCACCGCGCTTATTGTTAAAGGAAAATAATGAAAGTATTTCAATTAGGCCTTCATTATACGGGTTACATAACATGTATAACATAGCTATGGCATATGGAACTGCAAAACAAATCGGAGTAGATACGAAAGGTGCTATTTCCGCGATTCAGCACTTTCAGGGAATTGAGGGGAGGTTTGCACTTACTGAATTAAGTAATGGGGCTACACTTGTTGTAGATTATGCTCATACCCCTCATGCTCTACTAAATTGCTTGAATACTGTAAGAGAAAACAGTGAGGGCAAGCTTATCCATATCTTTGGATTTAGAGGAGATAGGGACCCGGGCAAGAGAAAGGATATGGTATCGATCTCATCTGAAATGAGTGATCGATATATTCTTACCTTCGATGACCTGAATTCCGTTTCTCCTGAGGAAATGAAAGATACATTAATCAGCTACCAAGAAAGATATGGGAATGATAAGGGAGTTGTGATCACTGATCGTACATTGGCAATTGAGGAAGCTGTAAAAATGGCTGAAATGGGGGATTGGATTGTAATCACAGGTAAAGGTCATGAGAAGTACCAGCAACATCACCATTATCCCGTTGCCAATGATGAAGAGGCAGCCATTTATCATAATAAAGGAAAGGATTAGTACGAATAAAAACAGTTCGGGGGCTTTGAATACCGCGAACTGTTTTTTAAAGTTTTGAAATAAAAAGTAAATGAGAGTAAGCTTTTTAAGGGTCGTTTGTTAATCTCGGTCTTTATGGTTTTTGTAATTTTTCTCTACGATATATGTAACAAGGCCAAGAGAGAGCAGCCCAATACCTCCGAAAATAATTGCTATAACATCAAGTGTGGAATTTTTAAGAGTAAATAGTGATGAAAATAAGCTAATACCTACAATAGACAGGAATAACCAGTGAGAATACCTTGAAAGAAATTGCTTCATCGTTAGCCACCTTTACGATCTTCGTTATACTTTACTTTACGAATCATTTTTTCTAACAGATTAACTAAATAAATCCATTTCCTAATTCCATAATTCTACATAAGTTTCATAGTTCCTTTTGAATTAGTCATGTTGAGTCTATTCCTCATGCTTATTCCATACAATTTAATCTAGGCAACGATAAGTGAGGTGTTTTGTATGGATAAGAAAATAGGGTGGGGCCTCTTCGTCGGAAGAGTAATCCTTGGTGTCATCATGATGGCTCATGGATTTCAAAAGCTTGGTCATATGGAGAATACGGTTCAGATGTTTAGTAAATTAGGTCAGCCAGAGTGGTTAGCTTATGTTACAGCAGTTATTGAAGCAGTAGGTGGACTTTCTCTACTAGTTGGCCTTTTTGTAGTGCCATCTGCGATCTTACTCGGACTCACGATGATTGGAGCGATTGTACTTGTTAAGCTTCCTGTGGGATTGATCGGGGGATTTGAATTTCCTCTTGCATTACTTGGGCTGTCCATTATATTGGCGGTAACGGGGAGTGATAAACTGTCTGTTTCACACTTATTAAATAATAAACATGGCTGAAATAAGAACGTATGAGAATTCTTATTTTTTGAGTCGAACTTAATTGTTGCATTTTTCATATTTTACAGACATCTTGTTGTCCTTTATACTACTGTTCAAGTTCTATAATCAATTGAGCACAACGAGAGGGGATGCAGCATGTTACAGCAAATCGACGATAAAATTAGACAAGCCTTTAATTACTTACATGAGAATGGAGAAATAAGCTGGCAGGAATATAAGACGACCAACTATATCGAGGAGATTCTTCAGAGCTACGGGTGTGAAACAGAAACCTTTGACGCCTGCCCTGGTGTCGTAGGGAAGTATGGAAATTTTGACGGGACCGTACCTGTTGTAGCCTTAAGAGCAGATATTGATGCGCTTTGGCAGGAAGTAAACGGCACACAATGTGCAAATCACTCCTGCGGTCATGATTCTCATATGGCCATGGTCCTTGGAGTTTTATATCTTATACATAGTCTTGAAGATTTGAAAGATCAAGTAGCGGTCAAATTCATCTTTCAACCCGCTGAAGAGAAAGCTGCCGGTGCGCTCAAAATGGTCGAGCTTGGTGTGGTCGAAGATGTTGATTATTTATTTGGCGTGCATTTGAGGCCTCAAGCAGAAGTGAAGGATGGCTATGCGACACCTATGATTGGTCACGGTGCCACAAAGCTAATGGAAATTGAAATCGATGGAGAGGATGCTCACGGGGCGAGACCTCATCTGACTCATAATGCAGTGAATGTAGGTACGCAACTAGTGAACGCAATCAATCAGATTCGTATGAACCCAGGAGTCCCTCATTCCGCAAAAGTAACGAAATTCCATGCTGGCGGTCCGAATACAAACATCATTCCTGGTAAGGCTTCACTTTCACTCGATCTAAGAGCGCAAACGAATCCCGTTATGGCTGAATTAGAAGAGCAAGTAGAGCATATCTTTAAGTCGATTGAATTTCAGTATGGTACGACCATTAAAGTTGGCGCAATTAATCAAATTGCAGCCGCCATGACGAATGAAGAGGCGATTGAAGTGATGAGAGGGGCAATTGTATCAGAGTTAGGCGCTGACTATACGTTGGAACCGACCGTAACTCCTGGAGGGGACGATTTTCACTTCTATACCATTAAGAAGCCTGAACTAAAAGCGACCATGCTTGGGCTAGGGTGCGACCTGAACCCTGGATTGCATCATCCGTATATGACATTTAATCAAGACAGAATGATTGATGGGGCGAGGATCCTCACGCGTGCTGTGTTAAATGTGTATGGGTTAAATAAAGAATTCTCTAACTAAGTTTGAAAGGATTTGACCTTCCTTCTAGGAGAAGGAGCCACATTTAAAGATATAGCTTGTCAATAAGGATATAGACCAATTTTAACGAACACGTAATTTACGTAACCTTTTCTTAAACAACTCTTCCTAATCATGGTAAAATAATGGTGGAGGTGACGATTCGTTGAGCCGTAAGAAAAGGAAAGAACACAGGGATTCTACTCTATTGTATTTCGATGTCTTCTTTGAGGTACTCTTGTATCTTCCCCGATTAATCGGGAAGATGGTAAAATGGATCGTGGAAGCAATCTAACTGTTGCTTCCTTCTTCTCTTTATTCCCCACCTTTCTATCCTTCCCCTTGCCTTCTCTATCATCTCATAGTACAGTTGTGTTTCGTTGAAAGGAGTGGAGACCATGACGCGAGTGGTCATCTTAGCCGAGAAACCATCTCAAGCGAAAGCCTACGCTGATGCATTTCAAATTAAAGAAAAAACGAAAACATATATCGAACTAAAACCAGATAACACGTTTCCAGAAGGTGCCACGATTACATGGGGGATCGGTCACCTCGTTGAATTGAAAGAACCTCATGATTATAAGCCGGAATGGAAGAAGTGGAAGCTCGATCAATTGCCCATCGTTCCGGATCAATTTTATGAGAAAGTCTCAAGCGGAAAGTGGGAGCAGTTTAAGGTTGTGAAGTCACTATTCCAGAAAGCGGACGTTATCATAAACGGAGCCGACGTCGACCGTGAAGGGTCAAATATTTTCTACAGTATCCTTCGCCTGACTGGTGTAAAGGGGAAACCGGTTAAGCGGCTATGGATCAATTCTTTAGAAAAAGACGAAGTCCAAAAAGGGTTCAATCAGCTTCAAACGAATGAAAAGGACCTGCTTCTCTTTGATGAAGCGAAAGCCCGTCAGATTAGCGACTGGATGGTGGGGATCAATGCAAGTCGCCTGTTTACCGTTTTACTTCAAAAGAAGGGCTTTTCAGGTTATCTATCAATCGGACGAGTCCAGTCTCCTACCGTGTATTTAATCTATCAAAGGCAAAAAGAGATTGAGAACTTTGTCTCTGAACCTTTCTACCAAATTGAAGGACTCTTCCAAGCGGAGAAGGGAAGCTATAAAGGCTTAGCCAAGATTAAAGAGAAAGACAAAGCCAAAGTCCAAGCGCTTATGGATCAACACGGTCTGAAAGAGAAAGAAGACATTCAAGGAACCGTTCAAAGCGTTGATAAGAAGACGAAGCATCAGAAATCTCCGAAGCTTCACTCTCTGTCGACGTTACAAAGTATAGCCAACAAGCGCTGGAAGTATAGCCCGTCACAGGTGCTTAAAACGATGCAAAAGCTGTATGAGAAGCGTCTCGTTACCTATCCACGTACAGACTGTAACTACATTACGGATAACGAATTCTCATACTTGGTGAAGAATCTAGGACGTTATCAGGAAGCGATGAACGTATCGTTTACCCCTGCCTCAACAAGACCAAGCAAACGCTACGTCGACAGCAGCAAAGTTCAGGAGCACTATGCCATCATCCCGACTAAAACAGTCCCAACTCAAAACAAAATCAATGGACTAAGCAGGGAAGAGAAGAACATCTATAGTGAAATTATGCTCAATACACTTGCCATGTTCCATGAAGACTATGTGTATGAAGAAACGACGATCATGACGGATGTAAAAGGTCTAGTGTTCAAATCAACTGGCCGAACGGAAGTGAAGCGCGGTTGGAAGGAACTCTTTCCAAAGCCCGCTAAATCAAATCAAGACAAAGATGCTTTATTACCAGAAGTGAAAAACGGGGAAGAAGTAGGTGCCCGTGTTCATATTAAAGAAAGCATGACGCAACCACCAAAGCCGTATACAGAAGGTCAATTGATCAACATGATGAAAACGTGCGGGAAATTTATTGATAACGAGGAAGATGTTGAGATCCTAAAAGAAGTCGAAGGCCTCGGTACAGAAGCAACTCGCTCTGGCATCATTGAAACGATCAAAGCTCAGAAGTATATCGAAGTGAAGAAGAACGTTGTGTACGTGACCGAGAAGGGGATCACCTTGTGTGAAGCCATTGAAGGGACGCTTCTATCTAGTCCTGCCATGACCGCTAAATGGGAATCTTACCTAAAGAAAATCGGTAACGGCCAAGGATCTAAACAAACGTTTATTAAACAAACGAATCAGTTTATTCATAAGCTCATAGAAGAAACGCCTTCCACGATTGAGAAGGTGCAAGTACGTGACACGGGTGAAGGGAACAAAAAGAAATACAACACCCCAATTGCCAAGTGCCCAGCTTGTCCAACAGGATCCATTGTGGATCGGTATAAGTTTTATGGGTGTTCTGCCTATAAAGAAGGGTGTAAAGTATCCTTCCCGAAAAAGCTAGCAGGAAAGACGTTGACGCAAAATATGATTAAAACACTCTGTGAGAAGAAGCAGACGAAGGTGTTGAAAGGGTTTAAGGGGAAGAAGCCGTTTAGTACGGCACTGAAGTTGGATCAAGAATATAAGATTAAGTTTGATTTTGAGAAGAAGGTTTAAGGGTTCGCCGCTACTTTGGAGTAGCGGCGAATTCTGCTTTTAATTATAAAATTGTGTTTTATTGTCTGTCGCATTTAACGTGAATCCATCAACATCAGAGTTGTATGTGATCTCAACAAGTATCTCATTCCTACTATCCTCTTTAAGCAAGGTTGCCGTGACGAAACGATTTATATTTCCGTCAAAATCTTCATATGTATGTGAAACTTTAGCCTGCGTGTATCCCTGACCATAAATATATTCCTTTCCATCCTCTAAACTGAGATGAAACAAGTCATTTTCAGGATTGTTTCTTACTCTCCTTAACCAGCTATCAATTTCATCGGAATATTCGTCATCTAAAGAAAGATACTCATAGTTCACGAACGATGGACTACTAGTATCCTCGTTAGAATTTGATTGCCATCCAATGAAAAAGAATAAACCTAATAGTAAACTAAATAGGATTCCCTTTTGTTTTATGCCCATCTTAATGCTCCTTTAAGATCAATATCGCCTTTCGTAAATGTACCTATGTAATGTAATAATTTTTCTAAACGAGTATAACATAAATAGCAGAAAGTCAGCTTTAAAATAAAAGAAAAGGCACTATAAAAGCGCCTTTACTAGTGATAAAACGATTCTATTTTGCACTTTCATCTGGTTGATGAATGCCAAAGATATTTCCTTCTGTATCTTTGTAGTACCCCTGCCAAGCCATTCCAGGAAGGGCGTACTTCGGTAGGGCTACTTCGCCACCATGTTCGAGAATTTTTGCCTCAATAGCATTGTAATCTTCTACTCCCATAGTACAAGTAAAGCCACTTACAGGTTGATTTGGTTGTGGGGCTGGGCCTTGCCGTTTCATTAAAGCGCCATTAATTCCTGGTATATCCTCACCGCCAGTCACAGCTCCCAAATAAGGCATACCAGCAAATTCGCTCCAGTCTTCAAATGTCCATCCAAAAACTTCACCGTAAAAACTCTTTGCGCGATTCATGTCATCAACGTGAATTTCAAAATGTACTAATCTACCCATATTTCCCTCCTGAATAACCTATATAGTTTGGTGAACAGGTCCCTACTGTAATTTCTACAAATTTGACCGAGTTTCCTTCTTCTGACTGAATGAAATGAACAATTATCCGGAGGTGTCTCTGTCATACAACACTATTTAGGTGGGGAGGTATACTTACCGGCATAACTCTAATTTTAGAGTAGGCTTTTTCATGATAAGAATGTTAGTTTCTCAAGATAATGTAAACAAGATAAATGATATACATAGTCAGAAGGATAAACCCTTCTGTTTTTCCAATTTTGTAATTAGTCCTAGAGAATAGGAACAACAACAAACTAAATGCAATCATAATCAATACATCAACGAATATTTTCCCATTCACAGGTAAAGGTGTTATGACAGCTGAAGACCCCAGAACAAATAGGATGTTGAAAATGTTGCTTCCAACGACATTTCCTAATGCAATTCCACTTTCTTTCTTCAATGCTGCAGATATAGAGGTTACCAGTTCAGGAAGAGAAGTACCAATCGCAATGATCGTTAAACCGACTAACGTATCACTCATTCCTAGTGCATAAGCAATCTCTGTTCCATTATCTACTACTAGGTCTCCGCCCAAAATAATAGCTCCTAAACCTAATAGCGTTAAAAGGATGTTTTTCCCCCACTTTATATTTGTGGGGATTGGCTCTTGTGCCGATGTATTTCGGCTTTTCATACCCACTTCAATGACATAGTACACAAATATAGATAGGAACAATAAGAAGATGATTCCGTCACCGCGCGTTAGAAAGTTTCCGCTAAACCCTTGTAATCTCGTATCACTTACAAGCACGAGTAAAGCCCCACTAGCCAGTAATATAAATGGAATTTCTTTTCTAGTTGTTTCACTTTCTACCATTAACGGATATAAAAAGGCTGCTATCCCTACTACTAACGTAATATTAAAGATGTTACTACCTACAACATTCCCAAGTGAAACTTCCGCATTTCCGTGTAATGCGGCAATAATACTAACAGTTGCCTCAGGAGAGCTTGTGCCAAAAGCTACAATCGTTAACCCGATCAATATAGGTGGTACACGTAAGAGTCTGGCAATGTTAGAGGAACCATCCACGAATAGGTCGGCTCCTTTAATTAATAAACCGAACCCAACAAGCAATAAGACATAGGCCATAGTTTTCCGTCAAACTCCTTTTTATTTTTACTTATATACCAACTTCCCTTTTTAGTTGTATTTAAAAAGGTTCGTTCAGCTTTTTGTATAGTGAAAGCATAGAAGGGTCCATCATATCTTGAGTGGTAACTTAAATATCGAATTTATAAGTAGTAATTTTAATGAACAAATCCTAATCTCGCACATAAACCATTACAATCTTTACTGATGATACTTCTCTATTATCAAGAATTTAAGTAGGATTTTCCGAAAAGGAGTTCATTCTTTTTTATTAACTTTACTTATATGTCACCTCCATAACTATACTATTCTGCTGAACTTCCTTTATACATGGGGGCACGTGGTCCGGTCATAGATTTTATGTGCGTTGAATTTACAGGGTGACGTTCCATCTATTTGTAATCATTTTGCCTCAGATCTTTCCGTTGACAATTTCTAAATTGAGCATGTAGAATAATAGCTACTATACTTTATCAATTAAAAGCATAAAAGCATAAAAGTGCTAAAGTAAAATGGTGATTTGAAAGGATGATAGATTATGAGACGAGAACCCCGTATATGGCAAGCACTGCTTCCGTTGATTGCTTTAATCGGAGCAGCCGCTTGTTCAATATTCTTCTGGAAGGTAGGCATGTACATTCCCTTTATCATCGGAATTGTGACATCAGCCCTTGTTGGGAAACGTCTTGGATATAGCTGGAATGAACTGCAGCAATTCTTAACAAACGGTGTTTCAAAAGCATTACCCGCTATTTTTATATTACTTATTATTGGAACCATTGTGGGAACGTGGATCCTTAGCGGAACCATTCCAACATTAATTTACTATGGACTTGAACTGATACAACCTAACTTTTTCTTACCAACTGTTGTAATCACATCAGGAATTGTGGCGATTACACTAGGAAGTTCTTTTACGTCTATTGCTACAATAGGCTTGGCCTTCATGGCGATCGGGACAAGTTTAGGATTTACACCTGCTCATGTTGCTGGGGCTATTATTTCAGGTGCTTTCTTTGGAGACAAGCTTTCCCCGTTATCTGACACTACGAACATTGCCCCGGCGATGGTTGAGGTTAATTTGTTTGATCATGTGAAACACATGATGTGGGATACAATTCCTGCTTTTATACTGACTGTCATTGCTTTTTGGATCCTTGGGTTAAATACAACAACTGGTGAGTTTAATAAGAATCAAATTGAGACCATTCTAAACGGGTTGGATAACGTATTTGTCATTCATCCATTGCTCTTGTTATTACCGGTTGTCACGATTATGTTAATGGTCCGTCGTGTTCCGGCGATTCCTGCTTTAGTAGTTGTAAGTGCACTTGGGGGACTTGTTGCGATGATGGTTCAAGGCAACACGGTATCAGAGGTTATGCAATCCATGACAAGTGGATTCGCGTCTGAAACAGGAAATGACACGCTTGATAGCCTTCTTTCTAAGGGAGGAATTGATTCGATGCTCTCTACTGTAGCGCTTGTCACCTTCGCTACTTCCCTTGGAGGGATAATGGAGGGGATTCAAGTGTTCGATGTGTTAATTCATCGGCTAATTGACAAGGTGAAGAGTACAGGTTCTTTAATTTCAACCACTCTACTATCCACTTTCTTTGTAAGCTTCGTTAGTGGAGCCATGTATTTAGCGATCATACTTCCATCGAAAGCATTTCTTAGTGTGTACCGAGAAAGAGGGATTTCAGAAACCAATTTATCTCGTAACGTAGAAGCTGCTGGGACAGTAGGGGTAACTCTTGTTCCGTGGGGTGTACCGGCTGTTTTTGCAAGTGGTTTAATGGATATAAGCCCTTATTCGTTTATTCCATTTATCTTCTTTGCATACTTTGTGCTACTGATTAATGTTATTTATGGATACACTGGTTTCACCATTACAAAAGAAGAACCTGCTTTACCTTCAGAGGAAGAAAATTGGGAATACCCTAAAACGGTATAAGAGAGGTCGTTTCATCATGACAATTGTACAAGTACTGGGCACAGCTCAGGATGGGGGAGTGCCCCAGCCTGGGTGTTTCTGTACCAACTGCCAACGAGCAAAATTATCTACTAGACTGCGTCGTAATGCCGCTTGCATCGGTATTGTGGACGAGCAAACAAAGGAGTGGTCCCTTGTGGATGCCACTCCAGATATTAAATTACAGATGGAGCAGTTGGAAACCGCATTACACCCTAAGCCTCAATCTATTTGGCTTACACATGCTCACATTGGACATTATCCTGGACTGATTTTCCTCGGAAAAGAAGCGATGAACACGCACAAATTGCCAGTGTATGTGGGTGCTGAATTAGGGGAGTTTCTTCACCATCATCTTCCATGGAGCACACTGGTAGAGAGCAAGAACATTTCAATTGAATCACTACAGCATGGAAAGACCTATTACCAGGGGGATTACTCAATAATCCCTTTACTCGTCCCTCATCGAACTGAATACTCTGAGACTTTTGGATTTGTTATTAAAGGGAGGGTGAGCTCTCTTCTATACATCCCAGACATTGACAGGTGGGAAGATTGGGAGGAAGACCTTCTCTCTGTGGCAAAAGAGGTGGATTATTGCTTGCTTGACGCCACTTTTTATTCAGAAGGGGAGGTGAAAGGGCTCGGACGTGAACCGAAATCCATCCCGCATCCTTTCATGGAAGAGACGATGGACCGCCTTCAGCCATTAGTAGACAAGAAGGGGCTAACGGTTTATTTTACACATTTAAACCACAGTAATCCTGTTCTTGATCCTAATACGGATGCCTATAAGACGGTTATTCAAAGAGGGTTTAAGATTGCGGAGGAAGGAATGACGATTCAATTATAGGAAGAATATGAGGTTCTCACACTTTCTATCATGCTTTTCAAATACCAGATGACCAAATAGAAGACATACAAACTAGTTTAGTAAAAGAGCTCAGAATTCATTCTGAGCTCTTTTTTTAAAATTATCTAGCTGTCGTATTTAGTGTTACTTCTATGTTGTTTCGCGTTGCACGGGAGTAGGGGCACACTTGATGAGCCTGGTGAGTTAGTTCTTCTGCTTCTTCTTGGGAAACTCCCTTGATCTTAACATCTAATTGTACAGCTAAACCGAAGCCATCTCCTTCTTTGCCGATACTCACATTCGCAGTTATCGCAGATTCAATCGATTTCTTGGCTTTTGAAGCCACAAGTTGAAGAGCGCTATCGAAGCAAGCGGAATAACCAGCTGCAAATAGTTGTTCTGGGTTTGTTGCTCCTTCTTTTTCTTGTCCGCCAAGTGATTTAGGCATAGATAGCTCGAAATCAATCGTTCCATCACTAGAGGTTACCGTTCCTTTACGTCCACCTTGTGCTGTTGCCTGTGCTGTGTATAGAGCTTTTTCCATGATTCCATCTCCCTTTTCATTTATATTTTGTATAATTTGATTGCGCACAATTAAATTTACAACAACTTATATGGGTTGTCAAAAATAAAGCGTTTGTTTTGTTTTGTTGTCGGCGAGATGGAGATTCGCTACACTAAGTGGTAGAAGGAGAGATCTGCATGGCTGAAGATCATTTAAAATTAGAAAATCAAATCTGTTTCTCGATTTATGCAACCGCTCGAGAAGTAACGAAATTGTATAAACCCCTATTAGAGGAGCTAAACGTAACGTATCCCCAATACTTAGCACTTCTTGTCTTGTGGGAAGAAGACTGCATTACAGTGAAGGAAATGGGGCGTCGTCTATATTTAGATTCTGGCACGCTTACGCCAATGTTGAAGCGGATGGAAACAGCAGGGCTTCTATACCGTGAGAGATCAAAGCACGATGAACGTAGTGTAGTTGTATATTTAACCGAGCAAGGGAAAGAGGCTGAACAAACGGCCGACTCGATTCCGTATCAATTGCTTGATCAGTTGAATATGGATGCTGAGGAGCTGAAGCAGTTTAAAGCCTCAATGATGAAGGTATTGAATAGCGTTCATCAGAAGAATGAGTCATAAGTATTTCGGAAATCGAAGGGACGAGGGACCTGTCCCCATGGCCCATGAAAAGGAGCACCTAATCAGGGTGCTCCTCTTTCTATTTAACAGATATCGCGGGTGAATGGACTAAAAATAAACCTCTTTTTTGGCGATTATATGAAAGAATATATGTATGCTAACGATCGTTTAGTTCGTTTAACAGACAGTTCGATGTTTTTTATAATAATCAAAAGGTTGAGGTTGACTATGTAGTGCACTACATCCTTTATGATTTTAGTGAGGTGGGAGACATGTACAGGGTTGGTGAGTTTTGTAGAATGACTGGTTTGAGTAAAGAAACCTTACGTTATTACGCTCAGATCAAGCTTCTTGAACCAGTCTATATTGATCCGCGAAATAACTACAGATATTATGACAATGGCTCATACTTGGTTGCGAGGTTGTTAGTCTACTTAAGAAAGTTCGATTTCTCTATTCAAGAAATGTTAACCGTTGTGAATGACGAATCCTTTGAACACTTAGAAGATTTAATTAAAGAAAAAAGAAGAAACTTATTACAAGAGGTCCACCGCCTGCAAAAAACAATTAAGGAGATGGACGAGTTCTTTGAAATGGAAAAGGGAGATGAAGAGAAATGATAAAGTGGCATGAAGAACGAATCATCCCAGTAAACATTGAAGTGATTTGGAACTTGTTCGAAATTGAGAACCTTCAACGTATTATGCCGAATGTAATTGAAAACAAAGTGCTAGAAAGAAAAGAAGGGGTAGTGGGTACGACGTATCAACAAAAGTATAAAGAAGGAAAGCGCGTTGAAACCTATATTGTTGAAGACTTGGAGTATGAAAACACTCCTTTGAAGAAACATAATAAAATTGGTTTTACATTAGCGAAAACATTTGAAATAGAAGCCTCTTTCACATTAAGAAAGCAAAGTGAGAGTGAAACAAGATTTATTTATAAAGGACAAAACGTAGGGTTGAACTTTTTAGGAAAAACGCTGCTTAAATTAGGTGGGCAAAAAAACAACCAAAAAGTAGTCGTTGATTTCATGGATAGAGTAGAGAAAGAAGCTTTGGTCGAAAATAAGTCATCATAATTTCGATATGATGGATCATTAATAGTATACAAGTTACTTTTGGTGGCGGGGCGATGAATAGATTGTTGCTAACTTACTATTTCGTGACTCGAAGGGACAGTGAACCTGTCCCTTTGTCCCGAATTAAGAAATCTTGAAAAAGGGGAGAACTGTTATCTATTTAGCTGTTTCATTTATTTAAGGAACCTGTTTCACTTTAATAGTGAAACAGGTTTTTATTATTTTACCTGTAAATTAGACGTTCCATATTGTGCTGTTCGTAGGGAGATGTTTCGCTCCGTTTAAGAAGAGGGAAAAGCTTGGACATACGGGCCAGAACTATTATATCCAATTTTTCGTTAATTTGTTAGCAACTTCCTTGAAAGCGTGCGTCATTTGGGAATTTATTAAAAGTTCGTGAACGATATATGACAAAGTTGTGAACATGCATTCCTATTTCGTCAAAATCTGATATAATCAGTCAAGCCCTGATACGTATAACAGCTCCTAGTTTCAGAGTTTTATACTTATAATTTAACAGATTGATAGGAGGGTTAAGATTCATGAAAGCTAAACATCTCCGTAATAGATGGTTAGGTTTGCTGCCGCTCAGCTTGATTCTTTTCTTAAGCGGGTGTGGGCAGTTGGAAATGACTGTGCTCAATCCAAAAGGGCCAGTCGCTCAAAGTCAATATGACCTGATTGTATACTCCCTTTGGTTCATGCTTGGAATCATTGTTGTCGTGTTTGCTTTATTTACTTACATGATCATCAAGTACCGTGAGAACCGCCCGGGACGAAAAGAAAGTGACTATGACCCGAATTTGCATGGTAATACAACCATCGAGATCATTTGGACGATTATTCCGGTTATCATTGTCATTCTTTTATCCATCCCGACCGTTACAACATTATTCGACTTGGAGAAAGCTCCAGAACCTGCTGCAGGTGAAGAAGAGAAGGAACCACTAGTCGTTTATGCAACAACAGCGGATTGGAAATGGTTCTTCAGTTATCCTGAACAGGATATTGAAACTGTGAACTACTTACACATCCCGGCTGATCGTCCAATTGAATTCCGCTTGTCATCGGCAGATTCGATGTCAGCATTATGGATTCCAGCACTTGGCGGTCAAAAGTACAACATGGCGGGTATGATGACTACATTGTATCTAGAAGCTGATGAAGAAGGGGTATACGATGGACGTAACTCTAACTTCAATGGTGAAGGTTTCGCTGCTCAAACGTTCAAGGTATATGCCGAGAGCGAAGAAGAATTCAACGCATGGGCAGATGAAATCAGCAATGAAGCTCCAGAGCTTACAGCAGAACGCTATGATGAACTGCTAGCCCCTGGGCTTACAGACGTACAGTCCTATTCCAATACACACTTGGATTACGTGAAGCACCATACGAGAGATGGTATGGGCTATGTCGTCGAAAAATATCGTGAACAATTCAAAGAGAAGCTTCATTTATACGAAATTGAAGAACAAGAAAGCTTCCAATAGTACGTAAAGAAAGCAGGTGAAGACATGCACATAACAGATATTCTAGTCACCGGTGAACCGATCATCTATGGTGCCATGGTATCCATGGCATTAGGTGGGCTCGCTATCCTTTTCGTTCTGACATATTTCAAGAAATGGAAATGGCTGTGGCGTGAATGGTTAACATCGGTTGACCACAAGAAAATCGGTGTCATGTATATTTTAAGTGCCCTTCTCATGTTATTCCGTGGTGGGGTAGACGCCATGATGATGAGGGTGCAACTAGCATTTCCTGATTTGGGATTCTTAAATTCCCAGCACTATAACGAAATATTCACAACGCACGGAACGATCATGATTATTTTCATGGCGATGCCGTTCTTGATCGGACTCATGAACATTATCGTTCCTTTACAAATTGGAGCACGTGACTTCGCGTTCCCATATCTAAACGCCTTAAGTTTCTGGTCGTTCTTTTTCGGGATGGCGCTCTTCAACATTTCCTTCGTTATCGGAGGATCACCGGATGCAGGGTGGACAAGTTATACACCACTTTCCGGTGCGGCGATGAGCCCAGGACCAGGGCAGAACTTCTATCTTATGGGACTGCAACTATCAGGGATCGGTACCCTTGCTACAGGTATTAACTTGATGGTGACGATTCTGAAAATGCGTGCCCCAGGCATGAAGCTGTTCCATATGCCGATCTTCACATGGTCGACATTGGTTACATGTTTCATCATCGTGTTCGCATTCCCGATTTTAACAGTAGCTCTTGCACTACTTACAATTGACCGTATTTTCGGTTCTCAATTCTTTACGTTGACAGGGGAAGGCCTGCCGATGATGTGGGCGAACCTGTTCTGGATGTGGGGACACCCGGAAGTATACATTGTTATTCTTCCAGCCTTCGGTATTTTCTCCGAAGTTATTGCCACATTCGCGAAAAAACGTCTGTTTGGCTACAATGTAATGGTTTGGTCCATGATCGTCATTGCATTGCTTAGTTTCTTAGTATGGGTTCACCACTTCTTCACGATGGGTGCCGGCGCATTTGTTAACTCCGTCTTCTCTGTTTCGACGATGTTAATCGCCGTACCGACCGGAGTGAAGATATTCAACTGGCTCGCGACGTTATATAAATCGAAAATCGAGTTTACTGTACCGATGCTTTGGTCACTGGCCTTCATCCCAAGTTTCATTCTTGGTGGTGTGACAGGTGTTATGCTCGGTATGGCAGCGGCGGACTATCAGTTCCATAACTCGTACTTCCTAATCGCACACTTCCACTACGTGCTGATTGCAGGTACTGTATTCGCCTGCTTCGCAGGTCTTGTATTCTGGTATCCGAAAATGTTCGGTCACAAGATGAACGAACGTTTGGGTAGATGGGCATTCTGGTTGTTCTTCTTCGGCTTCCATGTGTGCTTCTTCCCACAATATTTCCTAGGCCTTGACGGAATGCCGCGTCGTTTATTCATCACAAACGTTGCCGAGTGGCTTCCGTTGAACGTTATTTCAACTGTTGGTGCAGCTGGGATGGCTCTTGGTTTCGTAGTGTTCGTTTACAACGTTTACTACAGCTTCCGTTACAGCGAGCGCGAAACAACAGGTGACTCTTGGAACGGGAACGGTCGTACCCTTGAATGGGCGACGACGACACCAGTTCCTTATTACAACTTCGCAACGGTTCCATATGTTGATGAAATCGATCCATATATCCGTATGAAAGAAGAAGGCAAAACAACGTTTGAAGAAGACGAAGTGAAGCCGATCCACATGCCTAGTTACACAGGACAGCCGTTCATCTTTATGGCTTTACTTGGGCTTGCCAGCTTCGGTCTTATCTTTGAGTGGATGTATCTAGCTGTCTTTGGTTTAATCGGTGGAGTAGTTATGATGATCCGTCGTTCCTTCGATTATGACGATGGTTACTATGTATCGGTTGAAGAGATTAAAGAGACAGAGAAAAAAGCGAGGGGGTTATAATATGGCTGCGGAAGAACTGAAAACAGGTCCTTTAGAATACCGCACAAAAGAAGGTCAAATGGGCATCATGGGCTTCTGGATTTTCCTTGGAGCCGAAGTTGTCCTCTTCGCAACCCTTTTCGCGACGTATGCTGTATTGTTCGGTCGTACAGCTGATGCACCACTGCCAAGCGAATTGTTTGAGCCAGGCATCGTTCTTATTATGACCTTCCTGCTTTTAACGAGTAGTTTTACGTGTGGACTTGCGATTCATGAAATGAGAAGAGGATCGGTCAAGGGACTGATGTTCTGGATGGCTATTACGCTAGCACTTGGTCTTGGATTCCTTGGATTTGAGATTTACGAATTCGTTCACTACACTCATGAAGGAGCAACGCTTCAGTCCAGTGCTTTCTGGTCAGCATTCTTTGTTCTTGCCGGAACGCACGGACTGCACGTGACGCTTGGTATTGGCTGGGCGATCTTGCTTTTAATCCAAATCAAGCAGCGCGGCCTAACGAACGTGACTAGCCGTAAGTTCTTTGTTATCAGCTTATACTGGCACTTCCTTGATGTCATTTGGATTTTCATCTTCACGAGTGTCTATCTGATAGGGATGGTGATTTAATATGGCTGAATCGAAAAAACGCGTACCAATGAATCACGTCATTGGCTTTATCTTGTCACTTGTTATGACACTGGTTGCCGCATGGGCAGCGATTCAATCTGACTTGCCTGTCACATGGGTAATCATTGGTATCATGATTCTTGCCTTGTTGCAAGCAGGCGTTCAATTATTCATGTTCATGCACGTTACGGAAGCTTCAAGCGGAAATGGGCATGTACCATGGAACATGATGTTCCACGGTTTTGCACTTGCTGGAATTCTTGTAGCGGGCTCCCTTTTCGTAATGTCCTTTGGGCATGACCATGGTGACCATGGAGATATGGGCGACATGGGTGATATGGAACAACACGAAGAGCAGCATTCAGAAGACCATAGCGGTCACTAAAACAAATGGGGGTTATCAGGATGGAACAAAAGCAAAACATGCCAATGGAGGCCGGATGGCCCTGGAAAGATTTGATTGGGTTTATACTTTGTATACTGTTGACGGCTTTTTCATTAGGCGGAGCGCTCTATTCCTCCTATGACCTTAAATTTGTCTTATATATTCTGACCGGCTTAAGTTTTGCACAGGCAATGATTCAACTGTACAAACTACAACCACGGGATTAAAAAAACGCGTCTTTCCTGATATCAGGAAAGGCGCGTTTCTTTTTATTTACCTGAGCTGATCTTTCGTTAAGCTCTCTTTGTATCCAGGGCTTGATTTTACGGTCGCTACCATGAACATCACCCAAGCCACATGGGCACCGATTAAACCGAGGTAGAACATAGCCCCTGTGATGGAGAATAATCCAGGATCTGTGTACATCGTCACTTGGAAGAAGTACAACCACATGCCGATAAGTAGTACTGACTGTGCTACAGCAAATGCCATTTTTTTCGTTTGTAAGAATAGAAATGGAGCTATTGTCGCCAAGAGCAAGAACATAACGGTCGCACCCATGAAAATCATCTCCTTATTCATGTTTCATTAATGTAAACGTTTTCTTTGACTATATTGTAACAGAAAATTCATACTTTGGACACAAAATGTTCATAATTGGGCTAACAATTTTAGAATTTCCTTTTTCAGGCTTGTTTAAACGGTTTTTTTGACTCTTTTAATGCTTAAAGTTGTTAGTCCTAGCAAATATGTTTCTTGACTAGTAATGCAAAGGGACAATGAATTAGCCCTGTAGGAACTTCATTTAAGTTCCTGATGAACGCGATGATCAGACATCGCGTTTTTCTTATGAAAAAAGTTATTGTAAGATTTGTGGTGTTTTTGAAATAATTGGTGTTAAATAAAAGGAGCGAATTAATCGAAGAGCGTTGTTTAACTTGTACTAAACAATGAGGCTATATTGAGAGTATTTTTGTTCGTGACAAGTAAACAGAATGAGTGACGCAACGAATAAATGCTTTGACAATTTTATGCGGGGGTACTTATGAAAACTCACTATTATTTAGGTTGGTTTAACAATTTAGAGGAGGAGTCAAATGTCTTATTTGTTAATAACGGCTATTATTACCGTTATTTTAATTTGTGCCTCTTTGTTATTCAAAAAAAATAAATCACAAATTCAATATATACTATCACCACTACTCATGCTGTTAAGTTTTCTTTTATTGCTGATAAGTTTCCTTGTGGGTAGATGGGGAGGATTAGGGATAGGAGCTATAAGTTTTTCAGTTTTGATTGCTTCCATAATCACTTCTCTCGTTATGGGGATATTAGTTTTTTTGACAAGAAAATAAGGATCCACACAAATGGTTTTGGTCATAAGGGGCATTTTTTCAACAAGGTGCATCTATAAACTAATAGGTGCGATTGTTTATTACGTCTTTTGTAGATGATAAACGTTGTTACTTGTGTGGTGAGGAGTGATGAGGGAATTTATTGCGCCGGAAGCTTCTTTCTATTGGAGTTAAAGGGGTGTATTTTTCTGAAGAATAAAGGCAAATTCAACTTGAATAAATTCCCTACCAATGGAATCGTGGAAGGGAATTTATTTTAAATTACTTGTTTTCACATCCAATTTAATTAGTAAAAGTTCCAATCATCAATATCGGGAATGTAAATAGGATTAATCCCTTTATTGTGCAAATCCCCATTAACGTCGTTTTCAAATTCACTATAATTTGGGATTTCCACATCTGTAAATCCATCAGGAGAACGAGCATATGAGTTTATTTCATATTCCCCTTTCGTTTCATCCCAGGTAAATTCGACCGTAACATTAATTCTATAGCTTTTCATCCCCTCATCGCCATACGACTCATTTTCATATTCATATTTAAGTTCGAAATAATCAGGAGGCTCATGATCTCCTCCATTACTCTGATTGAAAGAACCAAGGATTTTATCTAAAAAGCCCATAATTTTTCCCTCCCTTCAATGTAATAGTTACTCTAAAATATGAGAGAATCCTTTTTTTATTCCGAAATATAGTTTGTTAATTAAAGGTATTAAATTTAGGTTTATATGGTTGCTGTCTTTTTTTGAATGTTCTCACCTAGTCCCTTTAATAGTCGGTGTGTTTAAAGTTTGGTTGAATAACACAATTAAAAAAGGAAGCTTGGTTGTTTTATAACCCAAGCTTCCTTTTTACTTCATATTCCTTTATCTAAACTATTTCCAATTCTATGTGCTCCTTTTTAAGCTTTATACAAATATTAACCACAAAACCGAGGTCACAACAATAGCTGTTAGTCCTTGAATCAACGTTCCCATTGTCTGAGCTTTATACGCTTGCGTAATGGAAAGACCACTGAATTCTTTCACGACCCAGAAGTAGCTGTCGTTCACGTGTGATACAACCATTGCACCAGCGCCAACGGACATGACCATAAGAGCTAATGGCACCGCGCCTTCAATACCAACTTCAGTCAAAAGCGGAGCGATTAGCGTGGATGTAATAACAATTGCTGCTGTTGATGATCCTTGAGCACTCTTTAGAGCGGCAGCAATAGCGAACGGTACAAAGATAAATAGGGCACCAGTTGCCAGATCATTGTTTGCTACGCCTTTAATAAGATCGGCAATACTTGTAGCTTTAATGACAGAGCCGAATGCACCACCTGCACCTGTAATTAGTAAGATGGGTGCGGCTTCTTTAATCCCTTCACCGACCCATTTCGTAAGCGTTTCTTCACTTAACTCATCAACAAGGGTAAATGATAGAATTGTACCAACGAGCAGGGCTACTATAGGTGAGCCTAAGAATAGGAAGAATGAGAATAGAGCGCCTTCCCAGCCTGCGAAGGTAATAACTGAACTAAAACCTATAAGAAGGATCGGAACTAAGATCGGCGCAAATGCTTTCTTTGCTGAAGGCATATTACCGAAGCTTTCAATAACCGTATCATATTCAACAGTCGCTGCCGTTTCATCTTCTTCTATGTGTATCTTAGTACCGGCTTTCATGGCCCACAGATATCCAGCTAAAATCGTCGGGATCGCTACAATTACGCCAAACAGAATCACTGTTCCTAAATAATCCTCAGCTCCGATATTCCCTGCGGCTGCAATCGGGCCTGGAGTAGGGGGAACAAGGGTGTGCGTGGCGAATAGGCCTGTGGATAATGCAATCGCCATTGAGGCAACGGTCACATTGGTTTTATTTGCAAGCGCTTTCTTAAGTGACGATAAAATAACGTATCCTGAGTCACAAAAGACTGGGATACTAACAATGCTTCCGATTGCGCTCATCGCAAGTTGAGGTCGTTTCTCACCTACAAGCCTGAGGACAACCTCAGCCATTTTTAAAGCCCCACCTGACTTCTCAAGAAAAACGCCAATAATCGTTCCAAATACAATGACAAGTCCAATTCCACCCATCAATCCGCCAAAACCACCATTCACAGCCGACACCACGTCATTCATCGGCATGCCAGAAGCAAGCCCAATTCCAAAGGCTGCTACCAGTAATGAAAGAAATGGGTGAATCTTGAATTTGGCCGTGGCCAGAATAACAAAGAGAACGCCAGCTAAAATAATAAATATAAGTCCAATTCCGTCCATTTACCGTTCACTCCTTTCTACTATGTGCCCCCAAAGTCGGGCAATTTCGACGCTCGTGTTATAGAGATAATCTGAAGCAAAGGTCATACAATCGCCCAAGCTAATGATGCTTGGCACAATGGAGAAGCTACTCATAAACTTGCTCCGCAGTTGATCACGATCTCCTTCAATACTTCCAGACAACAGAAGCGTCGGTACCCCGTACTCCGCGCCTAAATCAGCAACAAAAGCAGGCGCTTTTCCATGGAGCGTTTGTTCGTCAGATTTTCCTTCACCAGTAATGAGAAGGTCAGCATCCTTGATGGATTCCTCAAGTTCGATCGCTTCTGACACAAGACTAGCTCCTGATTCAAGGTCACCACCTAATGTTAGAAACGCAAAGCCTAGGCCTCCAGCAGCTCCAGCGCCCGGTGTGTCCATATTGCCTTCATCTAAAAGACGTCCCCACTTATCGAGGGCCTTATCTAACAGGTTTGTTTGTCTTTTTGAGGCTCCTTTTTGAGGGCCATAAACATGACTTGCTCCATTTGATCCTGTAAGAGGGTTGGAAACGTCACATGCAATTTTGAACGTACACTCACTTAGACGAGAATCTAGCGTACTCTTATTGACGGAGTCGACGTTGTAAAGATCTTTACCAACTGACCCAACCGTATTTCCTTGCTTGTCGTGAACGTGAAGGCCTAATGCTTGCAAGATACCAAGTCCACCGTCATTGGTAGAACTTCCGCCAAGGGCAATCATGAATGTGCGATAGCCATGATCTAGTGCATCAAGAATCGCTTCGCCTAGTCCATAACTTGTTGTCCTCTCAGGGTTTCGTTGGTCAGTTGGGACTAAGGTAAGACCAAGAACGCTAGCTGCCTCGATTACGACCGTACCGTCTCCAAGAATTAAGTAACTTGAGTCGATTTGATCACCGAGAGGTCCAGTTAAACGAATCGACTGACGCTTATGATCTGTCGCAGCCAGAAGCGCATCAAGCGTCCCCTCGCCACCGTCTGCCATAGGCTTTTGAATAACCGTAAGCTCTGGGTGCACGTCTTTAAAAGCACGAGCGATATGCTCGGCCACTTCGCTTGATTCGAGACTTCCTTTGTATGAATCGGGTGCGATGACAATCTTCATATCTATTCCTCCAATCGTGTCTTCTTTTTTGCCTTAGTTCTATTAGAACGTATAAAGAGGGGAGGGCACAATTGACAACGTTCACAAAAATGTCAGAAAAGTGAATCCGCTTACTTGTGCATCTGCACAAATGATTCGTGTACTAGCAAAATCGTAAGCAGTGCGGCTTCTTTAAAGTTTCTCGGATCGAGCCCTACTTTAAGCCGTATTTGGTCTAAGCGGTAGATTAACGTGTTTCGGTGAATATGTAAGGATTTCGCTGTTTCTGTCATGCGCAAGTTATGTCGGAAGAGTTCCTGTAAAGTACCTACATAGATGGGTTCTAACGTCGCTAATCGTTTCCCGTGCACAGATAAGGTTTGTTCATAGATTTCCTTATCAATGGTATGTATAAGTCGTTCTAAATATAGATCCGCACTATAAGATACCGGCGTATCTCCAAGTGCGATTGCATCTCTTGCTTGCCGGAAAGAAGTTCGTATCCCTTTCACACTATACTGGGGTTCACCTACGCCGATCGTATAGCCTGAAGGTTCAAGGGAGAATCGTCCATCAGACGAAAAAGGAACAATACATACGATATAGGACTGATAAGGAAGCACTACGAGCGGGTTAAAGGGTTCTACAATTTCCTTGATACGCTCAAGTTGGTCATAGGGATTAGTAGATTGAAAGGCAATCACTTGCCACGTTTCGGATAAGTGAACACGAAACGTATTCTCAGCTTCTTGTAATAACGCCTCATCTTGCTCAGCTGAATTCTCTAAGATCTTGTTCAACCACTGAATCCATTGTCGCTCTTCATAAAACGCTTGCCGTTGCAAATAAATTTGATCAAGTGTAATCTCAACAGACCCCTGTGTCATCCCGGCAGCCTGTATCACATCATCTGGATGTCCAGTTAGTCCAACAACGCCAGTTAATTTTCCACGGTGGAAGACAGGGAGATTCACACCAGCTTGCGTGTTCTTGTAGTGTTGTAAGTCATTTGGATAGATCGTGCACGGCCCCTGGGTGCTGACGACTTGTTTCGCTCCCTCGTGGAGGTGGTGAACGCGTTTTTTATTAGTACTGGCGATAATAATGCCTTTTGGATTCATGAGATTAATAGGGACATCAATATAGGTGGATAAGCGATCAATGATTTCCTGTCCTAGGGATTCGGTTAGGTTCATGGGTGTCACCTCGGGTTTTCTTTACAGTATAGCATTGTGGTCAATGGGGGGAGGAGGGGGACTATGAAGGACGAGAATCGTTCCTAGGCTTATTACGTCTGTTCAGAAGCAGGCTTTTATTGGTGCAGAAAGATGTATGAAAAGAAATCATCCATAACGCTGAGAAATTAAATCTGAAAATAAATGAAGGGTAGCTAAGAACATTTATTTCTACCCCTTGAAAGGTTAGAATTGAATTACAAACTAGAAGAGAAGTTTTGGAGGAAGAAAAGATAACTTTTATACATCCGAGGTTGGCGATCGCTCCTTATATCTCTTATGTAGAATGAGTTCATCTTAACGATGGGACAAGGTACCTGTCCCCTTGGTTCAACTGATAAATAAGCAATGGAGGTTAGAGAATATGAAGCAATCAGGAACGCTATTCTTTGTCTGTGGAAAAATGGGCGCAGGCAAATCTACTAAATCTAAACAACTGGCTATTGATAACAATGCAGTATTGTTGTCTGAAGATGAGTGGCTGTCATCTCTTTATCCAGAACAGATCGCAACATTTGAAGATTATCTAAAATACTCTACGCAGATCAAACCGTTGGTAAAAAAGCATGTTCAAAACATATTAAGTGTCGGTACAGATGTAGTAATGGATTTCCCAGCTAACACTCAAAAACTGCGAAGGTGGTTCTTGGATATAGCATCAGGGGTTAATGCAAATCATCAACTCATTTACTTAAATCTAACCAACGAACAATGCTTACGCCAAATTGCGCAAAGACGTCACGAACAACCCGAAAGAGCGGCTTTTGACACAGAAGAGGTGTTTATTCAAGTTACTAAATACTTTGAAGCGCCAAGTACATCCGAGGGCTTAAATATTGTGGAGTATAATGGAGGATTGTAAGAACAGAATAATGTACCCTCGCTAATGGATTTGAGCAGCAGGGAAAGGGTTGATTCGGAAGCGGTTTTTTTATTACTTAAAGGTTAAGGACAGGAAGAGAGAATAGTGAACAGTGACCTTTTACCCGTGATTTTTTAGTGAAGGTCACTGCTCTCAATTTTACTGGACACCAACTATGTAAAGGAAGTCCCTTTTCTAGTGTTAAATTGAACGAATTAACAGGTTTTACCCCATATTCTTCTATAGTTATGCTAAAATTTTGTGTAAGCGTTTGCATTAAATGGGGAGGGGATATATATGAAGGTCTTTAAGAACGTACTTATTTCTATACTGGTATTTATGGTGATGGCAACGCCAATGGGTTCGAATGAAATTAGCGCTGCTACAAATGGAACGATGATGCAGTATTTTGAATGGTACTTGCCTAACGATGGGACACATTGGACTGATCTAAAGAACGATGCAACTCATTTGAGTGATATGGGGATTACGGCTGTGTGGATTCCTCCAGCGTATAAAGGGACTTCTCAATCAGATGTGGGGTACGGAGCGTATGATTTATACGATCTTGGAGAATTTGATCAAAAGGGCACTGTCCGTACTAAGTATGGAACAAAAGAAGAGTTGCAAACTGCCATTAACTCTCTCCATCAAAATGGAGTGGATGTGTATGGGGACGTAGTCATGAATCATAAAGGCGGGGCCGATTATACGGAAACGGTCACAGCGGTTGAAGTAGATGGTGGTAATCGCAATAATGAGGTTTCCGGGGAATATGAAATTGAAGCATGGACAGGTTTTAATTTTCCGGGCCGTAACGATCAATATTCAAGCTTTGATTGGCAATGGTACTATTTTGATGGGACGGATTGGGATCAGTCTAGGAGTCTTAGTCGAATTTATAAGTTTCGTGGATCAGGAAAAGCTTGGGACTGGGAAGTGTCTTCAGAAAATGGGAATTACGATTACCTCATGTTTGCTGATATTGATTACGGCCATCCCGATGTTGTCAATGAAATGAAGTCCTGGGGAACGTGGTATGCGAATGAGTTAAATCTCGACGGGTTTCGTTTAGATGCAGTTAAGCATATTAAACATTCTTTCTTGAGAGATTGGGTGAGGAGCGTCCGTTCGAATACTGGTGAAGAAATGTTTACTGTAGCGGAGTATTGGCAAAATGACCTAACAGCTATTCAAAATTACTTATCAAAGACGGAATACACTCATTCCGCATTCGATGCACCTCTTCACTACAACTTTCATGAGGCTTCAAGTAGTGGAGGATATTTTGATATGAGGAATATTTTAAATGGAACCTTAGTTTCTACAAATCCAACAAAAGCTGTTACATTAGTAGAAAACCACGACTCTCAGCCTGGTCAATCATTAGAATCAGTTGTACAACCTTGGTTCAAACCTCTTGCCTATGCTTTTATTCTTACTAGATCACAAGGGTATCCTTCAGTGTTTTATGGAGACTATTACGGAACAAATGGGACAACTTCTTATGAAATCCCTTCTCTGAAGAAAGAGATCGATCCACTTCTTGAAGCGCGGAAAGAATATGCATATGGTACACAACATGATTATATTAACCACCAGGATATAATCGGTTGGACTCGAGAAGGGAACAGTGACCACTCTAATTCAGGACTTGCAACCTTGATTACAGACGGATCAGGGGGGAGTAAGTGGATGTATGTTGGAAAACAAAACGCCGGAGAACAATGGAGGGACATCACAGGCAATCGTTCAGATATCGTTACAATCAATCAGGATGGTTGGGGGAATTTCTATGTCAATGGTGGATCTGTTTCTGTGTATACTCAGTAGAACCAGAGGGACGGGTATCTTGCTTTGCCAATGTACCAATGGACCCGTCCCCATGATTCACACTATAGCTCTTTCTCCAGAATGATAGTATTCATTCCTTTTTCGTCCGTATAAGTGCTCTTCACATCAAATCCATTTTTCAGATTAAGGATCAGCATCTCTTTCCATTTGTTTAATGTCTTAGTTTGGACCGTTTTATATCCTTTTGTCATTACATACTCATATTGTCTATTTAGTAACTCCGATGCTATTTCTTGATTTCTATATTTAGGATTAACCCCACCTAACCAACTGTAAAAGGTTTCATCATTCAACTCGTAACCCATTTTGTAACCAACAATTTCTTCGTTGGTATCCATAGCAATAATGGTTAACAGCTTAGGCTTACTTTCCATTTTCGGAGTCAAATCAATATCATCGTTAAATATTTTTGCATGCAACTTGTTCAATTCTGTTATAACCCTTTCATTAGGTAATGAAGAGTACATATAGTAATTACGCTCCAAATGGTTCACTCCTATCATTTGCTCATCAAAAAAACAGGGCTTTCCCAATAATGGGAGGCCCTGCTTTTTAGCATATCGTTTACCCTCTGACGTAAATGCAATAGTACGTCACCTGTTTAAATTGATTATATCCGTGCTAACAGGGTAAGCCTTTTATTGGCTGTGTTCAACTTCAGCATAATTATATCTTGCATTATATTCTTCTCCCCATTCAGCTAAATCGGTAATAATTGGAGAAAGTTGAATTCCCATATCCGTGAGACTATATTCAACTCTAGGTGGCACTTCATCGTAATCTTTCCGATTGATTAAATGGCGCTCTTCT
The DNA here is from genome assembly GCF_056311905.1 of Pontibacillus sp. ABV4_188. Taxonomy (NCBI): domain Bacteria; kingdom Bacillati; phylum Bacillota; class Bacilli; order Caryophanales; family Bacillaceae; genus Pontibacillus; species Pontibacillus sp. ABV4_188. The sequence goes on along the minus strand of NZ_CM149975.1, from coordinate 2,440,865 downwards.
AGTTCTCGAAGTTGTCGAGATAGAACTCGCTCATTTATGCTAGGTATTTTGCGCTTGAATTGTCCGAATCGCATTGTACCTTCTCGAACTAAATGATGCATAATAAGCGTTTTCCATTTACCTCCAATAAGATCTAGCGTTAATTCCACATTGCAGTGAAACGACTTCCTATCCTTTATCAATTCTTTTCACCTCTTATCTATTATAGATCAATAATTGAATAAGCAAACTTATATAGAAGACAAGAATAAATATGAATTCCTACGTGATTGATTTATAACGAATGTGTATTATAAGCGGTATTGTCACGTTTTATAATAGTATAGGGAAAATAAATATTGTGCAAGTTAACTCATTACTTATAGTTAATGGGCGTGTATGGATTTCAATATTCGTTTCGTACTTTTTTGTCTGTACGGCTAATAATGTCAGTACTTGTTCCGCCTTCTAAGGGACTATATACTAATGCTGTAAGTTAAGCGGCCTTCATTGTTTAGTGCGATTTAGTCTCTACCAACATTTTGTGGTGATATAAGGGAACCATAGGGATACTCTAAATAAGATAAGTTAGCAAAACTTGTGGCCCAAAGCCAGCTAAAGAGTACTTGGAGAAGGTGGACAAGGGTTCATCCCTTTCTATCGATGGAGGTCTTCAAAAAAATTCTTGAGCAAAAGGAGATCGTATAAATGGACGTAATCAGTGCATTAAATTATAGATATTCAACAAAAGAGTTCGATCCGACAAAAGAAATTTCCGGCAATGATTTAGAGAAAATTGAAACGATGCTACAATTAGCTCCTTCATCTACTAACGTACAACCCTGGCATTTTATTTTAGCCACAACAGAAGAAGGAAAGAAACGCGTGGCTAGTGCAGCTCAAGGAGACTTCAGTTTCAATGAGCCTAAGATCTTAGATGCATCAGCTGTTGTTGTCTTCGCTACAAAGACAGAAATATCAGATGATTTCTTACAACATTTAGCTGATAAAGAGGATCAAGACGGGCGGTTTGCAGAAGAGAAGTTTAAACAAGGTACGCATGCTGCACGAAAAATGTTTGTGGATCTTCACAAATACGATTTCAAAGATCTTCAACATTGGTCGGAAAAACAAGTTTATTTAAATGTTGGTAGTTTCCTGCTTGGTGTAGCAGAAATGGGAATTGACTCTGTACCTATGGAAGGATTAGATATGAAGGCTTTAGATAATGAATTTAACCTTCGTGAAAAAGGATTTACATCTTGTGTGGTTGTGTCATTAGGTTACCGTGCTTCAACAGACTTTAATGCATCCCTGCCGAAATCAAGACTCGATAAATCAGAAATCATTGAAAAAGTGTAATATCAAATATAAAAGAGAGAGGTAGAAAGTTCTACTACTTCCTTTAGTTAAAGAACCCCGCTAGTGCTAAGCGGGGTTCTTTGTACATTCACTCATACACATTTTTACCTAGATGAACGCGCAAGTTGTTTTTAGTAGCCACACTGATTTGCACAAGCTTGATAGGAGTGATTCTTATATTAAGAATAATAATCCCTTTTCTTTTGGTTCATGATCTATTAACTAATACATTCTCCAAATACTTCATTGCCTTCACGACCTCCTCTTCACTGAAGGAGGAAATCAACTGCAACGTTTCTTCCGGTTTCACGGCATGAGAAGCAACTGTTTTTATAGCTTGCTCTTTGTTTTCAACGATGTTCAATCCCTTTAAATTCGAAGGAAATCCAAGGTCTTGATAGAAAGGGAGAAGGTCTTTCACTTCTTCTGATTTCCCTTCTAGAACGAGCTGGACGAGTATCCCGTAAGCGACTTTGTAACCATGTAAAACCGTGTGAGTTTCATCAATAAAGCTCAATCCATTATGAATGGCGTGAGCTCCTGCGGTTCTGCCGTACTTTCCTCCATAACCTCCAACTGTGCCGGATAATGAGATGATGGCTTCTACTACGTTTTTAAATGATGGGCTTATTGTAGACGATTCCATACTTTCGATGGCTGCTCGACTTTCGTCTAACAGAATATCTTTTATGTAGGATGCATGGTCTAGTGCTACTTTCACCATAATGGACAAGTCTTCGTGTTGATCGTTGTGGATAATCGGTTCTGCTTCATACCATTTTGCGAGTGAATCACTAATCCCGCTTTTGACATATTCCAATGGGGAAGAGAGTAGAAAGGTAGGGTCGACTAGAGCCACGTGAATGGTACGGGTGTGGTAATCAACACGCACATAGGCACCCGTGTCGTCATACATCACACTTAATGGAGTAGCGGCTGCGCAAGTTCCGGCAACAGTTGGAACGGTAATAACTTCAACTTCTAAATGATCTGCAACCGATTTGGCTGTATCAAGTATAACGCCACCTCCAATTCCAATAATCACATCAGATTCACCAGCAAACTCAGAGATCGAACGGACTGCTTCATCTGAACAATATCCATCATGCTGGTAGACCTTCACACCTGTAGGGACCTCTCCGTAGTTTTGAAAAGCTTCGAACGATTTATATCCTGTGATGACTACCGGAGAATGAAACGGTTTTGTAAAAGTAGAAATATCTTTAAAAATGCCTTCTTCACAAATATATTGATTCGGTCCACTTCTTACAATTTCATCTGGGTTTACCATTCAACACACTCCTTCACATATATTAATCCTATTTTGAATCACACTAAATTAATTCGTAATCGAATTGCTACTTCTATATTTCGTAGATTATCTTAAAGATATGACAATATCGTACCATTTTTTATTAAAGTTTAGAATAATCAAAAAATAGAATTTATTAAATTTTAATAGATCATACTTGGTTGAGAAGGGCCTGGGAAAATGCCAGGTTTTTTTTAATTATAGTGGTATCTTGGTTTTTTCTTGATATTTGCTGTGTACGATGAATTCGTAATTTAAAGGAGGGTTCATATTGAAAAATGTGATTGAAACAGTTGGGATTTCGAAAAAAGTGAAAAAGAAGGTGTTGCTTGAAGATATTTCTGTAAAGGTGGAAGCTGGTTCAATTTGTGGATTTCTCGGACCAAATGGATCGGGGAAGACGACGTTAATGAGGATTATGATGGGATTAGTAAAACCCATTGATGGGAAGGTCTACCTTAACGGAATAGACGTTAATAAGAACAGATCAGAAGCTTTAAAACATGCTGGTGCGATGATTGAGTCGCCTCTTTTCTATGACTATTTATCAGGGCGCAAAATGCTTCTTAACTTAGCAAGGCTACATGTTGATTCAAGAGAAGAAAGAATGAAAAAGGTCGAAGAAGTTCTACAGATTGTTGGATTAGAGGATCGAGGGGATGACAAAATTCACACGTATTCATTAGGGATGAAACAACGTCTGGGTATTGCTCAATCCCTGCTTGGAGACCCGTCATTGATTCTATTGGATGAACCGGCAAATGGGTTGGACCCTATTGGAATGCGTGAGCTTAGAGAACTGATCATTTCGTTAAATCAAGAAAAAGGCATTACCTTTTTTATATCTAGTCATCTATTAGATGAACTCCAATTCGTTTGTAATAATTATATCTTAATTAGAGAAGGGGAGATTCTCTATCAAGGAAAAGTAGAGGATCTAATTAAAAATAAAGAAACACGCCTTGAAGATTTATTTGTAGAGATGATGACCTCATGAAGGCTTTGTTCACGAGCGAATGGGAGCGGTTATGGTCAAGGACTTTTGTGTGGGTGTCACTGTTAGCGATGCCTGTTCTTAATGTTTTATTAGGGCTCTATTACCAGTCTCTTAACCAATCTTTAACACAAGGATCTGTAAGTTATGCCACTGTTATGAACTTTCCTATATTAAGTATTTCAGAACATCTATTCATTACATTTAATCTTGTCCTGCTTGTTCTTGTGAGTTTCGTTATATCGGAAGAGCATCAAAAAGGGCAGCTAAGGCTGCTTCTTCAGAGAGCGTACTCATTAAAGCAAATTTTCTTCGCTAAGTTGGGGGTGCTGGCAGCTACAGTTTTTCTATATCTGGCGGTGTATGGTTTATCTTCATTTCTTGTAGGGGTCTTCTTATTCCAAATGCCAGAGCAGTCCGTTCAATTTATAAGCTTTAATTTGATTTCGAATTCAGATATGGGTATGTATACGATTGCTTATTATGGATTGGCTTATCTCTCAATAGCAGCGGTGTTATCATTGTTTTTATTTGTAAGTACACTTTGTCTATCTGTCAATTCATTTCTTGGAACAGGGGTCAGTTTGCTAGTATTTCTTATTGCAGTTCCTGAGCTTTTGCAATTATCGACGGTATTTCAAAGTAATGTTATGCCGATTATCTATTCTTCTATTACGAAGATTCAATACTCAGGTATTGCTCTTATGTTATTCAATGAAAGTAATCTGATGCGGCTCTTGAGTGTAATACTCGTGTACGTAAGTGGATTTCTTCTAGGTTCATATTTGTTATTTACACGAAGAAGTTACTTTAATTGAGGGGGAATAAATATGAAAGAACTAATTCATAGTGAATGGGAGCGCTTACTAGCTAGAAGGGTTGTAAAAAATTTAGTTTTTCTAATGGGGGTTATTACAATCGTAACGATATATTTTTTAACCATTTATGATAATGGTCAGTATACAACAAGTCAAAATACGAGCCTTGATGCAGTGAACTTCCCTTGGTTTGTATTAAGGGAAGTGTCATTTTTTATTACGCTTCTTCTTATGCCAATCGTGACGATAATATCTGTTAATAGTGAAGTGAAAACCAATGTCTACAATATGGTTTTAATTCGCCCATTCAACCGTGTATCCTTTTTGCTTGCAAAGTGGTTCAGTTTGTTGAAGTTAGGCGGTATTATTACTCTCGGCATTTTGATCATTTCTATTGGCGCTGGATTACTATTGTATGACCTGCCAAACAATATTTTTCTTTTTCAACAATCAGAGCCTACCACAATTCTTGGAGGCTATTTATATACTCTACAGTTTTATGGAGTATTTTATATCATCCTACTAGCAACTATTTTAGTCAGTTCGTGTGTAGCTTTATGGGTTGCCAACCCGATGTTGGCTTTTCTAATCTACATTATTTTATCTGGAGCACCTATATATTTTACAGATGCATTTTTATTTATGATCCTTCCAACTCAATCTATTTTCTTATCTTTATCAGAACCTGGCATCCCTTCTATTTATGGATTCATGGCTATGTTTATTTTTGCATTTGGGGTTATTACGATGGCTAGCTGGGAGAGGTATGATTTTAAGTAGTCGATGCCTATGGAGATCTATTATACTAGAGAAGGATATAAATGGAAGGGGGCCCATAAATGGAAAAACTTTTGATTGTAGATGATGAGCCAGACATTACAGCGATTTTAGCTGATGTTCTAGGGGAGGAAGGGTATGTAGTGACACAAATTCATGATGGGAGGGAAGCCATCCAATCCATATTGGAAACTTCATATGATCTAGTATTGTTGGATGTGATGATGCCTGGCGTAGATGGATTAACTGTTTGTCGTGAAGTTCGTTATCGTTCAACGGTTCCTATAATATTTTTGACAGCTAAGTCAGGCGTACCCAATCAAATTAAGGGGTTAAATGAAGGGGCAGATGATTATATTGAGAAGCCATTCTCTAACAATCAAGTTATCGCGCGCGTAAAAGCTCATTTAAGAAGGGAGAAACGTTATCAGAAAAGTTCTCAAACAAAATCTTATAAGTCACTTATCATCGACACCTCTACCCATGAGGCTTATTATAGACAAACGAAACTCGTCCTGACCAAAAGGGAATTTGATATTCTTCGTGTTCTTATCGATTTTCCGGGGCAAGTGTTTTCGAAAGACCAGCTGTATGAAAGGGTATGGGGGTTAGAAGCAGATGGGGATGCTTCTACTATTACAGAACATATCCGTAACATTCGTGCTAAGGTAAAACGTATTGATTCACAGTCTCAAATACTACAAACGGTTTGGGGAGTAGGGTATAAAATTGGGTGAGAAGAGGAGATCGTTAAAGAAACAAATTCAATGGACAATCTTTAGAACCATTTCATACAGTTTTTTATCTACACTGATCCTTGGTGGAATTATTTTGATATTGGTGCTGCGTCTCGGTGAGGAAAGCCATGCTAATTATTACGAAAAAAAAATTCCTGAAATAAAGACTTATATTCAGACGGCCAAGAGCGATCTAATAGATGATCCATCTGTTTCCAAACGGCGGCTAAATGAGGTTGTTCCTATAAGTGGTATGACCTATCACGTATATACTAAAGATGGTAGCTTCGTATATGGAACTTCTAATGGGGTGGATATAAGAGATCCAATAATAGAAAAGATTAATACGACAGATTTCAAAAATAATTCGTATCAAAAGTACATACCTATCTTGTCTCCTTCAAGAGAATTAGTGGGGATGGTAAAACTCAACTATCAGTTAGAGGCTGGAAAACCCATGAAAAGTCTGTCGATCCTTTTTGTTCTTGCGCCTTTTTTGTTTATAATTCTATTCACCTACTTATGTGGAGGTAAGTTAAGTAGGCGCTTGTTCACCCCTATAAAAGAAATAACGGGAGCAATTGACTCTGTTAAAGAACAAGATTTGGATTTTGCATTATATTCCACTAGGCGTAGTGACGAGTTGGGCGATTTGGCAAGAGCTTTTGAGACCATGAAAACTGAATTACATACATCTTTAGAGAAGCAATGGAAGCTTGAACAAGAGCGAAAAGATTTTCTGAGCGCCGTGACTCATGATTTAAAAACGCCTTTAACAATTATGAAATCTAATGCGCAAGTATTAGATAGAAAAATATATGACAAAGAGCGGGTATACACTTCTGCTATTTTAAAACAGATAAATCGTGTAACCAACCTCTTGCAAGAGGTGGAGAATGTCCAAACATTTGAAGGAGGGTGTTTCCCTATCCAATTACAAGAAATTGAGCCTAAAATTTTCCTTGAAAAAGAATTGGAATCATTTCGTAGTTATATAGAATCTAATGGGAACAAATATGTAATTCATTCAAATGATGAACGATCAGTTAAGAAATGTATTTGGCTCGATCCAGATCGTATACGCCAGGTTATAGAGAATTTAATTTCTAATAGCATCCGGCATACATCAGAGGGGAGTATAATCCATGTTCGGCTTCATTTTGCAGATGATTCTGTTCAACTTATATTATGTGACAATGGAGATGGTTTTGATGTTGATGATTTGCCTCAGGTATTTAAACAGTTTTTCAGAGGGAATTCTAGTACTTCAGGACAAGGGTTAGGGTTGACTATTGTTAAGGACATCATCCAAGCTCATAACGGCCAAGTGAATGCATGGAACAATGGAGGGGCTTGTATTTCTATTACATTATAAATTTGTTAAAAGTCCCATTCTAATAACTGTTAACTAGTAGAACGACCATATTGGAGTACTATTTCGTTTATATTGGGATGATAAAAGGAAAAGGAGTACACAATTGCTTATACTGTCGGAATTCATTATTGTTTTTCTATAAGGTAAAAACAAATTGACTGATAAAGCAAGTTTAAAAGTGGAAAAAGGAGAATAAACCATGAGTGAGCAGTATGAAGTAGTAGTTATTGGAGGAGGAGCGGCAGGATTGAATGCAGCGCTTGTTTTAGGAAGATCAAAGAGGAATGTACTTGTTTTGGACGAAAACAAGGCTCGCAATAACGTTACGAAAGCTTCCCATGGTTATCTTACTCGCGATGGTGTGAAGCCAGAGGAATTTAAGGAAATGGGAATTAGTGAAATTAAAGCTTATCCGAGTGTAACGTATATAGAGAGTAAAGTGACTTCGCTTCATAAAGAAGAGGGCCTCTTCCATATTCATGGTGGTGAACGCCACTATACAGCTGAACGTGTAATTGTCGCTACAGGTATGAAAGACGTGTTACCAGACATCAAGGGCATGGAGGATGTATACGGCACAACGGTGTTCCATTGTCCTTATTGTGATGGATGGGAGCGCAGAGAAGAACCGTTAGCGATTTTCGGAAACGACCCAGGATTATTGGATTATGTGAAATTGATCTATCACTGGAGCAAGGATCTCATCGTCTTCACAAATGGACCTGCAGAAATATCGGATGAAGAAAAAGAAGACTTATCCATTCATAATGTGAAACTAATAGAAGAGCCCGTTCGTGAACTGGTGTCGGAAAATGGGAACCTGAAGAGAGTAGTTGCAGAATCTGGTGATGTCTATCAACGTTCCAGTGGGTTTATATTAGATACAAGTGAAACCCAATCCTTCCCCCTTCATAAATATTTTAATATCGAATTTACCGAAATGGGAGGGTTTTACACGAAGGATGGCTGTGAAACCCTAGTAGAAGGACTATATGTGATTGGTGATTCAAGGCATGGTTTTTCTGGACTATTGAAAGCAGCCAGTGAAGGATATGAACTGGCCGTTGCCTTAAATCATGAAATGGCAGTGAATGACTGGTAGGAGAGGGGATAGGCCATTATTTCCGATCCTTCATTTAATAATGATTAGGGGGTGCAATCATACATGGTTGCCCCCTATTTTCGTTCTTAAAAACACCAAGACTAATAGAGTCGCTAAATAATTGCAAACCATTTGGAAGGTGAATGGAAAATGTTGTTGAACTAGTAAATTAGGATTTTAAAGAATCTTCATTATTTTCCAATTCAAATTCATCTTAATATTAAGGAGGGAGAATTATGGCTACTTGGGCTTGGGTTGCATTATTCGCAAGTATGTTCGTTGCGATATTTGGCGGAACTTATACGGGACAAAAGAAGAAAAAGCAACAACAAAATAAGAAATAGGTCCGGAGGGACAGGTACCTTGTCCCGTCTAGGACTGATGTGAGAGGGTTCACCTGATCTGTTTTATTATTTCTGTAAAGATTTTAATCCTAGAGAACAGTGACCTTTATACGCTGCGCCTCGCAAAGATGATGAATTTTTTAGGGATTAGTAAAGGTATAGTCGTAATTATAATTATACTTAGTAGTAACTCCGAAAAGTGTACGATATATTGTGAAAAATCTTACAACAAAAGCATCGGTGTTTCAGAAGGGGATTAGGGATTAATGTCGAAATGATGACCCAGGTAGGTGACGATTATGAACATCAAGGGATTTGGTGGAGTATTTTGGAGAACTAAGAATTTAGATTACGTGAAGAAATGGTATGGCGATGTTTTAAAGATAGAAATAGAAGATTGGAATGGGACTGTCCTTACTCCACAAGCAGGAAATGAAACTGTCTTCTCTTTCTTTTCAAAGAGCGACACGTACTTTCCAGAGGATCAGCAAGTCATGTTGAACTTTCAGGTCGAAAATATTGATGAGAGTATAAACCATCTTCAACAAATTGGGGTGCCCCTTGTGATGGAAAAGACGGTAAACGAATACGGGAAGTTTATTTGGATTAATGATCCAGAAGGAAGACGAATCGAGCTGTGGGAGAAATAGGGAAAGGTCCATTGTCAATCGGGTTTATAATTGGACTTTGAGAATGAAAGTTACGGACATGAAGAGGGTCTTCATGTCCTTTTTTGTTTTTCTGTAAATGAAGGTTTTTAAAGTGAATCCCTTCAAGATAAGGCAGGGGCATGTGCAAACATATATATATTATGTGATAGAAAAAAGGGACAAGGTACCTGTCCCTCTGCCCCGTTATATGTATAATGGTACTCCTTTTTGAATAGTTTCTAAAGGGACGGGTACTTTGTCGCTGGCGACCTGATCTTTTAGGGTTATTCTTTTGTCTGAGGATGACAGAAAAAGGAGAGAGAAGATGAAGTCTTGGAAAGGGTTCTTATTATATTTGATTTTAATGACGCTTGTAGCTTGTTTTGAGCAGCCGAAGCCAGAGGATACATTTACCTCGTATATGGATGCATGGGAGAAAGGTAAATATGGAGAAATGTATGAACTTCTTAGTGAGGGGACTAAAGAAGGGATAACGAAAGAAGAGTTTACAGAATTGTATACGAACAGCTATGAGAAAATGTCTATGGAGAATTTGGAGGTTACATACGGACTGTCTGAAGAGCAGAAACACGATAAAGAATCTACGCCTGCTTTTGATTTTGATGTGAAGATGGATACCATTGGTGGAAATATTAACTTTAGTCATAAGGCTGAACTTGTCTATGAAGAAGGAGGAGAAACGGATCGTTGGGCAATGAAGTGGGCTTATTCCCTGCTTTTCCCGGAGATGGAAGAAGGAGATGCGGTGCAGGTTGATACCGTTTCTCCTGAGCGTGGTGAAATATATGATGTGAACGGGGATGGGCTCGCTGTGAAGGGGCCTGTTCTCGAAGTGGGTATTGTTCCAGGTGTTATGGAAAACGAAGAGGAGTTAAAGAAGGGATTATCTGAAATTTTGGGGCTGTCTGTAGAAAGAATAGATCAGAAACTGAATCAGTCATGGGTGAAAGATGATCTCTTTGTTCCGTTAGCGATGGTGCCTAAAGCGGATAAAAAGCGTTTGGATGCCATTTTAAATGGGGATCTCCCGAGAGGGTACCAGGTGAATACAGGGAAAACAGCTCGCGTTTATCCTTTAGGGGAAGCGGCAGCTCATCTAACCGGTTACGTTGGTAACATTACAGCAGAAGAGCTTGAGGATCGAAAGGAAGAAGGTTATTCTTCGACGGATCGAATTGGAAAGTCAGGACTTGAGCTGCTCTATGAAGAAAAGTTGAGGGGCACTCCTGGGTTTAAAGTATTTATAACGAAGGACAAAGATGGGATAGAGGATATCTTACTTACAGAAAAGGCTGTTGAAAACGGGGAAGATCTAACGTTAACGATTGCGAAAAACGTACAGGAAACAGTCTACAAGGAAATGGAAGCTGATTCAGGAACAGCGTCTGCTATCAATCCAACGACTGGTGAAGTAAAGGCACTAGTGAGTACACCTACTTATGATCCGAATGCGTTAAGTTTGGGGCTGGGTTCTGAAGGGCCGACCCTCAATAAATTTACAAAAACCTATTCGCCAGGCTCTACATTTAAAACAATTACAGCATCGATTGGTTTAGAAACAGGAACGATTCAACCTGATGAGGAAATGCCGATCAATGGAGAAACTTATAAGGCTAAAGCGGGCTACAGTGTAACAAGAGTTAAGAGTGCTGCGGTTGATAAGCAGGTAGACTTACGCGATGCACTTGTTCGTTCGGATAATATCTACTTCGCACGTAAAATTGTAGAAGTAGGGGGTGATTCTTTCCAAGAACAGGCGCGTCAGTTTGGTTTTAATGAAAAGCTTCCTTTCCCTTATTCGATTCAGAAGTCGCAATTGGCCAATGAAAACAAACTTGGCAGTGAATCATTGCTAGCAGCAACAGGTTATGGACAAGGCGAAGTGGAGATGAGTTCCTTGCACTTGGCGATGACATACACGCCATTTGTGACAGGTGGGACGCTGTTAAAGCCAACTTTATTAGCGGAGGAAGAAACAGGTCAAGTCTGGCACAAGGATGTGGTGAATCAAGAAACAGCATCCCTTATTACAGAAAGGCTGAAAGCTGTTGTGCAAGATCCTGAAGGAACGGCTTATAGTCCAGTTATAGAAGGGTTGAACATAGCTGGGAAAACCGGATCAGCTGAGTTGAAAAAGGCTGGGGAAGAAGAAGGTCAGGTAAACGGGTGGTTCGTCGCCTGGAACACGGACACTAATCATCTCCTTGTATCGATGATGATTGAAGATGCAGAGGATGGCAGTCATGAGGTAGTACCGAAAGTGAAGAATATACTTGATCAGATTAGATAATTAATCCCGGGACACTAGGGACAGGTACATTGTCCCTGGGTCAGAAAAAACGGACATGAAGAGATGCTCTTCATGTCCGTTTAGTATGTTCCTGGTTTGAATTATTCTTGTAATATCAGGATTAAAATTAATAATCCGAATATAATTTACACTTAATTAGTTTATTTGTTTTGAGACGCGAAGGGACAAGGTACCTGTCCCTCTGGCCCAATTTATTCAAGTCTTGTTTTAGCCATTTCGGATAATTTTTCTGCGTTATGACTAATTTCCTCTAAGGTGGCTGAGATTTCTTGGATGGCAGCGGCCTGAGTATCGGAAATTTGGTTGACTTCGTCAAACGACTTGTGTAAATTGTTGACCATTTCTTGAATATTGGTCGTGATCTGGTTGACTTGCCCTACATTTTCTTTTGAGGAGCTCGCAAGCTTTCGGACTTCGTCAGCCACTACGGAAAATCCTCTTCCTGCTTCACCCGCGCGAGCTGCTTCAATTGAAGCATTCAGTCCTAAGAGATTACTTTGGTCTGAAATCTCTCTTACGGTTTTGGATATACCGTGAATTTCCTTAGCGCTGTCCTGTACTGAACTTACTTGCGTCGTAATTCCTTTCATACGATCTGCTAGATCAGTAACTGAAGAGGATACATCCTGGATAGTGGCACTCGTTTGCTCGACAACTGCAGATAAACTTTCCGCTACTTCGTGTAGTTGATTCGCATTTTCAAGACTTGTCCCAATTCCAACGCCTCCAACGACTTGACCGTTTTCATCGAACAAAGGTATTGCTTTAGCAACAAGTGGGAATCCGAAGAGTTCTTTAGGCACGAAATCGTGTTTCATTTCCCCTTCCCGTATGGCGTTTGTAATAATATCACCCTCTACTAAAGGGTCTCCTTCTGTGACATCAAGGGCAAAGGTCTTAGCCGGAATATTTAACAACAATTTTTCCTTATCGTATATTCCAACTGTAATATCATCTAAAATTAACGTATTTAACAGTGGAGCAACGTTAATAAATGACTCCAGCAAATGGTGGGTTTGTGTTGTCTGGTTTAACATGTAAATCCTCCTGATTAATAAGGGAATGAGCGTTGGCTGTAGTTTACAGAGATCCACTTCATGGTTGTGAATTCATCAAGGCTCCATTGTCCGTTTAAGCGACCAATTCCTGATTGCTTTTCTCCGCCAAAGGCAACAATCGGTTCGTCATTAATCGTGACATCATTTACGTGAATCATTCCTGTTTCCACCATTTGTGAGAATCGAACGCCTCTATCAATGTTCTTGGTATGAACAGCACCGCTAAGCCCGAACTTTGTTTCATTGGCTAATTGAATAGCCTCTTCATCTGTCTCAAACGATTCTAGTACAACGACTGGACCAAAGAGTTCTTCCTGAGCCACACACATATGAGGCTGAACATTCGTTAAGACAGTAGGATGTACCATTGTACCTTGAATCTTACCTTCTAATGCGAGTGTTGCGCCTTCTTGAATCCCCTGGTCAATTAGCTTTTGAAGCGTTTGGGCTTGTCTTGTATTCATTACAGGACCTATGACAGTGTCTTCTTCGTTTGGATTACCGACTTTCAGTGATTGTACTTTCTCAATAAATTTCTCTTTAAAAGCTTCATACAATGAAGAATGCACGAGAATCCGGTTAGCTGACATGCATATCTGACCTTGGTGAGTGAATCGGCTGAATACAGCTGCATGTACAGCGTAATCCAAGTCAGCATCATCAAGAACAATGAATGCACTGTTACCACCAAGCTCAAGAAGTGGCTTCTTGAATTGTCCGACAGCTTTTTGGCCAATATGTCGTCCGACTTTGGTGGAGCCAGTAAAGGAGATAACGTTTGGTATTGGATGTTCAACGAAACGGTCGCCAATTTCTTCAATATCGGTTACAACTACATTTAATAAACCAGCTGGTAATCCCGCTTGTTCAAAGATCTTTCCAATTAGCGTCCCGCCAGTTATAGGAGTTTCTTCATGAGGTTTTAACACAACTCCATTCCCTGCACCAAGAGCTGGTGATACAGATTTCATGGATAAGAAGAATGGAAAGTTAAAGGGACTAATTACACCAACAACCCCAGCAGGCTTACGGTAAAGGCGGTTTTCTTTACCATCTACTGGGGATGGGAGGATGTGGCCGTCCATACGAAGAGGGAACGTTCCTGCTTCCTTAATCATATCGATAACCAGGCCGATCTCAAAGTTAGCTTTTAATCTTGTGCCACCTAACTCTTCGATAATTAATTGAACAATCTCTTCATGATGATCTTCAATGAAGCGAACAGCTCTCTCAAAAACCTCTCTGCGCTTATAAGGATTTATCTTCGCCCATTCGCTCATGGCATCATCTGCACGGTTATAAGCTTCGTCGAGCTCATCTTGAGTAGCGATTCTAAATGAGGTAAGTGTTTCTCCATTGTAAGGATTGAGGTCCTCTAAGGAACGAGAATTTTGTCCGATGATCCATTCACCGTTTATGTATTGTTTATTTAAATCTGAATACGTTAGCATGACTTAACTCCTTTATTTTGAAAAAAATGTGAGAACAGAGTTTATATCGGACAGAATTCGACAAAAGTTTAACCTATTTACATAAAAGATATGATTTTCTAGAACGAAGAGGTTTATTTCACTGGTATCTAAAATTGTTTCCAAGAGTGAGCGAACACAGTTGGTAAATGTTTTATATGTTTTAGAAGACGTTCGTCCATACCGATATCAGGTTTTCAGCATCTACTAATAGGGAGAGCAAGGAAGGAGGGGATAGTATGAGTTGTTGTCCTGAGCCTCAAGTTGTTACGGTTAGCACGTGCAATACATTTAATACTTCTCAAGACATTTCAGGAACACCAGTTCTCGTTTTTCAACAATCATCAGGAAATCCATCTGGATATGTAACTTTAGTTAATTTTAATGCAAGTGGTGGTCCAGCTAATGTAAGCACAGATAGTGCAGGAACAACTGTTATTGCCACAGCTGATTCAGATAATAGTGTTACAGTTTATGTGGAGAGCCTGCAAGAACTGTATGTTTCCTCGTCTACAGCTGCAATACCAGTCCTTGGGCAAGTAGTTGTAAACGCAATACAAACAACAAGACCATAAAAAAAAAGGACACTAGGGACAGGTACACTGTCCCTAGTGTCCTATTTATTAAGCTATTTATTCCATCAAACTTGACTACTGTTCGTAAGCTTAAAAGGAAGAGAACTTATCTCTTCTTCAAAAAGAATGAAGGAAAAAATATCCTTTTATAGAAGTGAGTAATGATACCTTTATAGATTTTGAAGGGGGAATAGGACATGGGTGTACATGCAAGCAATTCAATGCGCGGGGTTATAGTTGTTAACCAAAAAAATTAGTTGGATTTCGTCTGCTTTGTGAGGGTCCAGAGGAATATGGTGTTGAGATACCGAAAGTCTTTGAGGAAATTGAAAGCCGTAAGATGCAATAATCCATCTTGTTGAGCCGAATAGGCTTATTGGCGTATTTAAAGCTTCAGAAACCACACCAGAAGAAACATCAAGGATTTATAAGGTTTATGATGATTTACACCAATGGTTAGGGGAGCAAGGATATAACAGGGTACCAACAAGGTGGTCATTAGAAGTGTATTCGAAATGGTCTAAGCATGAGAATCATGTGGACATTTGTGATCCTATAAATTTAGAAGATCCTTTAAGCAAACTAAAAAAGGAAGACGAATGACATGAATAAATACATATTGCCTCACATGTACCTTTTCTTTGGCATGGCATTTTTTATCTTTTCACTAACAATCATACCAGGGACTTGGCTGTTAAGTTTTATCTGCTTTTATGGCTCCATGATTATGATGGTCGTTGGCCTTATGTGGATTTTTGTATTGTTATTTCGTGAAGACAAACGGACTATTTAATAGATCTGTCATGTGATGTACTTTGGGGATTAAAAAGGGGGGTTCACAGTGAACATAAGGTTCGCTGAATTAAAAGATATTGAGCAATTAATAAGAATGAGATGGGACTTTACAATCGAAGATGATGACACGAAGAGAAGTGCATCCTTTCATGATTTTGAAAGAGAATGCCGCGTTTTTTTAGAACAAGCAATTCAAAATGAGAAATGGTTTATTTGGGTGGCAGAGGAGAACGGAAGAGTTCTTTCACATATCTACATAGAATTAATCCAAAAGGTCCCTAGGCCTGGTAGAACAACGTATCCTTTCGCTTATATGACTAATGTATATACAGTGCCAGAAGGTCGGAATAAAGGGATTGGGAGTAAGATGCTTAAGGCGATACATGAATGGGTTAAAGAGAAACATTATGAATTTGTCATTGTATGGCCTAGTGATGATTCTGTTCCCTATTATGAGAAAAATGGGTACACACACTGTATAGAGCCTTTGGAGTATTTCCCTCGTTAATATAAGTTTATTGGTGAGGCGCCAAGAATCCGGGATGAGGGGACAGGTACCTCGTCCCTTAGTGTCCTGAACTATTAGGTCGCCGCGTGGGACGACGTACCTGTCCCCCCAACCCCACAAAAGATATAGAGGCACTTTAGTAAAGGGGGTACAAAAATGAGTACCTGGAAGAATCCGATTTTATTACTATCAGGCGTTGGTATCTCTTTTCTTGGGAACTGAATCTATTTAATTGCAATTAATCTCATGATATTAGACCTAACGGGTTCGGCAGCTGCTGTAGCTGGCCTTTATGTGTTGAAGCCCATCGCAGTTTTATTGATGAACGTGTGGTCGGGGAGTGTCGTAGACCGGGTGAATGAGAGAAAGCTTATGGTGTTTGTTGATATCATTAGAGGTGCACTCGTTTTATATATTCCTTTTCTATCATCTCTATGGGGAATCTATTCTTTAATTCTTGTAATTAATATGATTGGAGCGTTTTTTGGTCCCGCTTCATCTGTGTACATAACGAAACTCGTGCCTCAAACGAAACGGAAGCGGTTTAATTCGTTGTTGAGTATGGCGAATTCAGGGGCATTCCTAATCGGACCAGGTTTAGCTGGTGTGTTAATTATGATGGTAGGTACCGAACTCTGTATTGTCATTAATGCGATCACTTTTCTCGTATGTGCTTTTCTCATCTACCTTCTTCCTGATGCAGGTGATCAGTCAGGAAAAGTTCGTGAACCAATGACGTGGAAAGGGGTTATAAATGATTGGATCGTTTTAAAAGGGTTTGCTGGTAGAGCGCCTTTCTTTATAACGGTTTATCTATTGTTTCAGGGCGCTATGCTTATGGGATTTGCATTAGATTCACAAGAAGTAACTTACATAAAACAACACCTTAACCTCTCAGATCAACAATACGGTTTGGTTGTAAGTGTAACAGCAATAGGCTCATTATCGGGAGGAAGTGTGGCTGCTATATTTGCCAATAAACTGTCTACAAGACTTTACTTGGATGGTGGCATTTTACTTTCATCTATAGGCTATGTGTTATTCTACTCTTCTTTTAATATGTTAACGGCAACGGCGGCCTTTATTTTTTTAGGCTTTTTTATGACGTTTGCGAATGCAGGATACGCGACCTATTTTCAAAATACAGTACCTGTTGACCTTATGGGGCGCTTTGGAAGTGTGGCGAATATGATTCAAGGGGTTATTCAAATTTTGTTAACGACTCTTCTTGGATTGTTTGCTCAATGGTTTACGTTACAGGTAGTCAGCCTAATCTTTGCGGGAGTTGGAACGTTAATGGCCCTTTTACTGCTATTCAAGGTCTTTGTTCCATCAGAACACAACGATTTTTATAATCATCATGTATCATTATGAGTGGGATGAGGGGACAGGTACCTCGTCCCTTAGTGTTCCGAACTATTAAGTCGCTACGAGGGACAACGTACCTGTCCCCCCATCCCAATCCCACCATCAAAAAATCGGTAAATTAACAGAAAATTTAAATTAAATTTACAAAGAATACAAGACTTCTTAAAAGGTTTCCGGTTACAATAGGGGTACATAGTTATTAAGTACCAGTTAAGGATGAAGATCGGTAATCGAAATCTTTTGAGAAGGTGGTGCGGAGTTGAATTTTGCGGTAGTATTAGGGTGTTTAATCCCAATTATTTGTAAACAAATTTCTAGTGGTTCTTATAATGGTAGGTTTTTGAATACGCCGAGGGTAACGAGTAGTGTTGTGATGTGGCTAAGTTTTACAATTGGGTTACTCCTTATTGGCTCGGAAGGTTTTTATTCGGTTCCTATTATGGTAGGAGGGCTCGTCCTTATTGTAACGGATTATGGGTCCAATTCTTTATGGATTGGTGAAGCAGGGAGAACGTTTGGGCGAATAGCAGCTATACTAGTTGTATCTATATTTGGAAATATTCAACTAGATTATATGTTCTTTCCTCTATTAAATGAGGAGCTATCGTTACAATTTGTTTCAATTCCGTTAACAATCTTATGGTTCTTATTCGTAATGTCTGCGGTTCATATGGCAACTAAAATCTCAACTAGTGGTACAAAAGTAATTTCTGGAGTTCTGTTAGTCATGTTAATGATTGCCGTCTCCTTAGGTCACGCATATGTGGTGATGTTTACTGGACTTTTATTCTTATCGATTATGAGCACTCATTATGCGTTTGGTACCGAGAGTACTTCAACTTTTGACATTTCAGGGTTTATGATTGGGATTATTACGGTAATGGATATTACTCACAAAGATGGAGCCTTTATTCTAGGGGGGACTTTAATTGCAATAACTGCTATACTTGCCATTATCCATGGGTATCGAACGGGCACTGCGCGTCAGAAGCGAGCAATTTCTTACAGTCTGATTACCTTTGTGGGAGTAGGATTAGTTATTGCTTCTATTCAATATATATTGCTCACTTTTATAACACTTGCTGCTCTTTATCTATTCTTTTCTCACGAGTCAGAGCCTGAGCAAGTATAAGAAAAGCCGTATCTTGTAACAGAGGGTTCGTGAATGACGGGAATATAATTCTATAATCAAAAGAGGCCATTCGTATAGGAATTAGCCTCTTTTTTGTGGTTCTATTATAAATGTCCAGCTGAGCGCTCGATCTTTACGTTGTTTCCTTTATTATGGATTCAGCAATTTCAAATGCTTTATCTTTCGTTAATCCTTCTCTCAATACAAATTCAATGGAATAAGATCCTTCCTCTACGTTAAAAAACATGAGCACTACCTCTTCATCCTTAAGCTTACTCTCACTAAATTGAACGTCTACTCCATGTATATTCTTCATTTCAGTTTCATCAATGCTAATTGTATTTTTAACGTTATGATACGTTATTCTAAATAGCCAAGGCTCTCCATCGTATAAGCCATACACAACGGTTGACTCCATATCTTTTTCGTAATCATCAATAAATTCCTCATCCATCAATGTCCCTTTGTTCTTAGAGTAAACAACAGCTAGATCTTTAGCATCACCAGTAGGGGCAGAAACAATTTGTGCTGAAGTAATTGGGTACTCTTTATATTGGGGTATAAATACATCGGTCCCAATTTCTTCAGTTACTTTCTCGTCAAAAGAATCCGTAACGCTACTTGATTGTGAAGAACAGGCGCTAAGCAGTAATGGGAGGGTTATGAACAGAAGTACAGTCCCTGATCTCACTTTCTCACCCCTTATTTAGTTGTATCATCTTATATTAACATATAATTCCAATTAATTTATAAAAAACATTTTGCTAATCAGAATCTCTCCATGATTAAAATACTGGAACTTTTATAAAAGTTGATCGTAAATTTCTTATTAAGGGAACAATTTCATTGAAGTCCGATGTTTTCAAGAGACAGGTAGTCTCATATACATGATTCTAAGGAGGAAATGAACATAGAACCGAAAATACTTGATATTAAAAAGAAACATTTAGTAGGCAAAAGCGTGGTTATGTCGTTCCAGGAGAATCGCACTGTAGAGTTATGGCGTTCATTTATGCCTGAAAGAAATCAAATACACAGCCGGGTTGATTCATGTTTTTACTCACTCCAAGTGTATCCGTCTCTTTTCTCATTCAGCGATGTAGATCCTAATACGAATTTTAGGAAATATGCGTTAGTTGAGGTTTCAGAACTTAAACATATTCCTTCTTCTATGGAAGTGTTCACGCTTCCTGAAGGAAAGTACGCTGTTTTTATTCACAAAGGTCCAGCCAGCACATTTATGCAAACATTAACTTACATCTATGAAATGTGGCTGCCTGAGTCTCCTTATGTGATTGATGACAGACCTCATTTTGAACGTTTGCAAGAAGGTTATCACCCGGAGGATGCTGAAGCTGAAGAAGAAGTATGGATACCGATTAAACTGGGGCAAGAGTAAGGAGGGGGGAGTCTATGAAAGGTAAAACGTTTATGATTTTAGTAGTGATTACCATAATAAGTTGGGGAGGGAATGCGTTTTATTTTCAATCGAAGCAACTTGAAGCTCCTGTTTTTTTTAAGCACTATTATGAAGAGTATCGAAATCCAACTTTCTATTACATAACGAATAAAAACAATCCAAAGATAATACAGTCAATCACACTCCAAAACGGTGAGAGATTATATACAGATTCAAGCAATGGCTTTTTTGATAACAGACCACAACCATTAACAAAAGCTCGCTATACCCATTATGTGATGGCATTTACTACATTCAATTTAAGTAATAATCAATACGACAGCATAGAACACCAAGGTGAGGCTACGGTATCTTTCAAAGATGGAAGTACGATTACAACAGATATAGGCACTCTAAACTATCATCAAGAACAGAATGTGGCTAACCCTTCTGTATTTGAGCGAACAATGCATGCGAGTGGCAACAATGATACCGAGTCCGTTACCTCAAGAGCGTCCGAAAATATAACGA
Source organism: Pontibacillus sp. ABV4_188 (assembly GCF_056311905.1). Lineage (NCBI taxonomy): Bacteria > Bacillati > Bacillota > Bacilli > Caryophanales > Bacillaceae > Pontibacillus > Pontibacillus sp. ABV4_188. The sequence continues at coordinate 2,420,248 of NZ_CM149975.1, read as the reverse complement.
TTAATGGCCTGGAATTCCCAAGAGTAGAGCTACAAGAGGATATATCCATCAAATTTGAAACAAATCAAGAAGAGTTAGATTTGTCTGAAACACAGCAACCTGGATGGTTATCTGAGGATAAGTCTGAGGATTGGCAAGGAGTAGAAGGGGTTTCATACGACGAGTCTCTTTTCCCAATATCCTTGCAGAAAGGAAATTGGATTAAAGTACATTTACATACTCAGTCTTCTCACTATCAAGCTTATTCCTACTATATAAATATGTTAGGAGAAAAAGAAAATGGAGAACAATTTCGAAAGCCATTGTACGTGTCTAAAGTAGAACCTTACCTAAATGAAGATGAACTTCAAGATTACCTTAAAAGGAGGCACTTAGAGTGAAGAAACCATACCATATGCTTTTTGGGGGATACCTATTTGTATTTATTGACTTCTCTGTTGGGATTGATTTAATGGCAGATAGTATTGGGTATCTTATGATGGTAAATGGATTATCGAACCTACCACTTAACAGCCCTTATGTTCAAAGGGCAAAAGGGGTAGCCATAATGTTAGCTCTGGTTGCCATTCCTCAAATTATGAGTTTCCAGACCACCTCTTTGGCTTCAGGCGTTCATATTAATTTTTGGTGGGGGATGTATTCCCATATAATTAGTCTATTGGATATCACTCTCGTCTTTTTCATATTTAAATGTTTGCTTGAAATCATAAGACATAAAGATCATTTACCATTACATTTACAAACGCAGCATCTTTTTAAAGGGGTTATTTCTATTAAACTAGTCTATTTATTTGTAACCCCTTTTCTTATGAATATTCCGGAAAATTTGGTACTTCCTATTGGGGTTGGTGCCTTACTGTTAATTATTATAGGCGACCTTTTCTTCTTAGGAGTGTTAAGGAAGTATCACAAAGAAGTCCCAGGAAATGAGCATCCTGTTTCCCTATAAGTTTTTACTAGATCCTCTATCAATCTTCTGTTAGTATTAGCTAAAAATGGAAGTGGGGGTTCCGCATGATTTCATATCCGCATCTAACCGAGGATACATATACAATTGGAGTGACTGCACCATCTTCTGGTGTGCCACTAGAGCTTCATCCCCTTTTACAACAAGTAGAAGAGAAGATGAAGAGAACCGGTAAAGCAACGGTCTTTGGCCAAACGGCCTGGAAACAGGATAAGGCGCGAGCAGCCTCTGCAGAAGAAAGAGCGCAAGAATTTAATACTATGATTAGAAACGATAGCGTGGATGTGATGATCCCGCCTTGGGGAGGGGAACTGTTAATTGAAGCGCTAGAGTACATTCAATTTGAGGGTTTACCAGCAAAATGGGTGCTTGGCTATTCAGACACAAGTCTTCTTTTATTAGCGATTACGTTAAAAACAGGGGTCGCAACAGCTCATGGAACGAATCTTGTTGATTTGCGAGGGGAAGAGTCAGACCCTACCACTAGCAGATGGATTGATGTGTTAACGACTGAAAAGGGAGGGTGCGTTACACAGTATTCTTCTGATTATTATCAGAAAGAGTGGGATTTCGAAAATCCAACTCCACATATCTTCCATTTAACAGAATCTACAGAATGGAAAACAGTAACAGGTGCTCCGGTCCAAGTGGAGGGGCGGTTACTAGGTGGCTGTATCGATGTTGTACGTCACTTAGTGGGAACTCCATTTGATAGAGTAGATAATTTCCAACAGGAGTACATCGGTTCTGAGCCGGTTCTTTGGTATTTTGAGAATTGCCAGCTTTCCACGACAGATCTGCGCAGAACGCTTACTCAAATGAAGCTAGCAGGATGGTTTAATCATATATCTGGTATTCTTTTTGGGAGAAGTCCTGCTAATCACCCTGTAGGGAATTATGAGGTCCTAGATGTGTATCAGGAGTTGGCTGAGGAGTTAGACGTTCCTATTATCTATGATATAGACTGTGGGCACGTTCCGCCTCAATTGACCCTTGTGAATGGAGCCTATGCGAAAGTTAGCGTTCAGAGTGGAGCGGGCACTATTGTTCAGACATTCAAACCATAGCCTTACATTCCTCATGTTTACAAAAGCTAGCACACCTTGTGCTAGCTTTATTGGAGTTCTTCTCGAGTAATTTCTTGCATGACCCACTGATTCCCATTGTGGGTTACTTTGAAGTGCGCCTTTATATGGCCGATTAGTTCATTATTCCTTTCTTGCACAATTTCATACGTTTGATCTCCAAGTTGATTGAGCGTAAATGGTTGTTCGGGTTGCAGTGTTAACCCTCCGTCTCTGGGTTTTACTTGGAACTCCCCATCCCTGGTCCAAAATAGCTCCTCTGCATTAGACGAAGCTAATTCTTCTGCCATCGTTTCTTTATAATAGGATGTAATTTCTGATGTAGATGTATAGTCGTTCTCTTCTTTGTCATCTTCCATGACCTGAATCGTATGTGTAATGGCTTCTTCATAATCTAGTGCTACTTGTTTAGCTTCCTCTTTAGAAAGGGTAGGCTGAGCACTAGTCTTACTTTCTGATGAGTCGCTATCGTTTGTATTTGATGCGTTCTTTTTACTATTATTTTCCGTATCGTCTTGTGAGCTAAGAGTTTCTTTCTTCTCCTTATTTGCCTGGTGTTCTTCTGACATTTGTGTGCTTTCCTTCTGTCCTCCTTCATCTTCGTTTGCTGCACACCCTATCAACGGAAGCGCAAGCAACAATAAAGCTACTACCTTTTTCATATTTTTCCTCCTTTATTAATAGGTGTTTCACAAACGTAGAAGAGGAAAACATGTCTTTTACTTTCTTTTGTTTTTGAAGTGTTATAGGATTTATCGAAACTAATACATAGTAAAAAATGGAATTTAGATGGTATGATTAAGATCTAAGAATGCGATTACATAATGTGGGAGGAAGATGAAAGCATGACGATCTTACTTATATGTATCTTGTTAGGTTGTTCGATTGGAATTCCATTTTTGCTTTTCGGGAAAATAGAGGGTGGGATGAAGAATTTTTTTCGAGGTGGCTTTGCTAGTGTAGCCAATGATAATAGTTTTTACATTCAGTGTCCGACATGCTCTGGGAAACAAAAGCGCGGAAATGGTGACCCTTACTGTGCAGCATGTAAGAAATACTTCTAATAAAAGCGCAATGCTACATTGTAATATGCCTTTAGAAAGGTTATTTACCAAGAAGCATTGCGCTTTTTTTAGGTAGCTATACGATTTTGACCATTCATGTTATCTAAAAATGAACGAGCAAAAGCTGTACACCGTTCATAATCCTCTTTAACGTTTAACGCCATTTCTATTTTAAATCCTTCTTGAACGATGGTTGCACCACATTCCTGAAGTCTGTTTTCAAATAAATTTACAGCCTCACAGAACTTAGGATAAGAGGTATCCCCAGATCCGAAAGATGCAGCAGGGAGGCCTGCTAAATCAAGTTCTTCCATCTCTTCATAGAATTCTTCTACTTCATAAGGAAGGTCACCATCTCCCCATGTGTAAGAACCTAACAAGACCGCATCATAATTTAATAGATCTTGAGGTTCAAGTTCTTCCATTTCATCGAGCGTTACGGTGTGTTCATAATCCTCGAATACGCTCATAAGATGATCAGCTATTTCTTCGGTGTTACCAGACATACTGGCATATGCAATTAAAATGGATGCCATATTCACAGCTCCTTTAAGATGAAGTTTTGGCTAACGTTTTGGTTAGCACATCATTTACGTCTTCTAGTTTTTGGACATAGTACATGAACCGTTCTTGATCTTTATGGTCCAAGGATGCATTCACTTTATATGAGTAGTAGTTATATTCTAGTTCAAGATCCATTTCAGAACGGATCAGCTTATGGTCGTGAAACTGTTCAAGATCATCAATATGTACATAAACTTGGTAAGATTCATTTACAACGATGCGCACATACCAACCAAGCGGTTCCACGTTTTTAACATCTTCTGTGAGTTCTATACGATCACCACGCTGAAAGGGGATTGTATTCGTGTGATGTTTGGAGGAGCAAAAACAATCTACTGTATGTTTAAATGACTTCGTTACAAGAAATGTAGATTCCATATTGGAACTCCTTTCAAAAAGGGTGTAGTTAAATGATAATGGTTATCACTCATTACACTGAGTATAAATGAAAACAATTCTCATCGTCAACACTTAATTGATATTGATAATTATTTTCAATTATGACATGATAAAGCTAAAAATGAGAGGAGTGGGACGAATGACACTGGAGTACCAGAAATTTGTTAACCACATCATCTATGAAATTTACCTGCTTCCTGTGAATCAAAGAACAACTTCTTCGATATTACATATAGTGCATGAAAAGCAGCAAGAAATAGGAAAGAATGTGTTCTTTAAGTCTGGCTGTGATTATATTGCTTTTGCTCAAATTATTGATCATTTATTGCAGCAAATAGATCTATACCAGGATAAACATGCTTGGTATTGTCCTTTGTGGAAAGGGGTAAATCCAAGCAATAGAAAGGTGTTTCGATTGGATCATACCGTCATCAGCCATGAGAATAAACAGGTGAGGTTTAGGAAATTCTTCGTAGAATGTAGTTCTCATGCTCTTGAAGACTATGCTCAGAAAGCCATTTTGTGCAGTGAGCACATGTTTCAGGCCAAACCCACAAGTGTGGAATACGTAAATCTAACAACAGGAGAGCACCATATTTTACATGTTGCCTAAATGAAATAAAACGAAGTCACTCTAAACATAGGGTGACTTCATTTTTATCTAAAATTGTCATAGTTTGGAAGGTGTTTTAGCTGGAACAGTAGAAAGTAGTAAAGTAGCTTATTTAGTATAGGGGGGATTGGATAGTGAATCGAGTAATCGAGTTGACGTGTATTTTCATTCTAACCGGGTTACTCACCTATGATTTCTTCCTGTCGAATGAGGTTGGATTCCTATGGGTTAAGTGGTTGCTACTTGTAAGTTATGGCATGTTAATTGTGACTAGCCTCTTCATGAGGAAAGGGGAACGGAATAAAAGGAGCAATATTGTGTGGGGAGTTGGGCTTACGATATACATTGTGGTCCTCCTAGCATGTTTCACTATTATAGGTGGACAATCAGCAAGCGGATTATCATTCTATAATCCCTTTTTGTGGATTGTGATTGTGGTCTCACTCATTGATACATTTTGGCATGCCAAACGAGAACGGGAGGTGATGTGATTTGAAAAAGGGATTGCTCCATCATATTGAACTCTATGTATCGAACCTCGAAGAGTCTAAAAAGTTCTGGGGATGGTTCCTTGGAGAATTAGGTTATGAAGTTTTTCAAAAGTGGGACAGTGGACAGAGCTATACACTCGGTGATACATACCTTGTGTTTGTACAGGTGGAAGAGCGTTACGAGGATATTCCTTACCACAGGTGCCGAGTAGGACTAAATCACCTTGCTTTTCATGCTACTTCTAAAGAACAAGTAGATCGAATGACAATGAATTTGCGTGATAAGGGTATTTCGATTCTCTATGAAGACCAACATCCTTATGCTGGGGGAGAAGATTATTATGCGGTTTACTTTGAAGACCCGGATCGGATAAAAGTAGAGTTAGTTGCTCCAGAATAGAATAATCTAATATGAGGTGAAGGGATGTTCCCTGCAATTGAAACAGACCGACTTCGGTTAAGAGAGATTGAAGACAAGGATAGCCAAGCGTTGTTCGGCTGCTTCTCAAAAGATGAAGTTACCCAGTTCTAACCTGAAGAAGGGGAGTTTTACATGCATAAAGCCGTAAGGATCGCATTTTGGAGCTTATTGGTAGGGCTTCTACTAACGACTTTAGTCCTTTTATATACGGGATATTATAAAATAGCTGGAGTATTGGGAGTCCTTTTTCTATTTATCTTCTACAACGTTTCAGAGTTCTTCACACATAAAAATACTGACTATTTATATACTAAAAATCGAAGATAGACAAAAACTAAGGATAGGATAAAAGATAAGACCCAGCCTCATAGGAGGCTGGGTCTCTTGTGTATGCTAGTTTAGTTAGATTTTGTCCAGTAAGCTGCAGCGTTGCTTGAGCTTAGTGGAGGGAATGTTTGTCCGCTCTCTAAACTGATATGTTTCTCATCCTCAGTTGGGTTTGCGCTCTTACGACCATCTGTCAGTCCGTCGAATTTGTAAGTTCCATTCTCAGGTACTTTTTCTCCTGTCTTGTAACGGTTAGCCATTTGAATCCTCTCCTTTAAGAATATTTATTGCAACCATAGGATGCTCCATCTTACTTAGAACACTCCTTACAGTTGAAGGTGTGGTTTAATATTCCAGAATAATATCCATATGCTTTAAACAAAATAGGCAAGTCTTCTCAAATCTGCAAACGAACAACTATTCCTTAGTTAGATTTCTTCCAGTAAGCAGCTTCTTTACTAGAACGTAATGGTGGAAATGTTTCTCCACTTTCTAGACTAACATGCTTTTCGTCTTCAGTAGGAGTCCCGTTTCCGTTCGTGTCAGCAAGTCCATCAAATTCGTAAGTACCGTTCTCTGGTACCTTTTCGCCTGTCTTGTAACGATCAGCCATTCATTTTCATCTCCTTTTTATTGGTAATTATGTTTACACTAGTATATAGCCAGAATCATCCAACTATAAACAAGAAAAACACATTTAATTGCTATTTTTATAAAATATAGGAAATAAGGAACGTATAGGGGTACAGTACCTTAGCGATATTTATGAAGTTTACATATAGAGGAGTAAAACATGATTTATAAGGTTCACAAATTAATAGATGGTCAGTCTGGATATGAAGGATAGAGAAGTTTTATTTATTCTTAATGTAGAGGGGTGTAAATGAAAGGTCAACGTTTATATGAGGGAAGGTAGTGACTAACCTAACTTACCTCACCAAAACCAACTACCCTTGAGGTAAACAGTTTAATAGTGGGACACTACTTACCTCATAAGGGTTTTATGGTAACTATTTACATATGAGACTTAAATTGCTTCCCTTTTTCAACATACGAATCAATCGAGAGCTGGATGAGTTTAAGGTCTTCTTCATTTAGCTCGCGGATAACTTTAGCGGGTGAGCCTATAATTAGCGAACGGGGAGGGTAGGTTTTGCCGGGAGGTACTAAGGAATTCGCTCCAATAATACATTCTTCTTCAATCTTTGCACCATCTAAGATGGTAGAGCCCATTCCAACAATTGATCGATTGCCAATGGTACAACCATGAAGGACGACATTATGACCAACTGTAACTTCATCCCCAACCGTTAAGGGGAAACCTTCATATAGGTGACATGTAGAATTGTCTTGTATACTCGTTCGCTTTCCAATGCGAATAGGAGCTTCATCTCCTCTTAAGACTGCATTAAACCAAATGCTTGACTCTTCTTCAATTTCTACATCTCCTATAATGTGAGCGCCAGGGGCTACAAATACACTACGATCAACTTTAGGGAAATCGTTTAGGTATTTATAAAGCATTCCAATCCTCCTTGAATTGTGTTAACTTTATGAAAAGTATAACATTTTTATAACGAGGTGAAAATGTAATGAATGATCTTTGTCGCTTGTTAAATATTCAATTTCCTATTCTTCAAGGAGGGATGGGCAATGTAAGTAATGCTCCGCTATCAGCTGCGGTAAGTGAAGCAGGTGGGTTAGGCACTGTTGGGGTTGGTACGATGGAGCAGTCAGAAGTTAAGAAGATCTTGCAAGAATTGAAGACGATTACGAAGTGGCCGGTGGCTTTAAATATCCCCTTAAATGTAACCCCTTATAGAGATGAAATGATTGAGCTAGTTGTTAAAGAGGATCTCCCTGTAGTATCACTCTCAGCTGGAAACCCTGCTCCTTTTATCCCTTACTTTCATGAACATGGTGTGAAGGTGATCGCAGTGGTTGCGTCTGTGCGGCAAGCTCGTAAAGCAGAAGCAGCAGGAGCAGATGTCATTGTGGCAGAAGGCTACGAAGCTGCGGGCATTAACTCAAATTTTGAAACGACTACACTTACCTTAATTCCTCAAATCGTTGACGCGGTTTCTGTCCCGGTGGTAGCAGCAGGAGGCATAGGGGATGGACGTGGGTTAGCAGCTATGCTTACTCTTGGGGCTAGTGGGGTGCAAATGGGGACAAGACTCATTGCCACTGCTGACTCTCCTATGCATAAAGCCTATAAAGAGACGCTTTTAGGTGCCGATGATTTACAGACAGTAATTGTAGGACGGAGTATTGGAAAGATTCGACGTGTAATGAAAACGCCGTACGCTGGTCAATTACTTTCTCTTGAGGAGAAAGGTATTGAAGAGGGCGACTTTAATCGTCTCACCTCCGAACATTATCATAAAGTCGGAGCCTTAGAAGGGAAGCTTGATCAAGGGTTTATTAATGGGGGGCAAGTATCAGGGATGATTCACAACCTTCCGACTGTACAGGAACTCTTTGTAACTATGATGGAAGAAGCAACTTCCCACTTTCACAATCTCTCTGCCGCTTATCCCCTATCTAAACGAGAAACGACGTAATAAAGATGAGCCATTAGCTCATCTTTTTTTGGCTTATAGTAATCTTCAAGAATAGGGGAGATTAAAATGGTATTACAAATGATAGTTTTAGCGTTTATTGAAGGTTATAAAATTAGACTCTAAAACTTTTTCGTGAAGGAAAATAATCCTTTATTACGTTGAATTATGAGAGTAATTTTAATTTTTTGAAAATTTATTGACAAATTCGCAGGGGTCCGATACTATTACGATATAAATACGTTGTCTTTGTTGTTTATCATATAATTCTAAGGCAACTTTTTTCGTGACAAAATGTAAACGGTTTCAAAACATCTAAGTCTTACATAAATACTAAGGGATTAATGGGAAGGGGAGTTCAATGAAAAAGATAAGTTGGTTGTTGATGCTCATGATCTTAGGGAGTTTACTCGTTTTAGCCGCTTGCGGGTCAGATGAAGAGACTGAAAGTGATTCTGGAGAAACGGAAGACACAACAGATACAGAAGAAACTTCCGGTGATACGACATCTGATGGAGAGACGTATCAGATTGGTGTTACACAAATTGTAGAACATCCATCTCTTGATGCAGCTTTTGAAGGATTTAAGACAGCAATGGATGACGCTGGCGTAAATGCAGAATATGACGTTCAAATAGCTCAAGGAGATCAGTCCAATAACCAAACGATCGCGACAAATTTTGTTGGGGATCAAATGGACTTGATTTTTGCGAACTCTACTCCAAGTGCTCAAGGAGCGCTAAATGCTACATCTGATATTCCGATCATCTTTACATCTGTTTCTGATCCAGTGGGTGCTGAACTCGTCCCATCTATGGATGAATCAGGAGGGAATATCACGGGGACAACCGATAATCATCCTGAAGCCATTCCTAGCACTGTTGACTTTATTAGTAATGAGCTTGGTGCTAAGAAAGTTGGAATGATTTATAACTCTGGAGAGCAAAACTCCATTGCCCAAATTGACCTTGTTAAGAAAGCTATGGAAGGTACAGACCTTGAAATTGTTGAGCGATCTGTTTCTACATCAGCTGAAGTCCAGCAAGCAGCTGAAGCGCTTGTAGGAAAAGCAGACGTGTTCTATATCATTACGGATAACACCGTTGTATCTGCCCTTGAGTCCGTTATCTCTGTCGCAAACGACCAGGATATTCCTGTAGTGGCTGGAGAGTTTGACTCTGTTGAACGTGGAGCTCTTGCAGCCTATGGGTTTGATTATTACGACATTGGCTACCAGTCAGGTGAAATGGCAGCTAAAGTGCTTAAAGGTGAAGCTGATATATCCTCAATCGCACCTGAAGTACCTGGGAACTTAAAGCTTGTTATGAACAAAACAGCAGCAGAGGAACAAGGTGTTGAGATTAAATCAGAATGGGAAGAGAAGGCTGAATTTGTAGAGTAACATTTGATTTGGGATGGGCCCAGTGAACTAACTTAAACTAGCGCACTGGGCCCTTTTATGAAAATGGAGAGAGGGTGAAGGTTGTGCCATTTGCGATATTTGGTGCGTTTGAATCTGGAATAATTTATGCGATTATGGCGCTTGGAGTGTACTTATCCTTCCGCGTATTAGACTTTCCTGATCTGACTGTCGATGGAAGTTTTGTAACGGGGGCTGCAGTAGCTGCCATTCTAATTTTTAACGGATATAACCCATTCTTGGCAACAATTATAGCGTTTATAGCTGGGTTCCTTGCTGGTTGTGTAACAGGGTTGTTACATACAAAAGGAAAGATTAATCCACTACTATCAGGAATCTTAATGATGATTGCGCTTTATTCAATCAATATCCGTATCATGGGTAAATCAAACGTCGCTTTATTAAATCAAGAATCGGGGCTAGATATTGTCTCAGGATGGTGGGATAGCCTTGGTTTAAATGCTCCGTTTAATGCATTCTTTACTATGATTGGTTGGGGAGAGTTCTTACCAAAAACGTGGGGCATTTTCTTCTTTATGATTGTGGTCACGTTCTTTATTAAATGGTTAACGGATCGCTTCTTAAAAACAGAAGTAGGTCTTGCCATTCGCGCTACAGGTAACAACAAGAAAATGATTCGAAGTTTCTCAGCAAATACGGATTTGTTCATCATTTTAGGACTTGGTCTATCAAACGCTCTCGTTGCTTTTTCAGGAGCATTAATTGCTCAATTGACTTCTTTTGCTGATGTCGGTATGGGAATAGGCATGATTATTATCGGACTTGCATCCGTTATTATCGGAGAAGCGCTATTTGGTACAAAGTCAATTGCTAGAACGACTCTAGCTGTTATTGGTGGAGCTATTGTATATCGTATTGTCGTTACCCTCGCTCTACGTGCTGATTTCTTAAAAACTAGTGATATGAAGCTTATTACAGCAAGTATTGTAATCATTGCGCTTGTATTACCTAAGGTCATAGATAATCAGAAAGCGCGACAGCTTAAGAAAAAGAAAAATGCCGAGCGTATGGCCACAGTCCAAATGGCATCAGCCGGAAAGGATGAGTAACGTTGCTTGAATTAAACCATGTCCATAAAGTTTTTAATGAGGGGACTCTTGACGAGAAAATAGCTCTAGAACATATTGATTTGTCCTTAAAACCTGGGGATTTTGTCACTGTAATTGGAAGTAACGGTGCTGGAAAATCGACACTAATGAATGTGATCTCTGGCGCTCTTTCACCTGATATCGGAACAGTAACCATACAAGATAAAAATGTGACTCCTTTACCAGAATACAAACGATCCAAACTGATCGGCCGAGTTTTTCAGGATCCAATGGCTGGAACAGCACCTGAAATGACGATTGAGGAGAATTTGGCTATTGCCTATGCCAGGAACAAGAAGCGAACGTTAAAGAGGGGTGTGACGAAGAAGCGTAAGGCTTTTTTTAAAGAATCTCTTGAGAGTCTTCATCTAGGTCTTGAAGATCGTTTAAATGCAAAAGTAGGCCTTCTATCAGGTGGGGAACGGCAGGCGTTGTCTTTACTTATGGCTACGTTTACAGAACCATCTATCCTTCTCCTTGATGAGCATACAGCTGCTTTGGATCCATCAAGAGCTGAACTCATTACCAATTTGACCAGTGAAATCGTTGATAAATATCAACTAACTACATTAATGGTAACCCATAACATGCAACAAGCTCTTGATCTTGGCAATCGTCTTATCATGATGGATAAAGGGCAAATCATTTTAGAAGTTTCAGAGGAAGAGAAGAAAGAGTTAACCATTGAGACGCTCCTTGAGGAATTCCAGAAGATTCGCGGAGAACAAATGGTGAACGACCGCGCTTTACTATCTTAAGAAAGGGGGGAGGACTATGAAGGAAGGTTTAGCCATTGGGCAAACAGCTGAAATAACAGACACTGTTACATCGGATATGGTAGCTCAATTTGAAGGGAGCGTTGTGCACCCTGCCTATTCCACAGTCTCCATGGTTTATCACATGGAATTGGCTGCAAGGCAGATTATTCTACCATACTTAGAAGATCATGAAGAAGGAATTGGGGCCTCTGTAACAGTGAAGCACATTGCGCCTACCGCAGTAGATACTACAATTACTGTAAAAGCAACCGTTACGGCACTAAAGAATCATTTAGTAATCACAGAGGTTGAAGCACGTAATAAAAAAGGATTAATCGGAAAGGGGGAAGTGACACAGGCGATTCTACCTAAAGAACAAATAGAGGAGCGAATAGAAGCAAGCCTAGTGTCGAACGCATAAAAATGAAAACGTTTTCTGAATTAGATAAGAGAGAAAAAGGGGTGGGAGAGATGGATTTGTTTGAGAAATTCACTGAGCATGAACAAGTCGTCTTTTGTAATGATCCCGCAACGGGCTTAAAAGCCATTATCGCCATTCACGACACAACGCTTGGTCCAGCGCTTGGAGGATGCCGCATGCAACCATACGAAAGTGTCGATGATGCCCTTCAAGATGTTCTTCGTCTATCAAAAGGCATGACCTATAAATGTGCAGCTTCAGACGTAGATTTTGGTGGAGGAAAGTCCGTCATAATTGGTGATCCTGAGAAAGATAAGTCACCTGAACTGTTCCGAGCATTTGGTCAGTTTGTAGAGTCGTTGAATGGTAGGTTCTACACCGGAACTGATATGGGAACATTGCCGGAAGATTTTATCCATTCCTTAAAAGAAACGAATTGCATTGTAGGAGTGCCAGAGGAGTATGGTGGGAGCGGTGACTCTTCTGTACCAACAGCTCTTGGAGTAATATACGGACTTCAGGCTACGAATCGAGCGCTCTTTGGCACAGAGGATTTAACTGGTAAAACATACGCCATTCAAGGGCTTGGTAAAGTAGGTGGCAAAGTAGCTGCTCGCCTCATAGAAGAAGGTGCTCATCTATACGTATCTGATATTAATCAACAAGCCATTGCTGATTTAGTTGAGAAAGCGAACAAACATAATGCAACCGTTCAAGTTGTGAGGGGAGAAGACATCTATCGTGTAGATGCTGACCTCTTTGTACCTTGCGCGTTCGGTGGAATAATTAATGACTCAACCATTGAAAGCTTTAAATTTAAAGGAATTGTGGGTTCTGCTAACAATCAGCTTTTAGAAGAACGGCATGGCCAAGTGTTACATCAAAAAGGGATTCTCTATGCACCGGATTACATTGTGAATAGTGGCGGTTTAATACAAGTAGCCGATGAGTTGTATGAACCAAATAAAGATCGAGTTTTACAGAAGACGAAGAGTATCTATGATTCATTGCTATCCATCTACCAGAACGCTGAACTTCATCACATACCAACCTCAGAAGCAGCCGACTTATTCTGCAGGGAACGAATGGAATCAAGGACTAGGAGAAACAGCTTTTTCTCACATGCTAAACGTCCAAAATGGAATGTACGTACATAAGGAGGAGAGAGACATGGAAGAGCAATTTCCAATGATTCAATGGATTGATGAGAAAGGAAATCTTGTAGAGGACATGGACCAAGAACTTATAACGGAAGATGTCATACGAGACATGTACAGAAACATGGTCAGGATCAGAACCTTTGACCGAAAAGCTATCAGTTTACAGCGACAGGGGCGAATCGGTACTTATGCTCCATTTGAAGGTCAGGAAGCTGCTCAAGTAGGGAGTGCCATGTCTTTACGAAAGACGGATTGGTTATTCCCAACCTACCGGGACCACGGGGCTACGATGACGTTCGGTCATTCATTGAAGACGATTCTAACGTATTGGAATGGTCGAAATGAAGGATGTGTGCCACCTGAAGGGTTGCATATCTTTCCACCAAGTGTCCCCATTGCTACACATTTACCTCATGCAGCTGGAGCCGCTTATGCCGAGAAACGAAAAGGAACGGATAACATTGCCGTTGCCTATTTCGGAGACGGAGCTACCTCTGAAGGTGACTTTCATGAAGGCTTAAATGTGGCGAGTGTCCTGAAGTCGCCAGTAGTGTTCTTTAATCAAAATAATAATTATGCTATCTCTGTTCCGATACACAAACAAATGAACTCAAAAACCATTGCTCAAAAATCAGTGAGCTATGATATCCCAGGAGTTCGTGTAGATGGAAATGATATTATCGCCGTCTACACAGAAATGAACCGTGCCATTGACCGAGCTAGAAAGGGAGAAGGTCCAACGCTAATCGAAGCGGTGACATGGCGTTATGGTGCACATACAACTGCTGATGATCCGACGAAATATCGAGAACAACAGGAAAGTGAAGATCGCAGGGCTTCGAACGACCCTGTTGCAAGGCTTGAATTGTATATGAAGCAAGCTGGTCTTTGGGATGAGGAATGGGTGAGAGGTATTAAAGAAGAGGTGGCACAGGAGATTGATCAAGCTATTGAGGATATGGAAAACCTTCCTCCGGCTGATGTGAACGTTATTTTTGATTACGTATTTGAAAGTCCGACGTGGACTATCGAGAAGCAGAAGAAGGACTATGTCGCACATATGGAAAGAGGGGATCGTTAATGCAGACAACAGTAGGAACGAATACGTTAACACTTGTTCAAGCGGTTACGGATGGTATGCGTACCATGCTTCGTGAGAAAGAAGAAGTCCTTGTCATGGGAGAAGACGTAGGGAAGAATGGCGGTGTATTCCGAGCGACAGATGGTTTGCAAGCTGAATTTGGTGAGGATCGTGTCATAGATACCCCTCTAAGTGAAGCGGGTTTTACAGGGGCAGCAATCGGCATGGCCATTAACGGTTTCCTTCCAATAGTAGAAATTCAATTCCTTGGCTTTGTTTACCCTGCTTATGAACAAATTATGACGCATGCTTCAAGGATAAGGGCTCGTACAATGGGTCACTACTCCGTGCCAATGGTCATACGTGCTCCGTACGGGGCAGGTGTAAGGGCGCCTGAGATCCACTCTGACTCGGTTGAAGCTTTATTTACTCATATGCCAGGCATTAAAGTTGTTTGTCCTTCCTCCCCTTATGATGCGAAAGGCCTTTTAATTGCGAGCATCGAAGACCCTGACCCGGTTTTATTTATGGAGCCAATGCGAAATTACCGTTCGTCCCGTGAAGAAGTGCCAGAAGATAAATATACGGTGGAAATTGGGAAAGGAAAGCGTCTAGCAGAAGGTGAGGATGTGACTGTCATCGCCTGGGGAGCCATGGTTCCTGTGGCAGAAAAAGCTGTGAAAAAGATGGAGGAGAAGGGTGTGAACTGTGATTTGATCGATCTCAGAACCCTTTATCCTCTTGATCAAGATCTTATTGCAGAATCCGTACAAAAAACAGGACGCACTGTAATTGTTCAAGAAGCACATGCCACGAGTGGTGTAGCTAATGATATCATATCTGTTATTAATGATACCTCTTTTCTTTATCAGAAAGCACCGATTGAACGAGTGACAGGTTTTGACACACCTGTACCATTTTTTGCTTATGAAGATCATTACTTACCTACACCGGAACGTGTTATCAAATCTATCGAAAACGTGATTTCGTTCTAAAAGGAGGGACTATGCATGGTCGAAGTAAAGTTACACGATATTGGTGAAGGAATGACAGAAGCAGAGGTCCTTCACTTCTTTGTTAAGCCAGGTGATACAGTGGCTGCAGATGAGCCGCTTGTAGAAGTTCAAACCGATAAGATGACTGCTGAAATACCATCTCCTGGTGCTGGAACAGTTGGTAAGATTCTTGTTGAGTTAGGGGAAACCATTAAAGTTGGAACAACGGTTTTGGAAATAGAGTTAGCAGGAGCCCCGGCTAATGGTAGAAAGGAAAATAGAATAGAGAAATCTGAAGAAGCAAATACACAAGAAACACATACATTCCACCTACCAAAACACAGTGATCGTGTCTTGGCTGCTCCTTATACGAGAAAGATCGCTCGGGATAATGGGGTGGATATTGCTCAGGTAGAAGGTACAGGACCAGGTGGTCGTATAATGGATGAAGATGTGATGAGTTATATGAACGGAGAGACTTCTAAACAAGCTTTAGCAGTAGCTGATGCTACACCGGAGAAAGAAGTAAAAGAGGTGCAGTCAGAAAAAATGGCTACACCTTCTTCACAGCAAACCATTCCATTTAAAGGCCGCCGTAAGCAAATTGCTAAGAAGATGACTCACTCTTTGCATACTATTGCTCATTGTACACAGTTTGAGGAAGTAGATGTGACAAATGCAATGGAATGGAGAGCGGAGTGTAAAGCGCAAGGAGAGTCGTTCTCTATCGCTGCGTTCTATATTAAGGCTGTGTCGGTCGCGCTTAAGGATTTTCCAATCTTTAACGCGACGCTAAACGAACAAGAAGAAGTAATTGAATTGAAAGATACTCACAATATTGGACTTGCAGTAGATACAGAGGATGGATTAATCGTACCTGTATTGCGTAACGTTGAGTCAAAATCGATTACAGAGATCCATAGGGAAATGAAAGAATTAACAGAAAAGGCTCTATCGAATCAGTTAACGATGGCTGACATTTCTGGTGGTACGTTTACGATTAGTAATGTAGGGCCACTTAAAGGAAGCACGGGTGCTACCCCTATTATAAATCATCCTGAAACAGGTTTACTTGCCCTTCATAAGACGAAGAAGCGTCCTGCTGTTGTGAATGACGAGATCGTTATTCGTTCTATGATGAACCTTTCGTTTACATTTGACCATCGTGTGGCAGATGGAGGCACAGCTGTAGCTTTTTCAAACCGTCTGGTGCAGCTAATGGAGCATCCGAATACACTAATGTTGGAGCTGGTATAAATGGTAGTCGGGGAAATTGCAGAACAACGAGATGTTGTTATTATCGGGGGAGGTCCAGGTGGATATAATGCTGCCATTCATGCGGCTAAACATGGCTTCCACGTAACATTAATTGAAAAAGGGAATCTTGGAGGGATCTGCCTGAACGAAGGTTGCATTCCTTCTAAGCTGTTCTCCACTAGTGCAACGAAGCTAGCAGAAGTTGATAATATGAGTGACTACGGTATACAAATGAAAGAGGCGTCCTTCGATCTGAATGGGCTTCAATCTTATAGGGAGAAGGTTGTTGGCAATCTACGTAAAGGGGTAGAAGCTTTATGTAAAGCCAACAAAGTTGAGATAATAGAAGGGCATGCTTCTTTCTTATCAGAGGACCGTATTGGGGTTGACCATGGTCACCAATTCGATGTCTATCATTTTAATCACGCTGTCATTGCGACAGGTGGTCGTCCTTTTATCCCTAATGAAATAAAAGCTGACGGAAAGCGTATCCTGACAGGCCACTCCCTATATCGGTTAGAAGAAGTGCCTGAACATATCCTCGTATATGGGAGTGATTACATTGCTCTTGAAGCTGCGATGACGTTTCGGCAGTTTGGAGCCAGCGTATCCCTTGTTCTAGATGGAGAGAAATCTGACTGCGGATATGATTCTTCTATTAATCGAGAGTTAAAACGGGTTCTTAAGAAACAGAAGATCAAAGTATACACGGAGGCTTCTTTAAATAGCATAAGCACTGATGGTGACAAGGTAAACGGGATCCTTCGACAAAAAGGTGAAGACGTTCACATTGAAGCAACCCATGCGTTCATTTCTGTTGGAATTGAGCCGAATGTGACTGATTTAGGTATAGACCGCCTGAGAATGAAAATGGAAAATGGTTTTCTTGCTACAGATGCCGAAATGCGTACATCTATAGAAAATATCTATGCGATTGGTGATGTAACAACGGGTCCGTCTCTTGCTGTCAAAGCCATAAAGCAAGCGGAGGTGGTAGCTAAGACAATGGGAGGGATCCCTGCTGAGTTTGATCCTACGTTCATTCCTTTAGTAGCCCATACCATACCACCAATTGCTTCAGTAGGGATGACAGAACAAGAAGCGGTGGAAAAGGATTTTAATGTTCGTGTTGGTCAATTTGGATATGGAGGAAATGGGTATGCAACGATCCATGGAAAACGTGAGGGCTTCATTAAACTCATCATACAGGATGAGACCGATGTGGTTTTAGGTTTTCATGCTTTTGGTGCTGGTGCAGTGGAGTTAATTTCAACGGGAACGGTGGCATTAGAGATGGCGGCTCGTGATGAAGACCTTTCTTTTCCTCATTATCCGCATCCTAGCTACAATGAATCTATATCCATGATTGAAACGGAGATTAAACAAGCAAAGGAAGCGAATGTTAAATAGCTATATTCTCTACTCTTGTTACAGAAAAATAAAACGGGTATTTGCCTTCTTTCGTTTATTGAGGAAAGGAAGGCAGGTACCCGTTTTTATTACTGAGATTATTCTGTTTACGTTTGTAATTGGCTTTCGTGGGTGAATCCGATCTTCTCAAGTGCTTGTTGCATATTGGCATAGCTGTTAATGTCTTTAAAGTTAATACCGAGGCTAATAACAGTTTGAGCAATCTCTGGTCTCATTCCCGTTATACTAGCTTCAACCCCCATAATTGTTAACGCCTGAATGATACTAAAAATGTTATTGGCTACCATTGTATCAATCATCGGGACACCAGATACATCAATAATTAAGTAATCGAGCTGGTCGTCTGTACTATGTCTCAATGTGGACTCCATGATTAACTTAGCCCGGTGCGTATCGATTTCGCCTATTAAGGGAAGTATGGCTACGCCCTTAGTTATAGGTACGACAGGAACTGAGAGTTCTTCCATTGCAAGTTGAGCTATATTCATTGTTTTTTGGTGATCTTGGACGATTAATCTGCTAAAGGTATAGCTTACTTCGTCTAATAAGGGGTTAATGTATTTGCTTACATCAAGTATTGTGATAGCCGAGAATTTTTGTTCTTCCAGATCTTTATCAAACGCGTTCCAAATGACTGTGCGGAAAAAGGCCATGCTACGTATCGACTCATTGAGAGGCACACCAATTTCAAGACATTGTTGTCCGACTCTTTCTGCCCATTCTTTTGATCGTTTTAATGAATGCTCCGAATCTTCTATAAGGGAATCAGCAATAATTTCAAATAATTCCTCTCGCATTTTCATAAATTCTTCATATGGTAAATCTACTGATTTCATGGAATTTACAAAGTCATCTGATTCTAATGATTCAATAGCGTGAGCGAGCTCTGTTTTATTGTTTATAATTTTCTCTCTAATATATTCAAGCTCTTGTCTCATCTTCATCATCTCCTAAAGCTTATTATCTTAATCGTAATTCAACAGGTGGTTATACGCAATTTTAAACTCTCTTAATATAAGGAAATTAGGGTGGGCGTTCTTATTGTGGTACAATCGGTGCAAAGTGCAGTTTCAAGAGGAGGAATTATGCTCTATCGTCATCCCTATTATTGCGTGACCCGGTCTATTCAAAATGGACAACAGCTCTATCAGGAAGAAGAGTGTCACCTTGTTCTATCAGAAGACAAGATTATAACGGATCAAAATGTGTTTGACTTACAACATGTTTTCGATATGTCTTACAGAGGTACGGCTGAGTTATATGGGTTTTTATATTTACACACGAACAAAGGAGTCTTCTCTTATAACGTGAAGCGTGCACCTGACGAATTGATACAAACCTTTCATTCGTTAAAATAAATTATTGCGAGGAATATAGAATGCAACTAGACAAAAGAGAGAATTGGATGGGACTTGAAGTTCCATCAAAATGGAACGGTTACACAATTGAAGCCTTATTAAGAGACGTATGGCAAATTCCAAAGAAGCAGTTTCATCAGATTCGTATGGACAAAGGGGTCCTCGTTAATAACGAGCAAAAACGTTGGAGTGAGACACTCGCAGAAGGCGATTATTTAGAGGCTAAAGTGTTCATCCCTGAACAATCCGATGTAATCCCGGACAAGAAGAATGTACAGATCTTGTTTGAAGATGACCATATCTTAGTAGCTAACAAACCAGCAGGGATGGATACTCATCCTAATGAAAAGGGGCAGACAGGTACCTTGTTAAACGCGGTTACTCATCACTGTGGTCCACATACCAACGTTCGTCATATTCACCGTTTAGATCGTGACACTACGGGTGCGGTATTGTTTGCGAAGCACAGATTAGCAGGATCCATTATGGATCGTTTGCTAGAGGAACGTAAAGTTAAACGTGCATATCTTGCTCTTGTTCATGACTTTGTTTCTAAGAAAAAAGGGACGATTGATCAAGCAATTGGAAAAGACCGTCACCATGCAACTAGAAAGCGCGTTTCTCCTAAGGGTCAGTCAGCGGTTACAGATTACGAAGTGCATGGTTATTTAAAAGAAAAGAAAGCAACACTTGTAAAGCTTTTCTTAAAAACGGGAAGAACACACCAAATCCGTGTTCATATGAGTCACATTGGTCATCCGCTCTTAGGTGATTCCCTTTATGGAGGGAAGAAGAATGCAGCACCGCGCCAGGCATTGCATGCAGCTTCCCTTACGTTCCCTCATCCATTTACTGGCGAAACGATTACATGTGAAGCGCCATATATAGATGAACCGCCTATCTTTGAATAACCTTTTGATGGGATAAGGAAAAAGTATTTAAATAAAGTATGTATTGTAATTTTTTAGTAACTTACAATACATACTTTTTTGTTTCAATGATATCGTTAAATGATGACTGTCTTCCATAAATGTGAGGAGTACTCACATAATGATGAAATATTTCATTTGTGATTTTTTTCGTTATGATATAATGCCACTAGATAGAAAATAGGATAATGAGAGAACTTGTATATTTTAGTCATCAATCCTACTATACTATTCTGCTGAATGGGCGGAAGGGGAGTCATGGGTGGAAGAGAGACGTTTTACTACAAGAAGAGCGCAGCGCAGAAAACGGACAAGAAGAATCGTTTTAGGTTTTTTTATCTTCTTCGTCCTAATAGGTGCTTACATCTTATATGAATATACAGCTGGGCTGAGGGGAGCGAATGAGAATGCTCCTGGTATGAATGAGAGTTATGGTGATGAGCCCTTTGAAGGAACAGAGAGTCCAGAAGGAAAGACGAATGTGCTTTTATTAGGCATTGATCAACGTGGAGAAGAAACAACTCGTTCAGATACCATTATGATTGGCCAATATGATACAGACCAAAATCAGTTAAAGCTTGTCTCTTTAATGCGGGACACATACGTAAATATTCCAGGTTATGGATATAAAAAGCTTAATGCAGCCTTTGCATTGGGTGGTCCTGAATTAATGAGGCAGACGATTCAAGAGAATTTTGGAGTCGATCTGGAATACTATTCCATCATTGATTTCAACGGATTTGTCAGCATCGTTAATACAATTGCTCCTGATGGTGTGCCGATTACTGTTGAGAAGGATATGTATTATAAAGACGGTGTCCAGACAATTGACCTTAAAGCGGGCGAACAAACCCTGGATGGGAAAGAATTGCTCGGCTACGCTCGGTTCCGTAATGACTCTTATGGGGATTTAATGAGAGTTGAACGACAGCAGAAGGTTTTGAAAGCCCTCAAGGAGGAATTTGTTTCGTTCACCGGCCTAGCACGCTTGCCACGAGCACTTGGGGCGATTCAACCTTACGTGAAGACGAATATGGGTACACCTGCAATATTAGGGTTTGGAACAGATTTTCTATTGAACACTCCGGATGATATTGACACGCTGACCATTCCAAAAGATGTAGGCTACTCAAATTTACGTGTGCCAGGAGAAGGTGCTGTTTTGTCCCATGATGAAGAGAAAACGAGAGAAGCATTACAGTCGTTTTTGGAATAACTTAAATAGGGTATAGAAAGAAGATGTCCGTTCCTGGCGGGCATCTTTTTCGTGATTTCTCTTAACTTCCTCCATAAAATATTCTATAGCAAAAAGGAAATGAGGGGATGTATAGGGAATTAGTAATCTTAAAGCAAAAGAGGTGCGGAAAATGATTTTGGTAATCTGGATACTGGTTGGTGTAATCTTCTTTCTTCTTGTATGGGAGTTTTTTTTCATCTTACCAACGAAATGGTTGAAAGTGGAGCGGGTAGAATGGGAAGGGCAGACCAATAAGAAGATATTGCAAATAAGTGATTTACATATTCGACACATGCGTATTTCTCTTGCTAATATTAAGGCTCTCATTCACGCTGAAAAACCTGATTATATATTCTTAACAGGAGATTATATTGATCAATCTGAGAAAGAATTCGAAACTCTTAAACCGTTCTTGCAACTTATTGAAGAGTCAGGTGTTGAAACGTATGCCGTCCTTGGTAATCACGACCGTGACATAGATGATGTTAAAGGTCTTGAGGATCTAATTAACCAATACGGAATTCACCTATTAAAGAATGAATTCGTAGAAAAAGATGACGCCGTGATTGTCGGAGTGGATGATCATGCTCAAGGGTACCACGATCCTGAGAAGAGTTTTTCCTTTTTAGGAGATGATAAGAAAGATGTGCTAGTGCTTACCCATGATCCTGATGTGTTGCTTGAAGTAAAGCACCCGTTTACAATGCTTGTGTGTGGACACTTACACGGGAAACAAGTCAATATCCCTTACTTCTTTAAAATTAAGAATATGGGTCAGCTAGCTAAGCAGGGGATTTATAAAGGGAAGCACGACCATGAGCATGGACCCTTTTATATTTCTAAAGGAGTGGGTCAATCAAGATGGAACATTCGGTTCTTTGTAAGGAGCGAAGTGACAATTCATACACTCCGTTCAATAAAAAAACATTCATGAGCAGCAAAAAAACTGATATGATAAGGAATGCTGCAATAAATTTTCACCCTCTAAAAAGGGTAAGAGGAGAATACGATGACACAAACCCTTCCATTTGAAATCTCCAAGGAAGATACATTTTTTGATGTATTAGGTGATTATATTGGAGATGTCTTTTACGACATATTGCCAGAACAAGGTTATGAGCTTCGGGACGAACAAATTTATATGGCCTTCCAGGTAGAACAGGCCTTCAAGAATAAGCAAACCATATTCGCAGAAGCGGGTGTAGGAACGGGGAAAACGTTTGTATACTTGCTTTATGCAATTTGTTATGCCCGTTATATGAATAAACCCGCTATTATTTCATGTGCAGACGAAACGCTTATTGAACAGCTCGTGAAAAAAGGCGGAGACATTGAAAAGCTTGAAAAAGCGCTAGGCTTAAACGTAGACGTACGCCTTGCTAAAGCGCGCGAACAATACGTTTGTGTGAAAAAGCTAGATAAGCTTGAGGAAACAACAGAAGATGAAGATATACTAGATGTGTATGATTCTATTCCTGAGTTTGTTTTCGGTGGCGACGCTTCTATGCAGAAGTTCGAACGTTACGGGGATCGAAAAGAATATCCGTGGGTATCAAATGAAAAGTGGGAAGCTATTTCTTGGGATCCACTTCAACAGTGCTCAACGTGTGATTGGCGTCACCGCTGTGGTCAAACATTAAATCGTCAATACTATCGCCATTCGTCTGATTTAATTATTTGTTCACACGATTTTTACATGGAGCACGTATGGACGAAGGATTCGAGGAAACGGGAAGGGCAACTTCCGCTCTTACCAGAAGCAAGTAGCGTTATCTTCGACGAAGGGCACTTGCTTGAATTCGCTGCACAAAAGGCATTAACGTATCGCTTTAACTCTAAGACTCTAACAAGTGTTTTAACCGAATACCTAAATCAGGATATTCGAGAAGAATCCCTTCTTTTAATTGAAGATATTTTAGAAATGCACGACAACTGGTTTGACATTCTTCGCAATACGAGTTCTGAAGTAGAAGGTTCAAATCGCCATGAAGTTCCTCGCTCGAAAGAAATGATCGATTTGGCAGGACAGATGAACAAGAAAGTGCACAGCTTGCTTGAACAACTCGTCTTTGATTCTGAACTATTCTTAATGGATGACTATAATGTGAAGATTATAGAAGAATACTTGGAGTTCTTCTCTTATGGATTGGCTATTCTGTTAAAAGATGATAAAGGGATTTTCTGGCTTGAAACAAACAATGAGGACAGTTCCCTTGTTATTATGCCACGACTTGTCGAAGATGTATTAGAGAAAGAAGTGTTTAGTCAGAACATTCCATTCCTATTTTCATCTGCCACTCTTTCTCGTCAGAAAGACTTCTCGTATATTGCAGGTAGTCTTGGTATAAAGAATTATCTCTCCTTCACGGTTGAATCACCGTTTGATTATGAGGAACAAATGAAGATGAATGGCCATCTTGACCAAGGGGAAGAAGAGAAGTGGGAGAGCATGAAGGCTCATTTAGAGCACCAGGCAGGAAAGACGTTAATCTTGTTCTCTTCTCTAGAAGAAATGAATCGTTTCAGAATTTGGGCAGATCATCAATCCTTCTCCTTCCCTATGCTTTATGAAGGAGACAGAGAGATTAGTGAAACGGTCCAGACCTTCCAACAAGATCATGCGACAGTCTTATGCTCTTACCACCTTTGGGAAGGTCTTGATGTACCAGGCGAGGCGCTGTCACAGGTGATGATCTCTTCCTTGCCATTCCCACCAAAAGACCCTGTCTTTGATGCGAAGCGTAACCATGCAGAGGATGCGATGCAAGAAGTCGATCTTCCGTATATGCTTTTACGTATGCGCCAGGGAATCGGTCGCTTAATTCGCGGACATGAAGATCAAGGTTCTGTCCACGTATGGCTAACCCCAGAGCAGTATGAAGCAATCGGTAAAGAAATTGAAGGTATAGCACCAACACCAATACAGTGGAGCTAAGTGAAAGAGGGAGGGAGTCAATCTCTCCCTCCTTTTCTTGTTATGCTCTCTTTTTATGCGTACAATAATAGAGACATGTGTTATAGAAAGGAAGGTTATGATGGATCAAATGATGATTCGTGTAAAACAGCAAGATGAGGAATTTTCTATTCAACCTGTAAAGGGGCAATCCCTTTTAGCATCAGCTTTTGAACAGGATGTGCCTCTAGACTACAAATGCCAAAAAGGAAACTGCACCCGTTGCCGTGTGGAGTTACTTAACGGTGAAGAAGTTGTAAACAAGCCAACGCCGAAGGAACATGAGAAGCTAGAGGGTGAGCTTGAAGAAGGCTATCGCTTAGCTTGTCAAACTGTTCCGCTTAAATAGGTACATAACTACAATAGGTTTAAGCGGGGGAGTATCAGATTGTAGAAGATCTGGTGCTCTTTTTTGTTTATTCAAGAATAGAGAGACGGGTAATGAAAGATTCGAGAGACTATTTCCGTTAAGGGTTATGAGATGTGCTCATAATTTTCGTGTGTTAAAATATGGATAATAAAGGGGTGAGCTATGAATGACTGCTAGTTTCAAGGGAATGGCTTACTTATTAGTGGCGATGATTCCTTTGTTCATATTGGGCTATTTTCTCTCTGTGGGCTACGAAGAGATGTTTTTCATTTATGAATGGCTACTTGGGACAGTTGTGTTAAGTGTTTTTGTTCTGTCTATTAAGTCCATTTGGGAGATTAAAGACGAGAGAAAATGGATTGCGGGTTCGTTTTTTGCTTTTATTTTACAGTTTTTCGTTCTTAGTCTTTTTCTAGGTCCCTTTACTTATTATTCAATCATTTTTGTTTATTATGGGGTTGCTTTATGTGCCTTCCTAGTTTTTGTCATAGCCCTGCGTAGGAATAAAACGTTACGAGTGATTCCGAGTACGTTTATGGTCATAACGGGAGCATTCACCCTTTATGTCATTCTTTTAAATAATCTATGGGGAACCAGTTTGATGTAAATGTTAGAGGAGGGGGATATGTATTCGGAATAAGCAGCTTTTTGGGTATTATTTTGTCTGGACGCTTGCGATTGGGTTGATTATTTACTTAGGGAAGAGTTATGAAATGGCTTTACAGGAAGAGTTTAAGGTTACGTATGAACGCCCTGCTGCATCACTGCTATTTGCTGCACTTTTTCCTGTTGGGATCGGTGTTCTTTTACGCCTTCCTAAATTTATTTTAGAAGTTATGGCACGAACGCCTTGGACGTTTGACTGGATTAGAGGCTTGGCTGTTGGAGTGCCTGCTCTAGTGATCGTTGTTTGGTCCACTTTGCCTCTCACCCCATATGGGGAAGGAATGCGAATGCCTGACCTCATTTTAGTAGGTCATCCTACGCTTACAACCGTTGCTGGAGTGGTTTTAGGCTATTTGTTGCTGGATACTCTTAAGAAAAATTTTTAGTAGCACGATCCTTTGTGGTGACTACATTTAATCTATTAGTGCATCGTAATAAGAGAGAGTTTTAAGGAGGGAGAAATAATCAATATTGTAAGAAGGGTAAATGATCTTCTTTTAATCGCTGTAATTGGTCTTGTGGTATTTTATTTATTTTTGGAGATTAAGATAGAGCTCTATATAATTCTAGCCCTTGCATCAGTAGCATTTACACTTACAGCAATTGAAATCATTAAAGGACGCCAAGATAGGAGCGGCTACAAATACATTATTGGAGCCATTGTTATGCTTTTGGCAGCAACTAGGCTATTTCTTGAAGGATAACCAAAAAAACATTTCTACTAACGTGGGCGATTGCTAACAATAGCAATCGTTTTTTCTTGTAAGCAAGGTACTACTTAATGTATGGAAGGGCAATAGGATAGAGAACGGGAATTCCTTCAATGGCTAGATAACATGAGGAAGAGGGTTTTGTATGGGTGAAGGCGAAATTAATTAAGGAGGAAGTCTATTAATAGGAGGAATGGTATGGAGCTTGGGGCATTTTCTATTAGTTTAACTGTAAAGGATATTAAAAAATCTATTGCTTTTTATGAAACGTTAGGATTTGATTCCCTTGGAGGGGTGCCAGATCAGAATTGGGTTATTATGAAGAATGGTGACTGTGTGATTGGGCTTTTCCAAGGCATGTTCGAGAAAAACATCTTAACTTTTAATCCTGGGTGGGATCAAGATGCTAAAGAACTTGATTCGTTTACAGATGTTAGAGAACTTCAAAAACAGTTGAAAGAAAATGGAGTTAAAATTCTTTCACAAGCAGATGAAACGAGTGAAGGGCCAGGGAGTTTCACAA
This sequence comes from Pontibacillus sp. ABV4_188, assembly GCF_056311905.1. NCBI lineage: Bacteria > Bacillati > Bacillota > Bacilli > Caryophanales > Bacillaceae > Pontibacillus > Pontibacillus sp. ABV4_188. The sequence goes on along the minus strand of NZ_CM149975.1, from coordinate 2,393,378 downwards.
TTGAAGATCCTGATGGGAACCCTATCCTCATTGATCAACATAGATAATTGAATTGAGCAGCGTTTATCCCAATGCGCTTATAAAAAGGAGGAACAAACTCTAAAGTGGTTTGTTCCTCCTTTCTTACAATCTTAAGCTTTCACGCGGTACGCTTGATTATGCTTTTTCAACGAGTCGTCTGAACCAAATAGGAAGTGTTTCTCCATATCCGGGGAGTATTTAGAGTTAATTGCTTCACGGCCTACTGTTTCTGCTACTTCACGAAGCATGCTTGGAGAAGCGCCGCAACATAAACCAAAGTAATTGACCCCTGTAGCTAGTGCATCTTTAGCCCAACTAGCAATCTCGTAACGGTTGCAGTAAAGTGGGTCAAGAGAAGTTGGGAATGTCGTTTCTGTTGGTAAGTGACATGCACAACCGCCATCTGGTAGATTAAAGAACGTAGGATGTTCTTCTGATGTGCGGTATGGAACGGGGAGTGCAGCTACATAGCCATCACAAGCCTGGCGAATTTTCTCTACATAAGGTTGCATTGTAGCAGGTCCACGGAAGCAGTTCATTCCAACAACTAAAGCTCCTTGTTCTTGAAGCAAACGACAAGCTTCTTCAACTTCATAACCGTCACGCATTTTATTCTCACCCATAACGCCAAGTGTAATGACAGCAGGAAGGTCTTGCTTGAGCACTTCTTCTAGTGCAATTTGTGCTTCTTCATAATAATAAAATGTTTCCCCATTTACGAAATCGACCCCTTCCTCTTTACACCAAGAAATCATCTCGGCAAACATTGAGCGAACGGCCTCTTTTGAAGATTCATCTTCAGGGTCAAAGAGGTTCGTATTCGAAATGTTTCCAGCCACAAGCGCTTCTTCAACTGGATTTTCTTTAGCTACTTCTTTAGCAAGACGGATTGCTTGTCGGTTAAGTGGTTCTAATAGCTCTTCTTTCCCAATAATACGCATCTTCTCACGGTGAGCATTATAGGTGAAGGCTAAAACAACGTCAGAACCTGCATTCATATAATCACGATAGGTTTGCTTTAGTGCTTGTGGATTATCAAGAGCGACTTCAGGAACGAAGGATCCAGCTTGGAGGTAGCCTCGACGCTCCAATTCGAATAGGTAGCCTTCTCCGCAAATAACCGGTCCATCTTGTAAACGTTGTTCAAGTGTTCGTTTCATGTTCATCAATCCTTTCGAGAGAGTAAGTAATGAGGAAGAGGGTATAAGAAAACCCTCTTCCTAAAATAAGAAGAGGGTGTATGTAACAAGGCCTCCTCTTATCTGCCAGATCAATAATTGATCTGTAGGAATTAGCACCTTTTTCAAGGACGATCCTTGAAAGGTTGCCGGGCGTCACAGGGCCTAGTCCCTCCGCCACTCTGGATAAGAGTTTGATATTTAATTAATAAAGCTTGATATGGATTATAACGGCTAATATTTATGGCGTCAATCCTTTTTCAGAAAAATGTTAAGATTCTATTTTTAGTGTAAGATAAAGTAGGAGGGATGGATTATGAAGAGAAGTCTACAGGTAAGGAATGTAAGCGCTAACGAGATTGATGAAAAATTTTTAATAGATTTCGACCGATATCAGGAAACAAAAAGCGTCTGGTATACGACAAACCAAACTAATGTAAAGACAAAAGATGATTCTTTTATCGATCAGTGGAGCCTAGAGCAAAAGAATGGCATCTCCTTGTACTTAAAAAGATGCATCGAAGAAGGCGGAGGTGTAGCAGCTGCCTTTGAAGGAAGTCAGGTAGCAGGATTTGCAAATGTAGAGAATCGTTTCTTTGGATCAGCAAATCAATATGTACCACTGCCCTTTATTCATGTTTCAAATTTTTATCGGGGGGAAGGCATAGGGAAACAATTATTTTATCAGTGTTGCGAGATCGCTAAAGACTTGGGTGCTGAGAAAATTTATATTGGCGCTCATCCTGCAGTTGAAACGCAATGCTTTTACCAATCTGTGGGCTGTATATTAGCACAAGAAGTCAACGATGAAATCTATCAGAAAGAACCGTTAGATCTTCAATTAGAAAAGCTCTTATAAAAGCGCCTGCTCATGTTGCAGACGCTTTTCTCTATAGTGCAAGTTCGTATCGTTTTTTATAGTGAGGATGAATTAAATAATAATAAGGATAAGCTTTACTGTACGTTAGCTGAATAATTGGACCTGCAAATAATACACCAGCAGCAGTACCTAGTCCAACAGGTCCCCCAATAAAGAAGGCTGAAGTCGAAGTAGTAAGTGCTACAAGAGTTTGACTAAGGCGTAAGCTTAGTTTAAATCTGCTTGCGATGGCTAGGAAGAGCTGGTCCACCGGAGCCCTTGGCAACGCAGGCAGGATATACATTCCGACTCCGACAGCGCTAAGTGTGATTCCGAGCATAAGTGCTCCAACTTGTATTAAGAATGGTGAATGAAGCAATGTGAAATCGTGAAAAACGATTTCGAGCCAAAAATCGAGAATTAAGCTTTCTAATACAAGCGGTATAATAGCACGGGGCTCAGGCGTTTGTTTCATAAGCCATCCGTTGGCAAAGATAAATAAGAACTGAAAGAGGGCATACCATATACCAACAGTGAATCCGAGTTGATCTGATAAGCCTACAAATAAAGCTGTCCAAAATCCAGCGCCTAAAGTGGCTTTAATAAGTAGGGCCACACCAAAAAAGTTAACCAACATCCCTAACAGATAAATACTCACGCGATATCCCATACTTGACCCTCGTCTTTCCTTTAGTATCAGGGCTCTTTTAACCTTGCGCTATTCTAGTATGCAGAAGAAGGTCGAGTCAATCAAAAAAGAAATGAAGATTTATAGATTTTGATAGAATTTTCTGATAAAATAACAAAAAGAACGAATTTGGGGGAGTTATCATGTTTCCGTATGGTTCAAGTGTAGCGTGGAAACGTAAAGGAAATAACGTGTTGTTCTACTATGCTGCTCTAGGTGTGGTAAGTTTGTTCCTGTTGCTTCTGTTCCAATCGGGCCTTACTTCAAGCGATAAACTTTTATTAGGGGGCACTTTAACTATTGGTGTCGTAAAAGCCCTTTACTATTATTCATTAAGGAAGAAGTCATACATCGAATTTCATGAAGATCGACTTGAAGTTGCGCAAATTCCTTTAATAAAAAGCAAACAAATAAATTACAATCAGATCCATAATGTGGTTATGATAAACAATGACATGCTGACGTTGAATATGGTGGATGGGTCAGAGGAGACGATCTATCGTGATAAATTAACAGATGTTTCTTTTAATCAAATAAAAGGAATTCTTGTAGACCAACTAGGGCCTAAATCTACTCATTTTTAGATTTATAGGAGTTCGTAACTTAATTGTTGCGCTCCTTTTTTATTTGTTTTCAACTTCTTTGTACCTCCCTTTATAAACGATTCTTACAGACCATCTCCTTTTCGCAAGGATGATGGTTTTTTAGGTGGTTCCTTTTCCTTATTTTGAAAATGGGTAGTTTAGCTAAAAGGAAAATGAGGGAAAGTTCAGAAATTGTATTCAATAGAAAGGAGTTGGTGGTTTGGAAAATGGGAAGAAAGATATGCCGATTTTCGTAGCGGTTTTGCCGTTGCTGATCATGATCGTAGGTATGGGGTGTACGATCATTAAGTATGAGGGGGCGCCTCATGTACCCTTATTGTTAGGAGCTTTTTCAGCTTCCATTATCGCATTACTTTATGGTTATTCGTGGGAAGCAATTGAAGATAGTTATTATAAAGGTATACATAAATCATTACCAGCCATCGTCATTTTGATATTAGTAGGCCTAATTATTGGTTCATGGATCGGTGGTGGAATAGTAGGAAGTTTGATATATTATGGCCTTAAACTAATATCACCTGGATTTTTCCTCGTCTCCATTATGCTTCTCTGTACAATCGTTGCCTTATCAATCGGAAGCTCCTGGTCAACGATGGCGACAGTGGGCGTTGCAGGTATGGGTATTGGAATTAGTATGGGAATCCCTGAGCCGATGACCGCTGGGGCTATTATTTCAGGGGCATACATGGGAGATAAGATGTCTCCATTATCAGATACGACTAACCTAGCTTCTGGTATCGCAGACGTGAACTTGTTCGAACACATTAAACATATGCTTTATACTACGATTCCAGCTTATCTAATTGCGTTTTGCATCTTTTTCTTTTTAGGAAGACAGTTCTCTGTTAGTGGCTTTGAGGAGGGACGGATACAGGAGATTATGACGAGCATAGAGAGTCATTTTTTTATATCTCCGTGGTTACTTCTTGTCCCTCTTGTCGTCATCATACTTGTTTTATTTAAAGTTCCTGCCTTGCCGGCTTTAAGTGTAGGGGTTATTCTAGGTTTTCTTTGTCAGATCGTGATTCAGGGAGACCAAGTGGGAACGGCTGTGACCACACTTTACGATGGTTTCTCATTAAAAACAGATAATGAAATGATTCGTGAACTGCTTAATAAAGGTGGATTAAGCAGCATGATGTATACGATCTCGCTTACTCTAGTAGCTATGATTTTTGGAGGGGTATTAGAAGGTATGGGAATGCTTGAGAGGATGATGGATGGCATTGTCAATTTAATACGCTCCGGCAGAGGGCTTATTCCGACGACAATTTTCACCTCATTCCTTACGAATGTATCGATGGCAGAGCAATACATCTCTATTATCATACCAGCTCGTATGTACGCAGAAGTGTATCCTAAGCATAACCTTCACCGTAAGAATTTATCTCGAGCCGTTGAGGATGGGGGGACAGTGACAAGTGTGCTTGTCCCTTGGAATACAGGAGGGGTTTTTGTAGCGGGGACGCTAGGTGTTCAAACACTTTCTTATGCACCTTACGCTTTCTTTAATATCATTACACCGATTTTGTCGATTATTTTTGCGATTATTGGTTTTAGCATTGTAAAGAATAAGGTTGAATCGAAGTCAGGTCAGTCGACTTCAATTTAGCGAAATAAGGACTATGCCTATTTAAGGGTTTAGTCCTTTTTTATGCGAATGTCGTACAAATTATGGGCACTTTGCATAGGATGGGGTGATGAATTTTTTGAAGGGGATGATGAATGTGTATTATGGTTCTCACATTGATCCATATCAAGATGATGCTTCATACGGCACAAATGAAATGATGCGGAGCAATCAGCGCGTAGCGGAAGCACTGTTAACAGGAATAAAAGGTGAGGCAACAGCGGTTGACTTCTATAATCGCTTAGCGCAAGCCGCGCCTAGCGAAACGGATTATATAAACATTGTTCAAGCGTTGAGGAAAGAGCAAGATCATTTAAACCGATTTACAGCCCTGTATACGGAGATTACGGGAAACCGTCCAACCTATCAAATTAATCGTATTTCGTTTAATACCTATGAAGAAGGTTTAAGTAAAGCCTATGACATTCAGGCTGAAAATTATGAGATGTATCGTGACCATTATGAGCAGTCACACCTTTCACCTGTTCACGATTTATTCTTAAGGGCTTGTAATGACGAGGTAGAAAATGCTGAACGCTTTCATGCACTATCATTTGATGAAGCACGAATGACGTTACAAGATTACGGTGGGGAGCCTTTTGTGATTGATATTAATAAGGCAACTCTTGAAAACGATACGTTCCGTACAGCTCTTTGGACGGGAGAACATTTTCAAGTTACGCTGATGAGTATTCAGCCAGGAAGCGACATTGGATTAGAAGTTCACCCTAATGTAGATCAATTCATTCGACTTGAGCAAGGTGAAGGTTTGGTACAGATGGGAGACACAAAAGACCAGCTTACGTTTGAACAAAAGGTTGGGGATGACTTTGCCATCATGGTACCAGCAGGGAAGTGGCACAACGTGAAAAATATCGGAGACATACCGATGAAGGTTTATGTTATTTATGCGCCACCTGAACATCCGTTTGGTACGGTGCATAAGACGAAGGCAGATGCAATAGAAGCAGAAGGGTAAATGGTAGGTGCAGTGACGTTTCACTGCACCATTTTCATTTGCAACACGAGAACACAAATGTCCATGCAATCTCTGAACTTTATTCTAAGTGCTTATAACGTTACGTTAAGCTGTACTAACCCCCTTAATAAAAATATCTTTCGCCATGATGGGGTTGTATGTGGCGCGAGCTCTAAGTTTGGAAAAGCGGTTAATAGATGTTGGATCGCAATTTTCCCTTCTAATCTGGCAAGAGGGGCACCGAGGCAAAAGTGAATCCCAAATCCAAAGGCTACATGCTGATTATTGGTTCTTGTTATGTCGAAGTTGCTGGCGTTTTCAAACTTTTGTTCATCCCTGTTTGCTGAACTTAAAGAAGCAACGATTACGTCTCCTCGTTTTAATGTCTTACCATGAAACTCACGATCAGCTTCTACCCAGCGAGCCGTTGAGAAGTCGACAGGACTATAGTACCGTAGCCCTTCTTCAATAGCGCTCTCAATCAAAGAGTGGTCTTCTTTTAATCGATTAAATTGATCAGGATGTTGTAAGAGTGCGTATAGCGTATTGGCAATCAAATTCACGGTTGTCTCATGACCGGCGATGATAAGAAGTACAACCATTGAATAGAGCTCATTACGACTTAACTGCTCCCCTTCTTCTTCGGCTTGGATGAGGTTCGATATGAGATCGTCTTTAGGTTCTGTTCGACGGTGTTCGAACAGATCATCTAAATAAGCAACAAAGTCTTTGACGTCTTGTGAGAATTGAGGGTTTTCCCCTTCGGAGGCAGATACAATCGTGTTCGACCACTTCCTGAACGAGTCACGGTCCTCCGGTGGAACGCCAAGAAGTTCACTAATGACGATGATCGGTAATGGGAAGGCAAATTCATCAATTAGATCGACTGGGCCCTGTTTATTTTTCATGTCTTCGATTAATTCTTTAGCAATTTCATCGATTCGCGGACTTAATTGAGAGATGGTCTTGGGATTAAAGTAAGGTGTGACAAGTTTCCGGAGGCGTGTGTGGTCAGGTGGGTCAAGGTCTAGCATCATATTGCTAAAAATAGTTTGTTCAACATTTTTCTCATCTTCATTTGGATACAATTTAGAGAAGTCTTTCAAGAAGCTCGGTGTCTTTAATAGTTCTTTCACATCACTAAAGCGTGTCACCATCCAGGTCCTCTGGTTATGTACTTCAGACATTTTAAAGATCGGGTTTTCTTGGCGAAGCTCTTCGTAAAACGGATAGGCGCCTTCTTTGAACTGGGATTGAAAAACTTTTTCTTTTGTACTCATATTATTCCTCCTCTTTCCTACAGTATAAAAGAGTGAGCATAATCTAACAAACATTATTTACCAACGTTATGTTAAGCTTTTAGTGGGGGTGATTACGATGGATGAGTCCTATTATGTAGGTTGGGGGACGCTTGCTTTAATTAATGCAGCACTTGCTCAAGGGAAGAATCGGACTGGGCTAAATTGGTTCTTATTGTCGTTGTTTACAGGTCCCATTGCGACGTTATTGCTTCTCTTTAGTGAAAAGCGAACAGAGGGCTAATTGAGTTGTGGTCTTAGATCTTGTACAATGACGAGAGTACATAAGACTGAGTAGGGATAGGTGTCATCATGAAAAAACATATCGTTATTGGAGGCGGCATCGTCGGGGCCTCCACAGCTTATCATCTGGCTAAAAGAGGTGAGCAGGTTACGCTTGTCGACAGGCAAGATCGTGGGCAAGCGACTGAAGCAGGGGCGGGTATTATTTGTCCTTGGTTAACAAATCGTTCAAATAAATCTTGGTACCAACTCGTTGAGAACGGAGCTGCTTATTATCCTGAGCTGATCGAAGCGCTAGAAAAAGACGGGGAGACAGAAACCGGATATAAACAGGTTGGTGCTATAAATATTTTTGATACTGAAGAGAAACTAGACCGTAAAATGGAAGTCGCCCTAAAGCGTAAAGAAACAACTCCTGAAATGGGGGAAGTTACAAGGCTGTCAGTTGCAGAGACACAAAAGATGTTCCCTGTACTATCAGAGGAGTACTGTGCTGTCCATATAAGTGGTGGTGCTCGCGTTAATGGGGGAGCCATTCGAGATGCTCTCCTGAGTGCGGCTGAGAAGAATGGTGCTGAACTTGTTTCCGGAGCTGCTTCTCTTATATATGAAGGAACTTCTGTAACCGGTGTTAAAGTAGACGAAGAAGTGTATGAAAGTGATCAAGTTTTGGTGACAGGTGGTGCGTGGGCTAAAGAGATTCTGAAACCATTAAGTCTACATTTTGAAGCCCGTCCTCAAAAAGCACAAATTATTCATTTGGATCTACCTAATAGGAATACCAATGAATGGCCTGTCGTTTTGCCACCATACAATCACTATATTTTAGCATTTGAAAACGGAAGGATTGTTGTTGGGGCTACTAAAGAAGATGAAGCAGGGTTTAATAGTGACGTCACAGCTGGTGGTGTCTCTGAGCTGTTGGATAAAGTTCTTCGTGTTGCTCCAGGGCTCTCAGAAAGTCATTATGTCCAGACTAAAGTCGGCTTTCGACCATTTACACCAGGTTCACGCCCTGTACTTGGTAAGGTATCTGGTGTAGGAGGGCTGTTTGTTGCAAATGGATTAGGAGCTTCTGGGTTAACTAGTGGTCCGTATTTTGGGATGGAACTTGCGAACATTGCGATGGGCAAGGATACAAAGATTAACCTGGATGATTTTGACCCGAGTATAGCCATTCAATAAGAATCCTCATTATGCGTTAATGTGGTCCTGATGTAGAAGGTAAGGTGAGTAGTGTGGAGGTAACATTATTATCAATATTTTCAGCTATCATCATTTTGATGACTGTTTATTCGATGGTAAGAGTATTCAAGATTGCTAAAAAACGAAGTGACATTACAAATAATCAATATAAAACATATGTAACCATTGCCATAGCTTCAGGACTGGTCATGGCTACCATACTGCCCTTTGGCTATCTCAAGCTAGTAGAAATGCTAGGACTTCAATAACCTCTCTAAAAACATCTAGCAGAATGGCTAGATGTTTCCTTATGTCACAGCACTTTAGCAGGATGAAGCGTGCCAGACACCTTTCTTTGCATTAAAGCGATGAAGGGTGTCTGGCACGCTTTAGGGCTTTAGTAAGATGATGTGTAGGTTGTTATGGTAAACTTAAGGTGAAGTTTGAATGAAGTGAGGCAATAGAGATGAGAGAAGATAATAAGAGACGAATAGGGTGGAAGGATTTTCTTCATTTGGTTCGTGGGACAAACCCTTCGAAGGGTCGTATGGTTGTTGCGGTTGCATTTAGTATACTTTCTACGATTGTTGGGCTCATCATCCCACTCCTTACGAAAGGGTTCATTGATGATTTCACACTTGAGTCCTTCAAATGGGTATATGTAGCAGGGTTATTTGTGATTTTTCTTTTACAAGCGATTGCAAGTGGCGTATCAATCTATCTGTTAAATTATGTAGGTCAGCAAATTGTTGCAAGCCTGCGCACGAAAGTGTGGGATAAACATATTAAGCTTCCAGTCTCCTTTTATGATCAGACAAAGACTGGAGAAATGATATCTCGCATTATAAATGATACAAGTATTGTAAAGAACTTAATTACTGAGCATGTAACAAACTTTTTCACTGGATTAATATCAATCATTGGTTCAATCGTTATCCTCCTTTATCTCGACTGGAAGATGACAATCGTAATGTTAATAGCGGTTCCTTTAGCTGTTGGGATCATTTTGCCTCTTGGTCGGAAGATGTATAAGATCTCTAGAAGTTTGCAAGATGAGACAGCTACGTTTACATCCACAACAAGCCAGACACTTTCTGAGATCCGTCTTGTGAAGGCCTCTAATGCTGAAGAAAGAGAATTTAACAAAGGACAAAAGGGGATTCTCCACTTATTTCAGTACGGGGTGAAAGAAGCAAAAATTCAAGCAGTTATTGGTCCATTAATGACCCTTGTGATGATGGCTATGCTTGTTATTGTGTTAGGATACGGAGGCTTCCGCGTTTCTTCAGGTGCCCTTACTGCAGGTGACCTTGTCGCCTTTATCTTATATTTGTTCCAAATTGTGGTTCCTTTGAGTCAGTTTACGAACTTCTTCACTCAATTTCAGAAAGCTATTGGAGCTACTGAACGAATCGTTGATATCCTTTCTCGAGATGAAGAGCCACTTGTGGAAGGCATAAGTTTAGGAGCAGGGAAAGCTCCGATTACGCTTAATGAGGTTCAATTTGCATACGATCCTTCAGAGCTTGTTCTAAAGGACGTTTCGTTTACCGTTTCTCCAAATGCTGTCACAGCAGTAGTAGGTCCAAGTGGGAGCGGAAAGACTACGTTATTCTCTTTATTTGAACGGTTCTACTCTCCTACTAAGGGTGAAATTATGTATAACGACACTCCGATTGACTCGCTTTCACTAAGAGAATGGAGAAGTCAGATCGGGTACGTTTCACAAGAGAGTCCGATTATAGCTGGTACCATTCGAGAAAACATTATGTATGGACTAGACCAACAACCTACTGAGGAAGAGATCCGCAAGGCTGCACGCATGGCTTATGCAGATGAATTTATATCCTCATTCCCGGCTGGGTACGATACGGAAGTAGGGGAACGGGGGATTAAGCTTTCTGGTGGTCAACGGCAGCGGATAGGCATTGCTCGTGCGTTAATACGCGATCCACGCATTCTGTTATTAGATGAAGCCACCTCTAGTTTGGACAGTAAAGCAGAAATGGTTGTTCAAAAAGCACTCGATAATCTGATGAAAGACAGGACGACGATCGTAATCGCTCATAGATTATCGACCGTTGTAAATGCTGATCAAATTGTGTTTCTAGATCAAGGGAAAGTAACGGGGATCGGTAGTCATGAAGAGCTTTACCAATACCATACAACTTACCAACAATTCGCTGATCAACAACTTAAAATGAAGCAAGGATAAGCAGGTAGGCTACGCACCTACCTGCTTTTTTATATGATTGTTAACTTCAATCTTTATTACTGTGCAGTACAACAGCGTGCCAGACACGCTTCTGCGCTTTAGTGAAGTGCAGGGTGTCTGACACGCTGGAGTGCTTTACTGCGCTAAGGTGCGGGGGCGTTTGAGTCTTGTGATCGTATAGACGGCCAATCCGGACCAGATGAATGAAAAAGCGATCATATGTACATGAGTGAAGGGTTCATTGTATAAGAAGACACCAATAATTAGCATAATGGTTGGAGCAAAGTACTGGAGAAAGCCAACCAAGGATAAAGGAATACGCTTTGCTCCGCTTGAGAACAGAAGGAGTGGGATTGCAGTTACGATTCCTGCCCCAAATACATAGATAGAAGTCATAGAAATCCATTCTACTTCTCCAAAGCTTCCGGCTTGTTGGCGGAATAAATATAGCAACGCAATAGGAGTGACCAATAATGTCTCGATCGTCAATCCAAACACAGCTCCTACGTTCACCATCTTCTTTAATAAACCATAGGATCCAAAACTAAACGCAAGTAATAGAGCAATCCAAGGGAAGGACCCGAAGTTCCACGTCATATAGGTTACACCGATTGCTGCAAGAAGAATGGCAAGCCATTGAGCTTTATTAAACGATTCTTTCAATACAAGCATTCCTAAGAATATGCTCACGAGTGGATTAATATAATAGCCTAGACTAGCTTCTACTACGTGATCTGTGTTTACAGCCCAAATATAGGTAACCCAATTAATACTAATTGTGATGGAAGCAAGACTGATGCCAATAAGCTGCTTTTTATTCGTGAAGATGCGTTTAACTTCCTGTTTAAATGGTTTGTTTTTCCGAAGTATAACGATGACTCCAAACATAAAGAGACACGACCAGATAATACGATGGGCCAAAATTTCGAAAGCCGGCATTTCTTGAATCAATTTCCAGTAAATCGGCAAAATTCCCCACAGGACATAAGCGCTAGCTGTATAAAGTATTCCCAGTTTGCTTTCTGTTTGCATGTCAGATGTGTCCTTTCTTATTAGAATCACCTCATCCATTATAATTCTGAAGGATAAACATCGCTACTGATATGTTTGATGGTTAATAGGGAAAGGAGAAATCGGAATGAAACCCTTTAAAGCACATCTATCTGAAAAAGATGTTGTAGCTCTTGCTTATTTAGTCGGTCAGCGACTCGATTCCATTATTGCAACTTCAACGAGTCTCCATGTTCAAAACGAAGCCTTGGATGAATACGATTCAATCCTTATTGAAGTAAATCATCAATACATTTCGATTCATAATACAAGACTTGAATCGGAAGGGTTTGTTAGGTATTGGGATGTAACTAAGCTGCATCCGTCTGAATTAAACCGCGAAGAAGAGGATGAAGACAATATTCTGTATCATATTTCTGTTGATCAGCTTTTTGTCACAGAGATCAGAGGCATCTCCATTTTTGCAAAGGAAGTAGAAACAGATGAGATAACCTTAATGGTGGATGAAATGATCGTATTTGATCTAGAGGATGGACGAGAGGTTGGATTAGTAGCCAGGAAAGAGCAATCAGGTGTTGGGATTTTGTTTGAGAGAGAATCCATTAATAAGATCGCCCAATCTTGTATTGAACGTTGTCGGTGCGGATAAAAACAGTTCTTGTGTTTACTTTTGGAAATAAGACGGGTATAGACAATTGGAGTCAACAAAAGAACTTCTAAGGAGGTATGTACAATGGCTAACAACAATAACGATCAAGGTAAAAGTGGCGAGAACCGAACAGAGGAACAAAATAAAGAGTACGGCCGCCAGGGGAAATACGCTAAAGGGAACAAGAAGAACTCAAGTGATGATGAATAGTATGTACACAATAAAAAGACTGGCCTAGAAGTCTGAAAGGGACTTCCTATGGCCAGTCTTTTTTATGTAACTGAGATTAGCGCTTCTATCACTTGGCTATTATTCCACCTCTTCGAAAAAATCTCCTTCTTCTGGAGTTTCGTCTTTAGGAGCTAGTACTCCAACTTGGGCAATCCCGTCTTCTTTAACGAGATAATTGTAAAACCAATCTGGTTCTTCTTCGAAGGCGACGGTGATGAGTGAAGACGAATTGTCACCTTGTTGTTGTGGTTTTAAATGATATGTTGCATCTGGGAATTTGTCGTTTAAATAGGTAGTTAATCGATCAACGCCGGGCTCTCCCTCTAATGCTTCTGCTTTCTTAAATCCATCCGGAATAGTGGAAGGGGGTGTTGATGTGTAGGTTGTATAGGCGAAAAAAATAGCTAAACAAGCGCCTATAGCCAATAAAATTTTATTCCTCTTAATGCCACCAATCACTATGAGAATAATAGCAATTGGAGCGACAAATAGATAAGCCATTGATGTTCCTCCTCCAAATGAGAATCTGCTTAGTTTTTCCAAGTGTTCATTTTGTAATATAGGGGTTGAGGGGATCTGCGTCAATAGGAATATTTAGGGAAGTCTCGTTAGAATTTTGCGAGTAATTTCGTTGAAAGCCCTAGAAAATCTTGATATGATGGGCTTAGTAGATCACTCTACAAAAAGGAGATATGCACATATGGACTTTAATATTTTCATGCAAGACGCTGTTGGTCAGGCTCGTAATGAAATTGAATCGGTTGGTTACGAACAGCTGACAACACCTGAAGAAGTAGACGAAGCATTACAGCGAAAAGGAACGACACTCGTTATGATTAATTCTGTATGTGGTTGTGCTGGTGGTGTAGCACGCCCAGCTGCGGCCCACTCTGTTCATTACGATAAACGTCCAGATCACTTGGTGACGGTTTTTGCTGGCCAAGATCGTGAAGCTACCAATCGCGCTCGTGAATATTTCGAAGGCTTCCCTCCTTCTTCACCATCTTTCGCGTTCTTAAAAGACGGTAAGATTGTGACGATGGTAGAACGCCACGACATTGAAGGATTTGATCCAATCCAGGTCGTAAATAAACTACAAGCAATCTTTGACGAACATTGTGAAGAAATTTAAGTGAGAAGATGGTCATACTTGGCCATCTTTTTACTCATCTAAATGGATATGTTACCGAAATTAAAGGAGATTAAGACGTGAAGATTGGATATCGAACGATTAAAACCGCTGTAGGAACCCCTATAGCGATTTGGATTGCTCAAATCCTAGCCTTAACGAATTTCGCTTCGGCTGGAATCCTTACCATACTTTGTATACAAAATACGAGAAAACGCTCTATTATGAGTGCGTCATCCAGGTTTGCAGCTTGTTTATTGGCAATGGCCTTTTCCTACGCTGTATTTGAAACAATAGGCTATCATCCTCTTGCAATTGGAATCATGCTAATCTTATTTATTCCAGCAACGGTAAAATTAAAAGTAAAAGAGGGAATCGTAACAAGCTCTGTTATTATTCTGCACTTATATGGTTCAAACAATATTGGCTTTGAAACCCTTATTAATGAATTTTTACTGATTGTTGTTGGTATAGGTGTAGCCCTAATTCTTAACTTGTACATGCCTAGTCTTGAAAGCAATTTAAAAGAGAAACAAAAACAAATCGAGGATAATTTTAGTATTATTCTAAAAGAAATCGCTGAATTCTTAAGAACCGGTGACCAAAAATGGTCTGGTCAAGAGTTAACGGAAACGGCTCTTATGCTTGAAGACGCAAAGAGCTTGGCTTATCGAGATGTAGAGAACCATCTGCTTCGCAATCACCATGAATATTATCACTACTTTCAGATGCGACAGAAGCAATTTGAATTGCTCGAGCGCATGTTGCCCCATATCAGTCGTGTTAACCATACTTATCAGCAGTCGATGATCATGGCTGAATTTTTTGATGAGCTATCAGACAGCGTTCACCCGGGGAATACAGCAGTTCTATTTTTGAAGCAAATTAAAGAAATGAAAGAAGGCTTTAAAAAGGGAGAACTCCCTCAAACGCGAGAAGAGTTTGAAGAGCGAGCAAGTTTATTTAATCTATTAAATGAAATCGAACAATATTTAATTATCAAGCGATCGTTTAAAAAGAGTGATATTTAGTAACTTTAGCGGGCAAGCTACCACTAAAACCATACCGAACAGGAGGTTGTTGTGGTGAAAAGCTTGCTCGTTTTTATTTTGCTCGTTTCTCCAATTTGGCCGATTGGGGAAAATCCCTCAAGAGGCTACCCGTTTGTCATTGTAAATAAAACAACAAATGAATTAGCTTTTATGGATGATGGCAAAATACAAGGTGTCTACCCGGTTGCCACTGGGAAAACTTCAGATCTAACCCCAGAAGGACTTCATACGATTACAGTAAAAGCAAAAAATCCCTATTATCGAAAATTGAACATTCCAGGTGGGGATCCGAAGAATCCACTTGGAACTCGTTGGATTGGATTCGATGCTAAAGATACGGATGGTCGAATTTACGGGGTCCATGGTACCAACAGACCTGATTCAATTGGAAAATATATATCAAACGGCTGCATTAGAATGAATAATAAAGATGTAGAAGCCCTTTATGAAAAGATTCCGATTGGTACTAAAATTCTTGTCACCTCTACGAAAAAATCATTTCAGCAGCTAGGTAAAGAGTACAAAGCTATTGATTAAAGTATATGAAAAAGAGCTCAGAACAGTCTCTGAGCTCTTTTCTGTAGAGATTTACTTTGTGTTAACAGCTTTTGTAAAGGTATCGAGATCATTGTGTGTGATTCTTGTAATAGCACCGTCCTCATTAAAGTTGATTCTTCCTGATAGTTCAACGGTTTCATCCCCTGCCTCAGCTGTAGTGATTTGTACGCTAGCGGTATACGTATAGGCATCATCCACGGACTCTACTGGTTCTATTGTTAAATCCTCCACATTCATCTTTCCATCGATTCCTTGAACCTTACTGTGAAATAAGGTAATCGCACGATTGGCTATAGCATCATCATAATAGCTTTCAGAGAAATAGGACTTAAACTCTTCGTCATAATAAGTCTCGATATCACTAGGTGATTGTTGTATATTCTCATAATTCTCTGCTAGTTCTTCGCTTGGGCCAGAGAACATCTTCTTGACCACAATTTCAGCTGTTTCCCGGTCTCCTTCTTTCTCTTCTGAATTCACAGAAGAACACCCAACCGCAAGGAATAAGGCTCCACATATCGCGATTAACTTCCAAAGCATGTTGCTATTCCTATTCATTAAAAACCCTCCAAATTCTTTGTTACTCTTATATACGTTTTAGCTGAAGTGAGGTTTCAGAATATTCCATAAAAATGTAAAAACAGTGCATTCATGAACCTAATCTCGTCCTCATAGAGTAGTGGGAGGGGGAATTTCAATGGGAGTAGAAATGATTAGTATGCTAGTAGCTTCTTTATGTACAGTGCTTGGTGCTTTGCCAGTATTGCTCATAAAAAACCTTTCTCATAAAGGGCGTGATGTGCTTCTTGCCTACACCGCTGGCGTGATGGTGGCAGCATCAACGTATGGTCTTATTCCTTCAGCTTTAAAACTATCGAATGTGCCTGTCTTAATAACAGGAATTTTAGTTGGAACTGTGGTGCTGATGCTCCTAGAAATTCTTTTACCTCATCAGGACTTAGAACATGAAGTGGAAAAAGTGTCACGTTCTTCTATTTTATTGTTTATTATCGCGATGTCTCTTCATAATGTTCCAGAAGGGTTATCAGTAGGCATTAGCTTTGCCAGTGACTATAGAGATTTAGGATCAATCGTAGCCTTTGTCATTGGACTGCAAAATATGCCTGAGGGGTTTCTGGTAGCATTATTTTTATTACTACAAAAGGTTCATCGACTAAAACTGATGATACTTGTTAGTGTGACAGCTCTTGTGGAATTACTAGCGGCAATGGTAGGGATGTGGTTTGGGCAATTTTTTAGCAATATTATTCCATATGGACTTGCCTTTTCAGCGGGGGCGATGCTTTTTATTGTCTATAAGGAATTGATACCTGAAAGTCACGGTGATGGGAATGAACGGGTAGCTACTTTGTCGTTTATTTTTGGGTTTATTAGTATGATTTTTTTGACGGATATAATGAGGTGAGGGAGTTCTTCTAAAGTAGAGGAACTTCTTTTATTTATACTGTGAAGAAAAATAGTTCCCATCTTTACATTTAATGTTAACATGAGGTTGGTGAATCAGTCGCTAATACATAGTTGAATCTTCAAAGGAGGAAGGCGGTTGTGGCTTAACGATCTAATATTAACAGTCATGTGCTTATTTATGGTGCTCGGGGCACTAGATTATTACGTACTGAATCATAAATTATATTTAGGTTGGCGATTCTATGAAGCTTTTATGATGATGGGACCACTCGCCCTTTCTATGGTGGGCATCATTTCATTGGCTCCTGTTCTTGCAAAGTGGCTCGCTCCGATTGTTGTTCCGCTATTTGAATGGTTCGGAGCAGACCCATCCATGTTTGCTTCCATGCTTCTTGCTATTGATATGGGGGCATATTCGCTCGCTACATCTCTTGCTGCTACAGAAGAAGCAGCTATCTTCTCCTGGTCCTTATTAGGTACGATGATGGGACCGACGCTTGTTTTTACCATTCCCATCGCTTTAACTGTTATCCAAAAAAATGATCGCCCCTTTTTTGCGAAGGGGATCTTAATTGGAATGATGACTATTCCTCTTGGAGTTTTTACAGGAGGGTTTATCGCAGGGTATGAACCATTGTGGATGGTACAAAACCTTGTTCCTTCTATTTTACTTGCTGGAATGATTGCGATTGGTTTATGGCTTTTCACGAGTGCTACCATTCGTTTCTTCGCTATATTTGGAAAAGGTGTAGAGCTTATTGTAATTACAGGATTAGCAGCGATTATTATTGAAACATTAACAGGATTTACTGTCATTCCGGGGATGGCCCCTTTAAATGAAGGGATAACAATTGTTGGGCGTATTACTGTTACTCTTGCAGGAGCTTATCCACTCGTCGCTTTTTTAAATCGAATAGGAGAGAAGCTATTTACAAGGCTTGGGGCACGCATTGGGCTGAATGCGACCGCGATGACTGGGCTTATGGCCTCCTTGGCTCATCACTTACCGATGCTAGGTACGATGAAAGATATGAATGACAGGGGGAAAGTTGTTAACGCGGCTTTCGCCGTCAGCGGAGCGTTTGTTATTGGAAGCCATCTCGCTTTTGTAGCAGGCGTAGAGAAGGATATGATGATTCCTGTCATGATTGGCAAAGCCTCCGCTGGTGTTCTGGCTGTTGTGATTGCTTTAGTCATGACTAGGAATATGAAGGACTCTAATGGATGAATCTTTTTCATTCTACTCCAAGACGGGCTCTTTGTAGGAGAGCATACCAAAACAAGACAATAGACGAAAAGGGGCTATACCCTCTATTATAGAAAGAAATAGACTAGAATAGGTGGGGAAAGATGAATTTTATAGCGCTTGATTTTGAAACAGCTAATTCTTCTAGGTCTAGTGTTTGTTCAATTGGTCTCGTAGAATATGAAAATGGTCAGCCCAAACAAGAATACTATTCATTAGTAAAGCCAAAGCGGAACTATTTTGCTCCAATTAATATATCCGTTCACGGGATTACGAAAGAAGATGTGGAAGAGGCATATGAGTTTGACACGCTGTGGCACGAAGACATTCAGCCTTTCCTTGAAGGTAAGTTTCTTCTTGCTCATAACGCTCAATTTGATATGGGGGTCTTGAGAGCGGTGTTGGATGAATATAACATTCCTTACCCAATGATTGCTTACAATTGTACGATGAATATATCGAAGAAGACGTGGTCATTCCCTAGGTATAATTTAAAAGAGCTATCGCATCATTTAAATATAGATTTGAATCACCACCATGCTCTTGATGACGCTCGGGCAGCTGCGCAGATCTTCTTAGAAGCAGGGAAACATCTTGATGCAAGTGATGAGAAAGAAGTAGTAGAAAAAAGCCAAACCATTAACGGGATGATGTTTGATGCATCTTATGAGCCTGCGCGTCTAAATCGGAAGAAACGTCCAAGTAAGGGAGGTCAAAGAGCAGAAGCTAAACAGTATATGGCAGCAACTCGTGATTTCAACACGTCTCATCCGTTTTATAATGCTACGTTTGTCTTCACTGGTAGACTGAAAGCACTCAAACGAGACGAAGCTATTCAGCGTGTCGTTGATCTTGGTGGTAACTGGGAATCTTCTGTCCAATCCACAACCAATTATGTTGTAGTAGGCAACCAAGCTTACGAGAATTATTTACAAGGTAAGAAAAGCAGTAAATTAGAGCGTGTAGAAACACTAATTGCTCAAGGACACTCCGTTGAAGTTCTTTCTGAGGATGAATTTATTCGTCAACTTGAAACTGCTTAAGAGGAAAATGCTCTAGGGATGACCTTGAGCATTTTTTTATCAATAAGGGGGCCTATTATGGAATATTTGTACAATCACCTAAAAGAGTTAGAAGAGACGTTACTCCAACCAGAAACTAGAAAATCACTAGAATCTTTGCAACGCTTATTAGCACCTTCTTTTTTTGAAGTTGGTAGTAGTGGTGAAGTTTTATATAAGGAAGGTATAACGCCAGAGAATATTGGGGTTGTGGACATGACCTTATTTGATTTCGAAATTCATCCTCTTTCTGAAGAGGTGGTGCTGACGACATTTACTATTGATAATCTCTTAAAGCAGCAACGCTCATTGAGAAGTTCGATTTGGAAACGTATGAATGGAAATTGGATGATGGTCTACCACCAGGGGACAATTGCTAAGGAAACCTATAAAGAAAACCGGAGAGAACTATGAAAAAACCCTCACCATTTCAAAAGAGAATGCTCGTGTTTAAGATCATTATAGTGGTTGCATTTGTAATTCTGCTTCTTTTTCTAGTTCGAACGATGTTTATCTATTAATGAGTGATGGTTGTCCTTCGTTAAATCACTTTACTATTGATCAAGGAAACCGGAAACACTGTCTATACATTGTAAAATAGAGCGATTTCATATTATGATAAGTAGGAAATGAATGGGAGAGGGAGGAGTGTTCTCATGAGTGCAGATGTAAAGTTTGCGATACAGGATGTGTATCCAGATGATTTTTCCTGGTGTTACGGTTGTGGGCGATTAAATGAGAAGGGACACCAGTTTCGGACTGGATGGGACGGGGACAAAACCATTACAATCTATACGCCAAAGGCTGAACACACAGCAATACCTGGGTTTGTGTACGGAGGTTTATTAGCATCTCTTATTGACTGCCATGGTACTGGGTCTGCTTCCTTAGCGTTACATAGGAAAAATGGCTATATGCCAGAGGATGGGGTAGAGGCACCTAGGTTTGTAACCGCATCCCTGCAAGTGAATTTCACAAAGCCAACACCACAAGGACAACCTTTAAAGGCAATTGGTACAATTGAGGAGATCCATCCTAAGAAATATAAGATACATATAGAAGTCTTCTCAAGGGAGATTTGCTGCGCTTCTGGTGAAGTGGTAGCGGTTAAAATGCCAGAGTCATTTGGTCAATCATCATAGAGGGACAAAAGGAGAGGTAATATGAAACAAATTGTAGCCATATTGCTCAGCATGGTTGCAATCGTTGTGTTTACAACGGTTTATTTTTATTCATCTACTGAAGGGATACGAGAAGAGATTTTTCAAGAGGATGGATATACGTTGGAGCTAGAGGACCCTACTGTCATAGCTGATGTAGACATTCAAAAAGAGTGGATGAACGAGGAGAAAACAGACGTTGATGAAAAAGTTCTGAAAAAGGGCAGTTCTACTGTTATTTTGGAAAGCGTAAGTATTGACTCAGAAAGCAACTACACGCTAACGCTTGATATTCGTCAAAGTTTCTCGAATGAAGAGAAGGGCGGTTTCCTGACTAGCTTCAATAGAGGTGTTGGAGTGGTAACCTTTAAGCCGAAAGAGAAGGTTGCATTTTATACCTCAAACGGGGAACAAATCAGCATAGATCAGGTCATGGTAGATGAAAGGTCAGGACCTAATGAACGCTATATGGTAACGTTAAATCGGGACTACCTAGTTGATGTAGAAGATTACATTAGAATGGAATTGGATTATCAATATTATACGTATAGACAAGAATAACTAGCTCAAGAGCTAGTTATTCTTGTAGATTCATACATTGAGGATTGCTCTGCCTCATTATGGTTAAAGCTCGACGTTTCTTGCTTCCTTAAAAACAATCGAAATAGGAAGGTTGTTCAAGGAAATCTGAACGTAATCTTCGTTTCTTACTTCAGGAGAAGGGATCGAAAGGCTTAATTTTTCTATTTCAACGAAAGAGTGTGATTCTCTTCCACTGTAAAGGATGGTAGTATCAGATTCTGGAGCTGTGGAAGCAGTTGGCTGAAATTTAGAGCGATCCACTCTGAAGCTAACTGTGCGAAATGGTTCCTCTAACCCGTTTGTCAGCTCTTTTCTAAGTCTGATCGTTAAGTTTGAAGAATCATATCGGATTGATTCGAGACTCACTTCTGCCTGATCGAAGACTTCAATGGTTTCTTCAGGTTGTTCTTCATAGGTATCTTTCTCTTCTAAATCATTGGGAAGTCTGGTCGTGTCCATTTTGAAAGTTATGGATTGATCACTTTCAAAGCCAACCGTTTGCAACGTAAATTTCATCTCTTTTGGCAATGACTGGACTACTTGATGCCCTTTGATAATATAATCGTTATCAATTTCTTGTGTTTGTTTATTTTCTACGAACCAGCCAGAAAATTGTAGCCTTTCTCCTTGGTTCGTTGTTGCAGAAACATGCATATTTTTGGGGAGTTCATCTTTAGGATGTGTAATGGTTACACCGAGTTCTGTTTCAAAAGTACCAAAATTAATAGAATTAAAACTAATGGTGTAATCTTTGTATGAGAACGTCTCATTAATCCTTTTGCTTTTAATCACATCTTCTTGAGCTTTGAAAGAAACGGAGAGGTCTATCTCCTCAACTTGCCCGTCTACGTTAATCATAGGGGAGCCTTTAATGGTCAATGCATTTCCTTCAAGAGGAACGTTACTGTCGACGCTTAATGGTACAAATGAATAGAATTTGTTGCCTAGTTGGATGCCATGTTTACCCTCTATGTCTGAAGCCATTGCTAGAAGCGGGATGGACTCGTCATTAACCTTTGCTATGAAAGATGGATTATGTACGTTAGGTATATAAAGCTGGGGTACTGGCATCTCTTCTTTATTATTTATTGAAGACTTCCCAATTGAAGCGACATCCCTGTGGTAGAACAAGTAAATCGTTCTTCCATTATACCAAGCTTCATCTATTGTAACTTCCGCTTGAACGCCAGGTAATTCGTACGTTTGATTGATTTCCTCTATAAGTGATAATTCATCTGCTCGCTCTAATGCAGAGACGTTTCGGTAAAAGTATTGTTTTACATCACTCATTGACGAAGCCATTTTGACTTGGGGCAGGTCAATTTTTTCTACCTCTACAGGAGAGTCAAAAACAGAATATAGTCCAATCCCAATTAACACTAGTAGACCTATTCCCATCATTAATCTATTTCTCATCAATGTAACTCCTTTATTTATGTATTACCAGTATCGTATCAAATTCACGAATAGTTGTGGGTGAAATTGGAAAGTTTTGTGGAATGATACGAAAAGGAGTGGGAGATGTGGTAAATTTAGTAATAAGGAAAAGGGAGTAGAGATCAGTTTGTGTATAATCAAAATTGTGTTTATGATTACGGCATGACTTAAGGGGGACGATAAATGAAAAAATCTTGGTTGCTTATCTTATTTATCACATTCATTACATTATCAGCTTGTAGTTCAACAGAGACTTATACATATTGGACTGACAAGACCGATGAGCAAATTCAGCGATTAAATAAGGCGAATATTAGGTATAAAATAAGAAATGGTGAGATTTGGGTAAGTGAAGGGGATATGGATAAAGTAGTTGCATGTTGCTCTTGAGGAGATGTATTTAATAGGGGGTTTAAATTGGAAAAGCGAGCCAGGTCGTCACCTGACTCGCTTTGTTATCGTACTTAGGAAAAAATGATTTTACTCATTTATCTTGCTTGCTTATTTGCAAGGTACGTGTTTGATTAGATGTTCAAACACTGCCGCGGTTTATAAATTCTACAAGGTAGTTTTTCAACTTAAACGACGCAATCCCTACCTCTATTGCATCCTCACAGCTCCGAAGCTGATCCAGTGTGATTAAGTCGTATTAAAACATAGCAGAATGCCAGTCTCATACACATCACTCTTTCAATTTCCGATATAGTTACCTTTTAGCGAAGGCACAATAATTAATTATAGTATCTTACTTGTGAAAAGTCAATATGTTTTATACTGCTACAATAACTACCTTTAGAAAAGGAACTAATAATTAGAATACCCTGACCTTAATAATTATAAACATGCAAATATTATTCTTGAAAATCTTCACTGTAGTGCTCTTCTGTAGAGGAGTCATTTTTCGACTTGGTTTTCTTTCGTTCTTCTACTTGTTCTTGACGTTGATCTTCTGTTGGGACGCCGTCAATTAATCCTTCTTTTTCTTTTTTCTCCTTAAAGCTTTGATCGTCTTCTGTTAGCTTTCGATTCTGTTGATTTTTTTTATTAGCCATGTTTAACCCTCCGATTTAATACTTTAGGGATATATTTCCTCTTATGTAACTGAGTTAAACAAAAAGAGCACATCAATAGAAGTAATCTTATGTTTCGTAGAACTTCTGTGTGATATTGTAAGGATATAAAGAAAGTTACACGGAGAGGAATGCAGAAGCAATTGAGAATACTAGCGAATTTTGTAGCTTTTCTAATACTGATTTTGGGGACAGGCGCTTTACTTTTGTGGTTAATTGCTAATACAGACTCTTCAGGGAATTCAATGGGAGTATTTCAACCTTTAGAAAAGAAAGACGTCCCTCTGCCTACTGAACTGCACCCAGAAGTTGAAGAAGCTAAGAATGAGTTAATTAATAGAGCTAAGGATAAAGGAATTACTGTAGTCATTACAGATGGTCATCGTTCTATTGAAAGGCAAAATGAGCTTTATGAACAAGGACGATCCAATGAAGGTTCTGTCGTTACGAATGCAGATGGAGGAGAATCGTATCATAATTACGGCCTTGCTATTGATTTTGCATTAAAAACGAACCGTGGGGACGTGGTATGGGACACAACGCGTGATGGAAATGGAAATGGAAAGGCTGATTGGATGGAAGTCGTATCCATTGCTAAAGATCTTGGGTTTGAATGGGGTGGAGATTGGAGTTCCTTTAAAGACTACCCTCACCTCCAAATGGACTTCGGACTTTCTATTCGGGAATTGCAATATGGAAAGAGACCAAACATAGAGAAAGATAATAACAAAGCTGCTTCAGAGAGCGAATCCTCATAAGTAGAGATTCGCTCTTTTCTTATGTATAAATTGTCCTACTCTTTTATATATTTTGTAATAATCAAAAAATTCTTTGAATTATGCCGTTTGTTTTGATAATTTAGTATGTGGGGTATTTTGAAAGCGCTTTATTAAATGGGAGGATGACGTATGAAACGAGCTATTCATTTATCAAATCGGCTAATGCAACGATATTTACCAGATCCATTTGTTTTTGTCATTATACTTACACTTGTTGTATTCTTGCTCGGAATGGGGGTTACCGGCAGCACACCTGTTGCTATGGTCCAATACTGGGGTGAAGGATTTTGGAACTTATTATCCTTTTCTATGCAAATGGTGTTAGTTCTTGTAACGGGATTTGTGTTAGCAAGTAGTCCATTCTTTAAAAGAATGCTTAGTGCACTCGCTTCTAAACCAAAATCACCTGGGCAAGCGATCGTGTTTGTCACACTGGTATCATTACTCGCAAGCTGGGTGAACTGGGGGTTTGGACTTGTTATTGGAGCGTTATTTGCGAAAGAGCTAGCTAAACAAGTGGGCGATGTTGATTATCGTTTACTAATTGCTAGTGCTTATTCAGGTTTTATCGTATGGCACGGTGGGTTAGCTGGTTCTATCCCGTTAACAATTGCGACACCAGACCATTTCTCGCAAGATATCATAGGTGTTATTTCGACTAATGAAACCATTTTTTCAGTATTTAACTTAGTAATTGTCGCATCATTATTTATTGTATTACCTATTCTGAACCATAGAATGATGCCATCTAAAGATGAAAGGGTCTTGATTGATCGATCCATTTTAGAGGAAGGTCGTGATTATCAAGCTGCTTCTGTGGAAAAGAGTGAGCTTACACCAGCTGATCGGTTAGAAAACAGCAAAATTCTAGCCATGATTACAGGTGTGCTTGGTATTGCCTTTTTAATTTATTATTTTGTGAGTAATGGATTTCAGCTTAACTTAAATATTGTCAACTTCGGGTTCTTATTCCTTGGTATTCTGTTTCATGGAACACCGAAAGCATTTATTGAATCTGTCAAAGAAGCGGTAAGTGGGGCAAGCGGGATTATTATTCAGTTCCCGTTTTACGCTGGAATTATGGGGATGATGGTGGCATCAGGCTTTGCACAAGAGATGTCTTCGTGGTTTGTAAACATATCAAATGAGTTTACTTTTCCGTTTTTCGCGTTCATTAGCGCTGGAATCGTAAACTTCTTCGTCCCTTCAGGGGGAGGACAGTGGGCAGTGCAAGCACCGATTATGCTTGAAGCTGCAAAAGAATTAGGCGTTTCGATTCCGAAAACAGCCATGGCCGTCGCCTGGGGGGATGCATGGACAAATATGATTCAACCATTCTGGGCTTTGCCAGCCTTAGCAATCGCTGGCTTAAAAGCTAAAGACATCATGGGCTTTTGCCTAATCGTACTGATCGTAAGCGGCATATTCATCTCAATAGGCTTACTACTCCTCTAAAGATCTTTACCACAATAAAGAGATGAAGGGTGTCTGGCACGCGGTCTTGCTGTACAGTAGTAAAGGGTGCCAGACACGCATTAGTGCTGTGAAGTGATGAAGTGAGGTCTTTAAACAAAAACAGGCCCTTATTTGGGGCCTGTTTTTTTAGAATACTTTTGTTGTCCAGTCTTCACAGTTCCACACGTCAGTTACGATATCCTGGTAAAAGTCTGGTTCGTGAGAGATGATTAAGACGCTTCCTTTATAATCTTTTAACGCTCGTTTTAGTTCTGCTTTCGCATCCACGTCAAGGTGGTTGGTCGGTTCGTCGAGAACAAGAAGGTTAGTTTCTTTGTTAATTAGCTTACATAGACGAACTTTGGCTTTCTCGCCACCACTTAACACTTTCACCTTACTTTCAATGTGCTTTTGCGTTAAGCCACATTTTGCAAGGGAGGAACGAACTTCATATTGGGTGAGGTGACGAAACTCTTCCCAGATTTCTTCTATACAAGTATTATTACTTTCTTCCTTCAACTCTTGTTCAAAGTACCCAATATGGAGGTGATCACCAAGCTCAACAGAACCTGAGACAGGCTTAATTTCTCCTAAGATACTTTTAAGCAAGGTTGTTTTACCAATCCCGTTCGCACCTGAAAGGGCAATTTTCTGATTACGTTCCATCTCTAAGTTCAATGGTCTTGAAAGAGGCTCATCATACCCAATGACAAGATCCTTCGTTTCAAATAAATATTTGCCTGGTGTACGGGCTTGTTTAAAATTGAAACTTGGTTTTGGCTTTTCAGAATCCAGTTCAATAACGTCCATTTTATCAAGCTTCTTCTGACGAGACATCGCCATTTTACTCGTAGCAGCATTTGCCTTGTTACGTGCCACGAAATCTTTTAAGTTGGCAATTTCTTTTTGCTGCTTCTTGTAGGCAGCCTCAACTTGTTGCTTTTTCATTTCATACACACGTAAGAATTCATCATAATCCCCAGGGTACCGGGTAAGCTCTTGGTTTTCCATATGATAAATTAAGTTCACAACGCTATTTAAGAATGGGATATCGTGTGAGATTAAGATAAAGGCGTTCTCGTAATTTTGAAGGAACGTACGCAACCACTCAATGTGTTCTACGTCCAAGTAGTTTGTTGGTTCGTCGAGTAGCAGGATATCTGGTTTTTCAAGAAGTAGCTTAGCGAGTAGTACCTTAGTACGCTGTCCACCACTTAAATCGTTCACATCTCGTTCTAAGCCAATATCATCCAGGCCAAGACCGTTTGCGACTTCTTCTACTTTGGCATCAATGGTGTAGAAGTCATTGTTTGTTAATTCATCTTGCATTCGACCCGTCTCTTCAAGAAGCTGTTCAAGTTCCTCTGGCTCTACCTCACCCATTTTGGCAAATAAACCATTCATTTCTGTTTCAATATCAAATAAATATTGGAACGCTGTTCGTAAGACATCACGAATCGACATACCTTGTGCTAAGTCTGCGTGTTGATCTAAATACCCAACCCGCACTCGCTTTGACCAGGTGACTTTACCGGCGTCAGGCTCTAGTTTGCCTGTAATAATATTCATAAAAGTAGACTTACCTTCACCGTTGGCTCCGATAAGTCCAATGTGTTCTCCTTTTAATAAACGAAAAGAAACGTCTTCAAAGATCGCACGATCTCCGAAGCCGTGACTTAAGTTCTTTACTGTGAGTAAGCTCATGTTTTACACACCTTTTCCTTCGATAAGTTCATGCTTGTCTATTATAAAGGTCATTTCCTATTTCCGATAGTAGGAGCGAGCAAAATTTAATAGAAAGGCGCGTTTCTCTTTTAAATTTGGGTCAAATGGAGGCGCCTTAACCCGTGTAAATCCAGAACACTAAACCCTATTTTTGAAAGTATAGGGAGGATGATGAAAGCAAGGATCTCCATGGTTTCTTGAGTCACATCTAATCCAGACGAACCGAGTATCCAAGCAGTCGGATAGAGAACCCAAAAGACAGTAAGGTAAAGGGCAATTCGTTTGTAATGTCTAGATAACTCTTCACCTGTACGATCCGCCATTCTTTTTAAAGGGTACCATATGATATATAAGATTAGACAAAGTGCTAATACCCCCAGTACATACCATATATATTTTACAGTGCCATCAGAAAAATCTGCTATCAAACCAGTCAAAATCATGAATACATCAGCAACTACAAGCGAAAACAGAAGGGCAATGTTTTTCTTCTTGTGTTCAATCATTGCCGTCAAACCCAGTGCAAGTAGAAGTAGAGGGGTGGTGATGACCCAGTCGAGATAACGAGCAAAATATATCGTCTTTTCTGCTTCCTCGAGAAGTCCCTGACCTAGGGCGATCGATAAATAAGCAACTCCAGACCAAGCTGGTATGGTGATGGCAAGTACGTACTCGTATGAAGGGACGCCTTGTGGGTTTCGGCTTAAAATGTAAAAGTAAATAGCCCCGATCATCATGATGACAAAATAGGCCAAATGCATGCCGGTTACAAATGAACTCATAACAACTCCTGCCTTTCTTTATATAGTAGGATTATGGTCGATCCTTCGTTCGTTTAAACCTATAAAACGGATCTGAAGGGGAATCTTGGTTCCGTCGAGAATGTAATAGAAAGGGAGGTACATGATTATTTGTATAGAATATTTTGTTATCCCAAACCTTACCGTGTATGCCTCGCTTGGCAAATGTAATAAACCCTGCTAGTCTTGAAGGCTTTAAGTGTGATGAAACGACAAAATAAGCTTGTTCATGATTGTAAAAAAAACTTAAGAGAATTAAGGGGTGGACGCATGCTTGAGTCTATAGATCTTTCCTTGAAGATAAGTGACAAAAAGCAATACAAAAAAGAGCTAAAAGAAACCCAGTTGGAGTTGCTTCAGCTCCAAAGGTTATTAGTCGATCACCAAATGGGATGTCTGATTGTTTGTGAAGGGTGGGATGCAGCTGGTAAGGGAGGGGCCATTAAACGATTGACAAGCGGACTTGACCCACGCGGCTTTGAAGTGCATCCAATAGGGGCACCTACATCAAAAGAAAAGAGCCATCATTATCTAAAGCGCTTTTGGACGAAGTTGCCACCATACGGCAAAATTGCTATATTCGATCGTTCCTGGTACGGAAGGGTTCTGGTAGAGCGAGTAGAAGGGTTTGCTAATGTTGAAGAATGGAGCAGAGCGTATGAGGAAATTAACCAGTTTGAACGTAAACTTCTCCATGATCAATATATCATTATCAAGTTATGGTTCCATATTTCAAATGAAGAACAACTAAGGCGTTTTCAGGAAAGAGAAGCAGACCCCTTAAAAAGATGGAAGATTACTCAAGAGGATTGGAGAAATCGATCGAAGTGGAAACTGTATGAGGAAGCTGTAGAGGACATGCTACAGAAGACGTCACCTCCTCAATGCAAGTGGCATGTTATTGAAGGGGAAGATAAATATTTTGCGAGGGTTAAAACAAATAAAATGGTTATGCAGGCTATTAAAGAAAGATTAAATAATGAACCAGGGTTATAAAAGAATAGGAGCAGCTTTAGAAGTTAACTCAAATGAAAGTAGATCTAAAAGTAAACCGCTCGGAACTAATTCCTGAGCGGTTTAGAAGAAGTTCAGTTAAACAGTCATTTTTGAAAGCTGAGCTTCAATATCTTGCTCCATATCAATTGTGTCTGTGGTACATTCAAAACGATTGACGACCTCTCCGTCAGTATTGATTAAGAATTTGGTGAAGTTCCATTTAATGGAGTAGTCATCAGTGAGATATTCGGGATGTTTCTCGTTTAGAAGGGGGATCAGTACTTTAGCAACAGGGTGTGTTTTATCAAATCCTTCGAACGCTTTCTTACCTGATAGATGAGCGAAGAGCGGATGGGCGTTTTCGCCTCTTACGTCGATCTTTTGAAACAGGGGGAACGAAACTCCGTAGTTTAATAAGCATGTTGTTTGTATCTTCTCATTCTCATCAGGTTCTTGGTTGTCGAATTGATTGCATGGGAAGCCTAAGATGACAAGCCCTTTGTCCTGATAACGTTCATGGAGGCGTTGTAGATCCTCGTATTGATATGTAAAGCCGCACCTTCCGGCAGTATTCACGATCAATAGCACTTTACCTTTATAGTGTTCAAGTGATTGTTCTTGTCCGTTCATCGCAATAGCCGAATAATTATAAATGCTCATGTAAATAACCTCCTAATAGATTAACAGAAAAGAATTAAGTCTTTTGACCCAAATGTAAGTATGGCAATAGATGGTCGTATTGGCAAATAATACGCACAGAGTAAATAAAATGAAAAGGATGGTTTACCGTTGTATACATTAAAAACACAACCTAACGATCACAGTGTACTAGAATTTATTGAGCAAATAGAAAGTGTGAAAAAGCGAGAAGATGCCTACCGGTTACTTGATCTTTTTACTGAAACTACAGGGTGCGAGGCAAAGATGTGGGGGGCATCGATTATTGGATTTGGATCTTATCATTATAAATATGACTCCGGTCATGAGGGGGATGCGCCTGTTGTTGGATTCTCTCCAAGGAAAGCCAAGCATAGTCTCTACTTAGCACAAGGAGAACCAAACCGAGAAGAACTCCTCAGTCAATTAGGGAAGCATAAAACAGGGAAGGCTTGTGTTTATGTCAACAAACTAGGAGATATAGATGTGGAGGTGCTTCGTTCACTCATTCAACAATCAATAACTTTCATCAATGATCGATATCCTACAACAATGAAGTAACCTCAACTTTCAAGGTGTTCTCGAATAGAATAAATGTCTTCACTCGCTTGAATATATCCTTTACTAGCTCTTCCTCCCTCTCTTTTAGTCTGTTTGTTGTAAACAAGGAATAGATTTATAAATAGACGTTCATAGATAAAAAGGAGGTTACGTTTTGAAACGAACTTATTTTATAACGGGGTTCCCGGGATTTATTTCATCCAAATTAATTCAAAAGCTTTTGGTGGAGGACCCAAACGCTCACTTTGAATTGCTGGTTTACAAGGATCAATATCATAAAGCTACTATTGAGATGGATAAACTTGTTAAGGATTCTAGATGCACTCTTATTAAAGGGGATATTACTCTTCCTGGTTTAGGTGTCGACGAAGAAACTAAGAATCGATTATACAATAAAGTGACACATGTGTTTCATTTAGCTGCTATTTATGATTTGGCTGTGCCTAAGGATCTAGCTTATAAAGTAAATGTAACAGGCACAGAAAATGTGCTGCAGTTTGTCAGACAGATCTCTTCGTTGGAGCGGTTTATCTATTTTAGTACAGCTTTTGTTTCCGGGGACCGGACGGGAGAGATATTGGAGACAGAACTTGATTGCGGGCAATCTTTTAAGAATCATTATGAAGCTACAAAATATGAAGCTGAACGACGGGTACAGAGGCACATTTCGGAACTGCCAATTACTATTATTCGCCCAGGTATTGTAATGGGTGATTCCAAAACTGGGGAAACGGCGAAATTTGATGGTCCGTATTTTGTAATGAGATTTCTCGATAAGTTCGCCCGAATTCCAATTCCCTATATCGGTAAGGGAGCAGCTCTTATTAACCTAGTGCCCATCGATTTCGTAGTAAATGCTACTGTCTTTCTGGCCAATGATCAGAGGGCAGCAGGGTGCGTTTATCACTTAACAGATCCAAACCCTTTAACGGCGAGGGAAGCTTATCGATTAATTTGTGAGATCCTCCTCGGGAAGGAGCCTTCCTATACTTTACCGGCCTCAATCATATCTAAGACACTATCTATCCGCTCATTCCGTAAATGGGTTCAGGTGGAGCGAGAAACCCTAGACTATTTTCAATTAAGAGCAGAATATAATTGCAATCAAGCTTATGAGCACCTGAGAGGATCTGGTATTGAATGTCCTAATCTAAGAGACTACCTACAACAAGAAGTTAGTTATTATAAAGAACATCGACATGAACATGAAAAACTAATCCAGGTCAATTAATAAAAAAAGCCAAAACTTTTCAAATCGCATCATATTTTAAAGCCTCGCTGGTATCGTATTTGATTCGTTTCCAAATCCTCTGAATTCCTCTTAAATCATTGAAATTTTCATTTTGACGTCTTTATTCACAATCTATATAATTAAACACTATGTGAAAAAGGTCGGAAATAAAGGGGAGAAACGCTTTCTAATAAAAAGAACTGAAAGATTCCAGAGCAACTAAGAACAAAATACGAACTATATCTAGCAAAAGATATAACAAAAACCAGGAGGAAAACAATGACAGACGAAACGAATAGAAGAACGGGGCTTGATTGGGTCACATTCATCATTAGTGGAGGATTCCTCATACTATTTCTTGTAATGTCCCTTGTTAATGACACACTAATGGGAGAATGGATTACAAGCGCGTTCGACTTTTCTGTTACATTCTTTGGAGCATTCTGGCAACTATTATTACTAGCTACATTTGTTGTAGGAGTTGCGCTAGCACTTTCGAAATATGGGAAAGTGAAATTAGGGAAGCTGGATACACCTCAATATGGACTTTTCCGTTGGGTATCTATGATTTTGTGTACCTTATTAGCAGCAGGAGGCGTTTTCTGGGCAGCCGGAGAACCGTTGTACCATTATTTAACGACACCACCTTTATTCGCAGAGGAAGGTATGAGCCCTGCTGAATCAGTAGTTCCTGGTTTAGCACAAAGCTTCTTCCACTGGGGATTTACTGCATGGGCGAGTCTTGGGACAGTAACGACTATTGTCCTGATGTATGCGCATTATCACAAAGGGTATCCCCTTAAGCCACGTACGATGCTATATCCGATGTTTGGAGAGAAAATCTTTCGTAAAAGTAGCATAGTGGGTTCAGTGGCTGATATTGTATCGATTATTGCAGTAGCAGCAGGAACAATTGGTCCGATTGGATTCTTAGGACTTCAAGTGGGATATGCCCTTCAGTATTTATTTGATGTCCCTGATACGATTTTCACCCAATCCATTGTGATTATCTTTCTTGTAGTGGTTGCCTCTATTTCAGCAGCTACAGGTGTTGATAAAGGGATTCAGCTTTTAAGTCGTATTAATGTTGGGTTAGCTTTAATCCTGATGTTAGGAATGCTTATTTTAGGACCAACCCTCTTTATTATAGATTCATTTATTGGAGCTGAGGCTTACCAAATACAGAACTTTGTGCGTATGAGTCTTTACAGAGGGGATGACGGTTGGCTAGGTTACTGGACGATCTTCTTCTGGGGTTGGTTCATTGGATTTGGACCTGCAATGGCAATGTTCATTAGCCGTATCTCCAGAGGTCGTTCAATTAGAGAATTAATTTTGGCTGTGGCAATATTAGCCCCAATCGTTAGTAATTTTTGGTTTGCGGCTGTTGGAGGATCGGGACTTTTCTATGAAATGGAGAATCCAGGAGCTATTTCTGATGCGCTCAATAATTCAGGAATGCCAGCCGCTGTTATGGCGATTATGGAGCAAGTTCCTTTTGGTACCGTGATGGCTAGTGGGTTCCTTGTTGTAACTATTGTATTTGTTGCTACTACAGCAGACTCGATGTCTTATTCTGTTGCTGTAACGCTTACAGGTCATGCGCATCCACCTCGCTTGTTGCGTGTGTTTTGGGCATTATTATTTGGAGCTATTGCTTCAACGTTACTCGGTATAGGTGAGAGTAGTATTCAAACGCTACAAAACTTTATTGTTGTGACGGCCGTACCCGTATCCATTCTCATGCTACCGCCTGTATGGTTAGCGCCTAAAGTAGCTAAAGAGATGGCAGTTGATCAAGGTATCGTACTTGATGAGAAACAACACCAAACACAAGAATTAGAAAAGAAATCTTCATAAATAAAAAGAGACCTAAATCGTTGTCGCGATTTAGGTCTCTTTTATTGGGAGTATAAAACGAATTTGTTCCAAGGGATTGAAATGTTCAACTACCCTAATGGGATAATATGTTAAACTAGTGAAAAGTAATTTTCCTATTAAAATTTGGATTTATTTTTAAAGATGAATTTATGAAGGTGGTATATCTTGATTACTCTTCAATACTTCAATCAATCAAATTTCGAACAACTGATTAGTTGGATTCCCTCCGAAGAATCCCTTTTACAATGGAGCGGCCCACAGTTCACTTATCCATTAAGTGTAAGTCAGCTTGAAAATTATATAGCTGGTGCAAATCAAAATGGATCTGATCGCTTCATATATAAAATAATAGATGATGAAACTGGCAGTATGATTGGTCATATATCTTTAGGTAGAATTGATTATCATAATCGTTCTGCTCGTATAGGGAAAGTATTTGTCCATAATTCTATGAGGGGAAAGAAAGTCGCTCACGTAGCTATAGAAAAGGTGTTAAGACAAGCGTTTGAGGAGATGGGATTACATCGTGTTACGCTTGGTGTGTTTGATTTCAATGAATCTGCTATTCGTTGTTATGAGGCTGTAGGCTTTAAAAAAGAGGGGCTTCTCCGAGATCATCGTAGAATTGGTGAAAATTACTGGAGTTTATATGAAATGGCTATATTAGAAAGGGAGTGGAGAGAAAAGAAAAAGAAAAATCAGCTCGATAGGAGCTGATTTTTCTCTTATATCGTTTCGACTTCCCAATTTTCATTAACGTATAGTCCTACTACTTGCACAGGGAAGCCCCAAGATTGGACAGCTTCAACAGCTTGTTTGATTTCTTCAATTTTTTGTTCACGGCCAACTGGGTTACCGGCGCAGTCATGGTGGCCTGCTACCGCTACAACTTCAGATCCGTGTGCATCGCAAGAAATGGTGACTTTCTCTTTCATGGAATCCACTTCTGAAACGGCTCCTGCGAGAATAACCTTTTCAGGACCAGCTGCTGTGATCGTATCAACATAAGGTGTATTGTATTGATTCTGCATCCAATCGTTAACGGGTAGCTGGACACGTCCGTCCATACAAGTAATTACAGTTGAGAAAGTTTTTTCAGACATAATGGTCCTCCTAGCATAATAAGCTTTACAAATCTATTATATATAAATTTTGCAAAAAGCGAAAGAATCATTTGCAGAGGGATAACCAGATGGCTTTAGTTGTGTTTATTCTCTTACCAATTAATCAAATCTATGTATAATACTTTAAAATTAACTTTTCGATAGAAGATTACGAGATTAAGAAAACGCTTTCTGATTTATTTGGTTAGCTGAACATGAAGAGATACTAGAAAAAGGAGAGCGAAATATGAAAAAGAGAATCGGTTGGATTCTTATTACTGTGTTTTTGTTCTTAGTTATTGGTCTAGTCGGTGCTGGGAATTATTTTTATGGAGTAGCAATCAACAGCAGTAGTGGCGCAGTTGAATTACACGGGGGAGAAGCAGATGTTGCAAAAGCAGCTAGTGTACTAGATGAAGAGCAGCGTAGAGAAGAAATGGTGAGGGAATGGACTGAGAATCAGGATTTTCAGGATGTTACATTGCAGACCGATGATGGGTTAACTCTTCAGGCTGTGTTCTTAGAAAATGAAATGCCGAACGGGAAGACCATTATTCTTTCTCATGGCTATAAAGGCAATAAAGAACAAATGGCTGGCATTACAAAATTTTATTATGAACAAGGTTATGACATTTTAAAACCTGATGCTAGAGGGCATGGAGACAGTGAAGGGGATTACATTGGTTACGGTTGGCACGATCGTTTTGATTATTTGCAATGGATTGACTTTCTCGTTGAAAAAAAGGGGACTGAATCGATTATCTTGCATGGTTTCTCCATGGGGGCTGCGACGGTTTTGATGACTGCTGGTGAAGATGTGCCGAAAGAAGTCAAAGGGGTTATTGCTGATAGTGGGTATACTTCGGTAAATGAAGAGCTAGCGCACCAAATGAAGCATCTGTATAACCTTCCTTCTTTCCCTCTTCTTCAAGTTACAAGTATGGTAACGAAATTACGGGCAGGATATACGTTTGAAGAAGCTTCAACGATTGATCAGGTGAAGAAGTCAGAAGTACCCATCTTTATTATCCACGGAGAGGACGACGAACTAGTTCCGACTGAAATGGCAGAGCGTCTCTATGAAACAGCTCCTGGTATAAAGGAGCTATGGATTGTTCCAAATGCAACTCACACGGACGGTTATACGGTTGCGGAGAAGGAATATCAGAAGCGGATCAAGAAGTTTATAGAAGAGATAGAGAAATAATAAAATGGCGAATTCTATTTAGGATTCGCCTTTTCATTATTTGGGGTCTAGCTATATTAAGCCGGTGTTGTGAAGTACGTTCAGCAATTGAAAATATGTTTGAAGAAAAAACTTCTATACATACAATTCGACTCAATAAACGTAAGCTTCGATCATAACGATAGGGGAGATGCACATGACTGCTGTAGTCATCATTAATTTTACAATCGGCATTTTATTGGTAGGTTTGGCGTGGTATATGGGGCGAGAGATAAAACACAAAAAAATTAAGTGGCTTAGCTATTTATCGTTGGGCATTCCTATATTACTATTCATATTCATGTACCTAACCCCCACATCAGCTACTGGGGTATTGCTAGTTGGTTTGCCGATTGGGACATTTGTAAGTTTAATTTGCTCTATAGTTACCTTGTTTAAAAAGGATGAAAAGAAACTCATGCCATCAGTAGGGTTGTTTCTTACTCTTATTTTAACAAGCGTTATTACTATGTTTGGTATATTTTTATTCACACCAATTGCACCTTAAGGACTGTAAGTTACTAAATGGTGGTTACCATAAGCCCCCATACAGAGTAAGTATGGAGGCTTTTACTATGAAGATCCTAAGAAAGCAATGCTTAAAGTTATTAGTAGAATGATTCCTATTAATAAGAGAGAGGCTTTGCCATAGTTTCTAACCGTTTCATTTCTATTCTTAAAGGCCAACATAAAAATGGTGACAATGTTAACACCAGGAATCGCCAATAATAGTAAATAGAGAAACCATTTCTTAATCGAAACAACTTGATCGCCAAAATTCAAAAGACATCACCTTTCTGTACAGTCTTCTTTCCATAGTAGCATCTAGCTACAAAGTGTTACAATGCGACGTTACTGGTAGTTGTTGGTTAATCATTGAGGGAGTTCAGATTATACCTTATGTAGCCTCTACCTGTATTCGTTAAACCTTTTCTCTTGAATTTTCTGAATAATCAGCATACAATGGGGATACATACTAACCGGTTAGTATGTTAGCCGGAAGGAGGTCTACCATGCATTTTGATTACTCCACCAAAGTAAACGATTTACTAGGGCGAGTCCGCTCATTTATGGAAGATTTCGTTTATCCAAATGAATCGTTGTATGAAGAACAGCTTAATAATCAAGTATCTCGCTTTGAACAAGTTCCACCTATTATAGAAGAATTGAAACAAAAGGCTAAGAAAGAGAAGTTGTGGAATCTTTTTTTACCTGATGCTACATATGGGGCTGGGTTAACAAACCTTGAATATGCTCCTCTATGTGAAGAAATGGGTCGCTCATTAATCGGTCCAGAAGTGTTTAATTGTAATGCACCAGATACAGGGAATATGGAAGTACTCGCACGATTTGGGAGTGAACACCAAAAGGAACAATGGCTTACCCCTTTATTAAATGGTGAAATTCGGTCTTGTTTTTCTATGACTGAGCCTGATATTGCTTCTTCTGATGCAACGAATATTGAGGCGAGGATTGAACGTGACGGGGATCAATATGTTCTAAACGGTCGCAAGTGGTGGTCCTCCGGGGCAGGTGATCCCCGCTGTAAGATTGCCATTTTTATGGGGAAAACAAATCCTGATGCCCCGCGTCATAAACAGCAATCGATGATTCTAGTTCCATTAAATACACCAGGGGTTAAAATTAATCGTATGTTGCCGGTATTTGGGTATGACCATGCACCTCATGGTCACGCAGAGATTGATTTTGAAAACGTTCGGGTTCCTGCAGATCATATTATTCTTGGAGAAGGCAGAGGATTTGAAATCGCACAGGGGCGACTTGGCCCAGGTAGAATCCATCATTGTATGAGATTAATTGGGGCGGCTGAGAGGGCACTTGATGATTTGTGTGAACGTGTCCAAAATCGTGTTGCCTTTCGTAAACCACTCGCCGAACAAGGGGTAGTGCGGGAGTGGATTGCAAACTCGCGAATTGAAATCGAACAAGCGAGGCTTTTGACATTAAAAGCGGCGTACATGATGGATACAGTCGGGAACAAAGAAGCTAAGTCTGAGATTGCTATGATTAAGGTTGTAGCTCCTCAAATGGCTTTGAATGTAATTGACCGTGCCATTCAGGCTCATGGTGGGGCAGGTGTTAGTGACGATTTCACGTTAGCAGCTCAATGGGCGAACTCTAGAACGTTGCGTTTAGCAGATGGTCCTGATGAAGTTCATCGTCGCCAAATTGCAAAACTCGAACTCTCTAAACATCAGTGAAGGAGGAGAATAATGGGGATTCAACAATTGTTTGATTTAACAGGGAAAACGGCCGTTATTACAGGAGGAGGTCGGGGTCTTGGTGCGCAGATGGCAGAAGCCTTTGCTGAAGCGGGAGCTAACCTTGTCCTCTGCTCACGTAAAAAGGAAGCTTGTTTAGAAGTTGCCGAACAATTAGAAACAAAGCATGGAATTAAGGCGATTGCCTTACAATGTGACGTAACCAATCCAGAACAAGTGAATGAAGTTGTTGTACAAACGAAAGAAACATTTGGAACGATTGATATCTTGGTTAACAACAGCGGTGCTACGTGGGGAGCCCCATCACTTGAGATGCCTTTAGAAGCGTGGCGGAAAGTGATGAACGTGAACGCGACAGGAACCTTCTTGATGGCTCAGGCTGTAGGTAAAGTTATGGTGGAACAAGGATCTGGGAAAGTCATTAACATCGCATCCGTAGCAGGATTAGGCGGAGCTGATCCACGCTTTATGGATACAGTTGGCTATAACGCAAGTAAGGGAGCGATTTTAACACTAACGAAAGACCTTGCAGTAAAGTGGGGGGCACACGGTGTGAATGTAAACGCAATTGCACCTGGCTTCTTCCCAACGAAAATGTCCAAAGTAGTCCTAGAGCAAGGAGGACAATATATTTTAGACCGTACTCCACTTAACCGTTTTGGTAGTGAAGAGGATTTGAAGGGGGCTGCCCTTTTTCTTGCATCAGCTGCATCTAATTACGTAACAGGCGAAACGCTTGTTGTAGATGGTGGCATGCAGGCCCATTGCTAATCACACAGACATCTTACTAACGAGAGGAACTTATACATGAGAGAGAAAATCATCAATACAAGCATAGCCCTATTCGGAGAACGAGGTTTCCGAGAAGCATCGATTCAGGATATCACAAGAGAATTAGGTGTGACGAAAGGAACCTTTTACTACTATTTTACTAATAAAGAAGACGTGTTGATGCATATTCATCTTAGATTTATTGAAGGATTGCTAGAACAACAAGAATCCATTTTACAAGATGAAGAGCTTACAGAACGTGAGAAGCTTTACGCTAATGTAAAGATGATCATCGGTAATATTAAGTTAGGTGCACAAAGTGCCCGTGTATTCTTCAGAGAAATGAGACACTTAAGTGAGAAGCATACATCACAAGTACTTCCAAAGCGAGACGAATTTCAGCGAAACTTACAGCATATTATCCAAGCTGGAATAGACAATGGTGAATTTCGAAATGATTTACGGGCTGATATGTTGTCATTTGCTGTTTTAGGCGTTTCCAACTGGAGTTATTTTTGGTATGAACCTGACGGTGAGGTATCAGAAGACGAACTGACTGAGCTTTATATGAAAATGATCTTAGAAGGGATCCAACTATAAGGAGGTAATGTATATGAGAGTGAATAAGTTAGCGGTTATTGGAGCGGGGTCAATGGGTCATCAGATTGCGATGCTTGGTGCTTTAGGTGGGTATTCAACAGTACTTCAGGACTTAAATGAAGAGGCTCTTGAGAAGGCAAAAGAAACATTAGATGGGATTATGGATAAGTGGGTGAAGAAAGGGAAGATCTCAAAAGGAGATAAGAATGAAGCATTTAATCGCCTTACATTCACCCCAAGTCTTGAGGAAGCAGCAGGGAATGCTGATTTTGTTATTGAGGCCGTGGTTGAGAAGCTCGATGTAAAGCGTGAAGTGTTTCAACAGCTTGATAAAATGGCTCCCCCGCAAACAATTCTTGCGACAAACAGCTCTACAATAGTCAGCTCCTTAATTGCTGACGTGACAGAACGTCCAGACCGCGTATGCAATATGCACTTCTTCTTCCCTGCCTTAGTCATGGATTGTGTAGAAGTTGTAAAAGGAGACCACACTTCTGAAGAAACAGCACAAATTGCTATGGAAGTTAGTGAACAGATGAATCGAACGGCTGTCCTTCTTCATAAGGAGATCTCTGGCTTTATAGCAAATCGCATTTTATTTGCTATTCAAAAGGAAGCCATGAGTCTCTATGAAAATGGCTATGCTGATTTCAAAGATATCGATACGATTACGAAAAAAGCCCTCAGCCATCCACTGGGACCGTTCGAATTACTAGATTTATCTGGTATTGACGTTGGGTATTACGTTATGCAACAACAATACAATGAGACAGGTAATCCGCTTGATCAGCCACCTAAGACGATCGTGGATAAAGTGGAAGCGGGAGAGCTTGGTCGTAAGACAGGTAAAGGATTTTATGAATATAGTGAAAACAAAAGAGTCCGCTCATAAAGGTGAGGTGACGACGTGCATCAACATAAAGTAATGGTTCGGTTTTGTGAAACAGACCTACTCGGGCATGTAAATAATAGTAACTATTTTGTCTATTTAGAAGATGCTAGAATTCAGTTTTTCTATGATGCAGATATTTTTGATGTAGACCAGAATTATGTTCTGGCATCGGCGAAATGTGACTTTATTAAGCAAGCTTATTTTAGGCAGGTTCTTGTTATTGTGACGAAAGTCGTTCGTATTGGTAATAGTAGTTTCACGGCTCTGCAAGAGATTTACGATGACGAAACAGATACACTAATCGCTAGAGGAGAGTCGGTCATTGTTTCATTCGATGTAGAAACAGAGAAAAGTAAACCACTCTCTGATCCTATTCGAGAGAAGTTAGATCAGTTTGTAGTGAACGTTTAAAAAGGGAGGGAGTTCATGCAAGATACACAACCCGTAAGGAGCGGAGAAGAACTTGATAGCAAAGCGCTCGATGATTTTCTTAAGCGTCATTTGTCTTCCTTTCCATCAGGAGAACTTCAGGTTCGTCAATTCGGTGCAGGTCATTCGAATTTAACTTATGAATTGAAGAAAGAGGACTTTGAAGCGGTACTACGTCGCCCTCCTCTTGGACCGGTTGCTCCAAAAGCTCATGATATGAATCGAGAGTACACAATTTTGAAAGCGCTTCACGATAAGTTCCCTCTTGCGCCTAGACCTATTGTGTATGGTGATGAATCTCTTTTAGGAGCACCGTTCTTTATAATGGAAAGGAAAAGGGGCATTGTTCTTGATACGGAATGGCCAGAGGGAGTAGAAGGTTCTCATCAACTAGGACAAGAGATTTCTAAAGAGATGGTCGATAGGCTTGTCGAACTACACAATCTTGACTATCAAGGAACTGAACTCGAAACAATAGGGAAGCCAGAAGGATTTATGGAGCGCCAAGTGCACGGTTGGATTAAGCGTTATGACAAAGCACTGACAGATGATGTGAAATCAGGTGAGCGAATTAAGAGGTGGCTCGTCGATCACATACCATCTTCTTCTGAAGCTTCAGTCATCCATTATGATTACAAACTAAATAACGCGATGTTTAACAGAAATAACTATAGCAGGATGGTGGGGTTATTTGACTGGGAGATGACGACGGTTGGTGACCCAATGGCTGATCTTGGAGTAGCTTTAGGATACTGGATCCAGAAGGATGACCCAGAGTCGTTACGAAAAGGATTAGGGAAACCACCATTAACCATACAAGAAGGCTTCTTCTCCCGGGATGACTTTATAGAACGGTATGCGAAGAAAAGCGGTAGGGACGTAACCAATATGGACGTCTATCTATCATTCGCTTATTTTAAGCTCGCTGGGATTGTACAACAAATCTATTACCGTTACAAAATGGGGCAGACAAGCGACCCACGATTTGCGCATATGAATCATTTTGTGAATCACCTTATTGACCTAGCAGAAGAAACAGCGAGGGTGTAGAGGTGGGACGCATTCATGTAGTGATGAAAAAAGAAGATATTGATCCTTCTAGGTGGCAGGAAAACTCAGTTGCCGTTGTCTTTGATGTGCTCCTTGCTACTTCTACTATTGCGGCAAGTTTAGCAAATGGTGCACGGGAAGTAATACCGGTTCTAAACGAACAGGAAGCGATAGCAGTATCAAAAAGATTGCAACATGAAAACCCACTCATTGCAGGGGAGTATGGAGGCATCACGATTAAAGGCTTTCTTCCACCTAATCCACTAACGTTAAATCGAGTTGTTTGTAATCGTCTGCTCATATTGTCGACAACAAATGGAACAGTTGCCACTCGCCGTTCAGAGGGAGCTTCAATGGTCTATCTATGTTCACTTCTCAATACAGAGCCAATAGCCCACCGACTCCACCAAAAACACCGAACAGCAAATATTGTACTTGTGTGCTCCGGATCAGCCAACTCGTTCTGTCTAGAGGACTATTATGGTGCCGGGGGGGCTCATACATTCATTGATACTAAAAGATGAATGGGAATTATCTGATGCGGCTCAAGGTGCCTTAATGGTATATAGAAACGAAAAGCGGGCCGCTAAAGAAGTCTTAGCTGAAACGAGAGTTGGAGAAATGATGACTGCTTATGGTTTAGAAGAGGATCTAGCGTTTGTGGCGAATGAAAACCAACATAATATTGTCCCCGTGTTTTCTAAGAGAAGCGGGTCGATTAAGGAGGTTAAGGATTATGAATCCAGTCGATAAGGTGATCAGAGGTGGGCAGTTTTTAACGGATCCTATAACGCCTCTAGATATGTTTACTCCAGAAGATTTATCAGATGAGCATAAGATGATTCAGACAACAGCTCAGAAGTTCTTAAGAGGAGAAGTCTACCCTCAAAGGGAGACCATCGAGAATGGAGACTTTGAATTAGTTGCAACCCTTATGAAGCAAGCTGGGGAGCTTGGTTTACTTGGGCACAGCATTCCAGAAGCTTATGGAGGATTGGGATTAGACAAAATTAGCAAAGGGATTGTTGGTGAAGCCCTGGGGAGTGCGAGTGGATATTCTGTAGCGCACAGTAATCATACTTGTATTGCGACTCTACCTATTACGTACTTCGGAACAAAAGAACAAAAAGAGACATACCTTCCTAAACTGGCCTCAGGTGAATATATCGGAGCCTATTGCTTGACTGAACCAGAGGCGGGTTCAGATGCGTTAGCGGCTAAAACGACAGCCGCTTTGAACGAAGCAGGCACGCACTATATTTTGAATGGAACTAAACTTTATATAACGAATGCTGCATTTGCTGATACCTTTATTGTTTACGCCAAAGTCGACGGGGAGCATTTCTCTGCTTTCATAGTTGAAAAGGATTTTCCTGGGGTCACGATTGGACCGGAAGAACAGAAGATGGGGATCAAAGGTTCTTCAACGTGTTCAGTCATTTTTGAAGACTGCGAGGTGCCTGTAAAGAATCTGTTAGGGGAAGTTGGCCGTGGTCATGTTATTGCTTTAAATGTGCTGAACTTAGGGCGCTTTAATCTTGGCTTTGCAACCACTGGCGCTTCACGTGCTGTCTTTGATGCGACCTTAACGCAGGTAACGGAACGAAAGCAATTTAAACGGCGCATTGCAGATTTTCCCGCAACACAAGAAAAAATTGCAACGATGGCGAGTGAATTATTTGCAGCCGAGTCGGTTATGTACCGTACAGCAGGGCTTGTAGAATCAGCTCTGGGAGGCTATGAGGATTCTGCCGATTACAAAGCGATTGCTAAAGCAATGAATGAACATGCTCTAGAATCGGCTATTTGTAAAATTGTGGGTTCTGAGACTCTTGATTACATGGCAGATGAAGGCGTTCAGCTTCATGGGGGAGCCGGCTTTATTAAAGAATACCCTGTTGAACAAGCGTATAGGGATGCACGAATTAATCGAATATTTGAAGGCACGAACGAGATTAATCGGTTACTAATCCCTGGGGCGTTCTTTAAACGAGTGGCGAAGGGAGAGATCGATGCACGTTCATTAATTGAGCAGGCACAGGCAAAGCTTGAAAGTGGTGTACAGAAAGAAGACGACATTCTCCCTTCCCTGCATCAAGCTGTTGATACCTTCAGAAATATTTTCTTAGTATGTGCAGGTGCTGCCTACGAAGCCTACGGGGA
The DNA here is from genome assembly GCF_056311905.1 of Pontibacillus sp. ABV4_188. Lineage (NCBI taxonomy): Bacteria > Bacillati > Bacillota > Bacilli > Caryophanales > Bacillaceae > Pontibacillus > Pontibacillus sp. ABV4_188. Next base: position 2,349,302 of record NZ_CM149975.1, on the reverse strand, counting down.
CGCTATGAAGAATGAACAGGAAACCCTGATGAAGCTTGCTAATATTGCGATTGCCCTTTATCAAGCAGAATCATGCGTAGTCCGGGCAGAGAAAGCAAAAGAACAAGGGGATCGTACTTACAGTATAAAAGAGAAACTTGCTGGGACGTTTGTGGAACATACTTTAGCACAAGTTGAAACGAACGCGAAGTATCTTGGGGCTTCCTTGTTAAAAGGAGAAATTCGATCCCAATTCTTAATGGGTGTTTCCGTGAATTTGAATACCTTCCTTACAGAGAATCGCATTGAACGTAACCGTGTCATCGCGTCTCACATGATCGAAGCGAAGCTTTTCGTTCGCTAATATAAAGGAGGAAATGATTTGATACAAGGCAATGATCATTTACAAGTTACTCAAGAAGGGCCTGTTTTATCGTGTGTGTTAAATAGGCCAGATCGGCTCAATGCATTCAGTGAAGAAATGATTACTGGGTTGACCCGGGCTGTCAAAGAAGCAGAAAGGTCTGATTCTATTAAAGCGATTACCATCGCAGGTGCAGGACGTTCTTTCTCGGCAGGTGGTGATGTAAAAGAGATGGGACAAGCAACAGCTACAGATGTGTATGATCATTTAGGGTATCTAAATGAACTTATACTAACAATGAAAGAATGCTCAAAACCAATCATTGCCATCGTTCACGGCTTCGCAGCTGGAGCAGGGTGGAATCTAGTACTTGCGTGCGATCAAATTATTGCAGCCAAAGAAAGTCAGTTCGTCTTAAGTTTTGCTCAAGTGGGATTAGTCTCAGATGGAGGTGGCAGCTATTTCCTAACGAAAAAGCTTGGTCCTTATAAAGCTAAAGAGCTTCTCTTTAATGCTGAACCCGTATCAGCCCAACAAGCCATGGAGCTTGGCTTAGTCAACAAAGTATATGAGCAAAGCGAACTTGAAGCTTCAGCAAGAGAATACGTTACTAAAATTGCAATGGGACCAGGTCGTGCAATCAGTATGATGAAAAAGCTCGTCAACCAGTCTGAAACAGCTGATCTTGCTTCAATTCTTGAGCAAGAGCGAATTACTCAGACTGTCATGGTTTCAACAGAGGATCACCAGGAAGGCGTTAGCGCATTTGTTGAGAAACGAAAGCCTGTATTTACAGGTCAATAAGGAGGAGTTTTCATGAAAGTTGTTCAATTTGAGAACTACGGAGGACCGGAAGTTTTAGAAATGAAAGATTTAAACAATCCTAGTCCATCTATTGGGGAGGTCCTGCTTAAAGTTGAAGCCATTGGCGTGAATTATGCAGATACCGCTCGCCGTGAGGGGGCATATGTTGTTCCAACTCCGCTACCTTTTATCCCTGGAGCCGAAGTTGCTGGAATCGTGGAGGAGATTGGAGAAGGTGTAGCAAACGTCCAAAAGGGAGACCGTGTCGTTACGCTCATTGAGAAGGGCGGATATGCTGAATATGCTGTGGCTAATGCTCAGACGTTAATTCCAATACCAGAAGGCGTGACGCCTGAAACAGCTGTTGCTCTCCCTCTTCAAGGCTTAACTGCTTATCATATTTTAAAAACGATGGGCCGGCTTGAAGCAGGAGAAACGGTTCTTGTTCACGCAGCAGCTGGTGGTGTTGGATCTCTTGCCGTACAATTGGCTAAAACTTTCGGAGCGGGTAAGGTTATTGCTACCGCTAGTACAGAAGAGAAGTTAGAACTTGCCAAGTCACTCGGGGCAGATGCGATTGTGAATTACACGGAAGATAATTGGCGGGAGAAGGTAATAGAAGCAAACGATGGAAAGGGAGTTGATGTTGCATTAGAGATGGCAGGTGGCGAGATCTTCCATGAAACGGTTAAGTGTATGCGCTCCTTTGGACGTGTCGTGGTGTATGGTGTCGCGAGTGGGAACCCAGCTCAAATGTATCCTTCAGGTTTAATGAACCGGAACTTATCAGTTGTCGGCTTCTTTTTACCACAAATTATGAAAAAACCTAAATTATTCAGTTCAAGTTTGCAGGAACTCTTAGCTCTTGTTCAAAAGGATGAGCTGAAACTTACAATCGGGGGAGTCTATCCTCTTGCTGAGGCAGCAAACGTACATGAATTACTTCAGAGCAGAAAAACGAAAGGGAAGCTAGTGCTTGTACCGTAACGTAGGTTAACGACTATACCTAAGAGTGGAAAGGGGAATGGCGATTTATGTTAACGAATCATCTTCAGTACTACCCGAATCGTGTAACGAAAAGTCTGTCTGTACCGCAAACGACGCTCTATCATAACTTGGAGGTGGCCGCAGCACGTTTTCCTGATCATCCATCTATGCTTTATTACGGAAGTGAGATTTCTTATCGAACGTTTAAAGAAGAAGCAGACGCACTTGCTGGTTATTTGCAGCACAAACTAAGTGTTGAAAGAGGAGAGCCTGTTCTGATCTTTATGCAGAACTCTCCTCAATATGCAGTGAGCTTCTATGGCATTAATCGTGCTGATGCCCTTGTCGTCCCGATCAATCCCATGCTCACATCGGAGGAGTTAGCCTTTTTCATTCAAGATAGTCAAATTAAGAACGCGATCGTTGGACAAGAGTTGTATGATCGAGTACAACCGCTCATAAAATCGACATCTCTTGAATCCATTGTGGTAGCTTCTTATAGTGATTATCTGCCTGCAGAGCACATGGAGGGCCTCCCGCCTGAAGTGCTTGCACCACGTCAATCATTCCATCACGCCGGAACGTATTATTGGAAAGATGCCCTGGCAGCCGGTTTTTCACCTAAGCCATCTGAAGCAGGTCCTGATGACTTATGTGTTATGCCATATACTTCTGGTACTACAGGAAAACCAAAAGGGTGTTTGCATACAAATTCAACTGTTCAAGCGAATGCAGTATCTGCTTACAACTGGGTAAGCATTACAATGGATAGTGTGCACCTTACTACCTTACCTCTGTTCCACGTAACTGGGATGCTCCATAGTCTTCACGCCCCGGTATATGGCGGATGTACAATGGTCATAGTAACTCGATGGGACAGAGAGATGGCAGCTAAATTGATTGAAGAAAATCAAGTAACACACTGGGTTATGATCAGTACAATGCTGATAGATTTTCTTGCAAACCCTGCTCTTTCGTCCTATGACATCTCAAGTCTTCAAGTACTAGCAGGTGGTGGAGCTGCATTGCCCGAGGCTGTTGGTAACAAGCTATATGAGATGACGGGGCTTAAGTTTATTGAAGGATATGGTTTATCTGAAACGATATCCCATACTCACTTCAATCCACCTGATCGTCCGAAACTTCAGTGCCTTGGTGTCCCTTCATTCGATGTTGATGCACGTATTGTTGATCCTGCTACTCAACTTGAGCTTGGAGTAAATGAGACAGGGGAAATTGTTGTAAATGGCCCTCAAGTCTTTGTAGGGTATTACAATGAATCTGACAATGAAGGATCATTTCTTGAGATTGACGGGAAAACATTTTTCCGTACAGGAGACATAGGAAGAGTGGACGAAGAAGGATACTTCTTTATTGTCGATCGGGTGAAGAGAATGATTAACGCTTCAGGGTATAAGGTGTGGCCAACAGAAGTCGAATCACTCCTTTATAACCACCCTGCTATACAACAAGCCTGTGTAGTCGGAGTTCCTGATCCACGACGGGGTGAAACAGTAAAAGCCTTCGTGATTTTAAACGAGGAGGCAAAAGGCACAGTAGCTGAGGAAGAGATCATTGAATGGGCGAAAGAACACATGGCTGCCTATAAGTATCCTAGGCTCGTAGAGTTTCGGGATTCCCTTCCGACAACAAGTTCCGGAAAGATTCTGTGGAGGAAGTTGCAGGAGGAAGAGAAAAGTCAGGTGTAGTAAAGAACTGAAGATCGTATAACTGTTATGTCTTTAAGGGCGAAATCAAGTAGATTTTGCCCTATTTTTATTTGGATATGAACGAAAAAATCTAATGATTTATCTTTATTTACTCTTCAACTGAAGAGTAAATAGAAAATGAATGAATAATAGGATAAGCTGCTCTTACATACTTATAAATATTGGGTTTTCACAAGTAGTTAAACAACGAAAGAAATTTTGCATACAAAATTGTGAGGTGAAAGTATGCCGAGAGTAAAATATACAGATTCAGACGTTGCTTTAATGGCGAGGATGATGAGAGCAGAAGCGGTTAGTGAAGGAAAACAAGGAATGTTATATGTAGGTAATGTTATTGTAAATCGTGCTGCATCAGATTGTTTAGATTTCAAAGATCTCAGAACCATTTCTGATGTTATTTATCAAGTTCAAGGAGGCAATTACTCATTCGAGGCTGTACAAAAAGGGAATCTATTTTACAACAGAGCTAGATCGGCTGAAAAGCGTTTAGCAGAGAAGAATTTAAAATCCTGGAGACAATTCCCAGCAAAGTATTCCCTTTGGTACTTCAATCCATCAGGCTCTTGTCCATCGACATGGTTCGGTCAGCCTTTTGCAGGGCAATATAAGAATCATTGCTATTATGAACCGCAGGCAAATTCGTGCGCTAGTGTTTATCGCTAAATTTTAGGAATTGTATTGACTGCATACGAATTTTGGAATATAGTAGTAAAAAATAACAAAAGCTATGACGAGGACATGAGATTTCTGAACGGTTTTCAGAGAGGGAAGGGTGCTGAGACTTCCTAACGCAGCAGAATGCCTTACCCCCTTTGAGCTGTATAGGTGAACCTTTATTGTAATCTATACCGTAACCGCTACGTTACAGCCTCTTTGAGTCATTATGGATGTAATGAGAACTTGGGTGGAACCACGAGCAACACACTCGTCCCTTATTAGGGATGGGTGTGTTTTTTGTTTTCTATTTTTAATAGTTATTTTGCAATGAACAGGACATGAGAGATTCATACCGATTTACAGAGAAGGAAGGGTGCTGAGATCTTCCTAATGCAGGTGAATGGTCTTACCCCCTGGGAGCTTGCGCGGCTGAACGTTTAGTAAGCTTGCGCCGTAGATGCTACGATACAGCGGTCACGAAGCCGGTTTATTTTACCGGGAAGTGGGGTGGAACCACGGGTATGCGCGCTCGTCCCTTTTATAGGGATGTAGCGCGTTTTTTTATTTATAAAAAGGAGTGGTGAAAAGTGAATGAAAGCATGATTAACATTATTTTTCCAGACGGAAATGAAAAGATGTATCCACAAGGAAGTACGTTAGAAGATATTGCAGGCTCTATTAGCACTACTTTGAAGAAGAAATCTGTCGGAGGACGAGTGAACGGGCAATTGTTTGATTACAAGCGTCCTATTGAGGATCATGCACAGATTTCTTTAGTCTCATTGGATTCAGATGATGGTTTAGAGTTGATGCGCCATACAAGTGCCCACGTATTAGCGCAAGCCGTAAAACGAATATATGGGGAGGCGAGGTTCGGAGTAGGACCAGTCATTGAAAATGGATTCTACTATGACGTAGATGTAGAAGATTCTATACAAAAAGAAGATCTTCCAATGATTGAAAAAGAAATGAAGAAAATAATTGATGAAAATTTGGAAGTGAAGCGAGAAATCTTAACACGAGCGGAGGCGGAACGGCTCTTCGCCCATGATCCTTATAAGATGGAGTTACTACAAGCAATTCCTGGTGATGAACCTGTATCCGTTTACCGCCAAGGGGAATTCGTAGATTTGTGCAGAGGTCCACATGTTCCGTCTACAAAGTGGATTAAATCGTTTTCCATTACGAATGTAGCAGGTGCTTATTGGAGAGGAGACAGCAACCGTGAAGTATTGCAGCGTATTTATGGGATCGCTTTTCCTTCTAAAGAAGATAAACAAGCGTATGTACACTTCTTAGAAGAAGCGGAGAAACGTAATCATCGCAAGTTAGGGAAAGAGCTTGATTTATTTATGTTCTCTGAAGAAGCTCCGGGAATGCCGTTTTATTTACGAAATGGTCAGACAATCCGGAATGAATTAGAAAAATTCCTAAGAGACTTGCAACATTCTTTTGACTATGAAGAAGTTCGGACACCAATGATGATGAACCAGCGCCTATGGGAACAATCTGGGCACTGGAATCATTATAAAGAAAATATGTATTTCTCCGAAGTGGATAACCAGCACTTTGCTCTAAAGCCAATGAACTGCCCGGGTCATATGCTGATTTATAAGGACCAGCTTCACTCATACCGTGATCTTCCGATTCGAATGGCGGAATTCGGTCAGGTTCATCGTCATGAATTTAGCGGTGCATTGAATGGGATGCTTCGGGTGAGGACCTTTTGTCAGGATGATGCTCATATCTTTGTGACTCCGGAGCAAATTGAAAATGAGATTCGCTCAGCCCTTAATCTGATTGAATATGTGTATGAGACATTTGGCTTCGAGTATTCGATTGAGCTTTCTACGAGACCTGAAGATTCAATGGGAGATGATGCTCTATGGGACCAAGCCGAAAATGCATTAGAAAAAGTCCTTGATTCCCTTGATTATAAGTACAGTGTAAATGAGGGAGATGGTGCTTTTTACGGGCCTAAGATTGATGTGCATATTAAAGATGCTCTAAATAGAAGCCATCAATGTGCTACCGTCCAGCTTGATTTCCAAATGCCTGAGAAATTTGATTTATCCTATATTGATCAAGACGGCAATAAAGCTCGGCCTGTTGTTCTCCACCGAGCGGTGTTTGGTTCTATTGACAGATTTTTAGGTATTCTGATTGAACACTTTGGAGGAGCTTTTCCTGACTGGCTTGCCCCTGTTCAGGTAAAAGTCATTCCAGTATCGAACCATGTTCATAAACAGTATGCCGAGGATGTGAGAGACCGTTTAAAACACAAAGGGGTGCGGGTGGAAGTTGATTTTCGAAATGAGAAGCTAGGGTATAAGGTTCGTGACGTGCAGATGAAGAAAGTACCGTACCTACTCGTGGTGGGAGATCATGAAGAAAAACACGGAGCTGTGCAGGTCAGGCGGTACGGTCAAGAAGGAACTTACAACGTCTCATTAGAACAATTTGAAAAAGACTTGCTGAATAGGGTGTCGGATCGAGTTCTAGAATAAGAGGTGATGAAGAGGTAATAGATGAAAAATAGAGGGCAACCCTATGTAGACCATAAAAGGATAGGGACACAGGTGACCGAATTATGGTTAATGATCAACATGAATTAGTCGTTAACTCATAAAGAATAGACGTACTCTATCAGGGTACGTCTATTATTCAGTATTTATATTGGATTCAGTAAAATTATATAAAATAATGTAAGATATGTTCTTTATTTTAAATTAACATCTTTTAGTTTGATGATAGGAGGTATCTATGGAAAACCTTGATAAAATATATAATTTAGAAGAATATGATGATCCGGCTCGTTATGATGGTCAGAACCATACGTATAAGCGTGATATTCCGCTTCTTTTGAAGTGGGCGAAGAAACAAGATGGTCCTATTTTTGATCTGGCTTGTGGCACAGGTCGAGCAACGTTCCCCCTAGCTCGTGCGGGATTTGATGTGACTGGTATAGACGTACATCAGGGCATGTTAGAGGAAGCCAAACGAAAAACAAGAGCAGGGGACACTATTAACTGGCTCCTAGATGACTGTGCAGATTTGAACCTCCATAAGAAAGTGGATTTTATCTTTACTGTTGGAAATTCATTTCAACATTTTCTTACCAATGACTCTCAGGATGGGTTGCTGGCATCCGTTACTCGCAACCTAAAAGAGAATGGTGTGTTTATCTTTGGTACTCGTTTTCCGAATGCCTATGAACTCTTAAGTGAACTGGAAGAGGTATTTGAGCATTCTTACAAAGATGAAGAAACGGGGGATTTAGTCGATGTTTATCACTTGAGTCAGTATGACGCTTTGAGTCAGGTCCAGTATAACACCACAACACGGCGATACAAGAATGAGTATGATGATATGATATACGAAGAAAAATCTCACATAGCCCTCCGATTTGTTTTTCCAAAAGAAATGAAGAGACTGCTAGAGAAGCATGGACTATCTATTATTCATCTATATGGGGATTGGGAAGAAGGTTTGCTTACCTCTACTAGCAAAGAGATGATTTATGTATGCCGAAAATAGTAATTTCATAATAAGAAGAGGGAACATAGCAATGCATCTAATGGTTTCCGGATTCGTTAGAAGGGAATAAGGTACTATGTCTTGCTTCAGTAGGTGGATAACAAGGACCTATTTTAGCCGCAGCATATGCATCCGTTCTAGATATATCAGACAAACAGCATGAGCAGGACATACTCCTTGCAGAAGGTGAAGGATTAAGACACAAGGGAGTTAATTGTAAAATTTCTCTTCTAATGGTTAATCCTTTTTCTAATTTCAATTGCCTGGAGAGCAAATGATCTGATACTGTATCTTTAAGGATAACAACTCAGATTGAAGTTACGTTCATCACAATCAGCTATAAAGCATATGAGGAAGGATTGTCGTTTTGTTAGAACATAAAGTATTGGGCCAAGACAGTAGTAAGGAATATGTTGTTCTTTTACACGGGATTGGAGGAAATTCAAGTATCTTCTTCCCGCAAATTAAGGAGTTTAGAAAGAATTTTAATATCATTGCTATTAATCTACCAGGACATAAGAATTCACCAAGTATCGATGATTATAATGAGGATTTTTCGTTTGAATTAGCTTCAAAAGAAGTTCTAAGAGTATTGGATTACTTAAGTATAGATAAAGCTCATTTTGTTGGTCTATCCTTAGGTTCGGTGCTCATACACAACATTATGTCTATTGCTCCGGAACGGATCGAAACCGTTGTACTTGGAGGTGCAATTACAAGAATTAATCCTTTGTCAAGAGTCTTACTTACTCTTGGAGGGTTGTTAAAAAATATGGCGCCTCATATGTGGATTTACTCTTTATTTGCTTATATATTAATGCCTAAGAATAGCCATAAATCTTCCAGAGACGCTTTTATCAAAGAAGCCACAGAAATGGAGCGTAAAGAGTTTCTCGGATGGTATAAAATCCTTCACACGGTGGAGCAGACATTTGAGAATGTGAAAGAAGTAGCCTCACATATTCCTAAACTGTATTTAACTGGTGCAGAGGATCATATGTTTAAGAGGTATATTAGCGAAGACGCTAAAAAAGCAGGGAACTCGACATTACTTCTTATTCCTGGTAGCGGACATGTAGTAAATATTGATAAACCCAAAGAGTTTAATCACTGCGTTCTTTCTTTCTTGAAGGGAAAAGGGGACATCCAAGACCATGAGTTAAGGGGGAGCTCTCTTACTTAAGTCAAAGGGAGATTGTAGCGATTTTTTTATCTTGTACACCTATTGAAACATGAGAATATGGACTAGGTATTAAAGGATTATTAAGGTTTTCTTAATAATCCTTTTTGTGTGGCATCATTTTTTTAGAAGTCTACATTTTCTATAAAAGAATGTTTGATACAAGTATTTTGGAAGCGTTACCAAGCATATACATGTACTAGTAAAGGAGGAAAGACATCATGAAAAGTGGCAATCGAACTCCAAAGTACTTGATTCTTTCACTTGTACTAGCTTTGGTTAGTATGGTGGGAGCCTATTTCGTGCAAACATCTGGAACGGATGTTGAAGTTAAAGATTTACGATGGGAAACTCCATCCGGTCACTTAATGAGTGCATTACTATTTAAACCTGAGGGCGTTTCTGAAGAGTCAAAAGCCCCAGGGATTGTGACGAGTCACGGGTGGTATAATAACCGTGAGATGCAGGATTTGAACAATGTTGAACTTGCTAGAAGAGGTTATGTTGTCATTTCCATTGATATGTATGGTCATGGAAACTCTGACCCGGTCGAGCCTGCTGAATGGCCAAATCGAGGGACGGGGATGTATGATGCGGTTGAATTAATGGCTGACCTCCCTTATATAGACCGAGATAAAATTGGTGTCACGGGACACTCTAACGGAGCAAGAGCTGCTAACTGGTCTGTGCTTGAGGATAATAAGAAGCCCGAAGAAGAGCGATTGATTTCAACTGTCCTACTCGTTGCTAATGATGCGATGTATACGAACGATCCAGGAGAACCTTTGTACTGGTCTATGAGGAACGATGATCAAGAGTATACAAATATGTATGGAACACGAGATGTAGGGATTATAGCTGCAAAATATGATGAATTCTTCTTCCGTAGTATTGGGGAAGCTGGAACGGTTACACCACCGAGGGATTATATCGATACTAAGTATGCTCAGTCGTTTCTTCATTTTGGGATGGATCCAAGTGAGATAAATGAGGAGCGTGACAGTTACACCGTATATAAACAGGAAGTAGATGGGGCGGAGGCAATGCGTGTCATTTATAATCCAAACCAGATTCACCCCTGGAATCATTTCTCTAAGAGTGTCGTGGGGAGTTTATTAAACTACTTCGATGAATCTATAGGTTCACCTAAAGAGATTGATTCTACTAATCAAATCTGGCAGTGGAAAGTATTCTTCAACTTCCTAGGTTTAGTAGCATTCTTTATGTTTGTTGTAAGCTTTACTAAAGCGATGTTAAATACAAGCGTATTTTCATCATTGAAAGCCAACGAGACTGCTGTAGCAGGTCCAGTACCTCGGGGAGTAGGCAAAGCATGGTTTTGGGGTGGGCTAATCGTTAGTGCTCTCCTATCAGGTTGGTCTTATTTAGCTTTATTTACGTGGAGTGCAACAAATCGTCCAGAATTTTTCCCACAAGCACCTGTTTATTATATTGGTGTTTGGTCGGCTGTCATGGGCGTGGTAACACTTGTGATTTTGTTCGTGTCCTATATATTCTTCTCGAAAAAAGAGGGATTAGATCTTCGAGCCTCTGGAATCCTTATTAATTTGCGAACATTGTTGAAGACGATTTTACTCTCTTTGCTCGTAACGACGAGTGCGTTTGGATTAGTCTTTATAGCAGATTATTTCTTTATGACAGACTTCCGGATTTGGGTACTTACTATTAAAGCATTTACACCAGATAAACTATTGATTGCGCTTAAGTATGTACCATTCTTCTTACTTTTCTATGTAACGAATTCAATAGCGGTTAACTGTTTCAACTATGTTTCAAACGGGAAAAAAGAGTGGATAAACACGGCATTAATGGCGCTTTTTAATGGCTTGAGCGCTATTGTAATTGTCGCTATTCAATATACACACTTTTTTATAGAAGGAGATGTATTCTTTACAAACATCTCAAACATTGCAGGGATCTGGTTGTTCCCAATTATTGTTATTATCCCACTAGCAGCAATCATTACACGTAAAATTTATAGAGTAACGAAAAACCCTTACCTTGGCGGGATCATTTACGCGATTATTGTGACCGTTATGATGGTTTCAAATACACTGACACAGTTGTAATGAAGAACCTCCCTGTGGATGATCCTATCCTCGGGGCTTTTTTTATACTATTGTGCATTAAAAAAAGGCCAGGGAGAGACCCTGGCCTTCTCATTATTCTTTCTTAAGCATTTCTGGAATTTCCGTAAGGTCGATCCCCCATGCAATCGGAAGCCAGAAATAAACAGCAAGCGTTACAATAATAATACCAGTCAGGTTAAGGGCAAATCCCGCTTTAGCCATATCGGGTATTCGCAAGTAATTAGAACCGAAAACGACTGCATTGGGTGGGGTGGCTACAGGGAGCATAAAAGCAGATGAAGAAGCCACGCCTGCAGCAATCATAACGGCATATGGGTGAACTCCTAGAGCCACAGCTAAAGAAGCCATAATCGGGTACATCATATTGGCTGTCGCTGTATTAGATGTAATTTCAGTTAAGAAAATAACCATTGCAGCAACAACAAGAAGAACCACAAATATATGAATTCCTTGTAAAACAGTTAGTCGATTCCCAATCCACTCAGATAATCCAGACTCAGTAAAACCAGTCGCAATAGCAAGTCCCCCGCCAAATAGTAACAAGATCCCCCAAGGTAACTTTACTGCTGTATCCCAATCAAGCAACCTATCCCCTTTAGTAGATCTTGAAGGGATGACAAAAAGAATAAAAGAGGCAATTAATGCAATCATGGCGTCTCCGATATTCTCATTTACATACGGTTGTAAGAGAAAGGAACGGGTTACCCAAGAGAAAGCGGCTAGTGTAAAGACGAGTAAGATCACTTTTTCTTCAAAAGATGCCTTGCCGAGATCGTCTTTTTCATTTTTGATAACCTCACGTCCACCAGGAAGTTCACTGATCTTAGGAGGATAAGCGATTTTCACAAGGTAAAACCAGGCGATAAATATAAATCCCCAGGCAATAGGGACTCCAAACAACATCCAACGAGCAAAGGAAATTTCAACTCCATATAGGTTGCTAATCGCAGCTGCCAAAGCTGTATTTGGTGGTGTTCCAATGAGTGTTGAAATACCTCCAATCGAAGCAGAATAAGCAATTCCTAGCATCAGAGCCTTTCCGAACCCGAAGTTCTCTTTAGATGTATCAATCGAGTCATCATCTTTTAGCTGTTCGGACACCTGATATATAATCGCGAGACCAATGGGCACCATCATCATTGCAGTAGCAGTGTTGGATATCCACATCGATAAGAAACCTGTCGCGACCATAAACCCTAGAACGATCCGTCTCGTATTTGTTCCGATTGCTAATATGATTGTCAGTGCTATGCGTTTATGTAGGTTCCACTTCTCCATAGCAAGTGCAATCATAAAACCGCCCATAAATAAAAAGATGGTGTCATCACCATAAGATGAAGCTGTCTGGTCCATATTCAGACCGCCGGTTAATGGAAATAGCACAATGGGGATCAGGGAAGTAACCGGAATAGGTACGGCTTCAGTCATCCACCAGACAGCTACCCAAATGGTACTAGCTAATACTGCTTTTCCTTCATAGGAAAGGCCTTCAGGTTGAAAAAAGATAAAAGTCAGTGCAAATAACAAGGGCCCTGCGAAAAGCCCAATTACTTGTGCTTTCTTAAAACTCCTTCCTCCACCATCATCTCCGCCAGAAGATTGTTGTGAGGATTGTTTGTGTGAAGAGGAGGCGCTTTCATCTGGTTTTGCAAAAAAACGCATCAAATCTTTAGCCTGCTCATGTTTCTCCCATAGCCAAGTCCATCCTTGTGTAATCATGAAATCTCTCCTCTATAACATAATGTTCGTTAGCAAATTCCCTTGTATGGAAGTGGTAAAACTATGAAATTCCATCGAAATTGTTGTAATCTTTGTATTATACTGTAACTCGATTTACATAAAACTGTAAGATTAATAGCTTCTCTATCGTCTAATGGGTAGGGCTCTGCTAAAGTTTGCTGTTGTTATTCTTTATACCAAGCTAGTTCAAGAATCGGACAGAATTTTTGAAGACTAGAAAATGAGAGAATGTTTCCGTTTGCGTTGATAAAGCATGAGGTGGTTCGGGAAATCACTCGCTTTCCGCGGCTAGCTGGGAAGCCTCCTCGTTCGCTACGCTCTCTGTGGGGTCTCCCCTAGGCTCCTACTGCCGCAGGAGTCTCGCAATTTCCCGAACCACCTCTACCATATATGGTGTAACGGAAACATTCCATATGAGGAAACCGCTCAACTCTCACCACCCTTTAGGTGTTGGTCCGTTCGTAAAAACTCTAGCAGGGGTGTTTGGGGAACGGGGAGACTCCTGCGGGAGAAAGAGGTCGACGAGACCCCACAGGGTGGTTTTCCCGAGGAGGCTCGACAGCTCGCCCGCGGAAAGCGAGTCGTTCCCCAGACACCCCAACCACTCGACAACGTAACGGACCTATCTACACAAAAGTGTCTCAGCTTAGAGTGTTCCATATAAGGGGCTTATATGAAATAAAATCAACACTAAACATTAACAGAGCCAATGGATAAAGAATAAAGGAGGAGGGTGTATGGATCAGGAAGATCAGTTCAAGGAATGGTACGAATTATACAGTCAGCATGTGTACCAGTTTCTCGTGTATTACAATCGAACGGATGATGTAGATGATTTAGTTCAAGAAGTGTTTATAAGAGCTTGGAAACATGCTCCTTCATTTAAAGGAAAAGCATCACCAAAAACATGGCTCTTCTCAATTGCGAGACGCGTTTCTGTTGATCGATACAGAAAGAAAAAATGGGAAAGGTTGATAGATAGAGGTGAAAGTCATGAGGGTGGTTTGACCCCAGAAGAAATAGTATTAAATAAAGAAGAAGATCAGCGATTGTATCAGGCGATTAATAGCTTAAAGACGAAATATCGAGAAGTCGTTATTTGTAGAGGGATTCTAGAGTTAAGTACTCGAGAAACAGCGGATGTGTTAAGGTGGAGTACTTCTAAAGTGGATACCACTTTTCATAGGGCTAAAGAGAAATTAGCGAGTGTAATGGATGAGAGGGGGATGAAATATGCACGATCATAATAATATGAAAGAGAATATGAAGAAGCTTCCAGCATTTGAGATGGATGAGAATCAGAAGAAGAGAAATTGGGAGAGTATACAGTCCATAAAACAGAAGAGAAAGCGTGATTGGTTCTTATATCCCTTATCCGTTGTAGCTTTTCTTCTCATGATTACAAGTGTAACGTTGCTATTAATGGAAGAAGGCCCCTCGATACCAGCTGAACAAGAACGGACGCCAACTCAAGAATACTTTGAAGGAGTGGAGCCAATTTATTCTGATTTTATTCTATCGACGTCTTTTAATCTTCCAGATAGAAGGGTCGCATTAGGCTATCTTTATAATGCTTCACTATTTTATACACCCGAGGCTAAGAGAGTTAACCCCCTCCTCGATCGTAAGGATGTTTCTGCTTATTTCCAATCCACCGATGAGGAGATGCAGAGTTTGGACATAGAGCCTAAGTTAGAAACATGGAAGTCTAACGTAAAGACAACATGGGTATTTTTAAGTTCAGCAGAACAGCTAATCAAAGAACCTAAATTAAAAGAACAAATATCTGATCTCATTACAAAAATTTCTTATATTCATAACTCAAATCCTATCTCTGAAAACCTTGCAACGTATAGTGAGGTTAAGGAAGAGTTAGCAGGCATCGTCAGGGAAATTGATGTCACGGCAGGTGATACTTCTATTTATAAGGGGGAAAGTGAGACTTTTGAGTTTACTATTCAGAATTTATCCGGGGAGGAACATTTAGCTATCCTTCGTGTTTTAGACATGGAAGCATGGAATGAGGAAGAAATAGGTACAGTATCTTTGTCTTTAGTGGAGTCACACACTCCATTTTCAATAAAGGTTGTTGGGAGTGCAGGGTATAAAGGAGATTTGAGATTACCAGATTCATTAAAAGGAGAAGAAGAAATCGAAGTTAGTATAGATGGCAAAGAAACCATGCAGTTATCGAAAGTTAAAAGTCCATATAAAATGAAAGGAGACTAGGTCGGTAGAGACTTAGTCTCCTTCATATGAAGGGAATTTTTCATCAGTTTGAATATTTATGTTGAAATTCAGTTATTGCTCTTTTCTACATTTTTTTCACTTATATAAGATAGTGAAAAGTAGGTGTGTTAAGTGACAATTGGGAAAGCATATATACGTATTGTTGAAGATCGATTTCAACGTGTATATTTCGAACTTATTTGCTTGAACGTTTCTGTAATGGAAAAAGTCTTCCCTTCCTCCCTTTTTCCACTTCCTTTTTATAGTGATCTAAAAGAATTTGCAATCCGTCTCGATCGATGAGGGTTACCCCATTTCGCTGTGCTGACTTTATGGCTGAACTAGAGAAAGTGCGATTTGTAAGAACCACCTTACGATCAGCTTTCCAATACCCTGCTCCTCCGACTACTTCATTAATTGCGTTAATCCCAACCTTCTTATCGCTCCCGTAGCACTTTGTTTGAATAGCTGTTTTTACTCTTTTTTTCACGGTTAGAATGTCTGCGCCGTAATCCCCTGTTGCAGGAGTAAGTTGAGTAGAATATCCGAGGCCCTCATATAGTTTAGAGACAAATTGTTCAAACTCAGTCCCGCTCATTTGATCGATTTCACTCATGGCAAAAGCTTTATGCGTGGTTTTACTTTTAGAGAATAAAGTTTCGCTATACTTATGCATGAGCAACAGAGCTAAAGCAATGGAGAAGAGATAATACACTTCCCATGAACCACTCGCTCCCATGGTAATCAACGTTACAAAAAGGTATATGCTAAGCCTTAGTTTCTCAATTAAAGACCATGCACGTATCCTTCTTGATCTTTTATAGGTTAGGTGAAGTGCTAAGGCTTTAGCAATGTAACTATTCATACCAAGGAGTAAGGCGCTTAAGATCCACCTCGTTTGTAAGTCTTCCTCGCTAATGCTGACACTTAGTAATAGTGCTATAAATATAAAGCAACTGATGATCAATCTTGATTGTAAAGCTGGACTAAGAATAGAACTCTTTGGTTTACGTTCGTTCATTCAATCACCCTTATTTATGTTATAGAGCTATCTTTTCCATTTATAGGATAGTTATAAGGGGGTTTCAGCCAATTATATTACAATCTCCTATCATTATTTTACGGTTGTATGAATTTGTAGTTGGTACGGGTTAAATCCATTATGATGGGGGAACGAGGGAAGAGTACTTTCTAAGAATGTGAGGGGATCCATCATGAGCCTTTTTGGTTACATTAAGAAATATGGTTCCATGTCAAGAAGACAGAGGAAAACAGAACTGAACTCTACTCTTTGGTTTATGCCTTTATGGTATATTGCTGGCGCTATTTTATTATCTATATTTACGTTTTATTTAGACTATATATTAGATGTCGGATCGTATTTACCTGTTGGACTAGGATTTAGTGGAACAACCCTTCAAGTGTTACTGAGTGCACTTGTTGGTGGGGTGTTGACACTTAGTGCTTTTACCATTAACTCATTGCTAGTTGCATTAACAACTTTTAGCGGTCAATTCTCCTCAAAGATGCTTGTGAACTTTGTGAGTGATAAAATGACCCAGCATGTGTTGGGGATTTTTAACGGTAGCTTTATCTATGTGTTATTAAACTTCCTATATGTTACGCATGAGAAGGAAGAATATATATTTGCAACTCCAATTCTTTCGATCCTGACTGCGATTATTGCAGCATTAACATTTGTTTACTTTATTAATCATACGACAACATGGATGCAAGTACACAATATTAGCTTTAATATGAATAAGAAATCAAAATCTGTCCAAGAATCACTCATAAAAGAAGAGGAACCTTTCATACTCGATTATGAGGAAGGTCGTGTTCAAAAATTACCTGATGAAGAAGGTCGTAGTCTTTATGCTCAGGAAACTGGTTATGTCCAGCTTGCTGATATTGCCCAAATCGTCCAACAAGCAGAACGTGATGGGGTTACTGTAAAACTTGAGGCAGGCATAGGGGAATTTGTCCTGAGCGAGGCTCCATTATTAACAGTATGGTCAGAAGATAACCTAATTGATGATGAAAAGTATTTAGGTTTCATAGAGATAGGTGAAAAGCAAACAGAAATTCAGGACCTTGAGTACGGTGTGAATAAGCTTGCGGAAGTGGCCATTAAAGCGATCGGTAACAATGATCCTTTAACCGTATCAAACACGCTACATCAGATTACAGATTTATTAAAAAGCATTGGAAAACAATCAAATTTCTCTCCATACTTGGGAGATAAAGAGGGAAAACTTCGGTTTATACTCGATCAGAAAGATTTCAGCTTTTATCTTCATAAAGGATTTGCTCACGTGAGGGAATACGCGAATAACAACACGGCTATCTTAGCAGAGATTTTAAGAATGACGGCTCTGCTTGCAAAGGTACTTCCCGAGAAACTGAATAAGGACCTTTGGCAGTTCGCATACGAAACCGTGTTAGGGCTTCAAGACTGTCAACTGCATAGGCAAGATTGTTACACGTTACTTGACCCCCTATATAAAGTCTCAAGAGACACGGGGGAGGTTGATGCTTTCCAATCTGTGAAAGAAAATCTCTTGTGCACCATTCGTGTAGAGCCACAATTTGGCTAGATCATACGAAGAGACGTTACCTCATATTATAGGTAGCGTCTACTTTTATTTGGGTGTGTTACAATTTTAGGCGATAAAGAATATAGAGTTTGGACATTTTGAAATGGGAAGGTCACTGATGAAGAGGTTGTAATAGAATAACCTAGAATTATATTATAGAAAATTGAAGATAATAGGAATAATGATCGATAGTTTATCATCCATATAATAGGGGAAGAAAAATAGATAAACAGAGGTGATCGATATGAATAATCTTGTACCGAACAGAGGAATCGAATTACTGCCGGAAGAAATTGAAAACGTAAATAATTATTTAGCTGACTTGTTTGTTGTTAGAGGGAAATTAGATACTTTTAAGATAGGGGATGAACAACAACTTCCATATGAGGAGTTAAAGGATTATGTATCTGATGAAATGGAGTTGCTATCAGAGCGGTTGAAACGGAATGGGAACGAGCCTGTAGGGTCATCTGAAACCGTGTTCCAACGTTCAACTATTGAAGTAAATGAATCCTTTCTATGGGAAGATTTAAGCACGCTTGCAAAAGAACTGCGTGAAAAGGATTCAGGTCTACTAAATGATGCAATTGAAGTGTACGAAGATTATAGTGAACGGTTGCGAACATTAGAGGTGTAAAGCAAAAATCCCACATGAATCTAGCATGTGGGATTTTTCTGCTTATTTTTCTTGTAAATAAAAACCGATGTATTCAAGTGCTCCTTCTAGGTTCTGGACGGTCTTTGCCTTTAGGTCATGAATATGCTGACTACTGATGTTATGGAGTGCAGCTTCAGGTGTAATGCCTGTAATAATCGTTTCGGCGCCAATTAATTGGAGCGACTGGACAAGTTTCACAAGTAAGGTCGGAAATACGTCATCTATAATGACGAGTCCGGATAAATCAATAATAATGTAATCAATTTGCTTCTCAGAAGTATGTCGCAATACTGTGTCCATAATTTTGTCTGCACGATCATCGTCAATTACTCCTTGGAGCGTTAAAATGGATACGCCGTTCGTAATTGGTAGGATAGGGACGTTTAGAAAACCCATATTAAACTTGGTTTGGTCGAGTTCAATAATGTGTGAGAGTAGATCAGCCATAGACTTTAAGTATTCTACATCCTCGTCGCTAAAGACTTTTTCTTCCCTGTCCATTACACATAACGTTCCAAATACTGCTCCCTCGGTATCTGTGAGGGTAACTCCTAAGTAGCCTTTAATTCCAAGTTCTGGAGTTATAACTAAGTCTTTAGTCACGCGGAATTTGTTGACATCTGGTGTGTGCATCTCATTTTGTTTATTGTTAATAATATGTCGGCAATAACTACCGCCATATTCTACCTCGTACCCCTCTGGAATGATTTCCTCATCTTTATTAAGAGAGCTAAGTACAGTCATCGCAGTTTCTCCGCGTTTGGCTACATAAGCTGTATTAACATTTAAACGAGTGCTAATCATATTGAACATCTTCTTAGAGGCGGTTTTCAAAGATTGAAAGTCCGTTGAGTTCAAATTGTACTCTTTCCCCATTAATTGGTTTCCTCCTCTATTGGTGACTAACTTCACCTATCCTTCCATTGTAAAGGTTATAATCCTATTAAGTAAAATAAAGAATATGTACTAGAAAAGGGTTCATTATAACACCTACGGTAAAGCAGAGGAAAAGAGCCTGAATTTGTGTGGTTGTATGTAGCCCCTGAATATGAATTGAAGTGTTTATGTTATAGCACAATTGAACCTTTTACATGTTGTTTACTTGAATGGAAAGCAAACTTCCGAACTCTTGAAAGAGTATTTTTCTCTGTTCTGAAGTGATGTGATCGATGAGGAGTTCTAAGCGATTATTTTCCATATCATAGCGTATTTGGTAATTGTTTTCTTTGTCTTCAATTAGTGTATCTGTTTCTTCGTAAACCATAGGTACATTGTTCATAAGTGTATTCATAGAATAATTCACGGTTTTCCATTGTACAGTTTCATTAGGAAGGGTTTTTAACACTTTCTGTTTAAATTCTTGGGTGCGATGTTCTTGTTCAATGAGTCCGATTACAATTTTTTGTTTTTCTCGATCGAGATATGTAATTCCGTATTCGTTTATACCGTTTTCATCCCCAAACATCTCTTGTTGAAGATTTGCTAATGTATGGGTATAAAGATATTGAAGATCGTTCGTTTGTTTAATCTGATTATTGTATTGAAATTCATTCAGAGAAGTAGAGAGGGTATTTTCGGTTTGTTCTTGAATCTCAAGTTGTGAGTGGTTTTTTGAAGCATCACTTACAATATTCCCAGTCACACCCCAAGCACTAAGCAACAAACCTATTGAAAGCGCCCCTTTATAAGTAGCTTTTGATTTCATTTGATTTAGGTCCCCTTGTAAAGTTGGTTCAGTAGGTTAGACGAACGAAGGGAGGGGGAAGTTTCAAATAAAGGCTAATAAGATATATTTTATGTATTAGATGCCAAGTTCTCGCTCGAATGTCTTATGTAACGTATAGTACTGAAGTCCTTTCGAGTTCTTTTTGGCCTCTTCCGCATAAAGGATTGCCTCATCTAAATGACCTGCCAACCTCTCTCGTTCTGCCATTAGTGCATTTTTCATCCACGTGGTTTGAGTCTCATCAATTATACGATTAGCCTGAGCCATATCTCCCTCTTCAAGACGTATAAAACCTTCATAATACGAACGATAAGCTGGTGCTGTAATATAATTCAGCTCTTCATTAGCAGCTTTTAGGTCTTTAAAGTGAAGGGCTTCGCCAATTTTGTAAAGGGCTTGACGTGAACGATGCTTTGATTTTGAGACTAGTTTTTCTGTAGTTGATTGAATTTCCTCGTCTAGCCCATTGGCGAGAGCATATACCGTATAAAAGGTAACGTTTTTCTTATTCTTTACCAGAAAGCGTTCGATTTTGGATATATCCTTTTCCCATAACAAAATGTTAAGAGTCGGGAAGATCAGAAAGGCTACCAGGAGCACCCCGAAGAGAGCAATAAGCCATAGGTTTGTAATCTCAAAATAGTAAAGAAAGAAAAATCCTATTACACTTACTATAAATGTAGGTAAGCTTTGCAAAACGACCCCTCCATTTCTTGGGTTCATTATAGCATGGAAAAAGGTGGAGCAGCATGTCCTTTTATGCTTTAGTTGCAGAAGAAGTTTCGATAGGATGGGTTCTGAGCTGTTTTTCATTTAAAAGAAGTAGTGTGAAAGCAATCATACAGAAACTTGATGGAATAATGCTCCATACAGCACCAAACTTATCTAAGGCAAATCCATAAGCCATCATTCCAAGAGGAGATAAACCCTGCGCCATCATTTCCATAATGCCAAACACTCTTCCTTTTACGTCTTCTTCAATGACCCTCTGCAAAAGTACACCAAGTGGGGTGTTAATAAAAGATATAGATAAACCATAGAAAAGCCCTATTATAATATAAAAGCTCACGTTTGCTGTATAACTAAGCGAAATGATCAATGGTAAAGTGGTCAGTGCCATTAGAGAGCTTGCTACAATTATTCCCCATTTTGTTAATCGAAGAGGGTTACGAAAAGTTTTTCGAATAGAAAAATATAGTGAAGCTAGAAGCATACCGCTCGCAAATGTCCCTTCTATAATTCCAAAATGACCAGGTTGGATATCAAGTCGCTCAACCGCCATATAGGGTAGACCAATAGCCAGAGCTACAGCGAAGAAATTTATAAGTAAAGATGCAAGAAATAAATGAAAGAGCGTTGGATTATTCTTTACGTATTGCAATCCTTGTATAAGAGAGGTGGTTAACGTTGAAGGCTTAGTGTGATTGTGTTTTCTATAAAGGGAGAAGTTCATGGTAGATTGTAATAAGATTGAAACGATATAGCTTGAAATGTAAATGAATAGGAATGTTCGCATGGAAACCAATCCGTATAAGGCTCCTCCCACAATAGGTCCTCCGATTGTCGACAAAGAGATGGATGCTTGTTGTAAGGCCATTGCCTTTTGAATTCTTTCTTGATCAAATAGTTGAGTGATCGCTGAAGTAAGAGTGACGCTATTAAAGGTTGAACAAAGTGAGAGTAATGTCGTGGCTGTATAGATGGCATAAATATTGAGGTCAGAAATAAACGTAAAGGTTAGTAAGGCTATGACAATTAGTGTTGCCCCTCCTTGAGAGAAGAGGACGATTTTCTTTTTTGATAGTCGATCAGCAAGCGTTCCGGCAAATGGTGCTAGAATTGCTCTTGGGAGAGTAAGACAAATCAAATTGACGGCAAATCCAATGGCTGAACCTGTTGCTGTTAAGATATACAAACTAATTCCAAACCCATACACGCTACTTCCAAAAGATGATAGAAGCTTACTGAATGAAAATGTCCATAAATGATAGGTTACACGTTTATTCACGTCCAATAGGATCGCTCCTCCAAACAATAAGTTTAATTAAATTAAACTTATTGTAACATAGAACGTTCTTTCAATAAAGGGGAAAGTTTAATATAATTAAACATATTGAGGGGGTTAATCTTATGGGATCCTTAGGAGCACGTATTAAAACGCTTAGAAAGAAGAAAAAGTTAACGTTACAAGAATTAGCTGGTGAGCATATGACTAAAGGGATGGTTAGCTTAATTGAAAATGATAAAGCCAAGCCTTCAATGGAAAGTCTCCATTACATTGCAGAGCAACTAGATGTAACTGTAAACGAGTTACTTGAGGAAGTCAGCACGACGGAGATACGGGAGCTTCTAGCTACTATTGAAACTTACTTTAGAGAAGGAAATGATGAGAAAGTCATAAACTGTGTTTCTCTCGTTCAAACCGAGCACTTACCCTTGTCCTATGAGTCAGCAAAAGTTTTAGAACTCTACGGTAAAAGCTTATATAAAACAGGAGCTACAAACTGGGAAAATTATTTAGATCTTGCCGATCATCAGTATATGACATTAGCCCTTTATGAAAAGTCGGCTGCTATTACTTTATTTCAATCATGGAATAAATTGAAAAGTGGACAATATGAAGAATCCCTTCATTTATTAAGGGAAAAGCATGCGGTAATTCAATCCCATAGGGCGGAACTTGAAACGTTAACCTTTCTGAAATACCAGACTCATGAAGCTTCTTTACTCTTTGCCATTGGCCAGAACAAAGAAGCGGAGGAAGTTCTGCACTCTGCGATATCGTATTCAAGAACAACGAAGGTCTTTTATCAAATTGAAGAATTGTATAGAATCGCTTGTCTTTATTCGATTATGATGCGAAATAATGAGGAAGTATCGTATTTTTTAGAAAAGCTTGATTTATACAGCAAGTTTGTAGATAGTACAGACGCAAAAGCAGCGGTTCTATTATTGCGGTCCCATTATCATAATGAAGCTACGGGGGAATACGAAGAAGCGATCCAAAACATTGAGGCTTTTAAAGACATAACAGGAGGTTCAGTGAATTCGTATTATGTAATGGAAAAGGGGAAAGCTCTATATCATATGGGTGAT
This sequence comes from Pontibacillus sp. ABV4_188, assembly GCF_056311905.1. Taxonomy (NCBI): domain Bacteria; kingdom Bacillati; phylum Bacillota; class Bacilli; order Caryophanales; family Bacillaceae; genus Pontibacillus; species Pontibacillus sp. ABV4_188. The sequence continues at coordinate 2,325,907 of NZ_CM149975.1, read as the reverse complement.
ATAGAGGGAGCGTTAGAGTTGTTGAATAAATTTACAATTATTCCAGAATGGGTGCATCCATTTGATCGATCCATGATTCACCAAGTGAAAGCCTATCAAGCTCTCTGTCTTAAGAATTTAGGAAAGTGGGAAAAGGGTGAAATGTATGCAAAAGAAGCTTACGAAGGGGTCAAACAATTACCTGAAACCCCTTACCAAACTTTTGTGTACGAAACTTTAAATCAATTTTTATAAAAAATGGTCAACAGACTTGTTCTGTGATTAAATAGAAACGAGAAAGCAGAAGGAGGAAACGCCGTGAAGAAAAAATTACTCACGACCATTATTGTCAGCATCATAGTAATCACGGGACTATCGTTTTACTTGAATACGAAAATTGCCCATCACGAGACGCTACATGATGTTAAAGTTATTGAAAAGCATGATAAAGAGATGGAAAAGTCTCATAAGTACATAATCAAGGTAGAAGGCATGGAAAAAGAATTAAAATTTAAAGACAAAATGACCTGGAACCTTGTTGAAGTCGGAGAGACCTATGATATTGAATATGAATATTCAAAAGCTCATCCTCCCACAGTTAAAGCTATTGGTGATCTAGAAGGCCATGGTGGCGGACATTAATACAATCATTTTCTTAGAAGGTCCCATTTCGAAATGAGATGGGATCTTTTTTTATAGTTTGATTAAGGGAACGGAAAAATGTATGGGGTACAATTTAGGGGGGGAATGCAAGGTGAAGGGAAGGAATCATGAGAGATTCATTATAAAAATAGAATTCAGTCATACATAAGAAAGGAGTATGAAATAATCAGTTATTTCATACTCCTTAATTCTTTAAGGTCTGCTCTTCACCAAGCAAGCTGTATACGACATAGCTTGATGGAGGGGGACATTTTCCTCGTATTCCCCTTTATCGTAATCCATGGCTCCACCTGGAATAGAGTGATCTAATATAAGATTGTTTTCTGCAAGTAAAAGTTCAAGATCGGCTGGAGAATAACAACGAAGAGACTGAGTCACGGCTTGGCTTTCGTCATTAACGGACCACCATGTATCAATCATGCGACAGTGATAAGGATCAAAGTCATACTGTCTCATAATGTCATCAAAGCTCATATCTATGCCGGCAGTATAGGCCCAATACCAGGGTGTATAGGTATCAATGAGCGCTAATCCACCTGGACGTAACCATCCTTCTATTAGACGTAGAAGTTTCGATTGATCCTCATCTGAGCCAACACCAAATCCATCCCAATAACAAATACAATCAAAAGGATTGTTAAATTTTGCTTCATAGAAATCCCCTTCTGTTATATGAAGCTTATCCTCAACTTCATGCTCTCTAGCCAAGGCTTTTATTTTCAAAACCGCTTTTGGAATAAGTTCAATAACGGTTACGTCATAGCCTCTTTTGGCTGCAGCAACAGCAAACTGTCCTGTCCCTCCACCTAATTCGAGTAGATTGTTTGGCTTTCCTTCAAATAGTTCTTCCATCTTATCAACTAAGTCATCCCTTAGTATGTCAACCAACGGACTATCTGTTAACAGTTCATACTGCCTATTATAAAATTCTTTAACCCATTCCATGTGTAAGTCCTCCTTTAAATAAATGGATATTGGATGAGAACTTCACAAAGATCAATAGTAAAAGAGCACAGTCATCCTCCTAATTTTCCGACAATTCTATTACTATTGTAGGGTAACAACCATATCTTCTCAACAAAAATTTCCAAATGATTCTCTCATGAACCCTTTGGACAGGCATAGGATGAAAGAAAGAAGATCTTTCGAAGTGGGGAGCGTCGTTTATGCCATCGAAAATTGCTGCTTCTTTCTATGCGACTTTATCCATTACGTTTTGGGGCATTTCTTTTGTCTCGACAAAGGCTGTTTTAGATAAACTTGATCCTTACACAGTACTGGTCATTCGATTTGGGATCGGTGCCATCTTCCTGTTATGTGTGCTGCTTGTTATGAGATATCCTATGAAATTATCTCTCAACTATATACCCTCTCTAATTGTACTCGGAATATTAGGGGTATTTGTTCACCAGATCATTCAAGCAACAGCGCTATTAACAATTGATGCTTCTCATGCAGGCTGGATGATTTCGTTTTCTCCTGTGTTTACTGTTTTTTTATCCATGATTTTTCTACACGAGAAAGTAACCCTTTCTAGAGCTGTTGGTATAGGAGCAGCCATAGCTGGGGTCATATTAATTACAACCTCAAGAAGTGGGCAGGGGCTTGCATTTGCTATCGATATTGGATATCTCCTTATGCTCCTTAGTACGTTTAACTGGGCGTTATATGGAATTTTATTGAAGCGTTTATCCATCCCATTGCCATCACTTGTCATTACGTTCTATATGAGTGCATTGTCATTCTTTCTCACATTACCCATTCTAGTGAAAAATCAAGGATGGAAGAGTTTACCGACCTTGTCTGCCACAGAGTGGGGGCACCTTATTTTTCTTGGAGTATTCGTCTCAGGCATTGCCTATTGGTATTGGGGCAAAGCACATGAAGTGCTAGAAGCCTCTCAAGCGTCTGCTTTTATGTACTTAGAACCACTGGCTACGTTGCTCGCAGCCATCTTGCTTCTTAATGAGAAAATCTTTTTTCAAAGTGTAGTGGGTGGCTTCATTATTATCATTGGTGTCGTTTTTGTAAATGGTCAGGTGTGGAATCTTATCGGATTACTTAGAAAGAGGAGGACTTAATATGGAATGGAAAGATCGATTAGAAGATGTGCTTGGAACACTAATATCACCTTCAAAAGAAGAATTAAGGCATGCTCTCAGTAAGCTTAATACAAAAGTGGAAGATGTAGAAGAACACCTTATGGACCCTGGAGGGAAGCCTTATTACAGGAAGGTATTGTTTCATAACGAAGAGGTGGAACTGCTCGTCATGAACTGGTCAAACCTTGAATGCGCCCCTCATGACCACGGCAACTCGTATGGGTGGATACATGTACTGAACGGTACGACTAAGCATACGATTTTTGAGGTAGAAGACGGACGAATTCCCCGTGCCTTATTTGAGGAACATAAAGAGAAGGGGGAGTTTCTATTTGCTCCTGTAAATGGGGTTCATACAATGAAAGATGATAAGAAGAGCGGGTTAATCACTTTACATCTATACGCTCCTCCAATAAAAGACATGATGGTGTATGACTTAGAGGCGTGCGCGGCTTGTGTTGTGTCTGAGGATTGTGGGGCTTGGTGGCCGGAGGATTTGCGACAACGTGTAAAAGAATTAAAGTTAAAGGCTTGAGGATCCCTCAAGCCTTTTTATTAGACCAGATCAATCAGTCAACATCGATTCGCATAGGCTCATCGTGTTTCCTTGATCTCACTGCGGTTCAGTCCAGTCTATACGTGGCTTAACGGGCACTTTCGCTTTTGATCGTCTAGCTCCAGTGCCCAGCAACTAATAGACTTCCCTCACCTCCGGTCGATCAGTCAACATCGATTCGCTGGTGCTCATCGTGTTTCCTTGATCTCACTACGTTCAGTCCAGTCTATACGTTGCTTAACGGGCACTTTCGCTTTTGATCGTCTAGCTCCAGTGCCCAGCAACTAGTAGACTTCCCTCACCTCCGGTCGATCAGTCAACATCGATTCGCTGACGCTCATCGTGTTTCCTTGATCTCACTACGTTCAGTCCAGTCTATACGTTGCTAAGCGGGCACTTTCGCTTTTGAATACTAGCCTGTACAGATCATAATAATATTGCCATCGGGGTCTTTAATTGTAAAGAAAGAAAGGTCTTCAAAACGTGTGATGGTAGAGGTAATGTTGTAACCTAAATCGTTTACATATTGATAAGCTGCATCAATATCATCTGTGTGAAAATTAAATAATGGGTGAGCTGAAGGGTTTACCTTTTGTGTCTCTCCAGGAGTCCCGGCATCAAGTAGGACACCTGTATAGTGATCAATGTTCATGTTGTAGACTGGTTCTGATACCTCTGAAGGGTTATATTCCTGACCCAGTAGCTCACAATACCATTTGACTGAAGTTTTTAGGTCACTTACGGGTACAAACATGGTGTTTACTGTGTTATGGATTGGGCTTTTAGTCGTTTTCATTTTATCGCTCCTTTATAGGTTGTTATCTACCCTTTCTAGAAAATTGGAAAAAACCCTTTTTGGAGATTTCGTTTTTGGTTAATTGTGGTACGATAATGGAGGGCTAAATTGTAAGGTTTGTTTTTCTCTTGAAAATAAGGATTGTTCTTTTTACCTGCGGATCTATACATATTACTCTAAATAAAGGAGTGAAAAGATGAAGCGAATGATCGTATTTCTTTTCCTTTTAGTGATACTAGCGGCTTGTGCAGAAGAGGATAAAGGAAATGAATCTTTAACCATTACACCGATTGAATTAACAGAGCGTGAGAAAGACCTTGTATCGGCAACAGGAATTACCCATACAGAATACTTTGAAATGGATGGCAGCTTAGGAGAAGGGGAGGACCTAGTTACGAAATTCACCTATTATAAAGATGGTGATTACTTAAAAGGCGGCAGTAAAATGTATGGTGCATTAGAAACGAGATATGAAGAAGACCTTTTATCGTTTGCCATGTTAACAGATGATGATTTAGCTCACCTTTATATGGGAAATGCAAACGGTTTGGGAGGTAGTAAGGCAACTATTCCTGAGGGTCTCGGGATGTCTAGTTTTGGTGGACTATCAGAGAAACACACTCTAGTAAAAGGGGAAGAAGCTTACATCGCCTATTGGGTTGCATCTGGCGATAATTCGATGAGTAGTGGTGGGATTGGAGATCCTACTAAACTTCCAAGAGTGATCAAAGAGGAAGATTTTGCTATTGTCATGAGTGTTGAGGTTAAGAACAAAGAGGATATAAACCATTAAATGAAAAAGCACCTTTCTTAAAAAGGTGCTTTTTTCTGTGCACAAAATGGTTGAGGTGTGGAGGTAGCCAAAGTATCTGGAAAATTGACCTAAGCCTGTTCCACACGTAGAAAAAGAACTGAGCTAACAAGCTCAGTTCTTCTCCTGAAACTCACGAAATAACATAATGACTGTCAATGTTAGTCCGGCAACAAAGCATCCAACTGTTATTAACCAGTGAAAGAAGAAGAAGGAAGTGAAAGTAGATAAAGCAGCCCATAAAAACCATAAAAGCCAAGGTTTATTGAGCATTTACTTCCATGTCACCTTCATACATTTCACTAAACACTTTCGCGAAAGCTTCAACAGTATTTTTAATTTCTTCATTGTTGTTGGCGTAGCCTCCGATCTCAATTAGCAACGCTTTTTCAGATAAATCCTGATTATATAGACCATTTCCTTGAGCTTTGCTTTTCTGGAAGACTCCTCGGCTGATACTAGGATACTCTTTATTTAATTTTGTATTTAATTCTGTTACAAAACGAAGGTTTTCTTCATAGTATTTGTTCTCCTTACCTACGATGAAGAAAAGACGAGCGTATGGTTGTCCGTTTATAGTTGTTGTCGTGATCTTTTTATCAACCGAATCACGGTGAAGGTCAAAGATATATTCTACTTTGTCATTTTTCGCTAAGGCTTCTGTGGCAATCTCTCTTGAGGCTTTATAGGAATCAGGATATGACCAGTTTCTTTCTTTTAACTCGGTTGCAACGTTATCTTTTACATGTTGAGATTGAATATTGTATTTTAATAACTCTTCTTTCAACATGGTACCTACATTGACAATATTCTTCGTTTCATCGTGACTGACAGCTTCATTCGGTTTTGTTGCACCGCTTAAATTAGGTAAAAACGCTTCCCACGTATGGGTATGATAAATCAATACAGAAGCTTCTTCTGGTACTGTATCTTCTTCAGGTGGTGTTTCCTTTTTATCCTCAGCGCTTGAAAAGAAGTCGTCAGGTGGTGGAGATTCGTATGGAAGTGTAGTGTAATCCGTTCCTTCTCCAGCTATTAAGATTTCTGTATGGTATGCATCTAATCCGGGAATTTCACGTCCGAGTAGACTGCGTGCATCTCCAAGACGAATATCAGTTAAAGCATCGATTACAAATTTAGAAGTAGATAAATCTGGAACCTCTTCTTCATATTCTTGTAAAAGAGGGGGCATCTCTCTCCCCATTACAGCTAATAATACTTCCGTGCTTTGAAACGATTTTAAGGCATTTTCGATTGTTTGAGATGATAAGAATGTTTTGCTATAAGAGGTAGCCGTCATAATGGCGATTAGGAGAAATAGTAATCCATAGATTACTAGATATCGACTTATAAAGGTTACCTTTGATTGTATAGAAGCTTTTGATATTCGTTGCAAACTTGACCCCTCCCTCACTCTATCTTTATGAAACAAGGGGCAAGAATATTAAATAAAAATAGGTTTTCTATCAAATCTCTTAAAGATAAAAGAGATGAGGGATATCTAACCCATGTAAATTAAATTGTCGTCTACTTGTCGGAAAATACACTTTTATGACAAGTTTTGTCATTTAATAGATAAAGTATCTCTCTCTAGAAGGATTTATTTTGAATTTGTAGTAGAAGTGAGTAAGGAGGGAGAGGTGTATGGATTTTCTTCGCCGTTGGACAGGAGTAGCTATTTTAGTTTTACTTGCATACCTTTCGTTAAGTAAGGGTTTGAAATTGTGGTCTCTTGGAACCCAAGGGGATGGGGAAGGAATTGGTATATATTTTTTTCTTATCGAGATTACGGATCTACTTCCATCAGAAAGAATGCCATCGTATGCAGTAGGGTTCTTTATTTTAAGCCTAGTTGCCCTTATCATCTCAATAGCAATGATTCGGGAAAACCTCGTCAAGGTAGATGCTAGTCAGAGAACTCATTTTAGTGAGTAACAATCTTCCTGCTTGCCTATTCTTCATACTCGAGTATACGATTAGCAGTAACATACATATGGTATACAGAGGTGAGCTGAAAGGGGGATCATATGAAAGTCCGTTTTATACCGATGAAACAAGAAACGTTCGAGAATTATTATTTAGAATCAGTACATGAATACGCAATGGAACATGTTAAAGCCGGGAATTGGACAGAGTCAGAAGCTCTCATTAACGCACAAGAGCAGTTCGAGAGCCTTTTACCCCATGGTCTTAATACGAAGGAACATGTTTTGTTTACGATTGTAAATGAAGAGAGAGATGAGGTGGGGATCATCTGGCTTCATCATCAACATCGTCTTGAAGAGACCCACATCTTTATTTATGATATAAAGCTATATCAAGAACAACAAGGCAAAGGGTATGGCACGGCAGCTATGAAAGCACTTGAGGCGTATGCTGAATCGATGGAGATTAGTCAAATTGGACTTCATGTTTTCGCTCATAATAAAACAGCCCTTGGGCTGTATAAGAAAATGGGATATGAAACGACTGATCTTGTGATGAAGAAAAGACTGAACTAATTAAAACCAAAAGACTGTTACAATGGTTGAGTTTAACTATTGTAACAGTCTTTTGGTTGTTAATAAGTAAGTGTTTCACCGTCGCTTGGAATCGTAACTTTTTCTTTTAAATCGTTCTCCTCTAGGTAGGATTGTAGGTCGTCTCTAGTTAGTAAACAGTGATTTAGTGTTTCCATATGAACAACAATAATTTTTGATTCAGGTGCAGCTTGTTGGGTCTTATGGATATCCTCTTCTGTCATTGTAATGGGTCCACCTTCAAGGAACTGAGCTGCCCCACCGTTCACAATGATCAATTCAGGAGAGTGTGTAAGAATAGCTTCTTCCACTTCTTGGCACCAAACAGTATCACCGGCTACGTATAGAGTGTTTTCATTTTTATGGGAGAAGACCATACCTGATACTTTTCCCGTCATGTTGGTAATTTCTCCTCTTCCATGCTGCCCCTTTGTTTTGTGAACGGTCACTTCTCCAAGCTCAATACCATCTTCAAACGAGTGAACGTTTGTAAACCCTTCTTGTTTGATGGCTTCTACATCTTCTTCGTTTTGTGCATAAATTTTTAGGTTCAGTGGTAGTAATTCTTTTGCTTTATCATCAAAATGATCAGGATGAAGGTGCGTTACAAATACCGCATCTACATCTGTATAATTACCTGCAGAACCTGGTAAAGGGACAAGTGGGTTAGATAACTCCTGATTAGGCGTGTTAGGAAAAGGTGGCATAGAACCCTTGTCAGCAAAGAATGGGTCAATTAAAACGTTTTTGCCACCGTATTCAAGAATTATCGTTGCGTTACGAATGTGATGGATCTTCATTTGAATATCCTCCTTTAATAGTGATGTACATTTAGGATAATATAGAAAGCATAATAACTACATAGATGAAATCAAGTCTATAGGGGATATAGCTTGAATAATGAAAGGAATGACATAATTGTTTGATCAAACAGATCTACATATACTGAATGAACTTCAACAAAATGGGCGTTTGACGATGAGAGAGTTAGGTGAAAAAGTTCACCTTACAGGTCAGGCCGTTTCAACGAGAGTGGTAAAGTTGGAGGAGGCAGGTGTTATTGAAGGGTATAGCGCACGTGTAAACCATGATCGATTGGGGTATCCTGTTCATGCTTTTGTGAATATATATACGAGAGGGGCGTATCATAATCCATACTTTTCCATATTAGAGCGTTATGAATCTTACATATATAGTAATTTTAAAATTAGCGGGGAAGGGTGTTATTTACTTGAATGCCGCTTTCCATCTAATGATGCCTTAGATACCTTTTTGACTGCTCTAAGTGAGCAAGTTGATTATAAGCTTTCTATTGTGATAAATGATGTTCTATAGTAAAGGTGGACGACTCATGTGAGCCGTCTACCTTATTTAATTATTTTCTTTTGACTTTTGATTGGCTTCGGGCATAATCTCATCGGCAAATTCCGCAAATGCGGCTCCTGTTGGACGAGAGTCTGCGCGCTTCATATACTCCTGAATTTTGCCGGAATATTTACTCATTGGTTCATTCTGATTCCTGTCTTCATCCTGGCGACCGCGAGCAATACCATAAAAGGCGGCGCTAACCATTGTAGCCATCACACCTAAAACGGACATAACCATTGGACCGCGACTTCTCTTGCGCTTACCAAACAATCCCATCCACATGGGCTTTTTTCTTGTATTAAACATGGACCACCATTGATTGTTCTTCATCGAAACATCCTCTCTTTATGCGTGGTACTCCTTACTTAGTGTTTCAATAAAAAGGTGCTTTATGAGGGGAATAACAATCCAAATCTCCACAAATTCTACCTTTATCTCCTTTAAGATATGTTATAGTGGCATGCATAAACCAAAATAATGAGGTGTGAGAAAATAATGGATTCAAAAGAGTCTCTACATAATAACCCCAATCGTTTAATTCATGAGAAATCCCCATATTTGCTTCAGCACGCATACAACCCAGTTGATTGGTATCCATGGGGAGAAGAAGCTTTTCAGAAATCAAAAGAAGAAGGGAAACCGATCTTTCTAAGCATTGGGTATTCAACCTGTCATTGGTGTCACGTAATGGAACGAGAATCCTTTGAAGATGAGAAGATAGCGACGCTTTTGAACGAACGGTTTGTATCGATAAAAGTGGACCGGGAAGAGCGACCAGATCTTGATTCAATCTACATGACTGTTTGTCATATGATGAACGGGATGGGAGGCTGGCCACTTAACGTATTCCTCACCCCTGATCAGATCCCCTTTTATTCAGGTACATATTTTCCAAAAGAAAGCCGTTATGGAATGCCAGGGTTTCGTGATGTAATCTTGCAGCTCTATCACAACTTTAAAGAGCAACCTGACAAAGTGAAGAACATTGAGAAAAATGTTCAGAATGCTTTAAAACAGGCATTTACTATGACAAATGCCGTAGATCTATCACCAGATATTCTTCATCAAACTTATGATTCATTCCAAAAAAGCTTTAATGAAACATATGGAGGTTTTGGTGGGGCTCCAAAATTTCCAAGACCGCATACGTTGATGTATTTGTTGCGTTATTATCGTTATTCCGGAGAAGAAGAGGCTCTTAACATGGTCAAGAAAACCTTAGACGGACTGGCGACGGGAGGGATCTATGACCATATCGGATACGGATTTGCACGCTATAGTGTTGATGAGAAATTTTTGGTACCGCATTTTGAGAAAATGCTTTATGACCAAGCTCTCCTTACGATTGCTTATACGGAAGCCTACCAAGTAACTAAAGAAGAACGTTTTAAGGAAGTGGCAGAAGAAGTGATCTCATATGTTCTTCGCGAATTAAAGCACCCAGAAGGAGGCTTTTACTCTGCTGAAGATGCGGATTCAGAAGGTGTTGAAGGGAAGTTTTACGTTTGGACACCAGAAGAAGTGAAAGAAATTCTTGGACAACCTTTAGGTGATTTGTTTTGTGACGTATATGACATTAAGGACCAGGGGAATTTTGAAGGAAGAAGTATTCCAAATTTAATTCCATCTGACCTCAAGTCTTATGCATTACGAAATGGCTTAGAAGAATGCAGCCTTAAAGAGTCCCTTAAAGTAGCTAGGAAGAAGTTATTTAAAGTAAGAGAGAAGAGGGTTCGTCCATTTAAAGATGATAAGGTTATCACCTCATGGAATGGAATGATGATCACCGCTCTTGCAAAAGCTTCTAGAGTGTTTGGAAATAAAGACTATTTTGAAGAAGCGAAGCAATCCCTTCTTTTTGTAGAACAAAACCTTTTTAAAGAGGACCGTCTTATGGTGCGTTATAGAGATGGGGAAGTAAAACATTTAGGGTTAATTGATGATTATGCGTATTTATTATGGGCTTATATTGAAATGTATGAAGCAAGTTTAGATCTTACTTATTTACAAAAGGCAGATGAGTTAAGTGAGCAAATGATAGCTTTATTTTTAGATGAAGATCAGAGCGGTTTCTATCTGTATGGAAATGATCATGAACAGCTTATCACACGACCAAAAGAAGCAGCCGATGGAGCGGTGCCTTCTGGAAATAGTGTGGCCTCCTTACAACTTTTACGACTGGCACGGTTAACGGGTGACGCTACGAAAGAAGATATAGTCAATCATACGTTAACTGCCTTCTCAGAGGACTTAGAGAAGTATTCAGATGGACATGCCTATTTCTTGCAGACGTATTTGCTTATGCAAAGTAAAGCTAAAGAAGTGGTGGTCCTTAGCAGTGAAGCGGATGCTGGGATGGAAGAACTGTTTCGTTCTCTACAAGAAGATTTTTACCCTGAATTGACCTATCTCGTGGCCGATTCTGTAGAAAAACTCTTAAGCCTTGCTCCTTTTACCAAAGATTATAAAAAAATCAATAATCGTTCCACAGCCTATATTTGTGAAAACTTTTCATGTTTACCACCTACTACAGAAGTCCAAGAAGCGATCTGCAATATAAAAGTATAAGAAGAAAAAGAAAAGCATTTGGCTTCAATAGCCAAATGCTTTTTGTTGATCTATTCATTATAAGAACATACCCGCTCCAGCAAGTAGTGATGTTAATAACATCGTTACAATCATTAGGTACACAACAAATTTTTGACGCTTTTCACGTTTTGATGGTTTACGTTGTTGTGTTGCTTCTGATTGTTTCTTTTGTGTAGTTTTAGATGCCATAGGATTGACCTCCTTCGTCCCCGATACTAGTCCCATTTTAACCCGAATTCTGAAAATGAACAAGCCTCCTTTTCATACACTTTTGTTGCTTTCTCTTCTGCTGAGGAAGGCTTTGTTAAAGTTTAAGGTTTTTATTAAACCAGTTTGTTCAAAAATAGGCCAGGATTGTTGAGGACTTGAAGCTAAGATAATGTTTCCGTTTCCGTTGGTAGAGAGGGAGGTGGTTCGGGAAATCACTCGCTTTCCGCGGCGAGCTGGGGAGCCTCCTCGGTCGCATTCGCTCCCTCCGGGGTCTCCCCTAGGCTCCTACTGCCGCAGGAGTCTCGCAATTTCCCGAACCACCTCTGCCATATATGGTGTGAAGGAAACATGCCATATGGGGATGCCTCGCAAGTCTAACCCCCCCTTTAGATGTGGGCCGTTAGTAAAACTATAGCAGGGGTGTCTGGGGAACGGCGAGACTCCTGCTCGAGAAAGAGGTCGACGAGACCCCGCAGGGTGGGTTTCCCGAGGAGGCTCGACAGCTCGCCCGCGGAAAGCGAGTCGTTCCCCAGACACCCTAAGCACCCGACAAACGTAACGGACCTATCTAGACAAAAGTGTCTCAGCTTCAAGTGTTCCATATAAGCGGGCTTATATGGAACAAATAATATAAACAATGTGAGCCTAGAGGCTAGGCAGATATTAAGAAAGATAATGAGTAACCATTCATTTTCCACCTTTATTCATGGTACAATTAAATTGTCGAAAAATTGAAAGGGTTTTCTTGATATTTATCGAATAGTATTCAAAATGACAATATTTTGATAAAAGGAGGGCGTTCGTATGGGTTCTACTTATAATGAACATAAGAAAAAGTGGGAAGAGCAGACCAAAAAGGCTATTGAACGATTTCCGGAGCGTAAGGATTTGTTTGAAACAAGTTCCCACATTGGAATCGACCGTTTGTACAGCGGTGAAATAAATGAAAAGTATGTCGAAAATATAGGGTTTCCCGGGCAATATCCATACACCCGAGGGATTCAACCAACGATGTATAGAAGTCGTTTCTGGACAATGCGTCAGTACGCAGGTTTTGGCTCTGCTCAGGAAACGAATGAGCGATTTCGATACTTACTAGACCAAGGTCAAACAGGTTTATCAGTAGCATTTGATCTGCCGACGCAAATTGGGTATGACTCTGATGATCCGATGGCAGAAGGAGAAGTGGGAAAAGTAGGGGTGGCCATTGATAGCTTGGCTGATATGGAAACGCTATTTGACCAAATTCCACTTGATAAAGTAAGTACATCCATGACTATTAATGCACCAGCATCAGTTTTATTGTGTATGTATATTGCTGTGGGTGAAAAGCAAGGTGTTCCTAAGGAGAAATTAACAGGCACGATCCAAAACGATATCCTAAAAGAGTACATTGCCAGAGGTACATATATTTTTCCGCCGAAACCATCCATGCGTATCATTACAGATATCTTTGGTTATTGCCAGGAGTATCTGCCTAAATTTAATACAATTAGTATATCTGGATACCACATTCGGGAAGCGGGTTCGACTGCTGTACAAGAGGTGGCCTTTACGATTGCAAATGGATTAGCGTATGTAGATGCTGCGATTGAATCAGGTTTAAAAGTTGACCAATTTGCTCCACGTCTTGCATTCTTCTTTAACGCACACAATCAATTTTTTGAAGAAGCAGCAAAGTTCAGAGCTGCTCGTCGTGTGTGGGCAAAGATTATGAAAGAGCACTATAAAGCAGAAGATCCAAAAAGCTGGAAGCTCAGGTTCCATACCCAAACAGGAGGGTCTACCCTTACAGCCCAACAGCCTGATAACAATATTGTTCGTGTGGCCTTACAAGCTCTTTCTGCGGTTATGGGAGGAACGCAGAGTCTACATACAAACTCACGTGATGAAGCGTTGGCCTTACCGACCGAAGAGTCTGCCCGGATTGCGCTAAGAACACAACAGATTATAGCGAATGAAAGCGGCGTTGCAGATACAGTGGATCCGCTAGCTGGCTCTTATTATGTAGAGGAACTGACTGACAAAATTGAAGAACAAGTCAATCAGTACTTAGACCAAATTAAAGACATGGGGGGCGCCGTTCAAGCGGTTGAAGAAGGATATATGCAGCGAGAGATCCACCATGCGGCTTATGAAACGCAGAAGAAAATTGAGAGCGGAGATGAAGTCATCGTTGGTATGAATCAGTTTAAAATTGACGAAGAAGTGAATCCAGAATTGTTACGTGTTGATGAAGCATTAGAAAAGGCGCAAGTCCAGAAAACAGGAAGTATCCGAAACAATCGAGATCAGGCAGGAGTTGAACAAGCGCTCAATCGAATTAAAGAAGCCACTCAAGATCAAACGGATAATCTAATGCCACATATCTTAGAGGCGGTGAAAGCCTATGCTACTGTAGGTGAGATCTGCCATACATTGCGAAGGGAATTTGGAGAGTATATTGCACGCTAAACTCGATAGGGGGAAAAGGTTATGAATCGAAAAATTCGCGTACTTATTGCAAAACCTGGACTTGATGGCCATGATCGTGGTGCACTCGTCATATCTCAAGCATTACGAGACCATGGCATGGAAGTTATATATACGGGGTTGCGTCAGTCACCTGACCAAATAGCTCAGGCCGCCATACAAGAAGATGTGGATATTGTCGGATTATCTTCTTTATCAGGAGCCCACAGGTCACTTTTTCCTAAAATTGTCGAAACACTAAAGAAATATAATGCCTCCGATATCCCTGTCTTTGGAGGGGGGGTTATTCCTCCTGAAGATATTCCATATTTAGAGGAGAAAGGTATTAAGAAGATCTTTACGCCTGGAAGTTCAACAGATGAGGTAGCGAAGTACATTAGGCGCCTTGTGTATCCCGACAAGTCAGAAAGTGTGAAGCCTCCTGAGAAAATTGCTCATATAGGAATCGCGGTTCATCATATTGAACAAGCGCTTCCTTTTTACACAGATACGTTAGGTCTATCTTTGAAACATGTGGAAGAAGTGCAAAGCGAGGGAGTAAAGGTGGCGTTTTTGCCAATTGGGGAAACGCAGATCGAACTATTAGAGCCTCTTAATGAAGAATCTCCTATCTACAAGTTTATTGAGAAGAAAGGAGAAGGGATTCATCATATTGCTTTTGAAGTTTCAGATATTAAAGACCGTTTGAAGAATTATAAAGAAGACGGTGTGCCTTTATTAAATGAAGAACCAAAAAAAGGAGCCCATAATGCAGATGTAGCGTTTCTGCACCCTAAAGCATCTCATGGTGTTTTATATGAGTTATGTCAACACGGAGGTGAAAAGTCGTAATGGATATCTATGATAAGATCAATGAATTGTATGATAAGCGACGTTCTGTTGAGATGGGAGGGGGAGACGAACGAATCCAAAAGCAACGCGATAAAGGTAAAATGACAGCTCGTGAGCGTATTGATTACTTACTCGATGAAGGAAGCTTTGTAGAGTTGAATCCTTTTATTGAACATCGAGGGACCGACTTTGGCATGGGAGGGAAAGATGCTCCTGGGGAAGGCGTTGTAACAGGGTTTGGTAAGATTAAAGGAAATGATGTGTATTTATTTGCTCAAGATTTTACCGTTTTTGGAGGCGCATTAGGAGAAATGCATGCTAAGAAAATAGCAGCGGCTATGGATTTAGCTGTAAAGAATGGCGTTCCTTTCATCGGCTTAAATGATTCAGGCGGAGCTCGTATACAAGAAGGAGTCACCTCTCTTGATGGTTATGGTCAAGTTTTTTACAGAAACTCGATCTATTCTGGTGTCATTCCTCAAATATCCGTTATAATGGGCCCTTGTGCAGGAGGAGCTGTGTACTCTCCTGCTATTACAGATTTCGTTATTATGGTAGAAGAAACCTCGCAAATGTTTATTACAGGGCCTAAAGTAATTGAGACCGTAACAGGCGAGCAAATCTCTTCTGAGGACCTTGGTGGTGCGCATGTACATAATAGTAAAAGTGGGAACGCGCACTTAAAGGCAAAGACTGAAGAAGAAGCGTTAGATCAAGTTCGATCCTTAATTGATTACCTTCCTGCTAATAATAATGAGAAGACACGCCAAATCGAAATGGATGACGAGAATCACTATCGTTCTAATTTAACGGATTTAATACCGTTTGATCCAATAAGGCCATATGACGTCCGAACCATACTCAATGAAGTGGTGGATGAGGACTCTTTCTTTGAAATTCATCCTGACTTTGCCAAGAATATCGTTGTTGGGTTTGCTCGTATAAAAGGAAAAACGGTGGGTCTTGTGTGTAACCAGCCAAAAGTCATGGCTGGCGGACTTGATATCGATTCGTCTGATAAGGCCTCAAGATTCATACGTTTTTGTGATTCGTTTAATATCCCTCTCATTACCTTTGAGGATGTGACTGGATTTTTCCCTGGTGTCAAACAAGAACACGGGGGCATTATTAGACACGGCGCCAAAATTTTATATGCCTATTCAGAGGCAACAGTTCCTAAAATCACGGTCATTACCCGGAAAGCATATGGTGGTGCGTATGTTGCATTAAATAGTAAATCAATTGGTGCTGATCTCGTCTATGCATGGCCAAATGCTGAAATAGCCGTCATGGGGCCAGAGGGAGCGGCGAATATTATATTTGCTAAAGAGATTAAAGGAAGCGAGAATCCTGAAGAAACACGGCAAGCTAAAATCAATGAATACCGGGAAAAGTTTGCAAATCCTTATGTTGCAGCTGGACTAGGTATGGTGGATGATGTTATTGATCCAAGAGAAACTCGAATCTCACTTATCCAAGCTCTTGATATGCTAAAGAATAAACAAGAAGATCGTCCGAAGAAAAAGCACGGAAATATTCCATTATAATAAACATCGTTTGACACTTGAGATGGCTTTCGCTAACGTACTAATAGAGAGTCATCTCTTTTTTACATAATTGAAGGAGGCAACAAACATGCTTACAGTGAATCGTGATCGTTTGATTGAAGAATTTCTGGAATTGGTACAAATCGACTCTGAAACCGGAGACGAAGCGAAAATAAACGAAGTATTAAAAACCAAGTTTACAGACCTTGGTGTCGAAGTGGTTGAAGATAATGCGAAAGAAGTAACGGGTCATGGAGCAGGAAACTTAATTTGTACGCTTAAAGGAAATAAAGAAGGCGTTGACACTATTTATTTCACTTCCCATATGGATACAGTCGTTCCAGGCAACGGCGTAAAACCAACTATTAAAGATGGGTATGTTGTTACTGACGGGACCACGATTCTTGGCGCGGATGATAAAACAGGCCTAGCTGCCATTTTTGAAGCGATCAAAACTCTTAAGGAAAATGAAGTAGCACATGGAGATATTCAATTTATTATCACAGTCGGAGAAGAATCTGGTCTAGTTGGAGCTAAAGCGCTAAAGCCTGAGCATTTAACTGCGAAATACGGTTACGCTCTTGATAGTGATGGGAAAGTCGGTAATATTGTAGTGGCTGCACCTACACAAGCGAAGCTGAACGCCGTCGTGAAGGGGAAAACAGCTCACGCAGGAGTTGCGCCTGAAAAAGGAATCTCTGCCATTACACTTGCAGCACGTGCTGTTTCCAAAATGCCTTTAGGTCGAATCGATGAAGAAACAACTGCTAACATTGGACGTTTTGAGGGTGGTCAGAAGACAAATATTGTGTGCGACCACGTTGAGATCTTAGCAGAAGCACGTTCTCTTGTGCCTGAAAAAATGGAAGCACAAGTAGAGAAGATGAAGAAAGCACTTGAAGAAACTGCAGCTGAAATGGGTGGAAGTGTTGATATCGAAACAGAAGTCATGTACCCAGGTTTTAAGCATAGTGAAGGAGAAGAAGTTGTAGAGGTTGCTCGTCGTGCAGCGAAAGCAATTGGACGTCCTACGGAACTTCTAACTAGCGGCGGAGGCAGTGATGCGAATATTATTGCAGGACACGGAATTCCTACGGTCAACCTTTGCGTAGGGTACGAAGAGATTCATACGACGAATGAACGTATGCCTCTTGATGAATTGGAGAAAACAGCTGAACTTGTAGCAGCGATCGTACAAGAAACGGCTAATAATTAATGCAAAAGACTTCTGTCCTTAAGGATGGAAGTCTTTTTTTGTCTGGAAATAAAATGTTTTTCATATTGTGACGTTTGGACATGTTAGGTATCTGGTTTAGTTGCTCTATTTCACGGGAATTTACGCCCTCTATTTGTACATAGAACTCTATTATAAGCGCACACTAACAATTGATTCAATTTACAGGAGGGGTTTCATGCAACAGCAACAACAGCCAAATCCAAATAATAGCGGAAAAACAATGGCTCCATCTACAAATCATGGAGGCCATGAACTATTTGACGCGCATGAAGTAATAGCTTCTGTTATTAGTTTAATGGATCAATACCAAATGTATGAGCAGCATATTCAAGATCAGAGGTTAAAGGATATTCTAAATCGGCAATACACGTTTATCGAGACCATGTATAATACAATCGTTGAGAGCTTCAATACGGGGAATAAGCCCTCGGTTTCAACGCAGGTGTATAAAATGGAAGAAGATCATACAACTGTATACGGATTAAAACCTGGACAGCCCAAAAAACCAAATCAATCTGTACAAGAACTATCAGATAAAGGGTTATCCGCATACATGTTAGGTCAGACAAAATCACTTGCCACGTTGTTCTCCATGACGGCTTTAGAAATGACCAATCCAGTGCTTAGACGTGTTATTGCAGACAGCGTACCGAACTTAATCGAAATGTCTTATGAAATCTTCCTATACCAAAACAAGCACGGGTACTATCAAGTCCCTCAATTAGCTCCACAAGATATGAACCAGATGCTACAAAGCTATGCTCAAACAAATCAACAACAAATGCAATAACGATTAAAAAGGACCACCATACAGGTGGTCTTTTTTTTGTTCCAAAAAAATTACCTCTTACACCCCTTGGCAGCTCTAAATTGTTACTTCGAAGTACCTATGCTACAAGAAAGTACGTACTTTTTTCTTTTACCCCTACACGGCATAATAACAATTGTTGCAAAAGAGGTAAGCCAATAGGCAAACCTCTAGTTATGAAACAACTACAGGTACTTTTTAGTACCTACCATACTTTAAAGTACGTACTTCCTTAATGAAAGTGTACATTGCATAATGTGATGTACACATTAAAAAAGGTAATGGCGCCTTACCTTTTAGTTGAAAAACATTTTAAAGGAGGATCTCTTTCATGAGTTCTAACACACAATCTGCAAATCAAACTCAAAATAAAGGAGGCACTCTGGCGCTCTTAGCGCTAGCGATTAGTGCTTTTGGTATTGGAACAACAGAATTTGTTCCAGTAGGACTTCTCTCATCGATTGCTGATGATTTATCAATATCGATTACGTTGGCAGGCTTATTGATTTCTGGTTATGCTATTGGTGTATCTATTGGTGCACCGGTTCTTACCGCATTAACGTCGAACATGAATCGAAAAACGCTTCTCATGTCTTTAATGGTTTTGTTTATAGTTGGTAATTCAGTAGCAGCGTTATCAACGAGTTTTACAGTCTTATTTATAGCTCGTTTTATTACAGCTTTCTCACACGGAATATTCTTCTCTATTGGGGCAACAATTGCTGCCGATTTAGTTCCGCAACATAAGCGGGCTAGTGCGATTGCCTTCATGTTCACAGGGCTGACAGTTGCGACAGTAACAGGTGTTCCGCTTGGGACATTTATTGGACAAGCCTTTGGTTGGAGAGCAACATTCTGGGGGGTAGCGTTACTTGGACTCATTGGCGTTCTATCTAGTGCCATATTAGTTCCTAAAGACCTTAAAGAAGCACCACCGGCGAAATTTAGTGAACAGCTTAAGATCTTAACAAATGGTAAATTAATATTAGCTTTTGTTATTACAGGTTTAGGATATGGAGGTACGTTCGTTGCGTTCACGTATCTATCTCCAATATTAGAAGATATTACTGGATTCAGTGCAAACTGGGTAAGTATGATCCTAGTTCTTTATGGCCTTGCGGTTGCAATAGGTAACACAATTGGTGGGAAAGCATCTAACAAAAATCCACTTAAAGCACTATTTTGGATGTTCATATTCCAGGCTATTATTTTATTCATCTTAGCAGTTACTGCGCCATTTAAAGTACTTGGTTTAATCACGATTTTCTTCATGGGTCTCTTTGCATTCATGAACGTTCCTGCATTACAAATTCTAGTCGTAAACCTAGCTGAAAAGTATGTACCATCTGCAGTTAACGTGGCGTCAGCATTAAACATTGCAGCTTTTAACGTTGGTATTGCGATCGGTTCTTTCGTTGGTGGGTTAGTTGTAGACTCAATCGGCCTTAAGCACACTCCGTGGGTCGGTGCGGTCATGGTAGTAGGAGCTATTCTATTAACAGCTGTTCTTCGTTCACTGGAACGTAAAGGTGAATAGTGTTGCATCGGAACAAATGATGTGAGCTACAAAAATGTAGGTGAAGGACTTCTACAAAAATGGTTAAAGATATCTTGTCTTCGATTCACATCATATATAAATAGGCAGACCAACGCCCAGGCTTTGAAGAGTCTGGGCACTTTTTATTGCGTTTCTACCTAATTTATGGATAAAATTGGCCTAGGGGTGAGCGTTGGCTGTGGATCAAGAGAAAATTAATTGTCCTCATTATCTTCTTATTGCTCTTTATTTTGTCGGTTTAGGACTCATGATTTGGGCTCTAAAAAACATCTCGTTGAGCAATGCTTTGAGGTACGGGGCGCCGTTATTAGTGGTAATCTCGAGTATTACATACTTTCGTTCTAATAAGATTCAATCTTATGTACATAACTATTTGCAGGAAAAGGGAGCCACCAGAGGAATCCTTTTTCCTATCATAACAACCTTGCAGACGATTTGTTTTATTGTGTTTCTCTATCAAGATCATGGAGCGTATGTCGTTAAAGGTGAAAGACGGTACGATGATTATATATTTACAGAATTTAAATCGAAAACAGCTTTTTCAGGCATATTCTTTTTGATGGGCATTCGAACCATAATCACAGGCTGGCATGAAAATAATAAAACCACGATGTGTGTTGGTTCAGGTATCATTTTAATTTCTTTGGTCACCGTATATAGGCTAGGGATAACCTATTACATCTGGTGAAGCTGTTGAAATAGCAGGAGATGGGGAAGCATTGCCGAGGTGCTCTCCTTTTTAGTGTCTCAATAAAATAGGTGGATATATCTAAAGGAGGTAAAAAGACCATGTCTAAAGGTACATGTGTTCGTATTTAAAATAGTCTTTTGACCTATTGAAATATGACAACCTATAATGCTATAGATTCAATTGTTCCAAAAATGATTGAAAATTCTAACAATAATAGTATTATTAGGTTAACACTATAGAGAAGGGTGATGATATGGATCAGGTTTATTCACTAGTCGAGCTTTGGGACATCTTTAAGTTGGCGATTTTAGTAAGCTTAGTGGGTGCTTTAATTGGTCATTATAAGAGGAATGCTTGCATTTTACTTCCGATTGTTAGCATTGATTTCAAGTTCAAGGGGTTTGAGGAGTGGAGCCGTTCCTCCCATCGTGGGTTGATCAAGGCGCTTATGCTGATTGTTACGATTGTGAATGCTTGTATTAGTTTCTTGTTATTCTTAGTAGGAATTCGGTACGGAGATAATAAGAATACCGATCCAATCTTATTTGAGCTAGGAGTAATAGGAGATCTAATTATTGGGGTTGGCGCTGGTATTATTGCAAAGAGTACTGTGACATTGACGGGTACAGAAAATCAGCTATCTATTATTGTGACGTCGTTATTAGCAGGTTATGCTGGGTTATCGTACATTCAAAAGTATCAAAAAGAATCTCTTGAAAATGCTTGTATTGATTATGAACAAAAATTAGCCTGTTCAGAAGAGGATCGAAGCCCGCATGTGTACCGTAAGAAAGACTCTTCCGATGAAATTGCGGCAACAAAGGAACCATAAATACTACTCCACGGAAAGAGGTTTGTTATGAAAGTCCGATTAACTCAAGAAGAGAGAGAGCAACTGGAATCATATTTAAAGGTCTTGCAAAATCCTTTTGAATCCATTGCAAAACGAAGACTTGCGAAAAGTAAGTTTGATATGATTTACAATCGAGCAGCCGCAAGAACCGCGAACTCGCTAGGTTCTTGTATAAATAAAGAAAACCAAGCTGCTTGCTCAAACGAAGGGGAAGAAAATCCTTCCAACCTGTAGAGAGAAGAACCAATCTCCCTCTAGTTGGAAGGGTTTTTTTCCGCTAAATTGCTCTACCAAGCTAACGCGTGCCAGACACCCTTTACTGAGGTAAAGGGTGTCTGGCACGCGTTTGTTCTTTACTGTATTAAAGAGTAGTGTGGCAGTAGAGCGTAGTAGAGGGATATATGTTACAATAATTGTAGAACGAATGTTCGTTAGAGAGGAGGTGTTCTGATTATGTCAAAGTGGTATCCAAAGAGCGGAAGAGTCATTTTTCATGTAGATATGAATAGTTTTTACGCGTCTGTAGAGATGGCCTATAATCCAGAATTAAAAGGGAAACCTCTTGCGATTGCGGGGAATCCTGAGGAACGAAAGGGGATCGTTGTAACAGCAAGTTATGAAGCCCGGGATAAAGGTGTAAAGACGACGATGCCCTTGTGGCAAGCGAGACGACTTTGTCCAAATATGATTGTCATGCGACCCAATTTTGAACGCTATCGTAAAGCTTCAAGGGAAATGTTTTCGATACTTTCCCAAGTTACATCCCTTGTACAACCTGTTTCGATTGACGAAGGATATATGGATATAACGGATTGCGCTGATCAGGGCACCCCTCTAGAGATTGCAAAATGGATTCAAGATACGGTTATGGAACAGCTTGAACTTCCTTGTTCAATAGGGATTGCACCTAACAAGTTCTTAGCTAAGATGGCTTCAGATATGAAGAAGCCAATGGGAATTACTGTCCTCAGAAAACGTGATATTCCTACTAAATTATGGCCAATGCCAGTGCGAGAGATGTACGGTGTTGGAGAGAAAACGGCTGAGAAATTAAACGCTAGTCATATCCAAATAATTGAAGATCTTGCTAAAGCTGATGTTTATGCTTTAAAAGGGAAACTTGGGATTAACGGTGAACGACTTCAAAATCGTGCCAATGGGATTGATGATCGATTGGTTGATCCTGATGCAGTGAGTGAATTCAAAAGCATTGGAAACTCTCAAACATTGCCTCATGACACAACGGATGATAATGAAATTACGAAACTACTGCGACAGTTATCTCAAAAAGTAGCAGACAGGATGGAAAATAAAGAAGTTGTTTCAAGAAACATCCAGTTAATGATTCGGTATCATGATCGTAAGACGATTACGAGAAGCAAGCAATTACCTGAATATATAAGTAAAGTGGAAGAGATCTATCAGTATGCAATGAAGCTATGGGAAGATCATTGGAACGGTGATCCTATAAGACTTATGGGCGTTACAGCGCAAGACCTTAGTGAAAAACAAGATGCGACCCTGCAGCTTGACTTATTCACATATGAGAGCGAAGCGAAAAACGAAAAATTGTATTCTGCAATAGGAGAACTCACTGATAAATATGGTACGAATCCATTTAAGAAATTAAAAGCCAAACCAAAGGCCACCCCCACAACAAGCTTTCAAAAGGACTTTTTAGACGATTTCAAAAAAGAAAACCGATCTGACCATGAAACAAACTAGCTACCAACGCTAGTTTGTTTTTTTATTGCTTCACAGTAAGAAAGCGTGCCAGACACCCTTTAACTAAGTAAAGGGTGTCTGGCACGCTCCTTTGCTTTACATAGCTAAAGAGGAAAGTGTTTTGAATTGAAATGATTAATTTAGTTCAAAAATTATTGTCTTCTGACATATACTGAGGTAAGATGAAAAGGAATAGAAATGAAATGATTTAGTGTATATATTTCAAATTTTAAAATGGAGATGAGCGTATGAGTATCGTGCTATCAAATGTGAACAGGATTTATCAAAGTGGTGAAGTAAACGTTCATGCGTTAAAGAATGCATCAATCGAAATTCCTGACAAACAAATCGTGGCTATTCTTGGTCCATCAGGTTCTGGTAAGTCTACGTTACTCAATGTAATTGGAGGCATTGACCGTCATGACGAAGGAGAAATTACGGTTCATGACCATGATTTGACTAAAATGAAGGATAAGGAACTTACAGAATACCGAAGGAACTCCCTTGGCTTTATCTTTCAACAGTATAACCTCATGCCAACTTTAACAGTTGAAGAAAACGTAGAGGTAGGGAGAGAGTTAAGTCAAAACCCTTTAAATATGAAAGATACTTTAGGAAGAGTAGGGATGTGGGACAAAAAGGATAAATTCCCATACCAATTAAGTGGGGGAGAGCAACAGCGTGTTGCCATCGCGCGAGCACTTATAAAAAACCCTCATGTACTCCTTTGTGATGAACCAACTGGCGCTTTAGATGAGGAAACAGGGAAGAAAATCCTTAGTCTTTTAAAATACGTAAATGAGACATATGGTACAACGGTTTGTATTATAACTCACAACAACGGGATTGGAGAGATGGCTCATAAGGTAGTTAAAATGAAAAGCGGTGAAATTATAGAGCACTATTATAATAAAGAACCGATTGATCCAGAGAAGGTGAAATGGGTATGATCCTTAGAAAAAGTATACTTCGTCAATTGAAGGAGAAGAAATTTCAGTATTTCGGTGTAATCATTCTTTTACTATTATCTATTATGCTGTATGTGTCCATGTCAATGGGAATATCGACTTTGGATAACCGTAACGAACAATTTAAAGAAGAATACAAGCAGGAAGATTTTCACATGATTTTAGCTAATGAAGTGTCTTCAGATCAACTTGAAGATTGGGAAAAGAATTATAGTTTATCTTTAGAAGAACGACTATACGGAGATATTCCTTTTAAGGGAAATGAAACAACCCTTAGGCTATTCTCAAATACAAATGAGATCAACATTCCTTATGCCTCGGAAGGGCACCTGCCTGAAAAAGCAGGCGAGATTGCTCTATCTCCCGTGTTCGCTAAAGCTCATAATATTACTGTTGGAGATGAAATCGATGTAAAGGGCCGAACATTAAAGGTAACAGGGCTTGTTTATCTTCCGGATTATATTTATGTTCTTGAACGTGAAAGTGACCTCCTAAGTGACCCGAATACGTTTGGAATTGGAATGACGACTGAATATACTCTTCAATCTATTGCTGATCAAACCGTTGCTCAAATTTTAGGGGACGGGGCTTCAGAAGAGGAAAGGGATGTATTTAAATCCGCTATTACAGAAAACTATTCTTTGTTGAAATGGATGAATCAGGAAGAGAATCCTAGAATTCAATTTGTAGAATCAGAGATTGAAAGTTCGGAGACGATGATTACAACATTGCCGCTATTTATATTAGCGTTGTCTGTTTTTATGGTTCTTATGATTATGAAACGAAGGTTAGAAATGCAACGAAAAGAAATTGGAACCATGAAAGCGTTAGGCTATCGGAACAATGAACTGACAAAGCATTATATGATGTATGCGACTATTATTGGGCTCGTTGGGTCTGTTTTAGGCGTAATAGCTGGTGCGGGTTTATCGATTCCCATAACCAATTTATATTCCAATTACTTCAACTTACCTAGCATTTCATACTTTGATTGGGATCTTAGAGTACTTGTAATTGGTTTCTTCGTACCAAATATCATTTTACTCAGCATGACCTATTTTGTTATCAAGAAACCGTTGCAACAGTCTCCCCTCGATTTATTACGGCCGAAGGATACATCAAAAGGGAAGAAGTCATTATTAGAACAGTTTCCTATTATTAACAAAGGGAGTTTTATTTCGCGATTTCGTATACGACTGTTAGCGAGAAGTAAAGCAAGGGCTGTTTGCATCCTTTTAGGAGTTATGTTTTCAAGTATTCTATTAATCTTTGGAGCTACGATGTACAAAGGAATGGATGGAATTGTGGACTCAACCTATAGAGATATCATGACATATAATTACGCAGCTCATTTCAAAACCCTTCAACAAGAAGAAGCAGCTCAAGGCGAAAGTCCTTTTACGGTAGCTGAAGCAGATATTACCGAAATAAATGGAGAAAAAGCCAAGGAAATTGAGCAACAGTCTATGATTTACGGGATAGAACCTGAAACTGAGCACATTCAGCTCCAAAATGAAGATGGGAAACTACTTCATTCAACACTTAAAAATGGTGTGGTACTAAGCGAACCCTTTGCAAGTGCGCTAGGTCTTTCAAAAGGGGATACGATTACTCTTGAAAATGCGTATAACAATAATACGATAGAGAAAGAAGTTATGGGCATAGCAAAGGTTTATATCGGTTTTTCTATTTATAGTGAGCGAAGTGAAGTCAATGAATTTCTTGGCTATCCAGAAGGGGTGTATACAGCTAAATGGACCGAAGATAAGCCAAGTTACTCAGAAGACGTGCTATTTATAGAGAATAAGCAAGATATTATAGAGAACTTCGAATCAACGTCTTCCTTAACACGTTATTCTGTCTTTGGAATAGCAGCTTTCGCCTTTTTAATTGGAGTTATTGTCTTAACACTTATTACGAATCTAATCGTAGAAGAGAATTCCCCTTCTATTTCTCTGTTTAAGGTTATGGGGTACAAAGACCAAGAAATTTCTAGACTAATTTTGAACGTTTATACGCCAATCGTACTTCTAGGCTTCCTTTTATCTGTTCCTATTGGAATTCTAAGTATTGATCAGCTTATGAATTCAATAGTTGAACAAACAGGGTTTGCAATGCCTGTTCAATTGAACTGGTTAATGATTCTGATCAGTCTTATTATCATTCTACTCACGTATTACGTCTCGCTTTTCTTCTCTAGAAGAAAGCTAAAAAACGTATCTCTTCAAGAAGCTTTAAAGAAACAACAAGATTAAATTTGATACACTTTACCAGAGTAAAGGGTGTCTGGCACTCTTCACTCTGTTAGAGCGTTAAAAGTTAGGAGTTTACAGATTTGTATTGTTCTGGTAATATTGTGGGAATTATAATATAAGCTATGAAGAGAAGAGTAGATCATACCGTTTCTTTCAGAGAGCTCTCGTTTGGTGAAAGGGGGTAGAAGCGTCTGATTGAAACAAGCCTCTGAGCTGCGCATGGGAACAAGTTGTGGGATCATGTGCCAGGAGCTCCTGTTACAGAGCTAGGGTATAAGCAATCATGCCGTACCTGAGAAGGTTAGTATGGCGACATAGTAACGAACTGGGGTGGCACCGCGGAAATAAACCCGCCCCCAAGATGAACAAATCTTGGGGGTGGGTTTTTATGTTGAAATTAATGCAGATTCATTCTTCCTAAATCACAACTAATTTTACTGGGGGAGGGAATTGAATGAGTCGAATGAAGAAAGACAAACGCTGGTCTGCTTCAGTATTTTTGCTAGCGGCACTTGGTATTACTGCGATTGGTGAATGGGTTTTCCTTATCGCTTTAAATTTAATGGTATTGAATAAGACGGGATCCCCTTTCGCTGTCACGATCTTATATTTATTAAGACCTGCTGCCATGATTGTGACTAATGTATGGGCAGGTAGTTTTGTTGATCGTATTGATCAGCG
This sequence comes from Pontibacillus sp. ABV4_188, assembly GCF_056311905.1. Taxonomy (NCBI): domain Bacteria; kingdom Bacillati; phylum Bacillota; class Bacilli; order Caryophanales; family Bacillaceae; genus Pontibacillus; species Pontibacillus sp. ABV4_188. The sequence continues at coordinate 2,298,688 of NZ_CM149975.1, read as the reverse complement.
AAATACAATGCTAAAGTTAGACCTAGTTAGAGGGGTGTTTGTCCTCTTCCTCTCCATAACAACGAACCTAACACTGATCTATGGGCTTGTTCTTCTCATTTATATGGCAAGTTCTATAAGTGAGACCACTACTTTATCTTATATGACAAAACTTGTTCCGGCAGAGAAAAGAAAACGTTTTAACGCTTGGAGAAGTCTGTTGGATTCAGGTGGATTTGTACTAGGGCCTGCCATTGCAGGTTTATTATTTATGATTAGCAGTTTAAATGTTGCCATTTTATTAAACGGGTTATCCTTTATTTTATCTGCTCTTATCGTTTTAAAGCTCCCTAAAATGAGCGTATGTAAGCCTGAAATAGAGGGATCAGTGAATAATTCGTTACACTTACTTCTGACTGACTTGAAAGCCGTCTGGCATTTTACGAAAACCTCCAGACAAATTGTATTGACTTATTCTTTAGTTGGTTTAGTAATGATTGGAGCTACTGCTATTGATTCTTTAGAAGCGGCATTTTCGAAAAATGTATTATCTTTATCCGATATGGATTATGGATTTTTGGTAAGTATAGCGGGCACGGGGTATATTTGCGGTTCTTTGGCTATGATCGTCCTTGCTGAACGTTTGGGAAACCGTTTATTAGTATGGGGTGGGGCAATTCTTGTAGCTTGCGGGTATGTAACCTATGGATTCTCGACGATCTTCATTCAAGCTGCAGCAGGATTCTTTCTCCTTTCCTTCTTTATGGCCTGGGTGCAAACTGGATTTAACACATATGTTCAGCAGTCGGTTCCAACGCCTATGATTGGGAGAATCTCCAGTGTATACGGTTGGGTCGAAGCACTTCTTACAATATTTGCGACAATTGTTATAGGAATGTCAGCAGAAATTGTTACCATCCAAAGTTCTGTAGCGCTTGCGACCCTTTGTGTCTCAGGAGTCATTGTTATTCTCCTTTGTGTATATCTATATCCAAAAGGTTCTTCCACTCAATCAAGTAAATACCAATATTGAATAAAAGAGGCTCTCTTCAACGAGAGCCTCTATTTCGAGGAAGATGGTAATTCGTATCGTTTACCAATCGTAATCCCATCAAGCAATGGGATCTCTTTCTCGACAATTTGTTGAATGGTTTTACCCGTCAATTCACCTGACTTATTTACCGTTATACTTCGTGTTAGATAAGTTACTTGTTCAGCTTCAATACTTAGAGGTGGCTGTGTCCCTTCTTTGTTACGAGTAATGTAACTTGGATACATGAGGCTGACAAAGCGTTCGTTTTGGGTATCATTTCTTATTTCTAAATTGATAGTAAATGTAATTTTTTCCTCACTCTCGTTTGTTACATGGTAGGAGAAATTTTGAATGGAAATCGGTTCATCTGACTTTTGAACCGATGAGCAAGAAGAGAGAAGAAAAGTAAGGATGATAAAAGCTCCCAGCCATTTCGGGTGCATAGAAAAGACTCCAATCTGTAAATCCTTATTATGGTATGATGAACCCTCACTAAGGGGCCCTTCTTATCAAAATCATGTATAATTATTAGCTTAGGCAATTTGATTTAATGAGTCAAGTTCTGTCAAGGTTTACACGATTAATCAAATGTTATAGATTTTACTCCCATATCCATCTGGTTTAATTTAACCATAAATGTTAAAAAGCTCAAAGTTAAAGTAACTTTGAGCTTTGTCTTCATTTATTGGAACTGATGAACGCTGCTATGGGACGGTTGAAAAATAGTAATAAAATCTTCAATCATACCACTCGCAGTGGACGAAGCTCCTGCTCCGGGACCGGATAATGTTAAGGAGCCTGCCAAATCGGTATGAATGACCACACCGTTTTGGACACCATCATTCGAGTAAAGAGGATGCTGTTCTGTAAGAGGAATGGGTTGAATGGATGCTCTAACATCCCCATTTTTCCATTCAATTGTGGCCACGTGCTTTATTTTTTTATCCATAAATGAAGCTTCGAGGATTTGAGTAGGGTCAACTCTATCAATTCCTTCTACATATACATCGTCCCAGTTAGGTTGCTTTCCATAAAGGAGCTCGCTGATAATCATTAATTTGTAAAAGGCGTCGTATCCTTGTATATCATTGGTTGGATCTGCTTCGGCATATCCTCTTTGTTGGGCTTCTTTAAGTGACTGCTCAAAAGAAGTCCCATCTTCTCTCATTTTGGTTAAGATAAAGTTCGAAGTTCCGTTTAAAATCCCTTCCACTTTTTCAACCTGGTTTACTTGTAGGAGCTGTTGAAGAGTGCGGATAACAGGGGTTCCTGAAACGGTTGTCGATTCATACCCTAAAGAAACTGAATGTTTACTTGCTAATTCTTTTAACTCATTTCCGTGTACGGCGAACATTTCTTTATTGGCTGTAACAACGTGCTTGCCTTGTTCAATTGCTTTTTTACAATAGGTGAAGGAAGGCTCTTCCCCAACAATTGCTTCAAGAACAATGTCTATATTTTGAAGAAGTAAACAATTAAAATCCGCTGTTACAAGAATGGAAGAAGGGATCTCGCGTTGCTTTTTTAAATCTTGTACTAGTACTCCCGTGATTTCAACGGGTTCTCCAAGTAGTGCTTGGATTCTTTCTTGATGAGAATGAACAATTTCTATTACCCCTTTTCCTACTGTTCCGTAACCTAGTAACCCAATTCGTATCGTCATGATGAGCCTCCTTGATCAAGTTGTGCGAAATAATACTTTATCCTGTTCTTTATTTACACTTGAGGTGCGAGCGTGAATAGCATCTTGATATAAATTATTTGTTTGAAGGAATGAAGCATGTTGGTCTTTTAATGACTGTAATTGACCCTCGCTAAGTGTATTCGATTGATAGGCAAAGAGCTTTGTATTAAGACCTATTTGTACCGGAGAGTCTAGTTTTTCAGTAACATAAACAATATCAGCCCCGTGAATAGCCTCGTTTTTAAGTTTAAATCCTAATCGAGACAATTTTGAACGTTCTTCTTCAGAAGCACCATTACCAATAATTGCGATACTTTTAGGCCGAACGGTCGTTTCATCTCTGTAAAGGCTTGATTGTAAGATAACAGAGGATGATGGTACCGAAGGAGATAGGCTCGTTAAACCTGTAGCTTCTTTGATTGCTTGTTCTAAGTCTTGTAACAGATCATGAGTTGATTCAAGTCCAACTGATAACCGAATTAAATCTTCTGTTACCCCTGTTTTCAATAGATCTTCCTCATTCAGCTGCTGGTGAGTCGTTGATGCGGGGTGGATAATGAGTGACTTCGCATCTCCTACATTCGCTACATGAGACCACAAGTTAATCGTATCAATCACTTTTCTCCCTTCCTCGCGGCCACCTTTAATTCCAAAAACAATCATGGAGCCTGCACCTTGACCTAAGTACTTCTCTGCTAGCTGATAGGATGGATGTGAAGGAAGTCCGGGATAGGAAACCCATTCCACACCTGGGTGGTTCTCAAGATAGGTTGCGATTTCCTTTGCATTTTGAACATGGCGTTCGATGCGTAAGTGCAACGTTTCAAGTCCTTGCAAGAGATGGAAGGCATTGTGTGGACTTAAGCAGGCACCAATATCTCTAAGCAGTTGAACCCTTAATTTGATTGCGAATCCTGCCGCTCCCACGTCAAGTCCATACCTTAGTCCATGGTAACTAGCATCTGGCTCAGTGAAGCCCGGGAAGTTCTCATGATTCCAGTCAAATCGACCTCCATCAACAACAACACCTCCAATAGAAGTTCCATGGCCCCCAATCCATTTCGTAGCCGAGTGGACAACAATATCCGCACCGAATGAAAGAGGTTTGCAAAGGATCGGCGTTGCAAAGGTGCTATCTACAATAAGGGGAATGTGATGTTCATGTGCGATGTCAGCAACTGATTCTATATCTAATACGTGTAAGCTAGGATTACCAATTACTTCAGCAAAAATTGCTTTTGTCTTAGTTGTGATGGCATCACGGAATTGTTCAGGATCTGTGCTATCGACAAAGGTAACATTAATTCCATATTTAGGGAGTGTTGTGGCGAAGAGGTTGTAGGTGCCCCCGTAAAGGTTCGTAGAAGCCACAATTTCATCACCAGCACTCGCGATATTCAAAATAGCAAGTGTAATGGCAGACATGCCAGATGAAGTTGCAACTGCTGCTACTCCGTCTTCTAAAAGAGCAACCCGTTGCTCGAAGACGTCCACTGTTGGGTTGCCAAGACGTGTATAGATGTTGCCTGGTTCTGCTAATGAGAATAGGTTTTGAGCGTGATCGGTGTCGTTAAACACATAAGAAGTGGTTTGATAAATGGGTACAGCACGAGAACCAGTTGTTGGATCAGGTTGTTGTCCTCCGTGTAAACTAAGTGTTTCCTTTTTAAATAAATAGGGGTTATAAGTCATAACAATTCCTCCTTGGTTAATAAGTCTAGGAAAAATTGCCATACAGGTGAGGGAAAAGAAGAGGGCATATAAAAAACCCTCTTCATAAGAAGAGGGTGTATGTAACAGTCCTCATCTTATCTTCCAGATCCACAGACCTGTAGGATGTAGCACCACTCAAGCACAGATTGCTTGAAGGTTGCCGGGCTTCGCAGGGCCTAGTCCCTCCGCCACTCTAGATAAGATATTCATTTTGTCTTTCATCATATGAGCTTGTTATGGATTATAGAACAATTTATGAGCACCGTCAATACATATTCAGACCATTTTTTATTTTCTGAATCCTAGTTACTCTAAATATTTTCCATTAAGCGCTTAGCGATTCGCCTATAATCATCTGCGTCAACGCCAGGGGCAAATTGTTCTGGGATATCGTCTAAGTCCGGAATAGGTGCTCCTTTAGGGGAACCTTCGATGACTTTTAGCGGTTCCCCTGTTTCTGGATTGCTTCCTTTCCAAATTTGTTTAACATCTTTGTAGTCTGTATCACTAAATGTGTATAGAATATTGTTTAATCCTTGTTCTTCATATTTTCTGGCATAATCGAATTTTGAGTTATCAAGATTAGGAACAGGTAGCATTTTCGTTACATCTACTCCTGTTGCGATCTCCAATGCTTTGGCATAGGCAACGACATGAACGCCTCCACGAACGAGTAAATAACCGATCATTTCTCTAGCTGTGGGGTGATCTGTCATCTCATACACTCTCATTTTATGAGTTCTGGCCCCAAGTTCTAAGAAGAAATTGTGTAAGAGATCCAATACCAGATTTCCACTATTAAATACATTATCTCCTGACCAAGCATTTCCCATTGAATCTCCTACTAACGCTGTTTGAGCGGTTGAAATAAATTGGTACGTGTTACGGGCATCTTTGCCAGCTTGCAGAGGTGTAATATCAGGAGGACCAGGGAACGTGTTATCTTTTGAGAGCAGGTTAATGGATGTTGTCACTAGTTCTACATGTCCCATCTCTTCGGCAGTAATACTTGCTACTAAATCGTAAAAGGGTTTTAACTTTTTCTTTCCGCGGAAGTTAAAGGATTGGAACATATAGTTATTAAGTGTCGACATTTCACCAAATTTACCGCCTAATAATTCTTGCACAGCTGCCATTGCGTTTGGATCACCGCGTTCTGGAATAGGTAATTCTACTAATATACGATTTTCTCGTTTAAACAAAAGAACACCTCCTTTTTTAGTTTAGGAAGAGGGGAATACCCAAACGATTTGCTGAGTTCGAATGAAAAACGGGGTATTATTCATTTCGACTACGATATGGTCCGGCAGTACATTTGTCAGCTTTCCTCGTATTGAACCTTGCGTGGTCTGAACGGTTACCTGGCTCCCTGTGACGGATTGAAGAGTTTGGTAGACATAGGGGTCATAAAAGGATTGTAAATAAGATGAGTTATCCATGTGCTTCTCTCCTTTGCTGTCATCTCTTGAACACTTTATGCCTGTTTAGGATTGTCCTATCACCAATAGGGTGAGAAGAAAAGCTTAGTCTGTTCTTTTGTGCTTTACCTTGCTACAATAGGACATAAATCTAAGAAGAGTAGGTGAGCCAATTGGGAAAAACAATACTTTTTGATGTTGATGGTGTTTTACTAAGTGAACATAGGTATTTCGATGCTTCAGCGTTGACGGTGTGGGAGCTTGTACATAGCAATAATTATTTAGGGCTTCAATCTGACCGATTCCATACAGATGTAACAGAGAATGAAGTAGGAGACCTTCGAGCGGAAGTTTTTCAGGATGATGAAGTACTTTATCTGATTAAATCAAAAGGGATTAATGCAAACTGGGATATGGTGTACTTAACGTTTTCTTTCCAACTGATTCGCTTGTTGTCTCAGTTAAGCGAGACAAATGGGGAATATGTAAAGAAAGTGCTGCAAGAGATGACGTTAAATCGCGAGACACTTCAAGAGATTGGAAAGGAACTTTATAAAGCTGGAATAGAACCAGACTATAAAACGTTCGTTCCAGTTATGAAAGAGTCAGAAGCAATGCGAGGTGAATTACTCACGTACTTAAACCATGTTGCTTATGAAATGACAGGTATTGAGACGATGGCATTTACGCGTAACAGTGAACTTTGGGAGCTTGGGAGGGAGACTTTCCAAGAATGGTACGTTGGTGAAGGGTTAACGGAGAAGTCTATTGGACGTCCAGCTTATCAGAAAGGGAAAGAAGGATTTATCCATATCGAAACCCCCTTGGCTACAATAGAAGAACTTGATGAACTATTTACGAAGCTGAAAGAAGAGGGCCATACTCTAGGTATTGGAACAGGCCGACCAGCTCTTGAAACAGTAGAGCCTCTAGAGAATCTTGGTATTATCTCTTACTTTGATCGTAACCGCATGGCCACAGCATCTGATGTGCTAGAAGCTGAAAAGAAACACGGAGAGAAAGCCCCGTTAGCTAAGCCGAATCCGTTTACGTACATGTTCGCGTGGTTAGAACGTTCAAGTATTGAAGAAGCACTAATGTATACATTTACTGAAGAAGAGAAAGACTCTGTAGTCATAGTTGGTGACTCCTTAGCAGATGGTCTAGCTGCACAAAGCCTTGGCTGTCACTTCGTAGCTGTCTTAACCGGACTCTCAGGTCAAAAAGCAAGACATGAATTCGAACAAAATAATCAGCACAACATCATCAATAATATCAAAGACCTTTATCAAGCTTTATAACGTAAATGCTTTAACAAAGTAATGCGGTGACGCGTGCCAGACACCCTTCAGCGCTTTAGTGAAGTAGTGGGTGTCTGGCACCGTTTATTGCTTTAATTAGATAGTGTGATAAAGTGATGTTTTATCATAGAGAAGATAGAGTAGGTTTTCTTATTGTAGGTTATAGAGAGTAGAAGGTGTTCATAGGATAATAGCGGAGGGGATTCTATGCTAGAGTTATTCTTATGGACATTGGCTAGTCTGATCGTGGTTATGGTAAGTTCGGCGTTCGGTATGCGAGAGTTGTTTGTAAATAAACGTTGGTGGTGGCCGTCTGTTACACTCTTATGCCTGACAATATTGTGCGGCACTATTGCAGCCTTAACTAGTCTTTTTGCTTCACAAATCATAGAACTAGACAAGCCGGCGAAAGGTTTATACTACACCGTCCGCATAATGTTTGCTCTTAGTATTTCTAGTTTTACGGCATATTTAATCTTTATGTTGAAGGGGAATAGGGAGACATTCAACTTACCGAAGAAGTTAAGGCTTGTGGAGAACCGTCAGCAAAAGAAAGAGGGTGCATCTCAATAGATGCACCCTTTTTTTATTAACAAAATTGGTCGTATGCGTTGGTTAAGTTTGCTACAATCTCTTCAACTTCATGATCTTCAATCTCTTCGCGAGGAATAAAGTGAACAACTTGGCCTTTTTTCATTACAGCCATAGAAGGGGAGGATGGTTCGTAGCCTTCTAAATATTCTCTCATACGATTGGTCGCTTCTCGGTCTTGTCCGGCAAAAACAGTCACAATGTGGTCAGGGCGCTTAGTGTGGAAAAGTGATTCCTTCGCTGAAGGTCGTGCCAAGCCAGCTGCACAGCCACATACGGAATTGATAACCACAAGAGCAGTTCCTTCCATTTCACTAACGAATGCGTCTACCTCTTCAGGTGTTGTAAGTTCTGTGAAGCCCGCGCCTGTTAGTTCGTCGCGCATCGGTTGAGCTACTTGTTTCATATATTCTTCATATGCGTTCATTTTTATTCCTCCTTAAGATCTTACTGTTCTTTTCTTGCTTGTGTCATTTGGTGCCATACAGACCCTTTTGCTTCTTCTCCGCCTTCAATGCGTCGCAGTGCCATTTTAGCCTGCATGCGTACTTCAAATTCTGAATCTTGAATTGCTTCTTGTAAAGCGGGAATTGCTGTTTCATCACCTAATTCGTATAAAAACATAGCTGATCGCCATCGTACAAGTTTATTTTGATCCGACAATGATGCGATCATTTCTGGCATGGCTTCCTTGAATCCTAGATCAGATAAACAATCTCCGGCTGTACGTCGTACAGTTACTGATTTATCTTTTAATGCTTTATATAAATAGGGAAGTACTTCAGGTTCTTCAATCATCCCTAAATACGCGGTTGCCAAGCGTCGGATGGAAGCTTTCTCATCGTCTAGCGCTTTATCTAATACTAGAATATCATTATACGTCGGATTCATACGATCGAGTGCAGCATAGCGCACTTTCCAATCTGGTTCATCTAACGTCTCAAGTGTTACTTGTTTGGTCTCTTCTTGTCCTGTTTGAATATCACCCGCGCCATCTTCAAAAGCTTGTTCTACTAATGAAGTTAGACGTTCCTCATCGTAGCTTGCTGAAAGCTCTTCGGATACATCTTGGCCAACTTCTTCAGCATCTCCGTACCGTGGATTTTGTTCTATCCATTTTCGTTCCATGACCATATTAGGTGAGGCTGGTGATGCCTTCATGGCTGCGTTCATAAATCTTTCTGGAAGTCCTACCCGGTGCTCGTTATCGCCTTCTTGTAGTTTAATCTGCATCGGAATACCTCGAAACATTTGTACATAAACGTTTACTTCTCCAAAAGCTTCTGTATTTGGTGTTTCTTCATTCGTCTCTTCCATAGCTGGTTGTTCGGCTGAGCCAAATACAGAACGTACTGCAGGTAGAATGTTTTCCCAAGCGTGCTTGGGATTTCGATCTAGTGCAATAAAGTCTGAAACATGATAAAGACTTTTAACCCCTTCAATTGCGAAAAGTTGTTGAATGTAATCTGGCGCATCTGATAGATCATCGGTTCTCTTAAAATTTCGTGATTCTCCGTCGGCTAATTGTTCATTCAAGTTGATCTTCATTGAATTGGGGCTTGGTGTCGGTTCAATTGACACAATATTCATTTTAATGTCCCCCTTACACGTATACTCTTTGTTGATTTTAACAAACACAGCTTAGGAGTTCCATTATTGCGTCTGATTCTATGGAAAAGAAGATATTTATTGAGGTTTACATGACTTAAATCATATAATTGCGGCTAGATAGAAATAGGCTGTTCACGGTTAAAGGTGGAAGTCGCACGGTTGAAAGACCCTCGCATAGTCAACATTACAAACAAGGCGACCCTGCTTTTATAAAAGCAAGGCCGCCTGGATTATTTTTATAAATCTATATTTTTTGCAGAATGAATATGGTCAACTTGAAGCAGTTCTCCTAATACTTCTTCAGAAAGAGCTTTGTCGATGGTTAACATCATAATCGCCTGTCCGCCAACTTGTTTACGACCAACTTGCATGGTTGCGATATTGATCTCGTGTTTACCTAGTAAACTACCAACATGACCTATGATTCCAGGAACATCTGTATGTTGAATGTAAAGGAGGCGATCTGTTGGTGCGATGTCGATTGTATACTGATTAACGTGAACAATACGCGGCCCTAAACCATCAAATAAAGTTCCGGCTGCGCTGTATTCTCCTTCATCAGTTGTTAAAGTTACACTGATGAGACCCGAATAGCCTAGACTAGCTGTTGTATTCTCAACAGAGTAGCTCAAACCATATTGTTTGGCGAGGTGTGTTGCGTTAACTATATTCACCTTTTCTCCTAAGTAATGGCTAAGCAACCCTTTTACAAAGGTGCGCGTCACAAGCTCGGTGTTAAAATCAGTCAATGTTCCTGCATAGCTGATCTTGATGTGTCTTGGAGGTTGCTTGGCAAGTTGAATCATCATTTCTCCAAGTTTCTCACTTAATAAGTAATAAGGCTCAAGAATCTTTCTTGTTTCGTCGTTAACAGCTGGCATATTAACTGCGTTTTGGAACGGTTGGTCGGAGAGGATGTTCAAGATTTCTTGACTTACATCTTCTGCAACATAGAGTTGCGCTTCAGAGGTGGACGCCCCTAAGTGAGGGGTTACGATCACTTCTGGCTTGCCGACGAGCGGGTTATCTGTTGGTGGTTCTTCTTCAAACACATCAAGAGCAGCCCTTGCCACTATTCCTTCATCAATGGCCTCAAGGAGAGCGGTCTCATCGATAATTCCTCCGCGTGCGCAGTTTACAATACGTACGCCTTTTTTCATTTTTTGGAATGCGCTCTTGTTAATTAAGTGATGAGTTTCTTTAATGAGCGGCGTGTGGACAGTGATGAAATCTGCATTTTCATAAATTTTATCCAGGTCACCTTTTTGAATGCCAATTTGAGAGGCTCGTTCTTCTGTTAAGAAGGGGTCGTAGCCAATTACATTCATCTGAAAAGCTTTTGCCCGTTTGGACACTTCTGTTCCGATTCTTCCCATACCGACGATACCAAGCGTCTTTCCTTTAAGTTCAACGCCTTTATACGTTTTTCTATCCCACTTACCCTCTGTTAATGTCTTATGGGCTTGAGGGATGTTTCTTGCTGATGCCATAAGCATAGCGAAAGTGTGTTCACAAGTGGAAATTGTATTTCCGTTTGGTGCGTTGACTACAATAACACCGTGTTCGGTAGCAGCTTCAAGATCTATGGTGTCCACACCAACACCAGCACGACCAATGACTTTTAACTTTGTCGCACATTCCAGAATTTCTTTAGTCACCTTTGTTTGAGAGCGTACGATCAGACCATCATATTCTGGAATCGTTTCCTTTAACGCTTCAGGTGAAAGATCAGTTTTTTGATCTACTTGTACTTGGTCAGAATCAAGAAGCGCTCTGATTCCATCTTCACTAATTGGGTCACTTACTAATACTTTAAACATGTTTAACATACACCTCCTGGGCTGCTTTAACGCCTGCACCTAGCTCAATATCTACACTGAGTTGTTGCAAGCCGATTTCAATCATCGATAACGTTGTTAGGACATCTGCGGGAGAGCAGTATCCCATATGACCGATTCTGAATATTTTCCCTTTTAATTCTTTCTGGCCGCCAGCTAACGTTAATCCGAATTGTTTAGAGAGAAAGCTCCGTAGTTCATCTGGTTTAAATTGTTCTGTTTGTTTAACAGATGTCACGGTAGGGGAGGCATCCTCTTCGTTTGTCAGAAGCGGTAACCCAAGCGCTTTAATTCCTTCCCGTGTCATTTCTTTCATAACTTGATGACGGTGGAAGACATGATCAAGCGTTTCTTCCTCCATCATTTTACTTACTTCCTGAAGTCCATGGATTAAAGAGACAGCAGGGGTATAAGGAGTCATGCTGTTCTCAAGCTGCTTTTGATAAGCTTTGATATTTAAATAGAAAGATGGATCCCCTTCTTCAAGCTTGGCTTCAGCTTTTTTACTTAAGGCTACAAATGATAACCCTGGTGGCAGCATCATTGCTTTTTGGGAGCCAGTTACAAGCACATCCAGATTCCATTGATCCATGTTACCTGGCACTCCTCCTATACAGCTAACTCCATCGACTAAAACAAGGGCTTCACTGTATTGATGAACGGTTTCAGAAAGTTGTTGAATAGGGTGTATAACACCAGTTGAGGTCTCGTTATAAGTTAACAGAACTGCTTTTGCATCCTGGTGTTCCTGAAGAGTTCTCTTAAGTTCTTCAGATGTGACAGAGCGTCCCCATTCAATTTCTAATCGATGAGTGTTGTAACCATTATGTTCACACACGTTTGCGAAGCGGTCTCCAAATGCTCCTGCAACAACAACGATTACCTTCTCACCTTTGGCGACAGTGTTCGTAACAGCGGCTTCTAGTGCTGCTGTTCCGCTTGTAGTCAGTGTATAGACAGGTTGAGATGTTCCGAATATAGGCTTTAGACGTTCGCTCGTATCAGCAAATAGCTTTGCGAATGCGGGAGAACGGTGTCCAATCATAGATTGGTTCATCGCGTGTTTCACGCGGTCTGGAATTGGTGTTGGTCCTGGAGCTCGAAGAAATGTTTGATCTTGTAGCATTTGAAAATCCCTCCTGTGTAATTAAAGTAAAATAAAAAACGCCCCTTGCTAACAAGTTGCTAGCAAGGGGCGTTGTCATTAACGCGGTACCACCCTTTAATAAACGACGAACGTCGTTCTCTCATTTGGTAAAATCACCAGTCTGATAACGGTTGACGCCGAGTGTGCCTACTGTATAATTCGGACACTAGTTTAGAAGGGCTACTCATAAAATGTGCCGTCGATTCTCACCTACCATCGACTCTCTGAGGGTCACAAGTTTATGTTGGTCTTCATCATTACTTTTCCTTATTTTTAAGAAGTTTAGCACGTTAAATTGTTCATGTAAACAGAAAAGTTCTACTATTTACATTTATTCAGGCGGTCTTGATATTGGAGCACCCATATCCTGCGCAAGTAGTACAAGGGATTGGTTAATGCGCCAAATATAGTAAAGTTTATATACGAAAATACGTTTTGAGAGATCGTTGTCCTGATCAGGATAACGCTCGATCCGCTCACGATCATGTTCTAAATCATAAATCGTTTGATGTCTTTTTGTACGTAACATCTCACTAATCGCTGCGATATTATGATTAACATGAGCTTGGATATGATTGATTGTTTCTTTTAAGTCAGCATCAATATTAGGTTCATGCTCTCTTGTAGCATTTAAGTGTTTGGCATAGTAATTCGTCGCTACTAGGATGGTCAACCATCTTTCTATATCAGACCTTGAGAATCGTGCGGGGCGTTTTCTTATAGATTCAGAATCAATTTTGAATTGATGCAAAGACTGATCAAGGTCAAAAGCTATTTCAGTCAAGTTTTCTGTTGTATTTTTCCCCTTTAGGCTCATTAGATATGTCTCAATGTACTTAGACAAGGAGTCTAAAAATGAAAGAGTCGTATCCGTTACTTTTTCTCTCGTTTTGTTTGGGAGTACTAATGCAGCTGAGAAGAATCCAATATAAGCCCCAAGGAATGTATCAAGTACGCGTGCTAGTAATAGGTGATACGTAATACCTCCTAATAAAAGGTCGTATAGCATAGCTATAATCATAGTAATCCAGAACATAGCTAAAGAATATGAGACGTTAAACAAGTAAAAGGCCATAAATATGCACAAAAATATAAATGCAACCTGCCATGTACTTTGACCAGTTAATACCAAGGAAACTAAAAATCCAACAATCGCCCCAGCAATAGTACCAATCGTACGTTCATTCGCTTTAATAAAGGTACGTCCTACTGTATCTGTTCCCATGAAAACAATAAATGCTGATAGTAATATCCAGTATTGGTGTGTTGGGGTTAATAAATAACCAAGCGCAATAGAAAGTGCACCTGCTAGGAGTGCCTGGAGTGCTTTTTTTGTCGTAGGTTCAAGCCCTTCTTGTTCTTCATCTTGAGAGGGTTCATCGGGTGCTTCTTCTTTATTTGTCCGTTCTATATTTTTATGACGAACTTCATGAAGCTCAAATGCACCTTCTATAACATGGTTCGCCATCGTATTTAGTCGGCGTAATAGGAATAACCACTCATCATACTCTTGTTGGTTAATTTCTTGAGCAACTGCTCGAAGTTGCTGTACGCTCTTTTCAGCTTCTAGGAGCTGGTCTAACACATTATGATGGCGTAATACTTTAACGTCTCTTGTAGACTGAATGAGTTGAACAAGGGATTTTTGCACTTCGGTATGACTCAGTGCTTCTTGTTCCTTAAGTTGCTTAATAGTAGGTGTTAATGTTTCCATTAACATTTGCACATCAAATACATACAGCCGAAGTTGATTGGCTGTTATTCCTTCCCATACATCATAAGGGTCCACATCCCCAAGTTGTGCTGCAATATTTCTAGCATATTCATTCAACTTTAGAACGTTGCGATTTAAGTAACGTAGCTGACTTTCATCCTCATAAGGGTGTTGAATAATATGAATGACTCTAGAGAGGATCAAGTTTGTTTGGATGTGAAAGGAGGTCATACTTCTTTTTAGTACATTTTCTGGTTTATTTTTTATTAAAACAAACTTATAGAAATAGGCATAAAAGACTCCTATGGCTATACCGATGAAGTAAATCGGTAAATCGGTAAATTGAACACCTAAAATTGTTGAAAAGTAAATCGAGATAAAGCCGATCATATTTAATGAAAAATAACGGGAGCCATAACGAGATAGATAAAAAGCTAAGAATACAACGCTCAATATTGCAACATCTGATAGGTGGAAGTAAGAAGAGGTCCAGGCTCCGATGGTAAGAGTTATTCCACTTGATAGAGCAAGGAGTAGCGTTGTGACCTTTTGCTTTTGACTCGTATCGTCAAACACAGCAAAGACGCCTAAGAGTCCTACAATTCCAGAGAAGATCGGTACGGTAATTAAGCTGTAATTGAGCCAATCCAGTAGAAGATTTGTAGTCAGTACAGAGGAGATCACACTTAGCGTTGCCTTCGTTGCATTGAGTAGGCGGGTCAGACCAGGGTCTGCAGCCGTAATTCGTGCAAGCCAATGTAGTAAGGTTTGATAGATCGTCTGTTTCATTTTCATATTTTTATCATAAACGATTCTGTTCGCATCATCCAATCCAAATGCCTCATTTAGTAGAATTCTATCTATTCTGTGAATTCACGGAAATCCTTACAGGCTAGGGTAGGGTTGTTGAAGACTCGAGAATGAGAGGAGGTTTCCGTTAACTTTAAATGAGCGTAAGGTGGGCCTGGAAACCACCAGCTCCCCGAAGGAAAGCGAGTTGTCCCCGAGCAAGCCCAAGTACTCATAAGCGTTGGCGGCCCCTTATATGGAATAAACCCCATACCAAACATTAAAAAGACATTGCTTTGCACAATGTCTTTTTGAGGGGATCGTATAATCAGTCTTCATCGATCGTGGTTTGGGTTGGGTGTGTGGCTTTTTTCATTTCTTCTTTTGACATTACATTATCTTGGGCACCAAGTGCGTCATTATAAGGTTTTCCTTTTTGGCTTCCTTGCTTTTTTCCTTGCTTATTCTTATTCGACATCGTAACGCCTCCTTTACGAACTTTAGTGTATCTCTATAGGAGACGTTCTATGCTTCAAAGTAAATGTGGTAGTGCAAAGCGCACCCCTCATTCCATGGATGATTACAGTTAGGGCAGGTGAAAGGGGCTTCTAAATATGTATTGATTGAGATTTGTGACTGACAATGGCCACAGAGAATAGCCGTTTCTTGAAACTTTTTCTTAGGCCAGCGACGAATAGGGTGTTCACAAGCTTCTTCATGACATTTATAACAAGGATAGTATGTATGGCAGCAATAAAATTTAATCGCAATAACGTCTTTACTTGTGTGATAGTGCACACATCGTGTTTCTTCATCAATAATTTGTCCATAAATCGTAGGGGATGAGTTCATAGTATAGACCTCCTTATTCATATAGTGTACTGAATGATTGAAGCGCTGAACATCTTTTTTCACTACCTTGCATTATTCAGTACCATAATGTATGATGATTTTATCAATAGGAAACTTTTTCCTTGCTAGTGAATATTATTTAGTACTGAACTATGTAAAATAGGAGGTGGATAAGTGAATGTTCAATTTAAGAAAGGAGCACTAGAATTATGTGTGCTCGTTATGATTGCGTCTAAAGACCAATATGGTTACGAACTTGCTCAAAATATTTCTACTAAGATTCAAATCGCAGAAGGTACTCTTTACCCCCTTGCTACGACGCCTCACCAAAGAAGAGTATTTAACTACGTACTTTGCCGCATCTACTGAAGGACCATCTAGAAAATATTACTCCATTACTGCTAAAGGAAAAACTTACAAAGAAACACTCATCCAAGATTGGAACATGTTCACTAGTGCTGTGACAGAATTAATTGAGGAGGAGAATAAAATTGAATAAAGAACAGTTTATGAACAAGTTGGAAGTACAATTGAGCAAACTTCCTAGTGATGTTCGAAAAGAGCTTCTATATGATTATGAAGAACATTTTGACACTGGAATTATGAAAGGTCATTCCGAAGAGGAGCTAGCGAATCAGTTGGGTGACCCAAAGAGAATTGGCAAAGACTTATTAGCTCAGTATAGGCTTGAACGAGCACAATCTGAGAAGTCAGTTAAACATATTTTACAAGCTATATTCGCTACCATGAGCGTGAGCTTCTTAAATTTAATTCTAGTCCTCGGTCCTGTAATAGGTGTAATTGGTCTTTATATAGGGTTGTGTTCTATGGCGATCGGTCTGGCAATAACACCTTTCCTCTTTATCGGCAGTATGTTCATAGGAACTGTTGAGCCATTCTTCGTTAACTTGTTTATTTCTATAACGCTAGGTAGTGGTGGTTTATTGATGAGTTCCGGATTATTTATAGTTGGAAAATGGCTTTATAAACTAACACTTTCTTATATTCAATTTAATATAAGAATTGTAAAGGGAGAGAATGCGGCATGAAGGTATTTATAAAATGGGTGAGTTTAGTTTTTGTTATGGGTATCTTAGGGACTCTTGTATCTCTTCAAGTTACTGGGGCCTTCAGTCAGGAGGTCGTAGATGTATTTGAAGAAAAGAAAGTAAAGGGATCTTCAATCAAGCACCTTAGTGTTGATACTTCATCCGCGGACATTGACATTGTACAAAGTCAGGACGATACGATATACGTACAATGGGGCGGTAAGGCGAGTAAAGGTGTATGGGAGGATTATGAGTTAAGCACTACCAAAAAGGGGGATGAACTTTCTGTAAAGCTTCGCCAAAAGGATATTCTAGGTTTTCAGTTTGGGTTCATTCAGACGGACTTAAAGCTTACAGTACGTATGCCCCAAAAGCTTTATGAAGGATTAACTCTTTCATCTTCTTCGGGTGACGTTAGTGTGAATGATCAACATTCTAATAATATAAGTATAAAGACTAGTTCAGGTGACATGGAGCTAGAGAAGATCAAGATTACGGAAGAACTCAACACTCGTTCATCCAGTGGAACTATTCGGTTAAATGATGTCTATACTAATCGCTTCCTAACTGATACGAGC
Organism: Pontibacillus sp. ABV4_188; assembly: GCF_056311905.1. Classification (NCBI taxonomy): domain Bacteria; kingdom Bacillati; phylum Bacillota; class Bacilli; order Caryophanales; family Bacillaceae; genus Pontibacillus; species Pontibacillus sp. ABV4_188. Next base: position 2,281,391 of record NZ_CM149975.1, on the reverse strand, counting down.
AGTGGGGATATAGTAGGGGAAACGATGGAAGTGGTACAAATAATGGGTGATTCATCATCAGGTACAATTGATCTTAGTGAATTAATGCTAACTGGTGATTTGGATATTAAAACGTCGAGCGGTGATGTTTACCTCCAGTTTGCGCAAGTACCTCACTCCTTTATTATTGATTATAAATCAAGTTCAGGTGAGGAACGAGTTAATCTAGACGGAATCGACTATGAACGAAAAGCTGAACATGAGGTTAAAGGGCAAAGAGGGAGCGGAGATCAGCGTATCGAAGTTCGCACAAGCTCTGGTGATTTCCGCGCTCAATAAGATAGCAGTATCTGGCGTGATTCAGGAGGAATTAGCGTCTCCGTGAGATTGGCGCCAAGTGATTATTCTGAATTAAATTCGTATCTATATTGAGTAGAATGGCTGAAGTGAATTTTATTATTTAAGGAAATGTAGGAGAAGAAATAGAAGATTTGTATCGATATGTTAGAACTGTCACGCTGTCTTATTTGACACTAGAAATAGTAAAGGTCCACTTGATCAAATCCTTTTTAGAATGGCTGTGCTAGTCTATCAATAGAGGAACATATTCTCAAGTGTAACAGGTGATAAGAGTCACCTGTTTTTTTATGGAAGAAAAAAACTTATGCAGATTTGAATCTTTAGGTTTTTAAAGAAGCTATTTAGGTAAAACAAAAGTTAGACCGAAGCTTTAGTAGTTTCTAAGCGCTCTTAGCAACCATTTGACGTTGGCTAATGGCCTTAAGAATCGATAATTTATCTTGAGGGGTTAACATTCTCCAGCTAGCGGCTTTGATTTTCATATTGAATCTCCTCCTTTTTGATTGGAAAACAAACAAAAGCAAGGGAAACTATTCAACTATGCATCTGAATCATTTAGTAGTTTATACCGTCATTTAAACAAAATTAAACAACAAAAATTTCTACAAATTTTGCGACAATGGGGGTTTGAATCCCCTTAGAAGGAGGAATTATATGTGGCTTAAACATCCATTCTTTAAATATGCAACTGGAACTGTCATTGTTCTTATTGGTCTTTATATCCTTGAGTTATTAGGTTTCTTCGGTCCTATAAAAACCATTCTTAAAACGCTCTTTTATCCTATATTAATTGCTGGATTCTTATTTTATATTTTAAGGCCGATTGTGTCGAAATTAACCAAAACAAAAATAATGAATAAAACAACAGCCATACTTACTGTGTTTCTTTCCATTATTACGATCATTTATGCGGCTGTCTATTTTTTAGCGGGTACAATTCAGGAACAAGTGAAAAATATTAGCTCTAAACTGCCAGAGAAATTAAAAAAGTCAGCTGAAGAAGCTCAGAAAACAATTGAGAAGAATGACATGGGAATGGTGTCTGTACAGAACTTGAGACAGAAGGTAAGTAGTGGAGCCTCTGAGGTCCTGCAATCATTAGGTGATAACGTGATGCAAGTTGTATCAGCTATTACAGGGGCTACAACTGTTCTAGTTATTGTGCCGTTTATCTTATTCTATTTCTTAAAAGACGATCATAAATTTATTCCTTATCTGCTACAGTTCATACCAGATCGTCATAATTCAAAAGGGAAAGATGTTCTTAGAAGGATTAGTGAAACGGTGTCAGCTTATATTACAGGTCAGGTAATCGTTGCACTTGTTGACGGGGTGTTAATGTATATAGGTTACCTCATTCTTGGACTAGATTATGCTCTAATATTAGGTATTTTTGTTTCTCTAACAGCTGTTGTTCCATTCTTTGGACCAATTATTGGTGTGATTCCAGCAGTTATCGTTGCTTTAACACAAGATCCAGCTATGGCTCTATATGTAATTATTGCCCTTATCATTGTCCAACAGTTAGAAGGAAACTTGGTAGCTCCTCTTGTATTAGGTAAGCGATTAAACATCCATCCGATTACAATCATTTTATTGCTTATTGTTGCATCTGCACTATATGGGTTTATTGGTATGCTTATCGCTATACCACTCTATTCCGTAGTCAAAGTTATCTTTAAAACGGTTTCAGAAGAAATTGATAGAGAATGGCTATTCAGAGATGTCTTTAAAACCAAAAAATCAAATTCTTAATAATAAAAAATAAGAGGAGGGATCCTCTTATTTTTTATGTTCACCTTGCATGCCATGCTTCGAATTACGGTTCGCTCCACGTTGCATATCTTCTTGACTTTTTGTCTCATCCGTAAGTTCTACATTAGCCATGCTCTCAGTAGGAGTTGAATTGTTCTTTAAGGCTGCATCTCTTGATACTTTACGTTTTGTCATCAATCTTTCCTCCCTTCCTAATCATTAGTTTTCACATTCGGTAATATATCATTCATCAGTTTTAGACCGAATGGCTTCAATCATCTGCTCATATTTCTCCGGGTTTACAAATGTATCTTTGTCCCAGTTGTGTTGGATCCAATTAAGAAGCTCGTAAGCTGAATTAAAAATTTCTCCGCTGGTATCCGCTGAACGAAGCATATATCGTCCATTATCAGGATCGACTGTAATTTGGTTTGGATAAGCGCTTTCATGAGTTTGTAGTTCGAACTCCATTACAAACCTCCTTAAGATTCGACTTTGTTAACGCTTATTATTGATTTTGTTCCATATAAGCCCCCTTATGCGGTTGAATTCAAGAGGCCCCCGTCTTGCTGTGAATAGAGAAAAGCTCCCGTCAACTTTTATGGAGCGTAAGGCGGGCCTGGAAATCACTCGCTTTCCGCGGGTGAGCTGTCGAGCTTCCTCGTTCGCTTCGCTCTCTGTGGGATCTCGTCTAGCTCTTTCTCCCGCAGGAGTCTCGCAATTTCCAGGCCCACCTTTGCCGAATGGGGAGAGACGGGAGCGAGCCGAATATGGTAGGTGGGGGCTTTAATGCAATCATGATGAGTGGCCGTTCACCCAATAGACGTTAGGGCAGGATCGGGGACTGCGAGACTCCCGCGGGGTAAGGAGCTTATCCAGTTCCGGAGTGGAGGACCTAGCGAGATAAGTCATCTTTTTTCCAAAGGCTAATCGCCTTTTCCAAAAAGCTGACTTATCCGTACGGTCCTAAGCACCACCCCTACACTTTAAATCTAGGGGAGACCCCGGAAAGCGCGTAGCGATTGAGGAGGCTTCCCAGCTCCCCGCAGGAAAGCGAGTTGTCCCCGAGCCTGCCCTAGCACTTAAAAGCGTAACGGCCACATACATGACGAATTCTCTCAGTTTCGAGTCTTCAACAATCCTTCTCTATTCTTGAACAAGCTTGTTTTAAAGAATAACAACAGCAAACTTTAACAAAGCCTAAGATTTAAATGATTAAGATAGCCCCATCCTGGGAAACGTGTAATAGAAGGAATACACAACAGGAGGGTAAAACATATGAGTAATAAGAAACGACATGAAGACCACCAAATGTCTGAAGCATTTACTGCAAATAGTAAGTTGAGCAAGGCATTTAACGGTGAAGAACAAGAGGATAGAGGTATGGAAGGGGAGAATTTATCCCAGTATTACATGAACAATAACACACCTGCTATCGATATAGATCCACTAGAGGATACAGACCATGACACAGAAGATCAGGTTAAGAATAAAGAGTAAAAGCCTTGCCCTATGGCAAGGCTTTTTCAGTCTTCATCGACGTAGCTGTCTCCTTCATGGTAGGGGATATCACCCATTATCGACATCATACCATCTTCATCCAAGTCTTCTTCGTACTCTTCATGTGCCTCATTCGGGTAAACTGTGACGTTTTTCCCGTATAGATCATTGCCCGTGAAGTTTTCGTAATCTTCAACATAGCTAACAGGTTCATCTGAATTAATGTACGTGTCATCATAATCTGATATATCCTGGCCTGAAAAGTCAGATGGTGTTTCTGAAGTTCCATAACGTGCTACATCTTGCCATGAGTCTTCTGAGTCATAAAAGTTCGAACCGGCTGCTTCGTCTGAGTGTCTTCTAAAGCCAGGTTGAAGAATTTCTTCTTCTACAGGACGTTCTTCATGCTCATGTTGGTTTGGACTATGTTCAATACAAAACGTAGTGGTGGGTAAAGCCTGCAGGCGGTCCTTTGGGATGTCTTTTCCGCAAGATTCACACTGACCATACTCACCCTTGTCCATTCTTTCAAGGGCATGGTTTATATCTTTTAATTCTTGTTCTGCGTGCTCATTTAAGGCAATATCTTTCTCTCGTTCATATAGAAACGTAGCCGTATCTCCTGGATGGTTATCATAATTGGATAGTTCAGAAACGGATTCTTGATCTGCTTCTGATTCAAGATCGTAATGATCGTTGTGTTCTAGGTGAGTTTCTAGCTCTTCCTTTTGTTTCATCAATTTGTGACGAAAGGTTTGTTGCTCTTGTGATGAAAGCATACGATTCCTCCTAACAAACGTTATTAAGGATAGTATTAGCGGTGCTTCATGAAATCATGCTGTATATATGTGGGGATTTGTTAGATGATACATTTGAATTGAAATCGCTATATAAACTGAATATTCCGAATTTATGTTTTTTCCTTAACAAACGGGGGGCAAGGGTCTATACTTGTATCCATCAACAGAAAACACGTGTTCACCTGAGGAGGACAAAACATGAAAATAGGATTATTACCACGACTCTTAATCGGAATTGCACTAGGTATCATTAGTGGGTTAGTACTTCCTCAATGGGGAATTGAACTGTTTGCTACTTTTAATGGCTTGTTTGGGAACTTTCTTAACTTCATTATTCCGCTTATTATTTTAGCATTTATCGCACCAGGAATAGGTGAATTAGGGAAGGGTGCAGGTAAGCTTGTAGGCTTAACAGCAAGTGTTGCCTATGGTTCAACGGTGCTTGCTGGACTGTTAGCATTTATGGTTGGAAGTACAGTGTTTCCTAACATATTAACTGTGGGAAGCTTAGGAGGAAACTTTGAAAATCCTGAAGAATTTCTACTTGAAGGGTTTTTCCAAGTTGAAATGCCACCTGTTATGAGTGTTATGACAGCGTTGATCCTAGCTTTTGTAATTGGTATTGGTCTTGCTTCTATTAATGGGAACGCACTTCAAAAAGGATTTGAAGATCTAAGAAGCATTATTGAAAAAGTTATTCAGTACGTTATTATTCCTTTATTACCTATACACATTTTTGGCATATTTGCCAACATGACTTACGGTGGTCAAGTTGCTACGATTATGTCAACGTTTATCAAGGTATTTGCTATTATTATTGTCTTACATTTAGTAATGCTTACATTGCAATATACAACCGCTTCAGCAATGTCAAAGAAAAATATCTTTACATCCATTAAAAATATGGTTCCAGCATATTTCACAGCACTTGGAACACAATCATCGGCTTCGACGATCCCTGTTACGCTTCGTCAAACGAAGAAAAATAATGTGAAAGATAAGATTGCCGATTTCGTTGTTCCGCTATGTGCAAACATTCATCTCTCTGGTAGTACCATTACAATCGTAAGTGCTGCAATGGCCGTTATGTTTTTGAATGGAATGGAAGTAACTTTCGTGGAAGTATTCCCGTTCATCCTTGCACTAGGACTTACGATGATTGCAGCACCTGGTGTGCCAGGCGGAGCAGTTATGTCTGCAATTGGACTCCTTCAATCCATGCTTGGGTTCAATGATGCAATGCTTTCTTTAATGATTGCTCTTTATTTAACACAAGATAGCTTCGGTACAGCTACAAATGTTACTGGTGACGGAGCGATTTCAATTGTGGTCGATAAACTAATGGGAAATCAAGTGGAAACAGAAGAAGTAAATGAACAAAAATCTGCATAGATTGTTTATGGAAAGGGTGAAATCGCTAATGATTTCACCCTTTTTTCTATACGTTTCTAGGTGAAATATCATTCTATTTGCGGACGTTTTTCTTTCATTTTTTTGCTACACTTAATACAGAAAGAGTAGGAGGGGGATGAGGGTGAAAAGATTCATTCTAAATGATGATTTAATCCGAGCAAAGGTCGTAAATACTGAATATAATGGGACATCTCCTAAAGTTTTTGAAGAGTGGCTGAAGGATCAATGCGCTTTGTCAGAAAGGGAATTCGACATAACGATCTACCCCTCTTCTTTTACTACATCTGAACAAGATACGGGGTTTGATGGAACGGTGATTCACTTCTACAATCCACATAATGGAGTAAACGAGATGTACACCATCTTTCGCGGTAGTGAGCATGTAGAGGTATCAGACTGGAGGCCAAAAGACTGGGTTTATAACTTGCTAGGGATTTTTGTAGGACAAGGAATATCGCAATATCGTTCGGCAAAAGCATTTGATGAACTTCTTACAGAATATATCCAACTAAAAACGAACGTTCCATTAAGAAAAATTGGAATGGGTTTCTCTTTAGGTGGTAACTTAGCTCAAACACTTCATCTTATTGAAAAACCATTTGAAGCTGTATACACCTTTAATGATGCGAAGCCAAGCTTTTACCAAATGGCGGCAATTGACAAGGGATTTCAGCATTCAATTGAAGAAACGTTCCTTCAACCATTACTACCTTTTTCTAAGATTTACGCACTCCCAATTGAGCAGCTAAAACAGGTAGCCAGTCAAAGATATGACTTGAAAAATTGCGATATATACAAAGTTAGCCTGTCAGGAGATCTGTTGTTTGCCTTTCACCAAGTTCCGGGCTTTTTAGAGACTGGTCACGAAAAAATCGTCCAAAATGTACGTGAGAATCGTGTACGCAGTGTTGTAGAAAACATCCCCCCATCATTTTTTCGTGAATTAAGGAATACTCTTTTTTCGTATAGCGTGTTATATGAAAAGGAGGGGTTTGACGCACTTTGGGAAGAAGTGACGGGTCTTGATGCAACGGTTGTTGAAGGTATATTTAGGGTGGTAGTGGACTATAGAGAAGAAGGGTTTCACTTAGGATTACTTAAAAGGCTGCTGAATGTCTTCACGCAAGGTTTTCTTAGTTTCAAAGAGATATATGAACGACTTCCCATATTGTCAAAACTATTGATGCGTATATATAAAGATTCTCCTAGTTTAATAAAGTTATTAATTGAAAACGGATATTTAACACAGCAGGAACATATTCAATGGAAAGAAAACCTCCTTATAATAGAAGAATCAATGAAGGATCGCGGATATGAGGTGAGTCTTGCTGATATGAATGTGGATATACGCCTATGGAGAGCTATCTTAACGGTTTATCAGTTGCTTGAGAAAGTGGTTCATATGCTATTGGAAGATATTGAAAAAGGTGTAGAGTCTCACGATTTAGATCGTCTCATCTATTACTTACAAAAATATGATAAAATATTTTCATAAAATATACGATTGGTATTGCTAAATGGAAGATTTTACGGTACTATTTGATTCATAAGTTGCGAAAACGTTTGCACAAAACGTTTTCATTTTTTACATAATTGTGAAAACGATTCCAGATATTTGAGATAAGGGGAGTGGGAACATGTCTAAAATTAAGCAATTGCCGATCTTTTCATTTGATTTTTGGCAAAAATTTGGCAAAGCATTAATGGTTGTAGTAGCAGTAATGCCAGCAGCTGGTATTATGATCTCGTTAGGAAAAGCACTTGATATGGTCGTAGATGATCTTGCATTTATGCAAGCGTTTGCGCGAATTATGGAAGATATCGGTTGGTCCATTATTGGTAACCTCCATATTTTATTCGCTGTAGCTATTGGTGGATCTTGGGCTAAAGAACGTGCAGGGGGAGCTTTTGCTGCGCTTCTTGCCTTTATCTTTATTAACAGAATTACAGGCGCCATATTTGGTGTGAACTCGGGCATGTTGATTGAAGGCGAGCAAACCGTAACATCATTTTTAGGTACAGAAATGCCTGTCGGGGATTATTTTATTAATGTCTTAGGTGCACCAGCCTTAAATATGGGGGTATTTGTCGGAATCATTTCAGGCTTCTTAGGAGCTAGTCTTTTTAATAAGTATTATGCTTTTGACAAATTACCAGATGCGTTAGGTTTCTTTAACGGAAAACGTTTTGTACCGTTTGTTGTAATGGTAGGTTCAGTATTTGTATCACTAGCATTGGCGCTAATTTGGCCTCCTGTTCAAACCGTTCTTAACAACTTTGGTGAGTGGATTGCAACATCTCGTGATTCTGCACCAATCTTAGCTCCATTTGTATATGGGGCGATGGAACGACTCATGCTTCCGTTTGGTCTTCACCATATGTTAACTGTTCCAATTAATTACACGGAACTAGGTGGAACGTATATTATTCAAACTGGAAAGAATATTGGGCAAGCAGTAGCTGGTCAGGATCCGCTATGGTTGGCGTGGGCAACCGATCTTTACAACTATATGTCTCAAGGGAATATGGAAGCTTACAATGAATTGGAAGAGAACGTTACACCTGCTCGTTTTAAGGCAGGTCAGGTGGTGACATCAACAGCGGCTTTAATTGGTATCGCCCTTGCTATGTACAAAAACGTTGACGAAGACAAGAAGAGCAAGTATAAATCGGTATTCCTTTCAGCTGGACTTGCGGTCTTCCTAACAGGGGTAACGGAACCAATTGAATTTATGTTTATGTTTGCTGCACCTTTATTATATGTTGTGTACGCGATCATGACAGGTTTAGCTTTTGCTGTTGTAGACTTAGTAGATTTACGTATTCATGCATTTGGCATGGTTGAATTAATTACTCGTACACCTCTTATGATTAATGCAGGGATTGGGCGAGATCTAATTAACTTTGTCGTAACAAGCCTTGTATTCTTTGGACTGAACTTTTCCATTGCAAATGTTATGATTAAAAAAATGAAATTACCAACTCCTGGGCGTAAAGGGAATTACATTGATGATGGTGGAGAAGGAGACTCTACAGCAGATTCTTCTATAAGTGAGAACGGAGAAGATCATTCTCAATCCGGTCAAGTTATTGCATTACTAGGTGGTAAGGAAAACATTTACGAAGTAGATGCTTGTATGACACGCTTACGTGTAACAGTGAATGATTTAGAGAAAGTAGCTAAAGAAGATGAGTGGAAGCGTAACGGAGCTATGGGGCTTGTTGTGAAAGATAGAGGTGTTCAAGCAATTTATGGCCCTAAAGCAGATGTTCTAAAATCTGAGATTCAAACAAAATTAGGAGCTTAATAGATGAAACTACTGACGTTGAACGTACATGCATGGCAAGAAGACAATCAAATGACTAAAATTAAACAAGTTGCAGAAAGAATTCATAACAGTCGCTATGATGCCGTCGCGTTACAGGAAGTAAGTCAGCATAAAGAGGCTCATTGTGTGTATGACCATATCAGAGATGATAACTATGGTTATTTAATACAACAAGAATTGAATGAGCTAGGTAGCGCAGATTATGAGTTAGTCTGGGATGTTTCCCATTATGGATATGATGTCTATGAAGAAGGGCTTGCCCTTCTTGTAAGGCATCCTATACAAGCATCAGAATCATTTTATGTAACAAAGTCTAGCTCAGTAGACTATTGGAAATCACGAAAGATTGTATCTGCGAAGTGTGTAATGAATGAGGTGCCTGTAAACCTCTACTCTTGCCACTTAGGTTGGTGGGGAGATGAAGATGAACCTTATGACTCTCAAGTGGATGTACTTATGAATCATATAAATACTGAAGGACTATCTTTCCTTCTGGGTGATTTCAACGCTTCTGATCACAGTCGTGAGGAAGGGTATGATTATATCCTAAGAAAAGGTTGGATGGATACACATAATGTAGCTCTTGAACAAGTTGGTGAAAAGACAATTGAAGGGAAAATTGCTGGTTGGGATCAAAACAAAGAAGGGATCAAGATCGATCACATCTTTTGTAATCAACATGTGAATGTACAGAAATCTGAAGTTGTATTTGATGGGAAGACGACTTCTGTTGTTTCTGATCATTATGGCTTGGAGATTACGTATACAATCGGTTAAAGAAATGAGGGATTAATGATGGAAAGAGTATGGTGGAAAGAAGCTGTTGGATATCAAGTGTACCCCCGAAGCTTTCAGGATTCGAATGGCGATGGTATTGGTGACTTACAGGGGATGATTAGTCGACTTGATTACTTGGAAGAGTTGGGTATCGATTTTATTTGGATTTGTCCCATGTACAAATCACCTAAAGATGATAATGGCTATGATATATCAGACTACCAAGATATATTAGAAGAGTTTGGTACAATGGAAGATTTCGATGAGCTTTTACATGAAGTACATAAACGTGGGATGAAGCTTATAATTGATCTTGTTTTAAACCATACGAGTGATGAACACCCTTGGTTTTTAGAATCGAAGTCTTCTCTAGAGAATCCAAAACGAGACTGGTATATATGGAGAGACCCTCAAAACGGAGAAGAGCCAAATAACTGGGAAAGCATTTTTGGAGGATCAGCATGGGAGTACGATGAAGAAACTGGTCAATATTATATGCACTTATTCTCTAGGAAACAGCCTGATCTGAACTGGGAGAATGAAGAAGTTAGAGAAGTTTTGTACGACACAGTGAACTGGTGGCTTGATAAAGGGATCGATGGCTTCCGTATTGATGCAATTAGTCATATAAAGAAGCGCCCAGGTTTTCCGGATCTTCCTAACCCTAAGCAAGAGAAGTATGTATCCTCTTTTGATATGCACATGAATCAGGAAGGCATTCACGAGTTTCTGCAAGAATTTAAAGATAAAACTTATGGAAACTATGACGTTATGACCGTCGGTGAAGCCAATGGTGTAAGTGCAGATGAAGCGCACCTTTGGGTTGGTGATGAAGGAAAGATGGACATGGTCTTTCAGTTTGAACACTTAGACCTTTGGGACCAGAATGCGGATCAAAAGCTAGATGTATTAGCCTTGAAAGATGCTCTGACGCGTTGGCAGAAAGGGCTTGAAGGAGATGGGTGGAATGCTCTCTTCATTGAGAACCATGACAAAGCGAGAAGCGTTTCAACATGGGGGGATGATGGAAAGTATTGGCGCGAGAGCGCTACATCTCTTGCGACTATGTATTTCTTCATGCAGGGCACGCCGTTTATCTATCAAGGGCAAGAAATAGGGATGACAAACTTTAAATTTCCTTCAATTGGAGATTTTGATGACGTTGCTGCTAAGAATACGTATCACAACATGATTGAAGAAGGGTACACACATAATGAAGTCATGGATGTATTATGGAGTACTTCAAGAGACAATAGCCGTACACCAATGCAATGGAGTCAAGACGAACATGCTGGGTTTACGAATGCTACTCCTTGGATGAAGGTTAATCCCAACCACGACACGATTAATGTAGAATCCCAACAGCATGACCAAAATTCAATCTTACACTACTATAAGACGATGATTCAGTTGAAGAAACAATATGATGTGTTTACGTATGGAACGTATGATTTGGTAAATGCTGATGACGCAAGGGTTTATGCTTATACAAGAACATTAGGGCAGAAGAAAGCTTTTGTAATTGCAAACCTTACAGAATCTGAAGTAGAATTTCAATCTCCTATGTCCGTAAGTCATGGTTCTCTTGTGCTTCGTAATTATAAAAGTGATAGGGATCCAAGTGATACAGAATTAAAACTGTATCCATATGAAGCGCGTGTCTACATTTTCTCTTCCTGAATAATGTTATGAAATAATTGAGGACCTTAGCCATATTGGTTTTGTCCTCAATTTTTTTATTAGATTGTATAAATAGGCGCACAGAACGAATTCTGTGCGCCTATTTAGGACTTTATTGATAGATGGTTTTTAAAAGCTCTTCTTTTAGTGGTTCAAACTGATTTTGGTTGTGTGTGTTCTTAGTGACTAATTTTAGGTTGTTGATAAGGTAATAACAATCATTCTCAAATAGACTACAGCCGTTAAGTCCTTTAACGGTTTGGAAAGCAAATTCCCATATATCATCATGGAACCTCTCATCCATACCTTTGGCCATTAAAGAAAGCATAGACAAGATTTCGGTGATGATCGTAACATTGTGGTGGCTGTATTCTCGTATATTGGCAAAGCCTTTGTGTAGGTAATATTTAAAATCTTCCTGACAGAGCATCAAACGAAGATTACCTTCCTCATCGTATAGATAAGGGGAGAAGTCAGTAATACTTCCAATTTCCTGAAGTAGATCTGTAATTTGATGAAGCGTGTTGGTCACAGTTAATGGATCATCATTCCCAAGGGCTCTGATGGCTACTTCGGCAAGTTTATTAACCCCATATTCAAGGTCTTGGATTTCTGTCTGCTTTTTACCTAAGACAACTAATTTTAAGTATTTATTCTTATCAAACTTTTTGTTATCTCCCCAATAGCTAAAGAGTGGCGTGTTACATAAAACGAACTCCCCTATCCGCGGGTGAAGCTGAATAATTATGTTGTCTTCTTTTGCTTTATGAATGAGTCGTTGAAAATCTGCTAACTGAAGGTAACCAGAGCTTTCTGCATTGACTACTGTACCGTTTTTAGCAGGAAGTTGTGCGGTGGTTTCCCTTGGATCTTTACGAAAAGGTTGTATTTCTTTCATAAGAGAACTTTGAATAATGCTCTTCGAATTTGCTTTCATCCGAGCGGTAATGTTGTGAACTTGTAGCCAAGTAGTGGTGTGGTTGATGAAATAGACAAATGTAATGGCTGCAAGAAAGACGGTCGCAATGGAAAGAAACGGAATAGCTAGAAGGTATTCTACATCTTCATTAGATACGTATAGGAAATTTAATAAGACATAAATAAAACTTCCGTTAAAAATCCCCATAACGTGCTGGGTGTTCCGATCGCTTATGTAATTTAAAAGCATTTTAGAGGAAAACTGTCCACTAAATGTAGTAAGGGCAACTAATATAGAGTTGATGGTGAAGGCACTAAGCGTTAAAACCCCTCCGACTAATGACCCTAAGAGTGTTTGAGTCGTACTTGCGCTGAAGGCTACAAGCTTAGGGAAATAAGATGCTATATCCAGCTTATAATCTAATATAAAAGTTAAAGCAGAGAGGCATATGGCAGCAATAATATACCACATGGGCATAAACCAAAGTGTAGACTGTAGTTCATTCTTTCGTTCGCGCTTTGACATGGATAAATATCGTTTTATTATATGGAACATCAATTCGACTCCTTTATTCGTTATATATATTCATTCCTTTAAATTGGCTACGTTAATCTAAAAAATAAAATATTGTCGTAAAAATTCTTTTGAATAGCTGAAATTGAAGCGTTCAAACAAACATTAGATCATGGTATTTTATCTATCTTAGGAGATGCATCTGTGTCAGGCATTGCTATTCAAGCATTAGCTCAAAAAGCAAAAGGACCATATTTTTATCCTGAGAATCTACGGCCCCAAGAAGATGCAAAAGAAATGGAAACGTTTATGAAGTTACAATAGAATCATTTAAAAGTTGAAGAGCTTAAATGTAGCCGTGGAATGTTAGAGGTAGATTTAAAGCTATAATTATTAGAATATTAAGAAATGTTATAGATTTGTGAAAAACAGCCTTTCCATAATCTTCATAAATCGTTCTGAGAAGAAATAAGACCTCGTGAGACGTCACAAGAAGTGAATAAGACGGAATGGAACCGTTTACATTAACTATTTCGCCTCTTTGCACCCCACTTATCCGAAAGCCCTTGCATATATTTTTTGGAATGTTACGATAATCTCCGTTGTAACAAAAGCGGAAAAAGGGAGCGTGTTAACGTAGTGACACAAACAATTGCTTTTTTAGGAGCCGGGTCTATGGCTGAAGCGATGATATCAGGAATGGTTCAGTCAGACCTGGTCACTCCAAGTCAAATTATTGTATCAAACCGAAGTAATACGAATCGTTTAAACGAGTTGAAATATAAATATGGCATTCGAGCTCAAAAGCGAGAAGATTTGAACTTTGCAACGATCGACGTATTTGTATTAGCGATGAAACCAAAAGACATTGATTCTGTACTGGAATCTTTACGACCTCATTTAAACCCACACCAAACCATCATTTCTGTTCTAGCAGGAATAACAACTACTCACATGGAGAGTCACTTACCTGAGAAACAGCAAGTGATTCGAGTCATGCCAAATACTTCTAGCATGATCGGGGAATCTGCAACGGCGATTGCACCAGGAGCCCATGCCCCTAAAGATCGAATTTACCTAACAAAATCATTAATGGAATCCTTTGGAGAAGCTTACATTATTGACGAAGCTCACATGGATATATTCACTGGGATTGCCGGAAGTGGACCTGCTTATTTCTATAACCTCATGGAACATATGGAGCAAGCCGGCATTGAAGCAGGACTTGATGGAGAGCTTGCTAGATCTATTGGTGCGCAAACTATACTTGGTGCGGCTAAGATGATTCAAGAGAGAGAAGAAACCCCAACTGAATTAAGAGAAAATGTCACATCACCTAATGGAACAACAGCCGCAGGGCTTAAGGCACTTGATCTTCATGGAGGTGGAAAGGCAGTTTCTGCAGCTATACAAGGAGCCGCATCACGTTCTAAAGAAATGTCCAAACAAACAGAACAATCACTAGTAGCAACGAATTAAAATGAAACAAATCCACGAATAGCAGGAGGAACGTATGATTACAGAAACCGAATCGAAACGGATCGTCATTAAAATTGGAAGTAGTTCTCTAACGAGCATGCACGGTGAAATTAGTCGCCGTAAGCTTGAAAAAATCGTAGATGAAGTCGTTCGTTTAAAAGATGAAGGACACGAAGTATTGCTTGTCTCTTCTGGTGCTGTAGCAGCTGGCTACCGAAAGCTCGGGTGCCTTGAACGCCCAACAGATCTGGCAGAGAAGCAAGCGGCAGCTTCTATTGGTCAAGGACTTCTTATAGAGTCGTATTCTGATTTATTCCTTTCACACGGGTATGTAGGGTCACAAATACTCATTACACGAAGCGATTTTTCCGATGAGGACCGTTACAATAATGCTAGGAGTACCATTAACGTTTTACTTGATCGTGGCATTATCCCAATTGTTAATGAGAACGACACGATTACGATGGATTTTCTGAAGTTTGGAGATAATGACACGCTATCTGCAAAAGTAGCAGGACTTGTAGATGCAGATCAGCTCATTATTCTTTCAGATATAGAAGGTCTTTATGACGAGAATCCAAATGATAATCCAGGTGCCAAACTTGTAGAGCATGTTCAGGAAATTACTGATGAAATTGAAGCTTCTGCAGGTGGCTCAGGAAGTTCTGTTGGCACAGGAGGAATGAAGTCTAAAATTGATGCCTTTAAGATCGCGATGGCATCTGGAATCGCTTCTTTCTTAGGGAAGGCTTCCACTGCAAACATTGTATATGATGCAGTTCATCATCAAGCAAAAGGAACGTATTTCACATCCAAACCAGACACAACGAATCTAGACCAAAAGAAACAATGGATTGCCTTTAATTCTGGTCCTGAGGGTGAAGTGATTATTGGTATGGATTCAAAGGATTTAATTGTCCAGCAAAAGAACAGCTTACACCCTGAACATGTTACAAAAGTTCAGGGCGATTTCGACAAGGGAGCAGTCGTTCGTGTAATTGACGTTTCTGGAGAAGAGGTAGGCCTTGGCGTGGTGAACTATTCTTCAACGACATTTAAATCTTTTATAGGTCAACCAATTGACCGATTATCCGAATACAAACAAGCAGCAGTAGAACGTGAAGATTTTGTATGTCATCTCGACTTTACACTACCAGTAAGTGTTTAATATAGAGGAGGAATTGATACATGGTTACAAAAGAACAAACGAATGTAGAAGCACAAGCAGTTCAAGCAAAGAAAGCATCCAAGACACTATCCATACTAACTACAGAAGAAAAGAATAAAGCGTTATTTGCCATTGCGGATCAGTTAGAAGCGAAATGGGAAGAGATCCTTAAAGCAAATGAACTTGATCTTATAAAAGGTCGTGAAGCCGGTTATGAAGAAGCCTTTATGGACCGCTTATCGCTAACAAAGGAACGTGTCTTTGAATTTGCAAATGGCTTACGGGAAGTGGCAGCTCTTGATGATCCTACTGGTATCGTACAATCAGATTGGACACTTGATAATGGACTTCAAGTTCAAAAAGTGGCTGTACCTCTCGGTGTAATTGGAATGATTTACGAAGCACGTCCAAATGTTACGGTAGATGCAACGGGGCTTGCTTTAAAATCAGGGAATTCTATTGTCTTAAAGGGAGGATCTTCAGCGATTGAATCAAATAAGAAAATCGTGGAAGTCATGAAAGAGGGTTTATTGAACACTAGGATTCCTAAGGATGCCATTCAATTTATAGCTAGCACTGATCGTAAAGCCACTAATGCATTGTTTACCATGAAAGACCACATTGATGTATTAATTCCTCGTGGCGGTGGGGCATTAATTCAAGCAGTGGTGAATAATGCAACGGTTCCAGTACTAGAAACGGGAGTAGGGAACTGTCATATCTACATTGATCAAAGTGCAGAAGTTGATAAAGCAATCTCAATACTAATCAATGCAAAGACCGATCGACCTGCTGTATGTAATGCCGCAGAAACGGTAATCGTTCATGAGAAGTGGCTGAACGACAATAAAGAAGCACTACTATCAGCGTTTCAAGAAAACGGAATTTCTGTGCATGGAGATGAATTGGCTGTTGAAGCGGTCCCAGGTGCAATTGAAGCTTCAGAAATTGATTGGGCTGAAGAGTATCTAAGTAAGCATATTGCAATGAGGGTTGTTTCAGATGTTACAGAGGCCATTGAGCATATTGAAATTTACGGCACGAAGCATTCAGAAGCAATCATTTCAGAAGATGTTCAAAATGTTGAACTCTTCATGAAACTTGTAGACGCTGCAGCTCTTTATCATAATGCATCTACGAGGTTTACTGATGGTGGAGCTTTAGGATTTGGTGCAGAAATTGGTATTTCCACTCAAAAACTCCATGCACGTGGACCTATGGGGCTACCGGCTTTAACGACAGTTAAGTATCAAATGAGAGGTACAGGGCAAATTCGCTAGGTAACATAGGGGTAAACGTTTAAAATGATTGTATGGAAAGGATCCAATAGCTTGATTGGATCCTTTTTATTTTTTGTTTTTAAACTTTAGAGTATGAGCACTCCAAATTTTGTTGAGCTTAAATAGGATTGATATAATGGCCATTATAGTAAAAAGGAGAGAGAGAATGAGAAAAATGGTATGCTTTGGAGATAGTATCACCGCAGGTCATGGGTTTACTCAGTCTCCATTAACGAAACAGCTTCAAGAAGAGTTAAGGGATATGGTCATTGTTAACAAAGGCGTGTCAGGTGACACGACTGAAGATGGAGTGAAGCGGTTTGAACGAGACGTTTTAGCTCAGTCCCCTTCAATGGTAACGATCCTCTTTGGTTCAAATGATGGTGCGGCTCATCGCAAAGTTTCACTAGAACAGTTTAAGAACAACTTACTACATATGATAAAGCTTTTAGAGGACACTGATGTACTCCTAATAACTCCTCCAGCAGTAGATGAAGAAGCCCAACAAAAACGAAGTAACGAGAAGCTACGCTCTTATGCAAATGTTGTTTTGGAAATTGCAGAAGAAACAGAAATTGAATGTTTCGATTTATTCAAAGAGATGCTAAAGATGAAGGACTTTAAGTCTTTAGTCGATGGCCCCGATCATGACGGTCTTCATTTTTCTCTTGGAGGATACGATTTCTTGGCTTCAAAAATTAAAGAGTTTGCAGATCGTCATTAATTCATAAATAAGGTTCAAGTTTTCTGCTAACACTATAGTGAACCTGATTAAGTAGGAGGGATTGGTGTTGAAAAAGCGATTTACTTATCAAACGCCGAAGCTTGAACCATTTATTTGTGAATTTAAAACCCGTAAAAGAAAACGTGAACTAATCGAATTCGCACGTTTCTCTAATCATAACCTCGCCTACAGAACGGACCCAACGAAATTTAATTTTAAACAGTAAAAGCTAACCTTTGGTTAGCTTTTTTAGTATATTAGGTAATCTGTTTCTACTATTCTTGAAAACACCGATCCTTTTGAAGTCGAACTACAAAGTGCTAACGATTTCACTAGTGAGAAAATTCGGTCTTTACAAATTGGGGGATTCGGTCTATTCTGTTTTATTAAGACCGTTTAGAGGGGGAGAGCCATGAAGCAGTTTACATACTCAAAGGCGCTAGAAAGATTGCCTGAACAATTCTTTGCTAAATTAGTAGATAAAGTAAAGAGAGCCGAAGCAGGTGGGAAAGAAATGATTAATTTAGGTCAAGGAAACCCTGATCAGCCGACACCTTCGTTTGTTACAGAATCCTTAAAGCGAGCAGTTGACAATGAAACCTATCATAAATATTCTCCATTTAAGGGGTTTCCTTTTTTAAAACAAGCAGTAGCAAACTTTTATAAAAGAGAGTACGATGTTGACCTTGATCCAGAAACTGAGATAGCGATTATGTTCGGCAGTAAAACAGGCCTCGTTGAGGTGAGTCAATGCTTTCTAGATGAAGGAGACACCGCTCTTGTGCCGGACCCTGGTTATCCCGATTACTGGTCTGGGGTTGCGATGGCAAATGCTACTATGGAGAAGATGCCTCTTCTAAAGGAGAATCATTTTCTCCCCCAATATGATCAGATATCTGAAGAAACACTACATAAAGCCAAATTAATGTTTTTGAACTATCCAAATAATCCTACAGCTGCTACGGCCACAGTGGATTTTTTTGAAGAAACGATTGATGTAGCGAATAAGCATGATATTTGTGTGGTCCACGATTTTGCCTACGGGGCGATTGGTTTTGATGGGGAAAAGCCGCTGAGCTTTTTACAGGTTCCTGGTGCCAAAGATGTTGGCGTAGAGATGTATACAATGAGTAAGACATTTAATATGGCAGGGTGGCGTGTTGCATTTGCCGTGGGGAATAAAAGCGTTATTAAGGCTTTAGAACTTGTTCAGGACCATTATTATGTAAGTTTATTTGGCGCGGTTCAGGAAGCTGCCGCTGAGGCATTAGATAAAGGTGATGAGTCTGTTAAGAAGTTAGTTGATCTCTATGAATCAAGAAGGAATTTACTAGTAGAAGGATTTCTCGAAATAGGTTGGAATGTAGAGGCACCACAAGGATCTTTCTTTATGTGGCTCGAGGTTCCTGCAGGCTTTACATCTGAATCCTTTGCTGATTACCTAATAGATGAAATTGGGATCGTAGTGGCTCCTGGTGTAGGTTTTGGGGAATATGGTGAAGGATTTGTGCGAATCGGTTTATTAGAACCAGAAGAGCGATTAAGAGAGGCGATCGATCGTTTTCACACGCTTTCATTTACAAATCAATAAAAGAGAGCAAGCTCACTTTTTTAGAAGTGAGCTTTTTATTTATACTTAGTAGTAACTCCGAATTGATATATGACAAAAAAAGAAAACCCACTTCAAGGTAAGGGGTTTCGGGAGTGGCGCTTCTTTACACGTTTCTTAAATTGTTCTACTTTGCGTTGGCATATCCGGAGTTCTTTCCATGTCTCGGCTCGGTCTAAAAGATCGCGCAGTTCCCTAAATTCGATTGATTCCTCCTGCGTTAGTTTAATCTTAGGTTTTGGAAAAGGAATCACATCTCCCATGCTCACATCACCTCACTTCTAGGCTGTCCCTTTAGTGTATGAGCGTTGAGGAAGGGAATATGCTTTTAGGTTTATAGAAAAAGCAGCTATCCGAAATAATCGATAGCTGCTTGGGAACTAATTTTGGATATAGCGCTCAAATACGTCTCCAAAATCCTTTACCGTGTATTTCTGTTTACTCTCAACTAACCAGTTAAACGCTAACTGATTAATGGACTTGAATTCCTCAAATACACGGTTGTCTTTAATATCTGCTCGATGCAGTGTATTAGAAGCATAATCAAGACTTTGCTTTGTGAATTCGTAATAAGCATCATTCTCGCTCATAACTTCAGCTATTTTAAGGAGGGCTTTATATAGGTCTTTCAGTTCTTCGATGTTCTTCTTGTGAACATCAATGGAGAAAGACTGATTGCCCATTGAAAATTTAATTTCAACATCTAAATCAACGGTACCTGCGGTTTCAAGGGCAACATTTGAAATCGTATGTTTGTAATAATCGTAGCGGTGAAGCATACGTTTTTTACTTGTTGCACTAGTACCATCTAAGTGAATTAAAGCTTTGTTCGTAAAGCAATATTCATCAGCAGCAGATTTGATGAGGAAGAAGATCTTCTCTCCATCTTCATGCATGACATAATCGTCTGCATCAACTTTATCATAATCCTCTGGAAGAATAACTTTACCTACATCACTTAAGCCAAGGGCA
This sequence comes from Pontibacillus sp. ABV4_188, assembly GCF_056311905.1. Lineage (NCBI taxonomy): Bacteria > Bacillati > Bacillota > Bacilli > Caryophanales > Bacillaceae > Pontibacillus > Pontibacillus sp. ABV4_188. Next base: position 2,261,134 of record NZ_CM149975.1, on the reverse strand, counting down.
TCAGAAGCCACCTTTTTAAACATATTATCCCCACCTATTGTCGTTTTATATGATGCTTGTTTAAATTAGATATTAATAGCCTACTTCTACAGAAGCGTTGACAATATACATTAAATCATTTTTGTCTTCCTTTTCTTCTAAGTGAATGCCACTAGTCGTGAGCATGCCACCTTCCATCACTTCAACTGTGACAGTACCATAAGGAATGGCGCTTCGAACTTCTTCAAGATCTAACTTTTCGTGATCACAAGGTGCTGCTAGTTTTATGTTAACGACCATGTTGTCTAAAGACTGTTCAGGTAAAATATTTTTAATACCAGGCATTGAATTGGTATGTATGGCGTTTTTTACAGCACGTACAGCTGCTTTTGTGACGTTCTGACCATGAACATCAACGCCCATACCTGTTTCAATAAATACGAGTTGTTCCATTCTATCTCTCCTTTCAATAATTATCCCTATTGTAGCATATGGTCATTTTCTTGTGGTAATGAGGATGATTAGGTCCGTTACTTGAAAAGTGCTTGGGCTTACTGTGGGACCACTCGCTACCCACTGGAAAGCGAGTGGTTTCCAGGCCCGCCTTACACTCAATTAGAGTATACGGAAGCACTCTTTCAGCTTCGAGTCTTTCGGTTTATGTGGGAGGGATACACATATTCAATAACAAAGCATATAAAAAACAACCAGCCAAGGTGGCTGGTTGTTTTTTATATTGTAGAATGGGTGTAGATTAAATAGCTTGATGCTAAGTAAATCAGCACGATTAACGTAGATGGAATAACGTACGTTAATGAATTGGCTGATTTCTTTCGCAAAATGGCATAAAGAGTAAGTGCGATTAAGAGCATTGATCCAATTATGGAATATACATGAGCTTGGTTTCCTGCTTGGAGAAGAGGGCCATCTCTGAAAAAGAAATCTGTCCCGGCTAAAATGAGTAGGTTAAACAAGTTGCTTCCAAGAATCCCGTTCATCATTAAAGAGTAATTTCGCAATCGAATAGCGATAAAAGATGATACAGCTTCGGGTAATGAAGTGCTTGCAGCGATTAGTAATGAACCAACAAATGTAGATCCAAGGCCGGTAATTTGTGCGATGCGATCTCCTGTTACCGTAAGAAGACTTCCTGCAAGTATTGTTCCTATTGCAGCAAGCGCGAAATAGAGAATAGCTTGGTTTAAGCTCGTATCTTTAATGCGTTGTTGGTGTCTTGCATTCGCTTCTTCAACAGGAGTTTCTACCTCATTTGAGGTGAACTGTGATATAACTCTAATACCAACAAGGTAAAATGCAATGATAATGATTGCATCAAGTCCAACTCCCCATAAGGAATAAGGAAGTGAAATGATAAAGGATAATAAAATAACCATCGACATTAATAGACCAAGTCCCGCTGTAGCTGCATGTTCATTTGTCGAGTAATGCAATAGGCGAGACCTGCGGTAATAAAGGTCAAATAACGCTAGTATAAGGACGTTAAAAAGATTACTACCTAGTAGGTTCCCTAAAGCTAGGTCAGGATTATCTATGGTTACAGCGGTGATACTTGTTGTGATCTCTGGCAAAGATGTTGCGGCACCAAGCAAAAGTCCAATCATAGCACCTGTAGCAGCTGATTTCTTTTCAATGATATCAGCATAAGTGGATAAGTTTACAGCTAGTAAAAAAGTGACTAAAGCAGCTATCGTAAAGAGAATATAGGTCAAGTAAAATACACTCCTGTGTTCATTGTTAAACTATTCGATTCGTGTGTTTAAGAAAGGTGATGAGTTTCATTGTAGGTTTTAATTTGCCAAAGTTCATTTAGGTGTTCAATGTTAGTGATACACGCATTCATTAACTTCGTCTTACCTGAACCAATTTCTCCTTGGGATAGGACGGATAAAATGGCATTAATCACAGCACCATGAGCAACTAATAGAATTTTTTTGTCTTGAAATTGCTGTTGAACTTCGTTAAGACCATCAAATATACGTTTCTGGAATGGTTCCCACTCCTCACGGCCTGGATAATCCCGATTAGGGTATCTGGCATGGATTTCATCATATGTTAATCCAGATCCTTCGCCGAAAGCCCGCTCTTTGAAGTTCTCCATCTCCACAAGATCAATAGGTTGGTTAAGATGGTTTAATATAATGGTAGCTGTTTCTTTTGCTCTTGATAGGGGACTTGTAATGAACACGTCCCAATCGGAATGTTGAAGGTGTAAACCGGCTTCCTTAGCCTGTTGACGTCCTGTATCATTTAAGGGGATGTCTTCTTGGCCTTGTAAACGAGATTGCTTATTCCACTCGGTTTCACCATGTCTTACTAAACATATGGTTGTCAAGATATCTAAATCCTTTCTTATGAAGAAACGTGCTTAACTGTTTCGATTATTGGGTCACTATTATTGTACATAAGCAGTGGGTAAGGAGCAATGAAAAACGTCTCGGAAGTATGTCAGACGATCTCGCCATTATACGTATTAGATGGGAGGGTATGGAAATCGTAAGCGATCAAGTCCTCTAATGAATGAACAAATGCTACCTGCTAAGAATACTTTCATCATATAACTACTTTTAGAAAGGAATGAGAGAATGAGAATAATCGTTATATCTGATACACATATGCCAAAGAAGGGGAAAGCATTCCCTGAATCTTTCATACAAGAGTTAAGGCACGTAGACTTGATCATACATGCAGGAGATTGGAGTAGTAAAGCGATTTACGAAGCATTAGCTTCTTATGGAGAGGTAAAAGGTGTTCAAGGGAATGTTGAAGAAGATGAAATTCGAGAACTTCTTCCTGAAAAGTTACTTTTAGAGATCGATGGATATAAAATAGGTGTTGTTCATGGGCATGGGGAGAAGAAGACTACTGAAAAACGTGTGATTGAAACATTTGAAGAAGAGGACGTGGATCTCATTATCTTTGGCCATTCACACTTACCACTAACAAGATGGGTGAAAAAGACACTTTTATTTAACCCGGGATCACTAATGGACAAGCGTAAACTTCCATATGGATCTTATGGAATTATTGATACCTCAAATGGATTAAGATGTACTCACCGTTATATTACATAGGTCTTAAAACAGGCTCTGTTAAAGTTTGCTGTTGTTATTCTTTAAAACAAGCTTGTTCAAGAATAGGGCAGTATTGTTGAAAACTCGAAACTGAGACACTTTATGGTGTATGGGGCCGTTATGTTTATAAGTGCTAGGCAGGCTTGGGGACAACTCACTTTCCTGCGGGGAGCTGGGAAGCCTCCTCAATCGCTACGCGCTTTCCGGGGTCTCCCCTAGATTTAAAGTGCAGGAGTGGTGCCTAGGACCGTACGGATAAGTCAGCTTTTTGGAAAAGGCGATCAGCCTTTGTAAAAAAGATGACTTATCTCGCTAGGTCCTCCACTCCGGAACTGGATTAGCTCCTTACCCCGCGGGAGTCTCGCAGTCCCCAAGCCTGCCCTAACGTTTATTGGATGAACGGCCCCTCAAATGGTTGTATTATAGCACCGCATACCATATGTGGCTCGCTCCCGTCTCTCCCTGTTAGGCAAAGGTGGTCCTGGAAATTGCGAGACTCCTGCGGGAGAAAGAGCTAGACGAGATCCCGCAGAGAGCGAAGCGAACGAGGAAGCTCGACAAAAAAGGAGAAGTTCGACTAAGATCGTCACGTCCTGTGACAACGTCGAACGACCCCACGTCGTGTGGGGCCGCGGAAAGCGAGTGATTTCCAGGACCACCTTAAGTTCCATAAAAGTTGACGGGAGCGTTTTTCTATTCATCGCAAGAAGGAATCATCTTGAATTCAAGTCTTCCATATAAGGGGGGTTATATGGAAGACTCTAAGCATTAACAGAGCCTAAAACTAAATTCCCCGCTCTTAAAAATAAGAGGGGGGAGTGTTTATTTAAGTAATCTTTTTATAAGTTTTAGACCGTGTTTACGGCCGGGGTAGCGAATGGAAAGGTCAAACTTTGTTGTTTGTTTAACGATCCCTTTTGAATGAGTGAAGGCATCAAAGCTCGCTTTACCGTGATAACTACCTACGCCACTTTGGCCAACGCCTCCAAACGGGAGGTGAGGGTTGGCAACATGGAAGAGAGTGTCATTTATACACCCACCCCCGAACGATAACTTAGATAAGATATCTTCTTGTTTCTGTTCATTCTCAGAGAAATAATAGAGAGCAAGGGGTTTCTCGCGGTTTCTCACTTCACCCACAACTTCTTCAATATCATCGAACGTTAATACAGGTAAGATAGGTCCGAAGATCTCATCCTGCATGACACTATCATCCCACGTAATGTGATCAAGAATGGTTGGTTCGATTGAATTGATATCCTCGTCACGCTCTCCGCCAGCAATCAGTTCTCCATCGTTTAAGTACTCACATAAACGATCAAAATGACGTTTATTAACGATATGACTGAACTCCTCATTATATAAAGGATCTTCACCGTAAAGGTCTTTGATGGCTTGTTTTAATTTACTTAGCAATTCAGGCTTGACAGACCGATGGACATATACATAATCAGGAGCAATACACGTTTGACCAGCGTTGGTGAACTTACCCCAAGCAATCCGTTTTGCAGCTAGGTCGAGATTTGCATCCTCACCCACGATTGTTGGACTTTTCCCTCCCAACTCTAAAATGACAGGTGTTAGATGTTGGCTTGCTTTTTCCATTACGATTTTTCCAACTGGGACACTGCCTGTGAAGAATATTAAATCAAAACGCTCATCAAGTAACTTCTGGCTAACTTCAGCATCCCCTTCAACTACGGCAAGTACAGCAGGATCAAACCATTTATCTATCATTTCTTTCAATAGAGATGATGTTTCAGGTGTAAGCTCTGATGGTTTTAGAACAACCGTGTTTCCACCAGCTAAGGCACCGATAACTGGGGCAAGTGCGAGTTGAAAAGGATAATTCCAAGGAGCAATTATAAGCGTAACTCCGTAAGGTTCTTGGTATAAGTAACTTTTAGATCCTGCGTGTGTAAGAGGTGTCTTCACCTTTTGAGGTTTCATCCACTCTTTAAGATTTTTTATAGCAGAGGTAATCTCACTATATAAAAAGCCAATTTCAGTTGTGTAACTTTCAAATTCTGATTTATGCAAGTCCTTATAAAGGGCATGGATAATAGATTGCTCATTTTCTTCAATCATGTTCTTGAGTTTGTTTAATTGTTCTTTTCGAAATGAGTAGGGCTTAGTAGATTCTGTGTAGTAAAATCTTCGTTGATGTTCAACTAACTCATTGATTCTCAATTCAAAACCTCCTTAATCACGTACCATGAAGTGCATCAGATCGGTAGCGATTTCTGTATTAGAAAAATAGTTCCTTGCTTCATTTAATAATTGTTCTATGTCATTGTCCTGATAGCGGGAAGAAATATGAGTGAGAATTAGTTGTGCGACTCCTGCGTCTCTTGCTATGCGAGCTGCTTGAGCTGTGGTGGAATGATAATAATTATAAGCTAATTCATCTTCATCTTCAGCGAAGGTTGCTTCATGAACTAAAACATCTGCATTCTTTACAAAAGGTATAAAACGATCATGATACCTTGTGTCCCCGAACACACAAACTTTTCTTCCCTTTTTAGGCGGACCAACGTAATCCTCGCGGTTAATCATTGTTCCATCTTCTAACATGACGCGAGGCTGATCTTTAATTTGCTGATAAATAGGGCCAGGTTGAACGCCTTTTTCTTTTAATCGTTCCACGAGGAGTTCACCAGGTTTATCCTTTTCTTCAAAAGCATATCCATAGCTCCTAATCCCGTGGTCTAACCTTTTACAAGAGACTTCGAATTGATCATCTTCGTAAATCTTTCCTTCTTCGATTTCATGGATATGTATATCGTAGGTTAACCTTGTTGAACTAACAGAGAGAGCTGTTTCAATAAACGTCTTTATACCACGAGGTCCATATATTTCTAAAGGTGAAGTCCCCCCTTGGAAAGAACGGCTTCCTAAAAAACCAGGCAATCCGAAAATATGATCGCCGTGTAAATGAGTAATAAATATCTTCTCAATTCTTCTAGGGCGGATAGAGGTGTTTAAGATTTGGTGCTGTGTGGCTTCTCCGCAGTCAATAAGCCATGTGCTACCTCTTTCTTGTAATAACTGTAAAGCGATGCTTGATACGTTTCGGTTCTTCGAAGGAACGCCTGCGCCTGTTCCTAAAAAGATAAATTCCATGTTGGTCCTCCTACTCTATGCAATGCTCTTCAACTTCTGCAATTAATTGTTTTAATAAGTCAATCCGGTCTTCGATAGTAAGGAAATAATACCGTTTGGTCCCTTCTTTCTCAATGGATACGATACCTGCATCACGTAGGATCTTCAAATGGTGAGATACGGCAGGCCTTGAAAGGGGAGATTTGTCGGCAATTTCGTTTACGCTTAAACGTTTATGTTGGTCTAACAATAGTATGATATCTTGTCTCGCTGTATCCCCCAATGCATGAAACGTTAGAGTGTTCAGGCGAAATAATTGTTCAAATTGAGTAGACATGCTTCCATTCCTTCTTTCTGTTCGTTAGTTTAAAAGTTTAAACGAAAGGGAGGGTGGAATCAAGTTTGTATGCAGGGAAATTTTTTATACTCCTCAGCAAAAACGTCTCCATTTTAAAGCTAATAGATCACCAATTTTCCCGTAGGCAAAATTATATAAAAAGGAGTATGAAACATTTCAGTTTCATACTCCTTTTTTGTTGAGATAGAAGTGAATCGTTTTGGTTACATCCAGCCTCGTTTATACTGAACTGGACCTTCCAGTTCCACTCTTAGTTCATCGGCGGCAGCTTTAGGCCAATAAGGATTTCGTAGCATGGCACGTGCTACGAAGATTAAATCTGCTCTTTTGTTACGAATCACTTCTTCAGCCTGAAGGCCGGAAGTGATCATACCAACTGCACCAGTTGCAATGGAGGCTTGGTTACGAATTTGCTCTGCGTACTGGAGCTGATATCCGGGATACACTTCTGGACGAACGGGTACAACTCCGCCAGAACTACAATCAATTAAATGGATTCCCAGTGCTTTCATACGCTCTGCATAGTAAAGGAAATCCTCCATTTGATTGCCATTCTCATCGTGTTCATTAGCTGAAATGCGTACAAAGATCGGACCATCCCATGCTGTTTTGACTTCTTCAATTACTTCTTCTAAGAAACGGAACCGTACACTACGGTCTCCGCCATATTCGTCAGAACGTTTATTTGTTAAGGGAGACAAGAACTGACTAATTAAATAACCGTGAGCCCCGTGTAACTCAATAATATCAAAGTGTGCTTCCTTGGAACGTCGAGCAGCTTCCTTGAAGGCCTCTATTGTTCGTTTTATATCCTGAACGGTCATTTCAGTTGGTGTCTTCATATCTTCTTTGAAAGGTATAGGACTTGGTGCAAATATATCTTGATCCAATACGGCCTTACGTCCAGCATGTCCTAATTGAATGGCTGAGCGTGCTCCATGACGATGTATTCCTTCATTAATCTCTTGTAATCCTTCAATATGTTCGTCGCTCCATATACCGAGGTCTTGTGGAGAAATACGTCCTTCAGGTAATACTGAAGTTGCTTCAATCATAATAAGGCCCGCCTGGCCTGCAGCACGGCTTTCATAATGAGCTAAATGAAATGGAGCTACTTTTCCGTCTTCTGTGTGTGAAGAGTACATACACATTGGGGACATAGCGATCCGGTTTTTTAATGTTACTTTTCCAAATGTAATAGGGGAGAATAAACTAGATTCCATAAGACAGTGAGCCTCCTTTATCTTTATGTAAGAACAAATATATTATTTCATAATCGAGACTTCTTTACATGTTTAATGCTTGGGCTTTGAGTCTTCTTTATGAGCATGCTTCAATTCTTTTAAGGGATAGAATGTACCGCGCCACTCTATTCCGCCTTTTTTTATGGTGAGTGCTACGGCTCGTGCAATGGTATAGATAAACAATAGAGCAGAGTAGGGGAGGGTGAGCGCGTAAGAAATCTTAAATTGCGTCAATTTCTTAGTCGTTATGGCCATTAGAGTACACATAAGTGTTATAGCGATAAGACTCAATCCTCTATTAGTGTTTGTGGCTACCATCAATGTTATGAAAGGCAACACTTGCGAAATAAAGGTCCCTATAACGGCAACAAGACTTAATAAAACCGAATAGTTCAATCCAGCAAATGTATTTTTTTCTAACCCTTGAATGGCATCCTTTAAAGAGGGATACCATTCAACTGATATATCTTCCATTCCTGTAGCAAGACGCTGTTTATACCCCTTAGACTTTATCTTCTGTCCAAGATACAGATCATCATCAGGTCTTGTAGCCAGCATTTCATGAGTCCCGATGGCTTCATATGTTGACCGGTTTAACATATTGAACGCTCCAATCCCCATCCCACCTTTTGTGGAGTTGTCGTTATTAGCCGTCCATGGTCTTTTAAAAAAGCCAAACCCAAACATGAAATAAGCTATGAAAGCTTTAAGTCGTTTGCTCTTTGTGACTAAATTAGGAGCAACAGTTAGGTGATCAACGTTTTCCTTCTCAAATAACGACAGCGCTCGTTCGATTGCGCTTTCTGAGAATTGTATATCTCCGTCTGTAAAAACGAACACATCACCTTCCGCTTTTTGGTACCCTTTATAAAGGGCGTGATTCTTCCCTAACCAACCTTTAGGCAAAGTTTCTATGGTGATCGTTTTTAATCGAAACGATGACTCATTCTCCCATTTCTTCATAATGGCCCCCGTATTGTCTTTTGAACGGTCATTTACAGCAATGATCTCAAGCTGTTCATGTGTTTGTGATACTAGTGATTGAAGCGTATTGTCAATTGCGCGTTCTTCGTCTTTGGCAGCTACTATTACTGACACCATTTGTACTGACCTTTGTCTTTTGATGTTCCTCAGATCTTGAATAGAGCGTAAGCCCCGCCATCCATCCCATAGAGCGAAGACCCAAAACATAATGGTTAGGATTAAAAGAATCGTCATATTATACCTCCGATCTTATGGGGTTTACCATACCACATTTTGACTCTGGGAACGATGCTCAATAGTCTTATTAAGAGTACCTTAAAACACTGGCTTTACATAATTTCTCCTTTTGTGTAGAGGACCCATATCAAGCTATAATAAGAAGGTTAATACTATTACATAAAAGCGGTGGTAAGAATGATCGTCATGATCGATAACTATGATTCATTTACGTATAACTTATTTCAATATATCCAAATGGGAGGTTATGAGGTAGAGGTCTTCCGAAATGATCAAATCACTATTGAAGAGATTGAGGAACTAACACCACAGGCCATTGTACTGTCTCCGGGTCCTGGTTCTCCAATAGAAGCGGGAATTTGTTTGTCCATAGTCAAGCATTTCTATAACAAGATTCCCATACTTGGTATTTGTCTTGGTCACCAAATTATTGTGGAGGCTTTTGGTGGCGTCGTTGTAAAGGGGAATAGACCTATGCATGGGAAAGTAACAAGCATTCATCACGATAAACAAGGGGTTTATAATGGTCTTCCATCACCAACTGCTGTGACGAGGTACCACTCATTAGTCGCTCAAGAGGGTAGTGTGCCAAGTGAACTTGAAGTGACTTCTCGTTCAGAAGACGGTGCTATTATGGGGGTTCGTCACAAAAAATACCCAATCGAAGGAATTCAGTTCCATCCCGAAGCGATCCTTACAAAGCACGGGTATGATATGTTACAGAACTTTTTTGCGGTAAAGGAGGTTGCTTCTTCATGATTAAATTTCAATTTAATTTTGCAGATCAGCATGGTGTAGTGGAGCCGTATGTATTTACGAATCCCGAATACGTTATAGAAGCAAAGGAAGTGCAAGATATTGAGCCTGCTTTTAAAAGGATAGAAGAGGCTATTGAGGAAGGGATGTATGTGGCTGGCTATGTATCCTATGAAGCAGCACCAGCTTTTGACGAACGTTTTAAGGTTTCTTTAAATCCTCATATGCCTTTACTGAAGATGGGAGTTTTTCGAGACACTAGCGAAGTATCCCTTGAGTCTACTACAAACAGTTATGAAGTTTCTAACTGGAAACTCCAATCTAATTATACCGAGTATCAAGAAGGGATTCGCGCCATACATGAGGCGATCGAAAAAGGGGACACGTATCAGGTGAATTATACAGCTCGTTTAAAAGCTGAGTTCAGTGGAAATGATCACGCCCTATTTAATGTTTTAGCTCATAATCAACGATCGTCCTATAGCGCTTACTTACATTTTGACGACTACTCCATTCTGTCTGCATCTCCGGAATTATTTTTTCGAAAAGATGGGCCCCTTCTCACAACAAAACCTATGAAAGGGACAGTGAAGAGAGGGAGAACAACTTTAGAAGATGAAGAAATGAGGCAATACTTATCTCAGTCAGAGAAAGACCGTTCTGAAAACGTGATGATTGTTGATTTGCTTCGTAATGACATTGGTCGTATTGCTAGACCGGGGACCGTTAAGGTACCTCGATTATTTGAGGTAGAAACGTATCCAACCGTCCACCAGATGACTTCTACTGTCCAGGGAGAAATAACCCAAGAACTCCCTTTTTTTGAGGTGTTTCGTGCATTGTTCCCGTGTGGTTCGATAACAGGAGCTCCTAAGATTCGGACGATGGATTATATTTCTTTATTAGAACAATCACCACGAGATGTATACTGCGGAGCTATTGGGATGATTACACCAGACCGAAATGCAGTCTTCAATGTTCCTATACGTACCGTTTGGATTGACCACAATTCGAGTATCGCTACATACGGTACTGGTGGAGGAATAACGTGGGAATCTACATCGAAAGGAGAATATGACGAACTTTGGGTAAAAGCCAAACTCTTAACCGAGAAGCGCCCCTCGTTTCACCTTCTTGAAACCATCCGCCTAGAGGATGGTGATTATTTCCTGATTGAGAAGCATTTGAAACGTATGAAAGCTAGTGCGACCTATTTTCAATACTCTTGGCCAGAGGCAGCTATATACGAAACATTAGAGGATATCAAAGATTGTTATGCAAACGGTCTTTATAAAGTGAGGCTTTTACTGAATAAAGAAGGCGAGATCACGAGTGCGGTTGTTCGAGAAGAGGAGCTTTTAGATGCTGTGAGGTGTAAGGTAGCGGAAACATCGGTTAATATGGAGGATCCTTTTCTATATCATAAAACAACGCATAGAGATGTATACAACGAGCACAAGGACGCTGCATATTTTTCGGTTCTTCTTTGGAATAAAAGAAAAGAGCTAACCGAATTCTTGATTGGAAATGTCGTTTTGCTTATAGATGGTGATTATGTAACACCACCTATAGAGAGTGGGCTATTATCTGGTACGTATCGTGAATATTTAATTGAGGAAGGGATCTTACACGTGCGTACACTTTATAAAGAAGATTTAGAACGTGCTAGTGAAGTATGGATGATTAACGGTTTGAAGAAATGGGTGAAAGTTGATCTCGTTCACTAAAACGTTAGACAAGGGAGTTGAAGTTTGGCATAGTGGTGTCGAATAAGATTTTTTACAGACAGGAGCGAGGAAATGGATATTGTTTGGTGGCTTATTATTATTTTAAGCTTTATTTTCAGTTATGTTGGGCTAGTTTATCCCGTTTTACCAAGTCCATTATTTCTATGGATTAGTGTACTTGTATTTCAATTCGCCGTAAATGATAGTGAATTAGGTTTATGGTATTGGATTACAATGGTGGTGTTAACCATCGTACTACTTATCTCAGATATTATCATTAACAGTAAAGCTGTTAAGCATTATGGGGGGACAAAGTGGGGAGAGCGCATGGCTGCAATTGGTGTAATCATAGGCTCATTTGTATTCCCTCCATTTGGTGTAATTCTTGTGCCGTTTATTTTTGTTTTCATTACGGAATACATTCAGAAAGAAGATTTGCAAGAAGCTCTTCAGTCATCGAAAGGGGCTATTATTGGGTTCCTCGGAGGAACTGTTGCTAAGTTCATTATTCAAACGTTTATTATAGGTTGGTTTATTCTTAATGTAACCCTTTTGTAAAAGGGTTACTTTATTTGTGTTAGTCAACTCCCTTGTCTTTTGTTGTTTTATTTTAAGTCTCTGTTATTGATTAATGTTAATTTCCATTTCATCCATATAACCCCCTTATATGGTAGACTCGAAAACTGAGATTGAGATGTTTTGCGATAGATGGAGAGAGTTTTCCGTCAGCTTTAATGAGCGTAAGGTGGGCCTGGGAATCACTCGCTTTCCGCGGGCGAGCTGTCGAGCCTCCTCGGGGAAACCACCCTGCGGGGTCTCGTCTACCTCTTTCTCCCGCAGGAGTCTCGCAATTCCCAGGCCCACCTTTGCCAAATGGTGAGGGACGGAAACTCGCGCCATTTGGAAGAAGGGGGCTTAAGGGCAACTATATTGAGCGGGGATCCGTACAGAGTCTATTTTAAAGTAACGAGGCTTAGACCCTGTCGTTTCAAAAAAAGCAGCTCTTCCTGGAAGGGAAGGGCTGCTTTTTGTTGGGAAGGTCAGCTAGAAGTATATAAGCCGCCATTAATATGAATGAATTGACCTGTCATATAAGAAGAGTCATCAGAAGCAAGAAGCACATAGCTTCCGACATGTTCAACTGGTTGTCCAGGTCGTCCCATTAGGGTGTTTGTTCCAAATTGATCTACTTCTTCCTCTTGGAAGGTTGCTGGAATAAGAGGAGTCCAGATAGGTCCTGGTGCTACGCCGTTTACTCGGATGCCGCGGTTTACAAGTTGTTGGGCCATAGATCGGGTGAAAGCGACCACTGCACCTTTTGTAGCTGTGTAATCGACTAGTTCAGCATTACCTGTATAAGGGTTGATGGAAGCTGTGTTGATAATGGCGCTCCCTTGTTTTAAGTGTGGAAGTGCTGCTTTCACCATATGGAACATAGAGAAAATATTTGTCTTAAAGGTACTTTCTAATTGTTCTACTGAAATATCTTCGATTGCGTCTTTCGGGTGTTGTTCTGCCGCATTATTCACTAACACGTCTAGTTTCCCGAATGTCTCTACGGTTTTGGCTACAATATCACGGCATGTTGCATCGTCGCCAACATCACCTGGTAGAAGTAAAGCTTGAACGCCTTCTGCTTCTACCTTCTTCTTCGTTTCTTCTGCATCTTCGTGTTCATCTAAGTAAGAAATTGCAACATGAGCGCCTTCTTTAGCGTAGCCAATGGCTACAGAACGACCGATGCCACTGTCTCCTCCTGTGATTAACGTTACTTTTCCTTTAAGTTTATTTCCGCTCTTATAGTCTTCGTCAGCTTGAAGAGGGGAAGGGTTCATTTGGGTTTCGTATCCTGGTTGACGCTCTTGTTCTTGTTTAGTTGGTCCATCTTGCATTAAGTCATCGCGATTCATGTAGAGTCCTCCTTATTATGTCGAAAAACTATTTTTAGGTTCGGAGGTACTATTCCACTTGTATCTAGTTTAAAACTTTGATAAAGGTATTTTTTTCTTTTTTGATATAATCAGTTAATTATGCTAGTCATATGTATGAAAATAAGAACTAAATCAGATGTGATTTAGTCCCTATACGAATCTTGCTGTTTAGTGTTGGAAGTTCATACTTTAGTATCCTCCATATCCCCCGTAACCATATCCTCCATAATAAGGATATGGGCCTGGGCCGTAGCCATATCCATAGTAAGGTGGATAATAAGGATAGGGAGGTCGAGGTGCTAACAGCGCGCTGCCCACAAGCCCCCCTACAAGACCGCCAACAAATGGTCCTCCGAAAAATGGACGTCCAAACCCTAAAGGACGACCGAACCCTCCAAAAGGACGCCTTCCAACAAAAATTCGTTCATCTGCTCTATATACATTATGGTCCTCATAGTGAGGGTTTGTGGAATAAGAATATTCGTTGTAATGCATAAACATTTCCTCCTCCTTTATCTTTTCCTGTTATGATATGCCGTTTTAACCCTATGTGGGTCTTTGTTCGAGGAGTAAATATGAAAATAGGCGTTTGCCTTGTGTTATTCTTAATTCATTATGGATTGGGGGATAAAAGAGATGAAGGACTTTCATTGTTGCGCAACATGTGTTCACTTTAGGACCCTTAAAGAAAATGGGAAATCGAGGCGATTCTGTGAACGGTTGGGCTATGAAACAGAGCCAAGGTGGAAGTTTGATTGTTGGACACCAAAAGAACACGTGGTGAATTTGATAAAGAAGGAACTAAATAGAACCATTGACTAAATACGGGGAGGAGTTTTACTTCTCTGAAATAAAATATAAAAAATCTCAGAGTGTACCTACACTCTGAGATTTTTTAGCGTTGATTCGCTTATTACATATTGATAACTGTAACTTTATCACGAACAACGGAAAGCAGACTTTCGCGGATTCCTTGAACACCAAGACCAGATGCTTTCACACCTAAGAATGGGAAGTGGTCTGGACCGCGAGATGTTTTGCCGTTCAGTTGAACAGTACCAACCTCTAATTTGTCGGCGATGCTCATGGCATTGTCGATATTCTTAGTGAAGATACTTGCTTGTAAGCCGTATTCAGATTCGTTCGCAATCTGAATGGCTTCAGACTGGCTTGTTACACGGATGATTGGAAGAACAGGGCCGAATGGCTCTTCCCAAGCTACACGCATGTCTGTTGTTACATTGTCTAGAAGAGTAGGGTGAAGAAGATTTCCTTCACGCGTGTCGCCTGAAACAACTGTAGCTCCTTGATCTTTCGCGTCATCAATCAGACTTTGCACATAATCTGCGCTCTTGTTATCGATTAATGGAGTTACATCTTTATTATCTTCTGGCATACCAACAGAAAGGCTTTTCACTTTATGAGCTATACGGTCTACAAGTTCATCCGCTATCTCATCTTGAACTAAGACGCGTTTGATGGCTGTACAACGTTGACCAGAATAGCTATAAGCACCCGCTACAATCTCTTTTGCTGCTTTATCTAGGTCTGCATCTTCAAGAACAATTGCTGGGTCTTTACCGCCAAGTTCAAGAACAAGAGGAACCATTGAAGATAGTTGAGCAATATGACGACCTGTACTAGTTCCGCCTGTGAAGGAAATCATGTCTACTTTAGGGTGTTGAACTAAGAAGTCACCAATTACAGATCCACGACCTGTTGCGACTGTGACAAGTTCTTTTGGCAGACCAGCATCGATTAATGCTTCAACCATTTTAATGCCACTAATTGCACCTTGAGTAGCCGGTTTAAAGACTACACTGTTTCCTTGAACTAGAGCTGGAGCAATCTTTGATGCAGAAAGGTTTACTGGATAGTTAAATGGCCCGATTGCCAAGATTGTTCCAAGAGGAGCTTTCTCAGCTAAACCTACCTTAGAACGAGAACCGCCTTTGAATCCGTCTCCGCGTTTTACTTCGCCGTTTAAGCGATAAGCATCTTCTACTGTATGACGAATGTAATCTACTGTACGCTCTACTTCCGATACAGAAGATTTTTTGTTCTTCGCTACTTCATTCATAATTGCTGTGCCAATTTCTTCTTTACGTTCCTCTAGAAGATCTGCCCACTTGTTTAAAATTTCGCCACGTTCTTGTACGGAACGCTCTGCCCAAGCGGCTTGAGCTTTAGATGTTGTTTCAATTGAAGTATTTAGCTCTTCTTGAGATAAGGAAGGTACGCTTCCGACTAATTCTTTATTGGAAGGAGAATAAATATCAACAGTAGCGTTTGACTCGCTTACATTCCATTCTCCGTTTAGTAATGTTTTGATCATTTCATTTGTAGTTGTACTCACTTGTAAAACTCCTTTATGGTTCAGTGTTTACTTCAAATAGATAAAAAATTTAATAATTATTTATTAAGATGCTTCACTGTATGTTATTTTATAATTGATTAAGGAATATTGCAAAACATAAACACTGACATATCAATGAAAGTGCTTTCTTGAACAGATTTATTAGTAAAATATGTAACAACATTCTAATAAATGTATTGTATGCGTTTTCTGTTTGTTTTTTAGAATAATTAAAAATAATTAACAAGATTAAACCAAATAAAAATAAGTGAGCTAAGCGCTCACTTATTATCGTTTGTGTTTATGTAAATATAATTCTCTATATTCAATGGCAGAATGGGGAACATCTGTAAAAATGCCATCCAACATAAGTTTGTAGGCACGCATTAGCCTCGATGGGCGATTGACTGTATACGTTCGAACAGGAAGGTGGAGGCGCTTTGCTTCTTTAATCAACCCTTTACTTAAAGCGTTATAGTTAATGTGTAACGCGTTGGCTCTTGTTTGTTCAATAAGAGTTTTAAGATCTTTCGGTCGCCTGCTCGTTAAACAAGCACATTCAATCTCCTTTGATAATCGTTTAAATCGTTTAATGCTATTAGGATTAAAGCTCGAAATAATCGTTCTTTCTGTAACTCCGTAATGTTTTATAAGGTCAAGTACCTTATCCTCAATATTTTTATAATCAATAATGTTGTTTTTTAATTCAATATTTAGAGAAAGTGATGTAGTTGAGACCCACTCTAGAAACTCTTGTAATCCCAGAAGTCTTTCTCCTGCGTATTTTTCACTAAACCACTTTCCGGCATCTAGCTTCTTTAATTCTTCGAATGTGTAATCTTTTACATATCCAGCACCGTTAGTTGTTCGGTGAAGGGTTTCGTCGTGAATTAAGACAGGTACCTGATCCTTTGTTAATTGCACATCCGTCTCAATACCATCTGCACCCATCTTTTGCGCTAAGGTAAATGCGGCCATTGTATTTTCTGGGGCCAATTTACTTGCACCTCTGTGAGCAAATATGAAAGTTTGCACAATAGCACCTCCTGAATTAGAGTCCATATTGATTGTGTTCCATCTAATGGTAAAAGTCAATTTAGTTTCTGTTAAAGAATGTATTATGATAAGATTGCGTAAATATCTGAATAGTGAATAATTTTTTGCCCGAGTGGGGAAGGAGTGGGATCATGTCAGATTGGAAATCAAAGCAGCAGCTTGTTGATCTACTCTGTCAATTAGTTGAGTATCCAAGTATTACTGGTAGTGAAGCAGAAATAGCCCTCGCTGAGCATATCCACCAGCGTTTTATGGAAAAACCTTATTTCAAAGAACACCCAAATCATGTAAAGCTCCATCCTTTACCAGACGGTCGACAATTAGTGACGGCACTTGTAAAACAAGACAATATGCAAGATACAGTCATTTTACTAAGCCACTTTGATGTAGTAGGGGTAGATGATTTCGGGTCTAAAAAACCTTTAGCTTTCTATCCGCGCGGTTTAACGGAAGAATATGAGCGAATGCAAGGTGAGCTTCCGGAAGCTATTCAACAAGATATAAAGAATGGTGAATGGCTTTTTGGCCGGGGGATCATGGATATGAAAGCCGGGATCGCTCTGCATATGTCAATGCTTGAGCGTGCAATGGAGGGAGAGTTTAAAGGGAACGTACTCCTTTTAACCGTTCCGGATGAGGAGGTTAACTCATTAGGAATGCTTCAGGCGTTACCAGCACTTCAAGAAATTCAGAAACAAGAGAATTTGAATTATAAAGCGTGTCTCAATGGAGAGCCAATGTTTAGTCAGTATCCTGGTGATCCACGTCAATATGTGTATTCAGGGTCTATTGGAAAGCTCCTTCCTGGCTTCTTGTGTTATGGAAAGGAGACACATGTTGGAGAGCCCTTCGCAGGATTAAACGCAAACTTAATGGTGAGTTACCTCGCTCAAGAATTGGAATTAAATGAAGCTTTTATTGAAACAGTAGGTGAGGAAACAACTCCCCCTCCTATATCTTTAATGCAGCGGGATTTAAAAGATGAATATTCTGTTCAGACTCCTCAAGCGGCTGTGGCCATGTACAATGTTCTTTACTTAAAGCAGTCAACCAAGGACATCCATAATAAGCTGCTAGAAGCCGCCCATCGGGCAAGTGGTCAAACAAGTGAGCATTTTAACTCTAAAGCACGAGCATTCTTACAACAGAAACCAGGGATTCACATACCAGAAAGGCCTGTTCGAGTTTTTACGTATGAAGAATTATATGATGAGGCGGTGGAGCGTTTTGGGGAAGAAGAAGTAGAGAGAAGAAGGAACCTTCTTATTAGTCAAAGAGATAAAGGGGACCGGGAGTTTTCAACTTTATTAGTTCAAGAACTTGCTTCACTATGTAAGGATCTAGCACCCATGATTGTGTTGTTTTATAGCCCTCCGTTTTACCCATCTGTGTCTTCAAAAGAAGATAAGTATATCAAAGACACTCTTCAGCATGTAAAGGACTACACAGAAGACAAATTCAAAATAAAGTTAGAAGAAGTGGAATTCTTCCCTGGATTATCAGATCTTAGCTTTATAGGGCCTCCAACTTCTGAGACTAAATTAAATACACTCCTTGAAAATATGCCTTTACATGGTAATGGGTTCGAATTATCAAATGAACGGTTATCGATGTTAAGAATGCCTATTCTAAATGTAGGTCCAAGAGGGAAGGACCCTCATCAGTGGTCTGAGCGATTGGAGCTATCGTACAGCTTTGAACAATTACCAGAGATTATATCTGAAACCATTCATACTTTATTGAAATCATAATATAGGTGTTTTACAGGATCGGTCTTTCATCTACTGTTCCATATAAAAAGTCCAGCTCAATTTATTGAGCTGGACTTTTGTGTTTTATTTCCACATATCTCCGTCAAAGTAAATACCAGTGTCTGGTCCGATTGGAATACCAACAACAACCCAAATGATAAGCATGATTAGCCAAGCAATAAAGAAGGCGATGGAGTATGGAAGCATTGTAGAAATTAGGGTTCCAATACCGACGCGTTTGTCATACTTTTGAGCAAAGGCAATTACAATTGCGAAATACGTCATAAGTGGTGAAATAACGTTCGTTGTGGAATCCGCAATACGGTAAATTAAAGTCGTGAATTCTGGGCTGTATCCGATACGCATCATAATAGGTACGAATACAGGTGCCATAATGGCCCACTTTGCAGATGCACTTCCCATAACAAGGTTAATGAGAGAAGCAACAATAATAAATAGGATGACAACGCGGAAATCATTAATTCCTGTGCTATCTAAAAATTCGGCACCTTTAATGGCTAAGATGCGTCCAAGGTTTGTTTTTGCAAAGAATCCAACAAACTGGGCAGCGAAGAAGGATAGAACAATGAATGAGCCCATCGTTTCCATTGTTTCGTTTAACTGATTTGCGACATCTTTATCGTTTTTAATATTCTTCGTAACAATTCCGTATACCAGGCCAGGGATAAAGAATGCCAAGAAGATGCTTGGAACAAGATTGAAGAAGAATGGTGACATCAGAATATCTTCGTTATTTCGAAGTGGTGACCACTCAAATGCAATCAGTAAAGATAATAAGCCTAACGTAACAAGAAGAGATAGGAACGAAAGAATAAGACCTTTTTTCTCTGCTTTTGTTAAGTAATTAATTTCTTCTTCCACTTCCCCTTGGTAATTGCCAAGGCGAGGTTCAACAAATCGGTTTGTTACCCATGTGCCGACTACTGTTAGTAGAACGACAGAACCTACCATGAAGAAGTAGTTCATTGTGTATTGAATTTGACCAGCGTACTCAGGGAAAGCAGAGTTTTTAACAGCTTCAATCGTTAAATCAGCAAGTAAAGGATCTAGAGCTGTTAATGATAAGTTCGCACTAAAACCTGCAGACACACCGGCGAATGCTGCTGCTAGTCCTGCTAATGGATGGCGTCCTAGTCCTGCATATAGCACAGCACCTAAAGGAACAAGAACAACGTAACCAGCATCAGCTGCCATGCTTGACATAATACCAGCAAATACTAGTGCAGCTGTAATCATAGAACTTGGTACAGATGTAACAAGGCCGCGAAGCATAGCGCTAATAAGTCCAGAGCGTTCTGCAACACCAATACCAAGCATTGTTACTAGTACCGTTCCAAGCGGCGCGAAACCTGTGAAGTTCGTTACAAAGTTCTCAAATATATACTGAATTCCCTCTGAAGACATTAAGTTGAAGACAGTAACAGTTTCACCTTTAATAGGGTCTTCTACCGTCACGCCAATGGCTGCCATGATTCCTGAGACTACAATAATTAGCCCTGCTAATATAGCAAAAAGTGTTGCTGGATGGGGAAGTTTATTTCCGACTCGCTCGATGACATCGAGGGCCTTAGTTACCCAACCGCGTTTTTGAGTATCCTCCATAGTTGGATCTCCCTTTCTTTTTCTTGTGATTTTTCAAACAATTTATTTTATCGTTTTGAGTACTAAAGAAGTATAGATAAACTTATGTCTGATTTAAAGGGTTATTGTAAAATGCGCAATTTGTCGAATGTTCATAAAAATCAAAATAATACGTACTCCCATTTTTATGTAAAGGACTCTTTCCACTCCATGTGAACATGATAAGGTTACCCCTCACATTCTTTATTGCATCAAAGCGTTAGTGTGATGGCTGGAGGCCGTTAGTTAGTGGTGCATGCTTTTTCTTTCCTTATCGTACTGGTATGGACAGAGGGATGCGGATAATTAAGTAGTTAAAAGAAAAATATTTTTTTTACTTTTTTTCTGTTAGCTGTTTTATTGTTTCAAAAAGAAGAGCTGTTCATTCCCTTTTTCCTCCAAGTTCATGACAAATTTGGGTGAAAGGGGTACAATAGAAGAAAAACTGAATGAACATTCAGTGTGTGGGGGTTCTTTATGGTTCGAACATCAGATAAAATTTATCAGCTCTCAATTCCAACGCCTTTCGCAGTAGGCGATGTTCATACGTATTTATTAAAAGGGGAATTGCTAACTTTAGTTGATGCAGGGGTCAAAACAGAAGAAGCTTGGAACGCGCTAGAGTCACAATTGGGTTCTCTCGGCTACAGTCCGAAAGATATCAATCAAATTGTTCTCACGCACCATCACCCTGATCACATCGGGTTAGTTGATCGCTTTGACCATTTGGAAGGGGTTTATGGGCATGAAGATAATAGGAATTGGCTTGAAAGAGATGAAGCATTTCTTTCTCGATTCCAAACCTTTTTCCATACGCTATATAAACAGTTTGGTGTAGATCAATCTTATGAAGCGTTCTTTAAGCATTTGCGAGATCCACTTAAGTATGTAGCCAAAGGGACTTTAACCCGGTCTCTTCAAGAAGGTGATTGTATACCGGGACATTCAGATTGGGTTTGTCTTGAAACACCAGGTCATGCAGAGAGTCACTTATCTTTTTACCGGTCTGCTGATCAGTCTATGATGTCCGGGGATCACTTGTTATATCACATCTCCTCTAACCCTTTGTTAGAGCCACCCCGGAAGCCTGGGGGAGAACGGCCTCGTCCGCTTGTCACGTATCAAAAGACACTTAAAAGGTGTCTACATATGGATATAGGAGAAGTTTATCCTGGTCACGGTCCAATTTTTTCCTATCCGAACGAGCTTATTAGGGAGCGTTTAAATAAGCAACAGTACCGTTCTGATAAGGTCTATCACATGCTAGAAGGAGGTCCTCTTACCCCGTTTCAAGTGTGCAAACAATTATTCCCAAAACATATTAAGAAACAGTTTGGTTTAACCATGTCTGAAACGGTAGGGCAACTTGATATTCTGGAAGAAGAAGGTCGTGTTCGTGTACACTTAGAAGATGGGATCTATTATTATGAAGCAAAATAGGTGATACATGTGACAAACACGCTAAACAGCAAGAAAGTTATTATTACTGGCGCCTCAAGTGGGATAGGCGAACGTATAGCTTGGCATGTGGCTAAGCAGGGGGGAGTTCCTATCCTACTAGCCCGCCGAGGAGAACGATTGAAACAAATTGTCGAACAGATAGAAAAGGATACAGGTGTCATAGGGTATACGTATTCATGTGATTTATCTGACCGGGCAGACATTAATAGAGCATTTCATGCAATTAAGGAAACGTTAGGAGATGTCGATGCTTTAATTAACAATGCTGGCTTTGGCATTTTTGATTCTGTAGAGGCAACAGAACTTGATCAATACGAATCAATGTTTCAAGTCAACGTGCTAGGTTTGATTCAATGCGTGAAAGCAATCCTTCCTTCTTTCATTGCTCGGGGAGGTCACATTATAAACATCGCTTCTCAAGCCGGAAAGATGTCCACTCCTAAAGCATCAGGTTATGCAGCCTCAAAACATGCAGTATTAGGATTTACGAACGCTTTACGGTTGGAAGTGAAGTCTAAAGGAGTTTATGTAACAGGAGTAAACCTTGGCCCTGTGCGTACAAACTTCTTCGACCAAGCAGACCCTGAAGGAAACTATCAAAAATCCGTAGAACGATTTATGTTAGACCCTGACACCGTAGCACAAAAAGTAGTTAAGCACTTATTTACCTCTAAACGAGAGATTAACCTTCCCTCATGGATGGAAGCTGGCTCTAAGCTATACCAACTCATGCCCGGCCTTACAGAGAAACTCATGCGTAAACAATTCGAGAAGAAGTAAATCCTCACATCACGTGAGGATTTTTTTATGGAATGAACTGTGTCTGTGGGGGATCAAGAAAGGATGATGAAGGCTCGAGACTGAGGCATGTTAGTGCGGGCGGGATGTCGAAAAAAGGAAAACATCACCACTTGAAAAAGGGAACGAACATTCGCATAATAAGAGTAACAAATAACGCGAACAAACATTCGGTTTCGTAATAGGAGGACCTCGTATGAATGCGATGATCGATTATCAATCGTTTCCAAAGCGTAGTATTTTGTGTGTGGATATGAAGAGTTTCTATGCCAGTTGTGCTGCTATAATGAAAGGATTAGATCCAATGAAGGTACATCTGGCGGTGGTGGCAGATTTGAAACGGCCGGGGAGTGTAGTGCTGGCAGCTTCTCCAGCCCTAAAAAAAGACTTTGGTATTAAAACAGGGAGCCGGTTATTTGAAATTCCAGATGATCCTAGAATCCACTTAGTCTCTGCTCAGATGAGGCTTTATTTGCATATCTCAACAGAAATCACACGACTTTTTAATCGCTATGTGCCAAAGGAAGCTATTCATACGTATAGTGTGGACGAAAGTTTTCTCGACGTAACGGGAACGGAGCGATTATGGGGAGATGCAGAGGAAGTAGCTCGAATGATTCAAAAAGAGTTGTTTGAAACATTTCACCTTCAGTGTGCGATCGGTATTGGTCCAAACATGCTTCTTTCAAAGCTATGCCTGGATTTAGAAGCAAAGAAAACAGGAGTAGCTCATTGGGGGTATGAAGATGTAAAGAAAAAGTTGTGGCCAGTCTCTCCTTTAAGTGAAATGTGGGGAATTGGATCTCGGATGGAGAAGCGACTCAATCGATTAGGAATTACAACTGTCGGGCAGCTTGCTACTTTTTCTTTAGAGCAACTTGAGAAGCGATTTGGTGTAATGGGAAATCAACTTTATTATCACGCCAATGGGGTAGATCTGTCTGAGCTTGGTGCACCGATTATGCAAGGGCAGATCAGCTTTGGGAAAAGTCAAATTCTCATGAGAGATTATCCAGATCCGAAAGAAGTTCGTTACGTAATCTTGGAAATGTGTGAAGAAGTAGCAAAGCGAGCACGTGCTTACCGTAAAGCTGGTCGAACAGTTAGTCTTGGGCTCGGGTATAGTAAAGATGAAGGGGGTGGGGGATTTCATCGTTCAAAATCCATTGACTCTCCCACTAATATTACGACGGAAATGTATGATGTGTGTATGCAGTTGTTTAACGAGTTTTATTCACATCAGACAGTTCGCAAAATTTCCATAAGTCTTTCAAACATTACGGAAGATGAAGCCATGCAGCTTAGCTTATTTGAGCAAGATCGTGATAAAAAGAGGGACCTTGGTTATGTTATGGATGAGATTCGGAACAAGTATGGAAACGACGCTCTTTTACGAGCAGTTTCTTACACTAAAGCCGGTACAGCTAAGCATCGCAGTAAGCTTGTAGGCGGCCATTTTGCGGAGTAGCCAAGAGGCTCATGGGGAGTGTTCACTGAAACGTGTAACTCATTCAATAAAAGACTCTGTCAAAAAACTGCCCCGTAAAAAAGAAGTGGCCCTAAATGGGAGTGCTGATGAATGGCACACCAATAAGGGTCACTTTTGTTTAATCAATTATTTAATTATGCTTCTTTAAACAATTCTTTTTCAATAAGAGATTGTTTAATTGCTTCTTCGTTAGTTCCTTGGACATCGAGTTCAACGGATTGACCTGGTTGTAAGGATACAGCTAACACCCCAAGTAGACTTTTAGCATCCACTACCCAATGGTCTTTTTTTAATAGTACCGTATCTTCGAACTCACTTATGGTAGTAACGAAAAGACTTGCCGACTCTGCAAAGATTGGTTTTTGCACTTGCAACTTCATCTTTATCTCCTCCTGAAATCTTTTCTGTTTCGATATCATAATTATGCATTTCATACGCTATACCCTTCTTCCTGGAAGAAATATTCGTATTTTGTATAGTACGCACAAAATTTAAATCAAGGATATAGGCGATTTATACAGAACAATCGAAACTCTTGCTCAACATGTTATGATTTTATAAGATAAAAAGAGACAAGAGGTGGTATTAAAATGAAATTAACAATAATGGACGAAGCACTAGAACAGTTACGATTATTACAAATAGAAGGTCATCCTATCTTACGTCTTTATTATGATATAGAAGGTTGTGGGTGCGGAGTAAATGGCGTGCGCATTATGTATTTCACAAATGAAACAACACAATATGATGAAGTGGTAGAGAATGACCAGTACAAAATTGTTATAGACGAACAACAAAAAACCTTTTTCGAACCAGAGATGAAGCTAGAATGGACAGGGCGTTTGTTCCGTTTAAAGAGTCCGAACCAAATGCTAAATGCCTCGTTATCATCTAGAGTTATTCAAAAAGGAGTGGAGTTTGTTGAGTAAGAAAAGGCAGAGACAAGAAGAAGAAGGTACATTGAAAGATCTGCTTCAAGATGATCTTGTTAAGCAGCTTCAATCTAAAAAAGCTGATTTAAAGAAGCAAGAAGAAAAGCGGAAAGAAGAAGAAAAACAAAAGCGAATTGAGGAACGGAAACAACGTGAAGCGAACAAAAGCTTTGAAGAGTTACTGAACGATAGCAATCTTGATTGGAAAAGTTTTAAAAAGTAACCGGTAAATACGTGTTTCCATTCTGTAAAGATGTGGTATTATAAGAGTAGAAAGCATATAATAAAAACGACCACAGCTGCAACTGTGGTCGTATGATCTACGTTCTCTCTACTTAAGAGGATCGGCCCATATGAATAGACCTCTCCTGCATAAACGTGTGAAGGGAGGTCTATTTTTTATGCTTTAATAACTCTGTCACGATTTTCACAACAAAGCTAAGAAGCGAAAGGACGAACATACCAAATGAAAACATCACCATGATGACTTGATATGCGTCGATAGGCATCACCCCCTTTCGGATAGGGGTTAGCCGACCACCCTTTTCATATAGAGAGACGAGATCTTTCCTAATTATACCATACATGCGGTGTTTGTCGTTAGTACATAAGAACGCTAGTGGTTTCCTTTGAAGTGGGTCAAAGGAACGAACCCTACCTTTACAATTGCTGAGTTGACTCTTCTGCATAAGACCTCAGCTGAAAGAGGGCCGTTACATTTGATGAGTGCTTGGGCTGGCTCGGGGACAACTCGCTTTCCTGCGGGGAGCTGGGAAGCCTCCTCAAACGCTTCGCTCTCTGCGGGGTCTTCCCTAGGCTCCTTTTCCCGCGGGAGTCTCGCAGTCCCCGAGCCAACCCTGGCTTTAAAGAGGTGAACGGCCCCGCTGTTTGCATTAGGAGGTCTGATGTCACCTTTTATAGCATGTTTTCGTTCATTCCCATATGGCAAAGGTGGGCCTGGAAACTGCGAGACTCCCGTGGGCAGAAGAGCCTAGGTGAGACCCCGGAGCCCGGCTTTGCCGGGTGAGGAGGCTCACCAGCTCCCCACAGGAAAGCGAGTGGTTTCCAGGCCCACCTTACGCTCAATTTAAGTTAACGAAAACATTCTCTCAAAAGGATGAATAGGCTCAAAATGGTTTTAATTCGAGGGAAAATGGATAAACCAAGAGAGCAATCTATTTTGAGGAGGCAATACAATGACAGCATCATTTACTCAACAATATATAAATGGAACATGGAAACAAGGTTCTAGTGAAAAGACAGTACAAAATTATAATCCATATTCAAACAAGTTAATTCATACGATTCAATCGGCTAATGAAGATGATTTAAATGAGGCGTACGACTATGCGGAGAAAGCGCAATCGGGTTGGGCGGCCTTAAAGCCTGGGGAGATACAAGCTTATTTTGATCGTTTGCTTAAGATTATGAATGATCGAAAAGAAGAGATCGTCGAATGGCTTGTTAAAGAATCCGGAAGTACAAAAATTAAATCACAAGTGGAATTTCAAGCGGCTCTTGCGATTGTGAAGGAAGCCAGTTCTTTTCCGACTCGTATGGAAGGCACTATTCTTCCGTCGAATGTCCCAGGTAAAGACAACTATGTTCACCGTTCTGCAAAAGGGGTAATCGGTGTAATTGGACCATGGAACTTCCCGTTCCACTTAGCGCTTCGCTCTATTGCGCCAGCCATTGCAACGGGGAATACGGTTGTGGTAAAACCAGCTTCTGATACACCAGTCACATCTGGTACATTAATCGCCGACTTGTTCCATGAAGCAGGGTTTCCAGAAGGTGTTATTAATGTAGTAGTGGGACGAGGTTCTGAAATTGGCGATGCATTCGTTGAACATTCAACTCCAAAACTAATTTCCTTTACAGGGTCCACTGAAGTAGGTAGTCATATTGGGGAGTTAGCAGGTAAACATTTAAAAGACACAGCTTTAGAGTTAGGCGGAAATAATGCAATGCTCGTGTTAAAGGATGCTGATATTGACCAGGCTGTTCAAGCGGCTGCATTCGGTAAATTCTTGCATCAAGGGCAAATATGTATGTCACTAAATCGTATCCTTATTCATGAGGGTATATATGATAAGTTTACAGAAGCCTTTAAGAATAAGGTAGAGAGTCTAAAAGCAGGAGACCCTGCTGATGATGATACAGTAGTTGGTCCTGTGATTAATAAGGAAGCTGTGGAGCGGATCCAACAAGACGTTGATGAAAGTGTGAATCAGGGAGCACGAAAATTACTAGGAGGTAAGGTGGAAGGTAACCTTATGCATCCAGTGGTGTTATCTAACGTGACGAATGATATGCCAATTGCTAAGAATGAGATTTTTGGCCCAGTGGCTGCACTGATTAAGGTGAAAGACGAAGAAGAAGCAATCCAGATTGCGAACGATTCACCTTATGGCTTAAGCGGCTCAATCTTTACAACGGATCGATACCGAGGAATTGAAGTGGCCAAGCGTATTGAGACAGGGATGATTCATATTAATGACCAATCCGTTAATGATGAAGGTCACGTGGCCTTCGGTGGGGAGAAACAATCTGGAATTGGCCGGTTCGGTGGTGAATGGGCTATAGATAAATTTACAACTGTTAAATGGATTAGTGTTCAATCTGAATACAGGGAATATCCTTTTTAAATAAACAAGAATATAATAAGACTAAGGTACACGCTTACTGACAAAGAAGCTCCTCACACAATGTGAGGAGCTTTTTGCAATAGAATGGTTTTTTGGTTAGCGGTGTTTCTGATAAACGATTGGTCGTGTAATTTGTTGAAGTTGCGCATATACATCTTCTGTTAAAGGAGGAGCTTCTAACATAGAAAGGTTTCGCTCTAATTGTTCAGGGGAACTTGCTCCAAACACAGCAGTGGAAACAGTAGGATCCTGTAAGACGTATTGTAAAGCTAACGCTTGTAACGAGCGCTCTTCAGAAGAATGACCTAATAAATGTTCGACCATATGTTTCACTTCTTCTTGAGAGTAGGATAAGTAGCCTTCTTGTGCTTTTTCTTGAACTTTGTCGAGGCCATTATTACTAAGCATTCCTTTAGCCAAAGGACCTCTAGCCAAGACGCTAATTTGATTTTCGTTTAGCAAATCCAGGATTTCTTCTTCCGGGCGCCTGTCTAATAGGCTGTATTGCATCATAACACTCACAATATTTGAACGCTTAACATATTCACGGATCACGTTCGGTCGGATAGAAGAGATTCCATAGTAACGGACGAGCCCTTCCTGGACCAATTCGTCAAATGCGGCTATCGTTTCGTCAATTGGGTCATCAATCGTTCCACCGTGCAACTGATAAAGATCAATATAATCTGTACCTAAACGTTGTAAGCTATTTTTCACTGCTTCTTTAATGTAGGATTTTGAAGGGTCCCAATACCAATCTTCTTTGTCTCGGTCAAAGTGGTTGCCCCCCTTTGTTCCTAAAATAACTTCATCTCTTCTTCCTTTTATAGCTTTACCGACAATTTCTTCATTACGACCGAAGTTGTATAAGTCTGCCGTATCTAAATAATTAATCCCTGCATCTAGGGCGCGATTGACAATGTCTGTTGCTTTCTTTTCATCTGTTCCTAAAGTCATGCAACCTAATCCGATTTCTGATACCATCAAATTAGAAGAACCTAGTTGTCGTTTATTCAAAATCTATCATCCTTTCTGACTAAGGTAGTTTCATTTTAAAATGGTTCTTTAGAAGACTCAACTGTTACACCTTTTCCCTAAAATAGGGGAAGTTAAAATAAGCAATACACTTACAACTCTTGAGAGGAGCTACATTGATGAAAAAATTCGAAGAAAAAACCGTACATACTGAATCAATCTATAAAGGGAAGGTAATTTCTCTTCAGGTGGATGATGTTTCATTGCCCGACGGGAATACATCAAAAAGAGAACTCATCAAACACCCTGGTGCTGTGGCGATTATTCCTATTACCCCAGAAGGGAAAATGGTCTTTGTTGAGCAATACCGGAAAGCGTTGGAGCGGTCAGTGGTAGAGATACCGGCTGGAAAACTAGAGCCAGGGGAAAATCCTGATGAGACAGCAAAAAGGGAGTTAGAAGAAGAGACGGGATATACTACTGAATCCCTTGAATTTGTTACCTCATTCTCTACATCACCTGGGTTTGCAGATGAAATCGTTCATTTATATCTCGCTAAAGATTTGAAGAAAGCAGAGAACAGATTAGATGGAGATGACGATGAATTTGTAGAGTTGATAGAAGCATCATTACAAGAAGCGGAAGCGATGGAAAAGGAACAAAGAATTTGGGATGCAAAAACAGCTTATGCCCTTCTTTATGTGAAGCTAGAAGGTTTAATGTGGTAATGCGGACGTATTTTGCAGATCTTCATGTTCATATTGGAAGAACGATTTACGGAGATCCGGTTAAAATTACTGCATCTGATCAATTGACTCTTACAAATATTGTGGATCATGCTGCCTACCAAAAAGGCTTAGACATGGTAGGGGTAATAGACAGTCATGTACCTAATGTCCAGTCAGAAATCCTTCGCCTTATAGAAGAAGGAAAGGCGGTGGAGCTCCCAGAAGGTGGTATTCGTTATGGTCCTTTAACTCTTCTTTTAGGTTGTGAAGTGGAGGTGTACGATGAGAATTGTCAGGGGCCAATCCATGTTTTATGTTATTTTCCAACCATGGAAGCTATACAACGCTTCACGGTTTGGTTTAGCGAACGAGTTACGAATATAACGTTAAGTTCCCAGCGGATGTATGGAACAGCGCGCGACCTTCAGAATTATGTGAAAGCTGAAGGGGGCGTATTTATTCCTGCCCACATTTTTACTCCTTTTAAAAGTTTATATGGGAAAGGGGTTATAGAGTCTCTTAAGGAAGTACTTGATCCCCGATTGATTGATGGTGTTGAACTTGGTTTAAGTGCAGATAGTTCGATGGCAGGAGGGATTGAAGAGCTTTCTCCGTATCCTTTTTTGACAAATTCAGACGCCCATTCGCTTCCTAAGATCGCTCGAGAGTACCAAAGCATTAAAATGGAACAATGTACGTTTGAAGAATTACTGCTCTCCCTTCACGAACAGCAGGGGAGAAGAATAGTTGCTAATTATGGAATGAATCCTCTGCTTGGCAAATATTACACTACTGTTTGTCTTACGTGCTTAAAAGACCCTGAGAATTGTAAATGTGATGAGGCGTCTGTAGTGAAAGGTGTGGCGGACCGGATTGGTGAGTTGAAGAAGGGGGAGGGGCATTCGAGAAAAAGGCCTCCCTACATTCCTCAAATTCCACTAGAGTATTTACCGAAATTAGGTCCAAAAACGCTGGAGAAGTTATTGAAAGCCTTTGGTACAGAAATGAATATTCTCCATTATTGTTCTAAGGAAGAGTTAGAAACGATTGTGCCATCCTCACTAGCGTATACAATTGTACAAAACCGTTCAGGGCATGTGGCGGTTGAAGCAGGTGGTGGAGGTACGTACGGAAGAATAAAGAAAAAGAGATAGAAAAGTATCTCTCTTACTTGGTCTATATTAAGAGAATCCTTCATAGAATACCTAATAACTAGAACAGATCGCTAGAAATGGAGGATTCTCATGTACGCCAAAGGACACGCCGCCTCTCAACACGTTCGTGAAAATGCTAGTATATACGTATTTACTAGCTTGTTATTTTTAATAGGCATCGTTTTTGGAGCTGTCATTGTAAATAGTATGAACGTCATTCAAAAGCAGGATTTGTTTTTTTATCTTGATCAATTCTTTGAACAAATGATGGGTGGGACGGTAAGTGATTCTCAAAGTCTTTTAAAGAGTAGTTTCTTTTACCATATGAAATACTTGCTACTCATTTTCATTCTTGGTATGTCAGTGATCGGTATGCCGATTATTTGGATTTTGCTGTTTATGAAAGGAATTGTCGTAGGATTTTCAGTGGGGTTTCTAGTTAATCAAATGGGGTGGAAAGGGTTGTTCATGGCAGCGGCTTCGATTGCCCCCCAAAATTTGATTATCATTCCTGTCTATATTATGGCAGGTAGCATTGCGATGATTTTTTCATTTACATTACTTCAAAAGCTCATGGCAAAGAAGGGGCATCAGCCGTTATTGCCGCCTTTAATGAGGTACGGAGCAATATTTGTTATCTTGTTTGGGGTGTTAAGCATTGCATCGATCATAGAGTCCTATGTATCGCCTGGAGCGTTGAAGGCTGTAGTAGAATTTATTTATGGATCTTAAAATTTTTAGATGATAACCATTCTAATTAATAGATTGTAATTTTTATAATTTGACACTTTCTCTATATCTCCTTATAATGAAAGTTGGATATACGAGGGAGGGACCAGTCATGGAACAACGCATAGAGAAAATAAAAAAACAGCTCCATTCCCAGAGCTACAAGCTAACGCCGCAGCGTGAAGCAACGGTTCGTGTTTTGCTCGAACATGAAGAGGACCACTTAAGTGCAGAAGACGTTTACCTCCTCGTAAAAGAAAAAGCACCTGAAATAGGGCTTGCTACGGTTTATCGTACATTAGAATTATTATCTGAATTAAAGATCGTCGATAAAATCAACTTTGGAGATGGAGTCTCTCGCTACGACTTGCGTAAAGAAGGGGCAGAACATTTTCACCACCATCTTGTTTGTGTGGAATGCGGTGCTGTTGAAGAAATTGAAGAAGACCTGCTGATCGATGTAGAGAAACAGGTTGAAAGTGATTGGGGTTTCCAAGTTAAGGACCACAGACTTACGTTTCACGGCATCTGTAAGAAATGCCAGGTTGTAACAGTAAAATCATAATGTGTGAATGCCTTTTTTCCTATTGGAAGAAAGGTTTTTTATTTGTAATTCCAAGGAAAATGATCATTACCGTTCTAATCCATCGTCGATTCGCCTATTCTCTCATATAAAACATGCCAATCCGTTTATTTCTATTTACAAATGAAAAGAAATCGGTTACTTTTATCATGTGTTTCTCTTTTTTTCACTAGATTTCTCGTATATTTTACCGAAATTCTGGCATATCTTGTACTAAAGGACATAAGCGCTAAAGGAGATGTGCGGATGCGTTTAGTACAACTAATAAAAGATACAATAAAAATCTTTGTGATTTTTACAGCGTGTACTTTATTATTTTATTTTGGTTTGCGTATGATGAATGATGAGTACGAACAGATTCATCGTTATGATGAGCCTGAGGGTAAAGCTGTTAAAGTATTTCAGTGGGAAGAAGAACAAATTGTAGATCGGTTATCGATCTTTTTCCGGTTAGGGGAGTAATGGTTTATGGAAGATGAGCGTAAAGATTTCCTTCATTATTTAAAGATTGAACGAGGGTTGTCTCACAATACCCTTATGTCTTACGAAAGAGACCTTACTCAGTATGTTACCTTTTTGCAAAAAAATACTGAGGTTTCAAACGTTCGTATGATTACCCGCACGCATATTATGCAGTATCTGCACCATTTAAATGATCTTAACCGTTCACAGTCTACTATTGCTCGTACGCTTTCTTCTATTAGGGCTTTCCATCAATTTCTTGTACGTGAACAGCTAGCTCAGTCAGATCCTAGCTTACATATTGAAACACCGAAGAAAGAGAGGAAACTTCCGAAAATTTTATCTATGAAGGAAGTAGATGCTTTGCTGGCTATGGACGCGCAAGATGCTTTATCGATTCGAAATAAAGCTATGTTAGAAATGCTTTACGCTACAGGTCTACGAGTTACAGAACTAGTATCTCTAAAAGTAAGCGACCTACATTTGACGATGGGGTTTGTGCGATGCTTAGGGAAAGGTTCAAAAGAGAGAATTATTCCGCTTGGTAACATGGCTAAAAATTCGGTGGAAATCTATTTATCTAGTTCGAGGTCTGAACTCGTAAAGCAAAACCAAACAGATGAATTGTTTGTTAATCATCATGGCCGCCCATTATCTAGACAGGGATTCTGGAAGATATTGAAAGCGGTTGCGAAAGATGTCGGTGTTGAGAAAGAAATTACACCCCATACATTGCGTCATTCTTTTGCTACGCACTTATTAGAGAATGGAGCAGATCTTCGAGCTGTACAGGAGATGCTTGGACATGCTGATATTTCTACTACACAAATTTATACGCATGTGTCAAAAGCGAGATTAACAGACATTTACCGCTCTTATCATCCAAGAGCGTAATTTTTTCCAAAAAATTGATGTCTGACATCATACCACTCTTCATGAACTGCATAGTTTTGTTCATTAAGGGAATGTAAACTTTATAGGAGGGATCGAATTAATGGAACAATATAAACGTGTATTTTTAATCGTATTAGACTCGGTAGGGATTGGTGAAGCCCCAGATGCAGAACAATTTAATGATAAGGGCGCTGATACGTTAGGACATATTGCTGAGCATATGAAGGGACTTAATATGCCGAATATGGGCAAGCTCGGTCTTAGCAACATCCGTCCTCTTCAGGGGATCGACCCAGCAGACAAGCCGCTGGCTCATTACACGAAGATGCAGGAAGCTTCTAATGGGAAAGATACAATGACAGGGCATTGGGAGATTATGGGCCTTTACATTGATACCCCGTTCAGAACATTTGAGGAATTTCCAAAGGAATTGATCGATGAGATTGAAGAGCGAAGTGGACGTAAAGTTATTGGAAACAAACCCGCTTCAGGTACAGCCATCCTAGACGAATTAGGACCTGAGCATGTAGAAACAGGTTCTCTTATTGTTTATACATCCGCAGATTCTGTAATTCAGATTGCTGCTCACGAAGAAGTAGTACCTGTTAAAGAACTTTACGAAATCTGTGAAATGGTACGTGAATTAACGAAAGATGAGAAATATATGATTGGTCGTGTTATTGCTCGTCCATTTGTAGGTGAAGAAGGCAATTTCGAACGAACCTCTAATCGTCATGATTACGCGCTAAAGCCATTCGGCCGTACTGTGATGAATGAGATGAAAGATGAAAACTATGACGTAATTGCTCTGGGTAAAATCTCCGATATCTACGATGGAGAAGGTGTTACAGAAGAGATTCGTACCAAAGATAACATGGATGGCATGGACAAATTGGTTCAATCCATGGATAAGGACTTTACTGGATTAAATTTCTTAAACCTTGTTGATTTTGATGCGAAATATGGACACCGTCGTGATCCGGAAGGGTACGGTCAAGCTCTAGAAGCATTTGACCAACGCCTACCAGAAGTACTAGACAAACTAAAAGAAGATGATTTATTACTCATCACAGCGGATCATGGTAATGACCCAGTACACCATGGCACAGATCATACGCGAGAGTTAGTCCCACTACTTGTTTATAACAAGCAGTTTGAGGAAGGTAAAGAGTTACCTCTACGTGAAACATTCTCTGATATTGGTGCTACAGTTGCAGAGAACTTTAACATTAAAATGCCTGAACACGGTAAGAGTTTCTTAAACGATCTAAAGTAAGGGGAGGACCTACACATGAACGC
Source organism: Pontibacillus sp. ABV4_188 (assembly GCF_056311905.1). Classification (NCBI taxonomy): domain Bacteria; kingdom Bacillati; phylum Bacillota; class Bacilli; order Caryophanales; family Bacillaceae; genus Pontibacillus; species Pontibacillus sp. ABV4_188. The sequence continues at coordinate 2,226,768 of NZ_CM149975.1, read as the reverse complement.
AGTACAAACTAAAGAAGCAGCACAATTTATTGAACAAAAGTTATCCCAACAGCCGACTGTTGGGATGATCCTTGGATCTGGCCTTGGCGTATTAGCAGACGAAATTGAGGATGCTGTAACCATTCCTTATGGTGATATCCCTCATTTTCCTCAATCGACAGTAGCTGGACATAAAGGTCAATTGGTGATTGGACAGCTTGAAGGCAAGCAAGTGATTGCGATGCAAGGACGCTTCCACTATTACGAAGGTTATAATATGAAGCAAGTGACGTTCCCGGTTCGCGTCATGAAACAACTTGGCGTTGAATCGTTATTTGTTACAAACGCCGCAGGTGGAATTAATGAAAGCTTTAAACCAGGAGATCTTATGATTATTACAGATCATATTAATAATATGGGGGACAATCCACTTATTGGTAAGAACGATGATGAACTTGGTGCTCGTTTTCCAGATATGTCAAAAGCTTATGATGTAGAGCTTACAAATCATGCGAAAGCTTGTGCAGATCGACTTGGTCTTAAAGTGCAAGAAGGTGTATATGTAGGAAACACTGGACCTTCTTACGAAACAGGCGCAGAAGTGCGCATGCTACGTACAATGGGTGGAGATGCTGTTGGTATGTCAACTGTGCCAGAAGTAATTGTAGCAAATCATGCTGGAATGGATGTACTTGGTATTTCTTGTATTTCTAACATGGCAGCTGGTATATTGGATCAACCTTTAACACACGATGAGGTAATTGAAACAACACAACAAGTGCGTCAGGACTTTTTAAACTTTGTTAAAGAACTTACAAAATCACTCTAAATGTGAAGACGATACTGGGGGAATATAAACATGAGAATGTACGATATTATTGCTAAAAAACGTGATGGACAAGCGCTAACAACAGAAGAAATCACTTATTTCATTGAAGGATACACGAAAGGTGAAATCCCTGACTACCAGGCAAGCGCCCTTTGCATGGCAATCTTTTTCCAAGATATGAACGATGAAGAACGTGCTAACCTGACGATGGAAATGGTGAAGAGTGGGGATACAATTGACCTATCTGCTATTGAAGGAGTTAAAGTTGATAAGCACTCTACTGGTGGTGTAGGAGATACAACAACCCTAATTTTAGGACCTCTTGTGGCATCACTTGATGTTCCTGTTGCAAAGATGAGTGGACGTGGCTTGGGTCATACAGGTGGTACAATCGATAAACTTGAAGCGGTACCAGGGTTCCACGTAGAGATTGATAAAAGTGAATTTATTGAGCTTGTTAACAAAAACAAAGTTTCTGTAATTGGTCAAACAGGTAACTTAACACCTGCTGATAAGAAGCTTTATGGTCTGCGTGACGTAACGGCTACCGTTAACTCCATTCCTTTAATTGCAAGTTCGATCATGAGTAAGAAAATTGCTGCTGGTGCAGACGCGATTGTATTAGATGTTAAAACAGGTGCTGGAGCATTCATGAAGAGCTTAGAGGATTCGAAGGCTTTAGCAGAAGCTATGGTAGCAATCGGAAATCGTGTAGGTCGTAATACGATGGCTGTTATTTCTGATATGAGCCAGCCTCTTGGGCGTGCAATCGGGAATGCGCTAGAAGTAAATGAAGCGATCGACACACTTAAAGGAAACGGTCCAGAAGACCTTACAGAACTTTGCCTGACTCTAGGTAGTCAAATGGTTGTATTAGCAGGTAAGGCTGCTACCTTAGATGAAGCACGTGAGAAACTTCAAGAGAACATGAACAACGGAAAAGCCCTTGAGAAGTTTGCAACGTTCTTACAATCTCAAGGTGGAGATGAGCGTGTCGTTGAAGATCCAAGTGTTATGAAAGAAGCTTCTTATAAGGTTGAGCTTGAGGCTAAAGAAGCAGGGTTTGTAGAAGAAATCGTAGCAGATGAACTTGGTACAGCGGCAATGATGCTTGGTGCTGGTCGTGCAACGAAAGAATCCGAAATTGACTTAGCAGTAGGTCTTTACTTAAATAAAAAAGTGGGCGATTATGTAGAAGAGGGAGAATCACTTCTTACTATACATTCAAACCAACAGGATGTAGAAGACGTAAAACAAAAGCTTTACGAGAATATCACAATCACAACGAATAAAGTAGAAGCTCCAACTCTTATTCATGATATGGTAACAGAAAATAAATAAGACTCATTCTTAAACTAGCTCAATGTTGAGTGCACTTATATCAAGTGCCTTAGCATTGAGCTTTTTTTATATGCTAGATCGCTTTAAAGGACTAAATGGTGCCAGGCACCATTTAGTTCTTTAAAAGGGTGAAGTAAAGATTTTTTGGTTTTGTTGTTATATATTCTGTTCTCTTGGAAAAAATAGCTAACATAAAGATTGGAGGGACCTCTATGAAAAAAATAGGTGTCTGGTTCATTTTGATGACAATGATAATGACAATGTTTGCACCTGTCTCTAATGCGAAAGAGGAGTCAGGTCCGGAATTGGTAGAAAGTGCAAAGTCAGCCATTCTGTTAGAGCGTGATACAGGTGAGATTCTTTATGAGAAAAACTCAGGAGAGTCACTTCCTCCTGCTAGCATGACAAAAATTATGACGATGATTCTTATAATGGAAGCTTTAGATGAAGGGAAGCTAAAGTTAAGCGAAAAAGTACGTGCAAGTGAATATGCTGCATCTATGGGAGGATCGCAAATTTTCCTTGAGCCTGGTGAAGAAATGACAGTAGAAGAACTCCTGAAAGGTGTCGCTGTGGCCTCTGGGAACGATGCTTCTGTTGCGTTAGCAGAGAGGATTGCTGGTAGCGAAGCGGCATTTGTGAAGCAAATGAACCAAAAGGTCAAAGAACTAGGTCTTACAGATACAAAATTTCAAAATACTACTGGCTTACCAGCTAGTGATCATTACAGTACCGCCCATGATATGGCTGTGATGTCTAAAGAATTGTTAAAGCACGAACAAATTACTAAATACACAAGTATTTATGAAGATTACTTAAGAAAAGGTACAGATAACGAGTTCTGGCTTGTGAATACGAACAAACTTGTTAAATTTTATACTGGTGTAGATGGCTTGAAAACGGGCTTCACACGAGAAGCAATGTATTGTCTAACAGCAACGGCGAAGAAAGACGATATGAGAGTCATTGCAGTAGTTATGGGAGCAGAAACTCCGAAAGATAGAAATGCTGATATATCAGCTATGCTTGACTATGCATTTAATCATTATGAAACAGAGTCATTATATGAACGTCATCAACCAGTCGATACACTTAAAAATATACGAGCGGCTAAAGCGAAAGTTGATGTAGTAACAAGTGAATCTGTGTCTGTATTAAAGAAAAAAGGTCAAAAAATCGAGAACGTAGATGAAAAATTGGTGTATAACAAGGATTTAGCGTTACCGATTCAAAAAGGTGAAACAGTAGGGACACTTACGATTACAAGTAATGGTAAACCCTTATCTAAAACGAACGTAGTTGTAAATGAAACGGTTGAAAAAGCAGGAGTTTGGACGTTATTTAAGCGCTCTATGAGTGAAATGGTGAAACAACGCTAAATATAAGACCTTTACTCGAACCAAGACTAGTTTTGTCATGGAGCAGGAAATAGGCATAAAAAAGAAGAAAGACTCATTAACCCATTAACAAGGAGGAAATACCAGTGAGTCTTTCAGTTCACTTTGAAACTAAACAGCACGTCTTATTGGTTCGCTTATCTGGTGAGCTCGATCATCATGAAGCAGAAAATTTACGCAACGACTGGCAGGACATCTTATCAAAGCAGAATCTAAAGCACGTGATTCTAAACCTAGAAGCGCTAAGCTTTATGGATAGCTCAGGATTAGGTGTCATTTTAGGAAGATATAAAGAGGTTAAGCAACAAGGTGGCGAGATGGTGGTTTGTTCTATCTCTCCTGCTGTTCAGAGATTGTTTGAAATGTCGGGGTTGTTTAAAATTATTCGTTTAGAAGAAAACGAAGCGTTTGCACTTGAAACGTTGGGGGTGGCTTCCTAATGAAGAATGAAATGCATATCCAATTCTCTGCCTTAAGTGAGAATGAATCATTCGCACGTGTAACGGTTGCGGCTTTTATTACACAACTAGATCCAACAATGGATGAGCTTACAGAAATTAAAACAGTAGTTTCTGAAGCGGTTACGAATGCTATTATTCACGGTTATGATGGCTATCGGGAAGGGTTGGTTCATATTGATTGTGAAATAGAAGAAGGAACGGTTTCTATCTCGATTTGGGATGAAGGGATGGGAATTGAAAATGTAGATGAAGCCAAACAACCTCTATATACATCAAAACCGGAGTTAGAACGTTCTGGGATGGGGTTTACAATTATGGAGAACTTTATGGACGAAGTGGATATCACATCAATTCCTGACAAAGGCACGACAGTTCGGTTGGTTAAGCACCTAAAAAAAAGCAAAACCTTATGTAATTAAGGGGTCATGCGTATGGATGTGGAATTAAAACAAAATAAAAAACATGAACAATTATCGGATCAAGAAGTTAAAGCGTATATTGCATTAAGTCAACAAGGTGATCAGGAGTCGAGGAATATCCTTGTTGAGAAGAATATGCGTTTAGTATGGTCGGTTGTACAGCGATTTTTAAATCGGGGTTATGATCCAGATGATTTGTTTCAGATCGGTTGTATTGGTTTGTTAAAGTCGGTAGATAAATTTGATCTCTCCTATGATGTTAAGTTTTCCACTTATGCAGTTCCGATGATTATCGGTGAAATCCAGCGTTTTATACGTGATGATGGCAGTGTAAAAGTTAGTCGAAGCTTAAAAGAAACAGGGAATAAAATAAGGAAGAAAAAAGATGAACTGACCAAAGTCTATGGGCGCGCTCCTACTGTTCAGGAACTAGCCAAAGAATTAGATATTTCGGCAGAAGATGTTGTGTTAGCTCAGGAGGCTTCAAAAGCTCCGCATTCCATCCACGAAACAGTATATGAAAACGACGGTGATCCGATTACCCTGCTTGATCAAATTGCAGACCAGGATACAAAATGGTTTGATAAGATGGCTTTAGAAGAGGCGATTCGATCCTTAGACGAACGAGAACGCTTAATCATTTACTTACGATATTTCAAAGATCAGACACAATCAGATGTGGCTGAAAGGCTTGGTATATCCCAAGTACAAGTCTCAAGGCTTGAGAAGAAAATTTTAGCTTTTATAAAAAATCAAATGAACGAGTAAAAAGGTGTTTCCTCATCATGAGGAAACACCTTTTTACTTGCTCTCATTTTACATAACATGTAAACGCATGATTCTAGTGAGAGAAACTCATACTAATTATAAATAATTCTTGTTAAGGAGGGTGGAAGATGAGCGAGGTTGTTTATATCAGGTTGAGGCAAAAAATAAACGGATATCCACATCAGGTTATTTACTTATCTGATATAGCGCTCATTTCTGCTAGTAAGAAGTTAACTGAACAGCTAAACCGCGTGGTGATCCACACTGTTTCGAAACAAGATAAGAATATAGTCATTATTGATGTGTTTCGAGTCATTTATGAACTAAGTCAAACGTTCAAAGATGCCGAATTTCAACCTATGGGGCCAAATCAAACCATTGTCATGATCCCATCTAAACGAAAGAAACCTGCTTTTTTATATGTCATTTTAATTTGGTTGTTATTGTTCATTGGTGCTGGCATGGCAATTATGAATTTTCATTTTGACGTTAGCATGGAGGAAGTGCACCAACATCTGCATTTTTTGCTGACGGGTGATCAATTAAAACACCCGCTATGGCTTCAAATTCCATACTCTGTCGGGTTAGGTGTAGGAATGATTCTGTTCTTTAACCACTTGTTTAAGAAGCGGATTAATGAAGAGCCAAGCCCACTTGAAATTGAGATGCACAAATATCAGCAGGATCTCGATCAGTATGTATCTTATCACGAAAACCAAATCAATCAGGACTACAAGAATCATGACTCAACTGATTGAACTATTTATAGGATTAGCAGGAGGGCTTGCGGTAGGAGCGGGGTTTGTTGCTTTCTTGACGGTACTTGGTATTATTCCTCGACTCATTCAGTTAAGTAAAAGTTCCAGATATACCAAATGTTATGAAGCAAGCGTTGTACTTGGGGTGTTAATGGGAACGTTTTTAACATTTAATGATGTCCCTTTTAGCTTTCCGGATCTACTAAGTTCTGTTTGGGGGTTGTTCCACGGAGTGTTTATAGGGATGTTAGCAGCTGCGCTTACAGAAGTTTTGAATGTTTTTCCAATATTAGCAAGGCGTATCGGATTAGAGCGAAGCCTACTATGGTTTTTAATGGCGATCGTGTTAGGCAAAATAACAGGATCATTGTTTCAATGGACGATTTTCGTTAAATAATGAGGTGACTATGATGAGTGAAAAGTTTAATCAGGAGCAATATAACAAAACGATTAAAGAATACCAACCTAAACCGCCGCTGTTTGGGAATTGTATGAAGGCTTTCTTAGTGGGTGGACTTATTTGTGCATTCGGCCAAGTGCTGACGGAACTCTACATGAACGTTATGGATATTAGCGAGAAGGAAGCTGGAAATTACACGGTAACAACGTTGATCCTAATCGCTTCATTGCTAACGGGTTTTGGCGTTTATGATAAAATTGGACAGTTTGCAGGTGCGGGATCAGCAGTTCCTGTTACTGGATTTGCTAATTCAATCACAAGTGCAGCTCTTGAACACAAAAGTGAAGGAATCGTGCTTGGGATTGCAACGAATATGTTTAAATTAGCTGGTTCGGTCATCGTTTTTGGGGTTGTGGCAGCTTATGTAGTAGGTATTATCCGATACCTTATTAAGCTCATTATTTAGGAGGTGTTCAAGATGCGTAAACAAGGGAAGCAATCGTGGGTTTATGAGAACCCTATATATATTAATGCTACAGGCACAGCTGTTGGGCCCAGGGAAGCAAAAGGGCCTTTAGCTGGAACGTTTGATACGAGCTTTGAAAACCTTCATTGTGATGAGAGCAATTGGGAATTAGCTGAGCGCAAGTTAATGGAAACTGCAGTGCAATCTTGTATAGAAAAGGGAGACATCACTAAAGATCAAGTAGATCTATTTTTGGCTGGAGATTTATTAAATCAAAATGTGACGTCAAATTATTTAGCTAGATCCCTTTCGATTCCTTTTCTTTGTATGTTTGGAGCTTGTTCAACTTCAATGGAAACGTTAGCGGTAGGTAGTGCACTTGTGGACGGAGGGTTTGCTAATCATGTAGTAGCTGCTGTAAGTAGTCATAATGCTACAGCTGAAAGGCAGTTTCGTTACCCGACTGAATATGGAGGACAAAAACCAAAGACGGCTACTTCGACAGTAACAGGAGCAGGAGCTGCATTAATAAGTAAGAAAAGATCAAGTATAAGAGTTGAAGCAGCAACGATTGGTAAAGTAATGGATTATGGAGCAAAGGATCCCTTTGATATGGGATCTGCTATGGCACCCGCTGCATATGACACAATAAAGGCACACTTAGAAGATATGGGCCGATTACCATCTGATTACGACCTTATTGCAACGGGCGACCTTTCAGGAGTAGGAAGTCCGATTGTAAAAGATATGTTGAAGGAGGATGGATACAATGTAGACCAAATGCACAATGATTGCGGATTAATGATATATAACAGTGATCAAGAAGTTTTTGCGGGTGGCAGTGGCTGCGCTTGTTCTGCTGTGGTAACTTATGGCCATTTAGTTCAAGCTCTAGAAAAAGGGAAGTACGAACGTATATTAGTTGTAGCTACAGGTGCTTTGATGAGCCCTACAATGGTTCAACAGAAGGAATCAATTCCAACGATTGCACATGGCGTCGTTTTAATGAGAGAGGAGGGTCAATAATGGATTACGTTTGGGCATTTGTAGTCGGTGGTGCGATTTGCGTGATAGGACAAATTTTGCTGGATGTTTTTAAGTTGACCCCTGCTCATGTAATGGCCTCCTTCGTTGTTTCAGGTGCTGTGCTTGACGGGTTTAATATTTATGACAAGTTAATTGAGTTTGCTGGAGCTGGCGCTACCGTTCCGATCACAAGTTTTGGACATTCTTTATTACATGGCGCTATGGAACAAGCGGACAAGAACGGCCTTCTGGGCATCGGAATAGGGATCTTTCACTTAACATCTGTTGGTATCGCTTCTGCCATATTATTTGGATTTTTAGTGGCTCTCATATTCAAACCGAAAGGATAGATGTATATGCTTTTAAAAAAAGTTATTGTCATCACAGATGGAGACGAGTATGCCAGGAAAGCCATTGATTACCTTGCGGGAGAGATTGGAGGCACGTCTCTGGCCCAATATTCAGCCAACCCAACTACTGCTTCTTCTGAAGAGATTATAAAAGCGGTAAATAGAGCGAAAGAAGAGCCTGTATATGTTTTGTTAGATGATGCAGGGATTCAAGGTGTAGGCCCAGGAGAACGTGTGTTACTCGATCTTGCGAAAGAATCATCTATTACTATAATAGGAGCAATCGCAGTAGCTTCCCATACTCGCTATAGGGAGTGGTCTCGATTCACTTTTGCGATCGATCGTAAGGGTGAGATTGTAGCACAGGGTGTTGATAAAGAAGGCGAGAGAGAAATGGAAATCGGACGGATTAGTGGTGATACGGTTTATTCCCTTGATGAGCTGGACATCCCGACTGTTGTTGCTATTGGAGATATCGGGAAGATGTATGGTCAAGATGATTTGAAAAAGGGAGTGCCAATAACAAGAAAAGCAATTGAACTGATTTTGGAAAGGGCTGATGAAAATGAAGAAGGGGAGTAGTCAACCGATCTCTTCCAAAATAAAAGAAAATGAACAGTTTCTTAAAGATCGTGTTGGAGTAGGAATCTCATTCGATTTGGGGTTTCGGAAAATTAAAGTGTTCGAAAGAGATATTGATATTTATTATTTAACAGGTATGTGTGATACTCAATATATTATTGAATTAATGAAGAAATTAATCGAGATTAATGATGTTGAACGGCATAATAAGTCTAAATTATTTTCCATAGTAGAGAACCGTTTAGTGCACCAACAAGTATCAAAGGTAAAAGATTTAGGTGAAGCTACGACTCAGCTCCTCTCAGGTTTAATTATTGTGTTTGTTGATGGGTATAGTGAAGCGTTCATTGTAGATGTGCGTATGTACCCCGGGAGGTCACCTAGTGAACCAGATACTGAGAAAGTTGTACGAGGGTCTCGTGATGGATATACAGAAAACATTATTGAAAATACTTCTTTAACAAGAAGGAGGGTAAGAGACGAAAGACTCCGCCATGAAATATTTCAAGTGGGTGAACGTTCTAAGACGGATATTTGTCTATCTTACTTACAAGATGTAGCGGATCCGGATTTAATTAATCTAATTAAAGAAGAAATAAAGAATATTGATATAGATGGATTATCTATGGCGGATAAAACTGTCGAAGAATATCTCGTCAGTCAAGGGAAAAACCCTTTTCCTCTTGTTAGGTATACGGAGAGGCCTGATGTAGCTTCAGCTCATTTGTTTGAAGGTCATGTATTAATTATGGTAGATACTTCTCCAAGTATGATTATTACTCCGACTACGTTTTTCCACCATGTGCAACACGCAGAAGAGTACCGCCAAGCGCCCATGGTAGGTTCTTTTGTGAGATGGGTTCGATACTTAGGTATTTTTATGTCTGTATTCTTATTGCCCTTCTGGCTCTTAATGGTTAATGACCCCACTTTATTACCTCAGTCTTTAAAATTTATTGGTCCTCACGATGAGAGTAATATTCCGGTATTTGCGCAGTTATTAATCGCGGATATAGGGATTGAGTTCTTGAGGATTGCAGCCATTCATACACCAACCCCTCTCTCAACCGCAATGGGTCTAATTGCTGCTGTATTAATAGGGCAAATAGCAATTGATGTAGGGTTATTTATACCCGAAGTCATCTTATATGTGTCTATGAGTGCAATAGGGTCGTTTGCCACACCTAGTTATGAACTAAGCGTTGCCAATAAAATTAGTCGGATTATATTATTGTTAATTACCGCGGCCTTTGGAATAAAAGGGTTTGTAATAGGGTTTACGTTATATATTCTTCTGCTGACACGGACGAATTCGTTGAACACACCGTATCTATGGCCTTTTCTTCCATTTAACTTCGGTGCTTTAACGCAAATTATATTCCGGGTAGCAGTACCTTTAGCTAAGAATAGGCCTAGTATTGTGAAACCCCAAAACAACCAACGCCAATAACATTTGATTATTGAATAACACGTATTGGTGTGGTAAATTTATTTTAATCTTCTAATGAATGAAAGAAGGCAGTCTTTTCTGTCTTCTTTTTAATTGTTTTGGGTAGAATGGGAGTGAAGAAGAATGGTTTACAATATGAACGACAAGGGACATTTAAAAATAGGTGGCGTAGACGTAGTTGAACTTGCTTCAACCTATGGTACACCATTGTTTGTATATGACGTAAATAAAGTTAAGGAGAATGCTCGTAACTTTGTAGAAACGTTTAAAGAGTTAGGAGTTCAAGCGCAAGTTGCATATGCTTCAAAAGCATTCTCTTCTATAGCAATGCTTCAGGTAGCTAAAGATGAAGGTCTTAGCTTAGATGTAGTTTCACAAGGTGAGTTACACACAGCACTTGAAGCCGATTTTCCTCCTGAACGAATACATTTACATGGAAACAACAAAAGCATTCCTGAATTAGAAATGGCGATTGAGCACGAAATAGGCTGTGTTGTCTTAGATAACATTTGGGAAATGGAATTGTTACAAGGCCTATTGGCTGAAAGAGATGCACCTATGGATGTATTATTACGTGTGACCCCGGGTATTGAGGCGCATACACACGATTATATTTTAACAGGGCAGGAAGATTCAAAGTTTGGTTTTGATTTATGGAATGGGCAAGCGGAAGAAGCAGTTAAGTATCTACTTCAAGATCAGCACCATATGAATTTAAAAGGATTACATTGTCATATTGGGTCACAGATTTTTGAGACAGATGGCTTTATCATGGCCATTCGTAAACTTTACGAAGCTTTAGGTTCTTGGAAAGAAACATACGGATTTTACCCTGAAGTGTTGAATCTTGGAGGCGGATTTGGGATTAAGTATACCGAATCTGATGAGCCTCTGCCACTTTCTCGCTACGTGCATCAATTAGTGAAAGAAGTGAAAGGGCAAGTGAAGTATTATGGATTTGATTTGCCTGAGATTTGGATTGAACCTGGGCGTGCTATTGTTGGAGATGCAGGGGTTACTATATATACAATTGGATCCATTAAAGAAATCCCAAAGGTACGTACATATGTGGCAGTAGATGGTGGTATGACTGATAATTTACGTCCTGCTTTATATTCAGCCAAATATGAAGCTGTTGTTGCTAACAAGCTAAAACAAGAGAAGACCAAAACGGTTTCTATCGCTGGGAAGTGCTGTGAATCCGGAGATATGTTAATATGGGATATAGATGTCCCTGAAGTGGAGAGTGGGGATCTTTTAGCCACCTTTAGTACGGGGGCTTATGGGTATTCTATGAGCAATCATTATAACCGATTTCCGAAATCAGCTGTTGTCTTTGTAGAAAATGGTTATCACCAATTGGTTATCAAACGGGAATCTTATCAGGAAATGACTCGATTAGATTTACCTTACACTCCTCCAGACGGCATCTAAATACAGCACATAATGTACAGGAGGAACTATACATGAATAAAGGTTCAATTACATTCGAAAATGGTGAAGTGATCCATTTTGATCTTTACCCAAATGAAGCACCAGGTACAGTTGAGAACTTTGCAAAGTTAGCAAACGAAGGGTTTTATAATGGCTTAACATTTCACCGTGTAATTCCAGGCTTCGTAGCTCAAGGTGGTTGTCCTAAAGGAAATGGAACAGGCGGACCAGGTTACACTATTAAATGTGAAACAGAAGGTAATCCACATACTCACCAAGCGGGCTCTCTATCCATGGCCCACGCAGGTAAAGATACTGGTGGAAGCCAGTTCTTCATCGTACACGAAGAGCAGCCACACTTAAATGGTGTGCACACAGTATTTGGTCAAGTAACAGATGGTATGGATACTGTACTACGCATCCAACCAGGTGATGTGATGCAAGAAGTTAAAGTTTGGGAAGACTAATATTTTCTCTAAAGACTGTTCCATGTAAATGGAACAGTCTTTTTTATTATAAGATCTCTTATATACAAACCCCGAGTTGAGGTATCTCAACTGGAAGGGGCCGCCTGCGTGTATGGTGCTTGGGCTTGCTCGGGGACTACTCGCTTTCCTGCGGGGAGCTGGGAAGCCTCCTCATTCGCTACGCTCCTTGCGGGGTCTTCCCTAGGCTCCTTTCCCCGCGGGAGTCTCGCAGTCCCCGAGCAAGCCCTGCTTTAAAGAGATGAACGGCCCACCTTACACTCACTTAAAGCAAACGGAAAAGCTCACTCAACTCCGAGTCTTCAACATTACTTCCCTTTAGAAGAGCAAAGTTGATAATTCAGGGTGGGGGTTTTTAACTGTAGACTTGCAATATTCGGTGAAGAGGGGGAGAATATGTGTAGATTTGGAGAGAAGGAGCCTTTAAATGGTAGTATTCGCATGGTTTGTTTTTATAGTTGCACCTTTTTGTTTGCTCTTGCATGAGTTAGGCCATTCCTTGTTGGCCAGGATAGCTGGTGCGGAGCGTGTTGAGGTTTTTTTAGGAAGTGGGCCTTCTCTAAAAATTCAAGTGAACCTGTCTTATCATATACATATTGGTTTGTGGTATTTTTTGGGAGCTATGGTTTCTTATGATAAGCAGGAAGGTTTCAATCCAGGGGATCGAATCGCTATATCATTAGGAGGACCATTATTTAGCTTAGCAGGAGCGGTGATTTCGTGGGGAATCTACCTGTATGCTCCTTACTCCATTGTTTCATTCATGATGGTTTTTAATTGTTGGTTATTTATCATAAACCTTATTCCATTCAGGATAAAAGGTAAACGGTCAGATGGGTATTTGGTTATGAAAGACGCTGCTTTTCTAATAAAAGATAAGTGGCACTAAGTATGTTAGAGGGGAGAAAGGCTTGCATATTTAACGAATGTCGTTATAATAAGGGAGGAGTAAAAGATGAAGAAAAAGAATTGGACCCTTTTCTCTATTTTACTCGGAGTGAGTATGTTGTGGGGCGTCATATACTGGATTCTTTTTGTGATAAAGTAAAGAAGTTTGTCGGACTTGAAAAACCAAAAATGTTAACGTGAAATAGTTTTGTATATAAACACTTCGAATAGGAAGTAAAAATAAATTTTCTATAATCATCTTGTTGTCAATCATTGGAAAGTTATTTTCATAATGAGGGGTTAATATGTTAATTCGATATAAGAAAAGTTTTGAAAAAATTGCTATGGGTCTACTTTCTTTCATGCCAGAAGAAAAAGACGTAAAGAAGTTGTTGCAAACAATTAGGGAATATGAGAGTAATGATAACTGGCAACTGTATCTTTGGAAAGAGGAAGATATCCTGGGTGCAATTGGTATTCAGTTTGATGATCAATCGAAAGCTGTTATTCAGCACGTAACGGTTAATCCATCTCATAGAAATTCAGGCATTGGAAAGCAAATGGTAGATGCTGTGAAGCGACAACTGGGTGAAAGATATGATGTATGTTCTAATGAGTATACCGAGGCATTTGTAGACCATTGTGGATCATAAACTTTAGTTATAAAATGAGAAAAGCCAGCTCCTCTGTAAGGTGGAGCTGGCTTTTTTCGTTAGTTAACGATTTTTTTGCCGTGCTGCTAATGCATCTTTTCGTTCTTGTATAACATCTGAACGGTCTCTCATAGAGTGACGGTGCACAATCGACACGTCATCTAGGTTACTCGGGGTATTATATGAAACTCCCCATTCTTTGCATCTTAATAAGGCGGCATCTTTTAGTTCTAAAGACAGAATGGGTAGTTCTATACTTTTGTAAGGTTTTTGCTGGTCAATTCGTTCGCGAATTAAATCAATTTTAGATAACAAAGCCTTAGCTTCTAAACCATATTGACCGAGGAAGTAGTAATGGCTAGATAAGATGGTTTCTGCTTTTTCAATGGTCCTTTTAGCTCCGGTGAAATTATTACGCCTATGGTGATACAAGGAAACAGCTAGTTGGATGAGGCCTACCCAAACCGCGTTCTTGTCAAGTGGTGTATCTTCTTTCCAGCGTTCTTCAAGAAGTTCATGACATTCAAAGTAATCTCTTGTGCCATGGAAATGTGCTAGATAATCAATGTAGGCTTGGTCAAACAAAGGGCAGCCTCCTTTCAAATCTTATCGAATAAGATAAGTGTATCATATGATGAAACATCGATGCGAATAAGGTGAATAAGTAAAAAGAGAGAGCTATCTTTTAGCTCCCTCTATAGACGCTACTGATTAGTATAACCAGCTAGCACCAACGATGATCAATAGAATAAACAACACAACGATTAACGCAAATCCGCCACCATAACCATAACTCATATTGAATTCCTCCTTATTTTCTGTTAACGGATAAATGTTTTTTTGATAACATTTATCTTACGGTATACATTATGAGGAATCACTCCATTGTGTATGGGCGTTTATACCGGTACTGGATATTTTTTTAGAATCCATGTAAGTGGATTACTTTTTGTGCGTTTTAGAGAGGGTTAAAGTATGAATACAAGTTATACGGTAAAAATTGATGCTTTTGAAGGTCCGCTGGATCTTTTGCTTCATTTGATTAACCGCTATGAAATTGATATATATGATATTCCCGTAGCTACCATTACAGAGCAATACACGGCCTACATCCACACGATGCAGAAACTAGAACTGGATATAGCGAGCGAGTATCTTGTGATGGCAGCTACGCTGTTAGCTATTAAAAGCCAAATGCTCCTTCCAAATCAGGAACTTGAAGTGGAAGATGAGGAATACGATGAAGAAGACCCACGTGAAGAATTAATGCGCAGATTAATAGAATATCGTAAATACAAAGAGGCTGCTGATGAGTTGAAAGAACGAGAAGAAGCGACTCAAATATATACCCGACCTCCAATGAGTTTAGAGGGAGAGGAAGAACAGCAGCAATCAGTTACTACACAGGGCAATGTGTCTATTTATGACATGGTCGGGGCGATGCAAAAGCTTTTCCAACGTAAGAAATGGGAACAGCCTCTAGAAACTCGGATACAGCGCCAAGAAATCCCTATACAAGATCGTATGAATGAAGTGCGAAGCGTCATCACCAATTCTAAGAACGGTGTGCGTTTCTTTGAAATGTTTCCTTTTCCAACAAGGACCCATATTGTTGTAACCTTTATAGCAATCTTAGAACTTATGAAAAATAGAGAAGTATACTGTGAACAATCAAACCACTTCGATGAACTCGTGTTATACAAAATGGAGGAATAGTGATTTATGGAAACGAACGAATTACAAGCAATTGTTGAGGGATTGCTATTTGCGGCAGGAGACGAAGGTATGACGAAGAAACAACTTGCTGAAATTATAGAAGTAGATCCTAAAACAATTGAAGAGATTTTACAACAACTTAAAGAAGATTACGATCAGTCATCTAGAGGGATTTCTCTTATGCAATCAAAAGCTTTCTTTCATTTAACAACGAAGCCAGAGCACTCTGCTTACTTTCAGAGATTGAAAGATGCTCCGCACTCTTCCCGCTTATCCCAAGCAGCTTTAGAAGCACTTGCTATTATTGCTTATCAACAACCTATTACACGTACCGAAGTTGAAGAAATACGGGGGGTTAAAAGTGAGCGACCAATTCAAACCTTGATTAATCGCTCTCTAATTGAGGAGCGGGGAAGAAAAGAAGGAAGTGGTCGAGCTATTCTGTATGGTACAACGACGGACTTTTTAACCTACTTTGGCTTAACTTCTATTGACGAACTTCCACCTTTACCAGAAGGTGCTGAGCAGTTGGATATGGAAGATGAAGCCGATTTATTCTTCGAGTCTTTCCAAGAAACATTTGACGATTCATCAGAACCTTCCTGATTACAGGAAGGTTTTTTATTAAAGACAGGGTTAGGTCCGTTATCTAGTGGGGGCTAGGTCCTCCACTACGGAACTGGATAGGCTCCTCACCCCGGGGGAGTCTCGTCGTCCCACAGCAAGCCCTAATTTTAAATGGCTGAACGGACCGCTGTAGTATTATAAGTGCTCTAACTGCCTAGAGTGCAAGATATGGCGCGTTTCCGTCTCCTCAAAACAATATTTCAATCTTCTACCGATCATTGAAAAAGGACATTGTGAGGGATGTGTCGAATAGGTATGTAACATAGTAATAGATTTCATAGATGAGTTCTGTGAGCCATGCTTTGTGTGTATTCTAATTCTTTTATGATTGACCTAAATTAAGGGGGTCTTTAAATGAGTAATCAAATGGTTCGTGCGCAGATGGAAGAGGTAAAAGGGATCTTAAAGAAGTCTGTTGCTGATACGAATGACTATTTAAATCAACAATCCATTGGGGCCATGCTTCTTGAAGAGGGGAGCAAGGATCAGGAATACTATAAGCTATTATTGAAGGCATTACGTCGCTTAGAGGTTTTTTGTGATGAGGCCTATGATGCTGTGCAAATTATTTTAAATTCAGAAACATTCCGTAAGCCTGCAGCGGAAAGAACGCTTTATGGTATTTATCATCAATGCATCATGGAATTCTTTTCTCCAAAAGGGGATATATGGTACGAAGATAGCAGGGCAGCTTATACTGGTAAAGATGCAATTAAATATCATCATGAGCCTCCGCAGTCATTTCGTGTATTAATCGTACAACTTGAGAAAGCGTTCCAGCAAATGAGAGAAGAATTGGCCTATTATGAAACTGATTATCATACTAAGATGGTTATGAAGGAAGATCAAAGAAGCTCCTCTTAATAAAGAGGAGCTTTTCACTTTTTTTAGGCGAGGGGCATACGATACGTCGAGGTGATATCGTATGCAACAAGAAAGAAGACAATACTTACGATCATTATTGAACTGGGCGGATGAAGTAGAGGGAACCTTAAAACAAGCACCTATAGAAAAAAGTAAGCTTGAGGGATGGTTGAAAGATTTTAGTCAGTGGAAGAAAATGATAGAAAACACCCTCCGTAAAGAAGAAATTACTGCTACTGATATGGAAGATGTTGTACGTGAAGGGGAGAGGATCATCTATCATTTAGAAGATCATGTTGAAGCTAATAGGGATACGGGACGTGTACCGATTGGCAAACATAAGCTACCTCCGCTTCCATACTCGTATAATGCTCTTGAGCCCTATATTTCAAAAGAAATCATGCGCTTACATCATGATGTTCATCATCAAAGCTATGTTAATGGTTTAAATAAAGCTGAACTCGAGTTAGAGAAACTTCGAAAGAACGGAGAAGACTCCCTTATCAAGCACTGGTTGAGAGAACAAGCTTTTCATGGTTCTGGCCATTTCTTACACACCATATTTTGGTTTAATATGTCTCCGGAGGGAGGAGGAAAGCCTGAAGAGAAGCTATTAAAGCAAATTAATAAAGATTTTGGTGGTTTTAAAGCATTTAAGAAACAGTTTACAGATGCAGCTAAATCTGTAGAGGGTGTGGGATGGGCTTTATTAGTTTGGGAAATGCGGTCCGGCAGGTTAGCCATTCAAACAGTAGAAAAGCACCAAAATGTCTCGCTATGGGATGTAGTTCCCCTCCTAGCATTAGATGTATGGGAACATGCTTACTATTTGCAATACCAAAATAAGCGCGGAGATTACGTGGAGAATTGGTGGAATATTGTGAACTGGAAAGATGTTGAGGAAAGGCTTATATCTGTAAAAGATTTAAAGTGGAGCCTATATTAGTAAAAGAAAGCCGTGAGACCTTGCGCTCACGGCTTTTTAACGTTTTTATTCATAACTAGGCTTTCCAAAATGATTCATATGCTTGTCAGCTTCGCATATGTTAGTACAAAGTTTATTGAATGGGAGGACTCCCCTTGAAGCTGAAGTGGATCGTTTTAATATGTGTATGTTTAAGTTTAGTGTTAGCTCCTTTAAAGGTGGATGCTAAACCTTCAGTCTCAGCGCGTAATGCGGTGTTGATGGAGCAAGAAACAGGACGAGTGTTATATGAAAAGCAAGCTCATGAAAAGAGAAATATCGCTAGTATCACAAAGATTATGACAGCGATCATTGCAATTGAATCTGGAATGATGGATGAAACAGTTGAAACTTCTAAACGTGCTGTATACACGGAAGGATCATCTATTTATCTAGAAGAAGGGGAGGAGATGAAACTAGAAGATCTCGTCTATGGTTTAATGCTTCGCTCCGGTAATGATGCAGCCATGGCAATCGCTGAGCACGTTGGAGGGAGTATGGAAGGGTTTGTCCACCTTATGAATCAAAAGGCAGAGTGGATTGGCATGAATCAATCGCACTTTGAGAACCCTCATGGACTGGATGCGGATGGTCATTATTCTACCGCTTATGATATGGCTCTTCTTACAAAGTACGCTATGGAAAATGACGTCTACAAGAAGATAGCGGGTACGACAACGTATAAGTCTGAGACGAGAACATATGCATGGGGCAATAAAAATAAACTGCTCACCCGTTTATATGACTATAGTACAGGAGGGAAAACGGGTTACACAAAAACGGCGGGGCGTACACTTGTTTCTACAGCTGAAAAAGATGGAATGAATCTTATCATGGTTACATTAAATGGACCTGATGATTGGAATGATCATATCCATGCGTTTAATTGGGGATTTAAGTCTTTCAAAATGAGGGACTTAAGGGAAAATGGAGAACAGTCTCTTGATTCAACGACTGGTTACTTATGGGATGAGGTTAAAGTTCCATTAACAGATCAGGAGTATAAGCAAGTAATGACTAAAACACAAATTCAAAAACCTTCAGAATATGAATCTGTCAATTCTGTATTAGGCCAAGCACTATTTGAAGTGAACAAAGAGGTGGTGGCAACAGCTCCTGTCATGGCAAATCCAAAACCCGCTAATCAAACAAAGAGCTTTGCTCAGACTGTTTTCTCTTTATTTAAAGAGCTTATCGGGGTTAAATAGATGGTTAATCTAATATGGGTTTTCATGGCAGCTGGAGGAATTATCTTTGCTATGTTTAATGGGACAATGGCGAATGTAAATGAGGAGCTATTTCAAACAGCTGATGATGCTGTGATGCTTAGTATTAGTCTAATGAGTGTATTGGTCTTTTGGTTAGGACTAATGAAAATAGCCGAAAAAGCGGGGTTATTAGAGCTTTTAGCCCGCTTTTTTCGCCCATTGATTAAGCGACTTTTCCCAGATATACCTGATGATCATCCCGCTATGGGCTATATCTTATCGAATATTTCAGCGAATTTATTTGGACTTGGTAATGCTGCTACACCAATGGGAATTAAAGCAATGGAAGAAATGAAGAAGTTACAACCCGATAGTGATCAGGCAAGCCGCTCAATGATTACTTTTTTAGCTATTAACACTTCTAGTGTTACGTTGATCCCGACTACCGTTATTGCAATTCGTATGAAATATGAATCCATTGCTCCTACTGAAATTGTAGCTACTACTATTGTAGCTACTTTGATTTCCACATTTGGAGCTATTTTAGTAGATCGCTTTTTCTACTCGCTGCGCGAGAGGAGGATTAAGTAATGCAATGGTTAACAACGGTAAGTACATGGATGATCCCTTTAATCATTTTACTTGTATTAATTGTAGGAACAATTAAACAAGTTCCAACATATGAGACGTTTGTTGAAGGAGGCAAAGAAGGAATTAAAATGGCTGTGAGTTTAATTCCCTTTTTGTTAGGGATGATGGTGGCGATTGCTATATTTAGAGCATCTGGTGCCATGGGAGCGGTTGTCGGAATATTTTCCCCTTTATTACAGCTTGTGGGTGTCCCTTCTGATATTGTACCTTTAGCTCTAGTTCGCCCCATCTCAGGGACTGCTGCTCTTGGTATGACAACAGAGATTATAGGTACTCACGGTCCTGATTCCTTTTTAGGAAGACTTGCGTCTACTATGCAAGGCAGTACGGACACGACTCTTTACATTATTACTGTGTATTTTGGTGCTGTTGGTATTAAGAGGATGGGGGATGCATTGAAAGTTGGACTAATTGCTGATTTTATTGGTATAATTGCCTCTATCATCGTTGTGTCGATTGTATTTGGTTAACAAAAGCGTTAAGATGAAAATGCGTTAACATCTTCATGTTAGCGCATTTGTTATGCATAAACGGTCTACATAATATAGATTGAAAAGGAGTTTGGAAATGGCAAATCATCAGGAAAGATTGCAAAAGGTAATCGCGAAAAGTGGAGTAACCTCCAGAAGAAAAGCGGAAGTTTATATTGTTGATGGAAGAGTGAAGGTGAATGGGAAGGTTGTAAATGAGCTTGGAACTAAAGTTGGCCCAAATGACACTGTTGAAGTAGATGGGGTACCTCTTGAAAAAGAAGTTCCTGTCTATTACTTGTTGTATAAACCAAGAGGGGTTATCTCAAGTGTTAGTGATGATAAAGACCGAAAAGTTGTGACTGACTTTTTACCTGAAGTTAATGAACGTGTTTATCCAGTAGGACGCCTTGATTATGATACGTCAGGTTTAATTATTTTAACAAACGATGGATCGTTTGCTCAGTCACTCATGCACCCGAAACACCAAATCGATAAAGTATATGTAGCAAAGATAAAAGGTATACCTACTAAAGAAGAATTGCAAAGCATGAAAAAAGGAATCAAATCAGATGGTGAACATTTGAAAGCTATTCACACTAAAATGTTGTCTAGTGATCGCAAGAAGAATACATCTATTATTCAAATGGTACTACATGAAGGGAAGAACCGACAAATACGCCGAATGTTTGATGCGTTAGGTTATCCTGTGGATAAGTTGAAGCGCGAGCGCTATGGTTTCTTATCGACTGAAGGCCTACAACCAGGGGAATGTCGTGAAATGACTCCACATGAAGTAAAATTACTAAAAAAGGCATCTGAATAAAATTGTAACTAAATTTTCAAAGTTTACCACTATGGAAAATGGTATAATGTGCGGGAGGAGTGACAAACATGGCGAATAAGAAGAAAAAAAGATTTATTTTTAGAAGTGTAGTATTAGCTATTTTAGCAATTGCCGTTGGGTTTGCGCTCTATTCCTCCTTTACAGATGGCGAGAAGGCTGCTTTAAAAGAAGGGGACACGGCCCCTAATTTTAAATTGAAAACGGTTAATCATGAGAAAGATACTCTAGCCTTATCAGATTTTGAGGGTAAGGGTGTAATGGTGAACTTTTGGGCTACATACTGTGAACCTTGCAAAGATGAAATGCCTTATATGGAAGAGTTATATAAGAAATACAAGGATAAAGACGTAGAAATTCTGGCAGTTAACCTCGACCAGAGTGAACTTGTCGTTACACGTTTTCTTAAAGAATATGGCATATCATTCCCAATTGTTCATGATCAAAAAGGCCAAGTCATGGGGGAATATGGGGTAGGTTACTTACCGGCTAGTTATTTTATTAACCCAGACGGTACAATCGAAAAGAAAATTATTGGACCATTAACGCTTGATCGTCTGGAAGGGTATTTAAAAGACATCACACCTGAGTCTTAAACGAGCCAAGGGATAGAGAGGTTTTTACATGAACAAAATTAAATGTGAGTGCGGTCATGTTAACCCGGAGGGGACCGTTCTTTGTGAAGCTTGTGGGAAACCAGTTGAAGAGAATCAGCATATTGATGGGAACAATGAAAACAAACTATTGAACATGCGGTACGATGGAAGTGCAAGACGTTCAAAAACCTATAATAAAACAATGGTTGATAAAATTTGGAATTTCTTTTCTTCTGTGAAGGTCGGGGTCTGGTTAATTGCAATTACATTAATTGCTTCTTCATTAGGAACGATTTTTCCGCAGGAAATGAATAATCAATCTCCATTACCGGCTGAACAATATTATGAAGAAAACTACGGAATGGCTGGACAAATATATTATCAACTTGGCTTTCATGATTTATATGGTTCTTGGTGGTATATGATCTTAATTGCTTCAATTGGAGTCTCTTTGGTTATAGCAAGTATTGATCGCGTCGTTCCTTTATATCGGTCATTAAAAAAACAAAAGCCAAAACGTCATGAGACTTTTATGAAGAGACAGCGTTTATTTGGCCAAGCTGAATATGCTTCCGAACAAGATTACCATAGAGTTATTGAACAATTAAAAGAACGTCGGTATAAAGTAACTCAAGAAAATGGACATGTTCTCGCGGAGAAAGGACGCTTTTCACGTTGGGGCCCTTATGTGAATCACATAGGGTTAATCATTTTCCTATTAGGTGCTTTAATGCGATTTGTTCCGTCTATGTATGTAGATGCCAACGTATGGGTACGTGAAGGCGAAACAAAAATGATAGAAGGAACCGAAGGGGAATATTACATCAAGAACGAAGATTTCATTGTCGAGATGTATGATGAAAATGATGAACGTTATAAAGAATCAATTGAAAAACAAGGTGGTTCTGTACCAAAAAATTATCAAACGAATGCGGTTCTTTATCAACGAACAGATGAATCTCTTCCAGGCGTAGATCCTGAACTGAAGCAAGTAAAAGAAGGAGAGATTCGTGTAAATGAACCTTTGAAAATTGATGGTTTCGCTATTTATCAAACAACCTATCAGTTAAATGAATTCAAGACAATGACATTTAAGCTTCATGAAAGAAGCGATGCAGAAGAACAGTCGATCGGTGAGTTTACAGTTGACTTAGTTGATCCGAAATCTGAGTATACATTAGATAATGGATATCGAATTGAGCTTTATGATTACTACCCTGAATTTGAAATGAAAGATGGGGTTCCAAGCTCTTTCTCCAAATACCCGAAAGATCCTGCGTTCGTGTTCCATGTCTATCCACCAGGGCAAGAAGAGCCTGAAGTGAACTTTTTGGCGATTGGCTCTAATTTAGATCCTAGTGGAGAGAACCAATATAAAATCGGTATTACTGATTTAGAAATGCGAGATGTGACAGGATTGACCATTCGCAAAGACTATACACTGCCATTTTTAGGTATTGGTGGCGCCATTTTTATGATTGGGGTTATACAAGGAATGTATTGGAACCATAGGCGTATATGGATTCAACCTAAAGAACAAGGATTTTGGGTTGCGGGTCACACAAACAAGAACTGGTTTGGTCTTAAGAATGACTTAGAGAAAGCATTAGATGGAACTAGTGTGGAGCCACCAGAAGACCAACAGGAGTTAAAAGAGTAAACCCATGAAATATTTTGAAGGGTAAGGAGGAATAAAGTTGGAATTAAGCACAATTAGTAGTAATTTACTCTATGCATCCTTCTTTCTTTATTTAATCGCTACTTTCTTTTTCGGAGGTACGATACGGGAGAAAGATGCTCAACAGAAAGAATCTAAGGCTGGTAAGATCGGTATTACCATTACCATCGTTGGATTTGTAGCACAAATAGGCTATTTTATAACCCGTTGGATTGCTAGCCAACATGCCCCTCTAAGTAATTTATTTGAATATACGACCTTCTTTGGTATGATGCTTGTTCTCGCTTTCATCGTTATATACTTCATATACCGATTAAATGTACTAGGGCTTTTCGTATTACCAATTGCTTTATTAATCATTGCCTATGCGAGTATGTTTCCTAGTGAGATCTCGCCATTAATTCCAGCGTTAAATACACATTGGCTGTATATTCATGTTTCTACTGTTTCTCTTGGTCAAGCAATACTAGCAGTCAGTTTTGGTGCGGGTCTCTTATACTTAATTAAAACGTTAGATCAATCTGAAAAAACGAAAAAGAACGCGTGGCTAGAGTTTATTATTTATACTCTTTTTGCGGTCATTGGATTTATTGTGATCACAACCGGATTCCGCTTAGGTGGTTACGAAGTTACCTTTGAAGTTCCTGCAGAAGGAGAGGCAGTGGAAGCTAATACAGTTGATTATACATTGCTTCCTATTGTTGGACCAACAGATGGCACGATGCAAACAGATGGCGCAACCGGACCATTAATAGACGCTCCTTCTTGGATGCAAGGCGAGAAGGCAGCAAGAAAGTTAAATACAATGATTTGGTCCCTTCTAGTAGGGCTTGTCTTATACGTGTTGACGCGTCTTATATTAAGGAAGCGGGTTGCTGCAGCGATTCAACCCAAATTGACTCGGGTGAAGCCATCATTAGTAGATGAAGTTTCTTACCGTGCAGTGGCAATTGGATTCCCAGTTTTTACACTGGGAGGACTGATATTTGCAATGATTTGGGCACAAATAGCATGGAACCGTTTTTGGGGATGGGATCCAAAAGAAGTTTGGGCTCTCATTACTTGGTTGTTCTATGCAGTATTCTTACACTTACGCTTAGGTGCTGGATGGCACGGGGAGAAATCGGCGTGGCTAGCCGTTATTGGATTTGCCATAATCATGTTTAACTTAATAGCTGTTAACCTCGTGTTAGCAGGACTACATTCATATGCGTAATACACTACAAAGGCTGCTAATCTTAAGATTTGTAGCCTTTGTTGCAAATAGAAGGGAGATAGAAATATGGATCAGGGTGGAAAGATTCTCGTAGTAGATGATGAAGAACGAATCCGTCGGTTAATCCGCATGTATTTAGAGAGAGAAAATTACGAAGTTGTGGAGGCTGAAGACGGGGAAGAGGCTCTAGAGCTTGCTATTGGTGACGATTTTGATCTCATACTTTTGGATTTAATGATGCCAGGAAAAGATGGTATTGAAGTGTGTCAGGACATAAGAGAGAAAAAGGCAACTCCAATTATTATGTTGACAGCCAAAGGGGAAGAGTCAAATCGTGTCCAAGGCTTTGAAGCGGGGACTGATGATTATATCGTTAAACCTTTTAGTCCAAGAGAAGTGGTGCTTCGGGTTAAGGCTTTACTGAGGCGTTCCTCATCCACCAAATTCTTGCAAACAGAAACGGGAGCTAGAGATGTATTGGTGTTTGATCATTTAACAATTGATAATGATGCGCATAGAGTAAAAGCTGATGGGAAGGATGTTAGCTTAACACCTAAAGAGTATGAACTTCTACTTTTCCTTGCACAAGCTCCTGATAAAGTCTTTGACCGTGAGCAACTTTTGAAGGAAGTTTGGCAATACGAATTTTTTGGAGATTTGCGTACAGTCGATACACATGTGAAACGTCTCCGTGAGAAACTAAGTAAAGTATCTAAAGACGCTGCCAAGATGATCGTAACAGTATGGGGCGTAGGGTATAAATTTGAGGTAGTTGGTGACTAATGTTCTGGCGAAGTGTAGTAGGTAAGTTATGGTTTACCATACTACTTTTAGTATCATTTGTATTATTTATATTAACGGTATTATTACTTGAATTCTTTGAAAGTTACCATATTTATCAAGCTGAAAAGGAATTAATGCAAACTGCTGAAAAAGTAGAAGATATTCTTGATGAATACGAAGAGCGGTCATTAGCCCTTTCAATTGCTGAGAAGATTATTGATCCTTCAAGCAGAATTGTAGTAGCGTTTGATGAAGAAGATCAATGGATTTCTCCCACCTATAAAGAGGATGTACCCATTGTACCGATGGAGTGGTTGTACCAGGATGAGTCATTATCGACCGTGTTTGATTCAAAGGAAACGGTTATGAAAGAAGATATTATACCTGATACTGAAACACATGTCATGATTGTAGGAATCCCTCTTGCTGAGCAAGGTTCTGGTATTTTCGTCTATCAATCCCTTGCTTTTGTTGAACAAACAACTTCCCAAACGACTAAGATTATTTTCTTGGGTGCTGGGATAGCGATTATTTTAACAACGATCTTTGCGTTTTTCTTATCGACACGAATTACATCTCCTCTTATAAAAATGAGGGAGGGCGCTTTCGAGTTAGCGCGTGGGGAATTCAATACAAAAGTTCCTATCTTGACGCATGATGAAATTGGTGAACTGGCCATGGCATTTAATCGTATGGGGAGACAGTTGAAGTTTCATATAAATGCATTAAATCAAGAGAAAGAGCAGTTATCAGGAATTCTTCGGTCTATGGCTGATGGTGTTATTACTCTAAATCGAAAAGGGCATATGTTAGTCACTAACCCTCCTGCTGATCAGTTTATAGATGCTTGGTTTTATGAACATGAAAATGGATTGCCCAATCACGATCTTTTACCAGGTGAACTACAAGATATGCTTCAAGAAGTTATTACAAAAGAGAAAGAAATCATGACAGAGCTAGTGGTTCAAGGGCGTAGTTTCGTAGTAATCATGACTCCTCTATACGATAAAACATATGTGAGAGGGGCTGTTGCGGTAATTCGGGACATGACAGAAGAACGAAGGTTGGATAAACTTCGTAAAGACTTTATTGCTAATGTCTCTCATGAGCTCAGAACGCCTATTTCTATGTTACAAGGCTATAGTGAAGCCATTGTAGATGATATTGCTGAATCCAAAGAAGATAAGAATGAATTAGCCAAGATCATTTATGATGAGTCTCTCAGGATTGGAAGACTTGTCAATGAATTACTAGATCTTGCACGAATGGAAGCGGGACACATTCAACTAAATAGGGAGTTTGTTAACATTCATGATTATATTGAACGAATCGTGAAGAAATTCTCAGGATTAGCAAATGAAAAGAATATCTCGATACATGTAGAAGTAGATAATAACCTGCAGCAAGTGTATTTAGACTACGACCGTATCGAGCAGGTACTGACCAACTTGCTTGATAATGCTATTCGACACACAGAACAAGATAAACAAGTTTTTGTCAGAGTAACGGAAGAAGATGCTGTTCAATTCTCCATACACGATCAGGGTATTGGGATAGCAGATGAAGATTTACCATTTGTGTTCGAGCGTTTCTATAAGGCAGACAAGTCACGCAAGAGAAGTGGAGGAGGTAAGTCAGGAACCGGGTTAGGGCTCGCTATTGCTAAAAATATAGTAGAAGCTCATAAAGGTTCCATTTCTGTGCATAGTAAGCAAGGAGAAGGAACAACCTTCTTGTTCAAGCTTCCAAATGATTGCGAATCATGACGAACAATCTTGTTTCCTATGAAACCATCTAGAGATAAGTACTTCCTTTTCTAAAGTAACTATGCTACGATACAAACATAATATAATTTCATAATTTAACTATGGTGCTCTCATATGAGAACTGAAAAGGGAATCTGGTTGGAATCCAGAACTGTCCTCGCAACTGTACGTGTGGACGAAAGGGAAATGCCACTTTATATAATTATAAGGGAAGGCTCTCGAGTAGATCGATACACAAGTCAGTAGACCTGCCATGGTTAACCGTTTCAAAGCTTCGAGGATTGAGCGTTTGAGAGACCTATCTTGTCATTGTTTTTTAACGAGATCCGTCATGCTCAAAGACTCTTCCATTAAAAGGAAGGGTCTTTTTTCGTAACAAAAGGTCTGTCTTCGTTTCGTCTCTTCGTAATGCAACGAAACAACTACATATTTTATGGAGAGGTTGGATGAAATGAAACAAATAATGAAAATGATAATGGCGACTATATTTGTATTAGGAGGACTTGCTGCCTGTGGTCAGTCAACAGAGGATGCAAATAGTGGGGAAAGTAGTCCATCTACACAGGAACAGCAAGAACAGCTTGTAACAGTGGAAATTACAACAGATAACGGGGAAGAAGCTATAGCTGAAAAAGAAATTGAGATTGAAGACGGAGCAACTGTAATGGAAGTAATGAAAGAAAATTTTGATATAGAGACGGGAAGTAATGGAGGCTTCATTACTTCAATTGAAGGTGTAGCTCCTAAAGATGGAGAGCAGAAAGCATGGTTTTATTCCGTTAATGGAGAAGAAGCTATGGTCGGAGCAAAGGAATATACGTTAGAATCTGGAGATGCTGTTTCATTTGACTTTCACAGCTGGGAGTAACAGCGATGAACTTATATAAACTAACATTAATCTCATTGCTTGCTGCACTTGCCACCGTTGGAAGATTCTTATTTAGTTTTTACCCAAACGTTCAGCCTGTCACAGCGATTATAATTATTTGTGGTATTTGGTTAGGTCCCTTCTATTCTGTGGTGCTAGCTGTGGTGACTACGATATTATCAAATATGTTGTTAGGCATGGGGATATGGACCTTACCTCAAATAGTAAGCTGGTCATTAATTGGCCTCCTAGCAGGCTGGTTAGGAAAGTATAGGCATGTCGTGCCGATGTATGTATATGCTATATTTGCTGGTGTAAGTGGTTACTTCTTTGGATTTATGATGGCAGTTACATACGGTCAAGTAGGCAATCATTTCTTTGCCTATTGGCTAAGCAGCCTCCCGTTTGACACGTATCATGCTGTTGGTAATGTTGTATTCATGGTTGTACTCTATCCAGTATTGTCTCGTTTGTTTAAACAATATGAAAGTAAAAATATACATTCTTTTAAACACCCCAATCAGTCAATGAACTGATTGGGGTGTTTTTTGTAGTTGATTGTATTAGACTTTTTCAAGATAAAGTTAGTAATCATGAAGACTTGAAGCTGAGAGAATGTTTCCGTTAGCTTTAGTTGAGCGTAAGGTGTGCCTGGAAACCACTCGCTTTCCTGTGGGGAGCTGGTGAGCCTCCTCACGGGAGTCTCGCAGTTTCCAGGCCCGCCTTTGCCATATAAGGATAAACGAAAACATGCCATTTAGAGCGACTCCAGACCTTCTGTTGTGAAATGCGGGGCCATTCATTTTTTCAGCCAGGGCTTGCTCGGGGACTGCGAGACTCCCGCGGGAAAAGGAGCCTAGGGAAGACCCCGCAGAGAGCGAAGCGAATGAGGAGGCTTCCCAGCTCCCCGCAGGAAAGCGAGTAGTCCCCGAGCAAGCCCAAGCACTCATAAACGCAGGCGGACCTTTCCTGCTGAAATATCCAACTCTAATCCTTCCACATAAGTCCCTTATATAGAAGGGTTGTGATAGTAGCTATACTATTTAACATACACTAGATATTATTTGATTTTGGTAGGAAATGGTCTATTCAAACGCTTGGAAATAATTTATAGTATGAAACGAGTGAAACGTTTTACATATTTTTTCGACTAATGTTATGAACGGGAGGTTGACGAATGGATTCCGTATTTCAAGATCTTTATGAGAAATATCATAAAGATGTTTTTCAATTTATATTCTACATGGTAAAGAATCGGGAGCAAGCTGAAGATCTCGTTCAAGAAGTATATATTAAAGTCATGAATTCTTATGATCGATTTAAAGGGGATAGTAGTGAAAAAACATGGATGTTTTCGATAGCCCGTCATGTTACAATCGATTTCTTTCGTAAACAAAAGCGAAAAAGGAATCGGATCATGGATTTCTTTGACTGGGGGGAGCATGGTCATTTAATACAAGATGATCAGCCCATCCCTGAAGAAATTGCGTTGCAGAATGAAGAAATTCAAAAGATGTACCATTGTTTAGAAAGGTGTACGAGAGATCAAAAGACAATAATTATATTGAGGTATATTCAGTCTATGTCTATACAGGAGACTGCTGAAATTTTAGGGATGACTGTAAGTAAAGTGAAAACGACACAACATAGAGGTATGAAAGCACTTCAAACTTATATGAATGAGGAAGACGAGGAGGGGATCAGAAGTGAAACGAAATAAAAATCACAATAGTGACTCCATAAAAGATCTCCTGAAAAGTATGCCTGATGTAGAAGACCGCCAAAACTCTGAGGAGCTGTATCGTAAAATCTCTGACAAGCGAAATAAAGAGTTGCAAAGAGGATTTAAGCGAAAGAAAATGGCTACTAGATGGGGCATAGGGCTTGCCTCAGTAGCAGCGATCATTCTATTTTTCATCGCTGCTTTACCCACTATGACCCAACAGCAAGCTTATGATACATCATCTTCTGATGAAACAGCAGAACTAAGCAAAGACCAAGCAGAATCTAATGATCAAAATAATAATGAGATGGATCGTCCATCAGTCACTAATGGACAGGAAGATGCACAAGAAGAAAGTTCTTCATCTGAAAAGGCGGAAGCGAATTTCCATGATACTATGTCTAAGGAATCTTCTCTAATATCGAGAGTTGTGAAAGAAAATGAGGCAGAACACCATGCGATTGCGGCGTTTGGAGATCTGCAAGGTCAATACGTTGTTCCAATTACATTCTCTGTAGCACAACAAGTCAATAGCATTGACCAATTGTACAATTCTCTTCATGCATTTGAAGAAGAAGTTTGGAGTGTGAGAAAGTATCAGTTTTCATCTGTTTCATTTGATATAAACGAAGAGGAAGGGATCGTTGTGGTAAATTTCCCTGTCGATTATGATTTTCCAGAATCCTCTACACAAGAGAATATTTTTATAATGTCTCTTAAAGAAATGTTTAACCCACTTGATGTGACTACTATTAAACTTGCAACAGATGGTGAACCAGGAGTTAATCTTGGTAACAATGCGGTGTTAAAAGAAATTGATATTTCTGGTAAATTTCTCTACAAGTTATACACTCCACCAAATGGTCCGAAACTATTTATTTCCATCCCTATCACTCAGGGCTTAACGGTAGAAGAAGCTTTAAATGAACTTAAAGTTGATGAGCCAGCCTTCACAGTTGAAGGAACTATTCCAAAAGCGGTGGATATTAAAGACGTAAAACATGATGGTGAACTTCTTAAAGTTAATTTTAATGTCACTAACACTATTGAAGGGGACCAACAGCTGATCACAATGATTGAATCTATTCTCATGACAGCTAAGCAATTTGGCTTTACTCAAATTAAGTTCAACAACCTTCCTGATCCGGAGGTGGGGGATTATGATGTAACAAAACCCATTTCTGTTCCCTATAGTGTTAATCCTATGCCTTTACAGCAGAGTTCACCATAGAATAAAAAAGCTCGCCAATAGGCGAGCTTTTTTTCATTATTTATTTTTCTTCAAAACGTGCTAAGCACTCATCGATTAGTTTGTTAGCTGCTTCTACACCTTCGTATTCTCCGATCTCTGTTTTCTTACCTTGTAGATCTTTATACGTTTGGAAGAAGTGGGAGATTTCTTTTAATTTATGCTGAGGTATATCATCTAGTGTATGAACATCCTTGAAGCGTGGATCCTCTGTAGGAACTGCGATCAACTTCTGATCTTCTTCTCCGTCATCAATCATGTTCAAGAAACCAATAACACGAGATTCAATTACGCAACCTGGGAAAGTAGGGTTTGTAACAAGCACTAGTGCATCAAGTGGATCACCGTCTAGTGCTAACGTGTCATCAATATACCCGTATTCTGCAGGATAGAATTGAGAAGAGAAAAGGACGCGGTCTAGTTTAAATACACCTTTTTCCTTATCAAATTCATATTTGTTCTGACTTCCTGTTGGAATTTCAATAAACACATCAATAACTTTATTTTCAGCCATATGAATGCCTCCTTATTCGACAATAGTATGTATGTTCTTGCAGTTTTATATTATATCAACATTTAGCTAGGAAGGAAAGCATAGAACATGTTAAAATAAAGGTATCGACGTATGTTAGGACTGATGATAATGGACCAACATTCTTTAGTTGAGCAACTTTCCCCAAAAGTTAAGCTTGTCCGTGTCGAAAGGGGCTATACACAGGAGCGTATGTCTTTGATTCTCGGTGTATCTAAAAAGACTCTTGTCCAAATAGAAAAGGGTAGAATTCTAGCTAGTTGGACAACGTTAGTGGCTATGGTTGCTTTATTTCGAGATAGCGAAGTCATACAGAATACATTGGGAGAAGATCCTCTAGAAGTTTTAGAGACGATTGCTCACGAATCTGTAAACCGCCCTAAACAGCGCACGCTTGGTGGTAAGGTTTGGTGGACGTCAGTAGATGAGCATAACGGATACGTGTTACAACAAAATGTTTTAAGTCAACATTACAGGATAATCGATGGGGATTATTATAGGTACTTTAGCAGCTTTGACCTTAAAGAAGCGCGTCAGAAGTTGGCTGAGCTAGGGGAAAATCCGATATAAAAAGATCCCTCCATTTATGAAGGGATCTTTTTAGGGAGATAGTTTATTCGAATTTCAATGCATCGCCGTCAAACGGTTCGTCTTCTACTTTAATGGAATCTGTAGGACAACCTTCGAAAGCATCTTCCATATCTTCATGAAGATCCTCAGGAATCTCCGCAGTACCTTTATTATCGTCTAAGATGACAAATGCAATGCCTTCATCATCATAATCATAAATATCTGGAGCTGCAGCCCCGCAAGCACCACATGCTATGCATGTTTCTTTGTCGACAATTGTATATTTAGCCATGTCACATACCCTCCTAAAATATTTAAGACCCTGGTATGGATCTTCTATAACATATATAAGTATCCTAATTTGGAAACATTTTCGCCTAATACATATTGTAAAGCTCTTCTTTTAACATTTCAACTAAAAATCGGCGAATTCATCATGCAAACTAAGCTTGACGTGGCCCTTCAAATAGCTTCTTGAAGGGTAGAGAAAGGGGATTCCATGTTTAACACTTTATTACTTCACAGCATTCAACAATTACAAGGTGAAAGAAGTGCTTCGGCAATTTTACATATGCTAACAGGTAAGAAATCTTCACAGACCTTCCAAGATGTTTACGCATATCAACTATCAACTTTTTTTGGGATATATCGTACGATTACTCGAGATGAATTAATGCACGAGTTAAGAAATTTAAAGGCGCTTCAGTATATTACTACTAAAGATCGTGAAATTCGATTAACAAATGGTGGATTGGAGTTCCTTAACAAAGAACCCATTGGACAAACGCCCTTAGCTTGGCTGAATGGTACAGCTTATCAGCATATGGATCAGCAATTTTGGGGTCGGTTAGTAGTATTCGTACAGACGGCCTCTAATATCGCTACAGGTCAGCATCAATTTATTCCAGTTGACGACAGAAAAGAGATTTTGAACTGGGTGAAAGTGAAGTATCGATATGAACAATCTAACCTGCATGAATACTTACAGAGCTTATATTTTGAAGTATATAGTCTTTTAAAAGGTATGCCTGAATGGATTGCTGAATTTACAACCTATCGTTTGTCTGCTTACCATCGCTATGGAATGAGTAAAGACCAGCTGGCTATGCGCTATAATCTTTCTATCCATGATGTCACTATTACCCTTCAAGCTGTTATTCATTATTTGTTACAGAATGTCGTGAAGCACCCAAGCACCTATCCTTACTTATTCCAAATGTGTGAAGACCTTCAAGTGACCTATCCTCTAACTCATTCTGCACAAAAAACGTTTGAATGGATTGAGAAAGGCCATTCCCTTGAGAACATAGCAAGGATCCGTAAATTAAAAATGAGTACCATCCAAGACCATATTGTAGAAATTGCTCTAGTGAATCCGCATTTTCGAATTGATAACTATGTTACGAAAGAAGCGGCACAGAACATTTCCCATACAGCAAATGTATTAAACACCAATCGCTTGAAAACAATCCGAGATAAGCTCAATGGAAATTACTCTTATTTTGAAATTCGGCTCGTGTTAGCAGCGTCACAAGGAGTGTCAAATCATGAATCACGAAACACTTGAAAAGGTACTGTATCATAACTTTGGATACGAACAATTTCGAGAAGGACAAAGAGAGATTATCGAGGATGTACTTAAGGGGAATGATGTTTTAGGCATCTTACCTACTGGTACTGGTAAATCAATGTGTTATCAATTGCCTGCTCTTGTTCTAGAGGGAACAGTTATTGTGGTAAGTCCCTTAATTTCATTAATGGTTGACCAGGTGAAGCAGTTAAAACAACAGGGTATGAAGCGCGTAGTGGCCGTAAACAGCTTTTTGAATCCACAACAAAAGCAACAAGTATATACTCATCTTGATCAATATAAATTAATTTATTGTTCACCAGAAATGCTTCAAAATGAGCAGTTCCTACAGGTCTTGAAAGAGAAGGTTTCGGTTTCGTTACTAGTTGTAGATGAAGCACATTGTATTTCACAATGGGGGCATGAGTTTCGAACGGATTACTTAAAGTTGGATGAAACATTGAATGAGTTAAAAGAACCAACCGTGTTGGCTTTAAGTGCTACTGCTCCCGTGCATGTCCAAAATGATATTTTGAAACAAATTGATCGGCCAGAAATGCGTAAACACATTTATCCCATGGATAGAGAGAATATTGCCTTTTCAGTAGAGCATGTTACTGGTATGGATGAGAAGATCCAACGGTTGGCGGATATATTAAAAACACATTCAGTACCAACCATGATTTACTTTTCAAGTCGACAGTGGACTGAAAAAGCAGCATATGAATTAAGTCAGCGTGTACAAGGTGTAAGGATTGCTTATTATCATGGTGGAATGGATCAAATGGACCGTTTACTGATTCAACAACAATTTATGAATAACCAATTAGATGTGATTTGTTGTACTAGCGCTTTTGGGATGGGTGTGAACAAAGGGAATATACGACTGGTTGTGCATGCTCATATTCCCTCGCAGGTTGAATCTTTTTTGCAAGAAATAGGCCGGGCAGGACGAGATGGATATCAAAGTGTTAGCTTAACACTCTATAGTCCGGGAGATGGGGAAATACCTAAGCGTTTTATAGAGACAGAACTACCTTCTGAAGAGATGGTTTCTAACGCTATGCGTTATTTGCAATCATTATCCTCTAAAGGTATGCGTATCCCGGATCGAACAGAGGATATTGAAGAAAGCTTACAACTTAGTGAGGTTCAATGGCGCTTTTTATCTTATCAATTTGAAAAGCATGGGCTTATGAAAGGGAAGAATATTCTGAAGGATCAAGGCGGCTGGGAAGATGCTTATAATTCAATCCTTAGGTTTATTCATGAGAGAACCATGATCAAACAAAATAAATTAGCGGAACTCTTGCAATGGGTACATTCAGAAACCTGTTTAAGGTCTAGCTTATATCGTTCATTTCAAACCTCATTAAAAGAACCCACTGGTTTTTGTTGCGATCACTGTGACTTTGCATTTGATTTATGGGAAACAACCAATAACATCGATAACCGAACCGAGATGTTAAATTGGGAAGAAGAACTCCAAAGGATTTTTTTACAAGGGGGGTCTGAATGAATCAAGCTGACCTTATAAAAAAAATGACAGATCGTCAAGTCGTAACCCAACTCTACATCACTCAAATCATCATACTAGCCCTTTCTCTAGTATGTAGTTGGTTTTTATTTGACTCCATTAATGATTGGTACGGTTTATTCGCTTTGGATATAAAAGAAATTATATATTATGGTGGATCAGCGGCTCTTCTTATACTAGGTTTAGACGTATTGCTCATGTCGGTTATGCCAAAACGTTTTTATGACGACGGGGGGATTAATGAAAAAGTTTTCAGAAGCCTACCTATTCTAGAGATAATTGGTTTGACATTCTTTGTAGCATTGGCGGAAGAATTTTTATTTCGTGGGGTCATACAAACAGAATATGGATATTTAACCGCTAGTATTTCATTTGCGCTCGTTCACATTCGCTATTTGAAAAAACCTGTATTGTTCGTTTCGGTTATAGCGATTAGTTTTTATATTGGGTGGATGTACGAAATTACAGAAAATTTGTGGGTCACGATATTTGCCCATTTCATTATTGATCTCGTGTTAGGAATTATGATTCGATATCGTATACTGAGGTGATTTACAATCGAAGAATCCCATAGCTATAATGACCAAGCTAAGAATTTGCGACGAAGAATGAAAGGTGACACAAATAGTGTGTTGCAAGAAGCGGATAAGGAGCAAACAACCCATGTTATTTCTAACCTTCCATCTAGAAGTGAAGTACATAGAACGAAACAAACTAAGGTAAAATGGAAAATTAAATATCCTTTCATTCGATTATTAGTTTTTCTTTTTGTAGTTTTAATACTTCTTCTCCCTCTATATTTTTTGTGAATTCAAACTAAACAAAAGCTAAACTGCCTTTCTGAATAACAGTTAAGGCAGCATTTAAGTAGGTTAGTTTAAAATGGTTGATAAAAAATAGAGGTTCAGAGTTTATTGAC
This sequence comes from Pontibacillus sp. ABV4_188, assembly GCF_056311905.1. Classification (NCBI taxonomy): domain Bacteria; kingdom Bacillati; phylum Bacillota; class Bacilli; order Caryophanales; family Bacillaceae; genus Pontibacillus; species Pontibacillus sp. ABV4_188. Next base: position 2,190,731 of record NZ_CM149975.1, on the reverse strand, counting down.
TCTAAACCTCTTTATTTATGGAGTTCACATCCATTATCGATACTTGTTAGAAAAAGATTTTACGATCTCGTTCTTCTTTTAAGATTTCAACAGCTTCCCGGAACCGTTGAGAATGTATGATCTCTCTCTCCCTTAAATATTTTAACCCATCATTTAAGTCTGGATCGTCAGACAGGTTTATGATCCATTGGTAAGTAGCACGAGCTTTCTCCTCTGCAGCAATATCCTCATATAAGTCCGCAATAGGATCCCCTTTAGCGGCAATGTACGTGGCAGTCCACGCCGAACCAGCAGCGTTCTCATAATAAAGAGCATGCTCATGATTAGCGTAATGGGCACCTAAACCAGCAGCTTTCATTTGGTCTGGTGTTGCATCTTTTGTAAGTTTATAAACCATCGTTGCAATCATTTCTAAATGGGCGAATTCTTCTGTCCCAATATCAGTTAAGAGGCCTACCACTTTATCAGGGATGGTGTACCGCTGATTTAGATATCTTAGAGCTGCAGAAAGCTCCCCATCAGCTCCGCCGTATTGTTCAATTAAATATTTGGCAAGTTGCGGGTTACAGGAACTTACCTTAACAGGATACTGTAATTTTTTCTCATAATACCACATACCCTACCTCCTTCTTACACTTGCCAGGGCCAAGGGGCACTGTTCCAATTCCAAGGATATCCTGAATAACTTTCCCCGTATTGGCGAAGCGGTCCATATTGTTGTTCATATTGCTTCTTAAGCTTCTTGCTTTGTTGAGCATACTGATTAAATTGTTCTATTGCTCCATAGTCATCAGGGTGAGTGTCTAAATATAAAGTAAGTTCAACTAAAACAAAGTCTACAGCTTGAATTTCCTCTAGCAATTCGTAGTATGAAGGTGGGAGAGGCTGGTTCATTTGTCATCACTCCCGTCAGGATTTGGATAAGGGCTGTAAAAAGCTGGCCAAAGGGTGCCGCAATAAAGGGCTTGTTTAGGACTAAACTGCTGTAAATTTTGGGGTTGGAACCCTATATAAAGTTGAGGTGGTGTCTGATAACTTTTTACCCGAACGGGTGGGCAGGGGTCATGTGGGCTATTATAGGGCTGGTAGTACTTCACTTGAGTGAACATCACTATTTACTCCTTTCTGTTGAACTTACATTCATACCACTACTATTTATGGATATTTTGTTAAACCTTATCCTATTACAAGTTTAATCCTTTCCTTAAAGAAGGGATTTTGTTTTTTTAATCGAATTATTTTATATGAAGGGTACTATTATATCATTACATAAATTGAGGTGAAGGCTATGTTTGTAAAGGGAATTATGAAAGATGCTCATGAATGCTGGACGACTACTGTAGACACACCGTTAAAAGAAGTGATTAATAGGCTTAATCAAAATGATATTCAAGGGATGCCGGTGGTAGTAGAAGGAATCTTTAAAGGGATGGTATCAAAGGAACTGATCTATAAGAATTTTTTTGAAAGCGGAATGACTAAGGATTCCTTTTTGGCTGAACGAAAAGTTGGGGATGTAATGGCCTATGAGGATCTTTTCATTACAGAAAGCGATGTGTTTGAACAAACATTAACGACATTCAAAGGTTTTTCTGTAGTTGCAGTCATTGGGGAGCATCGTAAGTTTTTAGGTATCGTAACACGTTACGATGTTTTAGAGCAGTTTGAGAGTGCATTTGGCATGAAGAAGAAAGGGGTGCGAATTGCGTTTACTTCAGAGGAATCTGAAGGCCGCATTGCTCGTTTAGCTGAAATTGTTAAGCAATATCATGAAAACATTATTTCTCTGGCCACTTTTGATGAAACAGCTAAACTCACAAGGAGAATCGTATTGAAAATTGAAAAGAAAGATAATATAGATAAATTTGCTAAGAAATTAGAACGTTCTGGCTTCAGAATCCTTGATATTAAAGAAGATTAAACAGGACTAGACCCAGCCTCACATCCATATAATGGGTGGGGGAGGGGTTTTTATTGTTTAGTGCTTTAATCATTAGTGGTGTAGCCTGGTTTGCAACCTTTTTCTCTATATATTGGCTTCCGTTTGCTAGAGTACCGCTCTCGTCAGATTTTTTTTTACTGGCCATATTAGCTCCGGTTGATTTCTTACTCGGAAGCTTGTGTTTGCTTTTGGCTTGGATCAACCATGGCTTGTTGTTTCGGGCTATAGTACAAACAAACGTTCAAACAGAAGTGAAAGTAATATCCTTGTTAGGCTGGTTAAGTCCTGCTGTGCTGGTGGTTTTTTCTATAAAAGTTGTGGCCCTGGTTTTCTGTATGTCTTTCATCTATGGTATCCTTTCTATGAAGGGGAAAGAACAACAAAAAGGGAGAAAAAATCTTTCTCAATAATCAACAGTAATTTGTGCAAAGCATATCCAAAACCCATACATAGTTTACACAAAGCGCTTTCTTTTTTATAATAAAAGCAAATAGATTTATGGGGGATAAGGTATGTCCAGCACTCAAGGTAAATACAACATCAAAGCCGTTTCTACAATGCTTGGAATTCAATCAGGAACTCTTCGAGCATGGGAACGTAGGTATAAAATGATACGCCCGACACGTAATGAGGCTGGTCATCGTTTGTATACAGATGAGCATATTAAAGTATTGAAATGGTTAATAGATAAAGTGAATAAAGGTTTTACTATATCTCAAGCAGTTTCTTTGCTTGAGAACAATCAGAATACTCAATCAAACGTTGAGGAAGATAATAGTTCTTCAAAAGAAAGTCATATTGAAGCTATGTCTGAGGAACTATTAGATGCGTTGTTACAGTTTAATGAACGTGATGCACAGATGAAACTAGATCATGCATTTAGCTTATTCTCACCTGAAAAAGTAGCCATTGATGTAGTGGGTCCCGTATTAGTTAAGATTGGGAACTTGTGGGAAGCGAATGAAATTTCTAGTGTTCATGAACATTTTGCAAGTAATTTTCTGCGCTCTAGATTAGGTATGATGCTGATCTCAATGCCCGTCAATCATATGCAACCGAAAGCTGTGTGTGTATGTGGTCCTAATGAGAAGCATGAATTAGGTATATTGATATTTAGTCTTTATTTAAAAAGGCAAGGATACGATGTTGTTTACTTAGGTCAAAGTATCGCTCCAGGCGATGTTGAAGTAATTGTGAATGAACTTAAGCCAAAATATCTGTTTATGTCTTGCACAATGAAGAAGAATATACCTGCAACAGTTCACATAGCTGATGCTTTAAAAGAACGTTACCCAGATTTAGCGATTGGGCTAGGGGGCTACGCGTTAGATACCTTGCCACCTAAGGATAAAGAACCCATACAACCATACATTATAGGTAGCAATAGTTCGGATTGGTCAGAGTGGCTGTCCAATCATTCTTAAGACTCGCGTTTAGACGCGAGTCTTTTGCTTCCTAAATAGCGTAAATACAATAAAATTCTTGTAGCTATGCCTATTCCAATTTATACTTTAAAAATAGTACCAAACTTACAAAAAAAACATATACTAAGGTAAGGCATCGCACATGCATTCAAAGGGGGACGAGTGAATGCGTCTTGAAAGGTTATCTAGTAATAAATTCAAAATATTTCTAACGTTTGATGACTTGCTTGATCGTGGCATATCACGAGAGGATCTGTGGCATGACCTACCTGCTGTACACGCATTATTCCATGATATGATGTACGAGGCTACAGACGAACTAGGAATGGAACTAGAAGGCATGCTCCAAGTTCAGGTATACCTAATGCAGGCTCAAGGCATGCTCATTGTGGTTACGCAAAGTGATCAAACGAATGAAAATTATGATGAAGACTATATTGAAATGAAAGTAACACTTGATGAGAGTAAAGAAATGATGTTCAACTTCCAGGCATTTGAAGATATTATTCAAGTGGCTCATCACTTACTTCAGTTAGGCATTAAAGGTGGAACCGTTTATTATATGGATCACTACTATATGCAGCTTTCTGATGAGGACATGGCTGAGTTGAACCGAGAAGACCTAATTGCTATTCTTTCTGAATTTGGCTCACCAAGTACAGTTACTAGTTACCGTTTAAACGAGTATGGGAAAACGATTTTAAATGGCAATGCAATTCAGGAGATCACAACTTACTTTCAGTAAAGAAGAGATCGGTCCATTAAAAGCGGACGATCTTTTTTTTGTGAATTAGTTCTATACATATCATAGCTCTTGAAAACATTTTTTATATAGAACAAGAAAAATATTTATGTAAATATTAGAAGGATTTCTATGAACATGTTACGATAAAACAGAATAAAAAATATAGGGGAAAAGAATTGCGGAAATTCGAATACCCCTTTATAATGAAATCGCTTACATTATAAAAGGTTTAGTTTTCATCAAAATATGTATTTTCGTGTTTCCATAAAGCTTAAGAAGTTGTATACTAATTTCTGAAGAAATGGAATGTACATTGACTGAACCGAATTTTCATGGGAGGTAAGTTCATGGTAGCCGACAAAGCAGCAGATTCTGCGAATGAAAATCATGACAAATTAGACGTATTAAAATCAACTCAAACTGTGGTTAATAAGGCACTTGATAAATTAGGGTACCCATCCGAAGTGTTTGAATTGCTTAAAGAACCTGTAAGAATGATGACTGTCCGAATTCCAGTTCGAATGGATGATGGGTCAATTAAGATCTTTACAGGTTATCGGGCTCAACACAATGATGCAGTGGGGCCTACAAAAGGTGGCGTAAGATTCCACCCAAGCGTTACTGAAAAGGAAGTAAAAGCATTATCCATATGGATGAGTTTAAAGGCTGGGATTGTTGATCTTCCGTACGGTGGGGGAAAAGGCGGAATTGTATGCGATCCTCGTGAAATGTCTTTCCGTGAGCTAGAAGGACTTAGTCGCGGTTATGTACGAGCTATAAGTCAAATTGTAGGTCCCACAAAGGATATTCCAGCTCCTGATGTGTTTACGAATTCACAGATTATGGCTTGGATGATGGATGAATATAGTCGTATTGATGAATTCAATAACCCAGGTTTTATTACTGGAAAACCCCTTGTATTAGGCGGATCTCATGGTCGTGAGTCTGCAACGGCTAAAGGTGTTACAATATGTATAGAAGAAGCTGCTAAAAAGAAAGATATTGATATCAAAGGAGCTCGTGTTGTCATTCAAGGATTTGGTAACGCAGGAAGCTTCTTAGCTAAGTTTATGCACGATAAAGGGGCCAAAGTGATTGGAATTTCTGATGCACAAGGCGCTCTTCATGATCCAGAGGGACTAGATATTGATTATCTTCTCGACCGTCGAGATAGCTTTGGAACTGTTACAAACTTATTTAAGAATACAATTACCAATCAGCAACTATTAGAGCTAGATTGTGATATTTTAGTTCCTGCAGCAATAGAGAATCAAATTACGGAAGAGAATGCAGCCAATATTAAAGCAAGCATCGTTGTAGAAGCTGCGAATGGACCAACTACACTAGATGGAACGCGCATTTTATCAGAGCGTGGAATTTTACTAGTTCCAGACGTATTAGCCTCTTCCGGAGGAGTAACGGTATCATACTTCGAATGGGTGCAGAATAATCAAGGTTACTATTGGACTGAAGAAGAAGTTGAGGAAAAGCTTCATAAAGTAATTGTTAAGGGCTTTAATGCCGTATATAATACAGCGGAAACTCGTCGTATTGATATGCGATTAGCTTCTTATATGGTTGGCGTACGTAAAATGGCGGAGGCTTCACGCTTCCGTGGATGGATATAGGTTGAATCTTTTGCAAGCATCTCCTATCATTATGTGGGTAGGAGATGTTTTTTGTTTTGGGCTCTGATTATGTTTAGTAAATTCATGTAACTCCCTAATACGGAGCACTCAACAGTGAGGAGCTTTTAGCGAGCGGGCCAACTATTTTTTTCCAAGCATAGACTCATGATAAAGCTAATGGAAGTACCCACTAAGCTCGGAGCCTATTTTAAAGAACATGATATACATCAAAATAAAGACAAATGATACTTATGAATAGTGATATGTGTTGTTGATAGAGGAGTGAAGGTAATTTGCAGAAAGAAGATGTAATTATTGTAGGAGCAGGGCCTTGTGGTTTATCGGCTGCGATTGAACTTCAGGAAAGAGGTCTAAACCCTCTTATCATTGAAAAAGGAAATGTAGTTAATGCAATCTATAACTATCCGACTCACCAAACTTTTTTCAGCTCAAGTGAGAAGTTAGAAATTGGTCGAATGCCTTTTATTACAGAAATGAAAAAGCCAGTACGTAATCAAGCTCTTGCTTACTATCGTGCGGTTGCTAAGCGAAAGAATCTTCGAGTAAATGCTTATGAAAAAGTAACAAGTGTAACAAAGGAAAATGAAAACTTTACCGTATGTTCGGAGCGAAACGATGGTGAGGAAGTAACCTATCAAGCTAATCAGATCATTATTGCCACAGGATACTATGATCATCCGAATCGTATGGGGATACCTGGTGAAGCGTTAGATAAAGTAAGTCACTACTTCAAGGAGTCTCACCCTTATTTCGATAAAGATGTCGTGGTGATAGGGGGAAAAAACTCTGCTGTGGATGCTACTTTAGAACTGGTAAAAGCGGGTGCGAATGTTACGGTTCTTTATCGTCAGGCTGACTATTCTAAAAGTGTAAAACCCTGGATTCTTCCTGAGTTTGAAGCCCTCGTTAACAAAGAAGTCATTAAAATGGAATTTAATGCTACTGTTACTGAAATTACTTATGATAAAGTTTATTATGAGGTTCATGGTGAGAAAAAGGAAGTTGATAATGATTTTGTTTTTGCTATGACCGGATATCACCCAGACCATAGTTTCCTACGAAAAATGGGTATTGAGATTGATGAGGATACTGGACGTCCTACATTTAACAAAGATACAATGGAAACCAACATTGAAGGTATATATATAGCTGGAGTTATTGCTGCAGGATATAATAATAATGAAATTTTCATTGAAAACGGTCGTCATCATGGTGAGTTTATTGCTGAAGCGATCTGTAGTGAGAAATAAATAGTAGAAAAGGTTCTACGCATAGGATTGCGTAGAACCTTTTTATGTAAAAAGGTAATTTACTTTAGATACTAAATTTAATTATGCAAAGATATGAACAAGTTCAGAAGGGTTCTGTGTCATTTCTAAAGCAATCATAAGTTTAATACGAGCTTTAGGGCCGGTGAGACCGTTAGAAAATACCACTCCCATTTCTTTCAGCTTGCGCCCCCCTCCTTCATAACTGTATACATCTTGAGCTATACCCTGGTAGCATCGGGACACTAGGACTACAGGAATCCGGTCTTCGATCAATTTTTTTAGTGGTTCAACGATTTGTGGTGGGACATTTCCTTGCCCAAGGGCTTCAATGACTAGTCCGTCTGGTTTAGTGTGTCGTATAGCTTCTACTGTTTCAGAGTCCATTCCAGCGTATGTTTTCATAAGGGTAACGCGCTTTTCTATATGTTGAATCGGATAGGACTCATGTGATGTTAAAGTGTGGTGAAACATGATCCCCGTTTTAGTGACTATACCTATAGGGCCGTATTGAGGACTTTGAAACGTTGCTACATTACTAGTGGATGTCTTTGTAACGTTCTTTGCACTATGAATTTCATCATTCATTACGACTAAAACACCTTTATCTTGTGCTTCATCAGAGCAGGCAACTCGAACAGACGTCAATAAATTGTAAAGACCATCTGAACCAATTTCATTAGATGAACGCATAGCCCCTGTAACGATGATTGGTTTCCTTGTTTGTAAGTACAAATCTAAAAAGTAAGCCGTCTCTTCTAGAGTGTCTGTTCCATGGGTAATAACGATACCATCTATTTCCTCGCTGGCGAATCTTTCGTGTATTCTTTGACCCAACGTTAACATATGGGAAGGAGTTATATGAGGAGAGGGTAAATGGAAGACGACTTCATCTTCAATATCTGCGTAGGTAGCCAAGGATGGTAACATTTCATAAAGAGGATGGTCTAAATCTGGTGCAACTGCCCCTGTATGTTTATCTTCTTTCATGGAAATGGTTCCGCCTGTATGTAATACTATAATCTTTTTCACTATAAACACCTTCTTATTTCAAGTATTTTCTTTCCATTATGTTCATGATACGATGAAATAGATTGAATTGAAAGAGGAGGAACGGTCGTGTTTACAATACTCTCAGCAGCAGTGGCACCGGGCTTTGCGCTCATGTCGTTTTTTTATTTGAAAGACCGTTTTGACTCTAAGCCATTCTCAATTGTTTTTAGGACCTTTGTGATGGGCTCGTTATTAGTGTTTCCGATTATGTTTATCCAGTACGCTTTCGAAACAGAAGGCGTTTTACAATATCCGGTTACAAAATCGTTCCTCCTAGCCGGTGGTTTAGAGGAATTCTTTAAATGGTTTATTTTTATGTATGCGGTTTATAAACAAGATCACTTTGAAGGACGCTATGATGGGATTGTTTATGGGGTTTCTATTAGCCTAGGATTTGCTACTGTTGAAAACATATTGTATTTATTAGCCAATGGCGTAGAAGTCGCCTTTTTAAGAGCTCTTTTCCCGGTTTCATCTCATGCCTTATTTGGAGTAATTATGGGGTATTATTTAGGTAAAGGTAAAACGGATCGGAAAAGAAGTTCAATTTATGTAGTTTGGCTTGCGCTAGCAACGCCTATTTTACTTCACGGATTATATGATTATATCTTAGAAGTCTGGCAATCCACATGGCAGTTCACATTGACACCATTTATGATCGTATTGTGGCTTATTGCTTTAAGAAAAGTGAAGCAAGCCAACATGGCACCTGCAAATGTAATTCCAATAGAACAAAATAAATGGAAAGCTTGAGAACCGCTCCTTTTTAGGAGCGGTTCTTTATTATGGTCTAGCTCCATACGCCCCTAACCACCCCGCCTGCGCTTTTCTAATGTCTAGCTCCTGGGGCTTAGAGGCTAGCGAGATAAGACAACCCATTACAGTGAGCAAGCTCACTTCCATGGGTTGTCTTATCCGTAAGCGGGCCCACAGGACGTGGGTCAGTTCAGTGTTGGCGCAGGATGTGCCGGTTTTAACTGAACTTCCATTTGCCCCATGCGCTTTTCTTATTGTCTAGCTCCGGCGGGGAGGGGCTAGTGAGATAAGCAAATTAACTCCAGTGGCTTAACGCCACTTCCGTTAGTTTGCTTATCCATACGCCCCTAACCACCCCGCCTGCGCTTTTCTTTCATGTATAAAATCCCATTAGATTCAGAAACTACAGTTCATAAGACTATAGTTCAGGAGGATATACGGGATATGAAATGGTTGCGAGTGTTGTCGATTTTATTAATTGTTTGTATGTTATCGATCTCCATATCATCTAGTGTTGATCAAACATCTCATGCGTTTAGTGCAAGGATTTTACAGAAAGGTTCTACTGGTGATGATGTAATTGAATTACAGGCAAGGCTTCAGTATATCGGATTCTATGAAGGGAATATTGATGGGGTTTTTGGCTGGGGCACGTATTGGGCGCTTCGGAACTTTCAGAAAGAATTTGGGTTAGAAGTTGATGGATTGGCTGGACAGGAAGCGAAACAAAAATTAATAGATGCTAGTAATTATGATAAGCAATACGTAAAAAAGCAGATTAATTCCGGAAAAGATTTCACCTACTATGGGGGAACGCCTAAAGAACAGCAAACTGAGTCTTCTCCTAAGGGTGGAGACGAAAAGAAAGATGATGGACAATCAGAACCTACATCAGTAAACGTTCCCACCGGTTATTCTCAAAATGATATTCAACTCATGGCGAATGCGGTTCATGGAGAAGCCAGGGGAGAACCTTATGTGGGTCAGGTAGCGGTTGCTGCTGTTATATTGAATAGGGTGGAAAGTTCTACTTTTCCAAATAGTGTTTCTGGAGTCATCTTTGAGCCGAGGGCTTTTACAGCGGTGAGTGATGGTCAAATATGGCTTGAGCCAGATGAAACATCCAAGAAAGCGGTTATGGATGCGATGAACGGTTGGGACCCTTCCCAAAATGCTCTTTATTATTTTAATCCAAATACCGCTACATCAGGTTGGATTTGGAGTCGACCACAGATAAAAAAAATAGGTAAACATATATTTGCTAAATAGAGAAAGGGTGGAACTGTTATGATACGTTGGCTCCTTATTGGTGTGTTAGCTGTTGGCGTTACAGGTACTGCTGTATGGGGGTATCAGGAACACCAGGAGAAGAATGCCATACTTGTTCAGGCAGAAAACTCCTACCAACGAGCTTTTCATGATTTGTCTTACCATACAAATTTGTTACATGATAAAATTGGAACGGTTTTAGCAATGAATTCACAAAAACAATTATCGCCTCAATTAGCCGATATTTGGAGGATTACATCTGAAGCACATAATGATGTAGGCCAGTTACCACTTGCCCTCCTCCCTTTTAATAAGACTGAAGAGTTCCTCTCAGATATAGGGGAGTTTACTTATCGGACAGCAATTCGGGATTTAAACAAAAATCCTTTAACAGATGATGAAGTTAAGTTGTTAGAAAACTTGTACAAAGAGTCAGGAAAGATTGAGAAAGAGTTACGCAAAGTTCAATATATGGTTTTAAATGATAACTTACGATGGATGGACGTACAGCTAGCTTTGGCCAGTGATGACAAAACTGATAATACCATTATTGATGGTTTTAAAACGGTTGAAAAGAATATGGAAGGGTATGCTGAAGGGGACTTAGGTCCTACTTTTACTGGTGCCTCACAACAGAATCATGAATATCAATTCCTAAATGGTGAAAACCTCACAGAAGAAAAAGCTAGAGAAAAAACAAAAAAGATTTTCGAAATTCCGCAAGATGCCAAAGTAACAATGACTAAAAGTGGGAAGGGTGCTGAAGTTCCAACCTATAGCTTATCCTATAGAAGTGATAAGAAGAATGGGTATATGGACTTGTCTGTAAAAGGTGGACATCCAATAAGTATTTTAGTTGAAAGGGACCTTAAAGAAGCTAAATTAGGGTTATATGAAGGTTCTGAAAAAGCTAAAGACTTTCTTGAGAAATATAAATATAATCAGATGGAGAACTTCCAAAGCACACAATATGATGAAGTTGGGGTATACAATTTCTTATACGTCCAAGATGGTGTCCGTATTTACCCAGATTCCTTACAAGTAAAAGTAGCTCTGGATAATGGTGATATCCTCGGTCTTTCAGCTCGGGATTTTCTTATGAACCATCATAAGCGGTCCATAAAAGATCCAAAAATATCTGAAGAGGAAGCCAGAAGCAATGTAAATCCAAACGTGAACATACAAGAACAGCATATGGCTATTATTGAAAATGATCTCAACGAAGAGGTTTTGTGTTATGAATTCCTTGGCACTTTAGGGGAAAGTACCTATCGTATTTTTATAAATGCTAACGATGGTATAGAAGAGAAAGTTGAGAAATTAAAGCAAGCAGAAATGAAATTTGAATAGGTTATTTTTGGGAAAGGTAGAGATCTATCTTTCCCTTTTTGTGTTTTTTTGCCATAATAAATATGAGACCATAGGACCATTTTGTGGGGAGAGAGGAACGTACAGTGATAAAAATTGGGATGCCATTAACACTTGAACCAAATCAAGACACTGATGAAGAGCCAGAAAAGTTTTATTGCAAGCTCGTGGAACAAGATAATCAAATGCTTTACATTGATTATCCTGTAAATGAAAAAACGGGTAGGATTGGCTTTTTCTTTGAGGGTACACAATTTAAAGTAACATTTGTCGGAGAAGATCAATCTATATATATGTTTACCACTGAAGTAAAGGAACGTAAGAAGCTTCAAATTCCTGTTTTAGCTATACATAATCCAGGCAAGGAAAAAATGATACGGATACAACGGCGTCAATATGTCAGAGTAGAAACGGCAGTTGATGTAAGTGTACAAGGTCTGCAAGGACGTCAGGATCCTTTCACGACCATAACTCTTGATATTAGTGGGGGAGGAGCAGCTATTATACCGCCGGACCATCATCAATTGCATGAGGAGGACCAGGTAGAGGTATGGTTTGTGATTCCATTAACTTCAGGAGAAACCCATTATATTCAAACTACCTCAAGGATTGTTCGAATTTTTCAGAACAAATCTACGAAACGAGACCAAATATCTCTTGAATTCATACAAATTGATCACCGTGATAGAGAGCTGTTGATTCGTTTCTGCTTTGAACGTCAGTTGCTTTGGAGAAGAAGTAGAGTAAGATAACGTATAAACCTAAATAGAGAGGATACGCTATTAGCTAAAAAGAGGTTGTATACTATGAAACGTTTTGAACAATGGCTTTGTACACTAGTATTGGTACATGCGATATTGTTAGTCGTTTTTCAGGCATTAATGCTTTATACCGATTTTTCTTTATATGTACAACCGGTCTACGAATACTTTGGTGTGGGGAAAAGGCTTGAAACCAATATAGTAGAAACAATAGACCGCATCTTTGGTGATGTGTTATCCTTTTGAAGTATAAAGATACTGATACATAACGCAAGGAAATGTATTTGACCTTGAGTTGAACCAAACTGTTTGAACTAACCTTTGGTTAGTCATATTGTATTTTTGCAAGTGAAAGAGGGATTAGGATGAAACAAAATATTGCAGTAGCTATTGATGGACCAGCAGCTGCTGGTAAGAGTACAGTAGCCAAAATTATAGCAGAGAAGTTAACCTACGTTTATATAGATACTGGTGCTATGTACCGCGCACTTACGTATAAAGCGATTAAAAAAGGTGTGTCTTTAGAGGAAGAAACACCGCTAATGAATTTGCTAACAGATACGACTATTGACCTACAGCAATCAGCAGATGGCCAAAAAGTTATTTTAGATGGTAAGGAAGTAACGCTTGATATTCGTACTGAAGAAGTAACTAACCAAGTATCCATTGTAGCTAAGCATGGAGAAGTTAGGCACGAGATGGTTAAACGACAGCGAGAATTAGCTTTGAAGAGAGGTGTGGTTATGGATGGTCGTGACATAGGCACACACGTTATACCAGATGCTGAGGTGAAAATCTTTTTGATTGCTTCAGTTCAAGAACGTGCAGAACGTCGTCATAAAGAAAATCTCGAAAAAGGTTTTTCTTCAGATTTGGAGAAATTAAAAGATGAGATCAGAAGGCGTGACCAATTAGATTCAGAGCGTGAGGTTTCTCCTCTCTTGAAAGCAGAAGATGCAATTGAAATTGATACTACGGCTTTATCCATTACAGAAGTGGCTGAAAAAATATTACGTGTTGTTCACGATAAATTAGATAGAGGTGAATAATCATGGCGTTATATAAGATAGCCAGATCAATTTGTGCTACCATCTTTTACCCTCGTTACCGAATCAAGGTGGAGGGAAAGGAAAACATACCTGAAAAAGGTCCTGTTGTAATATGTTCCAACCATATTTCAAATTTTGATCCAATTGTAGTTGGGATCACAGCCCCAAGGGACATTTATTTTATGGCTAAAGAGGAATTGTTTAAAAATAAAATAATTGGTGGACTATTAGAACGTATCCATGCTTTTCCTGTGAAGCGAGGGATGAAAGATCGTCAGGCTCTTCGTAAAGCAATGGGCGTATTAGAAGAGAATGAGGTTTTAGGATTATTCCCAGAGGGGACTAGAAGTAAAACCGGAGAATTAAAGAAAGGGCTAGCTGGAGCTGGTTTCTTTGCACTTCGGTCTGAAGCAACTGTTATCCCCTGTGCAATTGTAGGCTCTTATAAAGGGAAAGAGCCATTACGGGTAATCTATGGCAAACCTGTTCCCATGGCAGAATTAAGAGAGCGTAAGGCTTCATCTCAAGAGGTCACAGATGTTATAATGGGAGATATTCAAAAGCTTTTAGACAAAAAACGCTAGTAGGCGTCTTTTGCTTGACAAAAAGCTTCAAATATTAGAAGTTAGAACCAAGGATATTTATGGTTGTGGCGGAACTGAAGGAGGTCTTTTTAATGGATGAAATGAACCAAGAAATGTCAGAAATGCCGAACGTTTCAGTCGGCGATGTACTTACGGGTAAGGTTGTAAAAGTTGAAGACAAGCAGGTACTTGTCGATATCGGTTACAAAGTTGAAGGCATCGTTCCAATCAGTGAACTTTCTAGTTTACATGTAGAAAAAGCAGCTGATGTGGTATCAGAAGGTGACGAGTTAACGCTAAAAGTAAAGAAAATGGATGATGAAGAAATTGTCTTATCTAAGCGTGCGGTAGATGCTGAATCAGCTTGGGAAGACCTTGAAGCAAAATTAGAAAGTGGAGAAGTATTCGAAGCTGAAGTTAAAGACATTGTAAAAGGTGGTCTTGTAGTTGATGTAGGTCTTCGTGGATTTATTCCGGCTTCTCTTGTCGAAACATATTATGTTGAAGACTTTAATGATTACAAAGGTAGAACTCTTACGCTCAAAGTTATTGAGCTAGACCGAGAACAAAATCGAGTAATCCTTTCTCATAGTGCCGTTGTTGAAGATGAAAAAGACGCGCGCAAAGCTGCTTTACTTCAGGAACTTGAAGCAGACCAAGTATTAGACGGTACTGTTCAACGCTTAACTGATTTTGGTGCTTTCGTCGATATTGGTGGAGTAGATGGTCTTGTACACATCTCCCAACTAGCTCATGAGCATGTCGATAAAGCTTCCGATGTGGTAGAGGAAGGACAGAAAATTCAAGTACGTGTCCTATCAGTAGATCGTGATAATGAGCGGATTTCACTTTCTCTTAAAGATACACTTCCAGGCCCTTGGGATCAGGTGGGAGAAAAGATTCGCCCAGGAGATATTCTAGAAGGTAAAGTACGCCGCTTGGTTAACTTTGGTGCTTTTGTAGAACTTCTGCCTGGAGTAGAAGGTCTTGTCCACATTTCGCAGATTTCTAAGCAGCACATTGGAACACCTCAAGAGGTTCTTGAGGAAGGTCAAGACATTAAAGTGAAAGTACTGGATGTGAATGAAGATGAAAAGCGGATTTCACTCAGTATTAAAGAAATTGAGGCTGATCAAAATCGTCAACAAGTAGAACAATATACTAGAGATGACGATGGTGGCTTTCAATTAGGTGACTTTATCGGTGACAAGCTAAACAAACTAAAATAAACTACAAAATTCGGTGATATTATTGAGTCGTTCTAAAAGAAAACTAGAGCATATTAGACACGCATTATCCCGTGAGGATCTTGGCATTAATAGCTTTGATGAGATGGAAATCATCCATCAGAGTTTAACGGATATTCATTGGGATGATATTTCATTGCAGACTCAATTAGGCGAACTTACCTTAAGTTCGCCTCTTTTTGTAAATGCAATGACTGGAGGAGGCGGTGAGAAGACAGAAGCCATTAACCGTGACCTTGCTATAGCTGCAAAGGAAACAGGAATTGCCCTTGCTGTTGGATCACAAATGTCTGCTCTCAAAGATGATAAAGAAATGAAGAGTTATCAAGTAGTGAGACAAGAAAACCCTGAAGGCATTGTTTTTGCTAACGTAGGAAGTGAAGCAACACTTGATCAGGCTAAACGTGCTATTGATATGTTAGAAGCCAATGCGTTGCAGATTCATTTAAATGTGCTACAGGAATTGATTATGCCAGAAGGAGATAGAGATTTTACAACTCGACTTGAGCAAATCGAAGAGATTGTCAAATCCGTAGAGGTTCCGGTTATATTAAAAGAAGTTGGTTTTGGAATATCTCAGGAAACTACACGTCAGTTGAAAGAAATAGGAGTTTCCTATATTGATGTTGGAGGTAAGGGAGGAACAAACTTCTCTAATGTTGAGAATAAACGCAGACGACAACCTCTTGAATCTTACAATGGATGGGGAATTCCAACAGTAACATCTATTAAGGAAGTGAAAAGCGTCTTCCCGGAATGTAATGTAATTGCTTCTGGTGGAATGCGTGATGGCTTAGATGGAGCGAAATCATTCGTGCTAGGTGCTAATGCATTTGGTATGGCTGGTCAGCTTCTTAGAACGTTAATGAAAGATGATCTTGAAACGTTAATTAAAAAGATAGATCATGTTCATGAGGAATTTAAGATTGCGATGATGCTCTTAGGTGCTAAAGAAACATACCAACTTGATGGAAAGCCTCATATTTATACTGGTTCTACAAAATCTTGGTTAGAGCAAAGAATAACAACGTTATAGAGAATGGAAGCCCATTGCTTATAAATAAGCAGTGGGCTTTTTTTATAATTTTTGATCTTTTCTTGCTTGTTCAGGAGTGTCTAAGTACGTACTTCCTTTTGGATGATTTTGTGTGTCGCGATCACTTTCTACACGATTTTCTTTTTTTAACTTCTTTTGCTGACGGTCTTTTCCCATAAAAACACCTCCTCCTTAAGATAGTATTTTCCTGATTCAAAACGTTATTCATGATTAGAAATCTCACAATTGTTCATAATTAAAAAAGAGAAGGTGGATAGAATGAACCAGGGGTTAATTTTTTTCTTTTTTTGCTGGGGTTTATGGGTGATCGTGACTTTTCTAATGCCAAAAACTCGAATGCGTTTAGTTACAGCTCTGTATTTATTGATGCTTCTAATTAGCTCAGGCTTTTCTTGGGAGTTTCTTCGACATTCCGGAAGCTGCGCTGTAGGAGTTATTATAGCTTATTCAATGTTACTTATTTTGTATTATCAAAAGGTTATGTATCCAACATTAGTAGCTCTGTTCGTTAGTATAGGGTACACTGGAATGCTTTTCTTTGAGAAAGTAGTACCGGTTTGGGTGATGATGCCAAGGATCGTTATTGTAGGGGTTCTTTCCTTTGTAGTTGTGAGCGTGTTAATAGAATCCACTTACTTAAGAATTGCGGTGTGGGGATTTGCTTCAGGTGTAGGTGAATGGGTGTACGCAATGATTTCAAGTGGATATGGTTATGCTGATGATGTTGGGGACTGGGCTTACCTTGACGTGTATAGTTTAGTTTGTAGTTTAGTTATTTTAAATGGTGGGTTAGTTAAAGTAAGTGAAATCTTCGAGCAAGCAGTGACGAATCGGATCAAGAGAAAGGTGGGGTTTCGGTCATGAATGAATATACTTATCCTATTTTATTTGGAGTGATTATAGGTGTTGGGATACGCTTGGTAATGTTGAGAGCTGATTATCGCCAATACCCTACATATCTGCATGGTAAAGTAATTCATATATCCCTGGGCTTTATAGCGGCTTCCCTTGGAACAATTGCTGTACCAGCTATTATGGAACTTGAATTTACTGCTGTTACCTTTCTTACGATTGCAGCTTCGCAGTTTAGGGAAGTGAGGAATATGGAAAGAAATACATTAACAGAATTAGATGCCTATGAACTAGTGCCGAGAGGGAATACATATATAGAAGGAATTGCTATAGCATTTGAAGCTCGGAATTACCTTGTAATCTTTACTTCCTTATTGGCTACCCTTAGCTTTCTGGTATGGAACATATGGGTTGGGTTGGTTGTTTCCCTAGTTTGTTTCTTCATTGTTCGTAAGTTTATGAGCGGGAAGACGCTTAAGGACATCGTAGAAATTGAATATGTTCAACCTCATTTTGAAGGAGCGGGGTTATATGTCGACAATATATATATCATGAATATTGGTTTACCTCAAAGGCAAGAAGAGATTGGTGAGTATGGGATGGGGTTTGTGCTAACTCCAAAAAATTTCAACGTACGTTCAACCATAGCGAATCTGGGTCAGCGACAAGCTATCCTGCACGATATATCGATCTCTATGGGAGTATTCCGTGATAGTGGTACACCTGCATTAGTTCCATTAATCAAAAGGGATCTTGATGATGGACGGATTGGTGTGTTTGTATTGCCTCAAGAGAGGGATAGAGAAAAGGCTATTAAGATTATTGGTGCAGTTCCGGTACTTGAGAATGCGATTCGTATGCCATCTGAATCTAAAGCAAATAAAGATGAGGAGGACCTCAAATGAAAGTAGAAAAGATGATACTGGCTTCTATTACTATGAAGCGAGATAATGTAGATGGTGGGTCCCCGATTTTTATATGTGATACGAAAGAAGAAATGGATAAAGTAGCTGCGAATCTAGAAGCAATTTTGGATGGTATTTCTCATGCCATAAGTGATGAGTTATATATAATAGTTAAACATTAACCTCTAGAAAGCTGTGAAGACCTATTTAAGAAAAGGATTGTTAGTTTGAATTCCTTCTGCTAAAATGAAAAAGTTAAGAGTAAACCCTTCTTACTTGACAAGAAGGGTTTGCTTATTCATTTACAATGACACATAATAAGAACGCTTAATGTGTGAGTATTCTCCTATGTGATGTTGTAAAAATAAGAATATGATAAAGAAAGGGTGAACCTTTCATGCGAAAATCTGTAGTAGCCGTAGTCGGTAGACCGAATGTGGGGAAATCCACTATATTTAACCGGTTAGTAGGAGAGCGTATTTCCATTGTAGAGGATACGCCAGGTGTAACAAGAGACCGTATTTATGCAGAAGCAGAATGGTTAAATACCACGTTTAATATAATTGATACAGGTGGAATAGAGCAAGGAGACGAGCCTTTACTTGTAAAAATGAGAGGACAAGCAGAGGTCGCTATTGATGAAGCGGATGTCATTGTTTTCATGGTAAATGGTCGTGACGGAATTACAGGGGCTGACGAAGAAGTTGCAAAGCTCCTTTATAAGTCAAATAAGCCTGTTGTTCTTGCTGTTAATAAGATTGATAACCCAGAAATGCGAGAAAAGATTTATGAATTCTATTCACTAGGGTTCGGAGAGCCATTTCCGATCTCTGGAACGCACGGTCTTGGACTAGGCGACATGCTTGACGAAGTTGTTAATCACTTCCCAGAGCGTGAGGAAGTTGATGTAGATGATGATACGATTCGCTTTAGTTTAATTGGACGACCTAATGTAGGCAAGTCTTCTCTTGTGAATACGATGTTAGGAGAAGAGCGTGTCATTGTCAGTGATATCGAAGGCACTACACGAGATGCCATTGATACCTCTTTCACTAAGGATAATCGAGATTACATTATTATTGATACCGCTGGAATGCGTAAGCGGGGTAAAGTGTATGAAACAACAGAGAAATACAGTGTTATGAGAGCGCTTAAAGCTATTGAACGCTCGGATGTAGTGTTAGTTGTACTCGATGGTGAATCAGGGATTATTGAACAGGATAAACGTATTGCTGGATATGCTCATGAAGCTGGGAAAGCGGTTGTCATTGTGGTAAACAAATGGGATGCAGTTGACCGCGATGATAAAACAATGAAAAAATTTGAAGATAAAGTACGTCAAGAATTTCAGTTCCTTGATTATGCTCCGATCGTCTTCTTATCAGCTAAAACTAAAAAACGCGTTCACACTTTATTGCCTAGCATTTTACAAGCAAGTGAAAATCATACGAAACGTGTTCAAACCAATGTACTAAATGAAGTCATTATGGATGCTTTAGCGATGAACCCGGCGCCATCATTGAAGGGGCAGAAGCTTAAAGTCTTCTATATGTCTCAAGTTGCAGTATCACCACCGACCTTTGTGGTGTTTGTAAATGACCCAGATTTATTACACTTTTCATACGAACGCTTCTTAGAAAACCGAATTCGTGACGCATTTGGTTTTGAGGGAACTCCAATTAAGATTTATGCACGTAGACGAAAATAAGGGGAGAGTGAAGGCATGGCAAATGTAGCCGTACTAGGGGCAGGAAGCTGGGGAACAGCTCTATCCATTGTGTTAGCCGATAACCACCATGATGTTCGTTTATGGACACACCGAGAAGAACAAGCTAATGAAATAAACGAATCACACATGAATAAAAAATACTTGAAAGAAGTGTCTTTGCCAGAATCAATTGTAGCCTACACAGACTTAAAGCAAGCGGTACATGGTGTTACTGCTGTTGTGCTAGTTGTTCCAACCAAAGCAATTAGAGACGTATGCGGACAGTTGCAAAAGGTGTTAGATCACAAAGTGACGCTTATTCATGCTACTAAAGGCATTGACCCTGAATCTTTAAAGCGTGTCTCTGAAATGATTACTGAAGAAATGCCTGGTGATTTTTATGATGATGTTGTTGTACTGAGTGGCCCTTCACACGCAGAAGAAGTGGGGCTAAGACAACCAACCACTGTTACCGTTTCATCTGAAACCATGAAAACAGCTGAATTAGCACAGGATCTCTTTATTAACGAGCATTTCCGTGTCTACACAAACCCCGATATTGTTGGAGTGGAACTAGGCGGTGCTCTGAAGAATATTATTGCATTAGGGGCTGGTATTTCAGATGGTTTAGGTTATGGAGATAATGCGAAGGCTGCTCTTATTACTCGTGGGCTTGCAGAAATTGCGCGTTTAGGTACCTCCATGGGATCGAGTCCTCTAACATTTGCCGGATTAACTGGTGTCGGGGACCTCATTGTTACTTGTACAAGCCAACACAGCCGTAACTACAGAGCTGGCTACATGTTAGGTCAAGGTCATGACCTTGAAGACGTTTTAGAGCATATGGGAATGGTTGTAGAAGGTGTTAGAACTACAAACGCCGCTTACAAACTGTCAAAAGAACAAGGCGTTGAAATGCCTATTACTGCTGGAATTGAGCAAATTCTATTCCAGGATGCTGAAGCAAAAGACGTTGTCGATCAGTTAATGACAAGAGGTCGTCGACATGAAATGGAAGATTTAACGAACGTATTAAGTGACTAAATTTCTTTGAACACCTCACGCTTATACTTCCTCTGCATATAATGTGTTGAAAGACTATTATAAGGAGGAAGTTATGTGAGCGGATTCCAAAAGAAAGCATTTGAGCACCTTCAAAATAAAGCCAATATCTCTCCTGATGAAATTATGAAAGTTGCTGACTCTGTTAAGAATGCGAACTTTAAAGACGAGAAAACAGTTCGCAATCTTGTGAAGCAGTTATCCAAAATGGCAGGTAAACCTGTGTCTAAGGAGAAAGAAGATAAAATTGTTAAAGCCATAACGAATAATAATATGGATATGAACCAATTAAATCAAATGTTTAAAAAATAACTATAAATAGGCACATGAGTATACCAATACATGAACGATTGCATACTATAAAACGCAGCAGGATATCAACTAGAGTTGTATGTAAAGGGTAATATTTAGTCAAACCGAGGTAGAATCGCCCCATTCGCCTCGGTTTTTTGGTATGTGAAAGAATGAATTGGGTTTCTTGCTAGCATTTGGTAAGGTTAAAAATTGTGGTATAATAAATGCCGTGAAAAGTTGACATATGCAAAAGGAGCTGAACACGTTGTCTAAATCGATGCTAAATATGTATATTTCTTTTGCGGGTATTATATTTATGTTCCTTTCGATTGGTTTAATTATGCTTAGCCGTCATAAGTTGAAAGGGATTTTTAGTGGAATCACTGCCTTCTTAGCGTACATATTTATGATACTAGCAGGTCTTATCATTTTTTATATCGTCTTTAGTGGACCGACATCTTAAGAAGTGGAGGTATGACTCATGTATATTAAGAAAATGACGGTGCTCATAGTAGCGACGTTCATTTTAACTGGGTGTTTGTACCCGGACGAGCGTTTATCCAAGAATCAAACTCCTAATCAAGTCCAATTGGAATCACTTCAATCTGCTGTAGATGAATATAAAAAAAGTAATCCTTATTCACTGCCAATTAAGACAAGAGATCAAGATACGAATATATTCCAGAAGTATCCGATTGAGTATAAACGATTAAGAGAAGAGAATCTAATATCTGAGGCACCTGGTAATTCATTCGAACGTGGTGGCGTGTACCAATATGTGTTAATCGATGTAGAAGACGATCCAACTGTAAAAGTCATGGATTTAAGGGCCACTCAAGAACTACAAAAAATTAATAATCGCATTACAGCATATCGAAATGAGCATCAATACGCCCCTTATGGAGAAAGAATCGCGAAAGATGTTTACAAAATTGACCATGAGAAGATCGGTTTAGAAAAGAGTCCTACTATAAAAAGCCCTTTCTCAGATACTCAACTTCCAGTGGTTATGGATGCTAAAGGGAAAATATACTTGGATTATCGCCAAGAACTCTACAAAGCCTTGCAAGAGAAGCAGCATTCGTATAGAAATGGAGATGACATTCGGTACATACTTGTGCAAGATTCTCCTATTGTGCCTTCTCATTCTCTTCCATATACAATAAAAGACGGCGAACCTGTCTTTAGGGGTGTTGACGCAGACAACCCTTCATAACGCTCCTAAAAAACCTTTCAACTTAGTTGAAAGGTTTTTTATATTATATTTTCTATTTAAGCCCCCTTATATGGAAAATTCGTAACAGAGATAAAGTTGTTTTGCGGTAGATGGGGAGAGGTTTTCGTCAGTATTAATGGAGCGTAAGGTGGGCCTGGAAATCACTCGCTTTCCGTGGGCGAGCTGTCGAGCCTCCTCGGGAACACCACCCTGCGGGGTCTCGTCGACCCCTTTCTCCCACAGGAGTCTCGCGATTTCCAGGCCCACCTTTGCCGAATGGGGAGAGACGGAAACGAGCCAGATTTGTGAGGCAGGGAGCTTAAGAGCAACTATAATAAGTGGGTCCGACCACCTAATTAGCGTCAGGGCTGGCTTGGGGACTGCGAGACTCCCGCGGGGTAAGGAGCCTATCGAGTTCCGGCGCGGAGGACCTAGCGAGACAAGTCATCTTTTTTACAAAGGCTGATCGCCTTTTCCAAAAAGCTGTCTTGTCCGTACGGTCCTAGGCACCACGCCTGCACTTTTAAACAAGGGGAGACCCCGGAAAGCGCGAAGCGATTGAGGAGGCTTCCCAGCTCCCCGCAGGAAAGCGAGTTGTCCCCAAGCCTGCCCAACCTCTTTTATCGCAAAGGACCTATCCTGACTAAGTGTCTCAGTCTTCAACAATCCTGCCCTATTCTTGAACAAGGTATAGAAAATTTACGTCAACCTGCAAAACTATAGCATAATCAGTCTGTGATTTTTATATAGTAACAATAGTAGTAGGTCAAAAGGAATCAACCTTTGACTGGACTAGATTCTATTAGCGAGGTTTTAAAAACAAGTCATAAAACAGTAGGACAACATCATAGACTTGTAATGCAAAGATTCGTTAGCACTCATCATTTGTTTGTCCAAGGGAAGTAAATGGATCGGGAGGGGATCACTTGGAAAGAGTTGATGTTTTTAAAGACATTTCTAAACGGACTGATGGAGATATTTATTTAGGTGTTGTAGGAGCGGTGCGAACAGGCAAATCAACCTTTATTAAAAAGTTTATGGAGCTTGTTGTCCTTCCAAATATCCAAGATGAAGGTGAACGTGCACGAGCCCAGGATGAACTTCCTCAATCTGCAGCTGGTAAGACAATCATGACTACTGAGCCGAAGTTTGTACCAAATCAAGCCGTTCAAGTTCATGTGGACGAAGGCTTGGATGTGAATTTCAGAGTTGTAGATTGTGTTGGATATACAGTTGAAGGAGCCAAAGGTTACGAAGATGAAAACGGCCCTCGGATGATTAATACTCCATGGTATGAGGAACCTATACCATTTCATGATGCGGCAGAAATCGGAACAAGAAAAGTAATCACAGAGCACTCTACAATTGGGGTAGTTGTAACTACTGATGGCACAATAGGAGAAATTCCGAGAGTAGATTATGTAGAAGCTGAGGAAAGAGTAGTTGAAGAATTAAAAGAGGTTGGAAAGCCGTATATTATGATTATAAACTCCGTTCGCCCTCATCACCAGGACACTGAATTGTTAAGAAAACAATTACAGGAAAAATATGATATACCTGTCATTTCTATGAGTGTAGAAGGGATGAGGGAAAGTGATGTCTACAATGTTCTACGTGAAGCATTATACGAATTTCCTGTTCTAGAAGTTAATGTTAACTTACCTAGTTGGGTAATGGTACTGAATGAAGGGCATTGGTTACGTAAAAACTATCAGGATGCTATTCAAGATACCGTGAAAGACATTAAGAGATTGAGAGATGTAGACCGAGTGGTCGGGCAATTCTCGGATTACGATTATATTGACAAGGCTCAGTTAGCTGGAATGGAGATGGGTGAAGGGGTAGCTGAGATTGACCTTCAAGCACCAGATTATCTTTATGACCAAGTACTAAAAGAAATTGTAGGGGAAGAAATAAGGGGTAAAGATCACTTGCTCCAACTTATGCAAGACTTTGCTCATGCCAAACGAGAGTATGACCAAGTGTCAGAAGCTCTTCAAATGGTGAAACAGACAGGTTATGGTATTGCAGCCCCAGCTCTTGAAGATATGTTTTTAGATGAGCCGGAGATTATCCGTCAGGGCTCAAGGTTTGGAGTTCGATTGAAGGCTGTAGCCCCATCCATTCATATGGTGAAAGTCGATGTTGAATCTGAATTTGCACCGATTATAGGAACTGAAAAACAAAGTGAAGAATTGGTTCGATATCTAATGCAGGACTTTGAAGAAGATCCATTATCAATCTGGAATTCAGATATATTTGGTCGTTCATTAAGTTCTATTGTACGTGAGGGGATTGGTGCTAAACTTGCATTAATGCCTGAAAATGCTCGATATAAATTAAAAGAAACGCTCGAAAGAATCATTAATGAAGGCAGCGGAGGGTTAATCGCGATTATTTTATAAGCGGTTAACCACCGCTTTTTTTATTTTTTTTAAAAGAAATTTTAAAGAGAGGGTAATTCCCTAATAGATGTAAAATAGAAAACTTATCCATATGGCTAAAAGCCTTTCATATCAAGGGATGTAGCTTTTGTGCGATTATTATGAAAATAATTGTATTATATGCTTAAAAGGGCTTGAAGTCTTGGTATATCAGTCTTTTTGTTAAAGAAAGTTTACTGTTTTTATTGAAATCATCTTCTTCATCGTTTAATATAAGGCTTGTCATCAAGTTTTCTTGGTGAAAATACGTATAAGACGTTACAAAAATGTGCACAAATGTAGGTAACAACATGTTTCCAACTTGGCACTAATGAATGCGTAACCATTTCCTGGGAGGAGGTGAATAGCATGAACAAGACAGATCTTATCAATGCAGTTGCAGAGAAAAGTGATCTTTCTAAAAAAGATGCTACAAAAGCTGTAGATGCAGTTTTTGATTCAATCACTGAAACGCTTAAAGACGGTGATAAAGTACAACTTATTGGTTTTGGTAACTTTGAAGTACGTGAGCGTGCGGCTCGTAAAGGTCGTAACCCACAGACTGGCAAAGAAATCGAGATTTCTGCTAGCAAAGTACCAGCATTTAAACCAGGTAAAGCCCTTAAGGATTCCGTAAAGTAATTACATATAGGGCGTAATGAGTAAGGCTGACTCAATTTTAGGGGTCAGCCTTATTTTCACATTTAGACACTTAACTTGATGTATATGAATTGACACGCATGTTATTTTGAGAGATAGTAAATAAAGATTAGCTCTAGGAGGATTGAGATGAGCAACCAAAAGTCTAGCGGAGATTTTTTTGTGATTAAAGCGCTTGAGGATGGAGTCAATGTAATTGGCCTCACTAGGGGGACGGATACACGATTCCATCATTCCGAGAAACTCGATACTGGTGAGGTTATGATTGCCCAGTTCACAGAACACACCTCAGCAGTTAAAGTTAGAGGTAAAGCAGTAATTCAGACAAGTCACGGCGAGATGAACACCGAGGCAGAGTGACCTGAACGCTCTGCTTTTTCTTTTATACATATAATGATTTAGAATTAATGGGCACACTATAGGTACTTATAAATGTGTTGAGACTGTTAGATATGCTATAATAGACGAGAGTTAGCCGAGATACGGCACGAAAGGTTTTGGGTGATGTCAGTGAATCATACAAATGTGAATATTGAACACTTAAGAACTAGTATTGAACATCAAATCCAACATCCTTATTTAGCCAAATATATATCTGATCCCGTAATCTGTGAAGATAAACTCATGTTTCTAACGTCTTTATTGCAAGATACAGATCTAAGTGAAGACAAGCAGAAGCATTATATAATTTCAACGATGCTAGTACAAATAGCTTTAGATACTCATGAACTTGTGAATTCTTCAACATTGAACGAAGAGGACCATGTAACAAAGAGTCGTCAGCTTACCGTATTAGCTGGTGACTATTACAGTGGGTTATATTATTACCTTTTGTCTAAAATAGAGGATTTACCAATGATTCATACACTAGCTTCTGCCATTAAAGAGATCAATGAATTGAAAATGAAAATATACAATCAGGATTTTCCTTCTATTGCTCAAGTAATGGATGCTTTAAAACAAGTGGAGTCGTTATTAATTCAACGTGTAGCTGAATTCGTAAACCAACCAATGATGAATAAAGTAGCAGGAGATTGGCTTTTAGCCAAAAGGTTGCAATATGAAGATCGTCGTTTCCGAAAACGTGAAAATTCCCCTTTGATTGAATTACTTATTAAAAGTACACTTGTTCATCAAAATGGAGCACAAGCACTGCGAACAATAGAGAAGTATATGAAGAACCAAATGGTTTCTGTTGAGCAATCTCTGACTCATTTGCCAGGTAGCTTTAGTACTTTAAAAACGTACCTCCAGCATCATATATACCATTCATTTTATTTGAAACATCAAGCTGTGGAGGAAGGATAAACAATGGATCAACAAACGAAATCACAACGTGTTCATCATGTTTTTGAGAAAATTTATAATCGCTATGATGTTATGAACTCAATTATCTCCTTTCAACGTCATAAAGCGTGGCGTAAAGACGTAATGAATCGGATGAACGTTCAAAAAGGAGAATGTGCAATCGATGTTTGCTGTGGGACAGGCGATTGGACATTAGCACTTGCAGAGAAAGTTGGAGCTAAAGGTAAGGTCGTGGGTCTTGATTTTAGTGAAAATATGCTAAGTGTAGGTGTCGAGAAGAAAAACAACCAGGGCCTAGATTACGTCGATTTCAAACATGGGAATGCAATGGAACTTCCTTATGAAGAGAATAGTTTTGATTATGCTACGATCGGTTTTGGGCTTAGAAATGTCCCAGACTATTTGCAAGTCCTGAAGGAAATGACTCGGGTAGTCAAGCCAGGAGGTTTAGTTGTGTGTCTAGAGACATCACAGCCCACTGCTATAGGGTTTAGGCAGGCCTATTATTTTTACTTTCAGCATATTATGCCTTTCTTAGGTCGTCTGTTTGCAAAGAGTTATGAAGAATATTCATGGCTTCAGGAGTCTGCGAAAGATTTTCCTGGTAGACTGGAATTAAAAAAGATGTTTGAAGAAGCTGGATTAAAAGATGTTGAAGTAAAAGGTTACACGGGTGGAGTTGCTGCGATGCATCTCGGAACTAAGCCGTTGAAGTAAGAAAATGATATAAAGGTGACTCCAATGAAATTAGCGATGATCTATCCATACTTAAAACAAGATATTGATAAAATAGAAAATACTCTTAATACGACTATTCAGGCTGATCATAGTATTTTAAGAGAAGCTTCTACCCAATTGTTACAGGCAGGAGGAAAGCGAATCCGTCCTGTTTTTGTTTTATTAGCGGCTAAGTTTGGCAACTATGACATTGAAAGAATCCAACATGTGGCTGTGGCTTTAGAACTTATTCATATGGCTTCTCTTGTGCATGATGATGTAATAGATGATGCTGAGCTTAGAAGAGGAGAGCAAACGATTAAAGCTAAGTGGGATAATCGAGTGGCAATGTATTCAGGGGATTACATATTTGCCAGAGCCATTGAGAGTTTGTCTAATTTAGAAAACGTAAAGGCTCACCAGATTCTTTCTAAAACAATCGTTGAGGTTTGTGTTGGTGAAATAGAGCAAATTAAGGACAAATTTAATTGGGAACAAAATTTACGTACATATCTCCGTAGAATCAAACGTAAAACGGCCCTCTTAATTGCTGTAAGCTGTCGTCTTGGAGCTGTTGCTGCCGGAGCAAACGAAAGGGTTGAAATGGCTCTATTTAAGTACGGATATTATGTAGGTATGTCTTACCAGGTGATTGATGATGTTTTAGATTTCACTGCAACAGAAAAGGAGCTCGGCAAGCCCGCTGGAAGCGATCTGATGCAAGGGAATATTACCATTCCTGTACTGTATGCTATTCATCAAGACGAGACTTTTAAGCAAGAACTGAAAGATTTGTTTCAAAAACATGATGTTACTAAAGACGACATGTCTTGGGTGATTGCTAAAATTAAAGGTTCAGGTGCTATTGAGCAATCCCTCGACTTAAGCGAACAATATTTAGAAAAAGCATATGAAGCTCTGGATGCTCTGCCTGATCAAAAGGAAAAACAAACCTTTATGAAAATTGCTAAATATATAGGCAAACGAAAATCTTAAGAAAACGTTTGCTACTTTTCCGAAAATTTGATAGAATTTCATCTGGTTAAACATTTAAACGCTTTCATAATTCTACATAACTAAGAGGTGGAGAAAATGGAAAAAACGTTCATTATGGTCAAACCAGACGGAGTACAACGAAATTTAATCGGGGATATTGTAAACAGGTTTGAGAAGAAGGGATTTAAATTAGCTGGTGGGAAGTTAATGCAAATTCCATCAAGCCTGGCTGAAGAACATTATGGCGAACACAAAGAAAAGCCTTTCTTTGGTGAACTTGTTGATTTCATCACATCTGGCCCTGTTTTTGCTATGGTATGGGAAGGTGAAAATGTTATTGCTACAGCTCGTCAAATGATGGGGAAAACCAACCCTTCAGAAGCAATGCTGGGTACTGTGAGAGGGGACTTTGGATTAACGGTAGGTAAGAATGTTATTCACGGTTCCGATTCTCCAGAAAGCGCACAACGAGAAATAGGTCTGTTTTTCAATGGTGAAGAAATACTCAACTATGAGAAAAACGATCAAAACTGGCTTTACTAGACTTATCATTCAGCAACGTGATCTTGGCCTGAATAGTAAGTTAGAGAAAACAAAGGATATAAGCAAGAGGCCGTAATCGATTTTAGATTGCGGCCTCTTGCTTTTTTACCTTCAATTTCTTCTTAAGATGAAATTGAAGGTATGAATGTGAAATGTGTATTAAGCTTTTTAACATAGCATTCTTCGAGTATACTTACAATGTGTGTTCTTTTTATTAATATAGGGATTGAGAGATGAGGCATTAGAGTGGAGGAGAAAGAGATAAATGGCAGATGACTACTATGGATTTATAAAACAAGTAAGGCGTAAAACTGGAGTAGATCTCTCTTTGTATAAAGAGGGGCAAATGAAACGTAGGTTGACAACCTTACGAGATAAAAGAGGATTTGCTAGCTTTGAGCGATACTTTCAAGCTATTTCAAAAGATGAAGATTTATTTTTTGAATTTCT
The DNA here is from genome assembly GCF_056311905.1 of Pontibacillus sp. ABV4_188. NCBI lineage: Bacteria > Bacillati > Bacillota > Bacilli > Caryophanales > Bacillaceae > Pontibacillus > Pontibacillus sp. ABV4_188. The sequence goes on along the minus strand of NZ_CM149975.1, from coordinate 2,161,425 downwards.
AGATCGAATGACCATAAATGTTTCTGAATTTTATAGGAACCAAAAACGTTGGGAAATACTAGAAACTAAACTGTTGCCTGATTTAATGAGAGGGAAGAAGTCTTTGAAGGTTTGGAGTGCAGCTTGTTCAACTGGCGAGGAGCCATATACAATTGCGATGGTCCTTAGTCGTTATTTTCCCTTGAAAGATATCCATATACTTGCTACAGATATCGATGAGAACGTGATGCAGCGCGCAAAAGCAGGTGTCTACCCAGAGCGTTCTTTAAAAGAAGTCCCTTATGATATAAGGGCCAAATATTTTAAGCAGATTGGTAACTTGTATGAAGTAACAGATGATATAAAGAAAACTGTAACATTCAAGAAACATAATCTACTTTCTGACCCTTACGAATCTAATTTTGATCTGATTATTTGTAGAAATGTTTTAATTTACTTCACAGAACCAGCAAAAAATGAGGTCTATAAGCATTTTAGCGAATCCTTAAATAAAGATGGTTTATTGTTTGTTGGAAGTACAGAACAAATTTTTAACTCCCATAACTATCAATTTGACATTGCTGATACATTCTTCTACAAGAAGAAAGGGTGAAAAAGATTGACTATTAATGTTGCTGTGAATATTCTGACTTTTTTGGATATTTAGATAGATCGTGCAATTTTTCATATTTGATGAACACAGGTCCCAAAGGATATGATATAGTAATACAAAATTCATAAAGTATAGCTGAGAAAAGGAGAGTTTAGATGAGATATTTAACTGCAGGCGAATCACACGGCAAACAACTTACCACAATCGTAGAAGGGATTCCTTCCCTGATGCCACTACTAACTGAGGACATAAATGAATCACTAATCCGCAGGCAGGGTGGATATGGACGAGGACGCCGTATGCAGATCGAGAAAGACTTAATTAATATTACAGGTGGCGTTCGACATGGATACACACTTGGTTCTCCAATATCGTTGGTTCTAACGAACGATGACTTTACTCATTGGAGAAATATAATGGGAGAAGACCCTATAGGTGATGATGAAGAAGTGCGTCGCACAATTAGTCGCCCACGTCCTGGGCATGCTGATTTGAACGGAGCATTAAAATATGGTCACAGAGATATGCGAAATGTATTAGAGCGTTCTTCTGCAAGAGAGACTGCTGCACGCGTAGCAGCGGGGGCAATCGCGAAAAAACTCCTTGCAGAACTTGATATTAAGATTACAGGCTATGTGAACACAATTGGTGGTATCACAGCTTCTTATGATGAAACGATGTCTCTACAGGAACGTCAGGATATGTCTGAAGCTTCACCTGTTAGAACTCTCGATAAAGAGGCAGAAGAGAAAATGATGCAGGCAATTGATACAGCAAAGCAAGAAGGGGATTCAATTGGAGGTATTGTAGAAGTAATGGTTGAGGGCATGCCAGCAGGTATTGGCTCCTATGTACAGTACGACCGTAAAATTGATTCTCGTATTGCTGGAAGTGTAGTCAGCATTAATGCCTTTAAAGGTGTTGAGTTCGGAGTAGGCTTTGAAGCAGGTCATCTCAATGGTAGCGAAGTTCATGATGAAATCGCTTGGTCAGAAAGTAGAGGTTATTACCGTAAGACCAATCGCTTAGGTGGTTTTGAGGGCGGTATGACTACAGGCATGCCTTTAATTGTAAAAGGTGTGATGAAACCAATCCCTACACTTTATAAACCATTACAAAGTGTAGATATTGAAACAAAAGAGCCATTTAAAGCAAGCATTGAACGATCAGATTCGTGTGCAGTCCCAGCTGCCGCAGTGGTAATGGAACATGTTGTCGCATGGGAATTAGCGCGTGCTCTAACAGAACAATTCCCGCATGACCAGTTCCCTAAATTAAAAGAAAGCATAGATCAATACAGAGAAGAAATTAGGTGCTTCTAATGAAGCAGCTACAAGTCGAACATGACTCTGGCCTATACTCCATATCAATTGGAGAAGGTTTACGACATTCAATTACAGATTACTTGCCTACTTCGTATAGGCAAGTTTTCGTGATAACAGACAGCCATGTCGCCCCTTTATATCTACAAGATGTTAAGAATGCTTTTTCTAAGGAGACGATCGTATCAAGCTACGTTGTCCCTGCTGGGGAACAATCTAAAAGTCTATCTGTTTTCTATGATTGTCATACTAAAGCTATTGAAAATGGTATAGACCGGGAGTCTTTAATTGTTGCCCTTGGTGGCGGAGTAGTAGGTGATCTTGCTGGTTATGTAGCAGCTAGTTATATGCGAGGCATAGATTATGTTCAGGTTCCAACTACTTTACTCGCACATGATAGTAGCGTAGGGGGAAAAGTTGCTATTAATCATGAACTTGGCAAGAATTTGATTGGACACTTCTATCAACCAGTTGCTGTCATCTACGATACGGAAACCTTACGTACACTAAGTAACATTGAATGGCGATCAGGTATGGCTGAAGTGATTAAACATGCTTGGATTGCTAAAGACCATGCTTTTTTAGAACAATGTTATAAATTGAATAGTTTTTCAGATATGGAAAGTGATTTAGTTAATTCTATTCTATACCAAGGGATCGCTGTTAAAGCAAGGATTGTATCTGATGATGAAAGGGAGCAAGGTATTCGGCGTTTTCTGAATTTTGGTCATACGCTAGGCCATGCCATTGAAGCCGAGCTAGGGTATGGGAAGGTCACGCACGGGGAGGCCGTTGCTGTAGGGATGGACTTCGCTCTTAAAGTTAGTGAGTCTTACTATAATGCCGACCTTAATCGCCAAAAGTTTAGAGAATGGATTAGTAAGCATAATTATCCTATTGCTTTATTAGATCAGTTAAACATACATGAATTGCTACATAGGATGACAAGGGATAAGAAGAATATTCAATCAGAAATAAGATTGGTGTTATTATCCGAACGGGGTAAGCCGGAAGTTGTTTCCTTCACAGTAGATCAGATTAGAGAAGAATTAAAAGAGTATCACAAAGAGGTGAGTTAGGTATGATTAGAGGAGTTAGAGGAGCTACGACAGTCAAGGAGAATAGAGCAGAGGAAATTGTGACAAATACTCATGCATTGCTAGAAGAAATGATTGATGAGAATGAGATTGATCCAGAGGATGTTGCATCAATTCAAATCTCAACTACAGAAGATTTAAATGCAACATTTCCAGCAAAAGCGGTTCGGAAAATAGAGGGTTGGACATTTGTGCCGGTGATGTGTATGAGAGAAATCCCGGTTCCCCAATCTCTTGAACGTTGTATTCGAGTTATGATGCACGTGAATACAGAAGTTAACCAAAAGGATATCCGTCATATCTATCAGTATGAAGCAAAGCAATTACGTCCGGATCTTATTCGAGAAGAAGGGAAGGGTTTATCATGAGAACAAAACCAATTTTTAATCAATTAAAGCCATATGTTCCAGGCAAAACAATCGATGAGGTAAAAGAAGCATATGGATTAGAGAGAATTATAAAGTTAGCTTCTAATGAGAATCCGTTCGGCTTTTCAAGTCATGTGCAGAAACACCTTCAAGATGCAGTAACGAATCTTGAAATCTATCCTGATGGCTACGCTAGAAAGTTAAGAACGAAACTAGCTGCGGAGCTTCAAGTAGATGAGACAAAATTGATCTTTGGTAATGGGTCTGATGAAATCATGCAAATCATTTGCCGCACTTATTTAGAACCAGGAACCAATACAATTATGGCAACCCCAACTTTTCCGCAATACCGACACAATGCTCTAATTGAAGGCGCAGAAGTTCGCGAAGTACCATTAGTAAATGGCTATCATGATTTAGATGAAATGTTATCAATAATTGATGAACAAACACGTGTTATTTGGTTATGTAACCCTAATAATCCTACAGGTAACATATTTACTCAAGCTGAGTTTGACCAGTTTATGAATAAGTGCCCTAAGGATGTACTTGTTGTTCTAGATGAGGCTTATATGGAGTATGTTGGCACAGAAGATTTCCCAAATGCTCTTCATTCATTAAAAGAGTACGAGAATTTAATTGTTACTCGAACCTTCTCAAAAGCCTATGGACTTGCTGCTTTACGTATAGGATATGGAATAGCACAAGAATCTATTATTACTAAACTTGAGCCTGCACGTGAACCATTTAATACTTCTGTTATTGCACAACACGCTGCTGTTTTAGCATTGGAAGATAAAGCATTTATCGAGAAAACATTTGAACAAAACGTTGAAACAAAACAAGAGTTAGAAGCTTTTTGTCACCGTCTTGGTCTAAGCTACTACCCTTCTGAAACGAACTTTTTACTTATCCATTTACCAATTACAGGTGATGAAATGACCGAACACCTTTTACAAAATGGATTCATTGTTCGCTCTGGTGAAGCCCTTGGTATTCCGCAATCCATTCGTTTAACAATAGGAAAGAAAGAACACATGGAAGAAGTAATGATTGCAATGGAACAGAAATTGACAAAGGTAAAAAATAGCTAAGCGATGGAGAACACGACAATTTTTGTTGTAGGTTTAGGGTTAATCGGCGGTTCGATTGCCCTAAATCTGCAAAATAATACGAATGTAACCCTAATAGGTTTTGACGGAAATGAAAAGGCAATTGATTACTCACTAGAAAATAACATAATTGATCAAAAGGTTCATTCCTTTGAAGAAGGGGTATTGCAAGCGGATATTGTTTTTCTTTCTACTCCTACTTCGATTACTAGATCTTATATCCATAAGCTAAATGATATGCAATTAAACAAAGAAGTTCTTGTAACAGACGTGTGTTCTGTTAAGAAGCCTGTCATGGACATGGCTCAGTCACTAACCAATCAACAAATTGTCTTTGTGGGCGGTCATCCTATGGCAGGGTCGCATAAGAATGGGATAGAAGCAGCTAAGGCTCATTTATTCGAAAACGCTTATTATTTATTCATTCCTGGTATACACGCCAACGAAGAACACATCTCTTTGCTTGAGCAACTACTGCACTCGACAAAGAGTTATTTCGTTACAGTCGATGTTGAAGCGCATGATCAGATGACTGGGGTTATATCTCATTTTCCTCATTTAATTGCCTCAGCACTTGTTCATCAAGCTCGGTCGTGGCATAGCACACATCCATTTTTACATGAACTTGCTGCGGGTGGATTTAGGGATATTACAAGAATTGCTTCTAGTCACCCTAAAATGTGGAATGATATATTTTTCCAAAATCGAGAGACGATGATTTCGCTCCTTACTGATTGGATTCATGAGATGAACCACCTTAAATCACTGGTAGAGACGTTGGAACATGATGAATTACATACGTATTTAGAACAAGCTAAACAATATCGAGATGGTCTTCCTGTTAAGCAAAAAGGGGCAATCCCATCTTTTTATGATGTTTATGTAGATATTCATGACCAACCTGGTGCGCTATCTGAAGTTACACACATTGTGGCACAGGAAACCATCAGCATTGTAAATATTCAGATACTAGAAATCAGGGAAGGAATTACAGGAGCTTTGCGTCTAAGTTTCCAAACTGAGAAAGATCAAAAACGTGCCAAAAACCTTCTACAATCGAACGGATATGAAGTGACTATTGAATAATAAAGGTAGTGAATATATGGACCAAATGGAAATAAAACCAAGACCGCATACCCTTAATGGAACAATACATGTACCGGGGGATAAGTCAATCTCACACAGGGCTATTATGCTTGGTTCTCTAGCAGAAGGTAGGACTACAGTAAAGCGTTTTTTAACAGGTGAAGATTGTTTAACAACAATAAAAGTGTTTCAATCAATGGGAATTCCTATTGAACAGAATGGTGACGAGGTAAAGATTGAGGGGAAGGGCCTACATGGCCTTTTGGAATCGGTAACACCTTTGAATTTAGGTAATTCAGGTACAACGACTCGCTTACTTCTTGGAATACTAGCAGGTACACCTAATCATTATACTTTATTCGGGGACCCTTCTCTCTCTAAGCGTCCTATGAATCGTGTTGTTGATCCATTACGCGAAATGGGAGCTTTAATTGATGGTAGGGAACATGGGAACCTTTTGCCTTTAGGTATTAGAGGTCAGGAGTTAAAGCCTATTCATTATCGCTTGCCTGTTAATAGTGCTCAGGTGAAATCAGCTATCTTACTTGCTGGTCTATTTGCTAATGGTACTACGACTATAATGGAGCCTGTTAAGACTAGAGATCATACAGAACGTATGTTAGAAGCGTTTGGGGTGGAAGTAAAGAGAGAAGATGATCTCATTCATATTTCAGGAGGTCAAACGTTGACAGGGGTGGATATCGAAGTTCCTGGTGATATATCTTCAGCCGCATTCTTTATGTGTGCAGCAGCTTTGAAAGAAAATAGTGAAATTACATTGAAAGATGTGGGGTTAAACCCTACCCGTACAGGAATCATAGATGTTCTTAAGAACATGGGTGTATCTATAACAATAAACACTACTCGTCATATTGGAGATGAACCAGTAGGTGACATTACTGTAAAGGGTGGACCTATGCATGGGACTACATTATCAGGTGATTTAATTCCTCGTTTAATTGATGAGCTTCCAATTATTGCCCTTGTGGCTTCGAGAGCTGAAGGGAAGACTGTTATTAAAGATGCAGAAGAACTAAGGTTCAAAGAAACTGACCGTATCCAGGCTGTTGTAGATACACTTAAGCAAATGGGCGCTAAGGTGGAAGCTACTGAAGATGGAATGATCATTGAAGGGTCTACAAATCCATTGAGTGGTGGCACTTACTCTTCATATCACGATCACAGAATTGGAATGATGGTAGCTGTTGCATCTGTTGCATGCGAAGAAAAAATCATGTTAGATAACCCATCTTGCATTTCGATTTCTTATCCAAACTTCTTTGATCATTTAGATGCTTTAACGAACCATAAATGAGTAAGTTGTTGAGAGTATAGTATTAAGAATAAAAGCATAACAAAGACAAAGCCTTCATACCTTGTACCAAAAGCTAGTAAAGGGGACAAGTTATATGAAGGCTTATTGTATACAAGCAGAGCAAGCTTTAGTGAATAAAGAATGGAAACCGATAACGCTTGGGATAAAGGATGGGAAATGGATACAGCCTTATAAATTAAACCGAACCACCTTTAGCACAGTCATCGATCCTTTTTGGATTGCACCTGGTAAAGTTCATATTGACTTACAGTTTCCCCTTTATCAAACGGAATACCAGTCCGCTCTTGTAAGGCGTTATATGTTCAGGGGCACAACACTGTTGGTTGTTCAGTGTCCCATTACTTCAACAAGATATATGATAGAAGAATTCCAACAGATGAAATATATGTTAGAAGGTCTTGGGCTTGATTATATGATTGTCCCCCGCGTAGCTCTTACAAAGTTGACCCCTGAAATGGTACGTTACTTCGGGATCGAACGTGTGCCTTTCCTACTATTTCAAGTTCAATCAAAGAAAGAGTTAAATAGTAAGTTATGGGGGTGGATTGCCCAAGCGCAAGACCCTTCTTTTTTGCCAATCGCACCAGTAGTAACGAAGGAAAACTCTGTTTCTTATGAAGAGTGGGTAACTTTAGCAAAATATCACAATGTTCGAACGCTACCTAAGGTTTTGGATGAATGTCCCATAGCAAAAGAAAATTTAAGAGCGACAGGAATTTATCCATATAAGGGAGAATTTATGTATTCAGGTGATGCGGATTTTAATATTTTTCGGACACAAACTCATACACAAATTGATACACCTGATCAAATGTTTTATCATAAAGCTATTCCATGTGTTACAGTGTTACGTGGTCAAATTATTCGTTCTCATGTAGAGGTAAACGATATGGAAGGGCTTGGTTGTTATAGAAAAGCTTCCATCCCAAACCATTTTATGAGTTGATGAAAGGGTGTAGACATGCAAGGCATAGAACAAGCCATTCAATATATGAATGCAGGAAAAACAGAGCAAGCTGTAGAAACACTACGTACAGAGTTATCCCGTGCAGGTGATGAAGAGAAATATACAATAGCAGAGATGTTTATGCAGTGGGGAATGGTTGAAGAAGCTAAAGACGTTTTAGAGGAGCTTAAACAACGTTATCCAGGTGAACATGAATTAACGCTTTTACTTGCTGAAATTTATGTAGATCAAGAAGACGATGAAAAGGCAATTGATCTTTTAAACCAAATTCCTGAAGAGGATGAACAATATTTAGGAGCCTTAGTACAACTAGCAGATCTTTATCAAACTCAAGGTCTTTTTGAAGTTTCTGAACAGAAACTATTGTTAGCGAAAAATATTTCTCCTAATGAACCTGTTATCGATTTCGCTTTAGGCGAACTTGCTTTCTCTACGGGTGAGTATCAAAAGAGTATCCCTTATTATGAGAAAGCGTTACGTCGTGACCAAAAGATGGGTGAAACGGACATTACCTTACGTCTTGCGGAGGCATTTGCTATTGAAGGAGACTTTGATCAGGCTTTAGATTACTTCCAAGCCGCAGATGACATGACTCCGGATATTCTATTCCGTTACGGCTTCACTGCTTATCAAGCTAACCGGGTAGATATCGCCATCCGAGTGTGGACCAAACTTATCGAGGAAGACCCATTCTACCAATCTGCTTATCCTTTACTTGCAGAGGCGTATGAAGGAGAAGGAATGATTGAAGAAGCCTATGATACAGCGAACAAGGGGCTAAAAAAAGATGAGTTCAATAAGGATCTGTTCTATTTAGCAGGTATGCTCGCCTTTCGACTAACCAAGAAGCAAGAAGGATATCAGCATATAAGACAGTCTATATCAATCGATCCTGGTTTTAAAGAAGCAGCCTTATTCTTAGTAGAGCGCTTGAAAGAAGATGGGGATTATGAAGCCATCAAAGACATATTAGAGCATCTCTCTGAAATGAATGAAGAAGAACCTATGTACAAATGGTATTTAGCTCAAGCAAATAATGAATTAGAACACTTTAAAGAGGCATTAAATAACTATCAAGAAGCATATAATACCTTTAAAGATGATAGTGACTTCCTTAAAGAATATGGGTATTTCCTTGTTGAAGAAGGAAGAGTGAAGGAAGCTCACAGCGTATTTGAGCGATATCTCACTATAGAACCGAGTGATGAAGAAGTGGAGACATTTATGGCCCGTATACAGTCTGGAGACGAGGAATAGTTTTTCTCTGTTAAAAAAGGAGGGCATAAAAGTGAAAATGCCGGTCTCGGTAGAGGATAAGAAGGAATTTGTTCGTTGGTTTTTGAATCATTTTCAATTAAAGCGCAGGGAAAGTGTATGGATCTTAAACTATTTAATCAATCATGATTCGATTATGGAGAACGTACACTTTGTGGAAGAAGCACGGTTCTGTCCAAGAGGTATTGTTATTTCAACTCACTGTGTGGATGAAGTACCTTTCCGTTTCTATAAGGATCAAATCATGACAACAGACGCAGAAAAGTCATTTCATGATATCCGTTTGAATCGAAATGAACCTGTTTATATCCAACTCAACTTCAAAAATTCTCACCAGAGCGCCTCTTATGCAGCCGTTTTGGAGGAAAATCCTTTTATGCCTCAAGATTACTTTATCACCCAGAAGGATCAAGAATTAGCTGAATTGGTTTTGCAGACGTCCATTTCGAACTATCAAACTCAAAAGCTTAGAAGAAAGATTGACCGAGCTTTAGATAGCGGTGATAGAGAAACGTTCGAGAGATTAAGTGAGCAGTTGAATGAATTGAAAAGAAACGTAACTCCCTAATTTGATTAGGGGGTTAATTTTTTTAACAGAGGGTATATTCAGAAAACAATGTCAGATTTGATGATTATACCTTTCGATTTCACGACCGAGAGGCTATAATGAAAGGGAAGAATTGTTTGGAAGGGGGGGAAGACAATGAAATGGAACGGACAAGATGTATCTTTATATTCACAATCTAAAGAATTTGTGGATACAGGAATTGTACCACTAATCCCGTATTCACTATCAGGTTCAGAAAAAGAGCTTACACAGTTGGCTAATCAGTCTGAGCTGTTAACGTTATTTATGAAAGAAGTAGAAGAAGAATATAGGGGAAGGATTTTCTTGGCTCCTTCTTTTACGTACCTAAAAGAGAGTTCTATTGATAAAGAAATGGAGCGTATCAATGAATGGGCAGAACGAATGGAAGTAGAAGGGTTTAAGCATCTTCTTTTCTTTACGTTTGATCACCAGTGGAAAAAAGTCGAAAGAAAGATTAATCCTTCTTTAATTTGGATGCCTATCCCTCAAGTTCATGATATACATAATGAAGAAGCTAAAAAAGTACTAAGATCTCAAATCGAACAAGTAACCGAATTAATTACAGCATATTGGCAAGAATAATTTCTAAAGCGATTTCAATTCCAATATTGACCGTCTTATTAGTTTGCGCTATCATTATAATGTCCTAGTAAACTGTGTGAATATTTACCATGAATGTTGGATCATATTGGATAGAGGGGGGAAAACAATGAGCGATAAAAAACAACCAGTATCCCGCCGTCAGTTTCTGAACTACACGCTTACAGGTGTAGGAGGGTTTATGGCAGCGGCTATGCTTTCACCGATGGTTCGAATGGCAGTGGATCCAGTGCTTCAGCCAAAAGAAGGTGGAGAATATCACGCTACGGGTACCGAAGTTAAAAACATTACAGAAGAACCAACTCGTGTAGATTTCTCTTACGAACAACAAGATGCTTGGTATGTATCTGAAGTGTCGAAAACAGCATGGGTTTACAAAAACGAAAGTGGAGATGTAATTGCATTTTCACCAATTTGTAAACACTTAGGTTGTATTGTGAAATGGGAAGGTGGTCAAGGAAACGATAACCAATATTACTGTCCTTGCCACGGGGGTCTTTATGAGAAGAATGGAGAGAACGTACCAGGTACACCTCCATTAGCTCCTTTAGATCAATACAAAGTCAAAATTCAAGATGGCATGCTGTACTTAGGAGAAGTCATTCCAAATAAGGTGGTGTAATTCATGCTTCAAAAACTTTACGATTGGGTGGACGAGCGTGTCGATATTACACCTTTATGGCGTGATATTGCGGATCACGAAGTTCCTGAACACGTGAACCCTGCTCATCATTTTTCAGCATTCGTTTATTGTTTCGGAGGACTGACGTTCTTCGTAACGGTTATTCAAGTATTATCTGGTATGTTCTTGACGATGTATTATGTACCAGACATTGAAAACGCATGGGAGTCTGTTTACTACCTTCAAAAAGAGGTAGCTTACGGTCAAATTGTACGTGGTATGCACCACTGGGGTGCAAGTCTCGTAATCGTGATGATGTTCTTACATACATTACGCGTATTCTTCCAAGGGGCTTATAAGAAACCTCGTGAATTAAACTGGGTAGTAGGGGTACTAATTTTCTTTGTTATGCTCGGTCTAGGTTTCACAGGCTATTTACTTCCTTGGGATAATAAAGCATTCTTCGCTACACAAGTAGGTCTTCAAATCGCCGAACAAACGCCGCTTATTGGTACGGAAGTGAAGACACTACTAGCTGGTGACCCGGATATCGTTGGGGCACAAACGTTAACTCGTTTCTTTGCTATCCACGTATTCTTCCTGCCAGCTGCATTATTCGGATTAATGGCAGCGCACTTTGTTATGATTCGTAAACAAGGAATTTCTGGTCCACTATAGGACTCCATTGATGTAAAGGAGGGATCGCTGTGCATAGGGGAAAAGGTATGAAGTTTGTCGGTGACTCGCGTGTCCCGGCTGAGAAGAAACCTAATATACCAAAAGACTATTCGGAATACCCTGGTAAAACAGAGGCATTCTGGCCAAATTTCTTGTTAAAAGAATGGCTGGTTGGTGCTGTTTTCCTAATTGGATTTTTAACACTAACGGTTGTGGCTCCATCACCGCTTGAAAAACTAGCTGATCCAACAGATGCTGGTTACATTCCGTTACCAGACTGGTACTTTTTATTCCTTTACCAGTTCTTAAAATACGAGTTTGCAAGTGGACCCTATATTGTATTAGGTGCATTTATAATTCCTGGTCTTGCGTTTGGTGCGCTATTATTAGCTCCATTCTTAGACACAGGAAAGGGACGTCGGCCATTTGAACGTCCTATTGCGAACGCTATGATGTTAATTGGTTTAGCTGCTACAGTTTTCCTAACATGGGAAGCAGCAGATCATGTTGATTGGGAACAACGTGCAAAGTCAGGTCAAATTGTAGAAGATGTTGAAATTGATAAGTCATCTGATGGATACAAAATCTACTCGCAAAACTGTGCTTCTTGTCACGGTGACAATCTTGAAGGTGGAAATGGTCCGGCACTAATTGGTGTTGAGTATTCTGCAGATGAGATTAAAGATATTGCACAGAATGGAATTGGTGGCATGCCTGCTAACATTTTCCAAGGTTCTGATGAAGAATTAGACAAACTCGCGAACTTCATTACAGGTGTTGGAAGTGAAGAAAGCGAATAAATAAGGTATATGAAAGGGAGCTGGCTTTGTGGTCAGCTTCTTTTTCTGGTTATAGAAAAGGAGGGATGACGTGCTCCGTTATCTGTTAACGTTTAAACCATTTGTTATACTAATACTTGTTGTGAATATACTGGGGACTATTTATGGGTACTGGTGGTATAAAAGTCAACTTGAAATCACTCCGACAATCTTTTTACCATTTGTACCTGATAGTCCGACAGCCAGTTTGTTTTTTTGTATATTCTTATTTTTCTTCTTAATAAAGAAAAGTGTTCCACTAATAGAAGCACTTGCCATTATTACTTTATTTAAGTATGGAATTTGGGCAGTTGTGATGAATATATTGACGCTAATTGTGACAGGGTATCTTCCTTGGCAGGGATACATGTTAATTGCTTCTCATGGAGCTATGGCTATTCAAGGGCTACTATATGCCCCTTATTATAAAATTAAAATGATTCATATTGTTATTGCTGGTATTTGGACATTGCACAATGACGTTATCGATTATGTGTTTGGTATGATGCCAATTTATTCAAAATTAAGTGCCTTTAGTCAAGAAATTGGTTATTTCACCTTCTGGCTAAGTATACTTTCGATTGGAATTGCCTATTTGCTAACGGTTCATCATCAACGGAAACAACCAAATCGCCTATAACTACTTGTACTAATTCTACTTATCCTCTCATACATTGAAGCAAGAGTGGTTTGAGAGGGGAGCGTTATGAAAAAGATACAAAAGAAAATATTATGGGGATTGCTGGTCTGCTTTGGACTTAGCTTGTTTCACATCGGGTATAGTGGTGCAACGTCTTTTTCAGACGAGATGAAAGAAACAACCTATCGCTTCTTACAATATGTTGAAGAAGGTAGATATGAAGCAGCAGATGCAGTATTAACGAAGTTGAGAAGAGATTATAGTATCGACGATAAAGAAAATAGTGTAATATTCCAGGATGTTTTAAATGATACGCAACAAGCCCTTAATGATCGACAGGTGGTTCCAGAAGATAAGTACCATAAAAGTTTGACTCTTGTGTTACTATATGAAGCCACTTGGAATAAAGTAGATCCACTATGGTTATCTTGGAAGGACCATCTATTATCGGAAATGACGAATCAATCTTTAGAAAATAAGGTTAAACTTCAAAATGTATATTCTTTATATGAACGACTTCTTCCAGCTGTTAAAGTCTCAGGAACGAAAGAAAGTGTTTATATTTTAGAAAGTCACATGAAAAAGTTGGAGGAAATGCAGGCATTTAATGACGATGACTTACAGAAAGATCAAATCAGTGTATTCGCCCAAGAAGTGAAAGAAGTTGAACTAAAGCGTAAAAAAAGTTTAACGGAAGAGCCAGGTTTTATCTGGTTAATGGGTTCTGTTGGTAGTTTAATTTCCTTCACATTAATGTATGTAGGTTGGAGAAAATATAAGGGTGAAAAATCAGGGGATACCGAAAAAAAGAGAGAGCGGGATAGTTGACTTTCCCATGTTTATTGACTAAAATTGACCTTAATAAGATCTTTATATAAAAGGTCTATAACATTAGTGGAGGAATGAATAGATGGGTCAATATCTAATTTATTTGGCTTTAATCATTATCATCCCAATTTGGGCGCAAATGAGAGTGAAAAATACGTATAAAAAATATTCGAAAGTCCGAAACGAATCAAATATGACCGGGGCAGAGGTAGCCCGTAAAATATTAGATGACAATGGACTTTTTAATGTACGAGTAGAAGAAGTGAAAGGCATGTTATCCGATCACTATGATCCTCGTAGTAAAGTTATTCGATTATCTTCAGGGAACTACCATGAACCATCTGCAGCTGCGCAGGCAGTCGCAGCCCACGAAGTTGGACACGCAATTCAGGATGCTGAAGCCTATGCCTTTTTAAGATTTAGGCATGCGCTTGTACCTGTTGCGAGTTTTGGTTCAAACGCGTCTATATTCTTAATTATCGCTGGTGCTTTCTTTAGTCAAGTTCTACTTGGACTCGGTATAGCATTCTTTGCTTTCGCTGTCTTGTTCCAATTTGTTACGCTTCCCGTTGAATTTAATGCCTCAAGTCGAGCTATGAATCAGCTTGTATCAACTGGCATCATCCGGAACAATGAGGAGCGTCAGACTAAGAAAGTTTTAAATGCTGCAGCATGGACGTATGTGGCAAGCGCTCTTGTAGCTCTTCTTGAACTAGTACGCCTTGTGCTTATGTTTACTGGGATGAATGAAGAATAATAAATAATTTCAAAACGCTTAGAGCTACTTATTGTGCTCTAAGCGTTTTTTGTGTACAGTTAACAATTAATTGGACTAAAAAAAGAGCTTCAATTTATTGAGCTCTTTTTGTATCGAGATAGTCTTAATATTCAATTGGATTTTTGTCTTCATCTAATGTAAAACCTTCCCCAAGGACATCGTGAACAGAGGTAACAGCTACAAATGCATGTGGATCAATTGAGTTAATAATGTTTTTTAACCGAACAATTTCATTTCGAGCAACCACGCAGTATAGTACGTCGCGACTTTCGCCTGTATAACTACCTTTTCCAACTAAAATTGTAACGCCGCGGTCCATGTCTTTCATAATTTTATCTGATACAGCATTGGATCGTTCAGATATAATAGTGGCTCCCCTGGCGGCATATGCCCCTTCTTGAATAAAGTCAATCACTCTTGCACCTACAAAGACCGCTACAAGGGTGTACATACCTTGTATATAGTTTAAGTAAATCAGTACGGAAGCTAATATGACACATGCATCGAATAAGAACATGGTTCGACCCATACTCCAGCCTGCATATTTATGGACAAGCCGAGCTATAATGTCCACCCCTCCAGTTGTTCCACCACTTCTGAAAATGATACCAAGGCCAACCCCTATGAAGACCCCGGCCATAAGAGATGCGATTATCATTTCATCTTTTAAGGCAAATTCTACGTGATCCATAAATATAGACAACTCAAATACCCACAAGAAGAATGAAACGGCGAAGGTACCTATAATTGAATAGATCAACGTTGTTTTTCCGAGTAGTTTCCACCCTAAGAAGAACACCGGAATATTTAAGACCAAGTTCATAATTGCAATATTTAGACCAAAATGGTCAAGAATAAGTAATATACCCGTGAACCCACCCTCAGCGAGATCGTTTTCCATATTAAAATAAAGAACACCAAAGCTGAAAATAGCGGAACCAAGTAGAATCAATAGGATGTTTTTAATTTTAACCCCCATTTTCATAAAGAAGCGCCTCCTTTCGTCACACTCCATCTATTATAGTCAAACTGAGATGTTGGAGCAATAATAGTGAAAAAAATTTGTCAAAAGCCCGCCTTTTAGCTAACATGAGAAGAGATTACATATGAAAGTTGTAGAAATGAGGGTTCTTATGAAATTACATTCAACCGCACTAACATCTAAGGAGATGCAAGAACGCGTTGATGCATATATATCACAATTTAAAGAAGGGTATTTTTCACCTCTAAGTATGATGGCTAGGATGACAGAAGAGGTAGGAGAACTTGCTAGAGAGGTCAATCATCATTACGGTGAGAAACCAAAGAAATCTACTGAAGATAAGAATTCTATGGAAGAAGAGCTTGGAGATCTTTTATTTGTAATGCTATGCTTTGCGAATTCCCTAGATATTGACATGACAGAGAGTTTTGAAACTGTAATGAATAAATTTGAAACAAGAGATAAAGATCGATGGACGAAGAAAGATCAAGAGGAGGAGCTTAAATATGACTAATACAAAAATCATAGTTGCAGGACCTAGGGGGAAAATGGGAAGAGAGGCTGTAAAGATGATCCACAACACTGAGCACTTTACACTCGTTGCTTGTGTGGATCATAAAAACGATGGATTAAAAGTGAAGGATATAGAAGGATTGCCTGATTCAAATGCTCCAATATATCAAGATATAAGCAAGTGTTTTTCCGAAATCGAAGCCGATGTTTTAGTAGACTTGACTACACCTGAATTTGGGTATAAACACACAAAACTTGCACTTCTTAACGGGATTCGTCCTGTAGTTGGGACTACCGGGTTTACGAAAGAACAGCTCCAGGAACTAGAGCAATTAACAGAAGAGAAAGAGCTTGGTGTCGTGATCGCACCAAACTTTGCTTTAGGTGCAGTATTAATGATGCAATTCTCAAAATGGGCAGCAAAATACTTCCCTGATGTAGAGATCATTGAGCGTCATCATGATCAGAAATTAGATGCTCCTAGCGGTACTGCCGTGAAAACAGCAGAATTAATTCAAGAAGTACGAGAGGCTAAGAAACAAGGTCATAGAGATGAGAAAGAAACACTAGAAGGTGCTCGCGGAGCTGATGTAGATGGTATGCATATACATAGTGTCCGATTGCCAGGGCTGGTTGCTCATCAGGAAGTGATGTTTGGGTCTAGCGGAGAAACGCTCACGATTAAACATGATTCCATCAACCGTGAGTCCTTTATGACAGGTGTTAAATTGTCTGTTGAGAAAGTAATGGAATTGAACGCATTTATATATGGGTTAGAAAATTTATTAGAGTAGGGAGTAGGTAGTGATGAATATCGCATTAATTGCACATGATCAGAAGAAAGAGGATATGGTTCAATTTGCTACAGCTTACCAACATATTTTAGAAAAGCATAACCTATATGCTACTGGTACGACGGGTACGAAGATTACCGAGGCCACTGGATTATCTCTTCATCGCTTTCAATCAGGCCCTCTTGGTGGCGACCAACAAATCGGTGCTTATGTTGCACAAAATGATATGGACGTTATTTTATTCTTTCGGGATCCTTTAACAGCGCAACCACATGAGCCAGATGTTAGTGCATTAATGCGTTTATGCGACGTTTATCAAATACCGCTTGCAACGAATTTAGCAGCAGCAGAAATTATGGTCCGTGCCATTGAACATGGTGATTTCCATTGGAGAGAGATCATTCATAAGAATAAGCAGCAAGGGTGAAACGAGTATGGAAAGAACAAAAATCGGTATAACCTGTTATCCAACTGTTGGAGGGTCTGGGGTTATCGCGACCGAACTTGCAAAATTGTTGGCTGAAAAGGGGTATGAAATACACTTTATTACCTCTAATATCCCATTTCGGTTAAAAAGGATTTATCCTAATATTTATTATCATGAGGTAGAGATGACGCATTATCCAGTCTTTCAATATCCTCCGTATGATTTGGCTTTAGCTAATAAAATGGCTGAAGTCATTAATCGAGAGAAGATTGATATTTTGCATGTTCATTATGCAATGCCTCATGCAATCTGTGCCATATTGGCCAAAGAAATGGTCCATCATGATGTAAAGATTGTAACGACCTTACATGGAACGGACATTACGGTTCTTGGAGTCGATCCAAGTTTACAAAATATGATTCGATTCGGAATTGAACGCTCTAACCGAGTTACAGCAGTATCTAGAAGTCTCGTCAATCAGACGAAAGAGATGCTTAATGTTGAAAGGGAAATGGATGTTATATATAACTTCGTGGATGAACGAGAGTATCGGGAACGTGATGAATCGCATTTGAAAGAAGAATACGGTATTGAAGAAGATGATAAAGTTATTATACATATTTCGAACTTTCGCCAAGTAAAGCGAGTCCCTGATGTCATAAAATCTTTTAAAAAAATCCGAGAAGAATCTAAAGCCAAACTTCTTTTAGTTGGGGATGGACCAGATTATTATAAAACGTGTCAGCTTGTGAATGAACTTGGTTTGAGAGATGACGTATTGTTCCTCGGTAAACAAGAAAATGTCTCTGAACTTCTTTCAATATCTGACTTAAAACTTCTCCTATCTGAGAAAGAGAGCTTTGGTCTCGTTTTACTTGAAGCAATGGCTTGTGGTGTACCTTGTATCGGTACAAACATCGGGGGCATACCAGAAGTTATTGTACATGAAGAAACTGGATATATATGTGAGGTAGGAGACACTGAACAGATCGCTTCGCATGCGCTACATCTACTTTCAGACCATGATAAGTGGGAAGAATTTTCTCACAAAGGCCTAGTACGTGTGCGGAGTGAATTTCTTTCTGAAACGATAGTGAAACAATACGAACAAGTCTATGCAGATTTATTAGAGGAGAGCGTATGAACAAGCAACTTGACAAGCCTTTTGTAGAAGCATTGCCTGTGTTATTTACTTTAATGAAACAAGGGCATGAAGCTTATTTCGTTGGAGGATCTGTACGAGATCATCTAATGGGGAGGGAGATTGGCGATATTGATATCGCCACCTCTGCTCGACCAGAACAAGTACAAGCTATGTTTGAGAAAGTAATCCCTATTGGAATTGATCACGGAACAGTAGTTGTATATTATGAAGGAGTTTCATATGAAGTCACCACTTATAGAGTAGACGGAGAATATAACGATTTTCGTCACCCTGACGAAGTAAAATATGTAGCTACAATTGAAGAGGACTTATCTAGAAGAGACTTTACAATGAATGCAATTGCTATGAGTTATAAGGGAGAATTCATTGACCCTTATGGAGGCAAGGATTCTATACTTAATCGTTCGATCGAAACAGTAAGAGATGCAGAGGAGCGTTTTCAAGAAGATCCTCTCCGTATGATGAGAGCCCTTCGGTTTACAAGTCAATTAGGATTTACTATAAGTAGCCAGACCTTTGGAGCTGTTCAGGAATATGCATACCTACTGGACAAAATTGCAGTAGAACGTATAGCAATAGAATTCGAAAAGTTCTTAACAGGAGAGTGGGTTCGGTCTTCATTTAAACATTTGAATAAGTCCAACCTCCCAAAATACATGCCTATATTTAGTGCCCATCCTACTTTAGTAGAACACAGTATTGACTTTAATTGGGAACCTTTAAAAGGCATAGAAGAGGCTTTTGCGATTTTCGTAATATCTAATCAAGAACTATCTGCTTCCTCTTTTAGTGAACAATGGAAATGCTCAAAGAAAGTTAAAAAAGAAGCCGAGGTATTAGTGAAAGCCTATAAAATGTTAAGAACTGAGCCTTTGGAATGGGTTGTCTATCAACTGGGGGAAGAGCGTTTATCCTCTTTTAAAAGAATATTATCCATTTTAGATAACAAAGAGTACTCACTTGAGACGTTAAAAGAAACTTTACTAGCTTTACCAATCGCATCTATAAGTGTGCTCACCATTACTGGGAATGATTTGAAAAAATGGTTTCCAGATCGAAAACCTGGTCCTTGGATAAAAGCATATATGGACAAGATTGAACGAGCTGTTGTGTTGAAGGATCTTAAGAATAATAAGGAAGCAATTGAAATGTGGGTGAAGCAATGGAATCAACAAGAGGAAAGCTGATTGAAATACTATCTAACCATCCTGAAGAATACCTTTCAGGCCAAAAGCTCTCACAGCAATTAAATATTAGCCGACCAGCTGTTTGGAAACATATGAAAGAATTAGAAAAAGATGGTTACGGAATTGAGGCTGTACCAAGAAAAGGCTATAAAATTATTACTTTTCCTGACAAGGTTAGTACAAATACGCTTTCTTGGGGTTTAAAGACCAAGTGGTTAGGTCAGGAGATGATCCATAAATCTAGCGTAACATCTACACAAGTTATTGCGCATCAAGAAGCTCAAGACGGAGCAACACACGGTACGGTTATCGTAGCTGACGAACAAACGAGAGGAAGAGGGCGTCTAAACCGTTCCTGGCATTCGCACAAAGGAGACGGCGTATGGATGAGTATTATATTGAGACCGAAGTTTGAACCTCATAAATCCCCTCAAATCACTCTTCTGGCTGCTACAGTTTTAGCTGAGGTGTTTAAGAGCTATTGTGGGATTTCACCTCAGATTAAGTGGCCAAACGACATACTAACACACGGAAAGAAACTATCAGGTATCTTAACAGAACTCCAAGCCGAGCAAGATCAAATAAATTATATCGTACTTGGAATGGGGATTAATGTGAATCATAGTGTGAAACAGTTTCCTGAAGAAATTGTGGACCAAGCAACTTCATTAAAAATTGAAACAGGTGAGAGTTGGGAGATCCACACGCTTATTCAACAGATTTTAAACACGTTCGAAAAACGTTATGAGGAATTTATAGAAGAAGGGTTTAGAAGTGTGAAACTTCGTTGGGAAGCCTTTGGTTATCGGATTGGTGAACATGTAGCCATTACCACTCATCAGCAAGAATGGAATGCACTAATTATGGGGATTGAGCACGATGGGGCTCTTAAAGTTAGAGATGAAGAAGGGAAAGAGCATATTTTGTATTCAGCAGAAATTAAGTGGAGAAGGGGAGAAGAATAATGCTAACCCATACCAAGCTTAAAAAAATGAAAGAAGCTAAAGACCCAATTGTCATGTTAACAGCATACGATTATCCAACTGCTAAGCTAGCGGAATCATCAGGGGTAGATATGATTTTGGTTGGTGACTCATTAGGTATGGTGGTTTTAGGTTACGAATCTACGATACCAGTTACAGTTGATGATATGATTCATCATGGAAAAGCTGTACGTAGAGGAGCTAAAGACATTTATATGGTCGTGGATATGCCGTTTATGTCCTATCATGCTTCTTTATCTGAAACAATGGAGAACGCTAAACGAATTATGCAAGAAACAGGAGCCCAAAGTCTTAAGCTTGAAGGAGCTAAAGATGTGCTCCCTATTATAAATAAACTCACCATGGCTGGAGTTCCGATTGTAGCTCACCTTGGGCTAACCCCTCAATCGGTGAATGTATTAGGTGGTTACCGAGTTCAGGGAAAAGACATAGAAGCAGCTGAATCGCTTATCGAAGATGCAAAACAAGTCGAAAAGAATGGAGCGATTGCTTTAGTATTAGAATGTGTCCCAAAACAGCTCGCTTCTTTGATACAAGGAGAATTATCCATACCTGTTATAGGAATTGGTGCAGGTGATGGAGCAGATGGTCAAGTACTTGTCTTTCATGATGTGGTAGAGTTTGGTGTGGAGCGGTTGCCTAAGTTTGTTAAGTCATATGCTGACCTTAATGGAACGATCACAAATGCTTTATCAGCCTATGTTCAAGATGTGAAAGATAAGTCGTTTCCGACGAATGACCATAGCTTTAATATGAAAGATGAACTTATTCCCTCTCTATACGGAGGAACACATAAATGAGAGTAATTAAAAGCATCTCAGAGATGCAAGCCTATATGAGAGGGAAGGTTAAAGAAGGGAAAGTAATTGGTTTTATCCCTACTATGGGTTATTTGCATGAAGGGCATCAACAACTTATGAGAGAAGCGAGGAAAGAATGTGATTTTGTTGTAACGAGTATCTTTGTTAATCCGCTACAATTTGGGCCGAATGAAGATTTCGATCAATATCCTCGAGATGAAACTCATGACAAACAGATAGCAGAGCAGGAAGGAAATGATATTTTATTTTTCCCTCATGTGGACGAGATGTACCCTTTAGAACAATCTGTTAAAATGACCGTACATAAAAGAGTAAACGCTCTTTGTGGCAAGTCTCGAATAGGTCATTTTGATGGAGTTGTAACCGTCTTGGCGAAGCTCTTTAACATCGTGATGCCCGACAAAGTGTACATGGGAATGAAGGATGCCCAACAAGTAGCTGTTGTAGATGCACTTATAGAAGATTATAATATTCCTGTGAAGTTAGTTCCTGTACCCACAGTAAGAGAAGAGGATCTTTTAGCTAAAAGTAGCAGAAATGTATACTTGAATGTGCATGAGAGAGAAGAAGCTCCCTATTTATATCAAGCGCTCTTACATGGTAAATCACTGATTGAAAACAATGATGAGAAGTCCCCACAAGCTGTTATTGAAGCTGTTTCACACTTCATTAAAACGCATACCCATGGTAAAATAGACTATGTTGATATCTTGTCATATCCTCAACTTGAGTCATTAGAAGTTTGTGGTGGAGATATGATTATCGCTTTGGCTGTTCATTTTGAAAAGGCAAGGTTGATCGATAATATTAGAGTAAACCTGTAACAGGAATATAGGGGGAGAAGAGATGCTACGCACCATGATGAAATCAAAAATTCATCGTGCCCGCGTGACAGAGGCAAATTTAAATTATGTGGGCAGCATTACGATAGACCAGCATATTCTAGAGAAAGTTGGTATATTGCCTCATGAACAAGTGCAAATTGTGAATAATAATAATGGAGCACGTTTAGAAACATACGTAATTCCAGGTGAAAGGCATAGTGGAGTGATCTGTTTGAATGGCGCTGCTGCTCGACTCGTGCAACCTGGTGATATAGTCATAATTGTATCCTATGGACTTTTAAGTGAAGAAGAATTAGAAACCTTCCAACCTAAAGTAGCCATTATGAATGATCAGAACCAAATCGAAGAAATGATCGAACAAGAAACACCATTAACGATCATGTAGAGGGTGTCCCTTTCAAGAGGATCGCTCCCCTATACAAGTAGCCCATTCATAAGTTTTTTGATTATGTGGGTAAAGTATTGGGGGCATCTTCATTTGAGTGGTACAGCCTCTTTATTTTTTGGATATAGATACTATTTAGCATGCAGCAAAGAAGGTGAACAAATGGCGAAGTTTGTAGTTGTTGATCTGGAAACAACAGGTCATAGTCCGAAAAAAGGTGACAAGATTATAGAGATTGGTATGGTCACGATTGTAGATGGAGTCATAACTGATCAATATAAGTCGTTCGTCCACCCCGAACAACCCATTCCGTCCTTTATTAGTCAATTAACAGGAATTCAAGATGCAGATGTTCAAGGTGCCCCGTTATTTGATGAAATTGTAGAAGATGTCGTATCTCGTTTAGATGGCGCTTATTTTGTGGCCCATCACGTAGAATTTGATCTTGGTTTCCTAGATTATGCTATTAGAGAAGTTACAGGTCATAAACTATCTATGCCTGTTATAGATACTGTAGAATTAGCGCGTATTCTTATGCCACAAGCTCCTGGATACAAATTAGGGCAGCTAGCGGAGTTTTTTAACGTTTCCCATAAAGATCCACATCGTGCGCTTGCGGATGCCTATGTGACGGGAGAAATCCTCTTGAAGTTATTACATAAAGCTAAAGGACTTCCTTATGAAACGTTATCACACTTACTTCAGCTTGAAGCAAAATTGAAAAGTGATGTAAGCGAGCTATTGCAAGGAATTGTCAATGAAAAAGCCTTTAGTTTAGATCATACAGAAATGGACCTATTCAGAGGCATTGCCGTTCGTAAACAAGAGGAATATGAAGAGGTTTCCCATACATCTCAAGAAAGTTTTGCTCCTTTCTTAGAGAACACCTTTCAACAAGACGGCTACCTTCACAAGCATATGGATAAGTATGAGGACCGAAAAGGGCAAAGGGAAATGGCTACAACAATCTATGACGCTTTTCAGTCACAAACACATGCGATGATTGAAGCCGAAACTGGAACAGGGAAATCACTTGGTTATCTTATCCCTGCCCTATATGAAGCAATGGAAACAGGGGAAAGAGTGGTGGTGAGTACACATACTACTCAATTGCAATCCCAACTTATAGAAAAAGAACTACCTTTTTTACAAAAAGCCTTACCCTTTTCTTTTTCATCTGCATTATTGAAAGGGAAGCAACATTATTTAAGTTTGAAAAAGTTCGAACATGAACTCTTTTCACCTACGTCTGATAATTATGATGTCGCTTTAACGAAAGCGATGATTTTAGTGTGGTTAACTGAAACGACTACCGGAGATCGAGATGAGATTCAGTTGCCTTCAAGTGGTCAAATCTTTTGGAGAAAAGTATCTGCTGAAGCTGAAGGGTATGCAGATCCTAAGTCGCTTTGGTATCGTATGTCCTTTTATCAACAGGCTAAGAAACGCGCGCAGAAGGCGGACATTATCATTACGAATCATTCCTTACTATGCACAGATATTATTCGCCAGAATGGTCTTATAGCTTCCTATAAGAAAATTATTGTTGATGAAGCTCATCACTTAGAATCTTCAGCTGCTAAACACTTTGGATTAAGACTTGATTACGTAACTATCCAATATTTAGTTAATGAGATGGGTGGAAATCAAAACGGTGATTGGATGTATAACGTTTTATCAGCGTACCCTGAGCTATCCATGCGTTTAGATATACGTAAGTGGGATCAGTATATGCAGCGTATAAGGGAAGAAGCGGATGAATTGTTTCGATTTATCTTTTCTTACGTTGTAAAAAAACATAATGCTGAAATCACTTTAAATGATGTAGGCCGTTTTCAGTATCGCTATCAAAAGGGTCAAGAGGATGTTACAACTTGGAATACGATTGAAGAAATGACTCATCGTGTATCGTTCTATATACGCGACGCCATTCAGTTTCTACATCAATGTAAGCAGTATATTACCATGGCGGAAACAAGCAATGAAGCTACAAGGTGGACAGAGGATATTACGATGTACATGGAGCGCTTAGAAACCATTATAAATGGCCTTCAAGAGCTGCTGATTGAAGATCAAAAACATCTTGTAAAATGGATTGAACTAGAGGCTTATGGGGCAAAGAATGCAGTTTTCCTTTACAGCGAGCCCATTGAAGTGGCTTCTATGCTTTCTGAGCACTTTTTTGATAAAAAAGAAAGTGTCATACTCACAAGTGCTACTCTAACCATGAAGGATTCTTTTTCGTTTATGTTAAAGCGTTTAGGATTACCAAATGAAGACACGATTCAATATAAAATCCCTTCACCATTTCAGTATGATGAACAAGTTCAGTTGCTCATTCCTAATGATTTTCCAAGTGTGAAATATGGAGAACAAGAAGCATTTGTTCATGCGACATGTGAAGCGATATATTCTTTAGCAAATGTAACAGAAGGGCGTATGCTTGTGTTATTCACATCCTACGATATGTTAAAGAAAACGTATTATGTCATGAAAGATTTTATGGATCAAGAAGAATTTATGCTGATTGCTCAAGGGATATCAAGTGGAAGCCGCACACGTCTTAAGAAGAACTTCCAAGCATTTGATAAAGCTATACTTTTTGGTACGAGTTCTTTTTGGGAAGGTGTAGATATTCCAGGAGAAGACCTTACTTCTCTTGTTATTGTTCGTCTTCCATTTCAGCCTCCAGATCATCCAGTTTATGAGGCAAAGTCTCAAAGCCTAAAAGAGTCAGGGAAAAATGCTTTCATGGAACTTTCATTGCCAAACGCAGTCCTTAGATTCAAACAAGGGTTTGGCCGATTAATACGTTCTAGTTCTGATCGAGGTATTGTATTTGTTTGTGACGACAGGATTATGAGAGCTAAATACGGAAAGTATTTCTTGGATTCAATCCCTGATATGCCTGTACATTTTGACAGCACCACTAAATTAATCAAGCAAGCGAAAGAGTGGCTATAATAGAGTGATTAGAAAACGCACATCCTAATGGCATAGTTTAAGTAAGGGTGTGAATGGTATGAGAATATTGCTTATCATGTTTCTCATCGTTACCTCTTTTCCTAGTGACCAAATAGAGGCAAAGAGAATGTTATTAGATAAAAATGAAGCGATATTTGTTTTTTTCTCACTTCCAGATGGAGAAGCCATGCTCATTCAAACTGGGAGAGGCAAAGATTTTCTTGTGAACACAGCTTCTAAAGAAAGTGAAGATGATCTGTTAGCACAGCTTACAAATATAGGGGTAGATCAATTAGATTCGATCATCCTTACTAATCAAGAGAAATCAACCTGTGGAAATACTTCAAGAATTGTCGAAAGGTACCACGTCGAGTCTGTTATTCATGGAGCTAACTTAGAAGAAATTTGTTCTAAATCAAACAATCATGCTAAGGAAGTTATTTGGAAAGAAGGAGAACTTCATGAGTTAAACCCTAGTTTGTCTGTTCGAGTTCTGCCTTCAATGGGAGAAAGTGATATGAGTTTATTCTTTATGTATGGGAAGACGTCGCTTATGTATTTAGCTAGCGGAGAGTTAGAATTAGAGCAAAAAATAGCAGACAGTTATCCATTAAAAGCTGAAATCATTAAAATTGCCGATTATGCACGTACACAGTCGCCTACGCTTCATTTTTTAGAGGAAGTTGATCCTCATGTAGCAATGGTATTTCCATTACAAGGATCTCGTCCTAATGAAGGACTTTTGGAACGTTTGCATGAATCGTGGATTGAAGTATACCAGCTCAAGAAGACAGGAACGACTACAATTCTTTGTAATTTAGAGGATTATGAAGTATTATCTTAAAAAAACGCTCACTTCTTGTGGGCTTTTTTCCCTTTTCTATAAAAAAAACTGCACGATATAACTTCGTGCAGCAAGAATGGGTTAGGAAGAAATTTTTGAAAAAAGTGTAGCTTATCATCAAATTGTCAATGGATCATTGTTATAATAAAAAGGTGCTTTCCATTGGTGTACTTTTATGATGTGCACTGCATGAGGGTTTTATGTGATCCAGATTTTGATAAGCACATGCAAATATCGACAAGACAGACGGAGGGTTATTATGGAAGGACAAAAGGTTGAAGTGATGTCTACAACTCGGGTTGAGAAATCCAATGACCTATACAAGATCGTGGATTCTTTAAATCGTACACTGAAAGATCAAAATTTAATGTTTGGATTAGCATTGGATGAGAATGATGAGAATACGGCCGTATTTACCATCTATAGAACATAAGTCGGGTAAAATTTTTATAATCGTTATTATTGCTGTTGTTTTGATGTTTGGGTATATGGGATATCTATATTATTCTGTTCAGAATGATAAAACAGACACTTACACATCATCTACACAAGTAGCTCAAAAAGAAACACCCTTAACGTCCGCAATTTCAGTTTCTCGCTACCATGGAATGCATCAATATGATATAGTAGCAGGCGTGGACGACAATGGAGTAAAAGGATTTGCCTTTATTCCTGTCACAGATGAAAAAGAAGAATCTGTAACATATGTTGCGAATACGGATATGGTTGTTGAAGAAGAAATGATTAGTATTTGGGAAGACCAATGTGCTGATTGCACTTTCATCGAGATTACTCCTGCACTACACCAGGGTGTGCCATTATGGGAGATCACATATCAAGATGATAACAACCGTTATGTATTTGACTATTATAAAATGGAGAACGGAAAGCGATTTGAAGTTTTTCGTTTACAACAATAGACGTATAAGAGGAGGGCATATGGAATGGAATTAGCAAAACGCGTTCAAACGTTAACACCTTCAAGTACACTAGCTATTACAGCGAAGGCAAACGAACTCAAGTCTCAAGGCCACGATGTCATTGGTCTAGGAGCTGGGGAGCCTGATTTTAATACCCCGGAGCACATTTTAGATGCTGCTAAGAATGCGATGGATAAAGGGCATACGAAATATACTCCATCAGGAGGCATTAAAGAACTCAAGCAGGCCATTGTAGAAAAGTTTAAAAATGATCAGGGCCTTACATATGATCCCGACCAAGTCATCGTTACGACTGGAGCTAAGCATGCTCTATATACATTATTTCAAGTATTACTTAACGAGGGCGACGAAGTCATTGTTCCTGCTCCATATTGGGTGAGTTATCCTGAACAAATTAAACTAGCTGGAGGTAATCCAGTTGTCGTTTCAGCTCAGGAAGATAACCATTTCAAATTGACCCCCGAACAACTAGAACAGTCAATTACAGATCGTACGAAAGCTGTCATTATTAATTCACCGTCTAATCCTACAGGTATGGTTTATTCTAAAGAAGAGCTATTAGCACTAGGAGAGGTGTGTAACCGTAAAGGTATCATGATCGTTTCAGATGAAATTTATGAAACACTTATATACGGTGGCGTTTCACATACTTCCATTGCTCAATTATCTGAGGAGTTAAAAGAACGTACCGTTATTATTAATGGTGTTTCTAAATCGCATGCTATGACCGGATGGAGAATTGGATATGCTGCTGGGAGTAAGAAAGTAATCAAAGCTATGACAAATCTTGCTTCTCATTCTACGTCAAATCCAACAACAGTAGCTCAATATGCTGCTTTAGCGGCTTACACATCTTCCCAAGAAGAAGTAATGACAATGAAGGAAGCATTCAGTCAACGACTAGAGAAACTATATGAATGGGTGACAGCGATTCCTGGTATTACGTGCGTAAAGCCTCAAGGTGCATTTTATTTATTTCCAAATGTTACAGAAGCGGTAAAGCTTACAGGCTTTCATTCTGTTGATGACTGGGTAAAAGGAATTTTAGAAGAAGAGAAAGTAGCACTCGTGCCGGGCTCAGGTTTTGGTGCTGATCAAAACGTTCGGTTATCCTATGCTACATCTCTTGACCAATTAGAAGAAGCAGCAAAACGAATTCATCGTTTTGTAGAGAAGCATCAATCTTAAGTTTTTTGGAGGGAAAGAAAGTGAAAACAACTATTTCTCAAGCACATAAGCATGTTAATGAGGAAGTAACAATTGGAGCGTGGTTAGCTAACAAGCGCTCAAGTGGTAAGATTGCTTTCTTACAATTACGTGATGGAACTGGATTTATCCAAGGCGTTGTTGTGAAAGCTGATGTAGAGGAAGAAGCATTTAACCTTGCAAAAAGTGTAACACAAGAGTCCTCGTTATATGTTACTGGTAAAATCGTGGAAGATACAAGGTCTCCTTTTGGATACGAGATGCAGGTTAGTTCTCTTGAAATCATTCATGAGTCTGTAGATTATCCAATTACGCCAAAAAATCATGGTCCTGAATTTCTTCTTGATCATCGTCATTTATGGTTACGTTCTAAGAAACAGCACGCCATTATGAAAGTCCGTAATGAAATCATCCGATCTACTTACGAATTCTTTAACAATAATGGTTATACTAAAATTGATCCACCAATCTTAACGGGATCATCTGCAGAAGGGACAACTGAGTTGTTCCATACAAAATACTTTGAAGAAGATGCTTACCTTTCTCAGAGTGGTCAATTATACATGGAAGCTGCTGCTATGGCATTTGGCAAAGTATTTTCCTTTGGACCTACATTCCGTGCTGAGAAATCTAAAACTCGTCGTCACTTAATTGAGTTCTGGATGATTGAACCTGAGATGGCATTTATGGATCATAATGATAGCCTTGAAGTACAAGAGCAATATGTCTCCCATGTTGTACAATCTGTACTTGAAAATTGTAAATTAGAACTACATGCATTAGAAAGGGATACTGAGAAGCTTGAAAAAATCCAAGCGCCATTCCCTCGCATCACTTATGATGATGCAATTCAATTACTAAAAGAAAAAGGCTTTGACGATATTGAATGGGGAGAAGACTTTGGAGCTCCGCATGAAACTGCTATTGCTGAAAGCTATGATAAGCCTGTATTCATTACGCATTACCCATTAGACATTAAAGCCTTTTACATGAAGCCTGACCCAGAGCGTCCTGATGTGGCACTGTGTGCTGATTTAATCGCGCCTGAGGGCTATGGTGAAATCATTGGTGGAAGTCAGCGTATAGATGATTTAGAGCTTATGGAACAACGTTACGAGGAGCATGGACTTACTGGAGATGCCTATCAGTGGTATTTAGAATTACGTAAATACGGTAGTGTTCCTCACTCTGGTTTTGGACTTGGACTTGAGCGAACAGTTGCTTGGATCGCAGGTATTGAGCACGTTCGGGAAACGATTCCGTTCCCTCGTTTATTAAACCGTCTATACCCATAAGACAATAAGCGATGATACACTCATCGTAGTGAAAGCTCCCAAACTTTGGGAGCTTTTTCATTCATTGGCTGTCGGCTTTACTCGTTAATCATGTTACAATCAGTGAATGGATAACTTCGGTGTAAACAAAGGTAGAGGTGAGTAGGACGATATGAACGGAATTGCAACATTAATGAAAGAACAATTAGCACTACCAAAGAGATTATTAACGAATTACAGACAATTAGGGTTAACAGAAAGCGATGTAATGGTCCTTTTACACATCCACCGCTTTCAAACGGAAGGCAATGACTTTCCTACCCCTTCTGAACTGTCTGAATATCTTTCTATAAACGAATATGAATGCTCGCAGGTCCTTAGAAAATTAATTCAAAAGGGCTACCTATCTATTGAGCAAAACACAGATGAGCAAGTGCTGAATGAGGTTTATTCTTTAAATGGCTTATGGGAAGCACTTGTTAAAGAACAAAAAGATTTGTACCAAACGAAGCAAGATGATCCTGAGCAACCCAATATGTTTGTTTTGTTTGAGCAGGAATTTGGGAGGGCTTTGTCTCCATTTGAAATTGAAACAATAAATATATGGATTGATGAAGATCAACAAGAGCCCGCACTCATAAAAGCGGCTTTGAGAGAAGCTGTACTAATGGGAAAATTAAATTTCAAATATATTGATCGTATTCTACGCGAATGGAAGAAAAAAGGGATTCGTTCTGTCCAAGACGCCAGAGAAGCCAGTAAATCATTTAGAAGCCAACAAGGTAAGCCAAATCAATCATCAGAGGAACAAAGTACAAAACGAGATGTCTCCATTTATTATAATTGGCTTGATGATGACGCATAGAAGAAAGGGGAGAGGAGATGCTGAATCGTTCCCAAATAAAAATTGTTTTAGATTCATTAGAAAACATGTTTCCACATGCAGATTGTGAACTAGAACATGAGAATCCTTTTGAACTTCTTGTTGCTGTAGTTCTCTCAGCTCAATGCACAGATGCTTTGGTCAACAAAGTGACAAAGGATTTATTTAAGAAGTACAAAACTCCAGAGGATTATGTGAATGTTCCTCTTGAAGAACTTCAACAAGATATACGTTCAATTGGCTTATATCGAAACAAGTCTAAAAATATCAGGAAGTTAAGCCAGATGCTTATTGATGAATATGACGGGCAAGTACCATCATCAAAAGAAGAACTAGAAAAACTAGCGGGTGTTGGTCGTAAAACAGCAAATGTAGTAAGTGCTGTAGCTTTTGGAGAACCAGCGATTGCTGTAGATACACATGTTGAGCGCGTGTCTAAAAGGTTAGGGATCTGCAGATGGAAGGATTCAGTCCTTGAGGTAGAGAAAACACTTATGCGTAAGATCCCAAGAGAACAGTGGAGTGCTACTCATCACAGAATGATTTTCTTTGGCAGGTATCATTGCAAAGCTCAAAATCCCCAATGTGAAGTATGTCCCTTATTAGAACTATGTAGAGAAGGGCAGAAGAGAATGAAGAAAGCAAGCAAATAAAAAGATCGATCCAAAAAGGATCGATCTTTTTTTAATCGTTATTTTCTTCTGAATCGTCTTCTTTATTTTCTTCTTCATTAGTTTCCTCATTCGAATTACCTGAGGACTGTTCTCCGGAGTCTTGTTGGTCATCCGTATTGTTTTGTTGCTCTTGGTCTTGATCTGATTCGTTGTTTTGGTTGTTGTTATTATTTCCTTCACCATTATCTTCTTGGTTGTTTCCGTCCCCGTTATTGTTGCCATTGTTATTTTCATCATTTTCGTTTTGATTCTGTTCTTGTTCCTCATTTTCTTCTTCACCATCTAAACCATCTAGCAGATCATCTACATTTTCTTCTTCTTTTTCAGGTATTTCAATCTGGACGGTTTTAGGTGAACTTGTATTTCCATCATTTCGTTCACTAACAGCAATAACTTCGAAGGAATAAGTCGCACCAGGATTTACATTAGGAATCTGGATCTTCGTTTCTTTTATGCCTTCAGTAATGGTTTGAGGCGATTGTCCTTCTGATGCCCCTTTTACGGTAAAGGTTACAGGACGCTCTTCATCTTGTTTATACTTCCATGAAAGTGAAATGCTCTTATTTCCCTGATCATAGTTCGCCTGTAAGCCTTCAACAGGGTTTAACTGATCATAGGTTTGTGACGTATTTGTAGGTTCTGTTCCTTTTACAAATAACTCATATCGGATTAGGTTGCTAGGTGTATACTCACTTGGGAGTTTAGCTGGACTTGTGCCAGCTTCTACTTTTGATTCTACAACAGAAGAAGGCTTGTTAAAGTCAGCTGTTTCGACCCCTTGTGAGATATGGCTCATGAGTGTTTGGAAGTATAGCTGTGGTATATACTTTGAATAATTATCATCAGGTATTGATCGCTTATCATTACCGTAACCAGTCCAAACAGATATTGTATAATTTGTGGTGTAACCAGTAAACCATGAATCTTTATCTTCGTTTGTTGTACCTGTTTTTCCTGCTAAAGGAAGTCCGGAAACATTTGCTCTAGTACCTGTACCTATTGAAGAATTCACTACATCCTTTAACATGTCTGTAACCATGTAGGCAGTAGAATCATTCATTGCCACATTGGATTTTTGTTCAAATTCCAGTGGTTCTGATCCGTCTTGGAATTCAATTCGGGTAACGGAGAATGCCTCATTATGGACACCTTCATTACCAAATGCTGCATAGGCTTCAGCTAGCTCTAGCGTTGTGACATTTTCACCGCCACCAATGGCGTTTGATTCAACCTTAGTATTATCATTAAATTCAATGCCTAAGCCTTCTGCAAAGGACAGAGCCTTTTCTAAGCCTACTTCATTTAGGGTTTTAACTGCTGGAACATTCCGTGAACGGGCCAATGCTTCACGAGCAGACATTTGCCCCATGAATCTTCCATCCCAATTTCGAATTTTGTTTTTGTCACCTGTTAAATAATTATATGGTTCGTCATTAAGCTGGTGGTGAGTAGACCATTTTAAATGTTCAATTGCTGGACCATAATCCATAATTGGTTTAAAGGTAGATCCTGGCTGAGATTCTCCGTCAATCGCATAATTAAATGTAGCGTTAATACCTTCTGTATTTCGTCCTCCTGCAATCGCTCTAATTGCTCCTGTTTTTGTATCTAAAACGGTAGCTGCCGTTTGCAGTTCTTTGTCAGGGAAGGAGATCCCACCGTTTTCATCTAAAAGCTGTTCAGCTTTTTGTTGTGCATTTGGATCAAGTGTTGTATATACTTTAAGTCCGTCTTCGTACACATTCACATCATCAACTTTACCTTGTATCTCTTTTAGAACTTGTTCAATAAAGGCGTCGTATGGAATATTGCTTTCCGTTTTTTCAGATAGCATGGATTGTACTTTTACAGCTTTTGCTTCTTTTGCTTCTGCTTCAGAAATCTTTTCGTGCTGAACCATTAAGTCAAGAACGACATTTTTACGTTCTTGAGCGAGATCAGGGTTCTTGTATGGATCATAAGCAGATGGACGCTGTGGGAGTCCGGCTAGTAGGGCGGCTTCAGGTAATGTTAATTCATTTAAATCCTTATTGAAGTAGAGTTTTGCTGCACTGGCTACACCGTATGCGTTATTCCCATAATAAATTTTGTTTAAGTACATAGAAAAAATCTGTTCTTTAGAATATTTCTGCTCTAACTTAAGTGCGAGCCATTGTTCCTGAACTTTACGCTCAATTGATTTTTTCGGGCTTAAGAATGATCTTTTAACAACCTGTTGCGTGATGGTACTTGCTCCTTGAGCTCCAAATCCTTCTGTTATATTGGCATAAATGGCACCGCCAATGCGCTGAAGATCAATACCAAAGTGATCAAAGAAACGTACATCTTCTGTTGCGAGTACTGCGTTTTCTAACACTTGTGGGACGTCTTCATACGTTATTTTTGTTCTTTTCTGAGTCCCAAGTTCAGCAAAAAGATCTCCGTTTACGTCATACATCTTTGTTGAATACGGATCAGATAATTTCGCTTCATCTAAATCAGGGGCACCTTGGACATAGTAGACAAAAAGTCCACCGCCTAACAGAGCACCTACTAAACCTATAATCAATAACGTGGTCAAGATTCGTTTAAATACCGATTTCTTCCCAGATTGTTTGCTTTGCTTCTGCTGCTTCTTTCTAGCAGCTCGAGATTGGCTGTTTTCGGCCATTTCCCATCTTCCTCCGTTCTAAAAGTATAAGTCATCCAAAACATGTAAATAATCTACACGTATATGATACTTAAGTGAGATGATATACCCTTTTGTTACAATCTCTTGATAGGGAATTGATTTTCTCCCTCCATCATTTTGACGCTCCCAATAAGGAAAAAGTTTCTCTGCCTCGAGAAGATACGTTTCTCCTAAAGTGGAAAATCGAATAATTAAAAAACAGATTCCCCCATGTTCACACACTTGTTTCATATGGTCAATTTGGTGTTGGTGCACATTAGCAAGTGGGAAAGATGTTTTATTCTTAGTTTCCTTCGCTTCGAAATCAATATACCTACCCTTGTAAATTCCGTTGTAGTCTGTTGTGGAAGCTTGTTTAAAATAAGCTTCTTTAATTACAGCAGCACTACGTTTTGGAAAGTCTACGTTGACAATCTGTACGGGGGTTGGTTTCTTATGAATGACAGCTCGATTTAATTCTAAATAGCTTTTATTTGTTTGGTTAATATCTTCTTCTAACGTCATGCCGCGATTAGAGAAGTCCGGTTTCTGTGAAGGACGCTTCTTCCCGGCAGAGGGGGATCGTCCTTTTTTTCCGTTTGGATAATTCATAAATGTGCCCTCCCTGTGCATGATAGTATCATATCAGAAATGATGAAAAAATGAGAACAAAAATGTGAAAAATCGCTGAAACATTGCATTTCTGAATAAGAACAAGAGAGGTGATCGTTTGAATAAGGTGAAATACCCTTCTTTTATTCAAGACATCATTCATGCTACAGAAGAAGGGAATAAGGATAACATTTCAAGAACAAAATGCTATCAGCAATTTTATATGATAAATAAGGAGATACATTGGGCATTTCTTGCTAGTATGGTTTCAAGAAACGCAGGATGGAACATGACTGATCTTAATGTGCACCCAATAAAGGATTTACTGCCTCGCGATGTTAGACAGCAATTGTTTGTCACTTTTGAACGAGCGAATTGGCTCATATTCTCAGATGCTTACCCTCAATTACTTCTATATAAACGATCCATTGAAGAAGGAGAGCCGTTATTTCGACATTTATCAACTTTAAATGTATCGCAGTTTATGATTAACGAGTGGGAAATTTTTTGGGACACTAAAGACAAAAAACGTCTTGTGAAAGCACTCATTATTAATGAACAAAACGTCATTGAAAAACCTGTCATACAACATCCCTTTTTCAAGAAACGAGTTTTTCATAGAGTACCATACTTATCACAAGACTTATTTCATTTAAGTGCTGTTCTTTTTCCGACAACGTCTGGGAAACTATATGGTGCTTCAGTTCATGATTTTACGAATGTATCCAAACGAATCTCATTAGGAAAGAAGCTGTATCAATTACTATTTGATCCTCAATTTTATCCTTTATTTCACCAA
The DNA here is from genome assembly GCF_056311905.1 of Pontibacillus sp. ABV4_188. Taxonomy (NCBI): domain Bacteria; kingdom Bacillati; phylum Bacillota; class Bacilli; order Caryophanales; family Bacillaceae; genus Pontibacillus; species Pontibacillus sp. ABV4_188. The sequence continues at coordinate 2,125,747 of NZ_CM149975.1, read as the reverse complement.
TATGCTATACAAACAGAACCCACCGGATCAAGAACAGAGTATGAACAGTATTTCCTTTTGCCTATGGCCAAAACCCCTATGCTTAGAGTGATGTATCCTATCTTTCATCACAAAGATAATATTCGACCAGACTGGTACCTTTCAGGGCGTTCCGTGAAGAAAAAGTGGTGGAAAGAGGAGTATTATAACACCGCTATGGATGTCAGTCATCGGTTTTATGCGAAGCGTTTTGGGATGTTAGCGTTTCAACAATTAAAAAGTCCACAGTAAAGAACGAGCACCTTTTTAGATGCTCGTTCTTTTTTTATGATTTCGCTTTAAGTAGCTGGACGATTTTCACCGTCTAGTTTCGGATTTCCATCGCCTTTAAAATTTTGGTTGCGTTGTTTTGGCTCGCTGTTTTCTAAAGGCTTTTTTGCTTGTGTATTACGACCTTTTTTACCCATGATATCCCTCCTCGACAATAGTTTGCGACAGATTAAAGAAATCATACGAAACAAGGGGGATTTTGGCGATATTCACTTTCTTTGTAGCTTTTCTTCTAGTTTTGTCGGGTGTGGAGGGTTATTGGACCTGAGGTAGAAATCTTATATAAACAATTCTCGAGGAGGGTGCCAAATGGCTGTAGCTGCTAAGAAGATTGAAATGCTTCAAAAAGGTGTATCTAAGTTTGAATTTGAGCAAAACTGGGTTGAGCTCATGGACAGAATTGAAATGGTGGACGAGAAAGTTTCAAGAAAAGCAGATGAAGTCGTTATGACAATGGTATTGGCTCATAGGCACGAAATTGAAGATTTGCAATCGGATTTATACCGGCTACAAAGTGAGGTCAAGAGGCTGCAAAAGGAACAAAAGAATGTAGTAGACCATAACGCGACCGCCAATCATTCCTCTAAGATAAAAAAACTTTGGCACCGAATTTTTAAGTGATTGTTGCTCCTATTCATGTTAAAGTGGACATGGGAGTGAGCAACTGTGAATTCACAATTATATGAGGATATTTTACAAATAAAAGAACATCTTGAAAGATTAAAAATGCAGTTTGTGCAATCAGAGAAACCTAGAGAGAAGAAGGACCGGGACTTATTTGAACGTGTAAAAGTAGAAACAGCTCCGCTTTTCACTTTAAATGAACGATGGGCTAGTCAGGCTGAACAGTACCTCAAGGACCATCCGGGACAGTCTGTGCACCCGTTACAATTAAAAAACACAAAAGAAAATATAGAACTTGTTATTCTTCATAGTTATTACATTGACGTCCCTAAAAAGCGTTTCATGGAATTATACAATTCAATTCATTATGTATTGGATCAACTTGTAGAAGGATTACAAAAGAAGAGCACCGATCAATAGGTGCTCTCTAGCAACGAGGTGAAGCTATTCTTTAATGGCTCCACCTTTTTTTGTATGCATTTCTGATGGTCTTTCTTCGCCCACTTCTGCAAAACGTTTCGCGGTTAGGGGCTTTTCATTTTCGTGATTTTGACGTTTGACTTTATATCCCTTACCTCGTCCCATTACCATTCGCCTCCTTTCGTATTTATTATTTCTTTCGAGATGGTGAACTATGCTTTACGAATTGAAATGGAAAATAAGAAAAAATTTAATTTCTTTTGAACGAATTGTTATTCTTATTCGTTACATCTATAAGGGTGATAAAAGGGGAGTGGTTATGGAAGAGGAAGTTTTAAAGAAAATAAAAAAAGGGGATCAACATGCCCTTTCTGAAGTGTTGAAAGAACATTATGAATTTCTTTTTAAATATACCGTCCAACTTACAGGAAATAAAGAAATGGCAAAGGACATTACGCAAGAAACGATGGTTAAAATCATACGTTCGATTCACAAATATGAAATGCGTGCCAAGTTTTCAACATGGATGATTCAAATTGCTACGAATATTTACCTAGATATGAAGCGGAAAGAAAAGCGAAGGAAACAATATCTGAAAGAAAATGAGCAATCAATTGACTATATGACAAATATGGGAACGGGCTGGTCTGAAACATTGGAAGTTCTTTCTTCTCTTGAGGATGCATATCGCATACCGATCCTTTTAAAACATTTGTATGGCTATGAATATAAGGAGATTGGTCAGATGATTGGTTTGAAGGTAGGCACTGTTAAGTCTAGAGTACATTATGGCTTAGAGCTCTTAAGAAAGGAGATGCAGGGTGATGAATAAACGTAATGAGAAACAGGCGTTTGAGGATAAAGTGACGAACGATCTAAAGGATTTTCATGAATCCATTGATGTGCAACAACCTGACTTTAATCATCTATTGCATCTTGTTCAAACAGAACAAAATCGAAGGCATCAACATATTTGGAAAGAGTTAATGTTTTTATGGGGTATGTCTGTGGTTATTTTGACACTACTCGCTATCTGTTATTTTTATATACCAGTGCTTTTCGGCTTGTCCCAATTAGGAGTCATTACAAGTCTTATTGTTTATTTCTACAAGGAAAAAGTGAAGGTGATGCGATATGACCCAAGTTGAACCTCACGAAGTGCCGATTTTAGTTTGGTGTCTCATAGCATTATTATTAGTTAGTCAAAGTACTTTTTTGTTCGTACAAGCTAAAAAAATGGGGAAAGCTCCCTGGTTTTGGGCTTTAATCGGTCTAGTACAGGTTCCTATGCCGACTGTTGCATTTTTTGTAATGAAGAAGCTTTTATGGGAGAAAAGGAAATGAGAGCTGGACTAATCTTTTTAAGCTTACTACTTCAAATGACAGGGCTTATTAGTTTGTTCATTGATGTTGAGACAGGAATCATCCTTTATGTCTTGTCTTATGTGCTTATTGGTATTGTCCTGTTTATGCTAGTGAAAGATCGTCAAAAAGAGGAGGAAGAACGTAATGATTATCGTGACTACTGATTTTGTAACAGGCTCAACCATTAAAGAAGTAAAGGGGTTTGTAAGAGGGAGTACAGTTCAATCTAAAAATATTGGCCGTGATCTACTTGCTGGACTTAAAAACATAGTTGGTGGAGAAATACGCGATTATACGAATATGATGGATGATGCTCGTCAATTAGCCATTGGGAGAATGACAGAACATGCTAAGGAAAAAGGTGCAAATGCTATTATTGCTGTTCGTTTAGAAACTTCGAGTGTAACGAGTGCGGCTTCCGAGATCATAGCATATGGAACTGCTGTTATCATTGAAAAATCATAGACAATAGATGTATTTAGCATAAAGGTAAAATGAAAAGCCGAGAGACAATCGTCTCTCGGCTTTCATTATTTTGCTGGCTTTTTAAGACAATGATTTCTTACCGTTTCGAATACGGTATAAAATAAGGTAGAAAGCAGGGAGCAATAGAAGAGTCAAAAGTGTTGAAAACGCAAGTCCTGCTACAATGGATACAGCAAGAGGCCTGAATAAAACGTCTCCACTAACTATAATAGGCACTAGGGCTGCAATTGAAGTTAAAGTTGTTAGAATTATAGGGCGTATACGCGCTCTCCCTGCTTCAATAACAGCATCAATAATAGACTGTGATGCTCTGTAGTTTTGCTCAATAAATTCGACCAGAATAACTGAGTTTCGTACTACAATACCTGATAATGATACAATACCAAGCACTGCTAGGAAGCTAAGTGGCTGGTTGAAAATGAAGAGTCCAATAATTGCTCCTGTTACTGCTAAGAAGACTGTACTTGTAATGAGTAAAGGCATCAACAACGAGTTGAACTGAATCGCAATAACTAGGTAAATCAAGAACAAGATTATAATAAACAGTTTGGACACTTCAATAAAGAACTCTTGTTGAGCACTTGCTTGACCACTTTGCGTAAAGGAGTATCCAGAAGGTAATGTTTCTTCGAATTCAGATATGATTTGATTTGCATCATCTTGGAAACTATTTGACCCTTCCTCTCCATAAGCTTTCATGGTGATGGTGCGTTCCCCGTCAATATGAGGAATGCTTGAGATTTGCTCAGTTTTTTCCTCTGTAATCAACTCATCAAGTGTAATAACTTGAGGTGGCCCATTTTGACTTGTTGAAGGAGCAGCAATTTGTAAGTTACTTAGGTTAACACCTGTATCGTCTCCGTCATCAAGTAACACTTTCATAGAATAATTTTCTACTCCGTTATCAAATGCAGGTAAGGGGACACCTGCGCTTGCAGCTTGGATCTGAGAAGAGACCTGATCTACGGAAATGTTTAAGTCAGCCATTTTCTCCCGATCCAAATTATATTCAATATACGGTTGCTCATCATTCATGTTTAGTGTTACAAGCTCTGTAGATTCAAGAGACTTAACTTTCTCTTTTAAGTCGTTTGATAAGCTTAGAAGCTCATCAATTTCTTTGCCTTGAATCTTCACTTCTACAGGAGCACTAGGAGGTGGACCTGAAACAATGGTTTCTAAGAAAATTTCTGCATCTGGATATTCTTCTCTTAATGGTCGTTCCCATTCATTAATAAATTCTGATGCACTTGTTTTGCTTTTGTCGACTCTTACTAGGACCTGGCCCGTATATTCTCCGCTTTGTTGTAAACCTGAGCTGAAAAGGTTTGGCATTCCGGAACCTGTGAATACAGCCGTTTCATCAATCTTTTCACTTTTTTCTTGAAGAAACATTTCCATATCGTTTAATTGTTCTTGAGTATTTTCAAGCGTTGTTTCTTGAGGATAAGTGACCGAAATCGTAACTTCTTGTCGATCAGCCTCTGGAAAGAATTCAAAAGGAATCCGTGTAACTAGAAGGGCTAGCAAAATACAAGCTAACAAGCCAGAGAAACCAAAAATAAAGGGTCTTTTGGTTACTCTAGGTAACACACGATTCGCATATTTATCTTCAACCCAATTGAACAATGAACCGAGTATTCCTACTTTTTTAGGGGCTTCATTTTGGTCTTTACGTTTTCGACGTACGTACTGAACAGTAGGCACTAACGTTAGTGCTATAATTGTTGAAGCAATAATTGTTGTTATGAGCGTAGTAGGTAATGCTCGTATAAAGTCTCCATTAGATCCTGATATAAAGGTTAGGGGAAAGAAGCTGAAAATGATCATAAGGGTCGAAGTTATAATCGAAACACGAACTTCTTTCACACCTTGAATGGTTCCTTGCCAAGGGCTGTCTCCCATTTGGAATCTGCGCTGAATATTGTCATTCACAACAATTGCATCGTCAACTAATATACCAATAGCTATAATAATTCCAATAATGGATATTTGATTTAAGTCAACTCCTACATAAGGAAGTGGAATTAAGCCAATAATGACTGATATTGGAATGGCAATAGCTACAAGGATAGCACTTGATATTGGGAGACCAAATAGCATAATAATCAACACAGCCACAACAGAAATAGCGAAAGAAGTAATTAGACTCGTAAAGACTTCTTCAATGATCGTGCTTTGCGTATAGAAGCGGTCAACATCAATAGCTGATGGCAAATCTTTTGAAAGCATATTAACTTCTTCTGTAATTTTATCTTGTAAAGCAGATATATTTTGCCCTTCATTAGCTAAGATTGTAAAAGAAAGAGAAGGTTTGCCTTTATACGTGATAAGGTCTTCTGTCTCTTTCAAAGTAAGAGAAATTGAACCAACATCATTTAAGAATAGTGGATCCCCGTTTTGATCTTTTCCGATTGCTAGAGATTGGAGTTCTTCCCAGTTGTCCGTCTTCTCCAATAATAATTGGTATTGCTTTCCTTCTTCTTCCGTTGTACCAATTGCTCCAGGTGAAAGTTCTTGAGTTAACCTTTGTGTAATTTGAAAAGGAGAGACCCCTTGTTCGTTTAATGAGTCTGAATCTAGTTCAATTAGTAGCTGTTGTTCTGGTAAGCCTTTAATTTGAACTTGATCAATTCCGGCAATACTTGTTAAAGATTCTTTCCAATTTTGTGCTGTATCGCGAATGTCATAAAGTTGATCAAATTCGTCTGCTGTAAGGTGATAAGATGCGACAGCTGACATTCTAAAATCTGTTTGCACACTTGGTTCTTGTACATTATCGGGGAAAGACCTCGATACATCAGATACAGCTTGTCTTACTTTAGAGAAGACGGTTTGACGATCTGCGTCCCCGTTTAAGGTTAATGTAACAGAAGAAAAACCTGTTGAAGAAACCGATTCTAGAGTATCTATACCTGCTATATCTTCCATGTCGTTCTCGAAGGGGTTAGTAATTGTACTTTCCACCTCTTCAGGAGTTGCTCCTGGGTAGACAGTTGAGATCGTAGCAACGTTTACATTAATTTCTGGAATCTCTCTTTTAGGCAGCTGGGCGTATGTAAAGATGCCTGTAAAGATGAGTAAAAGAATAAATATCCACACAATTTTCCGATGTTTAAGAACCCAATTCATTAGTATCCTCCTTTATCTCTTATAAGAGTTTATATTACAATATTAACATATGCCACCTTGGACTATAGGTCAATTATGAATCGGCTATAGTGAAAATAATTGGTGGAAACGCTTTACACCTAGTCATTTATCTCATATAATGATTATCCATTTATCTATTTTCCTGACCAGAAAGGGCTGTCATTTTAAATGAATACAGAACAATTAATTGATCGTGCTAAAGAAGTTAGAAACCGAGCTTATGTACCGTACTCTAAATTCCCAGTTGGTGCAGCAATTTTAATGAAATCGGGAAAAGTCTATGAAGGCTGTAATATTGAAAATGCCGCTTACCCGGTAACCTGTTGTGCTGAACGGGTAGCCATTTTTAAAGCAATCTCTGAAGGGGAAACCGATTTTGAGGAGATTGCAGTTGTTGCAGACACAAACCGCCCAGTGCCACCATGTGGCTCTTGCCGTCAAGTTATTAGTGAATTCTTTGAACAAGACACTAAAGTTCACACAACAAACCTAAGCGGTGAGCTTAAGACCCTTACCGTACGTGAACTATTGCCATATTCATTTAATCAAGATGATCTTACAAAATAAGACTTAAAAGGGAGAGGTTCTGATTAGAACGCTCTCCCTTTATTTATATACTTAATGAAAGGTTCTGATTAAGTTTTGCAGCCTATAAGCATCCAATTCGGGTATGGCGTCTATTTTAGTTGAGTGTGAGGTGGGGTGAAAAACTCTCTACTGAGAGAGCCTGTTTATCTGTTCACAGAGAATGTGTTTAGAAATTTAGGCTTGGGTAGTAAGTTTACTTTGTCAGAATTAGGTATCTGTCTTAGTACATGTCTCTTCCTTTTGACATAGGTTATTAGTGAACCTAAGATAAAGAAAGGAGAAATGATTATGCATCACAAGAAAATGTGTCATCCTTGCCAACCTTCAATGGTGAGTCCAGCTAAGACTAATGTTTTCCCTACGAAACAGTGTGTTAAGCACAACTTCTATCAACAAGAGGTAAATAACGTGTATCCTACACACACTACAAATGTTAACCATGTAAACACAGTAAACAAAAACTTCTTCCCTCAAACTCAATCTGATGTATTCGAATTTTCTGAGCAAAATGTAAACATGGGTCCAACTTCTCCAATGGGTCAACAAGGTCCTGGAGGACAGGTAATGGGCGCTTCAACAGGTCCTATGGGGCAACAAGGCCCTGGAGGTCAAGTAATGGGGGCTTCAACAGGTCCTATGGGTCCTGGTATGCAGGGTCCTGGTATGGGACCAGGAATGCAAGGCCCTGGAATGGGTATGGGTCCTAAAGGTCCTGGTTGTTGGAGAGACTAATACAGTCATGAATGAGCTGGTTAACCAGCTCATTTTACATATAGTAAAGGAGTTATTTTATGAGAGTAATCACAGTGACTGGGTATAAACCAATGGAGATGGGTATCTTTAAGGTTGATGACCCAAATATTGTATTTGTTAAAGAAACGCTTCGTAGGAGGTTGATTCCTCTAATTGAAGAAGGGGTTGAATGGGTCCTTATCTCTGGTCAAATGGGAGTGGAATTGTGGGCGTGTGAAGTTTTATTAGATTTAAAAGAACAATACCATGTGCATGTTGGCATATTTCCTCCTTTTAATAATCAAGAAAGTAGGTGGCCAGAAGCTCAGCAAGAAGAGTATCGACGTCTCTGTGAAGAAGTTGATCATGTACAAGCCTTATATAATAAGGATTATGAGGGACCTTATCAGTTTAAAGCAAAAGATCAATGGTTGTTGGACAAAACGGACGGGTGTCTTATCCTATATGATGAAGAAACAGGAGGGAGCCCTGGATATTTTCTCGAGAAAGCGAAAACCTATCAAGAAGCACATGACTATTCTATTTTTTACGTAACCCCTTTTGATATTGATGACACTGTCCGTGAAATGCAGATGGAAGACCCAGGGTACTGGAATCATTCCTAAAGATTAAATTGACATTCGTGGGATCATCTGCAAGAATTATGATAAGTGTATAAATCTGAGGTGAGAGAGATGGGTTTAGATCGTATTCAATTGTCAGGTAAAGAAATATTGGATAAAGATTTTAAAACGGGTATTCGTGGGTATAATCAAGATGAGGTCGATCAGTTCTTAGATGTAATTATCCAAGATTATGAAGCTTTTCATCAAGAGATTGAACGGTTGAAACAAGAAAATGCTAAATTGAAAAAGCAGGGTGATGCACCTAAACAGCGAGTTCGTTCTTCTGAAGCAGCACCTGCACCTACAAGACAAACAGGCCAGGTTAATTATGATGTTCTACAAAGATTATCGAACTTAGAAAAGGCTGTATTCGGCAAGAAGTACGCAGATTCTTAGTATATGGAAAAATATACTTGATGAAACATCCTTGTTTTCATGGTATACTATTTGCAGAAACAGATTGACGAATCGAAGAAAAGAGATTAAAATAATTGAGCGGTTGATGAATGCTTGGGTAATCGCTGCATGTTTTAGCATGTAGAGGAAAGTCCATGCTCGCACAGGCTGAGATGCTTGTAGTGTTCGTGCTTGACGAAACCATAAGTCAAGGTAGTGTTCACACTAACGGCAGGGAAGACACCTACGTCTTATAGATAAGGTGTTGCGATCTTGAAAGTGCCACAGTGACGAAGTTTGATTGGAAACAATCAAAGTGGAACGAGGTAAACCCCACGAGCGAGCAACCCAAAATTAGGTAGGGGCACTCTTCTGAGGAAATTCAACCAATATGAAGAGACAAGCTTAAAGCTTGTAGATAGATGATTACCACCTTACGTACGAGGTTGACCACCGATAGCAGTACGAAGGTACAGAACATGGCTTACAAAGCATTCATCTGGTCAATTAATGTTCATCACAAACCCTTTCTAAAGCTCGAGCTTAGAAAGGGTTTTTTTATTACGTTAAAAGGAGTGCTTATGCATGCCGAAACCGAAAAAGGTAACCTTAATTGCAACTACAGCCATGGGGCTTGAATCAATAGTAGCTAAAGAGGTTAAGGGACTGGGTTATGAAGATGTCACAGTAGAAAATGGCCGAGTTCGTTATGAAGCAGATTTGTCTGCTATTCCTCGTAGTAACCTGTGGTTAAGAAGTGCTGATCGAGTAAAATTAGTAATTGGCGAATTCAAAGCTACCACATTTGACGACTTATTCGAACAAACGAAAGCTTTACCGTGGGAAGATTATATACCTGAAGATGGAGCGGTTCCTGTTATTGGTAAATCAGTAAAGTCCACACTTTATTCTGTTCGGGACTGTCAATCAATTGTTAAGAAGGCGATCGTTGAACGAATGAGAAAAATGTACGGGCTTGCCTCTCGTATAGAAGAGTCAGGACCTGAACATAAAGTGGAAATTGCTATTCATAAAGACCATGCACTACTTACAATGGATACAAGTGGGGCTGGGCTTCATAAGCGTGGTTACAGGACAGGCCAAGGTGAGGCGCCTTTAAAAGAGACAATGGCTGCTGCTCTTGTACAACTTACGAACTGGAACCCAAATGAGCCATTCGTAGACCCGTTCTGTGGTTCTGGTACAATCCCGATTGAAGCAGCTTTAATAGGTCAAAATATTGCTCCTGGGTTTAATAGGGAGTTTGCTTCAGAATCATGGGACTTCATTCCTTATAATCTATGGGAAGCTGCTTTCAATGAAGCTGAAGAGGCCGCTAATTATGACCAGGAGTTAAATATAACTGGGTTAGATGTGGACGGTCGTATGATAGAGACTGCAAAAGCGAATGCAATTGAAGCAGGTCTTGGTGACTTGATTACATGGAAGCAAATGCAGGTTAAGGACTTTAATCCAAAAGAAAAAAATGGTTATATTGTTGGTAACCCTCCATATGGAGAGCGTATCGGCGACAAAGAAGAAGTCGAACAGATGTACAAAGACTTCGGATTAATCATGCGTGATCATCCTTCATGGAGTGTTTATGTTATAACATCGAATGAAAAATTCGAAAAACTTTACGGTCTCCCAGCTACGAAGCGACGTAAGTTATACAATGGCTTTATTAAGATCGATTACTATCAGTATTTTGGCAAGAAAGAATATTAAATTACACCTTAGTCAGGTACTGCTATTTCTCTAGCGGTGCCTGACTTTTGTTATGTCTAAAAGATAAATTTGTTGAAGTTTACTGAATAATTAGTATAATTGTAGGAGATCTATCGTTTATTGGAAACGGAGAAGAGGAGGAAAGTAATGAGTACAATTCAAACAGAATTACAGCCGATTGAGAAGAAATTTATGGACTATGTGAAAGAAATAACACAAATAGGTGAAGCTATTGGTTTGATGGGATGGGATTTACGTACATATGCACCAAAGAAGGGCGTAGAAGGCCGTTCAGAAGTAATCGCGACCCTTTCATCTAAAATACATGAAATGCAAACATCAGATCAAATGAAAGAATACATTGATGCATTAAAGGGTCAAACTGAAAATGAAATTGTTCAAAAGTCAGTTGAAGAATGTGAGAAGGACTATAATCAAGCTCGTAAAATACCTACTGATGAGTTAAAAGAATATGTAGCACTACAGTCTAAGGCTGAGTCTGTATGGGAAGAAGCAAAAGACAAAAACGACTTTGAGATGTTTAAACCATACCTAGAGAAGATGGTGGAATTTAATAAGCGATTTGCTGAATATTGGGGTTATGAGAAGCACATTTATAATGCGCTCTTGGATAATTTTGAACCTGGAGTAACTGTAGATGTCCTGGATGAGGTATTTCCATCTGTACGAAAATCGCTAACTGAACTACTGCAAAAAATTCAAAATTCTAGTGTGGAAGTTGATGCTTCTGTGCTTACAGGTCATTTCCCTAAAGAACAACAACAAGCATTTAGTCTAGAAATCCTAAAGCGTATGGGATATGATTTTGATGCTGGTCGCCTTGACGAAACAGTACATCCATTTGCGACAGGATTAAACCAAGGGGATGTCCGTGTTACTACAAAATATGATGAATCTGATTTCCGAACTGCTGTATTTGGTACTATTCATGAAGGTGGACACGCTCTTTATGAACAAAATATTAGTTCTGAGCTTGCAAATACTGCTCTTCAGGGTGGTACTTCAATGGGGATTCATGAATCGCAATCCTTGTTCTGGGAGAACTTTGTCTCAAGAACGAGAGCATTCTGGCAGAACCATTACGACTTGTTCTTAGAACATGCACCTGAGTCTTTCAAGGAAGTTTCATTCGAAGATTTCTTTGCAGCTGTAAATGAAGTCAAACCATCATTTATTCGTATTGAGGCGGACGAATTAACCTATTGTCTCCATATTATGATACGCTATGAACTCGAAAAAGCACTAATTAGTGGAGAGATAGAAGTAGCGGATCTTCCTGAGTTATGGAATGATAAAATGGAAGAGTACCTTGGCGTTCGTCCAACCAGCAATAAAGTTGGCGTCCTTCAAGATGTTCACTGGGCTGGCGGAATGTTCGGTTACTTCCCATCCTATGCACTAGGTTATATGTATGCAGCTCAGTTCCATAACACTATGAAGAGTGAGATAGATGTAGAAGGTTCAATTGAAAAAGGTGACTTTACTGTCATAAAAAATTGGTTAACTGAAAACGTTCATAAATTTGGTAAATCTAAGAAGCCTCTTGAGATTTTAGAGGATGTAACTGGTGAAAAATTAAATGCTAATCATCTAGTTCAGCATTTATCAGATAAATATAGCAAAGTGTATCAATTTTAATAAAAATAGGAGACCCTTCAAGGGCCTCCTATTTTTTATGAATTACCTATTAAACTTTTAAACGTTGGTGAACCAGGTGGGGAATTCTGAATGATGTCTATAAACGGAATTGTGTAAGCGAATGCAATTAAGACCACTGCGATGCCAATCCATAAGTGCCAGTTCTCAAAGATCATAGGAGTAGGTTCAGCGTCTTCAGCTGTTTCAGCTATTGGGAATTCTTCTACCCCTTTTGGAGCAAAGAAAGTCATGTAGATAAATGTGTACATCATGATTATGATGCCGATAAAAAGAATCGACCCACCAATGGCCTGACCGTATTGATAGCCAATCCATTCTGTTACTTGTTCACTGCCATTATACTCAGAAAAGGCGGAGCGGCGTGGAGCGCCAAGTAAACCGGCAATATGCATGGAACCTGACATAAAGAACATACCAATCGCCCATACAATGGTTTGAATCATTCCTAAACGGTTAGTTTTCTCATCCAGTTTGCGACCTGTTAATACAGGAACGAGCCAATAGGATATACCAAAGAATGTGAGGATAACAGTTGTCGCTAACGTCAAGTGAAAGTGGCCCGTAACCCAGATTGTATTATGAACAACAAGATTTAATTGGTTAGATGCATTGACCAGACCTCCAGCACCTGCAGGAATAAATGCAATCATTCCAACCATCGGTGCGAAAAAGCGAACATCTTTCCAAGGGAGTGCTTTAAACCAACCAAATAAGGTGTTAAACCCTTTTGCTCTTCCGGCTGTTTCAAAAGTTGCAAACATGCTGAAAGCAGTTAGAAGGGAAGGGATGGCAACAGCAAAAGTTAATACAACTTGGATGTATTTCCAAAATGGATCAATACCAGGTTCTAATAATTGGTGGTGAAATCCAACTGGAATAGAGAACAATAGGAATAGAATGAATGCCAAACGTGCTAAGCCGTCACTAAATATTTTGCCACCGATAATTTTAGGGATAATTCCATACCATGCCATGTAAGCTGGTAACAACCAGAAGTATACAAGAGGATGGCCAAAATACCAAAATAAGGTGCGACTTACAAGGATATTTATTTCATCCACAATACCTAAGGACCAAGGGATAAATTGAATAAGTACTGTTGCTGCCACGCCAATTGTACTAATAAACCAGATGATCATATTAATAACGACCATAAAGGCTAGTAAGGGAGATTTTTCTCCTTTATTTGCTTTTTTCCACTTATATAACTGATGAAAATTAACGAAACAAGCGATCCACGTGCCTACAATAACGAGTGTTAGGCCAAAGTAGAAAATAGGATGGGCTGCAAGTGGAGCATAGAAGGTATATAATACACTTGCTTTACCTAACAGAATCATCGTTGCAGCTGCAATCGTACCAACAAGCATTACCCAGAAGGCGATCCAAGCCCAAACTCTTTCTTTATCACTCATACCAACCGTTTTACTCATTAAAGAAAATTGGAATCCGATAATAAAGAATGTGGTTAACACTAAAGCAAGAATAACTCCATGCACAGTGAGGATTTGATAATAATCAATTCCAAACGGTAATGTGAATCTCCCTGTTCTTACTAGAGTTTGTAAAAGTCCCATTAGTCCGCCTATCAGCAGTGAAATAAAGGCAACCCACATGTGGGCCATAGATAACTTTGAATCTTTCTTTGTTAGTTGGTTAGCAATCATTCGTCATACACCTCCACAGTAGCGGTCATATAATGGTGACCTGTTCCGCAATATTCATTACAAACAAATGTATATGTTCCTGGCTTGTTAAAAGTGGTCTCTACCGTATTGATATAACCAGGTTCAAGCATCATATTTGCATTGGTGCCTGCTAATTCAAACCCATGAACTACATCTGTACTTGTGCCTTGGAACATGACCTCTGAGCCTACAGGAATTCTAATCGTACGTACTACATTTCCTTCTTCATCTGTTCCGAAATCGTAGTTAAAGGCTGAAGCAATGACGTTTATTACATAACGGTTTTCATCTAGCTGCTGCATGCCTAAGTTCTCTTTTTTAAATGAATCATGAGCCTCTACATTTTGCGGGTCGATAGTTGTTAAACAGCTAGGTGGTTTCGTTCCTTGATAAAACGCCCCTACGCCTAACATAATTAAGAAGATTAATAATGCTCCTCCGCCAATTAACATCCACATCTTTTCATATTTGTGTAAATGCATGGTCTTTCCCCCCTTAAACAAATCTGATTATGACTTACTTAACGATTTACAAATATGCCCCAAACCCCAAACCAAGTTACGACCAAGAATGCCCCCACAAATAAAACCGCGATAAACGTTCCTTTTAGATCCGCTTCTTCTGCTTGAACTTTTGTCTGTGTATTTGGATCGTTCAATTGAGTTTTTGCCATCTTCCATTCCACTCCTTCCAAATTTCCCCTGATTGGTTTTTACATTTTTATCATACTGTATTTTTTCTCTTTAGAAACAAGTTGGAGATCCATTTCACAAATAGTTCAAAACTCTCGAATAATCCTTTAACATCAATGGATCCGGCCGTTTGTGACGAATATATGACACCGATTTCATGAACAATCCGTGACAAATTGACTAGAAATGAATAGTTTTAAAGGATTACTGGTTTTACCCAATAGTCAGAGTCTACTTGTTTACACTACAACGGTAGTGAAAATGGCGTTATCTTTGAAGAAAATGGTATACTGAACAAACATTATAGTTGGAAGGGGAGAGTTTTATGTTTTTGCCTAGTTTCAACCTTGAAGGTAAACTTGCTGCAGTAACTGGTGCAACGAAAGGGATCGGGTATGCTATTGCGATGGCTTATGCAGAAGCCGGAGCAGACATTATTGTTATTTCAAGAACCGAAGAAGATGTACATACAGTTTGTAAAGAAATTGAACAAACAGGTAGAATTGCCTACCCTATTGTAGGAAATGTACAAAATTATAAGGAGATTATAAATCAAATAAAAGAAACCACTCCTTATCAAGACATTCATATTTGGGTGAACAACGCTGGAGTTAACATTAGAAGCGAGGCATTTAATGTAACAGAATCTGAATGGGATCAGATTATACAGACAAATATGAAGAGTGCTTTCTTCTTGGCGCAATTTGCAGGAGAACAAATGAAAAAGCGAGGAGAAGGCAAAGTGGTTAACGTTTCATCAGTGGCAGGTCATGTAGCGCTTCGAACAGGAGTAGTATATGGAATGACGAAGGCAGCATTGATTCAGATGACCAAGACACTATCTTTAGAATGGGGGAAACACAATATCCATGTGAATGCTATCGGTCCATGGTACTTCCCGACATCTCTAACGGAGAAGCTTCTTGAAGATGAACAATACGTTAAAGAAATAAAAGAGCGCACACCAATGGGAAGGATTGGCGAGTTAAAAGAACTAGCAGGAGCTGCTGTATTCTTGGCTTCAGAAGGTAGTAATTACATGACTGGTCAAACTTTATTTATAGATGGCGGAATGAGCGTTTATGGTTTTTAATTTTTTAATTTAATAATTGTAGTTTTTGGCGCTAGGAGTTTTATGACTCTTAGCGCCTATTTATATAGATTAAGGTAAATTATACTGCTTGCCGATTTATAGTACATTTTGAACACATATGCTGAGGTATAAGGAGATGAGTAGTATCAGTATCCTTTGAAACAAATTCATTATAAAGCTACATAGTTAAAATGTGTAAAACTATGAGTAAGATTCAAAAGGGGAGGCAAGCTAAAAGAAAAATGGAAGAGGGATAGTATGGCATGGATAACGTCCGTCGGTGTGAGCATACCCGAATATGAAATAACACAAAAGGACATACAATCTTTTGTAAGAGAAGTGTTTCCTCGATCAGAAAGAGAGATCAATAGGCTTTTACCTGTATTTGAAAACGCAGCGGTTGAAAAACGTCAGTTCGTTGTACCAAAAGAGTGGTTCGGCGAAGAACATACCTTTCAGGAGCGAAATGATCTATATGAAGAAAAAGCACTTCAGTACTCTTTAGAAGCTGTTGATCATTGTTTGAGTAATGATTCATTCCTTACAGAAGAGGTCCCTTATGAATCAATTGACTATATCCTTTATGTATCTAGTACAGGAGTAGCTACACCAACTATTGATGCGCGTCTAATGAATGAGCGGAATTTTAGGGATGATGTAAAACGTGTTCCTATTTGGGGATTGGGATGCGCTGGCGGAGGTGCAGGTCTTGCTCGAGCTATGGATTTTGCGCATATGTATCCTGAAGCAACGATTCTAGTAGTGTGCGTTGAACTTTGTGGACTTACTTTTCAAAAAGGCGATCGAAGAAAGAGCAATTTCATAGGGACTGCTTTATTTGGTGATGGGATTGCAGCAGCATTAGTAACGGGGGAACATTCTCCGATTGCATTGAAAAGAAGGTCTACAGCTCCAAGGATGATTCAATCAAGCTCTAAATTAAAAAAGCAAGCTCTTGATGTAATGGGATGGAACGTGAATGAGGATGGCTTTCAAGTAGTCTTTGCTAAAAGCATACCTGGACTCGTTGAAACGTTTTGGAAAGAACACATTGAACACTTTTTAGGAAGTATAAATAAGAAAGAGAAGGACTTATCTTTCTACGTAGCTCACCCTGGAGGCCAAAAGGTTCTTCAAGCTTATGAGGAAGTATTGGGGAGTTCTAAAGAAAAATTCAAGTATTCATATGACGTATTAAAAAAGCATGGCAATATGTCTTCTGCGTCAGTATTACATGTTTTAAAACATTGGATGGAAGAGTTTCCAAAGGCAGGGACAGCAAGCGTACTAGCGGCACTAGGTCCTGGGTTTAGCTCTGAATTAGTTGAATTGGAGTGGTCGGAATGACTTTATGGTTTGCTGTATTATACTTGTTTATCATAGTTCAACGACTTATTGAAGTGGCGGTAGCAAAACGTAATGAGATCTGGATGTTACGTCGTGGTGCAATGGAAGTTGCCGGAGGTCATTATAAGTGGATTGTCTTAGTACACTCGTTGTTCTTCGTTTCAGTTGGTTTAGAAGCGTGGAATAAGGAGCTAGTCCTCTCTGATTGGAAAGGCTTTTTACTAGGGGCGTTCTTTGTTACTCAAGGTTTTCGAATCTGGTGCTTAACTTCGCTAGGAAGGTTCTGGAATACAAAAATCATTGTTTTGCCGGGGGCAGAACTTGTAGCTAGAGGACCCTATAAATGGATGAAGCATCCTAATTATGTAGTGGTGGGTTTAGAGTTTGTTATAATTCCATTGTTATTTAGTGCCTACATGTCAGCTGTTTTATTCCCGCTACTTCACTTGGCTCTCATGAAAATTCGCATTCCTCATGAAGAGAGGGCATTGACGAAACTGTCTGAATGATTGAAATTATTTCTCATTCTCATTGAAAACTCTTCTCAACCCTGCTATACTCTATTTAGAAATGAAAATCATTATCATCGGAAGTGAGGAGCTAAAAATGATTTTTCTTATAATGGGAATTGTAGTGCTATATTCAATACTAATGGTTGGCATACTAGCCAAGCTTCGTGATGAAAAGGCAATGTACTTAGTAGATTTGTTTAAGGGTAGACATACATTACAATCAGCAGAAGCGAAACAAAGAAAATATGAAGATGTTTTGTCAGCCAGGTAATATACCTGGCTTTTTTATATGGTGAGAAATAGGGGGGTTATTAGCGTTTTTATCACCAAGAATATGGTGTTTTTTAACGACTCACAATCAGTTTGATTTAAGTAGAACGTTTTCAATTGATACAAAAATCGGTATACTAATACATAGAGGCTAAAGAGAAGGGAGGGTCGATAGATATGACATATATTCGTTCGGTTGATTGGGTTCAAGACCACATAGAGTCTATTCGACTGGTGGATTGTCGGTTTGATTTAAAAAATCCAGACAAAGGCCGATTAGAATATGAAGAAGGGCACATACCTGGCGCAGTATACGTAGATCTGGAGAAGGATATGAGTGGGTCTGTTGGGCGATCAGGGGGGCGTCATCCTCTGCCAAATATGAATGATTTTTTGGATGTTATCCAAGAAGCAGGTATTCATAATCGTGACATTATTGTTGCTTACGATAATCAGAATGGTGCTATGGCATCAAGGTTTGTATGGATGATGATGTATATGGGGCATAAAGAAATTTATGTTTTAAATGGTGGATTGAAAGCTTGGGATGAGAAAGGGTATGGTATGTCTGCAGAAATCCCAGTGAACAAACACTCCTTATATAAAGCAGAATTTCAATCTTGTATGATAGCGGATCAGACCTACGTAGCTCAACACATTTATGATGAGCATACAATTATCCTTGATTCGAGAAGTTATGAGCGCTTTGCAGGTATAAGCGAACGAATAGACCGAAAAGCGGGTCATATTCCTTCGGCTGTAAATTCGGAATGGACGAAGGTTTTAAATCAATTAGGAAGATGGAAATCTAAAGAGGAATTAAGAACTCATTTTCTGCAA
This sequence comes from Pontibacillus sp. ABV4_188, assembly GCF_056311905.1. NCBI lineage: Bacteria > Bacillati > Bacillota > Bacilli > Caryophanales > Bacillaceae > Pontibacillus > Pontibacillus sp. ABV4_188. Next base: position 2,107,198 of record NZ_CM149975.1, on the reverse strand, counting down.
TATGGAAACCCGGAAGAGTGGATTATCTATTGTGGTTCCGGTGTTACGGCTGCACCTAACGCACTTGCATTATATGAAGCGGGATTTAAACAAGTTCGACTGTATGTGGGTAGTTGGAGTGATTGGATTACCAATGACCAGAATCCGATTGATACTTCTGTCTCTTCTTAATCAGATTATACATAAAGGGTGTAGTACATGCCGCTATCCAAATCACTTGGGTATTTTATAGAAGATCTATGGTCGAAAGGATTTCGATTAAAAGATCAAGATATTCATTTTATTTATTTCGGCAAGAATTATACGAACTCTGAAGACTGGCTTGTAATCTTTGCATTAAAAGTTACCATTCAGTTTCAAATGAAATTCGATGGAAGTTTTTTCATTGGAGTATTAGAGTATTTACAAGAAAACCAACCTCGTACTATACGAGAAGCTTGGCTACTGATTGAAGAAAAAGGGCTATACAAAAGAAGAAAACCACACTCCTTAGCTAAATAGGAGTGTGGTTTTTTAATTAGCGTGTATAGCAGCCCGTGCAAGTTCATCTGCTTTTTTGTTTTGCTTATCGGGGATCCATTTAATAAAAAAGAAAGGGAAATGATTCCCTAATTGTTCCGCCTCTCTTAAAAGAGGGAGGAAACGATCTTGCTTTGTGGATGAGTTTTCAATACAGTCGACCACAAGTTTTGAATCAGAACGTACACTAATGATTTCTTCTGGAAACATTTCCTTACAAATTTCAAGTGCTTTTATGAGAGCCGTAAATTCTGCTTCATGATTAGATGTTTCTCCAATTGGAATTGAATAGGTGTAATGGTCATTTCCATTTTTAATGTAGATTCCCACCCCACTTGGGCCTGGGTCTCCTTTTGAAGAGCCATCTACATATACTTCAAGCATATGCTGACCTCCTTTATCAATGGTTGGATGCTTTATTAAATCGCTTCGCTAAATATAAGAAAGGAGTATCTAAAGCGGCAACAATAAATTTAATAACATATGTTGTGAGGAAGATTTCAAACCAAACGTTTGTTGGTACTTCTCCTAAGAAAGCAACGAGAGTGAACACAAAGGAATCAAGTAACTGGCTAATCATAGTACTTCCGTTGTTTCGAACCCATAGAAAGCGGTCGCCAGCAAACCTACTCTTGAGTTTAGAATAGATGAATACGTCCACATACTGACTTACGATATAGGCTAGTAAACTTCCGGCAGCAACGCGGGGTAATAATCCAAATATAGTTTCAAGAGCCGTTTGGACTTCTGAACCTACAGGTGTGAACCATTTAACCGCTATTTGCATCATAACTGTCATACTAATTAGAGTAAAGAAACCTAACCAAACCGCTTTTTTTGCTTCTTGTTTACCGTATTTCTCATTGAGAATATCAGTAGCCAAGAATACTGTTCCATAAATAATATTTCCAAGCGTTGCAGTCAACCCAAACATCTCAATCGTTTTAGTGACTTGAATGTTGGCTACTACAGTGGCCATGCCAATCCATACAAATAGACCTTGTCTTCCAAACCCTTTATAAATTAACGTTAACATTGAAAAGTTTATAAGGGCGAATACAATCCATAAAATTTCGTTCATATTGTCAATCCTTTCTAGTTTTGATATCGCAGGAAGTTTCGAACTGCGCTATGCATAACGATAGACCATTATACGTGGTGTTGATGTTTTTTTCAATATGTTGCCTAAACTGTACTTTTGAGAGTCTACTTAAAGTAAAGAATAACGTTGTTGTTTACTCTAATAAGAGGAAGGTGGTCCTTTGAAAACACTCGCTTTCCTGCGGACGAACTCCAGAGCTTCCTCAGTCGCTTCACTCCCTGCGGGATCTCTGAAGCCCGTCTTCCCGCGGGAGTCTCGTATTTTCAAAGGACCACCTTTACCGTGTTAGAGTTAAACAAAAACGTTGCCATATCTTGGCGATCTCCCCCCTCTTTTGAGAAGTGGGGCCGTTATTCAAATTAACTGGTTGTTTTCCCAGGACTGCGAAAATTACACGGGAAAAGGAGCCAATCTTGGTCCGGCGGGGAGGGTTTAGTGTAATAAGTCATCTATTTTTTCAAATGCTAGTCGCCTTTTCCGAAAAGCTGTCTTATCCGGCCCCAAGCGAGGTGGGGGCGTTCGATGTTGTCACAGGATGTGACGATCCTAGTCGAACTTCTTTTTATCCCTAGGCATCACGCCTGCACTCTTTATTCTAGGGGAGCTCCAGGAAGATAGCTTGGCGTGTGAGAAGGCTTACTAGCTCCACGCAGGAAAGCAAGTTGTTCCCGGGCAAGCCCTAGCTTTAATGAGGTGAACGGCCCTGAAGTTGGTATCAGGAGATCTAATGTCACCCTATATGGCATGTTTTCGTTCATCCTTATATGGAAAAGGTGGGTCTGGAAACTGCGAGACTCCCGTGGGCAGAAGAGCCTAGGGGAGACCCCGGAGACCCGCGTGCCGGTTGAGGAGGCTCACCAGCTCCCCACAGGAAAGCGAGTGGTTTCGAGACCCACCTTACGCTCAATTAAAGTTCACGGAAACATTCTCTCAGCTTGTAGTCTTCATGATTACTGCCCTTTTCTTGTGAAAGCTATTCAATAACAATACGTAAACATAGGCAAATAAAAAAGCGACAGCTCTATTGAGCTGTCGCTATATGTCATGCGTTTTTATAATTTAATTAGTTTTTAACAACGTTAGCAGCTTGAGGGCCACGGTCGCCTTCTACGATTTCGAAAGAAACGCTTTGACCTTCTTCAAGTGTTTTGAAACCTTCTTCTTGGATAGCAGAGAAGTGTACGAATACATCGTTTCCACCTTCTACTTGGATGAAACCATAACCTTTTTCTGCGTTAAACCATTTTACTGTACCGTTTTGCATTGTAAAATCCTCCTAAAACATTCACGAATTAACGTGAGACGTAATAATACAAAGTTGATGTAAGAATCCATAAAAAAGGGTAACTCCAATAGAAATGTAGGATCATCAAATCCCGAACACTTCTATTGAAGTTACCTCGTCTTTCATGATTCCACATCTTCTTTGCTTAGGTCTAATATAGCTTATTTTTATAAAGGAAGTCAAGGAGTAATGAGAATTTTTAAAACAAATTGTATATTCTCAACATACTGCATAAGATCTCCTGACTTCTACCTATAAAATACCCGTTCTTTGCATTTTTAGTCGTATTTCATCTACACTATAAAAGAATTAATGGAAGGAGAACTGTCATGAAAAAAGATATTGAAATTGCTCAACAAGCTAATATAAAACCAATAGAAGAAATTACAAACCAGTTAAATTTAGAGCACGAGGACTTTGAACCTTATGGTCGATACAAAGCGAAATTATCTGATTCATTACTACATAAGTTGTCAGAACGTAAGAATGGAAAGGTTGTACTTGTAACAGCCATTAACCCTACTCCTGCTGGTGAAGGGAAGTCCACCGTTACCGTGGGGTTAGGACAGGCTATGAATCAGCTGAATAAAAGAACGGTCATTGCACTACGAGAGCCTTCCTTAGGTCCAACTATGGGATTAAAAGGAGGCGCTGCTGGGGGAGGTTATTCGCAAGTTTTACCGATGGAAGATATTAACCTTCATTTCACGGGCGACATCCATGCGATTACTAGTGCAAACAATGCCCTTTCGGCTTTTATAGATAATCATATTCACAGAGGAAATGAATTAAATATTGATCCGAGAAAGATTGGTTGGAAAAGAGTTTTAGATTTAAATGACCGTGCACTACGGGAAGTTGTGGTAGGGCTAGGTGGACCTTTAAAAGGGGTTCCTAGGGAAGATGGATTTAATATCAGTGTAGCCTCTGAGATTATGGCTATCCTCTGTCTCGCTTCAGACTTGGCAGATCTTAAAAAACGACTTGCTCGAATTGTGTTTGGTTATACGTATGAGGATCAACCTGTTACTGTACAACAGTTAGGTATGGAAGGAGCTTTAACGCTTCTGTTAAAAGAAGCGCTTAAGCCTAATCTTGTCCAAACGATTGAAAATACACCCGCAATTGTACACGGTGGGCCTTTTGCCAACATTGCTCATGGGTGTAACAGTGTAATGGCGACAACGATTGCTTCAAAATTAGGGGACTATGTCATTACGGAAGCAGGATTTGGTGCTGACCTTGGGGCGGAGAAGTTTCTAAATATCAAAACACGAGCAGGGGATTTCACTCCAGACGCCGTTGTAATTGTTGCTACTGCTCGGGCTTTGAAGATGCATGGCGGAGTATCGAAAGACGAATTAGCACAAGAAAACGTAGACGCTCTTCAACAGGGGATTACCAATCTTGAGAAACATATGGAGACGATTCAGTCGTTTGGTCTTCCTTTTGTAGTTGCATTAAATCGTTTCCCTACAGACACTGACGCTGAGCTAGCCTTTATAGAAAAATGGTGTAAAGAACGAAATGTACGGGTTGCACTTACTGAGGTTCATTCCAAGGGAGGTTCAGGAGGGCTTGAACTCGCACAATCTGTAATAGATACTGTGGAAACGGAAGCTAGCTCATTCACTTATACGTACGACCTTGAAGACTCTATTGAAGAAAAAATCTCTAAGATTGCTAAAAAGGTATATGGTGCTAAAGGGGTGGAATTTTCCAATCAAGCTAAGAAGCAAATGGAATTATTCGAAAAACTGGGTTGGGCAAATCTCCCTGTTTGCATGGCTAAAACTCAGTATTCACTTTCGGACGATCCTTCCCTTATAGGAAGACCATCTGACTTCACGATTACGATTAGAGAATTTAGCCCCTCTATTGGTGCAGGATTTATCGTGGCTTTGACCGGTGATGTGATGACAATGCCGGGCTTACCCAAAGAACCAGCTGCACTCCATATGGATATAGACTCATCTGGGAATGCTGTAGGCTTATTCTAAGCTGATTGTAAGAGATTGCTCCTTCCTGAAGGAGCAATCTCTTTTGCTTTACAGTTTTATTTATTCCTTCGTAATATAGAGGTGAAGATAAGGGGGGAAGGATAGTACATATGAATTTATCAATAGGCGTAACAGGTTGGGGAGACCATGACCAACTATATCCTGCCGGAACGAAAAATCAAGATAAATTAGCGGTATATGCCTCTCATTTCCCTGTTGTGGAAATAGATAGTGCATTTTATGCGATTCAACCTAAACGGAATTATGAAAAATGGGTGAAGGAAACACCAGATGGCTTTACATTCGTAGTTAAAGCATTTAGTAAAATGACTGGTCACCAAAGAGAAAAAATGTCCTCAGAAGAAGTTCGAGAGATGTTCGAAGCTTATATAGAGTCGATCCAACCTTTACTTGATTCAGGAAAGCTTCGTTTTGTTTTATTTCAATTTCCGCCGTGGTTTTCTGTATCAAAGGAAAATGTTCAAAAACTAAGAGTCATTCGTGAATTGATGGGAGACATACCACTTGCGTTAGAATTTCGTAACCAATCTTGGTACTCAAGTAAATATAGAGAACAAACTCTGTCCTTTATGAAAAAGGGAAATTGGATTCATGGGATTGTTGATGAACCTCAAGCTGGTGAGGGATCTGCACCAACGGTTCTTCAAGCTACACATTCCAAAGATACACTTGTCAGACTACACGGTCGTAACGTGCATGGCTGGAACAAAAATGGACGTGAAGATTGGAGAGAAGTACGTTTTTTGTACCGCTACAATGATGAAGAGCTTCAAGAATGGAAGGAGAATGTTGAGTATTTACTTCAACAATCTGAACATGTAACGGTATTGTTCAATAATAACTCTGGCGGGGACGCAGCGGATAATGCTAAACAATTTATCGACTTATGCCAGATTGAGTATGAGCAGTTAAATCCAAGACAAATGGATTTATTCCAAGAATAGGTGGAGTTTATGGAGAACAATGTGTTGGAGAAAGTATCAAGCTTTATATACAATCGTTTTAGCCATGACGCTACCGGGCATGACTATTATCATATGAGAAGGGTTGCGAAAATGGCAAAGCGATTGGCTTTGCTAGAAGGAGGCGATCCTTTTATCTCAGAGCTCGCAGGATGGCTCCATGATACTCAAGACCCTAAACTTACTAAGAATCTTTCAGAAGCTAAGCAAGAAGTCATGGACTTATTTGAATGTTGTCAAATTTCACTAGAAGAACAAGAGCAAATTTTCGTTGCAATGGAAGCAGTCTCTTTTAAAACAGGCCACCGTATACCGCGGAGCCTAGAGGGGAAAATTGTACAAGATGCTGACCGATTAGATGCTATTGGAGCTATTGGTATTGCACGTGCTTTCTCCTATGGTGGTGCCAATGGTCAAGCTTTACATAGTGAAATTTCTGAGGAGACGACAATACGCCATTTTTATGATAAACTGCTTCAGATTCAGGGTTTACTAAACACATCTGCAGCGGTAGAGATTGGTCAAAAGAGGCACGCTTTTCTTGAAACATACCTTCAAGAGTTTTATGAGGAATGGATGTAATCCATTTAAGAGAACTCTAAGTGGTTGTAAGCTACATGTCTTAATAGGGTATAAGCAAACATCGCATCCTCTTTTTACAAAGAAAATTTGTTATATTTTACTGAGATCAAACGTCTTACTTAAATCTGAGATATGGTATAATGTCTCGGACTAGTTTAGTGAAAAATGAGGTGAAGATTGTGCAAACAAGTGAAAAAGCGTATTTAGATATGTGTCGATACATAATGGAGCATGGCGAACATAAGGGAGATCGTACCGGTACGGGGACATTTTCTACGTTCGGCTATCAAATGAGATTTGATTTATCAGAAGGCTTTCCGCTCTTAACTACAAAAAAAGTACCGTTTCGTCTTATTAAAAGTGAGCTTTTGTGGTTTTTAAAAGGGGATACTAATATACGTTATCTTTTGGAGCACGATAATAATATTTGGAACGAATGGCCTTTCAAACGCTGGATTGAAAGTTCTGACTATCAAGGCCCTGACATGACGAACTTTGGACTTCGTAGCCAAGAGGATGAAGCTTTTAACGAGAAATATAAGGAACAAATGAAAAGATTTAAAAAACTCATATTAACAGATGACTCATTTGCTCAAACATATGGAGATTTAGGAAATGTTTATGGAAAGCAATGGCGTCGTTGGGAGTCTTCTCAAGGAGAGTGGATTGATCAAATTCAACAAGTTATTCATGATATTAAGACTAAGCCAGATTCAAGGCGTCTAATTGTATCAGCTTGGAATCCTGAGGATATTGCTCCAGAGAAAGCAGCATTGCCTCCTTGTCATATTCTATTTCAATTTTACGTGGTTAACGGAAAGTTAAGTTGTCAGTTATACCAGCGTAGTGGAGATGTTTTCTTAGGGGTACCGTTTAACATTGCCAGTTATGCATTACTAACCCATTTAATTGCAGAGGAATGTGGTTTAGAGGTAGGTGAGTTTATTCATACACTCGGAGATGCTCATATTTATGCGAATCATGTAGAACAAGTTAAAACGCAGCTTGCTCGAGAGATGAAACCTCTGCCATCCATTTCAATTAACATGGAAGGAAAGTCTTTATTTGAAGTAGAAACCGATGATATTGAGCTAAAAGGATATGAACCTCACCCTCGTATTAAAGCACCAGTTGCGGTGTAGAAATGATAAAGGAGGATGATAATATATGATTTCATTTTTAGTGGCGATGGATCGGAATCGCCTTATAGGCAAAGATAATGATTTACCATGGCGTCTCCCTAATGATTTGAAATTTTTCAAATCGGTTTCAACAGGGAAGACGATTATAATGGGAAGGAAGACATTTGAATCCATGAATGGGCCTCTGCCGAACCGCAAGAACGTTGTATTGACACGTGATTCTAACTTTCAAGAAGATGGGTGCGAGGTCATTCACAGTCTAGATCCTGTTTTTGAATGGGCGAAAGATAATCCTAATACAGAATACCTTATTATAGGTGGCAGTCATATCTTTGAACAAACGATTAATAAAGCGGACCGAATGTATATCACTTGGATTGAAGAGGATTTTGAGGGAGATACTTATTTCCCTGAATTTAACGAAGATGAATGGGTTTTAACAAAAAAAGAGCGTGGAGTTCAGGACGAAAAAAATCCATATGAGTACTACTTTTGCCAATACGATCGTAAATAATAAGGTTTAAATGAAACTCATGCAGCTTTCCTGCATGAGTTTTTGGAATGGTTGTCATTAGAACGCTTGTTTAGAACCTTTAATAATCAATTAAAGCCCTCCGTTTAAAATAGTAACGAATGCTCCGCTATAATTAAGCAAGGCGCTCATGTACACAAAGGTGAAATAACCCTTTAATATAGTTGTTAGAATTAATAAGGAAACATAGACAAAACAAATAAAAAGGCTTACAATCGAAGACGAAAGACATATTTTTCCCTTAGGTATTTGAATATTTTTGTAGTGGGTCTGTTTAGAGTCTCTGTTTTTGTGAGAAACTCAAAGTAAGAGATCCAAATAGAAAAAATGTGCAGTATTAATACTGCCATTTGGACAAGGGACGGTGAAGCTATGCTATCGACAATTGGCATTCCAGGGTTAATTCTGATCCTTGCAATTACACTTATTATCTTTGGACCAAAGAAGTTGCCTGAAATTGGGAAAGCTACTGGCCAAACATTAAAGGAATTTAAGAAATCTGCCCGGGAATTAACGAGCGAAGAAGATGACAATACAGTGATTGAATCAAAAGGGACTTCTTCTCATCAAGATCAAGCATCCCCTAACACTCAACAACAATAACAACATGGAGTGGTGATTTATGTTAGGACAAATTGGTGTACCCGGATTAATACTTATTCTTGTGATTGCTCTTGTTGTGTTTGGCCCTTCAAAACTTCCTGAAGTTGGTAAGGCAGTCGGGAGTTCACTTCGAGAGTTTAAGAAAGCTACTTCAGATCTTACTAGTTCTGACTCTGAAGAATCCAAGAAGATTGATCAAAATCAAGACAAAAATGCATAAAGTAGTTGAATGTGGAGATGTAAGAGGCATACGCTCTTGCATCTTCTTTCATGAAAAAGGACACGTCGCTCCCATCTGGAGGTGCAACAATGGAACAAGATCATAATAGTATAGACAAAGAAATGAATGTAACGGAGCACTTAGGGGAACTTCGGAAGCGATTAATCATAACGATAAGCGTTTTTATCCTCTTCTTTATTGGTGGGTTTGTCTTTATCGAAGAGATCTTCCAATTTTTTATGCAAGGGTTTCAGGAACGTTCTAAAGAGTTAGGGAATGAGATTACTAAATTAACGGTATTGGGGCCATTCGATGTGCTGTGGGTATATATTACTCTGGCAAGTATCATTGCTGTTGCAGGAACACTCCCAGTTCTTTGTCTTCAGGTATGGCTATTTATTAAGCCCGCTCTAACTCCAAAAGAACAAAAACTGTCACTGTCCTATATACCGGCTATTTTTCTGTTGTTTATTGGTGGATTATCATTTGGGTATTTCCTTATTCAACCCTTGATTTTTGATTTCTTGGTTGCTTTAGGGGAAGACATGTTTACAATGATGTTTACTGCTGATAAATATTTCAGTTTTCTATTAAGAATTACGTTACCTTTTGCCATTTTCTTTGAAATCCCTATTATCGTTATGTTTCTAACAAGTCTCGGTATAGTAGAACCTGGATTGCTTCGAAAGATTAGAAAATATGCTTACTTTGTACTAATAATTATAGGGACAATTATCTCGCCGCCAGACTTTATTTTACAGATTGTCGTGGCTATTCCATTAATTATTCTTTATGAAGTATCCATCATTCTTTCAAGTGTTGTGGCCAGAAAGCAAGCGAGAAAAATGGAAGACATTTCAACAGATTCATAACGTTTGAAAAGATACCCATAATAGGGTATCTTTTTTCAGTATGATTGCTTTTTGCCAGACTACATGTTACAAAAGTAAAAAGCAATAAAGAGCAAGGGGGAGAAACAATGCGATCTTTTTATCATTTTATGATGACATTCCGGGGTAAATTAGTGCCAGATGACAAAAGCCGGTTAGCTGACTGGATGTTTAAAGACTCAAATTTTCCGAAACAGTCATATTCTTACGATGAAATTAGCCGATATTTAGAATGGAATATACCATTCTCATCTGCTTTAAGCGTTTTCGATGAACTATGGGAGCAGTACCAAATGGAAGAAGTAATGTAATCAATGCTTTATAAATTGTATTAACATTCAAACAAAAAACCGCCAAAATGGCGGTTTTTTGTTTGAGGATCGTTAAAAAGCTAGCATCCCTATAACTAATTCAATCGGCGAGGCGTTCCACTTTTCGTACGAACCTCTTTTTTATTAGCAAACGAATGTTGCACCAACAATGATAAGCAAAATAAAAAGGACCACGATTAATACGAAGTTGTTTCCGTAACCACAGCTCATGTGAACGCCTCCTTTAATTATAGATAGTATTACTATATGGAACTAAGGAGAAGTTTGTATGGGCGCATGCGGAAATTTAAAGATTAATCGATGCGGTATATGTGTCCAACTCTTATTGTTGTAGGATTTCCTGTGACAGTTAACATTTTTAACGATTGCTCTTGAGGGATTAAGTGAGTTATTTTACCTTGTACTTGCTTTAATTCTCCTTTTGAATACAGCGTAATTTTTACAAGAGCTTGGTTTTCGTATGCCTCTATACATGCCTCATTAAGCTCACTTAATGCCTGCTCGTCAAGTGATGGGGGCGAAATCTTACCGTCTTCTTCCCACATCTCTTTCATCATTTCTACGTGTTCTGGCAACATAAGTGAAGTCCACTTCATTGTTCCTCGATCTCGTAGCACATATCTCACCTCAGGATCTAGTATAACGAACAAGTGTTTGTAAAACAATAGAAAAGGAACGAACGTTCGTATATAATTAAATCAGGAGGTTGATACTTATGGAGCAAAAAGTATGGAAACAACCTGGTCACTTCATTGAGATTGTATATATGGATAAAGGTGGAACGTTAACACAGCGGAAAGTTAAGGTAGTATCTTGCAATCAAAATTCTGTATACGGTTATTGTTATTTGCGTCATCAGATGCGTCATTTTTTAAAGAGAAATATACTGGCAGCCTACCCGAATGTTCCTGCTTAAGGTAATGGGTAGCTCTTTTCATAATTTTGTTAGTCTGCATTGTGTTTTGGAATTTGGTACGATGTTTATAAGGGAGGAAATACAATGAAAATTATTCATACCGCGGACTGGCATTTAGGTAAGCTTGTCCATCAATTACATATGACGGAAGACCAAGAATATATTCTTGATCAATTTATAGAGTTAGTGAAAGCTGAACAACCGGATGTGGTTATTATCGCTGGAGATTTGTATGATCGGGCAGTACCTCCAAAAGAAGCTGTTGATTTATTAAACCGTACTCTAGTTAAGCTAATCTATGACTTAAACATCCCTGTTTTAGCTATATCAGGAAATCATGATAGTCCTGACAGATTAAACTTTGGAAGTGAGCTTTTTAGGCGTCAGCAATTTTATTTACAAGCGAGACTTAAGGATGCTTGGAAGCCTGTTCGTATTCCGGATCAATACGGTCAGGTAAACTTCTATTTAATTCCTTATATAGAGCCAAGCGAAGTAAGGAAAGAGTTTGATGATGAAACTATTGAAACACACCACCAAGCAATGGAAGCGATTTTAAAGCGTATCAAAGCTGATCAAGTGACTGATGACCGTCACATATTTGTAGGCCACGCATTTTTAGCTGGAGGAATGGAGTCAGAATCAGAGGAGCGGTTGTCTATGCTCGGAGGAGCGCCATATATAAGCGCAGAACTCTTCAATGATTTCTCCTATGTAGCACTTGGGCACCTCCACCAACCTCAAAAGGTAAAAAAAGAAACCATTCGTTATTCTGGTTCTATACTGAAGTATTCCTTCCAAGAGGCCAATCACAAAAAAGGTGTAACCATAGTTGAACTAGATGGGGAGGGTGTATCTTCAATACGGCAGGAGCGACTAAAGCCAAAAAGAGATATGAGAGTTAAAGAAGGATACATACATGAGCTTCTCGAGGTGAATGAAGAAGGTATGGAAGACTATCTTCATATTAAATTGTTAGACGAAGGTCAGATTCTTGACCCTATGGGTAAACTCCGTAAGAAATTCCCTAATGTATTAAGTCTTGAACGCGTTGGGTTAATTGGAAAGGCACACACGGAACAATTATCTAGCGTCCAGGAACGAAAGCAAATGTCTCATATGGAACTTTTCGAATCATTCTATAAAGAAGTAAAAGGGAATGAAATGGATCAAGACAGAAGAAATGCAATTTCTACAGTTATAAATGAAATTCAAGAAGAAGAAAGGAACCAATAAAATGAGAGCCATAAAGCTGGTAATAGAAGCGTTTGGGCCCTATTCAAAACGCCAAGTTGTTGATTTTACACAGTTAGGGCACGAGACCGTCTTTTTAATTACAGGACCAACAGGAGCTGGGAAGACAAGTATTTTTGATGCCATGGTGTATGCTTTATATGGTCGTGCAAGTGGGAGTGATCGGGACCAGGACACTTTACGAAGCCACTTTGCTGATGAAGATCAACAAACGGAAGTGAAGTTTAGGTTTGAGTTAAAACAACACACTTATGAAGTTAGAAGAACCCCGCGTCAATTAAAGAGGAAAGAAAAAGGAGAGGGGTTCACAGAACAGCCGCCTAAAGCGGAACTTTATAGGATTAAAGGTGAGGACCATGATTTATTAGCATCTAAAATAAAAGAAGTGAATGAATCCATTGAAAGCATGCTTCATTTGGATTATGAGCAGTTTAGGAAGATGATTATGATTCCACAAGGAGAGTTTAGACGTCTCATATCTGAAAATAGTAAAGAAAGAGAAGAAATTCTTCAAAAAATCTTTCAAACATACGTTTATGAGCAGATGACAGATCGTTTAAAAGAGGAGTCAAAGGAACTAAAAGAATCTATTCAGGAAATCGAATATAAAGAAGATGATGAAATCAATCGTTTAGAATGGGATGAAGAAACGCGTCGTTCCCTTACTTCTTCTGCTGATGTACTGACTAAGCTTCATAACGATATAGAAACAGAGCAACAACAGCTTCAAGACAATAAAGTCAAAATTGAAACCGAACGGAAGGCTTTAGCAAGCGCTCAGGAAACGTTTTATGAGAAAAAACAGTTAAATCAATTGTTCCTTAAGTTAGAAAAGCAAGAAAAAGAGGTGAGTCAGTTAGATCATCAGAAACCTTCTATTAAAAAACTTGAAGAGGAAGTGTATGTTGCTAATAAAGCACAACACGTAAAGCCATATGAAGATCAGGTTCTTCAAAGAGAAGGAGAAGAGAAAAAACAACAGGAACAACTTGTTCAAAAGGAAAAAACGCTTCAGGAAGTAAAAAATAAATTTGACCAAACAAAGAAAAACTATGACGAAGCTCTCTCTAAAGAAGAAGAGCTAGAGTCATTAAAATTGAAAATACAGCAAAAGAAGAAAGATTATGAGAAGGTTGAACGCTTTAAAACGTTGGAAACTGAAGAGGTGTCCTTACGAAAGAAGAAGGAAGAAGCTGAGGCTTCTGTTAAGGGATTAGAAGAGCAATTAAAGAAATTAAATGATCGATGGCAATCACTTTCTAAAGACACAACTAATTCTCAAGGATTAACGAAACAGTACTATGAACTGGAAAGTCAAGAAAAAGAATACGGTTCAAGGATTGAGAAATTACACCAGTTAATAAAAGAAGAAGATAAAATACAGTCCATGATACGAAACTATCATCAAGCAAATGCCCGGTTGGAACGAGCTAAGGAACAAGTAGAAAGCACAAAATCAAAACTTAAACAATTGGAACAGTCCAAACAGCAGAACCAGGCTGTGGTCTTAGCCAACCATCTTCATGATGGAGAAGCATGTCCTGTTTGCGGTTCTAAGGAACATCCGGCTAAAGCTTACACACAGAAAGATCCAATCTCGGATGAAGAAATAAATCGTGTAAGCAGAAAACTAGAAGAAGCAGAAAAGGCACTTACTGAAGAACAGGAAAAGTATATCAAGATCAAATCTGAAGGCCAAACCCAGCGTCAAATAACAGATCAATTGACTAAGGAGCTTCAAAGTGATTTACAAAAGGATCATCTTTTAGAGAAAAATCGTCATGAACAGATCCACTATTGGCAAAGTCAATACGAAGGATTAAAAAAAGAAAAAGAGACGCTATCGGTAAAGATCAAGCAATCTGAGGCTGCTCAACATGAGATGGAGCAAATAAGCCAACAGATGAATGAACGGAGTAATCTGCTAGAACATTCACGTAAAGAATCTTTATCTAAGCGTGACGGGTGGCTACAAGTATCTACGAAGCTCTCTCAATTAGGAGAAGAAGTAGCTGATATTACTACAGATATTGAAGCGTTTAAACGAGAACTGAATAAAATGGAAAACGAATATTCCAGACAACAAAAATCATTACAAGAGTTGGCTGAGTTGTATCAAAAGGAAAAAGAACAAAAGCAAAAGTTAGAGACAGAAGTTGAAGGTCATAAGCAATTCTTAGAAGAAACAAGACGCCACGTGAGAACTGCTAGAGAGTCTTTTGAGAAAACCATCAAAGAAATGGGCTTCAGATCAACAGATGAGTACAGTGGAGCTAAAATGGACTCTGAAATTGTAGAACAACAACAAATAGAGGTAGAGAATTTTTACGCAAGGTATCAATCAATCATGGAAGGGTATGAAAGCCTGAAAAAACAATTAGAAAATGAAGAAGTACCTGATTTATCCTACTATGATAACAATGTACGAGCTCTAGAGCAGAAACTTCAGAATATCACCGAGAAACAGCAAGTATTGAATATGCAAATCAACGAGCAATCGAGAATTTATAAAAAGCTTCAAGAACTTTTACACGAAAAGAAAGAGAAAGAACAAAGGTATTACTATGTGGGGGAATTAGCTCAATTAGCTAAAGGGGATAACGCATATAAGTTATCTTTTGAACGTTATGTTCTTTCAGCATTTCTAGATGAGATTATCCTTCAGGCAAATATTAGGTTAGATCAGATGACAGAGCACCGTTATCAGCTTGAGCGGAGTAAGGAACGAGCTAAAGGGGGAGCGCAAAGTGGTTTAGACCTCGAAGTACTTGATCATTACACAGGACAAAGGCGTTCCGTAAAAACTTTATCAGGAGGAGAAGGTTTTAAAGCTGCACTTAGCCTTGCTCTAGGTATGGCTGATGTGGTTCAGGCTCACGCTGGTGGAGTACAATTGGATACGTTATTTATCGATGAAGGCTTTGGTACTTTGGATGAAATATCTTTAGAACAAGCAATCGACTGCCTAAAAGATCTTCAAAAAGGAAATCGAATGCTAGGGATTATCTCTCACGTTCCACAATTAAAGCAGGAAATACCAGCTAAGCTACAGATTCACCCATCTCCTAAAGGATCAACGTGTTATTTTACGTTCCACTAAAAGTACTGGAAGTATTTACACCTTAAATTCTGACAATTTCACATGATATAGTAATGGGTAGAGTAAATCCCTGTCTATTCCATTTGGAAACTGGAAATAGATGATGTAGTAAGTCTAGGAGGCCTTTACCATTATGAAAATCGTGACAGCTTCAACACCTGAACAACAAGAATATGTAAAAGAGAAGATTACATATTTTTTCGATTCGCTTTTTCCTTTTTTCTTCTCGGAGAGCTATGCAGAAGACCTTAAAAACTTTGGCGTCCTTTCTATTGAAGGCATAGAAGAGTACTCTCTTAAAGAGATACTTGAAGTAACAGCTGCGCTTCAAACGCTTCAAAGCTTGTTAGAGTGTATTTCTGATTATTCAAAAGACCAGATACACTCTAAACAATTTGATCGTAATAAAAAAATTTTAGATAATTACTCCATTTATTTCCCACTTAAATATGAAGACTTCTTATATACAAAAGATAAGGAAGTATTGTCACTTATGGGGAAGCCTGAGAATCAATGGATTTTGTAGAAATTTCTTGTCAACGAACTCCCTCTGGAGTAGGATAAAGGAAAAAGGAAGAGATGGAGGGGATGAGGATGAAAATGCCTCTTTCATTAGCTACGAAAATAATCACTTTTGGAGAAGAGAAGCGTGTCCAAGAGAAAGAAAATGTATTTGAATTATATTTAGACGAATACTGCTTATTTCCAGTGGATGAACTATTGGAAATATCTCGAACTGCTGAGTCTGAACAGACAGGGACAGCGAAAATTGTCGAAATGACCTGGGCGAATGGTCAAACACGCCTGATTTATCAATTAATTTCGTTATATAGCGTCAATTAACGACAGTAATAGTAAAGTTGTGTTGAAACATGCGCTTGCCCGGGAAATAGTGATTATTCCTAAGCTTATTTTCATGAAATTGCCATAACTCACACGTTCGAAAGGATCCCTCTTCCCGTATACTAAAAGTAGAAAAACATTTACTTAGGAGAAGGAAGGGATACCAATGATGACGGCGATGTTATTTGGATGTATTTTAAGTGGTAGCTTTGCTTTAATTATTGCAAGCGAGCTAACAACAGATTGAATTGAACAAACTAGAATGCTATACTTCCGGAGCAGGTACCTTAGGTGCCTGCTTTTTATTTACAGAGTTACGCGAGAGGTGAACAAGATTGGATATTTTAAAGAATGACTGGAAAGAGATTCTAGAAGAAGAATTTCACAAAGATTATTATCAAAGATTAAGAGATTTTTTGAAAATAGAATATGCAAATGAAGCGGTTCACCCACCTATGCACGATATTTTTAATGCGCTTCACTACACTTCCTACTCAAATACTAAGGTCGTTTTGCTGGGACAAGACCCTTATCATGGAAAAGATCAAGCACATGGTTTTAGTTTTTCAGTTAATCCAAAAGTGAGCGTTCCGCCTTCACTAAGAAATATTTATAAGGAGTTATCAGAAGATGTGGGTTTTAATCCCCCACCACATGGCTACCTGTTATCTTGGGCTAAACAAGGAGTTTTACTATTAAATACTGTTTTAACTGTGCGAGAAGGTCAAGCTCATTCACATAAAAAGAAAGGATGGGAGACCTTCACAGACGCTGTTATTAAATCTTTGAACAAGCGAGAAGATCCTATGGTCTTTATATTTTGGGGGAAACCTGCCCAGCAAAAGGAAAAAATGATTGATACGAATAAGCATCTTGTTTTAAAAGCCCCACACCCCAGCCCTCTTTCAGCCTACCGAGGCTTTTTTGGTAGCCATCATTTCTCTAGAGCAAATGAATTTCTATCAGAAAAGGGCCTCGGGTCCATAGATTGGCAACTCCCCCATGACCCTTATGAGTCTGAGTAAATTCAGGACTTATCCGTATTAGTAAAATTACTCGTTCCATATATGCCCCCTATATGGAACAGTTGAAGTAGAGATTTTTCAGCAGGAAGGGGCCGTTACGTTTAAGAGTGCTTGGGCTTGCTCGGGGCCAACTCGCTTTCCTGCGGGGAGCTGGGAAGCCTCCTCATTCGCTTCGCTCACTGCGGGGTCTTCCCTAGGCTCCTTTTCCCGCGGGAGTCTCGCAGTCCCCGAGCAAGCCCTGTCTTTGAGGGGGGGTGAACGGCCCAGCACTTGACATCTGTAGGTCTGTTGTTACCCTATATGGCATGATTTCGTTCCTCCTTTTGTGGAAAAGGTGGGCTTGGAAACTGCGAGACTCCCGTGGGCAGAAGAGCCTAGGTGAGACCCCGGAAGCCGGCGTGCCGGCTGAGGAGGCTCACCAGCTCCCCACAGGAAAGCGAGTGGTTTCCAGGCCCACCTTACGCTTAACTAAAGTTAACGAAAACATTCTCTCAGCATCGAGTCTTCAAGATTACTGTCCTATTATTGAACAAACCTATTATAAAGAATGCAATAGCAAACATTAGCAGAGCTTTTAAATAAATAGTGAATTCGCCTACACCATCTCTCCCTGCTTAACGTACATTACAAGTAGTGATTATATAAAGGAGGGGAACCCATGAATCAAGGTATGAGATCATTTGGTCCCGGGCCTAGGCCCCAAGTAGGAAGAATGTTTAACCAGGGACCTAGTAGGATCCCTCAAATGCCGCAACGTTTTGGACCACAAGGATTTCAAAGTCCTGTTCCTCAGAATTTTCAAGGGTTTAATGGAATGGGCGGGATGCAAGGATTTCCTGGGATGTCTAATATGGGTGTTCAGGAAGTAGGGAGTCAAGCACGAGGGGGAGGAGGCTTACTTTCTAGAATACTTTCTTCTGGAGGGGGAGGTGGTCTTCCTTCACTAGGAGGAGCTGCACAAGGGTTAGCTGGTACGGGCGGAGGGGCCACTGGAATGCTAAATAATGTTCAGCAGGTATTAAAAATGGCTCAATCAGCTATGCCGATGGTGCAGGAGTATGGACCAATGATGCGTAATATCCCTACAATGTTTCGTTTAATGAAGATTATGAACGAACCAGATGAAGGAAGCGATGAAGAATCAACTTCAGAAGAACAATCAAGACAGAACACGGAGCAGCGTGGTCCTAGAAAGAGAGAAGTCACCCCTTCATCTACTAGTGCTTCTCCTCACAGTAAAGGGAACGCGAAAGAATCTGTTTCAAATTCACTACCTGAAAGAAACGGGCCTTCTACACCTCGGATGTATATAT
Organism: Pontibacillus sp. ABV4_188; assembly: GCF_056311905.1. Taxonomy (NCBI): domain Bacteria; kingdom Bacillati; phylum Bacillota; class Bacilli; order Caryophanales; family Bacillaceae; genus Pontibacillus; species Pontibacillus sp. ABV4_188. The sequence continues at coordinate 2,088,557 of NZ_CM149975.1, read as the reverse complement.
AAATAAGCAAGATTCTTGATTTTTCTCCTCTAAAAGGAAACAATAGTGGATACAGTAGGATTGTTTTGATTAGAGGAGGAATGCATCGTGACAACCAACAATCTTGAGAAAGCAACGTTTGCAGGTGGCTGCTTCTGGTGTATGGTAGAACCATTTGACCAGCGCCCAGGTATTCATGAGGTGATTTCTGGTTATACAGGAGGCCATACTGAGAATCCGACTTATATGGACGTCGTAACAGACACAACCGGACATGTAGAAGCTGTTCAAATCACATTTGATCCGGATATTTTCCCTTACGAACGCCTCCTACAAGTATTCTGGCAACAAATTGATCCGACCGATGCTTATGGGCAATTTGCCGACAGAGGGAAATCTTACTCAACAGCTATATTCTTTCATAATGATAAACAAAAAGAATTAGCTTTAAAATCAAAACAAGAGTTGGAGGAAAGTGGTAAGTTCAAAGATGAAATTGTTACAAAGATCTTACCTGTTTCCACTTTTTATACAGCAGAAGAAAAACATCAGGACTACTACAAAAAACAACCTTATCATTATAAGCGTTATAAGCAAGGATCAGGTCGAAAAGATTTTATTGAAAATCATTGGAAAATGGAAAAAGACTCTGATCAGTTAAAACAAGAATTGACACCTATGCAATATAAGGTGACCCAAGAGAACGGTACAGAACCCCCGTTTCGGAACGAATACCATGATTATGATGAAGAGGGGATTTATGTAGAAGTTGTGTCAGGAGAGCCCTTATTTAGTTCAAGGGACAAATATGATGCTGGGTGTGGTTGGCCAAGTTTTACACGCCCAATTGATTCTTATTTCGTTGAAGAAAATTTAGATACATCACACGGTATGATTCGTACAGAAGTTAGAAGTCGGACAGGAGACTCCCATCTAGGACACCTCTTTGATGATGGTCCAAAAGAGGAAGGTGGATTACGCTATTGCATTAACTCTGCGGCTTTAAAATTTATACCGAAAGATGAATTAGAAGAAAAAGGGTACGGATATTTACAATTTTTATTTAAATGATTACTCCCCTCCGTTGAATAGGTCAACGGAGGGATTTTTTTATGGAGTCAAGAAAAATATATGGGAGAGATGAAACTGTTATTAAATAGGTCAAGTGTAAACTGAGAGTTCGTTCATTGACACTATCTCGAAACTGAGATAACATAAATTTGAAAACAGTTATTTAGCGACTATAATAATGTTATGTAAACTAAGTGTGTTTGAAGGCACATTGTTACCAGAATTGAAGAGGAGTGTTTGATATGAAGCATCTATTCAGGCAAGGTAAAGCAGGTAAACCAGTACTGCTTCTTTTACATGGAACAGGCGGCACAGAAGAAGATTTGTTACCTATATCAGAAATGATTGATCGTGAAGCCTCTGTACTAAGTGTTAGAGGTCAAATCAATGAACAAGGAATGCCTCGTTTCTTCAAACGACTAAGAGAAGGTGTATTTGATGAAGAGGATCTTGTATATCGTACAGAGGAACTGTTTCAATTTTTGGAGTGGGCTGCACTAGAATATAAATTTGATCGTAACCATGTAATAGCAGTGGGTTACTCCAACGGTGCGAATATAGCCGGAAGTCTATTGTTTCATTATGAAGAAGTTTTAAAAGGCGCGGTGCTATTCCATCCTATGGTTCCAATCAGAAGTTTAAACTTACCTAATATGAATCGATTGCCTATCTTTATCGGTGCAGGAACCAATGATCCAATTTGTAAGCCTGAGGAAACGAAGGAGTTAAAAAGTTTACTTGAAGGAGCGGGAGCAGAAGTCAATATGCACTGGGAGAGTTATGGACATCGTTTAACGGAATCAGAGGTCTTAGAAGCTAAGAAATGGTATACTAGCCTATACTAAACTAAGAAGGATGTTAAGAGCATCCTTTTTTAAAGGGTGGAGAAGCATGTTTATCCCGTTTGAACAGAAGCTATATAGAGCAACATTTATAGAAAGACCGAACCGATTTATACTACATTGTAAACTTGACGATACAGGAGAAACGGTAAGGGTCCATCTACCAGATCCAGGGCGCTTGAAAGAATTGCTTCAATACGGTGCATCTCTATATTTACGTTATAGTGATAAGAAAGACCGTAAAACAAAATGGTCAGCTGTTTTAGTTCACGATCCTTCAGATGGTACTCTTGTTTCTTTACAAACTACTTTGGTGAACCATCTAGTTGAGAAAGCTTTAAAAGAAAATAAATTAAAGACCTTTGAACGTTTTACTTATAAAGCCAGAGAATATAGCAAAGGTCATTCCAGATGGGATTTTTATGTAGCTAAAGGGGATTTGCACCATTTAATTGAAGTGAAGAGTGTCTCATTAGGAATCAAAGGGGTCGGGTATTTTCCTGACGCAATAACAAAACGAGGAACAAAGCATGTGAAGGAGCTAACATCAATTGTAGCAGAGAAAAATGCTTGGCTAGGGTCAATTTTATTTGTTTGTCAACGTAATGGCCTCCATTCTGTCCGGCCAGCTGATCACATAGACCCAGCGTTTGCAAAGGCGTTACAAGAAGCAAAGCAAAATGGGGTTAATCTCTTGGCCTATTCTACAATGATTACCCCTGAGGGAATTTCATTGCAAGAACAGATCCCAGTCTTCGTTTAAGAAAGATAGAAGTGGTGAATATATTGAATCTAATGATTCATCTATAGTAAGATAAGTATAGTTCTACATAAAGGAGTTGTCTTGATGATTCATAAGTCATGGTATGAAACAGAAACCATTAAAAGAGTAGAATGTGTGCATGCAGATGCAGAAAAATACGTAGTAAACCGAGTACTCAGCCCGGGTAAAGTATACGATGTAAAAAACGAAACAGAAGAGTTTATTTTCATTGTAGACAATACAGGGCGTATGGGTGGATTTAAAAAAGATTATTTTAAAGAAGTAGAATAAAGAAAAGCGGATCTCTGCCAGAGATCCGCTTTTCTTTATTCTTTACTACTTTATGTCTACGTTCGTGCAGGTCTTACTATCTACTTACGTTTTAGGTTTTCAGAGTCGGGTAAAGTAGTTTGGGATTACTTTATTAAATTAGGAGGGAAATCATGATTATAGAAAACGTGCGTATATATTCACCTGAGCGTCTTTACAATCCAGACCAAACGTATTCATTACATATTGAAGATGGAGTTTTCACAAAAGTTCAGGAAGGTTCTAGTGGAGAAATAGGAGCAATTGATGGAGAGGGAAGAACAGTTGCTGCAGGGTTTATTGATTCACATATGCATTTATTACGATATGGATTGTTAAAGAAAGAACTCGACCTTACGGAAGTGACTTCATGGGAAGACATGAAGCAAGAAGTCGAGAAACATTACACTTCAATTGAGGATAAGAATTGGATTTTTGGAAAAGGTTTTGATGATGCCAAATTTAAAGACATTGACCATCTGCTGACATCAGAAGATTTAAATGAAATTGATGTAAATAAACATATGTACTTTATGCATCATGACCAACATGAGTGTGTCATTAGTAATAAGCTTTTAAAGAAATTGGAAGAGGAAGAAGATTTCTATAAGCAACCAGAGGTTTTTAAAGAACGGGATCAAGAAGGAAATTTAACTGGACGATTTAAAGATACAATGGTTCATTTTATTAATTATCACCTTTGGGAAAGATCGATCGAAGATACTAAAAAAGCTTTATGTGAAGCGATTCCATTTCTTCTTCAAAATGGAGTTACATCCGTACATTCAGATGACAGAAGCTTTGTTGGTTCTTATAAAACGTTGTGGGATGCATATGAACAAGTTGAGGCACAAGGAGACCTGCATATAGAGGCATTCTTGCATCATTATGTGTACGATGAGAAAGATCTAGATGACTTTATACGAGATATGTCACTTCGGACAGGTGAAGGCACAAATCACGTTAAGGTTGGATCGATCAAAATATTCTTAGACGGCACACAGCGTCTTCATACAGCGGCTATGAGACAACCATATCCAGATGCCCCGGAAACGACTGGTCAACTTATTTATCCGCAAGAGGATTTAAATCGCATGATCCGAAAAGCTTCTGAGGCGGGGATGCAAGTAGCCATGCATGCTCTTGGAGATCGCGCTGTAGAATCCGCACTCATTGCGTTAGAGCAAGAAGAGGCCAATACGCATCAATTGCGTCATCGCATTATTCACGCCCAAACGCTAGGGGAGGATCTATTGGAACGGTTAGGAGAGGTAGGGGCATATATAGAAACACAACCTACTTTTCTTATGGCGGAATGGGACAAGAAAGGAAAATGGAGTCCAGAAGAGCTATTACCTTATTGTGATTCTTTTAAGAAGATGCTGACTCACCAAATACCTATTACACTTAGTTCTGATGCGCCAATTGGGTCAATCAACCCAATTGATTCTGTTTTTGCAGCGGTAAATCGTGTGGACGACAATCATAATCCAAAAGGAGGATGGATGCCACAAGAAAAGCTTACAATTGATGAGAGTTTTAAAGCTTTTTCAGAAACACCTGCACACTTAGAGTTTCAGGAACAGCGAAAGGGTCAAATAAAAGAAGGGTACCAAGCAGATTTTGTATTATTAAACAAATTCCCTGCAGAAGTAGATCCTCTCCAATTACGATCCCTTACAGTTGAAGAAACGTGGACTAAAGGAACGCGTGTATATAATCGTGAAGACAGCTAATTATGACAAAGGACCAAATCTTAATGTGATTTGGTCCTTTGGTTTGCTATTAAATATAAAATTTAGCGTACATTACATTTGATGGTGATTATGACTCTATAGGTTCTTTTTTCAATCCATCGCCTGTCTGTGCAATGTGTTCTTCTCCCCAAGAGCATAAAGATGTTAGAATCTTTTCCAAGCTCCAACCATATTCAGTTAGGGAGTACTCTACTTTAGGTGGAACTTGGTTATAAACCCTTCTTTCAATGATCCCATCATCTTCAAGCTCTCTTAACTGTTGGGTTAGCATTTTTTGGGTGATTTCAGGAATTAGTCTCTTTAGTTCGTTGGTGCGTTTGGTGCCATTATCTATAAGATGGCAAAGAATGACAACTTTCCATTTTCCGCCAATTACATCTAAGGTTGCTTCTACTGGTATATTATAGTGTTTCACGGGAACCCTCCTAACAGCAGGAATGCATTCTAACTACCTTCAGATTATAACGTTGTTCATAGTATTCTGCCAAACAATGTGCAATATAAGTAAGGCTAAGCTAATTTTTTGAAATAAAGGTTTCTTTCTATCATACTTCTATGTGTTATATAATCTTTACTCAATTAGGTAAATTAGAGAGGATATTATTATGAATTGGCAAAGTCATTATGGTTTTAGTCGTATGATTAAACCGAATCATTTAACGATTGGTCTTAACATGCCAATTGAAAATCACGGAAAAGAGAAGCCAACATTAGATCATCAGGTTGAGAGGGTTCAGCTTGCAGAAAAATTAGGTTTTAGTTCAATATGGTTCCAAGATGTATTGTTAGAAGACCCTACCTTCGATGATCCAGCTACAGGGCAATTATTGGATAGTTTTATTTATCTTACTTATTTGGGAGCTCATACAAAGCGTATAAATTTGGGCACAGCAGCATCTGTGTTGGCTTTACGCCATCCTGCTCGTTTTGCAAAAGAGGTAGCAAGTATAGAGAATTTAATACCTGAACGATTAATGGTTGGACTTTCATCTGGAGATCGTCGCAGAGATTTTGAAGCCATGAACGTGCCTATCATGGAAAGAGGCCATTTGTTTAGAGAGGGCTTTGATTATCTACAGCACTTGTTGTATACGGATTATTCAAATACGGAAACACCCCTTGGTAAAATGGAGAATGTTACACTCGTACCAAAGCCAACGAGAAAAATACCTATGTTCATTACTGGGTACGCACAGCAAACTTTAGAATGGGTAGCCAAACATGGGGATGGGTGGATGTTTTATCCTCAATCTGTTGATGAACAAAAGGGGCTTGTACAACAATTCAGACAAGAGGTTGCCAGATTTGAAGCAGAAACATTTAAGCCTTTCTTCCAACCAGTTGTCTTTGATCTTGCTGAGAATAAAGATCAAGAGCCTGAAAGAATCTCTCTAGGATACCGAGTGGGGAGCCGTGCGCTTGTGAAGTGGTTAAAGGAATATGAAGCGATTGGAGTAAATCACGTTCTCGTTTCTTTAGGAGATAGTACTAGGCCAGCAGAAGAAGTTATGAGGGAACTTGGGGAAGAGGTTATCCCTTATTTTCCACCGCATCACGATTATAAGTAATTGCACAATATCTGTTGATTTCAATTAAAAGGACATAACAAACAAAGACCGCTAAGAGTGACTCTCTTAGCGGTCTTTTAACTTTAACGAGTAATCTTAGCTTCTCTCGTTTTAAAATCAACATCTTTATAATACGTATTTTTTACAAGCACATTGGGACCCAAACAAGCAGCAGCTGGGCAATGACAATTTAAACTTTGTGCTAATGCACTTTCCTTCCATCGATTATAAGCTAATGGAAGAGAGGTGTTTTGAATATTTCCAAGTGGTGGTTCATCTGCAAAGTCTGTCACGATAATTTCACCGCTGAAAATATTAATATTTAATCGAGAACGTCCATCTGGATCATTACGAACTGTAACATTTTTCTCGCTAAACAAGCGCTTTTGTAATTCCAAGTCTTCTTTTGAAGTACTACACGGGTAAAATGGAAGGGTTCCAAAAAGCATCCACATATCTTCTGATCGATGATTTAATAATCGATTAATTCCATCACGCATTTCATCTAGAGACAAGGTCTCAAGCCCACTTGCGAAATCAACTGGGTACATAGGATGTACTTCATGTCTCGCACAGCCCATTTCAATAATATGGTCATGAATCTGTTCTAAGTACGGATATGTTCGTTTATTAAGCATCGTTTCTGCGGATACCATAACTCCTTCAGCTGAGAGTTTTTGAGAATTTTCCACCATACGGTTGAAGTACCCTTTTCTAATGTCCTCAGAAGGTTTTTTCTCCATTCTGGCAAAGCCTGTGGTAATAAACTCTTCTAAAGTTCCCCAGTTGTGAGAAATATGTAAAACGTCAAGATATGGGATAATAGGCTTATAGCGTTCATAGGGCAGAGTTAAATTAGAGTTAATCTGCGTTCTCGCACCACGTTCATGTGCATATTTCAGTAGCGGAACTACATACTGTTCAACAGACTTCTTACTTAAGACAGGTTCTCCCCCTGTGATACTAAGCGCTCGTAAGTGAGGAATCTCATCTAGACGCTTTTTTAACAATTCAAATGGTAGTGCATCAGGATCTTTATTTTGAAGCGTGTATCCTACCGCGCAGTGGTCACATCGCATATTACAAAGATGCGTCGTTGTAAATTCGACGTTAGAGAGGATCATCTCTCCATGTTCTGTTACATCCATATACGCTTCCCACGGATCATTATGAGGCGTAATGGGGTTGAGCTTCATGTCTTTCATATATGAAACTCCCTTTCTATTTAAAATTAAACACACTAATCACTATTGTATCACTAAAGGATTATAAAAAGAACCATAACACCTACTGTTTAATAAGTCTTTAATAAAAGGCTCCGTTAAGTTTGCTGTTGTCTGAATATAATGTGCTGAGATGCGTTAAATAGTGAATACACCATTTAACAAGAGGGTAAAGTGATTAAGTAAAAGATAAAAGAGGAGGGCTTTATGTGTCACATTTAAAAGGAAAAACAGCAGTTATTACTGGTGCTAGTAGTGGTATAGGTGAATCAATAGCTCAACATTTCGCAGCTGAAGGGACCAACGTAGTACTAGCTGCAAGGCGCGAAGAGCGTTTACACAAGCTGGCTGATTCATTGAAAACAGAACATAACATTCAGGTGAAAGTGGTTCAAACAGACGTGACGAAGCAGGAGGACATGGAACGACTCGTTAAAGAGACCAAAGAAGAGTTTAACTCTGTAGATTACTTCATTAATAATGCAGGTGTTATGCTTCTGTCATTCTTAAAAAATGACAAAGTTGATGAATGGGAGAAAATGGTTGATGTAAACATTAAAGGTGTCCTTTTCGGTATCCATGCCACACTACCAACGATGTTAGAACAAGAGAGTGGCCATATTATTAATGTTTCATCTGTAGCAGGGCACGAAGTATTTCCTTCTAGTACAGTTTACAGTGCCACAAAATACGCGGTTAAAGCCCTCTCACAAGGGATGGAAAAAGAACTTTCTAAAACAGGCGTACGGGTAACAAATATATCCCCAGGAGCTGTTTCAACAGAACTTCCTGAACATATAACAGATGAAGAGGTGCTTGAGATGTTCTCAGATCGAAAAGGGCGCACCACTCTAGAATCTGAAGATATAGCGCGCTCTGTTGTATACGCAGTTTCACAACCAAGCTACGTAAATGTAAATGAAGTTATTGTTCGCCCCATGCAAAAAGAAAGTAAATAAGGAAAAGAAAATGCTGTCCTCTTTTATGAGGACAGCATTTATATTTAGCGAATTTCAAAGGTATGGAGTTCATTCGTTGTTTCTAATTCTTCAATGGTTACATCCGATACTTTAGCATATGGACTCGGTCCGTGTTTAATGGCTTCAGAATAAGATTGAACGCGATCATTCTCTCCCTGTGCTTCAATTTCAACGGTGCCGTCTGACTTATTTTTCACCCATCCAACTACGTTATATTCTTGTGCTTTTTGTTGAGCAGAGAAACGAAACCCAACACCTTGAACACGACCAGTTACAATCATATGAATACGTTTCATCCTATCACCTCATGTCTAGTTAAGATACGTAGAACCATTACCTTTAATGAGATGATTTAAACTAGGAGACACGTTACATATACTCGTCAGAAGGGTAGTCTCCATATATTTCTTCATAAGCTGCTTGTGCAGCTTCCTCTGTAGTGAAGAGGGCATCATTTTCTTCTATAAGGTGATAGGTCTCATGTAGAAATAATGCATTTTGTTCAGGGTTATGAGGATGAGGCACAATTTCTGCTTGTTTAATATTCATTACTGTAGGAGTGTGAGGATTTCGGTAGAGCACAAATACTTCATCTCCAGATTTAATCTCTTTTGGATCAATCATATCCATTTCTATCCCACCTTTATAATCGTTATCTTTAGTTTATATAAATGAGAAAGAACTAATCATATTTCATCTTGCTAATATTTGTCACGATAGTTTACATAATAATGTTATCGTATATTCGTCACTTAAGTTCGTTTTATATTTAAATAAATGGGGGAGAATATACATGTTTCATTGTTCTTCTTTTAAATTGGCTCAGTAAATGATTCATGTTGTTATGATATAGGTCCCAAGAAAAGCTCAGTAATCATAAAACTGAGAGAATGTTTCCGTACAGACCTTGTAATAAACTTTCCTCGATAGGAGAAGATGAAATGAGTATACAAGTAGCTTACATAGTTCAGAAAGAGGTGCAGTATGGTAGAAGAAAAAGTATGTACATTTAAAGCCAGGGATGAAGCGGATCTTCAATATTACTTTTATAGCGAAGGGAACGAAAAAAACAAGCCTACCATTATATTTATTCATGGAATTACTGCTGAATTGCACCATATAAGACAATTTGCCTCTAAAGCCAAAAAGGAAGCAAATGTGATTATCCCAATACTAAGGGGGTATCACCCTACTCTTATTAGAGGTGATTTACAATATAAGGGGCAGTATGATGATGACTTGGAAGACTTATGTTTATATTTACAGTCAATAGACCTTCAAAATGTTTATTGGTGTGGCCATTCAATGGGCTGCGGGAATTTATTGAGAGTGCTCAAAAAGGAAACTGTTTCAAAATTAAGTGAAGGTTTCATTTTTCTCTCTCCATTTTTTCATCCAACTTTGCCAGTCTACAACTTCCAAAATTCCTCTAATAATGACCTTAATGATATTTATGAATTAAAATTAGTAAAATCAATTTTACTTTACACACTCCACCAATTTAAGGTGCAAATTTTTAGTAAGACTAAAGTCGTAAAGGTACCTGATGACTTCCATGAAAATAATCTGCTACACTTAAGCTTTCGTCTAATGATTTCCCGTATTCCCGACGCAAAGATGTTAAACACATTGTATAAATCAAAAATTCCTTTGTTTATGATGATTGGGGATGAAGATGAAATAACGAATGCTACAAAGCTTGCCGAATGGTGGAAAGGGCGGACAAACCACCCATTTAAAATGCAAAAAGGGCACAATCACAATACTATAATATCTGAGGATTCGAACGTTTATGAAGTATTAGATTGGGTAAAAACAATCTTCGATAAACAAACTAAAGTTATAAGTGAACCATAAAAATATTATGTAAACTAATGGTGTGTAAGAAATCTTAGCGGAACTTAGTAGCAACTCCGAATAGTAAAACCATTTAAACACCATAATTAAGGAGCACACAAGTAATCCTAATAATCTAGTCCATTAATCGTTTATTTAATTAGTAGTGACTAGCTAGGTTGTTAAGATCCAACGAAAAAGGAACTAGGGTAGGAAGGAAACCATAACATTTAAAAAAAGAATCTTCGTAAGAACAAGCCATCTGTCTTAGAAATATAAGGCAGCGGGCTTTTTTTAATAAGAACATAAAAAATTAAAATTTTGCCAGTGCCAGCCACCCCATACCGTCTAAGAGAAGTAAGAGAAATATAACAACATCATTCATATAGAAACTTAGTAGCAACTCCGAACAAAAAATAAAAACAATAAAACCATACAATAAATACAAAATCGTCTAAGACATAGCAATAGAAGAAACCTAATTGTAAGCGGTATCACGATCGTTTATAATGTAAGAAAATTCTGTAAGAGGTGAGGTAGTGGAAACAAATTCAATTTGGGTTTCTAAAGATGAAAAGCCCTTCCTTGAAGAGCATATTGGCAAAACGGCTCTCCTTCCTAGCCATCGAGTAGATTTAAGAAACTTTACAGAAAGAGAGTATAATAAGTTTGTTAAAATGAATCGTGTAAAAGATTGGTCTTCTCTAAGTTGGAAAGATGTAGGGAAACCGTTAGAAGTCAAGAAATATTCAAGCGATCGAAAGCAATACGAAAAATCTTACGGAGAAGAAATGAAACCTTTCACATCGTGGCAATATTTTAATAAGGCATTTCATGAATGGTTTGTAAAAGATGTACCGAACGAAATGAAAGAACAAAAAAATCAATTTTTTAAAAGCCTAAAGTCTTTTAATCCTCAACAAATCAAGAGTGCCTTAGGAGATGTGGCCAAAATACAACTTTGGAATTATGCTCACCGCATTCAGGATGGGGTGTGGGATCCGAGGGGGAAAAGGGCATTATTTGAAGGTTTAGATGTAACTACCCCTCGAATACTATTCCTCGGAGCAGCAGAAGGATACGAAGGCATGCAGTTAGGTGCGATGTATCCTGGAGCTCATATAACAATGGTTGACTACGATGAGTATTGTAGAAGCACTCGCTTTGAAGAGTTTCCTGATACGTACCCATTTTTAGGAGAGAATCCATCTACAGGACAACAGAAAGTCTATTACAAAGGTGATTTCATCATCGATTATATTGTCAATGACATAAGGAATCTTCCATTTGGTAAAGAATTTGATATTGTCTTATCTGTAGGGTTGTTGGAGCATTTCCCTGATGACTATAAGCCTGAGGTTATGGACTGGCACCGAAAGTTTTTAAAACCAGGTGGCTATGCTATTTTAACAACACCTAGAAATCAATTACGCTCAAGGCTCTATTATAATGTAATGGCCGATGTAATGAACCATACGTATCGAGAACTAATGACTGTGGAGCAAATGGGGTTATATGTATATGAGAATGGGTTTGACATCAAGCAGCATGGCTTTATTAAAGTGCACAATGGGATAGTTGCACAATCAAGATAAAGAGAATCCACCTTTTATAAGGTGGATTCTCTTTTTATACAAATAAAATGAAGGCGGACATAGATACAAGGGGCCTTAACCTATCAATACTAAGAATAATAACCTATTTATACTTAGTAGCAACTCCGAGCGCTCAAAATAAAAAATTAAAAAACCAGCTCAACAAAAGAGCCAGTTTCATTCATTCACAGGATAGTCCATTAAGTCAATTTCTTCACCAACTCGCATAGCAAGTTCCTCATTACGTTCTCTTGCTACTGGTTTAGCGCGGGATTTCTCAGAAACCTTGATGGTACCATTATCCAATAGTTGCTTAATCTCAATAAAAAATGTAGGTGGAGTGTCGCTATTTAATGTACCACTTAAAATTCTTAAATTGTTATTAGCACCTCTAGTGACTTCAGAATCTTCCCATAATATAGCTCCGTCGTACATATCCTCATTATAAAGCTCTGCAAAATTCATGGCTTCAATAATTGCTTCTACAGAAGTGTGATAGGCATTCGGACTACCGATATAAGTTTTCAGTTGCCCGTCGTATACAAGAGGGCGATAAATAATTGATGTGTCATGTGAAGACATAGATTTCATCCTTTAACATGTTGTTACGGATAGTATGTACGACTCTTAAAAAACTATACTTAATCTAAAGGATTAAATTGACAGACTAAGAGGGGGAGCTTACGATAATCATAAGTCACTAAAATACAGTTTTATCATTAGAAAGGGGGATTTAGATGATTCACGTTGAAAATGTTACAAAATCTTTCTCTAATGGCAAAGGGATATTTGACGTTTCTTTTAGGGTAGAAGAAGGAGATATATTTGGCTTTCTTGGACCAAATGGGGCTGGAAAATCAACTACCATACGTCAGCTAATGGGCTTTATGAAGCCGAATCAAGGGAACTTATCTATTTCAAAATATAACTGCTGGGAAGACGCGCCTACCATCCAGAAATTTGTAGGCTATCTACCAGGTGAAATTGCTCTTATTGAAAAGATGAAAGGAACTGAATTTCTTAACTTACTTGAAGATATGAGATCGTTGCGTGGTACCTCAAGAAAAGATGCTTTAATTGATCGTTTTCAATTTGACCCTTCTATACAAATACGTAAGATGTCTAAAGGGATGAAGCAAAAAGTGGGTATTGTAGCTGCCTTTATGCACGATCCATCCATTTACATATTAGATGAGCCTACATCAGGACTTGACCCCTTTATGCAAAGGGAGTTTCTTAATTTGTTAGGTGAAGAACGAGGGAGGGGGAAAACCATATTAATGAGTTCTCACTATTTCCCTGAGGTGGAGCGTACGTGTAACAGAGCTTCTATTATTAAGGAAGGTAGAATCGTTAGGACAGATTCTATGTCAGATCTTCGTTCCTTACAAACCAAAAAAGTAGAAGTCACATTTGAAGATGAGATAGAGGCTTGCTCCTACGAAGATCAGTTTCCTGACCAAGTGGAAAGTAGATCCTATAATCGGGTTATAGTTCCTATAAAAGGAAGCTATGATGCCTTTATTACTTCCTTACAAAATCATTCAGTTACAAATATGGAAATGGAGTCTCAAACACTTGAAGAGGTCTTTATGGATATCTATAATCACAAAAACACGCCTTCTAATCAAGAGGGGGAGTTATAATGAGCCTTTATAAACGTATGATACAACTACATGCTATGAGTATTGTTGCGTTTACCGCTGTCTCTGTACTATATATGATCCTCATTATTTGGATTTTCCCAACGTTTGCAGATAAGATGGATGTTATGAATGAGCTCATATCAGGAATGCCTGCTGGATTTATTCAAGCCTTTGGTTTAGAAGCTGGAATGGGGAGTCTTGGAGAGTTTTTATCAAGCAAATATTACGATATGATCTTTATCATTATTTTATCAATCTACAGTATTATGATTACGAATCAACTCATCTCCCAATTTATAGATCGGGGATCAATGGCTTATTTACTGGCAACACCTTATTCACGAATCAAGATTGCACTCATACAATTTTCAGTATTTCTCACGGGCTTACTCATCATAATGTTTGTAACGACAGCTATAGGGATATGGGCTCAAACGGTGATCGTTACAAGTGGTAATCAAATGGAGATCAAAGCGTTTTTAGAAGTGAATGTAATGGGGACACTGTTATTTTTCGCTCTTGGGAGTTTGAATTTCCTCTTATCCTGTTTATTGAACGATGAGAAGAAAGCATTAGGTGCTGCTTCCTTGGTGGTTTTTCTCATGTACGGGTTTGATATTATAGCAAAATTAACAGAGAAGTTAAGTTGGTTGGAGTATGCCACCTTATTCTCTTTCTTTCAAGCAAGTGATATTTTAAGAAGTGGTTCGGCCCCTGTTTATTCCTATTTCTGGCTTATAGTGATTGGCCTAGCAGCCTTGACTATGTCTTTATGGATATTTAAGAAAAGAGATTTACCGTTGTAAAAGTAAAATGAAAAAGGGCTTAATTAGGGTGAAGGTTTGTTTTAGAGGTGAAAATTAAAATAGCAAACCTTTTAACATGCGAATTCATACAGGAATTTGCATGTTTCTTTTTATTGATTTAAGAGGATTTCTTTTGGTAATACATCTGAAATAACAAGTGTTTTAGCATAGGAATTAGCAACTCTACAACAGCTATTGTTTACAAGTTAGGATGATGCTAAAACCGTAGTCAAAACCAAAGTACTTTAGAATAGTTAATTGTAAGATTTTGTAGGGAGGAAACACTTATAGCTTAACTACATATGTAAACTTTGTGAAGTGGTGCACTTAAACTAACAGGGCAGGTTAGTTCGATAACAAGTGTTGAAAAGAGGTGTTTATTTGAGAAAAATATGGCTTCCTATATTATCATCAGTTGGGACAATGGCTCTATTATATTGGATTGGAGAAATATTTAATGTATCTCTTTTAAGGTTTTCATTCGTATTAAACGAACCGCTAGAAAACGGGTTGTTTTTCGATGCGGATCTAGCAATACTTCCTATTATTATCGGCTTACTAGTTGGATTTTTTGTGGAACGTAGAGTTAAAGACCAGAGTAAATAAATGCAGAAGAGATACCATATATCAATACATAAATAACAAAAAATACATCAATTGCTGTTGAATGTCTTGCTTAACTAACGGGTGCAAGAGTTTAACAAGGAGTTGTTGAGAGGCAGCTCCTATTGCAGGGAGGTCATACCTATGAAAGAAAGATTTTTACCCTCAGCAGAACAGATCATCAGTGTATTTATCTTCGTTTTATTTTTTTTATTTTACTTTAAGGTCTTTAACTGGCTTATATATTCACTCCCTTTCATGAGTGCAGGCGCTATAATTTTCATGAGTTGGGCATTATTTCTTGTTAATTTTCCATTGTCAGCAATATCAGCCATATACTTACGAAAATATATTAAAGATAATTAAACTCGCGAGAACAAAAAAAAAACAATAGCAGCTGTTACTTCACTAACGGGTGCGATTGTTTAAGTTCAGTTTACCTTGAGCGTTAAGGTATTGTCTTGTTTAGGAGGAATTATTTGTCTGATCAAAAATTCATGTACATAATCGGATTGGTATCATCAATTACCTGGCTCTTATACTTTGTGCTTCATCTAGAAGCATACTCTACCAAAAAATTAATCCAGGCAGCTATTTTCTTTCCAAGTATCGCAACACTGTACTTTATCCTTGTTTATTTGTATTTCAACAATAATAAACGGATAGTGGGATTTTCAATGATCATAGTAGCAATTACATTCAGTGTACTGGCTTTAATGTTACCAAAGTAAAAGAGGCTCCCTTTTTAGGAGTTGTTCTTCAACTAACGGGTGCGTTTGTTGAAGATTATATTTTAATTTCTTAACTATTGGACGCGGTGATCAGACATCGCGTTTTTCTTATGAAAAAAGTTATTGTAATATTTGGGTCGTTTTGAAATAATTGGTATTAAATAAAAGGAGAGAATTAATCGAAGAGCGTTGTTTTAACTTGTGTTAAACAACGAGGCCATATTGAGAGTATTTTGTTCGTGACAAGTAAACAGAATGAGTGACGCAAGGAGTAAATGCACTGACACTTTTATACGGGGGTACTTATGAAAACTCACTATTATTTAGGTTGGTTTAACAATTTCTTTCCAGAGACTTTGAGCAGGCTGTTACAGGAGGATATAACTGATAGAAAATCGATTGCTATGATTAGCTCGAATCCATCTGTTTATGAAGATGATGGTGCTACTGAACGCTCCTGGCTTTATCAGGCTGGCATTGTGTTTGATGAATACCATTTAATTAATTACCGCTTACATAAGGAAGAAGCCCAAGCGAAAATTCAAAATGCTTCAGTCATTTTTTTGTTGGGTGGAAACGTATTGGAACAAAATAGCTTTTTGATGGAATATGGATTATCAGATTTAATAAAAAGCAGCAGTGCAGTTGTGATGGGAGCAAGCGCTGGTGCAATTAACATGTCCGCTAAATGGTTATGCTCGAAAACTTTTGGATTTGAAGTTGAAAAGAGCTCTGTTTACAGTGGAATCTGTCTTGATAATTTTTCAGTCCTGTCTCATTTTGATCTTGAAAATAATATTGCACTGGTTCAAAGCGAACTTTCTCTACTATCAGAAGAAATAGATGTTTATGCGTCGAACAAAGATTGTGCTATACGTGTAAAGGGAGACCAAATTGATGTTATTGGCAATGTTTTTTTAATTTCTAACTCAAAGATTCAGAAATTGGATGAGACGCTTCAATTGTAGTAAATGTCTCCGAAAAACATAGGTGTGCAGAACGGTCAGCTAAGATCAAGCAAGAGTGTTGAATGTGTGTCTCTTTTATCTTCTTCCACTAACGGGTGCGTTACTTTAAGTAGGAGTTCTGATCTTTTTATAAAATAACGAAACAAATTAGATGTGTCGAGGTGGCATGAAAATGTTTTTATTGTACATATTGTTGTTTTTTATTTTTGGGTATTTATTTGTTTTACAGTTAATCAAAACGATAAAGGCAGACAAATCTCATCACCAATATGGGCTTGTAAAACATTCCGCAGCTATGTTGTTTGTTCTTTGGTCTACTTCTTTAGTTATTTTACTTTTAGCCTTCATAGAAGGGATATAAGTAATCATTAATGAACTAACGGGTACGATTGTTAAAGAATAGGAGTTGTCGATGGGGCAGCTCCTATTGTATATGTTTGTACTTTATATGTTGTTGACAATAGCGGGTATGACAATGTTGATAGTAGAAGAAGGTTCTCATGAGGAGCTAATGAGTATGGAGGGAGAATACAACAAATGTATTCAGCGCATGCCCAGTGGTACGAATCCATTAACAAAATTTTGAGACAGTAAAAGGGTAGTGATATGTATCAAAAGCATATTCGAGTGGTTTAGGTATAACTTTCTGGATGATGACATAAATGAGGAAGAAAAAGAGTATCTTGATTCCTTGCCAAAACAGAACCACAAAGGAATATTATCTTTGTTATTAAGTGGTTTAGGTTTTGCGTTTGGAAATAATTATGTCGTAATCCCTTTGTTATCGTTGGTCTTTTGTTTCTACGCATTATCTACTTTCAAAAGAATAAAAGAAGACAATCCATGGCCGATTTACTTAGGAATGGTCTTAAGTATTCTAGGAATTACTCTTTATCTGTTAAAGTACAAACATGTCTTAGTGTGAGAAAATTGCAAATCATATCCTGCTTACTTTTATTAATGAGATAGGGCCCAGTTTCTACAAAAAGTTTATATTGAATATGGAGTAGTTGGAAAGAAATCAAGTCTTATGTGAAATTCAACATACATAAAGTTTTAATTCTTATTAAAGTAACGGGTGCGATTGTTGAAGAAGATTAATCGGTTCTTTCGTTAACGAGGGAGTTAGGTATGGAGAAGGGTGACAACAAATGAATGAAAATAAAGAGAAAGAAAATAATCTTACCGCCCTTATATTTTTGAGTATTGCATTCACGATGCTAGGAATTGGCGGGGTTATCCGCTTAATAAATACCCAAAGCACGTTTGATATAATAATTGGAATAGCACAGACTTTTGGATTAGTTGCAGGGGGTATACTTTTTTACAATAATTCACTTGCGAAAAGTAGAAAGTGATAAATAGTAAAATTAAACTAAAGGGTGCGATTGTTGAATAAGCACAGTCGCTTCTTTCATTAACGCGGCTGTAATATTG
This sequence comes from Pontibacillus sp. ABV4_188, assembly GCF_056311905.1. Lineage (NCBI taxonomy): Bacteria > Bacillati > Bacillota > Bacilli > Caryophanales > Bacillaceae > Pontibacillus > Pontibacillus sp. ABV4_188. The sequence goes on along the minus strand of NZ_CM149975.1, from coordinate 2,070,443 downwards.
AAGAAGTTTAAATTTTGAGGTGTTAAAATGACAACTTTTAACGAGAAGTTTGTAAATGTAATTCTGTTTGTCATGTTTTGTGTGACTTATTTCTTGATTTTTGGCTATATAATTGATCACATATTACCTACTTCTTTTCCTTTTATACTATCTGTTATCTGTCTATTAGCGATATTACCATTATCCGTATTATCAACTAATTTTCTAAAGGGGCAAATTAGGAGAATGTAATTCAAATTAAGGTAAATAAAATGTAAGACAAGATGGGCAAAAGAATGATAATTCAATTCGCATGCTTGGTAACTAATAAAGGGGTATTAAACTAAAGGGTGCGATGGTTGAACAAGAGCAGTCCTTCTTTCGTTAACGGGCAGGAATATCGAAGAAGAACCAGGGGGGCGGGGGGATGAGAAATAGATGGTTTTTAATCATAAGTGTTGTTATCATAATCTTTTTTTCCGTTAAGTATTTTAATGATAATAGAGAAAAAGGGTTAGACGATGTGATCCGTTACGATGTTTCTGATGTCGAATCGCTTTCAATTAGACTAACAGGGAATCAGGAATGGAGGACGGATCAAAAGGCTCATATAGAAGCGTTAAAAGACTTTCTAAGCAACTCTCGCGTCAAAAGGATGAAGGATCATGAGTGGGATGGTGATGTGTCGAAAGAAGAAGGGTTTATGGTTTCGATCTATTCAAAAGGTGAGCAGACACCGATAGAAGCTACCATATATGAAAAGCGTGTTCATGTTTTCAATGGAGGCAAGTATTACCGTATTTTGAATGATCCTATTGATGTCGATTGGATCAAGCAATTCATTAAGGAAAATGAACAACATGAAGATTAATCATTTGCTATGTTTGTTGTTCAAGTAACGGGTGCGATGGTTGAATAAAGATCGTCTGTGATTAGGTGTAATTTCCGCTTCAAAGGAGTTGAATTGTATGAACTATCTATTACTTATTGTTGCAATTTTTGTTTTGTTGTACGCCTTGAGAAAAATCTCTATGATTCAATATTCTAAAGGGCATACAGCTATAAAAGAGGCTAAACAAAATGCAGCCTCGTTGTTATGGGGAGTTTTGGTGATTTCAGCACTTATATTTACCCCGTATCAAGTTTGGGTGATAACTGGAAGTTCCCATTATTGGGATGGAGCATACATATTAGGTGGCGCTGCTATTTTAACAATAACTGTTGGTTGTATTTTTTATTATAAGAGTGCGGTGAAATTCAACTAAAGGGTGCGATTGTTCAATAATGGACGACCGCTTTTTACTAACGGGTGCAATAACAGGTTCGATTAAGCAAAGATGAGTTAAAAACTTAGTGGAAATTGAGATTGTGGGTGCTTTTTAATATTAAATATCTAAATTTTCTGTTAAGATACAGTGGATTTTGAAACCAAAAAAAGGGAGGAGTATATTGTGAACGTAGAAATAACGAGATTTAGGGTTAAAGAGGGCAAGTCAGAACGAGTGGATGAATGGTTAAAGTTTTTAAACGATAATACGAAAGATGTTCTCGTTACGTTAGAGAGTGAAAAAATGTATGTTGAAACCATTTTTAGAGAGCATTTGAACGGAGAAGAGTTTTTATACTGGCATTCAGTACAAGGTGAAGGCGGACAAGAAGTAGAGCAATCGGATCATTGGATAGATAAAAAGCATTTAGAGTTCTGGGATGAATGTATAGACGAAATTTTTAAGCCAATTGACTTGAAGACAGAAGTAGTTATGATCCCTCAAAAAGTAAGAAACAGCATGCACTAAGAGAAAATTAATCTGGAATTCTATTAAGAGGTCTCTTTTTGTGGAAACCTTGGTAACGCTCTAGTTTTGGAGATAATATTGTTCTTCAACAAACGGGTGCGATGGTTGAATAAGCAAAGTCGCTTCTATTATTAATGCGGCAAGTTATTTGAGTAATTTTGGAAAAGGATTATAAGGTTTACAGTATTAAAATAAAAAGAAGTGAAAATTTATGTATAATTTACTGATAGTATTAGGAGTTATCCTTTGTATTTGGCAATTTTTCTTGGCGAAGAGAGGTAAAGTAAAAACATCTTTATTTATAGCGATTATATTTAGTGTCATAGTCGTTTTGATGATCTTAGGTGGGCTTGCCACTTTAAAATTATTCGTTATTGTTATTACTATTATTTTATGGATTTTATCTATTTGGGTATTCACAAAGAAATAAAGAGTATTAAAGCAACGGGTGCGTTTCTTCAGAAGTCGGAAGAGGTATGTTGAGACAAATACTAGGAAGGTTTTATTTTGGGAGGAGTTTTACTAATGAACTATTTGGCTTTTCTCTTCGTTTTAATAAGCACATTAATAACTGAGATACCTGTTTATATGAACTATGAGCATCTCGTTAGCGAAGCTATTGCGTTGAATTATTACTTTTTATCTTTCATGTTTGTGATGTCCTTGTCATTTCTTTTCTTTAAAAGATATAAAAAAAGCACCTACTTACCTTCCTTATTGTTGCAAACTATCGCTATGATAATTTTGGGAATAGGACTTCTAAGAAACTACGATGTTATTAGTGAAGCAATATCAATGTTACCATTTTACATAGCATTTGCTCTTTGGATTATTTTAAAGCCATTTGAAGTCTTGAAAATAAAAAACTTAAAGGCTAATTAAAGTTTAAAGAAATAATGGGAGTTAGTAATAACTCTTTTATTTGTATTAATTATTGTTCCTTATTTATTAAAGGGTGCTAAAGTCATAAAGAGCAACGTCTTTTGACGTTGCTTTTTTAGAAATATTTATTATAAAACTCTTGTCAGATCCTCCCACTTAGTTGAGCATATATCCTTGTTGTGTCGCTTTTCTCGTGACCCAGTAAGCTTTGGATGATTTCAAGAGGCGCACCATTGTTTAAAAGGTGGGTGGCATAACTATGCCTTAATTGATGTGGGTGGATCGTTTTATTTATACCAGCATGTTTTGATATTCGCTTTATAATGTAACGCATTTGTGCAATACTCTTCAGGTGTGGAAAACGTTCTGTCACAAAAATGGCAAGATCATTATCTTCTCTTTCTTCTGGATACTTTTTTAGCCAAATGTCACATCTGACGTTAAAATAAACTTCTCTTTCCTTGTCTCCTTTGCCCCTAACAATTGTTGAACTACTTCCCCAATTAATAATATTGCGATCAAGGTTAACAATTTCCCCTATACGACAACCAGTTGAAAACATAAATTCAAATAAGGCTATTTCCATTGAGGAAGAACATGCGTCACGCAAAAGTTCAATTTTTCGTTCTGTTAAAAACTTCGGAATCCGTTTTCCTACTTTAGGTTCTTTAATCTTTCTTGCTGGATTACTGTTAATCATCCCCTCTTCATGTGACCAACGGGATACAGATTTTAAAATCGGATTCGATGAGCTAAACTAGATGGTTTCAAGTATACGCTTGAATCAGCCATATGTTGTTTTAGCCCACTTGCATTAACCTCCTTAATTTGAATATCCCCAAAATATTCTATAAGCAGTTTCATTTAAGGTTCATATACCCTAAGTGTTTGTGACGAAAATCCTTCAATCTTTTTCTCTTGTTCATAAGACTTGGCAGCTTCGGATAATAACATAATAATCACTTCGAATACTTTTTTTAAGGATGTCCTAATCTGTTGGGATTCAGAAATTTCAACCTATAATATGGGATTTAATGTTAAAATGGGTTCGGATGTGATTAATAAATAAATGGGGCAAGTTTGTTTAATAGGGGTTAAGCAAAGAAACGTTATTATTATGGAGGGGTATTTTTGAAATTAGGACTTAAAAGGGATGAAGTAAGATTAGTGGATTACACACCTGAATGGCACGAAGAATTTGTTAGAGTGAAAAATGAAATAGTGGAATACACAAACCTTTCTGAAAATCGCATCCAGCATATTGGCAGTACAGCAATTAAAGGTATGTCAGCAAAACCAATAATAGATATATTAGTAGGTGTTGATGACTTGAGTGAGGTTGATAAACCCTTACTTAAAAATTTCAGCAAAATAGGTTTCTTGAGATTGAAAGTAGAGAGACCTGGAGAAATTGTATTGGCAAAGTTTACTGATGATACATACGAAGAAAAGACACATTTTATTCACTTGGTTGAATATCAGAAAGAACTATGGGGAAATCTGGTTTTCTTTAGAGACTATCTAAATTCAAATGAAACCGCCAGAAAAGATTATTTAGATATAAAAATGGACTATCTAAAAAACTCGTCAACAGGAGTAAATGAATACACTGATTTCAAGGAAGAATTTGTTAAAAGTATTTTTAAAAAAAGAAAAAGCTAAGAATGTGTTTGTTTCACTAGCGGGTGCTAATGTTAAAGATCACTTAAGGCACTAAAATTGAAGAAACTTTCCATAGGATCTCTTCGTATAGAAGTTAATTAGACGGTATTGGGAGGTTTTATAATGTTGTGGGATAAACCTAAATGCGCTTATTGTCAAAAAGAAATAAAAGATGATGACGTTGTTTATGTGAAAATGCGCTACCCTAAGCGAAAAGGTTTCACTGAAATAAAGGCGTATTTAAGAAATGAAGGCAAGTTTATTTGTGAACAATGCTTTAATGATAATTTAAAGTAAAATATCTTCAACAAACGGGGGCTTTATTACAATAAGAAAATCATCTCTTGCTTAATAAATTAACAGTGCAGTAAAGCTCTAGTTAGATACATAATAGACTGGGGGAAAATTGAGAGTGAAATTTAGACAATCAATCATAGTGGTGACATGTCTGATTTTAACCTTATTAGGTTATTCATTTAAGGAAGATAAGAAAACCATCATGAACGAAGAAGACTATCCCCTTTTAGAGACACCTTACAGTGAAGATGTTCAAGCAAAAAAGATAGAATATTCTAGTGATGGATTAAAGGTAGTGGGTTTTATCGTGAAACCTGAAACCGTTGAAGGGAAGCTCCCATTGATGATCTTCAATCGAGGAGGGAACAGAGAATTCGGTAAGCTTGATAAAAACGTACTTTCTACTTATGTATCCTACTGGGCACAAAGGGGATATGTTGTTCTAGCTTCTCAATATAGAGGAGTAGACGGAGGAGAAGGCCAAGAAGAATTCGGTGGTGCTGATGTGAACGATGTTCTACGTTTAACGGACGTTGCCGAAGAACTTCCGTATGTAGATGTGGATCAGAAAGTGATGTTAGGCGTTTCACGAGGAGGAATGATGACATATCTCGCGATTAAAGAGGATATGGATCTTCAAGCAGCTGCTGTGGTGAGTGGGGTAGCCGATCTAAAAGATTCATACGATAAGAGGGAATATGCCATGAAACGAGTCTTAGAAGATTTAGTAGGAGATAGAGAAGAAGATCAAGCAGAATACGAAAAACGTTCAGCGGTGAATTGGGCGAATGAAATTGACGTCCCTATCCTTATTATCCAGGGAGCTAAAGATGAAAGAGTTTCCGTGGAACAAGTAAGGCAATTAGATGAAAAATTAAAGGAATATGATAAAGAATATAAATACATAGAATACCCTAATGCAGATCATGGTATCAAAAGTCATCATGAAGCATCATCAAAAGAAATAGATGAATGGTTTCAAAGGCATTTGAATGATTAAGTTCTCCCTGGTTTTTCAAGTAAAGGGTGCAAATGTTAAAGTAGCACAATCGAATCTTTCATAAACGGAGCAGGTTATTTTACTATGGTATTTAGGGGAGGGGATGTATGTGGAAAAAAACACAGAAGATAAAATCTTTAATGAACTTAAAAATATCAATAATACATTACAATATATGAACAAAAAAATAGATAATGAGAAAAGTGAAAGTAAAGGACATTCGTTAGTTTCAGATTTATTGAGGTCTTTTTTGCAAGGGGTATTTATTGTTGGTCCTGCAATAGTTGTGGTAATAATGATTCTTCAAATTACAGGGGATTGGATATTCAACTAACAGAAGCGCTTGCCGAACAAAAAGCTTCTACCTAACAAAAAATACGGCTTTTGAAAAGTATATAAAGATGCTGTTTCGGAATATATGGATATAAAGGGGATAGAATGGCTATTACTAACATAGCAGGATAATTGAACAGCATATGGGGGAAGCTGATGAAAAGAGTGTTAACTCACACTAATTTGGCATATATAACAACTTTATTTATCTTAATATCTATCATTTATAGTTTCTTTGTTAATGAACCAATATATAAAGTAACCACATTTTTATACCAAGCTACGATTATGGTGTCTATCATTACTGTCGCTATTCATTTTAATGCCTTGAAGGAAAATAAAGGAAAGAAAAATTTTCTTTTATTAAGTCTTATAATTCCAGTTGGAGTCATCGTTTATTTTGTGTTAGGAACGATATATTGGATTTACACTGGAGCCTGAGGTTGACGATCATTTACACTATTAAGCTAGCGGGCGCTTTAGTCGGAAGGAAAGTTAATAAGATATTAAAAACGCAGGGGTACGTAAACCTCTGCGTTTTCTTGTGGTTTTACTGTCCATCTATGTGATTTACCTTGTTATTTCGCTTGTGATTTAGCGTTTTTTCACTTCACAACCGAACTACTTAGCATTTAGCTGGGCACTTTTTTACTTCAATAGTACAAACAGTAACTATTTCATAAACTGACCTCCGATTTTTACAGCAGCATGGTCCTGGAATTTACGCTTACGACGGAGGTAATTATCGGTTGTAGAGGACGATTCATGATCTAGCAAGTCTTGTATCGCTTTTAAATCTGCTCCTTTAGATAAGTAATAGGAAGCCGTGTAATGTCTACACGTATGCGGAGTAATCTTAAATTTAATAGGATTAGAGGTTTTCGCATAACGTTCCTGCCGATCTAAGCGTTGTTGGATGAATGGGAATATAGTATGCAAGTTTTCTATTTGTTTAGTGAATTCATTACTTAAATACTTAAAATTATAGTGTTCTCCGTTAGGCTTAGGGAAAAGAGGGGTCTCATCTCCATCTAAGTTTCCTGAAAAGCCTCGCCTCATTCTAAACTCACTAATCACTTCTAGTACTTCTTCAAATAAAGGGACTTCTCGCAACTTACTTCGTTTTCCAATAACAGAGACAAAATAAAGACCAACATCTGGTTGATAAAAGACTTCAGACCATTTAGCTTCTGCAAATTCCTGAATACGAAGGCCGGTTGAAACCAATGTATACAACATTGTATACATATAATAGTCATGCTCTTTGAAGTATTTAAGAAGTTCTTCAACTTCTTCTTCATAAAAGTCCCGATTGACGAGTTGTTCTTTTTTTACTGAGATTCGTTTCATACTTTTTGTAAGATTATAGTTTACGATATCGCGATTATGTAAATAAGAAAGAAACTGACTAACAACTGTACTTTTACGACGTAAGGTAGTGGGACGGTAAGAGCAGCTTTCTAAATACAGCTGATAGCGCCCTAAGTCTTCGTGATGAATGGTTTGAATTGTATGGCCATCAGCTTGTATGTATTCGATAAACTGACGAACATCACGGAAATACTCTTTTAGGGTAGAAGTTTTCCGGCGTGACCCAAGTGTAGGGTCGTCATGTAGAAACAAATAAAGAAGTAGCTCATCCGGAACTTGTTCCCAGGGAATATCCCTAAAACCAACTTGCATAATTTTATGGTACAAATCAGGAGAACTCCAATCGATTTGTTGTTGGGTAATGTGATGAATGGTTTGTAATGTTGTTTGATTATTCATAATGTTCTCCCTTCGTTTAATGAATGACAAAACCAAAACTTTCTATCTATACTATAACATAATACTTTTCTATAAACCTAGAAAAATTGTTTATTATTCTATGTTCAGTTACATTTATATAAATTATAATAGAAAATATAGTTATTATATAGTTTTGTAATAGGGGGAGCAAATATGTACTTGTCCATTCAGCAAGTTTCTAAAAAGTTACATAAATCAGAGAGGCAAATTCGATACATGGTTAAACAAGAGCAAATTATGCCGGTTAACCCAGATACTTACAGGCGGGACGGGGGATATCGATTTAAGGAAGAAGAAATTGAACATATTAGACGAACTTATGAAACCAATGGGTTAACTGTAAAAGAGGCAGCGACACGAGCTGGAATTTCCCCGCAATACTTAATGCAGTTTGTAGGGAAAGGAGACGTGGAGAGTTTCACCAAGATTATTGGTAAACAAAAGAGGCGCTTCTTTGAATTGGAAGAAATTGAACGATTCAAAGACCGTTTAAAAGAGCGAACTGTGTCGAATCGAGAAGGGGAATATGGGGCTCGGGTCCAACTAATTTCGCGAGAAGTCCGTATTTTTGATAAAGTGCGTATAAATGGCGTCATGACGCGGGTTGTGAGTACATCTCCTTTGAAAACTTTGATGAGTAACGGAAAGGAAATCCATATTCATGAAAATATTGAAGGAAAAGGTAAATGGCCGGAGCGAGACTATATTAAGCAAAAAGGATTTGCAGAATTTTCTGTACCTATCCCTCGTAATATGGATCACCCTGTATATGACTTGTTGTACAAAATGATCTTGCAGCTAGGCAAAACAAATATTCAAATCTATGAAACAGATCTAGGTGACTTTTATGTTCGATGCAGATTAGGAAAATTAAAGATTACAGAGGATGAACTCCAATTATTACTCCGGTATGTAGAAAAGGGAGAAATCTATTATGATCCTGAGACTTCTGTAGCTCATCTTATGTCGGGCTTTACTACAACTTCGATTGATATACCAACCAAAATACTGAATCGGTATCAACAGGAAGCTGAAGAACTTGGCATTCCTGTGGAAGAACTATTCTTAAAAGCCTTACGTCGTTATTTGTAACTAGGAGGATTTCTTCCTAGTTCTAATGAGATACTAGAACGTAAAAGGACGATGAACAATCAAAAAAGTTTATACATTTAGGCAAATGAATGCTTCTGGGTACATGTATGGTTCACGTGTACCTCGTTTTTTCGTGAATAAAAAGAAGAGAGATGTTAAAATCATGGTAACCGCTATCAATTGACACACAATTTCAATACAATAAAGTATGATTTGTTTATAAAGGAGTTACCAGTATCATGACAACTGATCAGTACCAAGATTCTTTACATCCATTAGCTAGTTTATTTAAGCAATTTACTATGTATGACGCGTGGGAATCAGCTAAAAAAGCGCTAGATTTATTGGAGAAACAACAAAATCAAGAGCTTGTAATTGGCTTTGCCGGACACTTTTCGGCTGGGAAATCCACTATGATTAACACGCTTCTTGAAGAGCAACTTTTACCATCGAGTCCTATTCCAACGAGTGCGAATCTTGTAAAAGTTAAAAAGGGGGAGGGGTATGCTCGTGTTTATTTCACTGAGGAGGATCCAATCGAATACCCTGAACCATATAATTTGGATCAAATACAACAATTCTGTAAAGATGGCGATGCCATTAAAGAACTCGAACTAACTAAAGAGGACACTCATTTACCGGAAAACGTAACGATTCTTGATACTCCAGGAATTGATTCATCAAATGATGCGGATCGAGTCATGACAGAGTCAGCTCTCCATGTAGTGGACGTATTATTCTATGTGATGGATTACAATCATGTTCAATCTGAGGTGAATTTAGCCTTTTTATCAGAAATGCAGGAAAAGGGGAAGCCTTTATACATTATAGTGAATCAGATCGATAAACACGACGAATCTGAATTAACCTTTTCTTCTTTTAAGAAAAGTGTATACGATGCTCTAAACGATTGGAGTATTAAAACAGAAGGGGTCTTCTTTACTACACTGACAAATTTCGAACTACACTTTAATCAATTCGGGGAAATGAAGTCAGCGCTTGATCAATTAATTAACCAGAAGAGATCAATTATTAAAGAAACGATCACTCAATCGAGCAAAACGCTTATTACTGAATACATTGCTCAACTAAGGGAAGATAACAAAGACGTACAAGAGGATCTTGAAAAGAGGCTAGCATCTTTTCGAAATGAAGCTAGTGACCTTTCACCTCAAGAACAAATGAATGAAACGAAAGCCTTACCAGAGAAGGCTGAGGATGATTTAAGAAAGCGAGTGGATCATTCATTAGGAAATGCGACCCTAATGCCTTATGAAGTTAGAGAAAAAGCACGTTCCTATATTGAGTCTCAACAATCAAATTTCAAGGTAGGGGTTTTCTTCTCAAAATCAAAAACAGAGGCAGCTAGAGAAGAAAGAGTAGAGGCATTTTATGAAGCCTTGTCTCAACAGGCTAAGGCGAAACTCGAATGGCCGGTAAGGAAAGCTCTTGTCGAAACTGCAAAATCATACAATGTTTTCGATGAGTCTACATTGCAAAAATTTGAGGATTTCACCTTTACTTTTACTTCTGATTTACTTGAAAACACCATTCAAAAAGGCGCAGGGTCTGGCGGAGATTATGTACTTCAGTATTCAGAAGATGTTTCACGTGAGATCAAGCGTTTAGTTAAAGCCGAAGCACTTAAACTTTGGGGAGGAGCTTCTCAATTTTTAGAGAATGAAAAAGCAGAGAAATTAGAACAGCTTAAGGCGAAGGAAGAATCCGAGAACCAATACTTATCTTATAAAAAACAGCTTGATTCCCTTCATAAAGAGTTATCTGAGAGAAAAGACACTCTAATGAATATCAGAAAAGGAGCTCATGATATTGAAGGGGCGCTTGATGATGCTACTTCAACATTATTCACACGAGAGCACCGTGTTCGTAGAGGTGTTAAACTAGATGTCAGCGCATCTAAAAAGAGTAATAAGCCCCAATCCAGTAATGGAGAAGAAGAAGGATCCACAGTTCAAAACAAAAAAGGAGTTACAATTGAAAAAGCGATTGAGCGATTAGATGAGACCCATGCTGCACTTTTACCGTTACAAGGGTTCGATTCGTTACAACAAGATTTACTAGAGAAGAAGAGTCGCTTACAATCCAGGCATTACACAGTTGCTTTATTCGGGGCTTTCTCAGCAGGGAAATCATCGTTTGCAAATGCCCTATTAGGTGAAGCAGTGTTACCGGTGTCCCCTAACCCCACAACTGCAACTATTAATAAAATTTCACCAGCAACAGATAAGCACCCTCACGGTAGTGTACGGGTAAAAGTGAAAGAATTAGAAGATTTAAAAGAAGATCTCGCTTATGCAACAGATCACTACAGTGATCAATTTGAGACTATTGATCACTTAGTAAAATGGATAGAAGAAGATAACGACCGAATATCTTCGATCACCCCTGATCAAAAAAGGTGGTCCTTTCTTAGAGCTGTTACAAATGGGTTTTCATTCATTAGAGATCATCTCGGAGGCACGCTTGAAGTTGGCTTAGACGAATTCAAGGAATTTGTCGCGAATGAAGAGCGATCTTGCTTCATTGAATGGATGGAATTGTACTACGATTGTGCCCTCACAAGAGAAGGGATCACCCTCGTAGATACACCTGGTGCTGATTCCGTTAACGCTCGCCATACAGAAACCTCTTTTGAATACATTAAAGAGGCGGACGCAATTTTATTTGTAACGTATTATAACCATGCTTTCTCAGGTGCAGATCGGGACTTCCTCTTACAACTCGGTCGAGTGAAGGACGCATTTAGCATGGATAAAATGTTCTTTGTTGTTAATGCGTCAGATCTTGCTAAAACAAGTGAAGAATTAGATCTCGTTACAAACTATGTAGAAGAACAGTTGCTCCAATATGGAATTCGCTTACCTCGGTTATTTCCTGTATCCAGTAAAATGGCTATAGAAGAACGTACAGGGAAGTCCGAGATAACATCTGTTACTGGTACCTCAGGAATAGCGGAGTTTGAACAGTCGTTCTACCAATTTATACAACAAGAACTAGTACAACTCCTTATTCATGCTGCCTTTCATGATTTAGAGCGAGCAAAGGATTCAATCGAACAATATATTCAATCTGCCTCTTTAGACCAAAAGCAAAAAGAAGAAAAGAGAATTGAATACCAAAAAGAGAAAAAAGACTTAGTCTGTCAAATTGAAGGTTCAGATAAAACGCGCTACGAGCAGTCCATTGAAAACAAAGTGACCAAACAAACCTATTATGTTCAAGAGCGTTTATTATTAGCTTATTCTGATTTATTTAAGCAATCATTTAATCCGGCTGTCATAAAGGGGGATGGTAAAGAGGCGAAAGAAGCCCTTCACAAGAGTTTCAATCATTTGAAAGAAATGCTTGAGCATGAATTGCTTCAGGAACTGAGAGCTGTAACCATTCGTTTAGAAACGTTCACAAATACAACAGCCAAAGAATGGAAAGATGACCTTGAGGAAAAATGTAGTCGAGAAATAGCTTCTGTATCCCTTCCTTACTATGAAGGTGAGAAGATCCAGACACCAGAGATTCAACCAGATCTACCTGTTTCAAACAAAGATAAAGCGATGGAGCAGGCACTAGGTTTATTTAGAAATCCAAAAGCATTTTTCGAACAAAATGACAAAGAAAAAATGAAAGAGGCTCTATTAGATGGGTTGCTACCTCATGTAGAATCGGTAATAAAATCCAATGATGAATGGCTTATCCGTTATTATATTTCAGAGTGGAACACCCTCACTGAAGCGTATCAAGAAAAGTCAAAAAGAAGCGTTGAGGAGTATTACAATGGTTTATTAAGCTCCCTTGAAGAGCGTGTTGATATCGACAAACTTAAAACCACAAAACAAAAGATCGAACACTCGATTCGTTAATAGAAAAATTCTTGTAAAAGCGGAGTTTGTCCAATAAAAAAAGCAGCCAGGATATGGCTGCTTTTTTACATTATACTTTCTTTTCGATTTCAGCATCTTCTTTAAGCTTATCTACTAGCTGTTTTTCTTGCTGTTGTTTCTTTTGTTGCTGAATTCTTTGTTTTATTTGATCTTTCACTTCTTTTAGCTCCGGAACTTCTTGTTCGCTTCCTTCACTACTTTTAGCTATTTGATCATATTGCTTTTGAATCTCTTCGTCTGTTACTTTTACTTCTTCTGTGTTATTCGAGATATACTTATCAATCATCCTTTGAGTGCGAAGTTGATCTTTTACTTCTTCTTTTGAAATATCTTCTTGTTCTAAGACCTTGTTAAATTGTTCTTCGCCACCATTTTGCTTGATGATGCTATCTAAATCTTTCTGTACTTCTTCATCAGAAACGTTAATATCTGAAGATTCCGCTTCTTGTTTGACAAGTTCTAAGTTAATAAGTTGAGTCAGGGTTGAATCTTTTATTTGTGTAAGTTGTTCATCTTTAAGTTCCATTCCTTGTTGCTTGTACCTTTGTTTTTGTTGCTCAACCGAATCGTTTAAGCGGGACATAGGGATCTCTTCACCATTTACTACAGCGGCTACGTCTCCTTCAGATTCTTTGTCATTGTTTTCTGAATTTTTTTCTTCTTTGTTTTCGCTATCGTTGCTTTCTTCTGTCGTTTCAGTATCTTTAGAGTCATTATCATTAGAGCCTTCGTCGCTACTTGAGCACCCTACGATTCCTACGGAAAGGACTAGGCCAAATAGCAATGTGGCCAGTTTTTTCTTGAATGTCAAAAGAACATCTCCCTTGCTGAAAATTCAATTCTGTTAGACTGTATCATACCACAAAGGCCCTTGTAAAATACATCCTCTCACATTGAGGCTTGTTCAGTATGTAAATACCATTTTTAAAGGCATGTTTAGGAACTATTTCACATAGTCATTAGTGAAGATTGCTATTTAAGGAGGAGTAAAGCAATATGAATCCATACTATTACAATCAATATGAACAAAGCCTTATCCAAAATGCTTCAATGTATGATTTGCTCGCTAATTACTACAAATATATAGACCCTAATAAACATATGATGTATTACATGAAGCATTATGAGTGCATGAGACAACTAACAGGGATGCACCGTTCAACAGAACAACAGAATACCCAGCAGGCAAATCATCAGAATATGTCTTATGTAAGGGTTTTTCATGCATCACCCAATGCTCCAAATGTTGATGTGTATGTAAATGGTCAGCAACTTCTTCAAAATGTAGCTTTTAAGCAAGTCAGTCAATATGTACCGGTTATGGCTGGGGACTATCGCATTAAGATTACTCCAACTGGAAAATCTGAGGCAGTACTGACGAAAGATGTAAGAGTAGAACCTGGTCAAGCTTATACGGTTGCTGCTGCCGGGAATGTTGAAGGGCTAACTCTGGTACCTTATGTTGATGATATGACACCATCTCAAGGGGAAGCGAAAGTTCGGTTCATCCATTTGTCTCCAGATGCTCCTCGGGTTGACATTGCGGTTAAAGGAGGGGAAGTTCTGTTTCCAAATGTAGGCTTTAAAGAGGCCACAAACTATGTGACGATCCCTCCGACACAGGTGGATTTAGAAGTTAGGCCAGCAGGATCGAATCAAGTTGTCCTCACAGTACCAGGTGTAATGTTAGAATCTGAAGGAATCTACAATGCCGTAGCAGTAGGATATGCTGATGGTGAACCTACGCTAGAAGCCATATTTATATAAACGACCCCCCTCCTGGCGGGAGGGGGGGCGTTTGTTTTTTTGTAAATAAATGTACTTAAGTGTAGAAAATATTGTGAAAATTTAATATACTTAGATTTACGAAATAATGAAGGAGGATATCCAATGACGAAAACGTCTTATGATTTAACGTGGGATTTAGATGTAATATTTGAAGGGGGCAGTGAATCAGAGGCTTTCAAGCAATATTTACATACCTTAAACGATAATTTACAAGGCTTGAGTGAAAAGGTAGATCGATTTGCTACCCCTGAAAGTGTTAAAGAAGTAGAGGCACTTGCGACAATTATTCAGCAACTAGAAACCGTTACGACGCAGATGAGAGAAAGCGGTGCATTTATTAGTTGTTTATCTGCTCAGGATGTAGACGACAAAAAAGCTGGTTTATTAAGAGCCGAAGTGAGTCAGATGGGTGCTTTATTCTCCACAACCATGACACAACTCGATCAAAAATTAGTTAAAGTTGAAGAAAGGGTTTGGAATGACTTACTCGATTCTCCTGAGTTATCTCATTTACAATATGTATTAAATGAGAAAAGAAGACGAGCAAATGAAAATTTACCTCTTGAGCAAGAAGCAATTATTAATGATTTAAGTATTGATGGATATCACGCGTGGGGCCAGATGTATAATACGATTGTTGGCAAGATGAGTGTAGAAGTAAAAGAAGATGGAGAATCTCATCATTTATCTGTCGGACAAGCTTCGAACAAATTGAGTTCTGCTGATCGGGATGTAAGGCAATCTGTTTTTCACAAGTTGCAAAATGCTTGGTCGGAACAACAAGACTTATTTGGAGAAACGATTAACCACTTGTCAGGATTTCGACTACAAACCTATAAGCATAGGAATTGGGATAATGTGCTTCAGGAGCCGCTTGAAATTAATCGAATGAGTGAGAAAACACTTGATACGATGTGGTCTTCAATTACCAAGTATAAGGGTACATTCGTAAAATATCTTGAACGAAAAGCACATTTACTGGGGCTTGAAAAACTGAATTGGTATGATGTCGGTGCACCGATTACAAATGAAGAACAAACAGTTTCATATGATGAAGGGGCAAAGTTTATAGTGGATCAGTTTAATCAATTCGGTCCTAAGATGGCTTCATTTGCAGAAATGGCATTTGAAAAACGGTGGATTGAAGCTGAAGATCGAAGCGGCAAACGGCCAGGTGGTTTTTGTACAAGCTTCCCTGACAGCAAACAAACACGTATTTTTATGACGTATTCAGGGAGCGCCTCAAATGTTGCTACACTCGCCCACGAATTAGGGCATGCATTCCATCAACATGTAATGGATGATGTTCACCCGTTAAATCAACGATATGCCATGAATGTGGCTGAAACGGCATCAACATTTGCTGAGATGATTGTAGCAGATGCTGCTGTTAAGAATGCAAAGACGGAGCAAGAGCGATTATCTCTTTTAGAGGATAAAGTGAATCGAAGTGTGGCCTTTTTCATGAATATCCATGCTCGCTTCTTATTTGAAACTAGATTTTATGAAGAGCGTAAACAAGGTCAAGTTTCAGTTGAACGCCTTAATGAGCTGATGGAAGAAGCACAAAAAGAAGCGTACTGTGATGCTCTAGGAGAATATGATCCGCATATGTGGGCATCTAAACTTCATTTCCATATCACAGGTGTTCCATTCTATAACTTCCCCTACACATTTGGCTACTTATTTAGCCTGGGGATTTATGCGAAAGCCTTAGAAGAGGGAAGTGACTTCGAAGAGAAGTATATCGCGTTATTGAAAGATACAGGTAGTATGAGAGTAGAAGACCTAGCTATGAAACACCTGAATGTTGATATTGAGAAACCAGAATTCTGGGAAGATGCTATAAAAGTATGTGTGAAAGATGTTGAAGAATTCCTTCACCTGAGTCAATAAAAGGGAGCGGGATTAGCTCTTATGAAAAGAGTTAATCCCACTCTTCTATTCCAATTAAATGAAATCGTTTCACTTATCCACTTGACTTATGTGTAAGAAGGGAGTATTATTAAATTAATAAAGAAAACAACAGAATATAACTCGAACGAATAAAACACCATTAGAAACATAAGATAAGTAATGAGTTACGATTTGAAAGATACTCCGATTCACATATCAGAAAGAGTATTAATTCACATTAGTACTTTTTCTAATATGTGATTTTTTATTACTTCAATAAAAGTAACATATTAGAAATTAGTAATGGAGGTTTTCTCTAATGAAAACAGGTACAGTAAAATGGTTTAACGCAGAAAAAGGTTTTGGCTTCATCGAAGTACAAGGTGAAGACGATGTATTCGTACACTTCAGTGCGATCAACGAAGAAGGCTTCAAGTCTCTTGAAGAAGGCCAAAGCGTTGAATTTGAAGTAACAGAAGGTAACCGTGGACCACAAGCGGCTAACGTAACTAAATTATAAGAGTTAAAAAGCTACCTCCAAAGGTAGCTTTTTATATATATACTTTCTCTAAGTTTCAGTTCTCTAAAAGATGAAGGTATGAGAGAAGCAAATGAAAGATTATTTGTTTTTCTAATATAAGTCTTTTCCAAGGAGGCGTTCAGTAGATGGCATTTGGTAAGAAGAAACAAGAAGAGATTAAGAAACAAGACCTTAAAATTTGGGAATGCTCCTCTGAAGATTGCAATGCATGGATGCGGGATAACTTCAAATCAGAAGAAACCCCTACCTGCCCAATTTGCAAAAGCAAAATGGTGACATCTGTCAAAGAGCTACAAGTAGTAGAAAACAACAGCGCTAAATGGAATTGATGAATAAAAAAGACCTCACTAGTAGTGAGGTCTTCTTTTATGTCGTATTGAAAGAATTTTCTTGCAAAAAGAGAGTAATGTGCGCTATCGTGTAAACAAACTAGATGGGGAGGATTTTTGTGAGTTTACATGTTGCCATACTTCAAATAGATATTACATATGGAAATCCTGCAGAAAACCAAAAACACATTGAAAGACAAATGAAAAAGCTCGAGTCACTTGAGCAAGTAGATGTAGTGGTCATGCCTGAACTTTGGAACACTGGATATGACCTTACTAGATTGGATGAAATTGCTGATCCTTCAGGAGAAGAGAGTCAAAGCTTCCTATCTCGACTAGCTCATCAATACGGTGTGAATATTGTAGGAGGATCAATAGCAAAGAAAGAGAACGGAAAGAACACAAACACGTTGTATGTATTTGATAAGGAGGGGCACCTCAAAAAAGAGTACAGCAAGGTTCATTTATTTAAGTTAATGGATGAACATTTGTACTTACATGCTGGAGAGAATAAAAGCCATTTTGAATTAAATGGCTATCCGAGTGCTGCGTTTATATGTTATGACATACGCTTTCCTGAATGGATGAGAACCCACACAACCAGTGGAAGTGAGGTTTTGTTTGTCGTAGCTCAATGGCCAACCCCTCGCATAGATCATTGGAAAAGCTTGCTCATTAGTCGAGCGATAGAGAATCAGTCTTTCATTGTAGCTTGTAACCGAATAGGAAGTGATCCTAAAAACTCATTTGGAGGACACTCTGTTATCATCAGTCCATGGGGAGATATTATCTCAGAGGCAGATGATACCGAAATGGTCCTTACCGGAGAACTTGATATGAGTATAGTCGAAGGCATTCGTACACAAATCCCTATCTTTCAAGATCGCCGAACTGACCTTTATGAATAATATCAGGCCGTTACGTTTGATTATCGCTTAGAAAAGACTAGGGACCGGTCCAACACCATAAAGGGATGAGACTTTCAGGGTTACCACAAATGACATGTTTTCGTTAAGCCATATATGGCAGAGGTGATTCAGGAAATTGCGAGACTCCTGTGGCAGTTGGAGCCAGTCTAGTTCTGGCGTGTAGAACAATATAAAAAGAAGCGAGCCTACCAATAGGCTCGCTTCTTTATGTTTGATATTGTTTCATAAATTTACGATCAATACGATTCTTTAAATTCCAAGCAATTTTCCCCTTATATGACCATTTTCCATAGAGAAGAAAACCTTCTTTTTGGCCAATGGACATAATAGCGAGCCATTTATTCTGCGGGATATAATGGCTACCATCTCCGGTTGAAAGAAACCCTTTGATATTTTCCCATAGTATAGGAGCTTGACGTATTGCGAACACTCCGTTTTTTGGTAGGTCAGGCTTTTCAGAAAGGCTAATGCAATCTCCTGCTCCAAATATTGAGGGGTGTTCTTTCACTTGTAAGGTTGATTCTACTTGAAGATAGCCCTCATCGTCGACAGGAAGCTTGGACTGTTTAAACACACTAGGAGCTTTTGGACCTGCTAACCAGAGGACATCTGTGTATTTTATTTCAGTTCCTTGATCGGTAAAGATTGTATCGCTTGACATCTTAGTGACATGACTTCCTTTTTGGATATCTATGCCTTTATCTTTTACTATGCGCTCAATCTTTTTTGAGTTGTCTTCGGTTTCTCCAGGGAGTAATCGTTCAGAACCGCTTATAATGGTAACCGTTTCACCCACGGTTTGTTGTGTTCGGTAGGATTGTAGTGATAAAGCCAGTTCAACCCCTGCAATCCCCCCGCCGACTATCGATAAATGATCAGTCTGCCGAACTTCATCAACCATCGCAGGAAAGTGATAATTTGGTTTTATCCGTCTGGCATGTTCTTTAACACCTTTTATTTCGGTATGTGCTGTGAGTGATCCGATATCAAATGACACAACATCATAGGGGAGAACGTTCCCCTGATCGGTGAGTAAAATTTTCTGCTCTGCATCAATTGAGACAATGAACTCCTCTTTAAATTCAACGGAAGCTTTCTCACATAACTGTGGAAGGGACACTCTAATTTCTTCCTCGTTATATAACCCCTCAGCGTATCCAGAAAACATTCCTGAATAATATTGGTAAGGAGATGGGGAAATAAGAATAACTTCAGTTTCTGGAAGTTGTTCATTACGTAGTTGATCAATAATATGTAAATGTGCATGTCCTGCACCAATTAATACTAACTTGTTCATGCGTTGTTAACACTCCTCATTCTCATCTGTTTCAAACTATATCAGATATAGATCTCCTAAACCAACACTAGCTTTTCTTACACAATTATACCCCTGGGGGTTGACGTTTGTGTAAATTCGTATTAAGATACCCATATAGGTATTGATAAAAAACAACTTGGAGGTATGGAAATGAATACAACAGTATTAGACGTTAAAGGAATGGCTTGCCCAATGCCAATTATTAAAACAAAAAAATCAATGCAGGATCTAAACACTGGAGATGTACTAGAAGTACACACTACAGACCAAGGAGCCGTAGCAGACTTGTCCGCATGGGCTAAATCTGGCGGACACGAAGTAGTGGATCATAAAGAAGAAGATGGCGTTATTACGTTTTGGATTCGTAAAGGATAATAAAGGGTGTAAATAGGAGGGGGAATCACCCCTCTCATATACCCCTACTTGTATTAGTATAAAAGGAGGAGTCTATAAATGTCTACTACAAAAAAGACAAATATCATCCTATTTAGCGGGGACTACGATAAAGCGATGGCTGCCTATATTATTGCGAATGGAGCAGCAGCCTATGATCATGAAGTTACGATTTTCCATACATTTTGGGGATTGAATGCACTTCGTAAAGATGAACAGGTGGATGTACAAAAAGGCTTTTTAGAGAAAATGTTTGGAAAAATGATGCCACGTGGTGCAGACAAAATGGGACTATCCAACATGAATATGGCTGGTATGGGCCCTAAAATGATTAAAAAAGTCATGAAAAAACATAATACTACATCATTACCGGCTCTAATTGAGATGGCCCAAATGCAAGAGATTAATCTTGTAGCTTGTCAAATGACTATGGATCTGCTTGGATTCCAAAAAGCAGAGTTACTAGATGACATTACCTATGCTGGTGTAGCGGCTTATCTTGCAGATGCAGAAGAAGGAAATGTGAACTTATTTATTTAATTCTTACAATAAGC
The DNA here is from genome assembly GCF_056311905.1 of Pontibacillus sp. ABV4_188. Classification (NCBI taxonomy): domain Bacteria; kingdom Bacillati; phylum Bacillota; class Bacilli; order Caryophanales; family Bacillaceae; genus Pontibacillus; species Pontibacillus sp. ABV4_188. The sequence goes on along the minus strand of NZ_CM149975.1, from coordinate 2,049,964 downwards.
TCAGTCCGATAGAAAGATCAGCTCCCAATCTTTTGAGAATAAGAGATAGAACAATATAAGATAGGGGACTGATCTTTTTATTGGATTGGTATTGTTCAGCGTTATAGAGGAATAGAGGAGGCTGACAAGACATGGAATTTTCTTTTATTATTACAATCTTCCTCATTGGATTTATAGGATCATTCGTTTCAGGTATGGTTGGAATTGGTGGATCAATCATTAAATATCCGATGTTATTATATATACCTCCATTATTAGGATTCACAGCTTTCACAGCCCATGAAGTCTCAGGGATCAGTGCTGTGCAAGTATTTTTTGCTACTATCGGAGGTGTATGGGCTTATCGAAAAGGCGGCTACTTAAATAAATCACTTATTGCTTATATGGGTGTAAGTATTCTACTTGGTAGCTTTATTGGAGGTTACGGTTCTAGGTTAATGTCTGATACTGGAGTGAACTTAGTATATGGCTTACTAGCCACTATAGCAGCCATCATGATGTTCATCCCTAAAAAAGGCATTGACGATGAGAATATGAGTGAAGTAACGTTTCCAAAAGCATTAGCATCTTTGTTAGCATTTGTTACTGGTATTGGAGCTGGAATTGTAGGCGCTGCGGGGGCATTCATCTTAGTGCCTATCATGCTAGTAGTCTTAAAAATTCCTACTCGCATGACCATTGCAAGTTCTCTTGCAATCACATTTATTTCATCGATTGGAGCTACTATAGGTAAAATTACAACCGGTCAAGTAGAATATGGACCAGCTGCCATTATGATCGTAGCCAGTCTTCTGGCTTCACCACTCGGTGCAAATGCAGCTAAGAAAATGAATACCAAGATTCTACAAACAATACTTGCACTCTTAATTTTAGGAAGTGCAATAAAAATTTGGTTAGAATTTTTTGGGGTGTAAATAATGGAGGAGACGACTTTAAAAAGAGCTCGTCTCCTTTTTCTTGTTGTACCACTATCTATATTGAGCTCACAGTGATATAATCACGTTGGTACCATTTAAATATTGGAGGAATACAACCCATATGCTTAATGTTAATAACGTTAGTTTACGATTTGGCGATCAGAAATTATTTGAAGACGTCAATATAAAATTCACTGCCGGGAACTGTTATGGCCTTATTGGCGCAAACGGTGCTGGTAAATCAACATTTCTAAAAATTCTTTCCGGAGAAATTGAATCCCAGTCCGGAGATGTATCATTAGCATCTAATTATCGTATGGCTGTGCTTAAACAGAACCACTTTGAATATGAAGAATACGATGTTATGCAAGTTGTTATGATGGGATATAAACGCCTATATGAAGTTATGCAAGAAAAGAATGAAATCTATATGAAAGCAGATTTCTCTGAAGAAGACGGTATGCGTGCTGCAGAACTTGAAGGAGAGTTTGCAGAGATGAACGGTTGGGAAGCTGAATCTGATGCCGCACGTTTATTGACCGGCCTTGGTGTTTCAGAAGATCTTCACGACAAGAAGATGTCTGACCTTACAGGTTCTGAGAAAGTAAAAGTACTACTAGCACAAGCGCTATTCGGTAACCCAGATGTACTTCTTCTAGATGAGCCTACAAACCACCTAGACATCCGTGCGATTCAGTGGTTAGAAGAATTTTTAATTAACTTTGAAGGTACAGTAATTGTTGTCTCACACGACCGCCACTTCTTAAATAGTGTTTGTACGCACATCGCTGACCTTGACTTTGGTAAGATTAAGATTTATGTCGGAAACTACGATTTTTGGTATGAATCCAGCCAACTAGCTCAGAAGTTAGCTAAAGAAGAGAACAAGAAAAACGAACAAAAAGCTAAAGAACTAAAAGAATTTATTCAGCGTTTCAGTGCGAATAAATCAAAATCTAAACAGGCCACTTCTCGTAAGAAACTACTTGATAAGATCTCACTTGATGACATTCAACCATCAAGCCGTCGTTACCCATATGTAGCGTTTAAGCCTGATCGCGAAATCGGGAATGATCTTCTAAAAGTAGACGGACTTACCAAGACTATTGATGGCGTAAAAGTATTAGATAACGTATCATTCACAATGAATAAAGATGATAAAATTGCCCTTGTAGGCGATAATGAAATCGCGAAAACCACTCTATTTAAGATTATCATGGGTGAAATGGAAGCGGACGAAGGAACTTACAAGTGGGGCGTTACAACGTCTCAAAGTTACTTCCCTAAAGATAACTCAGCATTTTTCCAAAATGATGATCAAACGTTAGTAGATTGGTTACGTCAGTATTCACCTGATGATCAAACTGAAACATTCCTACGTAGCTTCTTAGGGCGTATGTTGTTCTCTGGTGAAGAAGTGAAGAAAAAGCCAAGTGTATTATCAGGTGGAGAAAAAGTGCGTTGTATGCTTTCTAAAATGATGCTAAGCGGATCTAACGTTCTTCTATTAGACGAACCTACTAACCACTTGGACTTAGAAGCCATCACTGCTCTAAACGAAGGGCTTACAAACTTCAAAGGTTCAATGTTATTCGCATCTCATGACCACCAATTTATCGATACGATCGCGAACCGAATTATTGAGATCACACCTAATGGGTTAATTGATAAAGAGATGTCATATGACGAATATATTAACGATGAGAAGGTCGAACAACAGCGCAAAGAATTAATGCAAACCTCATAATGTATCAACAAAAAGCTTGGAAAGGTACCTTTCCAAGCTTTTTTATTGTTCCTTATTATTTACTTAAGCACGGCACAGAATTAATGGCACCTTGTACCTATTTTAAGAGAAGAGAGGTTTCTTATTTCTTTTGAGCGGGGACAGTAGAGTATCAAGCAAACAAAAGGAGTGATTAAAATGGCAGGTGCAATGAACGATGCCAAACGCGCCGCTAAACGAACCGAGCAGAAAGCTGGTGAAGCTAGTCAAGATGTTAAGCCTTGGTTACGAGGCTTTGCCCGCTTCGGTTATACTGCTAAAGGTGCTGTATACGTATTACTAGGAATATTATCTTTAATGGCTGCGTTAGGAGTTAGTGGAGGAAAAGCTACAGGAACTAAAGGTGCGCTAGCTACTATCGCAAGTAAACCTTATGGAAACATCATTTTATGGATTACTGCAATTGGATTAATAGGATATGTTATGTGGAGAATTATTCAGGTTGTTAAAGATCCGGAACATAAAGGAAAAGATGGTTCAGGTATCGGAATGCGCATAGCTTACTTAATTAGCGGAATCATTTATGGTGCATTAGCTTATAAAGCCATTTCACTTGCTTCAAGCTCATTAGGTTCTTCAGGGGGTTCATCAGGGAACTCTAAGCAATCCTTTATCGCTCAAGTTCTATCCCAACCAGCAGGTCAATGGATCATTGGAGCAGTTGGAGTTGGCATTATTGGATATGGTTTATATGAAATGTACAAAGGTATGACTGAGAAATTTAAGAAAGGATTTAAATTTGGTGAGATGAATCAGAGTGAGAAGAAGCTTGTTCGACGCTCAGGGAAATACGGTCTACTAGCTAGAGGTGTCGTTATGTTAATTATCGGTTACTTCTTTATTCAAATGGCAATGACTTCAAGCTCTCAGCAAGCAACAGGACTTGACGCTGCGTTATCTGAGCTAGCTTCTCAACCATATGGCAAATGGTTACTAGGTATCGTCTCAATAGGTCTTGCACTATTCGGCATTTTCCAGATTCTCAAAGGGAAAAACCGCCACTTAAAAATCTCATAATGAATTAGTAGATATGAAAATCCTTCTCTTATAAAAGAGGAGGATTTTTTATAATTCTTCTATATGACTAATAAATTCGCTTTTATAAGGATGGGGTTTCCAGTACAATAGTAGGAGAAACCTCGAAGGAAGGGGGCCTATAATGGAATCGATGTTAGCTTCCTATAGTCCAATTTTATTTTTAATCGCTATTCTACTAACAATGATGACCTCTTATACAGCACTAGATCTGTTTACATTGTATAAAACATCTGAACGTAACGGTAAATTTCTGTTTATAGGCGGTATGATTTCTATGGGAATTGGCATCTGGGTGATGAACTTTCTCACGATGTTATCTTCCGACTCTTATAATATCATAAACAACCAAGTTCCCCTTACGATCTTGTCGGTGGGATTAGGAATATCGTTTGCTGGTATCTCCTTTTACTTTGTGACCAATAAATCCATAAAGACTATGAACCTTGTAATGGGTAGCTTCTTTTTAACTATGGGGGTTTTTTCAACTCATGTTACAGGAATGTATACCTTGAAGTCGTCGGTGTATTACGAACCATTCATCCTTGTATGGTCTTTGTTACTTCTAAATGGATCATTCCTTTTGGCATTATGGATCTTGTTTTATTACAAAAATATCATATACTCAAAAAATCCATGGTTGAAGCCTATAAGTTCATTAATCATCACAGGAGCGATCGTTGAAGGGTACTTTTTATTAACGAAGTCTGTATCATTTGAAGAGAATATAGATACGTCAGGAATACCCGTAACAGGCGAGTATTCTTTTTCCATCTATTTTTTACTTTTTATGTCTGTACTAGTTATTGCAGGTGTTCTCGTTTCGAGCACGCTTCTAAACACAAGATTAGCTTCAAGAGATACATATTTAAAAGATATAACATTCGCTCTTGATGAGTCTTCTATTGTAGCCATCACGGATTCAAAAGGATTGATTACGTATGTAAATCAAAAGTTTTGTGAAATATCTGGATATAAAGAAGATGAACTTATTGGTCAGGATCATAGCATTATAAGTTCTGGCTATCATTCAAAAGAATTCTTTAAAGATATGTGGAAGACAATTGGAACTGGCCAAGTTTGGAAAGGTGAAATCCAAAATCAAGCAAAAAGCGGATCTTTTTATTGGGTAGATACGACAATCGTTCCGTTTCTTAATAAGAAAGGAAAGCCCTATCAATATATTGCCATTCGATCTGACATCACAACAAGAAAGGAAGCCGAGCACCGATTACAAGATGCCCTTAAAGAAGTGCAGGATATTGAATTTGCTCTTAACCAATCAACCATTGTAGCCATTACAGATGAGAAGGGGATTATCCAAACCTTAAATGATAAATTTTGTGAGATTTCTGGGTATACTCGTGAGGAGTTATTAGGAGAAGATCATCGCATTTTGAATTCTGACTACCATCCCCCTCAATTTTTTAAACAGCTATGGAAAACAATTGGAACAGGACACATATGGCGTGGCGAAATCCGAAATAAAGCGAAAAATGGTACGTTTTACTGGGTAGATACGACAATCATCCCCTTTATGAACGAAAATGGAAAACCCTATCAATATTTGGCGATACGAAATGATATTACAGAACGAAAGAAAACCGAAGAAGTGCTTCATCGTCAAGACAAATTAGCAGCTGTAGGTCAATTGGCTGCAGGCGTAGCACACGAAATACGTAATCCACTTACTTCAATGAGAGGATATGCAGAATACCTTCAGTTAGACGAAGAAGATCTCACAAGACGGGACCTGCTCGATATCATAGTGGATGAAATTGAACGTGTGAATGTCATAGTTGAAGAATTCATGGTTTTATCCAAACCAAAAGCCGTTCATTTAGAAGAAAAGAGGATAACGCCTATCCTGCAAAATGTCATATCCTTGCTTGATTATCAAGCAAGGAAAAGCAAAGTTTCTTTAATTTTTAAAGATCCCCCTGAATCACCTGCAATCTATTGTGATGAAGACCGGCTAAAGCAAGTTTTTCTCAACTTAATTAAGAACGGAATTGAAGCGAATAACGCTGGTGGAGAGGTGAAGCTATTCCTAGAAATTTCAGGTGAGTATGTATATGTATATGTTCAAGATACAGGAAAGGGTATTCCAGAAGACCAAATGAAACAGCTCGGGGAACCCTTCTATACTACCAAAGATAATGGGAACGGTTTAGGTTTAATGATGTCTTATAAAATTATTGAAAGTCACAATGGCACCATTCGAGTAGAGAGCAGACAGGGGGAAGGTACTACCTTTATTGTTTCTCTTCCTATTCACTCTGCTATTGACTAAGTACCTTTAACCATCACCCTTTTAAAAGAAACGGCATAATTGTCGTTTCTTTTTATATAGAATCATAAACATATACCTTTTCATACGTGACAAAAACCGATATGATAACTAGTGCCACCAAGAGACGTTATGTCGACATTAAAGGTTAGGAACGAATTTAATGTAAACCTTTTATGAACATTACTAAAAAGGAGGGCCCTGTGTGGACAAAAACTTTAATAGCGATCCCAGGTTTAAAATTGCCCATCGTGAAGCTCTGATTGGTGTTGGATTAGCCGTAATTAACTTTGTATGGTGGTTTGCTTTTGCTTACGGTTTAGGCGATCAAACTCCAGAGGATTATACCTATATTTGGGGTTTACCCTCATGGTTTGTCTATAGCTGTATAGGTGGATTTATATTGATGGCGACTCTTGTTACATTTGTCGTGACTGTATGGTTTAAAGAGGTTCCTTTTGATGAAGAGGGAGGGGAACCAGAATGAATGTATCTGTTATTATCCCATTACTACTATTCTTAATGTTAATCTTTTTCTTCGGCTTATGGAGCAGTCGTCAGTTACACGCTTCACAAAATTTCTTAGAAGACTATTTCCTTGGAGGTAGACAGCTAGGAGGATTCATTCTAGCGATGACCATGACTGCTACATACGGAAGTGCTAGTAGCTTTGTTGGAGGTCCAGGTGTCGCTTATACTCAGGGTCTTGGCTGGGTTTTACTTGCCATGAGCCAGGTGGCTACTGGTTATTTCGTTCTTATGATCCTTGGGAAGAAATTTGCCATCATGGCCAGAAAATACAATGCAGTCACCCTTATTGACTTTTTAAAGGGAAGGTACAACAGCAAATGGGTGGTCATTACATCAGCTTTGAGCATTATTATCTTTCTCTTCTCTGCGATGGCTGCTCAATGGGTCGGTGGGGCCAGACTGATTGAATCGATTACAGGACTTTCCTATACAAGCGCACTCTTCTTATTTGCTTTATCTGTTCTAGTTTACGTAATTATAGGAGGGTTTCGAGCAGTTGCTTTAACTGATACAGTCCAAGGAATTGTTATGTTCTTTGGAACGTTGATCCTACTCGTTGCTACAATCATTGCTGGAGGCGGGGTTTCGTCCATAGTAGCAGACCTTTCTGCTGAGAACCCCAACTTACTAACGCCATATGGAGCAAATCTTGATCTTACTCCGAGTTACGTATCCTCCTTCTGGATTTTAGTCGGCGTTGGGGTTGTAGGATTACCTCAAGTAACCGTAAGAGCAATGTCTTATAAAAGTTCTAAAGCCATGCACCGAGCACTTATCATTGGGACCATTGTTGTTGGTTTCATCATGTTAAACATGCATTTAATAGGAGTGTTTGCTCGCCCAATTCTTCCTGGTATTGAAGTGGGAGATAAAGTCATGCCACTGATCGCTCAGGAAGTGTTACCTCCATGGTTAGCAGGCATCGTGCTTGCAGCTCCAATGGCTGCTATTATGTCTACAGTTGATTCCCTATTGCTCCTTGTAAGTTCAGCCATTGTTAAAGATGTTTACCTCAATTACGTGAAGCCAGAAGCTAGTAACCAACGGGTGAAAAAGCTAAGTATTACCATTACGGCTGTCCTTGGTATCCTCGTATTCCTAATGGCATTAAACCCACCTGATCTTCTTATATGGTTGAATTTATTTGCATTTGGTGGATTAGAGGCTGTGTTTATATGGCCTGTTGTAATGGGGTTATACTGGTCAAAAGGGAATAAATATGGAGCATTAGCTTCTATGTTAGTAGGAATTGGATCATATATTGCGATTGATCAATTCACATCTACACCTTTGTTCGGCATGCATACCGTTGTACTGCCAGTAGTATCATCATTTGTTATTTATGTACTAGTAAGTTTATTCACACAACATAAAGTAACTGAGCACCAATTTTAAATCAAAGGTTCAAAAAAACTCTGGTCTTTTATTTTGACCAGAGTTTTTTTTATTTAACAAACATAGGGTCATTCGCTTATAGTTCATCCATTTATTACGTTTTTATGGAAAAGGATTCAATGTTAGAGGTTCATAAGAAGGTTATTTATTTAAAATTTAAATTATGTTGATTTCACAAAATAGGATGGTTAACCGATTGTACCTTGTTGTCGGGTGTGGTTTGATGGGAAGAGGACTCATCGTAAAATGATCCATCAAACTTGGGAGGACGTACACATGAAAAAAACAATACTTACACTAGTAGCTGCAACGGGTTTATCTGCTGCGATTACAGGCCAAGCATCGGCTAAAGATATAACTGTACAAAGTGGGGATACGCTTTGGGGGATCTCTGTTGAGCACAACGTTTCAGTTACTCAATTAAAAGATTGGAACGATTTACACTCTACTACTATTTACCCTGGGGATCAACTTACAGTCAGTAATTATTCAGCAGCAAATGAAGGAGAAACCTATACTGTTCGTTCCGGGGACTCACTGTGGGCGATTGCAAATACATATGGACTAACGGTCACGGAGTTGCAATCCTTGAATCACCTATCATCAACGATCATCTATCCAGGAGATACGCTCACTACCACTTCGACGAGTCAAGGAACACCCTCTGATGGAGATACGACAGATGTTATTGAAACCTTTACAGCAACGGCCACAGCTTATACAGCAAACTGTACAGGTTGTTCAGGTATAACAGCGACAGGTGTAGACTTAAAAGCGAATCCAAACCAAAAAGTAATTTCAGTAGACCCTGATGTCATTCCACTTGGCTCTACTGTTTGGGTAGAAGGATATGGATATGCAACAGCTGAGGACATAGGCAGCAGCATTGATGGAAAGGCTATTGATGTCTTCATACCTGATTATCAAGAAGCGATTCAATGGGGAAGAAGAAGCGTTACAGTCAAAGTTTATCGATAAGACAATTTCTCCTCATATCCCTCACTAGTTTACACATATTAAGAAGGGGGCATAAAACAGCTCCCCAATCACAGGTGAGGTGAATTTACATGACAAGAGGACAAAGCAAAAAAGGTAAAAACAAAAATAATACACGTGACCTTTCTCAAACGCCTAAACAAGATATTGTGGAAGACGGACGTGACGTAGAATTCGCTCAAGAATTTGCAGATCAAGCAGACCGCAAAGCACAAGAACGTTCAAAGGCAGCGGATCAACGAGCAAATAAACATAATAAATAAAGAAAAGGCTGTTCCAATAACGGAACAGCCTTTCTTCTATTCAGGAAGAATTTTCGAACGAGTTAAGAAACGAACACCCTCTGGACCTTCTAGTGAGAACATTCCGCCTCGGCCTTCAACTACATCAATAATGAGTAATGTGTGTTTCCAGTATTCATATTGCTTTTTATTCATGTAAAATGGACAGCCACCAATTTCACCTAAATGTACATCAGATTTACCAATTAAGAAATCATCTTGTGAATAGCACATAGGTGAGCTGCCGTCACAACAGCCTCCTGACTGATGAAATAAGAGAGGACCATGTTTAGATTTTAGCTTCTCAATTAGTTCAAGTGCTGAATCAGTCGCTGTAACCCGCTCCATTTTAATAAAATCCTAGCTTTTTAGGACTATAACTGACAAGCATATTTTTCGTTTGTTGATAATGAGACAACATCATTTTGTGGTTCTCACGTCCAATACCTGACATCTTATATCCACCAAAAGCAGCGTGAGCAGGGTAAGCATGATAACAATTTGTCCATACTCGTCCCGCTTCAATGCCACGTCCGAACTGATAAGCAGTATTTATGTTACGAGTCCATACACCTGCTCCTAAACCATAAAGCGTATCGTTTGCTATACTCATTGCTTCTTCTTCAGTTTTAAATGTGGTCACAGAAACGACTGGACCAAAAATCTCTTCTTGGAAAACCCTCATATCATTCGATCCTTTAAAGATCGTTGGGTTTACATAGTATCCTTCGCTTAAGTCACCCTCTAATGTGTTTCTGCTTCCACCAATTAAACACTCTGCACCTTCTTCCTTACCAATTTCTAAATAGGAGAGGATTTTCTCAAGTTGCTCACTTGATGCCTGAGCTCCAATCATTGTATTTGTATCTAGAGGGTTTCCTTGGTTTATTTCCTTCAAACGAGAAATCGCTCTATCCATAAATTCGTCATAGATCGACTCATCAATAAGAGCGCGTGAAGGACATGTACATACTTCACCTTGGTTTAAAGCAAACATCAAGAAACCTTCAATCGCTTTATCTAAAAAGTCATCATCTTGATCCATAACATCCTTAAAGAATATATTTGGTGATTTCCCACCTAACTCAAGCGTAACGGGTATGATATTTTGAGACGCGTATTGCATGATTAAGCGACCAGTTGTTGTTTCACCAGTGAATGCAATCTTAGAAATACGATCACTTTGAGCAAGCGGTTTGCCTGCTTCTACACCAAATCCGTTTACGATATTAATGACACCTGGTGGAAGAATGTCTTCAATTAATTCCATTAAAACCATTATAGAAGCAGGGGTTTGTTCAGCAGGCTTTAACACTACACAATTACCAGCAGCCAGGGCTGGAGCAAGCTTCCAAGTAGCCATTAAAATAGGGAAATTCCACGGAATGATTTGTCCCACCACTCCGAGTGGTTCATGAAAATGATAAGCAATGGTATCTCCATCTACTTCACCTATTGAACCTTCTTGTGCTCGTATACAACCAGCAAAATAGCGGAAATGATCAACTGCAAGTGGAAGATCAGCCGCAAGTGTTTCTCTAACTGCTTTACCGTTATCCCATGTTTCAGCAACGGCTAGCATTTCAAGATTATCTTCCAGACGATCTGCTATTTTGTTAAGAAGATTAGCGCGTTCGGTAGTAGATGTTTGCCCCCACGCAACCTTAGCTTCATCAGCTGCATCTATGGCCAAATTGATATCGTCTTCAGTAGACCTTGCTACCTCACAAAAGGCCTTCCCATTAACAGGGCTGACATTTTTAAAGTATTCGCCACCGGAAGGGGCTGTCCACTTACCGCCAATATAATTCTCATATCGTTCCTTAAACGTTACCTTTGAATTCTGTTCTCCTGGGTTTGCATAAATCATTAACATACCTCCTTATTAATATGTACCTTATTGATAACGCTTTCAAAAAATTAGAGAACCTCTTACTTCAAAGAAGGGAATCCTCTCTTTACATTCTAAATTTTCAGATAAATTTATGCAAGAAAAAAGAACGTACTTCTTCATTGCATTGCAAGATTGAATCATGTTAAATAAGAAGAGAAGTTAATGTAAGGGAGGACGATCCTTTTGAAATTACAAGGAAAAAAAGTGATTCAAATTGTAAGTGATGAATTCGAAGATCTTGAACTGTGGTACCCTGTTCTACGTTTACGTGAAGAAGGAGCAGAAGTTCACATTGCAGGGGAGAAAGCAAATGAACAATATAAAGGCAAATACGGTGTACCAGTTACTTCCGATTGTTCATTTGAAGAAGTACAAGCTAGTGATTATGATGCGATTCTGGTTCCAGGTGGATGGTCTCCTGATAAACTTCGCCGATATGAATCAATCCTAACAATGGTACAAAGTATGAATGATGATGAAAAAGTGATTGGTCAGATCTGCCATGCTGGCTGGGTACTGATCTCTGCAGATATCTTAAAGGGCAAACGTGTAACAAGTACGCCTGGAATTAAACACGATATGATGAACGCAGGAGCAGAATGGGTCAACGAACCCGTTACAGTTGATGGTCATCTTGTATCAAGTCGTAGGCCTCCTGATCTTCCTGACTATATGAGAGAATTTATTAAGGTATTAGAATCAAAATAAGGGCCAATAACTACAAACCGCTTAGATTGTTTCTAAGCGGTTTGTTTTTTTTATGACCTAGGGACAGCTTAAAGAAGTATAATTCATTTATAAGGATGGTCTTGATAGAAAAAGTTAGGGCTCTTTATCGTATCATCATATGATTGATGGAAGATATGAGTTGAAGCTGGAGAGATGGGTGGAATCAACCATGTCCAATCCCCTGTAATAGAGCGGCCACAAGCGTGTTCTTTTTCTTCAAATAATTTAAATTGATTTGCTGCTGTATGGTGGTCTACAATACTTACACCATTTTCTCTGAATGAATGAAGGACCGCTGCATTTAGCTCTAACAATGCCCGATCTTTCCAAAGAGAACGGTTTCTTTTTATATCTAATCCCATTCGATAAGCAACCTGCGGCAATAAATCATATCGAAATTCATCTGCTAAATTTCTCGCACCGATTTCTGTTTCCATATACCAGCCATTAAAAGGTGCAGCTACATATTCAATCCCACCAATTTCAAGCATCATATCCGATATAACTGGAACGGAGTACCACTTCAGCTGCATATCAGCAAACCATTCGAATTCAGGATGGGATAGTGGAACTTCTTTTACTAACGATTTAGGGACTTCATACCACTTTGGTTCTTGATCCTTGATTCGAATCACCCATGGTAAGAGGTCAAAGGCTGTATAATCACCACGCCACCCGAGTGATTGGCAGTATTTTGTGAATGCAACAGATGCCGGGTCACCAATAACCTGACCATCTTCCTCATATCCAGCATACCTCAAGAGCTGGTGGTTCAATAAGCGAATTGGATCATGATCGTGCTTTCGTGGTTTAAATACGGATATGGTCGACCTGATCTTGCCCTCATTGGTTGCATAACTTAAATGCTTACATAAAGATTCATACACTCCTTCTGCTGAGGAAATCTCACGAAAATCAAAGACGTGTAACGAATCCCAAAATAACCTGCCTATACAGCGGTTGCTTTGACGCCATGCCATTTTAGCCCCATATTCTAGTTCCTCAAATGTATGTTCATAATGATTTGATTCAGAGATTTGCCTTCTGATTTCTTCCATCCGATTATGTGTATCTTGCTCCGTTTTCCCTAGCTCACGGAAGCATCTATGTATAAATTGTTCTGCTTGTTGAAATAAACTTGTGCTCACTCGCATTTACCTCCACTAGATGTCTCTTTATGCGGATTATACCATACATGGATTCTTGTACATAAACCGTTTGCCTTATGAAAAAACTAATAATACCAAACAGTTGAGGAGATGAAACCATGACCCAGTTTCGGTTAGGATTTGTGGCCATGAGCGTTCATGTACAAAACGCATCCCCGTCTCAAACCATGACCTTCAAACAGTTTTCTTCACTAAATGACCGACAAGCAGCTATAAGGAAGCTAGAACGTATTGCTCAATCTAACCTTACGAACACACTAAGGCTTTTAAAGCATTCTGTAGCTTCTGGTGTAACGTTTTTCAGAATGAGTTCACGCCTTGTCCCGCTTGCTACTCATGAGAACCTATCAGATTGGAACTATATGCACGCTATAAAAGAAGAACTTCGAGCGATTGGAACATTTGCTAAAGAGAAAGAAATGCGAATCGATTTTCATCCTGATCACTTCGTTGTTCTCAATAGTCCTGACAAAGATACCTTTAAATTCTCACTTCAAGTATTAAAATATCACTATCGCTTACTTCACGGAATGGGTATAGACCCAACTCATCGATGTGTACTACACCTTGGAGGAGCTTATCAAAATAAAGAGAAAGCTCTTGAACAGTTTATTGAAAACTGGGCTTATGTCCCTACAGGTCTACAAAAAATGATTATGTTAGAAAACGACGACAAGGTATTTACCATGGAGGATTGTTTGTATGTGTGTGAAAAGTTAAATATCCCCTTTATTTTTGATCTTCATCATCATATGGCAAATCATTATGAGTCTGACTGGACATTGCATTGGAATCGGGTCGTGGCTACTTGGGAGCATTCACCTTTGCCGTTGAAGATGCATATTTCGAGCCCTAAAAGTACCGAGGATTTTAAAAGCCATGCAGATCTGATCGACTATGATATGTTCAAAAGCTTCCTTAAACCTGTGTCAGGAACAGTTCAAAAGGTGGACTGTATGATTGAAGCGAAATTAAAAGATGAAGCCCTATTTACATTGAGTCACCAACTCCACGAAGACCCATCTATAACAATGGAAACACCATCTCTATTTACTCTCAATGGATACTAACTTATTTTCATGTGATTAAAATACATGTTTATAGGGAATAGCCGAGGGAAGTGGAGGGATAAGAAATGTCGGAATACGAACAGAAAAACAATGAAGCTATGACAGAAGAGGAAAAAGAGGATAAAAATGTTGGAACCACAATTGAATCCCGAGCAAATCCCGATCGGCCGGGAAGGCAATTTTATATTCCTTCTCAAATTGTCAGTGAATTTGCCCAAAAAGGGAAAGATCATCTTTCTAAACCATTTCGGTCTCAATTTATTCTTGCCTTAACGGCAGGTTCATTTATGACATTTGGAGCCTTATTTTCAATTCTTCTTGCTATTGAAGTAGAAGTGAAAGGTCTTTATCATCTTCTTTCCGGATTTGGATTTGCAGCAGGATATGCAATGGTGTTTATATCCGGTTCTGTCCTATTTACGGAAGTTAATGTATTGTTACCAACTTATGTGTTTAACGCAATGGAAAAACAAAAAAACATACTCAAATTTTGGTTTTCGGCTTATATAGGGAATATTATTGGGGCATTATTCGTTGCTGTTTTGATACAACTTTCTTCCTCATTATCAAATTCCTTTTATACAGAGTTATCTATGTACTTAGATAAAAAGATGAAGTTTCTTGACCACGGTTGGGTCGGCTGGTTTCAGATTGTTGTCTCTGGTGTACTTGCCAATTGGTTAATTGGGATGGCTGCTTTCTTAACAACTGCAGCAAGGGATTTAACTGGAAAGATTTTAGGGACAACATTACCGGTTGTTCTATTCGTGGCTGGAAACTTCCAGCATAGCGCAGCAAATATGGGCTATTTTAGTATGGGTATATTATCTTCTGATAAATATGAGTGGTATGAATTTCTCTTCCTCAATCTTATCCCAGCTAGTATTGGGAACATAATAGGTGGTACCATATTCGTATCGCTTATTTTCTCTTACGCCTATAAAGATGATATTCAAACCGCTTTAAACAAGAAAGAGTAGCATGAATGGGGCAACTTTTAAGTTGCCCTTTTTTAGTGCCTTTAAGCAAACCACTCGAAATCTTGCAAATTGTATAGGACAATACGATAGAATCACTAAAGTGAAGGAGGGGGCACTATGAAAATTAGCGTATTAGACCAGGCTCCTATATCAAAAGGAAATACTCCTGAACAAACCTTACTTAACACAGTTGAATTAGCCCAATTTGTAGAAGAACTCGGATACTACCGCTATTGGGTTGCGGAACATCACAATACAAATGGGCTCGCAAGTACCGCGCCTGAAATATTAATTACTCGCATTGCTTCCTTGACGGATAAGATTAGAGTTGGATCAGGCGGGGTTTTATTACCTCAGTACAGCCCATTAAAAGTAGCTGAAAATTTTAAAATGCTTGAAGCTATGTTTCCAGGGCGTATCGATCTTGGTCTCGGTCGATCTCCAGGAGGAGGTCAGAAGACCCGCTTAGCTCTAACAGATGGATCACAAAAGATGCTCAGTGCTTTCTCACGACAAGTAAAAGATTTACATGGGTTCTTATACAATACACTGCCTGAGGGACATGAATATAAAGGGGTTGTTGCTACTCCTCAAACCTCAACGAACCCAGAGACTTGGGTTCTAGGCTTATCAGACCGAGGTGCAAAGCATGCAGCTATTAACGGGACAGGCTTTACATTTGGCCATTTTATTAGCCCAGATAAATCCTCTGAAGCAATATCAACGTATTTGGAACGTTTTCGTCCTTCACCAGGGCGGAAAGATCCTGCCATCAACGCTTGTATATTTGTAGTTTGTGCTGAAACTAAAGAAGAAGCGGAAGAACTAGCTTTAAGTCAAGACATGTGGCTTCTCCAGGTTGAAAAAGGGAAAGAAACAAGAGTTCCTTCGATCGAGGAAGTAAAAGCACACACCTTTACAAACGATGAACTAAAAAAGATTGAACAAAACCGTTCAAGAGCCGTTATCGGAACACCTGATGAGGTGAAGGAGAAACTTGAAACGCTTGCACATAAATACAATGCTAACGAACTGCTACTTATTACAAATATTTATGATTTCGAAAAGAAAAAGCAATCATATAAACTAATAGCTGAGGCTTTTCAGTCTTAAAACGGAAAGGGGGAGACCTCCTTTCCGTTTTTTTCATATCAAAGCCTCTCCGTCTTATAAATTAAGAATATGTTACTATAAATAAGAGATAACAGAATTGTACAATATTTCACAAGACAAAGGGGACATGTTTATAATGAGTTCAGACAAAATATATGACTTAATAGGCGTAGGGGTTGGACCTTTTAATTTGAGCATGGCTGCTCTTTTGGATGACCATTCGGAAGTTGACGCTTTATTTTTTGAACAACGCTCTTCATTCGATTGGCATCCAGGAATGTTAATTGAAGGAACAAAGATGCAAGTGCCTTTCATTGCGGACCTCGTTACAATGGCAAACCCTAAAAGTCACTATTCTTTCTTAAACTACATCAATGAGCACGGGAGAATGTATCCGTTCTATTTTCTTCAACGTTTAGATATTCCTCGTAGGGAGTATAATGATTACTGTCAATGGGTTGCAGGGCAGTTAAGCAGTTGCCAATTCAGTACAAAAGTCGAATCGGTTCGTTACATAGAAGATAATGAAATCTATTTTGAAGTGTTTGTAGTCGATACTAATACAGGCGAAAAAAATAGTTACAAGACTAAACATATTCTACTTGGTACAGGGAGTGTGCCTGTAATGCCGGATTCCTTTAACGAGTTACCAAAAGAAGACGTTTTTCATACCGCACAATTTAAACAAAACATACATCGGTGTAGAAAAGCCAAGTCTATTACAGTCATTGGTTCTGGGCAAAGTGCTGCTGAGGCATTTAGAGAGTTATTAAATGAACAACGCGAACATAACTTTAGACTCGATTGGATCACACGTTCACCTGGATTTGCTTCCATGGAAGAATCAAAACTTAGTCTAGAACATTTCTCACCAGATTATGTCAATTATTTTTATCAACTACCTCAATCCAAAAAAGATGAGGTGTTTGCTACCCAGGGTCTTTATTATAAAGGAATTAGTACACATACAGTTACAGACATCTATGATCTCTTATATGAATATTCTGTTGGTGGAGAGAAACCCAATGTAGGGTTGCAAGTATTAACAGAAGTAAATGGGATTAACAAGAAACCTGGAAGCAAAAGCTATGAAATAGCTTGCACTCATCACCAAGAAGGAAGTTCCTTTACACATGAAACGGAAGTAGTGATTGCCGCTACAGGGTATAAACCTTATATCCCGAACTTTGTACATTCATTAGAAGAATTAATAGAGTGGGATGAAAAAGGAAGATACAAAGTTGAAGCTGACTATCGCATTAGAAAGACAAAAATGGCTGATAACGAGATTTTTGTTCACAGTGGCATATCTCATTCACATGGAGTGGGTTCAACCAATCTTGGGCTTGCTGTTCATCGAAACAAGGTCATTATAAACCACTTATTAAAAAGAGAGGTTTATCCAATTCCTGATCAACACGTGTTTCAATCTTTTAAACCCCAGTAGTATTTAAGATTAGCGTTTATTTGAACAAACTGCAGATGTCAATACATTTATTGATGTCTGCTTCTTTTAATCCCTAACTAAATTTTAACGACCTAAATTTTCCCAAAGAGAATAGAAATAGTAAATCTCCTGAAGTATGGCTTCTTTATCTTTGATTTTAATGCTTCCTTCAATTTTAGCAATAACCCCTGCAATATCTAACATGTATTCTCTTTCAGCACTAAATTGAATTCGATTGACGACCTTTTTCCAAGCCTTAGCTGTATAATCAACTTCCTTCTCGGCTTTATCCCATTCCTTATCTCCTACATAATCTTCTAATTTCTCAAATGAATCATAGACACGATCTTGATCACCAAAGGGCTGTTTTAACCAACTCCCGCCTGTCATGATGACTATGAATAGGGCCAAGGTTACAAGTGGAATGGCATATAACAAAAATCGGTTCATGTTTTCTTCACCTCACCTTAATAAGGGCCTGGATAGTCGCTTATATCTTCTTCTTCACCGATTTGTTCTTCGTACAAATCTACATATAATGTCCCATTGGGCAAGTATAGGGCATAGAAGACGTCCTCAATCTGATGAATACCTTGCTGCTTTAACTGCTCTTCAACCCATTCTTTCGTCACATTTTTTTGCTGTAGGTTCTGGGTGATGAGCTGTCCTTCCTGGATTAGTTCTGTAGCAATTCCGCCTTTATGGGTAGGAATTCTCAAATCAGAAGGTGTGACGGGCAAGTATTGAGATTTAGGCAACACAGATAATTTCCCATTTACCTCAATTAAAGCAAATTCTACATCCGTAATATTAAATACGCCTCTTTGCCTGAGAAGCATCATAAGTTCACCAATTTCAATTCGCATTTTTTTTAAGTTGTCCTCAAGAATTTTTCCACCTTTCACAACCACAGTAGGTTCACCTTCTAATACCTTTCCTATATAACGGTTTTTCATAGATATGACTTGTAAAATCATTGTTAAAAAGGCATACCCTGTAAGGCCTACCCAGTGACCCCATGTTGTAGCTGAAAGATCCGTTGCTAAATTAGCTGCTATAGAACCAATAGTAATGCCATTAATATAATCAAAGAACGTTAGTTGCCCAACTTCTTGTTTTCCAAGTACACGAGTGAATATGAGGAGAGTAAAGAATGAAAATATTACTCTCACCACTACTACTAGGGTTTCATCGATCATTATGCAATCCTCCTGAAGGATTCGTATTATTCTTATTTTCTACTTGATTGATTGTTCTATGCTTCATCAGCAATAAAAAAAGCACCCTTTTAAATAGGTGCTTAATTTATGTAATGCATCAATAATTCCCTAAATGCTTCTCGATCTTTAGACGTAAGAGCTTTAGGGCCTTTCGTTCGTTTTCCGCTTTTTCTTGCTTGAGCACTGGCATGGCGGGTAATTAAGAGACGGTCTATATTGTCATGAGTATATGCAAAACCACTATGATGGAGTACGATACACCCTTTTGTAAGGGCTAGCGAAGCAAGTCCATAATCCTGAGTAACAATGAGGTCACCAGCTTGAGCCAATTGCATAATACGATAATCTGCTGCTTCTGCACCAGTATCTACATAAACAGTGTCCACACCAGGGGGTTCTTGTTTATTTGAATAATGAGAAAAGCTCTTTACAAGGGTTACATGGAGCTGTTTCTTAGTTGCTTCTTCGATAATAATTTCTTTAACAGGGCAAGCATCTGCGTCTACATATATGTGCAAACAAATTCCTCCTTCAAAGGTAGTTGGTTAAAGTATTTAGGTACAGGGACTAAAAAGCCTTAAAAAGATATGCTATAATAGATGAATCTAGAAAAGGAAGTAGGCTAAGGAATGACAGAATTACAAGTCGGTACAACACAAACTCTTTCTGTTTTAAGAGCGATCGAAACCGGATACGTGTTGACCCTTAATAATCAAGAAGTATTATTGCACACAAATGAAGCTACAAAAGAATTGGAAGTCGGTGAAGACGTCCTTGTCTTTCTCTATCATACGAAAAAAGGAAGTATGGCTGCAACTATGTCCATACCGAGTGTCTCCTTTGAACAATACGACTGGGTGGAAGTAAAAGAATCCGTTAAGCGTCTAGGTGTCTTTGTAGATATTGGGATTAGCAAAGATTTGTTAGTGTCAGAAGACGACCTCCCAATAATAGAACATGTATGGCCACAGGTTGGGGACAAACTATTTGTCTGTCTTTCAAATGACCAAAAGGGACGTTTGCTTGCTAAACCTGCTACTGAGAACGTAGTTGAAATGTATTGTGAACCTGCTCCAGAATCTCTTTTACATCAGTTGATAAGCGGTCATATTTATCGTTCTAATAAAGTAGGATCTTTCTTAATTACAGAAGAAGGGTACCGAGGCTTTATTCACCATTCAGAGCGCAAAGAAGAACCCCGTTTAGGCGAATGGGTGAAAGGACGAGTCATTGATGTGAAAAGCGTAGGTTCACTTAACATTTCTCTACGTCCTGTTAAAGAAGAGGCCTTGGATGAAGATTCAGAAGAAATACTTGCATTTATGAACGAACGAGGCGGTAAAATGTTCTTTACTGATAAGAGTGATCCGGATGAAATCCGTGACACGTTTAACATAAGTAAAGCTGCATTTAAGCGTGCATTAGGACGTTTGTTAAAACAAGGCAAGATTGAACAACACGACGGGTTAACTACGCTTAAAGATTCAGAATAAAAAATGACGCCTTATTGGGCGTCATTTTTTATATTTGTTTCTGTTAGACGGAAAAGAGCGATTAGTAATGTTAAGCCTATGAAACAAACCGTAAATAGCAAAGCATTTTCTATTCCGAATTGATCAGCTACAACACCACCTGCTAAAGCCCCAAATGCATAACCACTATCACGCCAAAAACGATACACCCCTAAAGAAGTGGCACGCCATGAAGAAGAAGCTACATCACTTATACTAGCAATTAAAGTTGGATAAACCAGCGCTGTTCCGATTCCTAATAATAATGAGGCTATGATCCAGGTGTGAAACATTGTTCCAAATAGTATACTTAGGAGGCCAATAAGTTGCAGCATTACACCTGAAAGGATGAGCCACTTGCGCCCCCATTTGTCACTTAGTGGACCCGTAACCAGCTGGAAAATCCCCCAACTTGCCGGATAAAGAGCAATAATAAAACTCATTTGACTTCCTGATAGAGAGGTTGTAGCAAAGAACAAAGGGAATAACCCCCAAGCTACTCCGTCTTTGAAGTTGGTCATTAATCCAATCAAGCTTGTAGTTGATAAATTGGAATCTTGAAAGGAAGTTTTAACAAAAACAGAACGAAATGTAGGTGAGGACCCTTTCGTTTTTTTGTCTTTGTGCTGATGGTCTTTTACCATTGCAGACAATATAAGACCTACAAACACAATGAAGAAACCGATTAAGAAAGGTTCAGGTCTTGCGGAGTATTTAGTCATAACGTAGCCAGACAATAAGGCTGTAAGAGACAAACCAACATAACCTGCAAATTCATTTAATCCAACCGCGATTCCTTTTTGATTCCCTTTGGCAAGGTCTATTTTCATGTTTACTGTCATGGACCATGTTAGTCCTTGACTCAAGCCTAGAAGTACATTTGCCGCTATAATGATCCACCATGATTGAGCGAATATAATAAGGAGTGGTACACAACCTGCAATGAACCAGCCAACGATTAAAAGCGATTTCCTTCCAAAGCGATCTGCTAAATGTCCAGCTAATAAATTCATGAAAGCTTTAGTTACACCAAAAGAAACAATAAACGACAAAGTTGCTGTAACAGAAGCAATTCCAAATTCCTCTTTAGCTAATATTGGTAATACTGTTCTTTCTAATCCCACCATAGAGCCAACGAAAACATTAATGCATACTAATAGTATAAACGGCACCAAATTTTGGCGGATGCCTTTTTCGTTATTCATATTACCCCTCCCGCTACGGGTATGCGTATATCAATATACCAATTTGCATATGAGAATTCAACGTTAGAAGATTCATGCTTCCTCTATACATAAAGAAAGAGTAGCGCCTAATACGCTACTCCTTTTTGTCCCTCTTATGAATTTCTTCTGTTACAACAAATGCAAGGTCATCGTTTCCGTAGAGCGATAGCACACCAAGAAGCGTTTGGTCTGGTATATGTTCTGCTTCCTGTTTTGATACCGTTAAATCTATACCTTGTTGAAGGGAAGGATTATCTTGTTGCTTTGGATAAGCTCTGAAATACAATTCTTTCGGGTCTAGGTCATGGTTAACACACCACTGAGCAAAAACAAGAATCATCATCTGTTCATCTTGTTGAAAGTTTTTAATAATTTGTTCTTCTAAGTCTTTCTTTTCCATATGTAATACTCCTTTATTAATCGGTAGCTCTATTATAGCTAGAAAAAGGATTGGCTTACAAGAATAAATGTTTAGGCATTCACCTATTAGAGGATCCCTTCATATGCTAGCGGTATCGAATGAAAGAGGGTGACTGCATGAAGCAAAACGATCTTCACTATTATATTGCAGGTAATACGGCTGAAGGATACTATCGCCTAACAGAATCCATTCTAAAAGAGTTGGATAAGTGTTATGTTTTAACGGGCGGGCCTGGCATTGGTAAGTCGACATTTATTAAATCAGTTGCTGAAGACCTAAAAGGGACGGCACACTTCTTAGAATACCTACATTCTCCATCGGAGCCAGGAAGTTTGGACGGTTTAATCATCCGTGATAAAAGAATTGCATTAGTAGATGAGCTACTAATTCGTCATCTTAAACGAGCTGAAATGGGGGATACTCATTTTATTCACTTAAGTGAAGGGGTAGACCCAGATTCATTAACACAATACAAGGATGATATTGTTCTCCTAAGAAAGCAATTGGATCGACTTTACGACTTGTCCTATAAAACCTTTAATGATTCTCTTCGTGCTCACGATGAACTTGAGGACATCTACATTTCATCGATGAACTTTAACGAAGCGGATAAATTAACGAATGAATTAATTCAGCTTTTTTATGGCAATGAAGTTCAACATAAAGCCGCAAAGGTTGAACACCGTTTTCTTGGTGCGGCTACACCTGAAGGGGCTAAAGATTTTATACAGCAACTCACTTCAGACATAAACAAGCGATATTTCATTAAAGGCAGGGCAGGTTCTGGTAAATCAACAATGCTTAAGAAAATAGCTCAAGCAGGGGAAGAAAAAGGGTATGATGTGGAGGTATATCACTGCGGGTTTGACCCAAATAGTCTAGACATGATTATCTTACGCGAACTCGGTATGGCTATTTTTGACTCCACAGCTCCCCATGAATACTTCCCAGACCGAGATAATGATGAAATTGTTGATGTTTACAAGCGATGTATCCAGGCGGGTACAGATGAGGCATATGCAACTGAAATAGCTCGCACCACGAAAAAGTATAAAGATAAAATGAATGAGGCTATATCCCTCCTTAAGAATGCGAAAAATGTAAGAGATCAACTTAAAACCATTTATTCAAAAGCTATGGACTATACTTTTGTAGATCAGAAAAAAGAAGAGTGGATTAATGATATTCTACGTAATTAAAAGACCCATATCGGGTCTTTTTCTGCGTTTAGTTTCAACGTGTTACACTTGCATAGTAAAGGAGGGAATAGGAAATGACCGAGGAAACAAATGATCTATTGAAACAAATCCCTTTATTTTCCACATTAGAGGAAAAGGACTTATATACGTTAGGGACAATTACCACTAAGCGTCTCTATCAAAAGCAAGAAATCATCTTTATGGAGGGGCAAGAACGGGAGGCGGTTTACTTTATAAGAAAAGGGGTCATTAAAACATCTAAGACAGACCTAAATGGGAAGGAGCATATCATTAATTTTCTTCAATCTGGAGAAATGTTTCCCCATGTAGGTTTTTTTGAACAAACACCGTATCCCGCTACTGCGCAAGTATTAGAAGAAGCGGAGCTTTACGTTATTCGCATTAAGGACTTCGACCAGCTTATGCTCGATTACCCAACTATTGCTGTTCAGGTAATGAAGGTTATGGGGCAAAAGTTGTCACTTCTCACGGAACGTATACAGGAGTTATCTTCAAGAGATGTAAGGCATCGTTTGATTTCAACATTAATTCGACTAGCAGAAGAATCAGGTAGTACTGTTGAAAATCAACCTGCTTATATTAGCCTTCCACTTACAAATACACATCTGGCTAATATGGTAGGATCTACAAGAGAAAGTATAAACCGGATTTTAAATGAATTAAAAAAGAAAGATCTTATCCGTTATAATCGATCTTCCATTGAGATTATAAACCTTTCAAATTTAAAAGATTGTTTAACGTAAAGCCCTTGCAGAATATAATGTAGATAGTTTCTGTAACAACATTGTCAAAAATAGTGTGATATACATCACAAATCGTAAGGATCCTCTTATTTACAATATACATATAGGAAGAACAATACGTACTTATGGAGGTTTTATAGATGCTTTCTAACGAAAATATAGCGATTATTAAGTCAACAGCTCCTATCTTAAAGGAGAGAGGTGTAGAAATTACTTCCCGTTTCTATGAACGCTTATTTGCTAATCACCCTGAACTTTTACATTTGTTTAATCAAACGAATCAAAAGAAAGGTCGTCAGCAAACGGCTTTAGCAAACGCAGTTTATGCGGCGGCTGAAAACATTGAACAACTAGAAGAAATCCTACCTGTAGTGAAACAAATTGCACATAAGCACAGAAGTATTGGTGTGCAAGCTGAGCACTATCCAGTTGTTGGTAATCATTTGCTGTTAGCCATGAAAGAAGTTCTTGGTGATGGAGCGACTCCAGAAGTATTACAAGCATGGGAAGAAGCTTATAGT
Source organism: Pontibacillus sp. ABV4_188 (assembly GCF_056311905.1). Classification (NCBI taxonomy): domain Bacteria; kingdom Bacillati; phylum Bacillota; class Bacilli; order Caryophanales; family Bacillaceae; genus Pontibacillus; species Pontibacillus sp. ABV4_188. The sequence goes on along the minus strand of NZ_CM149975.1, from coordinate 2,025,469 downwards.
ATTATTGCAAACGTCTTCATTGAAATAGAACAAGACATGTATGATGAAGCTGCCATGCAGCCTGGAGGATGGGAAGGATTTAAAACGTTTAAAGTTACCCGTAAGGAGATCGAGAGTGATGCCATTACCTCCTTTTATTTGGAGCCTATTGACAAGCAGCCTTTACCTAGCTTTTCGCCTGGACAGTATATTAGTGTTCAATTACAAATCGAGGGAGAGACTTATACACATGTTCGTCAGTATAGTTTATCCGATGCCCCTCATCAAGATTACTATAGGATTAGCGTTAAACAGGAGAGTGATCATGACCCAGAAGGAGTGGTTTCTAACTATTTACACAAATCAATTAAAGAAGGGGATACGATTCCGGTAAGTGCTCCTGCTGGTGACTTCGTATTAGATACCTCAAAAGATACTCCATTAGTGTTCATTAGTGGAGGTGTCGGTCTTACACCTCTTGTAAGCATGTTAAAAACAGTTGTAACTCAACAGCCAAATCGTGAAGTTACCTTTATACACGCTGCCAGAAATAGTCAGCTTCATGCACTTAAAGGTGAAATAAATCAAATTGTAAAGCGAATTGACACGGTAAAAAATTATACGCTGTATTCAAATCCAACTGAAGAAGATAGGAAATTAAAGGATTTAAATACAGGCTATATAACATTAGAATGGTTGCAAAAGGTTCTTTCACATAATGAGATGGACTTTTACTTCTGCGGACCTTCTGGGTTTATGCATGCAATTTCTCAGGCGTTACAGCAATGGGGGGTACCGGAAGAACGTATGCATTATGAATTTTTTGGTCCGGCTAAAAAGCTAGAAACAGCTCACTAATGCCCCTTCATATTCCAAAAAGAACTAAGAGTTACATGCTCTTAGTTCTTTTTTATTGTTATCATAGTTAACGGGTTGTGAATATAGTTGCACCAAATTCCCGCTTTCGTTATGATGAAAAGGGGTTTTTATAAAAAGGAAAACATTATACTCCTGTAGTAGACCATCTAGCATTATGTTCTTTCCTTACTTTCTCTCCTAAAGAAACAGTACATATTAACGATAAAAGGGTGTATTTAAATGAGTTCAGAAAGTAAACACACACAATCAAGAAAAAAGATTTTTGTCTTAGGAGGGGATGGATTCTGTGGTTGGCCTACAAGTCTTCACCTATCTAATATAGGTCATGAAGTAGTGATCATCGACAATCTCTCCAGACGTAATATTGATAACGAACTAGAAGCGGATTCATTGACCCCTATTAAGCCAATGGGGACAAGGATTGAAGCATGGAAAGAAGTTTCTGGGAACACGATCGGCTTCCATAATATTGATATCGCCGAAGATTACGAAGGTTTTCTTGCCATTTTAAATTCAGAAAAACCTGACGCGATTGTTCATTTTGCTGAGCAACGTTCAGCTCCCTATTCAATGAAATCACCAAAACATAAACGTTATACGGTAAATAATAATATTAATGCTACACATAATGTTCTTTGTGCCATCGTAGAATCAGGCTTAGATACTCATCTTGTTCACCTTGGAACTATGGGAGTCTATGGTTATGGAACAGCGGGTATGAAGATTCCTGAGGGGTACCTCGATGTGGAAGTGAAAACAGAAGCGGGCGAACGAATTGAACAACAAATTCTTTACCCAACGAACCCTGGTTCTGTCTATCATATGACTAAAACACAAGATCAACTACTCTTCCAATACTATAATAAGAACGATTCCATACGTATTACTGACTTGCATCAGGGCATTGTATGGGGGACAAATACAGCTGAAACAAATATGGATGATCGTTTAATTAATCGTTTTGATTACGACGGTGATTATGGCACAGTATTAAATCGTTTCTTAATGCAAGCTGCAGTTGGTTATCCAATCACAGTGCACGGGACAGGTGGACAAACACGTGCCTTTATTCATATTCAAGACACTGTCCGTTGTATTGAACTCGCTATTGAAAATGCACCTTCAATTGAGGATCGCGTGATGATCTTTAATCAGATGACAGAAACCCATCGTGTTAACGACTTAGCAAAGTTAGTTAGTGAAATGACAAACGGCGAAATTGCTTATGTATCCAATCCACGTAAAGAAGCTGCTGCAAACGATCTTCACGTAAGAAATGATCTCTTCTTATCTAAGGGGTTAAACCCAACTACATTAGATACAGGGCTTTTACAAGAAGTAACTGAAGTTGCAGGGAAATATGCTCACAGAGCAGACTATTCAAAAATTCCAGCCACAAGTACGTGGACAAAAGAACAGCAACCGGGCATACCTGAAACAAGTAAAGAATTCAATAAGTAATTAGTAAGAAAACCTCCAGTCTTAATTTGGAGGTTTTTTTATTTCACATATGGATCTATTACACCTTCGGATTAAATTCTTGAGGTGTTTTCTAATAAGTATTTTTACTATGTTTTTTTATTAATACATACCAGACATACTACAAGCCAATTAGAAGAACATATACCCAAGGATTGTTCACAAGATTATATAGTAATATGTAACAAGAATCTTTAACATGGAATTTATTTCAAAAACGTTCTTTACTACCATTCCTTATAACTAACATTTATGCAATAATTAAAATATTCAGAAATAAAAGACAGGACAAAGAACACGATTATTATAAATAAAGGTAATACCTTTCTATAAATTGTCATGTGAATTCACTACTATTCATATAATGAAATGGCGTTTCAATTAGTGAAATGATAAAGAGGAGGGTGCACCTTATGACATTTGTGTCCCAAAAGGTAAGTAGTTTACCCCCATATTTATTTTCCGTTTTTCATCAAAAGAAAAAAGAACTAGAGGCACAAGGAATAGATGTAATTGACCTTGGTATCGGAGCTCCCGATTTACAAACACCTTCCTTTATTATTGATCGACTAACTGAGGAAGCTAGGAAATCAGCTCACCATAAATACTCACCCTACAGTGGTATTCAAGAATTCAAAGAAGCTGTAGCTCGATTTTATAAGAACTATCACGGAGTTTCTCTAAATCCTGATACAGAGATATTGACCCTTATTGGCTCGAAAGAAGGGTTGGCTAACCTAATTCGAGCTGTTGTAGACCCTGGAGACAGTGTTCTCCTTCCTGATCCCGGATATCCAGTCTATCAATCTGCTGTACATCTAGCTTACGGAAACTCGATTCGATTACCTCTTGATTCCTCCAATGGATATACACCTATGTATGAGAAGCTGTCTCAAGAAGAGATAAAGAATTCCAAAGTCATGTTATTAAACTATCCTAGCAACCCAACGGGAGCGACAGTAGAGTACAGAACATTTTTGGAAGCGTTTACATTCGCTAAAAAACATGGTCTTTGTCTTGCTCACGATGCAGCCTATAGTCTTGTAACATTTAATGGCTATAAGGCTCCTAGTTTACTTGAAGTACCAGGAGCTAAAGACATAGCTGTTGAATTCGGATCTCTTTCCAAGAGCTTTAATATGACCGGTTGGAGAATCGGATATGTCGCAGGTAGTCCGGAGTTGATTCGTGCAATGTCGATCATCAAAAGCAACACAGACACAAGTCAATTTATTCCCATTCAACAGGCAGGGGCAACTGCCCTTAACAGTGACTTCAGTACAGTAAAAAAGAATAATCATATCTATGAGGAAAGGTTAAAAAGTATACTCCATGTTTTAAAAGAACTAAACATTCAAGCAGAAAAACCTCGTGGAACATTCTTTGTTTGGGCAAAAGTTCCATATGGCTATTCATCGCAAACTTTTGCTGAAAAGCTACTTAATGAAGCTGGAGTTATTATCACCCCTGGTCACGCATTTGGTAAAGGGGGAGAGGGATACTTTCGTTTATCTTTATGTGTTCCAACAGATCGTTTAAATGAAGCTGTTCAACGTATGAAAGCTTTGGACTGGGAGGTAACAAATGATTGAGAAGAGTTCAAAACCCACTAAACGAACGTTTACAAGCGCTCACGCTATTGTAGAGTGCATGAAAATTGAAGGAGTAAACCATGTGTTTTGTGTTCCTGGAGAAAGTTACCTTCCTATTATGGATGCAATTTATGATGAACCTTCCATCAAGCTCATATCCGCTCGTCATGAAGGGGGAGCATCATTCATGGCAGAAGGTTATGCCAAGGCTTGCGGTAAACCGGGAGTAGTAATGGCTACAAGAGGTGTTGGTGGATCAAATCTTACGATTGGAGTTCATACAGCACACCAGGATTCCACACCAATGCTTGTATTTCTTGGGCAAGTACACAGCGACTTCAGGGGGAGAGAAGGGTTTCAAGAAGTTGATCTTGATCAGTATTTCAGCCATATTGCGAAATGGACAATAGAGATACCTGATGCTAAAAGGATTCCAGAATTAGTCCAAAGAGCCTTTAGAGTAGCACTAACCGGTAGGCCAGGTCCTGTCGTTGTATCTCTCCCAGAAGATCTCTTGATACAAGAATCTGTTATGGCATTTGGGCCTCCTGTACGAAGACCTACACCTCGTCCTTCAAAAAATGAAATTAATAGTGTTGAACAGTTATTACAATCTTCGGAACATCCAATAATCATTGCTGGTGGAGGCGTTAAGGCTTCTGGAGCTGAGGAGGAATTAAAACAATTTGTAAACAAGTATCAAATTCCTGTCATGGCATCGTTCAGAAGACATGATGTTTTGCCGAATGACCACCCTCTATATTTAGGACACCTTGGTTTAGGAACTCACAAATCTATTTTAGAAACCGTTCAACAATCGGATGTAATCCTTGCTTTTGGTACCCGCTTATCAGAAGTTACCACACAGGATTACTCAATGATTACAGAGGAGAAGAGGCTTGTTCACATAGATATTGACTACGAAACAATTGGCAAAACCTATCAGCCTGATATCGGCATAGTTGCCGATCTTAAAGAAGGATTACAAGATCTATTATCTATAAACTTACCAACTGTGTGGAAAGACTGGGTAAAGGAGCGAAGGAGAGTGTATGAAAATGTGACGAAACTTCCTCAACAAGATATAGATAGTCATAATTTCCATTCACAAATTATAGGTAAGCTACAAGCTCACTTACCTAAGGATGCATTAGTAACAAATGATGCAGGAAACTTTGCGGGTTGGTTACACACCTTCTTTCAGTTTACAGAGAGAAATACGTATGTAGGCCCTACTTCTGGTGCAATGGGGTATGGTATGCCTGCCGCTCTTGGTGCGAAGCTTGCTTCCCCTGAACGTACAGTTATCTCTCTTTCAGGGGACGGTGGGTTTATGATGACCATACAAGAGATTGAAACTGCGGTTAGATACAACATCCCGATCATATCTATTGTATTTAACAATAAAATGTACGGAACTATACGTATGCACCAGGAGATGCATTATCCTTTTAAGCCAATCGGTACAGAGCTTGGAAGCGTTCCGTTTACTGAACTGGCTGAATCTATCGGAGCGACCGGGTACTTCGTTCGCACCATTGATGAATTTGAAATGGCTATTAAAGGAGCACTAAAAACCGATAAGCCGGTCGTCATTGAAATCGAAAGCGATCCAAATCTCATTTCGGTCTCCTCAACGATTGAGGGGATCAGAAAGCAACAAAAGTAAGTGTTATGGACTTCTTGTTCATTAACCATATAACTATCATTCTAAGGAGGTCATTTTCATGACAAAAACACTCATCCAAGAAGAAAAACTAATGAACTTTATTAACGGTAATTGGGTGAACTCTTCTAGCAACCAATTCACAGAGGTGAAGAATCCAGCAAATTTGGAAACACTTGTCCAAGTTCCGTTATCAAGTGAGGATGACGTGAACAAAGCTGTCCAAACTGCAAAGGAAGCACAAAAAGAATGGGCGCTTGTGCCAGCTCCGCAGCGAGCAGAAGTTTTGTATCGGGTAGGTATGTTAATGAAAGAAAGAAAAGAGGATCTTTCACAAATCTTAACGATGGAAAATGGAAAAGTCATTGAAGAAGCACGTGGAGAAGTTCAAGAAGGCATAGACATGGCTTTTTATATGGCCGGAGAAGGGCGAAGGTTATTTGGTCAAACGACTCCTTCTGAGCTAAAAGACAAATTTGCTATGAGCGTACGAGCGCCAGTCGGAGTTGTAGGTATTATTACGCCATGGAACTTCCCAATTGCTATAGCTACTTGGAAGTCATTTCCCGCCATTGTAGCAGGAAATGCAGTGGTGTGGAAGCCTGCCACAGAGACTCCGCTCATGGCTTATGAACTTGCCAAGATTTTTGAAGAATCGGGTTTGCCTAAAGGGGTTTTAAATGTAGTATTTGGTTCCGGCTCTAAGGTCGGTAATACGATGGTCCATCATAAGGATATACGCGTAATCTCTTTTACAGGATCTAATGATGTAGGGAGAACAATTGCAGCCAAATGCGGAGAGCAACTTAAAAAAGTATCTTTAGAAATGGGCGGGAAGAACGCTGTGATCGTCATGGATGATGCAGACTTATCCCTGGCCACAGAAGGCATACTATGGAGTGCTTTTGGCACTAGCGGACAGCGTTGTACCGCTTGTAGCAGGGTGATTGTACATGAAGATGTAAAAGAACGTCTTGAAGAGCGACTCCTCTCAGAAATGGAGAAACTTACTATTGGAAACGGGTTAGATGAAACGAATAAAGTTGGCCCGATTATTAACAAGGGTGGCCTTGAAAAGATCGAGAACTACATTAAGATCGGTCAAGAAGAAGGAGCAAAATTACTGGCGGGTGGATATGTATTAACTAATGGAGAATATGCAGATGGGAACTATTTTGCCCCAACGCTGTTTACGGACGCTACGCCTGATATGAGGATTACACAAGAGGAGATATTCGGTCCTGTTGTGTCCCTGATACCTGTTAAGAGCTTTGAGGAGGCAATTGAAGTGAACAATGGTGTGGAATATGGCTTATCAAGTTCTGTTTTCACGCGAGATGTGAACCGAGTGTTTGCTGCTCAAAGAGATTTAGATACTGGTATTGTTTATGTCAATGCTGGAACAACTGGGGCTGAAATCCATTTACCATTTGGAGGCACGAAAGGTACTGGGAATGGACATCGTGATTCAGGAGTAGCGGCTCTTGATGTATTTACAGAGTGGAAGGCAGTCTATGTTGATTACAGTGGTAAACTCCAACGAGCACAAATCGACGTTGATTAATTCTTAAAAGGGGGACTTGATCTTATGAAAATAGGTGTATTAGGTTCAGGTTTAATGGGGAAAGAAGCCGCACGTGACTTAACTCAAAATCCAGCAGTTTTAGAAGTTGGGCTGGCCGATATTGATTTAGGGCGAGCGGAATCAGTATGTCGTATACTGAACTCTTCTAAACTTAAAGCGTATCAAGTTGATGCCGGAAACCCTGCAGAATTAAAAGCATATATAAGACAGTTCGATGTAGTCATTAATGCATTATTCTACTCCTTTAATGAACGAGTCGCACAGGCAGCGATAGAAGTGGGGGTAAGCTCGGTTGACTTAGGTGGTCATATTGGAAGCGTTACAGATAATGTTCTACGTATGCATCAAGATGCTAATATGGCTAATGTAACGATTATACCTGACCTTGGCGTCGCCCCAGGTATGATTAACATTTTATCGGGTTATGGAGCTAGCAAACTGGACCATCCTGAGTCGATTCGTTTATTTGTTGGGGGCATCCCTGTAAAACCAGAAGCACCACTTGAGTATAATCATGTTTTCTCCATGGAAGGGTTATTTGACCACTATACGGATCCATCTACGATTATTCGGAATGGGTCAAAGGAACAAGTAGCTTCCTTAACGGAGGTTGAACGGCTTTACTTTGATAAATTTGGACCTCTGGAGGCGTTTCATACTTCTGGTGGCACATCAACATTGCTCCATTCTTTTCCGAATATCCATGACCTTGAGTACAAAACAATCCGATACCCAGGTCATGCTGAGAAAATGAAACTGTTAGTAGATCTTAATCTTACAAGTAATGATTATGAAGTAGAAATAAACGGAATGATGGTAAAACCTCGTGAAGTGCTCCTTAAAACCATTGATCCAATAGTTGACCTTAAGGATAAAGACGATGCAGTACTCTTGCGTGTTCAAGTAAGCGGGCTTAAAAATGGCCAAAAAACAACTTATGAATATGAAATGGTAACCTTTAAGGACCGTTCTAGTAACGTAACCGCAATGGCACGTGCAACTGCTAATACGATTTCAGTCGTCTCACAATTAATTGGTAGTGGGGTGATTACGAAAAGAGGCGTGCACCCTCCTGAAAAAATTGTGCCAGGAGATATCTACATTAAAGAAATGGCGAAACGAGGGGTAGATATAAAAGAAAAAATGACGATTCATCCATCACACGTACAGATCTAAGAATACAAGGGGAGGGATCAATTGATCTCTCCTTTTTATAAAGAAGCTGTACGAAGATCATGAGGGAAAAATAAACAAAGGAGACCAAAGATGAATCAGAGTGTCATGAAAGCTTTGAAACTACTGGACTACTTTACAGAAGAGACACCAGAACTCACCCTCAGAGAGATTACATTAAAATCAAACCTTCCAAAGGCAACTGCATATCGTTTACTTTCGTCGCTTGAACAAGGAGGATTTATAGTAAAATCAAAGGAATCTGACTATGATAGTCGTTATCGCCTAGGAATTAAGTTAATGGAACTCGGGTACCGTGTGGCAGATCAAATTGAATTGCGGCGCATTGCAAAGCCTCTAATGGAGGCTTTAGCGCAAGAGATAAATGAGGTCATCCATCTTGCAGTAGTGAATGATGATAAAGCGACCTATATTGAGAAAGTTGATTCGAATCGAGCGCTTCGATTGTATACGAAGATCGGGAAAACGGTTCCGCTATATATAGGTTCAGGCCCTAAACTTCTTCTTGCATTTACACAATCAGATAAACAGATGAGTATTTTAAGGGATTTATCATCATCCATGGATGATTGCACTAGAATCGATTTAGAAGATCTTAAACTTGAATTAGAAATGATTAGAATGCAAGGATACTCAATTAGCAAGGGGGAGCAAGACCATGATACAACGGGAATCTCTTACCCAGTTTATAATCACAAGAATGAAGTTATAGCCGCTCTCGCTGTAAGTGGGTTGTCGAGTCATTTCGAAGGGCACAATTTGAGTCTAATTAAGGAGGCTGCAGAACGCACGGCACATCAAATTTCTATAAGTATTGGTTATCGACAATACTAGTGGGGGGATTATGTGAAGACGTACTTTATTGCTGGTCACGCTAGATTGCCTGCTGGAATGGCTGCTCACAACATGTATGATGTCCTAACCATTACAGCGGAAGTGGATTGTAACTATGGTGTCATCATTGAGGCTAACTGTACGTTGGCAACAGAACACGGACGTCAGTTTATTAGCGAACTTCTTAAAGGGTATAGCTTGAGGCATTCTGTTGATGAACCTATAGAAGCTATACGACAGCATTATTTAGGTAAAGCGGGGAATGCCCTCGTATCCGCTTTAAGGGATTTATACAAACAGTACGAACTACAATACCAAGCTAAGCATTCATAGTCACATCTATGGATGCTTTCTTTTTCATATACAAAAACTCTCTCATGAATGAGCGAGTCATCCAAAAGAGAGTCATGTCTTTATTCATCAATTATCGTCGAGATATATTTAATATTTACATACTCATGAATTCCTTGTGCCCCTCCTTCTTTCCCGATTCCAGATTGCTTTATCCCTCCAAATGGAGCCTCCGGAACAGCTGGAAACACATCATTTATTCCTACGATTCCATATTGAAGAGCTTCTGATACTCTCGTAGCGCGACTCAGGTTTTCAGTAAATAAGTAGGCTGCTAGACCATAGTCTGTGTCATTGGCTCTATGAATTACGTCTGACTCTTCTATAAAAGTCTGAAGCGGTAGAAGGGGACCAAATGTTTCTTCCTGCATCACTTTCATATCATTAGTGACCTTCGTTAGAAGAGTGGGGGAATAGAAGTGGCCACTCAAGTCTACCTGGAGGGGAGCACCTCCGTTTAGAACATTTGCTCCTTTTTGAATAGCATCCTCTACATGGGATTGCACTTTATCTATTGATTGTCGATTAATTAAGGGACCTAGATCTACACCGTTTTCTAATCCGTTTCCTGCTTTTAGATGACGAATCTTATTCTGAAGCAAGTCTATAAAACGTTCTTTAACATTTTCATGTACATAAACGCGATTAGCACATATACACGTTTGCCCACTATTACGAAATTTACTAGCTAAAGTTTGACTAGCAGCCCGTTCAAGATTCGCATCTTCAAATACAAGAATAGGTGCATGGCCACCAAGTTCGAGTGAAAGTTTCTTAAGCGTTTCTGCACTACCTTTCATTAGAAGTTTTCCGACTTCTGTAGATCCAGTGAAGGTAATCAGACGTACATCGCTACTCTCCATTAAAGCAGAACCTATTTCTAAAGCATCGCCTGTAACTAAATTAACGACTCCATCTGGAACGCCTGCTTCTGCTAAAATTGAAACGAGTTCTATAGCAGATAAAGGCGTTTCGGGAGCAGGTTTTAAGATAACGGTACAACCTGAAGCAAGCGCTGGAGCGAGCTTTCTAGCAATCATGGAAGAAGGGAAGTTCCAAGGTGTAATGGCTGCAATTACTCCAATAGGTTCTGGCTTTACAAGTAGTCGTTTTCCTGGAATGGAAGAAGGAATCCATTCTCCGTATAAACGATTCGCTTCTTCAGCATACCAAAGAAAAAAGTTTGCAGCGGACCGGATTTCTCCCTTAGCTTCTGCTAAGGGCTTACCTTGTTCCATCGTTAAGATTGTAGAGAGACGATCCACACGTTCTAATAATAACTCATGAGTTCTATATAAAATTTTCGACCGTTCTCGTGCAGTCTTCTTAGACCATGAGGGAAAGGCAGAGGAAGCGGATTGGATTGCATTTTCTGCTTCTGTTCGACCTGCCCATGCGACCTCCGTTAGTTTCTCATGCGTGGCTGGGTTAATGACACTTTCTGATCTTCCTGAAATGGAACCTTGCCACTTTCCATTAATAAAAAGGGAGTTTAAGCTGTTATCCCATGTAATCATTCAAATCTCCTCCTAATCTTCGAATGGCCACTCAGGGAGCATGTGATCAAGAGATTTGTCTTTACGATAACCCAAGACATAATCAGCCTGCATAATTGTATGAATTTCTCTAGTTCCTTCATAAATGACAGGTGCTTTAGAATTACGGAGGTAGCGCTCAACAGGATATTCATTTGAATATCCGTATGCTCCATGGATTTGAACAGCGTCATCTGCGGCTTTGTTTGCAAAATCACATGCCTGCCATTTGGCTAAAGAGGTTTCCCGAGTGTTCCGTTTGCCATTATTCTTTAACTCACCAGCTTTCCAAACTAGTAATCGGCTCATCTGAAGACCAGCTTCCATATTCGCAATCATTTGTTTTACTAATTGATGTTTTCCGATTTCTTTCCCAAACGTTTTCCGTTCGTGACAGTAGTCTATGCTCGCCTCAAGACAAGCCATAATTTGCCCGCATGCGCCAGCAGCTACAGTGAATCGACCGTTGTCAAGTGCCGCCATAGCAATCTTAAAGCCATCACCTTCTTTGCCGAGCAGATTCTCCTTTGGTATGCGTACATCATCAAAAAATAATTCGCCTGTGTTACCTGCTCGTATACCAAGTTTCCCTTTCGTAGCTTTTGAAGAGAATCCCGGCATCGTACGTTCGACGATGAAACATGAAATACCATGATGGCTTTTTTCCTTATCGGTATATGCAAATACAAGGAAGTGATCTGCAGTGTCACAAAGTGAAATCCACGTTTTTTGACCATTTAAGATATAATCATCACCATCTCGTTTCGCTGTCGACTGTAAAGAGGCCACATCAGATCCTGCGCCAGGTTCCGTTAATCCGAATGCACCGACCTTTTCGCCTTTAGCCTGAGGGACTAAGTACTTTGCCTTCTGATCTTCATTTCCCCATTGAAGTAATGTCATGCTGTTTAAACCTGTATGCACGGATACAGCTGTTCTAAATGCAGTATCTCCACGTTCTAACTCTTCACATACGATAGCTAGAGAGTTATAATCCATACCACTACCACCGTATTTAGAAGGGATACATACACCCATTAGTCCAAGTTTTGAAATTTTTTTCAACGTATTCGTGTCAAAGTGACCTTTAGCATCCCATTCACCAATATGGGGCATAATTTCATGGTCAACAAAATCACGGACTGTTTTGCGAAGCATTTGTTGTTCTTCTGACAATTGAAAATTCATCCTATTCATCTCCTTATATTAATTGATCGTGTATCATTCTTTTGATTTCTTCTTCACTATATCCAAGAGCATCTAATATTTCTGATGTATGCTCTCCTGGTTCAGGAGGGTAGTGCGATAAGACGGTTGGAGTTCTTGAAAGCTTCAAAGGGCTACCGATTAATTGAATACGACCAGCTTTTGGATGATCTGTTTGTAAAATCATATTACGGGCTTGCAATTGAGGATCATGAACCAGCTCATTTATCGTTTGAATTGGACCGAAGGGGACTCCTTCTTTATCACACAACTCTTTCCAATAAGCGGTTGATTGCTCTAAGAATGATTGTTGCAATAGAGGTGTTAATTGCTGGCGGTGAGCAACTCGATCAGGGTTCGTTATAAAACGAGGATCCTCTGAGAGTTGAGGCTGACCGATCAGCCTGCAAAGGGAACGGAATTGCCTGTCATTACCCACCGCAATGACCATCTCACCATCAGACGAGTAAAAGGTTTGGTAAGGAACAATATTGGCATGTTGGTTTCCCAATCTCTCCGGAACGTCTCCGGACATAAGATAGTTGCTACCAATATTAATAAGAGAGGACACTGCTGCATCGTAAAGAGAGAGGTCAATCATTTGTCCTTTTCCTGATTTCAGTCGTTCAAGAAGAGCACTTTGTATACCAATGCATGCATAAAGCCCTGTAAGAACATCTGTAATGGCAATCCCTAGCTTCTGAGGACCGGAGTGTTCATCACCTGTAATGCTCATCAGTCCACTCATAGCTTGAATGATAAAGTCATACCCCGGGAGATTTTTATAAGGGCCCGTTTCCCCAAAACCTGTAATGGAACAATATACGATACGCGGGTTTATTTCGTTTAATGCCTTATAATCTAAACCAAGACGCTCCATCGTTCCCGTTTTAAAATTATGCATGACCACATCGCTTCTTTTGACTAACTTCTGAATGATTTCTTTTCCCTCTGAGGACTTTAAATCTACTGTCATGCTCTTCTTATTTCGATTTGCACAAAGGTAATATGCACTCACACCTTCTTGAAAGGGAGGACCCCAATTCCTCGTATCATCACTACCACCAGGGGCTTCTACTTTAATCACTTCAGCACCGAGATCACCGAGGATCATGGAACAATATGGACCTGCTAAGACTCGAGTGAGGTCCAGTACTCGAATTCCTTCTAAGGAAGTGCTCACGTTTTTCACGCTCCTTATTCTGAATAAAAAAGCCAGTTTGAAATACACACATGGGAATGCGTGATTTCAAACTGGCTTTTGACCTGCTGAATCCTGTCTTGTATAAAGACATGGAAGCAAGATAAACAGTTAATTGATAGGGATTTTCACAAGGTGATTCATCTGCAGCTGCCTGGGATGGGCTTGGAGACAAATTCATACCTCGATTTAATTTTATAATATTCTGACAATAAAGTAAATGACCTTTTTAGTATTTATAAATAGAGAAGGGGCAAAACAAAGTCAGTTTGTAAAAAGACAAGAAGTGATATAATATCAGAGAAAATCATGAGTAACAGAAAGGTAGTTGAGAACAGTGATTGAACATATTGTTTTATTCAAATTTGAAGAACAGACAACAGAAGAACAACAAAAGGAAGCTATTAAGAGGTTAACATCTCTTAAAGAAGAAATACCAGGCATTATCGATATACAAGCTGGCTTGAATTTCTCAGATCGAAACAAAGGGTACGAATTAGGATTAACAGTACGCTTCGAAGACAAGAAAGCTCTTGAGCAATACGGACCGCATGAGAAGCATCAAGAAGTGGTTGCATACTTAAAAGAAATAGGACTTTCAGACATTTTAGCTGTGGACTTTGAGATGTAAATCTTACTTACAATAAGGTAAGCTCCTTACTTCCTGTTAGGTGCTTACCTTAATCCTTTCACTCTCCATTTGTTATCTAGGCATTCCGAGTGCTAAAACTAGACCACGGGAACAAATGTTTGTACAATGAGTATATGTACAAATTTTCCTTACGTTTCCTAAATAATTAAAGAGGGAGTGGCGCTATTATGCCCCGTAAGCCTGGTATTTCAGATCAGTACCTCATAGACTTATACAGGAAGGGGACACCTTTTAAAAAGATGTCAGTACTCTCGGGATTATCAGATCGTGCAATACGTAATATTATGTATAAGAATAATGTTAAGATGAATCGTGAGCAATATTCAGGGCAACCAAGGAAACATGCTGTGAACGAAGATTTTTTCAAGAACTGGAGTCACCAAATGGCCTGGGTATTAGGGCTTTTTATTACAGATGGGTGTGTTAATCAATCGAATAGTATTTCATTTTCTCAAAAGGATGAGAGACTGCTTCAAATTGTTGCAAGATATATGGATGCAAAAGATAATATCATACCTCCTGCTTCTACAAGAAATATATATACACTGCTTATTAATTCAAAACAAATCAAAGAAGATTTAAAAATTATGGGAATTACATCAAATAAGTCACGTAATGTTCAGTTTCCTGAGGTTCCAGAGAAGTATTTACCTTCTTTTGTGAGAGGCGTAATTGACGGTGATGGATGGGTTCAAAAGACTGGGTATGTAATGAACGTAACTAGTGCCAGTTATCACTTTGCTAATGGGTTACTAAGTGTCTTTCACTCCTGGGGATTGCGATCTGAAATAAAAGAAGAATTAACGAAAAATGGTAAAAAGATTTATCGGGTATGGGTGAAAGGTAAAGAAACTCTCCCAAAGTTAGCGCAAATTATTTATGATAATACTGAAGAAGCATACGTATTTAAAAAGAAAGCTCGTATGACCATTCATACAAATTAGAAAATTGAGAGGTTGATTGTTATGTGGAAATCAGTAGATGGAAGACTAGTACAAACTACAGATGAATCTAGAATTAAGTTTAGGACGAATTTAAGTAGATCAATTATTAATGATCTAAAAAGAATTGCTGAAGAGCATGATACACATGTTAATTATTTATTAGAAAGTGGTTTAAGAAACGTTTTAAATCAGGGGGAAATTATTTTTAATAAAGAATTCAGGCCAAAAGATCGTACACAATATAAGACCACATACAATAAAGAACTTTTAGCTGCAACGAAAGAATTTGCTAAATCTAATAAGTTAAGAACGAATGATGTTATTGAATATAGTGTTCAATTTATAGATATTGATGAAAGTAAGGATAGGGCATATCGATATAGAATAGAAAAATAAATCTATATCGATATCAAATAACGCCCCGGACATAATATATATTATCGGTAGTAATAGAAAAATCGTCAATCTCATCTCATAACCAAAGTACACTAGTGATATTGAGATGAGATTTAAAATTTTAAACATATAACTTCTAAAATTTATACTTTTATAAATCAAGAAAAAACTAATTTCCATTCACATTTAAAATACATCTATCTAGAATTTTTAACCTTTACTATGATTATCTATTAGTAATAATTAATCCTTTATTTTGATCATTCGATTCATAAATACATTCAACTGTACGAATTAATGATTTCGCATAGTTTCCATTGCTTTCTTTTTCACCATAAATGGTTCGAATCATATCTTCTAGCTGCAATACAAACGGATCCGGTAAATCTGGAACGTTTACTGCTACATATTTTCCGCTCTCAGCAATGAATACTCCTTTTCCTATTTCAACTTTCACCATACCGTTCTCAAAGATGAATTCCGTTCGCTGTGAAGGCTCACCAGAAAATCCAGACATTGAGATCGTTACAGGTACACTCCTATCTGTTTCCAAATAAACAGTCCCACTCCCTTCTACATCTGTTTCTAAGATCGATGTAGGATAATATAAATTCGCTTTCACATATGAAAATGTTGACCCTATAAGCCACTGAATCTTATCAATTGAATGAGTTCCAAGGTTCATAAAGATCCCTCCCCCTGCCTTTCGTTTCTCCAAAAACCATTTCGGACGGTCAGGATCAAAATAAGGAACGAACCTTGAGTCATTAACCATCAATAGCGGTCCCAGGTCATGAGTCTCAATATATTCTTTAGCCGTGATAGTTTCTGATAGATAATGTTGAGTATGAGCAACCATAAGCTTAACACTGTTATCCTTTACACAATGCAAAATTTCATCGCATTCATTAGCGTTTAAAGCCATCGGTTTTTCTAATAAGATATGGCATCCCTTATTTGCCGAAAAAAGGGCAGCTTCTTTATGAAGGTAATGAGGAAGTGTGATAATCACGAGGTCTGGTGTTTCTTTCACAATCATTTCTTTATAGGACGTATACCCTTTCACTCCGTTTTTTGCAGCTACATTCATGGCTTTAACATAGTCATTGTCAGCTATAGCTAGTAGTTGAGTACTAGTAATCTCTTTAATCGCTTTCAAATGATGTTGCGCTATAATCCCAGCTCCAATTACACATATTGATATGCTCATAAGCTATACTCCTAATTCTGAAGTTAGTTGACGTAATAAGTATTGATCTTCAATTGCATTCGTAAATACTTGATCCGTATTTTCATCTCCTGATGCCACGCCTGCTGTAAATTCAATGGAATAAGACCCCTTAAAACGAAGATCATGTAGTTTATTTATACGCTCTCTCACAAACGACTCGTCGCTACTCAACAGATGAAAAAGTTGATTTCTGTACAGACTCACGTGAGCATGTGTGATGGATGAACCTAAGTGTTGAAACCATTGCTCTATATTAACTTGATCATGGAAAGGGTGAATAATCGCCTTCACTCGGTTAGAACCAATTTGATCAAAAACCTGGTAAGCTGTTTCTGGATCTTCCATAACCGTACCTGGATGACATTCACATAGGAGCTCAGAGGAGTGTGGCAACTGATTTAAAAACGCTTTTACGTGGGTAATATACTTGCTTGTATACTCCTTTGAATGACCTAGATTAAATTTAACCGCCTTACATGGAATATCTGTTACTAAATCAACCACTTTGGCCCTCTCATTTTCATGACCGTCCTCAAATTTAATATAAGAGTTCAATACTTCAATTGGCAATTTTCCTTGCCTTAATCTTGCTTGTTCCTCCCCACTTGCCTTCAAAAGGTGGTTTTGCCATATTTCCAAACCATCAAAACCACTTTCTTTTATAGCAGGTATCCATTCACTAACCTGTATGGAAGGTATTTGGCTTTCTTTCCAACGATTTTTCTCCAATAAAACAGTATTTAAGAGAATCTTCGGCATAAACTCACCCCTTTATTAATGATAGCTACAGTTAGAGAGAATATCTTCTTGAAGAGGGTGCAAATTAATTCGGAATATAGCGCTTGGCCTCCCTCGTTTATTTGACTGTTCCTCTCCGATCACAGTAGCGATTTGATGATGTTCAAGGGTAGATAAGATTCTTCTAGCACTACGTAAAGTAATTGAAAACCCTTTAGCAAGTTCCGAAGTTGTAATGGTATTCTTTCCATTGGAATAACAGAGGCATTGCAGCCGGTGTAGTGTTTTAGCGCTAACCTTTAGATCTTGTAACGCTTGAAAAGCGGATGGATTCTCCAATCGAACCTTTTCACTCGTTTCGACTTTCTCTTGTATTGCATATCTCCTTACCTCTTCTGTTATATGATTTAGGGATTGCTCTATGCACCTTTGGGTCGGCACGATCAAATGTACGGGTATACACAAAGCTTCTAATTGATCCTTAATGAAAGGATCGCATGTAACGACACACTGAGCTTGCCTTGTGTTCCATAATTGAACATGATGCATCAAAACCTGATCTCTTTCTCCCTCTTTATATTCAGTAAGGATAATTCCACTCCCCTGGAGTTCTTCAGATATACTAGATTGAGAAAGGTTCATGGCATCAACACTAATTGTATAATGACCCGTTTGTTCAAAAGCATTATCATAACTGCACTTAAATAGACTCGAATAAAGAGTGGTTTCAGAGACTGTAAGTGTAAAGATGGGAATATGTTCAATAGTAGCTAAGAGGTCTTTAGGGATTCTTAGGGGATTGGCTAGTAAAATCGCGTGAAAACGATTCATGTCTTCTGCAAAAAGTTTGCCTTCTTGATAGATATACGGAACGAACGTAAATTGTTTGTATAAATGATCCGTTTCAGAAACCTTCATAACGATTTCTTCACACCCTATCACCAATACGTTAAAGTTCATCTCACTTCACATCCTTCTTTCTGTCCCGCGAAAACTATTTAAGGCCGGAAGAGCTAGCTCCTTTCACAAAGTATTTCTCTGCAAATAAGAAAACAAGTAAGATCGGTAATAAAGACATAAGCGCTGCAGCAATTAAGTACTGCTCTTGCCCAAACCAAGCTCCAGACATTGATAATATGCCAATCGGTAACGTAAATTTATCTTCTGAAGAAAGATAAATTACGGGCGCCATAATTTCATTCCATTTTGTCATAAAGGTAAAAATCGTAAGTGTGGCTAATTGTGGCTTACACATAGGCAAATAGACTTTCACAAACGTTTGGAACGGATTACAACCATCCAGTTTGGCTGCTTCGTCATATTCTTTCGGAATAGCAAGAAAGGCTTGTCGCATTAAGAACACCCCAAAAGGTTGAGCTAACCATTCAAGAATCCATAATGGCACAAGTGTGTCTACGAGTCCTAGTTGATTAAAGATCATAAATTGCGGAATGATCATAACGACTGGGGGAATCATGAGTGTTCCAAGAACCATCACGAATAAAGAATTCTTAAATGGAAACTCGAGTCTTGCAAATGCATAGGCTACCATTGAACATGAAAGTAAAGCTCCTATAACCGATAAAATCGTTACGATGAAACTATTCCACGCATAGGTATCCATTGAAGTCATTTTCCATACTTCAATGTAATTCTGCCACTGAAAGGGATTTGGGATCCATTGTACTGGAATGGCCGTGTACTCTTTGTAGGACTTTAATGAATTAAGTGCTGCACTTACAAGTGGTGTGAGCATAAGCAGAGAACTAAACAGGATAACCGTATAGCTAATTGCCTTTCTTTTTTTAGACCGATTAAACATGATTAACACCCCAACATAACAGACTATTTCTCATAGTAAACCCACTTCTTTTGCAACTTTAGTTGAATCATCGTGATGCCAAATAAGATGATAAACAAGACCCATGCAATAGCCGATGCATACCCCATCTTTAAGAAAGAAAAGCCTTGTTGGAATAAATAGAGCATCAGTACCATGCTCGCGTTATTCGGTCCTCCTGCAGAGGTTACATCACCTAAATGACTTGTCATGACATAAATTTGTTCGAAGGATTGAAAAGTTGTGATGGTTGTTAGAACTAATACGAGAAACGTAGTCCCTGAAATCAACGGTACTGTTACGTGTCTGAATTTCCTCCAAACCCCTGCCCCTTCTATTTCAGCTGCCTCATACAAATCTTCTGGTACATTTTGAAGGCCAGCTAAAAAGATAATCATCATGTAACCGACCCCTTTCCATACAGCGACAGCAACAAGAACAGGTATGATCAACCCTTCATCACTTAGCCATGCTTGCGGGTTGTTTCCTAATTTCACAAGGATTGTATTTGCAAGCCCAAAACGAGGATTTAAAATGGCATCTGCCACGTAAAGAACAACCGTCCATGAACAAATAACAGGGATAAAATGAGCAATTCTAAAAAACTTTAATCCTCTTAAACTCTGGTTAAGTGCAACAGCAAGCACTAATGCTAGAATCGTCTGAGCAGGTACGAACAAGATTGTAAAGTAAAAGGTGTTCCAAAGTGCTTTATGAAATACAGGGTCCTGTATAAGCGTTGTATAGTTTTCAACCCCGATCCATTTGGGAGCATTTAGCATGTCGTATTTTGAGAAACTAAAATATAAGGACGCAGCTAGAGGAAATGACAAGAATACAACGAATTGAATAAGGTATGGGGATACCATAAGGAATCCCCATCTCCCTTCTGCTGTTAACTTCTTTTGTTTAGGACTTTTAATAGGTTTGACTCGTTCTACAAGTTTTGGCATCTAGGACACACTTTCTTCTTTAAATTTGGTTATTCCTTATAAAAATCATCCAAAACTTTCTTCACTTCCTTGTCTGCTTGTTGCAATGCTTCCTCTATACTTGTTTCATTTAGGAAAGCTCTGTTTATGTTGTCATTAAACTTTTGAAGCCACTCCGACCATACAGCATTTGTATCGAGTGTGCCTGCAAATTCAAAACTATCTAAGAACGCTTGCTTATTAATCTTGTTATCACTTGAATTTAAGAACAGATCTGAGTTGGCCACAGACTTCTTAACGGGTACCGCTTCACCTAATTCAGCCCATTCCTTTTGAACTTCATCTTCTGTAACCCAGAATTTAACCCATTCCCAAGCCGCTTCTGCTTTTTCATCTGAGCTGTTATTATTTACAATCCAAGAGTTTGCAATTACAGGGGCGAACCGCTTCCCATCTGGACCTTTTGGCAAAACTGTAACATCGTAATTTATGCCTGTTTCATTTGCTGCTAGTACCCTTGCATAGATTCCAATCCTCATTGCTGCAGTACCACTTGGGAACGGTGACATTGGACTTTGGAAACTCTGAAGATCAGATGGATCTGTTAAGACACCTTTCTGCATCCCATCAACGATCCATTCCATAGCTTGTTTATTCTCTTCAGAATCTATAATTGAATTCTTTAACTCTTCATCAAGAACTCCGCCACCGAAAGATTTCAATACAGGCATCCATCCTTCTGTGATGTTAAAGAAAGTCATCCCATACTGATTGACTGCTTCTGAATTGAAACCGTTATCCGTTGCTCGCTTCCCATTAGCATCAATGGTTAACTGTTCTGCTGTTTCTTGTAGTTGGTCCCACGTCCAAGTATCATCCGGGTAGTCTACACCCGCTTCATCAAACATATCCTTGTTATAAAACAACGCTCCGATTTGAATGCCTTGTGGAACAGCAAAGTACTTTCCGCTAGCATCTTTATTGAAATCAAGGCCATAATACTCATCCTTATTTAGATCACTTTCAATCCAATCCGTAACATCTTTTGCTGCTCCACGTTCAGCATACTTTGATACAAGCACACCGTCAGATAACCATACATCTGGAGCATTATTACCTGCAATTTGTGTATCTAACTTTTGAAAGAATTGAGAATACGGGGCATTTTGAGTAGTAACTTTAATATTCGGATGTTTTGCTTCAAATTGATCAATAAGCTCTTCCATTTTTTCATCAGCACTACCTGAAGAGTAATACCCGAGCTTAATTTCTACTTGTCCTTCTGCGTTTCCACTGTCAGCATCTGATTCATTGCTACACCCTGCCATAGCAAAAGCTAAAATCAAAGAAAGTAAAAGTAAAAGACCATATTTCTGTGAATGCTTCATTCCTTTTCCCCCTCTATTGTTAACGCTTACAATATTATCTTAGTAGTAAAGCCGAAATTACAGAATAGACATCGATTTGATTTGTTGTGTTTTTTTCAAAAAGGATCAACTATACACTACAATGAAAGGGTGAATAGCTCTTGAAGAACGATCTCTTTCATAGAAGATCTATTCAAATTAAATTGTTATGGGTAATTATTATCTTTGTGTGTACCCCCTTATTAATATTCGGATATATTTGGTATGAGAGAACTACCACTGCTATACAAGATAATGCCATTCATGCCAGTCAACAACTCCTGAATCAAACCAAAGAATACTTATCTTTTTATTTAGCTGACTTAAAAAAAGCCACAACTCCTCTTCTAAGTAATACTTCAATACAGAACTATTTGAAATCAAAACATACCCCTGATACACGCTATGAACAATTTATTGAAACGAAAAGAATTCAAGAAGAGACATTTGGACAAATTCTAAACGGACGTTCTGATATTTTTGGCCTGTCGTTAATCAGCAAAGATGGGAGGCAAGAACATAATTACTCTCAGGTGAAGGGATTTATTGATATTGATGAAATAAAGAAAAGAAATAGAGATTTATGGAATAACCATGAACAATTTGAGAGTTATGAATTACTAGATTTAAGCTTTTATAAATCAACTCCTATCCTTACAATTGTTCAGAAAATATATGATCAAAACACATATGAATCGATTGGTTTAATCGTAGTAGACCTCAACCTTAACCAAATTGCTTCTATATTGAATGAGATTATAGATCATCATTTCAATGAGGTGTGGTTAGTAAATGAGGATAATACAATTATCTATCATCCGCTTCGTAATCAATTAGGGCAACCGTTTCAAGCTGACTATACGGAGGAGACCATTCCTTTTATTACTCAACTTGATCAGCAAAAAACCTTACTCGTTCGAGAATCTCTCCCCAATGCCAATTGGATGATTATGGCTAGCGTTCCTTTAGAAGATGCGATGACGAGGCTGGTTACACTTAGGAATTTCACCATTTTAGTAGGTTTAATTTTGATAGGACTTGCTATTCTTTTCGTAGGAGGTTTTTCTTTCACATTAACTTACTCCTTACAGCATCTTCAAAAACTCATGCGAGAAGTAGCTTCTGGAAAGTTCCCAGCAGAAAAGCCACGCCCCCTTGCCCTTTATCAAGAAGATGAAATTAGTGACTTATATAACAGTTTTTACAGTATGACGGAGAAACTCTCAGAGCTTATACAGCAAATCCGCTTATCAAAATTAAAAGAACAAGAATTACAAATTAAAACGAAAGAAGCGGAATTACAAGCGATGCAGTCTCAAATTAATCCACACTTTCTATATAACACGTTAGAGATCATTAATTCCTACGCCATAATTGAAGAACAAATGGAAATTAGTCGCATGACGACCTCTCTTGCTGACATGTTTCGCTACAATGTTAGCAATACGAAAAAGGTTGTCTCTCTAGAAGAAGAGCTGCAGCATATTAAGGCTTATTTTCAAATTCAACTGGAACGTTTTGAAGGGCTACATGTTTCTATCGAGGTAGACGAATCTTTGACTGCACATGTTTTAACACCAAGGTTAACGCTCCAACCTCTAATCGAAAATGCATTTTCTCATGGTTATGAAGAACATTCTTTAGTTCCAACGTTTATTGGAATATACGGAAAGAAAGTTAATGGTGATTATATTTTATACCTGGTTGACCATGGCAAAGGAATGGTAGCCGAAACCACAGAAGCATATAACTATGCCTTCATACACAATACAGAGCCACCCGACGATTACAGAACGACGAAACGTATTGGACTCTTAAACGTTCATAAGAGAATTCACTCTGAATTAGGGTTCCCTTATGGATTATTCATCAAGAAATCTAACCCATCTGGTACGGTTATTGAAATCCGTTTGCCTTTACGTATGGAAGACATAACAAAGGAGGCGTAATTGTGTTCAAAGTCATTACAGTGGATGATGAGAAATTAATTAAGCGGAGTATTTCAGCCTTAATTCATAAGAATGAGACAGGGTTTCATGTCGTAGGTGAAGCAAATGATGGTCAAGAAGCGCTGGAGCTTGTTTCTAAGTACACCCCTCATCTAATCATTACGGATATACGAATGCCTAAATTAAATGGATTAGATTTCATTCAAAAAGTGCGGTCTTTAGATCAACAAGTAAAGTTTATCGTTATATCCGGTTATGATGAATTTGTATACGCTCAACAAGCTTTAAGGTATGGTGTAAGTGATTTTCTATTAAAACCCATTAAACCGGACTTATTTCTCTCTACATTAAATACTGTTTATCTTCAGATCCAACAAGAGCACCCTTCTTATTCTGAGCGTCAGGAGCGCCTAGGGTTAATAAGCTCGTCTGCTAAGGAGATCAGTAATTTGGTGTGGATGCTTGAAGAAGAGAAGCTTGTTAAGAGAATCAGCGAAATCCACAAAGTTTTACAAGATAAAAGGTTTACCACTTCCCTCATAAACGACTTTTATCAGGATTTATTCACTAATATTTCGACTAATTTAGAGAATCAGACTTCATACAATCTACCATCTCATAAACCATTCCCTAATGAGACAGAACTTCTTCCAGACCATCTGAGGGCACATTGCAAGAAGTGGATCAATCTTCTAATACAAAAAAGAAATATTGGTCATAAAACAAATATCCTTTCTGCCGCTCGATATATCGAGGCAAATTTCAAAGAAAGTACATTGACCTTAAATGAAGTTGCAAACATAGTGGATATGTCCCCCTCCTACTTTAGTATGGAGTTTAAGAAGGAGATGGGAGAGAGTTATAAACAATTTGTAACAAAGTTACGTATAGATAAGGCCAAACTATTATTAAAGAATCCGATCTATAAAACTTATGAAATCGCAGATACCATTGGTTATATTGACTACCCACATTTTACAAAGACCTTCAAAAAAATCACTGGTTATACTCCAACTGAATACAGAAAGCGTATTGGAGTTCAATAACAAAAGGTTGCCCCTGAACAAGGAGGCAACCTTACTTGTTAGTTACGAATTTCTAATGTTGGAGGATTTGTACCCTCTTTACTTTGAATAGGGACTAAACGATCCATTAGAGCATCATCAGAGAAGCGTAAGGTAAGCGAATGAACATTTTCTAAACTAGAAACCCATTCTGTTAGATCAAGTTGGTACCATCCCTTAGCTGATACCTCGATCTCCCCCACTTTGCTAAAGGTTAATGAATCTGGTTGAGTATTCCACGTTATGTCCTCTTCATTCCATTCTTGGTTGGCTGCTCCGTAAACCGAGAGCGGTACACTTGATACTTCAGAATCATGAATATCCCGGTCGATAAAAATGTTTAGCGTAAGTTTAGCAGGATGAACAAGTGACGATGGCTCTGGTGAGAATTGAATATAAGCTTTACGATCGTAGTTCACAACAGATTCCTCTAAACCTTTTACTTCTAGAATAGGAGAACCACCATAGTTCAGGTCTCCATAAGAATCACTTCGTATATAGGCATCCTCACTTGCTGGGATACTTTCAAACGCCCATGTAGTTTCTAAATCATAAGAAACATCCTTTGAAGAAGCCCAGTAATACCCTGAGGCTTGGATTGCATTTATTTTAAACCCAATTTTCCCTTTGTTCGTTCCAATCGTTTCTGACTTGAATGAGATCTGCCCTTGGTCATCAGTTGTTCCATTTACGACTTTCCCACTAACATATTCAAACCTTCCGCTTAGATTGGACTTTACAGGTAAACCCGTTTGTAGATCGGAAACCGTTAACGTTACATTTGCCCCCCCATCAGAATAGCTTATAGAAGCATCTTCTACCATTAGTGGCTTTAAGGATGTTTGAGTGGTTGTAGCTGATGTAACGACAGAGGCTGGACCAATGTTTCCATTTACATCTACTGCTGCTACCTTATAATAATAGGTAGTATCTGCTAGTAACCCCTCATCTATATAGGATAAACCTCTAGACTTCCCGGCCAAACTACTTTCATCTAGTGTGAAATCAGGTGTCAAACCTCTGTAAATTGCATAATGTTCAACTTCACCATTATCGTATGCTCTACCATAATCAATAACAATCGATTGATAACTAGTTGGTAAAGCATTGGGCTGTCGGTTCACTTGTGTGGGAGCTTCAGTATCAAGTGGCGGCTCCCAAAACACGCCATCGCCACTCCATTCTGATGGTAAATAACGCAATGTATCATAGTGATGTAACGCGATTCCACCAAAAGAAGGGGATGAACTCATAGATGCATAGACTTTATCAAGTTCATGTTCCATATAAGTGCGTCCTTCTTCTCTAAACGAAATAAGCTCGGGGTCTCCTCCGTCAGCTATGTCCTTTGTTTCTACACCAATAACAACTGAGTTAGGTTTATTAATGGATGTAGCGTACTCTATTTCATCTTTAGCTCTCTCAATAATTCCATTTGAGCCTTCTGCAAAATCACGATAATCCATGATCGAGATATAATCAAGTGTGTCTTGTATGTGTTGAGATAGCCACTTTGTTTTACTTTCTCCACCATCCATGTTAGGAGCCCATGTAATATTTTCAGCATAAGGAGAACTGTCATACCAATTAGGAATCGCCGCTCCCATTAATAAACTAGAATCAGAAACACGTTTTAGATTCATAATCTTCTCTAGTAAATCAAGATATTTAATCTGCAAGGAAGGTTTCTCTGTTTTAAACTGAGAAGCTATATAGGGTTCAATATCAATATTCACACCATCAAATTGCTCTTCACTACTTGAAGAAAGGTTATAATTGATAATATTTTCAACCTCTTTAAGGGCAATATCATGATACCTTTCAAACGCACCAAAATGAGGTGGTTTCGTTCCGCCAGCGATAAGAGCATGAACCTTATATCCTTTCGAATGTGCCCAGGAAACAAGATCCCGTACCCGGTCTCTCTCATCCTCAAGCATATCCACTCCATTATACCGATCCACTCCTAGGTAAAGAGTTGTAATAGCGTCCTGGTTAAATGTTGTGGTGTCTTTTGCAAAAGCATCTAAAACGTCTCTTGAACCTTCATTGTAGATTAAATTATAAGAAGCATTTTCCCATATCCACATGGAACGATCCTGTTGATCAACAGTTGTGTCAACTGGCCTTCCGTCCCCCGTCCTCACATATACAGTTTGGCTTAAACCGATATTCCCTAACTTATCTACAGCCTTAGCTTCAATGCTATAGGTTTTGTCTTGTTCAGAAGGAGTAACTAAGTGATAAGAATAAATGTCACTTTTCTTGTTCGTAAGCGTCCATTCTCCCCCATTTACCCTGACATAAACCGCTTCTATTTCATTTTTACCTGAAGCTGTTACCGTCACCTTAGTGTTCTTTTTGATAGTTGTGTCCGTTTTTGGGTTCTTTATTATAACTGTGGGGATGTTGGCTTTATTGTTATCTACTTCAAGAAGAAGCGGTTCAGACCAAGTGGAATATCTAGTAATCGTACTTGTTCCTTTTAGAACGATTTCTACACTTCCGTCTAAGTGGTTAGTATCGAGATCATAAAACCATTCGCCAGAGTCAGAAGAGTTTGGAACGAGTTGAGCTTTATTCACTGTCATAGCATTGATAATGACCTCAATATTCGTTACAGCTGAATAAGACCCTGATATTCTTACCACACCAACAGGAAGGAGATCACCATTTTGATGGGAAGTAATCGTTAGAGAAGACTCGGCATGCCCAATATGAGGAGACACACCTTGGAAGAATAATAGAGGAATAAGCAGCACCAAGAAAACGATCCGTCTACGTTGTATCCATTTTTTCATGAAAAGACCACCTTCTATTAAATTTTGAAATGCAAAGAACCATAAATCCACCACCTTTGTGATGAGTTTATGGTTATAAGAGGATAAATAGACTGACCGTTAAACGTCCGTTAATAGAATTGATTTAAACCTTTATCACGCTTTTTTGAAATTGACCTCCTTCTTCTTTCGCAAGCATCACTGATCCAGTCATGTGATGCCCTGCAAATTGAAAGCTGTTCGGTCCGGAATGAGATACAACCACCCAATGCTTCTTCTTTCCTATATTGATTTCCAAACCTGTTACATCGTGATTTGTAAAATTATCACCAAACGTATTTCTTACTTCTATCTCTTTTATAACAACATCTTCAGTCACAGTTTCGTGAAACGGGATGAGAGCTGTAACCATTTGAGTTTTACCTGTAGCCTTATGCTCAAATACAAGTTTAGAAGATGGATGTTTCTCATTGTAATTCCGAGAGATCCAACACTTATCCCTTGTTAGCATAGCTGGAGTAATACCTCGAATGAATAATCCTTCCTTTTCATTCAATTTACACACCGCTTCAGAGCAATTGTGATAAGTATGCACAGCAACATCCTCACTGAAATGAAAATGTTGAGCAAAATGGTGTTCCTCATTCGCCTGGAATTCATCTACGACCAACCAATAATACGGTTTTACAAATAGAATTTTTCGGACTACTTGGACGGGATCTTTTAAGTTACGATAACCATCGTGGCCCGCTTCAGCATAGTCATAAGTTTCACATGTCTTCCAATATGACGGAGTGGTTCTTGCGATATCGCCCCACGTCCAGGAGTCTCTAAACTCAGAAATAGAAGTATGGTCTACAATGGTCGTATTATGTTGAAACGATTCTTTAAAGTATCGTCGTTCTTCTCCTTCCACGTACGTGTATCGACCTGTGTCGATCAGCATATCCTGACCAAATACATTTAGGTCAAGGTGTAAAAAATCATCATGCCCATGTGCCTGGATAATATCCATGTGACCTCCGTCAAATAAACAGTAATGGCTTCTTTCTGACCACCCGCTCCTCATTATGGAATAACCACTCTCGGGTAAATGGATGGATGTTTTTGAAGGTGGGGTTGCAGCAAGATTATGAAACTCATCTATCCCTTCTTTTCCGTAGTACCAAGCACTCTCATAGTCCAATTGACCATAAGCTTGATGTTTCAAATCTCCTCGTTTGAATAAAACTGCTCCTCGACATAGAATATCTCGTATATCCGTATCATCACTGTCACTAATCATAGGTTGATAGCCAGTCGGTTTGACAAAGGCTAAAGACGCGAGAAATAAACGTTCTAAAGACTCCTCACATATAGAAGGCAAGAGATATTCGTTTTTCTTGGCTAGCCATACACACTCAAATAAACAATGGAGCACTTCGTGATGATACATAGGGCTTTGCTCGTTATGCATGCCATCTTCAAAGATCTGCAGCTCACACATCCTTACTAAGCGTTCTATAGCAATGGAAAGCCAAGTTTTCGATTCAAGAAACTCCGGGAACAGCATAGCAATTTGAAACAATCCATTTGTCTCTAAAAATCCCCAATTACTTTGCCTGTCATGCGGAGTAAAAGCTATACTCAAATAAGTACCGTGCAAATGCACCGCTTCCTTGAAGAGCTGCTCAACTTCACTCGTCCAATAATGTGATGCCTTCACACATTGATACCCTTTTATCCAATTTACAATACGAATGCCACTGTCTAATTTTCGCCATGTATCTTTAACATTATAATTTTGTTCCTTACTTGAATGTATTTCTTCTATTGATAAGGGATTCTGCTTAATCCAGTCTTTTAACAGGTTTATATAAGAGGTTACATACTTCTCATCACTCGTTAACCAATACGCTTGACCTAATTCAGACATGAACCTACTTCGGTTTAAGTTAACCGTCCACTCAAAATCTCCTCTAAATTGGTACGTCCAGTCGATCTTATTAGTAAACGTTACCGGACTTTCACACCTTTCCATATCCCACCGATGCGTAAAGATAAACGATTGCTCGGAAGCGAGATCTGCCCGATGGATGACTTCTTTTACTTCTTCTGGCCACATTGTGCCACAAAAGGAAATAATATCTTTTCGATCAGCCATATTGTAAAAAAATCGCTTATTCAAAGGAAGCCTCCTCTGTTAAGTCATCTATCTTTCCAAGAGCCACTTCTCTAAATTCTCGTTTACAAAACAATCATCATTAAGGTGGGGATATTGCTCGTATATACGATCAATTTCTTCTGATTGTCCTGGACTTAAGCGGTCTTGATCACTTAAGCACGTATTCTCAGACAATAAACCTTGTCTTCTCAACACTTCATTAATGCCTGCAATACATCCTTTGTAGTGATGACTAGCGTCAAATAGTGCCGCATTACTATCTGTAACATGTGTAGCGGTCGTAAGTATTGAGGAAGAAAGAATTTCTTTTTCTCGTATTTTCTTAATGTCTTCAAGTAGTTGAACCGCTTTAGACGTCCAAACAGCCCAATGGCCAAGGAGGCCACCTACAATCGGTTTTGTAACGGTTTTTTCATTGACCGTGAATTGATAACTTGTAAGTAAATCAATGACGATATTGTCGTCATTCCCTGTATAAAGAGCGATTTCATCCGCTCGACTGGAGTGACACACAGCCCTAACTACGTCTAGGGTCTGGTAGCGGTTAAAGGGCGCCATTTTCACAGCACAAACCCCTTCAATTTCAGCAAATTGTTCCCAGAACTCATAGGAAAATGTTCTCCCACCTACTGAAGGTTGAAGATAGAATCCAAAGACCGGAATAATAGTTGCTATTTCCTTTATTCGCTCCAGATGTTCTTTCTCTGTTAAGTGCAACCCTCCCATGCTTACAAGCCCTATATCATAGTTTAGTTCTTTTGCAAGTGTAGCTTCTGTCAGAGCCTGATCAGTTGGCCCGCAAATCCCTGCTATTTTTAAGAAAGGCTTATTAAGACCTGCATGATTTACTTCCTCTGCAGCCAATCTTAAAACAGTTTCATACAAATTAATGCCTGGTTCACGTATTTCAAATTGAGTCGTATGGACGCCAACAGCAATTCCACCCGCTCCACTATCCATATAGTAACGCGTTAAGGCTCGTTGTCTTCTCTCATCTAATCCTTTCTCTTTCGTTAGTGCTAGAGGATGCGCTGGAATAACAGTACCTTCGTGTAGCAACTTCCACTTTTCTTTATTTATACGTGTATCCACTTAAAACTTTCCCTCCCTCTCCTGGAAGTGGGTTGGTTTAGCAAGGACCTCACCCTCATGCTCCAACCACTCTGCCGTCCATTCGATCATTTCTCGAAGAGTTACTTTTGGGTATCCAAAGAGTTTGTGGGATTTTGAAGCATTACTCAATAAAGCTGTATCTTGTTCATCTCCAATAATGACAGGAGTTCGATTCATTAACTCACCAAACTGCTCAGCAGCCCAGCGAATGGACATTGTTTCAGGACCTGTAACGTTAAGGGTTTGAGGGGGAGAACTGCAATATAATAAAGAACGTAAAGCCATGTCGTTCGCATCACCCTGCCAAATTACATTAGCATGGCCCATCGTAACATCAACGGGCTTGCCCTCTTTTACAGATTTAGCTATTTCAAGGAGAACGCCATAGCGAAGATCTATAGCGTAGTTTAAACGAAAATGAAGCTGAGGAATGTTGTATTTGTGAGAATAATAAGTAAATACACGTTCACGCCCAAGGCATGACTGTGCATACTCCCCAATCGGGGCCGTAGGGTGTTCTTCCGATACACCACCGCTTTTAACAGAGGTAAGGGGATATACATTTCCCGTTGAAAACGACACAATTCGTGAATTTTTAAACTTTTTCGCTACTAAACCAGGTAAGAAAGAATTCATAGCCCATGTGAAATGCTCGTTTCCTGTAGTTCCAAATTTATGCCCTATCATATAGATGATATTCTTCACATCAGGTAACTGGTGTAACTGCTCTTCATCCAACAGATCAGCTGCAATAGTCTTAACCCCATACGCTTCAAGCTCACTCCGAAGAGAACCTTTCGAGAACCTCGAAACAGCATAAATCTGTTTTTGCTCTTTAGCTCGATCGACTGCATTTTTAGCTAGCTTTGCTAATGTCGGTCCCATTTTCCCGCCTACTCCTAATATCATAATATCACCATCAAGTAAGGTGATATCTCGTACTAAACCAGCGGATGGTTCACACATTTTTTCCTCTAAATCACGAATATTCCTCAAAATTTAATCCCCCTTTTCCACAATCATAGTATCCTATTTATTTTTATCTTATGGTAAGGAGTACCTTGAAACAATGTCTTTAATAGGACCGTAAATCGTACATGTAATTCCTTAATTATATGAGAATTGTTTGAACTCACTATCTTCATAAAAGCGTAGGATCAGATGATTCTCTACACCAAATTAAAGCATCCGTAGAGAATTTTAGATATGCATATTTATTCTTTAATTCCGTATATAATGATCAAATTATCGGGGGTTCGATTCATTTTATGTTTTATTTATGTAAAAATGGGACTGTTTTCTTAAGACGTATAATCATGACTATATATGAAATTATTACTATAATTTTTTATAAAAAAAAGATGAAGGGACAATTAAGTATCCATTCCTTCATCTTTTTCAGACGCTATGCGTTTGTGTTAAATTCAACTTTTTTAATCATTCGAGCAGGGTTACCCCCAACTATGACATTATCCGGTACATCCTTTGTGACGACAGCTCCAGAACCAATGATTACATTATGACCGATGGTAACACCAGGATTAACGATTGCATTCGCACCAATCCATACATGATCTTTGATGGTTACCGGTTTCCCATACTCAAGTCCTGAACTTCTTGTTTTCGGATCTATCGGATGAGTAGCTGTGAGAATTCGAACACCTGGAGCTAATAAACATTGATCTCCTATTGTTACTGGACAAACATCTAAAATAATGCAGTCAAAATTGGCATAGAAATCCTCACCTACATGAATATTATATCCATAATCGCATCTAAAAGTGGGTTCTATGGCAAGATGGTTGCCTGTAGAGCCAAACAATGCTTTTAATATATCTGTACGTCTAGTGCTTTCCGTTTCTGTTGAATGGTTAAAAAGCCTTGTTAATTCCCTGGCGTTTAGTCTGTCTTTGACTAATTCCTCGTCACTTGCGTCATACAACTCCCCAGCTAGCATCTTATGTTTTTCAGAATTCATTATATATGCCTCCTTTCAGGATAAAAAGAAAAAGCCTTAGGATGACTAAGACTTTTCATGATGGTTTCAATTTGCTTGTTTCATTTTTATAGATCCTAACACTTGCTCATAATATTCCAATAACTGTGCAGAAGGTTTTGTCCAACTGAACTTTTCCGCTTCTGCTCGAGCATTTTCTCGCAGTGTTTGCATAAGCTCCACATCTTCTATCTTCTCTACCGCTTCGATCAGGCTCTTTGTATCTTCATTTTCAAACAATAGTCCTGTTCGTCCATCTTCTACTTGCTCCATAGTAGGACCACTTTTTGCTGCGATAACAGGTAGTCCTGAAGCCATCGCTTCTAAAATAACAAGTCCTAACGTTTCCGTTACAGAAGGGAAAATAAAGGCATCAGCTGATGCAAATGCTTGGTTTAACTCATCACCATGCAAAAAACCTGTAAAGATCGCAGTTGTATCTTCAAATGTTTTCTCAACTTCTTCACGAGCTGGACCATCGCCAACAATGGCTAATCGGACATCGTCTCGCTGTTCAAGGAGCGGCTTCAATTTGTGTATTTCCTTCTCAGCCGCAAGTCGTCCAACGAAGACCAGCAACTTCTTATCAGGTTCTCCTCCCGTAAGACGATTCCTCATTTCCTGACTGTAATGTTCTGGAGAATAACGATCCACTGCTACGCCTCGTTTCCATACATGAACATTATAAAATCCTTCTTCATCAAGTTCATCTTTAACGGCTTGTGAAGTACAAAGATTCAGGTCTGCTTGATTGTGAAGGCGTTTAAAATGCCACCATAGTAACGGTTTAAAGGCATATAATTTATAGTAATCCAAATATTTTGGAACATGGGTGTGATAAGAAGCTAGTAAGGGAAGGTTCAATTCCTTTGCATATTTCACTCCTGACACTCCAACCAGGGCAGGATTCACTACATGAACGATATCCGGATTGTGTTTTTGAAGTAACGACTTCACTACCTTATTCGGTAATGAGAAAGGACGATATTTATAAAAGGGCAACGTCGTTGTCTTTACACCCTCTACAATAGCTCCTTCATATTCATAAACACCTAAGTCAGGAGCAATGACTACCACTTCATGTTGCTCACTCCTCAGGTATTTAATAGCTTCTTTAAGCCTTGTTACCACTCCGTCAGTAGATGGTAAGAAGGTTTCTGTTACAATGGCGATCTTCAAGCTGCATACTCCTTTATTTCACTATTAATGTTTAAGGTTTCCATATCAATAGGATTTTACTCTATGTACATTTTAATAAACCAAATATGTTTTACTGTTACATCTATTTCTAATCATATCAGTAACCTAGCTTTTATTTCACTACAAAAGCCTGAAATCCTTGTTAAAACTATGTGAGGTTTATATACAAAACGTAAATTATGTAAGCCAATACCGCACATATTGTACCATATTTCTATACATTACACAGTGGTCAACTTTCGATCGATCACTTATCCTGAATATGAAAAATCACAAAATTCTAAAATAGGTTGACACGTTTTTCCATGTGGCCGTATAATATAACGCATACAATTCCGATTATTCTTATAAGAATTAAAGAAAAGGGCTGAGCTAATGTACTTAGAATTTAATAACGTGTCGAAATCTTTTCCACACGAAGAGAACGGAGCATGGGAGGTTTTTTCCGATATCAACCTTTCTATAGAGGAACATAATTTTGTATCGATATTAGGACCTTCAGGTTGTGGTAAATCTACGCTGCTCTCAATGATAGCGGGACTTGAGTCTATAACAAATGGAGATATTCTTTTAGAAGATCAGCCAGTATCAAAGCCTGGTCCTGATAGAGGGATGGTCTTTCAGCAACCTGCGCTATTCCCATGGTTAAATGTTTTAGAAAACGTTAAGTTTCCTCTAAAACACTTATCGAAGAAAGAGCAAGCTACAACAGCTAAGAAGTATTTGCAGATGGTGCACCTTAGTCACTTCACACAATCCTACCCTCATGAGCTTTCAGGTGGAATGCAGCAACGTGTAGCAATTGCCCGCGCCCTTGCAATGGATCCAAAAGTGTTATTAATGGATGAACCATTTGGTGCTTTAGATGAACAAACCAGGCACATCTTACACGATGAGTTATTACGGATATGGTCAGAAGACCAGAAAACCATACTCTTTGTCACTCATTCAATCTCTGAAGCTATTAAGTTATCAGACCGAATTATCGTCATGGGAACACGTCCTGGTCGAATTATAGAGGATTTATCCATTACACTCCCAAGACCTAGAGTAAGAACAAACTCAGATGTTATCGCTATGGAGCAGCATGTAATGGGATTATTAGAAGGAGAAATCAACAAAGTTTTAAAGGAAGAATTACAATGAAAATCTTACTAAAGCGAATTTTGTTTCTTGTAGCGGTTATTGCTCTCTGGCAAGGTGTCTATTCCGCGGGAGTCTTCCCAGATATCGCATTTCCACCTCCCCTTGATGTCTACTATGCTCTCATTGAAGGATTCGGAGATGGGACTTTAACGAAAGCTCTTTTGGCTAGTTTTAAACATTTACTATATGGCCTCCCCATTAGTATTGTACTTGGTACATCGATCGGGGTATTGTTAGCTAAATCTAAACAAGCGGATGAAACCGCTGGTATGTACTTAATAGCATTACAGAGCATCCCTAGCATCGCTTGGGTTCCTCTTTCATTATTACTGTTTGGTTTCAATGAAATGGCTGTAATATTTGTGGTCGTAATAGGTGGAGTTTTTGTAATGGCTCTTAACACACGAACGGCACTCCGTAACGTACCTTCATCTTTCAAGAAGGCAGCGCGAACTATGGGAGTTAATGGCTTAGAGCTGTTCTTTAAAGTTGAAATTCCTGCTTCTGTTCCACACTTTATGACGGGCATTCGACTTGCTTGGGCATTTAGCTGGCGGGCGTTAATGGCAGGTGAATTATTAAGTAATGGACCGGGTCTCGGTTACTCCTTAACTTATGCTTTTGACTTTGCAAGAGTTGACGTTGTTATGGCAATTATTTTGATTATTGGTGTGATTGGCTCAACTGTAGATCATCTTGTTTTCTCTAAATTAGAGAAAACCGTCATGAAACGCTGGGGTCTATTATAAAAACTTTTAAAGAGGTGGATGACTTATGAAAAAAATGCTATATGTATGCACGATTGCTCTCCTTGCCGTTATATTATCGGCTTGTGGAAGTAAGTCTACATCAGGAGAAACACCTGAGGAAATTGTAATTGGGTACTTCCCAAATATTAATCATGTTGCTGGAATGGTAGCAGAAGAAAAGAACTTTTACGAAGAAACATTGCCAGATGGTACAGAAGTAAGTTATAAGTACTTTCCAGATGGTTCTAGCTTTATGACAGCAATTGAAACTGGTGAAATTCACGGCGGGCTGGTAGGCCCTGGTCCGGCAATGAATCATTTTACAAACGGAGCGGAGATTAACATATTAGCCGCAGGTTCTACAGGCGGCACAGTCATAATGTCACGAAAAGATTCCGGTATTAGCTCACCAGAAGATATTAAAGGAAAAACGTTTATCTCTCCTCGAGTTGGCTGTACTCATGATGTGCAATTCGAAACGCTAATGATGCGTGAATTTGGTATGAAATCTGATCGTTTAAACGGAGATATGAAGCATGTCACAGGTAAACCAGCGACATATGCTCAGCAATTTGCGAATGGCAAGGTAGATGTAGCAACCGTTCCAGAACCTTGGGCTTCTTACATTGAAGAAGAAGGATATGGAGATGTGCTAATTGACACAAAAAACGTAGCTTACGGTGAAACACTTCCTGCTGCCGTATTTGTAACTTCTAGTAATTTGGTCAAGAAGGAATCGGAACTCGTTCAAAAATTAGTTGATGGACACATGAAGGCGACAGAATTTATTCAAGAAAATCCTGATGAATCCAAAACGATTGCTATTAACAAGATTAAAGATATTACAGAACAAGAGTTATCTCGAAGCGTAATTGACAGCGCATGGGAGCGTATCACTTTCACATATGAAATTAACCCCGATTACCTTCAAATGTTTGCTAACTCTTCATTCGATTTGGAATTCTTAAAAGAACAACCAGATTTAGAAGGTTTAGTTGATAAAAGTTTTATAGAATAATATTCGCCCTTGAGAATGGTTATTTTGCTATTCTCAAGGGTTTTATTATGTACATTCTGAGTTACTACTAAGTATATAATATGGTATACTAGATATGTAGATGTTGGCAACAAACTTATTTTCTACCAAAAGGGGTGTGGAATGGATGTCAAACAAGAATAATCCAAAGAAATTTGCTTTGAACATGTCTGCCGCTCAGTTTACTAAGTTTTATATTTTACATTTGTTGCACAAGCGCACATCTTTAATCAGTGAACATTTTAAAGAGGAGTTTAGTAAGCTGACAGGCAACTGGCAGCCAGCTCCTTCAACGTTACTCGATACTCTTCATGACATGACAGAAGAAGGTCTGTTACAACGACGTGAAGACTACAAGTCCCTTGAGAAAAAGCGCCAAAAAGTATATTGGTACCGTGTAACAGAACAAGGAACAGAAGAATTTGAAGTTATGAAAAAACATTATAAAATTCTCTTTGACGAACAAATTCATATTTTGAAAAGAATTATGAATGAAGTTTATCAATAAAAAACCGCTCCCTCTTATAAGGGAGCGGTTTTCTTTAAGCGTCTCATTTACCGTTTTGATCCATATTTTGATAATGATCATGTTGATTAGTACGAAGAAAAGCCACAAATGATAAGACAGCGATGATCGATCCCATGACTAACAAAATCGTTCCAGTGATTGAAGTTTGTTGAAAAGGGAGCAGATTGGTAACATCGATTAAAAATAATTGTAACTCAGGTGATGTGCCAATGTTACTTCCGTATTCTTGGAAGAAATCGATCCCTTTCAGTAGTAGATATAACCCCAAAAAAAGTCCACAACCGAACACAATACGCCTCTTCACCTGGCTCGTTATGATTTACCCCTCCTTAATAGTTGAAGTGTGTTGATTCATAAACCTTTCAACCACATCAAAATCATTCAAAGAGCGCTTTGACCCGTTTACTTCCTGGTAGTTTTCATTTCCACGCCCTGCAATCACGACAATGTCTCGAGGTTCTGCCATGCCTAATGCACGATGAATCGCTTCTTCACGGTCTTCAATAATTTCATAGTCTCCAGGAGCTTGCATGCCTTCTTCTACATCAGAAAGAATGCTAGATGGTTCTTCTGAACGTGGGTTATCTGTCGTTAGAATAACATAATCACTCCACCTAGAAGCTATTTCTCCCATTACAGCCCGTTTGCCTCGGTCACGATCTCCACCGCAACCAAATACAACAAATATATTCCCTTTCTTGATAGGGGATAAATTTAATAATATTTTCTCTAATGCGTCAGGGGTATGAGCATAATCCACCATCACTGTGTATCCTTCAGGAGAATGAATCGTTTGCAAACGTCCATCTGGACCTTTTACGTGATTTAGCGATTCAATTATATCTCCAATATCAATTCCCAAATGAAGACAACAACTTATAGCTGCAAGGGAGTTCGAAACAGTAAATTCACCTGGTACGGGGACATATACATCTTTTTGAAACTCTCTATGATTTACTTGAAAATGTACACCCTTTTCATCACTTTTGATATTTGTTGCATTAAGGTCTGCTTCTTTATTCTCGATTCCGTATGTTTCATAAGACCCGTTCGTTGCCCCAATAAATTCATCAGCAAAAGGATCATCAATATTTAGAATGGAATAAGGACACATGGGAAATAGAGAGAGTTTGCTTTCCTTATAATCTTCAAAAGAACCATGATCGTCTAAATGTTCTTGTGAGAGATTCGTAAAGATCCCCACGTCAAATTGACACTCTAAAACACGCTTATTTTTTAGTCCCATTGAAGATACTTCCATGACTACGTCCGTAACGCTTTGATCGCGCATGGCTGCAAAAGATGCTTGCAGATCTACTGTTTCAGGCGTCGTCGGTGTAGTGCGATAAGCTTTTATATCCTCATTATTTATACGATTTCCAAGAGTGCCAACAGTTCCAACCTTTCTACCTGTATACTGAAGTATAGAGGAGATAAGGTGAGATACAGATGTTTTGCCATTTGTTCCTGTGACACCTACTAAACGAAATGCTTGTGAGGGGTGGCTATAGAACTGACTTGCAATGATGGGTAACGCATGCCTGGTATCATCAACTTGTATGACCGTCATGTCATCTGGAACGAACTCCAGGCCTACTTGCTTTTGAATAACGATTGCTACCGCGCCCTTCATAACTGCTTGGGCGATGTAATCATGTCCATCTCGCTTCGTTCCTTCAAGGCAAATAAACAGTGAATCTTGTTGGATTAACCCAGAATGGTAAGCGACAGATTCAATGTTTACTTGAACGTCCCCTTGCAGAGTGGTGTAGTCGATTTTGTTTAAAATTGTTTGTAATTTCATTTGTAGAACCTCCATTAAGGGTCAGTTTAATCTCTAAAGAAAAGCCCTTGATGTGCTTGTCAATTCTATCGCCATTTCATAGCTATCTGCAACAAACAAACGTACTAGACCGGGTATACCCCATGTTTTCGTTCTGTAAATTGTAGACGTTTTGTTTCATAAGAGGCAAAACGGGTAATCAGCTCTCCTCGCAATCGGTCGGGATCAACTATATCATCTACAACCATTTCAGAAGCCAGGCGATAGATATCGATATTCTCTTTATATTCTTCTTGCTTTTCCTTTATGAATTGAGGTCGCTCTTCTTCTGATAGTTCAGCAATTTTATTAGCATAGACTGCATTAACAGCAGCTTCAGGACCCATTACAGCTATTTGAGCACTAGGAAGAGCAATGCAACAATCTGGCTCAAAAGCTGGACCTGCCATAGCGTAAAGACCGGCACCGTATGCTTTACGGACAATTACAGAAATTTTTGGTACGCTTGCTTCACTCATGGCTGATATCATCTTAGCCCCATGGCGAATGATCCCTGCTTTCTCTACACGTGTTCCAATCATAAATCCTGGAATGTCAGCTAAGAATAGAAGCGGTATATGGAACGCATCACATAGATTAATAAATTTGGCTGCTTTATCTGCTGAATCGTGGAATAACACGCCACCTTTCATGCGTGGTTGGTTCGCGATAATTCCTACAGGTTTTCCGTTCATTCGAGCTAGTCCAGTAATCAGTTCCCTTGCAAATAACTTCTTAATCTCACAAAATGAGTCTTCATCAATCAAATGGTCGATTAGTTCGTACATATCAAAAGGAGCATTTTGATTTTCAGGTATTAAATCCTGGATGGTTTTATCGTGAGGTTTTACTGGGAGCGGATCTTTAGTTGGTGCAGGTATTCTGAAATTTTTCGGAAAATAGCTTAAGTAATTTCTTGCGTATTCAATGGCTTCTTGCTCTGTCTTTGCTAGTACATCTCCACAACCAGATTCAGAGCAATGCATCTTTGCGCCGCCCATTTCTTCAAGGCTTACTTTTTCACCAATAACCTTCTCAGCCATACGAGGAGATCCTAAATACATAGATGCATTTCCTTCTACCATAACAACAATGTCACAAAAAGCAGGAATATATGCTCCACCAGCGGCTGAAGGACCAAAGAGTAAGCAAACTTGAGGAACACGACCTGAAAGTTTAACTTGGTTATAGAAAATACGACCCGCTCCGCGTCTTCCTGGGAACATTTCAACTTGATCCGTAATTCTCGCTCCTGCTGAGTCCACTAAGTATAACATCGGGACTTCAAGTTTTTCAGCTGTTTCTTGTATACGGATAATTTTTTCGACAGTTCGTGCTCCCCAAGACCCAGCTTTAACAGTAGAGTCATTTGCCATCACACAAACTGTTTCTCCGTTTATTTTACCTATTCCTGTTACAACGCCATCGGCAGGAAGACTACCATCCTGGCAATTGGCAAAGAAAGCATCTTCAACATCGATTCCATCATCAAATAACTGCTCTAAGCGATCACGAACAAACATTTTCCCTTTTTCTGCATTTTTTTGATGATATTTGTCTGATCCACCTTGCTTAATTTCATCGACTTTATCTTGAAATGTTTGATCATATTTCGTTGTCATATAGATTCTCCTCCTTTGTTATCTTCCTTTATATTGCGGGGCTCGTTTCTCTTTAAAAGCGTTCAATCCTTCTAAACGATCTTCTGTTGGGATGGTTTGCTGATAGCATAGGGATTCTATATAAAGACCTGTTTCTTTATCTGTATTTATTCCTGAGTCAATCGCTCGTTTTGCCTGTTTTAGTGCAAGTGGTGCATTCTTAGCAATAAGACTAGCAAGGGCTCTCGTCTCTTCTGATAGTAGAGACGACGGAACAACCCTTTCTACTAAACCAATATTCACCGCTTCTTCCGAAGAGATTCTCATAGCGCTATAGATCATTTCTTTTGCTTTACCTATTCCCACTAAGCGAGGAAGGCGCTGAGTACCTCCTGCCCCCGGAATGATACCAAGGGATGTTTCTGTCAAACCCATTTTCGTATCATCCCTTGCTATGCGAAGATCGCAGGCTAGTGCGAGTTCGAGTCCACCACCAAAGGCTACTCCGTTTATAGAAGCTACGGTAGGGATCTCTAACGCTTCAACTCTCTTAATACACTGGCCGATTCTATGTACGGTTTTAATGACTTGTTGATCACTCATTCCCTGCCGTTCCTTTAAATCAGCACCAGCGCAAAAGGCTTTTTCACCCGCCCCTTTAATAATTACACACCTTACATCTCCTGATGCCTCTACTTCTTCTAAACAAGCGTCCAGATCATCCATTAATACATGCGAAAAGGCATTTGCTGCTTCAGGACGCGATAAAGAGATTTCGTATACATATCCATCTAGTTTTTGCAGTTCTACAACTTTCTTCAAACATGTATCCCTCCGCTTCTGAGCATTTGCATGTGATGACTTGGAAGTGGTTTTCCGACAACGTTTTGGATCCATTCTCCAGACTTCAAAAGTTTACGGTGATCAATACCTGAATGAATGCCCATTTCCCCGAGCATATAGACAAGATCATCTGTAGCAAGATTTCCTGAAGCCCCTTTGGCATAAGGGCATCCACCCAATCCCCCAAGGGAACTATCAAATGTTGTAAACCCTAATTGTAAAGCCGTTAAAACGTTGGCAAGAGCCGTGCCTCTTGTATTGTGAAAATGAAGGGCTAATTTATCTTTTGGAAAATGATCACTTAAAGAACTAAGCACTTGCTCCACTTGCAAAGGGTTTGCGACTCCGATGGTATCTCCTATTGAACATTCATCAATTCCCATTTCAAACAAGCGTTCACAGACGGATAAAACCTGATTCATTTCAACTTTCCCATCATATGGACAACCAAAGACAGTAGAAACATAGGCTCGAACCGTTTTCCCTTCACTCTTAGCTGTCTCAACTACCGGTGATAAAACAGGATACGTTTCTCCTATAGACTTATTAATATTCTTCCGGTTATGCGCTTCAGAAGCAGACATGAAGATTGAAACCTCATCGATGTCAGCTTCTAACGCTCGTTCTAGCCCTCTTTCATTAGGAACTAGGGCCGCATATGTTACGTCCGGGTTTCGATTAATTTGTCTTGCTACATCTACTGCATCACCCAATTGGGGAATCCATTTTGGGTGTACAAATGAAGTGATTTCTATATAGGAAAGTCCTGTTTCTGAAAGCTGGTTAACCCACTCAATTTTATCGATAGTAGATATATGTTCCTTTTCATTTTGCAAGCCATCTCTTGGTCCGACTTCTTTAACCTTTACATCCCTAGGTAGCTGCATAAAAATCTCCTCTCTTTATTCAAGTATGGCAACAACATCTCCCTCGTTTACGAAATCTCCCTCTTGAACCTTTAGTTCTTTCACAGTACCTTCATCATCTGTAGCGATGGGGATCTCCATTTTCATGGATTCTAAAATTAATAGATCTTGACCAGATGTAACTTGGTCCCCTTCTGTTACAACAATTTTCCATACACTTCCTGCCATATTAGCTTTTACTTCTGTCATTTTGCTTCCTCCTTTAGATAGTGTTCTTCTACAAAATTAGTTGTGATAGTTCCTTGTTTAAATACATCGTGACTAAGAACAGTTCTTAGCATAGGAAGGTTCGTTTTGATCCCTTCTACTTCATACTGACTAAGGGCATAAGACATCCGTTCAATCGCTTCTTCCCTCGTCTCTCCCCAAGTAATGCATTTTGCTATCATAGGATCATAGAAAGGCGATACGAAGCTGCTGGAGTGAACAGCCAGCTCGTGTCTGATGTGATCTCCAACTGGTAGTTGCAAACCTGTCATTTGGCCAGGTGCTGGATAAAATGTCTTTGGATCTTCGGCATAAACTCGTACCTCAATGGCATGACCATGAATCGTTAATTCATTTTGCTTGTAGCGTAAAGATTCCCCATATGTGATACGGATCTGCTCTTCTACTAAATCAAATCCTGTTATTTCCTCTGTTACAGGATGTTCTACTTGTAGACGTGTGTTCATCTCTAGAAAGTAGAATTGTTGATTTTCATCTACCAAAAATTCCACTGTACCTGCATTTTGATACCCTAGGGCTCGAACTGCTTTAAGAGCAGCTTCGCCCATTTTCCCCCTTGTTTCTTCTGAAATAAAAGGAGATGGGGCTTCTTCAACTACTTTTTGGTGTCTGCGTTGCACAGAACACTCTCTTTCAAATAGATAAAGAGCATTTCCTCTTTGGTCTGCTAGCACCTGAATTTCAATATGGTGAGGGTTTACAATCTTCTTCTCTAAAAACATTGTCCCATCGCCAAAAAACATTTGAGCTCGCTTCGCATTGCTTTCATAAGCTTTTCTTAATTCTTCATCATTGTTCACGACTTGCATTCCAATACCACCACCCCCAGCTGAAGCTTTTAGCATTATGGGGTAACCGATGTCAGCAGCAGCTCTAATAGCAGCATCTACGTCTTCCGTTGATGAAGATGTTCCAGGAATGATAGGAACTCCAGCACGTTTCATGGTAGTTCTTGCTTCTACTTTACTTCCCATACTTCTTATAACATCACTAGTGGGTCCTATAAATGCAATTCCTTCTGACTGAATACGCTCAGCAAAATCGGCATTTTCACTTAACAACCCGTATCCAGGATGAATGGCATCCACATCTGCTTTCTTAGCAATATCCATCACTTTATCTACTTGCAGATAACTTTCATGAACCCGAGACCCACCAAGGGGATACGCTTCATCTGCTTCTTTTACATAAGGACTATCTTCATCTGGTTCGGAATAAATGGCCACAGTTTGAATATTTAAACGCTTACATGTACGAATAATTCGAGAAGCTATTTCACCACGATTTGCTATGAGTAGTTTTGTAAACATAGTAGCATCCTCCA
Organism: Pontibacillus sp. ABV4_188; assembly: GCF_056311905.1. NCBI lineage: Bacteria > Bacillati > Bacillota > Bacilli > Caryophanales > Bacillaceae > Pontibacillus > Pontibacillus sp. ABV4_188. The sequence continues at coordinate 1,981,359 of NZ_CM149975.1, read as the reverse complement.
GTCCAATTAAGTATTTTGTTGAATAAGGTGGAGCGCATTTTCCCTTAGCTTAAACTTCTGTATCTTTCCACTTGCGGTCATCGGATACTCTGAAACAAATTCAACATACCTTGGGATTTTATGACGAGAAATCTTCCCCTGACAAAACGATCTCAGTTGATCTTTTGAAAGCACTCTTCCTTCTTTAACGATAACCCACGCCATTAGTTCTTCACCGTACTTCTCATCAGGAACTCCAATTACTTGTACATCAAGGATATCGGGGTGAGTATATATAAATTCTTCTACCTCTCTTGGATAGATGTTTTCACCTCCCCGTATAATCATGTCTTTTATCCGCCCAGTTATTTCCACATAACCTTTTTCATCCATTACAGCTATATCACCCGTATGAAGCCAACCGTCTTCATCAATAGCAGCATAAGTTGCTTCTTTATTTTTATAATAGCCTTCCATAACTAAATATCCTCTGGTACAAAGTTCTCCCGGGATCCCTGCATCTACCTCTTCATTTGTAGCGGGATCAATCACTTTAACTTCAACATGAGGGTGAGCTTTCCCTACACTTCCAACTTTCCGTTCAATAGGATCATCTGTAGTGGTTTGAGTAATTACCGGGGAAGATTCTGTCTGACCATAGGCGATCGTAATCTCCGATGCCCCCATGTTTCCAATGACCTTTTTCATTACTTCCATTGGACAGGTAGAACCTGCCATAATTCCGGTCCGCAAATGTGTAAATGTAAAGTTAACAAACTCAGGATGATTGAGTTCAGCTATAAACATTGTTGGTACTCCATGCAAACCTGTACACCGCTCCTCTTGAACTGCTCTCATAACAGTTACAGGATCGAATTGTTCCAAGATGACCATTGTGGTTGCTTTTGATACAGCCGCCATTGTTCCTAGTACACAACCAAAACAATGAAAAAACGGAACAGGTATACAAAGGCGGTCTTCTTCAGTGAGTTTCATTGCATCAGATACTTGTTTACCGTTATTCACAATATTGTAATGAGACAACATGACGCCTTTTGGAAAACCTGTTGTTCCAGATGTATACTGCATATTAATCACATCATTATATGACAATGTCATCTTACGTTGAGCGAGCTGATTAGAAGAGATATTCTTTCCTTTTTCAACGACCTCTCCAAAGTTATACATGAAAGAAGATTGGCGGTCACTAAGTACAATAATAGTTTTCAAATAAGGTAATGAAGGACAGTAGAGATCTCCTTTTTCTGAGCGCTCAAGTTCAGGACATATTTCATTTAGAATATCTAAATAGGACGTTCCTTTATATTCTTCTGCCAACACAAGGGTGGTTGCATCCGATTGTTTTAATAAATATTCTAGTTCCCGAGCTTGATAGTTTGTATTTACTGTAACGAGAATTGCTCCCATTTTAGCTGTAGCAAATTGAGAGATTAGCCATTCAGGTTTATTATCTGCCCATATAGCAACATGGTCTCCCTTTTCAATTCCTAAACTCATAAACCCTTTAGCTGCAGCATCTGTCATTTCGTCAAATTCTCGGTATGTCTTACGTAACCCTAGCTCAGGATAAACAAAAGCTTCATGGTCTGGAAATGCGTTCGCTTTCTCTTCTAACAACTCTCCAACCGTCACTTCTAATAAGGACACCTGACATCTTCCTCCTTTTTACTGAACTGAATTCTAGCAACCTAGTTGGCGACTGATAACCAAACGCTGAATCTCTGAAGTCCCTTCTCCTATTTCTAAAAGCTTTGCATCACGCAAAAAGCGTTCTACCTCATACTCACGCATATATCCATAGCCTCCATGAATCTGAATGGCTTGGTTAGCAGATCGGAAAGCGGTTTCAGAAGCGAACAACTTTGCATAAGCTGACTCTTTTGTGAATGGCTTTTTCTGATCTTTCAACCACGCAGCCTTTAAAACTATGTTCCGAGCTAACTCAACTTCCATAGCCATATCTGCTAGCTTAAATTGAATCGCTTGGAAATTTGAAATCGGTTGCCCAAATTGCTTTCGTTCTTTCGCATATGCTAATGCTTTGTCTAAGGAGGCTTGCGCAATGCCGACGGCTAAAGCGGCTATAGAAATACGCCCCCCATCTAGTGTATATAAAAACTGCTTAAACCCTTTTGATGGATCTCCTAATATATTCTCTTTCGGCACACGTACATCCTCTAAGATAATCTCTGACGTATTGGATGCCCTTACCCCCATCTTGTCATAGTTACTTGAAATTTTGAGACCAGGAGTATCTGTAGGAACAAGAAAAGCGGATATAATATTCTTCCCTTTATCATCTTTACCTGATACCGCTGTCACCGTTAAGGTTTTTGCGTATCCCGCATTAGTAATCCAAGACTTTTCACCGTTAATAACAAATTCATCTCCATCTCTTATTGCTCTTGTTTGAGTGCCTCCAGCGTCACTTCCCGCATTAGGCTCTGTTAACCCAAATGATGCAAGAGCTTCACCCTTAGCTAGCGGAACTAAGAATTCTTCTTTTTGTTTTTCTGTTCCAAAATAGTAAATTGGACTCGATCCTAGGGATACAGCAGCAGCATAGCTGAGCCCCGTTCCTCCGCATACACGTCCAATTTCTTCTACAGCTAACGCATATGTAATCGTATCCCCGCCAGATCCTCCATATTGTTCTGGGAATGGTATGCCTAAAAGTCCAAGCTCCCCCATCTGATCAAAGATATCCTTTGGAAAAGTGGATGTCTTATCTAACTCTACAGCTCTTGGAGCTATTACCTCTTGAGCAAAATCCCTGACCATTTTTTGTGTCATTTCTTGCTCTTTGCTTAATTCGAAATTCATGCCTTTCACTCCTTTTATCATTGATAAATTGACCGACCGCTTAGTCGGTAGAATTTAAATGTAAGCGCTTCATCAAGATACATAAAAAGAGTCTTTTATAAATGTAAAAGACGCTTTGTGGGTTCTTGTAATATAGAGTGTAAAATTAAGTCCAAATAAATATCTGCAATTTCTTCGATACTCTTATCCCCGTCTTTTCTGTACCATTTATAGGTCCAGTTCACCATTCCTAGAATAGACATGCCAGTTATCACAACAGGTAATTCACTTCTGAATTCACCAGTTTGCTGTCCTTTTTCAATTACAGAAAATAAGAGTTCTTTAAATTGCTTTCTTTTTTCTTTAATACGTTCTTCATACTGAGGCTTTAAATAGGTGCTTTCCTGATAGAATACGTAAATGTGTGGTTTGTATAGGTCAAACACTTTTACGAAGGATGTAATCATCGCTTGAAGTTGATCTGTGGGATGTTGGTAGGTTTCCTTCGCTACATGCGCTTTTTCTAAAACATATGTAATGAAGGTGTCGTGTATCACATATAACAATTCATCTTTTGACTCAAAGTGATGGTAAAACCCTCCCTTTGAAGCATTACAATTCTCCACAATCTGATTGACTGTTACACCATGATAACCTTTGTTCTCAAATAAAATAAGTGCTGAATCTATAATTCTTTCTTTTAACTCTTTCATAGACCATCTACTTTCAGTTTGTTTTTCCTTTACATCGTAGCACAAATTTCTGAATAATTAAAATTATTTTTTTGATCTTTGTTCTTCTTTACCATTCGGAGTTGCTACTAAGTTTCTTTACGACCATTTCTTTGTTTTGCATACACAACTAGTTGCGTTACTTATTGTTATAATTCATTGTTTTTACCATATATTGTATAAATGGTTTAGGAGGTGTTTTAGTTGGTCAAAAAGATACTATTTTTTGGAGATTTTGGAGTTGATGATGTTATCGCGCTTCTATATGCAAGAATGGATCCGACGATAGAAATTGTGGGACTTGTGACGGGTTACGGTAATATTTCAGAACATAATGCAGAGGATAATGCTCTGTTTTTACGAGCGTTAACGAAAGCGGAAGGCTCTATCGATATAATAAGAGGGGCTTATAAACCCTATACCGGTGCTTATCCTCAATATCCTGAAGAAATTCATGGGAAATATGGACTTGGCCCACTTTCTCCGTATTCGACTAACATTGAGAATAAACGAATTCACGACTACTCAAAAGCTGTAGACTTGATCAAGAGACATCACAACCAGATTACTATCGTCAATGTAGGTAGACTTTCCTCTCTATCGTCGATGCTTGTCCTTTATCCTGAAGTAGCCGAAATAATTAATGAGATTTATGTGATGGGAGGCGCTTTCTTCACACCCGGTAATGTAACACCTGTAGCAGAAGCAAATATATACGGGGACCCTTATGCTTCCAACTTAGTGTTTACTGTTCTAAAGAAAGTTAAGATCATTCCGCTGAATGTGACGAACTTTGCCATACTCACAAAAGATATGATCCAAATTATCACTACATATTGTAAGGACCCTTCTATAGGACCAATTATTAGAGAAATATTTGATTACTATTTTGAATTTTATCAAGAAACAAACGCTACCCATTCAAACATAGGCGCCCCTATACACGATTTGTTAGCCCTCTGGGCAGCATTTCATCCACAATACATGAATTACATAGAAGCTCCAGTAAAAGTTGTTGTAGAAAAAGGTGATGCTTATGGTCAGACGATCGCAGATGTAAGAATTAGCGATCAAAAGGAAGATTATCCACTTCAACATATCGCTATGGGGTTTGACTATCAAGCCTTCATTCAATCCATCTTGACTACATTTACTAAGAGTAATTAACAAAAAAGCATTTTTAATCACTTGTCATCCAGAAGTATACAAAAAGACCCTAAAGGATATCCCTTTAGAGTCTTTTATAGTTATTATGAGGGTTCTTCTTCACTATCGAATACTTTTTCATAATTCGCTTCTCGCCATAATGCAACCACTTCCCCAAACTCATCTTGGTCGATGACAAACGATCCATTACTGTACCTGTCACTTGCTTTAAAGGAACCTGCATTTACTTCTTGTGTCGTTCCGTTCTCTGTTTCTAGGAACAGTATTTCTTTTCCTTGTGTTAGCTGCAACCCTACCACTCTGTGTGGGCTGCTTTTCAGCTCTCTTAACATGACCACACCGCGTTTGGCACGCGTTGATTTCTCAAACTCTTTTAGCCTCATCCGCTTAACTGCTCCACGTTGTGTCACAAGAAGAATGGATGGATCACTATTTTCATCAAAGATCTTACCTGCCACAATCTCTTCATCATCTTTTAAAGCCATTGCTTTCACACCAGCTGCTCGTTGACCTATTATCTTCACTTCAGACTCATGATACCACAATCCATAACCGGTATTTGTGGCAAGGAAAATGTCCTGGTGCCCATCTGTGACATGAACATCTACTACCTCGTCTTCGCCTTTAACATTAATGGCCACCAGCGGCTTGGAATAGCGCTGAGCCTGGTAAAGAGATAGCTCACTCCGTTTAATCATGCCGGCCTTCGTTATAAATAAGAAATATTTTGCTTCAGAGAAATCCCTAATTGGCACAGCTCTTATTATACGCTCATCTTTCTCAACCGTTATTAGATTTGCAATGTGCTGTCCTAGATCTTTCCAACGAATGTCCGGTAAGCCATGAATAGGAAGGTACAGATAGTTACCTTTGTTAGTAAAAAGAAGGACTGTATCCGTTGTGTTAATCTCAAACAAACCAAGCAGACGGTCTCCTTCTTTCATAGCAAAGTCTTCTCCTCCTGATGCTGCATACGAACGAAGACTCGTTCGCTTAATATAGCCAGCTTGTGTAACAGAAACAAGCACATCATCACTTGGGACCGTTACTTCAGGATTTATTTCTAATTTCTCAATTTCATCCTCAATAACGGTCATACGATCTGTATGATATTTTTTCTTCATAGAAGACAAGTCTTTCTTAATTACTTTAAGAAGTTTTTTCTCATCACTAAGTATGGCTTCTAACTCACTAATGCGTTTATTTAATTCTTCCGCTTCTTTTTCTAAGGACGTAATATCTGTATTCGTTAGACGATATAATTGAAGGTTTACAATGGCTTCTGATTGAGGCTCAGTAAACCCGTACTGTTCCATCAACCTTCGTTTTGCATCCTGTTTATCATTGGATGAACGGATGGTTGCAATGACTTCATCCAGAATAGAAATAGCTTTAATTAGGCCCTCTACTATATGAGCTCTTTCCTTAGCTTTTCTTAATTCATACTCTGACTGACGAGTTACAACATCCCGTTGGTGAGCAATATAGGCATCAAGAATACCTTTCAGGCTCATTAACTTAGGCGTTTTATCATGTATAGCAACCATATTAAAGTTGTAACTAATCTGCAGATCTGTTGCCTTATAAAGGTATTTTAAAATCCCTTCACTATCTACATCCTTTTTCAACTCGATTACAATACGTAAACCCGTACGGTCAGTCTCATCACGAACTTCTGCTATACCTTCGACTTTCTTATCAATCCGCAGTTCGTCCATTTTCTTCACAAGGTTCGCTTTGTTCACTTCATATGGGATCTCATCAATTACGATTTGCTCCCTGTTACCTCGGAGCTGTTCAATCTCCGCACGGCCACGCACGACAACTTTTCCTTTTCCTGTTTCGTAAGCCTTCTTAATCCCATCAACACCTTGAATAATACCACCTGTTGGGAAGTCAGGTCCTTTCATAACTGACATCAACTCATCCACAGATACATCTGGACGATCAATTTTCATCATGACAGCATCGATTACTTCACTCAGATTATGCGGTGGGATTTCTGTGGCGTACCCAGCTGATATCCCTGTCGAACCATTAACAAGTAAATTCGGAAACTTTGCAGGTAATACAACCGGTTCAGCAATGGTGTCATCAAAGTTAGGGATATAATCAACTGTTTCCTGATCAATGTCACGTAACAGTTCAGAAGCCATACTAGAAAGTCGTGCTTCTGTATAACGCATTGCTGCTGGAGGATCCCCATCTACACTACCGTTGTTTCCGTGCATTTCGACTAACAGGTTCCTTAGCTTCCAGTCCTGACTCAGTCTCACCATTGCATCATAGACGGAAGTGTCTCCATGAGGGTGATAGTTACCAATAACTGTACCGACCGTCTTGGCTGATTTACGGTAGGGTTTATCATGCGTATTCTTTTCTTGATGCATCGCATATAAAATACGACGCTGTACTGGCTTCAGTCCATCTCGTGCATCCGGAAGTGCACGATCCTGAATAATATATTTACTATAACGACCAAACCGGTCACCTAATACTTCTTCTAATGGCAAATCCATATACTGTTCTGATTCAGACAAAAGGTGAACCTCCTACTCTATTGCAATTTATCATTTTCTAAGATATTACTTTGTTCTTCTAATCCAAAGGCTACGTGCGATTCAATCCACTTTCTTCGTGGTTCTACTTTATCCCCCATAAGAGTGGTAATCCTACGTTCTGCCTGAGCTAAGTCATCTATTGTAACACGAATTAATGTTCTTGATTCTGGATTCATAGTTGTTTCCCAAAGTTGGTCTGCATTCATTTCACCCAGACCTTTATATCGCTGAATCGTATAACCGTTTTTATACTCTTTTAAGACCTGTTGCATTTCGTCTTCTTCCCACGCATAACGTGTCTTCTCTTTCTTTCCTTTACCTTTTGAAATTTTATATAAAGGTGGAAGTGCAATGTAGATTTTACCTTCTTTAACGAGCTCTTGCATGTAACGATAGAAAAATGTCAATAAAAGAACTTGAATGTGAGCCCCATCCGTATCGGCATCGGTCATAATAATGATTTTGTCGTACTGACAATCGTTAATATCGAAATCAGATCCAACTCCTGCTCCGATGGTATGAATAATCGTTGAGATCTCTTCATTTTTAAGTATGTCCTGCAGTTTAGCCTTCTCTGTATTTATAACTTTACCTCTTAGCGGAAGAATAGCTTGGAATCTACGGTCACGACCTTGCTTCGCAGAACCTCCTGCTGAGTCACCCTCCACAAGATATAATTCGTTTTTCTGAGCATTTTTAGATTGAGCGGGAGTTAATTTACCGCTTAGTAATGTTTCTTTTCGTTTTTTCTTCTTACCTGACCTTGCATCTTCCCTTGCTTTACGAGCCGCTTCACGAGCTTCCTTCGCTTTGATGGCTTTTCGAATAAGCATGGTCGCAACATCAGGATTTTCTTCTAAGAAATAGGATAATTTCTCGGCAACCACTGCATCAACAGCAGATCTGGCTTCAGAAGTTCCTAATTTACTCTTCGTCTGCCCTTCAAACTGAAGCTTCTCTTCAGGAATTCTGACAGAAACAACTGCTGTAAAGCCCTCTCTGATATCATTCCCATCAAGGTTCTTATCTTTCTCTTTTAAGAGGCCTGTTTTCCTTGCGTGGTCATTAAATATTCTTGTAATAGCTGTTTTCGCTCCAGACTCGTGTGTTCCCCCGTCTCTAGTACGAACGTTGTTCACAAACGAGAGCATACTTTCAGCATAGCCATCATTAAACTGGAATCCAAAATCGATTTCTATTTCGTCTTGTACTCCCTCAAATGCTACAACAGGATGGAGTGTATCTTTTTCCTCGTTTAAGTACGAAACAAACGATTCTAAACCATCTGGATATTGGTAACTTTCTTTTTGATCTTCTTGGCGTTTGTCGTCAAGGACGATCTCCATACCTTTGAGTAAAAACGCAGCTTCTCGAAGTCGTTCTGAGAGCGTTTCAAAATTATACGTTGTCATTGAGAAAATTTCGGGATCAGGCTTAAAATGGATCGTTGTTCCACTTTTTCGTGTGGTCCCCTTCTTCTCAAGAGAGGTTACAGCTTTTCCTCCATTTTCAAACCGTTGATAATAAGTCTGTCCATCTCGATAAATTGTCACTTCAAGCCATTCTGATAACGCATTCACAACAGAGGCTCCGACTCCGTGAAGTCCTCCACTTGTTTTATAACCGCCTTGACCAAATTTACCCCCAGCATGAAGCACGGTAAGTATGACTTCAGGGGTGGGCTTTCCAAGTCGGTGCATCCCTGTAGGCATACCACGTCCTTCATCTCGTACAGATACACTTTGATCTTTATGGATGGTTACTGTAATTCGATTTCCGTATCCCGCTAACGCTTCGTCAACGGCATTGTCCACTATTTCATAAACGAGGTGATGAAGCCCACGATGGTCTGTGCTTCCTATGTACATACCAGGTCGCTTCCTAACAGCTTCTAATCCCTCTAACACTTGTATTGAATCATCATTATATTGAGTAGAATTCTTAACCAATCTGTTTGTACTCCTTTCAATGCTCTTACATCTATAATAGAACGGATGTTCGTTTTTGTAAATAAGAGCCCGGGCAAAGCGCCTGTCTTTTATTTTAGCGGTTTCTACAATTTAATCAAATAACCTTTTTCCACTAAAAGAAAAAAATCCCTGCAAGAACAGGGATTTTCTCTCGTATTACCTACTTATTGTAACAGAATGTGCAACTTTAATACAGAGGTCCATTAGCACAGTCATGCCTTGTTCCGTTAAATAGTGATAAGTGTCCTCATCTTGAACACCTTGTTGTGCCCAAAAAATTTTTGCTTTTGTATCGACTGCTTCTCTTGCCAAATCAGATAAAAACTCAGAACGTCTAAAAACGTTAATGAGATCAATCGACTCTTTAATCTCACTAAGAGAAGAGACCGCCTTTTCCCCGAGTGATTCTTTAATTGTTGGATTTACAGGAATGATTTTGTATCCAGCATCCTGCATCGCTTTTGAAACTTGGTAAGATGTTCGATCTGGTTTATCAGATAAGCCTACTACAGCAATCGTTTTGGTTTTCTGTAATATATCTTTAATTTCCTCATTCGATGGGTTGCGCATGACCATAAATCCTCCTTCTCTAATCAATAAATCCATTATTTTTTAAGAAATTGCGAGCTACTTGATAAGCATCTTCATCCTCAAAGTCCACTTTATAATTCATTTCTTGCATTTGTTGTTTAGTAATCTTTCCACCAAGTTGATTTAGAGCATCTGCAATTTCAGGGTACTGATCTAATGTAGACTGCTTCACTAATGGAGCACCTTGATAGGGCGGGAAGATATTCTCAGGGTCTTCTAGCACTTTTAAATTGTAAGCTACCATATATCCAGCAGTAGCATACGCATCAATCACCTGGACATCGCCTTCTTTAATCGCAGTTTGTCTTACACCAGGTTCCATCGTTTTAACAGTAAGATCTAGCCCATATTCTTCTTGCATTCCTACATACCCGTCATAGCGATCATTAAACTCTAAAGTAAAACCAGCAGTCAATTTGTCTTCAGCAACCTTAAGGTCTCCAATTGATTCAAGCCCATACTGATTGGCAACTTCCTCTGTTGTGGCAACAGCGTAAGTGTTATTGTATTCCATTGGGTCAAGAAGTACCATATTTTCAGCCTCTTTAATACCATCACGAGCTTGTTCATACACTTCCTGCTTCACATTACTCTGTGCTTGTTCCCCTAAGAGTGTGGTTATAACGGTACCAGTGAATTCTGGATATATATCAAGATCTCCGCCTTTTAAAGCCTCGAATACATAATCCGTTTTTCCGAAATTCGGCTTTGTCTCCACAGTCAAATCTGTTTCTTCTTCAATTAATACTTTGTACATATTCATTAAAATTTCTGGTTCAGCACCGAGCTTACCTCCAATGACAAGGTCCGCTTCATCATCACCATTTATAACGAAAGGAATGGTTACAAAGAGTAACGATGCAACAAGGATGGTTGCTAATGAGCGAAATCCCGATTTTGCTGATGTTCTTTCAAATAAACGAAGGATATTATCTAGTGCAATAGCTAAAAGAGCTGCAGGTATTGCACCTAATAAAATTAGCGGAATATCTCCCCCTCTATTTATGCCAAGAAGAATCAACTCTCCCAATCCACCTGCACCAATTAAAGCCGCAATTGTTGCTGTTCCTACAATAAGAACCATAGAGGTTCGAATACCAGCCATAATAACGGGCATAGCAAGAGGTAATTCAACTCTGGCCAATCGCCTAAATGAACTCATCCCCATACCTTTTGCCGCTTCTATGAGCGCTCTATCAACTTCATTAATACCAGTATACGTATTCCTTAAAATAGGGAGTAATGCATAGGCTGAAAGTGCATATATTGCAGGTTTAAAACCTATTCCAACAATCGGAATAAGAAACGCTAAAATAGCTAAACTAGGAATGGTTTGCAAGATAGCTGCTACGGTAATAATTGGCTCAGCTACCTTTTTCGTCCTTGTTAGCAGAAGACCTAAAGGCACTGCAATTAAAATAGCAATAAGCAGCGAAATAATCGATAATTGTAAATGTTCCCATATGCTTTGCCAAAACATATCCTGTCTATCTAGAAAGGTAGCTTTTAATTCACTCATTGATGGATCACCCCGTTTTCTAACTTCGTCTGTCTTTGAAGGTAATGGACGATATCACGATAAGAGAGGGTACCTATCAACAGATTGTTTTTTACAACAGGGATAATACTAGTTTCATACTCATCAAAGACTGCTGTAGCTCTGCGTAAATGCGTATCATTCTGTATAGGAGGGAGGTTGATAACTTTCCCGTTTTGAACAGTACCGATGTATTTTTGGTGTTCGCCTTCAATGATATAAGTGCCAACCTCAGGATATGTGGTACCTTCTTGAATAATGTGTTTCTTTGTCGTATCTACCATTACATCAATGGCTGTTTGCCATGGCGATTTACGCTCTCCTACGAAGTTTCTTACAAAATCCGTTTGAGGATTTAATATGAGCTCTTGTGGAGTTGAAATTTGTACGACTTCCCCCTCGTTCATTAAGCAAACTCTATCCCCTAAAGCTAGTGCTTCATCAATATCATGTGTAACGAAAACGATGGTTTTTTGAATTTCTTGTTGAAGTTTTTGGATATCTGACTGAAGTTGTTCACGGCTGATGGGATCAAGGGCACTGAACGGCTCATCCATTAAAATAATATCTGGGTCTGCAGCGAGAGCTCTAATCACACCGACCCTTTGCTGTTGGCCTCCTGATAACTCGCTTGGTTTTCTTGTTTTATATGTATTTGGGTCTAACCCGACCATTTCCATTAATTCGTCTGTGCGCTTCCCTAAATCTTTCTTGTTCCATTTCTTCATTTCCGGAACAACTGCTATGTTCTCCTCAATAGTCATATGTGGAAACAGAGCGATCTCTTGTAACACATAGCCAATATTCCACCTTAGTTCGTGAATATTATATTCTTTTATATCTTTATCATTTATTTTAATAAGCCCAGATGTTGGTTCAATGAGACGATTAATCATCTTCATTGATGTCGTTTTCCCACACCCACTCGGCCCGATTAAGGTCAAGAATTCCCCTTTTTCAACACGAAAAGAAACTTCTTTTACAGCTTCTGTACCGTCTGGGAATTTCTTTTGAACCTTTTCAAATTCAATCATTCTTCTCCTCCTTAATCTATATGCAATTATTATTTCATGAAAACGTATTTCCATCATATATGAAAACAGGCAGGAATGCTAAAAATCCTACCTGTTTAATGTGCTATTCAGTTGATCCTTCTTCCTTTAATTCACGCTTAATGGTTTTAAAAGCTTCTTTAGTAGCAAAAGTTTGACTCCAAGTAGCAATTCCTGCAAGTTCATATTGATGGACTAAGTTCACTCTTTTGCGAAGAGACGAACTGTTCTCAAGCCATATCTTATAGGTTACGTTATTCTCACTCTGATATTCTACATAATCTTGCCCAGACTCTGGGTCATAAGTAGGTTGTATATTTCTTTCCTCCATCCAATCCTTAACCTCTTCCATTGACATAGATTCAGAACTCATTTCTATAGAACCATCATTCATTACTTCTTCTTTCCATAAACGTGTATAAAGAGGAGCTCCAAGAATAAGTTGATCCTTTGGAACCTTTTTAAGTATTTTTTCAAGGTTACTCTTAACCCAAGGTAAGCTACTGACGCTTCCAGCAACTGGTGAACTTCCCCAATGTTCATCATAAGCCATAACCATGATGAAATCAGCCGCTTCAGCTAATTCCTCTCTTTCATAAAACCGAGACCATTGAGCACTCCCAGATTGAAATGAGACATCGACAGAAACTACTAACCCTTTTTGGTGGGCTAATGGAGTAAGTTCTCTAATAAATTGTGTATAGTTTCTACCATCTTTTTCATAAACATTTTCGAAATCAATGTTAATACCTTCAAATCCATAAATCTCTGCAAAGTATAGAAGTTGGTCTATCATAGATTTTCGCTTATCATAAGTTTCTAAAGCCTCTGTTGTGAGATCAGGGTCAAACCCATTTGAAAATAAAGCCCATATCGAATACCCTTTTTCCTTTGCATTTTGAACATAACTTTTTGAAGCAATATTTCTAATATCCCCTTCTCCATTTTGTAGCTTAAACCATGTCGGCGATACTACCTGGACCCCAGGTAATGAAGGCAACGGATCATTCGTGGCTAATTGATCCCAAGTAACATGAACCGGAAGTTCAACAGAAGGAACAAACGGACTTTCTTTGTTTTCATTGACCGCAATTTGTTTAGGATTTGTTGATACAAGAGAGGAAGCTTTCACGTAACCGCCTATTCCTTCATTTGTCCTAATAAAATAAAAATCCTTTTGTTCTTTTTCTATAGTTACTTTCTCACCTTCTTCTAATTCATGGACATAAGTTGAAGATAAACTTGGTTTAGTTCGAACCCTCCGTAAGTCCTCTTCTTCTACTTCTACAACACCTTGTTGCAACATTTGATCTCCTTCATAAATCGAGACAATCGTAGTCTCTTGATGATAGTCTACATGAATAGGGTAAATATCTTTCAACCAATCGGCGGAGATATAAACTTTATCTCCAACCGACTTAATTGGCGGTTTTGATGCTTTTGTGGGTTTATTATTCATAAAGTATTGTTCTGAATCTATAGGCATTTGGTAGACATTTTGGGATGTCGTTACAATGATTGAATCAGTAGGGTTGTCAAAAAACAAATCATTATCAATTTCTTTATTTAAAAAATCAATTGATATATACACACCATCTTCGTAGAGTATTTCTCCTTCATACTTCTCACTGTTAAACACTATTGGATATTCTTTTTTATAATAGCTTGCCAACTCATTGGAGGGAAATGGATATAACACCCAGAAAGCTATAGATGATAATAAAAAAAAGACCCCAAGCCCCCCAATAGTCCAAATTCTTTTTTGTGATTGAGTGTTCATATTGATCGACGCCATTGCCTTTCCTCCTCTTCCCTCTATATTATAGAAAGGAATGATCAATGAAAATAGTTACAATAAAAATAGAATAGTTGTTCTTTCTACTCTTCGTTTCTGATAAAATATATAAAGCTAGGAGCGAAAGATAAAGGAGTTTTCATATGAGTTATGTTTTGTTTGCAATCATTGCCTATATAGTTGGTTCTATTCCCTCTGGTCTAATCGTAGGGAAATTAGGGTATAACATTGACATCCGGGAACACGGGAGCGGGAACTTGGGTGGTACGAACACCTTCCGAGTGCTTGGCAAGAAAGCAGGACTCATTGTCACCATCTCAGATATATTAAAAGGAACCATTGCAGCCCGCATTCCATGGATGTTCGCTGCTGATGTTAACATTTTAATTATTGGTATTTTCGCTGTCATTGGTCATATGTACCCTATTTTTGCTAAGTTTAAAGGCGGTAAAGCGGTAGCCACATCCGGTGGTGTCATATTAGCAGTAGAACCAATACTGTTTGGAGTCATGTTGCTTACATTCTTTATCATGTTGAAGATTAGTAAATATGTTTCATTATCTTCAATGGTTACAGGAATTGTTACTGTTATTATGTCAATTATCCTCGGCCATATTGGACTCGTTATAGTTACGAGTATATTAACTGCGTTCGTTATCTATCGTCATCGATCAAATATTAAACGGATTATGGATAAAACGGAACCTAAAATTAAATGGATGTAATGAAATCATACTATTAATTATTAAAAAAGACGCCATAGGCGTCTTTTTTTCTTTATTTTATACGTTCGGAGTTGCTACTGAGTATGAGTGTTAAACACACACCGCTCATTCTTGCTGTATATTCGATTTTTTAGCTACTACCCACTTTTGAGAAAGTCTTGCCTATGAGCAACGGACCCATTAAACTCCAAATGTAACACAATAGTAAAGGCGACTTATGATCTGGCTAAGAAACCACATGAGTGATCAGATAAATGAGAGTGGTATTTTAATAATGTTATCGGAGTTGCTACTAAGTATTCACAAAGGAACTTAAATAATAAAGTCTGTGTTATATAAGAGTAAAGGTACATTGCCAAATAACTTTAACTCTTTATTTCTCCAGAAAGATTCCCATAATGGAACGAGAATATAGAACGATAAAACGGGCGCATCTATAGGAAGCGCCCGTTTTATCGTTTAGTAACCAAATGTCCAATCTACATCACTTGTAAACTGAACAGGAAAGACACGTTCAACATTACCTGTTTTGTTGCATGCTTTTTCATATCCACCTTGTGCTTTCCAATGATCATACGTTTCTTTATTTATATCTTCAAGTACAATAACTCTTTCGTTTTGAGTTTGTAGTACAGCAGTACCTTTCATACAGGCCACCTTCTTTCGGTCAATTCTTATTGCGAACCTTATTTTATGTAATTTTATTCGGATTGCCAACAGGTGGGAGCATATTTTAAATTTTTAGATTTTAGAAAACGCATTCCTTATTTCCCAACCAGGTCCCTTTTGTAGTAAAATAGAATTTATATGTAAAGAGTATAAATAGAACGTTTCAATGCTACTTTCAAACCCATTTGATGAGTATAAAAATTGAACTTATGAATTCGTTTCTTGTATACTTTGAATAGCTTATTCTAGAAGCTGAAAGGAGTCACTGCTATGAACCAGACAAATATAAACACAAAAAAACAGCTACCTTCTAAAGAAGATCGTCATAAATTATTTGGTTCTGTGGACCCAGGTCCACGCACGAAACCTATAGAGAAAGATGAAATGGCAGACCTTCAAAATTCTCGTGAAGATTTCTTATTTGATCTTGATGCTGTAGGTATCTCTAATGTTAAACACCCAATTCGAATATATAGTTCAAAAAAACCAGAAATGCAAACCACGATTGGGACCTTCCGCTTTGCTTCAAGCATTGGAAAAGGAAGCAAAGGAACCAATATGAGCCGTTTCACTGAACAGCTTGATCGCTATCATAATGATGGCTTCGCTGTTGATATCACGACGTTGAAGAAATTCACAAAAGAATTAGCTGATCGCTTAAAACAAGAAGATGCCGAAGTGGAAGTCACTTACCCATGGTTTTTCGAAAGAAGAGGTCCATTCTCTGATTTAGCAGGAATGAACCATGCGGACGCTACGATGAAAGTTTCTTATCATCAGCACACCGGCTATGATGTAGAGGTATCCCTAACTGGGAAAATTACTACTCTATGTCCTTGTTCTAAAGAAATTAGTGAGTATTCCGCCCATAATCAACGTGGGAATGTAACGATGTCTGTTCGTTTAACCGAAGATTTCGATGAAAATGACATGGACTGGAAAGAAGCCTTGTTAGAAGCTGCCGAGTCAAATGCATCAGCCCGTATCCATCCCGTACTTAAGCGTCCGGATGAAAAAGCTGTTACGGAACAAGCTTATGAAAACCCTCGGTTCGTCGAAGACATTGTTCGATTAGTTGCGGCTGATCTGTATGAACTTCCTTTTGTGGAATGTTTCTATGTAGCATGCCGAAATGAAGAGTCCATTCATCTTCACGATGCCATTGCAGAAGTAACGTATGATAAGACTGAAGAATAGCATTAATGAGGGTGAACAGCATGAAAACCATATTTTTATGGATTATCCGTTTTTATCAGAAAGCCATTTCTCCATTAAAACCAGCTCCTACATGTCGCTTTTACCCTACTTGCTCTCAATACGGGATTGAAGCTATTTCAAGATTTGGAGCTCTTAAAGGTGGATGGTTAACAATCAAAAGAATTGTTAAATGCCACCCCTTTCACCCTGGTGGATTTGATTATGTGCCAGAAAAGAAACGTAAAAAATAGACAAGTGTCTTTTTGACACTTGTCTATTTTTATCTCAGCCTCTTTTCTTTTTCTCTCCTATAAAACTATTCCTAGTACCGTTTATTTGAATCCCAATCTTTATTGTATTACGATGGATAGTAAGCCAATACCTGCAAGGAGTTGAAAAAATGATATTAAAAGTACAAGAAGAAGCAGCACAATGGTACAAGAATGAATTAGAACTAGAAGATAACGATTCCTTACGCTTTTTTGTTCGATATGGTGGTGTAGGCGGGCTTCAGCCTGGTATGTCTCTTGGGGTTCGCCCAGATAACCCTGCTGAACCTATTGCTGAAGACAAGCAAGAAGGCATACGCTTTTATGTAGAACAAGAAGACGCTTGGTATTTTGATCATTACAATGTAACCGTCAAATATGACCGAGATAAACAAGAACCTGATTTCGATTACTACGAACCTGAAAATGAATCATAAAAAAAGAGCCATGATAGAGATCTATCATGGCACTTTTTTACCTATTTGGCTCTGTTACGAATGACTAACACTCTATAAAGCCTTACTACAAGTTGAAACGTTCTATATGTTCGTGAAGGCCTTCTTTGTCTAGAATCTTTTTTTGTGTTTCTCCCATTAAATCAAAATGAGGGAAACGGGGGTCATTATGAATCCATTGAGGCTTCAATCCGTATTGCTTACCCCATTCTGTTAATTTATGAAGATCCATACACCCCACTTTGGTAACCGTCTTCACATCCGGAAAGCGATCATCTATCCAATAGTGAGTTAAAAAAGCGATTTTACCTAACTTTACTAGTCGCTTCCATTCATTTACCTCTTCACGCTTTATTCCAAAAGCCACGTTATGATTCTCCTTTAGCTTTCATGTAAGCTTCATGCCAGTCAGGAAAAACGCGTCTAATCGATACAGGTTTAAAGGTATCTTTCTTGACACAAACGTGTTTGGTCGTCCCCGTTACAGCAACTTCACCCTCTGGGGTTTGAATTTCATATCCATAGGTGACCCGAATCCCATCATAATATTCTAACCATGTCTTTACCTTTGCTGTTTGGCCGTAGCGTAGCGGTGTTTTAAATTGAATATTTGCATCGACCACAGGAGAAACAATCCCGCTCCTCTCCATTTCGTGGTATTGAAATCCTAACGCTTCTATAAAGGCTGTTCGCCCAAGCTCAAACCAAACCAGGTAGTTCGCATGATAAACAACTCCCATCTGGTCTGTTTCCTGATACCGTACCTTTACTTCAGTTGTCGTAATCATCCTACTTCTCTCCCTTTAACAGCACTCCATGCAAGCTCTAGGTCTTCTCTTGACAAGACCTCATACTGAGCTTCACTATCTTGTTCATCAAGTCTTAGCGCTTGATATTGAATGGCTTCATCGATTAGGTTTTTAACAAAGCGACCGTTACCATCAATAACGTTTGTTGTGTAAACATCTTCTAAATACATTACACCTTCTTCTTCCAACTCATATTGATACAAACTCGCCTGGTACTTCGTCATCTCAACAAGTTCTTTTGCATCATAATCCGGGAAGTGAAGAAACTTTTTGAATCTTGAAGATAATCCAGGATTGCTCTGAATAAGTGTCCTCATTTCATTTTTATACCCAGCTAATATTACTACTAAATTTTCATTGTGCTTTGTCATTTCATCAACAAGAGTATCTACCGCCTCTTTTCCAAAATCATTAGATCCAGATTGGAAAAGTGAATACGCTTCATCAATAAAAAGAACTCCACCTAACGCTTCTCGAATTTTTTTCTTTGTCTTAATTGAAGTTTGTCCCACGTAGCCTGCCACAAGGTCACTTCTTGAAGCTACAATGACATGGCCTCTCTTTAGGAGTCCGCATTCTTTCAAGATATCTGCGTAAATATGGGCAACGGTTGTTTTTCCCGTTCCTGGATTTCCTGAAAAAACAGCATGCAATTGAATTGGCACAGATGGAAGACCTTTTTCTTCTCGCCTTCCTTGCAACCTAACGAAAGAAGAAAGCTTTTTCACTTCATCTTTAACAGGCTTCAAACCAATTAATTGATCTAACCGTTCCATAGGTGATTTTGAGTCGTCTTGACTATCTGAGGGGGAAGCAAAGTCTTTTTCCTCTATTCGCATTAGGTCAAGCTTAGATTCATGATGTGCTTGATCGGATTCACTTGCCCCTTTTTGAAAAATGGCCTGAAGAACTATATTTCGAACAGCACGCGCATTGCCAAAAGTATCATCTACTTGTTGTTTATCAATAGAGCGTTCAAGATTTAAGACGGCACTCTTAGTAAAGAAATAATCGTTTTCTAGAGCTGTTTGTTCACCAATTTCAATTAATTCAGGGATCGAATAATTGGGAAGATGAACATGATTTTGTTCAGGGAACCGACTTCTAAGGCCTGGGTTTCCCCATAAAAACTGTCGCATCTCATCGGGATAACCAGCCAAAATAACTGCAAATTTATCCCCATATTCCTTACTAGTCATCGCAGATACAAGTGTATCGATTACAGCTTGACCATAGTCATTTCCGGTTTGACCTTCCCTTTGCAAACTATAGGCTTCGTCTATGAAAAGGATACCCCCAATGGCTTGCTGCACATAATTCATTGTGTTCTCTTCAGTTTGCCCCACATAAGAGCCTACTAAATGAGAACGATTGACTTCAATTACTTCTCTTGTCTCAAGTAAACCAAGATCATAATAAATATTGGCCAGTAATCTTGCAATTGTGGTTTTACCTGTACCAGGATTTCCCGTAATAATCATATGCAGTTCTGGTTCATCGACCATTTGAAAACCAATGTCCTTACGGTACTGCTGGTATTTTAAATAGTGATAATAGCGATGGATGTACGCTTTCACCTCTGTTAGTCCTACCATTTCATCCAACTGTTTTAAAGGATCTTTTCCCTGGTGTTGATCCACACCTCCGGGTAATAATTCTTCAAGATCAACGGTCAATTGGTCCAACTCTCTTAATAATTGGTTAATACGTACCGTTGATACGTGGTTAAACCCATTTGTTTCATTACGTTTATGAGGTTCTATCTCTTGGATTAACTCATCAAATAATCGCTGGCCCTCTTCAAATAGGCTTTGGAAGTGAGTCCTCTTACTATCTTTTGAATAAAAGTATTGGTTAGACCAATTCTCTTCTAATGGTTCTACGATTTCTGAAATCTGTTGTAACTTTTTTCGTTTAACTGATTGGTGATCCGTTTCATGCACGGCCAAGTTTTTATACGTTTGGCCTTTGAGCATTTGGAGATGAGACTGTACGTTCATTAGTTCCTGAAGCTCTGCCACAACAGAATCGTTTTCAGCTAAGTTTTTCGCTTTTAAGATAAATTCTTCTGCTATTTGGTCCCGATTGCTAATCGTGCGATTTAATCGGTAATAAGCAATCAAACTATATAACCTACTTACAAATAAAGTACCTATATGATTAGTTCCTTGCTCATAGTCATTAATAAGGCGTAACGCTTCCGTTTCATTTAGAGGAGGATGTGCGCTTAATGTAGTCCATTTTTGTATGTTTTCGAGTTGTTCTGTATCAATCATCATGTCATCATCCTTACTATACTTAATCCATTCACATATTGTATCATAAGTAAGCCCTCGACGTTGATGATGATGTTTTATGCTGCTTCCACTAAAGCCTTATGAATTCCTTAGTAAACCCTACACTTTCCTAGTCAGGTCAGAAACAAAGAACTAGACATATAAGTTATAAAATCACATTACTAAATAGAAAAGAGCGCTCTTTATAAGAGCCCTCTTTTCCTTTAGTTTACTTTTCTTTATTATGCTTTGCTTCATCTTTAATTTCATTACGGAACGATGCAATGGACTCTTCTCGCCGTTTGTTTTTATCCATAATCTTTCGTTTCTCTTCCTCTGAAGAAAACTGCATCGTTTCATGAGCAGCTTCTAAGTTGTGGATCGTATTTTGCACCATTTCTTGTAACTTTTCTACATTATCACTACGGTCATCAGGATTCGCATATCGTTGGTTCTCTTTACCCATATTGCTTCCCCCTCTATTTTTTCCCCTTAGTTTGAATAACTTTCGGTTTATGTGCATCTTGCATTTGCATTTGTTTACCTTTATTACTCCCTGCTTCTCGAGGTTGCGTCCCTGGATGGCTAGGAGCAAAGTGTTTAGAATCCTTTTTCGGATTTCCCATAATGTAGCCACATCCTTTCTCTTGGTTACACCGTTTAGTTTACGCGCTATAATAAAAACTATACAAAAACAGATAGCATAAAAGCTATCTGTTTAGCGTGTCATTGATTCGTTTTTCAATCCGTTCTTCAATCTGATTTATCAATTGTTCATCTTCTATAATTTTTCTTCTATTTTCCTGTATTAGTTCTTCAAAAGTCGGTTTTTTCTTTCTTGGCACGATCCCTTCACTCCTTTATTATAGTAATATCAGGATCGGCTGAATTGTCAGAAAATATACCTACTTAGTCTAATTTATTCTTCATTTTCTTCATGAAATCGTAATCCATCGCTCCAATATACGATTGGCTCTGGATTTTTCCATCTGTACCTATAAAATAAGTGGTAGGATAGCCAGGGATCCGGTATTGATCTTCGGCATCACGACCTCGGTCTAAATAAATAGGGAATGTAAATCCTTCATTATGAACATAAGAAGTCACATCTTTAACACTTTTCTCAGTTGAAGTGACATTGACTGCCATAATCTCTACCTCTTCTCCAAATTCTTCATAGAATCTTTGCATCTCAGGCATTTCTACTCGACAAGGTGGACACCATGTCGCCCAGAAATTTAAAAATATTTTCTTTCCTTTTAGATCAGATAGTTTCACTTCTTTTCCCTCGAATGTTGTTACCGTAAAGTTAGGTGCATATTCCCCTATTTTTAATCCTTCAGGAGCATCCGGGGGTTGCATAGCAGTTCCGTTCTTATTATCTAATGAGACAGCTTCTCCTCCAGCCTCATCTTTTTGAACCACATTTATAATAGCAAACCCAAACAATACAAGAATGACAACTGCGCCCAATATTCGTTTTACCACGTGGCTTCACGTCCTTTATTTATCACATAATTACCAAGAGATATTCCTACAATCGTTACAAACGAAAACCAGACAGCTAAATCTCCAGAATGTATAGTGGTAAAGAATACTCTATATGACACCCAACCCAAGAGACCTAGTTGGATATAATTTGCAATGACTCTATAGTGATACAAGTTCTTTACAAAAAGGTATGATAACGCAAGAATTACAAAATACCCATACAACCACAAAGGGATATAATAAATTGTGAATCCTAACGTGAACCCAATTTGTGTAATTCCAAACCACAGAAAGTGAGCTGACATCCATAAATTAATGGAATATATGAGTGAAAAACCTGCTTTATGTATAGATCTAATATAAACAACAAATGAAACCAAAATCCCCAAAATGATTCCAAGAGTACCACCATTTAAGAAAAGTATTGTCTCTGGTGACTGAATAGCTTTAATGGGGTGACTCAAAAAATAACTGAACTTCCAAATGATCGCTATAAGTAATAGCGATTGTACCCACTCAAAGGCAAAGAAGCGCCCATGAGGCTTCTTATTATACAGGTTTATTAAAATGATCCAAAAAAATGCTACAACTGCCCCAAAAGTCCATAGTAAGTATGTACTTTGGATAAAGATTGGACCGATTGTTAGTGAAGGAATCTCCATACTTCAACCCCTAGACAATTATATTACTTTCTATATTATATTTGATTCAAATCTATGTAAAGCATATACCCCTCATCGTAAATAAATTGTTAAATTGTACCTTAACATTGTATAAATACCTATTCTTATGGAAACTCTATTTACAACGATTTTAATTGCATACTACATAAAGAAGCAGCTGCTAGTACAGCAGCTGCTTTTTAACAATGTTTTATTTAGATGCCATTTTGTCTCGAAGAACTTTTTGAAGAATACCACCGTTACGGTAATAATCAATTTCTACAGGACTATCGAAACGAGCTATAACGTTAAACTCTGTTTTATTGCCTTTATCATCTGTAGCAACAACCTTCACTTCATCATGAGGTTGAACAGATTCATCAATCTCTACATTAAACGTTTCCTGACCTGTTAAACCTAGGGAATCAGCGCTGTCACCTGCTTTAAATTGTAGTGGAAGCACACCCATCATGACAAGGTTAGAACGGTGAATACGTTCAAAGCTCTCAGCAATAACTGTTTTAATGCCTAATAAGTTTGTACCTTTAGCAGCCCAGTCACGAGAACTTCCCATGCCGTAGTCTTTACCCGCTACAACAAGTAATGGCGTACCATCTTGTTGGTATTTCATAGCCGCATCATAAATAGGCATTACATCACCAGTAGGCCAGTAAGTTGTATATCCGCCTTCAGTTCCTGGAGCTAATTGATTACGAATACGAATATTAGCGAATGTACCTCGCATCATTACTTCATGATTACCACGACGAGAACCATATGAGTTAAAGTTTCGCGGAGAAACACCTTTGTCTTGAAGATATTGACCTGCTGGCATATCTTTTGCAATTGCACCTGCTGGAGAGATGTGATCCGTTGTTACAGAATCGCCAAACTTTCCAACCATTCGTAAATTGTTAAGACTCTTTACAGATTCAAGATCTTTTGAAAGCCCTTCGAAGAACGGAGGATTTTGAATATAAGTAGAATTCTCATCCCAATCATATAAAGGCTCATCTGTAGTATCAATTTGATTCCATTTTTCGTTTGAATCAAATACATTTTCATATTCTTTTCGGAAGATTTCAGGATTAACATTTTTGTCAATTTCAGCTTTAATCTCTTCTATTGATGGCCAAATGTCATTAAAGTAAACAGGCTTCCCATCTTTATCTGTACCGACTGGATCATTCTTAAGGTCAACATCAACTGTACCTGCTAATGCATAGGCTACAACAAGTGGTGGCGAAGCCAAATAGTTCGCTTTCACAAGTGGGTGAATGCGTCCTTCAAAGTTACGGTTACCAGATAGAACAGAAGAAACAGTTAAATCATTCTGAGCAATAGCTTCTTCAATTTCTTCTGCAAGTGGGCCAGAGTTACCGATACATGTTGTACAGCCATACCCTACAAGGTTAAACCCTAGATGTTGCAGATACTCCATAAGGCCAGAATCCTCTAAGTATCTTGTTACAACTTTAGACCCTGGGGCAAGTGAAGTCTTAACGTATTCAGGTACTTCTAAACCTTTTTCAACTGCTTTTTTAGCAACAAGACCTGCACCTAACATAACGTGCGGGTTAGAAGTATTCGTACATGATGTTATGGCTGCGATTGCAACTGAACCAGTTTTCATATTCGAAGATTTACCATTTGGATGTTCGATGGTCACTTCTTTTTCTTTTTCCTTCTCTGTAAGTCCGAAGCCTTGATTTCCTTCAGGCGCTGTTAATGCATGATTAAATGACTTCTTCATTTCAGATAAAGGTATTAAGTCTTGTGGACGTTTAGGTCCAGATAAGTTTGGTTCAAGTTCAGATAAATCGATCTCAACAAGTTCCGTAAATTCCGGATCAGCAAATTCAGGAGAATAGAACAGATCATTTTCTTTACAATATTGCTCTACAACCTTAATATGCTCTTCACTACGTCCTGTTAAGCGTAAGTATTCAAGAGATTCTTCATCTACCGGGAAGAAACCACATGTAGCCCCGTATTCAGGCGCCATATTAGAGATCGTAGCACGATCAGCAAGTGGCATATCTTTTAATCCAGGCCCGAAGAATTCTACAAACTTCCCAACCACATTTTTCTCACGAAGTTTCTGAGTAACTTTTAGTGCCAAGTCAGTTGCAGTAGTTCCTTGTGGGAAACCACCTGTTAATTTCACACCAATTACTTCTGGAGCAGGGAAATAGGATGGCTGACCAAGCATTCCAGCTTCAGCTTCAATGCCACCAACACCCCAACCTAATACACCTAAACCATTAATCATCGTAGTATGTGAGTCAGTACCCACTAATGTGTCAGGATATGTTTCGTATTCACCATTTTCATTTTCTAAAGCATGTACCACATTCGCAATGTACTCAAGGTTCACCTGGTGAACAATTCCTGTTGCTGGCGGCACTGCTTCATAGTTATCAAAGGCCTTCTTAGCCCAATTTAGAAATTCATATCGCTCCTTGTTACGCTCAAATTCTAATTCCATATTAACTTGAAGGGCATCCTGAGTACCATATTTATCAACTTGTACCGAGTGGTCAATAACTAGGTCTACAGGAACCTCAGGGTTAATTTTATCGGGACTTCCTCCCATATCAACCATTGCCTTACGTAAAGATGCAAGGTCTACTACAGCAGGAACTCCAGTAAAGTCCTGAAGGATAACGCGAGACGGTTTAAAAGGAACGTCTACGCTCTCTGAATCCTTTTCTCCCCACTTTGCTAGTTTTTCTACATGGTCATTTTGAATGACTTCGCCATCATATTGGCGTAGTACTGATTCAAGTAAAACGCGAATGGAATATGGGAGACGAGAAATCTTTCCGTATCCAGCTTCCTCTAGCGCCTTTAATTGGTAATAGTTGTACGTTTTTCCGTTAAGTTCAAATTGCTTGCGCGAATTATAAGCATCATTTACTGCCATATTCTTTTACCCCCTCAATGATAATGAAACCTTTGAAACGAATAGTACGTTTCATCGATCCCCCATTGTTTGACTTCCAATTAAGAATTGAAAGAAAAATTCTGCAACTTTCATTTTAAATGAAAACGATTTATAAGTAAAATATTTCGTCGAATTTTTCCTCATAATAAGTGTGGAGGTGAATGATATGAGTAAAAAACGTAAAGCCAATCACGTAAGACCAGGCATGAATGACGCTTCTGCACAAGGACAAGGAGCTGGCTACAACGAAGAAACCCCACAACATCCACTGAGCGCAGAAGAACGTCAAAATAATAAAAAACGCAAAAAAAATCAGTAATAACCTAAAGCATAAGTGCCCGGTTAGCAACGTATAGACTGGACTGAACCGGAGTGAGATAAAGGAAACACGAAGAGCTTTAGCGAATCGATGTTGACTTATCGACCAGAGGTGAAGGAAGTCTACTAGTTGCTGGGCACTGAAGCTGGATGTAACTAAAGCGTAAGTGCCCGATTAGCAACGTATAGACTGGACTGAACCACAAAAAAGTGTCCTAACCCGTAAGGGAAGGACACTTTCTTATTGATCTAATTCGGACATAATTTGTGTTAGCTGATTTTGATACTGTTTAAGCTGTTCATATTGGTGTTCGCTGGCTACTTCGAGTGCTTTGTCGATTTGTTGATAGGCCTCATTAACTTCTTGAGTCAAGTGAGCCAATTCTTTACCATAGTCAGCTTGATCTACAGATTGAAGGCGAGTTTCGTTTGCATCAATTGCTTGTTCGTAACCTTGCTGGGCTGCTTGAAAAGCCTGTTGTTTATTTTTATGATAAGGCATAATTCCACTCCTTTAGTTAATTTCCTAGTTAGTGTATGTACATTTAAACTTTCCATACCTTCACTTGTATAAAAGTGAAAGATACGTCGAAATCTAATCCTGAAAGGAGAGATAATTATGTCTGGTAAGCCAAAAGGCCCTAAGCAACAAGATCGTGTTTCATTACCTAAAGGTCCCAAACAACCATACGGGGAACCAACAAGTGGTTCTCATAAAGTGAAAAACCGTAATCACACTCGTCAAAAGAACCACTCATCTCATGATATGTAGAATAAATAAAGGACCAAACCTATATGGTGTTGGTCCTTTTTTACTTACTCTTTTCGATCTGTAATTGATTGGAAGCTTGGTCTAACAATGAAATATAGTAGGAAATTTCTTCTGATGATTTGTAAGATAACAAACTTTCTTTCATCCAATCGAAGCAATCTTTTAATAACCTAGTTTCTACGCCCCTGCTAGATAAGACAGAATCCACCCATTCAACATAATCTAAGAAAATAATATCCATCTTTATTGGCCATGTAGCCTCTAGGTGCTCTAGATGGTAGTAAGTATCTTTTTTTATATGTGCTAGTTTTGTTTCATCATAATATACAAACAGTTCAGGATAATGAATTAAATACCTTTCATAGACATCCTCTACTATTTCATCTTTTATGTCTTTATCAATCACGATGTATTCCTCCTAAATATCTCTTGTCAAAGGTAACATAGGCGTAAGAGGACGCCGTTCATGCATCAATTTCCGACAGTAGCGCTAATAAAGAGGTAAAGATATCCTAAATATGCTCCCTCTAGGTTCATTGTCCAAAATATTTAAGCTCCCGTCATGCTTTTCTAAAATTTGATTTGTAATCATTAACCCAAGCCCTGTTCCATTTTTCTTAGTTGTAAAGAAAGGTTCTTTAATTTTTTCAATTAAATGAACCGGAATCCCAGGACCTTCATCCATTATATCCATGCAAGCTACATCATTCCTCTTATAAACATTAACCGTTACCGTCCCACCACTCTCACTCATTACTTCTATGGCATTTTTTATGATATTGATAAATACTTGTTTAATCTGGGATCGGTCACAATATACGTTTATTGGCTCTTCTTGTTTTATCACAAGATTGACATTATGTAAATGAGCTTGCGTTTCCATCAACATACATACGTCTTTCATTAAAGATAGTACAGACTCTTCTTTAGGATCATTGGTCATCGGTTTAGAAATGAATAATAATTCTGATGTAATATTTTCAATTTTGTCGATTTCTTCTCCCATAATGGAGTAATATTCATCTTTCCCCTCTATTCCTGCTTGTAATAATTGCATAAAGCCTTTCAAAGAGGTTAGAGGGTTTCTGATTTCATGGGCAATTCCAGCAGCTAATTGACCAGCTACTGACATTTTCTCTGAACGTATCATCATTTCTTCAGCTTCTTTACGATCCGATATATCTCTTAGTACAGCGATAAAAACTTGAGAATGTGTATTAGGGTCGTAAACTGATGAAGAGACAACTTCAACCCACACATAGGTTCCTGAACGATGTTTAACCTGCACTTCAGAGGTAACCAATTCGCCAATTTCACAATCTTTATGTAATTTTAGTAACCGATTTTTATCTTGAGGTGAAACATAATCCAAGCTGTTTGTACCTAACAATGTATCCTTGGGATAGCCCATTAACTTCTTTGAGGAAGCAGTAACATATTGAATAATCCCTTGCTTGTCACATACACTTATGAGGTCAAACCCATAAGAATCAATCCACCTCTGGAATACAGGTGGAAGA
The DNA here is from genome assembly GCF_056311905.1 of Pontibacillus sp. ABV4_188. Lineage (NCBI taxonomy): Bacteria > Bacillati > Bacillota > Bacilli > Caryophanales > Bacillaceae > Pontibacillus > Pontibacillus sp. ABV4_188. Next base: position 1,953,043 of record NZ_CM149975.1, on the reverse strand, counting down.
TCAGCTAATGATGTATATGAGACCAACAAAGAATCGGTATATTGATGTTCTACGGACGTATGTTCTGATTTATCCTTCATCCTACCTGCCCTCCTCTTCCTTACAACACATAATAACATTTTATCCCACCCATTTAACAACGTTCAAGAAAACTACTTAAAAAACTTCAAAAAACTAGTAGTTTTGTTTAAAAAATAACATTTAACACATTCTCATCCTATTCTCGTAAAGAATAAACTATTCCTCTTGGAAGTCTAATTACAATGGTATAAAGTGGTTATGCATATTGAATCCTGTTATAACCTGTTCTATACTAGAGGTAAGTTTATTACAACAGAAAAGGTGATTGGATGAACTCTACCTTCGCTTTCTTAATCCTGGGCTGGACTGTCATAATGGTAATCTTATTAGCCATTGGCGGCTTCTTTATGTTTCGTAAATTCTTGAAGCGCTTACCAAAAGAAGACGGGAAATCCATTATTGATTGGGAAGAACATTATATTGACCAAACCCTTCACATGTGGGGCGATGAACAAAAGCAATTTTTAGAAGAGCTGGTAACGCCTGTTCCTGAGTTATTCCGGGATGTGGCTAAACAGAAAATTGCGGCCCGTATTGCTGAAGTGGCCTTACAAAAAAAAGCTACTGCTATTACACAAGAGATTATTATTGAAGGATATATACTGGCCACCCCGAAGAGAGACCATAAATTCTTGAAGAAAACGTTACACGAAAAAAATATTGACATTCAACCTTATCAACCACTTTTTGAACAATAAGATAGAATATAAAAAACCTGCAACAATATTGTTGCAGGTTTTTTAATTTGTAGCATTCCATTTTCCACCGACACTTGCATCTAGCTTTCTTTGTAGTCGAATATATTTTACTAACATCGCAATACGCCAAGTTAAAATCATTCCAAATGCTAATAAGAAAAACATTCCACTTGTCTCTCCTAGAGAGACGGTCTGTCCAATAATTAACTTTAGAATAATACGTAGAATAAGCAATCCAAATAAAATAAAAACAAAGGCTTTTGAAGGCTTTAAATAAATATTCTGATCTCTAACTTCAAATGTAGATGTTTTAATTAAAAATATAGAGAAGAATACACCTACAGAGAATGCCTCTAACACTTGTATCCATTCAACCCTAAAAGGTTCAAAAACAAACATTAATGCGCCTGTACTCATGAAAAATGGTGGTAATATAATTTTCTTTACAGATGCGGGCTTCTTTGAAGCTCGCATTCGAACAAAAATCATTGTTGTTGCCATTATGGCTGCACCCAAGGTACTGGCTATCGCCCAAAACATGAAATCAACCCTCTTCGAATGTCTTAATCATATGTATTTTGAAACTCACGGTCTTTTACAAAACCCGTTTAATGGCGTCAAGGACTCTTGTTTCATCAAAAGGCTTTACGATAAAATCCTTTGCTCCTCTTTCAATTGCCTCCACCACCATCTTTTGCTGACCCATAGCAGAGCACATTATGATTTTAGCAGAAGGGTGAGATGTTAAGATCGATTCGACTGCTTGGAGTCCGTTTAATTCTGGCATCGTAATATCCATAGTTACTAAATCAGGTTTGAGTTTATGAAACATATCAATGGCTTCTTGCCCATCTTCAGCTTCACCAACCACCTTGTGATCCCCTTTTTCTAAAATTGTTCCTAAAGTCATCCTCATAAATTTAGCATCATCGACAACTAATATGTTAGCCAAAGATGTCTCCCCCCTTGCACGATAAACCCCTTATTGATCGTTAGCAATAGATAGTATAATGGTTAAGGTAATACCTACGACCGTTAGGTAAACACCTAGATCAAATAACATTGCTGTAGCAAGCTCCATCTCTCCGAAGATTGGAACATGGTGTAAATGAGCAAACGTTTGACTTAAGAAAGGCTCACCGAATAAAAAGGACCCAGCACCCGTTAAAACTGCAATTAAAAGTCCGATCGGAATGATATAACGAAAGTTGACAGGTATAATCTTTTTAACTTGGTCATAGCCATACGTCATATACATTAAAACGAATGCTGCTGATGTCATCAGCCCTCCAATGAACCCTCCGCCAGGAGCATTATGCCCGGCCAAGAATAGGTAAATTGAAAATGCTAACAAAATAAATGCAATAAGTATTGTTGTTGTTCGTAGTATTAGGTCATTTGTCCGCATTTAGATTTCTCCTTTTCCAAACATAGTTCTATAATAATATAAATGTGCCTTGAATGCCATCATGGATTAGAAACCACTAAACCCAAATAAACCAGCTAGGTATGACGTTAGCTTAGTCATTAAATCAAAGAATAAAAAGATCCCCATAAAGATCATGATATATCCACCAGTTTTAACTATTCGAGCACTATGGCGTTTGATCCAATTCATTCGACCAATAAAGAAAGACAAAATCAAAAAAGGTACAGAAAAACCTAGAGAATACGTAATTAAATAGATCATTCCGCTTTCAGGGTTTTGAGCTGCAAGCGTCAAAACCGCTGCCAAAATGGGGCCAGTACATGGTGTCCATCCCATAGAGAAAGCCATGCCTATAAGGAAAGAACCAGCATATCCTCCTGGACGGTTCTTAAAGGTAATTTTACGGTCTTTCATGAGAAATTCAAAATTAAATACTCCAATAATGACAAAACCGAAGAAGATAATTAGAATAGCACCTAATTGTCTGATCAAGTCCTGATACTGATAAAAGAATTCCCCAATAAAAGAGGTCGAATAGCCTAAAAAGATAAAAATGCTTGAAAAACCCAGTAAAAATAAGACTGTATGTAGAACACTTCTTCGGTTAAGCATAGCATTCTCAGATTTCAATTCATTTACACTCATTCCTGTAATATAAGAGAGGAAAGCTGGATATAAGGGTAATACACAGGGAGAAATAAATGACAAAAACCCTGCCCCAAAAGTTAAAAACAAATTAAGATCCATAGTAGTAAAGCTCCTTTATTTTAAAATTAACACAGGAGTAGAAAACTCTCCCTAATCATTGTAAACAATAACGTTTTGAAACTCTACGATTCATCTGTTTTTAATAATTGACAAAAATGTGATTAAAAATTGAACAAATTGTGAATATATTGTATATTAAAATTACTAAAAGGAACCCTTTTAAAAAAGGAGGACGAATGTATGGTGCGGATCACGGCTTCCCTGGTTGCAAGTATTATTCTTCTAATTGTTCAGTCTACCATCATTGTAGCTGTAAAACCTTATGATTATATCATATACCATGACCTGTCCTTGTTAGCGGGTGTCCTTACTATTAATTTCGTGTGGTCATTTGCTATACTGACTCAATTAAAAAATTGGATCACTTCTCATTACAATGAAAGAGATTCAAAGTTACACAATCATTAACCCATAATTAAAATCCTTCTCTTACATAAAAGAGAAGGATTTTTTGTGCGTTTTGAAGTTTATTTTTGTTGTTGGTTATTCATAGCACGCATCATTTGATTAATTTTCTTCTGCGATGGCTTCTGGCCCATCTGCATCATCAATGTACGTAACATTTGTTCATTAATCGGTGGGTTTTTCTTTAAATAGTTCATCATGTACTTTCTGGCGATAAAGAAACCAAGTGCTACGCCAGCAAGTAGCGTTACAACGGCAATTACAATTACCCAAACAATACCTAAGGACATCGTACAAATTTCCTCCTTCATGTTGTCTCTCAAATATTATAGTAAATTGAGGAGGATAATACAATAGTAGGCTAGAGAATCGCTTCCTTTTTAATAGGAGCAATCCACCCGTACTGTCGCATATCTTCATCCATAATAAAAAAAGAATGATTGAATGTGCGCAGTGTTTCAAAGATCATGGATTCTGCTTGATGAAGGCTCTCAGCGGTAATCCGTACTTCTCGATCACTCATTTGGGTTAAACGAATATTTTGACCTTTACACTGTATCACAAACGACATTTTATTTTGATAATAGGTCATTTCTACAGGTTTACGATTTTTTTCTGTGACATAATGGACTAACATATCTAGCGGAATTGGCTTTGTGACATACTGAAATTGTGTAGTAGACAACGTATGATCAGGATGGTATTTCCATTCTTTCAAAAAGTCAAATAGAATATTGGTCTTATGAAAATAGTGGCTTGAAAATTCGTCCTTAATCCAAAATAAAGCATATTCACGCATAGCATGTCCCCCTTGTTAGAGACATTCTACCCGATTTGGAAGAAATTATGTGTCTAATTTCGTCACAGATACAGCGAAAGTTTTGTCGAATTTAATAGCTATTTTACCTCTCGCATCTATTCATATAGGTGGTACTTATCTTAGAAGCCCTTTAGCTCCCTCATTTGATAGCATTTACTCGAAGAAATTGAACCCTTCCCGCTTCCTCTTAACCTTCATAAAAACGAAAACTTTTTTATCTAATAAATAAACATCTGAATCCGACCATTCAACCATAATAGATACAAAAAAAATAAAGCCTGTAAAAGAGCACTTTTACAGGCTTTATATTGCTTTATATTGCTTTATTTTAGAAGGTTCTCTACACGGTTTACTACATTTTCAACTGTGAATCCGTATTCCTCCATGACCTGGTCTCCAGGAGCTGATGCACCGAATGTTTCAATTCCAAGCACATCTCCTTCTAGACCTACGTATCGCTCCCAACCTAGCGGGGAAGCCATCTCAATAGCTAGGCGCGCTTTCACATTACTTGGTAACACTTCTTCTTTATACGCTTTATCCTGAGCGTTAAAGCGATCCCATGAAGGCATGCTGACTACACTTGCTTCAACACCTTTTTCACGAAGACTCTCTTGAGCACGTACCGCTAATTGAACTTCAGAACCAGTTGCTAGCAACAGGCAATCCGGTTCTTCTTTACTTGCCGGGCTCACTACATAAGCACCCTTCTTAACTCCCTCATAACTTGAGCCTTCAAGTGTTGGCAACCCTTGACGAGTTAACACAAGAGCAGAAGGTGTTGATGTAGATTCTAAAGCAAGACGCCATGCTGCTTCTGTTTCTACACCATCAGCCGGACGAACAACAGATAAGCCTGGCATTGCACGTAATGAAGGTAATTGTTCAATTGGTTCGTGTGTAGGACCATCTTCTCCAACCGCAATTGAATCATGAGTGAATACATATGTTACAGGGACACCCATTAACGCAGAAAGGCGAACTGCTGGACGTAAATAGTCACTAAAGACAAAGAAAGTACCGCCATAAACTCTTAATCCACCATGAAGAGCCATACCATTCATAGCTGAAGCCATGGCAAATTCACGTACACCAAACCAGATATTACGACCCGCATAATTGTTACGAGAGAAATCTTCTTCTCCGTTTACGGTTGTTTTATTAGAACCTGCGAGATCCGCACTACCACCGAAGAAGTTTGGAATTTGTTTAGATAATGCATTGATCATTTCACCAGAAGCTGCTCTAGTAGCAAGTTTGTCCTCACCTGGTGTGTATTGAGGAAGTTCTTTATCCCAATCAGAAGGAAGTTCTCCGTTAATAGCACGAGTGAATTCTTCTGCTAGTTCCGGATACGCTTCTTTATACTGTTTTACTAAGTCATTCCATTTTGATTCTGCATCCGCACCATGAGTTTGAACTTTCGTTTCAAAATCCTGGTACACATCTTGTGGAACGTTAAATGGTTCATGGCCCCACTTATAATGTTCCTTCGTCAGATTCGCTTCTTCTTCTCCTAGTGGAGCACCGTGAGAAGCAGATTTACCCGATTTATTTGGGGAACCATAACCAATTACAGTCTTCACTTCAATTAAAGTCGGTTGATCTGTATTAGCTTTCGCTTCCTCAATAGATTGGCGAAGTGTCTGAGTGTCATTTCCATCTTCAACGCGAATGACTTGCCAGCCATAAGCTTTGAAGCGATCTTCTACAGACTCTGAGAATGAACGGTGTAAGTCACCATCTAATGAGATATCGTTGGAGTCATAAAGCACAACAAGTTTCCCTAGTCCTAAGTGGCCTGCTAATGAAGCTGCTTCTTGAGAAACCCCTTCCATTAAATCGCCATCTCCACAAATAGAGTACGTATAGTGATCAACAACGTTGAAGTCATCTTTATTATATTTCGCACTTAGGTGAGACTCAGCCATAGCCATTCCTACAGCCATCGCTAAACCTTGGCCTAGAGGGCCTGTGGTTGCTTCAACACCGTCTGTATGACCATACTCTGGGTGCCCTGGTGTTTTAGAACCCCATTGACGGAAGTTTTTAAGGTCATCAATTGTAACATTATAGCCAGATAGATGAAGTAAGCTATATAGAAGCATAGAACCATGACCTGCTGATAATACAAAGCGGTCACGATTGAACCAGCTAGAGTTTTTAGGATTATGCTGCATAAATTCAGTCCAAAGCGTATAAGCCATTGGAGCAGCGCCCATTGGCATACCTGGGTGACCTGAATTTGCTTTTTCTACCGCATCAATAGAAAGTGTGCGGATTGTATTAATAGATTGTTGTTCTGTTTGATGTGTCATGTAATTGCTCCTTTCAATTTCGCGTTACGCGAACTATGTACAGTCTAAATACTATAATGAAATCGTTTAAGTGACAAGCATTCCAAGGAAAAGAGTCGAAAATTCTTTTTCTTGACTAGTTTAAATTGTGACTATAAGGGTTTTCTTATGCATAGAGCGTTATTATGAATTTAGAATAACCTCATCCGCTTTTTTTCACATGATCTAAAAGAGTACGTCTCAAAGTTGAGGTGTTTCAGCTAGAAGAGCCTACTGAGTTTTTGAGTGATTGCAATTGCTTCAGTTTATAGGCCCCCCCTTACACTGTGCTAAATCGAATGGAAAATATACCACGTAAGTCCCAATTCTTTAGTAACCTCCCCTATCCTGTTAACAACACCTTTACATAATAAAATAAAAAACACACGAAGAATATTCGTGTGTTTCGATTAATGCTTTTTATTTCGTTCTTGTTCTTCTTTTAATTTCTCTGGTGTTACGTCGTTACCTTCAGGGTCTACAACTTTCATGCCTTTTAGCTGGCTCTTGAAAGAGTTACGAAAGTTTTTAAGATATTCCTGACGTAATTTTTTTTGTTCATTTTGTTCAGTCATAGTTAGACCTTGTTGTTTAGATTTATGAGATAGTTCGTTAATTCGGTTTAATTTATCTTGAGAAATCATTTACATGCTCCTTTACTTGTTAAGCTCCAAGTAAAAAAGGCAAGAGTCCAAAGTAGGATGCCCGCCTTTCTACTCCCTATATCGTAACGCGTTTAGACGTTGTTTTCAAGTGAAACGAATTCCTTGTACCTTCTGTGGACGGTGGCCTTTGATACATCAAACCCCATCCCCCTCAGAGTCGCTGCTATTTCATCGAACGTTAAATTGTTTTGACGCAATCGAACAACCTCTTCAATTGGGAAGTCCTTTCTTTCTCGACCATGTGCCAAGTGCTGGTTAGAGAGGTTTTGAGCTGGATTAAATCCATTTTCTACAGCCCGCTTCATACCGCGCTTTATCTTAATATTATGTATTTTCCTTTGGTACTCTTCTACAATTCCCACAATTTGCAGCACCATTGAATCTGATTCTGATAAAGTAAGCTCTCCTTGATGAGAAACGGAATAGACAGGAACGCCGAGTTTTGTAAGTTGATGAAACAAGGCAATTTTCGTATTTCCCCGCCCAAGCCTTGTTTCATCTTGAATGAGAAGCAAGTCTGCTTCGTTGTTTGATAGAATTTCCAATACTTCTAAGATGCCGTCCCTTTCAATTTCGTATCCACTTGCTTGTTCTTCTATAATTTTATGAATTTCAAATTGGTGTTGAGTAGCTAGTTCTTCTAGTTCAATTCGTTGACGTTTTAATGATGAAACTTGTGCTTCTTTTTCTGTGCTGACGCGACAATAGATGATAGCTTTCATAGAATCTCCTTTTTTCTCTATCATATAAGGATATGCCTCGTTCCGTAAAGATTAACTTGAAAGCAACCCAATATACATAAAGGCTAAACTGCCTGCAAATAACAAGAAATACACTACGTCTAGTTTTGATAGATTTTGAAACATATTCATCGCCTCCAGAAAAATAAGAACTTTTGTTCGTGTCTAGTTCACATTATATACGAACATCCGTTCTTGTCAACACTTTTTGCGAACGAATGTTTGTATAACCTTTCCTACCATGGTATAATGACGGTAATAAATGATATGTACGAGGTGTAGAAAATATGACGAAACTATCAAAAAGGCAGGAAGCAATTTTAGATTTCATAAAAAACCGTGTACTAGAAAAAGGGTACCCACCTTCTGTAAGAGAGATAGGAGAAGCTGTAGGTCTAGCCTCTAGCTCAACTGTACACGGGCATTTGTCCAGGTTAGAGAAAAAAGGATATATTCGTAGAGACCCTACTAAACCTAGAGCAATTGAAGTGCTAGAATTAGAAGAAGATTCTATTACAACGATTCCTAAGGGAGAAGCAACGTATGCTCCTGTAATTGGTAAAGTAACAGCAGGTATGCCTATTACTGCTATTGAGAATATTGAGGAGTATGTACCCCTACCCGATACACTTGCAGCTCAAGATGACGATATATTTGTTCTAGTTGTTCAAGGAGAAAGTATGATTGAGGCTGGGATCTTAGACGGGGATATGGTTATTGTTCGTCGCCAGCAAACCGCTCAAAACGGAGATATTGTAGTCGCTATGACAGAAGATGACGAGGCAACGGTTAAGCGCTTCTTCAAAGAATCAACTCATATTCGACTGCAGCCTGAGAATGCAACGATGGACCCAATCATTGTGCAAAATGTAAGTATACTAGGTAAAGTAGTTGGATTATATCGCCATATCCATTAGTGATTAAGAACGTTTATTTACACCAACCTCACTTTAAAAAAAGTCATAAACCCAGAGAAGCATCGAATGTTTAATTCGATGCTTTTTTGTATGAAATAGTTTATTTATATTCGATTATTTCAACGCTCTCTACTAATAAACATACAAACCTTATTATCAGCACTATTTAAAACACTGCCCACATAAAAACCCTCAATACCAGTGGCATTAAGGGTTTTCAATCTTAGTAAGTTGATAAATACTGTTCGCGTTCCCATGGGTGAACCTGTGTACGGAACATATACTATAGGAAGAAACACGGATTAAACGCAATCAAATATACTTTATTACATCACTTTTTCATTTCCTAATATCAATAGATATCAACTTAGATTTATCTTTTTTGGTCTATTTTTGGTCATTATTTTGGTCAACCATTTAGAGGAGCAGCTAATCAAAAAAGGCTGCTTCTTTAGCTGTGGTATGATTCCCCCTGTTTCATCAATACACTTAGAATTCTTTTACAACATCTGTTTCGTGAAACTCTCAGTACGATTGAGAAACAGCTTCGCTTTCACTATTAATCAGTTCATGGTAAAGAACATAAAAAGTCTCTATCTCCCCTGTTTTAGGTATTTTCTCTCTTATCAATTGCATACCACCTGCTGCATAACAATTTAAAAGTTTCATTCCGTTATCACTCAATTTTATATGTGAATTGTTATCAATTAACTGGAGTATAAGCCTTTCTATTTCTCCCCTATCTTGACTTTCTATATCTAACCTTTCCATCTCAGCGTTAATTAGTAGTCCAGTTATTAACTCAGCTTTATCCGCATAAGGCTCTGGATAATAATCTATGAAATATTCAGTTTTAACTTCCTCAGGCAAGCCCAACTTTGTATCTTGCAACCCTAACATTAAACATAAATAATATATATCAAATTTATACTTAAATTTATCGTTTATCAATTTAAAGTAATCTTCGCTAGCTTTTGGTAATTTAAATGGCATTTAAACTCGCTCCTCCGCCTTTGAGTTAACCTCCACACTTTGGAAAGACTCAAAGTATTCTCTACCAATAACACATTTAGTGTGATTGCTTTCTCGGTGAATTGTCATAAATTGAACATTATCACTATCCATAAAATTCTCAGTGAAACCTTCCCGCTCTCCAGAAGTAATAAATATAATTAACTGTTCAAACAAGTTCGGTAATATTGAAGAAATCTCGTGCCTTACACTGAGGTCTAAGGGACCTGCTGGGGTATCAACTATGAATGGCAGAGTATATGAAGATGTCTCAAACATAGAGCCTAAGAAAGAGTATGCTATCGCTAAAGATTGACCTTCACTTGCACCAGCTTTATGTTTTAATTTTAATGAACCCTCAATATCTTCTACTAAAATAGGTTCATCCTTAATTATTTGAGACAATTTTATATTTGTTTCATTTTTTATTCTTTCTTTTAATTTATGCAATGTAGTATCTTCTACTTCTAATAACAAATCTTTTAACTTTTTTGCTCTTTTGTGTAGACTAAGAGTTTCTGATACTTGCATTATTTTTTCTCTTATACTTTCTAATTCTTGTTCACATATAGTAATATTACTTCCAGAATCAAGTAGTCTTCTCTCGTACAGATCTTTTGTAGTAAGAGTTTTTAGTTCATCGTTATTTGACCTAACTCGTTCTGTTAATAAGTTCTCTTCTAATTCTAACTCTTCAAGTTTTGAGTCACCAGAGCTTATTCTTTCAGTCTGAATCCTATCCCAATCTTGTTTTAATTTATTCCTATCAGAAAGCGTACTACTAAGATTATTAATTTCTTCTTTCAAGTCTTCACTGTAATTCCGGTCTCTTATTGTAGTTTTTATAGCATTTATGACCCCTATTTGGTCTTCAGCTAAGTAGTCATCAGCACAATTTAAAATATGCTCTTTCTCTGCATGACCGATTTCTCTGCCACATATACATTTGTCATGATGACTTAAATCTTCAAAAAATTGCTTGGACATAGTTTTAGGAAGTTTCAATTCTGTCATTTTATTAGCTAAACCACTTAGTTGTTCAGACAGTTTTTTTGAAAGTAAATAAGGATTACGAATATTATGTTGAATATAATTTATGCTTTGATTAGCTTTACTTTCCACTTCGCTCTGTTTCTTTTCTATTTCTTCAGCTCTTTTCCGTAAATTATCATCGGATTTAATATGCTCAGCCTTTTCATTCTTGATTTCGTTTAACCTGTCCTGATCATGTTTAATATCTCTTTCAAGTGATTTTTTCTTTCTCGTTAATTTGATATGCGTCTTTTTTAGAGAGTCTTCCTCGAATTTAAATTTATTCAAACTTTGTTCTGTTTTAGCTGTAGTTTTTTTCTCAGCTTCTTTTTGTTTTACTTTAACTATTTCATCAATCCGATTTCTCATTTCAGGTAACCGATTCAATTGATACAAGTATCTGATAGTTCGCTCAGCTTCTTCACTTTCTTTACCTATAATTTCTTTAGCTAGCTCACCGTCAAAAACAAACCTTTTAACAAACTCTTCTGTAAAAGTACTTTTTAAGAGAGCAGGGATATTATGGCCAGGTTCAAGCCCTCCCTGATCACCTACTCTAGCAGTCGAATAACTTGCTATTCCAGTATGGTAATCCAGGTGTATAGTTATCTTGTGAATTTTTTCATCTATTAAGAGTGTTGCTTGAAATTCCCCTCTTTGATTGTCGCTAGATGGTGGCGAAAAATCCAGAACTTCTTCCTTACTCCACATTTCGGCATTACCATCAAAGATTGCTCTTAATAGTGTTTGAGTAGTTGTTTTTCCTGTTCCATTAGGCATCATTATCAAACTCACATGATACGGATCGTTATACTGTTTCTCTAATGAAACTTCTAAATTATTAACGCCTCGTATGTTGTTATAAGACCAACCTAGAATACTAATTCTCATTAGAATTATCCTCCTTTTCCAGTAATTCCATAACGTTAATGATATCATCATCGCGATATTCATCTTTGAAAGCGTTCTCTATCAATCTTGTAAACCTTCGTTTAAACTGATTTGTTAACTCAGTTTCACTTTTTAAAACTACTTCTACGGCTTCTTTTAGCTCTGAGTTTTTATTCATATATCTCACTCTCCTTTACCACATTGGACATTTCACTTAACCACGCTTCCCTTTCTTTGTCTGAGCCTTCTTGTGTGTCTGTATCATTATCAATCTTAATAAAATCTACAACAGAAGCTTTCTTGTCAGGGTTAGATGGATCTGTTCTTAAGCTTCTCCCAATACGTTGTATAGTTTGAATTCGAGCTCTGTCAGCTGAGAATAAAATTATGTTATTTACAGACCTTATATCAATTCCTTCAGATATCCTCTTACTGGTTATCAAACAATTTAAAGTACCATCGCTAAATTTAATGAGATTGTTTCTATCATCTTCACCATAGTAAGTATGATAATTTGATTCATAACGAATTATCATATTTTGTATTTTCTCTCCAAATTCTTTTGTTTCAACAAAAATGATCGACCTATTCAATATTTCTGGATTGTTCTTTAGGAAATTAAAAAAAACAGGGATCTTTGCTTCTGAAACTTTTTTTACCCGAGCTAAGTCCCTATATAGATCTTCAATCCTTACAGGTTTCCCTAGTTTCTTTCTAGTTTGGTATGCACCAATAATCTTTTTTACTTTCTTCTTATCATCTTCTGTTAATTCAAATTCAAGAGGGTGGTAATCAAATTCACACAATATTCCACGCTTAATAGCATCTTCTATCTTAAATTCGTATACTTTTTCTCCTATTTCAGTCTTTATGAAGTTATTACCAGACTCATCATAATCCCTCTCAGGAGTTGCACTAAGTCCTAATCTGTATTTAAAGTCCTTTATCTTGCCTGATAGAGAGTTTACTATCGAGGGAGCACCAAAACCATGAACTTCATCACAAACTATAATTGATTTTTTTAAAAATGAATCACTCATGTAATTAATAGAATCCTTAAGAAAATCTCTTGATATAATTAGAGCTGATTTATCGTTAGCAATTTTAAAGCTTGCAAATTCCTTATGTCCTGAAAACTGCCTATAAACCGTTAAATTTGTTCTTAAAGAAACTTCTGAACACCATTGCTCTAATAAATCAGTTCCACTAACGGTTATAACCACATTATTTATTTTTTTACTGCTTATCAATTGATTCACTATCTGTAAAGCCGTCCTAGTTTTCCCTGTTCCTGTAGCCATCTCCAAAACACCATTTCCTGTAGCCAGAAAAGCTTCTGCCGCTTCATCTTGATGCTTCCATTTATTATATGTTTTTTTGTTTGTTTTCTTATAAGGCCTATCTGAATTCCTTAATCTAAATACGTCTTCTTTAATCGCTTCTGGTAAATCATATACCCTGACATTTTCATCATGATTATTCCATAATTTATTAAACCTCAAAATGTCATCTTCTATGAAGCTAGTCATTCCTTTCCAACTCGAAAATACTTTTAAGCTCTCATAATTTATGTAACCTTTTTTACTATCATTTATTGAACCAATAAATGATAATTTATTTCCTTCATCATCTTGAAATATTCCAAATTTGTCATGAAAATCTCCACCGTCTAAGTTATGCCTTGGAACCGCAAATTTGAAATCTAATATTTCATCATATATAAGCCAGCCAATCACATTTTGCGTTTTAATTTCCATATGTTTCCTTAATTCTTCGACATTATTTTTTAGCGTCTTAAAAAGGTCTATATCATCTGGTTTTTTTGTCCCGTTCATTAGACCGGCTAAATCTCTCTCTTCTATTATTGGGCTAGTAATCCATCGTGCAATTCCACCTCTCGAGGCAAAGTCGCTCATCCCCTCCGAATTTTCTGTCAACCATCCTGAAGTAAAATAGCCTACCCCTCTATCATATTGATTGGCCCATTTAAAGCACGGGGTGTAAAATTCAGATGTAAGGTTATTATCTGAGGTATTTAGTGTGTTGGGTATATTGGGAAAACTCATTATTTACCACATCCCATCTTATAATTTTTAATTTCCAATAACTTTATAAATTTACACATTCTTGGGGTCACCATTAACTAAATATAATTATGTCATTATACCTAATTATATATTACAATATATTGGAATAAAACATAATTTTACCTGAACCTTGCATGATTAATTACTTGTAATGTCTTGACTTATAAAGGAGAATTTATTAGTGAAATTAAACCTATTCGAAAAATATACCAGGAGAGAAGTACATGACATTTTTGATCCGTTTTCAAATTTTGAACCTAGAAGAGGTACGTGGGGGCTTCAGGGTATAGTTAACATACCTGGGAGGAGTAATGACTACGTCTTTTTTGTTACCTTTGGTCATAAAGAGGGGGATTTCGCCTTTCAAGAGGGTATTAACAATGAAGGTATTTTGACTTGGCAATCACAGCCTAAACAAAAACTTACCGATCGTAGAATTAAGCAATTTATAAGTCATAACCATTTGGTTAATAACATCTATTTATTTCTTAGAACAAATAAGATTAATTCACAAACTAAGAAATCTGAACCTTATACCTATCTAGGTAGACTTGCCTACATTGGACATGACCCTAACCATGAACAACCTGTTCACTTTCAGTGGCAGCTTTTAGATTGGGATACAGAAGGAGTAAAGAAATACACAAATTTAAATATCATTTCTAATAATACTGAGCAAGAAGAGAAATTCAATAGTAATGTTAATACTTTGACTTTTACAGAACCTCCAGAGATATCGCCTAAAAAGGGGAATTCGTCTACAAATTTTTATTCCAAGCAGATAGACTTTGCTCAAGAGAACATAAGAAATCACTCATTGGGGCTCGCAGGTGAAGAACTAGTGGTATTATGGGAAAAAAAACATTTATGTGAGATTGGAAGAAATGATCTTGCTAAGAAGGTTTTTCACACATCTAAAATAGAAGGAGATGGTGCAGGGTATGACATTCTTTCTTGGACTTTGGATGGACAGAGAAAGTATATTGAGGTGAAAACTACAAAAGGAGGAGCAAAAACTCCTTATTATATGAGCATAAATGAAATTAATTTTTCGCAAGTAAACTCTAATAAATATTACCTTTACAGACTTTATGAATTCAACACGGAACGTAATAGTGCCAAAAGCTATGTGGTTTATGGGAATATCTCAGAAATGCGAACTTTAACCCCAACCCAGTATAAAGTTTTATAGCCATAGAAAGAAAGAGTCAGTATAAACTGAACTCTTTCTTTTATATTATATTCATTTCTACTATTGCATTTATACTAATATTTACAATTCCCTTTAAATCCTCATCTTTACATTTCAGCTTATTTTTATCAATATTGATTATTTTTACTGATTTCGTAGTGTAATTAAGTCCATTATAGTACTTTAAACCAACAGTTAAATTGTCTTTCAAAGCGCTTTGTAGTTTATAATCAATCTCCGCAGCCTGATCTTCTGCAAGCATTCCTTTTTCTTCAGTTTCATCCTCTTTCCAAACTTCTTTTAACATTTCCACATGTTCAGGAAGCATTAGGGAATTCCATTTAATGGTCCCTCTGTCTTTCAATCGATCTTCATTCATTTTTAGCCCACCTTCTTGCGGAGAGGACCAATAGAAAGAATACTGTTACGATTGAACTTCCTTACCTTTTTCCTGTCATAACAATAAGCTAAGATATATAACTTCCCTGTATTCAAGATCTTTACCTTCCTTTGATAAAGTTGGCCATCTTTTGATAAGAAAATCATTTCGAGTGTGACTCGATTTTGTTTTGCGTTAACAGCATTCCTTCCATCATAACTCCTCCCAATAAAATTACGAACGCTTGTTCTTATTATAACCATATTCCCTTGAAGATAAACACAGTTTTTCAATTTCTGCACAATTCCTGAAATTAGAAGGAAAGGTTTACTCCTAAAGAGAATGTAAGTATTTGTAGAAAGGAGGGATGTTATGACTATATGGGATATCACTACAGAAGATTTAGAGAAGCTTCCTATTGAGCACATCATCGATCTTGTAGCAGATGAAGAAGATCTGCCGCCAGTATATAAACATGTTATTGTAATGGGAGAAGCATATAGAAGAGTAGATGATGAAGGGACTATGACAGAAGCAGAAGCAAGTCAAGTTCTCTCGAAGATCATCAACATTGCTTACAAGTAATCCACAACCTGAATAAAACCACATTCTAACCCCCAGCATATCAAAAGCCCCTCAACCTATTAAGGCCAAGGGGCTTTTATCACTTATTTAATCACTTTATACCACCAACCAAGCTGATTCAACCACCTTTCAAAATCAAGACAGCGCTTATAATTCAATCCACCTGTTATAGCTGTTGGGTTTCTACCACCAGAGAACTTAATCTTGGCCCACCAATCATGTACTATGAAGTATTCAGATACTTTTTTTATTCCCTCTGGCCCTAACCCACCAGTCTGAATATGAACTGATTTACTTGATATTAGCGCTTTATCCAATTGCGCTTTGGTGTTTTTTCCATATACTCCATCTAATTTAAGACTATGATCTTTTTGAAATTCTTTAACAGCACGTTCTGTGTCTACACCATACACTCCATCTACACCAAACTTTCCAATATCATACCCCAGCTTATTAAGTCTATCTTGGAGGTCTTTAACCTCCTCCCCACTTATGCCCTTTTTGAGGTAACTTTCCAGCAAATGAGTTGGCCGTTTACCTTGAGAGAGGTCTTGCCACGTTAACCCCCCCGTTAATTCTAAGTGAGGATAATCTTTAAATGATGACCAATCACCACCCCAGGAGAAGTCAAGTGACTTACCTATCTCAGCAACTCTGCGCCAATCGTTATTTACTGTCCACACTGCTTGAGACCCGTCCTCTGTAGTCAAGAAAAAGTCAATGGCTAAACCATAATTGTGGACTGACTGCCCTGGCTTAGCGTTGGTTACAATTCTCCCTGATGTAGTACGTCCTTGGTTAAACAACTGCTCCTGCTGAGAGTTAGATCGATATCCTGAACTGATTTGTACGTTTATTCCCTCTACGTATGCTTGCTGGATAAGTAAGATAGCCTTCTGTTTAACGACAGAGTGTACAGATCCCATTCCTTTAACTGATCGATCAATTAGTGTCTGTAAAGATATTCTCATTTTATCCCTCTTTTCTTCGAATAATTTCTTCTGTTCTTACCTTTTATCTCCCAAAAAAACATGCATCAATCCACGCAAGACAGCAGTACTTTGTATTGATTTATTATTGAAATTGACTGATTCCTCGTTTAAGAACGTCAATATGGATGGCTGTAAGTAGCTAAGTTTTGTTGAGCAATTAGTTAACTACCTCTGTGCACCGTTTTCCGACTAAGTTATTAACTATGGTAAATTCTCAAAAATTAAACATGATTAGTCCTCTTTGATTTTCGTAGTGTGACCAGTCCGTTTCTGTACCAACTCAAACAACCCTGTTGCAGAAAGACCTGCTCCGGCACCAGCCCACAATCTAAGAGCAACATCCATTTCCGTAAATGGGTAAGATACAAAGCCAAGAACCACCCCCAATATGACAGCAATCATTGGTAAGAAGTTTTTTGGTAAAGCTGCCAGGCGTTTCACCACCTCAAGTAAGCCTGCCACAAATGGACTGATTACGGTCGCAAACATCAATACCTGAGCCATCATCTCATTTTCCACTAATAAAGCCTCCCGTTGAGATATTGGTTTCCGGTGACTGCAGAACAAAAGCTAAAATGGCCAAAATAATAGCGCCTAGAGTAAGGCGTAAAATCCATGTGGTATTATCTTCAATCTTGTCTAGCTTCTTTTCCATATGCTCTACCCTTTGCTTTGTTTTCGTCTGCTCATTCTGGAGCTCATCCACTTTTTCGTCCAGAACATTAAACTCTTCTCGTGTAATATAACCCTTATCCATGATTTGCCCCCCCTAACTTAAATAAAGGACCTCTATAATTTGAGGTCCTTTTAATATAAGTTGGTATATGATTAAAACTAATTTCATATTTTTTTAACAAATAGCCTATTAAGCCATAAAGTTATTTATCGTTAAAACTCTGCATGTTACTTTAGAAAAACTTCTTAATTCAGGGTACGCATTTTCTCTGATTTTCCATACATCATCGAAGTCCCAATCCACATAGTTTTCTTTAGTCTGCATTTGATTAGTCCCGCGACCATATGCCCCATTTCCATAAGTGCTTTTTCCCTCCCATTGGTCGTTTCCTCCCCATTGATCGTTTTGCAAGAAACTAACATCAGCATAGCATCCCTTAATGACCGCATCTTCTTGAGTTAAAGTTGTGATTGGATCTACAAATGATGAAACTCTTTGGTAGTTTGATATTTTCACCACTGAATAGCTGTTCGAGAAAAGCGCTCCCTCATAAATATTATTGGCTATACCACCTATATAACTTGGACCGCCATTACCTACCAATTCACCTTGAACATAACAATCCTTAACCTCGGAAGAATCTATCGCAAACGTAACTATTCCTCCTACCTGATATCCCTTTACCATAACATTATTAAACGAACACCTTTCTGCAGAGGAGTTATAAAAGTTACAGCAAAGTGTCCCTACGTTACCTTCCAGATTTTCAACAGATCCACTTAATATACAATGAATAACCTCACATGAGTCGAGGAGAGCTGCTAGAATACCTCCTCTACCAGAATAGTAACTACCCTTTATATCAGCATTTGTAATAATCATGTTTTGTAAGGTAGATCTAAGACAAAATGCAAATAACCCCATCAATTGTTTATCTGTATTAACAATTAGATTTGTTATTTTATAGTTCTGTCCATCATAGTGCCCAATAAAAGGTACCTCCCCTGTCCCTAGTGGTTCCCAATTCCCAACAATACTTAAATCAATATTTCTAGTTTGTTTGAAATAAGATCCCATGTTTACACTGGTCAATGCCATGAGATCGATAGCATCTTCGACTAGATAAGGAGCTCCTTGGGTACCATCACCCCCACCAAATTCCCCATTCATCCCTCTTCCTCCTCTTCAGGTGGTTTATTTCGACAAATGGCATGCATACTAACTTTCAATGGTCCTTCTTCCAAATCCGCTATAGGCTCAATTTCAACTCCGCTACATTTGGCATCACTTCGTATAATGGTAATCGGCAACATAATATTACCCTGCACGTTACCTAAAAGGCCTGTCGTAACAGAAACCACCTCATCATACTTACGCTTAAATTCAAATGTAATCTTATCACTAAAGGGTGCACTTTCATGTTCAATGTAATATTCTTGAACTGGTGTTTCTGGTTCACCGGTTGAGTCTTCATTTTGATCTTCTTCCTCTTTCTCTTTTTCGTAATACGTAATGTCTCGAATAACGTTGCCTATTTGAACCCTTGGATTGACCTTTTCAAAGGGATTATACTCACGAGTAACAATCCTGAGTGTTTCATGAATCTGGAGCACAGGGTCAATAATTGTTACAGTATCTCCTATGTCTGCTGTAGATAGTTGCTCATATTCTTGTAAATGAGCTAGATCAAGAACATCCACCTCATAAGCCTTTCTTTCAAACCCTTCCGACGTCTCGACCTCTTCTGACACGCCCAGTATGTTCTCTCCTAAATTAAATGTTACCCCTTTATTTCCGCCTCTTTCGTTTAACAGATGTATGGTATATTTATCAAATACGATTTCCCCACCTGCCAGATCTGCTAAGTCAAGCAACCTCTTTCTCACTTCTTTACGATTAGGTTTGAAGTATTTAGTTGATATCCAATTTGACTCAACCTTCCCTATGGTGAACTGTGTGTAACGAATCATTTTCCTAGCTATACTTATTAATGGTTCTTCATACTCTTCTTTATAATCGCTTTTCCTTAGTAAACTATAAGATACATGTTCGCATTCTACCGTAACGGAGATGGATTCATTTCTTTCTTTTTGAACTCTGGTGATACTAAAAAAGTTACCATCCACCTCTACAAGATTAGGGTATTTGAGATATTTCACTTTTTCATCAAAGACTGTTTCAAAAGTGAAAGTAAAACCAGCGTTGATCTCCTCGCTGATGAGGGGATCTATAATGGCATAAACCCTTGTTAGTATTGAATGATCAATTGGACTGCGAACTATAATATAATGACCAAGATCGACTTCAGCTTGGGGGTTTGCATATGCCATAAAGCTCGATTTCGAAACAATCAGTGGCTTTAAGATTTGATAAGAATTTGGAAGAGAGTAACCTAATACATTTAAGTTTGAATGAGAACCTAACTCTACAGTTAACCGCGTACTTCCTAGATTTCTGTGCGTTGGAAAGGAATCCTCATCTTTTATATTCCAAACCTCTGAGGACCATCCAACGGAAGAGTAGATGGCCCAATCATTTGCATCTTCAGCAGATATACTGTTATTTGCTTGGATCTTATGCCAGCTTTGGGAATTCCCAGCTTGAATGGACCACCACATCATATCTCACCTACAATTGTATAAATTCTATAGTATCCAGAGAAGAACTACCGCTAATAGATACTGAACCATCTGTATCACCGTACACGTCCGCAAAGGTTGTATTTGTGGAGCCAGCTTTTCTCTGTATGGATGTATTTAATGCGAATCCATTTGTAACAAAAGCTCCATCCGTGCAAAAACCAAATAATCCGCCGACTCCATTACTCCCTGTAATAGATCCAGCAGCATATCCCCGGGCTAACCCATTTGCATCTTGTTTCCCTGATAATCCACCCACGTTGGAATCACCAGATACGTCAATATCCGAATAACTATCTACTATGGTTCCGGACATATTACCTGCTAGGCCACCTACTTGATCAACACCGATTACGATACCATTACTTGCAAAAGATTCTTTTATAGTCGATTCACTCGATCCAATTAATCCCCCTACAAAATTATTCCCTGTAACATTTCCTTCAAAGTAGGAACGTTCAACTACACCTTCAGCTAATAAGCTACCTAAAAGACCTCCTACACGATCCTGACCTGAAACATCACCTTTAAAACTACCATCAATGAGAGCATGTCCAAGCTGAACATCTCCCATAACACCTCCTATATATGTTCCACTAGAGGTAACTGAACCTTCAACCAAAACATTTTCCACTGCGTAATATCCCCCGGCATACATCTTCCCAACAAGGCCGCCCACACCATTGTGAGTTTCACAATTCACCGAAATAATTGATTGAGAGCCCTTAACTAAGATGTGTTTGATACTACCGATCATGCCACCAATATCCTTTAACTCACCTGAATACCCCATATCTTCAGCTATAAGATTTCCGTTAACAACTACATTATCAACATTTCCGGGTACCTCTTCTGTCCCCTCCAAGTGACCTGCTAGCAAACCAGCAGTAAGTTGACCTTTGGTATCACCTGAAACACTAACATTAGAAATTGAAACATTCTTAGCTGATCCAATTAAACCGCCTACTTTTTCTCCTCCAGTTACATTTACACTTTCTAATTGCATGTCGTTAAACGTTGCGCCATCTGCATAACCAAATAAACCAATGTTTCTATTAGCGTCATCAGAAACAATTAAATTTGATATTTTATATCCTCCGCCTTCATAGGTACCGTCAAAAGGAGTATCAATAGTACCTATAGGCTTATAATTGGCGAATGATGCCAAATCTATATCAACAGTCTGAGTAAAGAAAGCTGACTCTTGCAGATAAGAAGCAATAGCCTGTAACTCTTCTGGACTTGAAACAATATAAGGGTCTTCTTCTGTTCCACTTCCGTTAAGTGTTACAGATGGATTCAGCGTCTCATACTGTAACCGCGGGTATGTTACCCCCTCAGTCATTTTCCATACTTCATCAAACCTGTACCCAGCATCTTCATAAGTTTGTTGTTGTTTAGCTTGCTCTTCGGTTACTGAAGAGCCATGTATCGTAAGATCTGACACTGTAATTCAATCCTTTCTTTTCATTAGTCTAATGTGATTCGAAGATCACCAGCATGCATTTTTATTCCAGTCCCTGCTGGAACCACAATGGCAGTAGATAACTCGGCATAAAAAAGAACATTCCCACCTGAAGCGCTGTCGGAAATCCCCACATGAGTAATTGCTCCGTATTCAGAGACTCCTGGTTCAAACTCTATTTCATTTGTATTTTCTACATAGGACACATCTTGATCTGTAGTGTTTGGTGCAGAAAAACTAACAACTTGACGCGAATAGGAACCTTGAGGGATTTCAGTCCCCGCTCCATCTTCTGAGAGATTAGAAGTATAAAGCCCTGCATACACCTTTGATGGACCCATGAAGGTTTGGCCATTTAAAGTTGCTTCCAGCAACAGCTTTTCTAAATAATTTGTCATTCCCGACATACTTAGTCACCCCTCCCTTCTTTATGGCAAGCACCTAAACTGCACACTAAACTTCCCAAACCGCACCACTTTTTCTAGCTCAATGTTATTAATCACTTTACCGATATAAGCATGGTTAAGGTCATCATCGAAAATGAGCTTCTTTCTTTCAACAGTTGAGAGCCAAGCAGCAATATTTCGTGCATCCCTATAAATGTTTTCTGAATCTTTAATCAAGAACTCTACTTCTATCGTTACATCTTTTTTACTGTTATCAGGTACTAGTAAACTGCCATCCTTGTGCGGTACATCTATATACTTATCTTTATTCTCAGGAAGCAAGGGACGACTGGTTTTTAGGATAGCTAATTTAAACAAGCT
This sequence comes from Pontibacillus sp. ABV4_188, assembly GCF_056311905.1. Taxonomy (NCBI): domain Bacteria; kingdom Bacillati; phylum Bacillota; class Bacilli; order Caryophanales; family Bacillaceae; genus Pontibacillus; species Pontibacillus sp. ABV4_188. Next base: position 1,930,468 of record NZ_CM149975.1, on the reverse strand, counting down.
AGAATGAACACCATTGAAAGTTAATCCGCTCATGTTAAACCAACCCCTCTGTTCGTTCGTCTTTGTAAGTTATATAATTCTCTCGCAATCTTCTTAATATCAGCTTCTTTTTGTACCTGCATATTTTGGATAATTATATCTCCGCTATGAGATGCACCTTCCGGGAGCCCTTTCCCCTCTATTGATGGGTCATTATTATTATTCATGAAAGGTGTTGGAGGCTCCAATGTAGGGGTATTCGGTATTGAAGCTTTGCCCATTCGCTCCCCAGCTTTAGCCACTTTCTTTTTCATGGACTCCATGCCAATGGCAAGTCCCTCACCTGTAAATTCCCCAATTTCCATAAACACTTTCGAAGGTGAATTGATCCCCAGCAAGTTTTTTGCTCCTTGGACAGCATCTCCTACGACACCTTTCACGCTTTTAATCAGGCTAGTGGCCATATTTTTAACGCCATTTATAAGGCCTTTAATTAGATCCTTACCTATACTGGTAAAGTTACTAATCTTGTCACGTAATCCACCGGTAATCTTGCTCCAAATATTTGATATTAGATCCTTTACAGACTGCATTATGTTAGAGATTGTGTTTTTAGTTTTACTGAACCCACTGCTAACAACACTTCTAATGTTGTCGATTGTTGAACCTACAACACTACTAATGCCACCCCATATACTGGATACAATATTTTTGGCGGAATTGAGTACAGAAGAAATGGCATTCTTAATGAAATTAAAACCGGTTGTAACTACACTTTTCAATGCGCCTAGCACAGTGGTCACTATGGATTTAATTGCATTAAAACTTGTCGTGAAAATGGATTTATAAATGCCGAAAACTGTGGAGAAATAGGCTTTTAAGCCATCAAAAATAGCCATACCCGCTGATTTCAAACCATTCCAGATCGCTTGAACACCAGCTGATATAGCCTTAAATATGGTTGTAAACAAACTTTTTGCACCCTCTAAGAAGGTAGCAAAAAAGGTACTCAAAGTCTGAAAAATAGACTTACCACTAGAGAGCAATCCATTCCATGTACTAATTAAGAAATTTTCAATTGCAGAAAACACCTTAATGGTTATGGTTTTTACTTGCTCCCAATTCATGACGATCACTGCAACCAGACCTATAATTGCAGCAACTACTAAAGCGATTGGACTGCTTAATACACCAATAGCTGCCCCGACTGACTTTATAATAGGCAGCAGGGTGGTGAATCCGCTCACCACTGAGCCGATCACCATAAGCAAAGGACCGATAGCAGCAACTAACCCCGTTACAGCTATGATAATTTTTTGCACTACGGGGTTAAGACCGTTAAATGTATTGATTAATTTTGTAATGAAAGCAGTGGCTTTGGTGACAATAGGAGCTAGTGTTTCTCCCATCTGTGCAATAGCTTGTTGGAAACTGGCAGCGCTCTCTTTTGACTTAACTAGCTCTTCATTATTTTTTCTGTATTCTTTGTTAACCTTGGACAAGCCGGTATCAGCTAGTGCTTGTAAAACATAATTCTGAGCTTCTCCATTTTGAGCTGCTTGCGCTAACCCTTCATTAAATTGATCGAGATCTACGCCCATTCGTTCTAACAATTCTGCGAAGGGTCCGACCGCTTCCCCAGTAGCTAATGTTTCTTGCAACCCATCAGCCAGTCCTTCAATCTTCATAGTATCCGGAAATTTAATAACCGCTCCACTCAGAGCATCAACAGCAGATTTCATACCTTGCTCATCAAAACCTGAGGCCAATAAATTGGATAAGGCCTCAACGTTTGAATCAGCTTCTCCCGTTACACCATTTAATGAAACTAATGATTTTTTCATAGATTCGGAGCTTACACCAGCAGAAGTGGCATTCTGTTCTAACCTGGCTAGTCCTTCTCGCAAATCTTCGGTTCCCTTTGTAACGGCAACTAATCCACCTACTACAGGAGCTGTAAACCCAGCTGACATTTTCGCGCCCGTATTTTTTAAACCTTCTCCAATTTCATTCATGCTTCGACCTGTGTTCTCTACACGATCTCCGAAGTTGTCTATACTTTGCTCGGAGGTTTGTAATTGCCCCCTAAAATGTTGCAACCTGCTTTCTGTTTCCACGATTTCTCTTCTAAAAGCCCTATATTGAGATTCACTTATCTCACCCGCCTGAAATTGCCGATTCACTTCACTTTGAGCGTCTTTAAGCTGTTCCAGTTTTTGTGCAGTATTTTCGACTTGATCTCCCAACAGCCTTTGCTTTTGTGCAATTAAATCCGCATTACCAGGATTGAATTTGAGCAGTTTATCCACGTCTCTTAATTCAGCTGACAAATCACGAGATCGCTTATTTACGTTACTTAAAGCTTTATCCAACCCTCTGGTTTCGCCATCAATTTCAATACTTATTCCTTTAACCCTTTTCCCCACTTAAACACCTCACTCTCGGGTTAAAACGCGTCAAAGTCAGATTGTTTGGCTTTCATATCTCGACCTTTCTTGTTTGGATTGTTATTTTCAACAAATTCCTCAACGTAATCTAGACACATACCTATTGTCATTACTTCTAAGTCCTCAAATACTAAACCACATCTCTTACAAATAAATAAAAAAGAGTCAGTAGTGAGCGTTTCCCCACCTGACTCTTGTTTTTTTATTTTTTTTTACCTTGTAAAGAGCTCGTAAGTAGCTGTTGTAGTTCGGGAAGAATTTCAAACAAAGGAAACTCTTCGAATTCATCCAGCCAATCTAATGGTTCTGAAATATCTTTGTTAGCTGTTTTAGCTAATACCCAACAAATATTATAAAAGACTTCCATATCCAGCATTTTTAATTCCTCATATGAGAGAGAGTTTTTCTTTTTAACCTTGGCTAAACTCTCCATCTTGAGTAAATCTGAAAAGAAATCACTATTAAATTGCTTCTTGTATCGTAAAGGAGTTGAACCCTTAGATTCGAACCGTACTTTTTTTCCATCAATTAAGATTGTTTTCTCCATTTAACCCACCTCCAAGTCTATACTACTGGCGTAGAATCTTTTTCATATACAGCTGAATACCAGTTTTCATACACCTCTTTAGGGGTGTTGACTGTGGTTTTCGTTTTGACTGCATAATCTTTTTCCCGAGGACTTGATACGAACGTTAGTTCATTGGCATTCGGCTCTACTGAATCGGTCTTAGTCGACGAAGAAATCGTTGGCCGATTCGCTGCACAATTGTACATAACGTGGCGTGTTGCCTTTACGTCCCCTTCAAATTGGAAGAGTAATGCAAATGGAGTCGGTTTAGCAGTCGTTTTTTCTGTTAACACCATATCTGTTTCGTCTTTTTCTTCTCCCAGCACATCTATAGCGAACTGTTCAGGGATCGTGGCAATCGAGAGAGTTCCATCATAGCCCTGGTTATTAGAAGCAGAATAGAATAGCATGTTATCCGCATAAAATTCGACCATGTCTCCACGAGGTTCTAAGGAAAGTTCTACACCTCCAGGTAATGGAACAGGAGAACTATACTTCATTTCACCTGTTGTTTCATCTTTTGTGATTGGGGCATAGTGTACATCTTGCAAACCATAAGTGATTTTATTGCCCATTTATATCACTCCTATTTCATATAATTTTTGAAAAAGCCCTTCCCCTTGTATAAAGGTTTGGATACAATCATAAGGAATTCCGTATTGATCTAAAAGATCCTCAAGCGTTTGCTCCGCAAGAGGATCCTTTTTGTCTGTATACAATTCAATATTTACATTCTCCAGTCTCAAATGAACTTTGTTGTCCGCAAAAAAGTTAGATGTATCAGGCGTGGTGTAACAGATGAATGGCGGAGCAGGAGCTGGTCTAAATTCTGTATCTGTGAAGTGAGAATAAGCTACTGGATATCCGGTTTGCTTCAACAAAACCACTAAATCTACCAATGTCATCTTCTAATAACCCTTTCCATCCTATCTAAATACTCTTGAATTGCTTTATCTTCAGCCTGGCCAATATGAGGATCAGCAGTGACTCGCCCACCACCTCGTTTAGCATGACCATGCTCCAATAAGTGTGTAAGCTGATAGTCTGTCTTGTTGTGAACAACCCACCCATTACCAGCTTTTTTAGCCCGCCACCCTTTAGCATAATCGCCAGTTAAATTCGGACTTGATAACTTCAAGCGTTTCGCTGTATCTTTAGCAATCTCTTCTTTAGCCTCTTCTAGACCCTTTGTAACTTCTTCTTTGTAGTCAGACAAGGCTTGGGCGATCTCATTAGCTATATCCATCTTCTCACAACCTTTCGCCTGTGATTCGGATCCTCTCACCCTTCTCTTGAGTGCGGGTAATTTTATATAGATCATCTTCGTACTTAAACTCAGATTCGCCACCATACTCAAATCCGAAGAACTCGAATTGCTTACTAGGTTTCAATCCCTGCGCTAATGCATTGTAAAATTCTTGTTGGCCTACTCCCATTTTGTTAACGTAAACCATCCGAGAAGTATTGCTTTGAATTTCATTTCCGTATTCATCTCTTGTTATTATTGGTGTCATTAGATGAATCACATCATTGTGTCGTATTGTAATCACCAGCCATGGACAATTGTTGCTTTATCAATTCAAAAGAGTTCTGAAAACGCTCAGCTTCTGGATTGTCGTACCCAAAATTAGCCTTGCAGTATACGATAACTGCCCGTTTAATTAAAGGATCTCGATCATCATTAGCTTTATCAGATGAAACTCCAGCCTGAATTAATTCAGAACGAGCTGCTTCAACTAAGTCTCGAACTTCCTCGTCAAAAGCTGTAGTTGTAATCCTTAATGCTTGCTTGATAGAGTCAAACATCTACTCACCTGCTTTTAGTTCAGCCAATGCTTCTTCAGCTTCCTTTTTCCCTTGCACCTTCCCACCGTTTGGCAACTTATACCAGCCACCGCCAGTATGCTTAATTCCCTCAAATTCCAAATCATTACTTTCCGAAGAAATGTCTGTATTTTCTTCTCCAACAGTTTGAAGATTTTTATCCTGCAAGAAACCTTTATCTACTAAAAAAGCGACTCTATCCTCATTTTCATGTTTATAGATATCGCCCGCGTTATACCGTTCTTTAGTTTCTTTATCAATAAATGACCGTTTTACTCTGTTTTTCATATAATCCCCTCCCTAATTAGACTGTTGGAGCTTTCTTCACACGCAAGAAACCGTTTTGAGCTACTACGTTTCCACCTGCAAATACAGATCCTCGGTGAGCAATCATACCCTCTTTAAACTTCACATCTTCCGAGCGCTTTACATCTGTTGAACTGAAGATTGCCATTTCATAATTAGATAATGGACCATAAGCCATCAAGTAATCACCATCTGCAGCTGTGGCTAATACACCAGCAGAACTGTTAATGATGTATTGAACCCCATCAATTATGCCTGTGTTTCCATTGTTTACAATGTCATATGCCTTTTTCCCATCAGAATGTCGTATTTTAGCAAACTGGCGAAGATCATCCTTAGAAAGAATTAATACTGAAGCATCTTCAACATCTTCATCTCCACCATAAGCATAAATGATGTCCTCAAGTGTATCCTCGTCAATTTGGGAAATTTCGATATCAGTTGCTGGGTTAATGGCCGTTGCGTTTGCAGAAAAGATACCTGTAAATTGACCGGCATTACCGGTTCCTACTAAGATCTCCTTAGTGATCTTCTTGCGTAAAGATTTTCGAACACCATCAATAGTACGCTGAGCATAGTTAGCTCGTGGGAGCTTTAATACTTCCTCTGTAACTTCGGAATAAGCAGTCACTTTCGTTTTATTAATAGTCGCATAACCGAAGTCAACATCCACATCAAAATATGGCTGGCCTTCAGCAGTATAAGCACCTTCACCGTGTTGAATTTCATAAGGAGAGGTGTAGGTTTCACCGCCATCTAAAGGAACAGTTGTAACACGATCAAGCAATGTAGATACCTGATTGAAAGTCCCTTTGATGGTAGGAGAATCATGTTTGGGGAGTACTAGGTCTCCACTTGCAACAGTTACAGAGCGACGGTCATATAGATTCTTTCCCCGTTGTTCCCAGTCTACCTTTTGTTCTTCCTGGCGTTCTTCAGGATTTTCAGTTTGAGTATTAAACGTTTCTAGCGTGCGAGCTTCACCGCCTCCTGAATTGAATTCTTCTGTTTCTTTCATGAGTTGCTCGCGCTTTTGAATTTCTCCCAACTCCGCCTCAAGATCACGCAACTCTTCACTAAGCTTATCCAAATCTAATTTCTCGTCGCTCTCCAGTTTCGTACGAATTTCCGCTTTACGATTTACGATCTCTGTTTTGCGATCTTCCTTTTTCCCATTGAAAAACTGTAGGTCTCCTAGACGGAGCATGGATCGCATCACAACTGAAGGTGTTACTTCTTTCTTTGAGTACATGAACATTCCCCTTTACAAATAAGTTTTTAATATTAATCTTTTTCGTTTTTCTTCCTCTTGCCGGGCTTCCACATGATCTTTAATCGGATCATAGCCTCTGGCAGATACCTCGCTGTCAGGATAAGCCGGAAAAGCTACAGCGCTAACCTCTAGCAATTTCGCTTTTGTTACCGTACGGATTATATTGTCTTCATCCGATTCATCAATTTCCTGCTTCTCCATGCCAAATCCAAAGCTCACACCATCTACATCACCGCGTTTGATTGATTGATAAGTATCCCTTCCTAACGTGGTGTCTGGTAAATCTAATTCAAAACGTAATCCAACATCATCTTCATACAAACGCAAGGTCCCGTTAGATCGACGTCCTAACACTTTACTCACATCGTGAGACCACAAAAAACGCTGATCATCTTTGGACAATGATTCAGCGAAAGCACCCTTAGTAAATTGTTCTCGGAACTTACGGAAGAACCCTAACACTTCTGATTTCATTTCCCACTTCAAAGCATATCCTGCAACAGACCTTGTTCCATCATCATCTTCACGAATCTCAATCTTCTTCGTCGCTAGTTCCCTTTGCTCCACTTTTTCCTTGTCCATCATCTTCACCTCCTTCATTAACTTGAGCTGTATCTAATCGGCGAATAGGTTTATTGCCATCTTCGATTGGTGGCATGTTCAAAACCCTCCTCCATTCATTCGGCGTCATGGCTCCTCTATCTACCATTTCTCTTAAATTCAACTTCGTTTTCATGGAAGCATACTGTAAATTAACGGACTCAAAAATAATTCTATTGCCACGTTCTCTTTGTCTCCTGGAAAACAACTTGCGGGTATACTCTCCAGATAGTTGCATCGATATTGGTTCTACTACTTGCTCATAGTAAGAATTCCACTCATCTTCGTTGTATTTACTTTGGACAATTGCTTCATTCGTATTGAAGAAGTCCAAGATTCTCTTTGTGGTTGCATTCATCTGCTTAGCCTCAGGAACAAAACTTTGAGGAGTGACTTGTTCAGCTTCGTACCTTGGATCAGACGCTACAGCACCTCCAGAATTCTCGATATCCAAATACCGATTCGTGAAATCTTCTACTTGCATTTGCTTGTCCCCATCTTTTAAAACGCTATTGAACTTCAAAATCCATTTAATAATTGCGCTATTCTTAATTGCTTTTTTCATGCCTTGGTCAATGGTTGTCACTACATCCATTAATTCTTGCAACGCTTCTCCAGGAGGATCAGCGAATATATCATTTTCGTTGAAGTCCTGACGCAAGTGAATGACATCCACATAAGGGACTGTTAAATGATTCCCGTTACGAAAGGTAAATTTAAGATACAAGTCCCCAAGCGCTCCCTCTTTAGCTTCAACCATAGATGCTGGTAACGGATAGAGTGCGACAGGTAGAAAGTTTTCATCTCTTTTAATCAATATGAAGGCATTGTTATTTAGATCGAGCTGTATAACAATCTTTTCTTGTAACATCTGTCCCGACATTAAAGGGTTCGGATCTTCTAAAAGAAATCGAATATTTCGATCGGGGTTCTTATGAAAACCACTTTCGTTTTCTCTGATATGTTTGCCTAGAAGCTTCCCTATTGCTTTAGCCTTCGGTCTAATACAGGCTCGAACAATATCGCTCTTAAACAAATTTCCGTTCCAGTCATAGAAACCTTCACTACTATCATTGAGTAATTTAAAACTCGTTGTTGTTTTCGGTTCAGGTCTGCGACCCATCATCCAATCAAATAACCCCAGTTCCTTCACCTCCCTCATATCATGTTCTGGTAATCATTCATCTTGTCCTGAAGCACTACATAAGAATTTAAAAGCGCAGCTGTACCATCTATTCGTTTTCTTTGTTGCTTCCCTTTAGCTGGTTGATAGTTGTCATTCTTATCGACCTCAACTGATGTATTAGATAAACACCATTTTGTAATCTGGTTATTGTTGTAGTTAACTTTATTTCTTTCAAGATCCGCCCCTAGTGACTTCATAGGACCAGATAATGTTTTTTTACCTTGAATGACTGGGACCATAGCCTCTTTACCAAAGTATCCTTTCATTTCTTCCACCCAGTAATTCGCAGACCAACTATCGTAACCAATCCAAGGTAGGTAAAGGCCATATTCGTCTCTCAGCTCCAAGAACCACTTCGTCACAAATTTATGATGAACCTTGTTTCCTGGCGTGGTCCTTAGTAAATCTTGTTCCAGCCATTGATCGTAAGGAATGTTATCCTCTTGCGTTCTTTGCTCTAGTAAATCCTCAGGCAACCAATACATGGCTGTGGTATAAATGGTGGGATCATCCGGTAACATGAAAGTGGCACAAGCAGCTGTTAAGTCAGTGGTGCTCGATAAGTCTGCACCGCCTATGCCATAGTTAGGCTTCAATTCTTCTATATCGAAAACATCTTTATTGTCTAACTGCTCAAAAGTTAGCCAGGCTTCGCTGGATGTTTCTCGAATATTAAAATCCTTTGTCAGTAAGTTCTTTACCAACAAAGGATTCATTTTCGCTTTGTTTACTTTTCGTTCAAGCTCACCCTTATTTTTTATAGTTCCTAAGCCAGGGTTAGCTTTCTTCCACATCTTTGGATCGGTCCATTCTTCACGTCGATCCAGTTCATATACGATAGGGAGCACATGTTCATCATGGTATCCATCTGGATCATCATATCCATTAATGATCTTTTCAATCTCATCGTACTTGATATCAAAGATCCCTTCTCTAACCGTACCTGCAGTAGTTGTAATAATGGAGAGAGGTTGTAGACGAGCACTCATTCCATCGACGATAACATCGTAAAGATTTTTATCTTCAATAGCATGGAGCTCATCGATGAGTGAGCAATGAAGATTCAATCCATCTAACGTATTTGAATCGCTTGATAACGGCCTAAATGAACCGTCGTTAAAATCCGATAGAAGTTCAGAAACTAAAGATCTGATTCTTTTTCTAAGTACAGGAGACTTTTTAACCATGCGCTTCGACTCTAACCATATGATCTTCGACTGGTCCTTTTTCGTAGCAGCGCTTACGATTTCGGGGCCACCTTCACCATCAGCAGTCATCATATACAACGCAACCGCTGATCCCCAAGCTGATTTTCCGTTTTTACGAGCAACAATAAAAATTAATTCGCGATACCTCCTAGTCTCTTCGGTTTTGTGTATAAAACCGAAGAGTGCAGCTTGCATCGCTTTTTGCCATAATTCAAGTTCGAAAGCTTGTCCCGCTTTTTCACCTTTAGAGTGCTTGCAAAAGTTCTCTACAAACTCAATCGAGTGATTGGCACGCGCAGGACTGTACTCATATATTGAAGACTGATCATGGATGTCGGCAACGAGTTTTTTATAAACCCTGCGCACTTTGTCACTTACAACTTCTTCGCCTGACTGGATCTTATTCCAGTATTCGATTATAGGATTGTAGGTTAAAGGATAATTGATCATCGTTTCATCACGAACGACTCAAAACCATCATCATCTGCCTTCGGTTGATCTTTAGGAAGCAAGCTGAAAATTTCTTTGTTCACTGTAGCGTATCTTTGGACCATCGTATTGTATGTTTTCACCGAAGGGCTTTCCCTCATAATTGAGTAGTCGCCCTGGGGCATTTCATCAATGGCCCCATTTTGGTTAATGTCTTCCTTAAGCTCTTGCAGTGTAACCCGCATAAAAGCTGATTCATGAAGCAAACCCTCAGCCGTAGAAAGACGATTCTTATCGATATCAAACTTTTTCAAAATACGCCGTAGTCGATTGAATTCTTTTTTGATTTCCTTCTCTTTTTCAGTCATTTCATTGGCCGAAATAAAATCACCTTCTTTCAGGGGAGGGGGTTATGTGAAAATGACCTGTGTATTACACGAATCTCCCCCCATCGGTACCCATAATAGCTGATGTTTAAATAAAAAAAGGGGGGGACTAGCGTTTAATTAATTTCCCTTGTTCATCAAACATTACATCATCTCGAACAGAACTACTTGTACTATGGTGTTCTTTGTTATGACAAACCTGACATAATAGCTCCAGTAGACTATGGTTTAAAGTAACCATTGGATTATTAATGTTTTCCGGTTTAAGCCACACTTTATGGTGAACTATCTTCCCCGGATTGCCACACCTTTCACATAATCCATGTTGAGAATTAAAATATGCATCCCGACAACTGCGCCAAGATATAGAATTATAAAATTTCTTTGCAAATTGCTTCATAGACTCACCTTTTTATTACTTCATATTACTACTATAAAGCATTTTTAATGATGCGCTCTGCTATATTTCTGCCAATTTTCTGCCAACAATCAAATGAATACCTTCATCTACAAAAATACCAAAGTGGACAAAAATTAACATTTATTTTACTATATTAGAAGGATTTTCATACAAAAGTTCCGAATTTATTAACTACATATCGTAAGTTCTAATTAGAAAGAGTGTTTAAAAATATGCAAACATCATTCGTTTTTCCTAAGTATTTTTTAACGTGTTTAAATGTAGAAAAAGGAATAAATAACACATTCAATTTCGAAGGAGTATTTGAAAAACTAGATTTTGAAAAAGACCAAGATGAAATAGAGTTCTCTATTATAATGGGTCTAGAATACACTCTTTTGGAAAATGAAGATAGAACTATAAGAATAGAAGTGATCGGACCTACAAAAGAGGCAGAAAACTTTGAAGACTCCATTACCTTAGAACCGTGCAAAAGGAAGCATAGAAGGTTTGTATTTCAGTCACTAAGAGTAACTGAATTTAAAACTAATGTAGAAGGAATGTACCAATTACGACTTTACCATGGGGAAAAAATCATATCAAAACACGAATTTTTCTTAAGGAGGAGAAAAAATGGCTCAAATGACAATTGATAACCACGGATTTACTCTAAATAAAAAAAGAGACAAAACTCCTCCTCCACAGCTAGATGAGTATCGAGAAGTCCTTTTACGCCTTGAAGAATCTGAGTATGAGCTACAATTAATTCAGTCGGAGTTAAACAGGTTAAATAAAGAGACTGAAGACCTTATTTTTAAAAAAGTTATTTACTCACATAGATACACAATTGAAGGTTCTCAAACATATAAGTATAGAAAGTCGGGTATTGGTCATATAATGGATATATTCAAATTTCCCAAAAGGGTGATGACTATGACCTTCACTTTGCCTACACCTTTTATTGCTTTTAAAAATGAGCTAAGTGCGACTTTTAATGAAGGATTATTACTAAAAATCCCTATGGCTTTATTATTTACATTTAGCCTTAACTTTGGTGGTTTTTCAGTAGAACAACTAACAAATGGATTTATCTTTTTATTAATCCTTGCCATTTGCGATGGAGCTTTAGGCATTTTTCCGAACGCAGTTAAGGATGAATCCAAGCTGGAGGATCATAAAGTCACAGCCAAGACGTGGATATTTGCTGGAAACTTAATCGCTATAACTGCTGGTACAGCTGCCCATTCTTTTTTTAGTACATTAATAAATGATCCAAATATACTTCAAAACCAATTAGTTAATTGTCACTATTATGTGATTGGATTCATTGGATCAACGTACGTCTACAGAATAACAAAGTATGTAGCTTCCATGAATAATACCAAAATACCCAACTTCATAACTAATTTATTCAAAAAATAAAAGCAAATGGTTTTACCATTTGCTTTTTTATTTGAATGCTCTCCACTATCCTCTACTAGAAAAAGTCAAAGAATCACCCTGACTATCAATGCTTCCTTAGATCTCAATCTATAGCTCTCTTAGTAATCTATATCCCTTTTCAAGTATTTCACTCCTCATTAAATGCTTTTAAATTACCCACATCTTATAGTTTGATTCATTCAACCCAAGGCTGAAAGCCTTGATATCACTCTTATTGACTCACTTCCGAATATGAATTACCCCGGTCTATTACTGTGAGTAATTCTATCTTGCTCTGGTTTTATTTCGACATCACCCATTATTATCCTTCGAATTTCAGCAAATAAAAAAACACCTTACTTAAGGTGTTTTTTTACTTTACGCGAATGTAATAATCAATATTACCTGTAGTATTGCTCCAGATATCTCTTTATCGCTTCTTTATCGTTTACATTACTAACCTCTACCATCTCATCTAAAGACTTCAGGAAATCTTCTTTCTTAATATCGGTCCCTTTTAACAAGGTATTTAAAATGTAATCGATTCTCACTTCATTTACTACATGATAAATAGTTTTTTCATGCTCATTAATACCTTCATATATAGTTGATATATAAAACATTCTAACTATATTACTTATCAAACTGATGGAATAAAAAATTATAAAAAACAAAAAGTATGTTACTATCCCATAAGAAAAGTATAATAAATATTCACTAAATAACGAGAACGTTGAGTATAAGCTGAAATGTATTATTAAAAACAAGAAAATTCCCACACCTACATTAAAAGCTAAAAACTCAAAGCTTACCACTAAATTTTGCACATTTGCTTTACTTGCTCGTTCAATGGACTTTACCACATCTTTATTAAATACACTAAACACTATTGTGACTCCAGCAATAATTATTCCAATTACCCCTATAAGGGCTTGAACTATATACAATGTTACATTCCTAAGCATTGGAACGTAAGTGTTAAAATTCTCATGAAAATCAGCTGTAACAGCAAGTACGACAAAAATTAAGGCGAATACAAATGATACCTTACATTCAAATTGCCGAGCGTTTACATAGTCCTTCCATTTGCGGTTCTCTTTAAACCTATCAAACATTCTTTTCCCCATTTGTTTCATAACACGATCTCCTCCTACAAGACGGATCGTAACATCTCGCTAACCTTCTTTTTACAGAATAAAGCAAACTCTTTTGGGTTGCTAGGTAAATCCTCAACCCTCTCTCTAACAAGTTCGTTTTGCTTAGTCGAATAACTTCTTCCAGCTTTATTTCTAGCCCCTACATAAACATAACCATTTTTAGTTGCTTTTTCTGCCGAGAGTTTTGAGTGTATCTTATCGATCTGATTAATTTCTTTGTTAATTAACTTAGCATCTACATTCAATCCTTCTGGTGCATCTGATGTAAATAATACACTTCTTTGTGTAATGTTTCCCTGTTTGATACTTTCCAAATATTCTTCCCCATCATCCTGGATGTTATCCAATAAATCATCGTTTGGGTTTGGAGGGTCGATCTCTATTCTGAGTTCTTGCAATTGTCCAATAGCTTTTAACTGTTCCTTGATTAATTCAACGCTTAACCCTTTTCTTACCAATCTCACTTTAAATAAAAATTTTTCTTCTTCATTCTCCATGCTCTTATTCAACAATTCTTGGAACGCATCAGTAAAGTCCGCATACCCAAACCTATCCCGAGTATGGAATACCACTATTTCCTTTTTTATATCATAGAAGAAATCAATTACTTCGCTACTCTCAATCGGAACTTTAGTCTGTTGTTCTGTCTTCTCATCATACTTTGAAGCAAAGATCAAACTATCTTTTACGATTTTCCCTTTAATTGTATTGTTTAATTCATCACCAAAGTTCTTTTCTATAGCATGAAACTTATATTTTCTCTCAGTGAAACGTTCTTCTCCCTCTTTATCTGGTAAGAATTGTTTCCTAGAAACTGTGATGTTATCTTTTATGTTATTTGAAATTTTGTTGGTGATTTCACCCATCAATCCTTTATCACCATATACTTTTAAGATATGTGAACTAACATTCACCTTAGAATAATACAATGTTACAGTCATCTTAATACCTCCAATAAATTTCTACAACTCGTATTATTCTACACAATTTCCCATATTCCTCCACGTTTAGATTTTAAATTTTGACATTGCTTTATCTAATGTATCCTGGTTAATACCTATATAGATTAACGTGATCTTCTCGCTGGAATGATTAAAGAGCTCCTGTAGCATAGCAGTGTTTTTTGTCTGCAAGTAGAAGTGATAACCGAATGTCTTTCGAAGCGTATGCGTGCCGATTTCTTGGAGTCTGAAATGATCTGCTGCTTTCCTTAATATCTTGTATGCCATGCTCCGTCCAATAGGCTGATTAACCCCTTTTCTGCTCTTAAACAAATAATCATCTGGTTGCTTATCCTCCACATACCATTTGACCTCCCGTCGAAGCTGAGGTGTGATCCTGATCTTCTTTCGCTTGCGTGTCTTCTGTTCTCGTAGGTTAATATGCATGCCCGTAACGTCTTTTACCTGCAGGTGAAGAATGTCCGAAATACGAAGCCCTGTGTTGATCCCCATGACAAACAGCATGTAGTTCCGTTCGTTATCAACTAGGAAGTAGTCTTTAATCTTCTGGATCATCAATGGATCCCGTATCGGTTGCACTAAATTCATGATTCTACCTCCTCATACATAGCTATTTTTAATATGAAGGCCAGCTTGTAGAACGCATCACCTTTTATGCGGTAGTACGTTCGCTCACTATACCCCAGCTCGTTGTAGGTCTCGTAATCAAACACATCATCATCTTCCATGTAGCGCTTCGTAATGATGGCATGTTCCTTGCGATTCAAGCGCTTCAATGCCAGGTCAATACGTTTCATGTATTGAGCCCTGTATCGTTCATCGTCCACTTTTCGAATAGCAGCTTCTTCAGTCTTAGAGCTATTCTGTCCATTTGGGCTGGACGCAACCTCTTTGAATGAGGACGTGATCTTGGTAGAAGCATCTAATGGTTCCATGAGCTTGAACATACGATACTTTTCAAGAGCAGCTTCCACACGCTCTTTTGTTTCTTGACGATTGATTTTAGGTAACTCGAAACTCAATTGATTATTAACCATTAGAATCACACCCCTAGTTTTGTTTATAAGCTCCGCCACGACCTTTTTTGTACGTTGATCGATATATTCCCACAAGCTCCTCAATATCATCATGAGAGAAGTTCTCTGCCTTTTTCTTACGCTTTCTCTTCTTTGGTGTTGGCGTCTTAATGCCATGCTTCTTTTTGTACTTCTTCAGTTGATCCCTTAGTTGATCTGACATTCCCATACTCCCTTTCTAAGCAAATAAAAAAGGACACCAATCAAGCAATTGCATTTAGCAATTTACTTAATCAGTGTCCTCCAGTGGGCCGGTAGAACCTATTCTTTTATTGTTTTTAATAGAGAATTCCTATGTTCATTTGTTAAAGTAGATAACTCTCTCAACCTTGTATTGATTTCACTCCGAATAATAAAGCTTAACTCATATATGTTGTAGTACCCCCTTTCCTCGAAGGTGGGTTCATCTAATTCTCTATACAAATCATTAGAACTCTCTATAATTGACTTTGTATTTTGTTTATCAAGCATTTTTAAATTCAGTAATGAAGCGCCCAGATTAACATCTGCGATTTTATGCTCATTTTTAGAGGCGTTTAATAAAACTTTAATTAGAAAATTAACCTCTTTAAAAAGTTCCTCACAGTTATAATAGAATTCCATATCTTCATTTAATGCATTATCCATTAAATCATTGTAAAAGCTAAGGAACTTATTAATATATTTTGCTGAAGCTTCATTAATATTGTAACTTTGTAGATCTATTCCTTCATTAAAGGATACAAGTGTAAAATCATTATTAATTGCATTAATTTTATTAATAGAGTGCAATTTTCTTGTTGCTTCCTTCTTTAATTCATTCTTACTTTGATGATTTAAACTAATAAAAACTGCGTATAATGCACTATTTATACCGATTATTGCACCGATAATAACACCTACATAGGACAGTATCTTATATAAAAGTGACATAACATTTTCATTTACACCCCAGTAGTAACAAACCACTACTATTACTGGTAAAAAAAGCGCTAAGATGATTAATAAAATCAAAAGCTTTTTAATCTTATTTAGCATTCCATCATAATTTGTCATTTGAGTTAAAAATCTTCCCCCTCATCAAACTTCAAGCGTTTCACCTTCCCTTGATGAGTTATGACTTTTGTCTCACCATATGGAGGTAATTCGGCAATTTTTGCCTTCCCTCCACAATATACTACACAAAACGGCTGATCTCCTTCTACATCAAAGTTAATTTTGTTATCATTTATATTTACTTCTACCTCACGTAAACGCACAGGCAAGACCCCCAATATGTTATAATAGTTACACCACATAAGCTATTAAGAGTCAGGGCCTTCCCTGGCTTTTTTAATATTCCATTTCTACGTGCTCTACATAAGATCCACAACATAATATTACTTCAATTCTTACTGACCACCATTGCTTTCCACAAGAACTGCAGTAAAAGTTGAACATTGGTACCCCCCTCAATTATTCTCAACTATCATTTTGTTTCATTCTGTCCCGTTAAACTCTTACTTCTTCGCCTCAGCTATAATATCTTTTGTGAAATTTAATGTTTCCGTTACTTATTAATCATGTTTGTAAACCTAGTGCACCTTTTCATCTAACTTCATTAATGAACCCATTTAATGAACACATCAATCTGAAACTAATTAAACTGAATCGCCAAATGGATTTTATATCCAAAAAGACAAATTCCCTGTAAATAATTTATATATTTGGTCGATATATAAATTATTAAGAAAAAAGGTGGGCTAAGAATGATCTTGAAACAAATATCAGATTTACTTGGGGTTCGAGAAATACCAAGTAACTTTAAGAGCTTTTCAATTATGAATAACAACCCTTCACTTAAAAGTTGGAAAAGGAATGACGAGGGACACTACACAATTAATACCGAGCGTATGGGAGAAAGGCTTGCTGATGAACAAGTCTTTCAAATTGAAACATTAATCAGGGATACTCCTGGTGAAACTGTTCAAGATGATAATCTTTCATTTGTAAAAAAGATAATAAACGAAGATCTCATAATTTCAATCCTTAATAGCGAAGGAACTCCATCAATTCAAGTTAATAATAGCGATTTAAACATTTTGCCATGGAGTAACATTAAAGATTCAGTCCAAAATAATTTACCTTTTACACTTACTGAGAATGAGTATCTCTACTCCAAAGACCTTCACTCTGTTGAAAGTTTCGAAGCTTTCTTAAACCAAGAAGAATTGAAAGACTTATCCAATTACTTTTACACTATTTCAAAAGGCTACACATACTCTACTCGAAAGATCGTTCACTATGCTGGCACAAATAAAGTGATGAATACAGATTCCATTACATTGTTTAATGAATCTATTATCATAGTTTCTTATGATCAGGGTGGACCTATGATAATAGATTACATAACTGCTTAGAAAGTCTTGCCTTGGGATACCAAGGCTTTTTTTATACCTTCCCTGTTTCTTCGTTAAGCCATAACACCGGCGTATCTGATTCGTCGACAACTACCAACCTTTTTGGAAATACCTCATGTTTTTTAAATGTTAAGTTAAAAGCGTCATGTTTCGTTTCCATGTAAACACCCATTTTTATTACTCTCACTTCGAATTACACACAATGCTTACTTTGTTTCTTCAAGCTCTCCTGATCTGAGCATTTGCTAACTTGTCAGAGAACTCTTCCAGCGTATAAGCCTTTCCGTAATGACTCTTCTTTTCTGTGCAAATGATGAGCTCTTTAGATTGAGTGGAAGACCAGGTACGCTTGAAGCACAGTACCTTGATCTTCACATCGTCCTCAATCAGAAACTCATCGCCTTTATTGGGCCACCCATGTTCAGCGATCTCACCGAAAATATTCAGTTGTTCCATCAGATCACCTTCCAGCCTTTACGCTTCCCCATTAGTTCTTGCCTTTCCCTTTGTTACCAGGCCACTCATATCTTACTTTTCTCCTATTCTGCCCATCGTTAATATTGCACTTAGCACCTATCCGCTTCTTTTCTAGCTCCTCAGAGCTTAAAGTGTACGTAGTCACAGCTCGCCTATTTTGCTTCATGACTTCACCCCGCTATTAGCAAACCGGTACTTCTTACTAATGTGCAGGACTTCTAATTCATGGAGAGACAGCTCTTTAATAGGTGTACCATCAGCTGAAGTTTCTACATCCATATCAAGGAGTACATCGATCAAATACTGTCTCCGACGTGAAGCATTAACCGCTTTTCTTAACAAGTTTTCCTCCCCATTCATTACCTAAATAACCTCCATGTCTTCCGGAAACAAGTTCTTCCGTTGTTTGATCTAGCATCAAGGCCAATACATCTTTCTGCGACCGTCTTAACATCTTAGCTATTTCTTTAAAGCTATAGCCCTGGCCCCAATATTCTTGGAATCTCTTCACCTCAGATTCCCACCAATCCAAATTACACTTATCAAGAGCGATATAAAGGCGATCTTTACTCATGCCGACCTCCCCTTTTTACTTCTAGCTTCTGCCTCATCCAGGCGTCTGTAGAGTTCAGCAAACTCTTTATCGTGCTCTTCTTGAGATTGTGAACCGCACTGTGGACACGGTTGATATAAAAAACCATAATCAACTGGTGTACGGACTGAATATTCTCCACCGCAAATGCTACACATGTTCTCCCCGCCTTTCTTATTGTGCGTATAACTCTCTCATCTTGTGATCCAGCTGATCATTAGAGAGCTTTTCGTAATATTCACGACCGTATCCTGTAACAAGTGTTAGTTGTTCTATAATGGATACACGATCCGCTTCCGTTTGAATCGTCAATAACAGTACCTCCCATCATTTCAAACCTATAATCCGATGATCTGGACCGACTACATGATGGTGCTTTGCTTCGAACATCATTCTGGAGAGGATGCGTTTGCCTTGAACCTCTCCGTATTTTGATTTCACAGACTTACTATCATAGTTGAGGTTGTATAAGTTGCGGCCCCCTTGTCTGTGATCGAGAATTTGATAGTGAATGTCACCGCTCCAAGATTCAAAACCGTTAGGATCAGACTTAGATCGTTCTCCACCTATCTCATCGAGTATTAATACATCTACTTTTGTAATGGCATCTAAAATTTTAGCTTCTGTTAAACCATCTTTACGTCCACTACCAAAGGTGCTTTGGATAGTTTTCATTAACTCAGGTATCTTGAGAAACAATACCGTTATAGGTACAGTCCATTTCTTACCGTTTTCTTCATACTCAATCGTTTTTTGCTTCATTTCTCTAGCAGCACACCTGAACAGATGAGACTTACCTGTCCCTGGAGCACCTTGAAAAACCAAAGACTTGTGTTCTCCTTTAATGAATTGATGTACTAGTTTCATAGCTTCTTCCTGTTCAGGTTTCTTAGGAATGTAATCTTCGAAATTTACCTCCTGAAGCTCTGGTGGAATGTATTCTATTCGCTCCAAAACGCTAACCAGCTCACGTCTTTTGGGAGGAATGTATTTACTGCTCTTTTCTTCTGCTAATTTCTTAGTGTCGCAAGCTAGGCAAACACTTATTTCCTCGCCATCCCTTAAATAGATGGGAACCGACGAACAACAGTTTTCACAAGTTCGGTCTCCAATATGTTGGATCCCGGTGTTTTGGAGTATTGGAGAGTCTTTTGGGCTTATAAAACCGTTCATCAGCAATCCTCCTTAAAATAACTTGTCATATTCATCTTCAGCCATATCGTTAGGTGGTTGACTTCCCTTATGTTGCTTACGGTAACGTTCTTGAGCAGCCTCAGCTTGCTCTATGGTTTTTACGTTTGTGTTAAACCATTTATTCAAGATCCCCTTGGTGTAATCCCATTGCTTCTGCTTTTCTAAAGCGATTTTTAATGCCATGATTACTAGTTCGTCTGAAGAATCTTCACAATAGCTGGTTATTTGTTCAGAGATAAATGGACTTAATGGGCCAATATTGTTTTGGTAAAATGTGTGAGCATTCCTACTACCAGCTAAACACTTCTGTTCTTGATCTTCTTGTTCTTGTTCTCCTTCTTCTTGTTCTTCTTGTTCTTGTTCTTCTTGTTCTTGTTCTTCTTCTTGTCCCCCTCTCGTACCACGGGTCGTAGACGGGTCGTCAAAAAAGGCTTTAAATAAGCAATTAACCTTTTCGTTTTCTATATTCTTAGCAATTTCTTTTAACATTGTTGTGTCTTTAACTTCACCGAGCTCTTTTTTCATTAAATCCATTACTGGTTTTCCAGATTTATTTAAGTTGTACTTCCCCCAATTCAATAAAGCTACCTCTCTTGTTTCTTCGTTGTAGTGAATAACACTGTGTTTTTCTATAAAACGTTCCATTAAAGCTCTAATAGACTCTATTGAATAGCCAAGGTCAAAGGCCATCTTCTTCTTAGTAATTTGGTAGACTCCAATTTGCGTAGTATTAGGGTTTGTCAGTAAATATAGATAAAAGTATTTATCTTCAGGAGTCATATCCTCAGTTACTTTAGGATCTTCCCAAAACGTAGTGTGCACTTGCCTAAATTTCGCCATCCTATAACACCTCTTACCTTAGTTTCTCATTAAAACCACATCCCCTGGATAACGTTTCTTGTCTTAAAAGAAATATGTCTATCCTAAGGGATGAGGTAACAATAGCTCATTTACACTTACATAGGCATTTTGATATTATTAGTACAATTGAGACAAAATAAGCTGCTACTTAATTTTGTTTACTCGTTAACGATTCACATAGTTAACGAGTTCTTCAATTATCTCTAGCTCTTGATTATCTGCACCTTTTTTTAGGTAGCGCAGATTTTCTAGAGCTTTATTTCGTTCTTCACTTGGATGATACTTTTTCAAAACCACTTTGTCGTTGTCCAAATAGATTTCAATAGGATCCTTCACGTTAACACCTAAACTTCTACGAAGTTCAATCGGTAGCACAATTCGCCCCAAGTTATCTACTTTTCTTACAATCCCTGTTGCTTTCAACATCTATCCCTCCTTACATGTCACGTGCAAATGATACATCTCGATAAAGTTTAATTACTTCTGGATATTTCTTTTCAAATACATCGTTTTGAAAAACTGGAATCCTAAAGGCTTGCTCTAAATCGTTCATGAGATTTGTTAAACGAGCTTCCTTAGTAGAGTTATCTTTAGAATCTTTTATTTGATTAAAACGTCGTGCAAAAATCTGTAAAGTATTTGTTTTTTCTGTCTTCATTGACTCCTCTAATGCATATTCATTAGCACGATTAAGACCTTCCAAAATTTCAAAAGACGTAATCCCCTCATCACTATTCATAGATTGTTCAACAATCTCATCAAGAAACTGGAAAAAAGCAGTATTCCTAAGATTTTCTACTTCAACAATATCGATGTTTTGGCTAAATGAAATAAAATCATTAAATGTTTTAACATTTTGTAGAATAGGATTCTGATTTTCTTCATCTGTCAAAGCGACTACCTCCTAAATAATTTTTTATAGCTTTAATTTCATTACTGATTAACTCATAAGTAAACCTATATAAAAAAACGCCATACTACTGAGAAATAAAAGAACATCACCTGCTTTACTCATTTGATCCTCCTTATTACCCCAATTAATATTAAACACGTTATGAGCTCCAATTCTTTTGTTCTTCAAGCCATTGAAGCAAGAACTGCTTCATTTTATCTGCAGGAAAGTAGTATTTTCCTCCCAACTTGACTTTAGGGCACCTTTCATCAAAGAAGAAATATTCTTTGATAGTGTTCCAGCTCATGCAAGTTCTTCGTTTAAGTTCTGCAGTATCCCAATAAACTAACTCCGTATCGATGTTGTTTACTACTTCATTAATTTTTTCCTTAAGTAATTCTTTAGCTTGATACTGGTCGATTTCAATATTAAGCAAATTATTCACCTCTTATTAGAATTAAATTCTACTCACCTTCCAAAAAAAATATAGTCAATTGGAAACGAATATATCTCTTGAATTTTTTTCTGCCATATTGGTGTGACAGTACCAGGGTTACGCTCCCATTTTACAAGTGTGCTATGTGAAATGCCTAAAAGTCTAGAAGCATCCACTAGTTTGAGGCCTGCATTAACCCTTGCTGCTTTTAAAGTTATTTGAGGCATTTCTTTAGTATCCGCCATCCATTGACCTCCTTTCTGTAATTTTATGTTACTAGAATTAAATTCTATTGTAAAGAGAAACAAGAAATTAATTCTATTTTAGTTTATAAAAATGTTGATTTACTAGAATAAAATGCTACAATTATAGTGCATAATTAAATTAAGACGAAGGGAGGGAATGTTTTTGACTGAAAAGAGCATGAGAGAAATTATTTCTGATAACTTAGTAAAGCTTCTTAACGATTATGACATTAATCAATCAAAACTGAGTAAAATAGCAGGTGTGTCTGAATCAACTGTAGGTAAGTGGATCTTAAAAAAATCATCGCCTAGAATGGGAGCTATTCAAAGAATCGCTGATCATTTTGATCTTCCAAAAAGCTATATTTTAGAAGAAAGTGTTAAACCTTCTAATATATACAAACTGACTAGTGACTCTTATTCCGTTCCAATCTTAGGGAATATAGCTTGTGGAGACCCAATACTTGCGGAGGAAAATATCGAGGGATACTTTACTGTACCTGCGGATCAGATGCCTAAAGGCAATGTTTTTGGACTTATAGCTAAAGGAAAGTCTATGGAACCTACGATCCCTGAAGGTTCAAAGGTTTTATTTAGACAACAAGAAGATGTAGAAACTGGAGAAATTGCTGCAGTTTTAGTAAACGGAGATACAGAAGCTACTTTAAAAAGGGTTAGAAAGCAAGGAGAGCGCATTTTATTAATGCCCGACAATAGTGAGTTTGACCCTATTGTAGTCGATGAAACTTATCCAGTTCGTATCATAGGTAAAGCAATTCAATATACACAGAGTCTATAGAGTTGGCTATAAATAAAATCTTGATGAAAGGAGGCTGTTATTTGAATTAACCATCAAAGCTTAATTAATCTAGTATTGTAAATGGAGAGGTGAATAATATGGCTACTTTCCGCAAAAGAGGAGAAAAGTGGGAATATAGAGTTTCGTATAAAGATCCGCTAACGCATAAACACAAAGTTAAATCAAAAAGTGGATTTAAAACTAAGAAAGAAGCTCAACTTGCGGCAAGGGTGATGGAAGAAGAATTAGAAGAGGGGTTTTATCAACGTCCACCTACTTTAAAGAAATACCTTAACGATTGGCTACTTGAGCATAAAGAAGGAACTATTAGAAAAAATACGTTTAACTTGCATCAAGCGAACATTACCAATCATATTATCCCATACTTCAAAGATGTTAACCTCGATGATGTAAAACCAATGATTTATCAAAAGTTCATTAGCCAATTAGTCAACCAAGGTTATAGTAAACGAACTGTTGAGATTGTGCATGCCACTATGTCAAACGCTTTAAAAAAAGCTGTTCAAATCAATTTAATCAAATCAAATCCTTGTAATGGGGTAACTATTAAAGGTGAACGCAAGAAAAAAGAGATTGAATTTATTGAAAGCTGTGAGATCCCTGACTTTCTTCAAGAGTCTTATAAATATGGGTATATCTATTGGATCTTTTTTAAAGTTCTAATAGAAACTGGCATGCGTAAAGGGGAAGCGGCTGCACTTCAGTGGTCTGATGTAGATTTAAAAGAAAGGACAATCTCTATATCAAAAACATTAGATTTTAGTGCTAAGAAAAAAGAAGAGCTTTTTGGTGATACGAAAACTTACTCATCTAAACGATGTATTTCAATAAGCCAATCCCTCACTAATGATTTGCAATACCATAAGAAATATCAAAACCAAAACAAATTAGCTTTGAACAATATATACCATCATGATCTCGATCTTGTTTTAGCAAGGAATGACGGTAACTTCATGCCAAAGTCTTCCTTATTTAATTCTTTTTCTCGCATCTTAAAGAGAGCTGAACTTCCTTCCCTACCTATTCATTCCTTAAGACACACCCATGCAGTTCTACAATTAGAATCAGGAGCAAGTATGAAATACATTCAGGAAAGATTGGGCCACGGAAGTATTGAGATCACCTCTGATGTATATGCTCATGTTAGTAAGAAAATCGAAAAAGAAACAATGACCAAATTCGAAACATATACAAAACAATTTCTAAAATGATCTTTATATTTTTGGTCATATTTTGGTCAAGTAGGATTATGAGATTTAACAATATACTTTTGACCAAAAAATAAAAACCCTCGACACCAATGGCATCAAGGGTTTTCAATCTTAGTAAGTTGATAAATACTGTTCGCGCTCCCATGGGTGAACCTGTGTACGGAACATATCCCATTCGATTTCTTTCGCTTCAATGAAATGTTCAAATAGATGTTCTCCCAGGGCTTTAACCATTGTTTCGTCTTTTTTAAGTAGCTCTAGTGCGTCAGAAAGTGTTGCCGGCAAGTCTTGAACGCCGTGTTTGATGCGCTCTTCTTTATCCATTACGTAAATATTGCGATCTACTGGAGTTGGTGCTTTTAGACCGTTCTCAACACCATCAAGTCCAGCAGCTAACAGAACAGCCATCGCTAGATAAGGGTTTGCAGAAGGGTCTACACTACGAACCTCAATGCGTGTACTCAGTCCACGTGAAGCCGGTATACGAATGAGTGGGCTACGGTTCTGACCAGACCAAGCTACATAACACGGAGCTTCATATCCAGGTACTAAACGTTTATAAGAGTTAACCGTTGGGTTTGTCACCGCTGTAAAGTTCGTTGCATGCTTCACAATACCAGCAATAAACTGATAAGCTGTCTGACTTAATTGCTGATCGCCTTTTTCGTCGAAGAAAGAATTCGTTCCATCTTTAAACAAGGACATATTACAGTGCATACCTGAACCATTAACACCGAAAAGGGGTTTAGGCATAAACGTCGCGTGTAAACCATGTTTACGAGCAATCGTCTTAACTACCAGTTTGAATGTTTGGATATCATCGCAGTGTTTTAAAGCATCTGCGTATTTGAAATCAATCTCGTGTTGCCCAGGAGCAACCTCGTGATGAGATGCTTCAATTTCGAAGCCCATCTCTTCTAGTTCAAGTACAATGTCACGACGACAATTCTCACCAAGATCTGTTGGAGCTAAATCAAAATAACCACCACGGTCATTTAGCTCCATTGTAGGTTCGCCTTTTTCGTCTAACTTAAATAAGAAGAATTCAGGTTCTGTACCAAGATTAAAGGCAGAGAAGCCAAGCTCTTCCATTTTCTTTAAGTTACGCTTCAAGTTATAGCGCGGGCACCCTTCAAATGGTGTACCATCGGGATTGTAAATATCACAAATAAAGCGAGCTACCTTCCCTTTTTCAGATGTCCATGGAAATACTACAAACGTATCAAGATCAGGATATAAAAGCATATCAGATTCTTCAATACGTACGAAGCCTTCAATGGAAGACCCGTCAAACATCATTTGGTTATCGAGTGCTTTATCAAGCTGACTGAATGGAATTTCTACGTTCTTAATCGTTCCTAGTAAGTCTGTAAATTGTAATCGAATGAATTTAACATTCTCTTCTTGGATCTTTTCAAGGATCTGATCCTTACTCAATTTAGCTGCCATAAGCGACTTTCTCCTCCCGGTATACATAAGTTTATATTAATGGAAGAATCGTGATAATTCTCCCTGACGCAACGAGGATTTCCCGAACCTATTTGCTTGAAACAGTTCGTTTTTAAGCATCTTTCGCAACTCTTTCTCAGATAACTCTTCTCTTACTTCTTTAATCTCTTCTTCTGAGTAATCATTTTGTTGTTGAGGTTGCATGGACAACACTTGCTTAATGCCTGCAAGGTTAACCCCTTTTTCAATTAATGCTTTAATTTCTAATAAACGATCTACATCATTGAACGAAAATAAACGTCGATTTCCATCAGAGCGAACAGGATGAATCAAATCATGTTCTTCATAGTACCTAATCTGTCGTGCAGAAAGGTCTGTAAGTGATTTTACAATCCCTATCGGGAATAGAGGCATCGATCTTCGTAGTTCATCATTCATGATTTAGCCCTCCTTATCGTAACGTTTATGTATCTTCATTGTATGTAATGAATCATATTCTGTCAATACATGTGAGCTTTTTTTACATATTATCAAAAGCCTTCATGGCGCAAATGAAAGCCCATACACACCGAAGCCTTTTACTTAATCACTATAGCCTGACTCCCCATTTGCTTAAAGGCTTTTTCAAATAAGGTCCGGTCTACCTTTTGGTTTTTCTCTCCATACGGATTATTAATATAGACATACTCTTCTGAGTATCCTGTTATAACAACACTATGAACACTATAGCTTACATCCACCTCACCGTGTGGTGTATCCCATGTTTTGAAATCATTAGTAGGGGCAAAATTTCCTGTAGTGATGACCCATATTGGTTTTCCAACCTTTACAAATTCATATAATGTCTCAGGGTCACTGCCTGTTAAATCCTCGGCCCGTTCACCCACATATGACTTGGCAAGTTCATAAATAGGTCCATGGTAGACCGATAAACCAGGACCATTTTCCATATCTCCAACAAAACCCTTATTTGGATTGCCCTTTAAACCATTCGAATAAGTAAGCGGGACTCGCTCTATTTGGTTTGCAAGCTCATTCTTTGTTACATCAACGTTATGATAATTTAATACCATTGCTAAACTAGTGACTTCACACCCATTATATAGTCTGGGTGCATCCATTTGGTTTAGTAAAGGGACGTTCAGAGGGTTTTTAAATGATTCAGCTTTTAAAAACATGTACTCCGCTTCCCCTTGAAATGTTTCGTATAAATCATAGTCTGCAACATTCCAATTTGGCTTTTGTGATAACAGTTTACTAGATACATAGCTTACCTCCCCTGTTAGAAACATAGGGCTTAGATTCTTGAAACTAACGGAACCTGACTCTTTTTCTCTTACTAAATTAGTTGTTGGTTCATCTATAGAAGAAAATGAGGTGTTGAAAGTAAATGCTAAAATTACTGGGATTAATAGCCTTGTTTTATTCATACGTTCTCCTCTATTCGCTAAATTGCTCATAAATATAGCCCCTTTAAAAAAGATAGGGGCCATATTTAATGAATGTTAGTTTTTTATTATTCTGGTATTTTTAATAAGCGTATTACTGCCATCTTAATTGCAATCTTCACGTGCGCATAAGTTAAGCCACCCTGCACAAAAGCTGTATATGGCGGACGTATAGGACCATCTGCAGTCAATTCAAGACTGGCTCCTTGTACAAACGTCCCAGCTGCCATAATGACATCATGTTCATATCCAGGCATGTAGCTTGGATATGGTGTCACGTGAGAGTTAATAGGTGAAGCTTTTTGTATCTCTTGACAGAATGAAACCATTTGTTCAGCTGTATTAAAAGTGACGGATTGTATTAAATCAGTGCGCTTAGCCTTATAATGGGGTGTTGTAATAAACCCGAGCTTCTCTAAAAATCGGGATGTAAAAACAGCCCCCTTCATTGCTTCACCTACGACGTGAGGTGCTAAGAAAAGCCCTTGATACATTTCCTGCAAGCTGTGAAGAGTAGCCCCCGTTTCTTTACCTAAACCAGGTGCAGTTAAACGGTTGGCACATTGTTCGACCAGACTTGCCTTACCTGCAATATAACCGCCTGTTCGCGCTAAGCCACCGCCAGGATTTTTTATTAAAGACCCTGCTATAAGGTCTGCCCCAACGTGAATCGGTTCTTGCTCTTCTGCGAATTCTCCGTAACAGTTGTCGACAAAAACAATAATTTCAGGATTGA
Source organism: Pontibacillus sp. ABV4_188 (assembly GCF_056311905.1). Lineage (NCBI taxonomy): Bacteria > Bacillati > Bacillota > Bacilli > Caryophanales > Bacillaceae > Pontibacillus > Pontibacillus sp. ABV4_188. The sequence goes on along the minus strand of NZ_CM149975.1, from coordinate 1,902,506 downwards.
TCTCTTTTACAAACTCAATCATTTCTTTTATTTCAGCAATCGTGAAGGAAGGGCGATCTGCATATCCTTTTGAACGCTGTATTCCAACTACTTTTGTTTGAGGAGTTATTGACTTTTGGACTCCTTGAAAGTCAACTGCTCCATTCTCTAAAAGGTCGACATGATGGTAGCCAATATGGAAGTCCTTCAGTGAGCCATTCCCTGAACCTCTTACGCCTACGATTTCTTCTAATGTGTCATATGGGGCTCCGGTTATATAGAGTAGCTCATCATTGGGTCTTAACAACCCAAAGAACGAAACGGTAATGGCATGTGTACCTGAAACAATTTGAGGGCGTACAAGAGCATCTTCTCCCCCAAAAACGTCTGCGTAAACCTGTTCTAATTTATCTCGTCCCATATCATCGTAACCATACCCAGTAGTAGGGTTGAAATGGGAATCACTTACTTGTTGGTCTCTAAACGCTGATAAAACTCGTTCTTGATTGTGCTCGACAAGTTTATTGATCGAATCGTGGATAGACTTACTATCAAGTTCTGCTTCTAATGCTAATTGATCTAATTCATTTTTTTCCATTGTTTATTCTTTTTCTCCTCTATGGTTGTTCTTTAGTTGACGGTAAAGCGGATGTTCTTTATCTATCCAACCCTTCACAAGGTACTTTTCATCCTCTTCAATGAAATCGCGTTCTTTAACGATTGAATTTGACTCAATGCGATGAAGAAAGTTACTCTCCGAAGCTTGAATATAAACTTGGAAAGGTTCCCAATCTTCTACCATTACCTCTTCGATCTTATCTAAAAGGCGCTTTAAGTCAATTGGATCATGTGCGCTAATCGTAACTGCAGGCAATGTTGCCGGAAAGAAATTCGCATCTAAAAGATCTCGTTTATTATAAACCGTTAACATCGGTAAATGATCCGCTCCTAAGTCATTTAAAAGCTGTTGAACGGTTTTTTCATGTTGAATGTGATCTTTGTGAGAAGCATCGACCATATGCAATATGAAATCTGCTTCTGTTACTTCTTCTAACGTTGATCGGAACGCTGCAATTAAAGTTGTAGGCAAGTCTTGAATAAACCCTACCGTATCAGATAAGAGGGCTCTAAAGCCTGAAGGCAATTGGATTTGACGTGTAAGTGGATCGAGAGTTGCGAATAACTGATTCTCTTCAAACGATTCACTGTCAGTCAGACGATTGAAAAGAGTAGACTTACCAGCGTTCGTGTAGCCGACAACCGCTATCTGAAAAGCGCGATTTTCTTTACGACGCTTTCTATACTGATTACGTTGGCTTACTACTTGTGATAAGCGCATTTTAATATCGTCTATACGACGCCTAATATGTCGGCGATCTGTTTCAAGCTTTGTCTCACCAGGGCCGCGTGTTCCAATACCCCCACCGAGCCTCGACATATTCTTCCCTTGTCCATAAATACGGGGTAGCATGTACTGAAGTTGGGCAAGCTCCACTTGTAACTTACCTTCCTTTGTATTCGCTCTTCTTGCAAATATATCAAGGATAAGCTGGGTTCGATCAATGATACCTACATCCAAATAGTCTGCCAGCTTACTCATTTGACCTGGTGATAACTCATCATTGAAAATGACAAGTCCAATGTCATTCATCTCTAAATACTCTTTAATTTCTTGTAATTTTCCTTCCCCTATATATAGGGCAGGGTGTATTTTGTTTCGTTTTTGAACAAAAATTTTATGTACTTGACCATGAGCCGTTTCTGTTAAAGATTGTAATTCTTCAATAGAAGAGTGGAAGCGCTCTTCATCTGTATTTGGTAATTGGCAAGCTACTATGACTGCTTGTTCCATAACAACATCCCTCAACTTTCTAATTGTGCCCTTATCATAACACAGACCCTTTTTTAAAGCGAAATGAGAACATTATTCTAATACACAAAAAGGAGCCCCTCTCTATCGAGGAGCACCATTAAGTCTTCGTTTGAAAAATTAAATCCTGACCTGTTATTTGCATAAGTTCTGGTGCGGAATAACGATTTTGCTTCATGATGCGCATCGCTTGTTTGCGCATAGACTGTTCAATAACGTTTCGAATATAACGTCCATTTGAAAAACCGCCCCCCCGATGTTGTTGCATTCGGATTAAGTGATCTTTAAGCTTCCATTCTGCGTCTTTTGAAAATTCATATTCTCGTTCAGCCGCCATTTGCTTCGCAATCGTCATGAGTTCATCAATCGAATAATCTTTAAAATCTAATATAATTGGAAACCTTGACTTCAATCCAGGATTTAAGCGTAAAAACCGGTCCATTTCATCAGGGTAACCCGCCAGAATCAAAATAAAATCATTATGATTGTCTTCCATATGTTTCACTAAAGTGTCAATGGCTTCTTTTCCAAAATCTTTCTCCCCGCCACGAGCTAATGAATAAGCTTCATCTATAAATAAAACTCCACCCATCGCCTTTTTTACAAGATCCCTTGTTTTCTGAGCTGTATGTCCAATGTATTCTCCGACAAGATCCGCACGTTCAGCTTCAATAAAATGACCTTTTGAGAGAACATTCATCTCATGAAATAGTTCGGATATTTTTCGGGCCACTGTTGTTTTACCTGTACCTGGATTCCCTTTAAATAACATATGAAGCACTTGCTTTGAAGGCTTAAGGCCTGCTTCCTCCCGCTTTTGATTCACATAAATACTAGCATAAATTTCTTTAACTGTAGATTTTAAATGGTCGAGTCCTATGAATTCTTCGAATTGTGTATCGATACGTTGAAATGGATTCGTTGCATAAGAAGTTGCCGCAATTTCTCTATGTTCGATTGCTTGATGTTCCCTATCATGAAACATAATATTGATCTGACCATTCTTTTTATAGGTCACTTGCGTATCCAATAGGATCACCCCTTATTCACTGACAGTATACGCAATCATAAGGAGGGGTGTGACAAATGCCTATATATTTAACCAATGAATATTAGTATGTGAACTGTTTCTACTGCTTTAGTATTACAAATAGCCTATTTACAAGAAAAAGCGGACCCCTAAACAGAGTCCGCTTTCAGCTTATTCTTTATCAAACGTAATGGTCTTAGATGGAGCAAATGTAGAAATCGCATGTTTAAATATTAATTGTTGCTTTCCGTCGGTTTCTAACATAACGGTGAAATTATCGAAAGCTTTAACGACTCCGCGAAGTTGGAAACCGTTAAGCAAAAATACTGTTACTTGAACATGTTCCTTACGAAGAGTATTTAAAAATTGATCTTGGATATTCACTGTTTGAGCCATGAATCTTCCTCCTCTTTTCTATCTGTGCTTACTATATTTCTATATTTGATTCAGCTTTCCTGCTAAATCAGTTAAAATTTCTTCAAACTTTTCTGGAGCTGTTTCTATTGAAATTTCATACCAATCCACGTCCATTTTATTTCGAAAATATGTAAGTTGACGTTTTGCATAACGCCGTGAATTTTGCTTCAGCTCTTCTATTGCATCGTAAAGAGGTTGTTGGTTGTGTAAATAAGGAAGAAACTCCTTATAGCCAATGGCTTGCATACTTTGAGCATCTTCATATCCTTGATCGATCAGTCGGTTTACCTCAGACAGCAAACCATCTTCAATCATATCATCTACACGCTTATTTATTCGTTCGTAAAGTGCTTCTCTGTCCATATTCAAACCAATTAATATAGGATTATACGGAGAAGTAGGTTGCTGAGTTTCTTGGTATTCACTCATAGTCATTCCTGTTAATTCATAAACTTCAAGCGCTCGAATCACTCTTCTTATATTATTTGGATGAACTTTAGAGGCCTGTTCTGGATCAATTTGCTTCAAACGATTAAAGTAGGGCATGACTCCTTCTTCTTTTATCTTGTTCTCAAGATTTTGTCTGAACTGATCATCACGTGCTGTTTTGGAAAATTGGAAATTGTACAAGACCGATTGAATGTAAAGTCCTGTCCCACCAACGATAATGGGTAGCTTCCCTCTATCCGAAATTTCCTCTATGTACTTGGAAACTCTGTCTTGGAATTCTGCCACAGAGAATTCATCACCAGGATCTTTAATATCAATCATATAATGAGGAACGCCGCCCATTTCTTCTTGGGTCACTTTCGCAGTTCCGATATCCATCCCCTTATAGATTTGCATAGAATCTCCGCTAATGATTTCCCCATTAAAGCGCTTAGCGACCTGAATACTTAGAGACGTCTTCCCTACTGCTGTTGGCCCGACAATCGCTACAACTGGTTGCTTCATTTTGATGCCTCACTTTGTTAAACGAACAATTGTTCTTTAAAGGTTTTTGCTATCGTTATTATACATGTTCCTCTAAAGAAAAGAAAGCCACGTATTAATCTACATTCATATCACCTTACCTCACCTCATAAAAAAGCGAACGATCCTTCAAAAAGGATCTAGTCCGCTTAATTCTTGTCATTACATTACACGTTTAAACATCTTTTCCATTTCATACTCAGAGAAATGAACAATAATCGGGCGACCGTGAGGGCATGTAAATGGATCCGTAGACTCCCGTAAGTCATCAAGGAGACGCTTCATATCTTCATGATTTAAATAATGGTTTGCTTTAATGGATCGTTTACAGCTCATTAAAATGGCCGCTTCTTCACGCAAAGAAGTAATATTAATGTTATTTTCATTTAATACTTGGTCTACCATTTCTTCGATAACTTCTTGTTCATGACCTTTAGGAAACCATTGTGGGTGCGATCGAACAATAAAGGTTTGCTCTCCAAATGGTTCAAGGAACAAACCTACATGTTGCAACTTTTCCATGTGCTCTTGAATCAAAATGGCTTCTGGCTTTGTGAAGTCAAAAGTCATTGGCATTAGTAATTCCTGAACTTCATTAGTCGTCTGACCTAATTTATCACGGAAAAACTCATATTTAATTCGCTCTTGTGCAGCGTGCTGGTCAATAATATAAAGACCATTCTCATTTTGCGCAAGAATATAAGTTCCGTGTAACTGACCAATTGGATAAAGAATAGGCACGCGATACGTTGTCTCTACTACCACTTCTTCTTGTTCCTGTTCGGAGACAATTGGTTCATGATCTTTAGCATCTGTTTCAAAGTCTGGTGCAGTTGCCTTTTTAACTATTTCTGCATAATCAGGAGCTTCACTTTCTTTCATCCACTCTGGTTCTTCTCTTCGAGTATTAGAATTCCACTGTGCTGCATGAGGTTCTGACATAAAGGAAGTAGGTTTTGGTCTTTCTTCAAATGAAAAGCTCCCCTGAACAGACGAATCTTTCTCTTTTGCACGTTTTGGCTTCTGTTCAACTTCCGGTATAAGAGTTTCTTTCCGAAAAACACTTGTAACAGCTTCTTGTACTGCGTCAAAGAGCTCCTTTTCTTTACTGAAACGAACTTCTAATTTAGCTGGATGAACGTTTACATCTACCAAATAAGGATCCATTTCAATTTGCAGCACCACAAGTGGGTACCTGCCTATTGGGAGTAGTGTGTGATACCCTTGCAAAACGGCTTTATTGACTGCCGGGTTTCGAATATACCGACCATTAACGATTGTAGACATATAGTTCCTTGAGGCTCTAGTAATCTCAGGTTTAGCTATATAACCAGTAATGGTGAAATCAAGTGTCTTCGCTTCGATAGGGATCATTTTTTTGGCTGTAGACATCCCATAAATTTGAGAGATCACTTGAAGAATATCCCCTCTACCAGTCGTTTGGAACAAGCGCTTCCCGTTATGATAGCATTCAAAACGGACTTCAGGATGAGACAAAGCCATACGATTCATTACATCTGTAATGTGTCCAAGTTCCGTGTGAATAGTTTTCATATACTTTAACCTTGCTGGTGTATTAAAGAAGAGCTCATCAACCGTAATTTCAGTTCCTTGTCTCGCATCGCTTTTATCTTTTTCTTTTAAAGCTCCACCTTCTAAATAAAGTTTCGTTCCAGCTTCTTTACCTGTTGATGATTTAACAGTTAAACGACTGACGGCTGCAATACTTGCTAAAGCTTCCCCTCGGAATCCAAGTGTTTTCACTCGGAATAGCTCATTCTCATGCGTTATTTTACTAGTAGCATGACGTAAGAAAGCTCGTTCACTATCCTCTTCGCTCATGCCTTTTCCATTATCCATAATTTTGATTTTGGAGAGACCCGCTTCTTCTAGTTCAACTTTGACCCAAGTACTTCCTGCGTCAATACTATTCTCAACCAGTTCTTTAACAACTGATGAGGGACGTTCTACTACTTCACCTGCTGCAATTTTATTCGCTAAAGCGTCAGGCATTTGATGAATAGTTGCCACTTGACCTCCCCCTTTTTTATTTCTTCAATTGCTTTTGTAATGTGTATAAATGATTCATCGCTTCAATAGGATTTAGTTCTAAAAGATCAAGCTCTGACAATTGCTTTATCACCTGATCTTGATTAGAACTCCTCTCAGGCTGCTGTTTTGTTTCTTTAAACGGGATTGTCTCTTCTTTAAATAAGGATAATTGCTCGTCTGGTTCGACAGGTGAATCCTGAGTTTGTACGGCAGTATCCTCTTCACTAGATGATCCTTCTAATTGAGCAAGAATTTCATTAGCACGATTGATCAGCCCTTCTGGCAACTCAGCAAGTTGTGCTACATGAATGCCGTAACTCTGATCAGCCGCTCCGTCTTGTATTTGATGAAGAAACACAACCCGCCCTTCGTATTCTTCAGCTCGTACATGAACATTTTTAAGATGGTTCAGCTGTTCGTCTAGCGCTGTCAGTTCATGGTAGTGCGTTGAAAACATGGTTTTTGCATGAATATGATTGTGAATATGTTCAACAATTGCTTGAGCTAGAGCCATTCCATCATAGGTACTTGTCCCTCTGCCTATTTCATCAAGCAAAATTAAGCTTTTATCTGTGGCACGGGTTAAAGCATGTTTAGCTTCTAGCATTTCGACCATGAAAGTACTCTGACCAGAAACAAGATCGTCTGCTGCTCCGATTCTTGTAAAGATCTGATCGAAGATTGGAAGTCTAGCAGCTTCGCAAGGAACAAAGCAACCAATTTGCGCCATAATTGCAGTTAACGCCAATTGTCGCATATACGTACTCTTACCACTCATATTTGGACCTGTTATGAGTAGAATATCTGTTTGTTCAGGCATATCTACATCATTTGGAACAAACGTATCATTTTGCATAACTTTTTCAACGACCGGATGGCGACCTTTTTCAATGGAAACTTCACGTTCTTCAACAATAGAAGGTCTTGTATACTGGTACTCTTCACTTACTGTCGCAAACCCTTGCAACACGTCTATTGCGCTAATTTGCTCCGCAAGAATTTGTAATGGACGAATAAAGTTTTTCACCTGATCCCGAACTTCTATAAATAAATCATATTCAAGTTCAACACTTTTCTCTTGAGCTTCAAGAATGAGTGTTTCTTTTTCCTTTAATTCAGGTGTAATATACCTCTCAGCATTGGCGAGTGTTTGTTTACGCTCATATCGCCCTTCAGGAAGGAGGTGTATATTCGCTTTAGTCACTTCAAGATAATAACCAAATACACGATTGTATCCAATTTTCAGCTTGCTAATACCAGTTTCTTGTCTTTCCTTCTGTTCAAGTTGTGCGATCCATTGCTTTCCGTTCCTAGCCGCATCCCGGTAATCATCTAACTGACTATTATACCCATCTTTTATTAGGCCACCTTCTTTCACTGTAATAGGTGGTGCATCCATGATTGCTTTCTCTAACAGATCATGAACCTCATCTAAGGGTTGAAGTTGGGCAGATAAAGCTTTTAATTCAGGTTTATCAAAAGTAGCAAGAAGCGACTTGATTTCAGGGATACGTCCAATTGATTGCTTTAACTGTACAAGGTCACGGGCATTAACATTGCCATATGCCACTCTGCCAGCTAGACGCTCCAGATCGTAAACAGACTTCAATGATTCTCTGAGCGTTTCTCTTTCAAAGAATTGATCCATAAAACCCTCTACCTGGTTATAGCGTTCTTCAATGCTTTCTTTACGAAGTAACGGGCGCTCCACCCATTTCTTTAATGTACGAGCTCCCATGGATGTGACCGTTTTATCAAGCACCCAAAGAAGACTCCCCTTCTTTCCTTGCTTGCGGATTGTTTCCATAAGTTCAAGGTTACGTTTGGAATACATGTCAAGCGTCATATATTCTTTAAGCTGAATTTGATATACAGGTTTTAAATGATCGAGCGATCGCTTCTGAGTGTCTTGGATATAGTTAAATAATTGTCCGAATCCAGTAATAAGACGATTATCCTGCAAATTTTCTACAAGAGATTGAAAACTTTCAGGGATGGTATTCTCTTCTTGCTTGGATATAGTTACACCAAGTCGGTCTTGCAAGGCTTTTTGATGGGCTTCATCAAATGTTGGCGGGACAATAATTTCTTTTACAGGGCGATTAAATAATTCACTTAGCACACCGTCAAAACCATCTTCTAATAAAGCAATGCTGTTTTCTCCTGTGGTTAAGTCGTTATAAGCAACTACATACGTTTGCTCATGAAAAGGCGTAATAGAAGCCAAGTAGTTATTCTCATCTTCAGAAAGCATCGCCCCTTCCATGACGGTCCCTGGAGTTACAAGTTGAACAACCTCTCTTTTCACAACACCTTTTGCTGTTTTGGGGTCTTCCACTTGCTCACAGATGGCTACTTTATATCCTTTTTCAATTAATGTTTTTATATAATTTGCTGATGAGTGGTAAGGAACCCCGCACATTGGGATGTTTCCACCATCACGACTTGTTAATGTAATTTCTAATTCCTGAGCGGCTTTCGTTGCATCTTCATTAAACAACTCATAAAAATCGCCTAAACGGAAAAATAAAAAGGCATCTTGATATTGCGCCTTAATTTGCATATATTGCTGCATCATTGGTGTTTGCTTTGCCATAAAGAATCCTCCACGAACGAATTTCAATTACAACACATTATAGCATATCAAGAACCATTCTAACGACCGAATCATTCTGGAAACCGAATACTATTCCACTGTAAAGGACAGAAGGGTGCCTGGCACCCTTCTGTCCTTTACAGCAAAAAAGACCTGACAAGTGTCAGGTCTTCTCTGAGCGTTATTCTTCTTCGTCTTGTGCGAGGAAGTCTGGATTAACGTGTGAAAAATCATCACTTGAGACATCATATCCCCAGTCATCTTCATCACATACACAGCCATCTGGGTCGACTTTAACACAGATCTTTGTCTCTCCTATAACTTCGACAATGAATTCCCGCTCAACATCAACGATAATTTTATGTCCTTGGTGCGCAATGCGTGCTTCTAAACAGTTTGGTTGTTGCACGACACGAGCTATGACTTCAAAGTCACAGTCCAGACAGTTTTCATCCTTAATGGATAAAGGCACCTTATCACAGTAATGTACTTTCTCTGTAACGACTTCTGTCTTTGTATTATCGCTGTACGAATACCATACATTGATTTCGTAACTACCAGAAACCTCAACGTAATCGCCCTTTTTCTTTGCATTATAAATGTGGTTGATTACCCAGCATCCTAGAATGCTTGTTGGGCGATGAGATGGTGTTACAGTATTTGTGTCCTGGATAAACTTCCTACCCTTTCCACATACCGCTTTTGTAATAATCTCACGATACTCCTGATCAAATAACGACATGAGAGCCCAACCTCCTCCTTCTTTGTTCACTCACATACTATGCGAGACATTCGCCCTAAGTGCACAGATCATAAAGATAAATCGATAATCATGGCAGGTTGAAACTTTAGTTCCTACTTCATTCTATGCAAGAGCCTAGAAAAATGTACGAAAAGTTTTATAAGCAATAAAAAAGAGCGCTCTCTTTTTTCGAGAGCACTCTTTCACCTCATTCTTTAATGATCACAAGATCCTCCTGATTGGACCGCAGACCCTGTTGTTCCTTCTAAAAGATCGCCACCTGTGTCGCGTATAATTTGATTCGTTACTTCATTAGCAATTGTGTTCGTCACACTTTGCAAGAAGTCATTAACGGACGATTGCGTTTGTTTGAATTCTTCCACAACCGGAATTGCGTCTAATTCGGCTTGAAGACGATCAATTTCTTTCTCTACTTTCTTCTGAGCTTCTGTTTTTTCATAATATTGAAAGTTCACAGCTTGCTTTTGAAGAGATTTAATACGACTAATATATTCCTGAACCTTTTTATTTTCATTTAACTTTGCTTCTACTTGTTTAAAACGCTCAATTTCTGGCGTCTCTACGATTTTGTGCGCTAGGCTTTGAGCTTGTTGAATGACTTCACTACGTGTATATGTTGACATTTATTTCACCTCTACTGCTTCGACCATTTCTCCGTCCAGTGACCACGTTTTGGCTTTTGTCACCCGAACAGGGACAATTTGACCAATAATGGATTTTGGACCTCGGAAATTCACGAGCTTATTTTTATCTGTATGTCCAGCAAGTACATCAGGGTTATTCTTACTTTCCCCTTCTACTAACACATGGACTATTTCATTTTCATACTTCTTCATTGCTTGAGCGGATTGATGATTAATAACAGCATTCAATCGTTGTAAGCGCTCTTTTTTCACTTCCATTGGAACGTTATCCTGCATCTTCGCTGCTGGAGTTCCTTCTCTTGGAGAGTAAATAAATGTATAAGCACCTTCAAAACCTACTTCTTCAACAAGGCTTAACGTATCCTGAAACTGTTCTTCAGTTTCGTTAGGGAATCCAACTATTATATCAGTCGTCATTGTTGCATTTGGCATTGCTGATCGAATCTTATCAACGAGCTCAAGATAGCGTTCGCGCGTATATTTACGCGCCATGATTTTAAGAACTTCTGAACTCCCAGATTGTACAGGTAAATGAATATGATCGAGTAAGTTTCCACCTTGAGCTAATACTTCTATTAAACGGTCGTCGAAATCTCGAGGATGTGAAGTCGTGAAGCGCACTCTCGGAATATCAATTTTATGAATCTCGTTCATTAAGTCACCAAGGCCATATGTCATATCATCGAAATCTTTCCCGTATGCATTTACATTTTGACCAAGTAAAGTGACTTCTTTATATCCTTGAGCTGCCAATTGACGCACTTCCTGAATAATATCCTCCGGACGACGACTCCGTTCCTTGCCTCGTGTGTATGGAACAATACAATATGTGCAGAACTTATCACAACCATACATAATGTTTACCCACGCTTTTATATTTCCTTTGCGTTCTCTTGGAAGGTTCTCTACAATGTCACCTTCTTTAGACCATACCTCAACCACCATTTCTTTCCCAAATAGCGCTTCTTTTACTAAGTATGGAAGGCGGTGAATGTTATGTGTACCAAATATTAAGTCTATGAATTGGTGCTTTTGTAGAATACGATTTACGACGGATTCTTCCTGAGACATGCACCCACATACACCCAATAGCAGATCTGGTTTCTCGCGCTTTAAGGATTTTAAGTGGCCTATCTCACCAAAAACTTTATTTTCAGCGTTTTCTCGAATCGCACACGTATTAAGTAAAATGATATCTGCTTCTTTTTGATCACTTGTAGATTCATAGCCCATGTCTGTTAATATACCAGCCATTACTTCTGTATCATGTTCATTCATTTGACATCCGTATGTTCGAATAAGAAATTTCTTACCGTTACCTAATCCTTTGAGATCTTCAGGAATATCAAAATCATAATGAACACTCACATCTTCTTTTCCGCGTTTCTTTGCACTTTTTAAAGAAGGGGGTTGGTAAGTCGTTTCAAAATATTTAGCAAAGTCTTCAGTTGTCTTTTCTTTTAAAGGTTTATCCTGATCCGGCTTGTCTTGTTCAGGTTGTTGAATGGAACTCATTTCTTTTCGTTGTTGTTCATTCATTCAGAGAACTCCTTTCACACTGTCTCTAATTGTAATATTATATCAGTCTCCGACCTTAAAATAAAAGAAAATTTCGTGAACATATGTAGAAAAGAATAGGAAAAGGCCTATTCCTCAAAAGGAATGACCTTTCCTAAAAAAAGAGTGGTTTTAATTTACAAAAGCCCAAGTGTCTTTCCAGCACGTTCGAATGCTTTGAGCGCTTCTTGCAATTCCTCTTTGGAATGTTCTGCTGTTACAATTGTACGAATACGCCCTTTTCCTTTAGGTACCGTCGGAAAGACAATTCCTTGAGCAAAAACGCCTTCATTAAACAGTTCATCGGAAAATTTATGCGTTAGCGCGTCATCACCTATCATAACGGGAGTGACAGGCGTTTCACTAATGCCTGTATTAAACCCAAGTTCTTTCAAACCATCTTTAAAGAATTTCGTATTATCCCATAGCTTCTGAATTAACTCAGGTTCCTCAAGTAAAACATCAATCGCTGCATCGCATGCTGCTGTTACAGCAGGAGGATGAGATGTACTGAATAAAAATGGTCGGCCTTTATGAATTAAGTATTCTTTTAAGGTTTGTGAGGTTGCCACATAACCCCCAAGTACACCAATAGCCTTACTTAAAGTTCCTACTTGGATATGTACTCTACCATCCAATCCAAAGTGATTCACAGTACCTCTTCCATTCTCTCCAAGCACACCACTAGCGTGCGCATCATCCACCATAATAAGTGCATCATACTTCTCAGCAAGCTCTACTATTTCTGTTAAAGGAGCAATGTTTCCATCCATGGAGAATACTCCATCTGTTACAACAAGCCTAGTTCGATATTCAGTTGACTCTTTTAATTTTTCCTCGAGTGACTCCATATCTACATGCTTGTAGATTTTTCTTGCAGCTTTTGTTAAACGGATCCCATCAATAATAGAAGCATGGTTCAGTTCATCTGAAATAACAACATCCTGGTCACTTAACATAGAAGACAAAACACCTTGGTTTGTTGTAAAGCCAGACTGAAATACAAGAGCTGCCTCTGTATGTTTAAACTTGGCTAATTTCCGTTCGTAATTTTCATGCATAGAAAGTGTTCCTGCAATAGTACGAACTGACCCGGTTCCAACACCATATTCTTTAACCGCATCTTCTGCAGCTTTTTTAAGCCTAGGGTGAGAAGTTAAACCAAGGTAGTTGTTAGAAGACAGTTGGATAACATCTTTCCCTTTAATGGTTACACGAGACCCTTGTGCAGATTCTAGGGGTATTAGCTCTCTATAAGTCCCTTGGTCTTTCATTTCCTCTAGCTCTGTTTGTAAATGTTCAAAACCTTTCATACCTTAAAACCTCCTGAATTATTATGGGTGTAATACAACTTTTCCGCATTGACCATTATTCATTAACTCAAAACCTCTATGGAAATCTTCTAGAGGTAAGTGGTGAGTAAGAATAGGCGTTACATCAACTTGCTTAGATTGCAAGAGCCTTGAAACCTGCTGCCACGTTTCAAACATCTTCCTCCCTGTAATACCTTGCACTTCTATGCCTTTAAATACAACATCATTTGTAATATCAATGTGAACGGGTTGCACTGGCAAGCTTAAAATTGAGACCCGGCCACCGTTTGTTACCATTTTAAATCCTTGATCCATAGCAACTGGATGACCACTCATTTCACAAACAACATCCACACCATGTCCATCAGTTAAATCTTTTGCACGTTTAATAGGGTCCTCATTTATCGAATGAATGGTTATGTTTGCTCCCATATTTTTTGCTAGCTCTAAGCGATAAGGATTTACATCAAAAGCTAATACAAGTGAAGCACCTGCAGCTTTAGCTACACCAACCGCCATAAGACCAATCGGTCCACAACCAATAATGGCTACGGTTTTACCAGCAACATCTCCATTTAAAACAGTATGTACTGCGTTCCCCATGGGCTCTTGAATAGAAGCGATCTCTATTGGCATATCTGAAGGGTTTTTCCACATATTCTCTTCTGGTAAGGCAACATATTCTGCAAAACATCCTTGAGTATCTACACCAATAATTTTTGTGTTCTCACAAATATGGAATTGGCCTGTTAAACATTGTGGACACTGGTGACATACGATATGCGTTTCTGCACTAACGTAGTCTCCAACTTTTACCTTCGTTACTTTTTCCCCTATTTCTACAACTTCTCCTGCAAATTCATGACCAAATACATACGGAGGATGAACCCGACTCTTTGACCATTCATCCCAATTATAAATATGGACATCTGTCCCACAAATAGACGTAGCTTTCACTTTTATTAAAACATCCAAATCTCCAACTGCCGGAATCTCTACTTCAGCTAATTCAGCACCCGGACCACTCTCACTCTTCATTATTGCTTTCATTTTTCCATTCATGACGAACAACAACTCCTTATTAAAACTCCCTTTAATACTATTAATATCATAAAAATCAATATGAATCTAGTATATTTTTTATTGCTGTCCTCCTGAAATGAACAAATGATCACCAACAGAAAACGTTTTCAAAATTTGTTTCAAAACGCCCCCTTTACTTCTTCGGAAACGTTCGTATGAAATTCTCATAACACACCTTTCTGACGATATCTTGCGAAAAGTGATTAACTACAATTTGCGATAAAAAAGATTCATATTCTGTATAATCTTCAAGACCTGTAACTACTTTATCCGTCCCATCAAAGTCAGATCCAAAGCCAAGTGAGCACTCCCCACCAAGATTGATTATATGTTTCATATGACGGATTACATCCTTTCTATAAGCCTCTAGCGTTAAGTTTAGAAACTCCGTTACATATGTAACACCAATAAAGGCCCCCCTCTCTATTAAAGCTTTTAATTGGGCATCGTCTAAATTCCTAGGATGTGAAGCAACTGCATAGGCATTTGAATGACTTGCCATTGGGAAATCTGCAATTTGTAAGGTGTCCCAAAAACCTCTGTATGAAATATGAGATACATCTGTCCATATCTGTTGTTTATTTAAATACCGAACAACATCTCTACCGAAATCTGTCAATCCAGCCCCTCGTGTCTCACCAATTCCATCTGCAACCGCATTTCCTTGATTCCACGTTAAGCCGACTGCTCTCACTCCTAACTGAACAAGTGTTTTAAGACGACTCAATCGATCTCCTATCGGATGACAGCCCTCGAGCGTTAAGACAGCCCCTTTCTCATCAGGACCTAATGATAGAAGCTGGTTTTGATCTTTTATCCATACCACTCTTTCATAAGGATCTACTATACGCTCTTTAAACAATTGAACCATTTCTAACGCTACATCAAATTGGCTAGCACTCGGGACTGTTTCTGGCACAAATATAGCAAAGCATTGCACTTTAACAGGAGAATTCATCCATTTCTCATAATTCACTTGTAAATCAGAGCTATTAAAAAAAGAACGGTCAGGTCTTTCCCATAACTTCCATAATACATCACAGTGAGCGTCAATTATCATGATGTACCTCCTCGTTGTTCTACTATCAATCAAACTAAATAAAAAATCTAGTATCTACCAAAAGTAAAGTATAAAAAAAGGCTCCCTTAAGAGGATTCTAATTCAATCACTAGATTGATCTAGGTCCATCCTTAAGTGAGCCTTATATAACTAGTAGGAAAATGGTTTCAAGCATATAAAAGGGGTGTCCCAAAAAAGAGTAGGGGACACCCTGTTTATTCAGTTACCTTGGCTCAACAATGAGTTTAATAGCCGTACGTTCTTCCTCGTCAATCATAATATCCGTAAAGGCAGGGATACAAATCAAATCAACACCACTCGGAGCCACGAATCCTCGAGCGATTGCTACCGCTTTCACGGCCTGGTTAAGCGCACCAGCACCGATAGCCTGAATTTCTGCTGAGCCGCGTTCTCTTAGCACGTTCGCAAGTGCACCTGCTACAGAATTAGGGTTAGATTTTGCTGAAACTTTTAATATTTCCACTACTAGTTCCTCCTTCGTAACCTAAGATTCTTCCATTTCTACTATATTCATGGAGTTGAAAAGTTATTCCCCCCTATTATGAACGAATTTTTCTAAAAATTCAAATAATCAACTAAAAAATGGATGATCATCGTTAATTAGAATTCGTTCAACCTTACGTGCTTTGCCGGAGGAGGCATCCACATCAACTAGGAATGCACTTAGTTGTGTTCTTCCCGTTTTTGGAACTTCAAAACGTACTGGTAAATTTGTAAGAAATTTCTTGATAACCGCCTCTTTGTCTGTCCCCAAAATTTCATCATATGGACCGGTCATTCCTACGTCCGTTATATAAGCAGTTCCATCAGATAGAATACGGTCATCTGCAGTCTGAACGTGAGTATGTGTTCCTACTACCGCACTTACACGACCGTCTAAATACCAAGCTAAGGCTTGCTTTTCAGAAGTAGCTTCAGCATGAAAATCTACAAATATAAGATTTGTGCGTTTCTTTGCCTGTTTAACTAATTCATCCGCTTTTTTAAACGGATCATCTAACGGAGGCATAAAAGTCCTACCTTGTAAATTAATAATAGCTAACTCTACGCCATTATCTTTCACGTACATAATCCCATCTCCAGGGGTCCCTTCAGGGAAATTGGCTGGGCGGATCATTTTGTCGGCATCATCTATAAAATCAAAAATCTCTTTTTTGTCCCAAGCGTGATTCCCTAATGTTACAGCTTGAGCGCCAAGTTCTAGAAACTTTTGATAGATCTTGTGATTAATCCCCTTACCAGAAGCTGCATTTTCCCCATTAATAATAGTGAAGTGTGGTTGGTAAGAGTTTTTCAATTTAGGTAAGTAATCTTCCACCATTTGGCGCCCCGGCGAGCCTACTACATCTCCAACGAATAATATTTTCATGTTTAGTCCCTCTCTTATCTCATTTCATTCAGTGATACACAGTCAAATTACAAGTTACAATGACTTTGTGGCTGTTTTTAGTATTATACATAGGTTTAGACATAAAATAAAGCGACCCAAAGGGTCGCTTTATTATTTGGCATATTCTACAGCTCTAGTTTCTCGAACTACGGTTACTTTTATATGACCCGGATAGTCTAACTCACCTTCAATACGATTTCTTATATCTCTAGCAAGTTGAACGGACTTCAAGTCATCGATTTCTTCTGGTTTCACCATAATGCGTACCTCTCGTCCTGCTTGAATGGCAAAGGATTTCTCAACGCCATCATAGGACTCAGAAATTTCTTCAAGCTTCTCTAAACGCTTAATATAGTTCTCTAACGTTTCACTTCGCGCTCCTGGTCTAGCTGCAGACAAGGCGTCTGCTGCTGCTACAAGAACAGAAATGACAGAAGTAGGCTCTTCGTCTCCATGGTGTGAAGCAATCGCATTAATAACGGTATCATTTTCTTTATATTTCTTCGCTAATTCTACACCTATTTCAACGTGACTTCCCTCTACTTCATGGTCAATCGCTTTACCAATATCATGTAACAGACCAGCACGTCGAGCTAACGTTTCGTCTTCACCTAGCTCAGCAGCTAAAAGTCCGGATAAGTATGCGACTTCTGTAGAGTGCTTCAATACATTTTGACCGTAACTTGTACGATACTTCAAACGACCTAATATCTTAACAAGGTCTGGGTGTAATCCGTGAACACCCACTTCAAACGTGGTTTGTTCCCCAACTTCCCTTATAAACTCATCTACTTCACGACGTGATTTTTCGACCATTTCTTCAATTCGCGCTGGGTGAATTCGTCCATCTTGAACAAGTTTTTCTAGCGCGTTACGCGCGATTTCTCTTCTGACTGGATCAAATCCAGAAAGAATTACAGCTTCTGGGGTATCATCAATTATAAGATCAATTCCAGTAAGTGTTTCAAGAGTACGGATATTACGCCCTTCACGACCAATGATACGACCTTTCATCTCATCGTTCGGTAAGTTTACAACGGAAACCGTTGTTTCAGCAACGTGGTCAGCAGCACAACGTTGAAGGGCAAGAGAAAGAATGTTCTTCGCTTTCTTGTCCGCTTCTTCTTTAGCACGGTTTTCTGCCTCTTTAATCATAAGTGCTGATTCATGAGCCACTTCTTGTTCAACACGCTCTAAAATAACCTGCTTCGCTTGATCTGTAGTGTATCCTGAAATACGCTCAAGCTCAGTTTGTTGCTGCTTTCTCATCTCATCCACTTTGCTTTCCGTTTCTTCAATTTGTTGTTGTTTTTCAGTTAATGACTCTTCTTTCTTTTCTAACGTCAGTTCGCGCTTATCAAGCGTTTCACTTTTTCGATCCAGATTCTCTTCCTTTTGCATCAAACGGCTTTCTTGCTTTTGAAGCTCTGTGCGTCGCTCGCGAATTTCTTGTTCAGCTTCTTGACGAAGTTGATGATTCTCTTCTTTTGCCTCAAGCAGCGCTTCCTTCTTCGCTGCATCTGCATTTCGATGACCTTCTTCAACAATTTGTTTCGCCAAATCTTCGGCACTAGAAATTTTCGCTTCAGCAATGGACTTCCGAACCCAATAACCAACAACATAAGCGATGATGACGAAAAGCAAAATGAGGATGATTGTGATTAAGTTATCCATACCATTCACCTCCTCTTGCTTTTTCACTTTTTACCATACATGTTTGTCGGCATGTACATGTTTGTTTCATTTTCATTTTCGTTTTTAAAGATTCAAAACATTTCGTATAAAGTTAAGAAAAATGAAAATTATACATATTAATTCTAAGCTTGACGAGTGTTATTGTCAAGGAAGCGTCCAATTTCTCCCTCTATTTCATACATTCTCTTTCATATTCAATAAACTAGTCAAACCCTATCACTTCATAAACGTATAAAACTGCATATCAATATGTAGGAAAAAATCCTGCAACATTTGCAGGATTTTTAGGTAAACGAATATCTTTTAAACATCTAGAGTATCTTGATTCTCATTCTCTTTGGAACCTTCGGGATCATCATACATGTCATAATGTTGACGGATCTTCGTATTAATTTCATCGTATCGATCCGCATTTTCTTTAAGATAACTTTTTGCATTTTCGCGACCTTGCCCCATACGTTCATCGTTGTAAGAATACCAAGAGCCACTCTTCGTTATAATATCAAGGTCAGTACCGATGTCGATCAGCTCACCTTCTTTAGAGATCCCTTCACCGTACATAATATCAACTTCAGCTTGCCTGAATGGAGGGGCTACTTTATTCTTAACGACTTTAATTTTAGTTTTATTACCAACCATCTCGTTTCCTTGCTTAAGCGTTTCGGCACGACGCACTTCTAAACGTACAGAAGAGTAGAATTTTAACGCGCGTCCACCTGGAGTTGTTTCAGGGTTACCAAACATAACCCCAACTTTTTCACGTATTTGGTTGATAAACATAGCTGTTGTTTTCGATTTATTTATAGCACCGCCAAGTTTACGAAGTGCTTGGGACATGAGTCGAGCTTGCAGACCTACGTGCGAGTCTCCCATTTCCCCTTCAATCTCTGCTTTTGGCACTAAAGCTGCTACAGAGTCAATGACAATAATATCAATTGCACCACTTCGAACAAGAGCTTCGGCGATTTCAAGTGCTTGCTCCCCTGTATCAGGTTGAGAGAGTAACAGATTCTCAATATCTACACCTAATGCTCGTGCATAAACGGGATCTAGAGCGTGCTCAGCGTCAATAAATGCCGCTTGTCCACCTTGACGTTGGGCTTCTGCAATAGCGTGAAGCGCAACTGTTGTTTTACCTGAAGACTCTGGCCCATATACTTCCACAATACGACCTCTAGGATAGCCACCTACACCTAAAGCCACATCAAGAGCTAATGAACCACTTGGTACTGTATTTATCTTCATTTCGGCTTGCTCGCCCATTTTCATAATTGAACCTTTACCGAATTGCTTTTCTATTTGACGTAGAGCCATATCTAACGCTTGTTTACGATCGCTCACTTTGTTTCCCCCTTACGAATTAACTATACCTATCATAACGTGTTTTTAATCATTTGCCAACAAAAATGCGAATAAATGTTCCCTATTTTTAAAAAGGTGTTCTCCCTTAAAATTGAAAGATACGATTACGGAAACACAATTTTAAGGGAGAGTATGTGGTTGATTTTACGATTTTAATAAATGATACAAAAGTTCATAAGCTTTTTTAACACTTCGATGTCTAATCATATCACGATCACCATTAAAGTGAAAACATTTAACGATCGGTTGGTTACCATCTACATAAATTCCAATATAAACCGTCCCGACCTCTTGACCTTCTGAAGGATCGGGGCCTGCTACACCTGTAAAACTAATACCGATATCACTATCAAGCTTCCCCGTTACATTTACAGCCATTGATAAAGCGCAAGCTTCCGAGACCGCACCGTATTCACCTAGAATAAGTGCCGGTATATCTAAGAGGCTTTTCTTAGACTCATTAGAATAAGACACGATTCCGCCTTTACACACTGAGGAAGCTCCTTCAATGGAAATCAGGCTGTCCGTAAATCGACCACCTGTTAAGCTCTCAGCAGCACTTACAGTAAGCTCCTGTTCCTGAAGTAACTGCATCACCTTACTCTGAATAGTGTCTTGATCAGATCCATAACAGTACTTTCCGATACGATTCTTAATTTCTTGTTCGGCACCTTCAATAAGAGCTGCTGCTTCTTTCTCAGAATCAGCTCTTGCCGTAAGACGCAGACCCACTTCTCCTTCACTAGCTAAAGGGGCTATTGTAGGATTAGATTGTCCCTCGATTAAATCTTTCAGGTCATGCTCTAGTTGAGATTCCCCAATCCCAATAAAGCGCAACATGCGAGATTGGATGGTTTGATTAATTTTAAAATACTTTTCTATATACTTAAAACCGTCATCTTGTAAAATGGCTTTCATTTCTCTAGGTACACCAGGAAGGAACACCCATAACTTCTCGTCTTGTTGTACAACAAACCCTGGCGCCATACCTACACGATTATGAAGCAGAGTACCTCCTTCAATAATTCGTGCTTGACGCTTATTATTTGGTGTCATTTGTTGGTTGTTTCTAGCGTAGTAGGCTTCAATAGAAGCTAATGCTTCATCATCTTGTATAATCTCTTTTCCCATTACGTTGGCCGCTGCCTCACGAGTCAGATCATCGTCAGTAGGTCCTAATCCTCCAGTAATGATAATAAGGTCAGAGCGTTGTGCTGACTCTTTAAACTGTGCCTCGAGCCTGCTTAAATTATCCCCT
Source organism: Pontibacillus sp. ABV4_188 (assembly GCF_056311905.1). Lineage (NCBI taxonomy): Bacteria > Bacillati > Bacillota > Bacilli > Caryophanales > Bacillaceae > Pontibacillus > Pontibacillus sp. ABV4_188. The sequence continues at coordinate 1,881,444 of NZ_CM149975.1, read as the reverse complement.
ACAACCGTATGATAAAAGACTCCTACGCCTCTATTTGCTAATTCTTGTGATATCCATTGTGCATTAGAATTCACAATTTGACCTAAAAGCAATTCTGTTCCAACTGCGACAATTTCACCTTTAACTAATTGTGTCATTTTATTTAGATCCTTTCATTACATGCCAGTTCTTCATAAAGTACTCAACACCTGACACCACTGTAATAATCATAGCTAAATATAATGCTATGGTTCCAAATGGAAAGCCAATATAAGAAAACGGGAAATTATGAAGGAGTAAAGCTGAAGCTGCAATAATTTGAATCCACGTTTTTAACTTTCCCATTTGGCCTGCTGCAAGTACAATACCTTCTCCTGCTGCAACTAAACGTAAACCCGTAACTGCAAATTCACGACTTATAATTAAAATTACAACCCACGCTGCAGCTAAGTCTAATTCAACTAAAGAAATAAGAGCAGCCGAAACAAGTAATTTATCTGCTAATGGATCGAGAAATTTCCCTAAATTTGTTACTAGGTTAAATTTTCGAGCATAGTAGCCATCCACCCAATCCGTAACAGAAGCTACGATAAACAATATGGCCGCTATTAAATGAGAAACAGGCAGCTCACTTTCCCCTATATTCAGCGTCCCCCAGTTAAAAGGAACAGATAATAGGATCATGAAAATAGGAATCATTAAAATTCTTGAAATGGTAATTTTATTTGGGATGTTCATGTTCACTTGACCTCCAATAGTCTCTCTTAATCAAATATAAAATACAAGAAGGGAGCCCCATCGTCAAGATGACTCCCTTCTGGTGTTATTCTGCCGAAGCTTTTATGATACGGATTTTTTGAACATCTTGCTTTTCAGGTGAAATTGGATATTCAAGAGGCTCTCCGTTTATTTTAAGGGTAACCCCAGGCGTTCTACCAATGTTAATAGTCACTTCTTTTTGACTATTTAGATCAACTTCCTGACCATCTTTAATAGCGTTCTCCATGAAAATAAGGTTTCCAGAAGCACCTTTGATATCTACGTAACTTGTTGAGCCATTAACAGTAGAGAACGTTACTTTTAGCTCCTCAGAATTTTGAAGTTCATATACGGAAATAGGGGTTACACCATTTTGTGTTTGCCCTTTTTCTTTTAGAACAAGTTGATTCTTTGGTTCCTCTTTCGTTTCATCTTCTTTGTCTTCTTCAGTAGATTTATTAGACTCATTATTATTAGAGTCATTATCTTCTGGTTGACCATCGGATGAGTCACTTTCTTCTTCCTGATTTGATTCAGATTCATCAGTGCTCGCCTTACTACTATCTTCTTCCGGTGAACCCTCATTACTTCCAGAACGTTCATAAGTATCTACGGGTTCATCCGTTTCCTGTGTGGGGCTGTCATGATCATTACCTGACCCCATTGTTTTTTGGTAGAACACTAAAGCAACAGCAAGTATACCAACAATCAATAAAATGATGGTTAGCTTTGGCAAGAATGACATAAATGCAGAATTCCTACCAGATGGAGATTCATCCTTTTGTCGCTGCAGTCTAGTATACTGTATATATTCTTCTTCACTAGAAGAAGGAAGTTCACTCTTGTGTTCTTCCATCAAGGCTTCAGCATCTAAGCCAACCGCTTCTGCATATTGCCTAATAAACGCTCTTGTGTAGAATTTACCTGGCATAATGCTGAAATTCCCTTTTTCAATAGCTTGTAAATAACGAGTTTGGATTTTTGTTTCTTGCTGCACATCATCAAGAGTCATGTTTTGAGACTCTCTTGCTTCCTTTAATCTAGCACCTATTTCCATTGCATAACACCTTCCATCTTAAAAATCAAACATGGAAAAGCCGTCTTTTTGATCTAAGTCTGGCTTGTCGACTGTTTCATATGTAATTTCTTCGTTCTCGTCATTCCTAAGCTCAAGAATATAATCAAAATCGTCCAGTTTGTATTCGGTTTCTCGCACTAGCATATCAGGATGTTCTACTACTTTTGTAGCAGGTAAGCGCATGATTTCGCGAACTAATTGCCAGTGCCTTTCATTAGCACGACGAGTAGAAACAATCCCGTCAAGGATATAAACGTTATCAGAGGAGTATTCATCTTCAATTAATTGGCTTCGAATCGTTTGCTTTAATAAAGTACTTGAAACAAATAACCATTTCTTATTGGCAGAAACGCTAGCTGCTACAATCGACTCTGTCTTCCCAACCCTTGGCATACCTCTTATTCCAATAAGCTTATGTTCATCTTTCTTAAAAAGCTCTGCCATAAAGTCTACTAACAGTCCCAGATCTTCTCTGACAAAACGAAACGTCTTCTTATCATCGATATCACTATGTATATACCTTCCATGTCTCACCGCTAATCGGTCACGCAATTTAGGACGACGAAACTTTGTTATGCTGATCGTGTCCATTGTTTCAAGTATTGATCTTAAACGATTAATCTGCTCATCATTTTTGCAAAGGAGGAGCATACCACGCCTAGAATCCTCAACCCCGTTAATGGTAATAATGTTAATAGAAAGCATCCCCAATAAAGAGGAGATATCTCCTAGTAAACCTGGTCTATTTACTTGGATTTCATATTCCAAGTACCATTCCTTCTTTTCCATATCACTACTCCTTTCTATCTTTTATCCCTCTTCTATAATGATCAGGCACAGTTACCCGATAGATCCATTAACTTTTCTCAATTGAAGTTTTTTGAATACTATTACTATCATAAATGATTTTCAAATATTAGAAAAGGATATAATGTCTTGATTTCGGAAACGTTTTATTATACTCACCTACTTTTATACGTACCCAAACACTCCGCTCACGAATCCTTCTAACACCCTTTTTTCCAAAAAGGCCCTATTATAGATCACAGAAATATCGCTAAACGATCATTACTAATGACTTCTAGAGCTAAAGACTTCCCTAAAAAAGCTAATTAAAATTTAGGTACTACAAGACAAAAAAACAAGAGGGGGCTCTCCCCCTCTTGTTACTTCGTACCGTTATTGTGGACTAACTTAACCATCATGTTTGCAATTGCATGTTGTTCCTCTTTAGAAGCAACACTCCATAGATCACGAAGAACCGCTTCTTGATCATTTTTTGCATCCACTTGGTTCGCTAAGTAATCGCCTACCTCATAAGCCAGTTCTGATACGGCACGGTCATCTAAACCATCGCCTTCAGCTTGATGAAGACGATCGCCTAAAAAGTCTTTCCAAGAACCCCAGTTATCTAATACAGACATGGTTATTCCTCCTTCATATGACTCGAACTTACACTATTATCATTTGTGTAGAAGGAGAGAATTATTCATCAAGCTTGATGAAAATCAACCACCCCAAGCACCATTTACATTTAACATTTGTCCTTGTATGTAAGATGAGCCAGGTCCAACTAAGAACTCTACAACATCAGCAACATCTTGAGGTTTTCCTAGCCTGCCCACTGGTATTTCTTCTTTAATTTCAGCTAAATCTTCACTTGAAAATTGTGCATTCATATCCGTTTGTATAAAGCCTGGACGTATTCCATTAACATGTACACCTGAGGGTCCAACTTCTTTTGCCAGAGCTTTCACAAAACTATCCTGAGCACCCTTAACAGAAGAATACACAACCTCACAGCTCGCACCCACTTCACCCCAAATAGAGGATATCATAACAATGTGACCTTGTTTTTGCTTAATCATATGTGGAAGAAGAAGTTGAGAAATGCGCCATGGGGATTTTATATGAATCGATAACAAATCGTCCATTTCTTCAGATGTTACATCCTGGAAAAGTTTGACCAAGCTCGTCCCACTAGCAAATACCAATGTGTCCACAGGGAACTCGATACTCTCGATCATTTCATTCATACTTGGTTCACTCCGAAGATCACATTGTACGGTTTGTAGCACAGTCCCTTCCGGAAGTGAATTACACAATTGGTCAATTGCATATTGATTTGTTTGATAATGTAAAATAAGACTGTAGCCAGATTGGGCAAGCTTTTTAGCAACAGCTTGCCCAATCCCTCCACTAGCCCCTAATAAGAAACATGTTTTCATACTTCATCCCCTTACGCTTCAGAAGGACGAACTTCACAAACAGCAATGCGGTCTTCTGAGATCCAATTCTGAATGTGATTCATTACATCTTGTTTCGTTAATTTCTCAATTTCAGGGAGAACTTGGAACAAATCAATCCCTAAATGACGGTACTGAACGAAAGTAGTAGCAATAAACTCAAGAGAGTTCATTGAACGTAAAAACTGTCCAATACGTTTCTTCTTCATACGTTCAAACTCTTCGTCCGTAATATCGCGCTCTTTCAATTCATGAAGCATTTCTTTAACTCTCTTTTGAAACTGTTCTGGTTCTCGTGTGTTCCCACCTAAAATGGTGAAACCAAAAGTCTTATGAAGGTGGGTTTCAAAAGAGAAACTATCATCAACAAGATCTTCTTTATATAGCTTTTCGAAATATTCTCCACTCTTAGAGAAGAAATGGTCTAAAACCATACTCTTAATCATATCCGTTTGCAAAAATGTATCTTTCGTTAAGCTTGAAGTGTCCTCTTTTACACCCACTAAACATTTTGATACAGAAACAGGCATCTCAATTACTTTATGCTTATTGGCAACTCCTGTTGGCTCACTAGGATAAGAGCGCTTAATATCTTCTGGAGGAGCGAAGGATTTCGAATTCTGATTGTCTTCTATCTGTTTCATCATTGTTTCAGGATCAAAGTTCCCTGCTAAGAAAAATGTCATATTTGATGGATGGTAGAACGTTTCATAACAAGTATACAGATCTTCTTTTGTAATATCCTGAATTGAATCAACAGTACCTGCAATATCAATTTTGACCGGGTGCTCTTCAAACAGGCTCTGTATGGTACCAAAGAAAGATCTCCAATCTGGCTGATCATCATACATCCGGATTTCTTGGGCAATAATACCTTTCTCTTTTTCAACAGACTCATCTGAGAAATACGGGTTCTGCACAAAATCTAAAAGAGTCTGAACATTTTCTGAAATCTCACTTGTTGCTGAGAATAAGTAAGCTGTACTCGTAAAGGATGTAAACGCGTTCGGTGAAGCTCCTTGCTTCGAAAAGTCTTGAAATACATCACGGTCTTCTTTTTCAAAAAGTTTGTGCTCCAAAAAGTGAGCAATACCTTCTGGGACTGTTACTTGTTCATCCTTACCAAGTGGTGTAAAAGTTTGATCTATAGAACCATACTCCGTTGTAAAAACAGCAAATGTCTTAGCCATTTCTCGTTTTGGTAGTAAGTAGACCTCTAATCCGTTCTCAAGCTTTTTAGAATACAATGTTTCTTGTATTTGTTCATAGTTAGTTGTCTTCATTATTCATTTCCCCCTTCTTCTTTCGTTAAGAAGTAGACGGTGTCTAGTGCTACTTTCTTTGCTACTTGTAAAACATCTTCGTGAGTAACACGCTCAACGTTTTCAATGATCTCATTAGGCGTCACTTCAGAACCTGACAACACCTGGTGGTACATTAATTCAATTAAGCCATGTTGGTTATCCATCGTCTCTCTTAGCTGATTAACTACAAGTTGCTTCGTTTCTTGAACATCTTCTTCAGAAAATTCTCCTGCTTTCATAGCATCCATTTGCTTTTCAATAATATCTTTGGCTTGTTCATAATCGTTAGGATCAATACCTGAAAAGACTAGCAACAGACCTTTATGGCTCTCAAATCTAGAAGCGGCATAGTAAGCTAGACTATGCTTCTCGCGCACATTCATAAATAATTTCGAAGACGGAAAACCACCAAAAATACCATTAAAGACTTGTAAAGCATAATAATCTTTATCGCCATAACGAATGGATGTTCGGTAGCCTAGATGAAGCTTCCCTTGTTGAATGTTTTGACGTTCAACGATCTCCTTAACCTCAGAAGGTGCGTCTTGCTGGGTCGTTTTATTTTCTGTCCGTTTCGGTGCAGAATGTCTCTTAATGGTTCCTTGAACAATTTGCTGAACCTCATTAGGGTCTAAGTTCCCTTGTACGTACACATCCATATCATCGTTTGATAACAGATCTTTGTAATATTCATATAAATTCTCTGCGGTAATATCATCAAGGTCTTCTTCATAACCATGAACATGGAAACGGTAAGACTCTTCTTTACACATTTCATCAATGAGTCGCGTGTTCGCATAACTCATTTTATCATCTTTCAATGACTTAATCTTTTGTGTTAGAGTTTGCTTCTCACGATTAATGATTGTTTTATCTAGTGCTTCACCTTCTACCTTAGGATGAAAGATAATTTCATTTATAAGAGATAACCCTTCCTTTAGTAAGGATTCATCTCCAGAGAGCATTTCATCATTTGGAAGCTCCATTCTAAAAGTCATTACGTGATCTTCCCCTTTTTTGGAGGAATCCACGCTTAGAACAGCACCATACAGGCTATCTAAAGCTGTTCGGAAAGCACGAGCAGAAGGATAATTGCTAGTAGCTTGTTGCAATACATAAGGTAACAAAGCCCTTTTAGTGATGACCTCTCGCTTAAGAGGTGACTTTAATTTAACAGCAATGGTATTTGTTTTATATTTTTTCGTTGGGATCATATGTAAATGATATCCCTCTTGTTCAAAGACATGTTCTTCAATGGTTGACATCATACTTCCTCCTTCGTGAGTCACACTATTTATGATTAGCTTATCTTATTGTATGAAAAACTATCCAATAGTTTAAGTATTCTTTGATTGTAACGTGTTTTCTTTAAGAATGCGAATAAAGAGAAGCATTACACAAAAGACACTACCCCCTCCCAAATAAACTAAAGGAGAAAGTAGCGCCCTATTACTTTACAATGGATTTAGATTGAGACTGTACACTTACATCCTTCTGCCGATCCATCAAGCTGACAGTCACAAATACGAGAGCGGATAATGGTAACGCGTATAATAAAGGATCAATATGGGTCCATGGAAATGCAAGCAGAGCATCCTTGCCAAACAACGCTTGTGATAAACCAAGGACACCGGATTCTTTTATATGAAGAAACAAAAATCCCAGTATACTAATAGTGAAACCTGTAATTATGCTGAAAATCGCTCCATTTTTTGAAGCTCTTTTCCAAAATAGTGCTCCCATTAATGTAGGTAAAAACCCCGCTGCACATATACCAAACCAAAATGCGGTCGCTCTTGCAATAACCCCTCCAGGTAATACATATGCCAAAGCAATTGCAGCTAACATCCCCACGATTACCCCCAACCGGGTCATTCCTTGCCCATTTCTTCCCCACTTCACACCAACAGACTTCATAATATCCTCCCCGAATGCTGAAGCTTGTAAATGCACAAGAGAACTAATTGTTGAAATGGTTGCAGATAGCAAAGTAAGCGTAAACAAGTAAATGAACCATTCCGGCATTAAGCTATTGATAAATTTAGGGATGACTAAATCAGAATTTCCTTCCGCTTGAGAAATTGATAACTGACCTGCCGTTTCCATGAAATACACATTGCTTAGCGGTCCAACTATAAAAGCTGCACCAGTCATAAAGAATATAAATATTCCACCGATTAAGACTGACCGGTATAAGGCTTTGTCATCTTTAACTGTCATACAACGCATCATAAGCTGCGGTTGCGCTAAAACGCCAATTCCAACACCCATGATAATTGTACTTACAAGCGTCCACCATAATGGACTTCCAAATACAGGCATACTCGTCCATCCTTGGTGCCCATCTGAGGCGAGGGATTCAGGAACCATATCTTTTAATGCACTTAACGCTTTATGCCCATCAACTACACCACCCACAGCTTGGTAGGTAACAACCAGAAACACAACCATACCTATAAGCATAATCACTGCACCAAAGGCATCCGTATACATAACAGCCTTAATTCCCCCACTAATTACGTATAAAGCTATAATTGCAGCCAAGATGAAAAGAGAAAGATTAAAGTTTAGGGACAATGATTCTTGCAGAAAGCGTCCCCCGCCAATTAATACGATGCTTGTGTAAGCCGGCATAAATATAAAAATCATAGCACCCGCAAAGACTGTAATAAATTTAGACCCATAACGCTTTCCTAATAACGAAGGGAATGTGGATGCATCTAGCTCAATAGATAACCTCCTAATCCGAGTGCCAAAAACTGCAAATGCTACGAAAATGCCTAGTACAATGTTTAAAAACGCTAACCAGAGAAGCCCCATACCGAAAATGGATCCAACTCCACCAAAACCAACTAGAGCTGATGTACTAATAAAAGTCGCACCATATGATAGTGCCATAACAACCGGGTTAATATTCCTCCCACCAAGCAAGTAATCAGACTCCGTTACTGTCTTTTTATATCCATAATAAGCTAAACCTGACATAACCCCAATATAGACGATACATAGTGGGATTAAAATCGACATATTCATTAATTGTCCCCTCCTTTATTCCACATTACGGCTCCGTAAACCACACACCCAATTGTAGAAACTACAGTTAAGATCCAGATTACTGCAATAGATACACTCTCCATACCAAGCATAATTAGCTCATCCTCCCCTCTTGAAGAAAACGCTTACAAAAACAGAGTAAAAAAAACCGAAACTTACCTCTTTATTTGTCTGAATTTTCACATATTAATGTATCATGACCGACCATTCTTTAAAAATACTTTTAAGATGGCTTAACTATATGAAATATGTATAGAAGAAAATATTGACCTGCAACCTCTGTAACCATAGAAGGAACTGGTAAGAGGATTCAAGGGGAAGTGGAGAGGAATAATAAAGCCCCCAACGAAATGAATCATTGGGGGCTTGAGCATCTATCTGTTGCTCTAATTATTTGGGATTATCGACTGCCTTTTATATAAGGTGTTCCAATTGCTTTAGGAGCTTCAGCTCGTCCTATAAAACCAGCTAAGGCAAGTATCGTGAGTACATAAGGAGCAATTAACAAGAACACAGATGGAATGCTCTCTAGTAAAGGTATTCCAGCTGCTACATCACTCAAACTTTGTGCGAAACCAAAGAAAAATGCTGCCCCCATCGCTCCTAATGGGTGCCATTTACCAAAGATCATAGCTGCAAGAGCCATAAATCCTTGACCACTTATGGTAGCACCAGAGAAGTTTCCTGTAATGGTTAAAGCAAATACGCCTCCACCAAGACCTGCGAATACCCCTGATAAGATTACGCCAATATAACGCGTGCGATACACATTAATACCATTGGTATCAGCTGCCATTGGATGTTCCCCTACAGAGCGTAAACGTAAACCAAATGGAGTTTTGAAAATAATAAACCATACAATAAATGCTAATAGTACAGCGACATAAGATGTAACATGGTGAGTAAAGAACATCTCTCCAATAATCGGAATATCACTTAAGATAGGTATATCATTTGAGTAAATTGGCCTTGAGACTTGACCGGTTTGACCCGCACCGTATAGTTCTTGAACTAAAAATAAGGAAACGCCGAGAGCAAGGAAGTTTATAGCGACCCCACTTACTACCTGATCTGCACGAAAAGATACCGATGCTACAGCATGGATTATTGCAAAAAGTCCAGAGATAATAGCCGCTAGCAAAAGTGAAGCGTAAGGTGTAAAACTCCCGAGTGTATCAGCCATCATTAAATTAGTTACGATAGCTGTAAAGGCTCCCATAACCATTAGTCCTTCAAGTCCAATATTTACAACACCAGCACGTTCACTAAAGACCCCACCAAGCGCCGTTAAAATGAGAGGGGCAGCATAGAAAATCGTTACCGGAATAATCGCTAGTAAAATATCAATGATATTCATTTATTTCCCCTCCCTTTTAAAGCGCGTTAAAGCCCAACGAATGATATAGCCTGATGCAACAAAGAAAATAATTAAAGCGACAATGATATCGACTAACTCTTTAGGGATGTTTGCCACAAGCGGCATGCTTCCCGCTCCATTCTTAAGCGTTCCAAATAGGAAAGCTCCAAAGACAGAACCAAGAGCAGTATTACCACCAAGTAATGCTACGGCGATCCCGTCAAAACCAATATTTGTGAAACTAGATTGAACAAACATGTTCCCATATGTACCGAGACCCTGCATTGCACCTGCAACACCTGCGAATGAACCAGAAATCAAAAATGAGTAAACAATATTACGGTTAACGTTCATCCCAGCATAATTGGAAGCATTTTGATTGAATCCAACAGACCTAAGTTCATATCCTTTTGTCGTTTTTTCTAAAATAAACCACATCACAAATGCAAGAGCAAGAGCAATGATTGCTCCCCAGTGAAGACGAGAGCCTGTCCAGTTATAAAACATCTGTGAAGATAACGAAGCTGAATCAGCGACACGATCTGTACTGTCTAATCGATCTGTTAAAACATTCCGAATTAAAGCATTACATGTGTAAAGCGCGATATAATTCATCATAATGGAGACAATTACTTCATGAACCCCAAACTTGGCTTTTAGAAAACCTGGAACGAATCCCCAGAGTGCACCCGCTACACCTGCAGATAAAATAGCAAGTGGAAGGTGAATAATCATAGGTGCTTCAAAAGAAATACCTACCCATACAGATGCTAACCACCCTACAAACACTTGCCCTTCTACTCCGATATTGAATAAACCAGTTCTAAATGCGAAAGCAACAGCAATTCCCGATAAAATAAGAGGCGTTACTTTAACAAACGTTTCACCTATAAAGTAGGAATTTCCAAATGCACCTTCATATAATGCACTGTATCCTTCAACAGGATTATAGCCAAAGCTAAGCATAATAATGGCACCAGCCAATAACCCCAGAATGACCGAAATGATGGGGATTAAAACATTGATAAACCGTTGATCTCTGAGCATCAGCTTTCACCTGCTTTCTTTTCCACTTGGCTTCCGGCCATTAACAACCCTAATTCTTGTTCAGTCGTATCCTCTGGTTTTACATTAGCTACGATTTGACCGTCAAACATAATAGCAATACGGTCACTTACATTCATAATTTCTTCAAGTTCAAATGATAAAAGTAATACTGCTTTTCCTTTATCTCGTTCTTCGATTAATTTCCTATGAATGAATTCAATAGCCCCAACGTCCAATCCACGAGTTGGCTGAGCTGCAATTAAAAGATCAGGAGACCGATCTACCTCTCGACCTATAATGGCTTTCTGCTGATTCCCTCCTGATAAAGCACGAGCTGGGGTATGTTCATTTGGAGTACGAACATCATATTCTTTAATCAGTTTATTGGCTTGCTTATAAATTTCTTTATAATTTAAAACTCCCATAGAAGAATAAGGCTTTTGATAGTAGTTTTGTAAAACCATATTTTCCCCAATCGGAAAATCAAGGACAAGCCCAAATTTATGCCTATCTTGAGGTATATGCGCCACACCTGATTCTGTTACTTTTCGTGGAGTAAAATGAGTGATAGATTCATTATTTAGTAGTATTGACCCAGATTCGACCTTTCTTAGTCCCGCTACTGCTTCAATAAGTTCACTCTGACCATTTCCATCTACTCCAGCTATCCCAACTATTTCACCCGCTTTAACTTCAAGGTGTAACCCTTTGACCATTTCCGCTCCCCTTGCATCTTTGACACGAAGATCAGAAATTTTAAGAATTTCTTCTTTAGGGTGTGCAGGGGTCTTCTCTGTACGGAAGCTAACTTCTCGCCCTACCATTAATGATGCGAGTTCCGTTGTAGAAGTTTCTTTAACGTCTACTGTACCAATGCCTTGTCCCTTTCGTATAACAGTACAACGATCACACACTTCCATAATCTCTTTTAGCTTATGTGTAATTAAAATAATGGATTTTCCTTCTTTAATAAGGGTTCTCATAATCTCAATTAATTCATGAATTTCCTGCGGTGTAAGAACGGCTGTAGGTTCGTCAAGGATAAGGATATCAGCACCTCGATAAAGCGTCTTTAAGATTTCTACCCTTTGTTGCATCCCTACAGATATATCTTTAATCTTTGCTGTTGGATCCACTTTAAGCCCGTAACGCTCAGAAATCTCTTGCACTTCAGCTTCAGCCTTTCTTATGTCGACTGTTCCTGATTTCTTGGGTTCTGATCCTAAAATAATATTTTCAGTTACACTAAACGTATCAACAAGCATAAAGTGTTGGTGCACCATCCCGATACCCATTTCATTTGCAATATTAGGATTAGTAATCTTAACCGGCTTTCCATTGACACGAATTTCGCCTTTCTCTGGTTGATATAATCCAAATAACACGTTCATTAATGTTGATTTCCCAGCTCCATTTTCCCCCAATAAAGCGTGGATTTCGCCTTTTTCCACTTGTAAGTTAATGTTATCGTTGGCTACTATTCCAGGAAATTCTTTACGGATATTTAACATTTCAATAACATAGTCCACTTTGTTCACTCCCCCACTTCCATTAGAAAACACGATATCCTAACAGAATATCGAGTTCTCCTTTCCACCTGTCTGAAAAATCCAAACAAAAGGTTAAAATCAGCAAATGAAAAAGGCCGGTTGTCGGATATCCTTTTCATTTGATGACTTTTCTTACTATAAAACGGTACTAAAGAGGCTGACTCACAAGAAAAGACCAGCCTCTTCTTCCCTATTTCCATTTTTACAAGTTGTTTACATAAGTCTCAAGTTCGTCACGATCTTGAGGAACTTCTACCTCACCACTAGTAATTTTGTCTTTCCATTCTTTCACAGCTTCTTTAATTTCATCTGTATATGCTTCTTCGTTTGTTTCAGCTACACTTACCGCGTCATCACTAAGACCGTAAGCAATTTGCTCTCCGCCTGGGAATTCACCGTTCATTGCTTGTTCAGCAACGTCCGCTACAGCAATATCAACGCGTTTAATCATAGAAGTAAACGTTACATTGTTGTCACCAACCTGACCTTCTTCATACTGGTCACGGTCAACACCGATTACCCATACTTCTTCTGAAGGGTCGTTTTGCTTAATATTTTTTGCTTGGTTGAAGACTCCAACACCCGTACCACCTGATGCATGATAGATAATATCGATTCCGCTATTATACATGTTACTAGCGATTGATTTTCCTTTTGCTGGTTGATCGAATCCACCTGCATACTGTACCTCAACTTCGATGTCAGGGTTTACAGATTTAGCTCCTGCAACGAATCCTGCTTCGAATTTGTTAATAAGGAAACCATCTACACCGCCGACAAAGCCAATCTTGTCTGTTTGAGTCTTCTTAGCTGCTGCAACACCTACTAGGAAAGAACCTTGATGTTCTTTGAACGTGATACTAGCAACGTTAGGTTGTTCAACAACGTCATCTACAATGGAGAAATGAGTGTCTGGATTTTGCTTTGCAACATTCTCAATGTCATCATGTAGTTTGTAACCAATACCATAAATTAAGTTATATCCTTGTTGGACAAGGCGATTTAAGTTTGGAGCATAGTCTGTTGCTTCATTTGACTGTAAGTATGTGTATCCTTTTCCTTCTTCATATCCATTATCATTACCAAACTGCTTAAGGCCTTCCCATGCTGATTGGTTAAACGATTTATCGTCTACACCACCAACATCCGTAACCATTGCTACAGAGAAGTCACTGTTATCACTTGATGTACCTTCTGATGAACCATCATCTGAATTTGTATCTGTTTCTTCAGTCTCTTCATTGTCAGAACCACTATCAGAATCTGTAGAAGCATCATCCGAAGAACCACATGCAGCTAGAATCATGCCAAGCGCTAATAGTAACGCAAATAATAAAATACGGCTTTGTTTCAAATTCATTACCCCCTACGAATTTAAAAGATTAATAGATTAAAGACTATTCATACGACCTGCTTCCGCTTAGGCCCACCACCTCCTTAAGATCAAGACAAATATGTAAACCCTTACACTCTTTTTCGCAACACATGGAATCCAAACGTATCTGCCCTGAAGAAGTTACTAGAATACAGAACCGGCTCGTCATCTGTTGTATAATGCATTTGTTTTAATAAAAGAAGGGGTTGGTCTGGATCACAATTTAATATTGTAGAGATACGCTCCTGATATCCTACTGGTTCAATAAACGTGACGGCATACCCTACAACTTTCTCACTATATTCCTCTAACAACTGAAACATTGAATCTTCTTTGTGTACGTGCTCTAACGGAATTAATCCTTTTGGAATTTTATCCACACAATAAACAACGGGTTCACCGTCCGCTGTTCTGACTCTTTCGACTTTTGCTAATTTTTCGACATGAAATGGATAAAATTTTTTAGCGTCCTCTTCAGTAGCTTCCAAAATCTCAGTAGACAAATATTGACTACCAGGTTTCATGCCGCCTCTTTCGATCATCTCAGTAACACTAAACAATTCTTCAATACCTGATGAGAAGATTGGCTTAGCGTTCACAAAAGTCCCTACACCGTGACGTCTAGTTACTATATTCTCTTCTTCTAATATTCTCAAAGCCTCACGCAATGTAGCTCTTGAAACACCTAGTAACTTCGATAACTGAAACTCAGAAGGAAGCTTCTCCCTCTCTTTATAGGTTCCGTTATCGATATCTTTCTTAATTTGATCAATGACTTGTAAATATAAATGGCGTGTATCTGTTCTTATACTCATGTGTAGTTCACTCCAAGCGTTTTCTCTTATAAGAGATCTGACATCTGACGTTCGACTCATCATATTCGAGATTAATATAACACTTTTATGAGCATAAATAAATAGAATTCTACTATTTTTATCAAAATATCCTCTTTTCTGACATCATTCCATTTCCGTTCACATGCCTTTTTCACCGGCACAAAAGAACGTAAGCGCTTCCTTTATTCTGTATGACATAAAAAAAAGAAAGACACAATAGTGTCTTTCTTTAGGATGATATTTCTTCTGATGATTGTGAAACAAGAACCTCTCTTGGCTTACTGCCCTCATATGGTCCTACAACTTTACGATCTTCCATAGCATCAATTAATCTTGCAGCACGAGTATAACCTATTCGGAATCTTCGTTGTAACATTGATACGCTAGCGCTTTGCATTTCTAATACTAAGGACACAGCATCATCATATAAATCGTCGTCCACTTCTTGTTTTACTTCACTTTCTTCTTCAGGTATCATTTCTTCCTCATATTGAGCTTTTTGTTGTTCTACACAATGATCAACAATACGTTCTACTTCTTCATCAGATAAGAACGCTCCTTGAACACGAGTTGGTTTTGAAGAACCTACAGGGATGAATAACATATCTCCTCGCCCAAGTAGTTTCTCAGCTCCACCGGAATCTAAGATCGTCCTGGAATCCGTTTGTGAAGATACGCTAAAGGCAATTCTAGAAGGGATATTAGCTTTAATAACCCCTGTAATAACATCAACAGATGGGCGCTGCGTAGCAATAATAAGATGAATACCTGCAGCACGCGCCATTTGAGCGAGACGGGTAATAGCATCTTCTACCTCATTTGATGCAACCATCATTAAGTCTGCAAGTTCATCAACTAAAACTACAATGTAAGGAAGTTGAGGCTGAGAGTCCTCACTCTCAGCATTGTGTTTCCTTATATGTTCATTGTAACCTTCAATATTCCTCGTAGCCGTATCTGAAAACAGTTCATATCTTCTTTCCATCTCAGAAACTACTTTCTTCAAAGCACGGGACGCTTTCTTAGGATCTGTAACAACAGGAGCTAAAAGATGGGGTATACCGTTATAAACATTAAGTTCTACTTTCTTAGGGTCAATCATCATCATTTTTACTTCATGAGGTTTGGCTCTCATTAAAATGCTTGTAATAATTCCATTAATACACACACTCTTACCGCTACCTGTAGCACCTGCCACTAATAAGTGAGGCATCTTATTTAACTCAGAAACAATGGCATCACCTGAGATATCCCTTCCGAGTCCAAATAATAGTTTAGAATCCGATTGAATCTGATGAGGCTCTATCACTTCTCTTAAGCTAACCATTGCGACTTCTTGATTTGGAACTTCGATCCCTACAGCTGACTTCCCTGGTATAGGGGCTTCTATACGAATATCTTTAGCTGCTAATGCAAGAGCAAGATCATCATGTAAGTTTACAATCTTACTTACCTTCACACCAACATCAGGATAGACCTCATATTTCGTTACCGATGGTCCCACATGGACCTTCGTCACTTTTGCTTTCACACCAAAACTATGGAATGTTTGTTCAAGTTTTTTAACGGTAGCTTGTATCTTAGAACGTTCTTGTTGCTGGGTGTTTTGAGTCGGTTCTGCTAATAAGTCCAAGGAAGGTAACTGATAGTCCACGTTTTCCATTTCTGTAAGAGGTAACGTTTCAGCTAAACCTTCCTCGTCTGTTGGAGCTTCTTGAGAGCTCTGAGCAGTGGGTTGCTGTTCAGAAGTTTTCTCTTGTTTATATGCATTGTCCGTAAAGTCTTGAATAATAGGGGACGAAAGTGCTTCCTCTGATTCTGACTCAGGCTCTTTTTGTTTGTCTTTCTTACTTCCATTCCCATACTCAATCGGAGCTTCTTCCTCGTCTTTCTGTTCATCTCTATCTCTTTGACGTTTTTCTTTATATTGCTCTCGTTGTTCTTTTACAGAAGACCACTGATGCCCCATAAACTCTTTTCCTTTACCTAGCACACTCCTTAACAGGTCTCCTAGAGAAATCTCTGTTAAGAATAATACGCCTACAATCATCGCAAAGACTGAAACAATCTTCGCCCCTGTTGGTGCGAATAAATAATAGGTAAATGCAAACAAGCTTCCCCCGATTAAACCTCCCCCTAATTGAGAGGATGCTAAGGCTCCTTGATTGTAGGCTTGGAAATGGTTCCAGGTAACCTTTAATATGGAGGGCTCGACATTATCTTTCATCACCGCTTCAAATGTTTGAACATGAGTTAAGAGGAGTATGGCTGCAAATAAAATATAAAAGCCTACAAATCGTTTATGTAAGAACATAGGCCATTTTCGCTGCACCATTAAGTAAATCCCTACTACAAATAGAAAAATAGAGACAAAAAAGTACCATACTCCAAAAAAGAATTGGAATAAATGTTCTAAACTATTCGGAATTGCTCCACCGGAAATTGCACTGGCACCACTACCGAAGACGGATAAAAATATAAATAACAGACCTATAAGTTCAAACTTAACCTGATCTTTTACTTGTGTTTTCTTTTGTTTCTTTTTTTGACGTTTTTTCGCCATTCGCTCACCATCTTTCAAGCAAGTATAGTAAATTGCTCAACCAAATAAGCAACTTCCATCTCTTAGCTACTATAATATTTCTGAAAAAAGAACAAGAAATCCTGCAACATAAGCTGTTACAGGACTTTCATTCCAAAGTATGCCTCGTTTGGATAGGCAATCCTTCAGACCCTATTATAGCATAAAAAGAAGCGAACAAATATACCCGTTCCTTAGGTACTTAGGCCGTTTGTTAGAATTGTACCTGGTAAATACTGTTGATTTAAATAATCCTGAGGATCTGTAGATAGCAATTGAACGAGTTGATAAGATCCATCATCAAGTTGTTCAACCCTACACATCTTACCATTTATCGACATCGTTTGGTGCTTCTCATAGCTTGATAAGTCATCTTCAATAATGTCATAGTCACTCAAAGGAGTGTAATGGATCATTGGATCACCTGCTGTTCTTTTTGTTTATTTTCATCAATTAACTCATTTAGTTTCTTCATTGCTTGACTCACTCCACCAACTGCATCAATCAAACCACACTCAACTGCATCATCTCCGATAACGTTCGTCCCTATATCACGAGTTAAATTTCCCTTTGCAAACATTAAATCTTTAAATTTCTCTTCTGATACGTTTGAGTGATGTGTCACAAAATTAATAACACGCTCCTGCATCTTATCTAAGTACTCAAATGTCTGAGGTACACCAATTACAAGGCCTGTTAATCGAATAGGGTGAATGGTCATAGTAGCCGTCTCTGCTATAAAAGAATAATTTGTAGCTACAGCAATCGGTACTCCAATAGAGTGTCCTCCTCCTAGTACTATAGAAACAGAAGGCTTTGATAAGGAAGCAATCATCTCAGATATAGCAAGACCCGCTTCCACGTCTCCTCCGACGGTATTTAACAAGACAATGACCCCTTCAATTTTAGGGTTTTGTTCGATAGCAATAATTTGAGGTATTAAATGCTCATATTTTGTAGTTTTATTTTTAGGAGGAAGTTGTACATGTCCCTCTACTTGCCCAATAATAGGTAAAATGTGAATGTTTGAGTCTGGTGCTTGCGGTACATTGGATTGACCTAGCTGTTGAATTTTTTGCATTAACGAAGATTGAGAATTTTGATCCTGTTCTTGCTCCTGGTCTTGGCCCTTTTTTGGCGTTTCTTCTTTTCCCATAATAACTCGCTCCTTTCATCATTATCCCTAGTATGAGCGAACTGAAAAAGAAGCATGCACCGTTTACAAAATACACTTATTAAACCAGGCTAATTTATATTTAGTTCTCTAATTTGGTTGCAATTTTTAGTAGTAGGCTGTTTTTGTTTTTAAGGTTTTGTTCCATATAAGCCCTCTTATATGGAATACTCGAAGTTGAGACAATTTTGTATAGATAGGGCCGTTACATTTGAATAGTGCTTGGGGTGTCTGGGGAACGGCTCGCTTTCCGCGGGCGAGCTGTCGAGCCTCCTCGGGAAGACCACCTTGCGGGGTCTCGTCGACCTCTTTCTCCCGCAGGAGTCTCCCCGTTCCCCAGACACCCCTGGCTACATTTTGCACAAACGGCCCAGACGCTTAAGTGCGAACTT
Source organism: Pontibacillus sp. ABV4_188 (assembly GCF_056311905.1). Classification (NCBI taxonomy): domain Bacteria; kingdom Bacillati; phylum Bacillota; class Bacilli; order Caryophanales; family Bacillaceae; genus Pontibacillus; species Pontibacillus sp. ABV4_188. Next base: position 1,862,712 of record NZ_CM149975.1, on the reverse strand, counting down.
GTATCGCATACGGTATGTTTCCGTTAAGTCTAATAAGGAGAAGTGGTCGAGAAATTGTGAGAGTCCTGCGACAGTGGGAGCCTCATTAGTGAAGGAGGAAGTTCGACTAAGACCGTCACGTCGTGTGGGGCAGCCGAAAGCGAGTTATTCCCCCCTAACGCTCTAACAATTCAACCGGAAACATTGTCTCAGTTTCTAGTCTCCTACAATCCTGACCTATTCTTGAAGAAAGCTCTTAGTCATAAATAACAACGCTTACACTTTAAAAGTGACTAATGATATGTAAATTATATAATACATAATAAAAGCTCCCTGAAAAGTAGATCAGGGAGCTTACAATTATTTAAATGGAGCTAGAGCATTAGATAGTGTGTTTCTCTCTTCTGCTGATAAAGGAATAAGTGGAAGGCGCACTCCGCCTACATCTAATCCTTTCATTTGAAGAGCTGTTTTAACAGGTGTTGGAGATGGAGCCATGAAGCAAGCATTCATCACGGGAAGGATCTTTTGATGAAGTTTCGCTGCTTTACGGGAATCTCCTTCTCGTAATTCGCGGATCATCTCTTGCATTTCATTACCGATTACATGAGCAGATACCGACACAATGCCATTTGCGCCAATAGCTACAGAAGGAAGTGTAAGGCTATCCTCACCACTATAAACGCTAAAACCTTCGTCTGTATTGGAAATCAATTCTGTCATAGTGTCCAAGTCACCACTAGCATCTTTAACAGAAACAATGTTTTCAATTTTTGACAAGCGGGTGATTGTATCTACATCTATATTAACAACAGAACGTCCAGGGATGTTATAGAGCATAATTGGTAAAGATGTTTCTTTAGCAATAGTACTGAAGTGCTGATAAAGCCCTTCTTGGCTCGGTTTGTTGTAATAAGGAGTCACTAGCATAATACCATCTACACCAGTTTGTTCTGCTTTTTTCGTTAATTCAATTGTAGCATGTGTGTTGTTACTTCCGGTTCCTGCAATAACAGGCACTCGTTTATCAACGATGCTAACAACGTGTTTACATAAAGCAATCTTTTCTTCTGAAGTTAACGTAGGTGATTCGCCTGTAGTCCCTGCAATAACAAGACCATCAGATCCATTCTCAATTAAGTAGTTGACGAGTTGTGTGGTCTTATCTAAATCTAGATTCCCACGATTGTCAAACGGAGTCACCATAGCTGTCAATACATTCCCAAAATTCATAAATAAATGCTCCTTTCTTTCATTATTCGTCTAATTGTAGTTCAAATGTTTTATGAAGGGCATTCACAGCTTGTTTAAGATCTTCATCTTTTACAAGTACCCAAATGGTCGTATGGCTATCTGCAGATTGCAAGATTTGCACTCCTGCAGATGTTAGAGTATGCACAATTTTAGCTGCAATACCAGGCACCCCTGTTATTCCAGCTCCAACGGTAGAGACTTTCGCACAATTATGAGTAATTTCCGGTTCATAACCTAGTGCTTCTAAGATCTCACGCGCTTTAGAGGTGTACATATCCGGGATCGTGTATACAACGCCCTTAGGGGAGATATTAATAAAGTCCACAGAGATTCCTGCTTCAGCCATTGATTTAAATACCTCAGACTGGAGTTGATAAGGCTCATCTTTAGCAAATACTTTAATCTGCGCAATCCCAGACAAATGAGCAATTCCTGTTACCGGGCGATCTGGAATATCTTTCCCTCTCCCATCATGTCTAGATTGCGTCACAAGTGTACCGAAATCATCTGAATAAGTCGAGCGCACTCGAATTGGCACCTTTGCTTGCATAGCTATTTCAACTGCTCTTGGATGTATGACTTTTGCTCCTTGATAAGCTAAGTTAACAATTTCATTATAAGTCATAACCTTGAGAGGTCTTGCCGTCTCAACGATCCTTGGATCAGCTGTCATAATACCTTCTACATCTGTAAAAATATCAATATACTCTGCATCTAATGCAGCCCCTAGTGCTGCTGCAGAAGTGTCGCTTCCTCCACGGCCAATTGTAGTAACATCACCAGATTCAGTTTGGCCCTGGAAACCAGCTACAACGGCAACATCTGAATACTGGAGTTCCTGCATAATGCGTTCTGGATTCATTGCTCGAATCTTTGCTTCGGTAAAATCATTACTCGTCACAAAACCAGCCTGAGCACCTGTTAAAGCAACAGAGCTTACGCCAACGTTTTGCAACTCATTAGAGAAAACGACTGAAGAAATGATTTCGCCACAAGAAGTTAATAAATCTTGTTCTCTTTTCGATGAGTTTGTGTTTGGGAAATCGATAAGACCTAAAAGGCTATCTGTTGCATAAGGATCTCCTTTGCGTCCCATTGCCGATACGACAACGACGACTTTATAACCCTCAGCACGCGCCTTCTGAACGTGGGCAATAGCCTTCTCTCGACTCTCTTCGTCTTTTACCGAAGTGCCTCCAAACTTTTGAACTAAAATCTTCATAAGGACACCTCTAATTATCTTTTCTTGTTGTTTAATCTCCCTATTACCCTAACAGGTAATAAAAGCTGCTACATGGAAATGATTATTGCTCATAAAGAATCAGACGGCAGTCAACGGATGTTCGCTACGCTGCCTGCCGTCTTCACAATGAATCTACTAAATTCTTACTTTGAAAGCCACTCGTTTTGAACTAGACTCTCTGCAATCTGTACAGAGTTCCATGCAGCACCTTTAAGTAGGTTATCAGAAACAACCCACATATGGAAGCCACGAGACTGATCTAAGTCTTTACGAATACGACCTACGAATACATCACGTTTACCTGTCGCATTTAAAGGAGTAGGGTAAACTTGATTACTAGGATCATCTTCTAAAACTAATCCTGGAGCATTGGCAATCGCTTCTTTTAAAGCTTCAACTGTTACATTATCCGTTTCTACTTCAATATAAACACTTTCAGCATGTGAAGTAAAGAACGGTAGTCTAACGCAAGTTGCCGCTACAGGTAATTCATTCATATGCATTATTTTTTTCGTTTCATTAATCATTTTCATTTCTTCAAATGTATATCCATTCTCTTGGAATTTATCAATTTGAGGAAGTGCATTGAAAGCGATTGGATAATGGTGCTCATCCCCACCAACTGGAAGGACTTCAGCTTGCATTTCTTCACCTTTCAAATATGCTTCTGATTGAGCTCTCAATTCGTCATTCGCTGGATTCCCTGCACCAGAAACAGCTTGGTAAGTTGATACAATAACGCGGTTTAACCCGTATGAATTTCGAATTGGTTCAAGTGCTGCCACCATTTGGATGGTTGAACAGTTCGGGTTTGCGATAATACCATTATGGTTAGCAAGGTCCCCTTCATTCACTTCAGGCACGACAAGAGGTACATCAGGATCCATTCGGTATGCACTCGTGTTGTCGACAACGACAGCCCCTCGTTTAACGGCTTCAGGTGCTAAAGATTTAGAAATTGAACCCCCTGCAGAGAATAGAGCAATATCTACTCCTTCAAAGCTTTCAGGTGTTGCTTCTTGCACAATAATTTCTTTATCTTGAAAGCGCACGCGTTTACCAGCAGAGCGCTTGGATGATAACAACGTTAAGGTTTCAATTGGGAAATTACGATCGGCTAATGTTTCGATCATCTTTTCTCCTACTGCCCCTGTTGCTCCGACAACTGCTACATGATATTTTTTATTTTCGACCATAGTATGTTCTCCCTTCGTCCTTACGTTTTCTTCCTACATCTATATAAAAAGATTACTTTATATTCTACCACAACCCCAAATCTTCAAGATACCTATTTCTATCATCATCTCTCAATAATTACAGGCTGAACTTGCTTAAATTCAAGAGCGGCTTCTATGGTCTCTACAAGTGAGTCCATACGCGCAACCATAGAATTTGGTTTTTTAACGGGATCATCTTGACCATAAGGTACAAAGAATATATTCTTAGTTGCCATTAGTCTCATTAAATTAACCCCATTTAGTCCTAGAGCGTCGTTTGTGGAAATGGCTAATACGACTGGACTTTGATTTCGAAGAGTCGCTTTGGCCGCCATCAAAACAGGACTGTCTGTTAATGCATTTGCCATTTTGCTCATTGAGTTTCCAGTTAACGGAGCGATTACCATACAATCTAGTGGGCGTTTTGGTCCAAGGGGCTCCGCTTCAGGTATAGTCGAGATTAACTTTTCTCCTGTGATCTCTTCTATCTTCTTTAAATGTTCTGCTGCTTCCCCAAAATACGTATCTGTCTTCTGAACTGTATATGACACTACAGGTACCACAGTAGCACCTAAATCCATAAGTTTCTGCATTTGCGGAAAGACCTCTGAATACGTGCAATGCGAACCTGTTAAACCAAAACCAATTGTTTTCCCCTTAAGTGACATACTTATGAACTCCCTTCACCTAGTTTTTCTATAATAATTTGAGTAACTACATTCGCCAAAATATTACCCGCTGTCTTTGGCGCAACGATACCAGGCAATCCTGGAGCTAGAAGTGCCTTCACACCTCGCTTTTCTGCATAACGAAAATCAGTTCCACCAGGTTTAGATGCCAAATCAATAATTAAAGTATGCGTTGGCATCGTTTGGATGACACTTGCCGTTACTACATGAGCAGGTATAGTATTAATGACAATATCACTGTCTTGTGTATGATCTTTTATATCTTTTATAGGAAACGGTGTGAGCCCCATTTCTGATATACGTGCAAGATCCTCTGACTTTCTTGCTCCGACTTTAACTTTTGCTCCAAGAGATGCAAACACACGGGCTACACTCATTCCAACACGCCCAAGCCCCAATATCGTTACTTTCGAAGAGTGGATTGTAAAATCTGTGTGTTGGATCGCCATCATAATGGTTCCTTCTACGGTTGGAATAGAATTATAAATAGCCACGTCATTTCGATCGAATAAAGGAATCAGCGTTCGCTTTGTTTCATCTGTAATGCCTGTTAAATATTTATTTGTAATCCCGGTAAAGAACAGACAGTGCTTTGGTGTCTTCTCTATCCACTCCTTCGTTAAGGAAAGAGATTGATTCGAAAAGATTGTATCGATCTTCCCATCTTGGTTTGTTCCTGGCACAGGTAGAATGACTGCATCAAGCCTACCAGGATCCACTTCATCGAAATCGACTTGCTTCGCCCCTGTAAAACCGTGATCCAGTTGATCGAAACCTGTAAGAATTAAGGTCGCATCCCATTCACTTAATCTGCGAATAACCTCCAATTGCCTCGCATCTCCACCTAGAATTCCAATTGTATATCCAGTTAGCATTCCATTCACCTCGCCTTGCATGGAATAATATCTCGTGATTCTCTCCTATCCTATGAGGGGTGAAATCGAATGGTGAATGTCTTATGTAAATCATCTTTTCTTCCCTTTCCTAAAAGGAATGGTATTCCGCATAAGCCCTCTTATATGTGTAGATAGGGCCGTTACGTTTGTTGAGTGCTTGGAGTGTCTGGGGAACGACTCGCTTTCCGCGGGCGAGCTGTCGAGCCTCCTCCTTCACTACGTTCAGTCCGGGGTCTCGTCGACCTCTTTCTCCCGCAGGAGTCTCCCCGTTCCCCAGACACTCCTGGCTCTAGTTTTACGAACGGCCTCGCATCTTAAGGATGGTGAAAGTGGCAGGTTTTCCACATATGACAGTTTCCGTTACACCATATATAGCAAAGGTGGGCCTGGAAACTGCGAGACTCTCGTGGGCAGGAGAGCCTAGGTGTAACCCCGGAATCCCTGCCCTGCCGGATGAGGAGGCTCACCAGCTCCCCCACAGGAAAGCGAGTGGTTTCCAGGCCCGCCTTACACTCAATTAAAGCTAACGGGATCATTCTCTCAGCTTCGAGTCTTCAACAATTCTGCCCTATTGTTGAATAGTACAATAATCAATCGTGTTATAGAAAAGAGTAGGAGTTAGAATAGAAGAAATAAAAAAACCGCTCTGAGTTATATAACTCAGAGCGGTTTATGGGCTATTCATATGGGAGGAGAACAGCATTTTAATCTTTTGGATCAATGATAATCATGTCATCCCCGATTTTTTGAATATCGGCCCAATGAAGTTTTATCTCAGCACCTTCTTTTTTCATTCCAAACCATTTGTAGTTAGGAATAATGAAAGAATGGATGTTTCCTGTGTTCGGGTCAATTTCTAAGTCCGTTTGCCCCAACACACCGAGTCTAGAGCCATGTCTTACATCTACAATTTCTTTCCCACTAAGCTCACGATATCTCATAGTCATCGCTCCTTTATAAAACTGTATGAAGTAAAGGAACGTCGTATGAACGCCAACTACTCTTCAATCGGTGAAATAATAGAAGAAGATTGATTGCCAGTAAACACAGCTTTTAAGACATGGTCTACAGAATCATGGGTTACGCTATCAATTTGAGCAACCATTTCATCGAGCGTACGATGACGACCTAGCATGAGTTCATTTTTACCATTTCGACTCATCCGGCTATTGGTACTCTCAAGTCCTAGCATAATACTTCCTTTTAGTTGCTCTTTACTGTTTTCAAGCTCTTTATTAGTTAAGCCATCACGAATAAATTCATTAACCGTGGTATCGATTGTTTCTTGAAGCACACCTAATTGATCTTTCCCTGTACCACCATAAATCGTTAAGAGCCCGCTGTCTGCGTGAGAACTGTGATAAGAGAAAATCGAATAAGCTAACCCTCGTTGTTCACGAACTTCCTGAAACAATCTAGAGCTCATACTGCCACCTAACACATTATTCAAAACGACTAAGCTGAATACGCGGTCATCCCCAATTGGAAGACCATCATACCCTAAGCAAAGATGGGCTTGTTCTGTATCCTTTTTGCGACGAATAGCGCCTGTTTTGAAAGCAGGTTTAGTAAATGGATCTGGACTGTGTTGACTCGTATAGTCTCCAAAGCGATCTTCCACGTCTTTAAAGAATGATTCGTCAACATTTCCCGCTACCGAAACCACTACATTCTCAGGAACATATTGTTGATCCATATAAGACCTAATAGATTCTGGTGTGAATGATTTTAGCGTTTCTTCTGTTCCTAATATCGGATAACCTAATGGATGGTTGCCATATGTGGCCTGGGCCAACAAATCGTGTACGATATCATCAGGTGTATCCTCATACATTTTGATTTCTTCAAGAACTACTTTCTTCTCACGGTCCATTTCTGTTTTATCAAACGTCGAGTTAAAGAACATGTCTGATAATATGTCGAGAGCTTTTTTCGCATGTGTATCTAACACTTTTGCGTAGTAGCACGTATATTCTTTTGAAGTAAAGGCGTTAACTTGTCCGCCAATTGAATCAAAACTCTCAGCTATTTCACGAGCGGAACGTGTCTTAGTTCCTTTAAAAAACATATGCTCAATAAAATGAGAGATTCCATTATTTTGTTCTTGTTCATTTCTTGATCCCGTTTTCACCCATACTCCAATGGTAACAGAGCGGACGTTCGAGATTTCCTCCAATACGATTCTAAGCCCGTTGGAGCAGGTATATTTTTTAACCAAAGGTCATCCTCCTAAAATAGTGCTTAATCGATGAGTAAATTACTTTAAGCGTTTCTCATTTAACATTTTGGTGACTGTATCTATTGTATAGCCTTTTTGTTTAATTTTCAAAATAAGGTCGTTTAATCCATTTTGCACAGATGTTGTTGGATGCATAAGTACAAAAGATCCACCTTCTAACTTGCTCATAACCCTTCCGACCATAACGTCTGGTGCAGGCTTTTTCCAATCTACTGTGTCAACTGTCCACAAAATTGTCTCCATCCCTAAAAGGTCCGCCTGTTCGACAACCTCATCTGTCCAACTACCACTTGGAGGAGCAAACCATTTTGGCTTTTCCCCCGTAATAGCTTGAAGGATATCGTTCGTCTGTTTTATTTGTTTTTGTATTTCATCTCTAGATATTTTCGCCATATCAGGATGGTTATATGCGTGGTTTCCAATTTCATGGCCCTCATCTTGAATCATCTCAACTAGTTCTACATTCTTATTGGCCCATTTTCCTTCAATGAAAAACGTAGCTTTCACTTTATTCTTTTTAAGTATGTTTAAGATATCGGGAATATATTCCTCTCCCCATGAAACGTTAATATTTAAAGAGACCATTTGTTTGTCGGGATGACCTCTAAATATAGGAGCTGCAGGTAAATCGTTTAGAGAAACTTCTGGTTTAGTTTGTTTATATACCAGTAAAGATTCATCAAACGTACCTTTCTTTTTCATTTTTTTATAAGATTGGTCAATGTTTACCTCGAGACCATTTAACCCAGGCATCTTCTTCCACACATCATGAATGACTGCATCCTCAGCAGGTTTCTCAAATTCTTGAGCCTTCTCTTCAATCTCTTTATAAAGCGCATCCTCCGTATTCGCAACAGGTGTCACTTGCTCCTTCATACTCGTCAAATAAGAAGAGGAATAAGGATTCTCAAACGCCTTATAAGAAACCAGCACCATACAAACAAACACCACAATCGGCACAAACCGCCTCATCACCACCACTCCCCTCTAACACAACCTATGTGAAGAAAGGACAAGGTAGAACCGAAAAGCGCAGGCGGGGTGCCCAGGGCCGTACGGATAAGCAAGCTACTGTAAGTCTGCATAGCAGACTGGAGGTAGATTGCTTATCTCGCTAGGCCCTCCCCGCCGGAGCTAGACATCACAGAAAAGCGCAGGCGACTGGTCAGCTTAAGAGGAGGTTCGACTAAAAACGTCACCTCCTGTGACAACGCCGAACTGACCGGCGTCCTGCAGGCCCGCATAAGCAAGCTGACAGAAGTTCGCGCAAGCGTCCTGCAGACAGATTGCTTATGACGCTAGGGGCTAGGAGCCGGAGCTGGACACTTGAAAAGCGCAGCCACAAAAACCAACATCTAAAATGCATCAATTAATTATGTATAAAAAAAGAAACTGGCTCGCCAGCTCCTTTTTGCTAAACTACTCTGTAGTTTCTTGTTGTTTCTTCTCTTCAATGATAACGTCTTTGTGAGATAGGTTGACGCGACCTTGGTTGTCGATCTCTTTAACTTTAACCTTCAATTGATCACCAATTGCTACCACGTCTTCTACTTTACCAACTCGTTCTTCAGCTAATTGAGAAATGTGCACTAACCCATCTTTCCCTTTAAATAGCTCAACGAAAGCACCGAACTTTTCGATACGTTTAACAGTACCAAGGTAAATTTCTCCAACCTCAACCTCTTTAACCAGGTCTTCAATGATCTGTTTTGCATTACGGTTCGCTGCTGCATCTGTAGATGAGATGAAGATTTTACCGTCTTGCTCGATATCGATTTTAACACCTGTTTCTTCGATAATCTTGTTGATTTGTTTACCACTTGGTCCGATAACGTCACGAATCTTATCAGGTTTGATTGCCATGGTAAGAATTTTCGGAGCGTATGCAGAAAGCTCTTCACGTGGTTGTTCAATTGTAGCCATCATACTATCTAGGATTTCTTTACGTCCAGCTTTCGCCTGTGTAAGTGCATCCTCTAGAATTGAGCGAGATAGACCTTCAATCTTAATATCCATTTGTAGAGCCGTAACACCTTTTTCTGTACCTGCCACTTTAAAGTCCATGTCTCCAAGGAAGTCTTCCATACCTTGAATATCAGTAAGAACTGTATAATCTTCGCCTGATTTCACAAGACCCATCGCAATACCAGCTACAGGTGCTTTAATCGGAACACCAGCATCCATCATTGCAAGTGTACTTGCACAAATACTTGCTTGTGACGTTGAACCATTAGATTCTAACACTTCTGACACAAGACGTACCGTATAAGGGAAGTCTTCTTCTGATGGTACAACTTTCTCAAGAGCACGCTCACCTAATGCACCGTGACCAATTTCACGACGACCTGGTCCACGCATCGGGCCTGTTTCACCTACACTAAAGTGTGGGAAGTTGTAGTGGTGCATGAAGCGTTTTGATTCTTCTAGGTCAAGGCCATCAAGGATCTGAACATCACCTAGAGCACCAAGTGTACAAATGCTTAACGCTTGGGTTTGTCCACGAGTAAACAGTCCAGAACCGTGTGTGCGTGGTAAGACGCCTACACGAGAAGACAATGAACGGATTTCTTCTGGTTTACGCCCGTCTGGACGAACCTTTTCTTTCGTAATTAAGCGACGTACTTCTTCTTTAACGATCTTATCAAGCACAGATTTGACTTGACTAATCTTTTCGCTTTCAGCCTCAGCTTCTTCGTACTCAGCAACCACGTTGTTCTTTACTTCTGTGATGGCTTCGTCACGCGCATGCTTTTCTTCTGTCTGAATAGCTTTAATTAGTGCGTCTTTAGCTTTACCTTCAACTTCTTCAACGATATCTGCATCAAGCTCAAACAGCGTTACCTCACGTTTAGCTTTACCAACTGCTTCTACTACTTCTTCTTGGAAAGCAACAAGGCGCTTGATTTCTTCATGACCAAACATAATTGCTTCTAACATGACTTCCTCAGGTACTTCATCCGCTCCTGCTTCTACCATGTTAACAGCATCTTTTGTACCAGCTACTGTTAGTTGAATGTCGCTGTTTTCTTGTTGTTCAATCGTAGGGTTGATGATAAACTCTCCATCAACACGACCTACAATTACACCTGCAATTGGACCGCTAAATGGAAGGTCTGAAATAGATAATGCAAGGGATGACCCTAACATTGCAGCCATTTCTGAAGAACAATCCTGATCCACACTCATCACTGTACTAATTACTTGTACTTCATTACGAAAGCCGTCAGGGAAAAGCGGGCGGATTGGGCGGTCAATAAGACGTGAAGCAAGAACTGCTTTCTCACTTGGACGTCCTTCACGCTTAATAAATCCACCAGGGATTTTACCTACAGCATATAATCGCTCTTCGTAATTTACAGTAAGAGGGAAAAACGGCAAATCTTTTGGCTCTTTAGATCCTGTTGCGGTTGCTAGAACAGATGTGTCTCCGTATTGCACCATACATGCTCCACTTGCTTGTTTAGCTAACTCTCCAATATCAATACGTAAAGGGCGGCCAGCAATTTCAGTGGAGAAAATTTGTTTTTCTTCTGCCATTTGTATGTTAACACCTCTCATACTCGATCTTTTATTCTCATTCTTATTGTGCATAAGATTCCTCTTATGTATTAATTTTAGCTATAGAAAAAGCGGGAAATCATCCCGCTTTTTACTACTTAACGACGTAGGCCTAGTTCTTTAATTAATTCACGGTAACGAGTTACATCTTTGTTACGTAAATAGTTTAAAAGGTTACGACGTTTACCTACCATTTTTAGAAGACCACGACGAGAGTGGTGATCTTGCTTATGAGTACGTAAATGCTCGTTTAATTTTGTAATCTTTTCAGTAAGGACAGCGATTTGAACCTCAGCGGATCCAGTATCGTTTTCATGTGTCTTGAACTTACTAATGATTTCATTCTTACGTTCTTGTGTGATAGCCATCCTATTCACCTCCTAAAATTTTATCGAACCCCTATCCCCTAGCAAGCGTCGGTGATTTCGACTTGCCAAGCGATGGTTCCTGTGCATGCAGCACAACTATTAATGTACATGTTTTTAAGGAAAAATGCAAGGGGAAGCGGGAATTCTAAGCAAAAAAGTTACGAATTTCGGCTTCGTCTTTCTGAAGTTGATTGATTAGATGATCCACTCCGTTAAATTTCACTTCATTCCTTATGAATTCATGCCATTCTACTGTTAACTCTTGACCATATAAGTCCGCCTCAAAATCAAATAAGTTAATTTCAACAGAGAGTACTTTTATGTCTTGGAAGGTTGGTTTATACCCTATATTCGCCATTCCATAATGTGAAGAATTATTGTGGACAACTCTTACTGCATATACTCCTACTTTAGGAAGCAGGTAGTCTTCTGATACAGAAAGGTTAGCAGTAGGAAAACCAATCGTACGTCCCCTTTGATCCCCTGTAATCACAGTGCCACGAATTTGATAGGGGCGTCCAAGCAGATCATTCGCTAAAGAGATGTTTCCTTCCTTAATTGATTCTCTGATTAATGTAGAACTTATTTTTTCCTCATGCTCTGTCACTTTAGATACGACCGTTTGAGATAACTTTTCTCCTCCGTGTGTAGGGAGGGTATCCATAGTTCCTTTCCCCATTCGTCCATATGTGAAATCAAAACCTGCCACAACGTGAGACACATGTAAACCTATAAAATAGTGATTCACAAAATCTTGAGGGGATAAACTTGCTAAATTTTTGTTAAACTCAACAAGATATACACGATCAATCCCTAAATCTTCAAAGACCTTTATTTTATCCTCTAGAGGAGTAATGTATTTCACATGCTGGGTTTCTTTCTTCAAGACAACAGACGGATGAGGATGAAAGGTCATAACAGCACTAGTTCGACCTGTTTCATCAGCTATTTGTTTAGCTGTTCGAATGACCTCCTGATGTCCGCGATGAACCCCATCAAAATAACCTACAGCTAATACGGTTTCAGGCAGGTCTTGTTTATTAAGTTTATGGGGATGTTTTAGTTCATAAATTTCCATTTCCTCTCACCCTCTTTTCCTTATACGTTTCATTCGTATTGAAAGACACGGACTGGCTTGATTAAATGTGGTTTGTTTGGGTGTACTTGATAAATCGCAAGTAGTTTGCCTTCTTGACTAACCATACCGAATGGATTGGTATCTGGCAATTTAGACGGCTTAGGGAAAACGGTGCCATGATATACTTGATCTTCTTTTCCCTCTTCTACAAACAGGTTATCAAGATGGCGCACACCTCTCTCTAAAGGCTGCAGGAGCTGATGGATGTTTTGCTCATCTCTTGCCTCTTCTATCTGTTCAAACGTGAATGACTCACTTTCTGTAAACGAACCAGAAGCAGTACGGACCAATGAAGACATATGAGAAGGGTATCCGAGCTTTTTACCTATATCCACACAGAGCGTACGGATATAAGTACCTTTTGAGCATGTAATATCGATGGTAAAGGAAGCTTTTCCGTCATGATAAGATACTTCTTCAGATGTTAGATTTATATCATAGATCTGAACTGTTCTTTTAGGTCTTTCTACTTCCAATCCTTCTCTAGCATATTCATACAAACGTTTACCATCTACACGCACAGCAGAATACATAGGGGGGATCTGAGTGATTGTACCCGTAAATGATTTTAACACACTTGTTATATCACTCATGTTTATTTCTTCTACTATCTTTTCAGAGATGATAGAACCAGTTTGATCCTCTGTTTCGGTAGCTGTTCCCAGAGTTACTTCTGCTTTATATACTTTTTCAGACTCCGTTACATAAGAAGAGATTTTGGTTGCCATCCCAACACACATTGGGAGAACCCCTTCCACATCCGGGTCAAGAGTGCCAGTGTGGCCCACTTTTTTTGTTCTTAATATACCTCTCATCTTCATTACACAATCGTGTGATGTCATGCCTTTTGGTTTCCATAAAGGGATGATCCCGTTCATCATAAAAGCCCCCTCACCTTATTCACGTAAATATGTATAGATTTTATTACAAACAAAAAGAGTGCCCCTTTAAGGGACAGTCCCCCTGATGTGTACATACTTGTACGCCACATTTTGGGGAGCAGCCCCCTTGTGGGACACCCTCTTACCAGAATTTTATTCGTTTGTATCATTTAAATCTTGTAGAATTGTTTCGATACGATTTCCGTATTCAACAGCTTCATCAAATTCAAACGTAATTTCTGGTGTTTTGCGAAGGCGAATTCTTCTTCCAATTTCGGAGCGAATAAATCCTTTCGCTTTAGCCAAGCCGATTAGTGTATCTTGTTTTTGTTTTTCATCACCTAAAACTGAGATATACACTTTAGCTTGCTGCAAGTCACCAGTTACTTTTACTTCTGTGACTGTGACAAATCCAATGCGAGGATCTTTAATCTTTCGACTAATAATATCTCCCATTTCTTTTTTCATTTGTTCACCGACACGGTTTGCTCTTAAATCACTCATTATTTTTCACCTCTTTGTTCTGAGGGAGGGCTACAACCATTCCAAATTTGTTGTCGTGCGTTCAATTTCTGGAAAAGAGTCGATCATCGCTAACACTCGATTGATCTCTTTTTCAGCCTGAACTTTGTCACTAGAGATCGTGACAAAGCCAAGACCCGTTCGTTGCCAAACATCTTGGTGATCCAATTCTGCAACAGCAACATTATACTCATTATGAGCTCTAGTTAAGATTCGGCGCAAAACCGAACGCTTTTCTTTTAAGGAATGAGCATCATAAATGAGGCATTCTATTTCTACTGAGACAATCACTTACGTTCGATCTCCTGCATTTCGAAAGCTTCGATAATGTCACCTTCACGGATATCATTGTAGTTTTTGATTGTTATACCACATTCATACCCTTTTTGTACGGTCTTGGCATCATCTTTATAACGCTTTAATGCATCAATCTCGCCTTCATATTGGACAATACCATCACGAATAAGACGGACGCCACCTTCACGCTTGATAACACCTTCTGTTACATAGCTTCCGGCAATTGTTCCAACTTTAGAAACTTTGAAGATTTCACGAACTTCTGCTTGACCTACGATTTTCTCTTCAAATTCTGGGTCTAGAAGACCTGTCATAGCACTTTCGATTTCTTCCATTACCTTATAGATAATACGGTGAAGTCGAATGTCTACGTCTTCAGATTCTGCTGTACGCTTAGCATTTACATCCGGACGAACATTAAAGCCTATCACAATCGCGTTAGATGCTGAAGCTAAGATAATATCAGACTCTGTAATTGCACCAACACCTGTGTGAATGATCTTAACCTTCACACCCTCTACATCAATTTGTTGTAAGGAAGAAGCAAGGGCTTCTGCAGAACCTTGTACATCCGCTTTAATAATAATATTAATTTCTTTCATATCGCCTTGTTTAATTTGTTCGAATAAATCATCAAGGCTAACTTTTGCTTTTTCTCCACGATTTTCCTCAATCATACGCTGTTGACGAGCTTCCCCAACCTGGCGGGCTTTCTTCTCATCATCAAACGCTACGAAGCGATCTCCTGCTTGAGGCACACCGTTTAGTCCAGTGATTTCAACTGGTGTAGAAGGTGGAGCCACTTTCACACGACGTCCTAAGTCATTTACCATCGCACGGACACGTCCAAACGTATTTCCAACGACAATTGGATCTCCTACGTTTAATGTACCATTTTGTACAAGTAATGTTGCGACAGAACCGCGACCTTTATCTAATTCTGCTTCAATAACAGTACCCATAGCTAGGCGATCTGGATTTGCTTTTAACTCTTCTACTTCTGAAACAAGTACGATCATTTCTAGAAGATCATCGATTCCTTCCCCTTTAACAGCTGAAAGTTCAACGAAGATCGTCTCTCCTCCGTACTCTTCAGGAACTAAGTTGTATTCCATAAGCTCCTGTTTCACACGATCTGGGTTTGCACCCTCTTTATCCATTTTATTAACAGCTACAATAATAGGAACTTCAGCAGCTTGAGCGTGGTTAATTGCTTCTTTAGTCTGAGGCATAACCCCATCGTCTGCTGCTACAACTAAGATCGCAATATCTGTTACCTGAGCTCCACGAGATCGCATACTAGTAAATGCTGCGTGACCTGGTGTATCAAGGAATGTGATCTTTTTATCGTTTTCCTCTACTTGATACGCTCCAATGTGCTGTGTGATTCCTCCAGCTTCCCCTGCTGTTACTTTCGTTTTACGAATGGAATCAAGAAGAGTTGTTTTACCATGGTCAACGTGTCCCATGATTGTTACGACTGACGGACGTTCTACTAGATCAGCAGGCTCGTCATCAGCAATGTAGTTTTCGAAGTCTGTTTCGTCTACTACGATCTCTTCTTCAGCTTTCACACCGTATTCATCACAGATTAGTTCAATGGTGTCAGGATCTAGATCCTGGTTTTTTGTAGCCATTACGCCAGAGAACATTAACTTCTTAATAATTTCAGAAGACTCTCTGGAAAGTTTTTCAGCTAGCTCTGATACCTGCAAACTACCTGTGTACGTGATTTTCTCCGGCAGTTGAGGTTTCTTAGCCTGCGGACGCTGTTGTTGATTGTTACGGTTTTGGCCGCCACGGTTATTTCGTTTGTTATTTTGGTTTTGCTTTTTGTTGTTATTTTTAGTGTTTTTATTCATACGATTATCCTGATCTTTCTCACGTTTTTTCTGACCGCCATCCTTTTGGTTACTAGATGGTTTCGCAGAACCTTGTGAGTTATTTTGTTTCTTTTCTGCTCCCTTTGCTTGAGGGTTCTGGTCACTTTTTCCTTTATTGTACACACCATCAAGACGAGTTTTGGTATCGTCTGAAATCGTGGACATATGGTTTGAGACCTCTATATTCATATTCTGTAATTTCGTTAATACATCTTTACTGGTTACATTTTTCTCTTTGGCATATTCATAAACACGCATTTTCGTCATACGTTCACCCCCGAATAGATTCATCGAGCATCGATGTGATTTTCGTTGCGAAACCACGATCGTTTATAGCCAAAGCTACTCTGCCTGATTTCCCTATCGCACCGGATAATGTGTCCCTATCAACCACTTCCCGATAAGGGACCTTATAGAAGCTACATTTATCAACAAGCTTCTTCTTGGTATTCATCCCCGTATCATTCGCTATTAAAACCAGGCAGGCTCGTTTTCGTTGTATATCACGAACGATGGCTTCTTCACCTAAAGTACATTTTCCCGCTCGAAATGCAAGTCCAATCATATTGAGGAACTTCTGATTCATATTAATCCCCTTGCACCATGTCTAGAAGCTGATCATATAGCTCCTTATCCACTTTGGCCTTTAAATGATGGGATAAAACACTTTTTTCTTGAGCGGTTTTAATGACTTCTGCATCCTTAGTTAAATAAGCACCTCGGCCGTTCTTCTTTCCGGTTTCATCAATAAAAACTTCCCCGTCTTTATTTCTTACGACACGAATTAGCTGTTGTTTAGGTAGCATTTCTTTGGTAACTACGCATTTTCTTAATGGTGTTTTTTTGTTCTTAGCCATTTCGAGTCCCCCTTATTCAAATAGATCGTCGTCTACTTCAGAATAAGCGTCCTCTTGATGTTCACCAGGAGTAATCGTGCCGTCTTCTAAAGCATCTGATTCACTCTTGATGTCAATTTTCCATCCAGTCAATTTAGCAGCAAGTCGTGCATTTTGTCCACGCTTACCGATTGCTAGTGAAAGTTGATGATCCGGTACAACGACTGTTGTTGCTTTTTCTTCTTCATCCACTAATACCTCTACCACTTTGGCAGGGCTTAAGGCATTTGATACGAATACGACAGGATCTTCTGACCACTGCACGATATCAATTTTCTCACCTTTTAACTCGTTCACAATAGCTTGTACTCTTTGACCGCGTTGTCCTACACAAGAACCAACTGGATCAATTTCTGGGTCTGGAGCATGAACAGAAATCTTAGAGCGATCCCCTGCTTCACGAGAAACAGATTTAATCTCAACTGTTCCATCATAAATCTCAGGTACTTCCATCTCAAACAAACGCTTAAGAAGACCCGGATGCGAACGAGACACATAAATATGAGGCCCTTTATTTGTGTTTTCAACTTTTGTTACAAATACTTTTATACGATCATGAACATGATATTCTTCTGTCGGCATTTGTTCTCCAACAGGAAGACGAGCTTCAACTTTGCCAAGATTAATGTAAGTAAATCTTGCATCTTTACGTTGAATAATCCCTGTCATCACATCTTCTTCACGATCAATATATTCATTAAAGATTACACCGCGCTCAGCTTCGCGTACACGTTGAGTGACAACCTGCTTAGCAGCTTGTGCTGCAATACGACCAAAGTCCTTCGGTGTTACTTCAATTTCGATTACATCATCGACATCATAGTTTGGATCGATTTTCTTAGCTTCATCTAGAGAAATTTCTTGTTGGGGGTCCATAGACTCTTCAACAACAAGTTTTCTGGCATAAACATGCATGCCTCCACTCACTTCATCAAGATCAACCCGAACATTTGTGGCTGATTTGAAATTCTTTTTATAAGCAGAAATAAGTGCCGCTTCTAATGCTTCCATCAGAAGGTCTTTGTCTATTCCTTTTTCTTTCTCTAAGTAATGAATGGCATCAAAAAGCTCACTACTCACCGTTTCTTCCCCCTTTAATTAAAACTGACAGCTAACCTTGCTTTTGCAATGTTGTCAAACGGTATTTCATATGTCTTCTTACGTGTTTTGATAGTTACTTCTATAGAAGCTATATCATTTTCAAAGGATAGTAAGCGTCCCTCGAATTCTTGTTCACCATCAATATGTTCGTATACTTTTATATTCACATTATGGTCTACGTATTTTTCAAAGTCTTTTCTCTTCTTTAATGGGCGTTCAGCACCAGGTGATGATACTTCTAAAAAGTAAGGGAAGGTAATGGGATCTTGAGCATCAAGTTTCTCGCTTAATTGCTCGCTAACCTGGCCGCATTCTTCGATATCAACCCCACCCTCTTTATCAACATAAACTCGTAGAAAATAGTTTTTCCCTTCCTGTTGAAACTCAATGTCTACAAGTTCAAGGTTCATGTCTTCAAGGATTGGTTGAATGAGTTCTTCAGTTATTTCCGTAACATTCTGGCTTCCCAATGGAATTCCCTCCTTTTTTATTATTACTAGCTGGATAAGCCAATACGCTAAAATTCCCTGCTGAGACAGCAGGGAATTCGTTCGGCGATCAAATTCGGAAGTAATACGAAAGAGTGGGTTGCCCCACTCTTTTACTCTCATACGTATCTTCTGTCATTCCATCAAAAATATACCACACACACGAAATTTTAGCAAGCCATGGTTTCTAAACAGTTAGAACAAGGATAACTGGTTTTTATCAGGTAATCCTTCTAAGCATCCATGCTCATCTAAATATTCTAAAACAGTTTTAGAAATGCGACTTCGTTCTCGGAGATCTTCTTTTGATAAAAACTCTCCGTCTTCTCGTGCTTTTACAATATTAATGGCCGCGTTTGTTCCTAATCCATCAATAGAGTTAAATGGCGGGATCAATGTATCTCCGTCTACAATAAATTCGCTTGCAGCAGAGCGATACAAGTCCACTTTTTGGAAGGAGAATCCACGTTCTTGCATTTCTAGAGACAGTTCTAAGACCGTTAACAAACTCTTTTCTTTAGGAGTGGCATCTAACCCTTTTCCATTAATCTCTTTAATACGTGATCGGACAGCCTCTGATCCTTTCACCATTGTGTTGATGTCAAAGTCACTAGCACGTACCGTGTTATAAGCAGCATAAAAATAGATCGGGTGATGGACCTTAAAGTAAGCAATACGGACAGCCATAAGAACATAAGCAGCTGCGTGTGCTTTCGGGAACATATATTTAATCTTCTTACAAGATTCAATATACCAATCTGGAACACCGTGTTTTTTCATTTCGTCGATCCATTCAGGTTTTAAGCCACGTCCTTTACGAACAAATTCCATTATAGTAAAGGCTGTAGGAGCTTCTAGTCCTTTATGCATTAGATAGACCATAATGTCATCACGGCAACCGATTACTTCAGAAAGTGTACATATACCATCGCTAATGAGCTGATCGGCATTATTTAGCCAAACGTCCGTTCCGTGCGACAAGCCTGAAATGATAACTAGCTCTGCGAAAGTAGATGGTTTTGTATCTTCAAGCATTTGACGTACAAATCGAGTACCAAACTCAGGTACACCAAGTGTTCCTGTTTTACACATAATTTGATCTGGTTCTACTCCTAATACTTGTGGGCCGCTAAAGATCTTCATCACTTCTTCATCATCTGTCGGAATTGTTTTAGGATCAATACCACTTAAGTCTTGGAGCATCCTGATAACGGTTGGATCATCGTGACCAAGAATATCTAGTTTCAAGAGATTATCATGGATGGAGTGGAAGTCAAAATGTGTCGTCATCCACTCAGATGATTGGTCGTCTGCTGGATACTGAATAGGTGTAAAATCATAGATATCCTGATCATCAGGAACAACAATAATTCCCCCAGGGTGTTGTCCGGTTGTACGCTTCACCCCAGTACATCCTTGTACCAATCGGTCTACTTCAGCACCTTTATATTGAATTTCATGGTCACCTGCGTAGCCTTTAACAAATCCGTATGCTGTTTTCTCAGCAACTGTACCTATAGTACCCGCACGGAAAACCTTATCTTCACCAAATAATACCTTAGTATAGTTGTGTGCTCTTGGCTGGTATTCTCCTGAGAAGTTTAAGTCAATATCAGGAACCTTATCCCCTTTGAATCCTAGGAACGTTTCAAACGGAATATCTTGACCATCTTTCTTATACGCTATACCACAGTCAGGACAGTCTTTCTCGGGTAAATCAAAACCAGAACCTACTGATCCATCTGTAAAGAATTCAGATTTCTGACATTCATTACAAACATAGTGAGGGGGTAAAGGGTTTACCTCAGTAATATCGGTCATAGTAGCTACGAAAGACGAACCAACTGAGCCACGCGAACCAACAAGATAGCCATCGTCTAGAGATTTCGTTACAAGTTTCTGTGAGATTAAATAGATAACAGCAAAGCCGTTTCCAATAATGCTATCGAGTTCTTTTTCGATTCGCTTTTCTACAAGCTCAGGAATCGGATCACCATAAATACTTCTTGCCTTATTGTAGGTCATTTCCCGCATCTCATCATTAGCCCCATCAATATTTGGCGTGTACAGATCATCTTTAACCGGTTTGATTTCCTCAATTGAATCTGCTATCTGCTGCGAATTCGTTACAACTACTCGTTTTGCAGTTTCTTCATCTAAGAAAGAAAAGTCATCTAGCATTTCGTTGGTGGTTTTAAAATGTACATCAGGTTGCGTTTGTCGGTTAAGGGGGTTACCACTTTGAGAAGCAATTAGGATTTTTCGGTAAATCTTCTCATGCTCATCTACATAGTGTGTGTTTCCTGTAGCGACAACTGGTTTTTCTAATCGATCCGCCATATTAATTAAGTTTTTTAAGATATCGTATAAATGAGCTTCATTTCTTATAAGGTCTTTTTCGATTAGATGGTAATAATTTGAAGGGGGTTGTACCTCAATATAGTCATAAAACTCAGCCACTTTCTCAGCTTCATCTTGTGACTTCTGCATCATTGCTTCAAATACTTCACCTTTATCACAACCGCTACCAATCAGGATCCCTTCCCTATACTTCTTAAGGACAGACCTTGGAATACGAGGGACACGGTAGAAATAATTCACAAGAGACATGGAAACAAGCTTGTAAATGTTTTTGAGACCTGTTGGATTTTGAGCTAATAAAATGGCATGTGAAGGGCGAGAACGTTGATACGCGTTCCCTTCTCCCATGTATTTATTTAAATCCATATGATTGTTAATGTCTTTCTTACGAGCTTCCTTTAATAATTTCCAAAGCAAGTATCCAGTCGCTTCAGCGTCATAAATCGCCCTATGGTGCTGAGTGAGTTCAATATCAAATTGCTTACAAAGTGTATTAAGACGGTGGTTCTTAAGTTGCGGGACAACGAGTCTTGCGAGTTCTAGCGTATCAATAACAGGGTTTGATGCTTTCTCATATCCAATCTTTTTGAGCCCTGCATTTAAGAAGCCCATATCAAAGCTTGCGTTATGAGCTACTAATATAGAATCCCCCATCCATGCATGGAAATCTTTAATGACATCATCAGGATCAGGAGCGTCTTTAACCATGTCGTCCGTAATTCCCGTGAGGTCAGTTGTTGTTTGGCTTAAAGGTTCATGAGGGTTAGCGAATGACTCAAAACGGTCAATAATCTCCCCTTCTTTGATCTTTACAGCCGCTAATTCAATAACTGTATCATAAATAGCTGATAAACCTGTCGTCTCCACGTCAAAGACAACATATTCATCTGTTGCTAAGTCACGGTCTTGTTCTTCATAGGCAATAGGAACACCGTCATCTACAATATTGGCTTCCAAACCATACAGAACTTTAACACCATTCTTACTCCCTGCTGCGTAGGCTTCTGGATATGCTTGTACAACAGCGTGGTCCGTAATGGCAACAGCTTTGTGTCCCCATTTAGCTGCTTGTTCAACCAAACGAGAAGCTGATACCGTAGAATCCATTTGACTCATGGTGGTGTGCGCATGAAGTTCGACTCTCTTTTCACCTTCTGGTGCATCATCTTTACGCACTACAGGCTTAACTTCATTAATATCTGAACCCATCATGGTTAATTCATTCGTATAGTTATCGGTCTGAACACGACCTTTCGCCTTAATCCACATGCCTTTTTTCAATCTTTGGAACTTCTCTTCATCATCATCTCTTCTTGAGAACATCTTCACTTGGATTGAATCAGTATAGTCGGTCATTTTAGCCATAAGAAGGTGACGACCTGAACGAAGTTCTCTTATTTCAACATCAAAGACATAACCTTGGATCACCATCGTGTTTTCTTCTTCTTGAATGGATTCGATTTTTTCAGGAACATCTTTAATGTTATAACCAATGAGAAGTGGTCCTTCATGAAGCACTTCATCATCATCTTTCTCCTTAGCACGCTGTTCTTTTTCCTGGATTGCCTTTTGAACAATGTCTTTATCCTCTTGCTTCTTTTGTTCCTTAAACTGTTCTAGAGCTTCCTCTGAAGAACTCACTTCAACCGTTAGAACATATAGAGAAGCCCCCACTCGATTACAGAAAGCTTGAAATGGCTCGCTTAATCTACGTTTTAAAGCATGGGCTTCTGCATCATTACGCGCATGCAAAATAAGCTTATTTCCATCAATCTGAGGACGCTGCTCATGTAATAAATCTTTATAAGCAGGTGATAGATCTGGTATTGATTTGACAAAGTGTAACCAGTAATCACAAATACCATCTTCATCTAACTTTTTCTCATCTGTATCAATGGACCATGTAATCGTTGCAATGTGATGGAAAGCTTCATAGAGCTTGGTTGTAAATACAGCATAAACATCAGCGGGTAACACTTTAGGGATATAAAAGTAAAAGTGCCATTCTTTTGTCGGCTTATGCACCGATAACTTCGTTAACTTGCTATCTTGAAAATGTTCATTTACAAGATCCTCTGGCATTTCGATTTGCTTTAGGAGCAACTGCATTTTTTCTATCTGTGAAAGGTCCATGCTATAAATCCTCCCCTTCATAAGCAAAGAGAGGTACCTTCGGTTGACGAAGGTACCTATTTTCCACTTACAATTCTTTTAGTAATTCTTTAATATGGTCAACTAGCTCATTTTCATGCACTTCAGATTGTTCACCTGTTGAGCGAACCTTACTTTCAACGATTCCTTCATCCGCTCGCTTACCTACTGTAAGACGAAGTGGAATTCCTATCAAATCGCTATCCGCAAACTTCACACCTGCACGTTCTTTACGATCATCATATAATACTTCAATACCCTCATCTTTTAGAGTTGTATATAAACGTTCAGCTAATTCTTTTTGTTCCTCTTTTTTCACATTTAATGCTAAAAGGTGAACTTGATATGGAGCAACTTGTTTCGGCCAAGTTATGCCTGAATCATCATGATACTGTTCTACAATTGAAGCTAACGTACGCGATACCCCAATTCCATAACAACCCATAATGAGTGTTTGATTCTTTCCGTTTTCATCAAGGAAATTAGCTCCCATTTTGTCTGCATAAAATTGACCGAGCTTAAATACATGCCCAACTTCAATTCCTTTAGCAAATTGAATCGTGCCTTCCCCATCTGGAGATGGGTCTCCTTCTTGGATGAAACGAAGGTCCGCGTAGTGTGTAACCTCAAAATCATTCCCAGGGGTAACATTTGTAAAGTGGAATCCATCTTCGTTTGCTCCACACGTCGCATTAGCAAGACCTTTAACGGCATTATCTGCTACAATTTCGATAGTCTCAGAAACCCCAACAGGGCCTAGTGAGCCGAAACCCGCACCAATCGCAGCTTTAACTTCCTCTTCTGAGGCTAGGTCGATTAAGCTAGCATCATAGAGATTCTTTAACTTAACGTCGTTTACCTCATGATCTCCACGTGTAAGAACCATGACTAATTTTTCATCATCGATCTTAAACATAATGGCTTTCATACCTTCTGAGATAGAATGCCCAAGTGCATTAGCAGCTTCTGCCATCGTCTTACAATTCGGTGTAGCAACCTTTTCACGTTCCTTAGGTTGCTCTGCTGAAGCTTCGTACGTATCTACAACTGGAGCCATTTCGATATTGGCTGCATAACTACTTTTATCTGAGTATGCAATCGTGTCTTCGCCAACTTCAGATAATACCATAAATTCATGAGTATCCTTACCACCCATAGCACCTGAATCGGCAATAACAGCACGGAAGTTTAAACCAAGACGGGTAAAGATATTCGTGTAAGCCTGAAATATACGTTCATAAGCTTGATCAAGGCTTTCATAAGAACTATGGAAGGAGTAAGCATCCTTCATTAAGAATTCTCTGCCGCGAAGCAACCCAAAACGAGGGCGTTTTTCATCTCGAAACTTGGATTGA
This sequence comes from Pontibacillus sp. ABV4_188, assembly GCF_056311905.1. NCBI lineage: Bacteria > Bacillati > Bacillota > Bacilli > Caryophanales > Bacillaceae > Pontibacillus > Pontibacillus sp. ABV4_188. Next base: position 1,838,196 of record NZ_CM149975.1, on the reverse strand, counting down.
ATTTGATAAACCGTTAATGGCAATTGTTTATAACTCTTCACTTCATCACGAATAATAGCTGTTACTTCTTCTTCATGAGTAGCACCTAGAGCAAATTCACGATTGTGACGGTCGTTCAACCGCATTAACTCTGGACCAAATGTATTCCAGCGCCCTGTTTCTTTCCAGTGTTCAGATGGCTGTAGTGCCGTCATATTCATTTCAAGAGCGCCCGCATTTTCCATTTCTTCTCGAACAATTGCTTCTACTTTTCGTAATACTTTCGTACCTGCTGGTAAAAAGGAATATATACCAGAAGCTACTTTTCGGATGAAACCAGCACGAACTAGTAGTTGATGACTTTTAATCTCTGCATCTGCAGGATTTTCACGTAGTGTAGGTAAGAGCATTTCACTCTGTTTCATCCTTATTCACCTCGTCTCTCTATTTACTTATAAAAATAACCTTTGAATATCATTCCACGTTACTACAATCATGAGTAACATGAGAAGAGCAAAACCGATGAAATGTACAATAGCCTCTTTTTGAGGTTCAATTGGTTTCCCTCTCACCGCTTCAACGCCTACAAATAGTAAACGTCCTCCGTCTAGAGCAGGAAGTGGTACAAGGTTAATAATCCCAAGATTAATACTTAACATCGCAATCCATGGCAAATAATTCGCCCAACTCATACTAACAACTTCATCAGTTGCATTGTAAATACCTACAGGACCTGATAGCTGATCAATTGATAATTGACCTGTAACCAACTTCCCGAGGTTCGTCAAAATCATTGTAGTGATTTCATACGTTTTAGTAAACCCATACGTGGCTAATGTAGTGAAAGATTTTTCTTTAGGTTGGAAAACCCCTATCTTCCCAACTTCTTCACCATCCCGCTCCATAACTCCTGTTTTTACTGGGATGGTTAAACTATCTCCATCTCGAACAATAGAAAGTTCTACGGTTTCATTAGGTTTTTCTTGTAAGGATTCCACAAGCTCAACCCAAGTTCCTACATTTTCCCCATCAACAGAAGTTACTTTATCTCCTTGTTGTAACCCTGCTTCTTGAGCTGGACCATCGTCTGTTAACTTTCCTAAGGTTGCATCGTTTGAAGGAACCCCTTGTATCATAGCAAGGAGATAAAAGATGATTATGGCGAGAAGAAAGTTCATCATTGGGCCAGCAAATAATTGCATGGCTCGTTGAGATACTGTCTTTGATGCAAATTGACGATCATATGGCGCAATTTGCGTTTCTTTCTCATCCATCACAAACATAGCATCTGGTTCAACTTCAAATAGAAGCTTTTCATCTTCATCAAGCTCATACCCTTGGATCATCAACTTATGATCTAAATCAGCATGTTCAACTTCAATGACTCTTGCATTTGGATATTTAGACTTATTGTTCACGATAATACGATTAACTTTTCCAGATTGACCAAATTCAAGTCCAATATGGTGACCTGGCTTTAAGTCTACGATTTCAGGATCTTCTCCTGCTACACGTACATACCCGCCAATTGGCAATAAGCGAATGGTGTATAGCGTTTCATTTTTCATAAACGAGAAGATTTTTGGACCAAATCCAATTGCAAATTCACGAGCCAACATGCCTGCACGCTTAGCGAATATTAAGTGACCCAGTTCATGAACAAATACAAGCAATCCAAACATGAATATAAATGCTAATACAGTTGGCAAAAATAGCACCTACCTTTTACTTTACGTATGATTTGATTCTTGTTCGTATTTCTTGATCAACCGCTACGATCGTGTCAAGAGAGGGCTTAGGGATTACCTCATGCTCTTCTAATGCACGTTCAATTAACGCTTCAATCGTCAGGAAAGAAATCTTGCCTTCTAAGAAAAGTGCTACAGCTTGTTCATTTGCAGCGTTTAATACAGTAGGCATCGTACCGCCCGCTCTTCCAGCTTCATAAGCCATTCGTAAGCAAGGAAAGCGATCGAAATCCATTTCTTCAAAGTGAAGTTTTCCTATTTCTACTAAGTTTAACGTTTTCGTTTCTTGCATTTCAAGTCGATTAGGAAAAGTTAACGCATATTGAATCGGAACACGCATATCAGGTGTGCCTAATTGAGCAATCACACTTTTATCTTTGAATTCAACCATGGAATGAATGACACTTTCCCGATGTTGAATCACATCAATATTGTCATAAGGAATATCGAAAAGCCAATGAGCTTCTATCACTTCTAATCCTTTGTTCATCATAGTGGCTGAATCAATGGTAATCTTAGCACCCATGCTCCAATTGGGGTGATTTAAAGCATCTTCTACGGTTACACCTTCAAGGTCAGCACGGGATTTGTCACGAAAGCTCCCACCAGATGCTGTTAGAGTGATTTTGTTAACATCCTTATGATTCTCTCCATTTAAACATTGGTAAATAGCAGAATGTTCGCTATCTACAGGTAGGATATCAACTTGATTCCTTTTAGCTGCCTCCATAACTAAATGCCCAGCTGTAACAAGCGTTTCTTTATTAGCAAGAGCAACTTGTTTATGTGATTCAATCGCCCCGAGTGTGGCTTCAAGACCCACACTTCCCATAATCGCGTTTACCAATACATCAACACGATCATGTGTTGCGATCTCCTTCATGCCTTTAGATCCAACTAATATTTCTGCTTGTACATTTTCTTCGATTAGTTTCGTTTTGGCTTCTTCATCTTGAACGACGATGATGGACGGATTAAACTCTCTAATTAGAGGCAAAGCTTTCTCTACATTTCGTCCAAATGCCATCGCAAACAATTTAAATTCTTCCGGGTGATTGCGTATAACGTCTGTGGTTTGGACCCCAATTGATCCAGTAGACCCTAACAAAGCTATATGTTTCATTCCTCACGCTCCTATGCTAATTTAATCCTATGATATAAATTGGATAAAATGCAGAATGGGGAGCACAAAAATTAAGCTATCGAAGCGGTCTAGTACTCCTCCATGACCTGGCAACAACTTCCCTGAGTCCTTAACTGAATAGTGTCGTTTGTAGGCAGACTCCACTAGGTCTCCAATTTGACCAAATATAGCAATAAGAACAGCCCCAGCGATTATGACAAACATCGATTTATCAAGTGGTGCTAACAAGTGAAAAATAACCGCTACCACACAAGCTAACAAGATCCCTCCAAGAGAGCCTTCTATTGTTTTCTTAGGACTAATTTGTGGCCACAACTTTCGTTTCCCCATTGCTTTGCCAAAGAAGAAAGCTCCTGTATCGGTCGCCCATATTAACAATAACGTGAAAAATACATAATGAACACCGAACTCTTCCACATTTCTAGTCATAATTAGATAGTAAAATCCCATACCTACATATACAGCAGAAAGCAGTAAGAAACCTGCTTCATCAAAGGTAAACTTGTTTTTAACAAGAACTGTGTAACCTAGAAGTATAAACACAGCTAACAATGTGAATTCTGCTTTGGTCATGTCGATGATCCCTGAAAAAGTTTCTTCAGGAGCTAACAGCACCCATAAATGAACAAAAGATACCACCCCAGGAAACGATACAGGGGATATCCGTCGCATTCTCATAAGTTCAGCAAGACCAATTGTAGCAAAACCATATATTAGAATGACAAACGGAAGTTGTCCAAAGAAGAATATAGGAATGATTAACAAACCAAATATAATCGCCGTAACGATTCGTTGTTTCATAACATTTTCAACACCTTATACCCCTCCATAACGTCGCTTACGTTGTTGATAATCATGGAGAGCTTTTTCGAATTGACCTTCATCAAAATCAGGCCATAATACTTCTGTAAACCAAAATTCAGCATAGGCAAGTTGCCATAGCAGATAGTTGCTCAGCCGCTGTTCTCCACTCGTTCGAATTAACAAATCAGGATCTGGCAACTGGTGTGTGTATAGATGAGAGGAGATCATCTCTTCTGAAATAGTAGAAGGATTTTCTTTTTCATCTATAACTTGCTGGGTTACCTGACGAACGGCTTGAACAATTTCATCACGCCCGCCATAATTGAGAGCAAAATTTAAAATAAGTCCTGTATTGCCTTCAGTTTGTTTCTTAGCGTTTTCTACAGCCTTCTTTGTATGAGGAGGTAGTTTTTCAATATGACCGATGGTCTCTACTTTCACATTATTCTCTATTAATTCTGGTAAGTATGTGTTAAGAAACTCATCAGGTAATTTCATAATAAATTCTACTTCGTTTTTAGGACGTTTCCAATTCTCTGTAGAAAATGCATACAATGTTAGAACGCCAACGTTCAAGTCTGTTGCACGACGAACGATTTTTTTGACAACATCCATTCCTTCTTTATGACCAGCCACGCGAGGTAACCCACGTTTTTTTGCCCATCTTCCATTCCCGTCCATAATTATAGCAACATGCCTAGGAATATTAGTACGATCAAGTGGTATTGATTCTGTCGGTGTCATCTTCTTTTTAAAAAAAGGAAGTTTTAGTACCATTAGAGATCCTCCATTGGGGGGCGTTAATTGTATATGTATAGAAAAATGAGGCTTTCGCCTATTAGCGAAAGCCAATCATCTGCACACCTTGATTAGCCCAAAAATGAAAAACCCCCTTCTAGCAAGAGGGTTCATCATTCATTGTACAAGGAAATACATCAAACTTCCATGATTTCTTCTTCTTTAGTCTTAGCAACTTTGTCGATCTCAGCAATGTTCTTATCTGTTTCTTTTTGCACATCATCTTGATAGCTGCGCAGTTCATCTTCCGTGATGTCTCCATCTTTCTCAAGCTTCTTAAGTTGATCGTTAGAATCACGACGAACATTACGGACCTGTACTTTTGCTTCTTCTGTATATTTCTTAACTACTTTAACAAGGTCCTTACGACGCTGTTCATTTAAAGCTGGAATATTAATACGTACAATATTACCATCACTAGATGGAGAAAGACCAAGGTCAGCTTTTTGAATAGCTTTTTCAATTTCATTAATTGAGGACTTGTCAAATGGTGTAATTACTAGCATACGTGCTTCAGGAGCAGAAATCGTTGCTAATTGATTTAGTGGTACTACAGCACCATAGTAGTCTACTTTCACACCATCAAGGATGGATGGATTAGCACGTCCTGCTCGTACCGTAGCTAATTGACGTGTAAACGCGCGAACCGCTTCTTCCATTTGTTCTTTTGTTTGTTGTAATACTGTTTTAGGCATATTTATTTCCCCCTCACAATAGTTCCTATTTGGTCGCCTAGAACGGCTTTTTTAATATTACCCTCTTCTGTAATTGAGAATACAAGAAGCGGGATGTCGTTGTCCATACATAACGAAGAGGCAGTTGAATCCATTACGCCTAACCCTTCGTTAAGAACATCGAGATAGGATAATTCGTCATATTTTTTTGCATCTTTATTTTGTTTAGGATCATCATTATAGACGCCATCTACATTGTTCTTAGCCATTAAAATGACATCTGCTTCAATTTCAGCAGCACGTAATGCAGCAGTAGTATCCGTTGAAAAGTAAGGGTTACCTGTACCCGCAGCAAAAATCACTACTCGTTTCTTTTCAAGATGACGAATTGCCTTACGACGAATATATGGTTCTGCTACTTGACGCATTTCAATGGACGTTTGAACGCGTGTAGGAATCCCAATATTCTCAAGGCTGTCTTGCATCGCTAACGAATTCATTACAGTTGCAAGCATCCCCATATAGTCAGCAGTTGCGCGATCCATGCCAACTTCGCTTCCTACTTTTCCACGCCAGATGTTTCCACCGCCAACAACGACCGCAACTTCAACACCTAATTCTGAAATCTCTTTAACTTGGCGTGCCACGGATTGAATGACAGCTGGGTCTAACCCATATCCTTCTGCACCACTTAACGCTTCCCCACTCAACTTTAATACAACACGACGATAGTGAGCTGTTGTCATAATAACCTCCATATCACATTTATGTAAGCTTTTGAAAATAGGGAACACCACGTGTCCCCTATTCCACTAAAGCTATCATGTTTTATTTATTTACTTGGTTCATTACTTCTTCAGCGAAGTTTTCTTCTTTCTTCTCCATGCCTTCGCCAACTTCGTAACGTACAAAGCCTTTAATGGAAGCACCTTTTTCAGATACATATTGTTTAACTTTTTGGTCTGGGTCTTTAACGAATGCTTGCTCAGTAAGAACAATACCTTCGTAGAATTTGTTAAGACGGCCTTCTACCATTTTTTCAACGATATGCTCAGGCTTACCTTCGTTTAGCGCTTCTTTCTTAAGAACTTCGCGCTCACCGTTAACTTCTTCTTCAGGTACTTCATCACGTGTCACGTAACGAGGGTTAACTGCTGCAGCGTGCATCGCAACGTCTTTTGCAACAGCCTCATCCGTTGTTCCTTCAAGAACAGAAAGTACGCCAATGCGACCTCCCATGTGAGTGTAAGCGCCAAATGCATCGTTATCACCTTTTGTGATAATTTCGAAACGACGAAGAGAAATTTTCTCTCCGATTTTAGCTACTTGAGAAGTGATGTAATCTTGAAGAGTATCCCCTTCACCATGAAGTGGTTGTTCAAGTGCCGCTTCTACAGTTGCTGGTTGTTGTTTTACAAGATGCTTACCAATCTCAGAAAGCATTGCTTTAAACTGATCATTCTTTGTAACGAAATCTGTTTCTGCATTCAATTCGAAGATAACAGCAGTGTTGCCGTCTACTTCAATAGAAGCAGAACCTTCCGCAGCGATACGGTCCGCTTTTTTGGCAGCCTTAGACATACCTTTTTCACGTAACCATTCAACCGCTTTTTCCATATCACCATCAGTTTCAGTAAGGGCTTTTTTACAATCCATCATACCCGCGCCTGTTTGTTCGCGTAGTTCTTTAACTTGTTTTGCTGTTACAGCCATTATAAAATCCTCCTTAAATGTTCAATATTATGTTCAAAGAAAAGCAATGACAATTTGTGCCGTTTTGCTTGTTGTAAAACGTAAACATTATGCTATCTTTTCTTTAAAAAAGGTGATAAAAGGTTAATCCCTCTTATCACCTTTCAAACCTTCTTTATTCAGCAGCTGTTTCTGCTTCTTCAGCTTGAACTTCTTCAGTTTCTTCGCCTTGTTTAGCTTCAAGAACAGCGTCTGCCATCTTAGAAGTAAGAAGTTTTACAGCGCGAATCGCGTCATCGTTCGCAGGGATAACGTAGTCGATTTCGTCTGGATCACAGTTTGTGTCAACGATACCAACAATCGGAATGTTTAATTTATGAGCTTCCGCTACAGCGATACGCTCTTTACGGGGGTCGATAATGAACATTACGTCCGGAAGACTTTCCATATTTTTAATACCGCCAAGGAATTTAACAAGACGTTCTTTTTCTTTAAGAAGTTCTACGACTTCTTTCTTAGGAAGTACTTCGAATGTACCGTCTTCTTCCATACGCTCGATATCTTTAAGACGAGCAATACGCTTACGGATTGTTTGGAAGTTTGTAAGTGTTCCACCTAACCAACGCTGGTTGATGTAGTACTGACCAGCACGAGTTGCTTCTTCCTTAACAGATTCTTGTGCTTGCTTCTTCGTACCAACGAAAAGGACGTTACCGCCGTTCGCTGCTACTTCCTTAACGTAGTTAAACGCTTCGTCAACCTTCTTAACTGTTTTCTGAAGGTCGATGATGTAGATGCCGTTACGCTCCGTGAAGATATATTTCTTCATCTTTGGATTCCAACGACGAGTTTGGTGTCCGAAATGAACACCAGCTTCTAAAAGCTGTTTCATAGAAATTACTGACATGATGTTTCCTCCTAATGGTTATTTGTTATCCTCCGCCTGTATCATCTTCATTACGGAACTCTGAGTAGAGCACCACCCGCATGAATCGACAAGCGTGTGTACTAACACCAAAAATAAATATATCATACGACATCATTCCAAGCAAGAATAATTATGACATTCTTGAGTGGAATTTCAATGTAAGTTCAATTTCTGTTGTTCCACGATCTAACCGTTTGGCAATTTCCTCGATCGTTGCACCTTCATCATACATTTGAAAAACGGTGGATTCCATTGATGGCTGATAGTGATCTTGTTCACCCGGAACTGGAGGCTGATAGGAAGGAGTGTCGTTTTCGTTGCCCCTTTTGCTTTCTGTTTCCTCTTTCTTTACTACTTGATCAGGAACATGATTTATATTATTTTTTCTATTTGCAATATAAGGAGCATCCTCTAGCGTTTCCTCGTCCTGCTTCACCTTTCCACCATTGTCACCATTTTCTTCAAGTTTATTCAAAAGATTGGCGTTTTCTTCTTTAATTTCTATTAAATAAGCAGTAAATGTATCTTCTATTTCTTTAGCTATCTGTTCTTGACGTTTCTCTAGCTCCTTCGCTTTCGATACTCTTAGAGATAAAATCACAACGGCTACTAGAAGAATTCCATGTAACAAAAAGCTAATGGCGATTAAAAATGGTATCATAAAATTCCTTTCTTTACCTACACAGAAGCTGAAGATTGAGGGTGATCCTCCATAGATTGTATGAGTACTTCACCGTCTTTGAATGTAGCTTTTGCTTTCGTATAATTCCTACTTTCTCTACGCTGGTATTTTCCAAATGCAATCGTCACATACGCAAATAATGTACCGTGAGTCAATAAATAAGCTTGATCTCCATCTTCGTAATTAGGAACCAAAGCTTCTAACTCCTTTTGCACGACTTGGAGTCTCGAATATGTTTGTTCGTATGAATTGCGCTGTCGCAATAAAGTTATGCGTTCCTTACTGCTTAGTCCAGAATTTTCTTTTTTTAAAAGCAATTTATCTCCGATAATCGAGAGCTTATGTAAAGTATCCATTAATTGATCCTTCTCAAATTCAAGTTCCTGTTGAGTTTCTAATAGCTTCTTATTAGAACCTACATAGATTTGAGTAGGTGTATTCATTTTGTTACCGATGTCTTTCGCTTCAATCGAAGAACCAGCAGAAAGGGACCCACCAATGATGTTTCCTTTTTGACAATAGATATGTTTTCTCGCTATTACATCACTATGTAATATAGAGTTTTCAACGAATAGATCTCGCCCTGCTTCTATCTTCCCTTGATTTATATAGCCGCACTTAATGTCTACTCCAGCTCTTACACTCCCTTTTCCGTGCCCTGCAATTCCCTCTGATATGTAAACTGACCCCCCTGCCTCAACTGTTGAACCTTCAAGGAGTCCATAAATCGTAACGTCTCCAGTAGCCTTAATGGTATAACCGGTAGGTACATTCCCTCGAATGACAACGCTCCCTACAAATTCTATGTTCCCTGTTCTCATAGATACATCACCATGAATTTCATATAATGGGTATACATGAATACTTCTGTCATCCACTGATAGTTGGCCATCTGAAGTTGAGTACATTCTTGATTCACTCTTTTTCCATTCTACATTCTGACCTGGTCGTAATAGTACAGAACGCCCTGGTTTAGGAGGGATTTCTTCCCCAGACACGTTCCTTCCAGATATTCCATTTGTAGGGTTAAGAACCGTAAGCAAAGAATCTCCAGCGTGCACAGAAGGAATTTTAATAACATCGCGAAAGTTAACTTTTTCATCATAAGTGAATGTCCGATCTAGCTCTTTCTCATATTGTATTTCACCGTCCGTACCATGCTGCGGAGGCATTCCTTCAGCAACCACAATAGGGAATTGATCCTCCTGCGCTCCAGAAACAATAATTTCAAGGCTGTCTTCTTTAAACCCCCATGTAATATGGTAAGCGTTTAATGTTTCGATTAGGTCAGCTTTAGAACAAGAGAGCTCTAAATGATATTCTTTCTTTAACAGAAGGGTTGCTACCATTTTATCTGAAGCAACTTGAACAGTGAAATAATCTGAAAAATCCTCAATTACCCCCATTAAAACCCTCCCCCGTTACATACTTATCGTATCTTTAAGAACCTTACGCAATTTAAATAAAGCGCGTGCGTGAATTTGAGAAATACGAGAAGTTGTTAAACTCATTACTTGCCCAATCTCCGTTAAGGTTAGCTCTTCTTGATAGAACAAACTAACAACTAATTGCTCTTTCTCATTTAACTTCTTTATTCCGTGTGCTAAGTCACGATAATTCTCTTCTTTAATAACTTGGTCGTGTGGGGTAATGGTGTTCTGGTCTGGCAACGAATAACCAATCCCCTCTTTATGCTCATCTTTTGTATCCTTTGGCTTTTCTTCAATAGACAAAAGGTTGGCAAAGACAGTGTCTTTAACAATAGAATCCACCTCTTGTTCATGTATGCCCAAATAATTTGCAACTTCCCTTGAAGTTACTTCTCTTTGCAAGGACTGTTCCAAATATTCTGCCGTTTGCTCTATACGTTTTGATTTATCACGAATGGAACGAGGCAACCAATCCTCTTTTCGAAGGCCATCCATAATGGCTCCTCTTATACGAAATGAGGCATACGTGTCAAATTTTAAGTCACGTGTCACATCAAATTTTTCAAGAGCGTCATACAGTCCGATTAATCCCAGACTCCGAATATCTTCTTTATGAACACTTTGAGGCAGATGAGCAGCAATTCGTTGCACATGGTACATGACAAGGTGCATATATCGCTTCACAAGCTCATCTCCAGATTCTAAATCTCGTTCCTTGTGCCATCTCTCCCATAATTGTTCTTCATGAGGAGCCGAATTGTTGTTCATAGATACCCTCCTCGCTATTACCTATTGATCTTCATTCAATAAAGCCCTAACCATGTCTGAGGTTTGCTTGGCTTCTTCATCTGATAATCGACTTTCCTTTGTTTCTTGTTCACTTGTTTCCTGGAATTCCAAACCTGAATTTTGTCCTTCGGCAACTCCTCCATTTTGTTTCTCTACAGAAACAATAGAAACTCCTATTGCCTTTCGAAAGAGATACATAAATAGATAGAAGATAGTAAATACAATTCCCACTTTAATTGAAGTAGTAGGGGTTGTATTTTGAGGTGAAGAAAAAAACAAGGTCAGTAAAGCACCTACACTTGCAAAAAGTACATTCCATATGATTGAACCCACCATTAAATCTCTGTCACACCTTTATTTACTGTTCTTATTTGTAAGGTACCATTAGAAGGATTAAATTCAATAGTACGTCCACTGCCACCCCCGCAATCTTCTGCTTCAATGGGAATGCCATAATCCTTTAACTGTTTCTTTACAGCTTCCAAGTTCCTAGGTCCAATTCGCATCATGTCATTGCTTTGGAATTGGAACATTTGAGCACCTCCTGCAAGTTTTGCTTTAAAGCTTTTGCCGCCTTCTTTCTTTAACAGATCTATTAACATCGGGATAGCAGTATCTGCATACTTAGCTAGCTTTATGTGCTCTCCTTTCGCCAAGGAAGAATCAGGGAGCATTACGTGCGCCATCCCTCCTAATTTTGCTCGCAAGTCATAAATAACAACCCCTATGCATGAACCCAGTCCAGATGTCCGGATTACACCCGGAGAGTAAACAATATTTAAATCAGCTATTCCCACTTTCACAACATGATTATGTTTCATCTGTAGGAACTCCTAGAGAAGTGAAAATCGTTTCAAATGAAGGGGGATCTGGAAGAAGAAAGAAGTGACCTTTCATTTGTTCCCCTTCGGCAACTTCATCTGCAAACGTCGTATCCACAACAATGGCATAATCATTGACTTTCGAAAACTCTAAAAGTCCATAACTAAGAATGGCCCCGACCATATCGACTGCAATAGAAGGTACGGATGGATAAAGGTCTAAGCTTGTAAAATCCGACATAGACGATAAATATGACCCTACTAAAATATTCCCTAATTCTTGTACAGAAGATATAGCTAGCTCTGAATAAGGTGGTGTATTGAAATCAAAGGATTCATCCCCTGTCATGTACCTTACAAAACGACTAGCTTGCGTTGGAGACATAATAAAGAACATGTTTCCTGGGGCATCACCTTCAACACGAAGGAATACAGAAACAATCATCCGTTCTGCTCCTCCAACAATATTCATTACTTCATCAAAATCCACGACACGGACAGAAGGTACTTTCATGTCAATTTTACGTTGTAAGAGTTTCGATAATGCTGTAGCAGCATTTCCTGCGCCAATGTTTCCAATCTCTTTTAAAATATCCAAATGATATGAATTAAAACGATTATCAAGACCCATTCAGATTTACCCTTCTATAGATTGCAATTGCTTCATTTCTTGATCTGACAATACTTCCTCTAAATCAAGTAGGATGAGTAATCGACGCTCCAATTTCGCCACTCCACTTATGTAATCTGCATCTAGTGTCCCTACTACCTCTGGAGGGGGCTCGATAGTACCACCAGGAATGTCTATGACATCATTAGCAGCATCAACTACAAGGCCTACTTCCATGTCCTCAAGACGAACAATGATGATACGTGTACGATCATTATAGGTTGCCTCCCCAATATCAAAACGCTCCCTCAGGTCAATTATGGGTGTGACAACTCCTCTTAAATTCATCACTCCTTTAACAAAAGGAGCAGTACGAGGGACTCGAGTTATCGGTTGCATCCTCTCTATAGAGCCTACTCGACTCACAGGAACTCCATATTCTTCATTGTTCAATTGAAATACAATAACTTTTAAATCCTGAGTATGATCCTCCATACCTTCACTTCCCCTTCTATTTAATTAGTGCATTACTGTCTATGATAAGAGCCACTTGTCCGTCACCTAATATCGTAGCTCCTGAAATAGCGAATACGTTTTGAAGATAGTTGCCAAGAGATTTAAGTACAACTTCTTGTTGACCAATGAATGAATCTACAATAAGACCAGCCATTTTATCTCCTTTACGTATGATTACAATAGAGTAATAGTCCCCTTTCTCCACTTCCTGTGGCACCTCAAAAACATCTTGAAGAGAAACAAGCGGCACCACGCTACCTCTAAAATCGATAACTTGTTTATTGTGAGCATGCATGATGTCTTCTTTCTTAACAATAGCCGTTTCAATAATAGAAGAAAGCGGTACAGCATACTTCTCTTGTTGTACCTCAACAAGCATGACTGAAATGATAGACAACGTAAGTGGCAATTGAATGGAGAAGGTTGATCCCTTATCTGGAACAGAATCTATTGTGATTGAACCACCAAGTGATTCAATTGTATTCTTAACTACATCTAATCCGACTCCACGGCCAGACACATCAGAGATTTGATCCGCAGTAGAAAAACCACTTGACATAATATAATCAAATACCTGTTGGTCAGATAAACCAGAAGCTTGCTCATTTGTAACAAGTCCATTATTTATAGCTTTATGTAGCACCTTATCTCGGTTTATACCTCCACCATCATCTGAGATTTCAATAAAAACATGATTGCCACTATGATACGCTTGGAGTTTTAAGTTTCCTTCTTCTGATTTCCCCTTTGCCAGACGATTCTCAGGTGTTTCTATTCCATGATCTAATGAATTTCTGATTAGGTGGACTAGCGGGTCCCCAATTTCATCAATTACCGTCCGATCAAGTTCAGTCTCAGCCCCTTCAACAACTAAATTTACCTTCTTATTCAAATCTCTCGCCAATTGACGAACCATTCTAGGAAAACGGTTAAATACTTGTTCAACCGGTACCATACGCATATTTAAAATAATGCTTTGCAAATCACCCGATATACGAGACATTCGTTCTACTGTTTCTTGTAGTTCTGAATGGTTTAGTTCTGTTGAAATTTGCTCCAAGCGCCCCCTGTCAATAACTAGTTCTTCAAACAGGTTCATTAAAACATCTAATCGATCTATATTAACGCGAATAGTTTTACTCTGTGCTACCTTTTGAGGAGAAGCTTCTTGATCTTTTGGCTCTATAGAGTCCCCCTCCTTCTCTTTCACAGCTACGGTCGCTTGTTCTTTCTTACTAGATTGATGATTGGTGTCATCCATAACATGGTTATGGGATGTGGACTGGGTACCATCCTGATGAGATACATAGTCTTCAGCTGTTACTTTCTTTATATCTACCGAATCAATTTCAGAAACTTTTAGGATGCGGGCTTGAATGTCTTCTTCTTCATGTGTTGAAAGGAGTAACACTTTAAATTGAAGATCGAAATTTTCTTCTTCCAATTGATCAACTGTCGGTGCTGATTGTGCTACTTCGCCTATTTGTTCTAATACTTCAAACACCATGTAGACACGCGCACCCTTTAACATGCAATCTTTGGTAAGCGAAACGGTGATTTCGTAATTAATAAACCCTTGTTCGGCAGATTCCATCAAAACGGTACGCTGGAATTCATCTATCATAAGTTCATATGAAATCTCATTAGCCTCTTCAGCCTTAGACTCACTGTCAGGTTGTTGACCTTGTACATCGGCAGGAAATTCACCTTTTTCTATTCGATCAAGCTTTTGTACAACTTGTTGAACATCCCTTACCCCTTGACCTCCAGCTGCAATATCACCAATCATTGCTTCAAGATCGTCTACAGCATCAAAAATAATATCTAATAAGTCGCTGTCTACTTGAATTTTGTTATTTCTGATGAGATCAAGAACATTTTCCATCTTATGCGTTAAATTAGCCAAATCTTGATAATTCATCGTAGCTGACATCCCTTTTAATGTATGGGCAGCCCTAAAAATCTCACTAACGATGGTTAGGTCTTCAGGTTTTTTTTCTAACTTTAGTAGTGAATCATTTACTGTTTGTAAATGTTCTTTACTCTCTTCAATAAATACTTCTAAATATTGACTCATTTCCATTAAATCTTCACCTCTTGTTTACGCCTACCCTTTTCATAAGAGCTAGACTGATCTCATTTACATGTACCACTTCATCCACTAAACGGGTTAGAATGGCTGCTTTAGGCATTCCAAATACGATGGATGATTCTTCTGATTCTGCAATAACGGCTACAGAATTGTTTGATTGCTTCAATTGCTCCAACCCTACTACTCCATCTGATCCCATACCAGTCATTATTACGGCGGTCATGCTAATTGAGTTTATACGCGCAATTGAACCGAACAATACATCTACTGATGGTCTATGTCCTTTTGTTGCATCTGTCTGATCTAGGTGAATGATTAAATTAGTTTGATACTGAATTTTCATATGGTAATCACCTGGTGCTATGTATGCTACACCTTGTTGTAAAATCTCATGATGTTCCGCTTCTTTAACGGAAATATTACATAATCTGTCAAGTCTTTGAGCAAGAGACTTCGTAAAGCCCGGAGGCATATGTTGTACGATAACTATTGGAGCTGGATAGTCTTTTGGTAAGGCGGTTAACACTTGTTGAAGAGCTCTTGGACCGCCAGTTGAAGTACCAATAGCAATCAAATCCTGTTCCCCTTTTGAATAATCAAACCGATTTCTATTTATAAGCTTAGAAGAAGTAACTCTTTGGGAAAGCTGTGGTTTACTTACTTCATTCAGATTGGCCTTTGATGCAGCAATCACTTTCGCTACAATTTGCTCTCCTATTGAATCAATGTTTAAAGAAATCGCTCCAGAAGGCTTCTCTATAAAGTCGACTGCTCCATATTCCATGGCTTTTAGTGTATTTTCCCCACCAAGCGTCGTCATGCTTGATAACATCACAACGGGTAATGGGTGTGTCTTCATTACTTCTTTTAAACAGGTCAGTCCATCCATTTTAGGCATTTCTACATCGAGCGTTAGGATGTCAGGAGATAATTCTTTGACCTTTTTCAGACCTTCTTCTCCATTTCTTGCTGTTCCAACTACAGTTATTCGATGATCTGCTTCTAAAATATCCCGTATCATTTTTCTCATGAAGGCAGAGTCATCAACGACCAAAACTCGAATGGTGTCCATATAAGATCTACCTTTCTAATAAAGAGTGCTTTAGGCGGGACAAAAACGACCGCTTGGGAATTACTAATCCTCCATCCCCTAAATACTTCTGGGTGATTTCATTGATCGCTTTACTAACTTGAACTTTATTGTTGTATATCGTATAAGGGACTTGTGCTGTCACAGCTTTTACGACTGTTCGATCATCCGGAAGAATGCCAAGTGGATAAACAGTTCGATTTAAGAACTTCTCTGAAACTGTTTGTAAACGTTTGAGTGTATCTTCACCGGATTTATTCGAATACGAACGATTTACAATTACTCGAATGGGTAGTTCACTCGTTCTTTGGTGGATATGCTTCATCATGGCGTAAGCATCTGTTAATGATGTCGGTTCAGGTGTTGTTACAACGATACATTCGTTGCTCGCAAGAATAAAATGCACCCCTTCATTTGTAATACCTGCTCCCATGTCAAAAAGAATATAATCAAAACTTTGCATAAGTTTCTCTAATTGATCGAAAAAGTAATCCATACGCCCGTCATGAAAGGCAAATATCGTAGAAAGCCCTGATCCACCTGCAATATAGGAAAGAGATTTGGGTCCTTTTTCAATGATGTCGTAAACGGATAAATGGTGTTCAAACATATCTACAATTGATCTTTTTGGAGAAAGTCCTAACAGAATATCTATATTTCCCATACCAATATCAAGATCAAACAGGAGGACTCGTTTTCCCTTACCGGCTAGTGTCAGACCAAAGTTAAGAGCAAAATTTGATTTACCCACTCCCCCTTTCCCACTTGTAACAGCAATGGTTTTAGCTTCCTTAGAAGATTTAATAGATTCCAATCTCTCACGCAAGTTAGAGGCTTGGTCATTCATAGGACAGTCCTCCCACTACTTTTCTAACAATCGTCTGAGGGGAAGCTTCCCTTATGTCATCTGGAACGTTTTGTCCATCTGTCAGATAAGCAACACCAATATTATATTTCATCATTATATTAATCATTGCGCCATAATGAGACGTTTCATCGACTTTAGTAAAGATTAATCGTTTAATAGGAACGCTCTTAAACTGTTTATAAATCTCTTCTATGTCTTTAGCTTTACTTGTAATGGATAAAACTAAATAAGTTTCAAGCTCTTCCTCAAAGTCAACCGTTTCCTTTAATTCTTGAACATATTTCTCATCTTTAAAATTCCGCCCTGCTGTGTCAACTAAGACAATATCGTAGTCTGAAAATCTTTCTTTTGCTTTCTTGTAATCATCAAGGTTATAAGCAACTTCTATTGGAACATCTAATATTTTTGCATATGTTTTTAACTGGTCTATCGCCGCTATACGAAACGTATCCGTCGTAATGAAAGCCACTCGTTTATGATGACTTAACACCCCTTCAGCAGCGATCTTAGCAAGGGAAGTTGTCTTGCCTACACCTGTAGGTCCTACGAGATGGATGTACTTCTTAGTAAAGTCAACACCACCAAATGGTATGTCTTCTAATTCAGAGGAAAGACGCTCTTTCACCCACTCTTTAGCTGTTGCAATATCAATGTTCCCCTTTGCAATGTAATAATGTTCGACCAATGGATCTATAAGACGTGTGGCAAGCGTTTCAGATACTTCTTGATGAATAAGATGGTTATACAATTTTTGTAACACGCCTGGATACACCAGAGGACTGCTTGTGGACTGAGTTTTCATTAATTTCTTAAGCTCTTGTAACTCTTCGTACACATTTTGACTTTTATCATTTTGTTTCTCTTCTGATGAATGATCTGGTGTACGTTGCATCGTTTGGGCTTTATAGGTTTGCTCTACATCACGGGTAGGTTCTGGGTCTATAGCAGCTACAACCTCAATGGACTTTTTCTTAAACATTCCAAGAAATCCTCCCTTATTGATTTCTTTGGAATTTAAAATGACAGCCTCTGCACCTAATTCATTCCGAACCTGTTTCATTACTTCTGGCATCGTTGGTGCCCGATATTTTTTTACCTTCATGCTACATTCACCTCCCCTACGCTTTGCACTTCGACACTAGGCTCTAATTCGTTGTAAGAAAGGACAGCGACCTGAGGAAGAAACCTTTCTAATAATTGTTTTACATACATCCTAGTAGCAGGAGAACATAATACAATCGGAGTCTCTTCTTGTAAGGAAAGCTGCTCGACTTGACTTGCAACAGATTGAACGATTTGCTGTTGCGTCTCAGGATCTAACGCCAAGTAACTCCCATGCTCTGTTTGTTGAACATGTTCAGCTATAGTTTTTTCCACTTTTCCTGACACTGTAATAACTTTTAGTCCATTCGGGCCGGTAGAATATTGTTGTGTGATTTGAGTTGATAACGATTGTCTGGCATACTCAGCAAGGAGTTCAGTATCATTTGTCATCTTTCCAAAGTCTGCCAACGTTTCGAAAATAACAGGCAGATTTTTAATCGATACATTCTCTCTTAATAACTTCCCTAATACTTTTTGCACTTCTCCTACAGACAATGGCTCTGGTGTTACTTCGTCAACCAGAATAGGATAAGAATCTTTCAAATGATCAATAAGCTGTTTCGTCTCTTGTCTTCCTAATAACTGATGAGCATATTGCTTAATGACTTCTGTTATATGTGTAGAAACTACAGAGGGTGGGTCTACCACTGTGTACCCAAACATTTCAGCATCTTCTTTCGTTTCCTCTGCGATCCATTTAGCTGGCAAACCGAAAGCTGGTTCTTGCGTATCAATTCCCTCTACACTTTCGTCCTCTACTCCTGGACTCATGGCTAAATAATGATCCAGAAGAAGCTCTCCTTTAGCCACTTCATTCCCTTTAATTTTTAAACGATATTCATTAGGGTTTAGCTGAATGTTGTCCCTAATTCTAACAACAGGGATAACTAAACCGAGTTCAATGGCTAACTGTCGCCTAATCATTACAATTCTATCGAGTAAATCTCCTCCCTGGTTTGTATCTGCCAGTGGAATCAGAGCATAACCAAATTCAAATTCAATAGGATCAGTTGAAATCAAGCTCACGACATTCTCAGGTGACTTCATATCTGAGCTTTCTTGTTCAGTCTCCTCTTCTATATCAGGCTCTTGGTCTTGGGCTGCCTCTCTTGACAGCCACCAGCCTCCAAAGGCTAATATGCCTGATATAAAGGTTGTAATGAATATCGGTATCGGTGTAAGCCCGAGCATAAAGATTGTAACCGCCGCAATGTATAAGAGTTTTGGGTATCGTAACAGCTGCGTAGAAACGTCTGTTCCAAGATTTCCTTCTGAAGCCACACGTGTAACGACAATTCCTGTTGCAGTTGAAATAAGCAAAGCGGGAATTTGACTTACAAGTCCATCTCCCACAGTCAATCTCATATATGTATCAATAGCTTCAGAGAAACCATACCCTTTTTGAGTCATACCAATAATAAGTCCGAAGATGATATTAATTAATACAATGATGATACCAGCAATGGCATCACCCTTCACAAACTTACTCGCACCATCCATTGCTCCATAAAAGTCAGCTTCGTTTTCAATCTTTTCACGACGCATTTTAGCTTGTTGCTCGGAAATTAACCCCGCATTCAAGTCAGCATCAATGCTCATCTGCTTACCAGGCATCGCATCTAATGTGAATCGTGCGGCAACTTCTGACACACGTTCAGCTCCTTTAGTTATGACTAAGAATTGAATGATTACAAGGATGGAAAAGATTACAAAACCAACTAGTGCGCTGTTCCCTGTTACAAAAGTACCAAATGTTGCAACAACCCCTCCAGCCTCTGCATTCGCTAAGATCGAACGTGTAGTAGATACGTTCAACCCCAACCTAAACAAAGTGAGCAATAATAAGAGAGATGGAAAAATGGAAAACTGTAATGCTTCAGTCGTATTCATTGCCACTAAAATGACAATAAGAGCTAATGTAATATTTATAAGTATAAAAATACTTAAGAGTACAGGCGGCATTGGAATAACTAACATGACGATGATAAGTATAACGCCAACCAATACTGATAAATCTCTAATGGCCATGCATTTCTCTCCCTACGATTACGCTTTCTTCTGAAGTTTATATACGTAAGCTAATATTTCTGCAACCGCTTGGTAAAATTCTTCACCTATGGGTTGGTCAATTTCTGACTGATCATACAATGCTCTTGCTAACGGTCGATTTTCAACAGTAGTAACGTCATTTGCATGCGCAATCTCTTTTATCTTTAAAGCGACATAATCGACACCCTTAGCAACAACATAAGGGGCTTGAGCTTTCTCCTCATCATATTTAATCGCAATGGCAAAGTGAGTTGGGTTTGTAATGACTACATCCGCCTCTGGCACTTCACTCATCATTCGTTGCTGTGACATCTGACGCTGACGTTCTTTTATCTTTGACTTAATTTGAGGATCCCCTTCAATGTTTTTATGCTCATCTTTCAAGTCTTGCTTTGACATACGGATATTCTTTTCATAGTCATAGCGCTGGTAAATATAATCAATACTAGATAACAGTAAAAGCAGAAGGGAAGCAGCAAGTCCCATAATGACGGTAGTTTGACCAAAGAAGCTGACGGCGCTTTCCACACTTTTCTGCGACATTTCTAAAAGATCGCCCCGTCTTATCCATAAAACGGTGAACGTGATAGTTCCGATAAAACCAATTTTAAGTAAAGACTTAAGCAGTTCTACTAAGGCACGAGCTGCAAAGATCTTTTTAGCTCCTTGAATAGGGTTTAACTTTTTCAAATCCATTTTTAATGGTTCTCCCGTAAACAGAAAACCAATTTGCAAGAAGTTTGCAGCTAGCCCCGCCACAATAGCTGCCCCCATTAAAGGCGCTACTGTAAAAGCCATCTCCATCGTAACCTGAAGTAACATTTGGTGAACCGTTTGCTCTGTTACTTCCCAAGTGATGTACTCTTGGAAGGTATGTCTGTAAAGGCTAGTGAACCTATCTCTTAAAAAACCACCTATCACAAACATCATTAAAAAAACAGAAAAAAGAAGTAGAGCCGTATTCACATCTTGACTTTTGGCTACTTGGCCTTTTTTACGAGAGTCTTCACGTTTTTTCGGTGTTGCTTTCTCTGTTTTCTCACCCGAAAAATACTGCAGATCTAATTGTAACTTCTGCATTTAAGACCCTCCCATCAGTGCCATTAAATCCCTCATTGAGACAAGCATTAAATCAAATAAATTCTGTACTAAGATTGAAAACATACCAAATGAAATAATAATAACTACAAAACTTACAAATATTTTTAAAGGTAACCCGACTACGAAAACGTTCAATTGCGGAACTGTACGAGCAATAATCCCTAAAGCTACGTCAACCAGAAATAGACAGCCAACAACAGGCATCGCCATTTGAAAAGCTACTATGAACATTTTATTAAAAGTGAGTAGAACAAACTCAGCAATAGAACCTTCACCAAAAGGTATCGATAACTGTTCCATAGGAATCACCTCATAGCTGTAAAAAACGCCATCAATTAATAAGTGATGACCATTTACAGCTAACAAAAACAACAGTGTAAACGTATAAAGGTACTGTCCAATCAAAGGACTTTGAACCCCGGTTTGAGGGTCGATTACATTTGCGATTGCAAACCCCATTTGAAAGTCAATGAATCCTCCCGCTATTTGGATAGCTGATAAGATCACGTAAGCCATGAAACCTACTAATAATCCAACCATTGCCTCTTTTAAGATTAGGAGAATAAACGTTTCATCTAATAAAATAATTGGTACATCAATTGTGAAATACATTAATAAAGCCAAAAACACACTAAATCCTATTTTATGCTGAGTGGGCATATTCCGATACGAAAACAGAGGAAGGGTAACAAAAAATGCTGTGACTCGCATGAAAATTAATAAAAGTCCAGGCACTTTTGCTAGGTCAATTAAATTAACCATTCCTATCCTACAAACTGATTCAAGTTCTCAAAAATAGTAGCTGTAAATTCTACCATTCTTGTTAACATCCATGGACCAAAAAAGACTAGTCCACCCATAACAGCTACAATCTTCGGAATAAAGGCAAGTGTCTGTTCTTGAATTTGTGTTGTGGCTTGGAATATAGAAACAAGTAAGCCCACTGATAACGCCAATATGAGCAATGGCCCTGTAATGGTAAGCACGGTTACTACACCTTTTTCAGCAAGTGAAATAACAAACTGACTGTTCATCTATTGATCTCCCTCCCTATATTAAAACCCTTCTAAAAGTGACTGCATAATGAGATACCAACCATCCACAAGAACAAAAAGCAAGATTTTAAATGGAAGCGAAATCATTACAGGAGGTAACATCATCATTCCCATTGACATCAGGATACTTGCAACAGCCATATCAATCACTAGGAAGGGAACAAAAATCATAAACCCCATCTGAAAAGCTGTTTTCAACTCACTAATTGCAAAGGCTGGGACCATAGTCGTTAAAGGGATATCCTGAACGCTTTCTGGCTTTTCCATTTGAGCATAGTTCATAAATAAAGCAAGGTCTTTCTCCCTCGTATGTTTTGCCATAAACTCTTTCATGGGATCACTAGCATTCTGATAAGCTTCTTCTAAAGAAATATCTTCATTAAACAAAGGAGTGAGCGCTTCTTCATTCACTTCTTGTAATGTAGGCGCCATCACAAAGAATGATAAAAACAAAGCTAACCCTACTAATACTTGGTTTGGTGGCATTTGTTGTGTTGCCAGCGATGTGCGAACAAATGATAGAACAATAATAATTCTAGTAAAACTAGTCATAAGAACTAAAATTCCAGGAGCTATAGAGAGAACCGTAAGCACCAATAGAAGCTTCACAGATGTGGCTACGTTTGTGGGATCTGAGTCTGCAAATAGATTTATAAATTCATTCATTTGAATCCTCTTTCTTTTTCTTTTCCGCTTCTATAAGTTGTTGTCTCCGTTCCTTTAAAGATGAAAGTTCAGATTGAAATAGTTTCTGAAACGATTGATTTTGAAAGCTTTCATTATGATTTGTCTGTTTTTTCTTTTGTGATAACAATTGCTTTACCATTGAAGGTGAGAAACTTTCAGATGCAGCTTCATTCTTTTTCGTTAATTCTTCTATCGTGCGCTCATCCGTAATCTCCGTTACAAGATCCACATTCTCTCCTACACCGATTGCATAGAATTGTTGCCCAATACGAACAATTTGCAAGGATTTTTGTTGACCTAAAGGCACTCCTCCCATATTTTCCATCGCTTTCGAAGTGTGAATGCTTTTATTTCGTTTGTTCATAAACTTTAATAACACATAGATTAAAAAGATAATAAAGGCAAGAGCAAGAATGATTTTAATTAAATCTAAAAAAATCGAACTCTCAGAGGAAGCAGGCGAAGAAGAGGTGTTTTGTTGTTCCTCTTCTTCCTTTTCTTTAGATGAATCGTAATCCCCACATCCTTCAAGGGCTGGATTTTCTATGCATGTTTCTACACTTGGTTGTGCAGATAAAGTCATTGATGCTGGCCACAATGCCGTAATGATGACGAGGGTACTCACCCAAATAAATAACTGCTTAGTCATACTTCCTCCTTGTTATGCTAATGCTTTATTAATTGCTTCAAGTACTCGGTCTGCTTGGAATGGTTTTACAATGAAGTCTTTCGCCCCGGCTTGAATTGCATCGATAACCATTGCCTGCTGTCCCATTGCAGAACACATAATGATCTTAGCATCAGCATTCATCCCTTTAATCTCTTTAAGAGCAGAGATCCCATCCATTTCAGGCATTGTGATGTCCATCGTGATGAGATCTGGTTGCAGTTCTTTATATTTGTCGACCGCTTCACTTCCGTCTTGGGCTTCTCCTACTACCTCAAATCCATTTTTCGTCAAAATATCTTTAATCATCATTCTCATAAATGCTGCATCGTCTACTATTAAAATTTTACTGGCCATAAAGATCCTCCTAATAATTACTTACTGTAATTTTTTTAATCGCTCTTGTTGACTTAATATTTCAGTCACCCGAACACCAAAGTTTTCATCAATAACGACCACTTCTCCTTGTGCAATTGGCTTATCGTTAACAAGAATATCTACTGGTTCGCCTGCTAATTTATCAAGCTCTAATATGGAACCCGATGATAGTTCAAGAATGTCTTTAATAGTCCGCTTGGTTCGTCCTAGTTCAACCGTGACTTTTAGCGGTATATCCATAAGCATATCGAGATTTCGCTTTTCTTGTTGGTGAAGAGTGGTTGGTTCAAACTGACTAAAGACGGCTTGCTGAACTTGGCTTGAATCTTCTTGGCTCATCCCGCCCATATATTGCGTTTCTCTTGGGGCAGGGGCTTCTTGCGACTGAGTGGTGGATGGTTCAGAAGATTCACGGTGTGTCGCATCTTGTTGAGTCTGCTGATAGGCAGGCGGTGGAGAAGTATTCCCTTGTTCTACCTCACCTGCAGGTTTTTGTTCCTGATGTGCGTCAACCTGCTGCAAGATGTCTCCCTCTTCGGAAGGGGGATTTAACAATTGATCTACCAATTCCCTAGCAAAGTCAACCGGCAACACTTGCATAATTCTAGAATCTATTAAGTTCCCAACTTTAAGCTGAAAACTTACATTAACTAAATCTTCATCTGGTATTTGCTCTGTCCCTTCTCCTTCTTTTACATGAAGGAGGTCAATACTTGGAGGAGAAATATCTACTCGTTTATTAAATACCGTAGACATGCTCGTTGCAGCTGATCCCATCATTTGATTCATTGCTTCTTGTACGGCACTAAGATGAATCTCATTCATTTCATCAGTTGGTGATGTTCCATCCCCGCCAAGCATTAAGTCTGCGATAATCGCTGCATCACTTTGCTGAATAACCAGTAAGTTCATGCCTGAAAACCCTTCTGTATATTCGACCTGAATCGCGACATTCGGTTCAGGAAATTCATCAGCCAAATTCGATCGTTTAATGATGGAGATTGTCGGTGTCGTTATGTCCACCTTTTGCATTAGAAGACTTGATAAAGCAGTAGCTGAGCTACCAAATGAAATATTACCGATCTCACCCAATGCATCTTGCTCTAATGTACTTAAATAATCCTCGGTCGAGGGTTGCGTGTTATTCATATCACTTGTATCAGCAGTCCCATTTAATAAAGCATCTATTTCATCTTGGGACAGCATATCATCACTCATCATCATCGTCCCCCCCTTGGTATTCTTCTAATATTTGCACAGCTACTTTCTTTTTAATTTGTCCAGGCTGTGCTAAGAATTTTGTTTCTTCATCTACTTGTACTCTTAATGGATCATCAATTAGTTGATCCAATTGAATCACATCGTCTTTTGCTAGATGATAAAGTTCGTCTACTGTAATTTCAGACTCACCTAGTAGAGCTTTGACATCTACCTCAGCCTTCTCGATCGTTTTAGAAAGTGAGTGATACTCTTCAGGACTTGTCTCTTGAGGTGTCTGTGTTTGCATCCAGTAGTGAACAGATAATTTCGGTATGATGGGCTCTAATACTACATGCGGAATACAAATATTTATCATTCCAGAGGATTCACCAATTTCTGTGTTCAAGGATATTACGACTACTGTTTCATTTGGTGAAACCATTTGAAGGAATTGAGGATTAACCTCAAATTCCTCTAGTTCAGGGTTAATATCTACTACAGAGCTCCAAGCCTCTTGAAGATTATCAATTGCTTTCTCAAAAAGTTGGGACATTATATTGGTTTCTATTTCCGTTAAACTCTCAACCTTGTTTACGCTGACACCTTTTCCCCCTAAAACACGGTCAAGCATGGCGTATGCAATATTCGGATTCGCCTCAAGTAAGATCCTTCCATCCAATGGTTCTACGGAAAATACATTCAATATCGTCATTTTGGGGATAGATCTAATAAATTCCTCATAAGGGATTTGATCAACCGAAGCAACAGATATATGAATATAGGTTCTTAACTGAGCTGAAAAGTAGGTCGTTAATAGTCTCGCGAAATTCTCATGAATTCTACCTAAGCTTCTGATTTGGTCTTTAGAGAATCTTAGTGCTCTTTTAAAATCATACACGCGGACTTTTCTTTCTTTTTCTTCCTTTTTTAAATCATCTGCATCCATTTCTCCAGTTGAAATCGCGGATAGCAATGCATCAATCTCATTTTGAGAGAGAACTTCTTCTGCCAAAACGTCACCTCCAATCAGGTGCTCTTCATTTTTATTATTGCAATACTTTCTTAGTGGTGTAGACTTCCGTCACAACACCCTCTGTCATAAGTTCATTTAAGCGGGTTTTAAGTGTTCCTTCTAAATTATCGACCCCTGTTTTAAATTCTTCTTCATTCATAGGAGATAATTGCTTAATTAAGATATTTTTTAATTGGAAGTCCCGTTTTTCTAACTCTTCTTTAGCGTCTTTACTATCTGTTACGATTCTAAATTGAATGCGAACGAATCGATCGTTTTGTAAATCAGTCGTAAGTTCTTCTGTTTCAATCGAATATTCTCTTAACTCATCAATTGTTGGTTCGTCAGTTGCTTGAGTACTTGAGTTCAAGACTAAAATAAGTGCAACGACTCCTCCTACAGTGATTACCACAAGACTGATTACCATTGCTTTTAGAATTTTCGGGTTCAAGTTATGATCCCTCCTTTTGATTTGCAGTAATCGTAGCTAGCCCAACATGTCTGTAGAATTGTTTGGTTAACGCAATGACTTCGTCTTCTTCCTCACGAACAAGAAGCTTCCGACCATTTGTTAACGTAATTGTTGTATCTGGATGAGCTTGGATTTGTTCTATATAAATGGCATTCAACGTAAATGAATCACCATTTAACCTGGTTAATGAAATCATTATGTATGAGAGAGACGTATATAACGCCCCTCTACCTCCCTTTTTAGTCAGGATCAAATCTATTTATCGTTTCAGATTCACTAGTTCTTGCAGAATCTCATCAGACGTTGTGATGATACGTGTGTTTGCCTGAAAGCCACGCTGAGCTGTAATCATTTCTGTAAACTCCTCTGCCAAGTCAACATTGGACATCTCAAGAGAGCCAGATACTAATGAACCCGTACCATTTGCCCCAGGTTGAGAGAGATTTGCTGCAGCTCCAGAGTTTGTAGTGTCCCTGTAGGTGTTGCTCCCAACTTTTTCAAGTCCACCTGGGTTTGAAAACTTCATTAATCCAACAGGCCCAGCTGTTTGGGGAGTAGCATTGCCAGGAATGATATAACTTACCGTTCCATTTGACTGTATACTGAAACTCTCAGCATTTGGAGGGATATTGATCGTTGCACCTTGATCATCAGATAAATACATTCCTTCATTGTTGACAATATCCCCGTTATTATCTAAGTAAAAGTTACCAGCCCTCGTATAATAGCTTTCATCCCCATCTCTAACTTCAAACATCCCATCCCCTTCTATCGAAAGATCAAGAGGTCGATTCGTAGTTTGTCGATTCCCTTGGGTGTAAATATTATCGATTGAACCTAGTTGCGATCCGAGCCCAACTTGAGATGGGTTTTTACCACCCAATCCGCCTGCTGGTGCTTCTGCAGGAGAAACACTTTGACTCATCATATCTTGAAACGTCACTCTTCCCTTTTTATAACCCGACGTGTTCACATTTGCGATATTATTCCCAATCGTATCTAACTTCGTTTGCATACCTTTCATACCTGAAATACCAGCGTACATTGAACGTAACATGTAACATTCATCCCTTTCGGTTTTTAGTAGAACCATTCAACTCACTGCATCATTCAGTCCGCAGCGATAGGCCTCCCGCAGGTCCAGCCTTAGTCTTCCATAACGATTGTTCCATTTATATTTGTGAATATTTGTGACTCGGCTTCTTGTTTATTCATTGCTGTAATTACAGTATTGTTTTTTGTACTCACAACAAGCGCCTTATCTTTCATAAGAACAAGTGAATCAGTTACCCCTTTTTGCTTCGCTTCCCGCATACGTTCCTCCATCTTCACCCATTCTGTTTCAGATATGTAAAGATTTCTTTCTTTCATTCGTAGTTGTGCGTGTTTACTTATCTTAATTTCGGATAATTCTTGTTGTAACACACTATTAAAAGAAGCAGTCCCATTTATAGCAGGTGTTCTCTTCGTGCTTGAAATGGGTAGCGGAGGATGAGATTGTATGGAGTGGATTCTTGGATCCATGTTACCTCCTTCTTTCCTATTAATGTAAAATGTCTCCATTTAATCTGTTTGGTCAGAAACTCTCATAATCTGTTCAGGAGATACCTTTTCACCATTTTTTAGTTCTAGCTCTACTGAATTCTGTTTTTTCGTAACTGCTAAAACCTCACTCGTCTCAGCGCCCGTTACCGTACCGTTTTCATTGATAACTTCATAGGAAACTTGATTTCCGATCATTGAACTATACTTCACAACTGGTGCAAAATTTTGTGCTTGTGTTAACTTTTCAATGGCTGTAGACATATTTGTCATTTGTTCAAGAGTTGAGAAGCTAGTCATTTGAGAGATAAACTCTTTGTCTTTCATAGGACTAGTTGGGTCTTGGTTTTGAAGCTGTGTCATCAATATCTTTAAAAAATCATCTTTTCCTAACACGCTATTACTACCAGCATCGACTGATCTCGTTTGCTGCTGTGACTTCAAATAAAGAGAAGGATCAATAGTTGTCATCGTTATCACCTACACCTTTTCGTTCATTAATACATCATGAAAACTTAGCGATTCATCATCTTCTTCACTCGCAGTATTAGAAGACTGCTCTTGTTGTCTATCCTTATCCTGCTGTTGTTCTCCTTCTTTCTCAAAGGTAAACGACTGGTCTAGTTGTGCAGAGAGATCTTGCTTCTCTATTTGAACCTGACTTGGTGTGAACATATGACGAAGCTGATTTAGATTTCCTTCTAACATTTCTTTTGCAGCTTGGGTGCTAACCATGATTTTCACCATCATCTCACCATTTTGTTGCGTCATCTTGACCATCATGTCGCCTAGAGATCCTGGGTTCAATTTAATAGACAGTTGCGACCCTGCTTTGTTCATATTGAAACGGCTTCGATTCATCACCTTTTGGAACTCTTCTATTAATTGTTTAGGCATACTTTGATCGCTTTGGTTAGTCGAATTCAACTTTATAACCATTTGTTCTTGCTTTGTCATCATTCCATCAGCAGTTGGAGAAAATGAAATCGTTTTTAAGGAAGATTCTTTCTTCGATTCAGAAAAGTCCCCAAGCCTTGCCCATGAGTTCTCCACCCACTTACCAAACTCTGCCGATGTTACTTTGGCATTGTGACTGTATTTGTTAGTTATGGAGAGGTTTGAGCGTCTCTTTAAATTCATAAATGCTTGTTCGAAGCTTGCGAAAGCCTTTGGTGACGTTGTATCTTGCTTTACTTGTTGCAATAGTTGTTTTACTTCTGTTGAAGCTGGATGATTTTTCTCAATTTTTATTAGTTGTTCGGCTATAGAGTATAATTCTTTCATTTGTTTGGACATTTGAAGCGACGTTTGCTCTTTGTTACCTGTTAAAGTAGCTGATAAACCTTGTAGCAATCCCTTAAGGTCAGTGGCTAACTTTTCAACGTTTTCACTTATGAGAGATTTTGATTCTACAGTTTCTGACACGTTGAATGAATGGGTTATGAAATGTGGCATACTTAACGACATGGCTGATAGCTTTGAAACATCTTTCTTCGTATTTAATTCTAGATTAGTTTCTAAATCTGAAAGCCGTCCATCAAGCGCTTCTAATTTTTCAATCAAGTTGTTGTCTAAAGATAGATCACGATCCTTCAAAGCTTCTAAAGCTTTTTCAAGGGATTGGACGAGACTCGCTATACCTGTTTCCTCAGAGAGCGTGCTCCTATTCGGAAGAACACTGCCTTGGTTAAGCGCCATGTCTCCTTCAGGAAGAGATTGAACAAATGCTTTGAGCTGGTCGATGAATGTTTTCAATTCTTTTTCCATTTGAGAAGAGTTCATATCTTTGTTCAAAAGAAGTTTACGTTGCTTGGTTAAAGATTGTCCTTGATTGTTTGAAGACACCTCTCCAAGTAGAGAGTGCAACTTGTTTGAAAACCCTTGTTCTGTATTAGCATTAGATGTTAGGGATTTATTGATCCCATTAAGGTTGACCCCTATTTGCTTAAGTAGAGTAACGCTTCCATTCATGACTTCACCTCCTTTCAAAGATTCATAGAATTATCTACCTATTCATAAGCGCGCTTGTTAAATTAGCTGCCTGTTCTGGATTTAGCGCTGCTAGAACTTTGCCCCGCTCATCGCTTGGTAGCTTTTCTAACAGATCAACAGATGATGCTTGATCTAGCTGTGACACAATAGCTGCCGCTTGTTCTGGGTCCATGTTTTTAAAAGAAGAAGACAGATCTGTCATTATATCTTCCTTATCCTTATCAGATATTTTTTTATCCTCTAACTCTTTAGTTAACTGTTTCATTTCATTGTTTAATTCTTCAATTTTTTGATCTTTAACAGTGAGTTGAGATTTTAATTCATCAAGTTGAGCATTTTGGTCTTCAATTGTTGCCTTTAATTCCACAGCTTGACCTTCTGACTTTTTTGTAGTTTCCGTATTTAGTAGTGCGGATACTTTTGGTACATCTTCAGCAAACTGCTTCGTTTTTTCAAACACATTTACACCTGCTACAGTCATAATAATAAGCGCTACAGTAACAGCTAGTATTAGTGGAATTAGGATTACAAACACAAACCATTGAACTTTACTTGATTTTTGTTTTGGCTTTTCAGATATAGCCACGACCTAACACCTAATTTCCTTGATTAATATATTGTTGGACTGATATCTCATCCATCATTTTTTTATCAATTGCTACTCGCTCTAACTCTCTTTGTTCAACCTTATGATCGATTAGCATTTCATACTTTTTATATTCGATGTGGGATTCTGAGAGCTCTACTTGCTTCTGTTCCATTTCACTCCTTGCAGACTGAACTTGGTGTTGAAGTTGTTCGATCTGTTTAGATAGTTGTTCTACATAGGTGTGATAGTTATTTAAATCTATAATGCTTAATCCTTTTTTTACTGATGATAGATAAGCGGTTTCCTTATCTTCTTTTTTCTTCAATAACTCATAAAGGCGGGTTGCCACGCTCTCAAATTGATCCATGGAATCTTGATAGTTTTTTTGAGCGACGTGTTTATCTTTCTCTTTTAAATCTAATAGCTTATGGAATGTACGTAAGCTTGTCATCCTTGACCACCTCGACCTATTAATTGAATAAGTTGTTCAACGGCCTCAACATTTCGTACTGGCTCATGTGTTCCTTGTTTTAAGAAGGAAATAAGTTTGGGATGATATTGAATAGCTTCATCTACTTCTTTTGAGCTCCCTTTTCGGTAAGCACCAATTTGAATAAGCTCTTGGTTCTCCTCATAGGTTGCTAGTAGATTCCTCATTCTATCAGCTGCTTCTAGATGCTCCTTGTCTGCCACATGATTCATAACACGACTAATTGATTTTAATACATTAATAGCAGGGAACTGACCTAGTTCAGCTAACTTCCGATCTAATACAAAGTGGCCGTCTAGTATTCCTCTTACGGTATCAGCTATTGGCTCATTCATATCATCACCATCTACTAAAACTGTATAAAAGGCTGTAATAGAGCCATTGGCATTCGTCCCTGTCCGCTCAAGGAGTTTGGGTAAAATTGCAAATACTGAAGGTGTGTATCCCTTAGTTGTGGGAGGTTCACCTGTAGCAAGCCCCACTTCCCTCTGTGCCATGGCTACTCTCGTAACAGAATCCATCATAAGGTTCACATCGTATCCTAAATCACGGAAATATTCGCTTATTGCAGTAGCCGTGTAGGCTCCTTTGATCCTCATCAGAGCAGGCTGATCTGATGTAGCAACTACTACAATAGATTTCTTTAATCCTTCTTCCCCGAGGTCCCTTTCGATAAATTCCCTTACCTCTCGACCCCGTTCACCTATTAAAGCAATCACATTAATGTCAGCCCCACTGTTTCTGGCAATCATGCCCATCAGCGTACTTTTTCCTACGCCGCTACCAGCGAATATCCCCACTCTCTGTCCTTTCCCCACGGTAAGTAAAGTATCAATAGAACGAACTCCAACTTGTATAGGCTCTTCTATTGGAGGGCGAGATAAAGGGTTTGGAGGTGATTGATCAGTTGGGTAAGGTTTTAACCCCTTTAAAGAAGCCGTCTCATACATTGATCTACCTAAAGAATCGAGGACTTGGCCTACCATTCCTCTACCTACTTTTACTTGAAGAGGGTCGCCTGTTGCTTCTACTAAACAACCAGGAGCAATATCGGTAATTTCAGAGTAGGGCATAAGAAGAACTTTCTCTTCGGAAAAACCTACAACCTCAGCAAGTATCGTCTCACCTTTTTTAGGACTAGAATGAATGACACAAACTTCTCCAACACTTGCTTCAGGTCCTTTTGATTCAATCATTAACCCTACGACCCTTACTATCTTTCCATATCGCTTATATGTATCAATTTCCTCGATTGCATCCATTAAATGACTTACATTCACCTATTTGCCCTCCTCAAGTAAACGAAACAACTTTGAACGCAGCTCTTCTAATTGACTATCGATGCTCACATCTACTCTTCCATAGGATGATTCTAGATAACATTGGAACGGCTTTAAGTTTGTTTTAGGATAAATGGAAAGTTCAGCCTGGTGATCCAATATAAGTTGTAATTCAGATTTTTGTTCTAACACCAGTTCATATTGATCAGGGTGTACATAAACTTGAAGCTGGTCACCATTATTCCCTTCTTCAATTACAGCTTTCACAATAGGCAAATAACGTTCAGGGTTGTCTTCAAGCGTTTGGTTCATAATCTTAGAGGCGGCTTTCATACTTAAATGAAGAATAGCATCTTCACTCTCATCTATTTTGGAGCGATAATCCAAATTAGCTTGGTTTACTGTTTCTTGAGCTTTTTGAATAAGCTCCTCGTACTGTCGGAATGCCTCTTGTTCTCCGGATTGAAACCCTTCCTTATAAGCCAACGTCTTTGTTGATTCTATTAACTCATCTTTTTCTGTTTCCCAATTCTGTCGGAGAGATTTAACTTTTTCTTCTGTTTCTTTTAAAAGACGGTCAGATTTCTCCTCAGCTTCCCGAAGTATTTGATTAGCATACTCTTTTTGCTCATTAGCGTCTTGGATAAGTGAAGATGCTAGATTTGAAGATTGTTCAGAAGAAGGCCCCCCATGGGATACATAACTTTCAGAACGTATCGGTTTAATACCAATTACTCGACCAGCCTTATTATGGTTAGACAATGATATCGTCACCTCCGCCACGTGCGATGACAATCTCTCCAACCTCTTCTAACCTTCTAATAATAGAAACGATGCGAGTTTGAGATTCTTCAACGTCGCGCAACCGTACTGGTCCCATATATTCCATTTCTTCTTGGAAGGTTTCGCTCATGCGAGAAGACATGTTTTTAAAGACAACTTCTTTTACTTCTTCGCTCGCAACTTTCAATGAAAGCATCAAGTCTTCATTATCTGCATCACGTATGACTCGCTGAATAGCCCGATTATCAAGTGTAACGATATCTTCAAAGACAAACATACGCTTTTTGATTTCTTCAGCTAGTTCAGGATCTTGAATTTCTAGTGAATCTAAAATGGTTCGCTCAGTACTTCGGTCTACACCATTTAAAACATTGACAACGGCTTCGATCCCACCCGTTTGTGTATAATCTTGTGTAACAGTTGCTGAAAGTTTTCTTTCTAGGATTTGTTCGACTTCATTGATTACTTCAGGAGAAGTAGAATCCATAACGGCAATTCTTCTTGCAATGTCTGCCTGCATTTCTTGTGGAAGTTCTGAAAGAATTTGAGCTGATTGCTCTGAGTCTAAATATGACAAAATCAGCGCAATCGTTTGAGGATGCTCATTTTGTATAAAATTCAAGATTTGAGAAGGATCTGCCTTTCTCGCAAAATCAAACGGTTTCACCTGCAGTGATGAGGTTAACCGATTAATAATATCAGAAGCTTCTTTATCCCCAAGTGCTTTTTCCAAGACCGTTTTGGCATATCCAATTCCACCTTGGGAAATGTAATCTTGCGCGATGGCAATTTGGTGGAATTGATCAAGTATCTTTTCTTTTTGATCTGGTTCTACTTTTTTGACAGACGAAATTTCTAGTGTCAACTTCTCTATCTCTTCTTCCGTCAAATGTTTATAAACTTGCGCTGAAACATCCGGGCCTAATGATATGAGGAGAACGGCTGCTTTTTGTCTGCCTGATAGTCCTGTTTTATGCTTCGCCATATATACTCACTCCTAATCTTCAGCGATCCATGAACGTAATAACTTAGCGAAATCCTCTGGTTTCTCTTTCGCCATACGCTCTAACTGTTTGCGTCGCACAGAGCTTTCCGTTTCTTCTGGTTCTTCCATAGCTGGAACCTCAACCGGTGCTCGCTCTTGCTCCACGTACCCTTCTCTTAGGTCTTCCTTTTTACGACCTTTTCTTACTAACGTCCAAATTAAGCTTGCAATAACAACAAGTAAAATTCCTCCCGCAACGTAAGCCCATACTGGTATAACAGGAGATGTTTCAGGATTAAATTGTGGTTTTCCGTTAAACTCTTGGAAAACGATCGAAACTTTATTATCTGGCTCAACAGGTCCATATTCCTCATCAATACTTGTTGACACGATTGAACTTAAAATGGACGTGATACTCTCGGATAATGTTGCCTGCTCTGCTGTAGATAGCTGCTCTATCGCCCCATCTTGGTTAGCTTCTTTATTCTGATCGACTGCTACTTGAATGCCGAGGTCTCTAATTTTGTAAGGGGATTCGACGATGTTACGTTGAATTCGATTAAACTCATTATTAATCGTTTCTTTCATCATTTCATAATCACCGTTACCAGCTTCAACGTCTTCACCTTGATAACCAGGTACATCTCCATCAGGATTAACCGTTCCACCAGCGTTTACATCACCAGGGTCACCTGTATAGGTTTCTGTAATACGTTCCACGCTAACCGGAAGAC
The DNA here is from genome assembly GCF_056311905.1 of Pontibacillus sp. ABV4_188. NCBI lineage: Bacteria > Bacillati > Bacillota > Bacilli > Caryophanales > Bacillaceae > Pontibacillus > Pontibacillus sp. ABV4_188. The sequence goes on along the minus strand of NZ_CM149975.1, from coordinate 1,803,411 downwards.
CTTCTTCACCTTCTTCAGCAGGCTGCACAAGATTTTCAGTCCGTTTCTCTTGTGTGAAATCTACATCCGCTGTGACAGAAACCATTACTTTATCTCGCCCCATCATCATGCCTAGCATTTGTTGAACGCGTCTTTGTATGTCATTTTGTATATCATCTTTAACCGTTTGTTGGTATTCATAAGACTGCCCCGAGGCCACTGAACCCGTTTTTTTCGGGTCAAAATACTTAAAGTTTTGATCCATAATGGCGATATTATCGGTAGGGAGATTTGGGATCGCTTTGGAAACAAGATGATATAACGATTGGATTTGATCTTCTTTTAGTTGATAGCCCTGATTTACGTTGACGACGATCGAGGCTGATGCAGTTTGCTCCTGCTCTCCAACAAAGATCTTTTCCTTAGGCATGTTTATCATAACTTTAGCGTTCTCTATCCCCTCAATTTGCTTCATTAAAGTTGATAATTCTGTTTGCATAGCATCAAGTTTCATGACATCAAACTCATTATCTGTCATTCCCCAAGAAGTATTATCGCTGAAAAAACCGTAATCGATGCTTCCACTATCAGGAATACCTTGAGCAGCCAAGTCAACGAGTAAACCATCAACAGTTGCTTCTGGCACCATTACTGTTGCACCTTGATTTCCCAGTTCATATTTTACGCCTCTAGCATCAAGTTCCTCTTTTATTTGACCTACTTCCTGTACTGATAAGTCATTATATAAAGGAACCAATTTTGGATTCGAGGCAAAAAGGCTAGCTCCAACGATTAGCGCTATTAAACCAATTACAGCACCAATCATAATACTTTTCTGAGGCAAGCTACGCCCCTTCCAAAATTCGCTAGTCTTATATTTATAATCTTGTAGCTTTTCTCTCATAATAGCCCCCGTGCTGAACATCATCTAAACCATATAGTACCTTGTGTGTTATGTAATGATGTTTATTAAGTTATACTTGCATCCTCATTATTTCCTTGTAAGCATCAACTACTTTCCCTTGCACTTCAACAGCAGTCTGTAAGGTGATACTCGCTTTTTTAGAAGCGATCATTACATCATGTAGATTATCAATCTCACCTTTAGCAAGTTTTTCTGTTTTTATATTGGATTCGACTTGCGCGTTGTTCACATTTTTGATTGCATTCTTTAAGCTTGTCGCAAATGCGGACTGAGCATCTTGTGGTGATATCTTCTTCGTATTTTGAGTAGTTTGTAAGGGCGCCTGACTAGCTTGTAATACTACGGGTTCCATACTTGCTCCCTCCTTGTCATTTCTTATCGACCGATCTCTAACGCTTTCATTAACATACTTTTACTAGCATTAACAGCTGTAACATTCGCTTCGTACGATCTAGTAGCACTCATAAGATCAACCATTTCCTTTAACGGGTCTACATTTGGCTTAGCTACATATCCATTATCATCAGCATCTGGATGATTTGGGTTATACACCATTTTAAAAGGAGATTCATCCTCTTGGATTTCAGAAACTTCAACACCCTCGGCAGGAGTATTACTAGAGCCCATAGCCTTTTGTAAATGGGATTGAAATGTTTCTCCTTTAGGTTGAAATTCCACCATCTTTCTTCTATAGGGTTCCCATTGACCATCTTCAGTTTGGGTTGCCCTAGTTGTCTCTGCATTTGAAAGGTTTGAGGAAATGACATCCATTCTAAGGCGCTGAGCTGTTAACGCACTAGCACTTGCATTAAACGAATTAAAAATTCCCAACGTTATCTTCCTCCTTTAATAACAGATTCTAAACTTCTGAACTTACCGTTCAATCGATCAACCAATGCCTGGTAATAAATTTGGTTCTTAGCAAGGTCAGCCATCTCTTGATCAATATCCACATTATTCCCATTGTGGTTATATTGCGTACTTCCGTTTGAAGTAACAGAATATCGGGAAGTATCATAAGAAGAGAATGAGATATGTTTGCTATTCGTTCGTTTAGCATCAATCGAGCTCAATTGTTTACTGAAGACATCTTTAAACTGTACATTTGTAGCTTTGTAATTTGGTGTGTCTACATTAGCAATATTATTACCTATTGTTTTATTCTTCAGTGAAGCATAGTCCATTGATTTCTCGAGGGTTTGGATTGTACCACCGAACATCGCCATCTAAATCCCTCCTTTTTTGTAGAAAAATAAGTATCCAGACCTACATAATGCTAATTGTAAGAAAACGTCGAATTTTTGTCCATGAGATGGATTCCCTATTTATACATGATTTGTCATGGAAATTGGAATAATGTTAGGAATTTAGTCCTTGTATGTGGCCAAAAAGACCTAAGATAGGCTTATTTATGAGTTTTTTACTATTTTTCAACCTTATTTCGTCACATCTATGTATCATTATGCCACAGCTCCGGATGAAAGAAAATGTCGAAAAAGGTAATTTAACTATTTCTAAACAATTTATGTTGTATAATACAAAAAAACCCAGCCCCTTAGAGAGGCTGGGTTTTTTGGACTAAAGTTGTTTAGTTCAAACGCATATTTTGTAATTCGACAAGAAACTTATCATTCAGTACTTTGATATATGTTCCTTTCATACCTAGAGAGCGTGACTCAATAACGCCCGCACTTTCTAATTTACGAAGAGCATTTACAATCACTGAGCGCGTGATTCCAACACGATCAGCGATTTTACTAGCCACAAGCAATCCTTCATTCCCTTCTAACTCTTCAAAAATGTGTTCAATTGCTTCTAGCTCACTATAAGATAAGGAGCTAATAGCCATTTGGACGACAGCTTTGCTTCTAGCTTCCATTTCAATCTCTTCCGTTTTCTCATGAAGGATTTCCATACCTACAACAGTAGCACCATACTCACCTAGTAAAAGATCATCATCGTTAAAGCTTTCAGTTAAACGACTAAGAATAAGAGTACCAATTCGCTCACCGCCACCGATAATAGGTACAACAGTCGTTAATCCTTGTTGGAACAATTCACGGTTCTCTACAGGGAATGCCGTAAGTGGATGATCAATTTCCAAGTTTGGAGTTGTTTCATTAATAGAGAATAAGTTTTGTGTATACTCTTCTGGGAATTGACGCTCAGCTAACATGCTTTTCATGCGGTCGTTCTCAATTTCCTGCTTAATAGCGAAACCTAACAGTTTACCTCTTCGACTTACGATATACGTATTTGCCCCGATAGCATCACGAAGCGTCTCAGACATATCGTTAAAGTTGACAGATTTACCTGTAGTTTTTTGCAGCATTGAATTAATATTGCGTGCTCGATCTAATAATTTCATATTGATCCTCCTGTTCAGTGTGTCTATAAAATAAATTGGCTTAAGTCTTTATTCTTGGCAATCGATGCTAATTTATCATCTACATAAGCTTTAGTGATTTCAATGGTTTCCATATGGACATCAGGAGCTTCAAAGGAAAGATCCTCTAGTAGTTTCTCTAAAATTGTGTGCAGTCTTCGTGCACCAATATTATCTGTTTCCTGATTCACATCGAAAGCTACCTCTGCTAATCTGGTAACAGCTTCGTCAGAAAATTCCACATTTATACCTTCTGTTTCCAGTAAAGCTTTATATTGCTTTAATAATGCATTTGATGGTTCAGTGAGAATGTTCACAAAATCTTCCACAGTTAGTTTCTCAAGTTCTACGCGAATTGGGAAACGTCCTTGTAGTTCAGGGATTAAATCTGAAGGCTTAGACATATGGAATGCCCCTGCTGCAACAAATAGAATATGGTCTGTTTTTACAGGACCATGCTTTGTAACAACTGTAGATCCTTCTACGATAGGTAGGATATCTCGCTGGACGCCCTCTCTTGAGACATTCCCTGATGATTGTTCATTTCCACCCGCTACCTTATCAATCTCATCTACGAAGATCATTCCATTTTGCTCTACGCGTTCTACTGCATCTTGAGATACTTCGTCCATATCTATGAGTTTTTGAGCTTCGTCTTGGGTAAGAACCTTACGAGCGTCCTTTACAGAAAGCCTGCGTTTTTTAGACTTTTTCGGCATGAATTGACTGAAAGCATCTTGCATATTCATCCCCATTTGTTCCATACCCGAGCCTTGCAACATATCAAACATGGAAGATTGTTGCTCTTCCACTTCGATTGTAATCATTGTATCTTCTAGTTCGCCCATTGCAAGCTTGTGAGAAGCTTGCTTACGTTTTTGCTCTACATTTTGTTCCTCAGAACGATCTTCACTTTGCTGCGTGTCTTCTTGACCAGAGAAAAACATTTCTAATGGGTTTTTAAAATTATTTTGCTTTTTCTTTTTAGGAACTAAATATTCTACAAGACGCTGGTTGGCACGCTCTTCAGCTTTCCCTTTCACTTGCTCCATTTTTTCTTCTTTCACCATACGGACAGCTGTCTCCATAAGGTCTCTTACCATGGACTCAACGTCTCGTCCCACATAACCTACTTCTGTAAATTTAGTAGCTTCAACCTTCACAAAAGGAGCACCTACAAGCTTAGCTAATCTACGAGCAATCTCTGTTTTACCTACTCCTGTTGGCCCCATCATTAATATATTTTTAGGAACAATTTCGTCTTTTAACTTATCATCCAATTGCATGCGTCGATAGCGATTACGTAAAGCGATCGCTACAGCTTTTTTGGCGTTGTTCTGACCAATAATATATTGATCTAAGCGTTCAACTATTTGTCTAGGCGTTAAGTTTTCACTCATCGATAAAGACCTCCCTTAGTCCTCCAGCGATTCTAATACGATTTCATTATTTGTATACACACATATTTCTCCGGCAATCTCTAAAGCTGCTTGGGCAATTTCTGTTGCGTTTTTCTCAGGAGAATAACGTTTTAAAGCACGTCCCGCACTTAATGCATAGTGCCCTCCAGATCCAATTGCAATGACACCATCATCAGGTTCAATAACCTCACCTGTACCCGAAACAAGGAATAAGTCGTCTTTGTTCATTACAATTAACATCGCCTCAAGCTTCCGAAGGACTTTGTCACTTCGCCACTCTTTAGCAAGCTCTACAGCTGCACGAGCTAAGTTTCCATTATAGGTTTCAAGCTTTGCTTCGAATTTCTCAAACAACGTAAAAGCATCAGCTACAGAGCCAGCAAATCCCGCTAGAACTTGCCCTTTGTATAATCTACGTACTTTTTTTGCTTTATGTTTCATTACAACTGCGTTCCCAAATGTAACTTGCCCATCTCCGCTCATTGCACATTGTCCATTATGTTGAACGGCAAAAATTGTTGTTGCATGAAATTGTTGTTCCAAAAACTCCACCTCATTCCATTTATTCATCCTTGCCTGCTCTTGGATGGCTATTCATGTATACGTTTTTTAAATGATCTTTCGTTACGTGTGTATATATTTGAGTAGAGGTTAGGTGCTCATGCCCTAACAATTCCTGTACGGAACGTAAATCTGCCCCTTCATTTAACATATGCGTAGCAAACGTATGCCTAAGCATATGAGGGTGGACGTGAATGGTCATAGCTGCCTTTTCTACCATTTTGTTCAGGATTAACCGGACTCCGCGGTCTGTTAATGGAGAACCTTTTGCGTTAAGCCAGATTGATCCAGTGTCCATTCCGGACTTCTGTAATAACGAGTTTCTTCCATTATAAATGTAGTGTTTTAAAGCCTCTCTTGCAAAGCTCCCGAAAGGAATGTAACGTTCCTTCCTTCCTTTACCCCGAACCAGAACCGTACCAAGTTCTAGGTCTATATCAGATAACTCACACGATACACATTCACTTATACGCATGCCTGTCGCATAAAGAAGCTCTAAAATAGCCTGGTTTCTTTGGCCTAAAGGTTCATCAATATTACTCACATGAAACAACTTATCCAATTCTTCTTCATATAAAAATGAAGGAATCGGATTTTCCTGCTTTGGCAAAGAAACATGTAAGAAAGGATTAGACTCTACATGCCCTTCCCTTTCTAAGAAGCGATAAAACGATCGTAAGCTTGAAAGCTTTCTCGAAACGGATCTCCGAGAAAGTTGCTGGTCATAGAGTTCTGTTAAAAAGACTCTAATAATGGGATAATCCACTTCCTTCCAACTCATATCCCCTTCCCTTTTTAGAAATGCTTTAAAGGAATGGAGATCACTTTGGTAAAAGTGGATCGTATATGATGAAGCGTTCTTTTCAATTTGTAAGTACTCCGTGAATAAGTTTATTTGACGTTGATTATCATCCATCAGCTCACCTCACATAAGGCGCTTAAATATTAACACAGATAATATAACTTATGCAATGAATTTTACTTAATTGTAACAAAATTCTGAATTGTTCTTAAACCTTTGTAAATTATCATAGCTAGCATATCCATGACCAAGAGCAAATATACTAATTTCTGTCAAGTATATTCCCTTACCACTCAACGATTATAGCTTGATGACCTACTAGTGTCAATTAAAATTATTTTAAGTATTTTTTAACAGTTTGTAAGGGAGGGGTGGTTCCTCTATATCTCCCATCAAAAGAGCCATTACACTCATTAGACAACATATCCATCTTCCGACATCATCCACCCTTATGTGGAAGACTGGAAGTTGAGATGGTTTTGTTGTGCGATAGATGGAATTTCGTTTCCGTCAGCCTTAAACGGGAGTAAGGTGGTCCTGAAAATCACTCGCTTTCCGCGGGCGAGCTGTCGAGCCTCCTCGGGGAAACCACCCTGCGGGGTCTCGTCGACCTCTTTCTCCCGCAGGAGTCTCACAATTTCCAGGACCACCTTTGCCAAATAGGGAGAAACGGAAACGCGCCATATTTGTGTGATAGGGTCGATTAAGCGGGTCCGTTCACCTAGTCAATGTCAGGGTTGGCTTGGGGACTGCGAGACTCCCGCGGGAAAAGGAGCCTAGGGGAGACCCCGGAAAGCGCGTAGCGATTGAGGAGGCTTCCCAGCTCCCCGCAGGAAAGCGAGTTGTCCCCAAGCCTGCCCAACCACTTTTCTAGCAACGGACTCACCCTGACCAAGTATCTCCGCTTCGAGTATTGCGCATAAAAAAAGCATAAGGGGGATAGCCCCTTATGCTTATTGCTGGAGTTCTTCTTTATAGTCACATTCAGAACACTGCACTTGTGTTCCTTTTTTAGCTTTTTTCTCAACTAACATAGACTCGCATTTCGGACATGGACGACTGATTGGTTTATCCCATGAGATAAACTCACATTCTGGGTAACGATCACAGCCATAGAACGTGCGTTTCTTTTTACTTTTACGTTCAACAACGTTCCCTTCTTTACATCGAGGGCACTTAACACCAATTTCTTTTAATATTGGCTTCGTATTACGGCAATCTGGGAAATTGGAACAAGCAAGGAATTTACCATAGCGGCCCATTTTGTAAACCATTTCATGACCACATTCTTCGCAGTCAATTCCTGCGGGTTCGTCTTTAATCTCGATTTCTTCCATTTCTTTCTCAGCAGTGGTTAAACGCTTTTCAAAGTCTTGATAAAAATCATCGATGATTTGGACCCATTCCTTGTTACCCTCTTCAACGGCATCAAGATTTCCTTCCATTTGTACAGTGAAATCGACGTTAATGATTTCAGGGAAGTACTCTTTCAATAATTCAATCACGATTTCCCCTAATTCAGTAGGTACGAATCGCTTATTATCTAGACTCACATACCCTCTTCTTTGGATTGTATCAAGGGTAGGAGCGTATGTGGATGGACGTCCGATCCCCATCTCTTCTAATGTACGGACAAGACGAGCTTCTGTGTATCGCGGTGGAGGCTGAGTGAAGTGTTGATTCGGTTGAATGGCCTCTGCTTTAACTGTAGTACCCTCTTCTAGATCTGGCAACATCTTATCTTCTTCTTTCTTATTATCGTCGTTGCCTTCAACATATACTTTCATAAACCCTTTAAACTTAACTTTAGAACCGGTAGCTCTAAACTCTACGCCTTGATTTAATAAGTGGACGGTCATGGTATCTAGAACAGCTGGAGCCATTTGGCTAGCAACAAAACGTTCCCAGATTAATTTATACAATCGATACTGATCTCTAGACAAATATTCTTTCATTGCCTTTGGGGTACGCAACGAAGAGGTTGGACGAATCGCTTCGTGTGCATCTTGAGCATTTTGCGATTTCTGTGATTTCTTTTGACTACCTGATCCAAGATAATCCTTTCCATACTGCTCTTCAATATATCCAGCAGCTTCATCCTTAGCTGTTTGGGAGATACGAGTTGAATCTGTACGCATATAGGTAATCAAACCAACTGTGCCCTCTTTTTTACTAAGCTGAATTCCTTCATATAATTGTTGAGCCATCATCATTGTTTTCTTAGCACGGAAATTTAATTTTCGCGCTGCTTCTTGTTGTAAAGAGGATGTCGTGAATGGAGAAGCAGGATTACGTCGACGTTCTCTTTTGTTAACTTTATCAACGTTGAAGTCTTCCTCGTTCATCTTAGAAAGAATTTGATCAACATCTTCTTTAGATCCTAGTTTTTGTTTTTTACCATCAATGCCATAAAAAGAACCTTCAAACTGTTCATTATCTTTCATAAAGTTCCCATCAATGGACCAATACTCTTCAGGTTCGAATTTTTTTATTTCATTTTCCCGGTCCATGATCATTTTTACAGCTACTGATTGTACACGTCCTGCACTAAGGCCCTTCTTTACTTTTTTCCATAATAGAGGGCTAATGTTGTAACCAACTAATCGGTCTAGAACCCTTCTGGCTTGCTGCGCGTTTACAAGATCCATATCAATGGTACGAGGATGCTTAAACGATTCCTTAATTGCATCTTTTGTGATCTCATTGAATACAACACGACATTGAGATGTCTCGTCCATATTTAAGCTATGAGCCAAGTGCCAGGCAATTGCTTCTCCTTCTCTATCGGGGTCGGCTGCGAGATAGACTTTCTTTGCTTTCTTAGCAGCTGTTTTAATTTCTTTTAACACAGGCCCTTTGCCTCGAATAGTAATGTATTTTGGGGTATATCCTTCTTCTACATTCACACCCATTTGACTTTTAGGTAAATCGATGACATGTCCCATCGATGCTTTTACAGTATACTTTTTTCCTAAATATTTCTCTATTGTTTTAGCTTTTGCTGGTGATTCTACAATAACAAGATAATCTGCCATATAGTATCCTCCTAGATGAGGTTATTCTTCATTTCATTTATTTTTATGTGTAAACGGTTGTTTTAAATTAAATCTTCCCTATTATTAAATACTTCTTATTCATTTGTCAAACAAATTATAGAAACAAAACTTATAGATAAACGGAAAAATATTGATTTTGTGACAGATTTCGACATCATTTCCCCTTTTTATTCCATCCATTCTTCTAAAATGTCGTGGGCATTTTGAACTAATTTAGCTCCATCCTGAATCATCTTATTACATCCACTTGAAACATCATTCACTATCGAACCAGGAATCGCAAAAACCTCTCTTCCTTGTTCCAAAGCTTGATCTACGGTTATTAACGTTCCGCTTCTTTCTTTTGCTTCAACAACCAATGTTCCAAAACTTAGCCCGCTTATAATTCTGTTCCGTTCAGGGAAATGCCATTTTCTTGGGGGGATATGAGGGGCATATTCAGATAAAAGAAGATGATTTTGAGCTAATGTCTCCATTAGAGGTTGGTTTGCGTTAGGATAACAGTATTGAAAACCAAAACCTAAAATAGCGATGGTCTTTCCTCCTAACTCTACGGTAAGATCATGGGCAATAGAATCAACACCTTCAGCCATCCCACTTACTATAACAAATCCTTCATCTAATAATGGAGGAAGCACCTTCTTCACAGAAGCTAACGCTAGATTTGAACACTTTCGCGTTCCTACTATACTTAAGTACGACTCCATACGCAAAAGTTTCAAATCTCCTTTTGCATAAAGAAGTAAAGGAGCATCAGGAATACTTCGTAATAGTTTAGGATAACTAGGATGCCAATGTGGAAGTAAAGTACATTCTGATATATTTGTGAGGAGCTGTTTTCTATTAGAGTCAGAATGGAGATGAGTAAGAAATGTGGAAGCTCTTTTTGAGGAAAGATTAAAATTTGAAGTAAGTTCTTTTAGGGAGAGTGAAAAAACAAACTCAAGGGAAGGATCAAACTGAAGAAATTGCCTTAACAAAACCCTACTTGCTCCTTTTGTTTGATGTAAAAGAGCTAATCTTAATGTTCTTGCTTCCAAACGTACACGTCCCTTCATTTATATAGAATATCGTTTAAAAAGGTGCTCCTACAACCAGGAGCACCTTTCAACGATCTTAATGGGTTTTACATTTATCGTAGATATTGTTTTCTTTTAACACGTTTATGAGCGTTTCTCCCATAACTGCAGGCGTTTCAGCTACTTGAATACCACACTCATTCATTACTTTAATCTTTTCCTCTGCTGTTCCTTTACCGCCTGAAATAATGGCACCTGCGTGTCCCATGCGTTTACCAGGAGGGGCTGTGCGACCTCCAATAAAGCCAACGACAGGTTTATCCATGTTGTCTTTAACAAATTGGGCTGCTTCTTCTTCAGCTGTTCCACCTATTTCACCAATCATAATAACTCCATAGGTGTCAGGATCATCCTGGAAAGCTTGCAAGACATCAATAAAATCAGTGCCATTCACTGGGTCTCCACCAATCCCTACAGCTGTAGATTGGCCAATTCCAGCTTCAGAAAGTTGATGTACAGCTTCATATGTTAATGTTCCACTTCTAGAAACAACACCAATATGTCCTTTTTTGTGAATGTAACCTGGCATAATACCAATCTTACATTCTTCCGGAGTAATAACACCAGGACAGTTCGGCCCTACTAAACGTGTTTTCTTCCCTTCCATATAACGCTTCACTTTTACCATGTCAATAACAGGAATATGCTCTGTAATACAGATTACAAGATCAAGCTCAGCATCAACAGCTTCCATAATTGCATCAGCAGCAAACGCGGCTGGTACGTATACAACAGATGCCGTCGCACCTGTTTCTTCAACAGCTTCTTCAACAGTATTGAACACAGGAACGCCCTCTACTTCAGTACCACCTTTTTTCGGCGTTACGCCGCCTACGATCTGGGTACCGTATTCAAGCATTTGTTTCGTATGGAATAGGGCAGTAGACCCTGTAATACCTTGTACAATGACTTTTGTATCTTTATTAATATATACACTCATTTTTGTCCGTCCTTTCTTATTTTACTAATTCTACGATTTTCTGTGCTGCTTCGGCCATAGATTCAGATGCAACAATGTTTAGGCCTGACTCATCAAGGATTTTCTTACCTTGTTCTACGTTTGTTCCTTCTAGACGAACAACAAGTGGAATTTCAAGACCAACTTCTTTCGTTGCCGCAACGACACCTTCTGCAATGACATCACATTTCATAATTCCACCGAATATATTAACAAGAATTCCCTTAACACTGTTGTCGGACAAAATGATTTTGAAAGCTTCTGTTACCTTTTCAGTAGTAGCGCCTCCCCCAACGTCAAGGAAGTTAGCGGGATCTCCGCCATAGTGCTTAATCGTGTCCATTGTCGCCATTGCAAGACCAGCACCATTAACCATACAGCCAATATTACCATCTAATGCAATATAGCTTAGGTCATATTCTGAAGCTTCGATTTCTTTTGGATCTTCTTCATCTAAATCACGAAGTTCAAATACATCTTTTTGGCGATATAAAGCGTTATCATCAAAGTTTAACTTCGCATCAAGCGCCATTACTTGACCGTCTCCTGTCGTTACAAGCGGGTTAATCTCAGCAATGGAACAATCTTTTTCAACAAATACTTGATAAAGACCCATCATAAATTTAACCGCTTTCCCTAACAATTCGTCTGGAATATTAATGTTAAATGCTAAGCGACGAGCTTGATAAGGCATTAATCCAGTTACAGGATCAATTACTTCTTTAAAAATTTTCTCTGGTGTTTCAGCTGCTACTTCTTCAATTTCAGTCCCGCCTTCTTCTGAAGCCATCATCGTTACACGTGAAGTGACGCGGTCTAGTACAATACCAACGTAATATTCTTTTTGAATATCACAGCCTTCTTCAATGAGTAAGCGCTTAACTTCTTTACCTTCAGGACCCGTTTGATGAGTCACAAGTTGTTTGCCTAAAATTTCTTCAGCATATGTACGGACTTCATCTATATTTTTGGCTACTTTAACACCACCAGCTTTTCCTCGGCCCCCTGCATGGATTTGTGCTTTGACTACAGATACATCTGTACTTAAGCCTTTAGCGGCTTCAACAGCTTCGTCTGCAGTAAATGCAACGGTTCCGTTTGGAACGGCAACGCCGTAGCTACGTAAAATTTCTTTCCCTTGATACTCATGAATGTTCATCTTCCATCCTCCCATCAAATTGTCACTGCATGACCATTGTATAAAAAATATGTGTGAATTGTCTACAAATTCATCTAGTATCTCCAAAAAAATTAAGAAAATACCGACAAAATCCGCTATTTTCTCCCTTTATAAGCTTAAAAAAATATTATTTATAATAATAAACTTGATGTACGTGAAAAGAATAGTGGAATAGCCGACCCGTTTCGCAGAATGCTAAAATTAAAAATAGAGGCACTCAAATCTCTATTTGATTTGAGTGCCTCTATTCAAAAGTCATTGATTTCTATGTAAATGCAGTAAGGGACGTTACCAAAATGTCCTTAAGGTTTCATTTGTTTATCAAGTTGATAAACATAAGCAAAGACTTCGGCAACCGCTTGATACAATTCTTCTGGGATCTTTTCATTAATATCAAGTTCTCCTAATAGTTTTACAAGTGTTGGGTCCTCTTGTATAGGAACTCTGTGATCATTTGCTTTATTAATAATGTTTGCAGCAATATCTCCTTTTCCTTTAGCAACAACTTTTGGAGCATTAAATTGGTATCCATCATAACTTAATGCAACTGCTTCTTTTTTTTGGTTAGACTCGCTCATATTTTTAGATCAAAGCCTCCTGTTTTTCGAGTAGGGGTATTTACTTTATTTATAGCGGTTTCTGAAGCATCTTTAAGGTTAATTTCCTTATGTCGAACAGTAGATAGCTTATAGTTCAGTTGTTCTAGCCCTTTTTCTAAAGATGGCTTAAGTACATGTATAAGGCCTTCTACCCCGTTATTATCAGTAAATAAGGTAAGTTGGACAACTCGTTGTTGAATCCTCATATCAATAACCGTTTCTTTAAGAGATTGGAGTTCAAGATAAAATAAAATGTGACAATAGTCTGGATCGATTTCTCCATTTTCTTTCTTGTTCCCTTCCACATCCATTGTCACATCTTGCTCGATTCCAAACCACTCTCCTGGCATCTGTACATTAAATTGGATAGATTGTTCGGATTCTTGCATCACTATTGGAGCAGCATTAAGATGATTCAACACTCTTTGGAGCCGATCTGCTACAGGTGAGGCTAATGGGTCTTGCATAGCTTGTAGTATGCTTCCTTTTAGAGATGAGGAGTGTGCTTCTCCTCTCTCCGCTAGTTGATACTCGTAATTAATTCCGCTGAGTTGAGTATATGCTTTTAACTTCACTAAGAATTGATCTTTTGAAGACATAGCTATTTCATTCGTTTCTTGTAACCCATACCTCAGCCATTCAATAAGTTTAGCAGCTTCTCCTTTAGGCAATTGGTTGTTCATAACTTGACTTAACGTGTTCGCTACTCCTTTTAAAGAAGAACGGTTTTCGTTCATCACTTTAGTTGAATTTGAACTTCCTAAAAGGAGTTCGAGAGCTTCTACAGAAGGCATTGATGCTCCATGATTAGTTAAAGCACCTTTTAAAGATGACCATACGCCTGCTACTTGAAGGGCTTCAGAAAGTTGATTTAAAGCTTGTCCAAGCTTTGGAGACATTGAGACCGACATGTTCCCTTTTGGTTCTGTCATTTTATTTAAAATCGATGAAAATTGATGAAGTAAAGACTTTTTATCTTTTGATACAGGTAATTGCTGCTGAAACAAGCTAACCAACTGCCCCTTCAACTCTCCTGAATTCTTGAACACAAATGAACTTTCTGATTCTTTATTAGCAGCACTTTGAGTATGGTTAACAGTTAACTGAGTGTGAATTTGGGACAGTGACGTTTCTTTAGAGACGTGCCCGCTTCGCTGTAAGAGCTGTAACGCAGCCGTTTGTTCTCCTATGGGAGCGTTCATAAATGTCTTCATGATCATTTTTTCTAGAGGCAAATCTGATCCTTTTCTTCCAAGAACTTGTTGTAATTGATGGCGAAGCGAATCCTGAATTTGATCCTCAAAACTTCCTACATCTGTAAATATAGATTGAAGAGAAGCAGTTAAAGAAGATGTATCTGTGTATTTAGTGTATAAAGCTTGAAATACAGATGATTTAATCGGCAAATTCCTTGAAAACATGTCTAATAAAATTTGAGATGCTTTGGAATGAGCGCCCGTCTGCTCCATTATTTTCAGCGCCTCTTTTAGATCTTTTTGTGTAAAGGGAATGTCACGTTGAATGAGTTCATTCACGAAACTCATTTGTCCCTTAGAAGGATTAGAGACCCCTAATTGTTGTAGTAATTGTGTTGAAGACTGAAGCGTCTTCCCTTTCTCCCCTTCTACCACTTTTAGGCGAAGCACAGGCTTTGTTTGTTGAACTTGAAATACATACCTTTCATTTACAGAGAGGGATGCTTCTAGCTGAGCGTTCATTTGTCCCCCACCAATTTGAACCAGCGCTTTTGCTTGAGGGTATAGCTTTAATACCTTTCCACCGACCAGACTCCCTTGTTGTAGCGATTGTGACAGTTGGTTCTGAACCGCTGATGAACGTAATTGGTTAAGCAATTGAGGAGCCGTTAAAGATGACATGATCTATCCCCTCTCTTTACTGAAAAGTTAACGAAGCTTCCTTTACCGGTGCAAACGATCTCCTGTGACACGGAGTGATTCCATGTTGCTTTAAAGCTTGAAGATGATTCTTTGTACCATAACCAGCATTCTGATTAAATTCATATGCCGGATAAGATTGATGAAGGTCATCCATATAACGATCACGTGTCACTTTTGCAAGGACACTCGCACATGCAATAGAGATGCTTCGCTGGTCTCCTTTAGGAAAGGCATCTACTGGTGCACGCGTGTTTGTTAAAGGTAGAGCATCTATCAAAAGCTGATCGGGCTCTTTGCTTAACTGACCAATTGCTCGATGCATGGCCAATTTAGTAGCCTCATAGATGTTAATTTCATCAATTGTTTCACTTGTTACAATACCAATTCCATATGATATAGAATGGGCTTTTATATAGTCAAAGAACGTATTCTTTTGGCTTTCTGAAAGTGCTTTTGAATCATATAATCCTTCTAAATAAAATGTATCAGGTAAAATCACTGCCGCTGCTACAACTGGACCTGCTATAGGCCCTCGACCCGCCTCATCGATTCCAGCGATTAGCTCTTTCCCTCTTTCCTTGTATGCATATTCATAGGTTTTCATAGCCTCAAATTGATCTTTGAGCGCTTGTTTTCTTGCTAATTGCTTGTGATATTGTTCAACCAACTTTTGTACACCTTTGCGTTCATCAGATTCTAAAGCCTCTAATTCTGCTGGTGTACACCCTGTGTCAAAAAGTTTTACCTTTATTTCTGCAATAGTTTCTTTACTCATGATTGTCCTCATTTCCTCTTTTATCGGTTTTCTCTACATATCTGTTAAGGATGGAGTTGATATTTTCTCACACAAAAAGCTGACCCTCAACGTGAGAAAGTCAGCCTTATCTTTTATTGTATCATATCTGGTGTTTCCAAAGTGACTCTGCCAATCTTAGCTGAACGTAAATCGCGAATAATTACCTCAGCCACTTTGTCATAATTAATCTTCCCGCCGCTCTCTAAGCAGCCTCTCTTCGTTCCGATGTGATCAAATACTTCTCCCATATCATCCACATCAGTAGACGCGCCGTAACGTTCTTGCAAAAGGCTTGGATAATGTTCTTGCAAAAAGCGAATGAAAAAAGCTGCCACATCTGGAATAGGTAAGATATTATCTTTAATTGTACCAATCGTAGCTAGACGATATCCTACGATCTCCTCTTCAAATTTCGGCCACAGAATACCCGGTGTATCGAGGAGCTCGAAGTCTTTTTTCACTTTAATCCATTGTTGGGCAGTTGTAACGCCTGGTCGATCACCTGTTTTGGTAATTTTCTTCTTCGCGAGACGATTAATAAGTGTAGACTTCCCAACATTCGGAATACCAATAATCATAGCCCTTGCTGGTCTCGGACGTACACCTTTTTTCCTTAAGCGTTCTAACTTTTCTTGGCCCATGTCTTTAGCTTTTTGAATAACATATTGTACGTCTTTTGGATCATCCACATTTACCGCTATTGCCTCAATGTCTTGCTCTTTATACCAACTAATCCACTTATTTGTAACCCCGTCATCAGCTAAGTCTCTCTTCATAAGAAGAACCATCTTAGGTTTTTGTTGAAGCACTTGATGAAGCATTGGGTTTTGTGAAGAGTATGGGGCACGTGCATCTACTAATTCAATGACAAAGTCAACAAGCTTTAATTTCTCTTCTACTTGTCGTTTGGCTTTAGCCATATGGCCTGGAAACCATTGAATCGTCATAGTCATCATCCTTTATCAATCTACAAAACCAAACCGTTCCATAGGCCAATAAATAAACCTGGTTTCCCCTACTATCCTCTCTAAAGGAATCAGCCCAAGCATGCGGCTATCTGTTGAGTTATTTCGGTTATCCCCAAGTACTAGAACATGGCCTTCAGGAATGGTTTCATAGTTCCCTTTTATATCTTGTAATCGAAAATCAAACGTATAAGATTGATTCTCTGAAAGTCGGTCTAATCTTTCGTTTAAGAACGTTTCCTCTATAGGTTCTCCGTTCACATATAACGCATCATCCCGGTACTCAATGTGATCGCCCGGGAGGCCAATTACTCGTTTAATATAATCTTTCGTTTCTGTTGCATGAAACACAACGATATCAAAACGTTCTGGTTTTCCAATAGTGTAACTAAATTTATTCACAATCATGTGGTCACCATTTTCTAGCGTCGGAAGCATAGATGGCCCGTCCACGACGATTGGAGCAAATAAAAATACGCGGATGACAATTGCTAAAATGGCTGCAACGATCAACGCTTTTATCCAATCAAGCCATTCATTTCTTTTCTTCGTCATCCAGCTTCCCTCCACTATGTAAACAACATCTATTATAAGTCATTATAGAACAAAAAGGAGCCTGTCTAAACAAGCTCCTTTCTTCAGTGTTCATCTTAGCGAATTTCTTTAATGCGCGCAGCTTTACCACGTAGGTTACGTAGGTAGTAAAGTTTAGCACGACGTACTTTACCACGACGAACAACTTCGATTTTATCAACGCGTGGAGAATGTACTGGGAACGTACGCTCAACACCAACGCCAGAAGAAATTTTACGTACAGTGAATGTTTCGGAGATGCCTCCGCCACGGCGCTTAATTACAACACCTTCAAACACCTGAATACGTTCGCGGCTTCCCTCAACAACTTTAACGTGAACCTTTACAGTGTCACCAGCTTTGAAACGTGGAAGATCTTCGCGTAGCTGTTCTTTAGTAATTTCTTGGATTAAGTTTTGCATCCTGTTTCACTCCTTCTTCACCAATGCTCTTACCTGGATTGACCTGGTAGCGGAACATCGTAATTAGACTTAAGCTAAACGCCTAAGCACAAGTTTTAATATAGCATAATTACAATAATGATGCAATATGCTATTAATCATTCTGCCATTCATTTATCCATTGTTTTTCTAGCTCCTTTAATGAGCGTTGTTCTATGAGATCTTTGCGCCTCTCATAAGTTCGTTTTAAAGACTGTTTATGTCTCCATTCATCAATCCTTGCGTGGTTGCCAGAGAATAACACCTCAGGCACTTGCATTCCTCGAAAATCACGAGGTCTTGTGTAGTGAGGATGTTCTAATAGACCATTTGAGAAGGAATCTTCGGGTGCAGAGGATGCGTTCCCTAGCACTCCAGGTAACAAACGCACAACACTGTCCATCACAACCATAGCCCCAAGCTCTCCACCTGTTAACACGTAATCCCCTATAGAGATCTCATCCGTCACAAGATGTTCACGAATTCGCTCATCATAACCTTCATAATGACCACATAAGAAAATTAAATGCTCTTCCTGAGCTAACTCTTCTGCCTTAGCCTGAGAATGGGGTTCACCTTGAGGGCACATAAGAATGACTCTTGGCTTCTTCCCTTGCTTATCTTTAATGGCATCTACTGCGTCAAAGATCGGCTGCGGGGATAAGACCATACCAGCTCCCCCTCCATAAGGGGTGTCATCCACCTTTAAATGTTTACTTGCGGTATAGTCTCGAAAATTAACAGTCTCATATGAAAATGCATCTAAATCCTGAGCTTTTTTCATAATAGATGTATTGAGTACTCCACTAAACATTTCTGGGAACAAAGTCAAAATATCAATATGCATTAGTCTAGCAGCCCTTCCATTGGTTCAATTGTAATCGTTTTGTTAGGAATATCTACATTTTTTACAACTTGTTCGATATAAGGAATTAGGGCATCCTTTTTCTGAGGACGCTTTACGACCCAAACATCATTTCCACCAGGGCTTAAAATTTCTTTCACGCTTCCCACAACTTCCTCATCCATCGTCTGTACGGAACATCCGATAATCTCGTGGTAATAGAATTCTCCTTCATCCAGAGGAGTTTGTTGCTCTTTCGTGATCGCTAATGTGCCGCCTTTTAACGATTCAACCTCATTTAATGAGCTGTACTCCTCAAAATGAAGAAGGTGAAAGGATTTATGCATACGATGACCTTTAATCGTTAATGCGATGGGTTCTTCTTGCTTTGACTGTGGAATCCAGTATACTTCATTTCCCGGTTCAAAACGTTCTTCAAAATCTGTAACTTGAATTACGCGAATTTCACCGCGTACTCCGTGAGTGTTTACGACCTTACCTATTGTATATAATTCTTTATCCATTCACATCACCTATTTATCAATTCGGATTACTTTACCATCTTGAACAATAATCGCGCCATGGTTCATTTGTTCGTCCCAGGTATCTCCTACATTTAGGTCTACTATGGATTCCACTTCCCCATCTTCGATTTCACTGCCTAATGGTAGGATTTCTAGTTGTTCAAGTTGATATTCAAGCCACCGAATTTTTTCTTTTCTTTTATCGATTTCTCGATTAAAACGCTTTGCTACTTCTTCTCTAGAGACATTTTGTTTTACTTCAATCTTTCTTTTCTCAAAGGAAAGTTGCTGACACTCTTCATCAAGTCTAGCTTTCCGTGTCTCAAACTCCTGCCGCAACTTTTCTTTACTTGTTTCTGTAAGAACACGTTTTACGGATACACGTTTGATGATGTTCATCACATTCGCTCCTTTAACTGGAAACGACTCTTCTTTACTTCCCAAGGGTTTTGCTTTATGAAGAGCAACTTACACGAAAAAGTTTAACCTAGTAAAAAAGAGAAAGGTGGCCCCTCTCCCTTTTTACATAATATCTAAATAAATTCGCTTTTTGGAATTCGATCCTGCCGCATATACAACGGTTCGGATGGCCTTAGCCACTCGTCCGTGTCTACCAATCACCTTGCCGACGTCATCTTTGTGAACAGATAAGTGATACGTAAGCTTACGCTCTTCTTCTTGCTCTGTAACGGCAACATCATCTGGATAATCAACTAGTGGACGTACAATGGTTTCGATTAAGGCTTTCACGTTATCACACTACTTTACTTTTGAGTTTTTTGTGCGTGAAACTTTTCCATAAGACCTTGCGTTGAGAACAAGTTGCGAACTGTGTCAGATGGCTTAGCACCTTCTGTCATCCAGTTAAGAGCTTTTTCTTCATTTACAGTAACCTCTGTTGGGTTAGCTGTCGGGTTGTACGTTCCGATCTCTTCGATGAAACGACCATCACGTGGGGAACGAGAATCTGCTACTACTATACGATAGAATGGGTTACGCTTAGAACCCATGCGCTTTAGGCGAATTTTTACTGCCATATTAAATACCTCCATATTTTCAAATGCTTATTTTTACTTAACACAATTTTAGATTTTAGCAGAGAACTGCGAGTGTGTAAAGGGGTTTTGCATTACATATTAATAAAAGTGTAAGCGAGAGATAAAAAGCGGAAACAGTTTGGTCAGAACCGTACGGATAAGGAATACCTCGTAGGTGAGGTTTCCTCACCGTAGTGGGATTCCTTATCTCGCTAGGTTCTAACTGTTGGAGCTGGATTTAAGCTCTCAGCATGGCTAAAGAGAAAAGCACTAAAGGGAGTTATAACTCTAAACTTCCCACCATGCTCACATGCCTCAGTATAGCTGAGGTTAGCTTTGCACTTTTCGCCACTGTCCAGCTCCGGCGGGGAGGGCCTAGCGCGATAAGCAACCTACCTGCAGTGGCTAATCGCCACTTCCGGCATTTTGCTTATCCGTACGGGGCTAAGCAGTCGCCTGCACTTTTCGTTTTACATAAACGGTAATTTAAATCCGCCGCCTTTACCTTTTTTACCTTTTTGATTCGTCATCTGCTTCATCATTTTCTTCATGTCGTTGAACTGTTTTAATAAACGGTTCACTTCGGATACGTTTCGGCCGGAGCCTTTGGCAATTCGTTTTTTACGACTTGCGTTCATGATACTTGGGTCATTTCGTTCGGCTTTGGTCATGGATTGAATGATTGCTTCGATGTGATTTAATTGCTTCTCATCTATGTTAGCATTCTTCAAACCTTTCATTTTATCAGCGCCTGGGATCATGCCGATTAGTTCATCGAGTGGTCCCATATTACGAACTTGGCCCATTTGTTCTAAGAAATCGTCCAATGTGAAGGACGCGTCGCGCATTTTCTGCTCGAGTTCCTTCGCCTGGTCTTCGTTTACTTCAGATTGGGCTTTTTCAATTAGCGTTAGGACGTCTCCCATACCTAAGATACGAGAAGCCATACGCTCAGGGTGGAACGCTTCTAGCTGGTCAAGTTTCTCACCCATACCCGCAAACTTAATTGGTTTGTCTGTTACAGCTTTGATGGATAGCGCAGCACCACCACGGGTGTCACCATCTAATTTAGTTAGGACTACCCCGCTAACGTCTAGCTGCTCATTAAACGATTCTGCTACGTTAACGGCATCTTGACCTGTCATCGCATCAACGACCAGAAAGACTTCATCGGGATTCACGTTTGAGTGAATTTCTTTTAACTCACCCATAAGATTCTCATCGATATGAAGACGACCAGCTGTATCAATAATGACATAGTCATTATGATTCTCTTTCGCTTGAGCAATTGCTTCATTCGCAATGTCTACTGGGTTTGCCTCTGTTCCTTTTGAGAAAACAGGCATATTAAGCTGAGTACCAAGCGTCTCTAACTGGTTAATTGCAGCAGGACGGTAAACGTCAGCTGCTACTAGTAAAGGGTTCCTATTGTGGTTTTTACGAAGATGATTAGCAAGTTTACCAGTAGTAGTAGTCTTACCAGCACCTTGGAGACCTACCATCATAATAACTGTTGGTGGACGATTAGCCACAGCAATTTTGCTCTGGTCTCCTCCCATAAGATCAGTTAATTCTTCTTTCACCACTTTAATCACTTGTTGACCTGGAGTTAAACTCTGCATAACTTCTTGTCCAACCGCACGTTCTTTCACACGTTTCACAAAGTCTTTTACAACTTTGAAGTTAACGTCCGCTTCAAGAAGCGCAAGGCGGACTTCACGGGTCATTTCTTTTACATCTGCTTCGGTTACCTTACCTTTGCCTTTGATCTTTTGGATCGAATTCTGCAGTCGGTCGGCTAAACCTTCGAATGCCATATAAGCCGCCCTCCTAATCTAAGTTCTCAAGGGTCTCAATGATTTCTAACGCATCATCAGACCCTTTTTGAACGGAATCTTTCAATTGCTTCAACAACCGTTGTCGCTTTTCAAAACGATCGTATAAATCTAACTTCTGTTCGTATTCTTCAAGCATTGTTTCTGTTCGTTTAATATTGTCATATACAGCCTGACGACTTACATTGAATGTTTCAGAGATCTCCCCTAAAGAATAATCTTCAAGGTAATAGTACTCCATATAACTTCGCTGTTTATCTGTCAGTAATTCTTGGTAAAAATCAAACAAATAGTTCATGCGTGTTGTTTTCTCAAGCAAAGTAAGCACTCCTTGTTAAGTGAAATGCCTTTACATATACAAATAGTACAAAATAAAGGTGTGATCTGTCAAGTTCATCCCGGTGAATTATTCTTGTTCTGACTCTTCAAGCATATCAGCAAATAGACCATAAACGAAAGCATGGGCATCAAAGGATTGAAGATCTGTCACCTTTTCCCCTAGTCCTACGAACTTAACTGGTATATCTAATTCATTCCGTATCGCCATAACAATACCACCTTTAGCGGTACCATCAAGTTTTGTCAGCACAATCCCAGAAACATTCGTCGCTTCTGAGAATGTCTTTGCTTGACTCAAGGCATTCTGACCTGTAGTGGCATCAAGAACTAATAACGATTCATGAGGTGCACCTGGTATTTCACGTTCAATGACACGCTTCACTTTGGATAACTCGTTCATTAAGTTAACCTTGTTTTGCAAACGACCAGCCGTGTCACATAGTAGTACATCTGCTCCCTTAGATTTTGCAGACTGTATACCGTCATAGATAACTGCAGCAGGGTCACTTCCTTCACTATGACGAATTACTGGTACACCCACTCGATCTCCCCATACTTCAAGCTGTTCTATCGCACCGGCACGGAAAGTGTCCCCAGCTGCCATAACCACATTTTTTCCTTGTTGTTTAAGTCTGTGAGCCATCTTACCGATTGTAGTTGTTTTCCCTACACCATTTACTCCTACAAAAAGAAGAACAGTAAGTCCATCTTGATTAAACGTAATTTCTTCAATTTCTTCGTCATCATCTCCGTAGTAGATGTCGACCAGTTTTTCTGAAATGACTTCGCGAACCTCACGAGTGTCTTTAATGTTACGACGCTTCACTTCCATCTTTAATTCATCAATTAAATGCATAACAGTATTAACACCCACGTCAGCAGAAATGAGGATCTCTTCTAGTTCTTCGAAGAAATCTTCGTCTACTGTACGATAACGGGCAACAAGGTCATTCACTTTAGTTGCAAAAGAGTTACGGGTTTTCGCCAATCCCCTCTTAAACTTTGTGGATATGCTCTCTTTTTCTTCTACATCTTCTATTTCTTCTACTTCTTCTACTTCTTCTGGTTCATCTTGTACGTGTTCTGTAGTGTCTGGTTCAACAACCTCTTCCTCTTTAGATTGTTCTTCAACAACCATTTCAGAAGCAGGCTCATTGACATCTTCTTGTACTTCCTCTTCTTCGGTCGAAGTGGAAAGGTCTTGATCCTCTTCTGCAGTTTGGTCCTCTTCAAGATTGTCTACGTCTTCTTTTTTACTAGAATCGTCTTGTACATGCTCATCTTCTTTTACGAATTTTTCTTTTAACTTCTTAAAAAATCCCATCTTCCATACTTCCTTTCTACGAGCGTTGTATTAATTCCTTAGTCTCTTCCAAACGAACAGAGACAAGTTTTGATACACCAGACTCTTGCATCGTTACCCCATACAAGACATCCGATTCTTCCATCGTCCCTTTCCTGTGAGTGATGACAATAAACTGTGTTTTAGCACTAAATCGTTTTAAATACTGAGCAAATCGGGTTACATTTGCTTCATCAAGTGCTGCTTCTACTTCATCAAGTACACAGAATGGAACCGGCCTGACGTGAAGTATTGCAAACAGAAGAGCGATTGCTGTCAGTGCTCGTTCCCCTCCCGATAACAATCCTAAATGCTGCAACTTCTTACCTGGTGGTTGGGCTACAATTTCAATTCCTGTCTCTAAAATATTCTCAGGGTCTGTCATTCTAAGGTCAGCCCTGCCACCTCCAAAGAGGTCTTTAAAGACATGGGTGAACTCTTCACGGATTTGAACGAACGTACTTTCGAAACGACGCTCCATCTCTCCATCCATCTCTGAAATCACACCGAACAACGTATCTTTAGCCTCTAGCAAGTCTGTTTGCTGATCCGTTAAGAATGTGTGACGTTCTTTAATGCGATCATACTCTTCAATAGCACCTATATTGACGGTTCCTAATTCATCAATAGCCAGACGAATAAGCTTCACTTGCCTCTTCGTAGCATCAATGTCTTCTACTTCAGGATAAGTCGCTTTTGCCTTCTCATAAGAAAGCATGTATTCAGTCCTGAGGTGTTCTAGTCGATTTTCAAGTTCTACATCAAGACGGTTGGTTTTGACCTCTTTGTCTTGGATATCTTGCACCAAGGATTGGAGCATCCTTTTGTTCTCTTTCAGCTCAACCTCGATGTTTTGAACCCTTTCGGAACGATTGGTGCGATCTTCACGTTTACTTCGTATAAGTTCACTTTTCGTTTCTTTTTGGTTTCGTTTTGATTCAATCTGAGCATCAATCTCTTCTTCCGTTTCTTTAGACTCAGCAATATCTTTTAACTGATTAAGCTGAGATTGCTGTTCTTGTTTGGAAGACTGCACTTCTTCTAATTGAACGAGGAGAGCTTCTGTTTTTTCCTGCTGGTTTTTCACTTGTGTTTGTTGCTCAGCATACTCAACTTGTAACTGGTTTAGATCTTGTTGTAGTTGATCATAACTGGCTTTTTGAGTTGTTTGCTGTTCTGTTAGCTGATCAATTTCTTTTTGAATATGAATTAAATTCTCTTCAATTGTTTCTAGTTCAGCTGTTAATTTCTTATTCCGTTCTTGTAGAGAAGATCGGTCATCATCAAATTGAGCTTTGTCCTGGTCATAGAGGGAAAGCTGATCGTTTAAATTTTGTTCTTGTAACTCAAGTTCTCTCAATCGGCCCCTGCTTGCTTGTTCTTCAAGCTTTGATGATTCAAGTTGTTGTTGTAAAGTCGAGCGGTTTTCTTTCTTCTCTTTTATTTTCTCTTTTAAGTCCTTAACTGTTTGCTCATATTGCGCGCTTCTTTGCTCAAATTGAGTTAACTTTTCTTTTAGCTCCTCGAGTTCTTGATCTCTTGTAAACAGCGACTGGTTACTCTTTTTCTGCGCGCCACCTGTCATGGAACCACCAGGATTTACTACATCCCCTTCCAATGTTACAACACGAAAACGCCTACCTGTTGCTTTAGCGATCTCATTAGCGTCCTTTAATGTCTCAGCTATAATTACATGCCCCATAAGGTGTTGAATAGCTTTAGTGAAGTGCTCATCATTACGCACCAGCTCAGAAGCCACCCCAACAAAACCACTTACTTCTTTAGCTATATTTAACTTATCTGAAGGAATATATTTTGATTGAATCGTAGGAAGTGGCAAGAACGTTGCCCTACCTCTGTTGGTTTGCTTTAACCAGTTAATGGTCTTACGAGCGGTGGCTTCATCTTCCATTACAATGTGCTGCGCTGCTCCCCCAAGCGTTGTTTCAATAGCTGTTACATATTTTTTGGGAATATCAATAAGTTCAGCAACGGCACCTTTCACACCTTTTAGTTCACCAGACTCTCGTGCCTTTAAAACTTCTTTGACACCTTGGAAAAAACCTGCAAAATCTTCTTTTAAGTCTTCAAGCATTTCTTTCTTAGAACGTAATTTCTCTAAATGTTGATAGCCCTGATAGAGTTTGGATTGCTTCTCCTGATACTCTTTCTCTTCATGTTCTAGCTCAGTTTTAACACGATTCAAACTTTGCTCTTGTTCTATCCGTTTAGCTGTTACTGTTTCAAGTTCTTGTTCTAAAGTCCCTTTTTGTTTTTGGATTGCATCACGGTCATCAATGAGATCTTTAAATTTTCCTTCAAGACGAGTTGTTCTTACATCAAACTGCTCTAGTTGTTGGCTTATAGACTGACGTTCATTACGTTTGGCAGCCTGCTCGTTAAGCTGTTCGATATAATCACTCTTTAAACTTTCGATTTTTTCTTCTTGATTACTATCCAATTGATTAAGTTGTTCCCGAACTTTGTTTAACTTTTCTTTTGTCGCATTTGCTTTCGACGTGACTCGATCTAACTTAGACTGTTCTTCGTCATATTGTCCTTGAACCGTTTCTTCACGACCCTGAAGTTTATTAACTTCCTCTTCTAATTTTGAACGGTTTTCGGTGTAATGTTTCTGGCGTTCACTAAATAATTCTTTCTTTCCTTCTAAGTTTTCAAGCTCCTGGGTTAAAACGAGTAAAGATTCTTGCAACCCTTCAACAGAATCATCTAACGCTTTCATTTCACTTCGTTCTTCTTCCACATTTGCTTCTTGATTTGAAGTAAGCGCACGCAATTCTTGTTCACGAGCTTTTTGTGTTTCTAAATCTTTTAACAACGCTTCCCAATCAGCGTGTATGGCCTCTATTTCTGCTACCATTAGAGAAACTTCATAATTTTCAAGCTCTTCTTTCTTCTCAAGGTAATCTTTTGCGATAGCAGCTTGCTCTTTTAATGGTTCTAATTGACCTTCAATTTCATAAATAATATCCTCTACACGGTTCAAGTTTTCTTGGGTTTCCGCTAATTTGTATTCTGCTTTTTGTTTACGTTTCTTATATTTAAGAACACCAGCAGCCTCTTCGAAAATGGAGCGGCGCTCTTCAGCTTTTGAGCTTAAGATCTCTTCTACCTTTCCTTGAGAGATAATAGAGAAGGCTTCCCTCCCAAGACCGGAGTCCATAAACAAGTCGATGATATCTTTTAAACGACATGCTTGTTTGTTAATAAGGAATTCACTTTCTCCAGATCGATACACTCTTCGTGTGACGGAAACTTCCTGATAATCAAGAGGCAATGTATTGTCTTCATTATCTAGCGTTAATGTAACTTCTGCAAAATTAAGCGGTTTACGGGAATCACTCCCCTGAAAGATAATATCCTCCATTTTAGATCCACGCAGAGACCTAGCTGATTGTTCACCTAGCACCCATCTTATGGCATCTGTGATATTACTTTTCCCGCTCCCGTTCGGACCTACTACTGAGGTGACGCCTGGCACAAAATCTACAGTAATCCGTTCGGCAAACGATTTAAATCCTACTGTATCTAAACGTTTGAGGAACATGTTAACTTCCTCCTATGTAAAACTATTTTTTGTATTTCTGCGATGAATAATTTCAATTTCAACTCATTTATTTTATCATAAACTATAAGGTGTTAGAAGAAAGCATTCTAGTAATGATGAAAGAGGAGAGATTTCTATGGATTTAAGTAACCCAACAAATGATAATTTAGTGTTTATGATTAACACTCTAGCCGAGCAGCTTCAGGTTGTTAACCGAGGTTTGATGGACCCTGAAGACTACGACATCAAGCATTATGAAGATATTAAAGACATGTACGACATGGTCCAAATGAAAAAAGGACAACTTAGCGTGTCAGAACTCCAAGCTGTTGTGGGTGAGCTAGGGAAATATCGCGTTAAAGCATAAGCATTCAAGACGAGTCTATATAGGCTCGTCTTTTTTGTGAATAATAACTTTGGGCCCCTAGTAGAGTGTTTACATTTACTTCATTCTCGTTTAAGGCATGCCTTAAAAACCGCTCCCCATCGTAAAGGCCCCACCACATTTAATTTACTCTCCTTTAGGGTTTAACAATGGAACACCCTAGCCCATTACAGATACAAAAAGCTGCTAGCGGGAGCCAGCAGCTTTTTTAAACCTCTATATCGAAAGCATCAAGTGCTTCCTTTGCAGCATTCTGTTCTGCTTCTTTCTTGGTTCGACCAATGCCAATACCAGAACGGTCACCTTGTATGAAAACGTGAGCAATAAATTCACGGTTATGAGCTGGGCCTCTTTCTTCCACAATCTCATATTCTATAACGCCATTACGCTCTCGTTGAACCACTTCTTGTAATTGACTTTTATAATCCATCGCATGCGAAAAAGCACCTTTATGAATTTTAGGGTAGACAAACTCTTCAAGAAATCGAATAACAGTCTGGAAGCCTTGATCCAAATAAATAGCTCCGATAAACGCTTCAAATACGTCTGCTAACAGAGCAGGACGCTCACGCCCCCCTGTCATTTCTTCTCCTTTGCCTAAGAAGATCAGGTCACTGAAATGTAAATCATTTGCGAAACGAACGAGTGAGGCTTCACAAACAATTGAAGCGCGATATTTCGTTAATTCGCCTTCAGTCATTTCTGGATGCTTACGGTATAGATATTGAGATATTGCTAATTCTAGTACGGCATCCCCTAAAAATTCTAATCGTTCATTGTCGTCATATTCTCTGGTGCGATGCTCATTCACATAGGATGAATGGGTGAAAGCTTGTTCTAATAACTTTTTACTCTCAAAGGTAATCCCAATCCTATTTTGAAATTTCGTGAAATCCACTGTCTCATGCCACCTATTCTTATTATTAGAATTACATACAGAGAAAGTCTCGCATCTTGCGAGACTTTCTTACTTTATTGTTACTTGCTGTTTATGTAATTCACAGCATCGCCAACTGTCTCAATTTTCTCTGCATCTTCATCAGAGATCTCCATGTCGAACTCATCTTCAAGTTCCATAACAAGCTCAACCACATCAAGTGAGTCTGCTTCTAGGTCATCTTTAAAGGAAGCTTCCATGGTTACTTTTGAGTCGTCTACATCTAGACGTTCAACAACTATGCCTTTTACTCGTTCAAATACATCTGCCATCGTTGTTCACCTCCCTTCAGTAATTATAGAAGATTTTGCGTTAAAATACTAGGTCATGACAAGATTTTATCTTGGATCTTAATAAAATTTACATGACCATGCCGCCATCTACATGAAGGGTTTGACCTGTCATATAGTTGGCATCCTCAGAAGCTAAGAAACGAACAACCTTTGCAATATCCTCACCTTGTCCTAACCGAGACAATGGGATCATAGATTGCATGCTCTCAACTTGTTCATCTGTCAGTTCATCTGTCATATCTGTTTCAATAAAGCCTGGTGCTACGGCATTCACAAGAATATTACGAGCAGCTAATTCTTTAGCTGAGGTCTTCGTTAATCCGATAACACCCGCTTTAGCAGCTACATAGTTTGCTTGCCCTGGGTTTCCACTAACTCCAACAACTGAAGCTATATTAATAATCTTGCCGCCTTTTTGCTTCATCATTGGTCGCGTTACCGCTTTGGTTGTCAA
This sequence comes from Pontibacillus sp. ABV4_188, assembly GCF_056311905.1. NCBI lineage: Bacteria > Bacillati > Bacillota > Bacilli > Caryophanales > Bacillaceae > Pontibacillus > Pontibacillus sp. ABV4_188. The sequence goes on along the minus strand of NZ_CM149975.1, from coordinate 1,774,235 downwards.
GAATACTCCTTTAAGGTTCGTATCTATAACCTGATCAAACTCTTCTTCTTTCATACGCATAAGAAGATTGTCGCGTGTAATACCAGCGTTATTGATTAATATATCAATTCGACCAAATGTTTCGGTAACTTGTTTAACCATTGCTTTTACTTCTTCTTCAGATGATACATTGGCTTGGATCTTAATACCTTCAGCTCCTAAAGAAGTGATTTCATCAACGACGTCTTGAGCCTTTTGTTCGCTACCCGCATAGTTAACAGCTACTTTGGCCCCTTGTCTTGCTAGCTCTAAAGCGATAGCACGTCCGATACCGCGTGATGCGCCAGTTACAAGGGCAACTTTACCTTCAAGCATTTGTTAGTCCTCCTTATACCATTCCAGAAATGCCTCTAGGCTCTCTGGGTCTTGTATATTAAATGTTTTCATTCGTCGATTAACTTTACGGATCAAGCCGCTTAAGACCTTTCCGTTCCCAACCTCTACAAAGGCGTCAATACCTTGATCCATCATATAGCGAATCGTTTCTTCAAAACGAACCGGAGAATATAGTTGCTCAACTAAAGAATCAAAGATTTGACCTTTATCTTGAATAGGCTTTGCGGTTACATTGGCTACAACCGGAACTTCAGCCTCTTTTAAAGAAACACCATTTAGCTCTGACTCAAATTGCTCACTTGCAGGCTTCATTAAACGTGAGTGGAAAGGACCGCTCACATTCAGAGGTAGTGCACGCTTTGCTCCCTCTTCTTTCAAACGTTCACACGCTTGGTCTACGCCTTCTTTTGATCCTGATATAACAATTTGCCCTGGGCAGTTATAATTGGCAACCTCTACAACTTCACCCTGATCGCGAATTGCTGATGTTACACGTTCGATTGTCTCAACATCTAGTCCAAGTACTGCAGCCATGGAACCTTGACCAGCTGGAACAGCTTCTTCCATAAGCTGTCCACGCTTTTGCACTAAAGACAATGCTTCCTCTTGCGACATTGTTCCCGCCGCTACATGAGCGCTATACTCCCCTAAACTGTGACCTGCTACAAGTTCAGGTTTGATGCCTTCATCTTTAAGTAATTGAACAATCGAAGTACTTAGTAAAAGAAGGGCTGGTTGCGCATGCTCCGTTTTCGTTAACGTTTCCTCTGGTCCTTCTAACATATATTGACTGATAGAAACACCTAAGCGATCGTCAGCTCTAGCGAACTGCTCTCTTACACTTTCATATTGATCATAGAAAGACTTTCCCATACCAACTTCTTGAGAACCTTGTCCAGGAAAGACAAAAGCTATTCTTTTCATTGATCATCATCCTTATCCCAGTTCATATTTTGAACCGTTTCTTGTATAGCTTGATTCACCTCATGGTCGACCATGTGACAGGCTTGTTTAATAGCATTAAATACTGCACGAGCATCAGAAGATCCATGAGCTTTAATAACAGGTGCGGCAAGACCGAATAATCCAGCTCCTCCATATTCGGAATAATCTAACTTACTCTTCAAACCACGCAGATTTTCCTTAGCCATACTAGCAGCCAACTTCGTCTTCCAATTTGTCATAAATGTATCTTTAATCATGGCAAACATCGACATCGCTGTACCTTCTATTGTCTTAAGGGTTACATTACCGGTAAAACCATCCGCTACAACAACATCCGCCACACCATTCAGTAAGTCACGTGCTTCTACATTTCCTACAAAATGAATCGGAGCGCCTTGCAATTGTTTAAAAGTCTTTTTAACTAGGTCATTCCCTTTTCCATCTTCTGTACCAACATTTAAAAGACCAACCCTAGGAGAAGGTATGCCACGCACTTGCTCTGCATAAACTGATCCCATTATCGCGTATTGTACTAAGTGGTTTGGCTTTGCATCGACATTAGCCCCAACGTCTAATAGTAAAAAGCCTTTTCCATCTACTGTAGGTAACGTTGGACTTAGAGCAGGACGTTCAATCCCCTCAATTCGTCCAACAACAAACAAACCTGCACTCATAAGCGCCCCTGTATTCCCTGCAGAGACACAAGCATCTGCTCGTCCTTCTTTTACTTCTTTTGCCATTAAAACCATCGAAGCATTTTTCTTTCGCCGAACCGCACGAACGGGTTCGTCTTCTGAAGTGATTATCTCATCTGTATGTACGACCTTAATGGCTGAATAATCCTCGCTCATGTGTGAACGAATCTGGTCTTCGTGGCCAAATAAGGTAACCTCTAGATTATCTATATGTTTTACTGCTTCTATTGCGCCTAATACGATTTCTTTAGGAGCATGGTCTCCTCCCATTGCATCGACTGCTAATCTCATGGTTAGGCCTCTCCTTTTTCATCATTTGAACGAAACATAACAAAGACTCCTGAAAATACAGTCTCTTGGTCAACCACACTTTCTACTTCTACGATGGTTCGACCTTTGTCATCATTTCCTTTAACTTGTGCCTTTGCTACAACACGTTCCCCTTCTTTTACTTGCCGAGTAAACCTGATCTTAGATTTTGCTGTTAGAGCAAGTTCATCGTTAATAACTGCAACAGCCAAAGAGTTCGCCTGTGCAAACAAGTGATGACCCCTGGCAATTCTATTACGAGAGAATACGTGTTCATCTTTTATATCTAATATCGAAATTGCTTTATGATCTAATTCCAAATCAACAACTTCCCCAATAACCTCCTCTAGAGGCAGGGCTTTAACGGTTTCATTCCATTGGTACGTAGCGACCGACTTAATTCGTTCACGAAGCTCAGGAATTGATAGTTCCATCCGATCTAGACGTATCGTTTGAATACTAACCCCATATTTCTTGGCTAATTCCTCATCTGTAATGAACGGAGTCTGCTCAATTGTATCTTTGAGACGCTGCTGACGCTCTTTCTTCGATAACTTCATCTTTACACACCGTCCAATTATGACTAGGTACTAATAGTAATATATAATACCTCCCTATCTTATGCAAGGATTGTTTCTTTAATCCAAAACTTCTCCTTTTAAAATAGGGTCATTCATTAAGAGGTTAAATAGGGGTTGAAGGGATGGGTCTTGCTTGAAATGATCTTCTTCAATCATTTTCTGAGCATCTTGACGAGCCGTTTCTAGAGCACGATAATCGTGTACCATATCTGCAACCTTAAACTCCGGCACCCCACTTTGCTTTCTTCCAAAGAAATCACCAGGGCCTCGAAGTTTCAGGTCATGTTCAGACAATTCAAATCCATTAGTGGTTTCACTCATAATCCTCATCCGTTCTTTCCCTACATCACCTTTTGGATCAGCAAGTAAAATACAATAACTTTGATGGCTCCCTCTTCCAACACGACCTCTCAACTGGTGAAGCTGGGATAAACCAAAACGATCCGCATCATAAATAAGCATTACCGTTGCATTGGGAACGTTCACACCCACCTCAACAACCGTTGTGGATACCAGTACTTGCACCTCGTTATTGGCATACTGCTTCATTACTTCATCTTTTTCCTCAGATGTTAAGCGACCGTGCATCAATCCCACTTTTATAGACGAAGGGAAATAAGCAGTCAGCTGATGATAAGTATCTACTGCATTCTGTATGTCAAGCTTGTCGGATTCTTCAATTAGCGGGCTAATTACATACGCCTGACGCCCCTCTTCAACTTCATTTTGGATAAATGTTAAAACACGATCTAACATCTGATCTTTCACCCAATAAGTTTCAACAGCTTTACGCCCGGCGGGCATTTCATCAATTACAGAAACATCCATGTCTCCAAATGCTGTAATAGCTAGAGTTCTAGGGATGGGTGTAGCGGTCATAAAGAGAACATCAGGCATCAGGCCTTTATCACGAAGTGTACGGCGTTGCTCTACACCAAAACGGTGCTGTTCATCTATTATGGCTAAGCCGAGATCACTAAAGATGACTTCATCCTGTATTAACGCATGTGTTCCTATGATGATATCAGCCTCATGATTGGCAATTTTTTCTACGACTTCTTTACGACGCTTCCCTTTTACACTACCTGTCAGAAGTACAACCTCAGCCTTATCTCCAAATAGGTCTTGCAACGATTCATGATGTTGTTCTGCAAGGATTTCTGTAGGGACCATTAGAGAACCTTGTTTCCCTGAGGTAATGGTTGCATATAATGCTATGGCTGCTACCGCAGTTTTTCCAGATCCCACATCGCCTTGAAGCAAACGATTCATTCGATAGGGAGAGCTCATATCTTTCAAGATTTCTTTTAGGCTTTTAGATTGTGCTCCTGTCAGCTGGAAAGGTAAATCATTCGTAAATTGAACAACCGACTCTTTATCAAAGCTTTGAGCGTTACCCGTTGTCGCTTCTCGTTTGATTTTTCGTAGGAGCTGCATTTTTAATTGGAATAATAAGAACTCTTCATATATAAAGCGACGCTTAGCATGTTTTAATACGACCCGGCTTTCCGGGAAATGCATCCCATATAATGCCTTGGATCGCTCGGGTAACTTATAAGCTTCCAAAAAGGAAGGAGGCAAGACCTCTTCTATGTAAGAACCATATTGATCTACGGCCGTTCTCATCCACTTTTTAAACGAAGGCATTTTCATATTTCCTTTTAACGAATAGACAGGTTGGATTGGGGTGTTCGATTTAGCTCTCCCTTTATAATAATGACTCACCGTAATCTGCAAACGATGCTGGTCCCATTTCCCTGTAACAGTTACCGTATCTCCTGGCTGAAGCTGTTTCTTAGCAAAAGCACGATTAAACATAACTGCTTTCACCGCAAATTGTTCCACTTGTAACGTAATGGTTAAGCGTGATTTCTTCTTTCCAAAAAAGGTGAGGGAAGGTTCCCCTACGACCTCCCCTTCAATAGTAGCTTTTTCATCGTGTACAAGTTCGGTCAACGGCTTTACCTCGTGAACATCATAACGGAAGGGAAAATAAAAGAGGAAGTCCTCAATCGTAAATATTCCCATCTCATTTAGCGTTTCTCCAGTTTTCTCGCCAACTCCTGACAATTGTAAAACCGATTGTTGTAGCACTTGTCTCACTCACTTTTTAAATTTATTCCATACACTTTCGCTTCTAGTTCCCGACCTGTTGGTGTAGCCGCTAAGCCACCTTGGGCTGTTTCTCTAAGAGCAACTGGCATCGTTTGACCAATTTTGTACATAGCATCAATGACTTCATCACAAGGAATACGACTTGTCACACCAGCAAGAGCCATATCCGCTGCAACAACTGCGTTAGAAGCTCCCATCGCATTTCGCTTCACGCACGGAACCTCCACAAGGCCAGCTACAGGATCACATACTAACCCTAGCATATTTTTAAGTGTAATCGCCATTGCTTCAGCAGATTGAGCAGGTGTACCACCAGCCATTTCTACAATCGCAGCAGCTGCCATACCAGCAGCCGATCCTACTTCTGCCTGACAGCCTCCAGCAGCACCTGAGATGGATGCATTATTCGCAACGACAAACCCAAACGCACCTGAAGTAAATAAATACCTGACCATTTGCTCGCGTGTAGGGTTTAATTGGTTCTTCACAGCAAATAGTGTTCCAGGAACACAACCAGCGCTCCCTGCTGTTGGTGTAGCACAAATCGTCCCCATAGCCGCGTTCACTTCATTAGTAGCCACTGCTTTACTTACAGCATCCATTAACAGGTTCCCGGAAAGTGGCGTGTGGTTTTTCATATAATTTTGAATGAGTACAGCGTCTCCTCCTGTTAAACCCGAGTGAGACTTAACTCCTTGCAATCCTTCCTCAACCGCGTTTTCCATAACCTTTAGGTTTTCTTCCATTTGTCCAAAAACCTCTTCACGAGATCGTTCACGAACCGCCATCTCTTGACGAATCATTAACTCAGAAATAGAAACTCCTTCACTTTCACATCGTTCTACTAACTCCGCTACGTTTCGAAATAAGATTTTCATATATGATTCCTCCCCTAGTCTTTTAATCTACAACTTTCGCTACTTGCAAGATATGATCACAACTTTCAAGTTCTCTTAAAAGATCATCACTAACATTTTGGTCAACTTCAATAACCATAAGGGCTTCTTTGCCCATTTCTTTTCTTGAAACTTCCATATGCCCAATATTTATCTCATGCTTCGCAAGCGTTTGAGTGACAGAGGCAATAGAGCCAAATCGGTCGTTATGCATAACCAAAATAGCGGGATGATTCCCGGAAAGACGTAACTCAAATCCATTGAGTTCAGTAATTTCTGCTTTTCCTCCACCAATTGATATACCGACTAACTCTAGATCACCATCATCATCTCCGATCCTTACACGAGCTGTGTTCGGATGGTCTGTGTGGGCATCTTCCTCTTCAAACTGAACCTTAATTCCTTTTTCTTTTGCCAAATCCAGAGATGTGCTGATTCTTGTATCCCACGTTTCAAAGTCAAGCACCCCTCCTACAATAGCAACATCTGTCCCATGACCTTTATACGTCTTCGCAAACGACCCATATAAGTGGACGGTTACCCATTTAGGCTCACGACCAAATAACGTACGAGCTACTCTTCCTATACGAGCAGCACCTGCTGTATGCGAACTAGACGGCCCAATCATGACCGGACCAATAATATCAAAAACAGATTTAAACTTCATTATTACCACCATCCTATTCATATAAAATGATCATCTATTTCCTTTATACACGTAATTGTAAGCGCATTCAACAAGTAAGAGTGTTTTAGATCAACTCTTTTATTATAACAAAAATAAAGAAAAACGAGTAAGAAGAGTAGTTGATAAAATTCACAGACTTCCCTATAATAAAACTTTGTGGATTATGTTCGGCATAATCGGGTGGGAGAGGGCAACATTATATTGAGGGTTTTATATGAAGCACCATAACCCTGATTCACAAGGAGCAAATACATCCCTGAAAAGTGAGATGATGGCAGGTTTAATCGGATATTTAACGACTGTCTACATTGTAGCAGTGAATGGCTCGATCCTAAGCGAAGCCGGTATCAGCTATCAAGCTGGTATGATCGCCACCATATTAGCTAGTTTTGTGGGTTGCTTATTGATAGGTTTTTGGGCAAACGCTCCTATGGTATTAATACCAGGAATGGGCGTTAACGCCTTGTTCGCGTATTCCATCGTGCAAGGAGGCGGGCTCACTTTCGAGGAAGGATTAGGCGTTGTTTTTGTGTCGTCAATCCTTTTCATCATTATCGCCCTTACTAAACTAGGTTCATGGCTCCAAGAAGCTATACCTGATTCGTTAAAGCACGCTATCACGGTAGGATTGGGTTTGTTCCTTACGTTTATCGGACTTGAAAAAGGCGGCTTGATTACTCGGGGTGAACATTCATTGATTGAATTGGGACATTTCTCTTCTCCAACCGTGCTCGTTAGCTTACTAACTTTGGCGGTAGGTATATTCCTATTCATCAGAAACGTTCCTGGCCATTTCCTCTTAACCATGGGGACAGGGACGGCCTTAGCCTATCTGTTTGGGATTTTAGATGGAGGCACAACAACTATAGCGCTAGATGCACAATGGATTTTCATCCCTTCTTTCAGCGCCGTAGACGAACTTGCCTTTTGGCTAGGTGTATTTCCGTTAACGATTGTACTCGTCTTTGAGAACATGGGTCTCATAAACGGACAGCTATCAATGGTGGGAGATACTAGCAAATTTAAACGCTCATTCCAATCCACAGCTTTTTCTAGCCTAACCTGCGCTTTTTTCGGCACATCACCAACTGTGTCATCAGCAGAAAGTGCAGCAACAATTGCTTCAAACGGTCGATCCGGTAAAGCAGCCATCACGACGGGCGTACTGTTTTTGCTCACCCTTGGACTAATCCCGTTTATATCATGGATTCCTTCCATGGCGATTAGCCCTATATTGATTATTGTTGGGGCCCTTATGGTACAAAATGTTCGCCATATTGCCTTTGATGATTTATCAGAAGCAATGCCTGCTTTCTTAATCATTGTAATGATTCCTTTTACAAACAGCATTGCTGACGGAATGGCCTTTGGTTTCATCGCTTACCCAATTGTTAAAATGGCAAGCGGTCAGAAAAACAAAGTAACCCTTCCTGTTGTGGTTATCGCGGGTATGTTTCTAACTGAATTCATCATTAAAGCATTAGGGTTGTAACTTATCCTTTTCAGATGTAAATTAGAGCATTGGACTGGTATACAGTCCAATGCTCTTTTTGTATGTAGATATAAATTGAAGACAATGTCTATTTGCTACGAATGGAGAATTGCTCCCGCCAATTTTAATGGAGCGTAAGGTGGACCTGGAAATTACTCGCTTTCCGCGGGCGAGCTGACGAGCTTCCTCAATTTCTAGTCTTCAGTATTCTTGCCATATTTTTAACCAACCTATAAAGAAATAACAACATTAACCTATAACAAATGAATAAGAAAAGCAGTTCAATCAAGGGGGACAAGCTTCTTTGTCCTCCAAAATTGAACTGCTTTCGTTACATACACCGGACTATTCCACTGAGAAAATAAAGGAATAGATTGGCTGGTTACCTTTATGAACTTCTACTTCTAAGTCTTCATAGTTTTCTTCTAAGAAGCTTTCAAGAGCCTCAACTTCTTCTGTCGTAGCGTCTTCACCTTGAAGAATAGTTAAGATTTCATCTTCTTCTTCATCAATCATGTCTTGAAGAAGTTGCTTAGCTGCTTCAAGTTTGTCTTGATGTGTAGAAGAAATGCTACTTTCTAATATTCCCATAAAGTTCCCTTTTTCAATCGTCATTCCATCAATTTGAGTGTCGCGCACAGCATAGGTTAGCTGACCTGTTTTTACAGCTGCAGCAGCTTCTTTCATGCCTTCCTGGTTCTCTCCAACAGATTGTTCAGGGTGGAATGAAAGTAATGCACTCATGCCTTGAGGAACTGTCTTAGTAGGAACCACTACTACGTGATCCTCCGCTAAGTCTGCTGCCTGTTCAGCGGCCATGACTATATTTTTATTGTTTGGCAATATGATAATTTGCTTTGCATTCGCTTCCTGAATTGCATTAGTAATGTCCTGAGTACTTGGGTTCATTGTTTGCCCGCCTTCGATTACGACTGTAGCTCCAAGGCTTTCAAACATCTCTTTTATGCCACTTCCCATCGCAACAGTTACAATAGCAAATTCAGCTTTTTCTTTCTTTGCAGGCTTTTCTTTCTTCTGTTCGCCTACAATGGATGTGTGTTGTTCACGCATATTTTCGATCTTCATATTCACTAGGCTACCATAGCGCTGACCTAGTGTTAGCGCTTTACCAGGTGTCTCAGCATGTACGTGCACTTTAATGAGCTCGTCGTCTGATACGACAAGTAAAGAATCTCCAAGTTCACTAAGGTCCTCTCTGAAAGCATCTTCATCATATGGGTTTTGAGCTAGTTTATCTTCTTCGAATTTCACCATGAATTCTGTACAGTATCCAAACTCTATTTCATCGGTGCTCATGAAATCCTGAGCGAGTTTATGGTGTTCAGCATTAACCATATCATCCATACTCGGACCGGCTTCATTCGTAGCAGGTAACTCTTCACCTTTTAAGTTAGCCAAGAACCCTTCATAAATTGTTACAAGACCTTGACCTCCACTATCTACTACTCCTACCTCTTTAAGAACTGGAAGCAGTTCTGGAGTGCGTTTCAGGGATGATTTTGCATTCTTTATCATTTCTTCCATGAACACAACAATATCTTCTTCCTCATCAGCGATCTTGTTAGCAGCTTCAGCGGAATCTTTAGCCACAGTAAGAATTGTGCCTTCAACAGGCTTCATTACTGCTTTATAGGCAGTTTTAACTCCCTGATTCATGGCCTCAGCAAAATCAGTTGTTGTAATCGTTTCTTTATCCTCAATAGCCTTTGAGAAACCTCTAAAGAGTTGTGATAGGATTACACCTGAATTACCGCGCGCCCCCATCAACAACCCCTTAGCTAAGCTTTTCGCTACTTCTCCTACGTGGTCTGCTTGTACATTCCTTACTTCATTCGCTCCTGATGTCATTGATAAATTCATATTCGTACCTGTATCACCATCTGGAACAGGGAATACATTAAGAGCGTCGATCATATTCGCATTGTTTGTTAAATGGGTTGCTCCTGCGAGCACCATTTGGGCAAACGTTGCTCCATCTAACGTCCTTATCGTCACTCCGACTTCCTCCTTCGTCATCCACTAACTTGTCTGTTTAATCATTTGCCACACGTACACCCTGAACATAAATATTCACAGAGTCTACGGACAAGCCAACTGTTTTATTTAATGTATACTTCACTTGTGATTGTACATTAGAGGCAACCTCAGAGATCTTCGTCCCATAGCTTACGATAATATACATATCAATATGTGTTTCTTCTTCTTCTTGACGGACAATGACGCCGCGTGCGAAATTCTCTTTACGCAATATTTCCGTAAGACCGTCTTTGATTTGATTTTTTGAGGCCATACCTACAATTCCGTAGCATTCTACAGCTGCACCGCCAGCTACAGTTGCAATCACTTCATTCGTAATGGTTACGTGACCAAAGTTCGTATTTAAATCAATGGACATATTGGATCCTCCTTCGTTCTCTTCCATACTTATCGTCATTTTACTATAACGAGCTTGAATTTAAAAGTGTGGTTGATGGAAGAAACACGACACATTCTCTACAATCGGACACTTTCGTTGACTAAATTGCATAAAAGCTTGTGAAAACCCCATTTAACAATGGACGAAAACAATTTATCTGTCAAGTGACTTTTCTTGATATATTTCGCCAAACTTGTTGAAATCTTAACGACGGTATGATAAATTAAATAAGTATTTGATGATATACATGAAAGCTTTAGTGCAAGTAGGAGGGAAAATTATGAGTCGTAAATGTGCTGTTACAGGCCGTAAAACAACTACTGGAAACAACCGTTCACACGCTATGAACGCTAGTAAACGTCAATTTAAATCTAACGTACAAAAAGTACGTGTTATGATCGACGGTAAACCTCAAAAAGTTTACGTTTCAACACGTGCTCTTAAATCCGGTAAAATTCAACGCGTTTAATCGCTAAGCATTTTACCATACAAAAAAAGCACCCTTTGGGGTGCTTTTTTTGTATTCCAAAGATAAGAAATTACTACAAATGAGAACATGTGTTAGACGTCGTACGCCTTTAGTCTTTTTTGAAGGTACCTATGATGACGCGCACGAAACCACCAATGAAGCGTGGGAGTTTAATGGTATAAAATTTCAACTGGTCCCCCTCCTCTAACATACAATGACCTTTAATAAGCTTAGGATTTCTTAGTTTCACTTAGTACATCTCGGCTCTTTATTAGTAATAGTATGCCATGCTCAAATGAAAAAGTACCTTTTTCTGAAATAAGCTTATTCGACACACACAACGTAGACCCCCATGGAACAAAGGCATTTTCTAAAGGATAATAAAAGCCTTCAAGCGTCAGTCCCCGAACCTCAGGAGTAAATGGAATGAAGGAAATGTTCGGATAATCAGGGTCAAACTGGACTTCGTGGTGCCCGGGTGATTTACACTCAACCCAATTCCCCTTATCAACTATCACCCCTTTAATCCCTTGTGCTTCTAGGGGAGCTAGAATTTGCAAATTTGTCAAAGCATGATCCAATCTACCACCTGTGACTCCAAAGAAGTAAATAACTTCTGGATCCAATGTCAAAGCTTTCCGTACAGCAATTTCTAAATCGGTCTCATCCTTTTCAGCTGGATGCTTTGTAAACTCCTTTGCAGAATGCTTAATCTTTTCTAATTCATCTTCAGTTACAGAATCAAAATCCCCTACAGCGAAGTCTGGGGAGATCCCATCATTTACAAGGGTGATAGCACCATGGTCAGCCCCAATCCATGTAATTTCTTCTTCCTTATATTGTGTTAATGAGGGGATATGCTCACTTGGGCCTCCCCCGACTATTGCGATCCCTTTCATCATTTCACCCTTTCTACATTCTATGAAAAAAGGCTGATCCCATTCCTAAAGGGTCAGCCTTTTTGTTATCTAGGAAATTATAAAACAGCTAGTTGATCGAACTCACCGAGAGTTATAATTCTATTTCCTTTTGGATATCCGATGCACCGTATACATTCTCTGCGCTATTTAAACCTACACGTGAGTAGTTAATAACGATTGAATAGCTTCTCCTCGGTCTTCTTTATTAAAGACAGCACTTCCTGCAACAAGAACGTCGGCTCCTGCTTCTACACATGTTTGAGCTGTACCCTCTTTAACTCCTCCGTCAACCTCGATCTCAAAGTTATACCCAAACTCTTCTCTCAAGTTTGCCACCTCTTTGATTTTAGGGACAACATTTTCAATAAATTGCTGCCCTCCAAACCCAGGGTTAACAGTCATAAGAAGAACCAAATCCACATCAGGCAAAACTGACTTGATCATCTCAACCGGCGTAGCAGGGTTTATGACTACACCAGCTTTTACACCAGTTGATTTAATCAACTGAATTGTTCTATGAAGATGAGGACACGCTTCTTGATGTACAGAGATAATATCTGCACCTGCCGAAGCAAACTGTTGAATGTACTGATCCGGATTTTCAATCATTAAGTGAACATCAAGCGGCAAGTTAGTATGTGGCTTAATTGCTTCTACAATAAGCGGACCAATCGTAATGTTCGGAACAAAATGACCATCCATCACATCCACATGCACATACTCAGCTCCGCCTTGTTCAATATCCTTTATTTCTTCTCCTAACTTGGCAAAGTCAGCAGATAGTATAGATGGAGCAATTTTTGTCATAATTTAATACCTCGGCTTTCTGTTTTGTATTTCTTCTAAGAACTGCAAGTAATGTTCATATCTGTAAGACGGAATTTCTCCTTCTTCTACCGCAGCTTTAACCGCACACTTTGGCTCTTTATTGTGTAAGCACCCTCTAAATTTACAGTATTCTCCGTGCTCACGCATTTCAGGAAAACAATCCGGAAGTTCATCATATTCTAGGTCTTGAAATTCAAGAGAACTAAAGCCAGGCGTATCCGCAATAAGCCCCCCGTACATTTCAATAAGCTCAACATGACGTGTTGTATGTTTCCCTCGACCAAGGCTTTTCGAAATGTCATTCGTTTCAAGGTCTAAATGAGGCTTTAGGGCATTTAACATTGAAGACTTCCCTACGCCAGATTGTCCAGCAATAACGGTCGTTTTCCCTTCAAGGTAAGGAGTAATTCCTAATAAACCATCCTCTTCTTTTGAAGAGCCTACAATTACCGTGTACCCCAATTTCTCATAGTCTTCCTTGTATGATTCTAACTTCTCAAGTTCCTCATCATCGACAAGGTCTGTTTTCGTTAATACAATCATTGGTGTAATGTTTTTCGATTCAATCAAGACCAGAAATCGATCCATTAAAATTGTACGAAACTCAGGTTCTACAACTGAAGCTACAATCATCGCTTGATCAATATTCGCTATAGGTGGTCGAACTAACTCATTTTGTCTTTCATCAATATCAAGGATATAGCCTTCTTCATTCTCATCCATCTCAAATGATACGTTGTCACCCACAAGCGGCGTGATTTTCCTCTTGCGGAAATTCCCTCGTCCCTTACACGGATAAACAGAATTTCCATCCTGAACGTAATAAAAACCACTAAGCGCTTTTACAATCTTACCCTTTAACATCTATTCAGCTTCACCTTCTTCATATTTTACCTCTTCTTCTTTCACCGTCTCACCATCTACCTCTACCCTATAGTAAGCAGTTGAACCTTGTTTCACTCGAAGGGGTATGGTGAACTCTTTTGTCTGATTTATGGTTTCGTCTATATAAGGCGTATCCACATCTTCATTTTCATCATCAATATAAATTTTAACCGTTTTTTCAATAGGTTCTTGTTGATTTGTGTTCTCTTCTCCATTGTTATCTTGAGGTTGCTCATCTTCTTGAGGTTCAGTTTGCTCGACTTCAACGGTGTACTTCCTATTAATAGTTGTATAAGATGGAGGTTCCTGACCCTTAGAAACCCATACCTTCACAGTCGATCCTACATCCACCTCTTCATTGGCAGTTGGCTGCTGACGAATAATTTGACCCTTTGGAACGGCTGAACTAAACTCTTGCCCAGCTTCTTCGAGAGAAAAGTTATCCCCTATAATTGACTCTGCTTCTGGAATTGTGCTCCCAGTTACATCTGGTACATCTATTTGTTCAGGACCACTGCTAACCACCAAAACAACAGATGTTTCTTCCGGAAGGACCATATCCCCAGCACCTGGAGTAATGTTTGAGATAATTATCCCCTCCTGAACGTCAGAAGAATTCTCTAGGTTAGGGTAAATATTCTTATATCCCTTTTCTTCCAATTCTTTCTTAACTTTCTCGAATGAAGCCCCAGCGTAGTCTTGAAATTCTTCTTTTTCCTTACCAAGGCTTGAGAAAACGGTAATTTCTGAGCCTTCTTTTACAGTAGACCCTACTTCAGGATTAGTCCTAATGACTTTCCCTTCTTCTACTTCAGAGGAATTAATAGCCTCGCGATTTACTTTTAAGTTGAGTTCCATCAACTGACTAAGTGCTTCCTCATATTCTAATCCACTTACATCAATCACTTCTACGTCATCAGGAATCATAAGAGGCGGGATAAGAAATAACGCCAAAGCACCTGCTCCAATTAACGTAAATAAAATTCCAAAGACCCATCCTTTCCACTTCCGCTTCTTCTTAGGAGTGGGGGAATGTTCAGAGCCCGTATTAACCTCTGTATGATCTGTCTGATGAACAATCGTATCATCTGAACGCTCAGAGTTATAAGCATCATTCGTTATAATCGGTATTGCTTTTGTTACTTCTTCATCATCATCCAACGGAACGGTAAATTTCGCTTCATCTTGCCTTTCGGGCAAAAGGGCAGTATCTAAGTCTTCATCGATTTCAGATATATCATCATAGCGATGAAATGGATCTTTTGCGGTTGCTTTTAATACAATGTTTTCTACACTTTGAGGCACTTGTGAATTCCATCTTTTCATAGAAGGAGTCTCACTTTGAAGATGTTTCAAAGCAATAGACACAGGTGACTGACCCGAAAAAGGAAGTCGCCCTGTCAACATCTCAAATAAAACAATACCAATCGAGTAAATGTCTGATTTCTTAGTTGCCATACCTCCCCTAGCTTGTTCAGGAGATAGATAGTGTACAGAACCTAATACTGAATTGGTTTGGGTTAAGGACGTAGCACTTAAAGCCATAGCAATCCCGAAATCAGTTACTTTTACTTGTTTGTATTCATCAATCAAAATGTTTTGAGGTTTTATATCTCTATGCACAATATGGTTATCATGGGCATGTGTAATGGCTGCTGTAATTTGCTTAGTAATATCTAATGATTCTTGAACATCTAGTGGTCCATATGACTGTATGTATTGTTTTAAGGTCATCCCATCAACATATTCCATAACCATGTAGTAAATGTGTTCTTCTTCACCAACATCGTATATGTTTACAATATTCGGGTGAGACAAGCTTGTAGCCGAATGAGCTTCTCTTCGAAACCTTGCAATGAACTCTTCATCATTTGCGTATTCCAAGCGAAGTACTTTAATGGCTACATCTCGATTTAAAATCGTATCACGGCCCAGATAAACATTGGCCATTCCTCCGCCACCGATGGTTTCCCGGATTTCATAGCGTTCATTTAAAAGGTGCCCTTTAAGCATTAGGACACACCCTCTTCCGTTGGTGCATCATGATGAACGAGCACTAACGAAATGTTATCTTCTCCCCCACGCTCATTCGCAATGGTTACAAGCTTTTCAGCAGCTTTCTCAAGAGGGAGTGGCTCTTGAACGAATTCAACCAGTTCATCATCTATCATTTTATTCGATAAACCATCTGAACAAAGTAATAACTTATCATCTTCTTCCCAGATCACCGTATTAATATCCACACTCGTTTCAGACTCTGTTCCAAGTGCCTTTAATAACACATTCTTCCTAGGGTGATGCTCAGCATCTTCACGGGTAATTTGACCAGCCCTTACAAGTTCATTCACTAGCGAATGATCTTCGGTTACTTGTTTAAACCCGAATTCATTTGATAAATAACAGCGACTATCACCTATGTGAGCTACAGAAACAAATTCCTCTGTACAAATAGCCGCTACAACCGTTGTCCCCATCCCCTGGCATTCTTCATGGTTCAACGCATATTGAAATAATTCTTGATTAACATTTTTAATTGTACGTCGGAGCCAATCCTCTGCCTCTTCTGCCGTTTGAATAGATTGAGCGTCAAGCCACTTATTATGTAAAGAGGTTGTCGCTATATTACTCGCAACGTCTCCTGCTCGATGTCCACCCATCCCATCCGCTACAACGGCCAACACTTGATTGTTTTGATTAAAGAAAATTCCCCCAGCGTCCTCATTATGGCTACGAACCTGTCCTTTGTCCGTCAAAAAATAACCATTCAAGGGTTTCACCTCGTCTCTTAATTAAGCTAAATATGATGCTAAATATAAGTTGATGAAGTACTCATTCTCTTTGGACACGTCACTCTTCTTATTGCTACGCAAGAACATGTGCCTAAAATAAAGAACAGACCCCAATGTTCTATTTTGCACAATGGGGTTGTGTTGTTCTTAATCTAAATTCACGTAAAATGAATTAACTAAACGACTAAACTTCGCCTAAATCCATTTATCTTTTACGCTTTAATCTTGTTAAAAAGAAACCATCTGTATCAAAGTCTTGTGGAAATAGTTGAAGACCCCACTCACTTAGACCAGGTAGGCCTTTACAATCTTCAGGTAAGTCATTAAAAAAGTCCTTGTCCACTTCAAATTCTGTGTGGTGATTCAAGAAATCTTGTATAACTTCCTCATTTTCTTGACGGTCTACTGTACATGTACTATATACTAGTGTACCATTTTTTTTCATTAATGAACTCACTGATTCAAGTAACTCTTTTTGAATAGTAGAAAGAGAAACAATATCATCTTCAGTTTTTGAATACTTAATATCTGGTTTTCCTCTCACTACACCAAGCCCAGAACAAGGAGCATCTAATAATACACGGTCAAACGTTTCAGCACCGATTAACTCAGGTAAGTGCCTAGCATCAGCTTGTGCTGTTGAAATATTTGTTAAACCAAGTTGATCCGCCTTTTCTGCCACAAGCTTAACTTTCTTTTTATGCAGATCGAAAGATGCAACTTGCCCAGTATTATTCATCTTCTCAGCAATGTGGGTTGATTTCCCACCAGGTGCACTACAAGAATCGAGAATATGCATCCCTTCCTGAAGATCCATCATTTCAGCTACTAGCATTGAACTTTCATCCTGAACCGTTACCCCACCTTCACGAAAGATGTTGTGACGAAGTATATTACCCGAAAAGATGATAATTCCTTGCGGTGACAAGACAGATGCTTCCACATCAAAACCATCTTCTTGTAATATTTCTATCACCTGAGCTCGCGTATAGCGAGTCGTATTCACTCGAACAGACATGGTTGGTCTCTCCAAGTTCTTACGACACATTCTTGCTGTTTCTTCAAGTCCATACATATTGCTCCAGCGTTCTACCATCCACTTTGGATGACTCGTTTCGATTGCTATCCGCTCAATAGGGTCCTCAATTTCATCAAGTGAAGGTACTCCTTTACGCTGGAGATTACGAAGAACACCATTTACCATGGATACTATGCCTTTGTGCCCTCTTTTTTTAGCAATTTCTACTGCTTCATGAATAATAGCGTGATCGGGCACGCGCTCTAAGTAGACCATCTGGTAACAAGACATATAAAGTAACCAAAGAACCCAAGGCTTTAACTTCTTCTTATTTTTTACAAAGGGCGTGATGTAGTAATCTAAAGTATCTTTACGCTGTACAGTCCCATAAACAATCTCTGTTAATAAAGAGGTATCACGGTCTGACAACCCTCTCTTTTCAATGGTTTGATTAATTAAAAGGTGGCTGTAACCTCCGTTTTCACCAACTCGAGTAACAATATCTAACGCAGCATTTCTTAAGGCCATCTCACTCATTCTCTTCACCTAAAACATAGCCGACTTCAAGTGATTGGCCAGCTCCACGCAAGAAATCCCCTGCAGCCATTCTCTTTTTCCCTGATGGTTGAATATCTGTTAACTTAATACCTTTCCCATCTCCGCAAGCAACAACAAACCCATCTTCATCTAAACGAACAACTTCTCCAGGGCTTCCTTTGAAGGATTCTTGTACTTTTACTCCCCACCATACTTTTAATGGCTTATTGTTCCAAGTTGTAAAAGCTACCGGCCAAGGGTGTAATCCGCGAATGTGGTTATAAACGGTTTGTATGTCATTATTCCAGTTAATCCGCTCTTGCTCTCGCTTAATGTTAGATGCAAATGTTACTTGGCTTTCGTCCTGCTTAATAGGAGTAATAGCACCGCTCAGTAAATCTGGTAGTGTGTCATGAAGAAGAGCCGCACCGACTTCTGAAAGTTTATCATGTAGAGTGCCCACATGATCCTCTTCTTCAATTGAAACACGACGTTGGCTTAAAATATCCCCTGCGTCTAGTGCTTCTACCATATACATAATGGTGATTCCGGTCTCTTTCTTTCCTTCAAGAATTGAATAATGGATAGGTGCTCCCCCTCTAAGTTCTGGAAGAATGGAAGCATGGACGTTAATACACCCGTATTCTGGAACCTCTAATAATTCTTTCGGTAGGATTTGACCAAATGCAGCCGTGACAATTAAGTCAGGATTGTATTCTAGTACATCCTCATATTCGTGTTTAATCTTCTCTGGTTGCAAAACCGGAATGTCGTGACGGTTCGCCTCCACTTTAACTGGAGGTGGCGTCATTTCTCTCTTTCGCCCTTTGGGACGATCCGGTTGGGTGACAACTGCCACCACAGTGTATTGGTCTTCAATTAATTGTTGTAAAACTGGAACGGCAAAATCTGGCGTCCCCATAAATACGATACGCTTCATTTCAACATATCTCCTTTCTTACATTAGCTGGTACGGTTGAAAATCGATCGTGAGCTGCAAATCCTTTTGTTGAATAGCGTCCTCATATATTTGAAATAGTCGATTCATGACCTTGTGTAATGTGGGTTCATTTCTGTATTTTATCATGCATTGATACCGATATCTATCTTTGATCCGGGTTAGCGGGGATGGTGTAGGGCCTAGAATAACTGTTTGGTCTGAAAGATGGTCACGTAAAAACTGTACTATTTTCTGCGTAACATCCATAGTGTACAAATGATTTGGATGGGAAACCGTGAGTAATGTTAAAAAGTAATACGGAGGATATCGAAATGTTTTTCGCATCTTCATCTCTTTCTTGTAAAACGATTCGAAATCGTATTGACTTGCCATCTCGATGCTGTAATGTTCAGGAGTATAACTTTGTACAATAACTTCACCAGGCAATGTATGCCTACCAGCACGTCCACTAACTTGAGTTAATAACTGAAACGTCTTCTCTGATGACCGAAAATCAGGCAGATGCAACAATGAATCTGCTGCTAAAACACCAACAAGGGTAACATTCCCAAAATCAAGCCCTTTGGCAATCATTTGTGTCCCAAGTAATATATCCGCTTCCTTCTCTGCAAACTTCGTTAATAATCTCTCGTGTGCCCCTTTTCGACGGGTGGTATCCACATCCATTCGTATAATCCTTGCCTCTGGAATCAGTTGATTCAAAGACTCTTCCACCTTCTGAGTACCAGTACCGAAGTAACGAATTGTATCACTCTCACAGCTTGGACAAGTAGTAGGCATTGGTTCCTCATGAGAACAATAGTGACACTTTAATCGTTCCGCTTTACGATGATAGGTCAACGCAATATCACAATGAGGGCATTCTTTCACTTCACCACAATCACGACACATAACAAACGTTGAGTACCCTCTTCTATTTAGGAACAAGACAACTTGTTCACCTTTTTGAATACGATCTTCAATTTTCTCTCGAAGTTGTATAGAAAACATAGATCTATTCCCAGCATGAAGTTCCTTTCTCATATCAACAAGTTCAACTTCTGGCATATTCGCATTGTTCATTCGTTTTTTTAACGAAAGAAGCTTATAAACATCCTTTTGCGCTCTTGCAAAAGACTCGAGTGTAGGAGTTGCACTACCAAGCACAACAGGACATTGATGGTATTCTCCACGTTTAATGGCAACATCCCTTGCATGATACCTCGGATAGTCTTCTTGTTTATAACTTGATTCATGTTCTTCATCAATGATGATAATACCAATATTCTCAAACGGAGCAAAGATAGCTGAACGCGCACCAACTACTACCTGTACTTCCTTTCGCTGAATCTTTCTCCATTCATCGAACTTTTCTCCTGCAGATAGAGCGCTATGTAATACAGCGACCCTTGAACCAAACCGTCCTTTAAACCGCTCTACCATTTGCGGTGTGAGCGCAATTTCAGGCACAAGCACAATAGCTTCCCGTCCATCATCGAGTACTTGTTGGATAGACTGGAGGTATACTTCTGTTTTACCACTTCCGGTTACACCATGAAGAAGGAAAGGAACATGTCGCTTCTCTTCGATCGAAGCAAGTACAGGTTCAATCGCCTCTTGCTGTTCTTCTGTTAACAAAAATGGTGTGGTACGCTCATATTCTCGTTGTTGATAAGGGTCCCGGTATACTTCTTTATACACCGTTTTTAAAATTTCCTTGTCAAGTAATGGCTTCAAGGATGCTCTTGTCGTTTTTAATTCTTCTAATAATTTTTTCTGTAAAATTTCTTCTGGATATTCATTAAAATAAGCAAGAATCAAACGTTGTTTCTTAGCCTGTTTGGGCGTATCATGATAGATTTCTTCTAAGCGATGGGAAGGTATATTTGGAACGATATAGGTCTCTTTTTTCTTCGTTTCCTTCCCCTTCACTTTATACTGCACCTCCACTAGCCCTTCATGGATGTGTTTTTGAATCTGAGAGTAGGACATAGAGGAAGATTCAATTTCCTCATAAGGGATGACACCGCGTCCAGCAAACAACCTCTCTAGGTCTTCTGTTAATTCTTCATGTTCAGCAAGTAACCACAGCTCTTTCTCATACTTTGCTTTGAGTAGTTGAGGTAACATAGCCTGATAGGCAGAAACGTAAAAACAAAGGGTTGTTTCTGAGATCCACCTTCCTAGTTGAATAAGTTCATGTGTTAAGACAGGAGTCAAATCCATTACGTCTTGAATATTTTTTAAGCGTGTAAAACTTGTTTGATCTGTCAC
Organism: Pontibacillus sp. ABV4_188; assembly: GCF_056311905.1. Classification (NCBI taxonomy): domain Bacteria; kingdom Bacillati; phylum Bacillota; class Bacilli; order Caryophanales; family Bacillaceae; genus Pontibacillus; species Pontibacillus sp. ABV4_188. The sequence continues at coordinate 1,753,042 of NZ_CM149975.1, read as the reverse complement.
TTCTAAAACAAAACCCATGATTTTACGAGGGCCAAATGGAATAATGACTCTCATACCAGGCGATACAACGCCTATTAATGAATCAGGTATCTTATAATCAAATGGTCTGTTCGTTTGGCTTGTAGGTACGTCCACAATGACTCGTGCTATATTCACGTATTACCATCCTTCAACTCATTTGCCACTTGAATAAGAATCTGATAAGCCACATCTTCTTTAGACTGAAGTGGGAGATTCCACTCTAGACCACTTTTATTAATATAAGTGACAACATTTGTATCCGTACCGAAACCAGCACCTGCTTCAGATACATTATTCACAACGATTGCGTTCGCATTCTTTTTTGTAAGTTTTTGCTTTGCATACGTAATCGGTTCAGCCGTTTCAGCCGCAAACCCGACAACAAACTGATTTGTTTTAGCTTTGCCAATCTCACCTAGTATATCTATTGTTCGCTCCATCTCGATGGATAAAGCTTCCTCTTTCTTCTTCATCTTTTGATCCAGAGGAGTTGCAGGGCGGTAGTCTGCTACAGCAGCTGTTTTAATAACAATATCTGCATGCTTAAGCTCTTCCATAACCGCCTCATACATATCATGAGCGGACTCCGTTTGGATAACATGAACTCCTAAAGGCTCACTAATGGAAACAGGACCTGATATAAGTGTAACTTCAGCCCCTAACTCCTTCGCTTTCCGTGCGAAAGCGTACCCCATTTTTCCCGTTGAGAAGTTCGTGAAAAAACGAACTGGATCAACCCTTTCTCTTGTAGGTCCAGCCGTAACCATCACACGCTTTCCTTTTAGAGGGAGGGAGGGGCTCTCTTGTTCCTCTAACACCGAAACAATTGTTTCAGGTTCTTCTAATCGCCCCTTCCCTACATACCCACAAGCCAAATAGCCTTCACCAGGCTCTATGAACCGATATCCATAAACTTCCAGTCGTTTTAAATTCTCCTGCACAGCAGGGTGGGCATACATATGCACATTCATAGCAGGCGCTACATAAACAGGAGCCTCACTAGCTAATAGTGTCGTTGTAAGCATATCATCAGCAATTCCGTTTGCCACTTTACCTATTAGGTTTGCAGTGGCCGGGGCAAGAACGATCAAATCAGCCCAATCTGCTACATCAATATGTGAAATTTGTTCGGGAATTTTTTCATCAAAAGTATCTGTATATACCGGGTTTCGTGATAAAGCTTGAAACGTTAGTGGGGTTACAAACTCTTGAGCACCAGTTGTCATAATAACAGTAACATCAGCTCCAGCTTGAACAAGTTTACTTGTTAATGCACAGGCTTTGTAAGCAGCAATTCCACCTGAAACACCCAGGACAACTTTCTTTCCTTTAAGCATGATTAACTCATCCTTCCCATCTACATAAAAATAACAACCTTGATAAGGTTGTTATTCTTCGTGTTTATAATGCAATTTGCCTTCTTTAATTTCTTCAAGTGCAATACCAACGTATTTTTTTGAGTCAAAGGAATCAATTAAATACTTGTTCGTTTCTTGCATTTGACGAGCTCTGCGAGCAGAGATTGTTACTAGGGTATACTTAGAATTAATGGTTTCCATTAAGGAATCAATGGACGGCTCTAACATCATGATTCATCACGCTCCAATGCTTGTTTATATTGTTTTGCTACACGATCACGTTTACAGTGCTCGCTTCTAACAATGGATTGAACCGTATCTACTGCACGGTCAATTTGATCATTTACAACAACATAGTCGTAATAATCCATCATTTCAATTTCCTCTTTGGCCGCTGCTAAACGATTTCGTACTAATTCTTCTGTTTCAGTTCCACGACTAATGATGCGATCTTTAAGCTCTTCTAGACTTGGTGGGATCAAGAAGACGAATACACCTTGAGGGAAGTTTTCCTTCACCTGCAACGCCCCTTGGACTTCAATTTCAAGAAAAACATCATTCCCTGATTCTAATTGTTGCTCAACATAATCTTTAGGTGTTCCGTAATAATTACCCACATATTGAGCATATTCAATCAATTTTTTATTCTCAATTAGTGTTTCAAATTCCTCTTTGCTTTTAAAGAAATAATCTACTCCATCTACTTCTCCTTCACGAGGGTCTCGTGTCGTCATAGAGATCGAGTATCTAAGATCTGTATCTTTTTCAAAAAGAGACTTCCTTACTGTCCCCTTTCCAACTCCGGAAGGACCGGACAAAATAAATAAAATCCCTTTCTCATCTATCACAATAAAGCTCCTACCCTTCTTCTGACATATCGTCATGACTTGTGACACGTCCACCTACAGTTTCAGGTTGAACAGCCGATAAAACGACATGATCGCTGTCAGTTATAATTACCGCACGCGTCCTGCGGCCGTATGTAGCATCTACCAATTTATTATTATCCCGAGCAACGGTTATAATCCTTTTTATTGGTGCTGATTCTGGTGACACGATGGAAATGATACGATTTGCGGAAACTACGTTACCAAACCCGATATTGATTAGTCGTAAGCTCAATGTGGCTCCTCCTTCATCATCTAAAACCATTCAAAATTGTATATGAATACTATAATTATATGAAAAATTTTATGATAAACTCAATCATTATTCAACATTTTGTACTTGTTCTTTTATTTTTTCTATTTCGCTCTTTAATAATACTACCCATTCACTAATTTTTGAATCAGTTGATTTAGAGCCAACCGTATTCGTTTCCCTATTCATTTCTTGAACAATAAAATCAAGCTTTCGTCCAATGGATTCGTTTAACCCTAAGGTAGTTATAAACTGATCTATGTGGCTATACAATCGAGTAATTTCTTCTTCTATATCCCCTTTTTCAGCTAATACACCAACCTCATGGAGGAGTCGTGAATCTTCTTTAGGGAGAGCGGCTTGAGCATATTCCTCAATTTTCGTTTTAATACGTTCTCTTGTTTCATCAACAACGATTGGTCTTCGGCTTTTTAAATTATCCACAATTGATACAACCGTTTCTACACGGTTTCTTAAATCTTGACGTAATGCATCCCCTTCTTGCACTCGCATAGATACGATGCGCTCACACGCTTCATCTACACAAGAAAGAATCATTGATTCCATACGATCTTCGTGTTCCTCTAACTCTTGAATAGTAAACAGATCTTCAAGGTTCGTCAAGACATTTACCGAAATTTCTTCTACGAGTCCATATCGACCCCTAGCTTCACGAAGTTGATTTATGTATTGATCTAGCAGGTCCCAGTCTGTTTTCACAGTGCGTTTTGTTAAAGCTTTTCCTTCAACTGTGATAAAAGCTTCTACACGTCCTCTTGTGAAAGATGGCTGCAACCTTTTTTTCACTTTTTCTTCTAGGTAAAGGAGCGACCTTGGCATTTTAGGGGCAATGTCTAAAAATCGGTGATTCACAGATTTAAGTTCCACCGTTACCGTTGTATCCTCTACTGTTTTACTACTTCTCCCATATCCAGTCATGCTTCTAACCATATCCATCACACCTATTATTACAAGATTATACCCATTTTAACATAACCCAATCAGGATAAAAGAACTTGTACGTCATCAAAACAAAAACTGCCCCTTTTTAAAGGGCAGTTCTTATGAGAATTGACTATTAGTGAGCAGGGAAAAACACAAGTTGAATAGCAAATAATATTCCGAACACGTATAGTAACAACGAAACTTCTTTTCCTTTTCCACTCACTACTTTTAGTAATGGGTATGTGATAAAGCCCATCGCTATTCCTGTTGCAATACTAGAAGTGAGGGGCATCGTTAGAATAATAATAAAACTAGGAAATGCTTCATCGAAACTCTTCCAATCAACACGAGACAATCCTTCCATCATAAAGCACCCTACAATAATCAGGACTGGGGCTGTAATAGCTGATACTCCAGAAATCGCTTGAATAAATGGAGAGAAGAACATTGAAAGGAAAAACAACCCTGCTATAACGAGAGAAGTTAGGCCTGTACGCCCGCCTGCTGCCACGCCTGATGTTGATTCTACATAAGCAGTAGATGGACTTGATCCAAATGTAGATCCTACCGTTGTCGCAATTGCATCTGCCATTAAAGCTGATTTAGCCTTAGGTAACTTTCCGTCCTTCATGAAGCCAGCTTGCTCAGCCACTCCTACAAGCGTACCTGTAGTATCAAAAATCGTGACCAATAAGAATGCAAATACAACAGCATAAAGCCCTTCTGTAAACACTCCAGCTATATTCATTTCAAAGAATACTGGAGCAGGAGGCATAGAAACAATGCCATTAAACGTAAGCTGCCCTGTGAAGAAAGCAATGATCGCTGTTATGACAATACCATAGAACAAAGCGCCCTTCACATTACGAGCCATTAATATCAGCGTAATAAACAATCCAGCTATTGATAAAAGCGTATTAGGAGCCTGAAGATCACCAAGTGTTAAAAGCCCCGCTTCTCCTCCGTCTACGATGATTCCACTAAATTGCAAACCTAAAAAGGCTATAAATAAGCCAATACCTGATGTAATACCAAACTTTAATGAGTTGGGGATTGCCTCAATTAATTTCTCACGTAAACTTGTGAAACTGAGTAAGAGGAAGATCACACCAGCAATAAAAACCGCTCCAAATACAATGCTATAAGATAAACCATATTTCGTTACTACAGTAACAAAGTAAGCATTCAGTCCCATTCCAGGGGCAATAGCAATTGGATAGTTAGCGAGTAATGCCATAAGGAGAGTACCTACAAGGGCTGAGATAATAGTTGCCATAAAAACTTGTCCAGAAGGTACTCCGGCATTTCCGAGTATAACCGGGTTGACAAATATTATATAAACCATTGTTAGGAATGTTGTAATTCCTGCGTTGATTTCTGTTTTAACTGTCGTCTGATTCTCTTGTAATTTAAAAAAACGATTCAACTTCTTTCACCTGCTTTTCACGAATGATAATAACAAACATTGATAATAATATTCGTTTTTAGGATATATTTCAATACAAAATAACAATTTGTTTCAGAAATTTATTAGCAAAGGAAGATTATTTATACTCAACAACGTTCCACCCGCTATTCTAGTATCGTAATTCACCAATATGACAGTTTGACCATATTCTTGCCGCAAATAAAACAAAAAGCACCCTTCATTTTGAAGAATGCTCACAAATATAGTATTTATTTCTTAGAAAATCCCCACATAACCGTTGGGACAGCACCTAAACCTGTAATAAAAATCCAATCTCGTAATGGTACGTCCATGGTATGAAATATTGGATGAAGAGGGTCATAGTAAATGACCACTAACATTAATAGCAGTGAAGATAAAACAGCACCAATTAAATAAAGATTCGAAAAAGGATTTCTGGCAAATACGGACCTTTCACTCCGACAATCAAATACGTGGATGAGCTGCGCAACGACCAACGTACTAAAGGCAATGGTCTGAGCATATAACAATCTTTCAGGGTCCCCTTGGTATGCCATAATAAAAGCTATAAGAGTAACGATCCCAATCATAAACCCTCTTGAGATAATTTTAAATCCTAACCCTCTAGCGAATATCCCCTCTATTGGACTTCTAGGGGATCGCTTCATTACATCTCCCTCTGAACGATCAAGCCCGAGTGCCATGGCTGGTAATCCGTCCGTTACGAGGTTCACCCACAGAATTTGCACTGGTACTAAAGGTAAGGGTAAAGCAAGTAGCATTGCAAAAAGCATGACTAATATCTCACCAACATTGGAGGCTAATAAATACCGAATAAATTTCCGTATATTCTCGTAGATATTACGTCCTTCTTGTATAGCTGAGCGGATTGTAGCAAAGTTATCATCAAGAAGGATTAAGGAGGACGCCTCTTTTGCGACATCTGTTCCACTTTGCCCCATTGAAATCCCTATGTCACTTGCCTTAATGGCAGGTGCATCATTCACCCCATCCCCTGTCATAGCTACTACGTGCCCCTGCTTTTGAAAAGCCTGTACAATTCGCAACTTATGCTGTGGGGTAACACGGGCAAAGACGTACGTTTCATCTATTATTGCCTCTAATTGATCGTCATTCATTGCCGAAAGTTTTGACCCTTCTATAACTTGTCCATTTTCTGGCATTAACTCTAAGTCTCTTGCAATGGCTCTAGCAGTCTTCTGGTGATCACCTGTAATCATGACAGTCTTTATCCCCGCTTGATGACACTCTTCAATTGCTCGCTTCACTTCTTTTCTCGGAGGATCCATCATACCTGTAACACCAATAAAAGTTAAGTCCTTTTCTAATTCGAAATCGTTGTAAGATTGCCCCTTCTTAAGTGGCTTATAACAAATTGCAATGGTACGTAATGCTTGATCAGCCATATTCCCAATCTTTGATTCCACTACTTGTGTATCCTTTTGCATCAATGGTCGCTGGCCAGTAGATGAATAAACCGATGTACTCCTTGGTAATAAAACGTCTGGTGCACCTTTAACAATAATCAAACGTTCCCCACTTCTATGTTCTACTACTACAGACATACGCTTACGATCTGAGTCAAAAGGGATTTCGTACGTGATTTCCCAATCAGCCAAGCTTCCTTCTGTTACCCCTGCTTTCCACCCAGCAACTCGTAAAGCCCCCTCAGTGGGATCCCCATCTACAACATAACGGTCGTCCTTTTTCACAACTCGGGCATGATTACATAAAGAACCATAAAGAAGCATGCGACTTATTGCAGGATTATCTCCTAGTTTCACTTCCTGATTCCTTCCATCAAAGAAGGCTCCATATGGGTCATAACCTTCTCCTGTTACGTAGTATTGTTCATCTATTGTACTTATTTGCTTCACGGTCATTTGGTTTTCTGTCATGGTTCCTGTCTTATCAGAACAGATTACAGAAGCACAGCCTAATGTCTCAACAGCGGATAGTTTCCTTACTATAGCCTTTTTCTTAATCATACGCTGAACACCAAGCGACAAAGCTACTGTTACAATTGCAGGTAACCCTTCTGGTATCGCCGCTACTGCTAAAGATACACCAGCTAAAAACATTTCATACATAGGATGACCACGATAAACACCTGCAATGACTACAAATGCAGTTAATAGAAGAGCAGTCACAATTAAAATCTTTCCTAATTCAGCTAGTTTTCTTTCAAGAGGAGTAGGCATACGACTTGTTTGGACAAGTAAAGATGCGATTTGCCCCATGGCTGTATTCATTCCAGTTCCTACAACCACTCCAACCCCACTCCCCCTTGTCACAAGAGTACCCGAGAAAACCATGTTAACTTGATCCCCTAATTCAACGTCTACTTTATTCAATTCTTTCGTCTGTTTTAATACAGGGAGTGATTCTCCTGTTAAAGAAGATTCTTCTACTTCAAGCCCTGATACTGTAAGTAGGCGAAGGTCAGCGCTAACTCGATCCCCGCTTGTAACCTTAACAATATCACCTACTACGAGTTCACGTGAATGCACCTTTTCCCAGTTCCCGGACCTTAAAACTTCTGCTTGAGGAGCTGACAACTCCTTAAGCTTTGCTAGTGATTTCTCAGCCTTCTGCTCCTGGAAAAAACCAAGAACAGCATTCACAAATACAATTGCCATTATGGCAATTGCGTCCACGTACTCTCCAAGCAAACCAGAAATAAGCGTTGCAGCCAAAAGAACAATAACCATAAAATCTTGAAATTGGCGGAAGAATAATAACAATAGGCTAACCGACTTTCCTTCTTCTAGCTCATTATAGCCTAGTTTTTTTAGACGCTCCTCTGCTTGCTTAGAAGAAAGGCCCAAATCCATATTTACATCTAGTTTTCGTGCTAGATTCTCTATATTATATTGATACCAATTCACGTAACATTCCTCCTGAACCTGAGAGTCTATGGTATATCTATTCAGACTCGTCCAAAAAAATGCTATAATCGGTATATTGTGAGGTGATTACCATGTCTTTTGATGGCGTTGTCACCCGGGCAGTCACACACGAATTAATGGATTCGTTAACTCCCGGACGAATTATGAAGATCTATCAACCAACGCAAACCGAACTTATTGTTACTGTTCGAAGCCAAGGGAAGAATCACTTTGTCTTGCTCTCAGCACACCCTTCCTACGCTCGAATGCACGTGACAAAAGATACGTATCAAAATCCAAAAGAACCGCCAATGTTTTGTATGCTACTCCGCAAGCACTTAGTCGGTGGATTTATTGAATCCATCGAGCAGCTTGAAATGGAGCGCGTTATCCAAATAAAAGTCCGTGGAAAAGACGAAATTGGTGATGAAAGAACAAAAACCCTAGTGATGGAAATCATGGGTAAGCATAGTAATATTATTTTAGTTGATGAGGAGCGAGACATGATCTTAGATAGTATAAAACACGTGTCTCCCTCTCAAAGCAGTTACCGAACAGTACTGCCGGGTCATTCATACCGAAGGCCCCCTGATCAAGGAAAAACGAATCCCATCACATTAGATCCTGAAGATTTTGTTAAGAAACTAGACTTTAATTCAGGTCGTATGGACAAACAAATCATGAGCATACTCATGGGCTTTTCACCTATGATTGCTACAGAGATCAGCTATCGTGCTCGTTTAGGCTCTGCCACTACTTATCAAGAAACGTTCAGCCGTGTCCAGTCTCAACTCATTCATCATGACTACACGCCTCAGTTACTAAGAGGAAAGAAAGAACATTTCTATGTTCTTCCACTTGAATCAATGGAGGCTGAAAAAGAGACGTATAACACAACAAGCGAACTTCTTGATGCTTACTATAGTGGTAAGGCAGAACGAGACCGCGTTAAACAGCAAGCGGGTGATTTAGCTCGCTTCATGAAAAACGAACGAGATAAGAACATCCGTAAAATTAAGAAACATGAAGAGACCCTTCAAAAAGCTGAACAAGCTGATGAATATCAGCGACAAGGCGAATTACTAACTGCTCATATGCATCTTGTTAAGCAAGGGGATAAAACCGTTACGGTTGTCGATTATTACGATCCGGACCAGGGCGAACGTACCATTGAATTAAACCCTAATAAGACACCAAGCGAAAATGCACAGAGCTACTTCGCAACGTATTCTAAGATGAAAAAGTCGAAAGAGATTGTTCAGAAAGAGATTCAAAAAGCAGAAGAAGAGATCGCTTATTTCGACCAACTGATCCAACAAATTGAATCAGCTCGCGAAGAAGACGTCGAAGAGATTCGAGAAGAATTACGAGAAGAAGGCTATATGAAGGCAAAACCACAGCAAAAGAAGAAAAAGAAACCTCAAGCACCTAAGCCTGAAACGTATTTCTCAACGGATGGTACGACGATTCTAGTCGGGAAAAACAATAAGCAAAATGAATATGTAACAACACGTATGGCTAACCGAAATGATTATTGGTTACACACTAAAGACATTCCAGGCTCACACGTAGTCATCCGAAGTGAAGACCCAAGTGAAGATACCTTGCAAGAAGCAGCTTTACTTGCCGCTTATTTCAGTAAATCAAAAGCATCTTCATCGGTCCCAGTCGACTACACGTTAATTCGTCATGTGAAAAAGCCAAACGGCGCAAAACCTGGGTTTGTAACGTACGACAACCAGAAAACGCTATTTGTAACCCCTGAAGAAGCTGCCATTCGCGACCTTAAAAACAACGTACCAAAAGATTAAAAAACCTCGATCTTGCCCTAGCAAGATCGAGGTTTTGTTTTGGATCTATTAAAGTATATGTTGTTATTTTTGGGTTTGTTCAAGATTAGAGCAGAATAGTTGAAAACTAGAACATGAGACTTTACGGAAGGGGGTGGGTCCGTTACCGCGTAGGGACTAGGGCTTGCTGTGGGACAACTCGCTTTCCTGCGGGGAGCTGGTAAGCCTCCTCCTTCGCTAACGCTCTGTCCGGGGTCTTACCTAGGCTCCTCACCCCGCGGGAGTCTCGCAGTCCCACAGCAATCCCTGACGTTAATTTGGTGAACGGACCGATATGATATGATTGGTGCTCTGAAGCCCCTATCACCCTATACCGAACGTTTCCGTGTCTCCCCATTTGGCAAAGGTGGGCCTGGAAATTGCGAGACTCCTGCGGGAGAAAGAGGTAGACGAGACCCCGCAGGGTGGTTTTCCCGAGGAGGCTCGACAGCTCGCCCGCGGAAAGCGAGTGATTTCCAGGCCCACCTTACTTCCCATTAAGGCTAACGGAAACATTTCTCTCAGCTTCGAGTGTTCAACATAAGGTGGCCCTACCAGAGCCCTCTTAGCTACTATATATTAAAATAACCAGAAAATCGCCACAAATAGTACGATGGCACCCAGGTATGTGAAACTTGCATAGAGCCACTCCATTTTTTGCTCTCTCCCAATTAACGAGGCATTCAGCACGCCAAATAAGGTGAGAGATATAATAAGACTAAGAAAAGCCTTTAAATTTATAATAGGAGCGGCCATTGATACGAATATCCAAAAATAAAGATATAAATAGCATGTGAATACTCCAAGCACTGCGTTCCCTATCATTACTGTGGCTTGTTTTTTAAAAGACATGAACTCACGACCTTCATACGTTTGTACATTTGCCATGATTGTACAACGGAAGGTTCTTACTAGCAATGCTATTAGGCTTGGTAATTATATGAAAAGGCTTCTGGATCTTGATTCCATTCTTTTAAGCGATCGTAACTCTCCGCTGTGACTTTCTTTTGTTCTTTCATAACCTCTAACAGTATAGGGAACGTTGTGAGTGAGTGAAACTGTAAAGATGCTTCCTTAAAGGCTTTTTCTGCTTTTTTAAGTTCATATGAAAATAGCGCCAGCACTCCTTCGACTTCAACACCCGCTTCTTGTAAGGCTTTTGCAGAAGCGATTGAACTTTTGCCAGTAGATATAAGGTCTTCTATCACAACAGACTTTTGTCCGGCCTTTACTTTACCTTCGATTTGATTCTCTTTCCCATGACCTTTTGCTTTATCTCGTACATAGACCATTGGGAGTCCAAGTATTTCTGCTACCCATGCAGCGTGAGGTATACCTGCTGTAGCGCAACCTGCTATGACTTCAACTTCGGGGTAATTCACTCGGATTCGTTCAGCTAAAGATTGAGCAACCTCTCTTCTTAACGAGACATCACTCATTACAAGCCTATTATCACAATAGACCGGAGATAAAATACCAGATGTCCACTTAAAAGGTTGATCCGCGCTAAATTGTAGGGCCTCTATTTCAAATAGTCGCTTGGCAATTTGTTTATCGGTTAACATACGACCACTCCTTTTCGAATAATTGATACATCTCTTGTGGTTCGACTGCTTTGGTAACTCCTCTACCGACAACGATAGAATCCACACCAAGTTCTCTCGCTCGACTTGGTGTCACCACACGTTTTTGATCATGATAGCTATTATCTTCTAATCGAATGCCTGGACAAAGAAGATGGAAAGAATCAGGAAGTTCTTGGCGTATTGCTCTCACTTCATGTGCAGAACAGACTACACCATCTGCTCCAGCATCATAAGACATTTGAGCGTAACGGACCACAGTCTCTTCCAAGTTCATGGAGATCCCCAACTCTTCTTGTACCATTTGTTCTGTTGTAGACGTCAATTGAGTGACTGCTAAGAGCAACGGGGGACTTATTCCATCACCCGTTCCTTCTAGTAGACCATCTTTGGCTGCTCGGATCATTGCACTCCCCCCTGCTGCATGGACATTTACAACGTCCACGTTCAACGAAGCGAGGTTTCTCATAGCCGATCTAACCGTGTTCGGTATATCATGAAGCTTTAAATCTAGGAAAACCGGATGCCCTTGTTCTTTCAAAAACTTCACGATTTCAGCACCTTCTTTATAGTACAACTCCATACCTATCTTTACCGGTACACCTATAAGTTCGTGCTCACGGATAAAACGGAGTGCATCACTTCCAGATGGAAAATCAAGTGCTAGATAAAGAGGTTTCTTCATGTTTAAAGCTCCTTCCAATGCACGCATGAATAGAATCATAGCCGTAGCTCTCAAGAAGATCAGGGAGTTGTTCGATTAACTCAGGACAAATCATAGGATTTTGGAAATTCGCCGTCCCTACTGCGACTGCACTTGCTCCTGCTAACAAAAATTCCAGTACATCTTCTACGCACGTAACTCCGCCCATACCGATAACAGGAATGGAAACCGCCTGACTTACTTGATAGACCATGCGAATGGCTACAGGTTTAATAGAAGGACCAGATAAACCACCTGTCCCATTTGCAAGTATAGTGCGCCCTGTCGCTAGATCTAACTTCATCCCGATAAGGGTGTTAATCATAGATAAACCATCTGCGCCAGCCTCTTCTACTGCCTTTGCCATCTCTACGATATCGCCTGTATTCGGGGACAGTTTTACGTAAACCGGAACTTCACTAGCGCTCTTCACAGCTCTTGTTAATGAAGCCGCTAGCTTAGGATCTGTTCCAAATTGAATCCCGCCTTCTTTCACATTTGGACAAGAGATATTCAGTTCAAGAGCATTTACCCTTTGATGGGCACCAAGTGCTCTAGCAACTTCCACATATTCCTCTTCTGTACTACCAGCTACATTGGCAAGTACCGGAGTGTCATATTGTTCGAGAAACTTGAGTTCCTCTTCTATAATGCGTTTAACACCAGGGTTTTGAAGTCCAATTGCATTTAGCATCCCTCCTGATGTTTCAGCAACACGAGGTGTTGGGTTCCCATACCTCCCCTCACCAGTTGCTGCTTTGATGGTAATGGCACCAAGCTCATTTAAATCATAAAATTCACTAAATTCTCGTCCAAACCCAAAACAGCCAGATGCGGGCAATATTGGGTTTTTTAACTCTAAGCCAGGCAAGGATACACGTAAGTCCATTACAACACCACCTCTCCAGAATGGAATACAGGACCATCTTGACAAATTTTTCTATATCCTTTCGAATCTTCAGGGTCAGTTGTTTCACACACGCAAGCAAAACACGCGCCAACTCCACACCCCATCCGTTCTTCAAGCGAGATAAAACCAGGAATCGCAAATGTCTCAGAGACCCCTTTGAGCATAGGCTTAGGCCCGCAAGAGAAGTACTGTGTTACATCCTGATCAAGCTCACCGATCATGTCCGTTACGCGTCCTTTATAGCCGTGACTCCCATCATCAGTAGTAATTATCGTTTCACCAAGCTGACGAAATGCATCTTCATAAAAGACTCCATCTAGTTCTTGAAAACCGAGGATAGAAGTGACGGTGTTCCCTTGTTGAACAAGCTTTCGGCCTAGATAGTATAATGGAGGTACACCTACACCGCCTCCGATCAGAACAATATGCTCATTACAAATTCCCTCTATTGGAAAACCTTTTCCACGAGGGCCAATAACATCAACCGTTTCGCCTACTTTCCTTTCTGAAAGCCATTTTGTACCTCTGCCAACAATCTTATAAATAACTGTGACGATGTGATGATCCACATTCGCAATAGACAATGGCCTCCTTAAAACATGAGAAGTTCCATCTCCAATCTTAATATGAAGAAACTGACCTGGTTGCTTCATCAAGTTGACGAAGCGACCAGTAAGTTTCATTTCGAATGTGTTATCAGCAATCATTTTATTTTGGAGTATGTGCATATCATCTTTCTTTAGCATAGGACATTCACCTTTTGCTGCGACGTCTTTGGCATGGACTGCGCTGTAAAGGTCATTGATTCAATCACTCTTAATATTGCTGATGCAGTATCGAGAGATGTCATACAAGGGATACCATGCTCTACCGCTTCACGACGAATACGGAATCCATCTTTTCGCGGTTGCTTGCCTGTTGTTAGCGTGTTTATAACCATGTGAACCTGCCCTTTTTGGACTACATCCAGAACCGTTTGTTCCTCTGAGCCAATTTTCGCGACTTTTGTCACAGGAAGCCCTTCTCCCTCAAGCTTTGATCCAGTACCTTCAGTAGCATATAGTTCAAACCCGAGCTGATGGAAACGAGTTGCAAGTTCTAAGAGTTCTTCTTTATCTTTGTCTGCTACTGTCAATAAGACAGCTCCATTACGAGGAACTTCAATTCCTGAGGCTGTTAACCCTTTATAAAGTGCTTTCTCAAGGGTTACGTCACGACCAAGTACTTCGCCGGTTGATTTCATTTCAGGTCCAAGGTATGTGTCTACACTTCGAAGCTTCTCGAACGAGAAGACTGGTACTTTCACATATACTTCATTTGGTTCAGGTAAAACCCCGTCGGAATAGCCAAGATCTTTTAAACATGCTCCTACGATAAGTTCTGTGGCTAGCTTTGCCATTGTTAAGCCGGTAATTTTACTTAAGAAAGGTACTGTACGACTTGCTCTTGGGTTTACTTCAAGTACATATACTTCGTCGTTATGAAGTACAAGCTGAATATTGATCAAGCCTACAATACCGAGTTCTCGTGCAATTCTTGTGGTATATTCTACACATTTTTGTTTAATTTCTTCGCTTATCCGTTGTGTTGGATAGACTGCAATCGAGTCGCCAGAGTGAACACCTGCTCGCTCAATATGTTCCATCACGCCTGGTATAAGGACGGTTTCTCCATCACTGATGGCGTCAACTTCAATCTCAATCCCAGTCATATACGTATCGATTAAAACAGGGTGATCTTTGTGTACGTTTACAGCTTCTTCAATATAGCGTTCTAATTCGGCCTGATCGTACACGATTTCCATTGCACGCCCCCCAAGGACGTACGATGGGCGCACAACTAGTGGGAATCCAAGCGTTTCAGATGCCTGCATCGCTTCCTCAGCTGTTGTGGCACAAATTCCCTTTGGTTGAGGGATACCAAGTATAGAAAGGGTATATTCAAATTTATCACGATCCTCTGAGCGATCAATCGCTTCTAAGGAAGTCCCAAGAATATTGACACCTCTTCTAGCTAACCCGTCTGCTAGATTAATAGCCGTCTGCCCTCCAAACTGAACGATTACACCCATTGGTTTTTCTAATTCGACAACATGCATGACATCTTCTAATGTTAGCGGTTCGAAGTAAAGCTTGTCAGAGATACTGAAATCTGTCGAAACGGTCTCAGGATTGTTATTCATGATGATGGCTTCATATCCCGCTTCTTTTAGTGCCAGCACGGAATGGACCGTTGCGTAGTCAAATTCAACTCCCTGGCCAATCCGAATTGGTCCAGATCCAAGGACAAGGATCTTCTCTCGATCTGATCGAACGGATTCATTTTCTGTTTCATATGAGCTGTAGAAATATGGTGTGGTGGATTCAAATTCAGCTGCACATGTGTCTACCATCTTGTAAACTGGAACAATATCTTCATTTTTGCGGTACATATATACTTCATCTTCATTTACATTCCATAAGCGGGCCAACGCAGTGTCTGAAAAGCCTTTTTCTTTGGCAATTTTAAGAAGATCTTTGTGCCATGGACTGTCTTCTAATTGCTTCTCTAGCTGAATAATCCCTTCGAACTTCTCCACAAAGAACGGATCGATTTTGGTGTGGTGTACGATCTCTTCCGTGGTCATCCCTCGGCGTAAAGCTTCTCCGATGATAAACAGCCGCTCATCATCCGCTTTTATAAGACGTTCTATCATTTCTTCTTGAGGTAGATTTGTAATCTCTTTTAAGTACAATTCTTCCGTTCCAATTTCAAGCGAGCGCACCGCTTTAAGAAGAGATTCTTCAAAGTTACGGCCAATAGCCATAACTTCTCCTGTTGCTTTCATTTGCGTACCGAGAATACGGTGTCCTTTTATAAATTTATCAAACGGCCATCGCGGGATTTTAGAGACCACATAGTCTAAGGCTGGTTCAAATAAGGCATACGACGTTTCTGTCACGGGGTTCTTAATTTCATCAAGAGTAAGTCCAACGGCAATCTTAGCAGCAATTTTGGCGATTGGATAACCTGTCGCTTTTGAAGCAAGAGCTGATGAACGACTTACCCTTGGGTTGACCTCTATGATGTAATAGTCAAAGCTGTTTGGATCTAGCGCTAGCTGAACGTTACAGCCCCCTTCAATCTCTAAAGCTCTGATAATTTTCAGCGAAACATTCCGAAGCATTTGGTACTCCCGGTCACTGAGCGTTTGACTCGGAGCTACAACGATTGAATCACCGGTATGAATTCCGACCGCGTCAACGTTTTCCATGTTACACACCACAATGGCGTGGTCGTTATGGTCACGCATGACTTCATATTCTATTTCTTTAAAGCCTGCTATATTTTTCTCGATCAGGCACTGGTTGACGGGTGATAGTTGAAGGCCAGAGTGAGCAATGGTTTCAAGGTCTTGCCTTGAGTAACACATGCCTCCACCTGCACCTCCCATGGTGTAAGCTGGGCGTACAATAACCGGATAACCGATCTCTTCTGCAAAAAGGAGTGCATCATCAACTGTACTTACAATGGTGCTCTCTGGTACGGGCTCATTTAACTCATACATTAAGGAACGGAATTTCTCACGATCTTCGGCTTGCTGGATGGCTTCAAGCGATGTTCCTAGTAACTCAACATTAAAATCTCTTAGAATGCCAGCCTCTTCAAGCTGAACCGCCATGTTCAAGCCCGTTTGGCCCCCTAGTGTTGGGAGAAGGGCGTCTGGCTTTTCTTTACGAATGATTTTCGCCAGGAATTCTACGGTCAAAGGCTCCATATATACTTCATCCGCTATCGTTTCATCTGTCATAATGGTAGCAGGGTTTGAGTTTGCAAGAATGACTTCATAGCCTTCCTCTCTTAACGATTGGCATGCCTGCGTACCTGAATAATCGAACTCTGCTGCTTGACCTATTATGATTGGACCTGATCCAATCACTAGTATTTTGTTTATATCTGTACGCTTTGGCATACAACTCGCTCCCTTCTCTTTTCACGTTTTACAATAGTTAGGAATTCATCAAATAATCCGTTTGAATCTTCTGGTCCCGGCGCACTCTCAGGGTGGTATTGTACAGAAAAGGCTGTATATTTAGAGTGGTAAAGTCCTTCAACACTCCCATCGTTTAAAGCGTATTGACTAATTTGTAAATCTGTAGCTTTAACAGAAACTTCTTCTACAGCATATCCGTGGTTTTGACTTGTCATATAGACTCGGCCTGTTGCTATATCTTTTACTGGATGGTTCGAACCTCTGTGCCCAAACTTCATCTTAACCGTATCTGCCCCGCATGCTAGAGCAAAGAGTTGATGTCCTAGGCATATGCCAAATAGGGGAAGTTTCCCTAGCAAACCCTGAATCATCTCTACAGCTTCTGGTACATCTTTTGGGTCTCCTGGTCCGTTTGAAAGCATGACACCGTCTGGCTTTAGTTTTAAAATCTCTTCTGCAGTGGTGTTATATGGAACAACCGTTACATGACAGTTACGTTTTGTAAATTCTCTTAAGATTCCATGTTTCATACCAAGGTCAACTAATACTATACGCTCTCCCCGACCTGGCACCACATATGGCTTAATGGTTGAAACACGTTGCACCTGATCTGTAGGAAAATCCTCATTTCTCAGTCTTGCTAATACGTCGTCAGGGGATTGTTCGAGCGAAGCAAAAGCCCCTTTCATTGTCCCAAACTGACGAATCTTCTTCGTTAACATTCGAGTGTCAATACCACTGATCGCAGGAATGTCCCTTGCTTTCAAGTAAGCATCTAATGTATCTTCAGAGCGAAAATTGCTCGGATGAGAGCATGCTTCTTTTACAACAAGTCCACTTACGAAGGGGTTGATGGTTTCGAAATCTTCTCTATTAATTCCGTAGTTTCCTATTAAGGGATACGTTAATGTGACGATTTGCCCGCAATAAGATGGATCAGAAAGGATTTCCTGGTAACCTGTCATCCCCGTATTAAACACCACCTCACCGCTTGTAAGGTTATCACTTCCAAGAGCTTCTCCAATAAACACTGTTCCGTCTTCAAGAATGAGTTGTCGTTTCATGTGCTTCTACCCCTTTCCAAATCACTTCTCCATCTACCATTGTTAGAACAGGCATGCCAGTCACTTCCCAACCACCAAAGGGAGTGTTCTTCCCTTTTGATGCAAAATCTTCTGTATTCACCTCTGCCGTTGCCTTAAGATCTAAAAGCACCAAATCAGCAGGTCCTCCTTCTAGAAGAGTGCCGTACGGCAACCCAAACACTCTAGCTGGCTTATGGCTGATCCAGTTTACCAACTGTTGCAATGTCCACCGCCCTGTTTTCACAAAATGGGTAAATAACAAGGAGAATGCCGTTTCAAGCCCAACGATACCGAAAGGGGCACTTAAGAATCCGCCTTCTTTCTCTTCGTGGGTATGAGGAGCGTGATCCGTTGCAATAAAGTCAATTGTGCCATCTTCTAACCCTTCAATAAGCGCAAGTTGATCTTCTTTGGCACGAAGCGGAGGGTTCATTTTAAACAGGGCATCATCCCCAGGAATATCTTCTTCTGTTAGCAAAAGGTGGTGTGGGGTAACTTCTGCTGTTACGTGGATCCCCGCCCGTTTGGCGTCTCGGATAACTCGTACTGATTCTTTCGTGCTTACGTGACAAACATGGTAGTGACACCCTGTAGCTTCTGCGAGTAAGACATCACGAGCAATTTGAACAGATTCACAGATTGAAGGGATACCCGGTAGCCCCAGCTCTCTGCTCCTCTCCCCTTGGTGCATAACCCCTCCCTGAATAAGTGAATTGTCTTCACAATGAGCAACTACAGACATGTTCAGGGAAGCGGCTCTCTTCATTGCTTCAAGCATCATCCCAGCAGACTGAACACCTACTCCATCATCTGTAAATGCAAACGCTCCATTTTCCTTTAAAACCAACATGTCAGTTAACTCTTGTCCAAGCTGCCTTGTTGTAATCGATGCGTAAGGTAAGACACGAACACTTGCTTTTGTTTTAATTTTTTCCTGTAGTTCTTTGATATGTTCCTCATTATCAGGGACAGGCCTGGTATTTGGCATGGCACAAACTGTCGTGAATCCTCCACGAGCAGCTGCGTTTGTACCGGTTTCGATCGTTTCTTTCGCTTCTCCACCAGGTTCACGCAGATGGATGTGAACGTCCACAAACCCAGGAGCCACTACGCATCCTTTTCCATCAATGATTCTGTCTACAGCTGGTTCTTCTGAAGTAAACCCTTTAATGGTCTTTCCATCAACGATTAGATTGGTCAATTCATTATTGTGTAAGTTGTGTACATTTTTGATTAGTGTATGCATGTGTTTTACCCCCTTCTTGTAATGCCACTCGCAGCATGGCCATCCGTACATAAACCCCGTTTTCCATTTGAGTAAAAATGCGTGAGCGCTCCCCTTCAACTAGTTCACTCTCAATTTCTACCCCTCTATTTACTGGTGCAGGATGCAAGATGATACTGTGTGATTTCATTTTCTGTTCCCGATCTGATGTTAGACCGTACTGTTGTAAGTATTGAGAGTGACTCCCTTTTTGATGGTGTCGCTCATTTTGTATACGCAAGAGCATAAGAGCATCTGCTTGTTGCACTGCCTCATCTATTTCTAGATAAGGGAAATCAAGTGTATTGTCTTTCCACTCTTTGGGCCCTGACAAGCTGACCTTTGCACCCAAACGACTCAGTGCATATGCATTTGAACGCGCTACTCGACTGTGTTTGACATCTCCTGCTATGACCACATGCACATCTATGAAGGTTCCAAACTCTTCATAGATTGTGTAGAGGTCCAACAAACACTGAGAAGGATGTTCGCCTTTGCCATCACCGCCGTTTATGATCGGGATTGATACCCCGTTGATCAGCTCACGATAATATCCTTCTTTCGGATGACGGATAACCACCGCAGAAGCACCTAGAGATTCAGCTGTTCGAACAGTATCGTAAAGGGATTCGCCTTTTTGTACACTCGAACTCTCTGAAGAAAAATCCAGAACATTTAAACCTAATCGTTTCTCTGCTACTTCAAAGCTCATCTTTGTTCTTGTGCTAGGTTCAAAGAACAGGTTTGCTACAAAGGTTGGTTTAGCTCGGAAAGTTTGAACTTTACCATCTTTCATCCCTTTAGCTTGTTTTAGTAAGGTATAAATCTCTTCGTTCGTGAGATCATTCATCGTGAGAATGTGTTTCATGCTACTCTCCCCTTTCTGATTTTTAGAAAAGGTATAAAAAAACCAGCATCCTGTATTAAGGATGCTGGTTAGACTGGGTCCGTGATTTTCATAAAAAGCGCACGAAACACAGATCGAACCTTTTCACCCTTTGAAACCTCTCTGGACTTCTTTAAAAAGTGTTGATGTCGATTCAAGCAGCTGATTCATCTGACTTTTCAGCTTGTTCTTCTTCTGTTTTGAACATGTTTCCATTTCCATAGGCGGATTCTTTGCCTGGCAGTGCTAAGTTTAAGAGTACCCCGACTAGCGTTGCTAATGCCATAGAAGATACAGCAAAACCATCAAATTGAAGTTTCGCTCCCCCCACTCCAATAACTAGGATGACTGAGGAAATGATTAAGTTTCGTTTATCTCCAAGATCAATGTTATTATCAATCAGCATCCGCAGCCCACTTGAAGCGATAATTCCAAACAGAAGGATGGATACCCCGCCCATAACCGCTGAAGGGACTGCACCAATTACTTCTGTAACGATGCCAATAAACCCGAAGAAAATGGCGGTTACGGCAGCTCCACCGATGACAAAGACGCTAAATACTTTTGTAATGGCTAAGACTCCAATGTTTTCTCCATATGTTGTATTAGGTGGTCCTCCTAAGAAAGATGCAATCATAGTAGCTAAACCGTCACCTGCGATTGAACGATGAAGGCCTGGTTTGTCCAGGAAGTTCTGACCAACGACTTTTGAGAGAACCATTTGATCTCCGATATGCTCAGCAATGGTCACAAATGCAATGGGTACCATAATTAATGCTATTTCTGCAATCGGTACTGAACCAGGCATAAAGTCCCTAAATGGTAATGTAAAGTCTGGCATTTGAAACACGCTACCTAAAAAGCTTAGAACTCCTGTTGCTGATGTGATCTCATTCCATTCAGCTTGTATTCCACTAGTGTCAACTACACCTTGCGTTAGTGCGAACAAGTACCCGCCTGTTATTCCAAAGAGAACTGGAATGATACTCATAAATCCTTTAAAGAATAAGGAGGCAATTATGGTTAAAGCGAGTGTAACCGCTGCGATTGACATATAGCTTAGTGAGTAATTTCCGTCACCGTCGTTCATGGCCATATCAACTGCAGTAGACGCTAATCCTAGTCCGATTACGATGATGACAGGCCCTACTACAACAGGTGGCAGAACTTTCATAATCCATTTCGTTCCGAACAGCTTAATAAGCATGGAAACTCCACCGTATACAAGTCCAGCCATAAAGCTTCCAAGCATAATTCCTGGAACCCCTGCTGCTTGATCAGCAGCTATGATAGGAGGTATAAAGGCAAAACTTGAACCAAGATAAGCAGGTATCCTCCCCTTTGTAATTGCCAGGTAAGCGAGCGTCCCCACCCCGCTCGATACTAGGGCAACGGCTGGAGATAATCCAGTTAGAAATGGCACTAAAATTGTAGCCCCAAACATGGCAAACAAATGTTGTAAACTTAAAGCAATCCACTTGGGTAAGTTCGGTACTTCTCGTACGCCTAAATTCACTTGGTTCTTCTTCATTTATGATCCTCCTCTTATATGAACATGCTTTGATTTCATTCCATAAAAAAACCTCTTTGCGAAAGCTCGCAAAGAGGTAGACGTGTCCTATAGATACACGTTGCCTAGTCATTGCGACCTTTCGAGCCTCACAGGACTTCATTTAAAGGTCTTTTATTTTACTTGATATAAATGCTTACTTCATCTACTTCATCTGATTCCAACAACTGAACTCCGATAACTTCTTCTTGGGATGTTGGGACATTTTTGCCTACATAATCCGCTCGTATTGGTAATTCACGGTGCCCTCTATCCACTAGAACAGCGAGTTGAACTTGGGCTGGTCGGCCATAGTCCATGATTGCGTCCATAGCTGCTCGAACCGTTCTTCCAGTGTAAAGAACATCATCGACTAGAATGACTTTCTTACCAGTAAGGTCTGTTTCAACGTGAGATCCTTTAATTGTAGGGTCTTCTTTATCCTCGGGTTTCGTAAGATCATCTCTGTAAAGGGTGATGTCTACTTCCCCAATGGGAACTTCGACCCCTTCAATTTGCGTGATTTTATCTGCTAAACGTTTTGCTAATGGGATGCCTCTTGTTTTAATACCAACAAGTACAAGACCATCTACCCCTTTATTCTTCTCAAGTATTTCGTGGGCGACTCTTGTCAGTCCACGTCTTATCGCAGATTCATCTAATACGAGTGCTTTCTTCTCCATGCTGTTTATCCCCTCCTGTTTTTGCGAGGTACGAAAAAAACCCCTCCTACCGTGGTAGAAGGGGTTTTAGATAGACGTATATCCAACTAAGGACATAACTGTCTCGTTCATCCGTACCCTTCTCAGCCTCACGGGACTGTTTTAAAGGTCTTTATTCTAGTTCCCTATTATTCCATAGGATGTTAATTCCGTCAACCTCTAAGAGATAAATGCTCTAAAACTTGTTTCAGCTCTTCTGGGAGTTCGGAATCAAAGTGAAGCCATTCTCCTGTAGAAGGATGCTCAAATCCAAGCTCTTTCGCGTGAAGAGCTTGTCCATTTAAATCAAGCGTTCGACGCGGCCCATACTTAGGATCCCCAATAATTGGATGCTCAATATAATTCATGTGTACACGAATCTGGTGAGTACGCCCTGTTTCTAGAACGCATTCGACAAGTGTATGTTCCTCGAAACGGTCTAACACTTTAAAGTGTGTGACAGCATTTTTACCACCTTCCACAACACCTTGTTTCTGGCGATCTTTCGGGTCACGCCCGATTGGAGCATCAATGGTTCCATATTCATGGTGAATCACACCTTGAACTAAAGCCACATACTTACGTTCCACTGTTTTGTTCGAAAGCTGTTCTGCTAAAGATGTGTGAGCTTTATCGTTCTTCGCAACCATTAAAAGACCACTTGTATCTTTATCTATTCGATGAACAATACCTGGTCTCATAACTCCATTAATACCTGATAAATCTTGACAATGATGGAGCAGAGCATTTACAAGTGTACCCTTACTATGACCAGCAGAAGGATGTACGACCATCCCTTTAGGCTTGTTCACTACAATTACATCTTCGTCTTCATATACGACGTTTACAGGAATGTCTTCTGGTAATACTTCCATTGGTTCTGGTTCTGGAATATCCCAGGACAAGACATCTCCTTCTTGACATTTATAGTTACTCTTGTGGTGGGCACCGTTAACCGTTACGAATTGATCCTTCACCCATGCTTGTACTTGAGCACGAGATGCATCTTCGTTTAAAGCTGTTAATACTTTATCTAATCTCTCATTATGTTCTTCTTGTGTTACATGGTGGGTGTTTAAACTCATTTTGCGCTTCCTTTCTTCCGTTCATCTATAATTGTAGCTATAAAGACAAGTCCTACTCCGACAACTAGCGCAGAATCAGCTACGTTGAAAATCGGAAAATCATAGCTGCCAATGTAAACATCGAGGAAATCTACGACTTCTTTTCTAAAGACACGGTCGATAAAATTCCCAACAGCACCGCCTAAGATTAGCCCGAGAGAAATTCCAAGCAATGGGTTATCTTTCGTATACTTTTGTATGTAATAAATTACAAAAGCAATAACGAATGCTGTAATGATATAGAAAAACCAAAACTGTCCTTCTAGCATCCCCCATGCTGCTCCTTTATTACGGTGAGACGTAATATAAAAAACATCTTCAATTACAGGGATACTTTCTAGCAATTTCATTTGTGTATCAATAATCCATTTCGTCAGCTGATCAATAAGTATGATCACAATCGCCAAAACGTAATACCACAAAACATGTTCCTCCGTTCTACACAAACTATTCCTTTAGCATTTTACCACACTTCTAAGGAACGTGCGCGAAAATCATGATTCAAGTATGGTAGCGGTCATATGTTGAGTATAATATGATCCATTAAAAATTCATTTCCAACGGATAAATTTAAAGGCTAATGAAAAACCTGCCTCCGCCACACGGCGAAGACAGGCAGTAAACGAACTCTTATGCTTTATAGTTCTCTTCAACAACAGAAGCACAGCGTGGGCAAAGTTCTGGATGAGCTTCGCTTGCGCCGATTTCTTCTGAAACAACCCAGCAACGTTGGCATTTCTCACCTGGGTGAGCTTGCACAAGAACAGATACGTGATCATATTCTTTGGCTTCTGATGCCGTTTCAGCAACTGTAGCTCCTGATACAATTAATAGTTGTTCTAAGTGATCGACACTTTCTAGAAGCTGTTTTGTTTGTTCATCTTTTGGAACAATTGTTACGTGAGCTTCTAATGACTTACCGATTACTTTGTCAGCACGTGCTTCTTCTAGTGCTTTTAAGACATCGTCACGAACGTCCATGAAGTGATCCCATTTCGCTTTCAGAGCTTCATGATCTTTAACTTCTTGAACTTCCGGAAGATCTGTTAGCTGAACACTCGCCTCTTGTACGCCAGGAATGTGTTGGTAAACCTCATCCGCTGTGTGAGAAAGGATTGGCGATAGAAGTTTTGTAAGAGACGTCACCATTTCATAGTAAACCGTTTGAATACTACGACGACGGGCATCATCTTTTGCTTCAATGTAAAGAATATCTTTCGCAAAGTCCAAGTAGAACGAGCTCAAATCAATCGTACAGAAGTTATGAACCGCATGATAGATCGTAGAGAACTCATACTCATCGTAAGCCTTACGCACTGTGCTTGTTAGCTCTTGTAAGCGCAAGAACATATAACGATCTACTTCTTGAAGATTCTCTTGCTCAACGTAATTTGTCTTTGGATCAAAGTCATGTAAATTTCCTAGCAAGAAACGGAATGTATTACGGATCTTACGATAAACTTCTGATACTTGCTTCAAGATATCGTCTGATATACGTACGTCTGATTGATAGTCTGCGCTCGCAACCCATAGACGAAGGATATCTGCACCAAGCTGCTTCATCACTTTATCTGGAACAACTACATTCCCTACAGATTTACTCATCTTACGACCTTGGCCATCAAGAGCGAAGCCATGACTCAGAATACCTTTAAATGGTGCTTTCCCTGTTACAGCAACAGCTGTAGATAGAGAAGAATTGAACCAACCACGGTACTGATCAGAACCTTCTAAATAAAGGTCTGCCGGACGAGCAAGTTCATCACGTTCATGAAGAACGGCCTGATGAGAAGAGCCACTGTCGAACCAAACATCCATGATATCTTGTTCTTTAGTGAACGTTCCATTAGGACTGTGCTCTGATGTGAAACCTTCAGGAAGCAAGTCTTTTGCTTCACGCTCAAACCAAACGTTTGATCCATGTTCACGGAACAAGTCTGACACGTGTTGGATGGTTTCTTCTGTAATAATTGGAGTATTGTCTTCACCATAAAATACAGGAATAGGAACCCCCCACGCACGTTGACGGGAAATACACCAGTCTTCACGGTCACGAACCATGTTGTAAAGGCGCGTTTCGCCCCATGCAGGAGTCCACTTCGTTTGTTTGATTTCTTCTAGAATATCTTCACGGAAATCTTTAATAGAAGCGAACCACTGACTTGTTGCACGGAAGATTGTTGGCTTCTTCGTACGCCAATCATGTGGATAAGAGTGTGTGATAAACGTTAGGTCTAATAAAGCACCTACTTCTTTTAACTTTTCTGTGATGTCTTTATTCGCTGCATCATAGAACATACCTTCATATCCTGGTGCTTCATCTGTGAAGTACCCTTTCTCGTCAACTGGACAAAGAACTTCAAGTCCATATTGTTTACCTACCCAGAAGTCATCTTCCCCGTGTCCTGGTGCTGTGTGTACACAACCAGTACCAGCGTCTGTCGTAACGTGGTCACCAAGCACGACAAGAGAAGTGCGTTCATAAAGGGGATGCTGTGCTTCTACACGCTCAAGTTCGCTTCCCTTATATGTCTTAACAATTTCAGGATTTGACCACTCAAGAGCTTCTGCAACTTCATCAATTAATTTCTCAGCAATGATATAGTTACCGCTATCTACTTTCACTTTTACATAGTTTAATTCAGGATGAACGGCAATACCTTGGTTAGCCGGAATCGTCCAAGGTGTAGTCGTCCAGATAACAAACGTTTCATCTCCATCTAAAACGCCGTTTGTTTCTTTAACATCAAAACCAACGTAAATAGAAGCAGATCGCTTATCTTGATACTCAATTTCCGCTTCAGCTAATGCTGATTCAGAAGAAGGACTCCAGTAGACTGGTTTTTTACCTTTATAAATGTACCCTTTGTTTGCCATTGTTCCAAAGACTTCAATTTGGGCAGCTTCATAATCTTTGTTTAACGTGATATAAGGGTTTTCCCAGTCACCGCGTACACCAAGTTGCTTGAATTGATGACGCTGGTTATCGACTTGTTTTAACGCATATTCAGCGCATTTTTCACGAAATTCAGCGACCGTCATCTTCTTACGGTTAACTTTCTTTTTCGCTAGTGCTTGCTCAATCGGAAGGCCATGCGTATCCCAGCCTGGAACGTAAGGCGCATGAAACCCTGCCATAGATTTATAACGAACAATAAAGTCTTTCAATACTTTATTTAGCGCGTGACCCATGTGAAGGTCACCATTGGCATATGGAGGGCCATCATGAAGTACGAATAGCGGGCGTCCTTCTGTACGCTCTTGTACTTTTTCATAAATATTCATGTCTTCCCATTGTTGTTGCATTTTAGGCTCACGATTCGGAAGGTTCCCTCGCATAGGAAACTCCGTCTTAGGCATGAGCAAGGTGTCTTTATAGTTCATTAAACCGTTCCTCCTTCATAAGTTCAGCATAGTCAATTTGCTATGGACTGATACCTTAAAAAAAACAAAAAAGACCCTCTCATCCCAGAAGGGACGAGAAGGTCTCGCGGTACCACCCTTATAGATTAAAAGACATATGGCGTCTTTAAATAATCCACTCTAGCATTCGTAACGTGAATGAAACGCCTCTATTTACAAATAAGATCAATAGAGGTACTCGAGGGTGATCTTCCAAAATAACATCTGACTCAGGCTTCCACCATCCCTGATTCGCTTTCTCAGATTATCTATTTCGTACTGTCCCTGTCATCATATGTGTATATTGATGTAGTTCTGTTAATGAATTATATGTAAAAATAGCTTAAGCGTCAAGAGTTATTTTCGGCTAGCTCTTTTTCATATTCTGTTTCTTCTTCAATCTCCTCATTAAACAGTTCATCCCAGTCATCCGTTTCTAACATGTCAAGCTGTGCTTCTACCATCATCTTTAGACGTGTTCGGAACACTTTAGCTTGTTTTTTCAGTTCTTCAACTTCTAATGAGATTCGGCGAGATTTCGATAATGCTTCATTTATGATACGATCAGCATTTTTCTCAGCTTCTTTTAAGATAAGCTTGGACTCTTTGTTAGCATGTCCCTTCACTTCTTCTGCTGTTTCCTGAGCTACAAGAATTGATTTATTCAACGTTTCTTCTATATTACTAAAGTGACCAAGCTTTTCTTCAAGCTGGCTAGCTTTCTCCTCTAAGTTCTTCTTCTCACGAATAACTGATTCATAGTCTTTAATGACCTGATCAAGAAATTCATTGACCTCGTCTTCATCATATCCTCTAAACCCACGCGTAAACTCTTTGTTATGGATGTCTAATGGTGTAAGTGCCACTAGGGCCACCTCCTTTTATAAATAAATATACACATTTCTTCAGTAAGCTATAAATTCGACAAAACCTCACTAAATCCTTCTCATTTCTACAAGTATTCATGTAAATTTATCGAAAAAAGAGAGAATGATCTTTTTGCCCTCTATACTTTATTATTTTAACACAGCCGTTACAATTCGCCATTTATCTTTTTTAGTTTTACCTTCAATTTCTTTCACAACACTACGACCTTTCCCTCTTAGGGAGATAAGGTCTCCTGCTTCTAAAGAGAAAGAAGGGTCTTCTACTGTACGAAAATTCACCTTAACAGCTCCCTTATCAATAAATAAAGCTGCTTTTTGTCTAGAAATGTTGTAGATCTCTTTCACCATAACATCTAAACGCAGAGATGATACAGTTCCAGATTGCTCTTGCCAAGTTTCTTGTGTTTCGAGAACTTCTTCAAAGGGGCGTTCTTCAAACGAAACCCCGGCTTTTTTAATACCTGTAAGATTCATCTTAACGTAATCAGCAATTTCACTTGCTAAAAGAATTTGAATTTGTGTATCCGTTACGATTAAGTCCCCTAACTTATTGCGTTTAATACCTAAAGACATAAAAGCCCCAAGGACATCTCTATGCTCAAGTGTAACGAACTTACTCGGATAACTTGCTTCTAGTAAAGTTACGCCAAACGCTTCTTCCTCAGGATTTTCATAGAAGGGAGCTAATATAAGGCGTTTACGTTCTGCTGATGCATATCCTCCAAATTCCCTTAACACAAAATCTTCATTGTGACCGATAATAGAACGGAATATGTACTGCTCTCTTGGGTCTAGAAAGTCACTTACTTTCCTTTCATAGCGTGAAGCCACTTCGTCCTGCCATGATAGCACTTGATCGATAAAGGGTTGTTCCTCTTTACGGAAATGCTGATAGATGTCCATCACATTCACCTACTTAATCTATAAAATAAGGATGTCTAGTAAGAACTTCTTCCCTAATCATTAAGAGGAAAGTTCCCTATAGACATCCCATAATCGATTGATTTCTTATGGATTATACTAAAATATTATACAATACTGGTAATCCGTATAACTGAGCAATATTTAAAGCGAAAATCGCTACTATAGGCGAAATATCAATCATTCCAAGTGGTGGAATAATCTTTCGGAACGGCTCTAGATACGGCTCGCAAATCGCACTTAGAAATCGACCGATAGAAGAATCTCGTGCACCAGGGAACCAGGACATTAAGATGTAACCGATAAGCGCATAAAAATATGCTGAAAGCGCAAAGCTTAAAAATTCAAAAATAATCCCTATCAAATTGTCTACCACCTTTTCTCGTATTCATCATCACTAGCAAACATTTCCGAAATATTTCCAGAAACATCTACATTATCGGGCGTGCACAAAAAGGTTTGTGAGCCCAGCTTTTGCATATCCCCACCTATAGCATAAACGGTTCCACTTAAAAAATCTACAATGCGTTTTGCCTGATGATGATCGACTCGCTGCAAATTGATAACAACTGCTTTACGATTGACTATATTGTCAGCAATCTCTTGTGCTTCATTATACGTTCTTGGCTCTAGTAGGACAACTTTAGAAGCAGGTTGTACACTTTTTAAACTAACTACATTTTGCTTTTTCTCTTCTTTAGTCTGTGCTTCTCGTTGTTTAGGATGACTTCTCTGGTCCATTTCTTCCTCTTCATCATCCACATATTCGTATTCATATTCATATTCATCTTCTAAAGCGAAAATTTTCTTAACACTTTTCATGAATCCCATGATTCTTCACCTCTTTTATTGATCCTCACGACCGACTAACTTCGAGCCAATGCGTACATGGGTCGCGCCTTCTTCAATGGCAATCTGAAAATCATTACTCATCCCCATTGATAACCCATGACAAGGAGCATGAGCCCAATTTTTCTGTTCAACTTCTTCTTTTAATTCACGAAGTTCTCGGAACGTAGCTCTTAAGCGCTCCTCATCTTTACTATGAGGGGCCATTGTCATAAGTCCTTCTACCACAATATTGTCATAGTCTGACAAACGCTCAATAAATGAAAGAACTTCATCAGGAGATAATCCATGCTTTGATTCTTCTCCACTAACATTAACTTGCACGAAACAAGAAATTTTTTGTTTAGCACGCTTATGAATCTCTTTAGCTAACGATAATCTGTCTAAAGAATGAATCATCGTTATAGTGTCGATTACATTCTTAACTTTCCTAGATTGTAAAGATCCAATAAAGTGCCATTTTGCTTTTGGTCCGATAGAATTATACTTTTCCTGTAACCCTTCTAATCGGTTCTCACCTAAATGTATAATCCCAGCATTTACTGCTTCTTGAGCTCGTTCGATAGATACGTATTTGGTTACTCCAATAACCGTAACCTCTGATAGTTCTCTCCCGCTTCTTTCACAGGCTTTTTGAATCTCATCAGTCACAGTCTCGACATTTTCCTTGATGTTCACGAAAAAAATGTCTCCTTTCTTACTTTTTAAACCCGATAAATCCTAACATTCTACCGGTCTTGCCCTCATCCCTTCTATGGGAAAAGAATAAATGGCTATTTTGATATGTACAATATTCTGATACTTCAATGTGTTCTTCTTTAATACCCGCCTGCATAATGAGTTCCTTATGCATCTGCTGAAGCGATAATAAATACTTTCCACTTCCTTGCTCAATTACTGTCGGTTCAGAGCGAAATTGTTTAGGAATTTGATCTACCACAGTATCGTCTACTTCGTATGCATCCCCACCTATAGAGGGGCCTATTGCAACCCTAATATGCCTTTTATCCGCACCATGCTTTTCTAAAGTATCAATCATCTTAGGCCCCATACTGGCGACGGTTCCTCGCCAACCAGCATGAGCAATACCAATCCAGTTATTAACTGGGTCAAAGAAAAATAATGGCACGCAATCCGCATAAAAGGCAGTAAGTAAAAGGTTAGGCTCGTTGGTAATAAGGCCATCACAATCAGGAATGGCTGTTTCCCTTGAAGTAGCACCCTTCCCTAAATCTTTCTTTGTAACACGTTTAATTTCAGTCTTATGGACTTGTTCCCCGCCCACCCAAGATTCCAGTGGAAAATCTAACAATTGAGCTAGCGTTTCTCTGTTTTTCCTGATTGTATCTTGTTGATCAGGAACGTGCCAGGCAAGGTTAAACGAATCGAACGGAGGCTCCCCAGTCCCGCCTATACGGGTTGTGAGTCCTACAGTCAATTCAGGATGAGGATACGTCCACTTCGTTAACTCCATATAAGAAGGATGTGTATGATGAAAGCTCTCCATGCTTCTTACCTCCAAAAATAATGGTTTCGTATATTTTATCACATTCTGTAGGAAAATTCTTGAGTGAATCCGCTTATTCTGGCTTTTCGGGAGGATATAATTCAGGACGTGTCACATTTTTTACGAGTATGACATCTTCACCTATAGTTAGGATCGAAGACCAAGGGATAACCAGTTCGTCGTCTTTACCGAATAACCCCATCATCTTTCCTTTTGTCCCTACTACAATAGCAAGGAGTTTCCCTTTGTCTACATCGATTTCTAGGTCCGTCATATGACCAATTTTTTGACCATTCTCAACAGAAATAATTTCTTTTACTTGTAACTCAGAAATCGTAACCATAAATGACACCACCTTTATAGCTATTTTATGCTCAAGAAGGTTTAATCTTCACCAGAATATATATTCATTATTGAAGAAGAACAATTTAATAAGGGACTAAAGCTTTAGTAGGTCGTTATAAAGGACAAGCTTTAAATTGCCGGCTACCCTATTGGAAGTAGGGACACCTTTCTAATTTGAATGTACTACTATCTATAACAGAAACAATAGAAAAGGTCTAAGCACGCTACATACATGCTTAGACCAATCCATTAGTCATACATTTGTTTGTTCATTTCTTTTATTGCTGCTTTTTCTAAGCGAGAGACTTGAGCCTGGGAGATCCCTATTTCATCGGCAACTTCCATTTGCGTTTTTCCTTGGAAAAAACGCTTATTCAAAATCATTTTCTCTCTGTCATTTAACCTTCTCATACCCTCTTGTAAGGCAATCTCGTCAATCCAAATTGAATCCTTGTTTTTCTCGTCACTTAATTGATCCATAACAAATATCGGATCCCCACCATCATTATAAATGGGTTCAAATAATGAAACTGGATCTTGAATTGCATCAAGAGCGAACACAACATCGGAATGGGGGACCCCCATTTCTTCAGCAATCTCCATTGGTGTTGGTTCTTTAGACGTCTTACCCATTAGTTTCTCTCGTACTTGTAAAGCTTTATAAGCAATATCTCTCAGTGAACGAGAAACGCGAATAGGGTTATT
Organism: Pontibacillus sp. ABV4_188; assembly: GCF_056311905.1. Taxonomy (NCBI): domain Bacteria; kingdom Bacillati; phylum Bacillota; class Bacilli; order Caryophanales; family Bacillaceae; genus Pontibacillus; species Pontibacillus sp. ABV4_188. The sequence goes on along the minus strand of NZ_CM149975.1, from coordinate 1,721,017 downwards.
GTCTCTTAAATAACGTCTAATTTCTCCAATAATCATTGGTACAGCATAGGTTGAGAATTTTACATTTTGACCCAAATCAAAATTATCAATGGATTTCATTAATCCAATACAACCAACTTGGAAAAGGTCATCCACGTATTCTCCTCGATTGTTAAAGCGTTGAATAACACTAAGCACAAGACGTAAGTTCCCATTCACTAACACTTCTCTGGCACTTTCGTCTCCTGCCTGCATTTGCGTAAATAACTTACGCATTTCATCATTTTTAAGTACCGGTAATTTTGATGTATCGACTCCGCAAATTTCAACTTTATGTCGTGTCAAATCTATACCCTCCTCAGTGGAGCTGCTGTCAAAAAACAGTATCTCCTGGGAAGGGAAATTTATGCATGAGTGTCTTTTCGTGTGAGGAAACCTAAAAGTGAAATTAGCCTTCAATCACTGATAAAATGAGTGAAATCCAATGATTTTATACTAAAACAAATTTAATGAGTCTTCTCTTTTGGCCTTTTGATGTTTGGATGTGATGGAATAAAAGGAGACTTATATTTATATAATCATTGGGCGATAAACAACATCAAAAAAAAGGCGGAAATGGATGCTTTCCGCCTCTTACCCTTTACTTTACACCATTTTATTAAACTCTTTCTTCAAACGGCGAATAATTTTCTTTTCTAACCTTGAGATGTAAGATTGTGATATCCCCAACATATCAGCAACATCTTTTTGTGTACGTTCTTCTTCGCCAACTAATCCAAATCGTAATCCCATAATCTGCTTTTCTCGATCATTTAGTTGCTCTAGAGCTTTTAGCAACAATTTCTTGTCAACGCTTGCTTCTAAATCTTTCGTAATAATATCCTCATCTGTACCTAAAACATCTGATAACAGCAACTCGTTCCCATCCCAATCGATGTTTAGCGGCTCATCAAAAGAAACTTCACTTCGAATTTTATTATTTCTTCTTAAGTACATAAGAATTTCATTTTCTATACACCTAGAAGCATACGTAGCTAATTTAATTTTCTTTTCAGGATTAAAAGTATTTACTGCTTTAATAAGACCTATGGTACCAATGCTAATTAAATCCTCAATGTTAATGCCAGTATTTTCGAACTTGCGAGCTATATAAACGACTAACCTTAAATTTCGTTCAATTAAGATCGCTCTCGCAGCTTGATCTCCTTTTGTGAGTTTTTGTAAAAGTTCTGCTTCTTCCTCTTTACTAAGTGGTGGCGGTAGAGCCTCATTCCCGCCAATGTAGTAAACTTCATCTGTTTTCCATCCTAATTTGTATAACAGCTTATACAACCATAATTGAACTTTAAGCTTCCACTTCCTCATAATTCTCCTCCCCTTTTATAAAACTTTTATGCAGAGTCAACAGCAATTGACTTTAGTAAATGAGGGTGTAACAAACATTGATAGCTTTCGTCTGGTGATAGTTGTCCAAATTGAACCCCAATTAGAACACGATCTACCGTAATAGGATTATCTTTAATCGTAAGGCGAATCCAGTCTGGCTTTAAGACAAGCATGAACTGACTCGCGCCACCTACCCCCTGGTAAGGAACAATTCGAAATTTATCCGTCCATCCCTCAGGAATCAGTTCAAAATTTAAGGTTTGTTGAACTTGATGAATATTCTCCCATTCCTCCTCTTCAAACCACCCCTTCATAACTGCCTCATCACATATAATGACAGGTTGCTTCGTGATTGGATCAACAAGCTGATTCCCACTATCTACAAAGGACATAAGGTGTTGGACGTGGTTATTGACTGAGATGGAAACAGGAAGGATTTCATCATACTTAATCTTTTGGACAATAAGCTGGTCCATCCTTCGCTTAGAGAAAATCCAGACGATTGGAAAACCAATCAGCACAAACAACCAACTAATCCCATCTCCAAACCCTGTTTGATACGTAACAATGACCCCACTCGATACAAAAATCTGCTCGTTTAAAAAATAATAGAGTCCAAACAGTCCCCCACCAATCGAAAACGTCACAAAATAGAATAAGAAGAGCCTTCTAGCAAATAACCGTATATTCCGGTAACCAAAAGCAGTGAATATAATAAGTAATGAGAAAAGGCCTTTCCCAGCTGGAGTAGCCCATAAGGAAGATGGATAGAATAAGTTCAGCGGAACTAACAACGAAGCCACAACAGCCCCAATAGCTAACCGATACCTAGGACTTCGTGACTTGGATAAACTATGTGTAAGAAGTAAAATCATCCAGTCTAGGAAAAAGTTCAGAAGCCAAACAGCATCCAAATAAATGGTCAACATTTCATCCCTTTCTCTTAGGAATTTCTTCTGTTGAAATTTAGTATAGAAGAGATAGATAAAGAAGTCTGTCACATTATGAGAGGAAGTTGAAACTTATTTTTATAGATTTAAGCAGGTTTTGTCGGAAGGTTTCTGAGGATGAGAAACATACATCTATTTAATACCTTTTACACTATTTGAAGAAAGTAATACTAAACTATTATCATGTGTGTATTTAAGAATAGGACAGGATTGTTGAAGACTCGAAGCTGAGAGAATGTTTTCGTTAACTTCAGTTGAGCGTAAGGTGGGCCTGGAAACCACTCGCTTTCCTGTGGGGAGCTGGTGAGCCTCCTCAGCCGGCACGCCGGCTTCGGGGGTCTCACCTATGCTCTTCTGCCCACGGGAGTCTCGCAGTTTCCAGGCCCACCTTTACCATATAAGGGTGAACGAAAACATGCTATATAGGGTGATTTCATCCCCCCGGATGCGACCTACGGGGCGGTTCATCTCTTTAAATCCGGGGCTTGCTCGGTGACTGCGAGACTCCCGCGGGGGAAGGAGCCTAGGGAAGACCCCACAGAGAGCGAAAGCGAACGAGGAGGCTTCCCAGCTCCCCGCAGGAAAGAGAGTTGTCCCCGAGCAAGCCCAAGCACTCATAATCGTAACGGCCCTTTCGACACTAAAGTGTCTCAGCTTAGAGTCTTCCATATACATCAAATACTATAAGAAAGCCTGATCAAAAATAAAAAGCCTACAGCTTAAATGCTGTAGGCTTTCTTCGTTATTGTCTTCTGTTTCGGTTACGGTTTCTTAAGAATGTTGGGATATCAAGCGTATCCTCTTCTTGTTGAGGCTTATTATACCCGTGAGAAGATTGTTGTTGCTGAGGTTGGCTTGAAGCAGGGGCTTCTCGACGTGGCTCAGGACGTTTCTTCTCTTGTTGAGGTTGCTGATTATTTAAACCTGGGCGTGCCTGTGGTTTATTTCCCTGCAATTGGCTTTCATCAAATCCTGTTGCGATGACGGTTACGACAATTTCATCTTTTAGATTCTCATTGATTACAGAACCAAAGATTACGTTTACTTCTTGATCTGCTGCAGAAGTTACAATGTCGGCTGCTTCTTGTACTTCATAAAGACTTAGGTTAGCTCCACCAGTAATGTTCATAAGAACACCATGAGCGCCATCAATTGAAGTTTCAAGTAATGGTGAGGAAATAGCTTTCTTCGCAGCTTCTGCGGCTCGACTTTCTCCTGTAGCAATACCAATTCCCATAAGGGCAGACCCTTTATCAGCCATAATCGTTTTTACGTCGGCAAAGTCTACGTTTATGAGACCAGGTACAGCAATTAAGTCTGAGATACCTTGTACACCTTGACGTAGAACGTTATCCGCTTCACGGAACGCTTCTAACATAGGTGTATTTTTGTCTACAATTTCTAGAAGGCGGTCGTTTGGAATAACAATAAGGGTATCTACGTTACTCTTTAAGGAGTCAATTCCTCCTGTTGCTTGAGTAGAACGTTTACGACCTTCGAAAGTGAACGGGCGTGTAACGACGCCAACTGTTAACGCACCCAATTCTTTTGCTACCTGAGCAATGACAGGAGCAGCACCAGTACCAGTACCGCCACCCATACCCGCTGTAACGAAAACCATGTCAGCACCTTGCAAGGCTTCCTCTAACTGTTCTTTACTTTCTTCAGCTGCTTTGCGACCAACTTCAGGGTTCGCTCCAGCTCCTAATCCTCGTGTTAATTTATTCCCAATTTGCATTTTCACTTCTGCTTTAGATAAGTTTAATGCTTGTGCATCGGTGTTGACCGCAATAAACTCCACACCTTGTACACCATGCTCAATCATTCGGTTTACAGCGTTACTACCGCCTCCACCTACACCAATAACTTTTATGGTGGCTAATTGGTCCGTGCTCGTATCAAACTCTAACATTTTCCGTTCCTCCCACTTTGCAAGATTCCAAGATTCTGTATCTAGTACGATTTAAACTTCGATAGGATGGATGTTTAATCGAAGAAATATTTTATCAAATTTGCAACTTTAGATTCTTTTTGTTTCTTTGGTTCGGGTTGATGATCAGACTGACTTGGTTGTTTTTTTTGTTTCTTCACTTTCGGTTGTTCTGTTTCTTCCACAGTAACCGAAGGGAAAAGTTCTTTGCCTTGTATTTTCGCATTATGATAGGCAAATTGCAATATACCTACACCTGAAGTAAATTGCGGTTCTCGTACCCCAATATAATCAGGTATTGCAATTCTAACGTTTGTTTGGAAGCAATCCTGAGCTAAATCTGCACAGCCTGGCATCCCTACTAAACCACCAGTTAAGACATATCCACCTGGCAATTCGCGATAACCCATGCGTCTTAGTTCGCGCTCAGCGTATGCATAAATCTCTTCTAATCGTGCTTCAATCATATCAGATATCTGTAACTGATTAAATGATTGTTTCCGGTCACTGCCTATGATCGACACCTCAAATGTTTCCTCTTCTTGAGCATCATCAAAAAAGGCGTGGCCGTAATTTAGTTTAATGTTCTCAGCTTCCTCTGTGGACGTTCTCATACCGATTGACAAGTCTTTAGTGACGTTATCGCCACCTAATGATATAACACTTGTATCTTGCAGGAACCCTTGCTCAAAAACAGAAATGGTCGTGCAACCGCCACCAATATCAAGAAGAGCAACACCTAAGTTTTTCTCATCTTTCGATAAAGCAACAGCTCCAGAAGCTAACGGTTGTAAACATATATCGAGAACTTCTAAGTTAGCGCGTTCTACGCACTTCAAGATGTTATGTAGAACCGTTTTTGAACAAGTTATAATGGTGCCTTCCATTTCAAGGCGAACACCAATCATACCACGCGGGTCTGTGATTTCATCTAATCCATCCACAATAAATTGCTTAGGAATTACGTCGACAATTTCACGTTCTGGTGGTACGGAAATGACTTGAGCTGCATCAATTACACGAGCAATATCTTCATTCCCTATTTCACGGTTTTCGCTTTGTACAGCTACAACACCATGACATGGTTGAAGTTGTATGTGGCTACCATTAATACCCACAACCACCCGGTTAATTTGCATCCCTACCATTCTTTCTGCCTGTTCTACAGCATTTCGTATGGATTGGACCGTTTGATCTATGTCTACAATGGCACCTTTTTTCATCCCATTAGAGGCTGCTGTGCCAACACCTATAATATTTAACGAATCATTCATTACTTCGCCTATGATTACTTTGATTTTTGATGTACCTATATCAAGGCTGACAAGTATATCATTGTTGTTCAAATCCAAGGCACCTCCTAAACTAAGGCATCTGATTAGTTCACATATTACCGAATGTTCTCTTTAATCGCAATTCATTTCACACTACTTCTTTTAATTTAATCTTTTTGTAAAAGAAAGTCCGACATGAATCATAACATCCGTTTCAATATAGACCATCAGAAACTATTTACCTTATTCAACATAAATAAGATATTTTCCTTTTATTTTCTTTCGTTTTTTTCAATTTCCTTCTTATTACTCTTTCGGTCTACTATATAACGTCGGATAATAGCTATATTTTGAAATAACCTCACACCAAATGCAAATACAGCAGCTAAATATAAGTCGACACCAAGTTGGACCCCTAGAAAAGCTAAGAAGGCTGCTAATATAACGTTAAAGAAGAAACCAGATACAAAAACGGCTTGGTCAAACTTCTTTTCCAAATGTGCTCTGATCCCTCCAAGTAATGTATCAAATGCTGCTAATACGGCTATAGACAGATAGTTTGCATACTCTTCAGGAACTCTAATGTCAGATATAAAACCTAAACTAATGCCTACAATTAAAAACAATATCGGTAACCACATTATGTTTCACCTGTTTCTGTAGCATCTTCTGTTTCAAGATAGTGAAGGTCAGGAGTTTGTTCATACTCTGGTAGGGTTAATTTCTTCCTTATTTCCATAGAAACAGATAAATTCTCTATTACAAACATTTCGAGTGAATCACTTACTTCCATATAATTAAGCAGTTTCTTTGGATCTTCAGCTAAAACTTTGATTTTTATAGGAAGCGTAGGAACCGGATGGTTATTCACGTAAGTTGTCCCATTAACGTCACGAATGGGGGAAAGGTTAGTGATTCTTTCCTGCCCAATGGAAATATCTTTAGCACCATACGTATTTAATTCATTAATAAGCTGGTGTAGCAGGGATGGAGATACAGTAGGATAGGTTTCCGCATATTCCAAATCCTGAAATATTGGCTCTACTGTGAGCATTAATCCAGCCCCTTTTACTTCTGTGAGGCCAGCTTTTAACTTTAATTTATTAAGAGATTCATTGAGCGTTTCTACCTTTTCAAAGTTTGACTGACCTTCATATTGAGCAATCATCTTATTTAACTCTCGCTCTTTAGCTAACAATTCTTGCTGTGTCTTTTGTTGACTCTGTAATTCGGTTCTAACTTCCCATAGATCTCGAGTATCCCTAAGTTTAGGCTCTTGGGTTGTCTGAAACTGTATGGCGATCATAAAACCGACTAAACCAAATACGAAGGAGAAAATGATTTTACCACGAATATTCATCTCAATTACCTTTCTCCTGTAAGGCGAGCGTCCATTTTGATAACATCTTTCTTCTGAGTCGAAACTTCTACATTATCACTTAGTAATTGATCAACTACTCCACCTTTTAACGTTAAACTAGGCATGAGAACATCAGGGTTTCCGATTGCCGTAATGACAAACGGCGCAGGATGTTGAACACCGTCAACAGAAACGACTGGACCTACACAAGCTATATATGAATCTCGATAAAGCCTCTGCCCATTAATAGCAATAGCATTTGCTCCTGCTGATAGCATTTCGTTTACCACTTTATGAATGTGACTATCGTGCACAATATATTGATTGACATTTTCTTCTGATGGTATGTAATCTGCATCTTTTAGCTGAATTTCAACGCCTGTACCTTTTACTGGAAGTTCACCTGTTAATTTTTGAAGTGTTTTTTTGTCTTGCACATAGTCACTTACTGTTTGTTCTTGATTGGCCAACTGATCTTCCATCTTCTGAATCTCAGACTTCTTCTTTTCGATATCTTCTCGAATAGATTGATTTTCTTTTTCAATGTTAATCAATTGTTGCCTGTAATAATAATCTTTCTCAAGTTGTTTGTCAGTAAGCTGGTAGACTTGCGGACCCTGATTGGTTTGTTGATAACTAAACGCAACCAGGAATCCTGAAACGAATAATACAAGGGAGAAAATGACGTGTCTACCGGTTAGCCTCATCGCTCTCTTCCCCTTCTTTCTCTTGTTGTGGATATTCTTCGAAATAAGCACCAACATCGATATGAATAATCCCTCTTTGTCCTGGTTCTAGTTGTGCGATAATAGAAGGATATGATCGCATGTTTTGAGAAAAATTCCGAATCGAAGCCTCCACTTCAAATCCATCGTTCATGTATAAATGAATCTTGTAAGGATTTTTATCACTTGGTGTCCACTGTACCTCCGAAATTAACTGGGTAACACTAGAAGGTAACTGTTGTAGTTCTCTTGTCATTTCTTCTAAATACGATTGACGAGCGAAACCAAGTAATAAAGGAGCATCACCATGAGGGTTCTTCAATTTCTGATCCGTCAATTCCTTACCCGTTTCTAGGATCGGGTAATAGGAACCTTCTCTTTCTACATACCCCACTCTCTGGTATTCCTCAATCTTCATTTCAACAGTGGAAGGGAAATGCTTGTCAACTTGAACCGCACTTATTTCTTCATGTTGTTCAATCTTTTTGGCTAAAGCTTTTCCATCTACTTTCCAGTAATTGTCTTCTCCTGGAGTTAATCCACTTAAAGAGAGAATTGTCTCACGATCAACATGATCGTTCCCTGAAACCTCAACAGACTTTACTTCACTCAAAGAAGATTGTAAGTAAATAATGATCGCAATCAGCAAAAAGAAAAAAGACAAGTACATAATCAAGCGTCGATTCGACTTCTTTCTTCTAGATTCTTTTAGTTTTGGTATCCGATCTTCAATAGAAACGATCTTCTTTTCAGCCATGGAAAATTCCCCTGCCCGGTGTTTTCAATTACATAAGGAAACGGCATACTAGATGCCGCTATTATGCATAGGAAAATTATATCACAAATCACTTGATTTTTCGTGATTTTTCTGTATCTATGTGCCAACAATTTCTACTTCTGTATGCAGGTCTACATAACCCTTATCAGCAACTGTTTCTTAAATGTGACAAATTAATGCTAGAACGTCCTCATATAAAGCAAATCATTGACAATAAAATTTCCGTGCAACTCAGAAATTTTAGCTCTACCTTTCTGAATACCCTTTACACCAGCCTCTTCGACAAGTTTTTCTGCGTAGTTAGGAAGAAGTATTCTTAATATACTTCCTATACAAAGGTCACTCCTAGGTTTGAGTTTCTCCGGGGTAACCTTTGCAATCCTTCATCTCAGGCATTGATACTTCCTTGTTTGCCGGTTCTAATTGAAATTCAGCCTCTACACGTATACCCGTATTCTTAGTTGGTAAAACCGATGTACGATAAGAGAATTTCAATTCTTCTTTAATAAGCCATTCTTTTCCTCGTGCAACGACTGACTCCATAACCGCCTTCTCACACTCGCTATTCATAAATGTTAGGTTACTATCCATTCTACATCATTATCCAAGAGATGTAACACTTCTAGATAAAAATTATGAACAATACACATTTCGGCTCCTCTCCCTATAAATTGGGGGTCGAAAGGAGCACTAAGCGCATGTTGTACGAATAAATTTTTAAAATTCATAGAAAACTCCTCTCATGATTTAACTTTACTAATATAGCTCTTATGAGAGTCAACTATAAAAAAAGCCATCCCTTTTGGATGGCTTTCATTCTATAGTTTAGCGTAACGACTAATATTCAGTAAAATTCCAACAGAACAGAGTGTTAAGGTTAATGAAGAACCTCCATAGCTTAAGAATGGCAAAGTGATACCAGTAACTGGCATTAACCCAGTTACAACACTAATATTAATCATAACTTGAATTGTTATCATCCCCACAATTCCTAATGCCAGTAAGCTACCGAAAGTGTCCGGTGCGCTTAAAGCTACCCTTATGCCACGCCACAGAAGGAGGAAAAACAACAACAAAACTAGAGTGCCTCCAATAAATCCAAGTTCTTCGGCCAGTATAGCAAAAATAAAATCGGTTTGAGGTTCAGGGAGGTAATAGAATTTCTGTAAACTCTGTCCGAGCCCAAGTCCCATTAGTCCACCTGGACCAATGGCATATAAAGATTGTATAATTTGAAATCCAGCCCCCAGAGGGTCTTCCCAAGGATTCAAGAAAGCAGTTATTCGCTGCATGCGGTATGGTGCAGAAATAATAAGACCTGCAAATCCTGCTAAACCTAGTACACCTAGTCCCACAAAATGAGCAATTCGAGCTCCAGAAACAAAAATCATTAGCATACAAGTCCCAACTAGTACTACTCCAGTTCCAAGGTCTGGCTGGAGCATAATGAAAGCGAAGGCTACCATAACAAGAGATAAAGACGGGAGAAATCCCTTAGTGAAAGAAGTAATTTTCTTTTGATGATCAGCCAGGTACCTAGCCAAGAAGATGATTAAACCAAGTTTCATAAATTCAGATGGCTGAATACTGAATGCCCCTACTCCAATCCAACTTCTTGCTCCACCCCTTACCATTCCAATTCCAGGTATTAAAACAGCTACAAGTAGTATAAAACAAACAATTAAAAGTGTTTTAGAACTATTTCTCCATGTGAGATAAGGAATATTCATAAATCCAAACATTGCTACAATCCCTGCACCTGCAAATAATAATTGACGCTTTGCAAAGAAAAAAGAATCATCAAATTTATAGGTTGCCCAAATAGCGGAAGCACTATAGACCATGATAACGCCTATTAATAGTAATGAGAAAATCGCTATAATGAGCAACAAGTCTGGTGCTTTATGCAACTGCTTTGTCCGACTTTGCAACATAAAAATGGCCCCCTTGGTTCAAGCAGAACGTTGGGGGCCTTATAAATTATTGTAAGACAAGCCCCCTACTCTAATGTATGCACGGCTCTTACAAACATGTTTCCTCTTTCTTCAAAAGTTTTATATTGATCCCAGCTTGCGCATGCTGGAGAAAGAAGGATAACATCTTGTTCAGCAGAGATACGATAAGCTTCTTCAGCTGCTTGCTTAACATTATCGACCATAAGTATAGTCTCTATTCCATTTTTAGTTCCAAATTCACGAAGCTTTTCACCCGTTTCACCGAACACAACCATAGCTTTAACGTTCTCCATTGAAGGAGCTAGCTCTTCAAAAGATTGACCTCGATCTAATCCGCCAGCAAGCCATATTGTTGGCTCGGAAAAAGCATTGAGCGCTTTCTGAGCTGCTAATATGTTCGTTGCTTTTGAGTCATTAAAAAAACGACGACCTTTGACATCTTTCACGTATTGAAGACGATGCTCCACTCCTGTGAACGACGTTAACACTTTACGGATTCCTTCTATTGTAGCATCTGCCAAAAGGGAAGTAGCGATTGCTGCCATTGTATTCTCAAGGTTGTGATCACCTTCTAAAAGAATCTCATTTTGCTTTATAACAAATGTATCCTTGTAGTAGATAGAAGTGCCATCTGTCCAAACCCCATCAGTTTGCTTTGAAATTAGAGAGAAAGAGATGGTTTGAGCTTTTGTTTGTTGAACAAGTTGCCGAACTTCTTGGTGATCTGCATTGTAAACGGCATAATCTTGAGAGGTCTGATTAGCAAAGATCTTTGCTTTTGATTGTCCGTAATGTTCCATCGTTTTATGGTAGTCCATATGGGCTTCGTACAGATTTAAAAAGACGGATACATCGGGCTTGAATGTTTCAGTTCCAAGTAATTGAAATGAAGATAGTTCCATAACCATGGTTTCTTCTGGACTTGTCTTTTGAGCAACTTCACAAGATACTTTCCCGATATTACCTGCCAAAGCAACAGGTTTGTTACTTTGTTTCAGCATTTCATAGACTAGTGTAGTAGTAGTAGTCTTACCATTAGAACCTGTAATAGCTACAACTGGACCTTGATGAAGCATATAGGCCAACTCAATCTCAGTTACGACTGGAATACCTCGTTTGACGGCAGCTTCAACGATAGGATTGGTATAAGGAATACCTGGATTCTTTACAACATAATCTACGCCATCTAAAACACTTAGCGGGTGTCCTCCTGTAACAACCTCAATCCCTTCTTGATAAAGGGATTGAGCTTGAGGGTTTTCAGAAAAAGGTTTCTGGTCATTCACCCTAACCGATACACCGCTATCATTAAGAAGTTTAGCTGCTGCTTCTCCTGATTTAGCGAGTCCTAGCACGAGCACTTGATTATAAGGAAATGATGTTAACTTATTCAATTGATCCACACCTCAATATAGACGCCTAGAGCGGCAAATAATAACCCCACAAGCCAAAACGTTGTTACAACTCGCCATTCTGACCATCCCATAAGTTCATAATGGTGGTGAAGTGGACTCATTTTGAACACACGTTTACCAGTTGTTTTGAAAGAAATAACTTGAATAATAACGGATAATGTTTCGAGAACGAATACGCCTCCAATGATGACAAGTAAAATCTCTAACTTTGTTAATATTGCAATGGCTCCAATAGCACCACCTAGAGCAAGAGAACCGGTATCACCCATGAAGACTTTCGCTGGATGGGCATTAAATACAAGAAACCCTAATAAAGAACCGACGATAGCAAGCGTAAATACAGCGATCTCAAATTGAGGAACACCGTGCCAAGCTAAAATTCCAAATGCCCCAAATGCAATCGCAGCAGTCCCAGCTAACAAACCATCAAGACCATCTGTTAAGTTAACAGCATTCGATGAGCCTACAAGCATAAATACGATGAGAAGAGCGTAGCCCCACCCAAGATCTACTTGAAAGTCAGTACCTGGAAGACCGATATAAGTAGGAAAATCGTGACGTCTTAAAATAATATAAAAAACAGCCGCAATGAATAGTTGACCGACCATTTTTTGTTTAGAAGTTAATCCAAGGTTGCGTTTCATCGCTACCTTAATAAAGTCATCAAGAAACCCTAGAAGACCATATCCAATTAGTACAAATAATAATAAAAACACTTCAAAGTTCATTGGATCTGGGTTGAACTTCGATGTCATCACCAACGTAGTAATGGAAACAGCAACAAGGATCATTAATCCCCCCATAGTAGGTGTTCCTGATTTCTTTTGGTGAGATTTCGGACCTTCATCTCGAATAGATTGACCAAATTTCAAACGACGTAAGAATGGTATAAATATAGGTGAGATGAGGACGGTAATTAAAAAGGCTATTGCCATAGTGATTAATAGTACTTGTTCGTTCATTGTGCTCCTCCTTTAGATCTGTAAACCGTCCGCTTAAATCTTTTAATCTGTAAATTCTTCTACAAAACTTTCAAAAGCCATTAAGCGTGAAGCTTTTAATAATACAATTGTATCTTGCTGTAACATAGGTAGAACGACTTTAGAAACATCCTCTTTAGAAGAATAAGAATAGACATCTAAATCTGGGTGATGATTCTTTACTTCCTCTGCAATGACTACTGATTCATCCCCTACTGTTATTAGAACATCTATGGATGAATCGATTGCTGGGGCTACAGACCGATGCATTTCTTCGCTTTGAGCCCCTAATTCAAATATATCGCCTAAAATAAGAATCTTGCGTGAATATTGATTTAAATCTTTGATAACTTCGATAGAAGCACGCATTGAAGTCGGAGAAGCATTATAAGCGTCATTAACAATATGTGCTCCGTTCTTCCCTTCTATTAACTCAAAACGCATTCCTGTTAAGGTCATTTCGTTTAAACCCTGCTGGATTTTAGATGGATCCATTCCTAATGCTTTTCCAATTAGAATAGCAAAGCTGGCATTTTTAACATTATGCTTCCCTAATAGATGGATTGAGTAAGTATCCTCATCATTTAGAGTGAACGATGTAGTAGACCCACTCATATGAATGTTTGATAAGACACACTCATTCTTCTGATCAAATCCACTTGAAACGACTCCTTGTCTTGTGTGAAGAGGAGCCAATAATGGTTCATCTCCATCTAACAAGAGTGTACCCCCATCCTGAAGTCCAGCAAGTATTTCTGATTTCGCCTGAGCAATTCCCTCTCTTGATCCTAAAAATTCAATATGTGATTCCCCAATATTAGTGATCACTGCAAAATCGGGTTCGGCAATAAAGGAAAGGTTCTCAATTTCTCCAAAATGATTCATGCCCATCTCTAATACAAGCACTTCTGTTGAAGCTGGCATTGAAAGGATCGTAAGTGGCAGGCCTATATGATTGTTGAAATTTCCATCAGTCTTGTGTGTTTTGAATGATGGAGCTAGAACTGCATCAATAAAATCCTTCGTCGTCGTCTTTCCATTTGAGCCCGTTACACCAATGACTTTAGGGTTAACCTCTTTTCTGTATAGATGGGCTAATTGCTGTAAGGCTATAATCGTATCATCCACAAAGAATAAGGGGAAATCGTTAGGAACATAAGATGGGACATCTACCTCTTCATCCCACAATGCAGCAACAGCTCCTCCTTCAATGGCATCTTTTAAAAACTCATGGCCATCAAAGCGGTCACCTCGTATTGGAACAAACAAACCTTTATTCGTTTTTTTACGTGTATCGGTAAACACATTTTTTATTTCAATTGATTCAGATGCCACCCCTCTAGAAGAGGGGAAGTGATCATGAATCCATTCTGTTGTCATGTTCATTAGTAATAATAACTCCTTTATTGTTTGGCCTTAATACACTCAGCCGCTACTTCGCGGTCATCAAAATGGTGTGTAACTCCATTCACTTCCTGGTACGGTTCGTGACCTTTACCAGCTATTAAAATTACATCTCCAGCATTAGCTTTATCAACAGCAAATTGGATAGCTTCTTTTCGATTAACAATCGTGGTATACGTGTTTTCTTTCACTCCACTTTCCATATCCTGAATAATAGATACTGGGTCTTCACTTCTAGGATTGTCAGAAGTAAAGATCGCTTCTGTAGCATACTTAACAGCTACTTGAGCCATAAGTGGTCTCTTAGTCCTGTCTCTGTCTCCCCCACAACCTACAACGACGTAGATATTTTCCTTAGCGAAGGATTGAATGGTTTCTAAAACGTTTTCTAAAGAATCAGGAGTATGGGCGTAATCTACAATGACCCCAAACTCTTGACCAGATAGCACGGGTTCAAAGCGACCGCTCACACCTTTTGTTTCTGATAACGCTTCTTGAATCGTATCCAACTCTACCCCAGCTACCCACGCCGCACTTGCAGCCGCTAACATATTATATACGCTGAACTTCCCAATTAAAGGACTATGAATTTCTTTCTCTCCACTTGGAGTGCATAGGGTAAAGGTGGTGCCACTAGCAGTTAGGTTTACGTTTCTTGCTGTTACATCCGCTTCTTGGTTAATGCTATATGTAAGAACTTCTTGAGAAGTACTTTTACAAAATGCTTCATAATAGGGGTCGTCTTTATTCACTACTCCAAATTTTGGCTGATTGGAATGATACCCATTTCCAAGTTGAGCAAAAAGAAGTGACTTGGCACGCAAGTAATCATCCATATCTTTGTGATAGTCCAAATGATCCTGACTTAAATTCGTAAATACAGCAATATCGAAATCCGCTCCATGTACTCTTCCTAAATCAAGAGCATGAGAAGATACTTCCATAACAGCAGTATTTACACCTTCATTCGCCATTTCTGCAAAATGCTTCTGTAAAAACAGCGAATCAGGCGTAGTGTTTTTCACTTCGTATTCCTTGTCACCAATTTTCATTTGGATTGTACCGATCAAGCCGGTTTTTTGTTTCTGATGTTTGAAAATAGATTCTACTAAATAAGACGTAGAAGTCTTCCCGTTCGTGCCAGTAATCCCAATTAACCTGAATTGTTGGGTGGGATTTTGGTAGTAGAGGTTAGCTAGCTTAGCCATTGCCTTGGATGTATCACTTACCAGTATAACTGGTATGGATACGTCTAAAGGGCGTTCCGCTACAATTGCAGCTGCACCTTTCTCCTCGGCTTGTTTGGCAAATTCATGCCCATCCACTGTAAAACCATTTATACAAATAAATAAATGACCAGGGTCAACAAGTCTTGAATCCATTTCTATTCCATTGATTGTTATGTTGTTGATGTCTTTTGTAGTTTGATAGACGTGTAATGTCTTTAATAAATGACTTAACTTCATGTAAGGACTCCTTACTATTAGATTTTCAACGTATATTATAGCAGACAAGACCCTGGTTCGCGATTGTTCTTTAGTGAGAATGATCAGAATGATCTTCTTGAGGAGCCTCCTCTGCTAAAAATAGTCGAATTTTAGACCCTTCTTCTACCTTGGTTCCTGCTTTTGGAGCTTGATCTACGATATAATTCCCTGTTCCGCTCGTTTCAATAGAGAGGTTCACCATATATTGAGTTAATTCCTTCTTTTCAAGCCCAATTAAATCTGGAATCTCAACAAGAGGTTGATCTGGCCATTGGACTTCTTTCTCTAACCCATCCGTTCTCGGTTCTACCCCCATGGCACGAAGACTGTCCCCCATGATGTTTCCTACTATAGGCGCAGCTACTACCCCACCAAATTGTACCGTATTTTTAGGGTTATCAATAGCTAAGTAAACGACAAGTTCCGGGTCATCAGCAGGTGCAAAGCCTATAAAAGAAACAATATGATTGTCTGTCATATATTTTCCATCTGGCCCTACTTTTTGGGCTGTTCCTGTTTTCCCCCCGACTCTATACCCTTCTACATAGGCCCCTTTACCTGTTCCAAGTGCTACAACGCTCTCAAGAGCTTCTCTTACTTTAGCAGATGTTTCTTCAGATATTACGCGTTTTTTGAGTGTCGGTTCTGTTTGATCTACTGCCTCTTTGCTAATCGGATTAATCCATTCTTTAGCAATGTATGGTTCATATAAATACCCACCATTTACCGCTGCTGCTACAGCCGTTACTTGCTGGATCGGCGTTACAGAAACCCCTTGACCAAAGGCAGTTGTTGCTAACTCCACGGGTCCTACTCGTTCTTCTTTGAACAAGATCCCATTCCCTTCACCTTGAAGATCAATGCCTGTCTTTGTGCCAAAACCGAAGTCTTTAATATAGCTAAATAGACGCTCTTTACCTAGTTCTTGACCCAAGGTTACAAACCCTGGGTTACAAGAATTCTGGACAACTTCTAAATAAGTTTGACTTCCGTGCCCTCCCCTTTTCCAACAACGAAGCCTTGCTCCATCTACTTCAATAGAGCCACTGTCATGAAAATGGTCCTCTTCTAAATCAACAAGTCCCTCTTCTAGAGAGGAGGCAAGTGTGATGATTTTAAAGGTAGAACCCGGTTCATAAGAACTCCATATCGGGAGATTGCGGTTGTACACTTCCTGAGGGACGTTTTGGTAGTCTTCTGGGTCAAATGTAGGTCGACTCGACATCGCCAGTATCTCTCCAGTATCCGGATCCATAGCAATCGCTATGGCACCATCTGGATTATATTTCGCTTCTGCATTATCAAGCTCTCGTTCAATGATTGTTTGTACCCGATCATCGATGGTAAGCTTTAAGTTATACCCGTCTTTTGGTGGTTCGTAAACATCAGCTATATTTGGAAGACGCCCACCTTTGGCATCAGAGAAGAAAGAAAGCTGTCCTTCTTCACCTTTCAACTGCTCGTCGTAATACAATTCAAGCCCCATCAGCCCTTGGTTATCAATACCACTAAAGCCTAATACGTGGGAAAGATACTCGCCCTTAGGATAATGACGCTTAAAATCTTCTGCTATATAAACACCATCCAAATTCAATGCACGTATAGCATCGGCTTGCTCTTCAGAGATTTTACGACCTTCTGGATGTAATCGCTCGATCATACTTACCTTCGTTACATGTTCGTATGCCTTATCTATCGGCATATCTAGAACTTTAGCTAGCTTTTCCGCTGTCTTTTGAGGTTCTTTAATTTGTCTTGGTACTACCATCACAGAAGGAGCCGAAACGTTTTCTGCTAATACAACTCCGTTCCGGTCTAAAATATCTCCCCTCTCTGGTTCAAAAGGGATATCCCGGCTCCATAAATTTTTTGCCTTGTCCATTAATTGGTCTCCCATAACAAATTGCACATACCCTAAGCGGGTTATTATGATAGCTAGTACTACTCCTGCCAAAAGAAAGACAGTGACCAATCGTTTTCGTAACGTCACATTGGATACTCGTTTCATGGTACATCTCCTTTACGTCCATGGTATGCTTGTATCCATTTTATGAGTTCAGAAAATCGATTAGAACACTGTCTTTGTTACACTCTATTGTTCTTCATTCGTAGTTTCTTCTTGTTCATCTGGTTCTTCTGATACTTCTTGAGAACCTTGACCTTCTTTTTCTTGCATAGATCGCTCTGTTTGTTCTTCGAGTGACTTGTCTGAAGGTTCTTCATTTGGACCAGTTAGCTCCACAACGAGGTATCCTCCTTTTTGTAAGGAAGCACCCGCAGGAACACTTTGTTTCCGGACAAAACCACTCCCAATTGAATCAACGTTTACATCCATGACATCCCCAAATGTGAGCACATCGCGAAGGGCCCAACCTGACATATCAGGCATTTTCGTTGAATCTGATGTTACTAAGAAAATCTTTTCATTAGATATGACTTTCGTTCCACCATGCGGGAACATCTCTTTCACTTCAGTTCCATCCCCTAGCACAATAGGCGTTAACCCATTTTCAGTAATGGAATTTTTCGCTTTATCAACAGACTCTCCTGTGTAATCCTTTAGGGTTTTTGATTCTACAGAAAGCTCTTCTTTGTTTTCAGTTGGTTTGATGTTCATATAGTGGAGGCTATTCTCCATTACTGTTTTAAAAATATATGAGCTTGGTTCAGCTTCATATTCAGTTGGTTCAAGGTCTGGCTGTTTCACTGAGACATACATCATAAGCTCAGGATCTTCTTTAGGTGCCATACCAAGGAAAGATAGGTAGTAATTTCCGTGACCGCCTAAGTATCCTCCTCCGTTAGGATTTGGAATCTGTGCTGTACCCGTCTTGCCTGCAACGGAATAGTTAGCAAGGTTATAGAAATTCACACCCGTACCATGTTCTCCAGTTACAACATTCCCCATCAACTCTCGCATCTCTTTTGCAGTCTCTTCGCTGATGGGCTCGCCAGCAACTTTAGGTTCTTTCTTCTCTAAAACATCACCGGTAGAAGGATCTGTTACTTGCGAAATAACGTAAGGCTGCATCATTTTCCCATTATTCGCTACAGAAGTAGCAGCTTTCATTTGTTGAATTGGTGTAAATGTTGAACCTTGTCCAAAAGCAGTCGTAATGACTTCACTGTCCCATTTGTACACAATTTTTCCTGCTTGTTCTCCAGGAAGGTCAATGCCTGTCTTTTGATCAAGTCCAAACGCTTGTAAGTAGTCCATATACGTTTCAGGACCTAATTGTTCCCAGACTAGTTTGGCGGCTGCTACGTTTGAGGATCGTTCGAACCCTTCATCATAATCGATTACATCCCAACCCTTACCACCGTTGTGGTCACCGATTTTGTCGCCACGATCATTATAAACGTACTCCCCGGACATGTACGTATCAGAACCATTATACACACCCTCTTCCATAGCAGCAGCATATGTGAAGATCTTCATGGTTGAACCGGGTTCATATGGAGACGCAATGACATCATTGTACCAATTGCCAATATCTTGTCTTTCGTTCGGGTTAAAGCTCGGCCTATTCCCCATTGCCAATACTTCTCCCGACTTAGGATCCATAACTATCGCAGTTATTTTTTCAGGACTATATTCCTTCACAACATGATTCATTGCATCTTCAAGGAATGTCTGGATTTTTTGATCGATCGTCAGCGTGACATTAGCCCCGTCTTCTGGTTTCTCAAAAACTTCTTCTGGATTTAATAGTTTCATATTATATTTATCTCGCTTGTAGGAAATTGATCCGTTCGTCTCAGACAGATAATCATCCATTTGTTCCTCGATCCCCATCATGCCGTTGATCTCTTCACTTTCCCCTTGGTTTTGTGCGAAACCTAGGACGTGGGATGCAAACATGCCATTAGGATAGTACCGCTTCGCCTGTTGTTTAAAGCGAATACCCGGGAGATCTAGATCCTCAATCTGTTCTCTTGTTTCTTGAGATAAATAACGACCGTTTGCTCCAAATTCGACTTGGAAAGGACCTTCTTTCGATAAACGATCATAAATATAAGATTCTTCTAAACCTAAAATAGGAGCCAGTTGTTCTGCCGTTTTTTCCGGGTTCTCAACATGCAAAGGCTCCTTTGAATCTTTTGAATATTCTTCTTCAATAATGGCATAAACACTATAAGTCGGGCGGTCATAGGCGAGCGTCATTCCGTTACGATCAAGGATCTTGCCTCGATCGGCCTCAATCGTATAGGAACTCGTTCGCTTTTGATCAGCCCAATCTTGTAGTGATACCCCTTCAATTTCACCTGTTGCCTGAATATAAGCAAAACGCCCGAATATGATTGTGAAAACCAACATAAATCCAAGCATGTAGAGTTTTGCCACTCGGTGAGTTGTTCGGTTTTTTTTCATAAATCTCATGTCCCCTTATTCGTTACCGGAAACGGATTTAGCTTGTTTAACTTTAGATTGTCGTATTTCAAGACCGTTTTCTTTCGCGATCTCCATGATACGCTCGGGGTTTGATAATTCTTTAATTTGATATTGAAGATTTTCATTCTCAAGCTGCTGCTTGTTTATGTTTGTGTCCAAATGTTGCACATCACGATTGATCTGATCAATCGATGATGAATATGAAACCACGACCACACTAAAAAGGATCGCTAGGCTACTTACAACTGTGTATAAAAATTTCTCGCCAGGTGTAATCCATCTCTTTTTATGTACCTGGACTTTAACCTGCTTTTGACTTTGGCTTTGCTCTGTTGTTTCATGTTGGTGCAATTGTTTCGCTTTTTCTGCACTCATTCATTATTCCACCCTTCCCATGGACGTATTTTTTTAGCAACTCTTAACTTCGCAGATCGAGCTCTTCGATTTTCTTCTAATTCTTCTTCACTTGGAATGATTGGTTTTCGATTCACTAATTCAAAAGGAGGCAATTGATCCTCAGGAATGATTGGAATACTTTTAGGTAAAGGAGGATTACTACTCCACTCTTTAAACGTTTGCTTACAGATACGATCTTCTAAAGAATGGAAGGTAATAACAGCTATTCTGCCTTCCATTGCTACCATTTCAGCCGCCTGTTTTAAAGCGTCTTCAAAAGCTCCTAATTCGTCATTCACAGCAATGCGCACTGCCTGAAAAATACGCTTAGCTGGATGGCCACCTTTTCTTCTTGCAGGAGCTGGAATCGCCTCTTTAATAATGTCCACTAGTTGTGTAGTGGTTTCAATTGGCGCTTCTTCACGTTTTTTCTCAATACCTCTTGCAATCTGTTTAGAGAATTTCTCTTCCCCGTACTTAAAGAAAATTCTGACAAGGTCATTGTAATCCCATTCATTAATGACTTCATAAGCGCTAAGTGGCTGTTCCCTGTTCATACGCATATCTAAACGTGCATCCTGATGATAACTAAATCCTCTCTCATCTTCATCAAGCTGTGGAGAAGATACCCCTAAATCAAAAACAATACCATCTACTTCTTCGATCCCAAGATCCAATAGAGATTGTTTCAATTCCCTGAAATTTGCATGTACAAATGTAATTCGGTCTTCGTAAGGAGCTAAACGTTCTTTAGCAGCACTCAAGGCTACCTCATCCTGATCAAAAGCAATAAGTCGGCCTTCTTCACTTAGCTGAGATGCTATACGCTCACTATGCCCCCCACCACCTAGTGTACAGTCGACATAAATACCATTCGGTTCTACGTTTAATCCAGTGACGGTTTCTTCCTTTAATACTGTAATATGGTCAAACATACTTTCATTCCTTTTCAGTTAGATTCTCTGGTTGTTATATTATTTGCTAAATATCAAAATCCATCATGTTCTCAGCGATTTCTGCAAAAGAATCTTCAGATTCATCAAAATACGTCTCCCAATCTTCTTTAGCCCAAAATTCAACGCGATTGGAAACGCCAATGACAATACATTCTTTTTCTAGTGCTGCATATGTCCTCAATGGAGCAGGAATATTAATTCTTCCTTGCTTGTCTACTTCACACTCAACTGCACCTGAAAAGAAAAAGCGAGTAAATGCTCTAGCATCTTTCTTTGTTAGTGGGAGCTTTTTCAACTTCTCTTCGATGACGGTCCATTCAGAAAGTGGGTATGCGAATACGCATTTATCAAGACCACGTGTAATGACAAACTTCTCTCCTAAGTCTTCACGAAACTTAGAAGGCACGATGATTCGGCCTTTTGTATCTATATTGTGTTGATATTCTCCCATAAACATATAGATAGCCCCACTTTCTCACACAAGCGTACCACATCCCACCACTTTCCTCCACTTTAACTTAAATATTCTTTGGGAACAAAAAAAATCCTGCCTTTTTGGCAGGATTTTTTATTTTAATCATTTTTTTAAAGTCTTAGTGGTTAAGGAATCTCATTGTTCTACATAAAGATTACGTGGTGAGCTTTCTTCCAATCATATTGTTCACTTAATAATTGCTTTGGAAAATCAAGACCATATTCATTTACGAAGGGTAGAATGTTCCATACTCTCTCTTGCAATCCACCTTCTGGATGCAAACGTAAATCAATTTGATCAAATACATCTAACTCTCTACTATGCTTTTCCTCTAGACCTTGAGCCATTCGTTCTTGAAGAAATTCAACATCTCTAAACAAATGGAATAAGTTCTTCTCTGCTAATTGACCAATATCATCTCGAATTTCATGAGCCTTTTCTTTTAAAGGACGATGTGCTCTCTCAATCGCACGTTTCACTTCATCAGCCAACTCTTCAATAGGAGGATAACTCTGCATCGCAATCCATTTACTTTTATCTTCCGTAACACCTTCATTTACAGCTTGTTCTACATTAATTAAGTGACGACGAAGCCATTTTTCATTTTTACGATCCAGCAGTGTCAAAGATAAACGAGGCATCACTGGAGGCATTTGTATATCAAGTGATTCAAATACTGACTTAAGCGCTGACCAATATCCAACTTCGCCAGGACCTGCAATAAAGGAAAGAGAAGGAAGTACAAGGTCTTGCATAAGAGGACGTGTGACTACGTTATTGCTAAGAAGGTGGGGGGAAGTTTCAGCAATATGCATTAGTTCTTCTTCGCTCAAACAAACTTCATCTTTCTTACCTCGCCAATATCCTTCTTCGTCTTTCATTAATAACGTTCGTTCCCCGTTCCATTTATAAAATAGATGACCATCATCCACTTCCGCTTCAAGGTTAACGGCGTAACCTTGCTGTGCCGTGTGATGTAGAGATCGTACAACACCTTCACTAATTTCAGGTTGCTTCTTAATCATTTCTTGGAAATAGCTACTTTCAAGACGGCGTAGATCATCATTTTGTGCATCTATTAGAACAAGTCCTTCTTCGCTAAAGAAAGAATGTGTAATTCGTGCAAAAAGATCAACAAATGTAGTAGACTTTTTCAGTTCGCTTTTAAATAAATCATAGAGGCGATTTGTATATTCACTTTCATGTAAACCAGCAAATAAACGATCAAGCCAAGATTGTATAGCTTCTTTATCCATTTCCATTTCTGATATGGCTTCTTTTTTCATTTGCTTTTGAAGTATTTTGTGTTTCTTCATTCTTGGAGATTGCGGCATATAAATATGATTAATCTCATCAAAGTCATGGTCCTCTCCCGCAACCCAGAAGACGGGAAGTACAGGACGCCCAAGGGCCTCTTCTTGTTCTTTAGCCATTATAATAATTGAAATCATCTTATGAATCGTGTACATAGGCCCAGTTAGTAAACCTGCTTGTTGGCCACCAACTACAACGACACTTTCAGGGTTTCTTAAGCGCTCAATGTTTGAAAATGTTGCTTCGCCCGCTCCCCATTTTTTATTCATAATTTGAAGATGATCAGCCAACTCTTCTCTTTGAAATGAGCGACTATCCAATTCTTGCGCACGTTTTTCATATTCTTCTTGCTTGTATGGGTTATAGTGAAATTTATTTAATAGCTCCTCTTCCTGAGCACGGTAATGTTGGATAAATTTATTCTGTGATGGTAATGCAATGGGTTGGATCCGCATGGATAACCTTCTCCTTTTTCAATATGATCTATGTATTCCTCTCGTATTGTATCGAAAAGATGAAGGGATTTCACTCAAAAGGCATCATAAAGTCATAAGTCGATAGGCTAGTCCGTATATCGTAAGACTTACGTGCAAACTTACAAAGAGCAAAAAGCTAAAGCGCCAAAACCCTTTAAAAGCCTTCTTAAATACAATCTCTTCTTTAACTTTCCATTGGAGAAAAACAAAAAGACTCAGTAATAGTATAAGTAGAATAAAAACATAACTAATATAAGAGCGCTCAAAAATAACAAATAATGCCGCTGGTACAGCAAAAACATAAATTAACGTCATACTGTTTACCGTTAAATGCAATGATTTCTTCTTATTCTTTACCGTTTTTCTCATAATCATATAAACAATTATTGTAAGCGGCACTGGTAGTGTAATCAAAACAGCTACTAAATAGGCGAACATTTGATTCACTCGCATCCCCTCCTGTCCATGTGTTGCATGGCTAGTACCCCTTCATAAACAAATGTGGTATATGGGAGTTTTTTACTTGCCTTTTTTAATAAATAACCTGAAATTCCTTCAACTTCCGTGTTTCTACCATTCTTAATATCCTCAAGCATTGAAGAATGGTTGTCTTTTGTTTGCAGCGCAACTTTCTTTATCCTGCTTAAATGATACTCAACATCAATCTTACCAAGAACATCACATGCCTCTTCACATAAACGTGTTGCAATACGGTATAGATGAGGATTGTTCACAATCTCCCCATTAGCAACCTTAAAAACGGATGTTAAAGGATTGATAACTGCATTAATAATTAACTTATCTGACATGACTTCAAACCAACTATTCTCTATTTTATAAGGGAAGTGACTAGAGTTAAACTCTTCTTTATAAGTCATTAGATCTTCTTGCTTCATCGTTATACCAGCTATTCGTGTAACACCTACACCCGTATGAGCTACAGTTCGATCACTCAACTTCCTTGCTCCATGTTCTACAATTCCGACCGCCGTTGAGTTAGTCATTTCTTTTAGGTCTTCTGTATGTCCCATTCCGTTTTGCATGAACAAAAGAGGGGTGGAGATCTCATTTTTCTTTACGATCTCTATAACTTCTTTAACATGAGTTTGTTTAGTAGCAACTATAATTAAATCGAAGGAATCATCTATATCCATAGCATTTTTGGCATGAATGTCATATACTCCTGGACTACCATCTAAACGGATGCCTCTATTATGGATAAGATCCATTTGTTCTTCCCTTTTCACATAAAGGGTCACCTCATGTCCTGCTTCTTGTGTCCTGATTGCATACAGCAATCCAATTGCCCCAGCCCCAACTACTGCTACTCTCATTTCTCCACCTTCTCACGTTTATCTATTCTTAATCTTTATACAATAAGAGGTTAAATTCCTCCTATATGCCCATTTTAGCAAAAAAAATGTTATGTATCCCTTATAAAATAACCTATTTATGGTGTAGTCCTAAGAGGAGGACGCGTTTATTATGTTTACGAAAACATAGTGGTGTAATTTAGAAGACTAGTGTTAAATCACACGATCCCCAAAACATTTACCTCTAAAAGAACAACAATCATTTTATTCAGAAAATTTTTATATTATAATGGAGAGGAGCAATTAAGGTTTTAAGGGGGATTTTAAAATGATGGATACCATACAAGTTCAGAAACTAGTGGTTAATTTTAAAACGTTAGAAGAATTCAAACGATTTAAAGAATACGGAAATCAAGAACTCTCCATGTTAGAAGACCTGCAAAGTAACATAATTGAAAATGATAGCGTTTCACCATTTTATGGCGTTTATTATGGAAACGCTTTAGTAGCTCGGATGAGTCTATATCAAGTTTCATCTCGGTATGATGACTACTTTGAGCCTCCTCAAGATTACTTGGAACTATGGAAGCTTGAAGTCTTACCTGATTATCGAAATAAAGGGTATGGGAAGAAACTTGTAGACTTCGCCAAAAGTTTTAAATTACCGATTAAAACAAACCCTCGTATTAACTCTCATGGTTTTTGGGAGAAGATGGGATTTCAAAAAGCAAAATACGATATGGAGCGAGATTTAGGAGAAAACCCTCTAATTTGGACGCCTACAGGAGTGTCAGAAAAAACTCCATCGTCATAATAATTATAGAAAAAAGGCTGATCACTAAGGTGATCAGCCTTTTTCTTTCGGTATTTGCACCCACTGCCAAAGTTTCCCCATCTCTTCCCACGCTTGATGATATCTTTTCACTTGATCTTTTAGTTTCTGATTTTCTTCATAGAGCGTAGAGATATCTTGATGTGAAGATTCAAGCTTATTTCCAGAAACATTTTTTCTCATCGTTTCTAAAAAAGAGATTGCATCATCTATGGAGAAAGTGGAGGTGATAGAATCTTCCGAAGAAGCTACCTCTTCCCTTTCTGCCCCGCCTCTTTTTCTTTCTTCTTTCGCTAACTGAATCCCCTTTGCATATCGTTTACGAACGGTAGCATTCCAACGAAACCCACAAGCAGCCGAAGTGCGAGAGAGCTTCTTTGCAACCTCCTCAAAAGCCTCCAACTGCGTCTTCCCAAGCCGTATATAACGGAGAACCGTTTCAGCTAGTAAAACATCCTCATCCTGTGTCCAAGCATCCTGCCTCGTAGCATTCATTCTATCCCTCCTATCACGTGTACTAAAAATGTATGCAACTAATAGGAGAGATAGACTAGGGAATTAAGAAAAGCACAGGCGACTGTTCAGACCCGTACGCATAATCAAGATGACGAAAGTACGCGTAGCGGACTGCAGTCAGCTTGATTATGACGCTAGGGTCTAGGAGCCGGAGCTAGACATTAAGAAAAGCGCAGGGGGCTTGCCCAGAGGCGTACGGATAAGCCATCTTTTCGGAAGAGGCGATAGCCTCTGCAGAAAAGATGGCTTATCTCGCTAGCCTCTAGCCCCCGGAGCTAGACACAAGAAAAGCACAGGCGGGGTGACCATGCTTGAAGGAAGTTCGGTTAAAAACGGCACGTCAATAGCCAACACCGAACGCCCCCACCTCGTGTGGGGCCGGATAAGCCATCTCTCCGGAAGAGGCGATAGCCTCTGTAGAAAAGATGGCTTATTTCGCTAGCCTCTAGCCCCCGGAGCTAGACATCAATGAAAAACACTGACTTAATCAAGAAATATTAGAGGAGGTTCGGCTATCCCACATTCATGTGAACAAAAAAAGCTGCTACAACACAAGTTTGTAACAGCCTCTCAATCCTCTTATAAACCACTATACAAACACGCCAATAGTAAATCCAGTAAAGATCAGGACTTTTGATAACCCTGAACCGCTTCTTTATGCTGTTCATTTCCCCACAAATTTGAGCAACGTCTTACTTCATCATCCATATCAGCTGATAGGGATAAAGGAATTTGTTGCTTCACATATTGTTGTTTGAAATGTTTCGCTTGATCGATAGTCTTGCTTAAGAACGGTTTCATAATATTGTCAATGTCTTCTGCTATTGTCTCTTCACGGATTACACCTTGTAGCCATCCTGTGTGAATCGCCTCTTCTGTACCATAAACACGAGACTGTACAAGCATTTCATAAGCCTTTAAAGGGTGGATCCTATGGTAAAGTAACGCGCCACCACCAAAGCCAGGTGATATCCCTAAATCTCCTTGTACAAACCCGATTGTGGAACCTTCAGCAGCATATCTGAAATCACATGCAGTCGCTAGTTCACACCCTCCTCCTCGTGTATGTCCATTTAATAAAGCTATAGTAGGTACAGGAAAACGAGATAGTTCATAAAGTACTTCTTTCATAGGGTAAAGGGCACTAAAAGCTTCTTGAGAAGACAAACCTGCATGAAAGTCATTAAGGTCTCCTCCTGCGCAGAATGCTTGATCACCTGCTCCAGTAATGACTAATGCTTTTATATCAAGGTCTCTCGCATCCTTTAAAAGCGTTTGGAGTTCCTCAATCATATCTAAAGAAAGGGCATTACGTCGCTCAGGACGGTGAAGAGTTATCATACCATAACCTTGCTCATATAAATCCCACTTCACATATTCACTCATGTTGTTCCCTCTTTTCTATTCTTTCTACTTTCATTTTACCAAACTATTTAAGTAAACGTGCATTTTACTAGCACATATTTTATATAAAATGCTAAATTACACGAATTGACTCTCAAAATCCCTTAGAAAAGCACAAAAAAAGAGCGCCTCTATGAGACCCCCTTTTTTTGAACGGTTTATTGTTCAACAACTTGTTTACCATTGTACTGTCCGCAAGATTTGCAAACATGGTGTTGTTTAGTGTATTCACCGCAGTTTTGGCATTCTACCATTCCTGGTACGTGAAGTTTCTTGTGAGTACGACGTTGGTTTTTAACCTTTTTTGAAGTTCTACGCTTTGGTACTGCCATGTGTTACACCTCCTTCATGCACGATCCAGATTGTATGTGATGGATCTCTTACTCTTTGTTATCATCTAAAAATTGTTGAAGCTTTGCAAGGCGAGGATCCACCTTCTCTTCTTGCTTCTCCTCTGTGACCAACTGCCAGCCATGCCCCTCAGAAAGAGCATCCTCTAACACTTCGTCATCAGCGAACACTTGCAAAGGAACTTCCAATATTACATTTTCCTTGATATAAGGCGTTAAGTCAAGCACTTCTCCAGCAATTTCATGGATCTCATCTTCACCTTCTTGATGATAAGGAGAAAGCGAGAAGACTTCTACCGCATCAAAGGAAAACGGATACTTCACATCCGCTAATGTACGAGCACATGGGAGCGTCATTGTACCAGAGACAGAAAAACGAAAAGTCACTGTATCTCCATTACGAGTAGCTTCACCCTTTACATGTACATCAGGTATCGATCGGATGTCATTAGGCATTTCTTCTAGTTCAGAAATGTCAACGTGATCATCAAACGTTACCGGTTCTAGATCAGCTGCTTTTAATTTTTGTAAAGCAAATTTCATTCTAATCACCTCAAGGCAACAAGAGTTATTTTAAAAGGAAATAGACAATTTGTCAACATTTTTTCTTTACAGCAATATCGCCTTTTATCATTTCGCTTTTATAGTCTTCTCACTATGCCATAACTTAACCCGCGACGCAAGTAAGACCTTACAAAATGCTTCCTTTATATTGATTTCGCTTCCCTATTTCGTTAGTTTATAATCATGGTAACGAATTAACTGAACGGAAAATACTATAGGAAAGAGGTTTAACGTCATGAAATCGTGTGGACTTATTGTTGAGTATAACCCTTTTCACTTCGGTCACCAATATCATCTCAAACAATCCAAAGAAACATCTGGAGCTGATTGCATGATTGCAGTAATGAGTGGAAATTTCCTTCAAAGAGGAGAGCCAGCTATCATAGATAAGTGGCACCGAGCTCAAATTGCATTGTCTCAAGGTGTCGATATCGTTTTAGAACTCCCTTACGCCTTTGCAGTACAAAATAGCGATTTATTTGCAAAAGGTGCGGTATTTACTCTTCATGAAATTGGCACTGACACCATCTGCTTCGGAAGTGAACAAGGGGATATTACTCCTTTTACAAAGGCATATGATTACTTAAATGGTCATCAGGAGTATTATAAAGATTCACTCCACCATTTTTTAGATCAAGGGTACTCTTTTCCAGAAGCCAGCCGGCTTGCATACAAGGCAATCGGCTTGTCAGAGGACTCCATTGACTTAACTCAGCCAAATAATATATTAGGCTTTAGTTATACAAAAACCATTCTGGATCACAAGTTACCAATCACCCCGATGACCATTAAACGCACTAAAAGCGGTTATCACGATGAAACGATTTCTCATAAAATTGCAAGTGCAACGAGTATACGGAAATCTATTCTCAAGCAACAAGAAATGACTGCAGAAGCTGAAGGGTCTTTGCCACCTGCTTCAGTAAATGTATTAAAAGAATATGAAGATAAGGCAAACGGCTGGCATTACTGGGAGCGTTATTTCCCATTGCTACACTATAAGTTAACTACCCTTTCTAAAGAAGAGATCAGATCCTTTCATGGTGTTGAAGAAGGACTTGAATTTCGATTAAAGCATACAATACAAAAAGCCACTACATTTGAAGAGTGGATGAATTTACTTAAAACCAAACGCTATACATGGACACGGCTTCAGCGTACTATAACTCACATTTTAACTAACACGAAGAAAGATGAACTTCACTCTCTACATGAACTTAAACAAGTGCCCTACGTACGTTTATTAGGAATGTCAAAGACCGGTCGCACGTATATTAAAGAACAAAAGAAAAAAATGAACGTCCCTATCCTTACAAATTTGCAGTCAGGAGATCATGAATTTGTTACAATAGAGGAGCGTTCTGTGGACGCCTATTTATCTTGTTTGTCAGTAGAGCGAAAAAAAGCCTTACGAAAAAGAGAAATAGGACCTCCTGTAATGCCACACATGTGAAACTTTTTTATGGACCCATCGTCCAAATATTAAAGGGGGAATGAGGTTGCGCAATCTGTTACGATGGTTCAGCATTACATTCCTTGCGCTGTTCATTATAGTAGGATCTATTGGATTTGTATTTAAAGACACCTTATTTCAAGAAGGAAATCCAATTCCTGTGATCAGCGGCATCGTACAGCTTAAACTTGGCGACAAACCTTATGTGCAGATTGATACCGAATCAGAGACCTACATTACACCACACACCCCTGTGGAGGGCGATTATTATTACATCGTCAAAACCTTTATGGGAGAGAGAGGATTTGCTTTCCTAGAGCAAAAAGGAAAAGATCTTACTTTCTCTAAAGGAGAAGACAAGACAACCGTGGAAACACGGATGTATACTTCTGATTACTATATTTTTTCAATCGGTCAGTAGCGCCACAACATAGCAAAGAAAGCTGGACCTCAAATATTGGCCCGTAAACAAAGTCGAAAAGGGCTCCAAGTTGTATTTTGTACAACTTGGAGCCCTTTCTAGTCTTTAATCTGAGGTTTTAGGATCTAAGTCCTTCAAGTATTGTAACGCTTCATCAAAGGTGTCTACAGGCACTATCTTCATGTCTGTTCCGATATCTTCAGCTGTCTTTTTAGCCACCTCGTAGTTAGACCCCTCTTTTCCACCTTCATTAGGAGCGAAAAAGATTTCAATCCCTTCTTCATCAGATGCTACGACTTTTTTATCGATTCCACCAATACGTCCAACTTTTCCTTCATATGATATTTCACCTGTACCAGCGACTTGATACCCTTTCGTTATATCGCTCTCTGTCAATTGATCATAAATTTCCAATGAAAACATGAGGCCCGCACTAGGTCCTCCAATCTCTCCACTCTTAAAGTTTACAGCAGGATCAACTTTCACACTGCGATCAGTGACAAGCCCGATCCCCATAATAGCTCGCTCTTCTTCAGGATGTTTTTGTAACGATACCGTTTTCGTCATTTTCTTATCGTTTCTTTCAAACGTAACTTCTACACTATCCCCTACATTAAGTGGTGCAATTAAGTCTATAAGTTCTTCTGACTTTTTAATCTCTTTTCCATTTACTTCAATAATACGATCTCCAATTTCAAGTTTGCCTTCTGCTGGCATATCTTGACCTACACTCATAACATAAACCCCGTCATAGTTGATCGTAATATCCTTCCCTGCCGCTTTGTAAGCAACTACTTGAGCAGCTTCCTGAGACGATTCCATTACTTGAAGTTGGGCGTGATGATACTCATTTTGACTAACCCCTTCAGGTAAAATATCTTCAATATCATAAATTTCGTGATAAGGAAGGATTTTAGCAATCACATACCGAATCGGCGTTGCAGGTCCACCGCTAACAGTAACCAAGTGCATCTCTCCATCACTTTTAAATCCATCTTGAACTTGTACTACTGGATTCAAGTCATCAGCCGATCCAGGCTGATAAATATAATACGGCAAACGGTACTGAGCCAAGAAAAAGGCAAGTACCACTACTACCGCAAATACTATAATATATCTTTTATTCTGCTTCATCGTCGGGCTCCTTCCAATTCTCTATATACGTTCGAATCGCTGCAATATGACGATTCGCCTCTTTCTCTCCCTCATTTACAATCTCGACTGTATCCGTAAAGGCTCTCGAACTAAACTTCTTCACATCCGGCTTCAACATAAAATCGGCATCAATATCAATTTGGCTAAGTAATTCATCTTGCATAATCTCTATACTTTGAATAATTACGTCATAGATGGATTGGACATCATTACTGCCATCAAAGTGTGCACAATCAACCCCAATTACAATATCAGCGCCCATCTCTCTTGCTACAGAAACGGGAACCCGATCAACAACCCCTCCGTCAATCAATAAACGATCTCCGATCTTTACAGGTACAAAAATGCCCGGGATAGAGATACTAGCTCTAACTGCATCTGCTGTATTGCCTTCTTTAAAAATGACTTTCTCTCCCGTATGTAGATCCGTTGCAATGACGGAGAACGGGATATCTAACTCCTGAATATCCTTTCTATACGTAAATAAACTTATGTACTCTTTAATACGCTTACCTTGAATAAACCCCATCTTAGGAACAGTGAAATCTAAATAATACTTACGCTTAAACGTTTTTGCTAATTTGTATAATTGGTCCATATCCTGCCCAGCACAATACAAAGACCCCACAAGTGCTCCCATGCTGCTTCCCGCAATAAGGTGCACTGGTATACCGGAATCCTTTAGCGCCTTTAACACACCTAGATGAGCAAACCCTCTTGCACCTCCAGACCCTAAGGCCAATCCAACAACAGGTCTCTTCACCCTAAGACCTCCCTTTTTCTTACCTTGCTTTTCTTATTTTATGGCATAAATCTCTTTCTCATGAGCGTATAGTGGTATAGAAACGCTTGTACTGTATGTATATGTTATGAACATTTTACTATTTCCCAAAAAAGAAGTACAGTCGGTCAATTTGTAGGGGGCTATATATGAAATCACAAGTAAAATCACTAATACTCGCGTTGATGGCATTATTTATTGCTTTCTCGCTAATTCGCTTCCCTGATCAAGCTCTAGAAGCTTCCATCCGAGGGTTAAATATGTGGTGGGAAATTGTGTTCCCCTCCCTGCTCCCGTTTTTCATCACGGCTGAACTTTTAATCGGTTTCGGAGTTGTTCGTTTCATAGGAATTCTTTTCGAGCCAATTATGAGACCAATATTTAGAGTTCCTGGAGTAGGCAGTTTCGTGTGGGCAATGGGCATGGCAAGCGGATATCCGTCTGGTGCCAAGCTAACAGCGAGGTTAAGACAAGAGAAACAGCTTACACGAATAGAAGCTGAACGACTCGTTTCTTTCACGAACGCTTCTAACCCACTCTTTATATTTGGAGCAGTATCTGTAGGATTCTTTCACGATCCCACCTTAGGTATATTACTAGCAGTAAGCCATTACGTAGGAAATACACTAGTAGGTATATGTATGCGTTTTTATGGACGAGAACAAACACCTACACGAGACCGCTCTAGAGATAAGATCACCTTAAAAAAAGCTTTCCTAGCTCTTCATCAAACACGATTAGAAGAACCACGCCCATTTGGTAAGTTCTTTGGAGATGCTGTTTTATCTTCTATCCAAACGTTACTGATGATTGGTGGGTTTATCATCATGTTTTCTGTCTTTAATAAACTATTATTCTTAGTAGGAATCACTCCTATTATTGCCGGGGGAATAGGCATCCTATTTCAGATGATTACATTGCCGCAAGAATTGACCCTCCCCTTTATTTCAGGACTATTCGAAATTACACTCGGCTCTCAGATGACTGCTCAGGCTGAAAATTCAGTTCTATTGCAACAAGTTATTTGTGTCAGTTTTATATTAGCTTTTAATGGTTTTTCTGTACAAGCACAAGTTGCTAGTATTTTAGCAGACACTGATATACGCTTCAGACCTTATTTCTTCGCGCGTATTCTTCATGGTCTTTTCGCTGCTGGATTAAGTGTGTTATTGTTCGTTCCTCTCTACGTGGACCGGCAAGCATTCGAATCCGATGAATCACCTGTATGGATGAGGTTAAGCAAACACGAAACATTTTGGTCAGACCTTTTCGAGAAGCTTGTCAACATAGGTCCACTCATGACGATCGCTTCTCTAGCTATTGCGAGCCTTATTTTGTATCGAAGAATGATAAAAAAATAGCCCGACTAACTTATTGTTAGGGGGCTATTTCTTATATTTTGCTTTCAAGGCTTCTTCAATTTGCGGAGGAACTAGTTCAGAGACATCTCCTTGATATTTTGACACTTCTTTCACAATGCTTGAACTTAAGAAGGAGTATTGATTGTTGGTCATGACAAAGAACGTTTCAATAGAGTCATTCAATTTTCGATTCATCGCTGTAATTTG
Organism: Pontibacillus sp. ABV4_188; assembly: GCF_056311905.1. Classification (NCBI taxonomy): domain Bacteria; kingdom Bacillati; phylum Bacillota; class Bacilli; order Caryophanales; family Bacillaceae; genus Pontibacillus; species Pontibacillus sp. ABV4_188. Next base: position 1,687,027 of record NZ_CM149975.1, on the reverse strand, counting down.
CATCTCATATTCAAAATCACTCACAGCTCGCAGCCCTCTTAGTACAACATTTGCACCTTTCTCTTCGGCATAATCAATAAGTAAACCACTACTAGAGTCTACAGTCACATTATCAAGGTGACTTGTGACTTCTTGTATCAGTTCTATACGCTCTTCAACAGAAAATAAGGGAGATTTTGAACGATTATGAAACACCGCTACCGTTACATGATCAAAAATCTTTGCTCCACGCTCTATAATATCAAGATGACCATATGTAATTGGGTCGAAACTTCCTGGACATATTGCTAAGGTTGCCATCAATATCCTCCTCTATTCTTGTTTATAAAGACTGATTGAAATAATGCTTGAATAGGTTTCATGACGAAAACGTTTAAAAGGACCAAATGAGTCTGGTAAAGATTGTTCGGAGGAATGTTCACAAACAATGGTTGTTCCCTCACTAACAACGTCATGCTCAAGCATGGAATCGATAAGCTCCTGATATGAGAATTTATCATATGGGGGGTCTAGGAATACAAGATCGAATTGCAAGCCTCTTTTCCCTGCTGCTTTTATCGCTCTGTAAGCATCATTCTTATAGACTTCTGCATGCTCTTCTAACTTAAGAGTCTTCAAATTATCATAAATCGTAGCAATCGCTTTTGGATGCTTATCGACAAAGATTGATTTATCCATACCTCTACTTAATGACTCAATACCAAGACCTCCACTCCCAGCAAATAAGTCAAGGCACACGCCTCCTTCAAAGTAAGGGCCAATCATTTGAAATAATGCTTCTTTCACTTTGTCTGTCGTTGGACGCGTCAACCGATGAGGCACTGGTTGAAGCTGCCGTCCTTTATGTTCTCCTGCTATTACGCGCATAGAGTCAACACCTTTCTCTAACCATTTCGTACATAATCCTATCATAAACGTTCACAAAGAGGAAACTCACAGGTTCACACTTTATCCTTGAATCTTTCTCTTTACGAAGCTTTTGCCGCAAATAATAAAGACTTGCTTTTAAGATCGTTACGAGCACTTTATAAGAAGCATAATTGATTTGCGTTTCACATTTTCCAATAACCCTACAATTAAATTTAATATATGTGTATAAATCGAACCAGAACCGCTCATACTGTCTAAGGAACGGTTAGGGTTCCTCCTAATCGTTCCCGAAGACGGAGAAGACTTACGTTCCCCATAAGTTCTTCCTCCGGTTTCTCCTCTCCCTTTGCCTTTTTGGTTTGATGTGAATTAAATCAAAAAAGGTGCCTGCAGACAAATGTCTGCAGGCTTTTTTATTCAATAAGATGAAGACTTTGATCGTCTTCTCGCACACTTATCCCTAATATTTCTTTTATATACCGCTCTTTCATATACACATCCTTATTCACTTCGATGAGCACCTTACTAGCTATACCGAAAGATTCTTCGTTTTCAATAAAGGTTCGTTGATTAAGAGAGAATCTCCAAGTATTATCTTCTTTTCTTACTATGTATACATTTTCACTAGGAATGGCTGTCACTTCCATATTTGTTAATGTAGCTAAACCACCCAAAGGATAGAAACGTTCGCTCTTTATTTTTATCGGCCTCCAGTTAACTTTAACAGGATCATTGTTTAAGAGAATTTCTTTTGCTTCATAAAAGTATAAAGGAACAAAAGGCTTCCCGAAGGAAATATTTTCTTGAAAGAATGATGTTTCGAGACCCTTTACTTTTCCAAGCGTTTGATCGAAGTAAAGTGGTGTTTGAATTTTATCTTTTTTTGAGAGAAGCATTAAAAATTCCTTTTTTTCTACTTCTGTGAGCTGCCCTGTTAATGCTGCCTTTATCTTCTTCCCTTTTTCCGTATCCGAACTTGTATTAGCAGAATAAGCTACTAATGAATCTATTAGCCAATTCATCTCATCAGGGACACTAGCCCCTGCAGTAAACATCCAATGATACCAGGCTTCTTTAAAGCTATGTTCGTTTAGTGATGAAACATGCAATACACCTTGGTCAGATGCTTTAGACTTGTCTCCGACCGCTACAACCAAGGGCTCTTCAGATAATTGTTCATATATATTTTGTATTTTATTTAAAGTATGTTCAGGCAGACTATTTTTAGAATAGAATGTAATAGGACCTTTTTGATATTCTGAATAACCTTCTGCCTCTAGAGAGTATAGTGGAAAATGAGTTGCTTTCTTTTCATCCCACTGATAAAAATCAATATGGTCTTTCTTTATTTTGGCCTCCTTTACTGCAGAGCTTATCCAAATCCAACTATCAGGCTGTTTCTCTGTAATTGATACATTCATGTCCATTGGTAGTGTAGAATCATTCCTTGCTAACTGAATGAACCAAACACCAGAAGCAAAGCCCTCTTCTTGAAAAGGAAGTTCATACGTGAAATGAAGCTCCTTATTAGAAGAAACAGTAACTGTCTCAGGAGAGCTTTCTAATAAACAAGTCTGACTCTGACCCTCTTCATAATAACATTCCAAGCTGCCGATACCTTCTGGAATCCTTACTGTATAAGTTCCTTCCTTAATAGCTTCAATAGATTGCTCCACATAAATACGATCACCATCGTGAAGGACTCGTATATTTGCTTTATGAGAAGATAGAGGTGTTTCTGCCTCTTGATCACCATAGGTATACACACTCCACTGATATAAGACAAGGAGTGTGAGTAAAAATATTAGCGGGGTTGTGTAAAGTAAAGATTTCTTTATCATTAGTTTGTAACTCCTCAATATTTCAAGCGGTTTACAATAAAATCTATCCATCCTCTTTATTTTTTGCTATTGTATCATAAGAGATGATCATGAAAGAGGTGGCTATATGATTCAACGTTTTATTGAATTAGGTCAAGGATATTCCGACTTATACGAACTACTTACATTAAGCAGAAGTATGCCTGAGCGCATACAACATCTGATGGCATTTCACACAACTACAGGTGAAGAGAAGCGCACTTCCCTCGTTGTTGTAATGAAACCTACAACTCCAGGAGATTTTCAACCACTTTATATTTGTCGTGAAGGGATTCCATATCCACATGATATTCCTAATAAACGATTTGACTTATTCGAAAGTCTAGCTAATGAACTTCAGAAGGATATAATTGAGCTCACGGTTCAACCTAGTCAAATATTTGGTGAGCGTGAACTATTTTATCAGCACTTAATCGGTATACTACGAATGAACCGCTACATTGCTCCTATGAGTTAAATATTAAAAAGAGCACGGGACCATCATCCCATGCTCTTTTTATATACTACCGTATTTATAATCATACTCTTTTGCTTTATCCGGTTTTGAATTTTCATACTCTGTTCGAATAAAAGGTTTGTAAGAAGGCTCTACCTTCTGGATATAATGAAGTTTAGAAAGTTTAGTCATAACGTCTTCTATTTCGTCTTGATTGACGTATAAAAGAGCATACTTATGTTTTTTTGATGCATGTACTAAATGACCATAACGTTTAATTTGGCGGATATTTTTCATATGTTGAAACCATATGACTAATCCTTGTCTCTTTGTAAACATAGGGCATCCTCTTTCATAAATGGTTTTAAATTAGTTTAGCAAATATTGCGAAAAGGTTCAATTACAGAATAACGAACTTTTATAACTAGGGGGTATGGTAATGACAGATGTAGAAACAGCTTGGCACCTATTCATGCTGACATTAAATCACGACCCATGCATCCTTACATGTCACAAAAAGACAATTGCAGGAATACCTTTTGTATATGTAACTGCTTCTACCCAAACTGAAAGAAGGGTGGTTGAAGGTAGTCTTAAAAAAGCTGCAGCTTCTGCTATGAAAGGAAAACGCCTCACCCTCTCTATGAGCTTCGTGAGAGAGCATGAGGCGCTATATGTGTATCGGGTCCGTTTCCTTGTTCCTCAGCAAAAAATGTTTTGTTGCGGAAACATGTGCACAGACTGTATTCGATTCCAGTAACAGGGGTTAAGAACAGCCACAACCGCCGCCACTACCGCAACCACAACCGCCGCCTGTATCTTGAAATACCGCTCCGTCTTTTGGAACTTTAATTTGCGGACTTATGCTTCCGGCAATGATTTGGCTAAGTTCATCAAGCAACTTCTGTAGCTCACGTTCCGCTACCTTATAAGCGGCTACATAATCATTCATATCCATATCACGCTTTTTCTGACGAACCGCCTTCATAATTTGGTTATAATCAGGATGATATCGACCGAATCTCTCAACCTCTTCATACTGTGTTTTACTATCTTGAAAAGCACGAATCAGGCGCTGAGCCTCTCGATCCCGCTCCATATCTTGTTTGGCTTGGAGGTATCTTTCATATACATCTGAACCTGATACCAACTTTCCTAACTGTTCACTTTGATCCAGAATTTCAACTGTCTCTGAAGTAGCTAGCAAGTAAATCACCTCCACTTACTATTTTACCAAATCCTTTTAGAAAAACGAAATATTTATGAACATTTTTTACTCTTTCATCGCCTGGGCCATTTGCATAAGCATTTGAACCATTTGTAATTGATTCGTCATTCTCTCCATTTTTTGAGAAGCCGTTTTTCCAAAGAAGTATTTCGCTTCTTCTTCCATAGTTGGCAAAACCCCAGGGTCACGCGTGATTTTACGATACCATTTAGGGTTTTGACGAATAAAATTTATTAAATCAGGTCGATTATTTAAATATTGATAAACACCTGGTTGCACAAGCTTCCTCCTTAATCACGCCCGAAACCAAATGGCGATTTTTTAGGTGCGTTGCCTTTAGTCGGATTGGTCTTCTTCATCTCTTGGAATTGCCCTACAAGATTTTGAATGTTTGATATCGCTCCATTTAATTGTTGAATATGACCCTGTACTTTGTTTAAATCTACATTCTCAATCATATTCATAAACTGCCCCATCATTTCTTTGTTATTTGTAGAAGCTTGATCTTCTTTCTCCTCGGTTTGTTCCTCATTCGTTTTTCCTTGCTCTTCCTCCTCGGTAAACTGATTCCAATAAGGATCATCTTCCCCTAGTAGTACCCACTTTTCATAATATGGTTGCCAACTCTCCTGATGATCTCGCACATGCTTAATTAACTTAGGGTAACGTCCAGTAAATTCCTTAAACTCCGCAACAGACGGATGTAGGTTTGAACTCATTCTGTACCACCTCACATTTATATCTTTCTTTATAGGTAGTATATGAGTGACAGAAGAGTCATGTGCATATGCCTAGTAGGGATGTTCGAGAAAATTCTGGGTATAATAATATCGATAAACCCCTACACCAAGGTGTGTGTAGTCTTCATTTAATAAAGCTTCCCTGTGCCCTTCGCTATTTAACCACCCCTCTACAACTGCTGGGGCATCTGGGTACTGAGCAGCAATATTCTCTCCAGCTGATACATATTGTATCTTACTCTCTCTTAAACGTTCTTCCAGACCGTCTCCATCAAGCGAGATATGGGAAAAATAATTATGGATAGCCATATCTTTACTATGTCTAAATGCAACTCCTGCCGTTAACTCGTCCCAAACTAGCCTTTCTTTATCAAACTGATTTCGAATTTGGTTTGATATTGCATGAATCTGTTTCTCCATTCCGTTTTCGATTGCTGCCCAATCCTCATCCATTATAAATGGTAGGTCAGGCAGTCGCCCTGAATAAGAAACGTTGTAAGGACGATGTAATAGTATAATCTCATTCGTTAACAAACGAACAGATGACAACCTATTCGTAATGGAATCAAAGTACAACTGCATAACTACAGTGTCATCCAATTTAGCAAGAGGTCTCTGAATGTAGTCTTCATTTGTTAAAGTAAAAAGAAAAGAACCCTCTCCTGTAACAACTTCCACCTCTTCTTTTAAAGACAGAATTTCTTCAATCTCGTCTCTTGGTTGACCAATCTTAATAGATTTAAGTTCGATAGAGGGACCGATCCCGTACACAGCTACTACTTTGCTTTGCTTCATACCAACTTGGTAATAATTTTGGCTGTTCTCATAAATCCACCACTCATATCCATAAGGGGTCGGATCTTTTCGATCAGCTTTCCCTACTAAAGATTCTATTTCCCTAGCGGTCTTACCAATGAGTTCATTTATAGGCATAGAAGAAAAGTGTTCCCTAACTTTAAGAGAAGAGTTAGTTGGAACTGCGAGGATTTTTGCTTTATCTTCCTCATTCTTTCCTGTCACTTCTAAAGTTGGGGCTATGGATTTATTAGGTTCTTCGGTCATGACGTTTGTCCCTATTAGATATACAACAATAACAAGTGAGAAAAAGAAACTAATTACAAAGGTTCTCTTCAAGCTTTCACGCTCCCTCCATGCTTGATAGTCTAATATAATAGCAAACACACTAAATTATGATATAAATCACTAAACAAAAAGCCCCCTCTAATAGAGGGGGCTTTAGGGAGGTTTAATGAAGTTCTGGACGTTCTGAAATTTCTTCTAATGCATGACCAGCTGCTTCATTCGATTTTTGATCTAAAGAAAGGTCTCCAAGAGAAACTATGCCTACTAGCTTTCCGCTTTCAACTATAGGCAAACGGCGAATTTGTTTATCTGCCATTAAGTCTCCAGCCTCTGTAACCGAAGTTTCTGGCGTCACAGAAACCATATGGTCACTCATAACCTTTTTGATGGCGGTTGAACCTGCATGCTTCCCTGCATACCCTCTTATGACGAGGTCACGGTCTGTTACCATTCCTAAAAGGTTTTTTTGATGATCACATACAGGAATCGATCCTACATTACGTTCTTTCATTTTAACCGCAGCCTCATAAAGGGTATCGTCCGATGCGCAGCAAGCTACATCTGTTGTCATAATATCTCGAACTGACTTCATCCAAATCTCCTCCATTCTAGTATTCATGGATGCCTCAATAATCATCCCACGCTTTAATGTGTCCTAAATAAATGTTTTCTTACACAATACATGGAAGTATTTGATCTTTATCATAATTTTTTCAATAAAAGGGCAGAATTGTTGAAGACTGAAGCGGAAACACTTTATTGTGCGTGGTGCCGTTAGTTGAATTCCAAACAAATGAATGGCAACTTACTTTTTATAGGTAAATAATTGCAAGTTGGGCGACTTTTTTATATGATTAAGTAAGAACACGTTTACATAAAGACATGATGCGAGGTGGAACACATGAGAATTGAAGGTAAAGGTATTGAGGGCGCAATCGTGGAACTGAAGAAGTTAGACCACTTGATGAAGAAAGCTGGTTTTGTCAGAGGCGGACAATGGGACTACGAACGTGTAACTTACGATTATAAAATTAATACGGCAACAAAAGGCCAAACGTATTATCTACGCGTTCAAGGGTATGCTCTTGAAGGAGATGTAGATAGGCACGACGCTACAATGCAGCTGTTAACCCCACTCTTAGGGAAACACTATTATCCTCACGGCGTAGAATACGGTGACGGGGAAGATTTCCCGGATACGCTTGTAGACAAGAGCAACAAAGTCCTAGATCGTGTCAAAGACATGATCGACGAATTTCAAAATGAACACTTGCTTGACCGGGCTAAAAAGCTAATTGATCAATATCAATTTGACGGCGCTAAAGAGATGCTTGAAAAATACCAGAAGAATAATTAAGGTCACAGACTGTTAACGTTTCGAATCGTTAGCAGTCTTTTCCTTATGATCATGTATATGAATAATAGGTGATTTATGTCCTCTCTCTTGATATTCTGCTTGTTCTTTTATAATATCCCTTATATCTCCTAATATTTGATCAGTCGTTTCTTTCTGAAACTGGACTTGACCTTTTGATTCCCCTTTAAGTTTTAAAATGACTTTAAGAAATAGAAAAATGGCAAAAGTTATGATAAAAAAGTCGACTGCAGACTGTAAGAATGCGCCATACTGAATGTATACAGTCCCTTTCCCTAAGGCGAACTGAACATGTAGCGCCTGGAGGTTAACGCCTCCCATTAATAAACCAACAACAGGCATGACAATATCGTCTACAAATGATTCAATTATTTTCCCAAAAGCTCCTCCAATAACTACTGCAATAGATAGGTCAAGCACATTTCCTTTTGTAGCAAAGGTTTTGAATTGTTTCCACATGGACGGTCCCCCCTCTCGTTCCATGGTATGTATGATTACATTAAGACATGTATTTTATTTGAGTTTTTTAACTGTTCAAAAGAATATGTTCATGCTATATTTTCATTATGAGAGTGTTGATTGAAAGGAGCTTCTGAAAGTAAATTGTTCCGTTATATGAGTAAAAAACATTGGATTCTGATTTTCTTAACCATCATCTTGATTATTGGAGCTTATTTTATATTGCCTGTATCCTTGCCACTCTTACTGGCATTCTTTACAGCTTTGTTTTTAAATCCATTAGTACGATGGTTGCAGTACAAATTTCGCTTTAAGCGGAAACTATCCGTGATTATTGTCTACATTACATTTTTAATTATTGTAGGGCTAGTAGGCTCCCTGTTGGTAACAAAAGCTGTTACACAAGTTATAAACGTTGCTAACAACGCTCCTATCTATTTTGAGCAAGTGGAAGATTTCTTTGATGAGAGAGCAAAAGACACAAATCAATTTGTTGAACGTTTCCCAACTACAGTGGTTGAAGAAGTAAGTGGCACACTAAAAGATAAGTTTGATACATACACAAGCGAATATAAAGTAGATGACCAGTTAAAGAAAATAGGAAATTTCCTGGCTGAGATTCCAAACTATTTAGTTAGTTTCCTAGTATACTTAATCGCTTTGTTCTTGTTTATGTTAGAGATACCAAAACTGAAAGCAAAAGCTTACGATCATATGACATCTAAAACCGCGGAAAAAGTAAGGTTTATGAACAGCCGACTTTCTTATGTTGTGTTTGGATTTCTCAAAGCTCAGTTTTTAGTCAGTATCCTTATCTTTGTTGTATCGTTAATAGGCTTACTATATATTTCTCCAAAAGTTGCAATCCTGATGTCTCTAATTATTTGGGCAATAGATTTCATCCCTATTATTGGTTCAATTGCAGTACTTGGACCTTGGGCTCTATACGCCTTTATTGTTGGCGATATCGCTATGGGAACACAACTTTCTATACTAGCCATCGTCCTTTTAGCCATTCGACGAACTGTAGAGCCAAAAGTTATGGGACGCCACATCGGACTCTCTCCACTAGCTACACTAATCGCCATGTACCTTGGATTAAAACTGATTGGTGTATTAGGATTCTTTATAGGTCCATTCATTGTAATAGCCTTTAACTCAGCGAAAGAAGCTGGAATAATTAAGTTTAACTACAAGATATAAAAAAAGGTGTTATGAGGCTTTATTAGCCCCATAACACCTTTTTTATTTTTGCCAAGAAGTTTTCTTATGAGTTTCAAAAACGATTAAACCATCTTCTTCACCTGTACGTTTAAATCCGTTTGCTTCTAATACCTTACATGAAGGAACGTTTTGCGATGTACATGTGGCAGCAATTGTTTCTACCCCTTCTTGTGAAAAAGCCCAATTTACCATTGAGTCAATCGCTTCTTTAGCGTATCCTTGATTGCGATGAATATTGGAGATGAAGTACCCAATTTCCACCACACCATCAACTGGCTTCCCTTTAAAGCCGATGTCACCTATGACCATATCTTTATGTTTATGTAAAATGATCCACGGACCGAATCCATATTCATTCTGATCGTTCTCTAAAGATTCAACATATATTGGAAGCATCGCCTTTAGACCATCATCGGGCCATAAAGAATCGTATTTTACATTTAGCCAGTTTGGATAATTCTCTGGACTAACCATCAGCTGCTGAGCCTGAGATATAGTTATAGGCGTCATCATTAGTCGCTGATTTTCTATATTCATAATGTTGTAGCCACCTTTCATTTTAAAGTAGTCGGAAATCATTCAGGTCCATTATGTATGTAACTGCTTCTTCCTTTACTACTCTTACCTTTTATCTCAATAAGTTAAACCAAATCACCGTCTTTTACTCATAATATTTTTTACGCAATCCTATTTTATGCGATAAATGGAAAGACGTTTCCGTTAGCATTAATGGAACGAAAGGTGGGCCTGGAAATCACTCGCTTTCCGCGGCCCCAAACGACGTGGGGTCGTTCGACGTTGTCACAGGACGTGACGGTTTTAGTCGAACCTCGTCTTTCTTTATTAGTCTCCTCGGGAAAACCACCCTGCGGGGTCTCGTCAACCTCTTTCTCCCGCAGGAGTCTCGCAATTTCCAGGCCCACCTTTGCCGAATGGGGAGATACGGAAACGTGCCATATAGGAGATGGAGATAGAGAGCAACAACAATAAGCAGGTTCGTTCACATATTTATCGTCAGGGCAGGCTTGGGGACTGCGAGACTCCCGCGGGATTAGGAGCCTAGGGAAGACCCCGGAAAGCGCGTAGCGATTGAGGAGGCTTCCCAGCTCCCCGCAGGAAAGCGAGTTGTCCCCAAGCCTGCCCTAGCACTAATAAGCGTAACGGACCATACACAATAAAGTGTTCAACAATCCTATCCTATTCTTGAACTAAGCAGTTATAAACATTAAAAAGACTAAAGGTTAACAGATTCGTAAAATAAAAAACCTTCTACCTATTTCATAATAGATAGAAGGTACCCACTAAAAACCGAGAATTGCTTTTAACATGCTTGTTGTTTCTCCACCACTATAAAATACATAAAGCAGTAAGTAAACGGCAACTCCTGTTATTGCTGTAAAGAACCAAATTACACTTGTAATTGGACCAAGTTTACGGTGTTTAGTAATGTTACGTTTAAAGGCTAAAACGAGTGTAACTATGCCGAATACTCCACCAGTTGTGGCCAATATAATATGGAAGATTAAAAACAGCGTGTAATAGATTTTTATATCATCTGGTCCTCCAAAACTCGTGTTCCCCACAAAAATGGTCCTTGAAAGATAAATAATAAAAAACGTAAGCGCACTTATAGCTCCTGCAATCATAACACGTTTGTGCGCTACTATATTCCCCTTTGCAATAAGCACCCAACCAATTGCGATAAAAATCGCACTAATTACAATAAAGGCCGTGCTAATCGTAGGTAAAATTGGTAACATAACCGTCCCCCCAATACTCCTCTTATAAACAAATTCTCTTTTATGTAAGAAAAAACTCCTCTCTCTAAAAAGAGGAGCTGCTATTAGTTCGATTCACTTGGTAATGGATCAATGTTAGTACTCTCTTTATTAAACCAAGAGAAGAAGATGATAGCCAGAATCGTTCCATAAACAATTTCCTGTGTGATCTTCATAATAATACCACCTGTTGCTTGGTCTTCACGAACAGACATAGGCGAAAAGATTTCAGGACCGCCTAAGGATAACCCATTTAACACACCAGGTGGAACACAAAGTTTCATGGCTTCAGACCAAGAAGATGCGTCGCTGTATGTGCTATATAAAGGAGTCTCAGCGAAAATAATAAGACCACAAGCAGGTGTTATTAAAACACCGTTAGCAAAGATGAAACCAATTTTAAGTAACGGTGACAACGTATCTAGTTTCTTAAGCGGAGCAAAAATAGGCAACCAAACTAGAAATGCCGTTACAAGTATAACCGTTGTAACAATTGCATGTGCCGATGCATTCGTTTTAGTAAAATCAAACACAACGGGGATGTGATATAAAGAGAAGAGTCCATTGAATAAAAGCAAAGCAATAAGTGGCTTTGCTAATAGATTGAGAACATTTTTCAAAATAGGAACAGAAAATACCTTCTCCCACATCCATGATGGCAATCCTTTAATGATTAAGATCGGAAACACTAGGTAATATAAAGCCATTTGCAACATATGAGCTGTAAATAAAATATGCCCCAATAAATCTACAGGAGAGCCTTTAATAACATAGAGGAGTGCTAGACCTGTATAAAACATAACTTGTTGCGTGATAGAAGGCTTATCATATTGTCCAAAACGCTTCCTGAATGGACCTGTTATCAGGAAATACAACACGCCCAAACATACGACAAATAAGAAGTAATAAGGACTCCACAGAGCTCTAAACCCAAATATTTGTATTTCTAACCACATTCATCTCACTCCATGTATCTGTCTTAGGTGTATAACCTATTACAATTATACCGTATTTTTTTCAGAAAACCCACGTCGTTCTTTATAGAAGAGTGACAAGTATTTGACAAATTCCTACTATTAAAAGACAAAAAAAGTTGGAGAGGAATCCCTCTCCAACCTCCTTTTCTTACCACCAAACAATTGTAACCATTGCTAGGACCGTTAGCAGTGCTACAAATACTCCAGAGTATAAAAATAGCGCAGGTAATCCGTGTCCTTTGTGGCTCATATGCATGAAGTAATAAAGCTGAAATCCTACTTGTACACAAGCTAACAGAATGATGACCGGTATTGTAAACATCGGGTTATATTCCGCTATAACCATCCCAAACGACACGAGCGTAAAGATGATCATTAAAGCAAATGTAATAAGCTGATACTTCATTTCTTCTTTGTTCTTTTGTTTGTAAAACTCATAACTAGTGGAATTGGTGTTTTTCGCCATAAATTAGCCCCCCAATTTTCCCATTAGGTATACTACCGTAAAGATAAATACCCAAACAACGTCGATAAAGTGCCAGTATAAACTAGCAATATAAAATTTTGGTGCATTGTATAAGTTAAGACCTCGTTTAGAGTTACGCACCATTAGCGTAACGATCCAGAGGAGTCCAAATAGTACGTGTCCCCCATGAAAACCAACAAGCGCATAGAATGCAGAGCCAAAGGCATCTGATGTAAATGTATGGTCTTCGTGCATCACATACTCATAAAACTCATATATCTCTAAACCAAGGAACGTTAACCCAAGAGCTACCGTAATTCCTAACCATAGTTGCATCTTACCAAAGTCTAAGTTCTTCATATGGTATATCGCATAGACACTTGTTAGTGAGCTGGTCAGTAGAATAACCGTCATAATAAAGACGAGTTCAAGACCAAATAATTCTGCTGGACCTGGACCACTCGTGTTGGACTCAGGTCCGTTTAAAGCTAAATACGTTCCAAACAGACTTGCAAATAATACAGTTTCTCCACCTAGGAAAAACCAGAACCCTAGGAATTTATTTTTCCCTTCGAGGGTGGCTTTTTCAGGTTCGTGTGGGCTTTGCCCTGGCTTTAGTCTTTGTAGTTGATCGCTACTCATTCAGAACCAGCCCCCTTTTCTAGGTCTTCTTTATGAATGTGATAGCCTAAGTCATCTTTCACCGATCTTACAAACATGGATCCAAGTGTAATGAGCATACCGGCAATACCTACGATTAACCAGTTTTTGTCGTCAACTTGATAAATGAACCCAAAACCAGCAATGAATAGACCAAGTGACATTACAAATGGAATAAAGGAATTATTCGGCATGTGTATATCTCCAAGTGGCTCAGCTGGAGTCATTTTTCCATTACCTTGACGCTTTTCAATCCATAAAGGATCAAGACCACGTACAAGTGGTGTTTGCGTAAAGTTATAGAAAGGTGGTGGTGATGGAATTGACCATTCTAGCGTACGACCATCCCAAGGGTCTCCGCTAACTTTCTCACCTTTCATAGACGTCACGATTACGTTGATCAGGAATATGACAGCACCAATGGCCATCAAGAAGGCTCCGATTGTACTCACCAAGTTCCCTAAATCAAGATCTTGGTTCGGCAAGAACTTCCAATAACGACGAGGCATTCCCATTAAACCTAGGAAGTGCTGTATAAAGAACGTTAAATGGAAACCAATAAAGAACGGCCAGAAAGCAAGCTTTCCTAACTTCTCACTTAACATCGTACCAAAGAATTTAGGCCACCAATAATGCAGACCCGCAAAAACTCCAAATACGACTCCCCCTACAATTACATAGTGGAAGTGTGCAACAACAAAGTACGTGTCATGGTACTGGTAGTCAGCAGCTGCTGCTGCAAGCATTACCCCACCAAATCCTCCAAGAGTAAAGGATGGGATAAAGGCTACAGTCCAAAGCATTGGTGTTGTCATTCGTATGCTTCCGCCCCACATGGTAAATATCCAGTTAAAGATCTTAATACCAGTAGGAACCGCAATCGCCATTGTAGCAATAGCAAAAATAGAGTTAGCTACAGGACCTAAACCAGTTGTGAACATGTGGTGTGCCCAAACCATGAACCCTAGAAACCCAATTAAGACTACAGCAAAAACCATGGCAGAGTAACCAAATAAACGTTTCTTAGAGAACGTTGATATTATATCACTAAACAATCCAAAAATCGGTAACACCAAAATATATACTTCTGGGTGCCCGAAGATCCAGAATAGGTGTTCCCAAATGACATGGTTTCCTCCCATTTGAGGATCAAAGAAGTTCGCCCCAAACATACGATCAAACATCATAAGGAACAGCCCAACCGTTAAAGCTGGGAATGCAAAAAGAATAAGTACACTTGTTACAAATGCGGTCCACGTGAAAAGCGGCATACGCATATATGTCATACCTGGTGCACGCATATTTACAATTGTTACAAGGAAGTTAATTCCTCCTATAAGCGTACCTGCACCAGAAATTTGAAGACCCATTACATAGTAATCGACACCATGGCCTGGTGATGTAGTGGACAACGGTGCATAAGCTGTCCAACCAGCATCAGGTGCACCTCCTGTAAACCAAGAAACATTAAGTAAAACGCCTCCAAAGAAAAAGAGCCAAAAACCTAATGAGTTTAAAAATGGAAATGCAACGTCACGTGCCCCGATCTGTAATGGAACAGCAATGTTCATCAATGCAAAGATTAATGGCATTGCAGCTAAAAAGATCATTGTAGTTCCGTGCATTGTAATCAGCTGGTTATAAAGACCAGCAGAGACAAAATCATTGTCAGGCACCGCAAGCTGTATTCGAATCAGCATTGCTTCTAATCCACCCGCAAGGAAGAAGATACCACCAGCAACTAAGTATAGAATCGCAATTTTCTTGTGATCCACTGTGGTCAAGTAATCCCATAGGGTAGCGCCAAAGCCTTTCTTTTGCGCAGTAGCTGTACTCACGCTACGACCTCCCTTTTCTCTCTATTATTGTGCTTCAGCATCCTCAGGTGTAATTTCTGTAGGATTAAGCTGTAGTAAGTAGTCAGATAGTTGTTCCGCCTCTTCTGAAGTAAGCGGATTCTCGGCATCTGTATTCCCGTATTTACCTGTCATCTTATTACCTGGTTTAATCTCTTCTGGATGTTGTAGCCAATCAATAAGGTTTTGCTTATTATTGTCTAAAATACCAGCAATTTTCACACGAGAACCAAAGTTAGTTAGATTAGGTCCTGCCGCAGCTGGAGAAGATCCAATCGCATGACATGCGATACAGCCTTTACTATTGAATAGCTCTTTACCGGCTTGAGCCGATTCAGATTCAGGCGTAGCGTCAGGGTTTACGTTCTTCATCTCTTCTACCCATTGGTCAAATTCTTCCGGGCTTACTGCAACTACTTTAAAGCTCATCAGAGAGTGTGAAGGACCACATAGCTCCGCACACTTACCATAATAAACGCCCTCTTCATAAGCATTAATCCACATTTCATTCACATTTCCAGTACCAGGGTTTGTATCCATCTTTCCTGCAATTGATGGTACCCAGAACGAGTGGATCACGTCACTTGCTGCTAATTTTAAGTATACACGTTCCCCAGTAGGGATATAGAGATCTTGACTAGCTTGAACCTCAAGACCATTATAATTATAATGCCACCAATACTGTTTTCCTGTTACTTCAATCGTTACAGCATCTTCTTTGTCCTCTTCTGCTGGAGTAGTGTCAGCCAGCATAAATGTTTTTTGAACAGTTGGTACAGCCAAAACAATTAGTAATAATATCGGAACCACTGTCCATAACAATTCGAGAAATTTGTTTCCTTCCGTTTGCTTCGGAATGTAGTCTTGATTGTCCTCTTTTTGACGATAGCGAATCAAGACGAAGAAATAAAGCGCCATTACTATGACCCCTACTACGACCATTATGATAACGCTTAACATCATAAGATCATAAATGACATCAGCGCCTTCCCCCTTAGGCTCTAGAGCTGTTAAATTAGGCAGCCCACAACCTGTCAAGGTCAGCAACATAATGCCAAAAAGGAACAGAACGCGAGACTTTCCCATCCATCCTTTCATTAAAGATACCTCTCTTTCTCTTTGTAATATTGCAAATTTTTATTATTAAGAATCAGGAAAACTCGTTAAGAGTTTTCCTGATCAACTTAAAAAGGGTTAGGCAATGTAACAACAATCATCGCTACAAATAGAATGGTCAAATAATTTAAAGAGTAAACAAACATCCATGTTGCCCATTTCATATCATCCTTCATAAAGAAGCCTGCTACCCCTATGGCAAACCAACCGATACTAAGTAAAGCGGCGATTACCACGAAGACTGTCCCTAAAGAATGAAGATAGAACGGGAATGGTAATAAACATGCTGTATATATTACAATTTGACGTTTAGTGATTGAGAACCCATGAACGACAGGTAACATAGGTATGCCTGCCTTGCGATACTCTTCTGTTTTCTTCATGGCAAGCGCCAAGAAGTGAGGAGTTTGCCATATGAACATGACGAAAAATAATCCCCATGCTACAGGGTGTAACCCCGGATCAATTGCTGCCCATCCAATTAAAGGTGGAACAGCTCCTGAAAAACTACCAACCACCGTATTTAACGTATATCTTCTTTTTGACCACATTGTGTAAAGAACCACATACGTAAACCACCCAAAAGCTCCGATTAAAGCAGCTACCCAAGTGGTAAATAGTAAAAAGAGTAGACCTAGAGATGTCACACTGACACCCATTATAAGGATATGCTTTAAAGAAATCGTACCTGTTACAGTAGGACGACTTTGCGTACGAGACATGACTTTATCAATATCGCGGTCGTAATAGTTGTTAATAATGCAACCACCTGCGATGACAAATGTAATCCCAATCATAGACATTAAGAAGGCTTGCCAATGATCAAAGAAAGATGCCTCTGTGAAATGTACGGCTAGCCAAAAGCCAGCAAATGCGGTCATTAAATTTGAATTTATAATCCCAATCTTAATCAAAGAAAGGATGTCAGCCCATAAGGATGAAGTGGTTTCATCTCTGGCTGAATGATTCATCACTTGTGATGTTGACTCAACAGTCCTTGGATTGTTCATCGTTCTTCGTATTCCTCCTTCAACCTTCCCTCACAATTCGTTCATATTCTACTTAGTATAAACAAACTCCTAACATTTTAAAGGAGGGCGTGTTGTAAAAACTTTTATGAACGTACAGATTCTTAACATTCCACACTATTGTATCATGGAATAGATTTTCTATCTATTTAATCAGTGATATTTTAAGTTGTGAAATATCTGTGAACACCTCTATAATCAGAATTAGGAGACTTTAGTTTCAATAGGTGTTGGAGAGCATAATCGGTTGGGTAAGAATTGTAAGTATCGGAACAAATCCCCTATTTATTTCTAGCAAACAACCGCTTACATTGCAAGCACTTTTTTGACATTTGTTGTGAAAATATAAATAAAAGACATGTAAGAAATTAATAAGAAAGCAACTTAAATAATAGAATGAATGGAGATAAAGGTACCACTTTTAGATCCCAGTGCTGCGTTGTTATCTTATAGAAACTTACCAGAGGTTTGATCATTACAAACCAAGTGTTTTATTCAAGTCATATTTTTATAATTTCCTACACATGATCAATCATGGTATTATATAGTTTGTGTCGATTTGGTGAACAATACGTTCGATAATTGCACTTATTTTTTTATTTATATTAATATAGATATGTTCCACTAAATATACAGAGAGGTGGAGTTATGATTAAATTACTAAAATGGCTTTCCGTTCTATCGTCTCTTGGAATGCTATTTGTCCTAATAGGCGGTGCGCTAGTAACCAAAACAGAGTCAGGTATGGGTTGTGGAAGAAGTTGGCCACTATGTCACGGTCAAATTATCCCATCTAATATTACACCAGAACTTATTATAGAAATGGCTCACCGTCTTGTATCCGGTGGCGTTGGATTATTTGTATTAGTGTTATCCATTCTAGCATGGAGATATATAGGACATATCCGAGAAACAAAGTTCCTTGCATTTTTATCCATTTTCTTTTTGGTTCTACAAGGATTAATTGGAGCAGCTGCTGTTAAATTCGGACAATCTGATTTTGTTTTAGCAATGCATTTTGGGATCTCATTGATTTCATTTGCATCTATATTCTTATTAACCCTATTAATTTTTGAGATTGATAGGAAATTTGATGCTGAATCGCTCTATATTGATCGAAGCTTACGTATTCAATTTTATAGTCTAGCTATTTACACTTTGGCTGTGGTTTATACAGGTGCACTTGTCCGTCACGTAGGGGCAAGCGTTGTGTGTACAGGATGGCCGTTCTGTGATAATAGCAATCCATTGCAACTTGGAACCTTTAATATGCATGAGTGGGTTCAAATGGGACACCGCTTAGCAGCTGGATTCATTCTAGTTTGGGTGGCTTACCTATTTATTAGAATTAGAAAACAATATAAATCCAATGGAGTAATGAGAACAGGGTGGAACATTGCACTTCTTCTTATGATTATTCAAGTGTTCTTAGGCGCAATGATTATTGTGACACAACTAAACCTATTTATTGCTCTTCTACACGCCCTTGTTATTGCTTGCTTCTTCAGCTTGTTAACTTACTTTATTTTATTGTCTTCTAGAAGTGCAAAATACGATAAAACTAAAAAAGATTAGTTGGAACAAAAAAGACCGTAGAGAGCTCTCTCTACGGTCTTTTTTTAATGTTCTGTGACAATTTGCCAGCGTACGCCAAAGCGATCTTCAAGCCTTCCAAACATAGCGCCCCAAAACATTTTCTCAAAAGGCATATACACTCTCCCTTGTTCAGAGAGTTTGTTAAACACTTCTCTTGCCTCTTGCTCATTTTTAAATTCAAGGGTGAGATCCAGCTGATTACCCGGCTTAGTGTCTCCTTCAATTCGATCTGCCATAAAGACATGCTGCCCTTTCACATTAAGAACAAGATGCATGACTTTATCCTTGATCTCATCTGGCATGTCAGGAGCTTCTTCAAACGTCTGAATACTTACGATTTCCCCACCTAATGCATGTACATAAAAATCTGCTTGATGCCTTGCGTCGTTACAGAAAAAATATGGATAAAACGTAGCCATCTAACTCCTCCTTAATATTCGGAAAGTCTGCACGATAAACCAAAGCACCTAGAGATTGTTACTCTAGGTGCTTTACATGGTTAGCCTTAAAAGAATTTCATTATTCGAATTCGATTAACAGATCACCCACATGAATGGCTTCACCATTTTTTACATAAATGTCTTTGATCTTACCGTCAAACGGAGCCTGCACTGTTGTCTCCATCTTCATTGCTTCAGTAATCATAAGGTGATCTCCTTTATTAACCGTTTCCCCTTTATTAGAAATCACACTCACAACTGTACCAGGCATCGTTGCACCAATATGTTTTGGATTTTGCTTGTCCACCTGAGGCCGAGCCTCTACAGATGCTTTAATATTTTGGTCTTTAATCACAACTTCACGCGGCTGTCCATTCAGTTCAAAGTAAACCACCCTTGTCGCATCTGGCTGTGCTTCACCGATAGAAACAAGTTTGACAATTAATGTTTTCCCTTGCTCAATTTCTACCTCAATTTCTTCGCCAAGACGCATTCCGTAAAAGAACGTTAAGGTATCTAAAACAGACATATCCCCATATTGCTCATAGAACTGGTGATAGTCCATGAACACTTTTGGATAAAGGGCATAGCTAATCATATCAAAACTTGTCACCTGGCGATCTAACTTTTGGAAAAGATTTTGCTTTAGATCTTTAAAATCAACAGGTTCCAGAAGTTCTCCAGGGCGTACCGATAAAGGTTCTCTCCCCTTTAAAATAATGCGCTGAAGCTCTTGTGGGAATCCTTGATAAGGTTGACCTAAATATCCTTGGAAGAATTCAAGGACAGAGTCAGGGAAATCAATCGATTCACCCTTTTCATAAACATCATCTTCAGTTAGATCATTTTGTACCATGAAGAGAGCCATATCTCCAACCACTTTGGAAGAAGGAGTTACTTTAACAATGTCACCAAACATATCATTTACTCTTCGATACATATGTTTAACTTCGTCCCAACGGGATTCAAGCCCTACAGCCTTTGCTTGCTGTTGAAGGTTACTGTATTGCCCGCCTGGCATTTCATGTTGATAAACTTCAGAATGAGGTGCCATCATGCCGCTCTCGAAATCTTGATAATACTTTCGAATGTCATGCCAGTAGTGCCCCAATTCTTCGTATGCCTGTACATCAATATCTGGCTTACGTTCATTACCCTCTAAAGCATAATACAGACTGCTTGCACTTGGTTGTGAAGTTAAGCCAGCCATCGTACTTGCTGCAACATCAACTACATCTACACCGGCTTCGATAGCGCGTGCATAGGTGAAGATCCCATTTCCGCTTGTATCATGAGTATGAAGGTGAATCGGTATATTGACAGTTTCTTTTAATGCTGAAACCAATTGATACGCCGCTTCTGGTTTCATAACCCCTGCCATATCTTTAATTGCTAAGATATGAGCGCCTGCGTCCTCTAATTCTTTAGCTAAGCCGGTGTAATAAGTCAAGTCATACTTAGGGCGTGTTGGATCTAAAATGTCTCCTGTATAACACATAGCTGCTTCAGCAATTTTACCCGTTTCTCTTACCGCTTCAATAGCTAATTTCATCCCTTCCACCCAGTTTAAGCTGTCGAAGATTCGGAAGACATCGATCCCTGCTTGAGCACTCTTTTCAACGAATTCCTTTATCACATTATCAGGATAGTTCTTATACCCAACTGCGTTACTAGCACGAAGTAGCATCTGGAATAACATATTTGGCATTTTCTCACGCATGTTTAACAAGCGCTTCCAAGGATCCTCCTTCAAGAATCGATAGGATACATCAAAGGTTGCTCCTCCCCACATTTCTACAGAAAATAGGTTAGGGAGTAAACGTGCTGTTGGTTCTGCAATATGTTCTAAATCTTTACCTCTAACACGAGTGGCTAATAAAGACTGATGAGCATCTCTGAAGGTAGTGTCCGTATACAATACTTCTTTTCTATTCTTTAACCATTCAGCAACTGCTTCAGGGCCTTGTGCATCAAGTAACTGCTTCGTTCCATTCGGAATCGGTTCAGAATGTTTCACCTCTGGTTCTCTAGGTTTTGACAACGCTGGCTTCTTCCTATGAGAAGTTCCTTCGAACCCATTTACCGTTGTAGCTCCGATATAAGAGAGCATTTTCGTCCCTCTGTCTTTTCTTTTCGGAAATACGAATAACTCTGGTGACTGGTCAATAAAGGTTGTATTGTATTCACCTGACAAGAAATTATTGTGCAGAATAACATTTTCTAGGAAAGGAATATTAGTTTTAATTCCTCTTATCCTAAATTCTCGTAAGTTACGTACCATTTTATGTGCGGCCTGATCAAAACTTAGTGCCCATGTAGAGACTTTCACTAGCAATGAATCGTAATAAGGTGATATGACAGCACCTTGGAACCCATTACCAGCATCTAAACGGACCCCGAATCCACCTCCAGAGCGGTAGGCCATGATTTTCCCTGTGTCAGGCATAAAGTTATTAAGTGGATCTTCTGTTGTTACACGAGATTGTATGGCATAGCCATGTGTACGAATGTCTCCCTGCTTCGGAATACTTATTGGCTTATCAAACAAATTATACCCTTCAGCAATCATAATTTGGGCTTGCACGATATCAATACCGGTAATTAATTCCGTAATCGTGTGCTCTACCTGAACACGTGGGTTTACCTCAATGAAATAGAATTCATCCCCAGAAACAAGAAACTCAACTGTTCCTGCATTCAAGTATGTGACATTATTCATTAATTTAACAGCAGCCTCACACATACGCTCACGTATATCGTTATGTAAGGAAACACTTGGAGCGACCTCCACAACCTTTTGGTGACGTCTTTGAACTGAACAATCTCGTTCATATAAATGCACGACATTACCATCGGCGTCTCCTAAGATCTGCACTTCAATATGTTTTGGATTTTCAACTAACTTCTCCACGTATACATCGTCATTACCAAAGGCTGCTTTCGCTTCAGATTTGGCACGGTCATATCCATCCTGAAGAGCAGCCTCACTTCGAACGATACGCATTCCACGTCCACCACCGCCAAGAGCAGCTTTAATCATGATTGGATAACCGTGTTTACGACCAAACGCTTTTACTTCTTCAATGTCCTCCACAGGTCCGTCTGTCCCCGGAATAACTGGAATGTCCGCTTGAACAGCTTGATATCTCGCTTTCACCTTATCGCCAAACATATTTAAATGTTCACTTGTTGGGCCTATAAACGTTAGTCCCTCTTCTTCACATCTTCTAGCAAAATGTATGTTCTCAGATAAGAATCCATAACCAGGGTGGATCGCATCAACACCTACACTCTTAGCTATTTCAATAATCCCTTCAATATCAAGATATGCGTCAATCGGCTTTTTTCCTTCGCCGACAATGTAAGCCTCATCAGCTTTGTAACGGTGGTACGAACCACTATCTTCCTTTGAGTAAACCGCTACTGTTCTTATATCAAGTTCTGTACATGCACGGAATACTCTTATAGCAATTTCGCCTCGATTGGCAACTAATACCTTATTGATCTTCTTTCGTTCACCCATTGTTTTCCTCCCCTAGCTTTTCTTTGTTGTTGTAACGTAGATACATCTGTACTCGAATTGTCTTCATTTGGTACTGTCTTGTTGTAAACCTTTGGCTTGTCTTCTAGACGCACCTGTCTAGCTATATTATTTAAAATTCCCATAGAGGCCAATAAGACCACTAAAGAAGAACCTCCATAACTTAAAAATGGCAAGGGTACTCCTGTAATTGGAAGCAATCCACTTACAGCACCCAAGTTAATAATGGTCTGAATCCCAATCATTGATGAAATCCCAATTGCCAAAAGACTTCCGAATGCATCCTTACACTGTCTCGAGATAAACAAACCACGAAGTACGATAACTGTCAGAAGTCCGATCCCAAGTAATACCCCTAATAAACCAAGCTCTTCAGCGATTACAGCCATAATAAAATCTGTGTGCGGTTCAAGTAGATAGCCCAGTTTTTGAACTCCTTGTCCAAGACCATCACCACTTATACCACCTGTCCCAATAGCAATATACGACTGTATTAAATGATAGCCATCATCGGCCGGGTCTGAGAAGGGTTCATAAGCCCCTGTAAAACGAGCAACACGTTCTGAATCAGTCACAACGGACGTTAAGATAAAGATGGTAATTAAAGCTCCACCAAGAACCGCTAACATACTTATTATTTTCGGGTGAATACCAGCACTCAAAAAGATCGTTGCTGCAATAAGCGCGATGATGGAGGCCGTACCCACATCCGGTTGCCATATTATTAATCCTAGAATAAGAAATGTAATAAATAATGGTGGTATAACTCCTCTTCTAAAGCTCGATAAACGGTCTTGTTTTTTGGCGAGTGCAGAGGCAAGGTACATGATTAAGCCTACCTTTGCTAACTCTGCCGGCTGAACTCGAATAGGACCTAATACCAGCCAGGAATAAGCACCATTTACATAATCCCCAAGTGGAGACCAGACTAACGCAAGCAATATTGCAACGCCGACCAAGATTAACGGCATCCATTTCTGATACTTCTGATAGGGTATACTAATTGTTGCTGTAAATGCAATCAACCCTAAGCCACACCAAACTAATTGCTTGTTCAAGTAATGATCTGGAGAATAGCCCCACTTTGCAACGGCATAAACCATTGATGCACTATAAATCATAACGACTCCAAAAGCTGTTAAGATCAACGGTGTAAAGATTAAAGTGAAATCAAAGTTTTTCCATAATTTTTTCATTGTTGTCCATCCTTATGTAATTGGTTTCGATCCCTTATATTTTTTTACTAGATTAAAGCATCAAATTCCTTCTTTGCAAGAAAAATATTCTTACCCACTATCATACTTTTTCCTTAAGCCTGGTTTATATCACCCCTTTTTCCCGCTACTCAATGCCTAGATAGTAAAAAAACTCAAATGTTCACCAGAGGGGTGAAATTTGAGTTTATCTGTCAGGACTTTTGAGACGCTTCGTGTAGAGCATTCATTTCTTGCTCTAAGTTTTCTAGAAGCTTCTTCCCATCCTCTTCCCTTATTAAATTCAAGCGGACAGCGAAATCAATCTCTCGTGATAGTCCGAACATTTGGGTATCTAGAACCTCTTCATATAGAGGACACTGCGGCATGGTTAGGTTATCCATCTGAACTTTGATGAGTTTAGCTATTTTATCCGCATCAGCCTTAAGAAGGGCGTAGGCTTGTTGGCGATGATCGATCGCGACTTCTGATGACACGTTAATCCCCTCCGATTAAAACAGACTTTCTTCTATTTATATTATAGGTTAAGGGACAAAAATGCAAGGAAAGTTCAGAAAGATAACTACGTTTTCACTTTATTTAAGGATCTGTAAATCCTGCCCATTTTTTCAAAAATAATAACAGCAACCTTTTAAAAAGACTTCTTAAAAGATGGATAACTCCAATCGACTAGAGAGCATTTCTAACAATTGCATCCCAACGACGCTATTGCCTTTCTCATCAAGAGCAGGACCGAAGACTGCAATGCCACCAAAGTCTTTCACAGAACCCATTACAGCTCCAGACACTCCACTTTTAGCTGGTATCCCTACGCGTATAGCAAATGAACCAGAAGCATCATACATGCCACAGGTCACCATGAATGTTTTACATATTCGCGCCAGCTGTCTTGGGATGATTTGACGACCTGATTCAGTGTCTTTGCCTTCATTTGCAAAAACCGCTCCAATACGAGCTAACTGTTTAATATTCACTTCAATAGCGCATTGTTTTGTATAGGTATCTAACAACTCTTCAATTGAACCCTCTATCACGTGATGTTGTTTCATAAAGAATGCAAGTGATCTATTTAGATAAGCTGTTTCGTATTCTGAATTCGCAATTTCTTGGTCATATTGAATGCTATGGTCATTGGCCAATTCATGCACGAATGCTAACAAACGGCCCACTTTTTCATCAGGTGTAGTCCCCTCAATCATATTTGTAACAGCTAAAGCACCAGCATTTATCATTGGATTCAGTGGTTTAGAGGGATTCGTTGTTTCAAGTTTAGCTATCGAATGGAAAGGATCACCGCTTGGTTCTTTTCCTACTCTGGCAAATACATAATCTTCACCTTGATCCATCAAAGCTAACGCTAATGCTAATACTTTGGATATGCTTTGTATCGTAAACGTGTTCTCTGTTTTACCTGCCCCCACACATTCACCATCCAAATGATAAACCCCTATTGCGATATTCTCGCGATCTTGCTTTTCTAGTGCCGGAATGTAGTCAGCCACTTTACCTAATTGAGTAAATGAACGAACATGTTCAATCCATTCATCTACCATTTCCTGACTTACTTTTTTCTGCATCCTGAGTACCTCCTTAGTGCATGATTGGTTTAAGTTCGTTATACTAGGTTCAGAATCTTTTTACAACGAAGGGTGGTCTACCATTGATCATACAATTAACTGGAAACGTAAACTATAGCATTACATTAGACCCTACTGTTTGGATCTTCGATGATCGCAAAGTATCTTTTGAGGAAGCGTTCACATTTCAAACGACGCCAGAAGCAACTGAAGAAGATGAAATCAAAAAAGCATCAGAGTTCTGGGATCGTGAGGTTTATCAACAAAAACTTGATCCTCCTGTAAATAAAAGCATCTCCAAATATGACAAGAAAAAAATATTACAAGGTACTTATGTTATGCCCATTCACCACTTTTTAAAAAATGCTGAGATCAAAGATGAAGCAAAACATGCTTTACTTGTAACTGAATCAGGTGATACAAGAATTACGCTAGACCAATTAAACCAGTCTCTCTTTTTATTTTCACAAGATGGCAAGCCTTTAAACCAAGAAGGTCCCGTTCATGTGTTCTTCCAAGATGGTTCTAATAAAGACGAGCCTGTAAAAGGTGTCAAAAAAATTGTGATTGATTAATATGTAAAAAATAAACCCCGGCCATGTTTTTGGACGGGGTTTATTACTATAGAAAATCGGCTGATAGTTGAGCTAAAGGTGAACGCTCACCTTTAACTAGCTTAACGTGCCCACTTAAGTTTTGATCTTTGAATTTCTCTACTACGTGAATAAGACCGTTATTGAATTCATCTAAATAAGGATGGTCTATTTGATGAGGGTCTCCTAATAAGACGACTTTACTTCCTTCACCAATCCTAGTAAGTATGGTTTTAACTTCATGCTTGGTAAGATTTTGTGCCTCATCTATAAGGATCAGCTGCTCAGGAATACTTCTTCCTCTTATATAAGTGAGTGCTTCAACTTGTATGGAACCAATACCGGATAAGATTTGATCAAGTTCCCCCGGTTTTTTTACATCAAACAAATATTCCAAGTTATCATAAATCGGCTGCATCCATGGTCTTAATTTCTCTTCTTTCTCACCTGGCAGATACCCTAAATCTTTCCCTAAAGGCACAATAGGACGGGCTACAAGAAGCTTTTTATAGAAACCATAGTCTTCAATTTGCATAAGTCCTGCTGCTAAAGCAAGTAAAGTCTTACCTGTTCCTGCTTTACCGATCATCGTAACCAAAGGAATATCCCGCCTTAACAATAACTCCAAAGCCATAACCTGCTGAGCGTTCCTTGGCCTTATCCCCCATGCTTGTTCATTTTGGAATCTGCATTTCTGCAGTAGACCCTCAAGATGTTTTACAATGCCTATAGCAGAGTGGGAAGGATTAGCTCGGTTTTTTAAAATCATAAATTCATTTGGATGGAGAGAGGCTAACAACTCTTTCGAAAGAGCTAATTCCCCCGTTTGAAAAAATAGATTAATTTCATCTTCATTCACGTATAGTTCCTTATAACCATTTAGAATTGTATCTTCATTGACGGCTCTTTCACTAAGAAAGTCTTCAGCAACAAGTCCAATCGCGTCTGCTTTAATTCGCATCAACATGTCTTTTGAAACTAAAACAACTTGTCTTCCTGCGTTTTTATCCTTCTCCTCAAGATGCAAGTTAAGCGTGACCGCTAAAATCCGATTATCATTTGTACGCTCCATAAACACTTCTTCCAACTTTGTAAATGACCTATGATTTAATTCAACTCTAAGTGTTCCTCCGCTTTCAAGTTGAACGCCCTCGTGGAGCTTACCATTTACCCTCAAACGATCCATAATTCTTGACACTTCTCTGGCATTCCGTCCAACTTCATCCATATTTCTTTTTTTTGAATCCACTTCTTCCAGTACAATGGCTGGAATAACGACCTCATTTTGACCAAAAGTATAAATTGATCGCGGGTCTTGTAACAACACGTTTGTATCTAATACGTAAATTTTTTCCATTCAGCCGCCTCCTGAGAATTGGTCTACATTGTTTGGCAAGGCTTCCTATTTCCACTATATGCTTGTATGTATAAAGTTAGACGAACTTCAAAATATAACATCAAATAAAGGAGTGAGAACTATGAAATTTATCTTCATCATTGGTTTAGCTATTGCTTTAACAGCCTGTCAATCAAATGAACAGGAAAGCCTGCCACAACAAGAGAATCAAAGCCCCACTATCCAAGTTCAAGATTCTGACCCCGCTCCAAAAGAAAAAATGAGCAATCGAAAGCGTTCTAAACATTTAGCAAGAGTCGCTAATGAAGTGCCTGATGTTCATAAAGCTACCGCTGTCGTAGCAGGTCCATATGTAGTCGTCGCTATAGACGTAGATAAGTCTCTTGATCGGTCCCGCGTAGGGTCTATTAAGTATTCTGTAGCTGAAGCTTTAAAGAAAGATCCATACGGCAAAGATGCAATTGTTATAGCTGATGCTGATGGCTATGAGCGCGTTAAACAAATGGGCAAAAAAATAAGACAAGGACATCCTATTCAAGGTATTACGGATGAACTTTCAGCTATTGTAGGAAGGTATATGCCAGAAGTTCCAGTACCAGAAAATAAGCCAACAGAACCAGATCAAGACAAAGGTAAACTGCCTACTGAGCAAAAAAATGAGCTCGAAGAAATTCAAGACGAACAATCCAATGATTATAAAGACAAAAAAACACCTAAATCTGATTAAGATTTAGGTGTTTTGCTTTTCTAGCTCTTTTTCTTCTTCTTGCAATTCATTATAATATTGAACCCCAAACTGAGAGCCTTCATCGACCATCTTCGTATTTTCAGTATGATCGACTTCAGGTACACCTGCTTTCTCAACAGGAAGGTCATCTTGGTTGTCTTTTTGGATGGAGTTTTGAACAGTTGTTGATAGAGATTTAGCTCGCTCTTTCAAGTCATTTCTTCTCTTTTCATCTTTAAGTACGTACATTGCGGCTCCTGCACTAGCTGCTCCCACTGCCGAATAAATCCAACGTTTTTTCATCCATTTCACCCTTTCAACGTATTCTATTTAACCATTTCCCATAAAAAGTTAGCTCTAAACAACCTTTTTTAAACTTATAGTTATCATCTGCTTCTGTAGTACAACAAAAGCAGTCCTCACATAAAAGGACTCATATGTTAGAGAGTAGAGTATAAAGTAGATCACTTATTAGTCACATATAAGTCAGGGATCCCCACTTCTTACAAATTTTCGAACATCTATTAGTACATAAGAGACGAACATGTTATAATACAAAAGCAAAGAGAGAAATAATTGAGGTGAAACCGATGCGTGTAAAATGTGTATTATGCGATGATGTTCATTCGATCGACGGAAACTCTTTGCAAGCGAAACGTATGCGTAACAAAAGAATCAATACGTATATGTGCCCACCCTGCAACGATCGAATTGAAAAAAAGACAAATGCAAGAAAAGCAACAGGCAATTTTAACCTTTACAGAGAACCAAAGAGTGATGAAAGTTTAATATAAAGAAAAGCCTGCACAGTGTGCAGGCTTTTTCTATTTATGAGGCTTCTGTTTTTCTTCCTTTTCGTTCATTGTGTAAACGTACTCTGTAAATTCCTAATACAAGCGACGAAACAAAAAGGCCTTCTGCAATTGGCAAGGACAACCCTAGTGGCACTGTTAAAATGGTGCACCCTGCAGCTAAAACAACGTAAATCACTGCAGATTTAAGGACTGGTAACTTTTTAGCAAACCCTAATTTATAAGTTAGAATCGCTAAGCCTAGAATAATTAAATATAAAAATAAAACGCTTCGAATAGCAAGCGCTACTTCATCATCACTATTCAAATTGATTTCTCCACCTAACCTACTAAACAAAAAGCTGGCTACAGGCGACAGATCATTAGGAATTTGAAGAATATTACCCGCTTCATTCATCTGTGTTTCCCCCTATTACTCGTTACATAGATCTCTTTCTATCATACTAAATCTTCTGACTACCCGCCACCCTCTTATTGGATTCGTTTTCAAAAGTAGTAAAATACGATAAACTTATTACTAGCATGCACACAAGAGGTGAACAATAATGAAAAATGTAAACATCCCACTTTTTCTCTTAGCACTCTTAGCCGTATTTTGTTTTATGTTAGTAGGGGTAGCTATAGGATACCGTTCAATCATTTTTTCTCTATTATTTCTACTGTTAGGATTTTCAGTTATGGGCTTTGGCTTCGTGGTGAAGCGCAAGCAGCGTAATCAAGAAGCTTAAATTCATACTTACTCCATTACAGCAAAAGCTCAAGCAACTCCCTTAAAGTCAGGAGTATACTTGAGCTTTTGTAATGCGATTTAAACCTTTATCAAATAAAGTAACAAAAGGTCCTATCAGAAGAATAGCAATCCCTGTCCCTATACCTACAGTTCCCCCTATTAACAAGGATATAGCTAGGAGTATGAGGCTTACAACGGTTTTTGACATTCCCAAACTAAAGCCTGTCAATTTACTAACCACAAACATCGATCCATCCACGGGATTATAAGCAAATTTACTTCGTACATAAATCGCCACACCAAGACCTAATAAGAGAATACCAACAATAAGTAAACTATATGCGAGCCCACTGCTATTAACTTCCATCGAACTAAAAACGCCATGCAGCCAAAAATCTATCCCGATCCCGGTTACCACCGCTGTTCCAAGCGCTAATAGATCTGGTTTCTTACGTATTAAAATGGCATTTATACAAACAAGCAAGAACCCGTTAATAACCTCCCAAGTCCCTGTAGTTAATCCTACAGCATCTGATAGCCCTACATTTAGAGAGTCAAAAGGCATGGTGCCTAAATTGGCTATAATTGTAAGGCTGATTCCAAGAGTCATGATTCATAATCCAATTAAGTAATAGAGTACTCTATTCACACACTCCCCTCCTTTTTAAGGAACGCTCCCATTATTTCTTTAGCTCGATATGTTTATCAATAATCTCGCTATGAATGGCACGATTAGAAGCAATTATAGAGTTAGTCGTTAACATATTCACTTCTGTACCATCTGCTTTTGTAGTAATGCCGCCTACTTCATTTAAAAGCACAATCCCAGCAGCTATATCCCACGGAGCCAGACGCATTGTCACGTAAGCATCCATATTCCCTTCTACGACATAGGCAAACTCTAATGCAGCTGACCCGTACGAACGGGTTCCTCTTACTTTTCTGATAAGCTCTTGCATTCCTTTTTTATCTACACGAGGGTTTTCTGTAGCCCAAAAGGCATTTAAACCAACAATCGATCTTTCTAAAACAACATCAGATGACAAAGGCGAAAGCTTGCGATCATTTTTATAAGCCCCTTCACCCCGCTTACTCTGGTATAAAACGTCTCCCATAACATCATAAATAAAGCCAATTTCTCCTATACCATCTCTATATATTCCAACTGAAATAGCAAAGTTTTGTTTTTGATGAACGAAATTCATGGTTCCATCAATTGGATCCACAATCCAAACGGTGCCATTCAAGTCCTTCAAATCATCACCGAAACCTTCTTCCCCAAGCAAGCGATGATCAGGATATGTTTCACGTATCTTTTTAGCAAAGAATTGCTCCGTGTTTTGATCAATCTCTGTCACAAGATCATCCGGAGTAGATTTGGTCTCTATTACAAATGGTTCATTCATTTTTGCTCGAATTCGTTCTCCTGCTTCTAAAATCCACTTTTTAGCTTGTTCAAATATAAGTTGCTTTTGTTGATCATTCATGCGAGTCGAACTCCTTCTATTCATTAGATTAATTCCAATGGTATCAAAATTTTGGTATTCCTTCATCTTTTTCACTCTTCATGTGGCATGTCCAAGTAAATCGTTCTTTAGATAGCCCATCACTGTGGGAGTTCAAGAATACCCCTTCCTTTTGTCCTTTGACTTTAAGGTACCCTTCTCCATTTTTAATTCACCACATGAATATATGCGCAGGCGTAAAAAAGAACGAGCTATGAACTCGTTCTTGGTATAGCTATGAAGTCAGGTGAACCCATTCCTTCCTTAACTGCTCTAAACGCTCTTTCGATTGGCTTACTTGATGGGTATCCTCATCTTCCATCGCTTCAAAAAGTGTCATTAATTCATAATCAATCTCCATTTTCACAACAGGTAACCTCTCCATCACTTCCCTTTTACGCAGGCTATCCATTACTCGTTTCATTTGTGACTCCTCCTAGAGAGCTCTTTTAGTATATATATGTGAAAACCTTCAAATCTGACAAATGTTTTATTACTTTTATTTATCCAAATAGCGCCCGATTTAAACCTCAACCGTGCAGTTAGGCGACTTGATAAGATCTATGATAGAATTTTATAGTATTACCCTTGTAATGAAAGAAAGGAGTTCATATATGACACAATTTAATGGATTTACAGAAAAAGATTTTGACGTTTTTACTATTCATGGCCTTGAAGATCGTATGAGTGCATTAAAGAGTGAGGTTTCACCAAAATTAGAATCAATTGCAGAAGAGCTCGCACCTGTTTTAACAGCACTAACAGGAGATGAAATGCATGTACATGTGGCTAAACATGCCAGAAGAACAACCAACCCACCTAATGACACATGGGCTGCACTTGCGGGTAGCAAAAGAGGCTACAAGAAGCTCCCTCACTTTCAAATCGGTTTGTGGGAAAGTCACGTGTTCATTTGGTTTGCTATGATTTATGAAAGTCCAATAAAAGAAGACTACGCTCAGGTACTGAAAAACCATCAAGAAGAAGTTCGGGATCATATACCTGCTGATTTCGTTTGGTCAAAGGATCATACAAAACCTGGTGCAACACCTCATAAAGATTTAAACGAAAATGATTTCACTCAACTATTGGATCGTTTACAATCTGTAAAAAAAGCTGAAATTCTTTGTGGTATTCACATCGACCGAAATGATGTTATCCTTAAAGATCGGGATGCGTTTTTGAATAAATGTGAAGAAACATTCAACACCCTTTCTTACTTGTACCAACTAACAAAAGAGGTTGGATAAAGGTTTAAAAGGGTAAAAAGTTGTCAAAGCTACAGCTTAGTTTCTCAAAAAACGCCTTCCACAGGCGTTTTTTCATGCTTGTAATGGATTAAACTTATGTAAATTATCACGCTAAACACAATTAACACCGTGATATATGTTATAATAACTTAGTTCAATGAGAACGCCATTCGAACTATAGAGGAGAGTATTAAGGAATGAACGTAAGACAAGACCTAAGAAATATTGCAATTATCGCCCACGTTGACCACGGTAAAACTACTTTAGTTGACCAAATGCTTCACTACTCTGGTACATTCCGTGATAATGAACACGTAGACGATCGTGCAATGGATTCCAACGATCTTGAGAAAGAGCGAGGAATCACAATTTTAGCGAAAAACACAGCCATTTCATATAACGATACGCACATTAACATTTTAGATACACCTGGCCACGCCGACTTCGGCGGTGAAGTGGAACGGATTATGAAGATGGTAGACGGTGTACTACTTGTTGTTGATGCCTATGAAGGGTGTATGCCTCAAACCCGCTTCGTTTTAAAGAAAGCGTTAGAGCAAAAACTAACTCCAGTGGTTGTATTAAATAAAATCGACCGTCCAAATGCCCGTCCAGAAGAAGTAGTTGACGAAGTATTAGACCTATTTATCGAATTAGGCGCAGACGAAGATCAGCTTGAATTCCCTGTTGTATATGCTTCTGCACTTCAAGGAACATCTGGGGTTGAGCCAGAAGATCAACAAGAGACAATGGATCCAATCTTCACAACGATTATGGATAACATCCCTGCTCCAGTTGATAATTCTGACGAAGGATTACAGTTCCAAATTACGTTGCTAGACTATAACGAATATGTAGGACGTATCGGTGTTGGACGTGTCTTCCGCGGAAGTATTGCTGTTGGACAACCGGTATCACTTATGAAGAAAGACGGGTCTGTTCAAAACTTCCGTATTTCGAAGCTGTATGGCTTTATTGGACTAAAACGTGTTGAAATTCAAGAAGCCAAAGCAGGTGACATTGTTGCAGTAGCTGGTCTTGAAGGAATTAACGTTGGTGAAACAGTAACGAGTCAAGATTCACCAGAAGCGTTACCGATCCCACGTATTGATGAGCCTACACTTCAAATGACGTTCCTAGTAAACAACAGTCCATTTGCTGGTAAAGAAGGTAAATTCATCACAGCACGTAAGATTGAAGAACGCCTTCTAACACAGTTAGAAACAGACGTTAGTTTACGTGTTCAGGAAACAGAATCTCCTGATAAATGGGTCGTAAGTGGTCGTGGTGAGCTTCACTTATCTATTCTGATTGAGAACATGCGCCGTGAAGGTTACGAGCTACAGATTTCAAAACCACAAGTAATCATCAAAGAAGTTGATGGGGTAAAATGCGAACCAATGGAACGCGTACAAGTGGACGTACCAGAAGATTACCAAGGTACTGTTATGGAATCTCTAGGCTACCGTAAAGGTGAAATGTTAGATATGATGAACGATGGTAATGGCCAAGTTCGCCTAGAGTTTAAAGTCCCTTCCCGTGGCCTAATCGGTTATGCAACAGAATTCATGTCTCAAACGCGTGGTTACGGTATCCTTAACCATACATTTGATGGCTATGAGCCTGTTGTAGAGGGTACAGTTGGTGGACGCCGTCGCGGAGTACTTGTTGCTCTTGAGAACGGTAAAGCCTCCACTTACGGAATCATGCAGCTTGAAGACCGCGGTACAATCTTTGTTGAACCAACAACAGATGTATACGCAGGTATGATTGTTGGTGAGCATAACCGTGAGAACGACTTAACAGTTAACATCACTAAGGAAAAACACCTTACAAACATCCGTTCAGCTAACAAAGACCAAACGAATACAATCAAAGGTGTCCGTAAAATGACCCTTGAAGAAGCGATCCAATACCTTGACGATGACGAGTTCTGTGAAGTTACACCAGAAAACGTACGTCTCCGTAAGAAGATCCTTAACAAAAACGAACGTGAAAAAGACGCTAAAAAAGGCAAGCAATAAAGATTTTTAAAAAAAGGCTGTTCCTATTAAGGAACAGCCTTTTTTCTCGTTGAATAATCTAGCATTACCGTGCAAAATTTAAGTGACTGAATCCAACCCTGGATTCAGTCATTTTTCGTTTAAAAACTTATACTCATAATCAAAGTTTTACTATATCGCCATCTGAAGCATTACGAGCGGCCTTTATCGTTTTATATAGAGAATATCCTGATTGTTGCTCAAAGTCTGCTCCTAGAGTCTTCTCTTCACTCTTTGAAGGAACGATCTGCTTAAAACGAGTATAAGCAAGCATCAACTCTTCCTTCTTTACTCCTGACTCGTTTGCTTTCTCTACTAAGTTATAAAGGTTAACCACATCAATAATCTCTTCTGTACTCCAGTGTTCTGTATCTAACGGATAATTATAATCAGCGCTCATCGTTTCTCTCCTTATCTTTTCCACTTTGTTCGAATTTGGTCTGCTTCTGCAATTATTCTTTGCATCAAGATCTCTGTAGTAGGTATATCGTCAATTCTCCCTATTACTTGTCCAGCCCAGCCAAATCCTTTGTAGTGGTCTCCTTCATAAATATATCGTTTGTTTGCTTCCCCGCCGATATACGATTTTAACACGCTTATACCGGGATCGTCTTGTTCTAATTTCAGAATTTCTTCTGTCCAAGGATTTAGCAAAGCTCTTCCAGGGGTTCCAAGAGACCGTTTAATCACTACCGTTGCTTGTTCATCCCCTTCAATGATGGCCCGTTTATAAGAGGGGTGAGCATGTCGGCACTCTTTCGTTGCAATAAAACGAGTTCCCATCTCAATTCCTTCTGCTCCTAGAGCAAGCGCAGCCATAAACCCTCTCCCGTCTCCAATGCCACCTGAAGCAATAACTGGTATAGAAACGGCATCAACAACCTGAGGGGTAAGAACCATCGTCCCTACATCGGCTCTTCCAAGATGCCCTCCTCCTTCTTGCCCCACCACCATAACTGCATCAGCACCTAACGCTTCCGCTTTAACAGCTTGACGTTTTGCTGCAACTAGAACAAGTGACTTTATGGAATAAGGCTTCACCATATCTAATACAGGCTTAGGGTTCCCACCTGTTACAGATATGACGGGTACCTGTTCATCAATTGCTACTTGGACCATATGTTCAAATGGCCTTCCGTGTTGTCCTATGGCAAAATTTACTCCGAAAGGTTTGTCTGTTTTTTGTTTTACTTTATGTATTTCTTCTTTTAATGCCTCCGGTGACGATAAACTCATCGCTGTAATTTGTCCAAGTCCGCCTGCATTTGATACAGCTGACGCAAGGTCTGAATAAGCTAAATAAGCTAAACCACCTTGAATGATTGGATACTTTATATTTAATAAACGTGTTACACGAGTCTCGTACATAGCGCGCCCCTCCTTACTAAAAATTTTCAATCTTCTTATATCGTATCAGAAAACGTTTTTTTGTGTGAGTATCTAGCTTTTCTTCCCCTCTTTTGCTATACTTTCTTTGCTTTACTAAATGATTAAGAGGTGTTGTATTTGTCTCAACAGCGCACGCCCTTGTTTACAGGGCTATTAGACCACGCAAAACAAAACCCTGTGCAATTCCACATACCTGGTCATAAAACAGGGAAAGGAATGGACGAAGATTTCAGAAAATTCATAGGGGATCAGGCTCTATCGATTGATTTAATTAACATAAGTCCTCTGGATGACCTCCATCACCCACATGGTATGATTAAAGAAGCACAAAATCTTGCCGCAGAAGCATTTGGTGCCGACCATACTTTCTTCTCTGTTCAAGGGACAAGTGGAGCGATTATGGCTATGATTATGTCGGTTTGCCACCCTGGTGATAAGATTGTTGTTCCAAGGAACGTTCATAAATCTGTGACATCAGCCATCATATTTTCAGGTGCTACCCCTGTCTTTATCCATCCAGAATTAGATGAGAATTTAGGTATTTCTCATGGGATCACACCAGAGGCCGTCCAAAAAGCTCTCACAGCTAACCCCGATGCTAAGGGAGTATTTGTCATTAATCCTACTTACTTCGGTATTTCAGCTGATTTAAAAAAAATCGTTGAAATTGCTCATTCATATGACGTTCCTGTTTTAGTAGACGAAGCACATGGGGTGCATATCCATTTTCATGAGGAATTACCCCTTTCCGCCATGCAAGCCGGCGCAGATATGGCGGCCACTAGCGTACACAAATTAGGTGGTTCGTTAACGCAAAGCTCTGTCTTAAACTTAAAATCTCACTACGTAACACCCGAGCGCGTTCAGTCTGTCCTTTCGATGCTAACGACTACATCTACATCATATATTTTGTTAGCTTCTTTAGATGCTGCAAGAAAGCATTTGGCTATTAATGGCCGTAGACTTATTGATGATACCATCAAACTTGCAGAAAAAACTAGAAAACAAATCAACAGTGTGCCTCATCTTATATGCGTTGGGGATGAAATAATCGGGAGTAACGCAACGTATGATTATGATCCGACGAAACTCATCATATCGGTAAAGCAATTAGGGATTACCGGATACGATGTAGAAGTTTGGCTTAGAGAACGATTTAATATTGAAGTTGAACTCTCTGACTTATATAACATTCTTTGCATTGTCACACCAGGTGATACAGATGAAGAAACAGGGATTTTAGTGCACGCATTAAAAATACTTTCAGAAGAATTTGAAGTAAAGAATAAAAATGAAGAACCGTTACAAGTAGAAGTTCCAGATATCCCGGTACTAGCACTATCACCCAGGGATGCTTTTTATGCGGACACAGAAATTGTTTCTTTAGACCATTCAATTGGAAGGATTAGCGCCGAATTTGTTATGGTCTATCCTCCTGGTATCCCAATTTGGCTTCCTGGTGAAATCATTACAAAAGAAAACATTCAATACATCCATTCCAATATGGATGCTGGCTTACCTGTTCAAGGCCCAGAGGATGAGACGCTTAAATCCATTCGTGTAATTAAAGAACATAAAGCATTTCGATAAGTGAATAAAGACTTGTAATTAAAATGAGCAGAGGACAAAATCTGAAGTAGATTTCGTCCTCTGCTATTTTTATGTGTTTTATTTGTGATCTTCTAAAACTCTTACTTATTCTTCTTCATTACACGTCGTGCATGTTCCGTAAAGAGTTGATACCTTCTCATCCTCGTAGTGATCAATAATCCCCTGACAATCCTGACAAACGATAGTACCCATTGAATATCCAACTCCTTTGTTAGCGTTTTCATTTAACTTAATTACATTATAGTATGACATATAAAAGATTTCAACCCTTAATTAGTATGTCATAATACAAAATGGGCAATACTTTTAATTTAAGTAAATTTCCCTCCTCCTCAAATGGTGAGTAAGCTAAATTTCCACGCCTTCCTTACTAATCTATACGCTGTTTCCGCACGAAATATAGCTTGTCTTGTGAAAAATGTTCTTCATTAAAAGGAAATATGTACGTTGCTCTAATAAGCTTAAATGCATAAAGACAAAAAAGAAGCCTTCATGAGAAGACTTCTTTAGGAACTGTTATTCACCTGGTTTCTGAATTTCCGCAGGGTCTACAATACCATATCCTTTATCCCTTAGGCCTCCAATAATATCTTTAAGACCTGCTGATGTCCATTCACGGTCATGCATAAGTAAGTTGGATCCATTCCCAAGTAGCGGGGTATTCACCATAATATCTGTGATGGATTCTTTCGTCATGTAATCAGCCTTAAAATCATATCCGTAGCTCCAGTTCATTTGGACCATTCCTTCTTCTTCTACAACTTGAAGGGCATAGTCAGTGTTAACTCCATGGGGAGCACGGAAGAACTTTGGTCGTTCACCAATAACCTCTTCAATTTTATTACTAAGAGATACGATTTCCTCACGTTGCTTTTCTTGAGTAACAT
Organism: Pontibacillus sp. ABV4_188; assembly: GCF_056311905.1. NCBI lineage: Bacteria > Bacillati > Bacillota > Bacilli > Caryophanales > Bacillaceae > Pontibacillus > Pontibacillus sp. ABV4_188. The sequence goes on along the minus strand of NZ_CM149975.1, from coordinate 1,648,580 downwards.
CATCAAGCTTTTGGTGAGTGTAAGTGTGATTCCCTATTTCAAAACCCATTTCATGAATTTGTTTAAGAATTTCTTGCTTTTCTTCTGATTCGATAAAATGACCATTCACAAAGAAAATCGCAGGAGCATTTAGTTTTTTCAGAGTTTTGGCCATTTCTAAACCGTACTCATCAGGGGCGTCATCAATTGTAAGAAGAACAACTTGTTCGTTTACCCCCTCTTTCCCATCTAAGGGAACAACTGATGAAACCCCATTAATTTTATACTTTGGTTCCACTGGCTCTTCCGTTGCTACTTCTTCTTCCTCCTCACCTGCAGAATCTTTATCCTCTTCAGATGAAGGATCGCTTTCTTCTTTGTTCTCGCTGTCTTCATTTTGGTTTTCATCTTCACTGGCCATTGATTCATCTTCTTCTTGAGTTTCTTGATCGTTTGATTCATCTTCTGTTTTTCCCGTTGTTTCATCTTGAGCACAAGCGGCTAAACTAAAGATGGAAACAAGTAATACGAGCATCATCCATTTTTTCAATTTTGTTTCCCCCTATATATGTAATAACATGGTGCACATTCCCATTATAATAAAGACTTTACCCATATCCTATTGTTTTTTAACAAAAACATCTAATAAAATAAAGAATAGGACTTTGTTCCTTCAATAAACTTAATAAGGTGAGTTCAATGGTTTCTTTATTAAAAAAATTCAATATTCTAGGCAGCCGAACACTGAAGACAGGTATTTCCGTCTTCGTTACAGCATTTATTTGTTTATTATTTAACTTACCCGTTACCTTTGCTGTCATCACAGCTATTGTAACGATTGAGAACACAGCTGCAGACTCCATAAAAAAAGCGCTTGTTCGATTTCCTGCTTCTGCTATTGGAGCTCTTTTAGCTGCATTATCCTTTGGAATACTTGGCCAAAACGCCTTAACGTTTGCTCTGGCAGCAACACTTACCATAGCTGTTTGTTATCGACTTAAGCTCTATGACGGAATATTAGTTGCGACAATAACGGCCGTTGCCATGATCCCTGATTTCGATAGCCATTACATTGCATCTTTTTTCAGCAGACTTGGTACCACATCAATAGGTATCGTTGTTTCAAGCCTTGTGAACTTCTTCTTACTTCCACCCGACTACTCTAAAATGATCTATAAGAATGTAGAAGAATTGTTTTGTCAGGCAGCTGATATCTTAGACCATACACTCCAAACTTGTATGGACAAGCAATCTGAAGAAAGTCGCAGAATGCAAAGGACTTACAGACAATTAACCTTTAAGCTCGAGAAGACGTATCAACTTTCTCAATTCCAGCGTGAAGAGTGGAAATACCATAAGCATTCTAAACAGGACATGCAGGCCTTTCAGTATGCTCAAAAGAAATTAAACACGTTACAACAAATTGTTTACCATCTAGGAAACTTACAGTACGTTAACTTAAATGTAAATGCCTTTAGTAAAGATGAAAAATCCTTAATCTTAAGTATCATTTCTTCGATGGCGGAAATATTAAGAACACCATCACATGAAATGACAGATGAACACTTCAAACAGATTGAAGCCTTAGACAAAGAGTTTTGGCACTGGAAAGAGGAGCATATTGAGCAAAATTCAAAATATCGCCACCACTTCCCGCCTCAAACAATTGTCATATATGAGTTACTTTGTCTGCATGATGTATTAGAGGAACTAGAAGAAATTTCACGTGATAAGTATCGTCTAATACAGCTTCAAGATTAATGTTTGAAGATCTCATCAGGTCATTCCTTGCTTTTTGCAAGGTATCCTGAAAGGAATGAGAAACTTCAATGAAAAACGTAACAAAGGTATTTTTCCTTTCTATTGGTGTAGCCATTTTATTCATCATTTGGGGAGTCATCCCGAAAGAAACACTACCCAATTACAACTTAAATACGGTAACAAGCAACATCCAAGGGTTTTTAGTGGAGAAGTTTGGTTGGTTTTACTTGTTGTCTTCAACTGGATTTTTGATCTTTGCTATTTTCCTTATCTTTTCTAAGTATGGAAATATTAAGCTTGGAAAAGACACAGATGAACCAGAATACCCGTATATCACATGGTTTGCTATGCTGTTTAGCGCTGGGATGGGTATTGGACTCATATTTTGGGGAGCTGCTGAACCTATAGCTCATTTTCACAACCCTCCCCTTGCTGACTCGCAAACTCCAGCAGCAGCACGAGAAGCTCTTCGGTACAGCTTCTTCCATTGGGGTCTACATCCGTGGGGAATATACGCAGTCATCGCACTTGCCCTTGCTTACTTCCAATTTAGGAAAGAAGCTCCGGGGCTGATTAGCTCTATTTTAACACCACTATTAGGTGAAAAGCGCACTAGCGGAGCTTTAGGGACATTAGTCGATTTTATCGCAGTGTTTGCTACAATTTTTGGTGTAGCTACTTCTCTTGGTTTTGGGGCCAAACAAATTTCAGGAGGAGTCACGTTTTTAATTGATGGTTTAGAAGATACGTTTATGGTTCAGTTAATCATTATTTTGATTGTGACGTTTCTTTACATGATTTCAGCTCAAACCGGTCTAAATAAAGGAATTAAATATTTGAGTAACACCAATATCGTATTGGCTATTGCTTTAATGCTTTTCCTTCTATTTGCAGGGCCTACAAACTTTATCATGGATTTATTCACCACCACATTCGGAAGTTATTTACAAAACTTGCCCTCTATGAGCTTTAAGCTAAGTCCTTTCGAACAGAACTCATGGACTCAAGACTGGACGATCTTTTACTGGGCTTGGTGGATTGCATGGGCACCATTTGTAGGAACATTCATTGCACGAGTTTCTAAGGGACGCACCGTTCGTGAATTTATTCTTGGAGTATTATTAGTACCGACTATATTCGGGGCTTTATGGTTCTCTGTTTTTGGAGGCACGGCCATTAATTTAGAGTTCTTCCAAGATGCTAAAATTCAAGAACTAGTTGCAGAAAACGGGTCAGAAGTGGCTTTATTCAGCGTACTTGACCAAGTTCCAATTGGTGGAGTTATGTCTGTAATCGCCATTTTACTCATCAGCACATTTTTTATTACTTCTGCCGATTCGGCAACCTTTGTGTTAGGAATGCAAACAACTAATGGTGACCTTAACCCCTCAAATAAAGTGAAATTTATCTGGGGACTTGTCCAATCTACTGCAGCAGCTGTGTTACTTTGGCAAGGAGGTTTAGGCGCGCTACAAACAGCTTCAATTATAGCTGCCTTTCCTTTTGCTATGATTATGATTTTAATGGTTTTCTCCCTTCTAATATCATTTAAAGAAGAAGCTCAACGATATCCGTTAACCAGACAGAAGAGAAAGCCAAAGGAAGAGAATTAACTAATATGAGATAACGCTTAGAGTAATGAACTCTAAGCGTTTTTATTTTGTAAATCCATATCATAAAATTGTAATCCAAGAAAATAACATATGCCCCCCTGTAATTAACGCAAAGCTTGCTATTACGTGTGGCAAGCTTTCTTTTTTAGAAAAATGATACCTCTTTAAAAGCTGTGTGATAACGACTAGAAATAAACCGAACAATATAGCTTGAAACATCCAGTGGTCTTTCCTAGATATATGGATCACAAGCAAATAGCCACTCCAAAATATAAAGAGCACATTATATAAAAACCAATACTTCTTGCTCAAACCTAACCACCTCCCCTACTCGGACATGCTTTATTACAGTATATGTTTCAGACATGAGGAGTATTTTTCATTTATGTAACATTTAGATAACATTAGGAGAATTATTAAAAATGTCTGATACAATGAACACAATAATATAGCAAGTAGGTAGGTGAAGCATGTTTTGAGTATGAAGTGGCTTCCATTAGCATTTTTATTAGTCCTATTTACCGGATCATGTACAGACCAAAAAGATGCTTCCGTGGATGTATATAAAATGAATCCAACAGAAGACTATGAAGTTTTCTTTTACTCGAATAAAGCTACAATTGAGCTAGAAGAAGAATATATTAACGCACTTTTAGAATTAAAATTATCCAATGATAATCATACATCTCCTCTCACTCTGACAAAGACCAGATCTACAACAGAAGCTAAAGAGAGAGAAACGATTCATCAATATCCAGCATTAGTCATTCAAAGAGAAGGTAATACAATGGCAACCATTTCTGGCAAGAAAGCAAAGCATGACATTCTTAAGGTTATAAACGACTCCATACAAAAGCTCCCCTCCTCCTAAAACGTTACCACATCGGTAACGTTTTTTTGCCTGATGGTATTTATTCTCATATATTAGCCCCCTTATATGGAACACTTGAAGTTGAGAGGATGCTTCCGTTTGGTCAAATTGAGAGTAAGGTGGTTCGAGAAATCACTCGCTTTCCGCGGCGAGCTGGGAAGCCTCCTCGTTCGCTACGCTCTCTATGGGGTCTCCCCGAGGCTCCTACTGCCGCAGGAGTCTCGCGATTCCCCGAACCACCTTTTCCATATATAGAGGGAACGGAAGCACGCTTCATAAGGGGCCGGGTTGTTGAAGCCCCGCTATACTAGAGATGCGGGGCCGTTCCACAACTTCTGATAAGGGGTGTCTGGGGAATGGGGAGACTCCTGCGGGAGAAAGAGGTCGACGAGATCCCGCAGGGTGGTTTTCCCGAGGAAGCTCGACAGCTCGCCCGCGGAAAGCGAGTCGTTCCCCAGACACCCCAAGCTCCCAACAAAATAACGGCCCCATACACACTAAAATGTCTCAGTTTCGAGTCCTCAATAATCCTGCCCTATTCTTGAATAATCATATAAATAATTAAATTGAACATAAAAAATCCCCTGATCATTACGATCAGGGGATTTTGATAGGAAAGATTAAACAGTGTGAATTGGTTTGCCTAGAGCTACTTCTGCAGCTTCCATAGAGATCTCACCTAGAGTTGGGTGAGCATGGATTGTAAGAGCTAAGTCTTCTGCAGTCATGCCAGATTCAATCGCTAAACCAAGCTCAGCGATCATGTCACTAGCGTTTGCCCCAGCGATTTGAGCACCAATAACAAGACCGTCATCTTTACGTGTTACAAGTTTCAAGAAGCCATCTGTATTGTTAAGAGAAAGCGCACGGCCATTCGCTGCGAATGGGAACTTAGATGCTTTAACTTCATAACCAGCATCTTTCGCTTCTTGCTCTGTGTAACCAACACTTGCAAGTTCTGGCTCAGAGAATACAACAGCTGGGATGCCGTGGTAATCAATTTCAGAAGCAAGGCCACTAATTGCTTCAGCTGCAATCTTACCTTCGTAAGATGCTTTGTGAGCAAGTGGAGGTCCAGCAACGATATCGCCGATTGCGTAAATGTTGTCTACGTTAGAACGACACTGCTTGTCGATCTTGATTAGACCTTTATCATCCATTTCAACACCAGCTTGTTCTAAACCAAGCTCATCTGTGTTTGGCTTACGGCCTACTGTTACAAGAACGTAGTCAGCGTCTACGGAATGAGTTTCACCTTTAGCTTCGTAACTTACTGTTACGCCACTATCTGTTTCCTCAACACCTTGAGCCATAGCGTTTGTAACGATGTTAACGCCTTTGTTCTTAAGGTTCTTCTTAACAAGCTGACGCATTTGTTTTTCGAAACCTAAAAGAATGTCGTCTTGACCTTCAAGGATCGTTACTTCTGTACCGAAGTTTGCATATGCAGTACCAAGTTCAGTACCGATATACCCACCACCGATAACAACCATTTTTTCAGGGATCTCATCTAGGTTAAGAGCACCTGTTGAATGGATTACACGCTCGCTGTATTTGAACGTAGGAAGCTCGATCGGACGAGAACCTGTTGCAATAATACAGTTGTTGAACGTATAGGTTTGAGCATTCTTTTCGTCCATAACACGTACAGTGTTTTTGTCTACGAAGAATACTTCACCTTTCACGATGTCTACCTTGTTGCCTTTAAGAAGGCTTTCAACGCCGCTAGTCAGTTTGTTTACAACTTGGCCTTTCCACTCTTGAACTTTAGAGAAGTCCACAGAAACGTTTTCTGTTTTAATTCCCATTTCGTCAGCACCTTGAGCGTGCTCGTAGCGGTGACCAGCTTGGATTAGTGCTTTAGATGGGATACACCCAACGTTTAAACAAACACCACCAAGATTACCTTTGTCTACAATTGTTACGTTTTGACCTTCTTGAGCGGCACGGATGGCAGCTACATAGCCACCAGGTCCAGCGCCGACAACAAGCGTGTCAAGTTCGATTGGAAAATCTCCTACTACCATACGATTACGCCTCCATCATGATTAGTTGTGGATCGTTCAGTAAACGTTTGATTTGGTTCATTGCGTTCTGTGCAGTCGCACCATCGATTAGACGGTGGTCGAAGCTTAGAGATAATGCAAGAACCGGAGCTACGACTACTTCGCCATCTTTAACAACTGGTTTTTCTGCAATACGGCCGATACCTAGGATTGCAACTTCTGGGTGGTTGATAACTGGAGTGAACCACTGACCACCAGCAGAACCAATGTTTGTGATTGTGCAAGAAGCGCCTTTCATCTCCTCACCTGATAGTTTACCATCACGTGCTTTTCCTGCCAATTCATTGATTTCAGAAGAAATACCAAAGATTGACTTGCGATCAGCATCTTTAACAACTGGTACAACAAGACCTTTATCAGTGTCTGCAGCAATACCAATGTTGTAGTAGTGCTTGTGTACGATTTCTTGCGTTTCATCATCAAGAGAAGTATTCAAGATTGGGTACTTCTTAAGTGTAGAAACTAGAGCACGTACTACGTATGGAAGATACGTAAGTTTGATATCTTGATCTGCAGCAACTTGTTTAAACTTCTTACGGTGAGCAACTAGCTCAGTTACGTCAACTTCGTCCATAAGTGTAACGTGTGGAGCTGTTTGCTTAGAGTTAACCATTGCTTTAGAGATCGCTTTACGCATACCGCTCATCTTCTCACGAGACTCTGGGTACTCACCTTGAGGTGCAGCTTGCGTTTGAGTTTGCGCCTCTTCTTGAGCTGGAGCTTCATCAGCTTCTGCTTCAGCTGCTTCAGAAGTTTGACCGCCGTTTAGGTAAGCATCGATGTCTTCTTTAAGAATACGGCTGTTCTTACCAGAGCCAGATACTTTCGCAATATTCACGTTGTTTTCACGTGCATATTTACGAACAGATGGCATTGCAATAACGCGCTTGTCGCTTGCTTCGTCATCTTGTGCAGCTGGTTCTTGTTGTTGGTCATTTTGAGTAGATTCTTCTTTAGGAGCTTCTTCTTGCTTCTCCTCTTCTTTAGAACCTTCATCAGAACCACCAGTGTTATCCTCATAACCAGGTGCGTCAAATGTGATAATAACTGTACCTACAGTTGTTACTTCACCTTCGTCAACGTGAACGTCTGTAACCGTACCATCAACTGGAGAAGGGATTTCTACAACTGCTTTATCGTTTTGGACTTCGCAAAGAACATCGTCTTCTTTAACTTCGTCACCTTTTTTTACAAACCATTTTGCAATTTCGCCTTCGTGGATACCTTCACCGATATCCGGTAGCTTAAATTCGTAAGCCACTATGATTCCCTCCTATCGTAAGTTGGATTAAAAGTTCATTACTGTGTTTACTTTTTCAAGGATGTCGTTATGGTTTGGTAACCAAACTTCCTCAGCTGAAGAGAATGGATAAACTGTGTCTGGTGCTGCTACACGTAGAACTGGAGCTTCTAGGTGTAAGATTGCACGTTCTTGAATTTCAGAAGCTACGTGTGCAACGATACCCGCTTGCTTTTGAGCTTCTTGAATAACTACGACACGGTTTGTTTTCTCTACGGATTCGATGATTGTTTCATAATCTACTGGGCTTACTGTACGTAAGTCGATTACTTCAGCATCTACACCGTCTTTTTCTAACTGTTCAGCAGCTTTAAGAGCAGAGTGAACCATAGCACCATACGCTACTAACGTCACATCTTTACCTTCACGCTTAACGTCAGCTTTTCCAAGTTCAATTGTGTACTCTTCTTCAGGTACCTCGCCACGGAATGAACGGTAAAGTTTCATGTGCTCTAGGAAGATAACCGGATCGTTGTCACGAATAGACTGGATAAGAAGTCCTTTCGCATCATATGGAGTAGATGGGATAACAACTTTAAGTCCAGGCTGTTGTGCCATAAGTCCTTCTAGAGAGTCTGCGTGTAATTCAGGTGTGTGTACACCACCACCGAAAGGAGAACGTACTGTTACAGGCATGTTGTAAGAATTACCAGAACGGTAACGATAACGTGCCATTTGGCCGCTGATAGCATCCATTACTTCAAATACGAAACCAAAGAACTGAATCTCAGGTACCGGACGGAAACCTTGAAGTGCTAGACCGATTGACATACCACCAATACCAGACTCTGCTAATGGTGTGTCAAATACGCGATCTTCGCCAAAATCAGCTTGAAGACCTTCAGTCGCACGGAATACACCGCCGTTTTGGCCAACGTCTTCACCGAAGATTAGCACGTTTTCATCATTTTTAAGCTCTGTGCGCATTGCATCAGTAATAGCTTGGATCATTGTCATTTGTGCCATGGCTTACTTCGACTCCTTTTCTTTATATTCTTCCATTTGATCTTGTAGGTTCTGTGGAAGTTCTTCGTGCATAAGAGAAATTAGGTCAGTAACCTTTTGTTTAGGTTGCTCATCTGCTTTCTTGATCGCAGCTTTAATTTCTTCTTTAGCATTTTCAATAACTTCATTTTCTTTATCTTCAGACCATAGGCCTTTAGCTTCTAAGAATTTACGGAAACGAACTAGTGGGTCTTTCTTTTCCCATTCGTTTTCTTCATCTTCAACACGGTAGCGAGTCGGGTCGTCCCCTGCCATCGTGTGTGGACCGTAACGGTAAGTTAACGTCTCAATTAGAGTCGGGCCTTCACCGTTAATTGCGCGCTCACGAGCATCTTGAGTAGCTTTGTAAACAGCAAGAACGTCCATACCGTCTACTTGTACACCGTCGATACCAGCAGCAACAGCTTTTTGAGCAATAGTTTGCGCAGCAGACTGTTTTTCAACTGGAACAGAGATTGCGTAGCGGTTGTTTTGAACAATGAAGATCGCAGGAGCACCAAATGCACCAGCAAAGTTCATACCTTCATAGAAGTCACCTTGAGAAGCGCCACCGTCACCAGTGTACGTTACAGCAACATTTTTCTTACCGCGTTTCTTCATACCAAGTGCAACACCAGCAGTTTGTGTGATTTGAGCACCGATAATGATTTGTGGGCTTACTGCGTTTACTTCGCCCATTTGGTTACCGTGGAAGTGACCACGAGAGAATAGGAATGCTTGGTATAGTGGAAGACCATGCCAGATTAACTGAGGCACGTCACGATATCCTGGTAATAGGAAGTCCTCTTTCTCCATAGCAAAATGACTTCCTAGTTGAGAAGCCTCCTGTCCTGCTGTTGGAGCGTAGAATCCTAAGCGTCCTTGACGGTTTAAAGCAATTGAGCGTTGGTCAAGAATACGAGTATACACCATACGGCGCATTAACTCTTGTAAGTCTTCATCAGAAAGATCAGGCATAGCGTCTTGGTTCACAACTTCGCCGTCTTCGTTTAAGATTTGAAACGTTTCAAATTGGTTTTCAACATTTTCGATCGTGCGTTTCAAAGTTCTTCACCTCTTCCTTTCTTATCCATATTAAATTTACTTTTATTAGCTTTCCCAAAAGCAAAAAAAATGTGTACCGAATTTGCTCTTATAATGTTTACCCTCACTGTGAGGAACATAATCGTTTTATAGCAGCCTAAATAAGTATCTGTTTCATACGTCTGGCAAAAAGTAATGGTACAACTTTTTCAACACTTAGTAGTTTAGCTTATGAAGAACTATTTCGTCAAACACTTTGTTCCCACTAACGAATAATTCGTTCCCATTTTTCTAAGAGGCATAAAACACCCAAATGATCCCATATCTGTATTAGTTCATTTTCTACTCTGTATCAATAACAGTTTACGAAATGGATACAGATATTCTTTCACACGTATTAAATCAAACGCGGAGTAGGGCATCAAATAAAATAAGCTGTCCTATAAGGACAGCTTATTTCTCATCACTATTCTGGTCTTCTTCTGACTCTTCTTCATTCGTTTCTGAACTTTTATCGTTCTCTGAAGAAGAATCATCTGAAGAGTTAGTTTGGTCTTGTTCTGAAGTATCCTCAAAATCAATGTTTAATTCTGCTGCTTTATAAAATTCTCTTTTAAGGTCATTGTACTCTTTTGTGAGCTTATTAAAGGCTTCATTCTTCTCGATGACAGACTCGTAACTCTTGTTAATCTTATCAACTTGTTCTTCTAGCTTCTCTTGTGTCAACTCTTTATCTTGGAACATATTGTAAAGTTCTTTATCAAGTTCATTAGATTCCTCATATGCTTTATAAAGTTCCTGATAGGAGTCATATCGTTTATTAAATGCTTCAACCAGTTCATTTGCTTTTTCTTTTGCTTCCTCAGACTCTAAATCCTCAATCAGAGGCTTTACATTATCGAATTCCTCTTTAGCGGACTCAATGCTTTCTTTCTCAACTTCAAGCTTTTCCTGGCGTTTCTTCACAACCTCTAATGCTTCTTGAGATAATTCTTCGATTTTCTCAAATTCTTTCATTCCAAGATTGATAATTTCGTTATAAAGTTCCGTTTCTTGTTGTTCTAATTGAACAAGTGGGTCTTGCTGATCCTTAAATGTATCTTCTAATGTCACAGCTTGCTCTAGATGGTCGTACATTTGTTCAGCAGCAGACGGACCATTATTACACGCAGTGAGAAGGACAGCAGATAGTACCAATACAGAGATTAATTTTCCTAAGCGCAATGTCTATTTCCTCCTTAAGGCGTTTCATTCTTCCAAATTGGAAGAATCTTCACCAGTATATCATATATAATCAACAAAAAGTTACAAAACTGTTACATCTATGCATACCTTGTAACGGAATGTTCCGTTCTTACTTTATGCAATTGAAAAGCAACCATGCCCAAGTGATGCCAAATATTCCATACCTACTTCTTTGTGTGGTACACTATACATTATGAACAAGCTAGAAAGGATTGTGTAAATCTTATGATTACTATGGAAGATATCGTTCGTGAAGGACACCCGGTCTTACGCGAAGTAGCAGATGAGGTTTCTTTGCCTCCTACCGAAGAAGAGCAACAAACATTAGAAGAAATGCTTCAATTTATAAAAAACAGTCAAGATGATGAACTTGCTGCTCAATATGATTTGCGCCCAGGCGTCGGTATTGCAGCACCTCAAATTAATGTTAGCAAACGCATGTTGGCTGTTCACTTTACTGATTTTGACGATAAAGTGTATAGCTATGGCTTATTTAACCCTCGAATTGTTAGTCACTCGGTTGAAAAAGCTTACTTATCCTCTGGAGAAGGTTGTTTATCAGTGGATCGTGATGTACCTGGGTATGTCCCTCGATATGCTCGTATTACTGTAAAAGGCACAGACCTAGAAGGTAATGAAGTTAAGCTTCGCCTGCGAGGCATGGCAGCTATTGTGTTCCAACATGAAATTGATCACTTAAATGGCGTTATGTTCTACGACCATATTAATAATGACAACCCATTCCAAGAGCCAGAGAACGCTTCCGTTATCGACTCTTAAGTTAAGATTAAATTCCAACACTCACTAATTATCCAATAAAACAAGTTCATTCTAAAACGTAACAGAAACGTTCTGGGTATCCCAGGACGTTTTTTTATTCTAATAACCACTTTTTATAGTAATCCCCCACTCCTCTAGCTACTAAACCCCCATTGAAGCCGATTAGAATGAAGACAGAAATGATTGTCTATATACTATAGAAGGCGAAATCGAATTGATTTCGCCTGCGAATAGCAACAGTGCCCTATAAACTTCTGTGCGTTACTCATCTAATAGTCCAACTAATCGAAAACCATGTGAAAGTCCGTTATCAGAAACATCTTTGGTCACATAGTTCGCTACGGCCTTAATCTCATCTGAAGCATTTCCCATTGCAATACCATTTGCAACGAAACCAAGCATTTCACGGTCATTCAATCCATCTCCAAAAGCATAGGTGTTATGATGTTCTACCTCTAAAACTTCCATGAAATGTTTAATCCCTTCTGCTTTAGAGCCACCTCTTGGAATTACGTCTATAGAGTATTCATGCCAACGTATAAAGTCTAACTGACGAGATTGTTCTTCGTATTGCCCCTCCTCACCATGTTGGCAAAACAGTAAAGCTTGGTAAATGGATTTACCTTTATAATAATCGGGATCGATTTCAGGATAAGGTAACTTCAAGCTTCCTATGCTCTGTGTAATATGATGATGTTCCTCAACAGATGCCCTCATTCCCTCTTCATTAAGAAAGACCATTGGGTGTCCAGTTTCATAGGCCTGAGTATATAAAGCCCCTAAGTCCTTTTCCAGCAATGGATTTTCGTATATTACTTTCCCATCATGCACTACATACTGCCCGTTAAAACTTATATATGAATGGATACCTAATTCATCTCTAAGATCAGCAAACATAAAAGGAGCACGACCTGTAGCGATTGCTACTTCAACTCCTTCATGTTGGAGGCGAGCTATGGATTTCTTTGTCTCCTCTGGGATTTCTTTATTGTGATCCACTATTGTTCCATCAATATCAAGAAACACGAGTTTGTTGCTCATGTTGTTTCCCCCTTTTTAATTTCTTGCTTTCTTTAGCTAAGGATACTCCTGTCAGGATAAGAGCTAGCCCAAACACCATGCGAATCGAAAGCGATTCGCTTAGGAATACAGTCCCCCACACTAATGCAGAAACTGGTACCAGATAAGTTACCATGGTTGCAAACTCTGCAGAACCCTTTTGGATTAAATAATAAAAAATATAGATACCTACCCCAGAACCAAATACACCCAGCCCGATTAAAGCGCCAAATATAGGAGGATCTGATACTAAAGTCCAATTAATCGTACCACTCATTTCTGCAAAAATGAATGCATAAAGAGCTGCAACTGTTAACGTCACCGCTGCAACTATTATCGAAGAGACGTTATGTAAGTATCTTTTTATGTATTGAGAGGAGAAGCCGTAACAAATAGCAGCAGCTATCATAGTAGCTATCCCTGCCAACCCGGTATTGAACAATTTCGAACTCCCAAGGTCTATAAGAATAATTATTCCTATAAAGCCAATCATAATTCCAAGCCATTGCTTACCTCTAATTCTAATCCCGAAGCATAACAAACCAATTAAGCCCGTCCAAATAGGCGTCGTAGCATTTAAAACAGATGCTAAACTAGAGGATATGTTTGTTTCACTTAACGCTATAAGCCCCCAAGGCAGAGCATTATTTGTCAGACCCACTAATAGCAAGTGTCCAAAGGGAAGTTTAGTTAGCTGATGTTTCCCCTTCAACATATAAATACCCCATAGTACAACCGCCCCAAATGTACAGCGCCAAAACACCACTTCCCAAATCATCATAGAAGAAACCAAAATTTTAATAAATAAAAATGATGTACCCCAAATGAGAGAAAGTGCTATTAATCCTATATAAAGTTTCTTCAAAGAACCCCCCTCTTTCCTAAACCCTTTAAATGTATAGGAATTTCCATCCAAATTCAATAAGGACTAATAATTCGAAAAAAACACCCGTAAAGAACTATTTTGTGGAGCATACTACAAGAAAGAATAAGAAAAAGTAAAATTCTCTTTCACCTATCTATTCATTTCTAGCTTAAAAGATACTATACTAGAGATAAGAGGGATATGGTCGGCAATACGTTTTTTTTACAGCTTTTCTTCGTATAAGGAAAGGAGTTGTATGACATAATGTTAAAACGTTTGAAGAAAAAGCTTAAAAATCGTTGGAAAGATATCTTGAGTCGAAAATTGTATGCTTAAGCTTTCACTTTATGATGCGGTGGATTACTACAATCTCTTAGCTATAACATTCTATTGTTACCATACAGGTGCAAAACGTGCTATTATATTTACAGGACAAGAATACGGAAATTACTAGGAAGTTAGGAGAGAATTATAATTATGATTTTTAAAGTATTATTTCAAGAAAGGGCTGAAGAAGCTCCTGTTCGAGAACGAACCAAGAGTCTTTATGTAGAAGCAAATACAGAACGTGAAGTACGAACAAAATTGGCCGATCGCAATATCAACATCGAATATGTACAAGGGTTAAATGAAGACCACTTAGCATATGAAAAACAATCTGAAGATTTCGAAGTGGAGAACATATAACCTATGAAGTTTGTAAAAAACGACCAAACCGCAGTATTTGCACTAGGCGGTCTAGGAGAGATCGGTAAAAATACGTACGGCGTCCAGTTCCAGGATGAGATCATCTTGATTGATGCAGGAATTAAGTTTCCTGAAGATGAACTACTTGGAATTGATTACGTCATCCCAGACTACACTTACTTAGTGCAAAACCAAGATAAGATTAAAGGGTTATTCATTACCCACGGCCACGAAGACCACATTGGCGGGATTCCTTATTTGCTTCGCGAATTAAACATCCCGATCTACGGTGGCAAATTAGCGATCGGATTAATTAAGAACAAATTAGAAGAGCATGGGCTTTTACGAAATGCGAAACTTCATACTATTCAAGAAGATGAAATCGTTAAATTCCGTAAAACGTCCGTGACATTCTTCCGTACAACTCACAGTATTCCTGACTCCTATGGTATCGTTGTAAAAACCCCTCCAGGGAACGTTGTTCACACTGGAGACTTCAAGTTCGATTTCACTCCGGTGGGCGAACCTGCAAACTTGCAAAAGATGGCTGAGATCGGAAAAGAAGGTGTACTTTGCCTTCTATCTGACAGTACAAACAGTGAAATCCCAGATTTCACACTTTCTGAAAGTCGCGTAGGCGAAAGTATTAACGATATCTTTACCAAAGTAAAAGGTCGTGTAATCTTTGCAACCTTCGCTTCTAACATCCACAGACTCCAACAAGTCGTGGAAGCATCCGTTCAACATAATCGTAAAGTAGCTGTTTTTGGACGTAGTATGGAAGCCTCAATTAATATTGGAATTGAATTAGGCTATATCAACGCTCCTAAAGATACGTTCGTAGAACATTCACAAATCAATCGACTTCCTGCACACGAAGTAACGATTCTTTGTACAGGTTCTCAAGGAGAGCCAATGGCTGCCCTATCTCGTATTGCTAATGGAACACACCGCCAAATTCAAATTATGCCAGGAGACACTGTAGTATTCTCCTCTTCCCCTATTCCAGGGAACACCGTAAGTGTAAGCCGCGTTATTAACATGTTATATCGTGCTGGTGCAGAAGTTATTCATGGTTCATTAAATGACATCCATACCTCTGGTCATGGTGGTCAGCAAGAGCAAAAGCTTATGTTGCGTTTAATTCAACCGAAATTCTTCATGCCAATTCACGGAGAATTCCGTATGCAGAAACAGCATGCTAAATTAGCTCAAGAAATCGGAATGGACCCAAGTGATTGCTTTATCGCAGACAACGGTGATGTTCTTGCCCTTGGTAAAGATAATGCTATGATCGCTGGTAAGATTCCATCTGGTTCCATCTATGTAGATGGTAGCGGAATCGGTGACATTGGAAACATTGTTCTCCGTGATCGCCGCATCCTTTCTGAAGAAGGGCTTGTGATTGTCGTTGTAAGCATCAATATGAAAGAATTCAAGATTGCTTCAGGACCTGACATCATATCCCGTGGGTTCGTATACATGAGAGAATCAGAAGACCTTATTAACGAAGCACAAAAGATAGTTTCTAAACATCTTGATAAAGTGATGGAACGACGCACAACTCAGTGGTCTGAAATTAAGAATGAAATCACAGACACCATCGCTCCATTCCTTTACGAGAAAACAAAACGTAAACCTATGGTCTTACCTATTATTATGGAAGTGTAAGACACCCTCTTATCGGTTTACCTTATACAATTCGTAAAACAATATGTCATACAACAAGCCCCCATCCATTAGGATGGGGGCTTCCTTTTTTCTTATAGTTATTTTCTATAATAGGATTGTTGAAGACTCGAAACTAAGAGAATGTTTCCGTTTGCGTTGTTAGAGCGTGAGGTGGTTCGGGAAATCACTCGCTTTCCGCGGCGAGCTGGGAAGCCTCCTCAATCGCTACGCGCTCTCCGGGGTCTCCCCTAGGCTCCTACTGCCGCAGGAGTCTCGCAATTTCCCGAACCACCTCTTCCATATATGATGTAACGGAAACATATCGTATGCGGAAATCTTGCAACTCTCTCCACCCTTAAGATGTTGGGACGTTCGTAAAATTATAGCCAGGGTTGTCTGGGGAACGGGGAGACTCCTGTGGGAGAAAGAGGTCGACGAGACCCCGGACTGAACGGGAACGCAGTGAGGGAGGAGGCTCGACAGCTCGCCCGCGGAAAGCGAGTCGTTCCCCAGACAACCCAAGCACTCGAAAAACGTAACGGCCCCGTCTACATAAAGATATCCCAGCTTCATATAAAGGCGCTTATGTGGTAGAAGAAGCCAACTGCAAATATGAACAGAGCCAATCAAAAAACGAGTGTGGAATTATATATTCCACACTCGAAAAGATTTAGTTAAACAAGCGTTTCGTCGCTGTCTTCAACGGTGGTAATTCAATTTTACCACTTTCAAAGAACTCTTTAATTAAATACTGTGTATAATGAACCGCTTGCTCATACCCAATATTACCTGGAAGTGGTGCTTGGTCCTCTATAGCTACATCAATAATAGCTGGTTTGTCAGAGAGGAAGGCTTTTTGCATGGCGCCTTCTAGGTCTTGTCTTTTCTCAACACGATATCCTTCCCCACCGCAGCTTTCTGCGAATTTGGCGAAGTCCATATCTCCAAGCTCCGTTGCATAATGAAGGTGCCCCATAGCTTCCTGCTCGTATTGGATCATACCGATCTTACTATTGTTTAATACAATTACTTTAAGTGGCAACTTATATTTAACAGCTGTGATAAAGTCCTGCATGTTCATAGCAAATCCACCATCGCCACATACTGCAATAGACTGTTTATTAGGGTATGCTAGTTGGCCTGCGATAGCACCAGGTAATCCACATCCCATTGTCGCTAACCAGCCTGATATTACCATCTTCTGGCGAACCATAGATAGATACCTTGCAACCCATACCGTCACGTTTCCTACATCACTTGATATAATTGCATCTTCAGGCATGACTTTCTCTAGTTCATACATAACCTGTGGGCCGTTAATTGGATCTGTGTTCGCACGCTTTTGCATTTGCATACTTACACGCCACTCATCCATCTGTTTTTGATATTTTTCAAGATGTTCTTGATTATCCTTCGTTTCTATATGATCATTCAGCCATTGGAGTGTATCCTTTGTGCTTCCTGCAAGACCAATTTGGACAGGATAGTGTTTGCCGATTTTACTTGGGTCAATATCAATCTGAATAGCCTTTGTATCTTCAGGAAGAAAATCACGGTAAGGGAACGAGGTACCGATCATTAGAAGCAAGTCTGCGTCTTTCATTGCATTATAGGCTGGTTGTGTTCCAATTTGACCATGTTGCCCCATGCAAAGAGGATGATTATCTGGAATTATCCCTTTGGCTAATAATGATAAAATGACGGGTGAATGTATAGTCTCCGCAAATTCCACTAATTCTTCCTGCGCATGAGCGGCCCCTTTACCTGCTAAAATAACAGGTTTCTTTGCTTCCGCTATGGCTTCTTTAGCTTCAATAAGTGATTTCTCAGACGGAAAGACTTCTGTTTTCGCATAGACAGAAGACGTTAATTTCTCTTCATATTTCTGCTTAACAGCTGATAGGTCATCCGGAATAATAAGGACAGATACACCGTTATTTACATATGCTTCTCTTAACGCTTGATTGACTAAGTCCGGTAGCTGTTGTGCACTTTGCACACGTTTATTGAAAACAGCAACACCATCAAACATACGTTCTAAATTCTCTTCTTGGAAAGCCCCTGTTCCTACTTCTTCACTTGGAACCTGGCCAACAAGAGCGAGTACTGGAGCACTGTCAGCTTTCGCATCATAAAGGCCATTAACTAAGTGAGTAGCACCTGGTCCACCAATTGATAAGCAAACGCCAACTTTGCCCGTTAACTTCGCATAGGATGAAGCCGCAAGTGCACCGACTTCTTCGTGTCTAACTTGAATAAATTGTAGATCATCTTGACGACTACGAAAATCATCCATAAGTTCATTTATGGAATCTCCAGGCATCCCATAAATATGGTCGATTCCCCAATCGTCTATAAGTAAGTTCGTTACGATTTCTCCAGTTCTTTTTTCGAACATAGCGATTCATCCTTTCTAAGTACAATACTTTAATGCTATGCCCGTTCTGAGCCAGAAAAAAACTTTTTTATGATAGAAAAAGACAGCACTCTAAATGAGAGCGCTGTCTTCTTATCATTTTTTATTCATCATCTTCTACTACTAAGTTTTTCTCAAAACGAGAAATGTCTTTATCTTCACCAATAATAATTAGTACATCTTCTTCTAATATTACTTCTGATGCTAGAGGTGATACGTTGATTTCTTTATTTCTCTTAATACCGACTACGTTACAACCATAGCGAGCACGTATGTCCAAGTCTACTAGGGTTTTTCCAATCATTTTCTTTCCGGCTTTAACTTCTACAACGGAATGATCATCTGATAATTCTAAGTAGTCTAGCACGTTGTTTGAAATAATATTATGTGCAATTCGCTTACCCATGTCCCGTTCTGGATGAACAACTTGGTCAGCACCAATTTTATTTAACACTTTCTCATGATAATCATTTTGTGCCTTTACGGTTATCTTCTTAATACCTAATTCCTTTAACATTAATGTAGTAAGAATACTAGCTTGTTGATTATCACCAATGGCTACGATGACGTGGTCAATATTTCGAATACCTAATTCTTTTAGAACATTTTCATCTGTAGAGTCCGCAATGACAGCATGGGAGGCAATATCTTTATATTCATTCACCTTATCTTCATCAAGGTCCATAGCCAACACTTCCATTCCTTCACGGCTTAATTCTTTACAAATACTGCCGCCAAATCGGCCAAGACCAATAACTGCATATTCTTTCTTCATGCGTGATCCCCCATTCCTTCACATTTACCTTACATCATATTATCATAGATCTGTTTACTATGGGAAGTTCATCTTATACCAAACCAAGCCCCTTTACAAATGTGAACTCAAGTCATAAAAAAGAGACGCTCTTATCAAGAACGTCCCGGCATATATTACTTTTTCCCTTTCACATACTCTGCATCAAATAGAAACATGCGCATTAAAAGAATAAGAGAAGGAATAAGAAGGAGCAATCCAGCAATAAACACAATGACAAGTGCAAGCCCCATTGCTTCATTCGTTACAGAACTTTCGACCGTAATAAATGGTTCTAATAAATATGGCAAGTGTCCAGCTCCATAACCAAAGAAAGCAAAGAAGAACTGGAACATAACGAAGATAAAAGCTAGACCATAACGTTTTTGTTGATAAACAAGCAATAAAGCACCTAAAAAGAAAGCTACACTAAGACCAAACATCCACCACAAATCAAGCATCTTTTCAAAATGACGAGCGTTATGCTGACTCATAGCAATAAATGTAGTCAAACTAGCAATAATAGTCGGTGATCCCCAGAAAAGCGTATACTTTCTCATTAATTCAAGAGCAGGTTGATCATTAGCTTTATAGGCATAAAAAGTTAAGAAGGCTGCACTAATAAATAAGACCGAAACAATAGCAAGGAATACAACGCTCCATGAATATGGACTAGTTAATAGCTCTCCTGTTAAAAGACGAACCCCATTATCCGTCTCTGCAATAAAGCCTCCTTCTGATATGGTCATGGCTGTGCTTAATGACGCTGGTATTAACAAGCCCGTTGCTCCATATAAAAACATAAAGAAATCACTTTTTTTGGACCCGTAGTTTTCAAATGCATAAAAAGAACCTCGGATAGCAATCAACACAATAGCAATACTTCCTGGTATAAGTAAAGATTGCCCAAAGTAATAAGCGGCATCCGGAAAGAATCCGACAAGACCAACGAAAAAGAAGACAAAAAACACGTTCGTTACCTCCCACACCGGGGACAGATACCTACTTATTAATTGGTTAATGATATGGTCTTGTTTAGTTCTCTTGGCGTAGTAAGCGAAAAAGCCTGCACCAAAGTCAACAGAAGCTACAATTAAGTAGCCGTACAAAAAGATCCATAGGACCGTAATCCCTATCATTTCATAACTCATTTATGCCCACCTCGCTTCGCTACATCTGGATACCTTTTCTCTAACTCTAGCTCTGCGGGATTGTTTTTAAACATTTTGCGTAAGACTGAGATAGCTCCTCCCCCGAGCACAACATACAAAGCAAGGAATAATAAAAACATCCAGCCTACGTGCGGAGACGTTGTTGCTCCCTCGGCCACTTTCATAAATCCTCTTAAAATCCAAGGTTGTCGACCAACTTCTGCGAAAATCCAACCAAATTCAATAGCAAGCATCGCACCAGGGCCATTGATCACAATAAGCCATAGCAGCCATTTATTATTCTCATTCCACTTCTTAAGTTTTGAGAACAACAGGTATAAGAAGGAAACGCCTAAAGCGTACATTCCAAGCATAACCATAAGGTCAAACATGTAGTGAATCCAAAGTGGAGGTGTCTCATCTTCTGGAAATTCATTTAAACCTGTTACTTCACTATCAAAGGAACCGTGAGCAAGGAAGCTTAGTGCATTAGGTAGACGAAGTGCATTTTCTACTTCATTATCCTCATTCAACGTACCAAATACAATTAAATCCGCATTCTCCTCTGTCTCAAAGTGCCACTCTGCTGCAGCTAATTTTTCAGGCTGTTCGTTAGCCAGGAATTTAGCTGAAAGGTCTCCGGCAATAGCCGTTGTAATAGCAAATATAAACGTAGCCACCATCATAAGTTTCAACGCTTTCTTATGATAGTCAGAAGTATTCTTCTTCAAGATCGCAAAAGCTGCAATAGCTGCTAAAATCGCAGCAGAAGTTAAGTAGCTTGATGACACCACGTGAAATACTTTCGTGGGTGTAGCCGGATTGAACATAGCTGCTAATGGATCAACGTTAGTTAGAGTTCGACCTTCAAGATCAAATCCTTGAGGTGTATTCATAAACGCATTCACAGTGGTAATAAAGAAAGCGGACATTGTAGCACCGGCTACAACAGGTATGGAAAGCAACCAGTGGTAAATCGGATTTTTAAAACGATCCCATGTGTACAGATAAATTCCTAGAAATATAGCTTCAAAGAAAAAAGCAAATGTTTCCATAAATAAAGGTAGTGCTATAACGTTTCCAGCGAACTGCATAAATTTAGGCCATAATAAAGATAGCTGAAGCCCGATAGCGGTACCTGTTACAACACCTACTGCAACAGTAATGGTAAACCCGCGGGCCCATCTCCTAGCTAGCAATGTGTAGTTGGCATCTTTCTTCTTAATTCCTATAAATTCTGCTATTGAGATCATAACCGGGATCCCAACGCCTACTGTTGCAAATATAATATGGAAAACCAGCGTTAAACCCGTTAACATCCGGCTCATCATGGCACTATCTAATTCCATTTAGCATGACCTCCCCTATATAACTCTATTTCCCTAGTCATTCACTTCATAGTTTTATTACTCTATTTCCATTGTACTAACAGTATAAACCCTCTCACAATCTCGTTGGGAATGAACCAATGACAGTTTTGTGACACATTTCACAAAGTCATATAAATAAAAAAGTTCTATCAAAGACCCTATCTTATATCGAAGGTCGTCTACTGTTCCAATTACTTATAGTATAACGACAATCCATCTTCCTCTTCAAAAAATGTGCCCGCACTTAACACAAAAAACTCTAACCTTATTGTCATAAGGTTAGAGTTTCTATTTACATAGCGTCAAGCATCTGGAATTGAGTCTTTACAAGATCGAAGTACTCCCCTTTAAGTTCCATTAACTCCCTATGATTTCCTTGTTCTAAAATCCGGCCGTGTTCAAGCACAATGATATTATCTGAGTCACGGATTGTAGATAAGCGGTGAGCGATAATGATGGCTGTTCTACCTTTTAATAATCGGTTTAATGCTTCTTGAATCTTTACTTCTGTTTCTGTATCTATTGATGAAGTTGCTTCATCTAATATTAATATCTTAGGATCAGCTAGTAATGCCCTAGCAAAGGATAATAATTGACGTTCCCCTGCTGATAGAATATTACCCCTTTCCTCTACTTCCGTCTCATATCCGTTTGCAAGACGTTGAATAAAGTCATCAGCACCAACTACTTTAGCAGACTCGATTACTTCTTCATCTGTAGCGTCAGGACGACCAAATCGAATATTCTCCATAATCGTTCCTGAAAAAATGAAGGTATCCTGCAGTACAACACTGATTTGTTGTCGTACGCTATTTAATTTGACATCTTTCAAATCATGTCCGTCTATTTTCACAGCCCCACTCGTTGGATCATAAAAACGGCTAATCAGATTGGCTATTGTAGATTTTCCACTACCAGTATGACCTACAAGGGCTACTGTCTGACCTTGCTTAATTTCTAAAGAGATATCATGTAAAGCAACGCGATCTTCGTCATAAGAGAAACGGACATGGTCAAAATCAATCTGGCCTTTCATATCTTTCAACTCAATCGCGTCTTTACGCTCTTCAACATTAGGCTCTTCATCTAAAAACTCAAATATACGCTCGGAAGCGGCCATCGCCATAAGAAGCTGGTTATACATTTGGCCAAGTCTTGAGATTGGTTCCCAAAACATACCTAAGAAAGTCGAGAATGTAACAAAAGTACCCACTGTTATTTGACCATTAATGATGAGGAACGCACCATAAGAAATAAGGATAACTGTTCCAACAGCATTACTCATTTCCACAAAGGGACGGAACATCGCACTTTTCTTAGTAGCATTACGCCATGATTCAAAGTTGTCGCTGTTCACCCCGTCAAAATACTCGGTGTTTTCATTTTCTTGTGAGAATGACTGTGTAATCCGAATCCCTTGTATACTTTCATTTAAATGGGAATTTAAACGAGACTGTTGAATTCGGACATCCTGCCATGACCTGCGAATGTTACGTCTGAGTTTTGTAGAAATAAAGAACATAATTGGCAGGATGATCATAATGGCTAGTGCAAGCTTAGGACTTAATACCAGTAGGATAACAATAATACCAATTAACGTTACGACATCCATTAACAAATTGATAATTCCGTTGGTGAACAATTCTTGTAATGAATTAATATCGTTCATTATTCGAACAAGAATTGAGCCCGCTGATCGGTTATCAAAAAATTTATGACTTAAGCGTTGTACGTGGGAAAACAAATGCTTCCGCAAGTCGTATATAACGTTCTGCCCTAAGATATTCACCCACCTAATCCTAAATGTGTTCCCTAAAAAGCTCAGTACGTAAAGAATGGAAATTCCAACAACAAGTTGAATTAATAAATTAGTATCTTCTCCCTTAATAGCCAGGTCAATTGCCACTTTACCAATTAATACTGGCACGATCAGCCTTACAATTGTAGACACGAGCATAGCTATAATAGCAGCTGGTAACAGCCTTTTTGAGTATGGCTTCACATAATGAAGCATACGACCCATTTGCTTCCAGTTAAATTGCTTCTCGATTGCCTGGTCTTGTGTATATTTGAATCGCTGTAAATGAGGACTCTTGTATTCTTGCTTTGGTGCTTTCGCCATCTTTCTCCCCCCTAACCTTGACTTGAAGCCTGCAGTATGGCTTCTTTATCCTGATATTGTATATCGTAGATACGCTGGTACGGACCTCCATTGTCTAACAACTCTTCATGGATCCCACGCTCAACGATTTCTCCGTTTTCTAGAACTAAAATTTCGTCCGCGTGTTTTAGAGATGATATACGGTGAGCAATGATAAATGTTGTACGGCCTTCCATTACTTCTTTTAAGGCTTTTTGAATTTGTAATTCTGTCTCCATATCAACTGCCGATGTTGCGTCATCAAGCACAAGAATACTAGGATCAATTAAAATCGCGCGAGCAATAGCTACACGCTGCTTCTGACCACCAGATAAACCCATACCTCGTTCACCTAGCAAAGTATCGTATCCATTCGGCATTTCCAGAATAAATTCATGTGCTTGTGCCCTTTTAGCTGCATCAATGATTTCTTCCATTGAAGCTTCCGGGTTTCCGTATGCAATATTCTCTTTAATGGTCGTAGAGAATAAAAATGATTCTTGTAAAACAAATCCAATATTACTTCTTAGTTCTTTTAGTCCATAATTTTGAACTGGCTTTCCATCCACTAAAACCTGCCCAAGTTCAGGTTCATAAAAACGAGTGATTAGCTGAGTAATACTTGTTTTGCCTGAACCAGTAGCACCAATTAAGCCGACGGTTTTTCCAGGAGGCGCGTCAAAACTTATATCTTTCAAAGCAGAATCATCATCCTCTTCATAAGAGAGTGTCACGTCTTTAAACGTCACATGGCCGTTCAAACGCTTTTGACGAATTGCTTCTGGGATTTCTTTAATATCTTCCGTTGCTTCAAGAATTTCTAATAATCGTTCTCCTGAAGCTTTTGATTGGGAAAACAAGTTAATAACGAAGCCAAAGTTCATAAGCGGTCCTAGAATGTACCAAATTAAGTTAAAGAAAGCTACCAATACCCCAACCGTTACTTCACCCTGAATATATAAATAGCCACCGAAACCAAGTAAAGCAACAACGCTAATGTTCCCTATAAACTCCATTAGCGGGAAATATTTAGCCCAAATATTTGAGGTAGAAAGATAATTCTGACGATATTCATCGTTTTTATCCGTGAAACGCCCTACTTCAAAGTCTTCACGTGATAACGATTTCACCGTATTCATACCACTAATATTCTCTTGAACACGTGTATTCAATCGTCCAAACGCTTTACGAATTCCTCTAAAAGCTGGGTGCACCCTCTTATCAAAACGGTAAACCACTACCGCCAAAAACGGCATAGAAGCCATTGTAACTAATGCAAGAGGTATAGAATAATAAAACATCACACTCAAACTAATAAGGATTAAGGATACAATTCGAATAAATTCTGCAAATCCAAATGATAAAAAGAAACGAAATGCTTCCACATCAGCTGTCAGACGAGACATCAAATCTCCTGTACGAGCATTATCATAATAACGAAATGGTAAACGTTGAAGCTTTTTATAAAGACCATCCCGAAGTGTATAAACAGATTTAATTCCAAACAAATCCCCTAAGTATTGCTGAATATAAGTCGCTACTCCTTTTAGGATCATAAGTCCAAAGAATATAGCTGCTAAATATGGTATAAGATTATAGCGCCCCGGATCTACGACATCATCAATGGTATACTTCAGTACAATGGGATAGACCACCGTTACCCCTGTTACAATAAGCAGAAAGAATAAGGAAACAAAGAAATAACGCTTGAATGGTAAGTAATACATTTTCAACTTTTTGAACGTATCCAAAACGACCCCTCCTTTTAATGTAAAATTTTTCACGTACCTATAAATATATCGAGTTCCGAAATAATTTTCCACCCATTTGACTTATTTTTTTGAAAATTTTTATTTCGACTATATTCTAAGCTCAATCCCCCCATTGATATTCCATTAAAGGGCAGGATTGTTGAAGACTCGAAGGTGAGAGAATGTTTTCGTTAACTTCAATTAAGCATAAGGTGGGCCTGGGAACCACTCGCTTTCCTGTGGGGAGCTGGTGAGCCTCCTCAACCGGCATAGCCGGTCTCCGGGGTTTCAACACCTAGATTGAAAAGCGCAGGCGTGGTGACTAGGACCGTACGGATAAGACATCTTTTTGGAAAAGGCGATTAGCCTTTGTAAAAAAGATGACTTATCACGATAGGTCCTCCACGCCGGAACTAGACTCGCTCTTCTGCCCACGGGAGTCTCGCAGTTTCCAGGCCCACCTTTACCATACAAGGAGGAACGAAAGCATGCCATATAGGGTAACAACAGATCTGCTGTTACGAACTGCAGGGCCGTTCCTCCACCTTAAAGACAGGGCTTGCTCGGGGACTGCGAGACTCCCGCGGGAAAAGGAGCCTAGGGAAGACCCCGCAGAGAGCGAAGCGAATGAGGAGGCTTCCCAGCTCCCCGCAGGAAAGCGAGTTGTCCCCGAGCGAGCCCAAGCACTCTTAAACGTAAAGGCCCCTTCCTGCTGAAATATCTCAACTTCAATTGTTCCATATAAGGGGGCTTATATGGAACATCCTTACTGTATGCGCTTCTATATAAATTTTCTATTTGATGGAATCTATCACATTGAGGTATGATAGAAAACGTATTAAAAATTGTAGGTTGTTAAGGAAAGGAGTATACGATGTTTGATTTTTTAAATGATATTGACTTTGTCAAAATCTCAACGATTGCATTAAAAATTGTATTAGTTTTACTTGTTTATTTAATTGTCTCACCTATTGGGAAGAAACTAATCCAACGCTCTCTTTATAAAGCTGGTAACAATCAAAAGCTTACAGAAGCAAGGGCTAAGACGTTGGAGAAACTCATGATTAGCATTTATTCGTATGTATTAGGTTTCATCCTAATCGCTACGATTTTTGGGTTATTAGATATTAACCTTGCTCCATTAATTGCCGGAGCTGGTATTATTGGGCTGGCTATTGGTTTTGGTGCTCAAGGGCTCGTAAGCGATGTTGTTACTGGTTTCTTCCTATTATTAGAGAAACAAGTTGAAGTTGATGAGTATGTAACAGCTGGTGGAATGAATGGTGTTGTTGAAGAAATTGGTCTACGAACAACGAAGATTAGAAGCTTTGATGGGACATTAAACTTTGTCCCAAACCGCCACATCTCTACAGTAAGTAACCATTCTCGCGGAAATATGCGCGCGCTTGTTGATATTGGTATTGCGTATGATGAGAATATAGATGAAGCTATGCAGGTTCTTCAAAATGTATGTGATGAGTTCGCTCAAAATGATGAGCGTTTCAAAGACGGTCCTAACGTACTAGGCGTTCAAAGCCTTGGTTCCTCAGATGTCGTCCTTCGCGTACTTGGCCAAACGGAAAACATGCAACAATGGGCTGTTGAGCGTGATTTACGTAAACGCATGAAAGAAGCACTTGATGAAGCAGGAATTGAAATTCCATTTCCACACCAAGTTTATATTGAGAAAAAAGAAAGCTAATCCAAAAAGGGAATGAGCAAAAAGCTCATTCCCTTTCTATTTTCCATAACTCAATTTTTTGTATATGTGAATCTTCCATTTCTTTGACTTTCAAACGATAGCCACTAACATCTATCTCCATTCCTTCTTCAGCATTAATATTTTGAGTTAAAAACCAGCCAGAGATTGTATCGACTTCATCATGATCAAGGTCAAGGTTAAAATAATCATTTACATCCTGAATGGCCATCTTCCCATCTAACAATTTATGACCATTTTCAAGTGTATCCATTGGCAACTCTTCTTCATAATCAAATTCGTCACGAATCTCCCCAACAATTTCTTCTAAAATATCTTCAACCGTCACAATACCAGATGTACCCCCATATTCATCAACAAGTACAGCTAAGTGAATATGACCTTTTTGCATTTTCAGCAACAAATCTCTAAGGGGGACATTTTCGAAGATTTTCGGTACAGGCCTTACATAAGATAAAATGTCACTTGATTCGTCGCAGTTATCATAGAATAGTTCTTTCATATGGATCACACCGACAATATCATCTTTATCTTCATTGATAACGGGGTATCTGGTGTACCGCTCGTCACGCATAATTTCCATATTATCTTTCATCGTATCATTTAGATCAACAACGACTACTTCTGTTCGAGGCACCATAATCTCCCTAGCTGTCCTATTATCAAATTCAAAAATACGGTCTACATATTTGTATTCCGTTTGGGTAATTTCACCTTGCTGATAACTCTCAGATAAAATATGTCGCAATTCATCTTCTGAATGCACCTCATCTGATTCATTAGCTGAAGCAAATCCAAGCATCCTAGTTAACACGTTTGCACTTCCATTTAACAACCAAATGAATGGAAACATAATTTTATAAAACCATATGAGCGGCTTAGCGATTATAAGAGTTACTGCTTCAGCTTTTTGAATGGCGATCGTTTTAGGAGCAAGCTCCCCAAGAACTACATGCAAGAATGTAATAATGAAAAAGGCAATGGCAAATGAGATTGTGTGGCTTAACGCCTCAGGCACAGGGGATTGTTCAATTAAAGGATGCAATAGCTTATCAACCGTTGGCTCTCCTAACCAACCAAGGCCTAGTGAAGTAATCGTAATACCTAATTGACAAGCAGACAAGTAATCATCTAGACGGTCTAATAAATGAAGAACGGATTCTGCTTTTTTGTCTCCTTCTTTAACTCTCGACTCAACCTTAGACCTACGCACTTTCACAATGGCAAACTCACTAATAACAAAAAAAGCTGTTAAAACAATAAGTAGGGCTACTAAAAATAGATTTAATGTAATCATCAGAACTCTCCCTTTACAGCATCAATCTCAGTCACGAATCTCTACCCTTAGAATTTAAGAGGATAATACAACGTCCTGCAAGGTATAAAAAAATAGCTGAACCACATTAGTGGCTCAGCTATTCCTTATTGTTGCTGGCCGCGAGAGTCTACAGCTTGGCAAACTTCATCTGCTGTCATCCCGTTCGCATTAATAACGGAACCTTGCATAGCTGCATCAGCCATGCCCATCACGTTTTTATCTTGACCAGAAATGACACAGCAGTCGCACCCTTGTGTATCCTGCTCACTTTTTAATTCAACAATATCGTGACCTTTTGATTGTAAAGCTTCACGTACGTCAGAAAGGGTACCTTCTACACCTATTCGTGCCAAAGTAACCCACCTCCTTTTTAGTTAGGAACGAGTCCTTCAAGGAGTAGTGTATCCACATTAAGGTTGTGTATACGTCCTGCTTTTTAGAGAGATCTGAGCGTACGTTCTACAACATCCACCCCTACTTCTAGTGCTTCTTCCTTTGGCTTTAAGCTCCCATTATGAAGACCATAATCAGAATCAACTCCAAGCCAAAACATAAAGCCAGGGATTTCTTTTAACATGTAGCCAAAGTCTTCGCCCGTCATCGCTGCCTTGGATTCCGAAAAAGTATAACCGAGATCCTCAACAATTCTCTGGAATGGTTCCATAAAGGTTCCGTCATTTTTAACTTGATAATAATTAGATCCATAGTCAATCGAAATTTCGCATTCATGACTATATTCAATGCCTTTAGCTAAACCTTCAATTTTCTTCTTCAAGAGGTCCATAGTATCTGCTTTAAATGATCTCATCGTTCCTTCTAAACGAGCTGTTTCCGCAATACCATTTTGTACAGTTCCCCCTGTGATTTTCCCAATCGTCACAACAGCTGAATCAAGAGGATCAACAGCACGTGACACAATGGATTGAGCTTGTACAGTATACTGACTCGCAGCAAGAACCATATCTTTTGTTAGGTGGGGATAGGCAGCGTGCCCGCCTTTTCCTTTGAAATCAATGTACAACTCGCTTGTATTGGCAAATAGTAACCCTTCTTTAGTTGCTATTGTGCCAACTGGTTGTTCCGGGGCAATATGTAGAGCAAAGATTTCATCTGGCCACCATACTTTCATCTCTTCGCTTTGAAGCATTGGTAATGCTCCCCCTGGATTTTCTTCAGCTGGTTGAAAGAGGAATAACACATTCTCTACGGTTGGCGATTGGGCTAACCGCTCAAGTGCTCCTAACGCAATCGTCATATGAAAGTCATGACCACATGCGTGCATTTGACCCTCATGAGTCGAAGCAAACGGATACCCTGTTTCTTCAGTAATAGGAAGACCATCTATGTCAGCACGGTACGCAACCGTCTTTGAAGGGTTTGTCCCTTGCACTCTAACTAAAAGTCCTGTCTTCCACTTTTTAACCTCAATATAACCTTGCGGCAAGCCTTCAATAAATTGGAGGAGGTACGCTTGAGTTTTCGTCTCTTGAAAACCTAGTTCAGGGATCTTATGAAGATCTCTCCGAACCTTTTGTAAATCTTCACTGTTCATCTATTGTCACCTCTTTAAAAATGAGGCTCTCCCTAAGGAGAACCTCATAAAAGTTCATTAATTATCTAGTTTGCGCAATTCTTGTTTGATTTCTGTTTTCCCTTTAGTTTGCTCATCAATTTCTTTGATGACTTTAGCAGGAGTGCCTGCAACAACTGTATTTGGAGGAACATCTTGCGTCACGATTGAACCTGCTGCTACAACAGATCCTTTACCTACTGTTACACCCTCTAAAATGACAGCATTAGCACCAACTACTACTTCATCTTCTACTACAACTGGTTTAGCAGAAGGTGGTTCAATAACTCCCGCTAATACAGCACCTGCACCGATGTGGCAGTTCTTACCGACTGTAGCGCGTCCACCTAGCACAACGTTCATATCAATCATTGTACCTTCGCCAACTACAGAACCAATATTAATGGCAGCTCCAAGCATAATAACGGCACCATCACCAATTTCAACCTGATCACGAATGATTGCACCAGGCTCAATACGAGCGTTTACGTTTTTAAGATCAAGAGTTGGAATAGCAGAGTTACGACGATCATTTTCAATCACGTAATCTTCAATAGAACCTTTGTTACTTTCAAGTGCAGGTTCAACATCTTTCCACTCACCGAATAGAACGCCCGTTTCATTATCCACAAAGGCTTTAACCGTTTCGCCAAAATCAATTGACTTTAGGTTATCCCCTTTAACATATACTTTCACTGGTGTAGATTTCTTACTATTTGAAATAAACGAAATAATTTCGTTTGCATCCATCATTTCCATGGCTGCTCCTCCTTTATGTATTACAACGTTATTTTACTACTTTATCAGACTCAAGAGGGGGTGACAAGACATTAGGTTTTTTCACCTTTTGGTAAAAGTAATATCAATATGAGGGAGACCACCGCCAAGATCAATAAACCTAAGTATACTTGGTGTAATCCAAGAGTTAGAGCCTCTTCTAGGGCCACTTGTATATGAATAGACAAGCTAGCCCTCCCTTCTATATCTAGCAGTTGATTAACCGTATCAATGGTCACTGATTCATCTAACTGTTTTTCTTGAATCGTCTTCTGTATAACACTATTTAATACTCCTCCAAGGATTGCAGCTCCAATTGCACTACCAATACTTCGCATAAACATATTAGAGGCAGTCGCAATCCCTCTAGTTTTCCAATCAACAGTGCTTTGAATAGAAACAATAAATGAAGTGGTCGACATCCCCATTCCTATTCCAATAAAGAAAGAGCCTAATGCTGCCCAGATAGGGCCCTTATCTGGAGATAAGGAAAAGAAAAAGATTCCTCCCACAACTAATGCTACTCCTCCAATTAGAGAGGTTGCACGGAACCCGATTTTCAAGAGTAAACGTCCTGCTATCATCGAGGAAACAGGCCAACCGATCGACATTGTGGTCAGTGTAAAACCAGCAACAGTTGCCGACATTCCCATAACTCCTTGCACGAAAGCGGGAAGATAGCTTGATACACCTATTAAAATCATGCCAGTAATAAGAGAGGTTATATTTGCAATCGTAATAGAACGGTATTCCCATATCGAGAATGGCATCATTGGATCAAGCGCACGCTTTTCTTGAAAATAAAAACCTATTAAACATGCTCCAAAAACCAGTAATAACCCTACAGCTAACGGAGAGTGCCAAGGGATACCTATTCCTCCTTCTACTAGAAGGACCATCAAAGATGAAATCCCGACCATTAATATCGCTGAACCTGCAAAATCAATGGAATGCCGCTTTTTCTCGACGTTCTCATGGAAGAACCATACTAATCCAATAATTGCCAAAACCCCTAAAGGAAGGTTCATCCAAAACACGTATCGCCAATTTAAATAGTCTACAAAAAAACCTCCCAGAGCAGGGCCTGTTACAGCTGATATTCCCCATACGCTAGAAAGGTAGCCCTGTATTTGGGCTCGTTCCTCTTTAGTGTAAAGATCCCCTACAATGGTAGAAGCGATGGGCATAAGTGCCCCAGCACCAATTCCTTGTAAAAACCGAAATAAGATAAGCGTAGTCATTGAAGTAGCAAAACCACATAACAGAGAACCCGTTAAAAATAAACTGATGCCAATCAGAAAGATAGGCTTTCTCCCAAATAAATCAGATAGTTTCCCAAAAATTAAAACAGTACTAGCATTTGTTAATAAATAGGCTGAAAAAACCCAACTATATAGAGAAAAACCACCAAGCGCTGCTACAATACTCGGCATTGCAGTAGAGACAATCGTAGCTTCTATCGCTGCTAAAAACATCGCAAGCATAATAGATGCAAGAACGAGAGGCCTTTTAGACGTATTCTTTTTGGTCGTTATTGGTGTATGCGCTCCCAAATAACCCATCTCCTATCTATAAAAACAGAGGTGTCCTCAAAGAGAACACCTCTTACATGCTACATGTTATTGTTATAAGTGTGAAAGTGTTTGTTTAATGGTTTTAAGATGGCTCTCCTTGTTAGTATTCCGTCGAAATATCCATCTTCATCAGCTACACATACGAATGGATGGTTGACTACTTCCCCTAACGCTTTTGAAAAACTATCCTCTTTCTTTAAACATGGAATATCTGTATTCATAACCTCTTCTACGCGCACAGAAGATAGTTTGTCGAGCTCAAATTGCTCTACTCCTAGCATATTTTCAATTATAATCGTTTTACTAATGGTTCCTTGTAATCTGTATTTTGCATCTAAAACTGGAACAGCAGAATACCCTGATTTCACAAGCACTAATAGCGCATGTTCAAGAGGGTTACCTCCTTGAACGTGAGCTACAATCTCTGAGGGAATCATTAATTCTCCCACATAATACTTCTCTAATTCTTCTCTTTGCAAACTAATCATTCGTTCGTACACTCCTTCTTGTTCACACACGGAGGAGTAAGCAATTGTTATATGCTCTATAAATCCCGAAGAATATTATAACACAATTTATAAGAAAACGATAACATAACTTACACCTCATGATCCCATTCAAGCTTTGAGATTCGCCATCCCTCACTTGTTTTGGAAATCGTAATGATTCTTCTGATTTCACTTTCACCTAAGATCTCGGATACTTCCGTCTTTTCTTCCTTAACAATAATTCGATGTTTTTGCTTTTCTATAACGGAGAAATTCTCTATATTCTTTGGAATGACATATGGTGAAAAGTCAGTCGTACCAAATTGACACATTTCCCCATCCATAATAAGATGCTCTCTAAAGACCGTCATCATGCTCTCTTTGGTAAATAATTTGATAAAAGAACTCCGAATCTCACTATAAGTTGACTGCTTTGAAGCATATTCTGACTGGACTTGATGGGCTTCTTTGAGAATCTGTTGCCATTCGATGTTTCTGTCTTGACCTGCTTGTACTGTTTTAAAAGAAAAAAATACAATCGCAAGCATAAGAACGACTCCGAACAATAACGACTTTCTCATACCCCATCCCCCTTTAGTTTAAACAGAGACGCAGCTGACTTTAGAAGTTTATCCTATCAAGCTACGCCCCAATTGACCTACTTTTTCTCTTCAGAATTGCTATGAACCTCAATCTTAATAGGCTTTAAATCAGCATGGCCACAAGCGGGACATTGTTTATTCTCAGTAGACAACACGCAACACCGATCACAATGATAATGCATACACAACCCTCTCTTTTCTTTATCTTTATTCTATCAATATACAGTATGCAAGGAAGGTAGTTTCGTTCGTAAAATCCCCCTATTGGTAGACAAGCCTCCCTAACCTTTGTAAAGGAAAAATCCACATATTGGAGATACTTGGCGAAGAAAAGCTTATTCCAAGAAAGAAATAAATTTTTCAGCATATTTTGCTTGTTTTTGGGGAAACGATACGATAGATTCATGAATTTAGCTTAAATAATTGAAGTGTTAATATGAACGCATGATCATATTTTCATACACAGGGGGGATGGGCATGAATAATCCTAATTACGATTTACATAAGGTAACGCTCGATAAAACAACTCAAACCTTCAAAGCGCTTTCCGATCCAACAAGAGTCCGGATTTTGCATTTATTATTTCACAAGGAATGTTCTGTTAATGAGATTGCAAAAACGTTAGGTCTTCAACAATCTACTGTTTCTCATCAGTTACGTTATTTAAAACAACTGCGACTCATTAAGTGTAGAAGACAAAAGACAACACTCCATTACTCGCCTGAAGATCATCATATCTTTCATTTACTAAACCAGGCGATCGAACACGCCAAACACATTTAAACAGGAGGTACACTGATGGGACACTCACACGATCACGGACATGATCATACACACGGAGCTAACAAAACAGCTTTATTATGGAGCTTTATTCTTATATTTGGATTTATGATAGTTGAAGTAATAGGCGGTCTTATAACAAATAGTCTTGCTCTACTATCAGATGCTGGCCATATGTTAAGTGATGCAGCAGCACTTGGACTTAGTTTAGTGGCGTTTAAAATTGGGGAAAGATCAGCCAGCAAGGCAAAAACGTATGGATATAAACGGTTTGAAATATTAGCCGCTTTTTTAAACGGGGTAACCTTAATTGTCATTTCCCTCTATATATTTTGGGAAGCTTATCAACGTTTCTTAGATCCCCCCAATGTCAGTATGGGGATGATGATCGTTGCCTTTATAGGTCTACTAGTGAATATAGTTGTGGCTTGGATCCTAATGAGAGGCGATACTGAAGAAAATCTAAATCTTCGTAGTGCCTTTCTACACGTTCTAGGAGATTTACTTGGCTCTATTGGCGCTATTATCGCCGGTGTTCTAATCTACTTCTTTAACTGGAATATTGCTGACCCCATTGCAAGTGTACTAGTAGCCTTACTCATCATAACGAGCGGTTACCGCGTTGCAAAAGATTCTTTCCATGTTTTGATGGAAGGAAAGCCAAAGGGTATGGATGTGGAGCAGTTATATGCCTCTTTAAAAGAACTTCCACATGTTGTTGATGTACACGATTTACACGTATGGTCCATCACAAGCGAATTCCCAGCCCTAACTTGCCACATTGTTGTAGATCACGATTGTGAACGGGATCTTTTATTACAAAAAGCCGTTGGTATATTAAAAACCGACTATCACATTACACACTCCACTATACAAATAGAAGGTCAATCTGTTCTGCCTCATGGGGATGATGACTGTTGTAATTAATACAAAAAAGAGCTTGGATTACCAAGCTCTTTTTTGTATACAATACTATGTTTAGACATGTTTGTGTGGATTGGGCCGTTAGTTATTTAAATTAGCAACGATTCATGGTCGTAAATGTAGGCATATTTGATATCAATAAATATGTAATGATGGTCGGATAGTGGAAAGCTAAAGGTGCGGATCATTTCTCTTGTTTCGATATCAGAATATAAATCTGATAACCTACCTTTATTCCATAACCTCATTTGGACCATATTTTCAAGGAAGTAAGGACGAAACGCCCAGTTTGTTCCTAATATATCAGTTTCCTTTTTCCATGTTTCTTCACGCTTTCGAAAGTTAGAAGAAATCTGACGCCCATTACTGTCGCAAACATACATACGGAAACTTTCTTCATCGAAGTATCCTGTTACCTTCTCAAGAAAAGAGTCCACCCTCTTAGGACCGTCCCAATGATCTAACAGCCCTCTTATGCGTTGGTCCCACTTTAATACGTGGGCAAGCCTTTCTTCTATCAAGCTCTTCTCCCGTTTAATAAAACCGTCCACGTGTTCTTTAATAAGGGGTTGTTGACTAAATGGTTCAAGAAATGAGAATGACGGTCTGGCTAAATAAAACCCTTGATAGTAACGACCACCATGCTTCCAAGCATAATACAACTGGTAAGCATCTTCGATATTCTCGAATATAAGTGCCGCTCCAATTCTTCTAGCAAGCATAGAAAGAGAATATAGGATATCTTGATAACCACTTGAATCTACACCTGATAGAATCTTTGAGTCGACCTTGAGTATATGAGGCTCCAATTGACGCAGCCTGTCTAAGTTGGAGCTTTTAGCACCTACATGATCGACAGCTATTTGTATACCGTATGTCTTGTAATAAAGCAATAAATGATTCAACATTTCAAAGTCTTCGTCGAAATCATGCTCTGTAATCTCAAGAACGATACGACTCATATCAAAACCTTTTTCTTCATAGTAGTGTAAAG
This sequence comes from Pontibacillus sp. ABV4_188, assembly GCF_056311905.1. Lineage (NCBI taxonomy): Bacteria > Bacillati > Bacillota > Bacilli > Caryophanales > Bacillaceae > Pontibacillus > Pontibacillus sp. ABV4_188. Next base: position 1,612,287 of record NZ_CM149975.1, on the reverse strand, counting down.
TTGTAAGTAATGGTTCCCCGCTTTCAAGCATAAGTTGCTTTGCGTTGCGGTTAATAAATAAATTGCCTTTCATATCATGTTCTACCATATCTTCTATAGCAAGTTGAAGAAGATGTTGGTCTACCTCTAATTTAAAATCTTCTGGTACTTGGGCATCATGAAAGAATTCACCTAAACTAACCCATTCCCCCTCATGCCAATATCTCCCTAATACTTCGTATCCGATAATATCATGTTTTACGGCAGAGAATACAGGCTGGTACACAGGTTTGACTCTTTCTAAATGACTGACTACATCTAATGGATCCATGCGCGCATCCCTCCTGGTTATCTCAGTAGTTTCACTATAAGCGCTTACTTTATTGTACTATTTTATCCGAATTATGTGAAAAGAGATAGGTGCATTTACAAGATTCCATTAAAAAAAAGACCAGAAACTGTCCCTTTTTACTTCATCAATCTTTCTTATTAGTACTAGATTTGTCTTTATGTTTATGATCAAGGTGTTTCTCGAAATGTTCATCAAATTTCTCTAGAATCGCTTGTTTCTTCCTCTCTTTCATCCAACCTTCACCAACTAAATTTAAAAAAGTAAACAGAAACTTTTGGTAGTAAAGGCTAAAACGCGTTATACTTAAAGAAATTATATTTATGAGGTAGGTTCTGAATGTGGAAACACATACGTATACGAAACGCGAAGAAATCGTGAATGCCGTCACACACGGAGTTGGGGTTTTACTAAGTATTGCCGCTTTAGTTCTTTTAGTCGTTAATGCCTCTATGAATGGGAATCCATGGCACATTGTATCTGTTTCTATCTATGGAGCAACAATGATCTTTTTGTATCTATCTTCGACTATGGTACATGGAATGCCAGACGGAAAATGGAAAGACCTTTTCGAGATCTTTGACCATGCTGCGATCTACTTGTTTATTGCAGGCACGTACACTCCTCTATTGCTTGTCGTATTAAGAGGCACACTCGGCTGGACGTTATTCGGGATTGTATGGGGAATAGCCATTTTCGGAGTCGTGTTCAAAGTTTTCTTTGTTAAGAAATTTGTTGTACTATCAACTGTCTTTTACGTCTTAATGGGTTGGATTATTGTTCTAGCTTGGAATCCACTCGTAACCAAACTTGCTTTTGGGGGACTAGTTCTTTTAGTTGTCGGTGGCGTTTTATATTCTGTTGGTACGATCTTTTATGTATGGCGAAGCTTTACGTTTCACCACGCTGTATGGCACTTGTTCGTACTCGCTGGATCAGCTATGCATTTTTTCACCATTTTCTTTTATGTCATATAAAAAGAGGCATCTCCAAGGAGATGCCTCTTTTTACGTAAGCCTCACTTTTTTGAAACGATTGAATTAAAACGGGAATTTATTTAACCACTGTCCTCCATCTAATGTAACCACTTCTCCATTCATATATGAAGCTTTATCTGAAAGAATGAAATGAGCTAATTCAGCTATTTCTTCAGGCTGTCCTAGGCGTTTTAAAGGAACGGACTCTAACGTTCTCTTAGCTGCTTCTTCTGACTCAAATAACTTATCAGCTCCACCCGTACGCTCAATTGGTCCAGGAGCAATAGCATTTGTCCGAATACCATATTTGTATCCCCACTCAACTGCTAACGTACGTGTGATGGAAAGAACTCCCGATTTTGCTGCCGCAGAATGTATAACCCCAGCGCCAGCATCCCAAGCATAGGTAGCAACCATATTTAAAATGTTTCCTTTTTTCCCTTCTTTCATCCAATAATCCCCTGCAGCACGACAGCAATAAAACGTCCCATTCAATACGATATCAATAACTGAATTCCATCCATTAATGGACAACTTATCAGCAGGACATATAAAGTTCCCTGCAGCATTATTTACTAAATGATCAAGGCCACCAAATTGATCAACAGTCTCTTCAACCATCCTTTCTACATCCTCAGGTTTTCTTACATCCATCACAATCGTATGTATGGAACCTTCTACGTCTTGCCCCATTTCACTCTTAGCTTGGTCTAACCTTTCTTGGTTACGTCCTGTAATAACTACATTGGCTCCTTCTTTGGCAAATTTTTGAGCCATGTATTTCCCCATCCCACTTGAACCACCTGTAACAATAACGACTTCATCTCTCATGAGCTATTCCTCCTTTGCATATAAATTCTTTAGAAGATATTGAAAACCCTTTCAAAGTTATCTAATTTTTCATTTTCATTTCAACTTAAGAAATCTTCCAATTTAAATAAACATACATGCTATAATGCTACTATCCCTACTCAAGGGTTAACAGATTTGTAAAAAAGGCGTGAACAACTTATGTCAAAACCTATTACTCGTCGAACATTCATGAAGCGCCTTTTCGGTAGCGTTTTAAGCTTGTTCGGAATCAGCGGGGGTACTTACTATTATGCGAGATACATCGAGCCTTCCATGCTTACAATACAAGAAGAGGTTATTGAGTCGGCTCGTGTTCCATCCACCTTCCATAACAAAAAGATATTACAATTCAGTGATACACATATTGGTTTTCATTACGACCTTGAACAGTTTGAAAAACTAGTAAATTCCATTCAGACCCAACAGCCAGATATGCTATTATTTACCGGGGATTTAATTGATGCTCCAGACGAAGTACCAACTCATACATTTGAGAGAGTAGCAACTATATTAAGTAAATTAGATGCTCCAATGGGAAAGTTTTGGATCTATGGTAATCACGATCACGGGGGTTACGGTACTGAAGTTATAGCCGAAACAATGAAAAAAGCTGGCTTTCAACTTCTTCAAAATAGTCACACTCTAATTGAAGAACAAGGTAATCAAATTTTATTAGCTGGCCTTGATGATGTTATGCTTGGAAGACCAAATATCGTCAACGCGCTCCAAGGCAAAGAAAAAGACTTTTTCACTGTACTTCTTTGTCATGAACCAGATTACGCAGAATCAGTTAAACACTATCAAGTAGATATACAGCTTTCAGGACATAGTCATGGGGGGCAAGTACAGATCCCAATCATCGGCCCCCTTATCACCCCCCCTTTCGCTGAACGCTATGTGGAAGGTTGGTACAAAACAGGAAATTACCCACTTTCTATATACGTTAGTCGAGGACTTGGTACAACCCGCGAGCCCTACCGGTTCCTGTGCCGACCTGAATACACCATCCATACACTTAAGCAAACTTAGACTACTTTCACACGAAAGTAGTCTTTTTCTGTAGGCTGTATTAAAGTTTGTGGTCCTTGAAGATGTGAGCCTGAGAGAATGTTTCCGTCTGCGTTATTAGAGCGTAAGGAAGTTCTGGAAATCACTCGCTTTCCGCAGCGAGCTGGGGAGCCACCTCAGTCGCATTCGCTCCCGTTCCATGAATTGTCCCACCTTCAATTCTTCCATTTAAGGAGACTTATGTGGAAAAATTGAAAATCCAATACACATTATTAAAAACCGTTACTTAAAGGGACAGACTCAACATTACCCCCATTCACATAGACTGATTAAAGAGTCTATAGCGAAAGGAGAGTCACCCTATGCATCAATACTCACCTATTCATCATCAAGTGTACAGAACTACACCTCAAGGAAATCAAGGGGATCAACGCTTTTTCGGTCCTTTTATACCATTTTTAACTGGTTTAGCCGTTGCTCCGCTCTTTTACGGAGCATTCAGACCACCTTATCCTTATCCACCGTATCCTTATTATCCACCATACGGATGTCGTCCATATGGCTGCCCTCCCTATTACAGACCTTACTTTTAACCTTTAACATCGTTTCACGAAATGTTCATAGCTTCCATTCTAAGCTTCATGTTAAACTATACTTTGGATACAAAGTTGAAGCACACTGGGGGATATGATATGAAACGACACATTATAGGGGTTGGGCTCCTGCTAATGATCCTTTTATTAACGGCATGTTCAAGTTCAAAAGGCTATGAAGGAGATTTCTCCTATGATATCAAAGAATTTGAGTTCACGAACCAGAACGGGGAAACCGTTTCTAAGGAAGATTTAGAAGGAGATTTTTGGGTAGCTGACTTTATCTTCACGAATTGCACAAGTGCCTGCCCGCCTATGACAAATAATATGGCACGATTACAAACGATGGTGGAAGAAGCTGGACTAGAGGACCAGGTTCGCTTTGTCTCTTTTTCGATTGATCCAGAACATGATTCACCTGAAGTCTTGAAAGAGTTCGCTAATAAATTTCAGGCCGACTTTACAAATTGGGACTTCCTAACAGGGTATGAACCTCAAACAATTAAAGAGTTCGCCTTAAAATCCTTTAAAGCACCAGTTGAGAAGTTACCTTTAAAAGACGCCCCCGAAGGTCAACCAGATTATGACTTTATGCATTCGTCACGTATGTATATCATTACTCCTGAGGGCAAGGCCATAAAAGGGTATATTGGAACAGACATTAATAATATGGAACCTTTATTTGAAGATTTAAAGGGGTATATAAATTAATTCAAGGTGAGAGTTCCTTTTGCGCAGAGGGCTCTCATCATTTTTTAAATTTGCTTTTTCGGACCACCTTTTGTACGATGGTAGTAGTTAAGATAAAGGAGGAAGTTTTTTGAAAAATGATGTAAAACATTCTTCTACTAAAGAGATTGCGGAAGCCTTATATGTCGTCAATCGACATGCGAAAACAGCGCCTGATCCCAGACATTTGTATACACTAAAGAAAAAAGCGATTCAACAACTAATCGCCCAAAAACATGCAAAAAAGATCGGCCTCCACTATTCCGACCACCCTAAATATAGCCATCAGCACTCCACTCTTTTGGTACAAGTTGCTAATTACTATTTCCATATTCCCCCTCGAAAAGAAGACTTCCAAGCGCTCAAGCACTTAGGTAACATCGATCAATCCTATCGAAACCCAAAACCAAGTCTTTCTTTATCAAAAGCAAAAAAAGTGCTCTATCGCTATCTAAATTGGGAGGAAGACAGCAAAGTAAAACCAGAACAAAGAAACAAGAGATATACAAAATCTCCATATAGTAATCCTCATTACGCACCTTGGGGTCAACTTGTTTCTTGGGAACAAAAAGATAGAAGAAGATAACAGCCTATTGAAAGGTTTCAATTCTTCTCTTGGAAGGAAATGTACTTCCATAAGGAGGGATGGAACGTGAGCGAGATGAAAAATTTCATGTATGAGCTCAATCAATTTATGAAATGGTCTGAAGAAATGAAAGATGCTTACGAACGTCTTAGTGAAGAGGAACAGTTGCTTGTCAATAAGCATACCCCTTTCACAGAAACCCCAAGGCAGTTAAATAAAGAAGTTACAAAGTGGTACGAGAGTATGCACGAAAAAGTAACGTATTAATAGGTAAGAACAACCAAAAAAAATCGGCTACAATAGCCGATTTTTTTATAGAATGAATTGATCGATCTTTTTAACGAGTTCAACAATTTCAGGTTTTGAAATTTGATCGTTTGCTCCGACCATTTCCCCTTTATGTCTCAAGTCATCCGTAATAAGAGATGAGAAAATAATGACAGGAAGATGTTGCAATAAAGGATCTTCTTTAACTTGCTTAGTAAAATGGTGTCCGTCCATACGCGGCATTTCTATATCCGTAATGATGAGTTGGTACTCCTCTTCCACAGCTTTCCCTTCACCAACAATACTATAAAGATGATCTACAGCTTCTTTACCATCTTCAAATAAGTGAACATCTTCGTATCCAGCTTCTCCCAATGTTTCTTCTAACATCGCCCTTAACATCGCAGAATCTTCAGCTATTAATATCCGCTTTTTTGAGCGCTCGCGAACCCCCAATGTTTTCATTTGATCTACGTTTATGCTTGATTCCGGATTAATATCCGCCACCATTTTCTCAAAATCCAACATGAGGAGCATTTCACTTTCTCTTTTAATAACACCAGTAATTTGAGTTTCTAACCCTTGATACATCTTGCCTGGCTTCTCTATATTCTCCCATGAAATGCGATGAATTTGCGTAACGGTATGTACATGAAAGACGATTTTCGTTTTATTGAACTCAGCTAAAATAAACTTATCTAATTCTGGCTTTTCAGATGCCGGGAAGCCTAATGCACGAGCTACATCAACTACCGGTACAACCTCTCCCCTTATCTCAATAATACCTTCTACTGAATGATGAGCATGAGGAATTTTCGTTACTTGAATAGGGTTAAGTATTTCTTTCACCTTTATAACGTTAATACCAAACTTATTCTGCCCGATACCGAACTCAACAACCTCTAATTCATTTGTTCCACTCTCTAATAAAATACCATTATCATATGAACCCATGCTGAAACCTCCCTAAAAATGGCTTACACTTCTCTATTATAGAAGGAACCCCCATATTTTCATAGGTTTTTAGAACTAATTTATTCCCTCCTAGAAGGAATCCCCTTGTAAAATCAGGAAAATCCTTAAAGATTGCTTCATAATTAGCACAACAAAAAGACGAAACCTTAACGGGTTTCGTCTTGAAATATATCGATTAAATCTTAGTCATTACGGATAAAGAAATAAACAATTAGTCCGATAAAAGGGAAAATAATCGTTAGAATTAATACGATGATAGCATACTCTTTACTTTTCCCTTTACGCTGGGCATCTCGATATGCCCAAATACTTGTAACAATATTTATCACAAACAAAGCTATAGCAATAAACGCCATGATACCAACAAATAATCCAGCAATACCTAGCCCAGTTGCAGCTCCTAGCAAGTCAATCCCTCCTTTTGATTCCTTATATATGTACGTATTATTTAAGTACTAAGTTTCACTTATTTTGTACCCCGTACAGCATATCATTCAAACAAAAAGAGGAAAACTAAAATCTTTATACACCTTTGGGCTTTTGTTTTTTAGATTGCTTCATATATTTGACGACTCTCTCAATAGCATATGAACAAATAATATATCCTCCAAAACATATTAAAGCAAGTGCCCCATTCGCTACATCCCTTATCTCGACATCTCCAGTTCCACTTGCTCCTTGATACACTTCGTAAAAAGGTAGTATAAACATTACGACCAGACCCGCAACGATATAGCTTAACAGCCTATCCCATTTTAATAAAACCATCCAATATATAATTGGACGAACTATATTGTAAAATAAAATGATTAAAACCATCCCAAAAATAAAGTGCAAATGTAGATCAGTGATTCCAAGAGGAGCTAATTGAGCCTCTTTTATGAGCCAATTAAACGTTAAAAACCCTTCCATTCCCTTCCCTCCTACCCATTATTAGTACAAGTATTGTCAACAGGTAGAAGGGATATACCTCTCTCTATCACTGGTCAAGAAATGGATATCTTTTTAAAAGTGGAAACTAAACCACTGCAAATGTAAATCTTAAGTAAGTACGGAACTCATAGACGGTTCTAGAAAGTTCACTAAATCATCGTATTGCTCTTTCGCCTCTTCGTAGCCTTGCTCATATAGAGCATGAAGTTTGTTTCTATTTCGTTCAATCCTGCTTACTGCAAGTGGTTTTTTGGGCTGAATGACAAAAGCTTTCCCCTGTTTCACTAACTCATCCACCTGACCTACGGTGTCATTATAACGTAAATGTCTGCTCTCTAAAGCGTGGGTTAAGTGAGGATAACCTTTAAATTTCTGTTTTACTAACCATGAAAACTTCATTTTCTCTTTTCGGTAGCCTGGATTTCGTGTCGATATCACGACATGCTTTGTGTTTCCATCTTTTATTGAAGCAGATATAGGAATAGGATCAGCAATACCACCATCTAGTAGCTGCTTGCCCTCATGAGAAATCATGGGAGCGATAAAAGGTAAGGAGCTTGAAGCTCGAATGAGAGAAATTAAAGTCGGTCCGTCTTCAAAGAAATCATAGTAGGTAGGCTTGCCAGTATGAACATCGGTCGTTCCGACGACAAATTTTGTCTGCTTAGAGTAATGAAAGAACCCTTCATAATCAAATGGGACAAGTTCATTTGGAAGCTTATTAAATATAAAATCCATCCCGAACAATTCCCGCTTCGTAATAGCCCTTTTATAAGATATGTACTCAGGGTGCCCTCCATACTCTACCAAAACTTTATAATTGCGCCCCTTTTGTCTAGCCACATAAGAAGTACCATTACAAGCCCCTGCTGATGCACCGACTACGTACGGGAAATGAAGGTCAGCATCTAGAAAGAAATCCAACACACCAGCTGTGTAAGCACCTCTCATGCCCCCACCTTCTAATACGAGTCCAGTTTCATTCATTGACGACCTCCCCTTTCTTCATTCACATGATGTAACCAGTATAACAACAACTCTTGCTATAATAAAAAATTCAGTTCTCAAAATGTATAGAGATTACCTAAAGAACCTACATCTTGTACAGTTTTTCCATACAGGCATATGGAACAAAGATCTGTGAAGAGTCACCCACCAAATTTCATACGGTTTATACAACCTAATTTCCTTCATACTATAAAATCATGTTAAGATGGTATTTAAAACGTCAGCCACTATGGGAGACGTATATATGACAACCGGAGGTGACAACAGTGCATCATTTAATAAATCCGCACTTACAATCCATACAAATATCAGGAATTCGCAAATTTTTTAATATGGTTTCCGGGAAAGAAGGTGTTGTCTCGTTAACAATTGGGCAACCTGACTTCCCTACACCTCAGCATATTAAGCAAGCTGGAATTGAAGCCATTCATGACAACCAAACCTCTTATACCCATAATGCAGGTATGTTGCCACTTAGAAAAGCTATATCTGAATTTGCTAAACAAGAATATGGTCTTTCTTATAAGCCTGATACGGAAATTATTACAACGGTAGGAGCTTCACAAGCTATCGACCTTACGTTTCGAACGATTCTGACTCCAGGAGATGAAGTCATTCTTCCAGCCCCTGTATATCCAGGATATGAACCGTGTATTCGATTAGCTGGTGGAAAACCAGTCCATGTCGATACAACGCATACGGACTTTAAGTTAACAGTTGAGACGTTAACCAAACATATTACCAATCAAACAAAATGCATTGTGTTACCTTACCCTTCTAACCCAACAGGTGCAACACTTATAAAAGAGGAAGTAGAAGTCCTCGCTGAGTTTCTTAAAGAAAAAGAAATATTCGTCTTATCAGATGAAATATATAGCCAATTGACATATGATGAGCCACACACTTCCATTGCAACGCAAGAAGGAATGAGGGAAAAAACCATTGTCATTAATGGCGTATCTAAATCCCATTCTATGACCGGTTGGCGTATCGGTTATACATTAGCTCCTGAGTGGCTATCAAAAGAAATGCTAAAGGTTCATCAGTATAATGTATCTTGCCCAACTTCGATTAGCCAACACGCTGCACTCGCTGCAATTAAAGGCGGTAAAGCGGATACAGAAGCAATGCGAGCTGAATATAAAGAACGCTTAGACTATGTATACCAACGCCTCACAGACATGGGTGTACCTTGCACAAAGCCAGGTGGAGCATTCTATGTATTTCCTTATTTCCCTGGACTTGAAAAAAGTTCATTTGATTTCGGTATAGACCTAGTTGAAGAAGCAAAATTAGCCCTTGTTCCCGGTGACGCCTTTTCTTCTTACGGGCAAGGCTATATGCGTATCTCCTACGCCTACAATATTGATACGTTGAAAGAAGGATTAGATCGATTAGAGGCATACTTGAATAAATCTACCCTCATATAACGGTGAAACTGAGGCATCCTATATATGAGGTGATTAGAAGATGAGTCATCAAAAACGACGAAAAGAGCGTGCTTTACGTCAACGGAAAGAAAAACAAAACCCTCATGGTAAAGTGAAAAGCTTTGAGGAATTAAGTGAAGAAAATGATCACAAAAAGACATAACAAACCAGTAGGCTAAGCCTACTGGTTTCTCATATGACTTCGACATTTACTTTGTAGATCATATTGGTTTAATAACTCGTCCAATTGCTGGCTAAGTCGTAGCGATTCCTCACAAGTAAAGCCTTTTGTCTCTGCTACTACGATCATCTTGTTTCGCAACCGTTCAATACGCTCCTGTAATTGACTGTTTGTTAATACGCAAGCAACCACATTCCCCACCCTCTCCAACGGCATATATATCCTCCACAGGACTTATAAAACGTAAAGTCAACGTCTTCTATCTACAAGCGAAACAATTTTCACATAACTTATGAAACGCTAATTTACCTATCTTAAAACAATATTTGTTATTTGTTTATTCTAACCAAAATAATCAAAACGTAACATATTGGTGTTAAACAACCGAACTAGCACCATATATTGTATTTAAGCTCATTATGCCAAACAAATGATCCCCTGTAAAGCAGATCGCAAAATAAGACAAATTATCTCACAAACTATACTTCTCATTTCTTAACCTTTACAAATATCGACAAATATTCCTATTGCTATTTTAATAGAATCTTTTTATAATTTGTTTAGTTTTGGGATTAGAGTATAATATTTGTAAATATTGATATTTCGACACATTTTGAATTCTTCTCCAGTCTTAGCTCACTATATAATATAATTGAACGTAAAAGTATTCTTCTAATCTTATAATAATTAAGAATGCTTTTCATTTTCCTTAAGGGAGAGATTCCATGTATTTTAAAAGAAATGAACCATTCCGCTACACATTTGGGACTCCAGTTGTGGGCCAATTGAAAAACCCTAGCAACGAAGAGGAAGTTGAAATGAAAATTTGGGATATCAGTCAGCACGGAATGCGGATTGAACCATTAGAATCATTAGACTTGAAAGCTGAAGAAACGATCCACATTTTCTTCACCCTCCTTGATCAAGAATTCGCTACAATCGGAACTATTAGGTGGAACAAGTCAATAGCCGGAATACCACAAGCAGGTATCGACTTAGATACAGACAGCGCATGGCGTGACAACCTAGTCCATACATTAAAGCAATATGCAAAAAAACATATCTAGTCTTCCCTATTTCTATGATACGATAGACAAAGAAGAGTTAGAGCTGGATAAGAAAGGAAGATTACACTTGAAGAATAAAATCCTAAAAGAAATATTAGATTGGACAAAAGCTATAGGCTTTGCCCTTGTACTAGCGTTTGCCATCCGACACTTTGTTTTTGCCACTTCTATTGTAGAAGGTACAAGCATGGACCCTACGTTAGAAGATGGAGAACGTGTTATGTATAATAAATTCGTCTACTTGGTCGGAGAACCAGAACGCGGAGATATTGTGATCATCCAACGCCCAACTAAAAATTATGTAAAACGCATCATCGGATTACCTGGTGACACAGTTGAAGTAAGTGAGGACCATTCTTTATATGTGAACGGTAAAAAAGTAGAACAAGATTACCTAAACAAACAGGCTATTCAAGGAACTTTCCCTTTTTCCGAAAAGGAAGTTCCAGAAGATGAATACTTTGTGATGGGAGATAACCGTATCGTCTCTAAAGACAGTCGTAATGGGCTCGGGTTTGTTAATCATGATGAAGTCATCGGCCGCTCAGAACTTGTTATCTATCCATTCGATGAATTGCACTGGACCCGTTAATACTCTTAAAAGGAGACCCGTTTTCACGGGTCTCCTTTTTACTATAATCTCTGTTAAAGTTTACTGTTGTTATTCTTTAAAACAAGCTTGTTCAAGAATAGGGCAGGGTGGTTGAAGACTCGAAACTGAGACACTTTATGGTGTATGGGTCCGTTACGTTTATAAGTGCTAGGCAGGCTTGGGGACAACTCGCTTTCCTGCGGGGAGCTGGGAAGCCTCCTCAATCGCTACGCGCTTTCCGGGGTCTCCCCTAGATTTAAAGTGCAGGAGTGGTGCCTAGGACCGTACGGATAAGTCAGCTTTTTGGAAAAGGCGATCAGCCTTTGTAAAAAAGATGGCTTATCTCGCTAGGTCCTCCACTCCAGAACTGGATAGGCTCCTTTTCCCGCGGGAGTCTCGCAGTCCCCAAGCCTACCCTGGCGTTAATTTAGTGAACGGACCCGCTTATTATAGTTGATCTTAAGCCCTCTACCTCACAAATATGGCGCGTTTCCGTCTCTCCCCATTTGGCAAAGGTGGGTCTGGAAATTGCGAGACTCCTGCGGGAGGAAGAGGTTGACGAGACCCCGCAGGGTGGTTTTCCCGAGGAGGCTCGACAGCTCGCCCGCGGAAAGCGAGTGATTTCCAGGCCCACCTTTCGCTCTATTAAAGCTGACGGAAACCTCCCTACATCTATTGCAAGACCTCTCTACCTCAGTTTCAAGTCTTCCGTATAAGGGGGCTTATATGGAACAACATCAACACTAAGCATTAACAGAGCCTTCCTATAAGGAAACATGATTAAACTGTTACAACTTTAACTAAAAAAGCCCCTTCTGTAATGAAGGGACCTTTGTTTATTTTAACCGTGATCAAAAATGCAAAAACCAATATTTACTAGTAGGATCACTAAGGAAACAATCCCAAACACGACTTGAAACATTTCACCCATTAAGTCCACCCCCCTAATATGTATGTTCATTTGTATTTTATCAGAAAATGCCATGAAATATTTACTTTTTTAAAAACAAAGTGTGTTAGCAGACATTGTTTCTTCCTATAATAAATCCCCAAAAATATGGGTGCTTCTTCCAAAAGGATTATGATAAACTACTAGTATCCACATTAGACGCTCGAAAGATGGTGAAACTATGGCTTATTGTCCCTATTGCGGAACAAGAATAAATAGCGATGAGATCTATTGTGTCTCTTGCGGAAAATCAGTTCCTGGAGATATACATACAAGGACTAAAGAATATAAGAAAAGCTTTAACACATGGTGGATTCTCCCTTTGTCTGTACTGCTCTTTTGCATTACTTTTACAGGCGGCTCTTACTGGTTCATTGATCATCAATCTACTAAAGCTAAAGAAAAGTTGGACGAAGGGGAGAAATTGGCATTAAAGGGAGAATATGAATCTGCCGCAAATTATTTCAATGAAGCTGTCGACCTTACTTTTAAATTCCCTGCAGCTCATCAGAATAAACAGTATATGGATCTAGCTATACAAATAGATGCCCTCCTTCAAGATGCCAAGTATTACATAGGAAATGAGCAATTTCCAGAAGCTCTTAACAAGGTTGAAAAAGCTGAGGCCAAATTAAATAATATGGACGGTGAGTTAATCCAGAAGCTTATTGATGAGATTGTAACCATTCGTAATAAAGCGAAAGTAGCTCAAATAAAAGCGAACATTAACCAGGACTCCTCTATATCAAATTTGAAAAGTGTTTTGTGGCAAATAGAATCTATTCAAAATGAGAAAGCTCAGGACATGGCCACAACTGTACAAGAGCAAATTATCTCCCACGCTTTCTCTAATGCGAACGAAGCTTTAAAACAAAATCAATTCTCTATAGCTCGAAGCTATGTTGACGAAGGGCTTCGATATGCACCCGAAAGCCAAAAGCTTCAAAGTTTAAAAACAACAATTGAGAAAGAGAAAGCAGCATTTGAAACGGCTCAGCAAAATCGAATTGAACAAGCTATGACTGCAGCGGAAGAAGAACATAGAAAAAATAAAAATGACGCCGTCGAAATTGTTAAAATCGAAAATACACTCAATAAACAAAACAATCTGGTTGTAAGAGGGAAAATTAAAAGTGTAGCGACTGTTCCGATTACTTCCGTCTCCCTCTCTTACAATTTATTAGATAAGAATGAAAAGGTAATCCAAACAAATGAAGTCTTTATCTATCCAGATACATTATATCCTGATGAAGTGGGGCAGTTTGAATTCACTCACTACGATGTACACAATGCATTAAAGGTAAAAATTAATAAAGTGAAGTGGTTTTTAAATTAACTCAGAATAAGGATGATACTATAATGAAAAAAAACAACAAAGGACTTCCAATAACCTTTAGCATTCTCATTATTGCCATTACAGCTATAGCCATCATATCCATCTATAAAACAACATATAAAGATCCTATAAAAATAGCTAGTACACTGGCACAAGAAGTGACCGATAGTGAACAGTCAAGGCAAATTGATTTAAAAACACTCATTCACGAAGCTGAAAAAAATGTCGTCCAAATCGAAGCCTCAGATGAAACAGAATCAAGCATCGGTTCAGGGTTTATCTTCAACGATAAAGGAGACGTGGTTACGAATGCCCATGTAGTTAAAGGGTATGACTCTGTTTTCATTAAAACTACAGACGCCAGAATGCATCCTGCTGCTGTGATTGGAGTTGGTAAAGAAGAAGACATTGCCCTTTTGCGCGTTCCTCAACTATCTAACCGCACACCTATGAATATGGACCTAAAGGAAATTGGTGAAATCGGTGATGATATTATTGCAGTAGGGAGTCCACTTGGGCTACAGAATACAGTCACAATGGGTACGATTTCTGGAACAGATCGGGAATTCACGATTAACGATTTCACCTATCATGATGCTTACCAAATTTCTGCTCCCATAACTCATGGAAATAGCGGCGGTCCCCTCATACATCAAGAAACTGGGAAGGTCATCGCAATCAACTCAGCTGGAACTGAACAAGGATCGATTGGTTTCAGCCTTCCGTTGCAAAACGTTAAAGATCAGTTAGATAAATGGTCTGAGGATGCCGATTCTAAAGATCTGACATATGAAAGTTTTTCAGATAACCCTAACCTAACCGAGTCACAATTAAAAGAAGATGCTAAGTATCTCGTTCATTACTTCCACGAGAGTCTTCTCATGAGAGATTACATTAGTGCTTACTCTATGCTAGGAAGCACATGGCAATCTAAACAATCTTACCAAGAATTCCGAGATCAATACATTCATACCGTAGATATTGATTTATCTGATCTATCTCTTAACGTAAATGCAAATAACCAGGTCAAAGTAACCCTTGAAGCTAAAGAAACCATTCATCAAAAGATTCAAGAAAATAATCAAGATAATGAAAACAAGGATCGCATAACTAAAACCTATAATGTCACCTTCCTAATTGGCTACGAAAATGACCAACTAAAGTTATTAGAAGGAAGCAAGGAACAAACCTCGTCAAAATAAATTTAATAATCAAGTCTCACAGTAGAAAAGGACAAATCCTTTTCTACTTTTTTTATGCTACACTTCCCACCCCTACCTTCTATCCTCAATAAGAAAGTAGCTACTCACTTCATCTTCTTGTCACACATTAGCCATAAAACATTGAACAGTTTGTGAACCAATTCACAAATAGATTCATTCAAGCTGTTTAGGTGATATATTATAAGTGTAAGAAAAACATCACTCACAATTAGCCGGCCCATCCTGAGTGACCCAAAAATGAATGGTACTTTTCTTGTACCCAAGGAGTGGTTCTTATGTTTAACAAAGTATTGCGTGAGAACAACATTGCAGCTGCACTATTAACTATTATTCGAGTATATTTAGGCTACACATGGTTTATGGCAGGAATTCATAAATTAACTGGTCCTGGTTTCGACGCCAACGGTTTCTTGCAAGGAGCAGTTGGTAAAGCAAGTGGGGAACATCCTGCAGTTCAAGGCTGGTGGGCTGCTTTTCTAGATACGATTGCAATTCCAAATAGTGGATTGTTTACTTTCCTAGTGATGTGGGGAGAAATCCTTGTCGGGGCAGCTCTTATCCTTGGTATCTTTACAACATTCTCTGCACTTATGGGAATCACAATGAATTTCGCCTTCTTATTAAGTGGTACAACTAGCACAAACCCGCAAATGGTTATCTTAACCATCTTCATTCTTGTTGCTGGATATAACGCTGGAAAGTATGGATTAGATCGATATGTAATCCCTTTCCTTCGCAAGAATGTAGACAAAAAAATACATCACAAAACTGCTGAAGCATATCGTTAATAAAAAGAGGCGCCGGGTCAATTTGCTGACTTGGCGCCTTTTATATGCACGATCCAGTATGGACAATCCTCTTCTCCACCGTAAATACCTATTGTGTAAACGTCTGGTCGCGTTACATAACCTTCAAGAGAAATAGTTTCCCCTTCCTCCCTTTTTGTAATATCTAAAGGAACATCCATAGGGGAATATAATAAAATAGGTTCTATAGCCGTTTTATATGGAAGGTTTCTATGTAAAACGTCCCCGTACCTAGCTTTCACAACGACCTGTTGTGTAGAAGGATTTAAATGAAGGAATTGAAAGTAGGTTTCCCCTGCAGGAGGTTCCCTTAAGGGAAGTGATAATAGCGTTACCGCTTTTAATCCCTTAAATGGATGGATAATGTGAAATATTGGCTTATATTCTTCATTCTTTCCTTCAACTCTAATGATTTGATACTCTCCACTTTTAAGGACAAGGTCTTGTGTGATATCTACATCTTGATTGGTGACATTTAGAATAACTGAAGATGAAGATGAGAAATCATGATCCACTGTTATTTCTTTATATCTAGCCATACTCCCCCTCCCCCATTCATATTCACTAACTATTAAGCCAAGAGGAGAACATATACCCGTCATCTCCCTTTTGTTTAGCACAATATAAAGCCTGATCTGCCCGCTTCAGAAGTTCAGCTTCATTGGTTGCATCAAGCGGGGCTATGGCAATGCCGACACTAAAACTGAAATGAATGGAGTGACCTTCTATAGCAATAGGCTCTTTCATCTTATCCATCACACGAGCAGCAATTCTATCTAGCTCTTGTTGACTTTTAATATCAGGGAATAGGATAGCAAATTCATCTCCTCCGATTCGAGACACAAGATCTTCTTCTCTTACTATTGATAGAAGTCTATTAGATAAAGAAACTAATAATCCGTCTCCCACATCATGACCAAGCGTATCATTTACTTTCTTAAATCCATTTCCATCTAGATACATAAGCCCAAATTGATAATCATCAGAGCGTTTCACACGAGCCATTGCTTTGTGAAGGAATTCTTCAAATACCCTTCTGTTCGTTAATCCAGTTAAGTAATCAGTATAAGCCATTTCCATTAATGATTGTTCAGCTTCTTTTCTCTTCGTAATATCTCTAGCTGTAAAGATAAGTTTTACTACATTCCCCTCTTCATCAGAAACTGGTTTGACGTTTGCCTCCATCCAGATTAATTCATTCGAAGTCGATCGGGGCATTCGGTATTCAATTCGTTCCCCTTTTTTAGATTGTATAGAGTCATTGACAGCTGACTTAACATCTTTTCGGTCTTCTAAGAATACATAATTATATATGTTATCTCCGGTCATACGAAATGGCCCAATGCCAAGTACAATTTCATGTGAGGGGGATGCATAAGTAATCGTACCGTCACGATCTAAAAGTTGAATCAGATCTTGGGTATTATTTGCAATTAATCGGTAACGCTCCTGAGATTCTTCAAGCGCTTGCTTCGCCATCTTTTCCTTGGTGATATCTTGGATGAATGCAACCACGGCTACTTGATCACCAGACTCATTCGGTAGTGTTGTGAAGTTTGTAGAGATCCACACAGATGACCCATCTTTTCTCTTCCATTCTGAAGAAAATCGAGAAATATTCTCCCCCTCATTTAACAAATGAAAATGAGTTCGAATTGAGTTTGTCAGCTGAGGTTGTAAATTTTCTAACTTTACGTTTAATAATTCTTCTTTACTGAAACCAAACATTTGGTAAAAAGCATGGTTTACGTTTAAAATATGTTGGTTCATATCAAACATGACTAGTGCTTCCTCAGTGTTATCAATATAAGATCGAAACAAACGATCAACATGTCGAACTTCACTCGTCTTGATTGACAGATGACTCAAATTCCTCGTGATTCCAATGATATGGGTAATCGTCTTCTCATTATCATGGACTGGATATAAAAAAGTTTCCGCCTTGAATTGTCCATTTGGTAATATTACATAATCTGAATAGGTTACAAATGTATCGCTAGTAAAGGCTTGATCGTATTTCATTTGCAAAAACTTCGCATCTTCTCCATTCATACAATCTTGAATGGAAGAGCCTATGTAAAAGGGAGAAAGTCTGGCTATTTCCATAGCCGCTTCATTCATATATTCGTAGAGGTACTGTTGTTGTGTTTCCTTCCTTTTTACTTTCATGATAAATACACCGTCTGTTAGAGCTTCAGCAAGTTGCCTCAGTGTCTCAAGATGAGCAGTGTGAAAGTTTTGAAGGAATTTTTCCATGCAAATCCCTCGCTCTATTCAATCCTTTTTCTTTGAAAATCTCACATTAATAGTATCATAATTCTATTTAAGGCTGATAGACAATAGCTTGATCCCTCTCAGATTATTAGAAAGCATAATTATTCTACAGAACTAGCCTTTTATAATACAATCAAATAAAGATACCTATATCATGTATATGTTATAAATAAACGATCATGAAGTGTTTAGGTTCAAAAGGAGGAAAAGATTTGGTCTGGGTATTTCGTTTTTTTGTATTTTGGTATGTTTGTGGGTTCGTCCTACTCACCTTTGATTTAATCCCCCCAGCACTCGAATGGGCTAATGCTGTCTTCTTAATTGTGGCAGGATCCATAGGTGGGATTTACTTTGTCAAACGTTTAGGTATCACGATTGGCTCCTTATATAGCTTATTTATTGTGATTTTTTCGATCGCAGTTGAACATTACGGGGTTCAGTATAATTTGTGGTTTGGGAGTTATCATTATGAACAAGATTTTGGACCTATGGTTAGTGGGGTTCCTATCTCGATTGGCTTTGCATGGCTAATGGTGATTGCTGGTTCACATGAAATTGCTAGAGTTCTATCTCCACAAGGGAACTATTTTTTTATTTCTTTCTTATTAATCGGAAGTGTCCTTGCGGTATCTATTGACCTTATTTTAGATCCTGTTGCTTACCATGTAAAAGAGTATTGGATCTGGGACGAACCGGGCATGTATTATAGCATCCCTTTTTCAAATTTTACAGGCTGGTTTTTCTTGAGCTTATTCTTCCATTTGGTGGGATATTCAGTGATCCGAAAAAGCCAATCAGATCCTCAATGGGGGCAACGCATGTTCCTTGTATTTGAGGGCGTACAAGGGATGTTTGTCTGGCTTGCCATTATTGGAAACCTATGGCTTGCAGCAATTTTAGTAGGGACTATTATGGTTATTACCACCAAACTTTACATACAAAAAAGGAGATTACTATGATACCAGCAAATAAAAGTCCTTTTTGGGAATGGGGATTTCATCTTGTATTGAAACGGATGTTCAAATCCCAATTTAATAACCTATTTTATAGAGGGACGCTTCCGTCTTCAACAAAACATACCCTATTTCTTGTTAATCATAGTACATGGTGGGATCCATTAATTATTTTTCTTTTAAACAAACACCTATTCAAAGCGAATGGATATGGCATGATGCATGAAGAAGGATTAAAGTCATTCCCGATATTCAGAAGGATTGGAACATTTTCCATAAATCGATCAAATCCAAAGGATATTATTGCCTCTTTGAATTACGCTAAGGATCGTATTAACGAGGGGAAAGCCGTCTGGATTTTCCCCCAAGGAGATGAGCGTCCACTAGAACAAAGACCATTGGAATTCCAGACGGGAGCTTCCTTTATCATCGAAAAGAGCGATCAGATTCATATTATCCCTATATCTCTTTATTATGCGTTTGAAGAGAAGAGAAAGCCAAATATCTATGTTAGTATTGGCCAAGATCTTTCGCCAGCGCTCAACCCAGAGTATGATAGACGTCACCATACACAATTTTTAGAGGACGCATGCACAGACCAATTGGATCATTTAAAGAAACAAGTGATGGAGAAAAATTCTTTTCATACACTTTTCTAAAGGAGGCCATATATATGTCAATTTACTTATGGGGACTTATCGGCCTAGAAGCCTTCTGCCTCCTGTGGATTCTATTGAATAGTACATTTATAAAACCATTAGCTAATCCTTCACCTGATGCTTCCTACCCATCTGTTTCTTTATTGATTCCTATGAGGAACGAAGAGCGAAATGTTCAAGAACTCATTCAGTCCTTACAATCATTAACTTATCCATCATTTGAGTGCATCTTGCTAGATGATCAATCAACAGATGATACGAAGAAGCTAACAAATGAAGCAATCATAGATGATAAGCGTTTTACGCTTATCACAGGGCAACCGCTACCAAAAGGATGGAACGGGAAAGTTCACGCTTGTCACCAACTCAGCCAACAAGCACAAGGCAATCTTCTCCTGTTTATTGACGCGGATGTGCGTTTAGCACCTGACACGCTTGAAAGGGCCGTCGCCACATTTGATAAGGAACAAGCCGGTATGATAAGTGGCTTCCCTCATTATGCGGATAGGAGCCATTTCTCTCAATTCCTTGTAACCCTGCAACATTTTGTTGTGTACGCCCATCTTCCAATTTCCATAGCCAACACAACCAACAACCCTTCCTTCACTGCAGCTTGTGGAGGTTTTATAGGGTTTACTAGAAGAGCATACGATGCAATCGGAGGTCATGAAGCTGTCTCTTCTTCCCTATTAGAAGATGTTCACTTAGCTCGCGAAACCAAGAAGAGCGGTCATACAATGAAGCTTATGAACATTTCATCATCTGTCAATTGTTATATGTATGAATCTCTGAAAGAAGCAATCGAAGGGTTTACGAAAAATATTTTTATTGGGATTAACAAATCAATCGGACTAGCACTATTCCTCATCACCTGGTACATTTTGATGTATATAGTACCTTTAGCCTTATTCATCGTCAGTATAACAAGTGGTCAATTTCTCTATTCAGTTCCTTTAATTCTTAGTATTCTTCAGAAGGGGGTCATAGATTATAAGAATAAGACTTCTTTAATGTATGCTCTATTTATGCCCTTCTCAGCACTACTCTTTGTGTTCGTCTTAACTCGTTCTATGTACACATCCATTAAAGGAAAAGCTTACACATGGAAAGGAAGGTCTTACTCATGAAAAATATCGTGATCGTAGGTGGAGGCTTAGGTGGCCTATCAGCTGCTATCCATCTGGCTGCCGATGGCCATCACGTAAAAGTATTTGAGAAAAACGAACATTTCGGAGGTAAGATGAAATCTATTGAGATCGATCGTTACCATTTTGATTTTGGTCCTAATACCATTACTATGCCTCAGGTCTTCTTAGAAACAATTCGTAAAGCCGGACTAGATCCTGAAGAGTACATAACTTTTGAAAAAATTGAACACCATACACGGAATGCTTTCCCTGATGGCTTCGTTTTAGATTTTTCTTCCTCCGCTACTTTTATGAAAAATCAACTCAAACGCTTAGACCCTAAAGGAGCTAAGCGATATGACGAGTTCCTGAATAGGATTGAATCGTTGTATCAATTATCCCATAAGCATTTTTTACACCGTACCTTTAATAGTTGGAGAGATTACTTATCTCCGTCGTTAGGAAGAGCTTTTTTACAAGTGCGACCAAATCAAACGATGCACGATTTCTTCCATACATACTTCGAAAATCCGAAAACTATTCAAGCCCTCGATCGGTATGCAACTTATATTGGTTCAAATCCATATGTTGCACCTGCAACATTTGCAATGATTGCTCACTTGGAGCTTACGGATGGGGTGTATTATGTACCAGGTGGTAATTCAAAAATTGCAGAGGTCCTGGTCAAAGCAGCTAAACATATAGGGGTAGAGTTACATAACCATTCAAAGGTTAAGAAAATCATCACTTCAAATGGAAGAGCAAATAGCCTCCAATTGGATTCTGGGGAGGAAGTCGAAGCTGATGAGGTTGTGATAAATGGAGATCTATTAAAAGCTTATCCTGACCTTGTGGCCGAACAGGATCGTCCATCTTTTTCTAATAAGAAAGTAAGAGGATACGAACCTTCCATTTCAGGATTCGTTATTTTAGCAGGTCTTGAAGGGGAAATAAACCAACTCCACCATCATCACCTCTTCTTCTCTACTAATTATAAAAAAGAATTTACACAGCTCCAAAACGGGGAGTATGCGGATGACCCAACCATTTATATTTGTACCTCCTCAAAGAGTGATTCAACTGTTTCTCCTGATGGAGATAATTGTTTCATTTTAGTTAATGCACCAGCAACTAGTAAAGACCGAGAGCCAATCGATCCAAAAGAGTACAAACAGGTTATTTATAACAAACTAGAGCGCTTTGGCATTTCAATAAAAGACAAAGTAAAGGTTGAGCAAATATATACACCTGAAGATATACGTATCGATTTCGGAGCCTTTAGAGGGTCTATTTACGGTCCTGCAGCTAATAAGAAACTAGACGCCTTCCTCCGACCTTTCAATCGTTCACAGGACCTTGAAAACGTTTGGTTTGCAGGCGGGAGCACTCATCCAGGGGGCGGAAGTCCTATGGTCATTCTAAGCGGCCGTAATGTAGCAAGAGAAATTCATAATAAAAGCTAAGGATAATAATAACAGAAGGCGTAAACCACATGGTGGTTTACGCCTTCATTAATTGGATATCAGATAATATGTTTTTTTTCATTTGATCACTAACAAAGTTACGTTCATTAAAGACTTGGTACTGATTATCTCTGATCGAAGGAAGGATTGCTCTGTAAAGGTAAGCAGCCCCTTTCACCGGCGCCCTGGAATACATTGGGTATTCATGGATGCTCATCAGCGATGACTCATAATACATTTCAGCCTTAGCGGCTAAATCTTCCCATAATTGAATAAAGGCTTCGTTTTGCTCATGATTACGTAATTCCTTATAAGAATAGCCATAAGTATCTAAGAGTGTTTTAGGGATATAAATTCGCTCTCTTTCGATATCCTCTCCTACATCTCTTAAAATGTTAGTTAACTGCATCCCTTTACCAAGGTCAATTGCACTTTGCCTTAGTTCAGATTCTTTCCCTGGCGCTAAGACAGGCAGCAACATAAGCCCCACTGTACTCGCTACTTGATAACAATAAAGAAGCAGTTCCTCTTCTGTTTCTACGATGTGAGACTCAATGTCCTTTCTCTGTCCATCTATCATTTCTTGAAAGTAGACAGGGTCCATAGAAAATGTAGAAAAAACATCCTCTAACGCAATCCACATCGGGTCATTTTCTGGTATTTCACCTTCTAAAAAGCTGTGAAAGTTCCTTTCAAATTCATCTAGTTCTGATTTAGGTGCACTTCCCTCATCTACAATGTCATCTACTTTACGACAAAAAGCGTAGATCGCCCATACGGCTCTTTTTTGCTTTTTTGGCAACAAAGAGAAGGCTTTTGAGAACGTTTTAGAATGAGTTTCTATAATCTTCTTGCAATAGGAATATGCTTCATTTATTTGTCTCAACCCTCGACCACCTCACTTACGTTGTAGTATACCATATGATGGTCCTTTAGGTAATCAGATAGGAGTTTCGCTCCTTGCATAACAATTGGTACCCCACCGCCTGGATGAATGGATGCGCCTACTGCATAAACATTGTCCACTTCATAAGGTTTAAGCTGAGGGCGAAAAACACCTGATTGGAATAGTGTAGGTGCAATTCCAAAGCTACCTCCGCCGAATAATCCTTCCCTCATTGACTCTTGAGGCGTTTTTACCTTAATCCATTCGATATGATCACGCAATCCTTCATATCCTCTAGCTTCAAGTAGATCTAATATCTTCTCAGTAAACGATTCTTTATTATTTTCCCAGTCTAATTCTTCTCCAGAAGGAACAGGTACAAGTGTATATAACACCCCTTTCCCCTCAGGTGCGAGGGAATCATCTACTAAGGAAGGGTGAAAGGTATAGATAGACGGATCATCAGGCAGCTTCTTATGTTGGAAAACATCAGACATGTGCTGGTCGAAATCATCGCTCATAATGAATTTGTGAATGGATGGTTGATCATAGTTACGATCTAATCCCATATAAACCAAGAAACAACCAGAGGACGGTGTGTAGGTACGATTAAGTTTTTTCTCTTTTGGCAAGAGGTTATCCATAATTGGAAAGTCACCATTTAATACAACATCATCAAACGATTCCCATTCTCCATTTACAACTATTCCGTCACAATGATTATTTTGTACTCCAATATGTTCTACTGAGCTATTTGCGTGTAATGTAACACCTCGGTCTGACAATTTTTGAAGCAAGATGTCTACTAAACTAGCATATCCACCTTTTAAATACCAAATTCCATGTTCATGTTCGCTGTACGAAACAAGAGAGTACAATGCAGGAGATTCTCCAGGATGACCTCCAATATAAAGGGTCTGGAGAGCGTAGGTATTTTGAAGCTGTTCACTTTTAAAATAGCTTTTCATCATTTTCTTTACATGTTGATACGCTCTAAGTTTTACGAGCATCTGAATGTTTTTAGGGGTGAAGAATTGACGCTTCTTCACAAATTGTTGTTCAAGAAAATGTTGCTGTCCCATGTGGAATCTCCACTTCATATCTTGGATAAAACGCTCAAAGCCTTCTCCATCACCAGGGAAAAGTCGTTCAATCTCTTCCTTTTGCTTTTGAATATCTCGAAATTTAAGCATTTGTTCACCATTTGTATAATCAACAGAATACAAAGGTTCACAAGCAACCAAAGGAATTTCTTCTCTAGTTAAGCCACCTTCTTCAAGAATTGAAAGAAGCATTTCTGGCAAGAGAACAATCGTAGGACCTTCATCTACTTTATATCCCTCATGCTCAACAAATTGGAGACGTCCACCGAAGTGATCTTTTTGTTCGTATAGGGTAATATCATAGCGTTCGTCTTTAGAAAGTAATAGAGCTGTAACAAGACCTCCTACTCCTCCACCTACAATACCTATCTTTCGCTTCATGCTTGTTTCACCTCCCCTGTTTCTGATAACCAATTCGCTGTAATACGTGCTGATTCTAATATTGTAGGCAACCCGCTCCCAGGATGAGTTCCTCCTCCAACAATCCAGCAATGATCTAATTCATTAAAGCGATTGTGCGGTCTGAAATACATCATCTGGGATAACTGATGACCTAAATTAAACGTTGCTCCGCGGTACACGTTGTAATCTTGTTCCCACCCTTTTGGTGTTAAGATTTTCTCTTCTTCAATCTGGTCTTCTGAAATGGTAATACCGCCTTTATCTTTTAACACATCCAAAACAAGATTTCTGAATGTGCCCTTTTCTTGTTCCCAATCAATTTCTGAGAAATTATTAGGAACGGGTGCTAAAACATAAAGGGCTGTCTTGCCTTTTGGAGCTAATGTTGGATCTGTAATGGAGGCGTTGTGAACGTATATGGATGGGTCTTCTGATAGATCAAGAGATTTGGTAACCTCTTCTACGTTCTTTCTGTAATCATCAGAAAAGATAATACTGTGATGTGGAAGATCGATCTCTCCATCAATTCCTAGGTACATCATAAAGGTCGAGCAACTGTATTTTTTCTTTTCGAGTTTCTCCCGTTTATATTTCTTTAAGTTGGATTGATCGACCAGTTGATCCATTGCTTGCGCAAAGTCCGCATTTACGATGACCTCATCTGCTTGAACTTCTTCCCCATCTTCAAGTTGGATTCCCGTTACAGATTTTCCATTAGTTATTAGTTTTGATACGCCTTTATTTAAATGAATTTGACCGCCATATTCTTGTACGACTCTGGCCATTGAATTGGAGATTTGATTCACGCCTCCAACAGGATGAAACACTCCATACTCATGCTCCATATAAGAGAGTATTGAAAATGCACCCGGGCATTCCCATGGGGACATCCCTAAATATTTGGCTTGAAACGTGAAAGCGAGTTTTAAGCGTTCATCTTTAAAATATTGAGAGAGCACTCCATGAAGAGACTTACCTAAAGCTAAATGAGGAAGTGCCTTTAACGTTCTAGGTCGCACGTAATCTATGAGTCGATGGTGCCGGTTTTGAAGCATGGGCATTAAAGCGTTCATGCGTTTTCTAGTCTCATTCATAAACCGGTGGTATCCTTCTTCACTTCCAGGGAATTGCTCACTTAATTCCGAAGTCATTCGCTCAGGGTCTCTGTACATGGTAACCTTCTGATCTTCAAATATAAGGTCATACATAGGATCAAGCTCTACCAAATCCATATAATCATGAAGATCTCGACCAGCTGCTTCGAATAACTCTTCTAATATATGTGGCATACTGAAAAACGTAGGACCTACATCAAATTGATATTCTCCTAATGTTAATTTCGCGTTTCTTCCTCCGATGACATTGTTTTTTTCAAACACCTGTACATCATATCCTTTGGCTGCTAGCAACATAGCTGAAGCTAATCCACCTGGTCCGGCACCAATTACGGCCACTTTCTTCATATTCTCACCCGCCGTTATACATTTATTGTACATTCATTATACAACCAATTCCCTCAGACCGCAATTTTAAACTGCCTTACATTAAAAGTTAGGCTTCTAATATCATAAAGTTTAATAACCATTAGGGTATCTCTCATATTCCCCAGCTAAAACTAGGCACTCGTCTATACCAAATCAGCTCGTATCACATATACATATAACTAGATAGGAGGTGATTTGGATGTATTGTTGCGGATATGGCCACGGCGGCTATGGCTACGGGGGTAGTTTTGCGTTAATTGTTGTACTATTCATCCTTTTAATCATCGTTGGTGCAGCGTTTTACTGCTAACCTCTAACAAGAAAATAAAGAAAAAGGCAGTCCTTTCTGGACTGCCTTTTTCACGCTAGACGGTTTGCTTTTGAAATATTTCATTAAGATGAGTCGGTGGAAGTGGCTTACTATAGAAGAAACCTTGCATCTCATCACACCGTTCGTTTCTAAGAAATGAAAGTTGTTCTTCTGTCTCCACCCCTTCTGCAATAACTTTCATATTTAATGAATGGGACATATGAATAATTGACTTCACAATGGCTTCGTTTTGTTTACGATTTTGAATAAATACTTTATCAATCTTCAATTTATTAACCGGAAATCTGCTTAAATATTTTAAAGAAGAGTATCCTGTGCCGAAATCGTCAATAGATACGTATACACCTAGATCCCTTAAACCTTCTAGCGTTTGAATAATATCTTCTTCATTACTCATCGCCATGCTTTCTGTTATTTCTAATTCTAGATGAGTTGGGTGAAGGCCCGTTTTGTTCAATATAGATGCCACACGTTCAACCAGATCCCTTTGATGGAATTGCTTCGCCGACAAGTTAACCCCTACAACTATTGGATCATATCCCTCTACTTGCCATTGTTTATTTTGACGACATGCTTCATACATAACCCAATCGCCAATCTCTAATATAAGGCCTGTCTTTTCAGCAAGAGGAATAAAGGTTCCTGGAGATATAAAGCCTTCTTTTGGATGATTCCAACGTAGTAAAGCCTCTACCCCTACAATTTTTCCTGTTACAATGTTCTTCTGCGGTTGATAATGGAGTTCGAATTGCCCCTCCTTAAGAGCTTTACGAAGTTCTGTCTCCATTGTCAATATTGTCTTAAAGTCCTTTGATATAGAAGCTTCAAACATTTTATAATCGTTTCTATAGTGTTCTTTAATTACGTTCATAGCTGAGTCAGCATGCTTGATTAACTCATTTGCATCTTGACCGTCTGTAGGATACAAGCTAATCCCAATACTAACAGAGGTGAATAATTCAAAATCATTAATGTGAATAGGTTCTTGGAACTGATCAATGATCTTCTGTGCTAATGCCTCTGCTTCTTCTTTCGTTTTCACATGACGTTGCAGAATAAGAAATTCATCTCCACCCATTCGTGCAAGAAATGTTTGTTCATTTTGCAAGTAC
Organism: Pontibacillus sp. ABV4_188; assembly: GCF_056311905.1. Lineage (NCBI taxonomy): Bacteria > Bacillati > Bacillota > Bacilli > Caryophanales > Bacillaceae > Pontibacillus > Pontibacillus sp. ABV4_188. The sequence continues at coordinate 1,584,653 of NZ_CM149975.1, read as the reverse complement.
TTTAAACGGCTGGCACACGATTGAAGTAATTTGTCCCCAAATACATACCCCATCGTGTCATTAATTTGCTTAAAGTAATCAATATCCATAAAGTATACCGCAAACATTTCTCCACTTGTTTGAGCCTGATTAATAACCTCCATGAGTTCTTGAAGAAAATATGTACGATTTGGTAAATTTGTTAACTCATCAAAGTAAGCCATAAATTCGATTCGCTGTTCGTTTTCAACGCGTTCTGTAATATCCCGTATGACAGCCCCTCGAAGAATCTTATTGTCATATGGATACGGATGAGCCATTACTTCGAGATATATTCGTTTACCGCTTTTGGTTACAGCTGCGATTTCATATGGTTCGTTAGGAATTATGTTTATTTTTTCCTTTAAGGCTCTCATATGTTGAGGGTCCACAATGTCAAACACACTCTTATGTATAAGCTCTTCTCTATCATAACCTAGGATTTCAGCAACCGTATCATCACTTTCTACAATAACTCCATCATCATGAAGAACAATTCCTTCAAGAGTTGAATCCATAAACTGACCGATCTGTTCCCTCAAATCTTTAATACGATCGTAAAAGGATGAACCTTGGAGTCTTAAACAATATAGCTTCCTACCCTCACAATAGAGCCCAATCACTTTCACACACAGTTGGCGCTCTGAACCGTTAATAATTTTCATCACCTTTGGTTCATCTTCATCTACTATCAATGGATTAAATTTTAAATAAGAATAGATAGAAGTTGATTGTACGTTAGAAGTATCCAGGAGCTCCTTAGCTGGTTGATTCCACTCCACTATCTCTCCATTTTCATCCACAAAAAGAAGAGCATCCTGGAGGTGATCCAGGAGCTTCTTATGGATAGGAAAAGATGAGTGATCACATGGGTTCGACATGTCTTATTCCTCCCAAAACTAAACCTCGCTGCAAACTATAGGTTATTGTCTATCCAATAATAATACGTTCTGTTGGATAGTGATAATTGCCTTTTTTCTCTTCTTTCTTAAAGGTGAATAGGAAGGACAAGATTCCAATTCTTCCTATAAACATCAGTGCCATTAAAACAACTTTGCTGACAGTCGTTAAATATGGGGTAATCCCTAAAGATAGTCCAGTAGTTCCAAATGCCGAACTCACTTCAAAGAAAATTTGGGTTAAACTAAAATCTTCAGCTATTGTTAATATGACTACAGCTACAAAGACCGAAATGGATGCAAACATTGTTACGACAACAGCCTTGATGAGATCATCATTATGCACTTCTCTTCTAAAAATACGAATCCGCTGTTGTCCCCTGGCATAAGTAAGCAAGAATATAATGACTAACGCAAACGAAGTTGTTCGTATTCCACCGCCTACACTACTCGGTGATGCTCCTATAATCATTAAAACAGACATAAAAATATGCGTTTGCTCTGTGAACATATTAACATCCATAGTAGTAAGACCAGCACTACGTGTCGTAACAGACTGAAACAGAGCATAGAACAAAACCTCATGCCATGGTTTGCCTGCAAAGAAGTAATTCGTTTCAAGCAATATAATGACTAACGTTCCTACAATTATTAAAGCAAGAAACGTAAAGGTTGTTAACTTTGTAAACAATGAAAATCGCATAAATTTTCGTTCTTCGGTAGAAGCAAACAAATGCTCTCGCACTTCAATGAGAACAGGGAATCCAATTGCCCCTAGAACAATTAATCCCATATGAATAAATTGGACGAAATAATCATCCTTGTAAGGAATAAGAGATTGCCCCGTTATATCAAATCCTGCATTTGTTGTGGCACTTATAGAGGCAAAGAAGCCTTGATAAAATGCTTCATACCAAGTGGGAAAATACTGCATAAAGTATACTCCAAGGATAATAAAACCTAAGAATTCTATGACAAATATTAAGAATAAAATTTGTTTAATTAAACGAACCATGCCTTGGAAAGTAGTTTGATTATGATCCGTCATAATTAGCCTTCGCTCTTTAAGCCCAATTTTCTTCCCTAACAAAATCCAAATCATAGTACCCAATGTCATAATGCCAATACCACCAAATTGAAGTACAAAAGCGAGTAAAAACACGCCTGTTACACTAAACGTTTCAGAGATATTTACAACACTGAGCCCCGTAACCGCCACCGCACTTACAGCAGTGAATACGAGATCAATAAATGATAACGTAACCCCCTCCTGATGAGCGACTGGAAGCCCTAACAAAATACAAGCCGTTAAGACAGCAAATCCATAGAACAGCACAATGATTTGAACGGGAGATAAATTGTTAAGCCAGCGTAAGCTATGATGCCTAATCCACATTCAAATTTCTCCTTTTCTAACAAGAATCCTTACTAAACCATCATTTTTATACCATTATACCAATACGAAAAGGAGAATTCTTTCTTTATATCGGTTCATTTGTTGATTTATAAAGGATTCCTTTTCTTTTTAGAGTATATTCTAGTTTTTACTACTTTCCTAGTTATTATAATCTAAAGGAATTAAACTTCCTTCTCCCTAAGGAAAGAGCCATTCTTATTTTAGCGTTTTTGTGTGCTACATCAAGTGTCTAAGAGTAAATTTTAATTTTCAGAACATAGGTTAGATGAAACACTTAGAGATGTGTATCAGTAAAAGGAGATAAAAGAAACCAAATCTACCCGAGCTAACTCACTAAATTCCTCACTGACAAAAAATACCCACTGATTTTAGTGGGTATCCCAGTTCATTTATACAGAGTTTTCCGCTTCAGCTTGCTCTACTCTACTTTTAAATTCTTCAAGAAGCTCCTCACCTTGATATCCCTCTTCAATTAAACGACGAAGCATATGTTCGACTTGATCCTTTTTATGGTCAACAATATTCCCCATAAAAAGTACATTGAAATGTTCGCCAATTTCATTTACATCTATTACTTTAACTAAGAACACAGCAGGGTGATTTGAACTCTTGGTAATTTTAGCTTCTAACACCATTTCCTCTTCATTCTGTCGAAGCCTTAAGAATTCTTCAATATATTGTTTGTCCAAATAAGCTTCGATAATCCAACGGTTTTGATCGTCTTCACGATTTATGATCAGCCCATCAATAAGTGGTATAGACCTTTTTTGAAAATCCTCGCCACTTTCTTTAAGGATGTTTAATTTTATTAACTTAAACGTCTTCAATAAAAGAACCCCCTTCCTTATTAAAACTTAACCCTATGTAAAACGTACAATCTATGCAAATCAATATTCTCTTACATGTAACATATCAAACATTCCGCATTATTTCCATAGACAGGTGTGTTCCTTCATAAGTCAAAACTAGAGGTCCGCCTCATATATAATAGTAACCGAGCAAGAACATTTTACTCAGCCTGCTTATTAGTTTTGCTTTGACTTCCTATCTAGTAATCATCATTAATAAATAAATAAAAAGATGCCCATAATTTAGGAGCATCTCTTGTTGTCTTAACTTGACTGTTCATTAGGAATATTTTCTTTTGCATAAACGACATCTATTTTTTGATCCAATTGATGGAGCTCCCGAATTGCTTCGCTAATCTCCATTTGTTTGTAATGGTGCATCCCTTTCGGTTGTTCATCTTTATTATCTGCCAGGGTTACTACTTCTTGTAGCGGGGTTTGTTTCCCATCTAAATGAAACGGCAGGTAAGAATCTGTATGAAGAAGGATTGCTACTGATATTTGTTTAGCAGCCACACGGTCTTCCCCTAACCTTATTAATAACTTATGGGCGCGTTCTGCCCCCTTGATGGCGTGAATATCATTTTGACGGTAGTCATCATAATCCCATTCTCCATCATTTGTGTACCATTCATAATGTCCTATGTCATGAAGAAGCGCTGCTTTAGAAGCCTGATCCACATCCACCCCTCGTTCAAGCGCAATTTCAAAAGCATAGTTTGCTGCTGTTACCGCATGATGGACCCCCGAGCGACGAAGGTACTTCCGAGTAATATGGTGTTTAAATAAATCTACTAATGTTACGTTCCTCATCGTAATCCCTCCGTATGTTTTCAGAATAATATACCACACGTTTTTTATACATACAATCCTTCTTACTATTCTTTACCTGATTGATCAACGGATAAACAAAATACCTCGTTTAAGAGAGCCTTAGTGATGGTATTATAGGAATGTAGTAGTTAGGACGAGGAGCTGAGTAATGTGGAGTATTATTTTAACAAAGATACAGTGATGATTACAGGAGCTAGTAATGGAATTGGAAAGTCTTTAGCTCATGCATATGCGAAAGAGGACGCGACTGTGATTTTGATTGATAATGATACAGGTAATGGAGAAAAGCTTGTAAATGAAATTTGTGACACAGAAGGAACAGCTACCTTTTATTTCTGTGATGTACGGGATGAATCCTCTGTGAGATCTTGTTTTGCTTCGATTTTAGAAGATGGATACTCTCCTACTATATTAATTAATAATGCAGGGGTGAGTCGTTTTACGAACTTCTTCGATATGTCTTTATCTGAATGGGATGATGTTCAAGCTACGAACTTAAGAAGCGTCTTTTTACTGTCTCAGGTTACTGCAACGTATTGGAGAGACAATGGGATTCATGGAAGAATTGTAAACATGGCTTCTACAAGAGCAATGATGGCAGAGCCACATTCTGAAGCATACGGGGCATCAAAAGGAGGTATAGTAGCATTAACCTATACGTTAGCGATGTCTCTTAGTGATTATCAAATTAGAGTAAATGCGATTAGTCCAGGATGGATCCAAACAACACATTATGATGAACTTCGGGATATTGACCATAATCAACACCCATCTAAACGAGTTGGTCACCCAACTGATATCTCGAAAGCTTGTTTTTATCTAACTGATAAAGATAATACATTCGTAAATGGAGAAAATCTTGTTGTTGACGGTGGAATGACAAGAAAAATGATATATGAACACTAACAGAACTCGGACATTTTGAGTTCTGTTTTTAGTTTGGATCTATTACAAGTTAAGGGGGGCCCGCAAAGCTTTTTACGTTTCATTAATGAGAAGGAGGGTATTTGATATGTAAGAAAAGAAAAAAACAAGTAGAGGTGAAAACCTTGGAGCAGCTCACATCGTACCAAGTACAATTCAAAAAACAAATTGATATGGAAGAAGTCATGAACATTCATCATTTCATAGTAGATAGTTCTTATGATTTATACTTATACCAAGACCATTTGATTGCAGACGTTCGCAATCTTCCTAAATTATTGTCTTTCTTTTTTTATTATAATACAGATCGTCCTTTGGTCATGATTATTGATGGGAAAGACGTACAGTATGCCTACCAACAAATCATGAACATTTGCAAGGAACCTATTGAGAATTGTGTTGTACGTCGATTTCATGAGGCTAATCGTGATCAGACTATTTTGGTCTAACGAAAAAGTCTTCCAAACATTCAATTAATGAAACACTACATTATTCTTAAAAAAAGACCAATAAAAACTTAAAAGGTACAGGATCTGCTTTATCTTCATAGATAGAGCAGATCCTGTACCTTTTTTCGCTAATGATTATGAGAACGTTCTAACCCTGCAGAAGTTATAGGTAATAATTCAATGAATACCGCTGCAGCAAGCATAAATAATGCAATTCCAATGGGTTTGTACAACCATCTAATTAGAGGATGCGAAACTCCTAAGTCATATATTAATAGCGTGCCAAACGCTATTGTACTCAAGGTCATTACTTTAAATAGCGTATGCCACTCTGAATCAGGAAGCATCCCACTTAACATCCCTCCCATCATCCCGCCCATAACCGCATGCATACTGGTATGTATAAACCGTTCAGAATTTGGATGCTGAAAAAGGAACGGGAGAAGCAACCCTATGCCCGATGCTATTCCCATAGAAATTAATAAATTTTGAGTTAAAAAGTATATCGTCATGCCGTAATAGACACTGGCAAACATAACAACCGCATGAACAATTCGCTCTTTATTTTCTTTCTTACTTCTTCGATGTAAAACGGATAAAACACAAACTCCAAGGATTATGATCATCCAAACGATTCCCAAAGCCACGTTCATCCTTGTCCCTCCCCCCTCATTATTATATGAGAGCACAATAGGAAACATGTCCATGACCATCTATATCATAGGACGAACTTCTGTATGCGTATAATACTTTAACGAAAGACAGAAAGAAGGGATCCTTATGGATTGGAAATTATATGCTTTTTTACTTGGTACCACCGTGAGTGAACATTGGTACTACACAAGAATCCCTAAAGTCTATTATTTTTCCATGAAAAACAAGAGCGTCTAACTTACTTATCCTTTTAGAGCATGCAGTGCACTAGATAAACATCGCTGTATCCACGTCGATTTTAATTTATGCTTCATCGGATCAGGTTGGAGCATTACTTTCTCCGGTTTCCTCTTGTCTATAAGATGACGGATTTCCATTTCTGTCAAGATCACAAAGACCACTTCCTTAATTAGAATTACCATCTTTAGCTTCGATGGTAATTCTAATTATAAGGAGGTGAAACATTCTTTTTAACGGCACAAGGCATGAATCATTCTCATACGGCGGACTGAAATGTTTCTCCTCCCATAGACGAAAGCCACAACTCTAATAATGAAGATTACTGAAAAAAAGCATGTCCTCCATGATGGGAGGACATGCTTTTTTATTGTTAATCAAACCAACCTTTCCGCTTAAACCATAGAAACATGATAACCGCTATCACAAACATGATTAATAAAACTACGAAATAAGCGTACCTTTCATCTAATTCAGGCATATAGGAAAAGTTCATTCCATACACACCTACAATGAAGGTTAAAGGCATAAAAATCGTTGATATTACCGTTAGGATTTGCATTGTCCGATTCGTTTCATGTGAATTTAAAGACATATAACTGTCCCTGATATCTTGAGTCATTTCTCGATTTGATTCAATCAGCTCAGATACTTTCAAAAGATGGTCATAAATATCTGAAAAATACTCTTTCCTTTCTCGCACTCCATCAAGCCTATGAGAACTCAAGATCCTATACATTAAGTCCCTCATAGGATGGACTGTTTGACGCATTGTTAATAAATCTGCCCTTGTATCAAATAATTGCTCTAGTAAGGTTTCCATAGATAATTCTTTTGTATTATCTTCTATATCATTGATATGATCCTCAATAGCATAGACAATTGGGAAATAATTATCGACTACCTTATCAAATATCTGATGAAGCACATGAAATTCATCCCAAACGTTAAATGAACGTTCTCTTAAAAGTCTATTCCAAACTTGTTCAAGCTCAGGACAAACTTGCTTGTGATAAGTAACAATGTACCCATCTCCATTAAACAAATCCACTTCTTCTTTTTCAAGGGTTTTTGCATTAAGGGCATGCATGACGAAAAAAGTGTGTTCATCATAATAATCAAGCTTCGGTCGTTGTAAATTATGTATACAATCTTCAATTGCCAAAGGGTGAAATTGAAAGACTGTATCCAATTTTTGCGTTTCACTAGGTGTTGGTTCTGAAAAATCCACCCAGTACCACATAATTCCTTCCTCAGCTAACTTCTCTAAAGGCAAATCTTTATGTAATTGCTGGTCTTTTGTGATCGCTATAGTTCTGATCATAGTGACCTTTCCTCTCCTAATCGATTCCTATCCACTGATATAATTTCACATTTTGCCATTCATCAAACTTATTTCCGACTTCTTTTAATGTACCTACATGAGAAAATTGATATTTTTCATGCAATCGTTCACTTGCCTCGTTCCCTTCTGTAATAAGTGAAATAATAGAATGGAATTGATAATCCCTTGCTTTTTCCAACAATGCCTTCATTAGACCATGACCAATTCCATAACCTCTATACTTCCGATTCACATATAAAGAAAGTTCTGCAGTCGTTTGATAGGCAAGTTTGTCATTGTAAGGAGATAAATAACCATATCCCGCTACCTCCTCTTCCCATTCTGCAACAAGAATAGGATAGACTCCATGAAGGTTCTCAAACCACTTTTCTTTATCAACCAGAGACTTCTCCTCTAGGTCAAAAATGGCTGTAGTATGAATAATTGCCTCGTTCTCAATTTCTTTAATAAAGGGTAGATCCTTTGCTTCTGCGTTTCTTATCCACATCTATTGGTCACCTGCCTTTTGTTCATCTTATCACAGCAGGTTAAAAATTAAGACCCTAAATCCGATATGGTTACTATTCCTATGGCCCTGTTAATGTTTAGAACAATAGTAAACTTTAACAGAGCCCTTCCTATGAATGTTTCTACTTACGTGAACACCAAATTTTAATAGGGTTTTATTCCCTGGGAAATCTGACATTGTACATGCGAGTTAACTATTGATCTTTTCATAAACAAAAAAAGGAGCTAATCTGATTAGCTCCCTTTTTATTATGAGATCAATTGCACTTGAATTTTGTGTCCTTCTTGGTCTTTAAAATAAAACGTTTCCCCAGGAGTCCCTTCTTCAATTTCTACGCCTGACTCTTGAAGAGATTTAAAGTCCTCTTCAAGGTTTGTGGAGCCTAAGGTAAATGGATGCTCAATCACGTTATGAAGATCACTTGGGATCTCAACGAGGGTAATCCCTAAATGATCAAGGGTTAATGCTCGCATTTCTCCATACATCGGCGTATGGAAAGAAAAGTCATATAACTGATCCACGTTCAAATGAGTCTTATACCATAATGATGCATCCTCTAAGCTTTTTACAGGAAGAAAATATCCTCCTAATTTTGTGATAGAATTCTTTGCTTTTGCTTCTTCTTCCCATCCTACAATGCCAATTTGTATGTTATTTGGATCAGTCACCTCGTAACAAAGCATGTCAAAGAAATCATCAATGTCTGTTAATTTAGCCCCTTTCAAAAATAAATCTCTATGTAAATATTGCGGTTCGTACACATTAATGTTGAAAGGGCTAAACGGATATTCTTGTGTCACGTTACTTTTATAAAAAACTAAATCTGCACCTTCGGCAAATGAAATGGTTACTTCTTCTTGATTACCTTTAGCCTCTAGCTGCAAATGATCTTTATACCATTCCTTTGTTTCTTGTAGGTTCTTACACGGAATCCGTATTGAGTTCAGTTGTTTTATTGCCATATTATTCACCTCTCCAGTTTTCTTACCCACATTTTCACTTGATAAACCGTATAAATGAAGAATTCAATTTTACTGAATTTTATAACAATTATACACTCTCTTAAGATAAAAGAAAACCACTCCAGAAATGAATCGTATATTACGGATGTCTTTCGAAAAAACTATAGGTGGAGGTGTTCAAACTGGAACATATTAAAGCACTTGGGATCAAGTGGGTTATTTTAATTGCTGCTGTCTTCCCAATCTATGGGGTAATTGCCGGGGCTTCCTTAGTAAATGTTTTTCTTATCACATTTGTATTACTTGGAGTAACTTATGTAATCGGAGATTTATTTATATTAAAGCGATTTGGGCTTATAATAACGTCAATCGCAGACCTTGCCTTAACGTTTAGTATCCTCTATTTATTTGGAAACGTGATTAACGGAATAACTACACAAACTATACTTCCTGCTATTGCAGGAGCTGGATTCATTGTTGCTTTTGAAACGTTCTTTCACATTTATATGGAAAATCGCGTTTTGCAACTTGGACCACATGTGTATGACAAACGCCGCCAACTATTGGTTCCAAAAAAATTACGTGTAGAAGCATCTAAAGAATTATTCCCATATGAAGCACAGCGAAAAGAAGCGCAAGAAGAAGATACTCACCGGCCAGAAGAATAAGCAGCCAGTCTTTACCTGGCTGCTATTTCTTATGGTTTAACCTCCATACTCCAGCATAAAAATCTCTTCATTCGTCACCTTTATTTGTCCTTTATTCACCTCTTGAATTCTTTCACTGTGAACGACGTGGTCTACCTTTGTTTCCTGCTTTGTGGCTGATACCCACCCTTTTTTATTTAACTCTTTATAAGACAACATTCGATCACTAAGTATGGTTCCTTCACCCTCATAAGAAGTTGCTTCCTCATTTGAAGTGAAAATATATTTCTGATCTACAATAAAAGTGACAAAATGATCGCTTTGTGAAATTTCTATGGGGATATTGGTATTTCCAACCTCCGGAACATGGTTGTTACTAATTGGTTCATAAGAGAATGAAATTTCCTCCTTCGTTGGAGGTAACCAATACGTTTCCTCTACTTCTTCTGCTAAAGTCGGTCCACCAGATATATGTGTATCATGTAGACATGTGTCCACGATATGTCTGAATGTAAAGGCCTTGTCTTCAACAAAATCTAAGTATGGCTGAATCCACATGTCTGGATTAAGGAGAAGAATTTCAGCTTCACTTATAATCATATAAGAAAGATGTCCTGTACTTGGTCGTATAAACTGGTAGACTTCCCCTCCATCTGTTAGCTCACCTACTTGCACCGATTCAATATACATTGCCCAATCCTTCATACCGCCTTTAACATAATACATTTCAATGTCTAGTTGTTGCTCCAGTGTAGTACCTTGGTCAAGTGAAGACGCTTCATCTTCCCCTAGGAGAATGACTCCGAGTTCTTTATTCACAATTCGTTTATCGTTGATACCTTCTTCAATACTAAGCATCTCTACTGGAAAAGATAACTCTTTTGAGTATGTTTTGTTACGAGCATCAATCAATACAAATGGCCGCCCTTCCCGACATCGCTTAAACAATTGACGCGGAGATAATGATTGAACCATAGTACCCCTCCCTATTTACTTTTGGTCTTCTTATTTTGGCAGTGGTAATCATTTCTATACTAAAATGTCTCAACTTAAAGCTTTCCATATAGGGGGACTTATAAGGAGGGTGTGAATCTATCCATTTACCGATACTTGTTTAATATAGACACTAAAAAAAGCGAAACCCTATAGGGTTCCGCTTTAGCTTGAAATTCTTCATTAAATTATGAGGCACCTTATGAAAAAAGGGACTTACTTATTTATCAACGCTGCCTTCCCAAGCTAGCATGCCGCCATCCATGTTGATGACATTGTAGCCATTCTCTTCTAGGAACGCTGTAGCTTTACCACTACGACCTCCAGAGCGACAAACCATAACGTATTCTGTATCTTTGTCTAACTCATCTTTACGCTCATCAAGAGAACCAAGAGGAATATGCTTTGCTCCTGGAATTTTCCCTTCTTCAACCTCTTCAGGTTCACGTACGTCAACGATATTAATTGTTTCGTTACCTTCTACTTTTTTACGAACTTCTTCTGGTGTAATGTTTTTCATTCGTAATTCCTCCTTCATATTAGTTCCAGGCGTTTATACCGCCACGAATATTTGTAATGTGTGTAAACCCTTGTTTTTTTAACAAACGAGCGGCCGCCATACTGCGTGACCCACTTTGACATAGTAACACGACTTCTCTAGACGAATCCAACTCACTTGAGGCTAATTTCAAGGATTGTAGCGGGATATTGTTGAATCCCTTGATTTGGTTTCTATTATACTCCCCAGGGGTACGAACATCAATGAATTGATCTGACTTCTTTTTGTTTCGCAATTTCTCTTTAGCTTCTTTTGGAGAAATCTGTTCCACACCCTTTGGTGGGATTATAGTTTTAACGATAAAATAGATGGCTATTCCAACTAACAATACTGTTATAGTTGTATCCAAAGAATCCTCCCCTTCACTCTACTTTAACCCCTACGGGTATATTTTAATGGGTGGGGAGGTATACGTCAATCCCTTTCTTATTTTGGTGCAACAATATAGTATACTTCATTGTTTAGATGGCCAACTTCAACGTCAAACCCTTCTTCTGCTACTTTCTCAGCCAGCTCATTTGAGGCAATTCGATGTGACTTAGGTGGACCCTGCTCTCCGTCAGCTTTTTCCCATTCCAAAATAAGGAGACGACTGTTTTCCATTAGAATGCGATGAACTTCCTTTAATGTTTGATGAAGATCAGGTACTTCATGTAATACAAATGCCGTTAAGGCTCTGTTAAACGATGCATCCGGGAGATTTAAAGAGTCCAAGCTACTTTTCATACGCTCTATATTTGTAATGCCTTCACCTTCAGCCCTTGAAGCTAACAGTTCCAACATTTCAAATTGCAAATCCACTGCCGTAACGCGGTCTTTCGTTTCTTGAGCAATAGGTAATGTTAAATACCCATTACCCGCCCCTAAATCGGCAACCTTCTCTTCACCTGATAATTGAAGTAGTTCTAAGACCTTTTCAACTGGTACCGTTTCTTGGCGACTAGGTTCTACTAGCTTTTCAGCTTTTTTTGGATCAAATACCTCTCCTGCCATAATGATGCACTCCTTTTTATCTCAGTTAAATTGTGTTCTTATTCACTACAGTAGTTTTACCAATTTAGAAGAAAAGCTAAACATAGATAATGGTAATGTGAGTTAAGAGCCTTCTATAAATCCTAGATGTAAAACTATTGGTATCAAGCATAAATAAATGAAGGACAACCTTAGCGGCTTCCCTTCATTTATCTTATAACCTGTTTTTCCTTCTTAATCGTTTCCGTACAGATTTACTAATCATCATAATATAGAACATAACTGGCGCAGCTACTAAAGTGACAGCATGATCCGTTATGAGGTTCTGCGAATACAATAGCATTAAGGTTGCTAAAATGGTTAAAGCCCCTAAGTCGACCCACTCATACCACTTCATTTTTGTTCACCCATTTTTTAGTTATGGTATGTTAGTTTAAATGAAAATGGTACTCCTACTACCCTCTGCTCACTGCTTTTTTTGCTGACACAGCAGAACTGATGTCAAAGCAAGATCCATTCTCCTCCTGAGTTCCGGTCAGCAGCTTCTGAATAGTTTGCCCTTGATTATGCTTTTTGCTTTTTAGTGCAATAGGGTTTAAACGTGATTTATATAGGGTACATTCTATTAAATAGTTAAGATAAAGAAAGGACTTGCACTCCCATGGAAAATTTATTACAAATCTTTGTATACATAGCGATACTAATAAACGTATTATTCGGATTCATTAGCTATAAAAAAGGCCAGCACCAATGGGTACTAGCTACTGGTGTTACTCATATCCTTTTAAGCATACCTTTATCTTGGACGTTTGGACCGCTAGTTTTTGCTATTGGAACAACTCAAGTATTTTACGGTATTATTCACACACAGTCTCGAAAAGCAGTAGAATAAAAAAAGGGTGCCCTCCACCTTGGACACCCACCCCCTTAATTATTTGACTTCCTTACACGCTTCTCGATAAACCAGCATAAATCCTCTACGGTTTTAAAGTATTGAAATTCTTCCCCACAAGGAACTTCATCCAGTTCCCAGTTTGGCAAATCCCAATAATTCATTAATTTTGCGAACGAAGAACGAAAACGGGCACTTTCCCCTTGGAAAACGTAAGAAAGTGGCGTTTTGGTATTCATATTCTCAATCGGCTTCTCAAACTCATTTTGTAAGTTTTCATTTACGTACTTTACTACTGTCAAGTAGATCTCGTAAATTACTCCTCTATTTCCTGCAGACTTCTTTAAATCTTTTCTCGCTCGTCTCGTTTGAAAATCGATCAATTCCCCCATGAGTAATCCTCACCTTTTTTAAGAACTAAGCAAAGTGTACAGGTTTAGTGACTAGCGTCAGAACTATAACAACTCCATACATTAATTGGACAATTATTCTACGAATCTTGTAATAATATACAACTTCTAATGTTATTTCAATAAAGCTATAATGGTGCTGGTACTTATCATTTTAGAAGAGGTACTGAGTGAAGAGACTGCAAATGATTTGTTTCCAAGAGGTCAAGAGGAAACGCGTGTTATAAGGAGGTAATTGATGTTTACATTATATCCCAAAACAAAGTAGGACACTTTTAATTACTATACCATTTGTTTCTTGTATTATGTAACCCGTCTTATAATAATATTTGTGTTTTTTTAATAAAGATTTTACTATTCGCCTGAAATAATAATATTACACTTATTGGTCCTTCACTAGAGAAAATTAAAGTCATATTTTTTGAAGAATTGCTTCCATAAGAGGTACCATATAAGTATAAATGAATGGTGAAGGAGACCTATGCTATGAATCAAACCCTAGAAACTCTATTGCAACACCGCTCAATCCGATCATTTACGGATAAGGTGTTATCAAAAGAGCAAATTAATACCATTGTGGAAGCAGCTCAAATGGCTTCAACTTCTAGCTATATGCAAGCTTACTCAATTATCGGAGTCACCGATCAAGATAAAAAGAAAGAACTAGCAGATATAACCGGACAGTCCTACGTTAAAGATAACGGACACCTTTTCATATTTTGCGCTGACTTATACAGACATCAAATTCTTGCCTCTGATTTACAAAAACAAGACATGATTCAAAATATAGAAAACACAGAACATTTCCTTGTGTCTTCTATCGATGCTTCACTTGCTGCACAAAATGGAGCCATTGCCGCTGAATCAATGGGGCTTGGAATGTGTTACATTGGAAGTATAAGAAATAACATAGAGCGTGTAGACCAACTATTACAATTACCACCACACGTCATCCCCTTATTTGGTATGGTTGTTGGTTATCCAAATAAACAACCCGAACAAAAACCACGCCTACCAAAAGAGTCTGTTTATCATGTGAACACGTATAACAAGGATCAATCTGATGACCTACACGCTTTTGATCAAACGATACAAGAATACTATAAGAATCGTCAGCAAAATACACGATTGGATTCATGGACAGATCAAATGATTCGTCGTTTCAGTCATCCTATGAGAATGGATGTTAGTGATTTTGTTCGATCTAAAGGACTTAACAAACACTAATTTGGTCTTCAGTCCGACTTAATGTGTTTGCTACAATAGTGTAAAACCCTTAAAGGATAGGATAAAATGGATCAACTTATACAAGAACTGAACCAAGCCAATCATATTACAGTATTAACGGGTGCAGGTGTAAGTACAGCAAGCGGCATCCCCGATTTTCGCTCTTCAAATGGTATTTGGACAGAAGACGAATCACGGGAATACTTTATGTCTAATCAATATTTTCACTTAGACCCAAATGATTTTTGGAAGAAGTATAAAGATATTTTTCAACTTAAACTTCTACGTAACTATAAGCCAAATGAAGTACACAGTTTCATTCATAGTCTCGAGGAAAAAGGGAAAAAAGTTGCTGTGATCACGCAAAATGTCGATGGATTACATCAAAAAGCCGGTTCTTCAAACGTCATTGAGTATCATGGGTCCTTAACCACTTCAACTTGTCCTGCCTGTGGGGATTCTTATGATATGGATTACGTCAATAACACTGTGGTCCCCCGTTGTGAACGTGAGACGTGCGGAGCTATATTGAAACCTGATATTGTTCTATTCGGAGACGCCATTACAGAGCACGATCGAGCTGAAGCAATTATTGATCAAACTGATCTTGTACTAGTTTTAGGGACGTCTCTCCTTGTAATGCCTTTTAACTTCTTACCAGAGTATGCATATTCGAGAAAGATCCCAACGGCTCTTATTAACCGAGAAGAAACTCCTAAGGACCGGTTATTTCACTATGTCATCCATGATGATTTGATTAGCACCTTACAACAGATTGAAAGTCAATTAACTTTATAAATCTTCCTTAACGATTTAGTATTAGTCTGCAGGAAAATAAACCGCTTGCTTTGTGCAAGCGGTTTATTTATTAAGATGTACCTTTAGCCATTTTAAATTTCTTAATAAGTGGTTTAATGGTAAGTCCCTGAACTACTAAAGAGAAAAGGACGACAGAAAACGTTAATAGTAATATGTCTTCGCGCCCAGAAAAATCAGCCGGTAGACTAAGAGCTAATGCTATGGATAAGCTCCCTCGAAGACCAGCCCAGTTCACTAGGAATCGCTCTTTCTGACTCAAGTGGGAAATATAACTAGTTGCAGTATAAATCGCAATCGTTCGCCCAACTAAAACAATAGCGATTCCCATTGCAATGATTCCCCATTTTCCGCTAAAATCAAGCTCACGAATTTCAATGCCAACCATCAAGAAGATAATAGAATTAGCAAGCAACGTAATTGTGTCCCAAAATGTGTTTATATTAACCTTAGTCTCTTCTGACATTCCTATTTTCTTTCCGTAACTACCAAATAGTAGTCCTCCAATTACTACTGCAATAACGCCTGATACTTTAAAATGTTCGGCAATAAAGTAACTTCCGAAGAACAATAGCATAGACAGAGCAATTTCAAGAGGATAGTCATCAAAAATGCGAATAACCTGGGAAAAGATAAATCCAATTACTAAGCCTACAAGAGCTCCACCAATGGCAAATTTCAAGAATAAGAAAACTCCACTACCAACTCCAGCTGCCCCCATGTCCATATACGTCAATAAATAGATAGAAGATATCTTAAACAGCACTACGGCAATCCCGTCATTGAATAAAGATTCCCCCTCCATAATAGTAGACATTTTCTCCGGAACTCCGAGGTCTTTAAATATGGAAATTACACTAATTGGATCAGTCGCACTCATAAGAGCTGCAAATGTAAAGGCTACTACAATCGGTAAACCTAGCAGAAAATATACGCTAAATCCAATCACTACAAACGATATAAAGGTTCCTAAAAAGGCAAGCGATAAAACCAACTTTTTCAATCCATACAAATGGTGAAATGGCATCTTGAGTGTGGCATCACCTAATAAAATAGGTAAAAAAAGTGAAATAATAATCGCCTGAAATACGGAAGACTGAGTTATGTAGGATTCCGCTTCTTCGATGAAAGGAATCTCAGTCACCCCTAATAATACACCAACGAGTACAAGCGCAATTGAATAAGGCTCTTTTATGAGCTTAGCAACCCCAATCACGGTGATCGAGATAGCTAGTAACACTAATATCTGCATAAACACTTCATGAAATCCGTGCATTAAACCAGCCTCCATCCACTTCTAAATTCATGTATTTGTTGTATTTAGCTTTACCCTACTAAAAGATCTAATGCACACTCATTGAAGAATGCACTTTTGAATTTTATCCATAACCATGCTTATTTATTTTGCACCTATGCATTTGTAAAATGTACTAATCCCTATAACATAAAAACAAGCTGACTCCATTAGAGCCAGCTTGTTATATTCACGGAATAAGGGTCAAGGTTTCTCCCACAGGCTTATTCAAACTCGTTTTATGATACTCCCCCTTTACCCAGTCTTCACGCTGATTATGATACCAAGGACTTCTAAAGTGACCGGATTGGCCTGGGCCTACAATATGAGAAGCTGTAGTGAAGTCAGTTCCATCTAAAACAAACCTCCAAGATGCTCCATGGTCTACTAGTCCACTTTCTTCCTCATAACTTGCTGCCATAACAGTAACCTTACTACCACCAACAGGGATTGGATCTTCACTATTAAAGAATCTGTCTAAGAATGAAATAGAAGATAGGGGATGCTTAAAAGCTACTCTGTGGTAGTCGCCCCACTCCCACTTCTTTATCTCTTCTCCATGCTGCTTTGTTAAAGAAGTTATCGTTTGTGTAAACGATTCTTCTATTAATTGCTGTAACCCTCCTTGCTCTTTTACCCACACTGTTTCTTTACCTGCATCTGCCTTTCTTAGCAGTTCATCTGTTGTTTGACCTTTTCCTTTAAATAAGCGATGCATTGAATTTGGAATATCACGATACAGACCATCCATAATCGTATTCATCCAAGTATGAAACAAAAGAGGCTGCGGGGCGGTTACTTCGTCAACATAATTCCATTCTTTTAACAAATTAATCGCTTCACTTTCCCTTTGTGACAACCCTTCAGACCCTACATAGTTTAGAAACATCGGAACAAACTCACGAGCTTGGAGATTTACCTGATCCATTTGCAAGTTTTTCATGTCTTCTTTTGTAAAATCATTTCTTGTTTGAAGTACCTCATCAATGCGCATGTAGCGATAAGGTTGAGCCCAATTATTTGAAATGTGGTAGGGATAGTGATCACCAACAACTTTATTATTCGCAGTCGCGATGAACCCTTTATCAGGATTCATTACAGTCGGTAATTCATTAAAAGGAATAAACCCCCTCCATTCATTTTCTTCTTTCCAACCTTCTAACGGCAAAAGGGCATCTGCTCCGTTTTCATAGATCGGGATTTTACCATTTGCTTTATAAGCGATGGTTCCATCTTTACTCGCAAACACAAAGTTTTGGGCTGGAACCTGGAATTTCTCTAATCCTTTCTCGAATTCCGTCCAATTTGAAGCTTTGTTGATTTCAAGGATCGCCTCAAGTTCAGTCGAAGCATCAAGGGCTGTCCACCTTAAAGATAGAACCGTTCCCTTCCCACTATCTTCTGCGAATTCTGATAGAACTGGACCATGCCTCGTCTCCACCACCTCATATTCAACAGATTCTTCGTCTTTTACTTTAATTGTTTCTTTAAACACTCTTGCTTTTTCATAACTACCTTCATAAAGATATTCATACTTATTATCTGGATTCCTCTTTTCCAGATAGAGTTGTTGTACATCTGGCCCTGTATTCGTTACTCCCCATGCTATATCTTTGTTATGTCCTAAGATAATACCTGGAATCCCCGCAAATATGACTCCACTCACTTGGTAACCAGGTGAATCTAAGTTCATTTGCAACCAGATTGAGGGTGTTGCTAACCCTAGATGTGGGTCATCTGCTAGCAAAGGGTTTCCCGACTTAGTTTTAGTTCCGCTTACCACCCAATTGTTACTCCCATTGAACGCATGGGGGATAACGGCACTTTCGAAACTCGATTCGATATCTATTTCATCGTTTTTAATGATCGTTGGCGCTTCTTCTGGATAGCTAGAAAACAATTCATATGCTTTTTGTGTTGGATACTGTTGAAGCAAATAGTAATGAAAAGCTTGCCTTTCCCAATGCCCGCCAAGATCAAAAGCCATGTATTTTCCAATCGTTAAAGAATCTATAGGGGTCCATACATCAGGTGCGGCTCCCATTAATGTAAACTCAATAGGAAGTGCTTGATCCTTCTTCGCTTGGTTAATATAAGCATTCACACCATCTGCGTACCATTCCATAACTTGTTTAGCTTCATTAGAATACTCATTATAAGATATTTCAGCTGCCCTTCTTAGTCCCAACGTACGGAAATACTTATCTTGATCTAATGCTTTTATGCCTGCCACTTCACTTAATGTCCCTGCTGCTTGTCTCCTAGCCATGTCCATTTGAAACAAGCGTTCCTGTGCTTGAATATAACCCTGTGCCATAAATAAGTCCTTACTGTTACTCGCCTCAATATGAGGGACTCCGTTTTGATCACGTGTGACACTAACAGGCTCTTTTAACCCTGAAATTTGAACACTCCCATTCGTCTGAGGCAGACTACGGTTTATGTAACCGTTTACAAAAATGAGTAACCCTGCTCCTACTGTAAGGATAAGTGCCATAAGAAATAAACCTATTTTATGCCATCTTTTTAAGTACCTTCTTTCTATAGGTTTTGTTTTAACTTCCATACCTTCCCCTCCCTCACCCTATTATAATATGAATTTTCAGATAATTGTACAACTACATAGAGAAAACCTTAACGAATGTATCGTTAAGGCATCTATCTTTTTATTGCAATGAACTCAGCAGTATCTTCCATTCATCTATAGAAAATGATTCGTTCGTTGATACAGCATATACGTTAGCACCCTTTTCCCATACTACATAGTCTGCTTTCTCCTGTTCCATATTCATATGAAAGACTTGTCCGTTCAATACGAGTTCTGTCATATCAGTTGTTAGTGATGAGATAACTTCTTTTTTTGCAAATCTCGGCCCTTGTTCTAAGGTCATTTTTCCATTGGGATAACGGATAAATGTTTGTCTTGTCAAAAAAGAACTCTCATCTATCTTTTTGTAACCCATGCTGATCCGTTCAAATGAGTCTGGTAGTACGTTAAATGTAGAAACAGGTGATCCAACTGTGTTTTCAAGTTCTTTAACTGTATCTACGTAGATGATGGCTTCAGGCAACGCAACAGTCTCTTGAGAAAAAGACCTTTCTGGAACAATCATATCCTCCGCCCGTACCAGGCCAACCCAACTAAGTATAATAAAAAAAAGCAAACACAAAATAAGAGCGGACCCTTGAGACACTTTAATCATTGTAGAAACCTCCTCATAAAGCTAGTACTACTTTATTCAGAAATCGTTGATTTTATGAAAATGTTTATTCAAGCACATTTATTGTCATCACGTACAGAATCATTTAAAGTATAACCATACCAACCGGTTGGTTTTGAAAGGAAGAGTGATCTTAATGAATAAAGGTGCCTTGGCAAAAGAAGAGATTGTATCGGTAGCGGCTGATGTAATTCGTTCAAAAGGATACCAATCCACTTCCATTAATGATATTTTAGTCAGTTCAGGTATCGGTAAAGGAAAGTTCTTTCATCATTTTAAAACGAAACATGATCTTGGTATAGCCGTTGTCGATCGCTATATAGAGACCTGGAAAACGAGAATGATCGAAGAGATTCTTCAAGGAGAATTACCTGCTGAGACAAGAATTCATCATATGCTTGAGGAAACCCTTGAATCATTCCAAGATTCTAATGTAAAAAAAGGATGTCCATTTGGAAACTTAGCCATTGAAATGAGTGAACATGACGCCTCTTTTCGTGAGCGTATCGCTTTCTTTTTCCATGAATGGGCTTTGGCGCTTAGTGGCACATTAAAAGATGCAAATCTCATCTCAGAGCAACATGCCTATGATTATGCTGAGTATATCATTAGCTCAATTGAGGGCGCGATATTAATGGCGAAGGTCAAGCAAACGTCTAGACCAATTGAAAACACTGTTAAGATTATAAAAAATACACTTTTACATCAAAGGAGTCATTCACATGAGTAATGTTCAAATGAGAGTTAAAGCAACTGCAGAAGGTGCAAAGGTAGAAGCAAAAGCTAAGAAACACACAATTATTATCGATGAGCCCGAACAGCAAGGTGGCACAGACGAAGGTGCTAACCCACTAGAAACACTATTAGCTGCTTTAGCAGGTTGTGAAAATGCTGTTGCGAATATGGTTGCAAGTGAGATGGATTTTGACTTGCAGGGCATTGAGTTCGAAATTCGCGGAGAATTAGACCCTCGTGGCATGATGGGAACTGAAGGCGTGCGTCGCCATTTCCAAACTGTAACAGTTAACGCTCAAATTAAAACAAGTGAATCTGATGAACGTATCCAAGAATTAAAAGCTAAAACAGATGATCGTTGTCCTGTATTCCAAACCCTATATAACGCAGATGTTGATATGGTTACAAACTGGACGAAAGCTTAAGTCAAGCAAGAAGGCCTTTCTTTATCATAAGAGAGGTCTTCTTTTTTCATGCATCTGAAAAACCTATTTAAATGATTAGTCTATATAGCAAGCGGGTAAACTTCGCTAGAGAGTAGCTAAGGCTACCAACCTTTGGAGGTGAAACAATGGAAAACATGCAAGTCAGTAATACTGGAATCGAAACTTCACGCATCGGACTAGGAACATGGGCCATTGGTGGCTGGATGTGGGGTGGAACTGACGAAAATCAGTCCATTAAAACAATCCATGCTGCTTTAGATAAAGGCGTCAACTTAATTGACACTGCACCGGTATATGGGTTTGGTCGTTCTGAGGAAATTGTCGGCAAAGCCATTCAACAATATGGTGCCCGTGATCAAATCACACTAGCAACGAAAGTGGCTATGAACTGGAAAGACGAACAAGTTTTCCGAGATGCATCCAAACAACGTATCCATAAAGAGATCGACGATTCGCTTCGTCGACTTCAAACTGACTATATTGACATTTACCAAGTTCATTGGCCGGACCCTACTGTGCCAATTGAAGAAACAGCTGAAGCTCTTTACTACTTATATAAGCAAGGTAAAATTCGTTCAATCGGGGTAAGCAACTTCTCTCCAGAACAAATGGATACATTCCGTGAAGCTGCTCCTATTCATACGGTACAACCTCCGTATAATATGTTTGAGCGAGGAATTGAAGAGGATATACTGCCGTATGCTCAAGAGCATGGCCTTCATACGTTGTTATACGGAAGCTTGTGCCGAGGGTTATTAACTGGAAAGATGACCAAGGATACACAATTTAATGGAGACGACCTTCGAAATAATGATCCTAAATTCCAGCAGCCACGTTATGAACAATACCTAAATGCAGTGAACGAGCTTGATCAGTTAGCCCAAAATCGTTTCGACAAACGGATTATCCACCTGGCTCTTCGATTTATTCTAGATCAACCCGGTACAGGAACAGCCCTTTGGGGTGGACGTAAGCCAGAACAAATGGATCCTATTGATGAAGTGATGGACTTTAAGATTGATGAAGATACTCAAAAAGACATCGACGAAATTCTTGTTAAGAACATTAAAGACCCTGTGGGCCCTGAATTTATGGCTCCTCCAACTAGAAGAGATATCGAATAATAAGAACCCCCGTTTTAAATAGACGGGGGTATTTTTATATGGACTAAGTTCCTGAACGTTTTTCTTCATAGTATACAAAATGTAACTTCAAAATCATTTAAGTATGGATGCGGTTTCATTCCTTTTTTATTAAGATATATTTTTTCAGTAGGAAAATTGCACAACATTTGCTTATATATTGTCATCCAAACATCTTTCACTCTGAACTAACAAGCTTACTAAATAAAAAGCGATCCACAAGTTAATTATGGATCGCTCCTTTCTCATTAGGCTCTTCTAGCCGCTTGCTGTATAGGATCCCATACACTATTAAAAGGTGGGGCGTAGGACAAATCCAAATCGATGAGTTCGTCCACCGTCATGGAATGATATAAGGCAGTTGCTAGTACATCAATCCGTTTATCGACCCCTTCTCCTCCAATAATCTGAGCGCCTAATAAAACACGTGTATGATGATTGTATACTAACTTAACTTTCATTGGATTCTCTTTTGAATAATACCCTGCAGCATGAGTAGAATCGATTGTGACTGAAGTATAAGGGAAATGGATCGCCTCAGCCTCATGTTCAGATAATCCAGTTTTACCAAGAGCAGCATCAAAGAATTTAATAATCGAGGAACCAACAATCCCTTTAAATGGTGTAGGAATATTAATCATATTCAATCCAGCCACCCTCCCTTGCTTATTTGCATGTGTTCCAAGGGGGATATAATCGGGACGTTGTTTCACTCGATGATACTGTGTTGCACAATCACCAGCTGCATAAATGTCTTTAATCGTACTTTCCATGTAAGTATTAACCTCAATTGCTCCATGAACGCTTGTGAAAATGCCTGTTCCTTGTAAAAAGGATGTATTTGGAGTAACCCCAACCGCTATTATAACGAGATCTGAAGGGTGCTCTCCCTGATCGGTAACAACACATCTTACACGACCATTATCGTTAGTCTTAAAGCCTTCTACCGATTCTTTGAAAGTAAGCTTCACATTTTGTTCGTCTGCTTTTTCATGAATGAGCTCACTCATGTCTTCATCGAAGATTTTAGCAAGGCGTTCACCACGCTCGATGATTTGAACACTCTTCCCTATGTCACAGAGTGTTTCCGCCATCTCGAGGCCAATGTAACCACCTCCAATAATGGTTACATTCTGCACATCCTCATTTATGTAATTCATTATTTCCTCTGCATCCGGGATTGTTTTTAAGGTGAAGATCCCCTCAGACTCAATACCCTCCCACGGAGGACAATTCGGACGAGCCCCTGTCGCTACAAGAAGTCGATCATAGTGATCTTCAAAGCCTTCACCTGTGTGATGATTGATCCCATAAACCATTTTTTTCTCACAATCAACTTTTGTTACTTCATGTAGAGTATGGGTCTTAATTCCATATTTTTCTTGAAACGTTTCTGGTGTTCTGGCAATAAGATCGTCGGTGGAATCAACAATGCCATTAATGGTATATGGCAGGCCACATTGACCATAAGAATACGTCTCACCTTTCTCATAGGTTACGATTTCATTTCCATCACTGTTTCGTACAATTTGCATAGCGGCACTCATCCCGGCCGCATCTCCCCCAATAATTATGTATTTCATCATAACACCTCTCTTTATCATGTATATTACCATGTTCCTCTAATACCATTCCCATAAACCCAATGTGGTATAGCTATTTGCATGATTTTATATTTTATTAAAGGTCAGTAATCTTAAGAGGCTATATTGTCGTAGGGCAAAAAAACCCCGCTCTTAATGAGCAGGGTTTTGAGTATTTTAATAGTTAGGGTCAGCGACTTTTACTAGTTGTTTTCCTAAGTTTTTCCCTTGGAATAGTCCAAAGAATGCATCTGGAATGTTTTCAAAGCCATCTGTTATGGTTTCTTCATATTTAAGTTTGCCTTCAGATAGCCATTTGGCAAGGTCTTGAACACCTTCACCAAAGCGGTCTGCATAATCTCCCACGATAAAGGCTTGTAGTTTGGCGCGGGATTTGAGTAGTTTGGTTTGAACGCGTGGGCCTAAGTCACCATCTGTTCGATTATACGATGAAATCGCTCCGCAAAGAGGGATACGGGCGAACGAGTTCAGAAGATTGAAGACAGCGTCTGAAATCTCTCCACCTACGTTATCGAAGTACACGTCTACGCCATTTGGGCACAATCCTGAGAGTGCTTCTTGGATATCGTTAACTGTCTTATAGTTAATGCCGGCGTCAAATCCAAGTTCTTCTGTGATATAGTTTACCTTCTCATCAGAACCGGCAATACCGACTACATGGGCTCCTTTTAGCTTTGCAATTTGACCAACGATCATACCTACCGCTCCTGCAGCACCAGAGACTACAACGGTTTCTCCTTCTTTAGGTTCGCCAATATCAAGTAAACCAAAATAAGCTGTTAATCCAGTCATCCCTAATACGCCAAGGTATGCGGATAACGGGGCTTGTTCACCGTCTATTTTTCGAACTTGACTAGAAGGAATGGTATTATAATAGCGCCAACCAAGAAAGCCTGTTACTTTATCGCCTACTGAGAACTGATCGTCTTCAGATTCAACGATTTCTCCAACAACCGTACCGTTAATGGTTTCGTTTAAAGGGAATGGTTGAGTGTAGGATTTTTGATCACTCATACGTCCTCGCATATAAGGATCGACAGAAATATATAAGCTTTTGACAACGACTTCTCCTTTTTGCGGAGATTTAATTTCTACATCTTCATAAGTGAAATTTTCATGTGTGGGCATCCCTTCAGGACGCTTTGCTAATACAATTTGTTGATTCTCTTTTGTCATAGTAAAAATGCTCCTTCCATTTAGCATCTTGAATATTCAAAATAGCAAATCACTGTATCAAAAATCAACTTATACGACTTCTTCCATTTCTCTAATGATTAAAGGCTTCCTATCATCTGATCGCCTTTACATATCATGTCATTCACCAGAAAGAGAATGTTTAAACGTTTGAGCTCTCTTGCTTGAACCTTCATTTTAGAGAAAATCTATTCCTCTTAATATAGAAGGGTTAACACTTTTACAGTGTTAACCCTTCCTTGATAATTTTGATATTTTCTAAAAAACGCTCTGCTTCTATAGTAGATTTAACTATATGTATGTGCTTATGTGCGGCTGCTTTGTGAAGTCGTTCTTTCAACTTTGGGCGCTTGTCATGATGAAAGTTCCAAACGTACTTAATAAACTCAAAGTCTAGCTTTTCTTCACAGCCTTCCCCCATGTCAGGCCTCGTTTTGTTGCGATTCTCGACGTATCGCTTCAAAATGCGATATAGACACACTTCCCTAGGAGGGTCTAGCCAAATGACCGTATCAGCTTTTTCTAAGCGAACAGGAAGAGTGGCCCCGAAGTTGCCATCGATCACCCATGATTCTTAATTCATAACCCTTTTTTGCATCTCTATAAATTCTTCACGCTCTCTCATAACCCAACCAGGCAACCAAAACATTTGATCTAAATGATACACCTCTTCATTTAAAACTCTTCCTAGATGCCTTGAGAACGTAGACTTCCCAGCCCCAGGGCACCCCACTACCATCACACGCTTCAAATAATCCCCTCCCCGTTGTAATAGTTTACCATATTAAAGGGTGCCAGACACCCTTCATCACTTTAGAGTGAGGACGCGTGCCAGACACCCTTTACTGCAGTAAAGGGTGTCTGGCACGGTTTGTCGCTTTACTTCGGTGCATGGAATAACTATAATGGGTTCATGTTTAGATTAGGGGGGATTGTATGGATAGTCGCCATTTAAGATATTTCGTAGAAGTGGCACGTGTTAATAGTTTCACGAAAGCCTCTCATTCATTGAAGCTTTCACAACCTGCTCTGAGTAAAATGATTCGAAATCTTGAAGAGGAACTAGACGTTACGCTAATTGATCGTTCAAAAAAACAAATTACGTTAACTGATTCAGGAGAACTCGTTTATACACAAGCCCAGCGTGTACTTGGTATGATGGATGATTTAACAAGTTCCCTGTATGATATGGTGCACTTAAAAAAAGGTACGATACAACTTGGCTTGCCTCCATTAGTAGGCACGCTTTTCTTCCCTGAACTTATCGCCAGTTTTCGTCAGAAGTTCCCTGGCATTTCTATAAAGATCACTGAATATGGCGCCAAGAAAATTGAAAAAATGTTGGAAGAAGGGCATGTCGATGTAGCTGTTGCTGTTGCACCTATAGATGAAACCGTATTTCAAGCTCATCCCTTCAACGAAGAAACAATGGACGTCGTCTTACCAACTGACCACAAGTTAGCTCAGAAACATTCAATTGAGCTAGCCGAATTGGCTCATGAAAAGTTCATCCTATTTCAAGAAGATTTCGCCATGCACGATATTATTCAAACCTACTGCCAGTCTGTAGGTTTTACACCTGACATTGAGTTAGAGAGCTCTCAATGGGACTTTATTGTAGAAATGGTGAAAGCTCAAATAGGAATTGCTATTATGCCGAAATCCATATGTGAGAAGATCAATTCGACAAAGGTGAAGAACATTCCTGTTGTGAATCCATGCGTTCCTTGGACATTATCCATAATCGTCAAACAAGATCGCTACTTACCTTATGCGGCAAGAGAGTTTATACAGTTTATTCATGAATCAAAACTATAACTTTTATTTATAGTTCAAATAAGAAATATGTATTTTCATTATGAACATCTCTATCATATAATAAGTATACGTCAACATCATGAAAGAACAGCTCCCAACCTGTTTTTTTTTCATGAAAGGTTCTCCCAAACCTTTGACTCCCAAAAAGCTTTCAAAATTAAAAGATCGTTCAAGAAAAGAGCCCCTCCCAAGGCTCTTTTCGCATGTTCAGGGGGTGTAAGCATTTACAAAACATTTCTAAAACTTGTTTTACAATTTTTACTCATTAATGTCTTTTTCTTTTTAGGAATAGCCGTCCAGCAGCTTACACAATTTCCGATACCCGGAAGCATTTTTGGTTTACTCTTTCTGTTTATAGCTCTTTATTTCGGCTGGATAAAATTAGAGTGGGTCGAAGAAGCTGGTAAATGGTTGTTGGCGGAACTTCTTTTATTCTTCATTCCTGCGGCAGTCGGGATTGTTCAATATCCTGAAATGGCTGGGTGGAATGGATTCCAGATACTCATTATCATCATGATCAGTACCATTTTAGTGATGGGAAGCACCGGCATGGTTGCCGATTTTCTTTCTAAACGAAGGAAGGAAGATTCAAAATGATTTACCTAATTGCAACGATACTCATTTATATTGTGAGTAAACGTATATATAAGCGCTATCCAAAAGCCTATTTAACACCACTACTTGTGGTACCAGTTGTGTTGGTGGCAGCCCTAGTAGTTCTCGATATTCCATTTCAACACTATGAACAAGGCACCAGTGCGATCAGTTACTTCTTAGGGCCCGCAACAGTCGCGTTTGCGATACCGATTTATAAACACTTTGAGCTCATTAAGAAGTTTATAGTTGAGATCTTATCAAGCATTGTAGCTGGCTCTGTCGTAGCTGTGTTGTCTTCATTTTTCTTAGGATATCTCATCCATTTAAGCGGAAACTTTATGACGAGCATTATGCCTAGATCCATTACGACACCTATTGCAATGGAAGTTTCTAAGACAATCGGAGGAGTACCAGCCTTAACAGCCGCTTTTGTGGTGGCGACCGGTATTATTGGTTCTATTGTAGGCCCTCATGTCATAAGAGTGTTCGCATTAAAATCACCTGTTGCCCGTGGTGTTTCTTTCGGAGTAGCTGCTCATGGGGCCGGCACCTCTAAAGCATTCGAATTTGGAGACCAAGAAGGAACGTTTTCAAGCCTTTCCATGATTATTGCAGCAGGCGTAACGCTAGTGTGGGGAAACACATGGATCCCCCACTTCCAACATTTATTCATTCAATAATACGAAAAAGGACCAGGTCGCTATGATATGCACCTGGTCCTTCTTTTTATTAGCTATTTTTATCAGACTTCAATTCGGCTGAGAACGATTTAACTAATCCCCAGGTCATAACGAGTAATATGATGGTTAATGGCAAGCCAGTAATAATAGTGGCCGCTTGAAGTCCATCCACTCCACCTGACCACATCAGAATGGCTGCAATGGCTACCATCACAACTCCCCATGCAAATTTCACAAAGAATGGCGGATTTAAACTACCATTATGCGTTTGCATTCCAAGCACGAACGTAGCTGAGTCTGCTGAAGTAACGAAGAAAGTCAAAATCAGCAAAACAGATACTCCAGACAGAATGAAGCTAAAGTTCATTTGTTCAAATACGTAGAATAGAGCCGTTTCTAAGCTTTGTCCTGCTACATCAATACCCATGATGTGATCGTAGTAAATACCTGCGCTTCCGAAAATACCAAACCACAAAGAACAAACAATGGTTGGTGCGATAATAACCGCTACAAGGAATTCACGTACCGTGCGCCCTCTAGAAACGCGGGCAATAAATGTACTTACAAACGGTGTCCAAGAAATCCACCATGCCCAGTAAAAAATGGTCCAGTCCTTCACCCACTGGTTGTTCTCTTCTTGAAATGGGGAGAAGCGAAGCCCCATGCTAGGGAGCTTCTGCACATAGGAACCGAATGTAGCTGAAAATGTCTCAAGCATAAACTGCGTTGGACCTAGAAATAAGAATGCAAAGAATAATGTAACAGCTAAGATCAGGTTCGCATTACTTAGGTAACGAATTCCTTTGGATAACCCACTTGCTGCTGAAGTAATAAACAGCACGGTGGTTATAGCCATTATGATAAGCTGTACACTAAATGTATTTGGTATATCAAATAAGAAGTTTAAACCTCCGTTAATCTGAGCTGCGCCGATACCCAGTGATATGGCGACCCCAAAAAGTGTAGCGAAAACAGCAATAATGTCTACAACCATGCCAATCGGTCCGTTAGCACGATCACCGATTACTGGTCTTAGTGTCACACTCATTAATCCGGGCATATCCTTCTTAAATTTATAGTAGGCAAGCGCAAGTGCTACAATAGCGTAGATTGCCCATGCGTGGAAACCCCAATGAAGATACGTATAACGTAAACCTACCTTAGCTGACTCAATGGTATTCGCGTCTCCAAACGGAGGAGTAGAATAGTGAGATACAGGCTCTGAAACACCGTAAAATAATAGTCCTATCCCCATACCTGCACTAAACAACATTGCAAACCACGTTGAGGTGCTGTATTCTGGTTCTTCTCCTTCTTTGCCCAACTTAATCTTCCCGTATTTACTAAATGCAATCACAAGCGCAATTACAAAGAAGAATGTAGTAGCAATTTGGTAGAACCACCCAAACTGATCAAGAACGAAACTTTTACCCGCACTCATAACATTAAACATTTGATCAGGTAATAAAGCTCCCCATAGTACAAATGCAACCCCGATTGTTAATGAAATCCAAAACATCTTCGTGAAACTCTTCACGTATTTTCCTCCTCTTTTTAATAGACGCCCCATTATTCTCCGGGCGCAGGAGAGTTTATGTAACCCAGAAACTCTTATTCTCTCCCATAGTCGCTTTATACTAACTAAACCCTTTTGTTGACCTTTTTAAACCTTTACCTTACTAGAACTCTTTCCACCGCCCTATTCAGGGAAAAATGATAGGATGTTCCTTTATTCGACTCATTTCGCCCTTTCGCTAGTTATTTATGTTACAATAGTCCCCCAGAAAATTCAAATAACGATATGGAATAGGTGAGCATCATGAAATTATTACGTTGGAGTTTCGATCGTAAGAATAGGATTCGAGGATATTTCGATAAGTTCCCAAACTCTACAATATATTTCAGAAGAATTAAACGTTATTATTGTGTATACTCCTTAGACTGGAATGAGGAAGATCCTATGGTTACAATGGAAGACCGTGAAGAAATGCAACAACTCTTAAATAAAGAGATTGGCAGACTTACCGCTTATGAAAATAGAAAATCGCGAGAACATTTATAAATGTTCTCGCGATTTTTTATGCGTGCTTATAGAGCTCTGTTATCTGTAGACTGTGGTGTCTGAATAGTGGAGGTAGTTGGAGCGGTTTGCTCTTCCTCTTCTTCATAAGAATTTGTTAATTCTTCCTTAGCTTCTGCAGCTTTTTCGCCTACATCTTTTAACTCTTCTCCTGTCTCTTTTACTGTAGAGACAATCTCTTCTGACTCTTCCTTCACATCTTGCATTTGTTTCGCTAAATCTTTTCCTTGATCATTAATAATACTCTGAATTTGATTGACAGCTTCTTTTGTAGCTGTAGCAGTACGCTGAATGCGATCCACAAGGTCATCTTTCGTTCCTTGTGGGTCTTCTTTTACGGTTGATACATAGCTACTTACAGAATCTTTCGTAGAAGAAGACTTCTCTTTAAGAGAGTTACGCGTGTCACGATTCATAAGTGTAACCGCTCCCCCTACTAGAGCTCCAATCGCCATATAGAATGTAACTTTTCCTAATCCACTTTTTTGATTTGCCATATTCATTCTCCTTTGTTAATTGTTTATTTTTGGTTTGTTTGATCTAATGCGGCCTTCATTGCTTTTTTACGCTTCGTTAAGAAATAACTAAACGCTATCGCTCCATATAGTCCGCGTAGATTCTCTTCGTTTACGACGGCTTTACCGTCATAAGTATTCTTCTTTAAAGAAGAAGTCATATCGACTAAGGAGGAGGTTAACTTTCTAGAAGACTCTCCAACATCGCCGATTATGTAAAACAATGGACTAAGGGTGCGAATCTTCTCATTCACATCTGCTAACGTATCTTTGCTTTGACCTAACACTTCTGCTGTTTGATTCATTACTCCGTCTAATTGATCAGGTAATTTCTTTACCGTTTCGTCTACCCCATTTAGGACATGAGCTAAGTTATTCAGTGTACGCGCTACAAAGATCGAAATAATAGCAAAAGCGATTCCGATAATGAGTACTCCAATTCCTACTAACGTCAAACCTGTTCACCTTCTTCCTATTATTAATGTGTTTCTTGCTTAATCATCTTCCACTTTTGATAGAGAGACAAAGCTGTCGTCCCCCAATGATAGGCTTCCGTCATCTTAACGGAATGATCGGCTGTGTAGGTTCTAAGCGTACTCGGAACTCCATCAATAGACCGATTCAATTGAATAAGGGAAGAACCTAAACCATGTAAAGAGTGAACAATCGGTTGAAGGGCATCTGTTTTCTCCTTTACATCGTCAACAATGAGATGAGTTTCTTGTACCATCTCTTCTGTTTCTTGTGTAATCCCGTGAAGCTGTTGTTCTACTTCAGATAATGTGTTCCCCAAATTATTCATTGATCTTGAAACTGACGATAATAATTTAGCAATGTAGATCGACAGCAAAGCAAATGAAATGGAAACGATTAGTATTCCAATATAAAGATAAATCATCTTCCCTATCCTCCCTTCTCTACGTTTTACCACAACACTCTCTAATCAAAACACATTCTTTACATCTTGACGATTAAAAAGTTCTCCAAAAGGGGAAGGAATGTACATAAACATTAAAACGGAGGGTTTTCGTTGAAATCAATCATCAGTTATGTAAAAGAGTTAAAAAGCAAGTTTCAAAAAAATAATATCCCTATACTTGCTGCAGCCCAAGCTTATTACTATTTATTAGCAATCGTTCCGCTATTAATACTAATGCTCTCTATTCTTCCATACTTACAGATAGACTCACAACTTGCTATTAACTTTATGGGAAGTATCATACCAGATGAGACGATGAGTATATTTAGGGAGCAGATCATCAGTTTAGTCGACTCCCCTAAAGGGGGGTTATTGACCGTAGGTATTATTGGTACGCTTTGGTCCGCATCCTCAGGAGTAATGGCATTCATTAATTCAGCAAATCTGGCCTATGAAGTTGAAGAAACAAGGTCTTTCATTAAAGTACGTTTATTGGCGATTGTCCTTACATTAGGCATGATTGTAGCCATTGCTGTAGCACTAGTACTGCCTGTGTTTGGTGATCTTATCATTCAAGGAGTCAACCAAGCTTTAAATCTCCCTGAGCAATCGGTCATTATCTTCCAATTTTTAAGATGGGCGATTGGTATTGTTGTAATGACAGGAATCTTAATGGCTTTATACCATTTTGCACCAAACAAAAATTATCCATTTAAACACATACTCCCAGGAGCTATGATCACTGCGATCTTATGGCAACTCATTTCCCTTGCTTTCTCTTTCTATGTAAGTAACTTTGGGAATTATTCAGCTACGTACGGTAGTTTAGGCGGGATTATTGTTCTCTTATTATGGTTCTTCCTAACAGGACTTATCCTTATGATTGGCGCTGAAATTAATGTTCTTTACCATAAGAGACACAAAGAATCTTCCACCGATTCTACGTTTTCAGCATAAAAATAGCCCGTTCCTTAATCATAATCACATGTAAGGATCGGGCTAGCTTTTTATTATTTTTCTTTGTGGTCTACAATCACTTATACTTCCGGACATTTATAACACTCATCTGACTGGAATGTAATATTTTCAATAGCGAAGGGTGTTTTCCCATCTAGTGCAAGGAATCCCGCAATAGATAATAGAGCCAAATCAAGTTCAAACCCCGCTCTTAAGTTTGTGCCTAAAAATCCTATCGGTAGGTTTAGTTGTGTAACAGAGAGTAACATAATCACCGCAATGATCGATGACGTTATTTGAACTTTAAAACCAATCATCAATAAAAGCCCTCCGATTACTTCAATAAAACCTATTGAGTATAACAAGGACATAGGTATTGTAATCGATTCTAGATTAATTGATGTATTACCCATGCCGATTTTAAATTTTGTAAGTCCATGTATAAAGACTGTAAACCCTAAAAAGAGGCGTAATAAAAAAACGCCAATTTGATTTCGTTTATGAATCATTCTTCTCATCCTTTCTATAGGAACATCTTTCACTTAACAAGTTACTTTATGTAACTAATTATAATCATGTAACCTCAATACGACAAGTAATTTGTTTATGGTATGCAATTAGGTTACGGAACGGTAGAAGTTATGTTACACTATAAACGAAGGAGAGATTGACTGTGGAAGACTCTAGTTTATGTCCGAGATTTGAAAAAGCTGTCGGGATTATTAGTCAGCGTTGGAATGCACTTATTATATATCAATTATTATCTGGCCCTCAGAGAAACCATGAGATTAAAGACGCTATCGGGATCAGCGGCCGTCTATTATCTGAACGGCTGAAAGATTTGGAAGCAGAAGACATTATTCACAGAGAAGTATACGCTGAAACGCCTGTAAGAATTGAATATTCTCTAACAGATAAAGGACATTCTCTTAAACCATTAATGAAAGATATCAAATCATGGGCGGATGAGTGGATTGATATTCCCACCCATAAACAATGCAACTCCTAATGAAGCCTATTAAAACAACAGAAAAAGAGAGTGAAATCTTAGATTAAGATTTCACTCTCTTTTTTAATA
This sequence comes from Pontibacillus sp. ABV4_188, assembly GCF_056311905.1. Classification (NCBI taxonomy): domain Bacteria; kingdom Bacillati; phylum Bacillota; class Bacilli; order Caryophanales; family Bacillaceae; genus Pontibacillus; species Pontibacillus sp. ABV4_188. The sequence goes on along the minus strand of NZ_CM149975.1, from coordinate 1,550,762 downwards.
CCAAAACTATAGTTAGAAGCTCTTCACCTTATTGGTTCTGAGATTGTTTACGAGCAAAGACTGCTGTACCAGCTAGCATTGCTAATACGGATAAGATAATCCAAGTGAAGTTGTTTGACTGCTCTGCTCCACCCATTCCCGTATCCGGCATTTCTGAAGGCATTTCAGAACTAAATTTCTCTGGATGCTGGTTTACGAAACCTGATGATAGAGCTTTTGCTGCTCCGAACATGTGTCCATAAGATTCACGAAGTGTTTCATATGCCATGTCATAATCTTCTTGTGCATACTGATCAAACGTAGTAATCAAGTAGTCAACGTGACTCTGCAGATTCTTCGCTAGTGTTTCAGATTTTAGCTCTCCTTCTGTGGCTTTCTCTAAGAACATGGAGAAATCTTGACGATACTGATCTAGAGCGTCTAATGCTTTTTGTTTCATTTCCTCGTCATCAGCACCGGTAGCTTTGACATAGTCTACAAAGTGGCCGATATGGTTCGTCCACATTTTCTTAAACTCCTGACCTGCTTCTTCACCATAAATGGAGCTAATAGCTGCTGCCAGATCATCCGTGTTATTGCTTAGAGCTTGTGTAGATGCTTTGAAGTCTTCAGACCCATCAATACCATTTTGCATAGCCATCATAGCGAGACCAGCGTGTTCGCTCATTAAATGATTTAAGTTTGAGCGCAAATCAGCTGCTGGTGTTACGGCCTTCGTCTCATTGAATTGGTCCGGGAACTGATCGACAATTGCGCTCGTTAGTCCTTTACTTACTCCGTACATGTGTTCAATCGCTTTACGTTCGTATTCATATGCTTTTTCATAATCGCCATCTACGTAGCTATCAAAAGCTCCGATAAGTTGGTTCACATGCATCTGTAGTCCATCTGCAAGTTTTCCAGCTTTTAAGCGTTCATCTGTAGCATTTTCTAAGAATTGCGAGAAATCTTGACGATATTCATTTAATTCCTGAAGAGCTGCTTCTTTAGCTTCAGCGTCTTCGTTACCTGTGGCTTTTACATAATCAACGAAGTAACCAATATGATCTGACCAAATCTGTTTAAATTGTTTACCTGCTTCTTCACCATACACAGAAGCAATCGCTTTTGATAATCCTTCTGTATTACTGCTGAGGGCATTTGCTGATGCTTCAAAGTCCTCTGCTCCTTCAGCCCCTTTTCTCATCGTTTCAACAGCCAGGTAAGCATGCTCACTTAAAAGGCGATCCAAGGAAGCACGTAATTCAACAGCTTCAGTCGTGACAGTTGGTTTTGCCGGGCTGTGATCATCCGCGCTCACAATACTTGCTGTTGTCGGAAGTAATAAAGAGAAACTTAAAGGTACAGTTACAAGTGCTTTTTTCATATTCATGGATAGATCCACTCCTCTTTGTTTTTGTTTATTCACTAAGCTATCGGAGAGGATCTTTATTTGGATCACCATTTCTTAAAAAAATTTTATAGTTCCCCATGAAAAAGTGGAGACAGGGCTGTATAGATGGAGAACACGAACACAATATAAAACGTTTTGGAGCCAACCCTTCCCTTAAGAAGTTCATCACGCTTGCCTTTATTACGATGTGTAATGATTGAATAGAGACAAAATAAAGATAAAGAAGACCTGAACCATTATTGGTCCAGGTCTTCTTTTCTTTAAAGCTTCGAGGACAATACAATGTCACCTCGAGGGGTTTCACTTGTGGCATCAGGCTCTTTCGTTATGGCGATTGTGTCAAAATCACCCTGGTCTTTTAGCTTCTCTAGCGAAAAAGCTACAGCCCCTTCACCATTTTGGTTGGTCACAAAGCTGCCTGCTCTATAAGGGGTTTCTCCATTAATGAGCCATACTTGATAAACTTCTTCACCTTGTAATTGGCTTAGTCGCTCTGCTTCTACAACAAGCGTCATAGCTTCTTGTTGTTTAATAATAGATGCCGATCCTGATCCTTCTTGCTGCCCAGATAACGTGACTTTATTCGTTACCTCGTCTATGCTATCCACCACAGTGCCGGTCTCTTTATCTTCTTCATTGAAAAGAGTATAAACATTTCCTGACACGGATAACAGTAACCCCGCTGCTAATAACGCTGTCCAAGGTTTTCTAGCACGTTTCTCTTGCTTGTGAGTCGTGAGCGATGCTACTTTATCTTCTTTAGAAGACTGTTCCGATTCATCCCGTACAGTATTCGCTTTTGTTTGTTCTTCCTCTAACACACTCCCAAGCACTCGGTTCTTCATGCCCTCAGGTGGTTCTACTGGCTCTGCAGCGTATGGCAGGTCTTCCATAATGCCGCTCATCTCTTCAACTTCTTCACGACATTCGGAGCACTCTTTTAAATGATCTTCAAATGCACGTTTTTCTTCTTCATTAAGCTCACCGCTTATATAATCAATTAGACGATCACATTGTTCAGGCATCACTCACACCCCCTTTCTCTTCGATGATGGCCAGCTCTTTCTTCAGACGTTTTAAAGCTAACCTAATTCGACTCTTTACCGTCCCTAAAGATATATCTAAATGTTCAGCGATCCGCTGTTGTGTCAATCCTTTAAAATAAAATAACATCACAATTTTCTTTTGTTCTTTGGGAAGATGGTTCATAGCTTCCCTAATCATACTCCCTCTTTCCTTCCATTCCACGAGATCCTCAACAGAAGGTTCTTTCTCATTTGGTGCATCCCACTCTTCATCTAATGCATAGTTTTGATTTTCTTTTTTACGTAATACATCAATCGCTGTATACCTGGCAATTGTAATAATCCATGACGAAAATTTCCCTTTTGTTTCATCGTATGTTGCCTTTTGAGTCCATATTTTTATGAACACTTCTTGCATAACTTCCTCTGACATCTCCTTTTGCCCACATGTCTTATAAGCAAAGGAGTAAAGCAACTTCTCGTATTTATCATAAATCTTTTCAAGCGCATGTTTATCGCCTGTTAAGACCTTTTGATAAAGATCATAGTCCCGCTCCTTCATACCATTCTCCTTTTACGATCAATAATACCAATATCATAGCATACTAAGGGGGGGCAATGAGAACTCGACAAGATGGGAGTTATAAAGAAATCGTTCTGTGTGCCTTTTTAGATCACCTTTAATATAAAAAAAGCCACCACTATGGTGACTTTAATGTAAATTAATAAACTAAAATATTTTATTTATTTAATACTTCTAATAACACTTCTAGATTCTGATTCATTAAGCTAAAGTAATCCTCACCTGCATTGAGTTCATCTTCAGTAAGAACCGATAGATTGTGGATTCGCTTCATGTCAGCATCGATTTCTTTTTGAATAACAGACGCCACTTTTGGTGTAACATTCTGTTCAAAAAGAATGGTACTAATGTTATTTTTCTGTGATTTTTCTATAATACTTTCTAATTGCTTTTGAGATGGCTCATTTGTTGCGGACAACCCTGATATGGCAATCTGCTCAAGCCCATATGCTTTTTCCCAATAGCCATACGCTGCATGTGAAACGAGAATTTTGTTTGATTCAGCTGCTTCCAGTTTTGAATGGAATGTTTGATCTAATTCCATTAAATCCTGCTCTAATTGATCAAAGTTTTTTTCAAAATCTTCTTTAGCCTCTGGATTTAATTCTACCAGTTGGTCTTTAATGTTCTCTGCTAACGTAATAGCTCGAACAGGATCTAGCCAAACATGCGGATCCTGATCGCCATGGTCATGTCCTTCATGAGCATGGTCCTCTTGAGACTCTTCTCCTTCTTCATGTGCATGGTCTTCGTGAGATTCTTCTCCTTCTTCATGTGCATGGTCTTCGTGAGATTCTTCTCCTTCTTCATGTGCATGGTCTTCGTGAGATTCTTCTCCTTCCTCATGAGCATGGTCTTCTTGACCTTCTTCCTCGCTCGAGTGATCATGAACATGAGTTAATAGCTCAACACCTTCAGAAGCTTCCAGAATTTCAACACCTTCGCCTCCGATTGCTTCAGAAATTTTCGTAGCATAAGCTTCTAAGTTTGCCCCATTATAAATAAATGCGTCGGCTTCAGCAAGTTCGACCATCATTTTGGTAGTAGGCTCAAATGTATGTGGATTAGCCCCTGCCGGTAAAATAGATTCCACTTCAACGTGTTCTCCACCAATTCGCTCAGCAAAATCTTGCAATGGAAAAAGCGTGGTATAGATTGTTAGTTTATTAGTTTCTTCCGATGCTTGGGTAGATGCACTCTGATCTTCTGTATTTCCACAAGCTACAAGCCCGAGTAAAAGTAAAATCGAACTCAATAGTAGAATTCGTATCTTCATTGTAGTCCCCTCCATATGGTTTACGTATAAGTACGACTTACATTTTATCGTAATGATTACGCTTTGTAAACAGTAACTGTTACGTTTTATTCACCAAAAAAAGACAGGGTCTTTATCCAAAAGACCCTGCTTATTGACAAGCTGGGCACTTGCCATACACTTCAAACTTATGATTTTCAATTTGGTGACCTGGTAATGATAATGCAACATCTTCTACAGGGCACAAATGAATAGCACTAGTTTTCCCACAAATTGTACATATAAAATGGTGGTGATGATCACTTGTATCACAATGAAAACGAAATTGCTTTTCACCATCAAAAGACGTCGTTTCCAAAATACCAATATCAGCTAGTGTATATAGATTTCGGTATACTGTATCATAACTCGCACCAGGAAAATCCTCACTAAATTCTTCCCATAACTGCTTAACAGAAACATAAATATCATCGTGTTGGTCTAGTAAGTTCAATAATTTCTCTCGCTGTTTCGTATGCTTGTAACCATGCTCTTTTAAAACTTTTAATGCTCTAGTGGAATTCATTCTATCATTCCTTTATCTGTCTTCTTATTACATTATAGTAAATTTAACGCTATCTGTACATTTTTCAGTATTTACTCTTCTTTATTGCGACTACCATTCCTAGACTTACCTACTAGAGTTACGTCCTCTTAAGCAGTTTACAGGTAAAACTAATTGAAAAAAAGAGGTATACTCATCCATTAGATTTAATAGTATAGTATTAAATGGTAATGATTACGATATAGAGGAGGGGCTTGATCTATATGTTTACTCAAAAAATCTTATCGTTAGTAGGATACATAGTGTTACTTTTATTTTTCGCTCTCTTTATGTTCGGGGATTTGTTTCCGCTTCCTGATATATTAACACCTTCAGAAAATATATTAAATGTGAATACCATTTTCTTGAGTATTGTATTAGAAGCTATACCGTTTATTTTATTAGGGGTATTTGTATCGTCCCTGATTCAACTCTTTGTGAAAGAAGAGCATCTAAACCGATTTATTCCTCGCAATCCAATACTTGCTCTCGCACCAGCTGTCGCAATTGGGGCAATTTTCCCTGTTTGCGAGTGTGCAATCGTACCTATTGTCAGAAGACTAATTGCTAAAGGGATGCCCATGCATGTCGGAATGGTCGTTCTTGTTTCTGCTCCAGTCTTAAATCCAATTGTGTACTTGTCTACCTTTCATGCTTTTCGATCCACCCCTTCTATTGCTTATGCCAGGATGGGACTAGCTTTTGTAATCGCACTCCTGGTTGGTTTGTTGATGTACCTTTTGTATGAGCGTGCCAATCCTCTAAAAGAAAACAAAATTAAAATTGGACATCACCACCATTCAAGGAACCGGTTTAAAGAAATGGTTGATCATGCTAGTGATGAATTTTTTGATATGGGGAAGTTTTTAATAATCGGGGCATTTTTAGCAGCCCTTGTGCAAACGTTCATGGACCGGGATACTTTGGCTTCCATTGGTAACGGAGTATACTCAGGACCAACTGCTATGATGGGAATGGCGTATATTTTATCCCTATGTTCTGAAGCAGATGCATTTGTAGCCTCTTCGTTTCAGTCATTTGCGACACCAGCCTCTTTGCTAGCCTTTCTGGTATACGGTCCTATGATTGACTTAAAAAATACAATTCTTCTCTTTGCCTATTTCCGAGCGAGATTTGTAGCTTCACTCGTATTCGTTATTACGTTAACGACCTTTAGCATCATTATGATTTACCAAAACTTCTTTTAAGGAGGCTAAACTTTATGAAACGTCACCATCATATTTTTATTAGAAGTGTGATATTACTAGGCTTTACGTTACTACTATTTAAATTAATGGTTACAGGCAATATTTATAATTACATCGCTCCTAAAATGCTTCCTTACTTTTATTTCGCATTAATCGTTTTTATGATCCTGGGTGGTAGGCAATTTTTGAGGGGAGACCGGGAACAAGAAGAAGCATGTGGATGCAACCATGAACATACTTATTCAACGTCTACAGTTAAATCGTTCAGTATCTACCTGTTATTTATTTTACCAGTAATAAGTGGGTTTTTATTTTCAGAACATACCCTAGGGGCTTCAGTCGCTAAGAAAAAAGGGTATCAGTTTGCTCAAATAGACGAGTCAACAAAATCTACGAATGGAATTCTAAACGAAAGTAATCATCAGGAAGGCGTTAAACAATCAGGAGTTAATCAAGACATAGGTGAAACATCTCTAGAAGATAGTGTGATTACACCTAAAGACATGTATCCAGAACGATACACAGAAATGAGTACAAAAGAGAAAATCGTGTTAAATGACGATAATTATATCAGTACGATTAACCTTTTAGAGGAAGAACCAGAAACATTTGCAGGTAAATCGATTGTGATTCGAGGGTTTGTATATAGAGAACCAAATTTTCCTGCTTCAAGAATCGTGGTGGGTCGTTTTGGAGTAAGTTGTTGCGTAGCCGATGCAGGGATCTTTGGTCTTATGGTAGAAGGAGAACAAGTCCTTAATTACAATGAAGATACATGGATTGAGGTGCATGGAATCGTTCAAACGGCTATATTCAATGACTGGCATTTGCCTATTATAGAACTCTCCTCAATCCACGAGATCAATAAGCCTAAGCAAACCTATGTTTACGAAGAAATCGATTATAGTAATTTAGAAAAATGACAGAAGCCCTGGAAGTAGTCTTCCAAGGCTTTCTTTATCTCATCACGCCTCCACCTGATACTTTTAATGACTCCCCTACAATATTCTCAGCCGCATCAGTAAGTAAAAAAAGAATCGAATTCGCTACTTCCTCTGGCTGAGTGATACGTCCTGAAGGTAACCCCTGTTCTGCCACCTCTAACTGTTCCTCAAAATTTCTTCCTTCTCGTTCACCAATAGAAGCAATTGAGTTCCTCCCCATCTCTGTATCAACAAACCCAGGACACACCGCGTTCACTCGTATTTTTTGTTGAATCGCCTCATGAGCAAAAGATTGAGTGAAAGCCGTTATGGCAAATTTCGATCCGCTATAAGCTGTATTTCCATATGTACCTCTCAATCCAGATAAAGAAGAAAGGTTCACAATGGCGCCATGTTGATGTTGTTTCATTTCCCTATAAACCTCTTGTGTAAATAAAACAGTTGAGAAAAAGTTGAGTTCCATTGTTGAACGAAGCTCCTCTTCTGAAAGGTCTTCTAACGTTCCACCACCTGTTTTTCCAGCTGAATTCACAAGTCCATATACAGGCCCAATTTCTTTTGTAGCTTCTTGAATGACATACTTTCTGTCGCCTTCCTTATTTAAATCAGCAGGGACACTTTGCACATGAGCACGACCATCAAGTGCGATGCATTCATCTTTTAGTTGATAAAGCTTTTCAGAATCCCGACCCGTAATTGTAATTGCAGCACCAGCTTGCACCGCTTTTTTCGCTACCTCATATCCGATGCCACCTGTAGCTCCTGTAATCATAATATGCTTCCCTAGTAAGGCGTCTTCTGCGAAAATGGCCATAATTCTCCTCCTCTTTCATTTATCTACCTATTTATCCTATTTATCGAATAATTAAACGCTTGCTAAACCAAACAAAAAAAGCTGTCTTTAAAGTAGGCACAACTTTAGAGACAGCTCTTATTAATTAATATGAATAAAGGTACTTCTTCTCATGCGGAGAGGAAGTTGTGTGGGGGAGCATCAATTCTTGATCAATAGATACAATTTGAAATGAATAACGTTCATAGCTTCCTAATTCTTTAAGTGCATTCACAAAGCATTTGGCGGCTCCAAAATCATTAAAAACGAGATCCTGGTTGTCAGTACTCTGAAAAGTAATCTTCGTCATTTGGTTATAATAAGCAATAACTTTGAATCTCATGGGAAGTCGCCTCCTCAAAGGTGAAAGTTTCTACCTTTTCATCTATTATCCGCCAAAATTTCTGAAAATTCAATACGAAGATCATTATTCTTAGAAACTTAATACAATCTGACATACTTCGACAATCCCTTTTCCAAACTTTCACCTGAGGTTATTCATTTACACTTTCTTTTTGTTATTTATCTTGTCAAACAAAGGGTGAACAGCACTTTCCTGTTCATTAAGTAAGCTTTCCTTTAATTAAATTGATCACACATTCCATCAATCCTATCAGCAACAAATAATTTCTGATAGGGAAAATGGGAATTCGATGCCATCATAACCCTCCTCATTAGATACTCATCGAACTAGATTTTTAAAAAGAAAGAGTGTCTAATTGACACTCTTAAAATTCGATCGGCCACATTTCTTTAGGGTTAAGTTCATATTGGTTGCTCTCTCGATACATAAAATGATTCATCACCCATTCACGGCGAATGGTTGCGTAGTCTTCATGAAACTGCTTAATATACTCATTGATTTCTTTTTCGTCATATAACTTCCCCGTCTCTATACCTCTAATCATATAAGCCAGTACGACGAGCTTCTTCTTCCTTTGACTTGGAATTTGCTTAAGCGTACCATCTAGCGCAAAGAAGTTTTTCACAATGGATAACTTATCTTTATCTTCTACACTCATTTCAGGCCGCACATTTGTCACCTCCCCAATTTGTAAAATAGCGTTAGCACTATATTCTAATTTCTTTTGGTCTAAGTAAAAATAGATCGTATTCTTATCTCTTCTTTGATACACAATCCCAATTTGTTTCAATTTCGCTACGTGATGAGTAATAGTTGGCGGCTTTAATCCTAATTTGTTGGCAATTGCCTGACCGTGGAGAGGTCCATGTTTAAGAAGTGAAATAATTCGAATTCTCGTTGGATCCCCCACCACCTTATGAAAATTGACCACTTTGTCTAATTGCATTTACAAACCTCCAAATTCGATGAGTATCTAATTAGATAGTAAACTAATCTCCAAGTTTTGTAAATATTAAAATAAAAATCTAGAAAACCCAGCACCGAATAAAATGACATAAAAAAGGAAAGCCATAGGCTTTCCTCTTCCCTAAAGTAATTTGTTTAATTAGCAAATCTCGCAATTACTTGTTCTAGCTGATTTGCTACAGATCGTTCTCCATTTGCAATATCTGCATTTGTGAGACGTGTGCGAACATGACTCTCGTCAGCGTCAAACGCTTCTGCTAATAAACCTCCCAAACCTTTCGCGCGACGGTCCACCTCTAGCACAAGTTCTACCCCATCTTCTTGTGGGAAGAAGACAACTTCTAGTTCATCAAGATCTCCGCGGAAACGTCCTCCAGGTAAGAATTCAAATTCCTGAACAATCTGTCGGTTACGAGCTTCTTCCATTTCCACTTTACGTAACGAGAAACCAAGTTCATGTTGAAGAGCGGTAAGAATCGTTTGTACAGGTTCAGCTGGATCCACATGAATAAAATCACGGTCTTGAGGATCTATTGCCATAGGGATATCAAGTCCTGTCTGGAACCAAATCGGAAGACGCCCAAAACTTGCAGGAGTATTTAAAGGAAGCTTAAAGGAGAAGTCAATTTCTTTATCCTCCCCTTCCTTCAATGTAAAGGATTCTGTAATGTTGAAGCTGTGAATGATCTCTTCTTCACGTACTTTTCGATCATCCTTTTCTTTTACAACTTCAGTCATTAAAAACAAGTTGATGCGATCAATTTGCTGCTCTGCATTCCCGCCTTTCATCACAACCTTGCCTCGTACCTCTTCACCTGCTGAAAAGCGTTCTTTCTCTAACTGTGTATCGACTTTCGCAGCGCCTACACCAATACTTGCCATAATCTTTTTAAACATCGTTAATCATTCCTTTCTTCGTGTTACTACATACCTTTTATACGTTCCAATCATTTAATATGTTTCATCCATTACAAAGATATTTTTATTTTAACATTCTTAGAATAGTAGAGCACAAAAAAACAGGTGAGCCTATGTCCACCTGTAGGTTAGATTACCAAATTACCAAAATAGTATGCCAAACACCGTTGCAGCTATTAACCCAATCATTACAGGCAGGAAGTTTCGCCTTACAAGCTCCATTACAGAAACTCCACAAAAACCAGCAATTGCAATGACAGACGACCAGGCTATAATCGTCCCTCCACCTGTCCAGATCGATCCCATTTGCCCTATCGCCGCGAGTGTACCTGCATCTAATCCTGAAGATGCCATAGCACCAGCAAGCGCTCCTGTTAAAGGTAATCCAGAGAAGCCAGATCCATCAAGACCGGTTATGATTCCAATTAATAGAATGCTGAAAGCTACTAGGATCGAGCTTTGAGGTAAGAGATCCTGACTCGATTGTACAAGATCGAATAAAAAGGCGGGTGCTGTTGCCTCCCCTAAAGATAATATGCTCCCTGAAAAATCTGAACTTCCTAAAAAGAAAAATCCAGCTATTGGTATAACGGGTCCCATAGCTTTAAAAGCAAATACAAATCCATCTGTAATATGCTCTGTAATATAATCTAGAGAATTCTGGCGACCGAAGGCAACCGTTGCCAATAGCAGCAAAATAACAGCTACTCCTCCAATAAAGGCAGCTCCGTCCCCTCCTTCTAGACCCCCCATTCGTCCTGACCCCAATTTAGTCGTAATCATAAAGACCATAACACCAAGCATGGATAGAGGAACGAGCACAGCAAATAGTTTGCTCCACATCCCTATTCCCTGACTTTTTGCTACCCTTGTCGATTCATCCCCTGCACCTACCCCTTGTAACGACCGAAGTTCTACTTCGTTCTGCACATCTTGAGAAGACCTGATACTAGTACGATAGAATAAATAAGCAAGCAAAAGCGCAATAACCCCTGTAATAATAGATAAAATAAACGCCTTATCCACCACTTCACTTGTCTCTATTCCAGCAGATGCCGCGGAAAGCCCAGGCGCTACTTGCATAATGTAATCAGATGACAAGGCCATCCCCTGACCCGCAAGAGCAACGGCCATCGCAGCCAACATAGCAGGTAATCCAGCCCAAACGGCAGCTGGTACGAGTAGAGCACAAATTAAAGGAACTGCTGGTGTTGGCCAGAAAAATAAAGATATAACATACGTAACGGCCGCTAAAACAAAGTAAGCGATATGCCCGTTTGTCATAACTTTTTGAATGGGGATAATCATCCTTCGATCTGCCCCTAAATCACTTAAAGCCTGGAGTAAAGCAACCATAAACGTAATAATTAAAAAGATATTAAAGAGCTCTTTAGCTGCTACAAGGTTTGCATTAAAGACAGAAGTAAATCCACCTATTACACTTCCCTTGTATACCCAAGCAATTAAAAATGTACCTAGTAATGTTGGTAACACAACCCCTTTTCTAAACATCATTGTGGCAATAATAACGATCGTTATGATCCCGTACATCCAATGCGTAACGGTTAATTCCACTTTAGGATCACCACCCTTTTCTTCTACACATTCTGTGTGTGCTATTACACTATGCACGAATGCCCAGAGTGGTGTTTAATCCTATATATGCATTAGAAAAAGGCTGTGCATATGCACAGCCTTTTCCCTCTTTATCTCTATATATCGTCGTCTCTTTTTAGCCAATCCAAACGTGTTTTCTCTAGTTATCTCTTTTTCCTTGGAAAGGTGAGCTCACTTACCAAAAGTGAGGGCCCACCTAAACGGCCTATGTGGGTAAGATCAACTATTTAATGGAGTATGTTTCCCCGATCGGTCCTTTCGAATCGTTGATGGTGGTTTTCGAAAAGAACCCTATACTCACATCAAATCAGGTAATGAAAATCATTAAATAAGTAACTATCTAATTACCCTTCATTGATCTTGTATATAATGTAACAGTTAATTCCTTTTAATTCAAAATAAAAATGGTACTTTAGACCAATTACTGCCCCCTTTAAGACATAAGGAAGAGCATTTCAAACAAAAAAAAAGACCATTTAAAGCAATATTTGATAAAAAATCGACATATGTCCTATACACCTCAAAAACTCCAGTATAAAGAGAGCGTTGCATTCTCCCAACTTCGATCCTTACATTTAAGGAGGCTTATATGGAACAACCAAAAAGCCCGTCTGATTAAGACGAGCTTATACCCCATTACAAGAAGTCATTCATCATATGCTGAATGCGTTGTATGTTCTGCTTCGATATTTGAGCAGGCTCTTCATATCCATGAAAGAAAACTAAATAACTTTTCCCAGAGGTTTGAATCCTTGAGATCCGTTCTAAATTAATGATGAAGGACCGGTGAGACTGAACGAATTTATCATCCAAATATTCCATAAAATACTCTAATGTTTCAGGTGAGGAATATTGTTCATAAGACGTATGTATAACTGCTTTTCGGTCGCTTTTCTCTATAAATAGTATGTCATCTACTTGTACATAGTAAAGTGAGCGATTAAAACGGACAGGAATTCGTTGGTATTCTTTTAACTTCGTTTCTTGGTTTTCAGTATTAAGTTGGTTCAGTATTTTCTTGGCCCTTTCTAGAGATAAGAGCAAACGATTAATTTGAATAGGCTTCATAACATAATCAACTGCATTTAAGTTAAAAGCCTCCACTGCAAATGTGTCATATGCTGTAGTAAAAATAAACTGAAGATCTGCATTTATTTCTTTACAGGCTCGGATTGCTTCATTACCTTTTTGTTTTGGCATTTCAATATCACAAAGCACAAGGTCAGGTTCAGAGAGAATCACTTTTTCAACAAGCTGTTCCCCATCTGTTGCTTCATCAATGATTTCAAATGTATCACCAGCAACCTTTTCCACCATTTGCCTTAGCAACTTACGCGAGGCATCTTGATCATCGGCTATTAATACTCGATACTTCATTATTTACATCATCCTAATAAGACTAGTTTCCTAATAATTAGTATACGATAAAGCTACCAATTTGTTTAGGAAAATACGAAATTTAAAAAGAGAATTCTATTACAATATAAAATCCAAAGAAAAAAAGCAGCTAGGGAAGGCTCCCACGCTGCTTTTCCTTTAATCAGATTGTTTAAATAAGTGAGCTTCAACCATCTTCATAAATTTCCCTACTTGAATTGGTTTTGTTAAATAATCGTCAAACCCAGCTGCTATACCCTTCTCAATATCTCTAGGCATAGCATTTGCACTAATGGCTATTACAGGAAGATCACGCGTTTCATCCATGTCCTTTAGACGGGAGAGAACCGTAAAACCATCTATACCTGGTAAGTTAAGATCAATTAAAATAAGGTTAGGCTCATGGGCTTGAGCAAGGTCAATTCCCATCTCCCCTGTGGTCGATGAAATCAACTCAATTTGCTCATATGTCTCTAATATACGCCTAACTAGATTTAAGTTGGCGGGATTGTCTTCTATATACAAGACCTTTTTCTTTTCAGCAAACTGTATAGGAGCGCTATTCCGTTGATCATACCATTGTGCTGATAAGCTATTCGGTTGATCTACAAGGGGAAGTTCAATCCAGAAAGTACTCCCTTTACCTGATTCACTTGTTAAAGAGATTGAACCATCCATTAAGGACACTAGCTGCTTCGATAATGTTAATCCGATTCCAGTTCCTTCTACAATATCATTACTTGGAACACGGGTGAATGGCTCAAAAATACTGTCCATTTCCTCTTCCACAATTCCTATACCTGTATCTGTAACAGAGAAAGAAACTTTATCATTTTGAACATGGCAAATAAACGAAATTTCTCCACCTTCACGATTATACTTTACAGCGTTAGACATTAAATTTAGAAGAACTTGTTTCAGCCTCGTTCGATCTGCAAACACAAATTGACTGTGACAAGCACATTCATCAACGATCAGTTTAATATTTCGCTTTTTAGCAAGTGGTTGTGTAATACTAACAACTTCATCAATTACAGGAGAAACCTCAACAGGCTCAATGGAGATCGACATCTTCCCTGACTCCACTCGAGCTAAATCTAAGATATCATTGATAATGGTTAATAAGTGGTTGCCTGCTTTTATTATTTCCTCAACACTCTCGTCTTGAGTCGGGCTTAGCTTGTGGTCACTGTCATACTGCAGAAGCTGAGCAAATCCTAAAATTGCATTCATCGGCGTTCTCAATTCATGACTCATACTCGAGAGAAAATCCGATTTAGCTTGACTTGCACGCTCGGCCTCTTCTTTTGCATCCCGAAGAGATTTCTCCATTTCCTTTAATGGGGTAATATCTCGAGCTGTTAAAACGAAATGTTGAAATTCTCCAGACGATTCAATTATCGGGGCAATCCTTCCTTGGAACCACCTTGTTCCCGTCAACGTCTTTATAACATATTCAATATTCTCTGCTTTTCCCGTTTTGTTTACGTAGTCGATTGTTTCCATAAACAGATCAGCCTCATCTTCAGAGAAAACTTGATCGATTGTAGTTTGCAGAAGTTCGCTTTTAGGCTTAGAAAGCTTTCCCTCGTCATTCGTCCATATATTGAGATAGGTACCTTGTCGATCCAACTGCATAATCACATCATCAATAGACATAACAAGTGCTCGAAGATCACCTTCTTTAGAACGAATCTCTTCTTGAGCTTCTTTCAGTGCTTTATTAGAAAGTCCTAGGTTTTGGCCCATTTCAATTATACTTTTAGACGTTTCATCTAACTCGTCAATATCAAAGGCTCGTCTCCTTTGGAAATAGTTCCCTTCTCCTATTTCCTTCACCATTTGGTTCATTTCTACGAGCGGCTTAGAGATCGTTTGACTTACCTTCCGTGAGTTCCGGTATAAAACGATGAAGAAAAAGATATAGAATAATATCAAGCCTAAAATCATAAGGGCACCAATTTTCACTAACTTCCCATTCATTGTGTAAACATCTTCAAAAACAGCAGACTCATCTACAATAATTAAAAAGCGCCAACCTGTTCCTTCGACGGTCGACCAAGCTGCAAACTTCTTCTCACCTTCCCACTCTAAAGTCTTCAATCCATTTTCCTGACCGACTAATACTCTTGCAAGCGACTTTGCTTGAGAATGTACTAACATATTGTATGTACTTGGCTTATAAATATCTCCAGTACTTGAATCACCATGTCCCTGATCTTCAAGCGCTTCTACCCCTAACAATCTTTCAGCATCCTCAGATAAGGCTAAGATCTCAGCATCATCTTGTACAAGCATGCCCACCCCTTGCCAAGGAAGATCGAGGTCCTCGATTTTATCTCCAATTGTACCGATTGTTATATCCATCCCTACTACTCCCTCAAGTTGGTCCTCGTTGTACACAGGTGCAATAGAAGAGAAGGTCCAACCATTCCCAGCAGGATCCCAATAAGCAGGTGTCCACAATGGTTCTCGATTCTGATTATGGTCTGCGTCAGCTCTATAATAAAAATTAAATTTTGTAATATCCAGATCAGACTCAAATTCAAGTTCCATTCCATCTACAAATGGATAAATGATATTAAGTGAATCAGAGGTATTAAAATAAATGGAGGAGGCTAATGGCTGTGAGTTATAAATATTCTCCATTAACTCTTGGCTCTTCAGTAACTGAGCTACCTTTTCACGATCCTGTCCCCCACTGGTACTATAAAAAATCGCAGCACCACCATCAGGGCGATCTTCATCTGTATATAGTACCCCTTCTTCTGTTTCTTCGAGTCTATTTATATCATTTTGAATCGAATCGTCTATTGAAGTGGGTTGTTGGAATGATTCTTTTATTTCTTCTTGAAATAACTTCGTTGCATTTGAAATGGAGCGAACTTGATTTGAGATGACTTCTGCCTCTCTTGAAGCAGACTCTCTCATGTCTTCTTCTGCTTCATTTTTTATTAGGTCTATCATTTCATTCTTTGACCATTCGCTTGCTACAAAGTAAATACTGACAAACGCCAGTTCTACAACTAGCAAAGGGATCAAAGCGACTTTCAAAAAATTTTGCCAGACCCATCTTGTCAGAGGATAAGTTGAGTGTTGCTTAAACTTCATCACCGTAAACTCCTTATTACCTTTATGTCATTTATGACTATGCTAATATACAGTCTTTTCCTATTGTAAGGTCTTTTCCCCTAACAGACGAGCTTTCTTTCTACCATTCACCCTTACTTTTTATATTTTCGGGGACAATTGTTGACTTTTTAAGCAAAAAACAGTACTTCCCACTACATTATACTATTTAATGTCACAAAAAAAGCCCTTCCATTATAGAAGGGCTTCTCAAAAATTATTACATTTTTACAATTGTGCGACCTTTCACTTTGCTTTGTAAGATGTCAGTGAGCGTTTGTGGAAGTTCGTCTAACGTAATTTCATTCTCTATTTCGTTCATCTGATCTGGCTTTAAGTCAGTAGCAAGTCGATCCCATACTTGTTTACGCATATCCATTGGGCAATAGACAGAGTCAATTCCTAATAGATCAACACCTCGAAGTATGAATGGCATTACCGTTGTCGGCACCTCTACACCTGCGGTTAATCCACTTACTGCAACAGAACCACCATATTGAATAGAAGCTAAGACACTTGCTAATGGTTTACCTCCAACAGGATCAACAGCGGCTGCCCATTTTTGTGATTGGAGAGGGCGTACTTTCTCAGGTGTTACCTCTTCACGGGAGATAATCTCTGTAGCGCCGATTGAACGTAAATAGTCATGTTCAGACTCTTTACCTGTAGAGGCAACAACGTGATACCCTTTCTTAGAAAGCATGGCAACAGCCATACTACCTACGCCACCTGTTGCTCCACTAACAAGTACAGGTCCATCTTCCGGTGTTAAGCCATTCTGTTCTAAACGGTGAACAGATAAAGCTGCAGTGAAACCGGCTGTACCGAATGTCATAGCTTCGCGAAGGGATAATCCCTCCGGTAATGGAACAACCCACTCAGCCGGAACACGTGCGTATTCACTAAACCCACCATCATGTGAAACACCAAGTCCATAACTTGTTACAATAACCTCATCCCCTTCTTGATAACGATCATCATTTGAGGATGTAACTGTACCAGCAAGGTCAATTCCAGGAATGATTGGATAATCTTGCACGACTTTGGCTTTAGGATTTGTTGCTAGTCCATCTTTATAGTTTACACTTGAATAGGCTACCTGTATGGTCACATCACCTTCTGGAAGCTCTGATTCTTGTCGTTCTACTACGTTCGTTGTAACTTGATCTTGTTCTTTTGTAGCTAATAAAGCGCGGAATGTCATAATCTAATTCCTCCTCTTTATAGGTTAGTCTTTATTTTCGATTCACTTTTTATTCTGACTGGTCAAAATAAATATGTCAATTAATTTGTCCCAACGGTATAATTTTTATACAATGATGGTACTATAGATAATTCGGAGGCTGACATGAAAAAAAGAGAGCAACAACGAAAAGAACAACTGCTTCAGGCAACTTTTGAAGCAATAGCAGATAAAGGGTATAGCTCGGTTACACTTCAAGACATCTCGAATTATGCAAGCGTCAGTAAAGGCGTGACCAATTATTACTTCAAAAATAAAGAAGATGTCTTCGCTCATCTATTAGAATGGCTAACCAACAAGATTTATCAAAAAGAAGCAAATGCAGTGCAACACGCTCATACTGCAGATGAAATGTTAGCCGCCTATGTGAACGCTGTATTCGTTGGGCCGAGGGAGAATGATCGATTTTACAAAGTATATCTGGACTTCCTTTCTTACGTTCCTAAAATCCCCCGTTTTCAAGAAATCAATCAACGTTTTTACAACAATTGTTTTTCTATTGGACAATCTATTATTTCTAAAGGGAAAAGTGAAGGAAAGTTTTTAAATGTAGACACTGAAAAAGGACCTAAAGCGATTCGAAGCCTAATTGATGGCTGCATTATTCAATGGGTGATGAGCGGGGACCATAGTCTGCATAAGATGTATAAAGACTTATGTTACGAATCCATTACAAATATGCTTAAAGATTAAAAAAAAAGAGACTTCCTTAGCGGAAGTCTCTTCTGTTCTTATTATCTTGCATATGAATCTGGGAACGAAGGTCTTCTATTTCTGAAACGAGGCTAGCGATCATCTCGTCGCTCTTACGTAACTCTTCACCCAACATCTTAATGGTATCTTCTTCCCACTGGAACGGATCTCCATTCTCAGGAGTGACGGGCAAATTCGAGTATTCTTCCCCACCCTGCTCTTCGTTCTCATTCAAATGAACCACAACGCGACAATGGTCGTCACCAACAGCAATTCGTTTATCAAGTTTGACTTTTGAGTACCCAAAGTGCCTAGAAGCAATCCCCCCTATTACACTAGAAGTCATCTGACACAAATGAGGCGCATCTTTCACCATATCTCCAAATGGACATTGATTTCCTTTAACAACAATTCGTTCAGGTGTCACTTCTTCTATCTCAAAGTGACCTCCAATATCATTCTTAATGGCAAGGATTACATTGACATATTGATCAACAGACCGTGTAGATTTAGCATCTACATATTGTCCCTCCATCCATTCTCCTGCTCGAATCCCTAGTTGTTTAATATATTCTTCGGCACGATCACCTATTGCTTTTTCATGTAGTGTTGCATACTGAGTAAGAAGTTTAGAGAGAAATGTTTGCGCCGTTAATGTTTGATTTTGACTCATTTGTTATTTCCCCCTTTAAGATATATTCCACATACACCTTTACCCTATTTATGGAATTATCAACCTTATTCTATTAATTATTTAAAAAGCTTTTTTATATATAATTCCACCTATTTCCAAAGGGATGAATCTCTCTTAGACCTTCTATATATTTAACTCGTAAATAAAGGCCTTTTAAGGCTAGTACTTCCTCAATCAAGCTGCTCTCAAACTCTATATTCAAACAAAAACGTGCCGCAGAGTAAATTTCCCTGCGACACGCAACTAATAAATATTGTTATAGAGTTAGGCGGATTTAATAGATTCGGATCCTCCAAAATGGAGTAACTTTGGCTGTTTGTATAAGATAATATTCAATATTACAGCGCTAATAATGAAAGATGGGAGCATATACCCGATGTTATACGTTAACGAATATATCCAAACAGGTGTGCCCTCAGGTGCAAATGAAGAGAAAAATACAATCCCGCCTATAAAGTGACTCATGAACCGAAGGCTACTACCAACTAGCGTCCCTAAAATAATATAAAACGTAAATGATTTTGCATGCCCTTCACGGACAGCTTTTAGAGCTGGTTTTGCGAAGATCCCGGCTACTCCGACCACTGTATATGCAAGTGGATAGTCCATTACATACTGCACAGGATGAACGATGAACGGGTTAATTAATGAGTTAAATATACCCACTAACAGACCTGTAGTTAAACCTCCTTTTAACCCCCAACGGTAAGCCATAAAGAAAATCGGCACCATAGCAAAAGCGATAGATCCACCTTGCACCCATAATGGAATCGTTAAAAATGGTAAACTTAGAACAGCACCTAATGCAGCAAACATGGCAATCTCCACCAAAAACAGGATTGAATTACGTTTCATCTTTACTCTCCTCCTTAAAGATAAATATGTACATACAAAAAAAGCAATGCAAGGGAGAGCTTTAAGATAAAAGTCCATTTGCATTGCGCCATCACTAAAGCCACATCCCTACGCTAGTACTAACTAACAGGTTCAAAGGGTCAGAACAAAGCGTTCAATCTCAGCCTTCAGGCTCCCCTTGTGGTCTTCTTTCTTATGCTTTTTTCGTTACTCCTATTATAGGTGAAGAAATTAGTGGACTCAAGTCATCAATATAAAGATTCTTCTATTTTCATCCAATATTTTCATATTTATTTCATATTTATGTGGTATACTAACAAGTGGGGTTTCATACTTTACTTATAAAGTTTTCTCAAAACCCTCATCCAAACATCCATTCTATCCTTCTCTATCTCTTCTACTTGCGAAAAATCTCCTTTATTAGCTCATATCGCTGTTTCTTTTTACCTAATTTTCGAGAATACACTTTTATTTCCTTCCTTTTGCTCCATCTACCCCACATCAATGTCCCAAAGAAGTTTACAGACCCTTGTATTACAATATAATTAAGTACTACAGCACTCATTTTAGCTGGTTAGTCTCGTCTCAAGATGTGCGTAGCTTATTAAATAGCGCGACAACGCTTCTAGGCGATGCTTTCTACTACGGTAATGGGTTCATTAACGTACAAGAAGCAATGAACGCAGCTACTACTACTTTTGCAGTAGCACAATAAATGAACTTTCCCCTTCGTTCCCCGGATCCTTCCGGGGAATTTTTTTGGCTTTAAGGTTTAATATTGTTATATTTTCAAGTATAGGGCAGATTGTTGAAGATATGAAGCATAGACATGTTAGTGTAAATAGGGTCGTTATTTTGTTGAGAGCTTGGGGTGTCTGGGGAACGACTCGCTTTCCGCGGGCGAGCTGTCGAGCTTCCTCGGGAAAACCACCCTGCGGGATCTCGTCGACCTCTTTCTCCCGCAGGAGTCTCCTCGTTCCCCAGACACCCCTTACCAGATTAAGTATAACGTCCCCTCAGCTCGAGTATGGCGGTGATCCAATATCCCCCTCTTATGTAGCATGCTTCCGTTCTACTATATATGGCAAAGGTGGTTCGGGGAATTGCGAGACTCCTGCGGCACTAGGAGCCTTGGGGAGACCCCACAGAGAGCGTAGCGAACGAGGAGGCTTCCCAGCTCGCCGCGGAAAGCGAGCGATTTCCCGAACCGCCTTACCCGCAATCTGAGCAAACGGAAGCATTCTCTCAATTTCGAGTCTTTCTTATACGGAACTCTTTAGGAAGCATATGCCTTTACAAAGATCCTTGATAAGCCTATGATGTTCCTTGGTGTTTATAATCGAGATTCCATCATGTAACAAAACACCACAGGAGGACTTATTATGACACAAACAAAATCACCGATATGGACGAAAAGCTTCCTTTTTATTTCCTTAAGCAATTTCTTCTTATTCCTAACCTTTTATGCCTTGTTAACCACATTACCAATCTTTGTAACAGATGATTTACAAGGAACAGAAGCACAAGCAGGTTTAATTGTTACATTGTTTTTACTATCAGCGATACTTGTGAGGCCTTTTTCTGGAAAACTACTAGAAGACTTCGGAAAGAAAAAAATGCTTCTCATAAGTCTTTTACTATTTATGTTGACTACCTTCGTTTATGTAGCAGCAACTAGTTTTTACTTATTATTAGCTTTACGATTCTTCCACGGTATCTGGTTCGCGATAGCCACTACAGCAGCTGGTGCAATTGCTGCAGACATTATACCAGATAGCAGGCGTGGTGAAGGACTTGGATATTTTGCTATGTCAATGAATCTTGCTGTTGTCGCAGGTCCTTTTTTGGCTTTATCGCTTTTAAACTGGATCTCTTTCTCAACACTCTTTATTGTACTTGGATCCCTTTTAGCAGGAGCTCTCTTTTTCACTAGCTTTGTAGCTGCTCCTGTTATGAATGAACCTTCTAAGAAGAAAAAAGTAACGCTGCATGATTTATTTGAAATAAATGCTTTACCCATCGCATTAGTAGGAAGTTTACTAGCTTTCACCTACTCTAGTGTTATATCTTATATTTCTATTTATACGAAATCTCTGGGATTACTAGAAGCAGCAAGTTTCTTCTTTGCTGTATTTGCTGTTGCAATGCTTATTTCGAGACCGTTCGTTGGGCGTATCTTTGACTCTAGAGGCCCAAGCATTGTTATTTACCCATCCCTAATTCTCTTTGCTTTAGGTTTATTTACACTAAGTATGACGACTTCTTCCTTTATGCTCTTGCTGTCAGCTACACTAATCGGTCTAGGCTACGGAAGCCTTGTCCCTTGTTTCCAAACACTAGCTATTCAGTCTGCTGATCACCATCGAAGCGGACACGCAACAGCAACTTTCTTTACACTCTTTGATACAGGAATTGCAACTGGCTCTTATGTTTTAGGTGTCGTAGTCTCCCTACTTGGATATAAACCTTTATATTTTGTAATGGGTCTGTTTGTGTTTATTGTTATGTATCTTTACAAAGTTATAAATAATAGAAGAAGGAATTCAATCAAATCAAGTTCCCCCGTTCACTCTTCCTAAGAAGGATTGCAGTGACCTAAACACCTTCTCTATTACAGACTAAAATCCCCTAGCTCTTAAGAGCTAGGGGATTTTAAGATTAAATATCTGTCAATTCAATTGTTGTCGGTTCTGGTTCTTCATCAAGTGCTAATTGAGTTGCCGAGAACCCTCCTAGTGCTGAGAATGCAATTGCCCCTACTGCCAAAACTGAAATCATCCATTTTTTCATACTTCCCACTCTCCCTCTACGTAATTGATAATTTTTTATATGATTCATTAGCTAGAGTTAAATAGTAACAAGCATCCTTATACCTTTTGTTTTTTTGTAAGCATTCAGCCAACAGTTCACAGTATAGTCCGATATAAAACTGGTTTTCATTATCGATAAAATAAGGAATAACTGTCTCTTTTAAATAATGCTCTAGACTAATGAGATCCTCAAGAACCCGGTATTTATATACCTGAAAATAATAGCGTAGGATTTTGAAGTCGTTTTGTTGTTCGATCATAATCAATCCTCGATCGATCCATTCCAACGCCCTGCCCCGTTCACTTAGCTCAAAAAGTGACTCCACAATGGAAGCAATACTAGTCAACTTTCCTTTTACATTATAGTTATCTTTATACACTAGACTTTTCTCAAAGTAATCAATTGCTTTTTCATGATGGTTGAGAGCTGCATGAAGCGAACCTAAATTATGGTAAGCAATCCCTTTTAAATAAGAGCTTTGCAAGTTTCCTGCTGCCTTTACAGCTAGTTGAAAGCACTGTTCTGCTTGTTCAAATTGGTGAATTCGCTTATAGCATATTCCAAGTAAAACCTGGCAATCACCACTTCGTTTAAAGTCGAATTGGACTGTATACAGGTTTAAGGCTAACCTAGCGTAATGAAGCGATAACGTCACATTTTGAAGGGAAGATTCATTAATAGCTGATATAAAATACAAATCAGCCCGCTCATGATCACTAAGTGTAATTTGATGAGCAAGTGCTAATGATTTCTTATAATACTGCTGAGCTTCTCTGAATCTTTCTTGCATATTATGATACAGTCCAGAGAATTTCATATAATAGTACTGATGCTTCTCTTCAAATAGGTCCTGCATCCTTTCTAACTTATCTAATAAAACGGGTACTTCTGAAAAGTGACGCATCAACAAATGATAGCGAACCTCATACAACTTAAACAAAGCTAGTATACTCGGAGTTGAGAGTGTGCTCATTTTTTGCTTTAACTTTACATATAATTCTGTTGCTTGGTCCGTTTCTCTATGCATAATTACGGTGTACCACTCGTGTAGTTCTTGTTCGAGTAACTCTTCATCTACACCTTCTTCAAGCACTTCAACTGGAATATCCAGGCGATGTAAGAGCAGCTGAACAATTTCCTCACTTGATTTAGTAAGCCCATTTTCGATCTTACTTAAATAAGAAATTGAACAAATTCCCTGAGCCGTTTCTTCAAGAGTACGATTTTGGTTTAACCGATGTAATTTAATTGTTTTTCCTACTTCAGACCCTTTTAAGATTTAATATCAACTCACTCTCTAGTGAAGCAACATCCTTTGCTAGAGTATATGCTTCAAATGTTCCAACTACCCCTCTCACAACCGTTTACTCATTTGGGAAAGCAAATCTATAAATATAGCCATAAAGACTGGATTATATCTGCAATTTTTCCCAAACATATTACGAATATAGGATGTAAGTTATATTCATCATAATCAATAATTAGAAATATATCAATATTCTGATAATTTTAGGTACTAGAGTACTAGTTCTTATGGCCCGAAACCTTACTCCGCTAGGTTCATTCGAACTATAAATTGATCGTAACCTTTTTATCACAAGTATGTTTAACAATAGAGCAGTAATCATGAACACTCAAAGCTGAGAGAATGTTTTCGTTAACTTCAATTGTGCATAAGGTGGGCCTGGAAACCAATCGCTTTCCTGTGGCTCACCTAAGCTCTTCTGCCCACGGGAGTCTCGCAGTTTCCAGTCCCACCTTTACCATATAAGGGTTAACAAAACATGCTATATGGGGTGACTTCAGCCCCCCTGATGCTACCTACGGGGGCCGTTCACCTCTTTAAAAGTCGGGGCTTGCTCGGGGACTGCGAGACTCCCG
This sequence comes from Pontibacillus sp. ABV4_188, assembly GCF_056311905.1. Lineage (NCBI taxonomy): Bacteria > Bacillati > Bacillota > Bacilli > Caryophanales > Bacillaceae > Pontibacillus > Pontibacillus sp. ABV4_188. The sequence goes on along the minus strand of NZ_CM149975.1, from coordinate 1,526,391 downwards.
CGGGGGAAGGAGCCTAGGGAAGACCCCGCAGAGAGCGACAGCGAACGAGGAGGCTTCCCAGCTCCCCGCAGAAAACGAGTTGTCCCCGAGCAAGTCCAAGCACTCATAATCGTAACGGCCCTTTCCATACTAAAATGTCTCAGTTTCAATCCTTCCGTATAAGGGGGCTTATGTGGAAGGAGTATAAAATCAACAATAAACATGAACAAAGCCAAAAGTTAAATTGCGTATCGATTCATCTATACTAGTTTATAGAACTAGCAAGCTGGGTATAAGAACAATAGAATATAAAAACTCCCCTTTGGTTTTTGAAACCAAAGGGGAGTTATAACCGTACAGTAAAATAGACTTTCTATTGGTGTTGGTAAAGCGTCTCATATAAGGTTGAAGAAAAATCGGCGCGGGAGACATTTTCTGCGGAATAGCTCTTTATACTTTGGTCCTTAGCAATACCTGATGCTTCAAACGAGTTCAGTACCATTGTAGTCATTTCACTGAATGTGATTGTTTCGTTTGGTTTAAATTCTCCATTTAAGAAGCCGTTAATGATGTCTAGCTCTTCCATCGCTGCTATATCATTAGCAAATTGATGATTAGGGTCTACGTCAGGGAATGTCGTATTATCAGATGCTTCATGATCAATGATTCTATTAAACAAAGCAGCTGCTTGCCCTCTAGTAACATCCTTATTAGGTTTGAATGTACCATCATGGTACCCTTTAATAATTTCACTGCTCACTAAAGCCTTAATTGCTTCATAAGCCACATGGTTTTCATTTACATCAGCAAACAAACTGTTTGCATTTAACCCTGCTACACGGCGCGCTGTAGCAAACTTAGGTCCCCAGTATGGGTTGCTAAGTGAAACAATGTCAATTCCCCTGCTAGATGTAGCACTAATAAACTTATTACCACCCACATAAATCCCGACATGCGAGATGCCTGCTTTATATGTGTTCTCAAAGAATACTAGGTCTCCTGGCTTCATATTGCTTTTACTAACTGCTTGTCCTACTGTTGCTTGACTTCCAGTTGTACGAGGGATTGAAATACCCACTTTGTTAAAAACATATTGTGTATATCCTGAGCAATCGAATCCACTAGGGCTCTGGCCACCAAATACATAAGGCACACCTATGTGATTCTTAGCTACATTTAATAAATCATCTTGACTAGCCGCCCCAGCTACAGATGCGCCACTAAACGTAAACATTACCGCCATTCCGCATGCTACAATTTTCTTCAACATATTCCCCACTCCATTTTCTTCTAGTATCGTCTGTTTTTTCTTCTACGACTATTCTACCAAAAGTTTCTTTGTCATAAAGTTACGTTTATATTACAATTTGTTTTCAAAAAAGACATATTTCTTTATAAACATTCTACAAAATCCACTCAAAACTCCATTTTCATTGTAATAGGAAAATGTAGGTAATAAAGAAAAATGAAACTTTAGTACACGTTCTAAGCGCAGTATTATTTAGGGAGTTGTCCCCAATTAGTTTAATCTAGGATCTTCCAACCCACAAAGGCATGCCTTTTATCTTACTTTTTTGTAAATTCTATTAATGCATCATTTCTTCTTCTTTCATTGACAATAAAACATGTAATAAGTAAACTTAGACATTGCATGTAAAACAAAAATGAATACTCCTTCTTATCACGAGAGGCGGAGGGACTGGCCCTACGATGTCTCGGCAGCGGGCTCATTATTAATGAGTGCTGTGCCAAATCCAGCAAGGTTACACTTGATAGATGAGAAGAGGAGCTCTAAATAAAAAGCCCTCTTCTGATCAAGAAGGGGGCTTTTTTTGATTATCACATGTCATTTTTCACACAATATTATAAACAAGCAAGAAAGAGGTGCAACAACATGAATATAAACAAAGGGAATCCACTTGCCCTGTTACCCTTATTCATTTTCTTAGTTATCTTTGTAGGATCCGGAATAGTAACAGGTGATTTCTATTATATTTCAATCTTAATTCCAGCCCTAATTGCAGCCATTGTAGCAATCCTGCAAAATCGAACAAAGCCAACCTTTGAGAAAGTCGAGCAATTCGCAAAAGGTGCAGGCCACCCTGACATTATGATTATGGTTTTTATTTTCATATTGGCTGGTGCTTTCTCATCGGTGGCAAGCAGTATTGGAGCAGTAGAGTCTACAGTAAACTTGGCATTAACCTATCTTCCTGAAAACTTAATTATAGTTGGAATTTTCATTATTGCTGGCTTTATATCACTTTCTATGGGGACATCAGTTGGTACTATTAGTGCTCTAGCACCCATTGCTGTCGGAATTAGTGCTGAAACGGATTTCACTGCGGCATTATCACTTGCAGCAGTAGTTGGTGGCGCTATGTTTGGCGACAACCTATCGATTATTTCTGATACGACAATTGCAGCGGTTCGAACACAGAAAACGGAAATGAAAGACAAGTTTAAAGCGAACTTCTTTATCGTTCTTCCTGCAGCCATTGCAACTATTATAGTCTTAATTGTGATCACTTCAGGTGGAACCTCTTCTGTTGAGGCAGACAGTTTCAATTGGTTAAAGGTTATTCCTTATATTGGCGTTTTAGTGGGGGCGTTAGCAGGTTTGAATGTTATGGCCGTGCTCATTGGCGGAATTCTGCTCTCTGGAATCATTGGAGGAGTCAGTGGGGAATACTCTCTTGATGCTTTTATGACAAACATTACATCAGGGATTAACTCGATGTCGGAATTAATTTTCCTTACTATTATTATTGGCGGGATTGTAGCCATGATTCAACACAATGGTGGGATTCAATTCCTTCTTTATACACTTACAAAAGGAATTCGTTCTAAAAAAGGTGCTGAAGGCAGTATCGCTGGCCTTGTAGCAACTACAAACCTAGCTACAGCAAATAATACAATTGCGATTATTACGACAGGACAATTAGCAAAGAACATTGCTGATGAATATGAGATTGATTCCAGAAAGTCAGCAAGTTTACTCGATATCTTCTCTTGTACGGTTCAAGGTTTAATTCCATATGGAGCACAGTTATTAACTGCAGCCCAAATTGGAAGCCTATCACCAATAGAATTACTGCCGTACTCTTTCTATCCTATATTAATAGCTATATCCGGTATCATTGCAATTGCAATTGGATTTCCACGTTTTAAGAAAACAGCATAAAATTACTAAAAATGACGGGATGTATGTATCCCGTCATTTTTTAATACTTGTGAACTATAAAAATGAATCAAAAACGTACAATTGTCCCGCCATTGTCTCCTTTTTTGTAAAGACAAATAATAGAAATAAAAAGAAAATCGTAAATAATGGAATAGACATCCACTTTCCCATGTGACTCCCTCCTACACATCACGCTTTCGGAATAATATAATCGCTACTGCGAGCGCAATACATCCATACATAATGGTATAAAGAATCATCACATTATTAGGAGTAGATGCACTTGCAAACATCCCCTGCTGAGCAAGACTGACAGGGTTGTCCGCTGTATCAAATAGGAATACAGTCATTTTACGGTACATAGCGTCTACAGGAAAAATGAGGCTTGAAATAATGCCTATATTCACAAGCGCTCCCTTCTCCATTATAGTTCCAATTTGCTCTACAAACCCTCCTATAAAAGCAGAACCGTACAGGATAATTAACACAATCCCCGCATTTAGCGTTGTCATTCGGCTACTTAACATGACACCTAACGTTACTAAAACAAGGGGTTGTAACATATACGTTGCTACAGCACTTACAATTTGGCTAATGGTAAAATCCAGGGATACAACTTCGCCGCCTATGCCTTGATGCAGAATAATGATGCCCGCAAATAAAAAAACCGCGTAAGCAATTAACAACCCTCCAAGACCAATTACTTTACCAAACAAAAACTGTGTACGCGTTATAGGTCGCATTAGCCACGTATCGATTTGGTGACTATCTATTTCACTAGCGATTGCACTTACACTTGATAAAATGGAGAGCAAAGCAACAATGAACGATGAGAAATAAAGCCCTATGCTTAATAATTGAGAGGAAAATAGCTGTTGCTGCATCATTTGGTCTACGGTAGAGGCTCCAAAACTTTTCCAATCCTTAACTGCAAAATGTATAGCTATTCCATATAAAATAAGAAACACGGCTGTCATCATCATTGTAATAAGGAAAATGCGTTTGGATACAATTTCTTTAAACGTTAACTTAGCGATGGTCCACATAACGACGCTCCTTTTCATTCACCCAATGCATAAACACATCTTCTAAATGAGGGATAACGGGTGTTACTTCATAGATTGGAAGCTTATGATTCGCCAAGAAATCGACAAGTTTCGGAATATCCTCTTCCCTCTTCAATTGATATAATGCTTTAGATCGGCCATTTACAGCTTCCTTTCTTTCTACATTACGAACAAAGTCAGGAAAATCAAGATTTCTTGACTCAGCTTCAACCGATGACATAATTTCAACCTGTGCTTCCACCATCATGAGTTCACGCCATTTCCCCTGAACGATTAGTTCACTCTTATGTACAATAGATACATGATCACAAACTGACTCTACCTCATTGAGTAAATGACTATTCAAGAAAATGGTTTTCCCTTGATCTCTTAAATGAAGCATTAAATCACGGACATCCTTCCTTCCTATTGGATCAAGAGCTGATGTTGGTTCGTCTAAGAAGATCAATTTTGGATCATTAATTAGCGCACAAGCAAGTCCAATGCGTTGTGACATCCCTTTTGAATACCCTTTAATCTTTTCTTTATCGCGGCCTTTCATCCCAACGAGGTCAACCACTTCTTCGATCCGCTTCTTTCTTTCACGTACTGGCACTTTACACAATTCTGCATGACTTTCAAGTAATTTTCGACCTGTGAGCCAATCTGGGTATCGAAATAGTTCTGGCAAATAACCTACTTTTTCTCTTGATTCCGGCGTACCAATGGGTTCCCCTAAAATCTTTCCTTCTCCGCTTGTAGGGGTTAAGAGTCCTAACATGGTTCTCACAAACGTACTCTTCCCAGCACCATTAGGACCAAGAAATCCATAAACCATGCCCTCTTCTATTTCCAAAGACACATTACGTATACCAGCCTGGCCATTGTAGGTTTTCGTTAACCCTTTAGCTTCCATCACATTCATAACCCTATCTCCTTTCAACACACACGCACAAAATGGGCTGCATTTAAGCAGCCCTTCATAATTATTGTGCTAAATCGTTGGCAATTGATTTTAGTTCTTGGTTCGTTAGACGAGATTTTTCAATCCCATTATGGCCATGAACCGTATAGGAATCTACTATATGGATGTACTCCCCTTCTTGCCACATAATTGTAGCCCCGCTATCGCTACTCATTAAATATCCTTTGTTTCCTGCGATATTCAACTCTTCTAACTCTTCATCCTCATGTTCAATATAAGGAAGTGGTAATGTTTCTTCTATGCTTTGAATCTGCTGAATTTGACGTTTTACATTATAAGGAACAAAGGGAAGTTCTAGTAATGTATCCTTGAGCTCTTCAACTGAAGTACCTTTAGGAACCGCAAAGGTCGGAGCGTCAACCTTAGAATAACTCACCTGGTCCTCTTCTCTTCTAAAATCGAAATTCCGTGATTCTCCAACTTGTAATGAGAACGTTTTTCCATCTAATGCTTGATCAAATTGTCGTTTCACACCGAACTGCGTTAATAAATTATTGGCTTTTTTTACATCTAGATTAAAGCTCATCTTATACCCTGGATCAATGTTTAGGCTTTCAAATGTAAATGAATCGATTTCCGGAACATCATATCCAACTTCCTCCGCTTCTTGCACTCGGTTAAATCTAGATTCTTCACTATAACTGTTAAACTCAGTTGTTCTATCTGAAATTCCTATTTCACCAAGCCCTTTCAATTCAAATGTCCCTTCTTCTTCACGGCTTAGCCATTGGTCAACTTCGTTCATATCCTCTTGCGTCAGTTTAACCATTTCAACCTGATTGACGCGGAACATGGAAAGAAATTGATCGGCAGCAACTTGAACTTGTGGGAAAGCGAGAGATCCAAAAATTGTAGCCGCTGCTACTCCAGAAGCAATAAAACGTTTGGTTTTCGTTGTCAATTTAAACACTCCTTTTTGTTTTTGTGGTTGTTCACTACCGTGGATTACAATCGAGTCATCCTTCATTTCCTTATTCTGCACCTTGCTTTCAAATGAACGCCAGGCAGCATCTACATCGATGTGGAGATCTTGTTCTTGAAGCGAGAGTTCAATTTCAGACTCCAGCGCTTGTAATTCTTCTAATTCTTCACGACAAGAAGCACAGGTTTCTAAATGTTGCATGACAACCTTCTTCTCATCACGGGTTAATTCGTCATCTAAATATGCTTGTAACATTCCGTTCTCAATACATGCCATCCCGGTCATCCCCTTTCATTTGAGAATACACATGTTTAAATCGCTTCTTAGCCCTGGCAATCAATGTACCAACGGAGGTACGCTCAACGTTTGCTGTTTGAGCAATCTCCTCGTACTTAAAGCCTGAGAATTTCATCATTAGTAACAGTTGATCCCGTTCATTTAATTGAGCTAACGCATCTTTTACTTCTTGACGGCCTTCTTTTTTCATATAGGTTTCTTCTACTGAAGCCATTAAATCATTACTATATTCGGCTTGTTTCTCTGCTTTTTTCATCTGTCGTTTTTCGGTTCGTATGTAGTTGTAAGATAAACGAACAGCAACTTTCATAAGCCAAGCAGGAATAGACTCCATGTCTTGCCAGTCAGAATGATAAAGTTTCAGTAATACTTCTTGAGCAATTTCTTCTGCTGTTTGTTGATCATGTACGATGCTCATAATCTTTCGTACGACATTTGGATAGTATTGTTTAAATACTTGGTGAAACTGAGCTCTTGTTGGCTCTGTTTCACTGGAGTAATTCGAATCGAACAAATTCGCTCTCACCTCCAAAGCGGTCCCTCCTTTCGAACAGCTTTCATAATAGAGACACCAGATTTGCTATTTTTGTGACAGATCTATAGAAAAAAATTCAAAGATTTTTATGTACACTTTCTATGACTTATTTATTATCACTTAAGGGGGAATGGTGTTGAGCCGTCCTGTCAAAATCCCCTATCACTCACTTTAGTTAATTTGCATATCTCGCGATCGAGATTTACTCCATAAAAAACTCTGCTCCCTTTTCAGAAAGAGCAGAGTTTTTATAACTTTAGACTTGCTTATGTTTCATAAACTCCAGAACCTCTAAGTCAAGTTTACCATGTTCAAGTGCACGCTCCTCAAAATTCTCTCTGTGAAGAAATGAAGTGAAGGCTTTATACATTATAGATTCTACAACATTCACTGTAGGTAAGTATCCAAGCCTTTTCAATTGAAGCAAAAGTTCTTGCTTTACTTCTCCCTGAATTGAGGCAACATTTTCTTCTTTTGTAGCCCCAAAGTAAAGTTGCTGAAGGTGATAAATCCTTACTAACTCATGAATAGGTTCGTCATGTTCATCTACTCGCAGGTCAATGAAACGATCATTAAACCCTCCATAGCCTCCATTCTCTTTGACGACAAGAAGAGCTGCAGATTGTTTTCCTCGTTTGTCTCCACCCGCCATCTGCCCAGCTTGTAGAGCCTGTAACAACCGATCAGCTAAAGATCCTTTACTCGATTCAAACATCGAAGCCATCTCCGTTATGGTTTCTTCATTGACCAATATGTTTCCTTGAGCAGCGAAATTAGGCCCTGATACTCCCCCTGCCCATTCATAACAGGCGTCACCTGTATAGGTAGCTGACGTTCCCTTTCCATTCACAATCCCAACCTGACGTAATCCTCTTTCAGGGTCAGCTTCCGTTAGTTTTTTGACTACTTCATCTGGAGCGTAACCTTCTTCTAGCAAGCGAAGCCCATCAGGTCCATAGGAAGGATTGGCCAAGGATTGAGTAGCAACAGCGCCAACACCAGCTTTCGCCCAGGGAACGACAGAGCCAGAACCTAAGAACTTAGACTGAACGGCGACTCCTAGCTCATTTGTTTCAGGATCGTACCCGACAATCGAAAACGTGGCAACAATAGGATTAGAAACTCTGCTCATTATTACTTCTCCCCTTCTCGTACCATAAATTAATCTAACTATAATAAATAAAATAGTCTTCTAGCAAGCACATTTTTTAAGTATTATGTAAATTCGTAACCTTGTGACTTATTTTTTAAACATTGGTTTACTTTCCAAGGGGAATTCAAATCACAAAAGCCTGAAGCACCAGGTGCTTCAGGCTTACTTTAACACTAATCCTTTTTCTCATCTGTATGGTCCTTATCCTTTTCCTCATCCTCAAAATGAGCATCGATTGGACCTTTTTGTTGTTGCTCTTTTTTCTTCTTCCTCCTCAAGCGCTGCACAATCTTCTTATAATTCAATGTAAAGGTCTTCGGTTCATAATGTTCAGAAGCTCGAATGTCTTCAGATGACGCTCGCATAAAGGACCATGCTAGCATAATCATGATAAATAATAACGGGAACCCACCAACTATGGCAGCTGTTTGTAATGTTCCTAGTCCGCCAAGGAACATTAACACAAGTGGCATGAGACATAGAGCAAATGCCCAGAAGAGACGATTCCATCGTAAAGGCTCATCTTCTACTTCTTTTTGAACAACAGATGCTAAAATGTAAGAACTTGAATCAAACGTCGTCGCTAAGAATATAATCGCCAAGATGGTGAAGATAAAGATCATAAACCATGCCATCGGAAGCTGACCAATGATCTCAATAATCGCTTTTGGCGCACCTTCTTCATTCAATACATTAATAACATCAAACTCTCCTGTAAGTTGCATATGAAGGCCGTAGTTTCCTATAATTCCAAAGAACAGTATACTCCCAAGCGTTCCATAAATGATGGTGCCAAGAATCATTTGCCGTATAGAACGACCTCTTGAGATCTTAGCTACAAATAGACCAACGAAAGGCGCATACACAAGCCACCATGCCCAGTAAAATACAGTCCAGGATTCAGGGAAGCTTGTTTGTTCATATGGCCCAAGCGCATTATACGGCTCAGTCCAAGTACTCATATGAAAGAAGTTATCAAGCAATAAGCCAATGCTATTCGTAGTTGTTTCTGCTATAAACCTTGTAGGACCGAACATAAACACAAATGCTAATAGAAAGATCGATAACCATAAATTAAGATCACTTAAAACCTTAATCCCTTTTTTCAAGCCACTATAGGCACTAATCGCAAAAATAAGCGTAACAATCGCCAGGATAGCGGTCTTCATAACCATATTAACAGGAATACCTGTTAATTCATTAATTCCTTCCGCTATCATTGGAGTACCTAATGCCAACGTAGTTCCTGCTCCACCTAATAATCCAAACATAAATAAGATATCGATTGCTGTGCCCACAGGACCGCTAGCAAGATTCCCTATAAGTGGTCTTGTAGCTTCACTAACTTTTAGCACAGGTTTCTTTCGAACATAGTAAAAGTAAGCCATTGGTAATGCAGGAAGTGTATAAATAGCCCAAGCAATCGGCCCCCAATGAAAGATCCCATACGTACTTGCCCAGGCAATTGCTTCTTGGGTCCCTGGTTCGACACCAAATGGAGGGCCTTGATAGTAATACGCCCATTCAATCGTACCCCAGTACAGAATACTTGATCCAATCCCGGCGCAGAACAACATACCCGCCCAAGAAAAATTATTAAATTCAGGCTTTTCCCCCGCATCTCCTAACTTAACACGCCCATTGTCACTAAAAGCAACATAGATAAGGAAGAAGAAAATACCCAATCCGACAAGTAAATACAATACACCAAAATTAGTCGTTACAAATGTATTCGCCTGATTAACATATTCGGCTCCCTTTTCCGGAAATAGAACTAGCGGAATCGTAACTAATAACAGTAGTATAAAAGCCCCTAAAAAAGTAGGCCAATCCATTATTCCTTTTTTCATGGTCGCATCTCCTTTGATGTTAGACTTCCACACTTAGGATGTTCTAGGTATGAAAGTTTCATGCGTGGAGGCATCTACTCTTCACGGTCCTGCTTCACATGAGCTTCATCCACTGGTTTACATATACCTGCTACCGTGTTACCTTGTCATGTGGAAGGAAAAACGCCTTCCAAATTCAACATCTAGAAGTAATAAGTGAAACGAATAGATTTACGCATTTGCATGTACAAAAAGCCATTTACCCCACATAGGTGAACATGGCTTTTTTTCATGCCTTCCGATGAAATGTAAGGAGGAACTTATATGAATACCATGATCAAGTCAGTGGTAGCGCCCCTTATCGCTTTAGGAATCTTTGCATTCGGCTTACCTTCTGTACACGCTGATGAAAATGCAAATGGGGATGAGAAACAAACAAACTCACAAGAGGAACGTGCGGTTAATGGCACTTCTCTTCCTATAAAGAAATTAGAAGTAGACAAGAAGAAAACCGAATTTGCTCGTTATCATAAAACAGAGCAAGAGAAATCTCCTTCAAACGTGGAAAGGACTGTTCACGTTGAGGCTACAGCTTATACCGCTCACTGTGATGGCTGCATCGGCATTACAAAGACAGGCATCAATTTACTCGAAAACCCTAATAAGAAAGTGATCGCTGTAGACCCAGATGTTATTCCATTGGGATCAGAAGTTTACGTTGAAGGCTATGGTCGGGCAATCGCAGGTGACATCGGCAGTGCGATCCAAGGCAACCGTATTGACTTGTATATGAAAGACCACAATGATGCTATGGACTACGGACGTCGTCAAGATATTAAAGTAGAGATTCTATCCTCATAATAAAAAGCTCCCTAATAAGGGAGCTTTTTTATGATACATATTTCTTTTTATGAGATCCATCCTATTATTTAGGAGGTGCTACTATGAATGATCACAAGAAAGATGCAACTCAACCGACTTTCGATAATTTGAGTGACCGTTTCATCGGAGATGCAAATGAGCAACCATCCCTTTCTATGAAGACCAACTTAGACCCAAAAGATGTCACCAAAGACAACCCCTATTTCGATAAAAAGAAAAAGCACACACCAGAAGAAATCGAATCATTCAAGAAATTCTTCCAGTAAAAATTAAGAATATGCCCACTATGGAAAATAAGTAATTCTTTTCTTACACATCTTACAAGCAAAAAAATCCCGTCGCTAAGGACGGGATTTAAATTAATCGATAACTTGAAGGTCTTTAGGATACTTCGTCAACGTTTCAAAACCATTTTCAGTAACAAGTACATCATCTTCTATTCGAACTCCACCTACTGTAGGGTCATAGATCCCTGGTTCAAGGGTGTAAGTCATTCCAATCTTCAGTTCACCTTCATTTAGATGACTCATAGAAGGGAATTCGTGCACATTTATGCCGAGTCCATGTCCGATGCGGTGAGGGAAAAGCTGTCCGAATCCTGCTTTTTCAATGATATCACGAGCAGTTTGATCCAAGTCTCCGATTCTAGTGCCCGCTTTACTAATGTTAAGAGAGGCAAGTTGAGCTTCTAGAACCGTTTCGTAGATCGTTCTCTGTTGTTCGGATACGGAGCCATACACGACTGTTCTTGTTATATCCGATGTGTATCCTTCTAACACTACTCCTAAATCAAATAGAACAAAGTCACCTTTTTTAAGGGCACGATTTCCAGGATTTCCGTGTGGCTGTCCGGATTTCTCTCCGAAAAGAACCATCGTGGAGAAAGACATTTCACGAATGCCTTTTTTCTTTAATTCATACTCGATTTTAGCGAGAACTTCCATCTCAGTTATGCCTTCGTGTAAGGCTTCAACGCCAACTTTAACGCCGTAGTCAGCCATTTCAGCTGCACGACGCATGACGTTTATTTCGTTCTCATCTTTTACAACACGCATGTTGTTAATCGCCTTTTCAACAGATTGCGATGTAGCATCTGGGAACAGATTGAATAGAGCTTGGCTTCTACTAAACGTTAAAACTTCTTGCTCAAAAGCAATCCGTTCAACTGATTTTAGTGAACGTTTTAGAAGGGCTGTTTTAACCATTTCCCACGGGTCTTCATGATCAGCATAGCCAAGTACTTCATAAGGCCATCCCGCATCTTTCACTTGACCAACTTCCATTCCTGGAACAATAAAGAGAGGTTCAGCTTCCTGGAATACAAAGAGTCCCATTAATCTCTCATGTGGGTCTGTATGGAAATCCGTAAGATAAAACACATTTTCTGTAGAGTTGAAGAAAGCGACATCTACCGACTCAGCTTCCATCCACTCTGTTAATTGTTGTAAGCGTTGCTTCATTTTTTCACTCTCCCTAAGCTGATTTTGCAAAGTCAGATGAATGCTTCTGTGTACTCAAAGTAACGACAATTAGAAATAGAATCGCTACAGGTACAGCAATAACTACACTATTTAGCTCAAAAGGCTTTTGCAAGACAACTTCCCAAACAAGCGTCGATGTTACCCCTGCGACCATGGATGAAATACCGCCCGCTGCTGTAACACGCTTCCAGAAGAATACAGCAAGAACTGCCGGTGTTATACCTGCGCCATATACGGTATAAGCATACATTTGAACAGATAGTACACTTGGGAAGTACGTAATAATGACAAATGCCAGAACTCCTAATAGAACAATAAATCCTTTCGTCATACGCAGTTGCTTCTCATCAGAGGCTTTAGGATTTATATAGTTTCTATATATATCATACGTTAGATTAGTCGCAGCCGAAAGTAAATAAGAGTTCCCTGTCGTAATAATGAAAGAAGCTGCTGCTGCAAGTAAAATTCCTCCGATTGCTATAGGCATAACTGTAGTTGTTGCCATCAATGCCATACCTGGATCAATTCCAGGGAATAGTGACCTAGAAGCAAATGCAATAAGAGAAATGGCAGGTGAAATGACAATCATTGCTATAAGCCAACCGATTTGAGCTTTTTTAGAAGACTTGTCGCTCTTAGATGAAGCCAATCGCTGGTACATATTCTGATCACCTAACAATAAGAAAAGAGACGGAAGTAAATAACCAAGTAATTGGATTGCAGATAATCCACCTGTATTGCTCATATGTGATTCAGGTACATTTTGAACAATTTCACTCCAGCCCCCAGCAATGATAAAGATCGTTGGGACCGTAATGAGTAATCCTCCTACCATAAGGAACCCACTTAACGCATCCGTTTGTGAAACAGAACGCAAGCCACCAATCATAGCTAAGAAGATGATCAAAGCAGCACCAATCATGGTCCCTGTTTCAACCGTCATTCCTGTTGTCAGATTTAAAATGAAACCGAACCCCTTCATCTGATAAGAAACGATTCCTACATAAGCTAGAATAATAATAACACTCGCTATATTACGTGCTGACTTTCCATATTTAGCTTCCAAAATCCCGGAAACCGTATATTTACCGAACGCTCGAATTTTTGGAGCTACGATGTATAGCATAATGATACCAAATAGTGTCGGAACCATTAGCATAAATGATGGAATAATGCCATAGCTGAACGCCATGGACGTTTCTCCACCTGAGATACTTCCACTTCCCGTCCATGTAGCCAGAAGTGTTCCCATTAGTACAAAAGGTCCCAGACTCTTACCTGCAAGAACAAAATCCTCTGTTCCTGAGACTTTCTTAGACATAAATACCCCAATTCCTATCATAAGAAGGGCATATAATCCAATAAACCATAATAATGTTGGATCTTGTTGTAGTTCCATAAGTTTAGTTTCCTCTCCTGCTTGATCATTTTGATTTGACTAAATCTGTTAGCATTAAGCGTATACTTACGCGCGCTACTTATGTGAACTGTGTGGAAATTAAGAATTGCTGTTTTCCGATCCGGATCTGTAGAAAACAAAACGAAGATTAATAATTAGAGGAATCAGGTTAAATTACCCTGATTAAAGTGGTACTCTTGCTTATGTCTTCGCTTCACATAAGAACAATTGCTAATAAATCTACCATAATTTTTCGAAAAGCAAAAATGCCTTTATATCAACGTTTTTTGTGATTTTAGACCAATTTTTAAGACTTCCCATTTATTTACACAATCGTTCATTTCATTCATTATGCATACTTCAGAAGTTTTTTTATTGATGAAAATATTCTGAATTATACTCTATCGCAAAATATATAAATGATCCAAATTACCTATAAATTAATAGCCTGTTTAATCCTTATTTACTATTAGCTGAAACTTAATGTAACAACAATCTCCTTAACGGCTACAGAAAACCAGTTGTTCAGCATCCTCCCATTCTCTCCATAACGATAAACGTCCTTTATTTCAGTTATTTTTTGTTACAAACCTGACATGTTTGACATGTCTTTGACTTATAAATGTCATCGTTCTTTAATGGGGTTTTAGTACTAGACCTGCTATACTCGTCTCAGATACTAAAGGAGGATGATTGATGATGAAAAACATCAAGACGACAACGGTCCTGTTCCTCATTGCCTTTGGATTTATCGGTATTCTTATCCCAAACTTTCAAGTCGTACAAGCAGAGTCAACTGAGAATAAGGAACAAAATAACAATCTACTTTACCAAGACCATGATATAAATAAGCAAATCACCTTACAAAAGAAAAATGGAGTTCCTAGGTTCCTACAATCTTCGGCTGAGACACATACCGCTTCGAAAAAGGGAATAGCCATCGAACAAAAAAAGGCATACACAAAGGAAATTACAGTAGAAGCAACAGCCTATACAGCTCATTGCGAAGGTTGCACCGGCATAACTAGAACTGGTATTAACTTATTAGAGAACCCAAATTTAAAAGTCATTGCTGTTGACCCAAATGTTATCCCATTAGGTACTAAAGTTTATATAGAAGGTTACGGCACAGCTGTGGCAGGAGATATTGGAAGTGCAATTAAAGGAAATCGAATAGATATCTATATGAAGGATAGACAAGACGCATTAGACTATGGAAGAAGAACAATAAAGATTAAAATCATATCTTAATGGAGGGGGAGGACATCTATTTGTTCTCCTCTTTTCATACTGTTTTGGAATTCAACGTCGTAGGCACAGAACCTCATTAAAAAATCGTACAAAAAAACACCCTTCTCTTGAACGGTGGTATAGTTTAATCAAATTATGTAAAAGAAAGTGCCTGCTTGATCTTATACTGGTATAACGAGCAAGATGTAACTTTCTATGAATCGAGTTCATTGCTACGCAGGCACTTCTTTAAATTTCGTAAGCATGAATGTAGAATCCTTCCTTATTGGTTACTTATTTTCTCTTTTTCTTTTTTGCTCTGGCTCCCATCTTTCCTTTTTTAGCAGCGTTTGTGTTCTGAGTTGTTGTGTTACTTGCTGTTAGTTCTTGGCTGTTTTGATAGTCTTTCTCGAATAGCTCGCGAGCTTTTGAAAACATGATGGTCATTGTGTGACCCTCCTTTTTAATTTCTTACAAAAGCATTTCCCTGCATTTCCAGAGCCAAAACTTCCGTTTACAATTTTTATTGTACTCCCTGAAACCTACGTTTGTAAATGATAAAACTACATTTTTATTAATAATCATTTTAAACTGTACAGATTAAATGACGTGTATAACCTGATTTTTTTAACCCTCTTATTCACTGTCATTACAATGGTTATAGGTACTTTCTCAATTCGTAATATTTTTGTCATAAATGTATGAAGCTATTCTCAATTAGAAAAATCTATTTCCACGTTAAAGCATTAAAAAACAAGGCAATAGTGGACTCATATTTCGTAAAATTAAAAGAACCTGACATCCAAATTATGACAGGTTCTTCCATTTTTATAATTGAATCGTTTGAGGGTCTTCCCCTTCTACATTCATTAAGCGAATTTGTGTTGGTTGAATATCTAAAACGATATAGTTTGGATCCTCAGGTCCTTTAAACCAATGCTTCATGTATTCGTTCCATAACTTTTCTTTTAAATCTTTTGAATCGTTAATAACTGCTTTACCCTCTACCTCAATGTATGGGTCTTCAAATCCTTTTCCATCATAACCTAGCAGAATATGCACATAAGGATTTTGTTCAATCTCTTCTGTTTTGTGTGTATCCTTGTCCGTCGCTGTATAAAGGTGCAAGTCTTCATTATGGAATGTCATATAACGTGAATGTGGTTTATTTTGCTGGACCGTAGCAAGTGTACCAACTTTGTGATGCTCTAGAACCTCTAGAATTTTATCTTTTACTTGTTTTTCATTCATTTCCAAGGACTCCCTTCATCATTTGCTTCTTAGGTAGTGTACCTGATTTTTAGTTAATTTAAACAAGTTAGTTGGCTATTTAAGTATGTTTTTATTCTTTTAGAACACCATAATACCAAATGACGAACGAAGGAGTGGAGACATGAAATTTCTATTATCACGTCGGTTTAGAATAGGCCTAATTGTGTTTAGCTTTATTCTATTCCTAACCAGTTCTTGGATAAATGCTCAAACGGTCCCTTTAGATTATGGAGCTAAAGGAGCATTAAAAGATCCTCGCTTAACCTACGAAAAAGCACTAGAATATGCCATAGAAGACGAATATCTAGCGCAAGAAAAATACACCAAAGCCATTCAGAAATATGGGCAAGTCTTCCCCTTCCCAAAAATTCAAAAGGCAGAAAAGAAACACATCGAAGCACTCAAGCGTCTTTATAATAAAGCAAACTTGAGTATCCCAGAAAATCAAGCAAAACAATATACTGTTATGCCAGCCTCTATTAAAGTAGCTCTTCAACAAGCCGTACAAGCTGAAATCGATAATATTGCTATGTATAACCGTTTTTTAGAAATTAAGAACTTACCTCCAAATGCTAAGAAGATGTTCACTAATTTAAGAGACGCTTCAAAGAAACATCTCGTAGCTTTTAACTTTGGACTCTCTCAGCAGCAATAACAATAACGTAGTAGACAAACTCTTGTTATAAAGTTTGTCCTCCTTTTGTCCCAAAGCTTTGTGAAGTCTGTTGTTTTATGTAAACCTTCTATTTTCTATATAAAAAGAGCTTGGAATTCCAAGCTCTTTTGGGTGAGTATAGAAGGACTAATTGTTTTGTCTTTGTGTGAATTCAGCTTGGACACTCTCTAACGTTAGATACGAGGTGTGGCTGATTGTACAGTCGGCTGCGCTTAAGTAAGAAGATGTTCCTACTCCAATAGAAAACATTTGAGTTGAAAGAATTGCCTTGAGTCCGGCTTCTCCATCCTCTATAGCAACGCAATCTTTATGGGCTACCCCTAAACGGTCGGCTGCTGTTACAAATATCTCAGGGTCTGGCTTTCCGTTCCTTAAGGACTTCGGATCCATAATTATATCAAAGTATGAAGTTAAACCTAATTGATGAAGCACAAACTCTGCATTTGAACTAGCTGAAGCTAAGGCCATGGGAGTTTTCACATTTGCTAATTCCTGAATGAAAGCTTTCATACCAGGCATCAAATCATCTTCTGTCAGTTGAGCAATTAATTGTTGATAATTTCTATTTCTCCATTCACCTAGCTCAACCATCTCTTCGTGAGTAAAAGACTGATTAGAACGTTTTGCTAACATTTGAATTAACTCCATTCGAGGTCTTCCTTGGTAAAGAAGGTTATCCTCTTCTGTAAATGAAATGTCGAGCTTATCAGCAATGGGTAGTGTCGCCTTATAATAAAGGGGGACCGTGTTAACAATCACACCGTCAAGATCAAAGATTACTGCTTTAAATGTCATATATGAAACTCCTTTACTGCCAATGACTAATCTTGAAGTAGCGTACAGTAACTTTGATAAAAACGCAAGAAGAATATAAACCATGCTTGTAATAAAGGTAGTCAGTTATATTAAATGTAGCAAAATTGTATTGAATTAGGGTAAATAATTAAGTAGATCTTCTACTGCAATAGTAGTAGATTCATCATGTACAGCTGTGTCCTTTGTAAGGTCTATAAGATCTACAGCGCTCAGGACGGTCTTTTTGAAGGGGAATAGAATCATTACAGATAGGAACATAAAACATAATCCAACTCTGAACATTTCTTTCATATATAACCCTCCCCACATCCTTTTTATAGTAAATGCCCCTTATATAAAAGGGTAAAACCTTTATTTTAGCCTTTCCACCTTATCAGCTAACTTCTCCACTAAAGTATCATAAAAGCTTTACCACATACTTACGCTGCCTTGGTCCATCGAACTCGCAAAAGTACACACCTTGCCATGTACCAAGGACTAACTCTCCATCTGAAATAATCACCATTTCAGAAGAACCTACTGTACTTGTTTTTAAATGCGAAGCTGTATTTCCTTCCCCATGAAGATCTTCTGGATGTTCCCAAGGGTACACTTCATCTAACCTTCTAAGAAAATCAGTCTTCACATCTGGATCTGCATTTTCGTTCACTGTAATCCCTGCGGTTGTATGTAGAGAAGAAACGACAAGTACTCCTTCTTTTACCCCAGATGCTTTCACATAATTGCTTAGTTCCCTTGTTATATCAACCATTTGATCATGTTCAGACGTTCTTACTGTAAATGTCTTCATCTATTATCACTCCTTATTCCTTATGTAACCGTTCTACCCAAAAAGAAACCTCAAAGTTTTTTGCGTCTACTAGAGTTCGTCATGGTTCCTTTTGACCTTAAATGGAAGAAGGCCTATAAGTTTTTATGATTTACAAATACATTCATTCATATTATTATACGGAAAGGATTTAATTCATAGTAAATAGATAAGAATTGAGGTGTATTTTAATATGGAAACAATGACAGCCAAGAGTCGTTCTTTCACAACCGTGACTTCTACACTGAACCCAGTTCAAAAACCACTTGTGACGCTAGGACTACTTGTTTCTATAATTCTATTCATAACTTCTGTATCAATCGGAGGATGGGCGCAGGGTGTTCTTTACATTGTTGGAATGGCCCTTGGACTGACGTTATTACATGCTCGATTTGGATTTACGTCAGCTTTTAGACGATTAACATCAGTCGGGAATGTCCAGGGACTGCAAGCGCATATGGTCATGCTTGCAGTTGCCACAACCTTGTTCGCCATTATCTTGGCTACAGGATTTAGTTTCACGGGAGTTACACCTTCAGGATATGTCTTCCCTGTTGGAATGAGTGTGATCTTCGGATCGTTCCTATTTGGTATCGGGATGCAGCTTGGAAATGGCTGTGCTTCTGGTACGCTTTATAATGTCGGAGGCGGAAAAGCTTCCTTATTTGTTACGTTAATAGGATTTATTGCTGGTTCAGTACTTGGCGCATATCACCTTCCTTGGTGGACAAGTGAAGCGATGCCGAAGCTCCCCGCTATCTCATTAGCTGAATCAACCGGTTTTGGCTATTTTGGAGGCTGGTTGTTCCAAATTGTTCTATTTGCAGGAATTTACGGATTAACCGTACGCTATGCTCGTAAGAAAAACCCACCGCAAATGAAACCACTCCCAACCGTAAAGGGATGGAAAAAACTTGTCCGAGGTTCATGGCCTTTACTTGTAGCGGCCGTCGTGTTAGCGATATTAAATGCCATTACCCTTTCTGTCCGTGGTAACCCTTGGGGGATTACATCTGCATTTGCCCTTTGGGGATCAAAAGCTCTTATGGCCATTGGAGTAGACGTAAGTAGTTGGGGCTATTGGGCTGGTAAGACAGATCAACTCACTAATAGCGTCTTTCTAGATTCTACAAGCGTTATGAACTTTGGTATAATTCTCGGAGCGTTTATTGCAGCAGCTGCTCAAGGTTCATTTAAACCACAACGCTTCAAACCCGGTATATTCTTCGCTTCCTTAGTAGGTGGCGTTATGATGGGCTATGGTGCACGACTTGCTTTTGGCTGTAATATCGGTGCTTACTTTGGAGGCATTGCTTCTATGAGCCTTCATGGTTGGGTATGGATGATCATGGCCCTAGCAGGAACCTTCCTAGCATTGTTTATTAGACCGTTATTTGGATTGAAGAACCCAAACCCTAAAGATTCAATGTGTTAATGAGAGTGAGCTAAATCGCTTGGCGGTTTAGCTCACTCTCTTTCTTGTTAGGCCCTGTTAACGTTTAATGTTGTTATTCTTTATAACAAGCTTGTTAAAAAAGGGTGGGATTTTTGAAGACTCGAAGTTGAGACACTCTATTGTGTGTGGGGCCGTTACGTTTATAAGTGCTAGGGGGCTGGGGAACGACTCGCTTTCCGCGGGCGAGCTGTCGAGCCTCCTCGTTCGCTTGCGCTCTCTGTGGGGTCTCGTCGACCTCTTTCTCCCGCAGGAGTCTCCCCGTTCCCCAGCCCCCCTTATCGTAAGTTGTATAACGTCCCCTTAGCTCGAGTAAGGCGTGCTTCAACACTCCGCCCCCTTATGTAGTATGCTTCCGTTACCCTATATATGGAAAAGGTGGTTCGGGAAATTGCGAGACTCCTGCGGCAGTGGGAGCCTAGGGGAGACCCCACAGAGAGCGTAGCGAACGAGGAGGCTTCCCAGCTCGCCGCGGAAAGCGAGTGATTTCCCGCACCACCTTACTCTCAATTTGAGCAAACGGAAGCATCTCCTCAGCTTAGAGTGTCATTGTTAAAGATTCGAGATTAATAAATAGGGGTAGGATACTTCCAAGTACCTTAGGCACCTAAAAGTGCGTACTGTATCGAACATTAGAATAATGAGACAATAAAGGACAAAATGATTAATGGAGGTTCTGTACATGAAAGCTCTTTTGTTAGAAGGAAAAAATCAGTGGCAAAACATGAAGGTTGAAGATATAGAAACCCCTACTCCTCAACAAGGAGAAATACTTGTTCGCAATAAAGCTGCTGGCTTAAATCCAGTCGATTATAAAACGGCAACGAATGGACTTTCAGCATGGGAATACCCTCACATTCTAGGTGTTGATGCGGCTGGAATCGTAGAGGGAATCGGCGAAGGTGTGACGACGATTCAAAAGGGAGATCGTGTAGTGTATCACGGCAATATGTCTGAAAAAGGTACATTTGCAGAATACACCGTTACCCCAGCTCATACAGTCAGTCATCTTCCTGAGTCCATTTCGTTTGAAGATGGAGCTGCTGTACCGTGTGCGGGTTATACAGCTTATCAGGCACTTGTGCGTAAGATGCATGTACAACCGGGACAAACCATTCTAATTCATGCTGGCGCTGGTGGTGTTGGTGGCTTTGCCATTCAACTGGCTAAACAAGCCGGATTAACCGTGATCACAACGGCTTCTGCCTCTAATCACGAATTTGTACAAACACTCGGAGCAGATTATGCTATTGATTATAAGCAAGAAGACTTTGTAATGAAAACACTTGAACTTACTCAAGGGAAAGGTGTTCATGCTGTTCTTGATACCGTAGGTCGCGATAACGCAACCCGTTCACTTGATACCCTTCGTTTCAACGGTCAGATTGCCTTTATCGCAGGGCCTCCTGACATTACAAGTGCACTTGATTTCACGAAATCATTCTCCTTCCACCAAATTGCACTTGGCGGAGCTCACTTAGTCGATAACTTGGAAGAGCAACAAGACCTCGCCTTAATGGGTCAAGAAATGTTCCAACTTATTGAAGAAGGATCGATTTCAACATTGCTTGAGAAAGTCGTTCCGCTTGAAGAGGTCCCACAAGCACTAAATGACCTATCAAAGCGTCACGTAACAGGAAAAATTGTCGCATCTATTTAATGATAAAAGGCCAGTCTCTTAAAGAAGAGACTGGCCTTTCTTATATTCTTTTTAATTTTGTTAAGATCATTTTCTCTAATGCGCTCCAAGGTAAAATAGTTTTAGCCTTCACCATTCCTTTAACACCTTTACCAACTGGATAACGTAAATTCTTAATCATCTTCCTATCGGCTAACTGTGAGATAAGATCAGCTACCTCTTGAGGGTCACCAAGTGAATCTTCCCCGTTTTTTAATTCTTGCTCAATGCATTCCATGTAATCAAAATAAGGTGAATCTTTCTTAAGGGACTGTTCAGTTACCACTCTACCTGAAGACCAAATGTTCGTCCGATAAGACCCAGGCTCAACCAAAGCCACATCGATTCCAAACGGCTTCACTTCAAGACGCAAACTTTCACTATACCCTTCTAGTGCGTATTTAGATGAAACATAGGGAGACAAGCCAGGGAAACCAAACAGTCCACTAATGCTGCTTACATTAATGACTTTCCCAAACCTTTGCTGTCTCATAAGAGGCAACACCGTTTGCGTGACTCCCATAACACCAAATACATTCGTCTCAAACTGGTCTCGGTATTCGTTCATTTGAATTTCTTCACTAAAACCACCAAGAGCATATCCCGCATTGTTAACAAGAACATCACAGCGCCCTATTTTCTCTATGTAATACTGGAAGTCTCGAATCGATTCTTTTTTCGTTACATCTAAAGGAACGGGAATAATCTGTTTATACCACTTTTCATCTTTAAACGGTTCAAAAACTGACATCTTGCTAACATCCCTCATTGCAGCAAGCACAACATAACCTTGCTTAGCTAAATTGACAACTGTCAAAGAACCAAACCCACCTGAAGCTCCAGTTACAACAGCAACCTTTGATTGAACCATAATCATCATTCCTTTCTACTATTTAAAGTGCAGGCGTGGTGCCTAGGACCGTATAGGCTCCCCAGCTCCCCGCAGGAAAGCAAGTTGCCTCCAAGCACACTTTACAGTAACGGACACACAAACCAAAGCTACAAGTATAGAAAAAGAGGTTGTTCTACCAACCTCTTTTTCTCTCATTTATGGATTCATCATGTCTGTAACTTTAGCAGTCTTCTTATCTACGTAATACCATCCCATAGTTGCGGTATGGGAGGCCCCGTCTTGTTTGACGAGCTCGTATACGTGAACAAGGTATTTACCGCTTTCTTCATGGTCTACTTGCACTTTAACACGTTCATCACTAGATTTAATACCTAAATGGTTTCTTACTGCTTCAATAGCTTGTTCCTCAGCAGCCTGTTTTGTCCCTGTTGAGTCTTCTTGAATATAAGCAGTTTGAATATCATCCACGACCCATTGAGTTCCGTCGTGAACCACAATATAGGTCACTTTGCTATTACCTTCCATCTCATCGGATTGATTCTGGATTACATGAGAGGTAGTATCATTCATACGCTTAATCGATACTGGTTGATCTGGGTTTAAGAAACTTGGAGCGCTTGATGGCACTACATAAAGCTTCCCATTTTCTTGACGTATGTAATACGAGATGAATTCATCAGTCAGTGATTGTGACATCGCCGTCTTAAACTCTTTCTCTATTTCCCGAATAGACGAATAATCTTTAATCATTAAGTTATCGTCTGTATGTTTAATGACGTCAAAGAATACTTTTTTATATTCATTGACAACAGCTTTTGCTTCTTGTGAAGTTAAGTCTGCAGGCACTTGTTTTTGCTCGGGCTCATCTTTAGCTTGATCTGTCTGTTTATCTTCCTCAGTATCAGGCGTCCTGTTATCTTGGCTTTTCTCCTCTTTATCTTCATCTATTTTATCTTCTGAAGCATCTTCATCAGCTTGCTCACTGTCTTTTGAAGCATCATCATCTGTTTTCTCTTTGGATTCTTCTTTGACTTTTTCCGAATCTTTGTCGGCATCCTTGTTATTATCCTCTTCTGTCTCTTCTTGCTCCACTTCTTTTGAGTCACTATCTTTTGTCTCTGTTTCTTGGTTAGCGTCAGATGTACACCCAGCTAAAATCATCATTAAGGCTAGACTTGTTGCCCAAATATATTTCATTTTCATTCTCCCTTTAACTAGTCTTAAAATAAAAAAAGCGAGGCGAGATCATCGCCTCGTTTCTTTATCCGAAGAAGAAGTCCAGTATGTTTCCACCTGCTGAAGCTTCTTTATTATAGAATTCAGAGTAACCACAGTTCTTACAGTAAACGACTAAGAATTTATTATTTTGCACATCAAACATCTTCGCAAGTCCAGCTCCTGTCATGGCTACTTCTTTCTTACCTGCATCTGTACTACCACATTTAATACAACCTTTATCGCTCATATAGCTGCACTCCTTCATTTTAGTTTAATCTATTTGTATTTACGAATGAATCCTTCATTGGTTTCATCTTTTAGATATTTTAAAAGAAAAAGCCTCAAGGAAGGACCCCCTCAAGGCTAATTCATTAAATTGAACTCTTTAAATTACTATCGCGATGATGGCGATCCATTGCAAGCTGAAGCAGTTGGTTAATAAGTTCAGGATAAGAAACACCGCTTAAGTCCCAAAGTTTAGGATACATACTGATCTTTGTGAAACCTGGTAATGTATTCACTTCGTTAACGACAAGCGAGCCATTTTCTTTCAAGAAGAAATCAACACGTGCTAACCCTTCACACTCGAGAGCCTGAAACGCATCGACAGCCGCTTCACGTACTCTCCCCGTTGTATGGTCATCAAGTTTTGCAGGTAACTCTAACAGTGCCCCACTCTCACTAATGTATTTCGTCTCATAAGAGTAGAAGTCATCTCCTTGTGGGAGGATTTCTCCCGGAACAGACGCTTTTGGATGGTCATTCCCTAACACGGCTACTTCGATCTCCCGACCATTGACTGCTTCTTCAATAATTAATTTCGTGTCATATTGAAATGCTTCTTCAATCGCTTCGTAAAATTCTTTCTCATTACGCACCTTACTTACACCAACAGAAGAGCCTTGATTAGCAGGCTTTACAAACATCGGTAAGCCTAAACGCTCTTCTACAGATTCAAAAGAGATATCTGGCTGTTGGGGTTGTTTAAACGTAACCCAGTCTGCAACTTTAATATCTGCATCTCGAAGCAGGCGCTTCGCTATATCCTTATCCATACATAGCGCTGAACTAAGTACATTAGGCCCCACATAAGGAATATTTGCAAGGCGAAGCATCCCTTGCATACTTCCATCTTCACCGAGCGTACCATGTACAATCGGAAACACAACGTCTAGTTCTCCAAGGCTCTCTGCCGTTGAAGTGCGGATTAGCTGATCATGATCTTGCCCTGGTACAAGTGCAATGCCTTCATTTGTTTTATTCAAAGCAATATTTGCCGGGTCTTCTTCGTTCAATAAATAGTGGCTTGGCTCACTCAGATGCCATTGGCCGGTTTTATCGATTCCGATAAGCGTTACATTATATTTATCTTTGTCGATTGCATCAACGATATTTTTTGCAGATTGTAAGGATACTTCATGTTCAGAGGATTTACCTCCGAAGATTACCCCAACGTTTAGTTTGTCACTCATCAAAATCGCTCCCTTTTATGAATTTCTTACGTTTATTATTCTATTCCCTGTATTCATCGGATATGTAACACTGCTTTTCTATTATAGCCTATATAAATCCCTGAACATGAGGTGCCAGTTCAAATGATAAGAAAGCAAACGGAACATAGCAGTCGCTCCAAAGAGCACATACAATTGGAACGTACTCTCATAGTCAATAATTCCAACTGCTAATAGCACACCAGCCATCATGGCCCAGACCGCATAAATCTCTTTATGTAATACCATTGGTCTTCTTTGAGCTAATACATCACGCGCTACTCCACCACCAACACCTGTAATAATCGCCGAAAATACAACAGCACCAAATGGAAGATTCGCTTCAAGTGCAAACATCGCACCTTGTACAGCGAAAGCAGAAAGTCCAATAGCATCTAAGTATACGTTCCATCTATCCCAAAACATGACCCAACTTTTTGGAAAGAAATAGACGATTGCAATGGTTCCAAGAGCTACATATAGAAACATACCCTGTTCCCACACATGTACAACATCAATTTGTAAAAATAAATTTCGAGCAATCCCACCAACAAACGGCGGTGCAAGGCCCAAAATGAAAACACCAAAAATATCATATCGCTCACTTAGCGCTACAATCGCCCCACTAAAGGCAAACGCAGCAACTGCGATTACATTTACAATCTCCCAAGCCATTCACCTAAATCTCCTTCCACAAACGTACCTCAATCATAGAAAAACCAGCATAAAAATTCAATAAAAATTTTTTATGCTGACTCTTAACACTTAGTGTGGAAAAATCTTTACTAAAGAGTAATAGGGATAAGCAAGGCTCAAGTCACAAAGGGAGCACCGAACCCTACTACTATTCTCCCCTAAAATCACCCTAGGAGGTGAGCTTATGAAACTAGAAGATTATGACTTAATCATTCACCTATCCACAATCGGGACGATCCGAGGCACGGCCAAGCACTTATATGTGTCTCAACCAGCTATCACCCAACCCCTCCGCTACATAGAATCTTATTTTCAGCACCCTTTATTTGTACGTACACCAAAGAAGCTATTGTTAACCCCCGTTGGAGAGCAAGTTGTTAAACACGCGCAAAAAGTAATAGAAAGAGAAACTGAACTTCAAACCCTTCTTCAATTATATGGAGATCAGGTTTCAGGGACGTTATCAATCGGAGCTTCATCGATTGTGAGTCAGCAATTTTTACCGAGCTTACTCGAAACGTATACCTCTCTTTATCCTAATGTAACAATTGATTTAGTTACAGGATTAAGCGAAGACCTTAGAAACCCTAACCAGAACTTTCATGTCCGCATCATTCGTGGCAAAGAGATGAAAGAGACTCCAATTTCACATAAGCTCATCCCCCCTCTAAAAAAACTCCTATAACATAACTTAGAGATTAGAGTTGGATGATGACTAGACAAAAAGCAGCACCCTGATATCAGGGTGCTGCTTTTATTAATTAAATATGCGACTGTCTATAGTTTGAATCTATACAAATTACAGTTCTGATTCAATTCATTACAGATCTTTCTTTGAAATATACCAATCAATGTATTCAATGCCTTCTTCTTGAGATCGTTTGGCTGCTTCTTCTTGAGTTTTCGGTGGTGAGACAACCGCTTTATCCCCTTCTGTCCAGTTAGCGGGTGTTGAAACACCATGCTCATCTGTTGTTTGCAGGGCTTTCACAAGGCGAAGAATTTCTTGCATGTTGCGCCCAGTTGTCAATGGATAATAAATAATAGATCGGATCTTCTGCTTATCATCAATGACGAATACAGCACGACTCGTTTCCACTTGGCTCTCACCTGGCATAATCATACCGTACTTCATAGCTACTTGCTTATCCAAATCAGCTATAACCGGGAACTCGATTGTCGTATTGAAGTTTTCTTCGATACTTCTAATCCAAGCTATGTGAGATGGAACGCTATCGACACTTAAGCCAAGCAATTCTGTGTTCATTTCTTTTAATTCTGGATAGATTTCTTGGAACGCTACAAATTCTGTTGTACATACGGGAGTAAAGTCAGATGGATGAGAGAATAGAACAACCCATTTTCCTTTATAATCTTCAAGACTCAGGTTCCCCTGACTCGTAGCAGCCTGAAATGATGGCGCCTCGTCACCAATTCTTGGCATCGTATACGTTTGTTCTTGATTTTCTTGTTCCATACATCGAAACCTCCTTTACTATGATTACAACCACTGTACTCATTCCTCATCAAGGATTCTTTAAACCTATTCCACCAAAAATAAACAATTATACCTATACACCTATAAGTATGATTGGTCATAAACTTTCATTTACGGATGATTTCTATTACACTAATCCTATACAACAAAGAGAAAGGTCGTTTCAATATGAAATCTACTACACGTTTTTTCTGGACACTCGCCTTAGCATTTTTACTAGGGATTGTCACATCGGCTTTTGAATCTCCATGGTGGGTAAATGTAATCGGGGTGATTATCATCGTTATGGTGATGTCTTTTGTTTCAAATCGGATGAATCATAAAGAACAATAGATTGATTACCTTTCATCTAAGCCCCTTATATGAAGCCTAGGCTTTGCAGGCCGATCGTACAACCTGTAGCAAGGGGTTACTGGGGAACGAGGAGACTCCTACGGGAGAAAGAGGTCGACGAGACCCCGCAGAGAGCGCCAGCGAACGAGGAGGCTCGACAGCTCGCCCGTGGAAAGCGAGTCGTTCCCCAGTAACCCCAAATACTCCTTAAAGTATCGGCCCCTCCTTACTCCATTATTTAGCTTTAGGCCTTCAAAGTAGCGACTTATAAAACATCTGTAAAAAAACGAGTATGAAATCTCCAGGATTTCATACTCGTTTTTTTTACGGATTGATTAATCGATTGATGTTTTTAAACTCAAGCTCATTAAATTTATGATGCATGAGGTCTTCGTTAATAGAAAGTACAGCTTCTTCAAGAGAGCATGTAACATCGACTTCACAGTGGATACGGGCTAGTTTTCTTGATAAGTGAAGCATGTCTAGGTCTTGTTCGATCTTTGTGCGCTGTGCTTTCGTTAAGGTATGAAGATTTTCAAGCAGTCCTTCAATGGTCTCGTGCTTTTGCAGTAACTTCAAAGCTGTTTTCTCACCAATTCCTTTAACACCAGGGTAGTTATCGCTACTATCACCCATAAGTGCTTTTAAATCAATCATTTGCTGAGGGGAGATGCCTTTTTCTTCACTAAACGTACCCTGTTCATATTCTGCAAAGTTTCCGTAGCCTTTCTTCATAAGGATGACTTTTACGTTATCCTTTAGAAGTTGTAACGTGTCCTGGTCCCCAGTTAGAATAAGCACTTCATTCTCCTCACTATATACGTTAGCGAGCGTGCCCATTAAGTCATCAGCCTCATAGCCTGTAATACCGACATTAGGAATATCCATTGAAGCGGTAACTTCTTTAACAAGTTCAAACTGTGGAATCAATTCAACAGGAGCTTCCCCCCGATTTGCTTTATAGTCTGGATATAAATCATTACGGAACGTATGACTTCCCATATCCCAGCAACAAATGACGTGACTGGGTTTATATTCGTTCGTCGCTGCAAATAAGTGCTTCACAAATCCATACACGGCATTAGTCGGCACTCCTTTACTATTGACCATGTAATATCCACTCATCGCAGTTGCATAAAAGGCCCTAAACAATAACGCCATTCCATCTACGAGCATTACTTTATTCTTTTCCATGTAACCGTACTCCTTCTACTCATTTCTAATTAACTAGTATAACAAAAAATAAGTTCGTGCGAACACGTACGTTGTGGAAATGGTGCTGGCATAATTCTCCCTTCATAATCATATTTTACAGTAACATCAGGAAAGAAGGAGGGAGTTTGTTGAGAGTTCCCGTCATACCAGTCCTTCTATTTGCTATCTATGTATCGCTGCTTGGAAACCATATCGTACAAAGTTTTCTTAACCAAACTGTAGCCCCACAAGAAGAACAGCAACTGTTTCCTTATTTATGGGATGATGATAAGACGATGCAAGATCAAGAACCTGAAGAAGGTTCTTTTTTTATGCCTTCCCAGAGGAAACTGAACGAAGACTGGAAGTACAAAGTAAATCCAAATAAAGCAATGTTACACACTAATGTGATGAAGCGTGCCAGACACCCTTTCTTGCTCTAAAGCATTGACGGGTGTCTGGCACGCTTTAGTTGTTTAAAGTATTCACTCTCTCATACTTAGGCCTGTTAGGAAGGAGAGCATGGTGTGGACGGCGGCTTTTATGGTGAAGTCACCAACGTCTTTTGTAGGATCTAAACAAACAATATCCATGGCTTTAACATAGGGTGACGTTCCGGCTAGTGTAACCGCTTCGAACAGTTCATCTGTTCGCATACCTCCTGGTGTAGAGGCTGGTGCTGCAGGACCTTGTGTCATGTCTAGGACATCCATATCGACCGTCATATAAATCGTATCGACTTGGTTGGAAAGCTCCTTAATCCCCTCATTAACTACAGATTCTATTCCTTTTCTCCTCGCTTCTCTCATCGTCACATATTGTAAACCAACTTCATCGGCATAGGTTTTTAATGACTTCGCATTAAAAAAACCGTGCAGACCAATGTTATAAACATCTTCTCCTTTAATAGTCCCACTTTCGATTAAGTTCCTTACAGGAGTGCCATTCGCTGGTCCATACGTTTCAAGATCTCTCAAATCAAAATGAGTATCAAATTGGAGGAGGCCAATTCGATTATGAGGTTCAGCTCGTTTCATTCCTTTAATAAGCATAGCTGTAATGGAATGATCTCCCCCAAGGGTCAGAGGGATCGTATGAGGATGAATTTTTCGCCCTGATTCCATAGCTTCTACAATGTGCCTATGGCACGTTTCAATATCCGTTACATGTTGACGTGTATCACCAATGTCAACAACCCTTAACTCAGATAGATCCGTGTCGTAATCAATATTATAAGTTGAAAACGACTTCCAGGCTCTTCGCATAGCATCAGGGTTTTCGCTCGCGGCAGAAGCACTAATCGAAGATCTGCTAAGGGGAACCCCGAGAATCGTCACATCAACATTAGACCAGTCCATATCCCCCTCCTCAGGAATTGTTTCGATCCATTCATTAACTTTAAGGTCTGTATTCCCAGATCTGTTCCACTTAAAAGACGGCCGCTCTAACTGAGGATACGGGTAGTTCATCATACGAGTATCCCTCCTTTTACAACCACCTTCCCAGCTTTAATGACGATATCTGTATGATTCACCCCATAGCGATACTGTAATTGCATAAAGTTAGGCACGTTATGAAGAACTACATCTGCTTTTCTACCTTCTGAGAGGATCCCTGCTAGGTCCCCTCGACGAATCGCATGCGCGGCATTCACAGTAGCTGCATTTAACACTTCAGCAGGAGTCATTCCCATCTTCAAGCAGCCAAGGTTCATAATAAGAGGAAGAGAAACCGTTGGAGAGGAGCCTGGATTGCAATCGGTTGATAGGGCTACAGGTACCCCTTTGTCAATCATGGCTCGCCCATTTGCGCTATCGGCCATTAAGAAAAAGGCTGTACCAGGTAATAACACACCAATTACACCACGCTCAGCCATCCTACTTATTCCTTCATCAGAAGCACGAAGCAAATGGTCAGCGGAAACGGCACCTACTTCAGCAGCAAGCTCAGCCCCTTTGTAAGGTTCAATCTCATCTGCATGAATTTTAGGATGAAGACCATACGCCTTGCCGGCTTCTAATATGCGCTTCGATTGTTCTGGTGTAAATACTCCCCGTTCACAGAATACGTCGTTAAATTCCGCTAACCCTGATTCAGCAACTTTCGGAATCATATGATTTATAACGAGGTCTACAAAGGCGTCCGTATCCTCTTTGTATTCAGGTGGTACAACATGAGCCCCCATAAACGTCCGAACGATATCAATTGGATGATCATTGTCTAGATCGCTAGCCACTTTAAGCTGACGCATTTCAACCTCAAGGTTCATCCCATACCCACTCTTAGCTTCCACTGTCGTCACTCCGTGCAACAGAAATTGATCTAATCGCTTATAACTCTCTTTATATAGTTCTTCTTCACTGGCTTCCCTTGTTGCTCTTGTTGTGGCGTGGATGCCTCCACCTGCGTTCATAATTTCCATATACGTCTTTCCATTTAAGCGCATATCAAATTCATTCTCTCTTGTCCCCGCGTGAACAAGATGCGTATGAGGATCAACAAAACCCGGTGTAACGAGTTTGCCTCGTGCATCGATTATGTCCGCTTCTTCCAAACGGCTACCAAATTCCTCTTCCAATTGCGCATCAGTACCGACACGCTTAATAACCCCTTCTTCGATCCACACACTTCCATCCTCGATTACATTCAAGACATTCATCGCCTCTTGAGTGAGTGGGTTTCCTTGACCATTCTGACCTGCAATTACTTGGCTTGCACGTCGAATAAAAATCGGTTTCATATCCGTTCCTCCTTCTATTGATCTAGCATCGGGATGTGTACACCTTTGTCTTTTGCCGTCTGAATGGCCAGATCGTAACCTGCGTCAGCGTGTCTTGCTATGCCCATACCAGGGTCTGTTGTTAACACGCGCTCTAATCTTGCTTCTGCGTCTTTTGTTCCATCAGCAACAATGACCATACCAGCGTGGATGGAATATCCCATTCCTACGCCACCACCATGATGAACGGACACCCAGCTAGCTCCCCCTACGCTATTGATCAGCGCATTTAATATTGGCCAATCTGCTACCGCATCACTGCCATCTTTCATCCCCTCTGTTTCCCTGTTAGGAGAAGCTACAGACCCTGAATCTAAATGATCACGACCTATCACAATCGGGGCTTTTAGTTCTCCATTCCTAACCATATCGTTAATGATTTTGCCAAAGCGTGCTCGTTCGCCGTAGCCAAGCCAACAAATCCTTGATGGCAGACCTTGAAACTGTATCTTATCCTGGGCCATTTTAATCCAATTACACAAATGTTTGTTATCGCTGAATTCTCGTAAAATCACTTCATCTGTTTTATAGATATCTTCAGGGTCTCCAGATAACGCCACCCACCTGAATGGACCTTTCCCTTCACAAAATTGCGGACGAATATAAGCAGGGACAAAGCCAGGGAAGTCAAAGGCATTCTCTACACCTTCCTCTTTGGCCACTTGCCTGATGTTGTTTCCATAATCAAATGTGATAGCTCCCTTGTTCTGCATCTGAAGCATCGCTTCCACATGCTTCGCCATTGATTTCTTAGAAGCCGCCACGAATGTCTTTGGATCATCTTTACGCCATGAGGTCGCCTTTTCAAGAGAAGTAAATTCGGGGACGTATCCATTCAGTGGATCATGAGCGGATGTTTGATCAGTCAGAAGATCTGGGATGAATGAACGATTAAGCATAGTAGGAAGGAGTTCACACGCATTCCCAAGCACCCCAATTGACATAGCCTCCCCTTTTCTCTTTGCTTCCTGTGCCAGTTGAACCGCTTCATCCAATGTTTCAACCATTGTATCAACATAACCTGTATCGAGGCGTTTTTGAATCCTAGAGCGATCCACTTCAATGGCAATACAAACGCCACCGTTCAACGTTACAGCTAGAGGTTGGGCGCCCCCCATTCCACCAAGGCCAGCTGTCACAGTGATGGTTCCTTTTAAAGTTCCACCGAAATGTTGTTTAGCCGCTTCCGCAAATGTTTCATACGTCCCCTGCACAATCCCTTGACTCCCAATATAGATCCAACTGCCAGCTGTCATTTGCCCGTACATCATGAGTCCCTTTTGGTCTAACTCATGGAAATGGTCCCAATTTGCCCAGGCTGGAACGAGGTTAGAATTCGCGAGTAAAACTCGAGGCGCGTCTTTATGAGACGTAAACACTGCCACAGGTTTCCCTGATTGAATGAGCAACGTTTCATCGTTCTCTAATTGTTGAAGAGTTTTTATGATGGCATTAAACGACTCTTGGTTTCTGGCTGCTTTTCCAATCCCTCCATAAACAACAAGGTCTTCAGGTCTCTCTGCTACATCTGGGTCTAAATTGTTCAACAGCATTCTAAGTGCCGCTTCTTGAATCCACCCTTTTGTATGGAGTGTTGCCCCTGTTGGACTTTTGAGAGGTTGGTTTCCTTTTAATTGTTCCATAATGATCACCCTTTTATCATAATTTTCTGTCTAATTACACTATATCGAAAGAAAAGATCAGTTAGAATGTCAGGAATACATAAAAAAATACACATACTTTAGGGGTATGTGCATCTTACTCGGCTATCTTATCTGAAAATAGTCAATACATTAGGTTATGATCTATACTTTCGGTTTCGATATATACTAGGACTCATCCCAGTTACCTCCTTGAACTTACGGCTAAAGTGATTGGCTTGCGAGAAACCTACTTGTTCAGCAATTTGCTGAATGGGTTCTTTAGAAGATTCTAATAAAACTTTTGCTTCACTTATACGAATATGTAGCAAGATCTCCCGGTATGTTCTCTCTTTCTGTTCCTTAATTAGCGTGCTAATATAAGACGGATTTCGATTAACGGCTCTAGCCACTTCTTCTAAAGACAAACCAGGATTATTAAAATGTTTATTCATATAATCCAGGCATCTCTCTAGCACACCGTAAGATTGAACTCCCTTTTCCTCTACCGCCTGTGTTACTAGACTCATAAACAACAGCATATCTTGCACAATCTTATATAGAAGGCGGTGGTGAAGAATGGATTCAAACACGCCTTGATATCTCTCTTCTAATAATTCGTCCTCATCGAGATGATGAGTTTTCATGTAACGTCTCACTTGGGCGAGTATGCTAGTAAGACGAGTTTTTAACAATCCAGGTTCAGGATAGGGAGGGGTAACTTGAAGAAAGGACCCGTACATCCATTCTTTTATGCGCTTTTGATCCTTATTCTTAAGCATATCTTCCCACTCAGCTTGATCATTTGGACTAAGAAACGGATCTAAATAACGCCATTGTACTGGTTCTTCAAGGGCCATTACGTGTCGAAAACCCTTATAAAAAAAGAGTTCAATCCCTTTCTTACCATCTTGGTACTGATGATAGATACGATTCCCTTCTAGCGCGAGGGCCGGCAAGGAAATACCGATGGAGCATTTCGAGCTATCTTGCCAATCCCTCAGAAAGCGCCGAGCTTCATCAATAACAAGTCTCCGGTCCAAAGAAGGGTAAAGACAGACGATTCGATCACTTAACGGCAATACTGTAACCGGTTGCCGAAAAGAGTAGGATTGGATCGAGTGGTGTAGAGATGTAAGACAACTAGCATTCTCAGGTTGTACTAAGAAAAGGGTTCGCTTCTCCTTCAAATCAGGAGAATCTTTTACAAAAAGAGAATGGTAAAGAAAGTGATGATCCTCAAGATTTTCAACACCGGAATCTTTCAAGCGTTGAGAATCAGCATCCAACAAACTTTTCTTTAATGTTCTCTGAAGTTGCATGGGCGATAAAGGTTTCATAAGTAGATTCTCGACCTGAAGATCAATCCCTTCCATCGCCCGAGCGAAAGTGGCTTCTGTCGTAGTAGCGATTACCTTTTTAACATAGTCCGCAAGACGCCATTTCATTTCACTAAACGAATCCTCTTTCATCATATCAAGTTCGAGTATAACGACGTGAGGCCGTTCAGACTCAATAATCTTCAAGGTTTCCTCAAACGTACTTGCTAGTAACACAGAAGTAAAGGGTAGAGAAGACGACGTGACAAGCCACCGTATTCCGAGCCTTTCGGTTTCATCACGATCTGCAATTAACAGTTTCATCGACTTCCCTCCCTCTTATTTTTGTTTTTGAATGTACTTCATCATTTCATTATATTGAAACGACCATTTGGGATAGGTACGAATAGACCTTGAGAAAGCTTGGTCCACATTTCCCTCTTTGCGCTTAACAACAGGAGATTCATAAATAGTACCAAACGGATCATTATAATAGATTACAAGCTCGAGCTCATTGACACTAGAGTCAGACATATCTTCTTCTAACGGTACCTCAAGGCCTATTGTGAAGACACCCTTCAGAGAAGTGACAAATTGCACCGGGGCTGATTTCTCTATACGTTCTCCGCCCTCCCATTTCCCCAATAGATAAACTTCAGGCGCCACAGAATCTCCATAAGCATGGCAGGTCACCTCTATATGTAAATGGCGGTTCTCTTCTTTAACCTTGTAATCTTCTACGATGATAATCGGAACTCCGGCTTTCACTGTCGCCATTTTCACCCGATAGTAAAGATACCAAAACAAGAAGATCATAAGCGAGACTACTAAGAGAAATAAAAATATATTTATTTGTATCGTCACTAGTTTCCTCCTCCCCTCAATGACCTTATGGTGTCATAACAGAACGAATAAGAGCACCTATTTTTATTTTAGTTATTTAAATATTGAGCATTGTCCTAATCACTCGTTACTTTCCCTTTCTGAAGAGTGAAAGGGAAACTCTGTCCCGATTGGACGAATGTACCTGATATAGAATCCCCTTCAACAGTTCCGTCAAACGTCATTGGCGTACCGGACAATGGCATTTGAAATTTCAACCCATTACCATTCAACACGATATTCTCTAAATCAAAGTCTTCAATTTGCTGCTTGGGGATATCTATTGTTCCCTTTAGTTCCTCATCCTTTTTAAACTCGACAATAATTTGAAGTGCTCCATCAGGAACTTCAATCTCTCCATTCCATGTACCTTCTATATCTTCTGCTTTTATGGTCTCTTCTTGATCCTCAGTTGAGGGCTCTTCTTGTTTATCTTCATCTGAACAGGCCACCAGAATACCAAGCATCATCCCTAATGCTATCACGAAAACCTTTTTCAACATGGTTCTCCTCTCCCTTCATCTATTCATTTTACAATGATTTAATCTCCATAAATTCTTTTAATAAATGATTCATCATCTCAGGACATTCAATAAAACTCCAGTGCCCGCATTCATCTAATTGGATAACCTGGGCATTTGGAATAACGTGTTTTATTGTCTTCAAAACTTTCTCAGGTGAAAGAAGATCATGACTTCCTTGGACAATGCGAATAGGAATCGATTGTAGTTCATGAGCAAACGGCCTAAGGTTAAAATGTTTTGCGATCTCTTTATCGATCTGTTCATTCGCTTGTTGATTAAAAGACATCGGTTTTTTTCTTTTTAAAGAAGCTGACTCATAAACGTAATAAGGCTCAATTAATTCCATAACTTGATCTGAATGTCCTTTTCGCTCATGATAGAGAAACTTTAAACGATCCTGAACATTCATACGCCTTAGTAACTGTTTAGGAAATTCCTTATATCCTCTGGCGTCTACACCAATTGCCGCTGTTAAAAAGAGCTTCTTAACGCGCGCGGGGTACATGCTGGCGTATTCGAGTGCGAGTATCGACCCCCAAGACTCACCGACAAGTGTGACTTGGCCATACCCCCACACCTTACGAAGTGCCTCAAGCGTCTCCACCTCTTCGTATATGCTGTATTTATCATCAGCAGGAGCATCTGAGCGCCCGCACCCTTTTTGATCATACAAAAGAAGGTGATAGTCTTCTGATAATGGTTCAATATGGGGAAGAAAGATTCTATGGCTAGCCCCTGGGCCTCCATGCAGGAATACGATCGGCTCTCCTGAACCTAATTGTTTCGTATAAATATTACACCCTCGCACGTGTTCATATTGTTTTAACATCTTGTGATTCACTCCTCATATTCCTGATCATAAGCACCAAGCCATTCTACTGCAAAATCTACACTTTGCTTCATGGGGAATAGCTTTGATTCCGCTGAACCGATCCAACCTTTTGTAACAGAAATATGATTTTCTAAGTTGTTACCGATCCCTTCAAATAACTCTTCACGGAAGACTATATCTTCATAGACTTTCCAAATCCTCTCACATTGAACCTTTATCGGAGCACCTTTACGTATTTTAGCCTGATTAGGTATACGATACTCAGCCAAGTGAAAGGCCGTCGCTGTATCATACCCTGTCCCGATAAAAAGGATATGAGCGACCTCATCATACAACTTCCGAAGCGGGGAATGTTCCCCCAAACTATTATGTAAAGAGTGATCTGAAATAATAGTATCTGCTTGATTTCCCCAAGCTACAAAAGATACAGCAGGATGATCACTACGTTTTACACCAGGGAACGTGCGAAAGGTTTCTACTATACTGCCCATTCCAGAAGAGGGAGTGATGACCGGATCATAAGCAGGCATCGTATCTCTAATCTTTTGCCACCATTCTTCAGGTACAGGTGGGTCCACCCATTCAGATGGATCGGATAAATTAGGAGACTGGGATGGCATAACAATAGTACCTTGATCGGTAACAACATCCATCAGTGCTTGAACGACCGCTACCGCTCCTCCATTAGTCCAACCGATTTCAGATAAAGACGAATGCACAAGTATTGTCATTCTTTCTTTAACTCCCATATGAATCAAATCTTTCTTTATCGTTTCCCTTGTTCTTGGTTCATTTGTATGTTCAACAATGATTCGTTCCTTAGACATACCACGATCTCCTCTATATTGAAATCTCTATTATTTTCTCACAATTCACTCATTTAAAAAAGAAGCTATGCTAAACTCAATCGTTATAATCTTCCATAGAATATAAGGCTGTTTACAAGCTATGTGAAAGGGTAAACCATTAAGAAAAGACAAATGTAAACACGTTTATCATAGGAGGTTAGCCACTTGATTTTCCAAGGAACAAAACCATCAGATTTCTCAAAGAAGTCCATTATTATTCTATTAATAGGATTTGTCACAATTGGCTTGGCCGTTTATTTATTTGCTGAATTAGCAGAGCAAGTAATTGAAGAAGAGAAGTTTGCCTTCGACCAAATGGTTACGGAGTGGGTACGAGACATTCAAGCTCCTTGGCTTGGCACGATGTTTGGCTGGATTACGGAACTCGGCTCCGTCATTTTACTTACTGTAGCATCTGTACTGTTTGCACTATTCATTTACTTCTTCACTAAAAAAAGTCGATGGGTTATTGTCTATTTCGCCATCAACATGCTTGGTATAAGTCTACTTACGAAAGTCTTAAAGCTACTATTTGAAAGACAAAGACCTGAAGTATTGCAGCAATATGACGGTACAGGGTTCAGCTTCCCAAGCGGACATTCTACCGGGTCAATGGTATTCTACGGATTTATGATCTATATGGTTTCAACCACACGTTGGAAAAAGTCTATTCGTTATGTATTGAATGCCATTTTAGGCCTATTAATCTTTCTAATCGGGTTCAGCCGGGTATATCTTGGAGTCCATTTCCCAACAGATATACTAGCCGGATTCGCGTTCGGGATTTCTTGGCTCTTTGTTTGTATCTACGGTTTAGAATTAACCCTTTGGCGTCAAAGAAGACGACAAAAGAAAGCATAAAAAAGCGACACTCTAATTCCTAGAGTGTCGTCTTTTTTATGAGCTTTGTTTTAAATCCTTAATCTCTGATTTCAGTTGATCCACATCATACTTCTTCCCTACTGATTTCTTAATAAACAATCCTAAAGATACCATAACAAGTAAAATAATACCTAAAACAATTAGATTCTCAAGTTCCAGTGAGAGTAAACTCGAACCAAAGAAGCCAAACATCATCGATCCTGGAATCGTCCCGACAAATGTAGCAAGCAAGAACTTCAGTAAGTTTACTTTCGTTTTCGCACAAATGTAGGTGATAAAATCAAAATTTAAGCCTGGTATTAAACGAATGAATAATACAGACTTAAAACCATGTTCCTCCAGATCATTTTTTAATGCTTTCAGGTTCTCTTGCCCTTCTTCTTTCATATGCAGTTCTTTAAAGAAGTATTTCATGGCTATGAAAGAAGTGAAAGCTCCTAAGGTGGTGCCTAAAATAATGTAGATCGTGCCATTAATAGAACCGAACATAATCCCACATGAGATCGCAATTATAGAAAGTGGTACTAGAGTAAATGGGCGCACTGCAAAGATTAACAGAAAGATAAATGGCGCCCAAAAGCCAAATTGATCAACCCACTCCTTAATTTGCCTCGGCTTTATTTGAAACACATAATGGTTTAAAGCTACTATTATACCCGCCGCAATGAGTACAATGCTGATTTGAATTATAACGCTTTTCACTTTTGGATGCATACGTATCGACCTTTCTTAATTATACGACTTATAAGGGCGTATACTTCTTATCCCCCAGCGAAATAATTATTAAACCGTCCTACTCCCTCACATCCAAGTTATACCGATACCTCGAGAGGGGAACTTTTCCATTTTGAACCTGAACGCCTTCCTCTTCTAATGTATCTCTTTGCGTAAAGATGGCTTCTTCCCCTCCGACCACAATCTCTCCTTTGGCGTTCACTACTCTATGCCAGGGTAAGTTTTCCTTGCGACTCATGGAGTGGAGAATTCGGGCCACCTGACGAGCAGCCCTTGGGTTTCCTGCTACTTTGGCAATTTGCCCGTAGGTCATGACATGCCCTGCTGGTATCTCTTTTATTATTCTTATGACTTTTTCTGTAAAGGGTTGCACGATATCCTTCCTTTCACAATTCAGTGGATCAAAGCGTTAGGGAAATTTATTTTTGAGTCCGTTTTAATCATAGTCTACCATACCCCACTAACCCAAACGCCCTGGCGCTTTATCACTGCATAGAATTAAATGGTGCCTGACACCCTTTAGCACTGTAGTGCAGCAATGTATTTGTAGGAACCATTTAAATTGGATAAATCCGGAACTATTATTTGGTGTAAACGTACATGTAAAGATAGAATAATTAAACAAAGGCGGGTTTTAATGTGAGGAATACTTTGAAATTATTAATGAATGTTTTAGTACTCGAGTTATTGATTATTTTGTTTTTCACCATCAATGGAGCTTATGTGACCTTCTCAAAGCCTTCTAATGCATTTATGCAATACGTTGGCCTTCTGCCCTTAGCGTTAGGTATAGGCATTTACCTTTTTAAAACTAAAAAATGGCGGAATTTCTTTTCTTACAATCTCCTTCAGTTAGACCAAAAGAGTCTTATACTTTCTTCTCCTTTATTGGTGATTCTAGCTTTATTATGTATTGGCAATGGGGGCATAAGGCTCACATCCATCTCCGATTTACTTATGGTATTAGGAACGCAACTCCTTCTCGTTGCATTCATTGAGGAAATGATCTTTCGAGGATTCATGATAAAAATTTTAATGGCTAAAGGATTCAAGATTGCAGTACTCACTTCAAGTACGCTTTTTGCTTTAACTCATTCCCTGCAACTTCTTGGTGGCCAACCTCTTGAGGATACATTATTGCAAATTACATATGCGTTCTTTATAGGAACGGTTCTCTCATTATTAGTCATAAACAATCAATCGATCATCATCCCTATAGCTTTCC
Organism: Pontibacillus sp. ABV4_188; assembly: GCF_056311905.1. NCBI lineage: Bacteria > Bacillati > Bacillota > Bacilli > Caryophanales > Bacillaceae > Pontibacillus > Pontibacillus sp. ABV4_188. The sequence goes on along the minus strand of NZ_CM149975.1, from coordinate 1,485,818 downwards.
ATGGTTTAAACAACTTTCTGATTATAATGGGGCAGAATAACGGATCTTCTCTTTATAATTATTTGCTTATTTCCATACTCTTTGTACATTCACTATTTTTATGGTCTAAAGCGCTTAAAACAAACCATCCGTATATAGACACCATTCATGAACCAGCATTATGATCAAGAAAATTATGGTTTGAATGCGAATTTAAAATGAAAAAGCAGCCCTTTAAAGGACTGCCTTTTCTTTTATTTTGTTCCCTTTTTCCAACTTTCATCGATTAGCATCTTCCCTGGCCAAGTGTAGGCTAGAATGCCACCGTCTGCTGTAATATCCTCCCCTGTTACATAAGAAGCATCGTCAGAAGCTAAGAATAGAGCTACTGATGCCATTTCACTTGGGTCGCCTAAGCGTCCCATTGGGGTAACCCATTTCTGAGCTTCACGGAAGTCTTGACCTTCCTGATCGTCTTTAGAACCTGCTAATTTATCAATTAAAGGTGTTTCAATCGTTCCTGGTGAAATAGAGTTCACTCGAATTCCATCACGCGCATAGTCAATCGCCATCGCTCTTGTAAAGTTTGTAATGCCACCTTTAGCCGCATTATAGCCAGAACGGTCTAAATCAGCAGCTTGTCCTGACATGGAAGAAGTGTTAATAATTGAACCTCCTTCTCCTAGCATAAGAGGAATAAGAAACTTACTAGTCAAGAATGTCCCACGCAAGTCAACGTTTATGATACGGTCAAACAGTTCGATCGGATATTCATGTACTTTTCCACCTTCTTGATCCACTCCTGCGTTATTGAAAAGGATATCAATTTTTTTATATTTCTCTTCTAATTGATTCGCAAACGCTTGGACACTTTCTATGTTTGATACATCTAAATAATAAGCCTCAGCGTTTCCACCTTTATCGCGAATTTGTGATACTGCGTGATCCATCTTCTCCTGGTCCACATCAGCACATATCACTGTTGCTCCTTCTTCTGAAAAACGTTCTGCTGTAGCTTGGCCAATCCCTGTTGCAGCACCTGTAATAACAGCAATCTTGTCTTGTAATCTAGCCACTATAAAACCTCCTGTTTATCATCTACTCTTCTATACCTGATATTAATATTTTTAAAACATGTCAATAACCTACACAACCCGCCTAATAACCAATATCATAAAAACCTTCCTACAAAGGACATATTTGGTATAATAGGACTATATATAATTTAGAGGAGGCTATCCCCCCTTGTTCCAAACGTTTCAACGTAAAATGCTACTAAACTATATCATTGGCTCCTTCATAGCCGTTTTTGGCGTGGGGAGTATGTTCATTTTCCATACATTAGACCTCACCGCAGTAGAGATGAATTACTTACTATTCATTATGAGTGTGTCTGTCATCATCATGCTTTACAGTGAATTTTTACTGTATTATAAACACGTCACTCCCATCCGTAAGGTTTTCTCTAGTCGTCGCAACCCAACTCAAGCTGATTTGCAGCTTGCCTACAGAACGGCACACCGATTCCCTTTACTAACGGTACAGCGCATATTAGGTCCGCATTTACTCGGTTTTTCAATTCCTGTCTCTCTCCTCGCTTCTGTTCTTATTAGCTTAGGAGTGCTGAATATACCAATCTATTACATCGCTTTAGCGTGGTGCGGAGCTATTCTCATTGCGCTTATGCATGCCATGATTGAATTCTTTTTAACTTATCGCTCTATACGTCCTATCATTCAACACATTACGACTATGAGTATGGAGCAGTATGGTATGACTTTAAAGATGGATCCGAGGAATCAAGTTAGTATACGCGCCAAACTCTTAGCTAGCGCTGTTTTTACTGCACTATTTCCTGTCCTGTTATTTATACTATCTTCTCAAGTCCGCCTTATTGAGAACGAAGGTCAGATGCTTTCTAACTACTGGAGCTGGGCTTCCATTATTGTTGTGGTTGTTCTCATTGTTTCTTTAGCTGGTGCGATCTTGTTATTTAAAAATATCCAACACCCTATTAAAGAACTAGAAGAACGCTTTGACTCTGTTTATGAAGGCGATTTCCAGTCCATGGATAACTTATATGATGATGAGTTCTCTCATCTAGTAAGTGGATTTAATCATATGGTGGAAGGGATAAAAGAACGCGATCAGCAGAATGAACAACTAATCGAAAGTTTCTTTACGGTATTTGCAGCTACTTTAGATGCAAGAGACCCTTATACAGCGGGACACTCTGAACGAGTAGCCGACTATTCCGTACGAATAGCAACACGGGCAGGTTTCTCTTCTGAAAAAATAGAGTTATTAAGAAAATCAGCTCTTCTGCACGATATAGGAAAGATTGGCATTCGTGACTCTGTTCTTCTAAAAGAAGGGAAGTTAACAGACGAGGAATTCTCTAAAATCCAACAACATCCGGTAATTGGTTATAACATCTTAAAACAAGTCGGCCTGCCAGAAGACCTCCTCCCTGTTTTGCCAGGTGTCAGGTCGCACCATGAACGTTTCGACGGGAGAGGTTATCCTGACCAATTAAATGGGGAAGACATTCCTGAATTTGGACGGTTAATGGCTGTAGCCGATGCCTTTGACGCCATGACCTCAGACCGCCCTTACCGCAAAGGAATGCCGGTCGAAAAAGCGATGTTTATTATTCAAGAGGGAAGCGGTACTCAGTGGGATCCTTACTTTGCCTCCTTATTCTTAGAAGAGATGAACTCTGCTTGGGCTGTTAATGAGATAGCAGCATCAAAGCCTCTTAAACCTTAATTTTAGTGAAACTATAAAGATTAAAAAGCATGGAGTCCTTCAAAGGATTCCATGCTTTTTTAGCTTAACCCACTTGCATAGACCAGCTATTTCTTTTGTTGAGCATTCATTTGCTGCTGAGCCATTTTAACCAACTCTCGTACCATCTTGCCACCCATATTTCCCCCAATTTTCCCAGCTTCTTTTGAAGGTAAATCTCCGTTATACCCTTTATTTAATGAGATACCTTGTTCACAAGCCACTTCAAATTTAGCATCATTTGGATTATTTGATTTAGATAACTGAGCTTTTAATTGATCTAATCCTTGTCTTGCTTCAGGAACCAATAACTTATTACGACGAGCCATTTGTTAGCCCCCCTTCTTTCTTGGTATGCCTCTATTAGACCCCCTTATCCTCAAGAATGCTTTCCACTTATCCCAATTTAAAGCACATATTTCCCTCTTTTGAATGTAATACAGTAGTACGATATGAAGGGGAATAGATATGGCAAAAATGAAAATGATACCGTTTCAGTTGCAAGAATTACTAGGGTTGCAAGACGAAATTCCAAGAGGCATTGAGATGATCGGGGCTGAGACGTTATGGAAAGAGGGGTTCAAAGGTGAAGGTTCTGTAGTGGCCGTTATTGATTCTGGCTGCCAAATCGACCACCCTGATTTGGAGAACTCCATTATCGATTGGCATAATTTCACCAACGGAAGCCGGAGAAATGTCACAGATGAGAACGGACATGGAACACATGTAGCTGGAACAATTGCAGCTTCGATGAACCGAAAAGGAGTTGTCGGAGCAGCGCCAAAATCGAAGTTGCTGATCTTGAAAGCATTTGATGCTAACGGGGAAACTTCTTATCAAACCATCATTCAAGCCATTCAGTACGCAACGAAGTGGAGAGGGCCAAGAGGTGAAAAGGTGCGCATCATTTCCATGTCTTTCGGTGGAAGCAGGGACTACTCTTTACTCCATAAAGCCATAAAACGTGCGGTCGACCAAGATATTTTAATTGTATGTGCTGCTGGTAATCAAGGCGATGGCAATGCCAGAACTCCAGAACAGATGTATCCAGGCTTTTATAAAGAAGTCGTTCAAGTAGGTGCAGTGGATTACGAGGGAGAGATGGCCAATTTCACCAACACAAATGATGAGATTGATCTTGTGGCACCTGGTGTGGATATTATCTCCACCTATCCTGGTAATCAATACGCCAAACTCTCCGGTACTTCTATGGCCACCCCTCACGTAGCGGGCGCTGCAGCACTTTTACTCGAAAAAGGGAATAAGGAATTTGGCCGTACACTAACAGAACCAGAGCTCTATGCTTTATTAGTGAAGCATACACGAGACTTAGGCCTCTCTAAACGTATTGAAGGGAATGGGTTAATCGATTTACGTAGGTGAGGAAGGCATTGTCCCTCCTCTCTTATACTCGAAGTGGGACAAGTTTTTTTTGAAAAACTTGTTATCCTATTTCCCAGGCAATGATTCGACAATATTTAAATGACAAAAGGGGCCAGAAATTCACTTGTTTCGTATATGGAACTTGATATAGACACTGGACCATCTTAGAACATCAAAAAGAGACAGCTCAAAACACAAGCTGTCTCTTCTCAAACTTTAGGCTTTTTCTTTTGTCCAGTTAATAAGTCCACCTTTTAGCATCATATCAACTTGACGACTTGATAATGTGTGACGTAAATATACTTCTTGATTCTTATCTTTTAGTTTCGCGGTAATGGTTTCTCCGTTTTTCATTGCTTGACGCAATCCATTAAACTGAATCACATCACCTTGCTCAATCTTCTCTGCTTCTGAACTTTCTGAGAATGTGAGCGGAAGAACGCCAAAGTTAACTAGATTTTGCCAATGAATACGGGCATAATCTTGAACTATGGCTACTCGAAGCCCCAAATAACGCGGAGCTAGAGCCGCGTGCTCCCGACTTGAGCCCTGACCGTAGTTATATCCTCCAACAATGGCATGTCCACCTTGTTCCTTCGTGTCCATTGCTCTGTCATAGTAAGTGTCGTCGACAATTTCAAACGTAAATTTACTAATTTCAGGGAGATTACTACGATAAGGAAGAACACGCGCTCCACCTGCTAAAATCTCATCAGTTGAGATATTATCACCCATTTTTAGTAAGATCGGTAATTCAAGCTGGTCTGGCAACTCATCCATCTCAGGAATAGATGCAATGTTTGGCCCTTTTACAAGTTCTACGTTCTTCGCCTCATCTTCTGGCAGTGGATACTCGAGCAAGCTTGTATCCACCGTTGGATGCGCTGGCTCTTCTACTTTTGGATATTCACCAAGATCTCTTGGGTCTACGATCTTTCCATATAATGCAGAAGCAGCTGCTGTTTCCGGTCCACAAAGGAATACACTGTCTTCTTTCGTACCAGAACGACCAGGAAAGTTACGCGGTGTTGTACGAAGGCTGTTTCTTCCCGTTGCAGGTGCTTGTCCCATACCAATACATCCGTTACAACCTGCTTGGTGTAAACGGCCTCCGCTCGATAAAAGGCTTGCGATATGGTTATCCTTTACTAAGTCTTGAAGCATTTGACGAGAAGTTGGATTAAGGTCGAACGAAACGCCTTGCGCAACGGATTTTCCTTTTACAATCTCAGCCGCTATAGCAAAATCACGGTACCCCGGATTAGCTGAGGAACCTATATAAGATTGATAGATTGGCTCGCCTGCAACTTCACGGACCGGTACAACATTACCAGGGCTTGAAGGCTTCGCGATTAATGGTTCAAGCTCTGATAAGTTGATGGTTTCGTGCACGTCATAGTCAGCGTCCTTATCAGCTACTAGCTCAATCCAATCTTCTTCCCGTTCTTGTCGTTTTAAGTAATCTTTCACAACTTCATCTGAAGGGAATACAGTGCCTGTCGCTCCTAGCTCTGCTCCCATATTAGCAATAACATGGCGGTCCATGGCGGATAGTTCTTTTAATCCTGGTCCATAATATTCAATTACTTTACCAACACCGCCTTTTACATCATGGCGACGAAGCATCTCAAGAATAACGTCCTTAGCACCCACCCATTCAGGAAGTTCTCCTTTTACATACACGCCCCAAACTTCAGGCATTTTTACGTAAAATGGTTCACCTGCAATAGCCATGGCTACATCAATTCCGCCAGCTCCCATCGCTAACATTCCCATACACCCATTGGCACAAGTATGGCTATCTGAGCCAAGTAACGTTTGTCCTGGTTTTGCCAAGCGCTGCATATGCACCGGGTGACTGACACCATTTCCTGGACGACTGAAATGCAGTCCAAATCGCTGAGCCGCACTTTCTAAGAATAAGTGGTCATCGGGGTTCTTACTATCTTCTTGAATTAAGTTATGGTCCACATATTGCGCGGAAGCTTCCGTCTTACGATAATCAAGACCCATTGCCTCAAGTTCAAGCATAACCATCGTCCCTGTAGCATCCTGGGTTAACGTTTGGTCGATTTTTAGCCCGATCTCTTCACCAGGCTTCATTTCTCCTTTTACAAGATGATCCTGAATAAGTTTTTGGGTTACATTGTATCCCATTATTGGCCTCCTTCATGTACTTGTTCCTATTCTTCTCAATTTTCTATTTATTCTTTACCCTGTAATCGATACCATCAATCTTCTCTTTACTGTAAAATTACAATATTTGTACTATCCAAACATATTTTCTGTTAGTTGCAGAAAAAAAAAGACCCTTTAGAGGGCCTTCTAAAAATTATTATTCTGTTGTCTGACTCACTTTTACAACCTCACTGATTAATGAATCTAAAAAATCAAACATGAAGGCTGGAGACTTATTCTTTATCCGTTCTCCAATTTCAGTCACTTCAACCCCTTCAACTTGATCCACTTCCTCCAGAAAGCTACGCAGTCCATCTATGGTTGGAATACTTAAAGCATACTGTACGATATCCTCCATTAACTGACTTCGAAATGCATGACGCTCCAGATGGTCTCCTATAGATTGATAAAGGAGCTGTAAGTGCTCTAGCGTTAGAGATGTCAATTTCTGATTCTCACCCTTCCCAATAGCGATCTGATAATCGCCGTTAAAAGAAAAGGTTATATGTAAGGAGTTATGTATAGAATCCGTGTAATCTTCAAACACTCTAGTAAATGCTTCTAGCTGCATCTTTCCCACCTCTTTTTCTTGATATACTATATAATCGCTCCCTGATCCAGGCTAGGATATTCAGACAAGCACCAAAAAACTGCTTCCATCCGAAAGCAGCTTCTTAATTATTGTACCATTTTACTTTTTGACGCAATACTTCAAGTACAATTTCATCGAATAATGTCCACCAAACGTGCATTCCACTACTCTCTGGATGGAGAGCTTGAAAGTACTTAGAACCTCGTATTAATACAATATTATTATGAGCTTTTGCTTTTTTCCAAAACTGCCATTCTTTCAGGATCCAAGACCACACTTCTTCCTCGTCTTGTTTCCAGTCAAACCGCATTAACTCATATAAGCCCTCCGCTTTCATTGGGTCCCAGTTCTTAACTTTAGGCTCTTTTAATGCATCATGCTTTTCAGCATAATTAACTAGCTCTTCATCAAAGCGTGCACTTAACATTTGAATAAAAGAGATCCGCTCCACCTATGTCACCCTCTTTCGATGTCCCCGCTATTTGAAATTATTCCATCAACAGTACGTTCTCCCAATTAATATCCCTATTTTAACTGATAATAAAACCTATTACCAAAAAAAGCAACCCCCCTCAAAAAATCCCAATGCATCAACACTGAAACGTTTATCATATTAACGCATTAAACAGTACCAGACACCCTTCAACACGTTAAAGTACTCTATGGTGTCTGGCACGCTTTAGTGCTTTACTATATAAAAAACCTCTGGCTTTTTAGGCCAGAGGTTTTTTATTGATTAAAATAGTGGTAAATTTGCTAAATTGTTCGTAGGGTCACTGTCTGGTTCGCTTCGCAGATGTTCTTCGTTGTCCTTGCCACGGATTAAATTCACATGCTCTAGCATGCCATCGCGAGCCATTTGTTGGGCTTCTTTATAACCAACAACCTGACCTGATGATAATTTCATCTCAATGATTGAACCTTGGTTATTTTTTCGGACTGCTACGATTTTTTCACCCATCTACATCGCCTCCTTCAATTAGTATGAGGCAATATAGCAGACTTTATGAATCCTTTACAAAAGGAGACTTTTCTTCGACCGGGATAAACCTTGTGAAGTACGCTCCTAATAGAATAAAAATAAGTGTTAGGACCCAACTCACGATCCCGAGAGATTCCATATGTGCAGCAATTAAATTTACAACAGCTACCGCATATAAACTGATTGAGGTTAAGTAACTTTTAAATCCCCCAACTTTCCCATATTTTCTTTTGCGTCGAATTGCTCGAAAAATTGTAATAACAATGCTTACGATAAGTGCGACCCATAATAAAGTTGTAATCATAACAACGCTCCATATAGTAATAATTTCATAATCATTATATCATTGCATTTGAGTATCTTGTGAGAAAAAGCCTCTCATTTATAATGTAATTTGCTCTTGTGCGTATGACTGCATTTTAGCATATGCCTGGTTCTCAGCTTCAAACAACGAACGATCCTTTACTTCTTTAATTTCACCGGATGTTACATCAAGCTGGACTGTTGATGTATAGACATACGTAGCATTCCCACGAAGCTTAATGATATAATCATCTCCATCTTTTAAAGCTGTACAAATAACAAAACCACCACGGTTAAACACGAAGATTTCTTCGTTCAATTGATTCATTTCAACAATGACCGTGGTAAGTGCAGAAGCCGACATCGCTGTACCACATGCATTTGTTAGCCCAACACCACGCTCGTAGGTGCGTACAAAGATCTTTTGATCACCAAGTGGTTGAACATAACTTACATTGACTCCATTTGGAAGAAGTTCTTTATCCTGATTGGCTACCTTCCCTAACCAAGAAAGATTTTCATCATGCACTTCAGGCACTACTGTAATTATGTGTGGATTAGGTACACTTAAAGCAGTAAATGTTAAGTCTTTAGATAAAGCAGGGATTGGCTGTTCAATATGGATTTGATGCGAAGAATGTAGAGGCAATGAATCCGCATTAAAGGATACCGGTTCAATGTTCACTTCAAATGAAGGAATGTCTTCATACATTTCTTCTCGCTTTACAACAGGTAAATTCGCTTCTGGAGTTTCAATTACGACTTCATCTTTTCCTAATTTCTCTGTTACGTAACGAGCTACACAACGCAGACCATTCCCGCACATTTCAGCTTCTGAGCCATCCGGGTTAAACATGCGCATTTGGGCTTCTGCCACATCACTATTTAAGACAAAAAGGATTCCATCAGCGCCAACGATCCCTTCTCGATCGCATAACGTCTTGGCGATCGTAACCCGATCTTCTTCACTAAAGGAATAAGCTCCTGTCATTTCATCTATTAACACAAAATCATTGTTTGACCCATGACATTTTAAAATTTCAATATTCAATCCAAAACACTCCTTCACAGTTAACTACATTACATCTCATTCTCCTCTTTTCTCAACTATTTTTCAAGAGAAGTCGCCTGAACATCATCAAAACTTTACAGCACTAAAGAGTGCCAGACACTAAGCAATACTGTAAAGCGCTAAATGGTGTCTGGCACGCGGCATTCCTTTAGAGTGCTAAAGTAGGTGTTATTTCAATCAAAGGTAGGGTGTGATACAATGGAAGTGTTTTCATAGTGTTCGAGATTAAGAATAAGGAGGTCATGTCGTTGGTAGGAGTTATTGTTATCTGTCTTATCATCATGATCGCTGTATTAGCACTCACAATGGCCACCATCTCAGCAGGCTATAATCATAAAGAGACCGTTGATCCGTTACCAGATAATCCGTATGAAGACCACACAACTAATGATACAACTCATAAGGCTGCAGATTAGCGAATTCCCTTTAAGGAATACAATTGAGGAATGAAACACCTACATACAGGGAAAACCACCCAAAAAGGAGGGTTCCCTATGACCTGGAATAACTCTCTCGCGAACAACCTTAACTGGTCAAGCGAGATTTTAAATATGGATGCAAAACAACAAGTGGCCAATAAAATAGCTGAACGTGTTAAAGATGGAGATGTAATCGGAGTAGGATCAGGATCAACGGCTTTCTTAGCCATTCAATCCATTGCACAGAAGATTAAAGACCAAAAATTATCCGTCCAAGCTATCCCTACCTCCCATGAAGTCGCCTTAACGTGCAGTATCCTGGGTATTCCTACAACCTCTCTTGCATCAGCTAAACCTGACTGGGCTTTTGATGGAGCAGATGAAGTCGGTCCTGATCACCACCTTATAAAAGGACGCGGTGGCGCGATGTTCCATGAGAAGCTTGTGATCGCGAGCAGTGATGAAACTTATATCCTTGTTGACGAATCTAAATTTGTTGATGTACTAGGCTCAAAGCACCCTGTCCCTCTTGAAGTGGACCCAAGAGCCATTCACTTAGTTGAATCTCGTCTAGAGCATCTACCTGTAAAATCCGTGACTCTTAGAACTGCGAAATCAAAAGATGGTCCTGTTCTAACAGAAGCTGGCAACGTGATCTTAGATGTTCATTTTACAACCATCGCCCCCGACTTAGAGGGCACACTCTCAAAGCTACCGGGTGTAATTGAGTCCGGACTGTTTCAGCACTACGAGGTCACCATTTTATCCTAACCAAAAAAGCGCTTTGCACAGGCAAAGCGCTTTTTTCTATTCAATCTCAATCTTTTTACCTCTTCTTTTCGGAAAGGATACCTCAAGAATACCATCTTGATGTTTAGCCTTCATATCGCGGACAATGATAGTATCAGGAAGAGAGATTTCCCTTTCAAAATGGGATTGTGAACGCCTGAAATAGCCGGTTGTTGATTCAGAGACCGCTTCGTCATGCTCAACTGCAATACGCAGACTTTGGTCATACAGCTCAATATCAATACTTTCCTTCGCCACACCAGGAAGCTCTACCCACACCGTAAACTTTGATTTAGTATCTTCAATCTTTACCCCAGATCCTCCTTGAAACGATTCTGTAAAGAAATCATCAATCGCATCTAAAAAAGACCGGTTGGGGTTAATCTGAAACAACTCATCGAACATACTCTTCCCATGAGCTCTTTTTTTCGATGGACCCATAACTAAACTCCTCCCTGCAACGCTCTATGCTTTAGCCTATGCACAATAAAGAAAAGTGACTAGACACTTGCCCAATAATCGCATAAAAAAAGAGCACCCTATCAAGGTGCTCTCCTAAACGTATATACTTATTGATTCTCTGCCGCTTCATCAACAGCTTTTTCTAGATCTTCAAATGAAGCCCCTTCGAAGATTTCTCCGTCCACAACAAGTGTTGGCGTTGATGTAACACCCAGATCAGATACGATCTCTTTATCTGTGGATAAAGGTTCTTCACCAGCTCCATCTTCATAGGCCGACATGACCTTTTCAATTTTTGAATTATCTTCCACCACTGTACTTAAAGCGCCTTTAAGGTATTCATCAGTGAAAATACCCGCTTCTTGAACTTTCTCACTCATAAGGTGTTCATGGAACTTGATAAATGTGTCGTTTCCTAACTCTTGATAGACAACCTCAGCAAATGTTGCTGCTTTGTCAGAGTCACCAATAAATGCGTGGTTAACGAAATAAAGTTTTGCCTTCCCGGTGTCCACTAACTTCTGTTTAATTTCTGGAATAGCTAATTCCTGGTAGTCATGACAGTGGGGACATAAATAGTCATAAAACTCAACCATTGTTACAGGAGCATCATCTTCTCCAATGTATGGTTGGTTTTCATAAGAAACGGACTCTCCGCTATTATCAGACATTTGTCGGTCGATAAGTACAATAATAACGACCGCTGCTATAACAATTCCGATCATCCAATAAATCCAAGCGTTGCTACTTTTTTGTTTTGTCTTCGCCATGTTTCTCACCCTTCTTGGTTCACGATTATATCGATCTTTATGTATAATTTTCATTCTACACTCGAAGCTATTATAGGAACACTTTAAGCGAAGAGTCAAGGTATCACACTTCTACCTATGTTAACTTTATGGCAGTCTTGTTACGGCTGCTCTTGTTTTCAACAATTCTGTGACACTTCATCCCATGAATAAAGCTCCATATAAAAGCGACCCAGCAATCACAAAAGCTGGATGAACTTTAACCCTCTCAAGTAACACATAACTTGTAACGATTAGAAGAATCGTATGGAAAGTTCCCCCTCCCTCAAAAGATGTAACGAAAAAACGAAAAGCAATAACTCCAAGTAGTACAGCAATGGTCGGTCGCACATATAGAGTCATACGTTTCACTTTTGGAGAATCTTTATATTTATACAATAACCCAAGTAGCGCAATCATTAAGATAAGAGACGGCGCCACGGCTGCAAATACTCCTACAGCAGCACCAAGAACACCACCTACCTCATAGCCAATGAACCCTGCCATCTTTGTCGCAATCGGACCAGGTAACGCATTCCCCATGGCGAGGACTTCACTAAATTCATTGACAGTTAACCACCCATAGCGACCAACTACTTCATTTTCGACAAGAGGAATCGATGCCGGTCCACCCCCATAACCGAGAATTCCAGGAATAAAGAAGGCCAAAAAGATTTCCCAGTAGATCATTGTGCATCCCCCTCCTTCTCATCTTTCTTAAAGATCGCTCCAATGAGAAGTGTTGCAATAATAATCCCGGGATGAATGCCTGCTAATTCCATTAGAAGCCCAGTTACAACGGCCATCACAAGCGTCGCGGTCCAACCAAGACCACTCTTTGACTTCTTCAAAAACTGCCACGTTAACACGGCTAACATCACACCAACTACTGGAACAACAGCTTCTGTCATCCCCTGAACCCATGCTTGATCCTTAATAGAAGAAATGGACGTTAACAAAACAATCATAAGAACAATCGTTGGCCCCATCACTGCAAGAGTTGCATTCAACATCCCTTTGAAACCTTGTACGCGGTAACCAATATACCCCGCTAGCTTTGTGGCAATCGGACCCGGAAGCGTATTAGCCAACGCTAGAACATCTGAGAACTCCTCATCATTCATCCACTTATATTTATCAACCACTTCTTTATGCACAAGCGGAATCGAAGCCGGTCCACCGCCATAACCTAATATACCTACCCGAAAAAATGCCAGAAATAGATGCACTGCCTTCATAGTTAGTTCCTTTCTTTACTTGATTATATATAATTTCATATGTATTGGTCCGTTACCATACTAGAGCGAGGGCTTACTGGGGGACAACTCGCTTTCCTGCGGGGAGCTGGGAAGCCTCCTCAGACGGCAAGCCGTCTTCCGGGGTCTCCCCTAGGCTCCTCTTCCCGCGGGAGTCTCGCAGTCCCCCAGTAAGCCCTGATAAAATTGGATTAACGGCCCAGAGCTTGAATAGCAATATCGCATACACATAGCGTTGTACATAAGTTCACCAAATCCATACTCTCAATGTGGCGATGTTTTTGTTTAGCCCAACTCCAGTAAAGGTGGGCCGGGGAAAATGCGAGACTCCCGTGGAAAAACGGGCTTCCGAGATCCCGCAGAGAGCGAAGCGAACGAGGAAGCTCGGGAGTTCGTCCACAGGAAAGCGAGTGTTTTCCCCGGACCACCTTCCCCTTATTAAAGCAAACAAAAAGCATTATACTTGATACTCCTAAAACTAATATCCTCTAGCTTCTAGTCTTCCATATAACCTCCTTATATGGAAGACCAAAAAACAAAAGAAGAGGCACGAGGATGCCTCTTCATTCGTTTACCAGGCTGCGATGGTTCCGTCAGTTCTTGCTTCTGTGCCTCCTTGTAAGACACCTGTTTCAGGATTTCGCCATATAATCTGCCCACGTCCAAATCCTCCACCATCTAGTGCAACTTTAATGTGGTGTCCCTTACGCGCTAAGATTTGTGCAATTGAATTTGGAAATTGAGGTTCTACCATAACCGTCTTCCCTTCCATCCATTGCCAACGTGGAGCATCAAGAGCTGCTTGTGGGTTTAAATGAAAATCAACTGTATTCATAACGACTTGAAGATGTCCTTGAGGCTGCATGAAGCCTCCCATTACACCAAATGGCCCAATCGCTTCATCTCCTTTTGTAAGGAAACCTGGGATAATCGTGTGATACGTCCGCTTTCCACCTTTTAAGGCATTATCATGTTCAGGGTCCATGGAGAAATTGTGGCCTCTGTTTTGAAGCGCAATGCCTGTACCTGGTACAACTAAACCAGAACCAAATCCCATGTAATTACTCTGAATAAAGGATACCATATTGCCTTCGTTGTCCGCTGTTGCTAAATATACCGTTCCTCCTTTAGGAGGGATTCCTGCTTCAGGTGTGATTGCTTCTTCTCCTATCAGCTTTCGTCGTTCATCCGCATACGATTTCGATAACAATTCTTCTACAGATACAGACATTTCTTTCTCTTCTGTGACGTACTTCTGTGTGTCTACAAATGCAAGCTTCATGGCCTCTATCATTTTATGGTACGTCTCAGGAGATTCTTTCTCTCTAAAATCATAATCCTCAAGGGTACGAAGCGCCATCAGTGCAGCTAAGCCTTGTCCATTCGGCGGGATCTCCCAGACGTCATATCCTTTGTAACGGACTTTAATCGGCTTAACCCACTCCGGAGAAAATGCTTCTAAGTCCTCTTTTCTTAAGAATCCGTCATAGTCCTTTGAAAACTTATCAATTTTATCAGCTATTTCCCCGTGATAAAAATTTTCTCCTTTGGTCTCTGCGATTGATCGAAGCGTTTCAGCGTGTCCTCTAGACTTCCACACTTCACCGATTTCAGGGGCTTTTCCTGTTGGAGCGAATGTATCAAACCAGTATGTAAATTCTTCATCCGTTAACGTTTCCTTAAATTTATTATACGCGCCTTGCCAAAACTTACCGAGGACCGGAGATATTGGAAAGCCATTCTCTGCATATTCAATTGCTGGTTGAATCACCTCTTTAAAAGGCAATTTCCCGAAACGCTTTGAAAGTTCCGCCCAACCTGCAGGGACTCCCGGAACCGTTACAGGAATAAAACCAAAAGCAGGGATTTCTGTATGTCCTTTCTCTTTAACAGCATCAATAGATATATTCTGTGGTGCTGGCCCGCTAGCGTTGAGTCCATGCAGCTCACCTTTTGTCCAAACAAGGGCAAACGCATCTCCCCCAATTCCATTTGATGTCGGTTCAACGACCGTTAAACACGCTGCTGTTGCGATCGCTGCGTCAATAGCGTTTCCACCCTGCTTCATTATATCTAATCCAGCCTGCGCCGCTAATGGCTGAGACGTGGCTACCATACCGTTTTGAGCGAATGTCGTCATACGCTGTGACTCATATGGATAATGATTATAATCTGTACTCATTGCATACCCCACCTATCCCCATTCTAGTAAACATCTTGCTTCTTATTATAAAGACTCTCCCGACAATTTTCTATATATTCGGACAAATTATTTAGATTAACGAAATAATGAATATCTACAATTGTGTTAAGAATGTACTTTCGCGCACATGTCCTTCAAAATTCGAATATACTATAAGTAGCACCGATAAAACTAAATTTGAGGTGAATTGTTGATGGAATACTCCACCTTTTACAACCAGTCCAAACAACACATGACTGTAGAAGACGTATTGCAATCCATTGAATCCTTTATCGCCCAAGACCCTGCCAATCAGTATCGTTTATCCATTGGTACAGACTCCCACGTACACAAAAGTCACACCCGCTTCATCACAGCGATTCATATCCACCGAATCGGTAAAGGAGCCTGGGGAGCCTTGAGAAACCACACTGTCTCAAGAAAAGTTATGAGTTTAAAAGAAAAAATCTCCATCGAAACCTGGTTAAGTCAAGAGATCGCGTTTCACTTTACACCTGAATATTTAGCAGGTCTCGGACAACTCTTAGCCCCTTACGAAAAAGAGGGTGCTTCCCTTCAATTTGAAATCCATCTTGATATTGGCACAAAAGGACGTAGTAAAGACCTAATTAAAGACATGACAGAACGAATCGACGCAATGGGGATTGATGTTAAAATAAAACCAGAGGCATACGCTGCTTCTAGTTACGCGAATCGTTACACAAAATAACCCTACCTTTCTAGTAAAGGAGTGACTAAATGAAAACCAAACCCGCAAACGCTATTACAGGCTTAATCTTTGTCATAACCGGAATATTTATTCTCCTTGCGAACTTAGAAATCATCCCAATGCCACGGGCTTCTGTTGCTTGGCCGGCTTTTATTCTACTCCCTGCTCTCGGTTTTCACGCCGGCTTTTTCTTATCGGGACGAAAAAGAGAATTAGCCGGTCTTCTTGTACCAGGTGGCATACTCCTTGTTATCAGTCTATTATTCTTCTTTGAAACAGCCACTAGCTTTTCTTATTCAGCGTACACATGGCCTGTGTATTTACTTGCTCCTGCCTTTGGTTTATTTGAACTCTGGTACTTTGGTAAACGCGATAAAGAACTCTTAATCCCCATTAGCATCCTTACTGGTATCGCAGTTTTCTCTTGGGGTGAGATGCTCATGTCTGCAGTTGGACGATTATGGCCTGTCTTCTTTATTTTAATAGGAGTTTACTTACTTTTCGGAAGAAGAAAAGCGAAAAGCATTGAATAAGAAATAAGAAGTAAAGCTACCATTTCAAATGAGAACACAAATGAACCAACACGCATGGTATTTCCAATTGGAAATCACATGCGTGTTGGTTTACCGATTTAATCTAAACTTGGTTAAAAGAATAATCTTGGTTTAGAAGAAGCGTCCCTCTGTTTCTTATAAGATTCACGTGTCGTTTCTACTAATGAATCACAGGTGGTATCAAAATGAAATGGAATCGCTTGTTTGTAAGGAGGCGGAAGTAGTTTAGCATTTCGGTTCTCTCTGTAGTGAATGTCTACAGGAACCCCTTCTGAATTATAATCTTGGCGAAGCTCGTTGACTACAATTTGACCGATTTGTCTCCCGAGCCTTAAACCTTCATCATTATCAATCGGAAAGTGAACCCCTGCATATAACCTAGAAATTGCACATTCTTCTGCTAGCTTATGAAGGCGGCGTTTTTCCCCAGGAAAGAAGTAGCTAAGAATTGCTTCAGCCGCACCTGCTACAGCCGCATGGCCTGATGGATAAGATGGATGTCTTGGTGTACATATGACTGTAATAAGTTCGTCGTCTAGTTGATTTGGTCGAGCCACAAGCCACTTGTATTTTAAGTTCCAAGCGACCACAAAAGCATCATTTATTCCTCCTTGAAGAGCTGCTAAAATTCTACCAGCTCGAGGCGCTTCGACTCCATACGTATCTATTAGAATATCCGCAATCGGAGTCCATTGTTTCGTAGCAGGACCTCTCGACCAATAAGAAGCAATCCCCTCTTCTTTTAAGGTTCGTTCAGCCAATGTTCGTTTCACCAGGTTTAATTGAGCGTTCCAATTAATCGTGTTTGGATGACGAATTTCTAAATCTATAGGTTTTCCATCCTTTGTTGAAAAACCACCTTCGTCATTATGCTTAACGTAATAGGTGCTCCATGACCCAGAGTAAGGCGTTTCGGGGTTGAGGGGTGGGTGGTCTTCTCCAGCATAAGGCAAATCCGTCCATAGTTTATAATCATATTTATTCATTATGATCCTCACCTTTTCCATAGATTTTCTTATATGGATGTGAGATAAAAGCGTATAGTTCAGTAACCCATTTCTTTAAAATTGTCAGGAATATTAACGCCGCCTATTGAATAAAATGGAAATTCGAGATAAAGTGCATATACAAGCATGCAGCCTCCTAGATACATACTTCTTTAGAATGAATTTTGAAACTGCCCTCCTCTTTAAGATTATTTCCCGAACACTCTATACAAAGAGGTATAAATAAAGGATTTCCTCAAGTTTTGTCGTAATGAGGATATATGTTCTGATTCTAACACGAAGATCAAAACGTACATGGAAAGAGTAGTTAAAGAGGAAAGAAAAGAAAAGGTGTGTGGAATATGAAACGATTGTTATCATTCATTGCAGCAATGCTCCTATTAAGTGTAAGTCTAAATCAAGCCGTATCCGCTTCTACGTCAGGAAACGAGGGAATTAATGAGAAACTAGGCGTGTCCATTGTGGTGTACGGTGAAACATTAACGGATGCGCAGGAAGAAGAAGTGAGAAACCAATTAAATGTAGACAACCAGGATACCGTTGATGAATATAGTGTAAACGGTCAGGATATCGCCAATTACATTGGAGGTAATCCCAATTCAAGAATGTATTCTTCTGTAAAAATCACGCCTGAAGAAGAAGGAAGAGGGTTAACTGTAAACCTAGTAACACCTGAGAACATTACACAAGTTACAAAAGAAATGTACAAAAACGCCCTTTTAACAGCAGGTGTATCAGATGCGACAGTTGACGTCGCTTCTCCAGTAAAAGTAAGTGGTCATTCTGCTTTAACAGGAATCTATAAAGCATATGATGAAAAAGGAGTTACGTTAGATTCAGATCGCATGAAAGTGGCTAGTGAGGAACTTGACGTAGCTACAAAACTCGCAGAACAGTCTGGTATTAGTAAAGAAGAAGTAAGTCAGCTCATCTCTCAAATTAAGAAAGAAATCGCAGAGCAAAACCCTGCAACAAGAGAAGAAGTTGAAAGAATCGTTCAAAACCAGTTGGATTCATTAAACATCAACTTAAGCCCGGAAGATGTCGAACTGCTCACCAATCTATTTGATCAAATACGCTCACTCAATATTAACTTTGATGAAATTCAAGAGCAGTTAGAAGAAATCACAACAAGTGCAAAGGAACTATTAAATGACGAAGGATTTTGGAACAGCGTTCAGAATTTCTTCATGAAGATTTTAAATGCGATCAGTGATCTGATTAGCTCGCTGATTAATGGCATTCGAAGTATTTTTACCTAAAATAAAGGATCTGTCGATGATTCATATTGATAGCATTCACACTAAAGTGTCTCCGTTTTAAATCTCAATAATCCTGATCTATCCTTGAATGATCTTGTTTTAAAGCATAACAACAGCAAACTTTAACAAAGCCAAAATAAAAAGGACGCTTAGGCGTCCTTTTTATTTTATATAATCATCTATGTATTGTCTCCTTGTGTTATTTGCTTCACTCACCCAATCATTGAGCAGAGACTTTTTAATAATAAGTTCATCTTCTATCTTCGTATAAGGAAAACGTTTCCCACTGATCATGTGAGGATATTTCTCTTCTAGTCTTATAACCTTCTCTAGTGAGGCAGTACTAATTCTTAAATAATCGGCAGCTTCTGAAAGTGAGAGGACCTCACCAAATTCTTGCTTTTCTTCCTTCTCGTAAGCTATTGCCTCATTACTCCCATTTCCCTCTATAGATTTCCCAATCCACAAACTACTGAAAACGATTGATGCAGCTATAATGATGATTGAATACTCTTTTTTCACCTTACCCCTCCCACGATCATCTTAAAATTTTCATAAACGATTCCACTCGAAAAATTGCTAATTAAATCACCAATATTTGAGCAGATTCTTACTTCAAAAGCCCTTACACTCATAGGTAGAGGTGATCCTATGTATAAACTCATTATAAAAAAACAATCTATCCGAAATTATATGTTAGCTGGTGGTATTTCCCGGTTAGGGGATTCTCTTGCTGGTATGGCTTTTTTATTCTTAGCTTATGAGCTTACGGAATCAACATTACTGACATCCGTGATGGCTATGGCCGAAACTGTACCTTATTTACTGTTTGGATTAGTTGGGGGAGCGATTGCAGATGTTTGGCCAACAAAGAAATTATTAATCCTTTCCGATATGATCAGAATCCCTTTAGCCCTAGCTGTTGTCTTACTATATGAAGCCGACCTACTCTATTATCCCTCTTTACTCGTAATTAGCTTTCTTATACAAAGTGTAGGCTGCTTCTTTAACCCGGCTCATCGTTTAGTACTTCCTCAAATTACGAATCTATCCGAAAGAACAGCCGCAAATAGCCTTTACGATACACTTACGAGGGGAGTCACGGTTTTAAGTCCAATCTTGTCCATTTGGCTTATTGATACATTTGGGTTTGTCCATTTTTTTACGGTTGATGCAATTACATATTTGGTGAGCGCTGTACTCATTTACAAGATCCCCATTCATAAAAAAACTCAGAAAGGGTTTACTTCCTTAAAAAAAGTCCATGCACACATTCGCGAATTTGCCTGTTGGAGCCTATCACATGCTGTGTTAAAGCGCTTATTTCTATCTACATTTGTTATTGTATTGTTGAATACGTGGGTGTGGGACGTTGGATTACTAATCGCTTTAAATGAAATGAGTCAACAACCTGAAAAAATTTATACAACTTTGCAAGGAGTTTATGGAATTACAGTTATTCTCACCAATATCTTAATCCCCTTCTTTTTCAAGAAAATGAGCTTGAAGACATATTTCACAGGAACTATTATTTGGGGAACCGGACTTACTTATTACGCGTTATTATACGATATCCACCATTTCTTTATTGGTGTAATCATTGTTGGGATAGGTTTACCGCTAGCAGGATTAACGCGTGTATATCTGTTACAAACCATTGTCCCCGACGATAAGCTAGGAAGAGCGTTTAGCTTTAATGCAGTGCTTTTGTACTTAGCAAACACTTTGGCATTGTTCATCTGTGGCTTCCTGGCCACCCTATTCTCTGTGCAACTCATTATGATTGTAAATGGAGCGCTTATTCTAACTGTTTCGATTATAGGCTTACTTCATTCTTCTGTGTTGTCTTCGAAACATAGTCGGCGTTTTATGGTAAACCTTTTTAAATAGAGTATTGTACGAAGAAACACTATGAAAACCATGTCTAAGAGCTATCTCTAAGACAGGTTTACTTGTAACCACTAAGTCTGTTTGACTACGTATGAGACGATAAGTTTGCAGCCATGAATAAGGGGACATTCCCGTTTTTCTCTTAAATTGATGAGCAAACTGATACTTATTTACGCCGTAAACAGTAGCCATTTCTTCTAAGGTCCAATCAAACGTGTAACTTTCTCTTAAAGCATCCATCACTCTTTGTAAATTCTCCTCAGACTTTAATGACGGAAACTCTCCCAGGTGAGAGCCATTTCCGTATTTCACAAGCAAAAGTGCGAGTTGGGGAATACTGTGATCGAGAAAGTAGTCTATTCCCTTTTCATCATGTGCTTCTTCTATATAATCTCTTACAAATGTACTCCATTGGGTGAGACGGGGATGCTTATAGGAAAACCTTGCAAATTCTATATCTGTATTTATCCCTGTTCCGTACTGACACTCTTTTATAGTGTCAGTATTTAACTCAATCAAAAACTTCTCTTTTGTTGCTTGAAGTTGTTTATGAGGATCGTTCGGGTTAAACACCATAAAACTATCTTTTGGTATGGATAGATCTCCTATAGGCGTTTGATACTTCCCTTTTCCTAGAGGAGAAAAGATAACTTTATAACATGGATCTGTTCTCCAATCTCGTTCATCCAATCTTTCCTTTCGTTTTAAAAGTGCTCCGTTCTTATGTTCTATCAGCAACTTCTATTCCCCTTTATATCATTGTGACGCCATCAAAGAAGGTGTAACTCCGTCCCCTTCAATAACAATAGCAATTAACCCTTTTTCAGTACGGGTCTCATGCTTCTCCCCTTTCTCCCAGAAAACGGCTTCACCTTCAGAGATCGAAACATACTCTTGCTCCTCACCGCACACCGTCCCTTCACCTTTAACAACAAGAAGCAACTGGTTAACAACAGCCGGATGATACCCAATTCTCCCGCCCTCTTGTAAATGCATGCACGTAACATATGCTTTTTCCTCTGTCACTACTACCTTAGACATAATGAAATCCGAGCCGAATTCTGTAATAGGCTTCCCTACTCTTTCATCAAAACGAAACCACTCCATACCCATCCCACCTTAGTCAATTAGTGTGTCTTCTACTGCTTTCATCACATCATACGCGTCATCACTATGGTTAGAAGGGACAGCGAGTATAACATGATTACTGGGATAATAAGCTGAGTGAAAACTTACACCAGGATCATACCCCATGACATGGTATTTATAGATGTGTTCATCCTTTTTGTGAATCCATAACCCATAGCCATAGTAAACGTCTTTCCTAACATCAACATGGGCAGTAAACATTTCGTGCTGTGTTTCTTCTCCTAGAAGACGCCCTTCTATAAGTGCCTTCCATAGCCTCCCCATATCAGGTGCGGTTACGTATGCCCCACCATCAGCTCCCCCAATTACTGGGATAGAATACTGGTTGGTTTT
This sequence comes from Pontibacillus sp. ABV4_188, assembly GCF_056311905.1. Taxonomy (NCBI): domain Bacteria; kingdom Bacillati; phylum Bacillota; class Bacilli; order Caryophanales; family Bacillaceae; genus Pontibacillus; species Pontibacillus sp. ABV4_188. The sequence goes on along the minus strand of NZ_CM149975.1, from coordinate 1,463,721 downwards.
CCATGATCCATCCTCTAACTCCACATACCCATAAGCCACATTACTTGGTAGCTGATCAAGAGCAAAGTATCCCGAACTCATCATCCCAGCTGGTTTCAACACGTGCTCCTCTATGTATTCCTGAAACTTCATACCCGTCTGAGCTTCTATCACAAGCCCGAGTAAGATATACCCCGCATTGTTATAATGAAAATCGTCACCAGGTTGAAATTTCATTCTCCTTTTTTCAAACATTGGTAAGAAATCGCTGCAATTCCTGAGTGTATACATAGGAACAGTCTTCCATAGTGCTTCAAAATCATCCATGTCCTCTTCATCAAAATAATCAGGAATGCCCGATGTATGGGTGAGTAAATGATGGATGGTAATCCCTTCGTCAAAGGTAGGAAAAGTTTGATCAACACAATGGGATAGTTTTGAGTAAAACGAGATGGCCCCTTTATCAACAAGTTGACAGATGGCAATAGCTGTGAATAATTTGCACCCAGAAGCAATTCCGAAACGGGTATCTATAGTATTCTTTCTTCCTTCTGAACGATCGGCATCTCCCCCTGCTGCTTCAAATAAGACTTCGTTCTTTTGCTCTATATAGATCGATCCAGAGAAATGTGTTCGTAACATCTGATCCTCAAGCTTCTGCCGAATCGCAATAGCTGATCGATTCATATTTAACCGCACTCCTTTTTTACATTTATCTACACTATTTCCTTCTAATGCTATTTCAAGCTTAACAGAGAATATCCTTTATTTTCTAGAAGAATGGTCCTTTTAAAGTTAAATGTTGACATTTGCACTTACAAATCGTACCATGTTTATAAATAATTAAATTTGTATTTGCAAATCGATTTGTAAATACAAATAGGAAAGGTGATTATAATGAACAACAAACATGAGATGAACAAAGAAGTCATGAACGTTAATTGGGAGCAACAAAAAGTACTATCTAATCCGCTAAGATCAAGATTGGTAGCTTTGCTGTATGAACAATCTATGACACCCAAACAAGTAGCCAATCTAGTGGGAAAAAACCCTGGAACTGTTTACTATCATATTCAACAGCTTGTGAAGCACGATATCTTAGAAATTGAGAGCATTAATACCGAAAAAGGGATTGTAGAAAAGTATTATAAATCTAAAGCTAATGTATTTAAAAAGCCCGACGAAGGCTATCCAGCAGGTCAGGTTGATGGTAAGACTACAAATATTTATTTATCCAAGAAACTTTTAGATCAATTCAGTGAAGAGGTAGAGGACCTTCTCTTTAAATATGGACACTTATCATATAAAGAAAAGGGTCATGAGGAACAGATACCATATGCTATTGAATTTCTTATAAAAGAATACAAAGGTGAGGAGGAATAATACAAATGAAAAAAATATCTCCATTTGTAATGGAAAGAAATTTTTTGATACTTATGTTAGGTGTTTTTGTTAACGCATTAGGGAGCGGAATTTACTCCGTCGCAGGGATGTTACTCGTTTTGAATGTAAGCGGAAGTGTTCTTTATTCTGGATTTGCATTTTTTGCGATTACCTTAGCAAGTACATTATCTTTCTTAATTGCCCCATTAGCTAACTACGCTAAATATAAGAATAGTTTAGTTTATAGCAACCTTATTAAAGCGATCATTTTATTCACCATACCATTAGTAAACTACACTATTGGATTACATGTATGGTATGTGATTATCTTGCTATTTATCACCGCTCTCTTCACTCAATATACTTATCCAATCGAATCTACTATCTTGCCTATAATCGTCGGAAAAGACCATGTTATTGAAGCAAACTCCTATTTACAAACGATTCGCGAATCAATGGATATTGCTTTCATTGCAGGGGCAGGTATACTCATTTCCATTATAGGTACGATTCCATCTATCACGATTACCGCTCTATGCCTAATCCTCGTATCCACCCTATATGCATTTTTTAACTTCCAACAACCAGAACAGGTAAGAGAAAAATCAAAGTCTTTTTTATCTGCCATAACGATTTATCTAACAGACCTAAAAGCTGGGTTTAACTATATAAGTAATTCGTTAGTTACACATATGATATTTTCATTAGTCTTTGTCAATCTCTCCATGGCCATTATGACAACCAACTTACCTGCCTTTTCACTTATAAAGGGGGATGGTGTTGAAGCGGTGTATGGCTTTTATTTAGCTTCTATGTCACTAGGAATTTTGATCGGTTCAATTCTTTCTACGAAACTAAAATATATCAATTTCGGAAAGTTAATCATCACTACATTTGCAGGTACAGGTTTTATGTGGATTGGGACCTCCCTTTTACCATTAATCCCGTCTATGATTTTATTCTCTTCTGGTGCCATTTCCATAGGGATCCTTAACATCCTTGTCTTTTCATCCATTCAGAAACAAGTAGAGACAGCTTATATCGGAAGGGTCATTACTGTCTTAACTAGCTCAGCAGCTTTAGGAATGCCCATAGGTTCTCTGATCGGTGGAGTTTTAGGTGAAACTTTTGCTCCAGAGATCCCCGTTATGATCTGCGGTATTTCAATGATTATCTTCAGTCTATTCTGGTTAAGCAGCTCTGTATTACGTAAACTTCCTAGGATCGACCATGTACATTTGTTTAGTTCATAAGTGCTTTCATTAAAAACGTATTTAATAAGACGTGTCATTATACAACCGATAACATAAAAAAGTGGCTTCAAAATCTATTAACAGATTTTGAAGCCACTTTAGATAAAAATTAAAGCTGGTGGGTTAGGTAATAAATAATCATGTCTTCCGAATAAGAAGATAAATAAAGTAAGGTGCTCCAATCAGAGCAGTCATAATACCAGCAGGAATTCCTTCAGGGTCCATCACATTTCGTCCTACTGTATCAGCAATTAATAATAGGAGACCCCCTAAAAGAATTGATATAGGGATGAAACTTTGAGCTCTTGGGCCGATTAGAGCTTTTGCCAAATGAGGAGCCAATAGACCAATAAAGGCGATTCCACCTGTCACGGAGACTGATGCTGCAGCTAAAGCCACGGCAGCGATGAGAAGTGTAACACGTTCTCTTTCAATAGATACGCCTGCTCCGATGGCAACAGGTTCACTTAGACTTAACAAATTCATCCGATTTGCCTTGTAAAGTGTATAAGGAATAAGGAGGATGAGCCACGGAAGTAAGGCCAGAACAAAAGGCCAGTCCGTTCCCCATATGTTTCCTGCTAACCAGTTAGCAATAAAATCGACTTTCGTACGTTCTGCAGAGGAAATAAGAATGATCATAGACCCTGATAAAGCCATAGCAAACCCAATTCCGACAAGGACTAATCGAACAGGTTGGAAACCAACGTGCTTTTGATACGAGAAGAAATAAATTAGAGCAGCTGTAACAATGGCCCCTAGGAATCCAACAGCTGGAATCATGTATACAAATGTCTCTACTTGTATAGGAAAGAACAAAAAGTATACGGCGATTCCAACTCCAGCACCTGCATTAATCCCAATAATGCCAGGGTCAGCGAGATCATTTCTCGTAATACTTTGCAGAATCGCACCCGATAGCGCAAGAGCCATTCCTGCCAACACGGTAATCACAATCCTCGGTAGTCTAACGGAGAATATCACAAACGATTCCTTAAATGTCCCGTCCCCCATAAGTGTCGGGATGATACGGTCAAATGATACAGCAGAATACCCAAGACCTGTTGCTACAAATGCCGTAGCGATCATAGAAAACGTAAGCAAAGCTACTAGTAGACGTTGTTTTCGTACAAGTTTCGGATGAATCATGAGAACACGCCCCCTCCCTTTTTCACGATATATAAGAAGAAAGGCAGACCAAGAAGCGCAATAATAGCTGCTACGGGCGTTTCGTAAGGCGCGTTAATTGTTCTCCCTGCCGTATCCGCTACTAGCATAAACGCCGCTCCAATAAGAACTGATAATGGAATAATATACCTATAATCTGTTCCTACCATCGCCCGGACGATATGCGGGATCATAAGCCCGATAAATACCATATTTCCAACTAACGCAACGGCTGACCCAGCTAGTATGATTACGACGGTAAATAAGGCTAATTTGATAAAGGTTACCTTCTGACCTAAGCCGACAGCTAGTTCTTCGTTTAGACTTAAAATGGTGAGTTGTTTCGATAAGATAAGAGCTACTAAGATCCCTATAACAATAATAGGTGTAATTAGCTGAAGTTGATTCCAGGAGGTTCCCATTAAACCACCTGCAGTCCACATCGTAATATCTTTTGAAACGTGAAAATATAGGCCAATAAATTCTCCAATCGCTGTAAGGAAAGCCGAAACTGCTGCTCCTGCTAATACAATTCGAAATGGAGAAAAGCCACCTCTTTTCATAGAGCCAATCCCCATCACAAGACCTGCACCAATCGCAGCCCCAATAAAGCAAGCAACCGTGATCCAAATGTAATTGGCCCCAGGTAGTAACGCAAGCGCAATCGCTAGTGCCATGTTTGCGCCTGAAGTTAATCCAAGAAGACCTGGATCGGCAAGAGGGTTTTTGGTAAGTCCTTGCATAATCGCACCGGACACAGCAAGTGCTGCTCCGACCACGATTGCGCCCACTTCACGCGGTAGACGGATCTCCGACAAAAGAAGGGTTGCTTCATTTTCTGCATCTGTCATAAACGTCACCCATATGTCTTTAAAGGAAAGATCCGCTGCTCCTAAGCGCAAAGCGATTAGGAAAGAGAGAACACAAAGGACGCTTCCGATAGTAAGTTGAATAGGAAAGGATAGTTTTTTCATTCTCATCATCTTTCTACAATAAATTGTTGGCTATGTAAAAAAGAGGATCACTGGGTGATCCTCTTTTTTTATTATTTACCTAGGAAGGCTTCTTTAAAGTAATCAAGCTGGTAATCTAGCGTATTTGGATCATTAAAGTAGAAGGATTTTGCATCTACTTCAAATACTTGATCGTTCTTTACAGCTGGAATGTTCTGATACGTTTTCGTTTCCTGGAATGAGTTATCCTGTTCACTGTTTTTACTAAAGATCATGTAATCTCCTGCGTACTCTGGAAGTACTTCAGGTGAGATCGCGTAGTAGCCTGGTTCAAGCGCCATTTCCTTAACTTTCTCAGGCATTTTCAGATCCATTGCTTGATAAAGTATTTCTGTACCGCGTCCCCAGCTATCCCCGAATACGTAGATTTGCTTGTCGAACTTCTCGATAACAGAAACCGTTGCGTCTTCACCAATCTTATCCTTAATTCTCTCTCCTGCTTCCTTGGCGCGTTGCTCGAAATCTTCTACCCATTCACGAGCTTGTTCTTCTTTATTTACGAGTTTACCAATCTCAATATGTTGCTCAAGATAATCAGCTTTCCCATACGTATACGTAACCGTCGGAGCGATTTCTTTTAACTTATCAATATTCTTTGTTGTAGATAATCCAATAATAAGGTCAGGATCCATTTCAATAATTTTTTCAAGGTTATCAGCTGTTACAGCCTCTACTCCTTCTAGCTTATCCTCGAATCTTGGGTTGTTCTTTGACCAAGAATCAACCCCCACCATATTGACATCAAGGTTAATTAAGTTCCCGGCAAAAGAGGATAAAACGACAACACGTTCAGGATTTTCAGGGACTTCTACAGGTCCATTTTCCGATTCGTATGTAAAGGTTTCTGAACCTGTTTCTTCTTTCTTAGTTGTGTCTTCTTCTGTATTCCCTCCTGCACTACTGGAGCAAGCACTAAGAACAAGCGCTAGCATAAGAAGCAGTGTGATTTGAACCTTCTTCATTTTGTTGTTCTCCCTTCCATAAGTTGTATGTTATACACATTGGTTTATTTGTTCTCGGATCGCGCCCTATGTCTGCATCTATACTGAACACGTCTCTTAGGACCTCACGCTGAATAACATCTTCCGGGCTCCCAGCTTTCACAATCTCTCCGTCTTTCATAGCCACTATATAATCAGCAAAACGAGCGGCTTGATTCAAGTCATGAAGGACCATTACGATTGTCCGTCCTTCCTCTTGATTCAGCTTTTGCAACAGTTCAAGCACCTCTAGCTGGTGAGCCATATCAAGGTACGTTGTTGGCTCATCGAGGAAAATCATATCCGTTTCCTGAGCAAGTGACATCGCAATCCAAACCCGCTGGCGTTGCCCACCTGATAAGGAATCAACTGCCTGGTATTTAAATTCCGCTGTGCCTGTTACATCTAGCGCCCACTCAATGACTTCCATATCTCGCTTTGTTAAACGACCGAATCCTTTCTGATACGGAAATCGGCCATAGGAAACAAGTTCACCAACTGTTAACCCACTAGCCCCTTCAGGATTCTGAGGCAAAATAGCTAGCTTTCGAGCGAGCTCTTTCGTATTCTGTCGCGTAATGGATTCACCATCCAACAGAATCGAACCGGATTGATGGGAAAGAATCCGAGTCATCGCTTTTAAGAGCGTAGACTTCCCACAGCCATTCGAACCAATGATGGTGGTTATTTGTTGATCAGGGATCTCAACGTGTAAGTCCTTCACTATCGTCTTATCCCCGTATCCTACATTTACGTTTTCAGTAAAAAGGCGAGACATATGGATCCTCCCAATTCGATATTGTGTACATTTAATGTTGATAATGATTATCACTAGCAGTACAATGTAACTATAATGGGAATGAGAATCGATGTCAACTGCGAGTTTGCTGATTGAATAAAGGAGTGGAACGAATGCACAATGAAGAATGTTTTGACGTAACGATTATCGGTGGCGGACCTGCAGGCCTATACTCCGCGTTCTATAGTGGGTTGCGGGAACTGAAAACGAAAATTATAGAATTCCAACCTCAGCTTGGCGGGAAAGTTCACGTTTACCCTGAGAAAATTGTGTGGGACGTAGGAGGCTTGCTGCCGACTCCTGGTGAGAAATTGATTGAGAATATGGTAGAGCAAGGCCTCTCTTTTGACCCTGAAGTTGTTTTAGGAGAAAAGGTAGAATCCGTACAGAAAAACGAGGAGGGGATATTTGAGCTAACCGCTTCTTCAGGAACTGTTCATTATTCCAAGACGGTCATTGTTGCTGTAGGGAGCGGAATTTTACAGCCACAAAAGCTTCAGATTGATGGAGCGGAACGCTTTGAGGTTTCGAATCTCCACTACACCATTCAATCTTTAAAAGAATTTAAAGATAAAACCGTTCTTATTTCAGGCGGAGGTAATTCAGCCATCGATTGGGCGAACGAACTGACTCCAATTGCTGAGAAGGTGTACGTATCTTACCGCAAAGGAGAACTAAAAGGTCACGAAGCCCAAGTATCTCAACTGCTTGAAAGTTCAGCAACTTGTTTATTACATACAGAGATTACAAAACTATGTACCGATGATGGACATCACATTGAAACCGTAGAGCTCCACGACCATAAAAATGGTGAGTCGCTCTCTGTTGATGTAGATGAAGTTCTGATCAATCATGGCTTCGACCGAGATGCATCTCTTCTCGATCATAGTCCTCTCCCAGTTGAGCGGAAAGATCATTATTTTATTGCAGGAAATGAAAACAGTGAGTCTTCAATACCTGGGATGTATGCTGCTGGTGATATATTAGCTCACGAAGGGAAATTAAATCTCATTGCCGGTGCCTTCCAGGATGCTGCAAATGCTGTCAATAAAGCAAAGCAATACATTGAACCCGATGCAACGGCAAAGGCGATGGTATCTTCTCATAATGCAATTTTTAAAGAAAAGAACAAAGATATTGTGGAGAGTCTTGTGAGGTAGCTCTGTGAACCTTCTTATTAGACCTGTCCGTACTAGGGGGAGTGGCCTTGGCCCTATTTCGCTGCCGAGCTAGCGGCTAAAGTTACGGGGTTCTGACTCAAGTACTCCTCCATGCCCCGAACAAGCGTCTCAATCCAACAAGCAAAAAAAAGACCCGGCCAAATAGCCAGGTCTTATCGAATCATATGAATGAACGAACGGAGCACACGAGCTGTTAAGCCCCAGATGACGCGGTCGTTATACTGATAGAAATATTCTTCATACTTCCGGGCTTGCCATTCGTAATCTTCCCCATTACTAATTAAGTGATAAGGGAAGTCTGGATCCGGTTTGATCTCCATTTGGACATAATGCACGCTTGGATCATGCTCTACAAAGTATTGAAGAGGAACGGTAAACACTTCCGCTACTTCATCTGGATTTGGGGCTAGCTCTTTTTCTTCACAGTGAAGCAAGCCAACATACGCTTCAATTTTCATACCAAATGGCGAAATCATTTGACCAAAGGAATAGACATCGCTCATCGCACCAGGACGAACGCCAAGCTCCTCGGATGCCTCTCTTACAGCTGTATGCATAGGACCTTGATCGTCACGATCCATTTTTCCGCCCGGGAAACAAACTTCACCAGGCTGCCGTCTCATCGTATGAGAACGAACTTCAAACATAAGGTGGAGTTCATTTTCTTTTTCTATAATCGGTAAAAACAATGAGTACTTTTTCATTGATTCTTCCCCGATAATAGTTGGGGTGTGGTTTTCTAATTTGTCTTGTATGGCTTTCAGGTTCATGAATTCTCCCCCTTTCCCTACCCTTTACTATATCAGGTTTCCATGCATTCTCCATTCTTTACGCTTAAAATAAAAGGTGAAAGCCATTGGGGCTTTCACCTTTTATAAAGCGATTATGACAACAAATGTTGCCGCTACAAGTCCAAGAATAGTCCCAGTTACTTTCCTTCCACCGCTTCCCTTAAAGAAGCTGGCCACTAGTACAAAGTAAAGAATAGTTGCTGCAGCAATGAATATCAATCCTTCAACGATATAATCCATTTTGTACTCGCTAAAATACGCAGCAAAATAAAGCAACCAGGATACAATCGCCACGCCACCTATGATATAAAGAAAATTACGATCCTTCATGTAAATGTCCTCATTTCTTCTCTAAGCTACTTCCGTTATTTTACCCATTTTCATCACGAATGTCCATTCTCGTTGTTTCAAAAAGGATGCCTTCTTAGCTTTCTTAACGAGATGTTTGGTTCGTGTTATAAACTACATCTTTGAAATGCCCTGAATAAAATAGGTAAACAAAATACTAAGGGTGGAAAAGCAGCCAAGCGTAATGGATACAAACCGATTATAATTTACTTCCCGAATAGCACTCAAGTTCCCCAATATACCTAGAGAGAAACTGACAGGAAGAAAGATATGCTCAATCACTTGTGACGGAAGGTATGTGTAGCCACTTAATAGGAAAAAGAACCAATGCCCTACTAAAAAGCAACAGACTAAAAACGTGACCTTCTTCGGAAAAGGTCCAAAGCCTCTTTCTTGAATGATCTCTAAAAGCATATAAAAGATAAAAACAACAGTCACACTGAGGATCATGAGGAATAAAATTGAAAGACTCATATACGGAGTATCCTTTCTTCTATTAGATTTCACAAACTACGGCATCGACGTAACAGCTCCATAAATTAAAATCGTCGCCACTACTAAGAAAACCATAAAAAGACTTGTTCCACGTAAAATTAAACGTACTTTCCCACCATTTCTAAGCCTTTTTAGAACGATGAAGCCCGCTCCAATTGAAAGCACCCAACTTACGAGCCCCCACAAACTGTGAAAGATAAATGAATCCATCATCCAGGCAATAAAATAAGCAATATGTAACAAAATAAGCAACACAGCTAAAACAATCATAATACCTCCCCCTTTCTACATGTTCAGTTGCTCGAATCAAGAGAACGACTTTATTATAAACAGATAATTATTTATTGTAAAACAATAAATCGAATAGTATAATGAGGATATCATATATAAACGAGGTGCATTATGAAACGAGGAACGACGGTCTTTTTAAAAGTATCCCTTATCCTATTTGGAATCATTGTAGTTTCTTTAAGTTTATTCGCTCTTCCCCGGTTAGCTTCAGAAGCAGCACAATCTTATCCGGAGTTCAGCCATTTGCAGTATCCTGTATTAATCGGGATTAATTTAACGGTTGTTCCCTTTTTAATGGCTCTTTATCAGTCGTATCAACTTTTACAACTAATTGAAGAGAAAACAGCCTTCTCTGAGCGAGCTGTTGAATTACTTCGGAAGATTAAATACGATGCCCTTATTATTTTAGGAATGTACATTGTAGGAATGGTTATACTCATCACTCAAAGCGCTCTACAACCTGGAATTATTTTGATGTGGCTTGCCATCATCTTTGCCTGTCTCATTATTTCTGTCTTCTCCACCGTCCTGCAAGAATTGCTACAAAGTGCTGTAGATATAAAATCAGAAAACGACCTAACAGTTTGAGGTGAAATGACATGGCGATTATTATTAACATCGATGTGATGCTAGCGAAGCGAAAGATGAGTGTTACGGAACTCTCTGAACGGGTTGGAATCACAATGGCTAATATGTCCATATTAAAGAACGGTAAAGCTAAGGCCATCCGTGTGACTACTCTTGATGCGATTTGTAAAGCACTTGATTGTCAGCCTGGTGACATTTTGGAGTACCAAGAAGACGAAGCGGAATAAAACAAGAGCCACTCGCCATATGGGTGGCTTTTTCTACTTTATAGATGCTAGTTTATAAGGACTACCAGGGGACGCCCCTCACCTCTTTATTCACATCAAAACACCCACAAATATTTTTCTACATACTTCTTAGTTTTCATGCAATTACCTTCACGAACATACTTTTTTTGACAAAAAATGTAGTTCCTTTTACTCCAATCGAAAGAAGGATATTCCGTTAATCGTTCCATTAATAACCAAGACTTTTCATTCATTCTGCTAGTGAATATGAACGAATTCACAAATTTCTGAAAGGTATTTATCCAGAACAAGAAGAAGTGAACGCGTACAGACTTAAAGGAGGAATGACAAATGAAACGTAAACTTGTAACACTTACTTTAGCAGGAGCCCTAATTACTTCAACGGGTGCTTTCGCCAACACCGGTACCATTATTGCCGGTGAGAACGGACCAAATGGACCGAATTACAACGGGAATGAAACGATTAAGAATGAGCGCCTCCATTCCTATGAAGAAATGTCTGATTTCCTTCAAAAGCTTGATCAAAAATCAAAAGCCCTACAATTAGAGGTATTTGGACAATCTGTAAAGGATCGTGATTTGTATCTTGCGAAGTTTGGTATGAATGAAGATAACCCAACGATCCTCTTCCTGACACAACAACATGGGAATGAAACTTTAACCACTGAGGGAGCCCTTAAGCTGATCAAATACTTAACAAATAACAGTAAAGAAGTGAAACATATCATAGAAAATGTGAATATTCTTGTAGCTCCACGGCTAAATGTTGATGGTGCTGAAGGGGACGTTAACTTCTCATTAGATGATTATGTTTCAGGTACGCATACGAGGTACAATGCAAATGGGGTAGATTTAAACCGCGATCACGTTGACCGAGAACAACCAGAAACGAAAGCTTTACACGAGAACGTTTTGCAAAAATATAGCCCAGACTACATGATTGACCTTCACCATCAAGGCACACAAACAACTCTTGGTGACACAGGTGAGCTTGTATCTGGTTCGATCCTTTATCCAACGAATTCTGAAGTAGATGAAGAAGTTAGAGAACAATCAAAGAAATTAGGTGCGGTCGTGTACAACGCTGTTGACTCAAAAGGATACGGATTACTATCGAAATATCCTGGGGGAACTGCCCAAACGATTAGCCGAAATGGGCTTGCTGCTGAATACGGAATTTCTACTTTATTATTTGAGATGAGAGGCATGGCTGATCATTACCGTGAGGATTACGTGTTAGGTCAAAAGAGTAACGGATACTTGATTAAACAAGCTGTTGTAGCCATGAAATCTACTTTGAAGGCTTTAGCTGATGATACGTTAGAATCCACTGATGCCTCCTTCTGGGACACACTACCTGAAAGCAACTATTCCGGCGAATAAACTAATCAAAACGAGCCCTTAATCATAAGGGCTCGTTTTACTTTCCCTCACTCGACTCGTCATCTTTTCCACCTTCAATAAAAAAAAGCAAGCACTCATCGCGGAGTACTTGCTTTACTTATCCTTTACTTCATAAATACGTGATCACCAATAACCGTTGTCACTTCTTTTTGGCTTAAATAGTCACTTTGTGCTTTACCAGGATTATAGAAAAAGAGAGAGTCATTGTCATAACCTTGATAATCAAGAGCTTCTTCAACAGCACGCTTTGATTCAGGGCTAGCGGCCTCTTTAATCGTTCCATTTAATACAGGAGAAAACTGGATCCCATCATGAATAACACCATGAATAGAATTAGGGAAAAGATTACTTTCAACACGGTTTAAGACTACCGTAGCCACGGCTACTTTCCCTGCGTAACTCTCACCCTTAGCCTCCGCTTCTACAAGACGACTCAATAAATCCCTCTCATAGTCATCAGGAACAACAGGAAGCTTCAACTGCTCTCCAGCATGAATAGTGGACTCACCTTTATCATTCATCTCCTGAAGTTGTTTGTAAGATACTCCATATTTCGTTGCGATTGTATATATAGATTCGCCTTTTTGGACGGTATGAGTGTTGGCATGAGCTTCACTTTGGCCTGGGAATGAAAATGCGAAAATTGAACAAGTAATAGTTGCAATAATTCCTAATTTCTTTAACACGTTGTATCGACCTCCAAGTTGCTGTTTTCTGATATTAAGGTAACACAAGAGTTCACCTGTTTTCACTATTAATTGTTGCCACTACTGGAAGAGATAGCCGAAGGTAGCAAGGATGGGAACCCCTAGCCCACAAGTTGCATAGTGTATATGGACATTGGCCTAAGGAGGAAATCGAATGTATTATCAACACACAGGCTGGCGCGAAGGTTGGATGAACCCACAATACCAGACATTAGTTGACCCATTTGTCATTCAGCGCCTTCAATCCATAGTGGGGAATGAATTAATCATCGAAACAACAAAAGATACGACAAGAGGAACCTTAACAGAAGTACAGCCCGATCATATTGTACTTCAGATCGGAGATTCAACATTTTTCATACGTATTCAACAAATTGTCTCGATTATGCCTTTATAACTGCAGAGTATATAGAAGTAAATCACCGTATTGCAATCCCCATAGACAGCCTAGAACTACGAGTTTGAGGCTTTTTTGAGTACGCTGTTCAGTTCAAGTTTAGCCCGCTAATCTTAATCACTCGAATTTGAGACCTTGTAATGCGGAAGTGAACGTTACTGTATGAAGACTAAGACAGGCTTGGCAACAACTCGCTTTTCTACGGTTAGACCGATCCATTATCACTATGGCGACGTTTTTGTTTACTCTATAACAACGGAGGTGGTCCTGGGAAAATGCGAGACTCCCGCGGAAAGACGGGCTTCAGAGATCCCGCAGGGAGTGAAACGACTGAGGAAGCTCTGGAGTTCGTCCGCAGGAAAGCGAGCGTTTTCCAAGGACCACCTATCCCTCACTATGGCAAACAAAAACGTTATACTATACCGATTCAGTACCTATTTTTCTCAAGTTCAATAAAGATCAAAATAAAACTTTTATAGAACCACTTCGTAGAATACATGACTAAAGACGCTCCCTATGAATAGGAAGCGTCCCACCGAGTTATGCCGTGCGTAAGAAAGAAGCTACAATTGAAACGATGCCATATATACCAAACGTTAATGCGTATCCGATACCGCCTACTAACCCACCTGCAAGAATGGAACCGATCACTTGGCCAATGGATAGCATTAAGAAAGGAACACCGATGCCTAATGAAGCGTTTGATGAGAAAACACGGATCCCCCAAACAATAAGCAATCCCATCATAAACAAGTTTGCAATACCGAATAAAGCCGCTGCTGTATAGGCTAAGAATAGATCCCCGGGTGCCACGGCAAGCAAAATAGGAGCGATCCCCATCATGATACCAAATATCGTATAGGCCGCTTGCAAACCAATCTTCTCAATAACGGCACCACCAAGCCCACTTAACGTGCCAAATAGACCAATTACGATCCAAAATAAAGAGAGTTCTAGATTGGTATAATCACCTGAAACCTCGATATAAGAACGAGAGAATGTCCAGAAGCAAGCGCTAGAAGCTCCCATTAAGATCGATCCAATTACAATAGAAGGGCTTCCTTTTAAAGCGCTAAGCGACAAGCGTCCTTGTTCAAATCGAAGTGATGATTCTTCTTTTGGAATGATTTTGTAGTTCCAGATTAATACGATTAGTGCAATGGCTGCATAAATTAAATAAGTCATACGCCAATGGGGCGTCAGCAAAATGGCGGCCATTCCGGTTACCACAATTCCAATACTCGTACCAGAGTTAATCCATGTGTTGGCTTTACCTTGCAAGGGTTGTTTAATCCATAAGGCAATGGCTGCCCCATAAGGCGGAGACACGAGCCCTGTACTGCCTCCTGCCAATAGCACCCCAAGCGCAAGCACCCACTCTGATCTTGCCCCACTTATAATCAGTAGCCCAAACAAAGCAAATGAACCAGCGAGCAGGATCATTTGTCTTGGACCTTTCCTTGAGGTCATAACGGTTGAATAGAGAATTGTAAAACAGTAAGCAAGATAAAATAAAGAAGAGATAATACCAGATACTAGATCTGACATGCCAAAGGAGGCATGAATATTTGGTAGCAATAAGCCATAGCTATAGCGAGCTAATCCGTACGTGACCGCAATCATCGTTACGCCAGGAAAAACGAGTTTCGTAAATTTCATTATTCATTCCACCTTTTTATGAAATTTAGATAGAACGTTCTTTCTACTTTGTGTAAAAAAGATACGCTCACCTGTTGGGCAAGCAGATCGACGCAGTCACGCATTTGTTCCTATTAGTTTATGAGCTTATACGAAAAACGGTACCCAAAGTTCGGATGCCGTTTTTAGTGATAGGTCTTTAGTAATCGTTTTGTCATGGTAATGGCGTGTGCGGTTGCTTGCTCCGAATCTGTTATCTGTGTCATCGAGGTAGCACCTTCTAAAATCAATAAGAATTGATAAGAGAAATCCTTATGTTCCTTGATTCCTATGCTTTCCCCAAGTTCTTCAAAAAATCGGAGTAGCTTTGCTTTATGATCACGTGCAATTTGAGCGATGTCTGGATTGGTCTCTGCATATACTTCAATTGCTCTTAGAAACATACAACCTTGAGGAGATACGTCACTCAAAAATCGCCCGTGCTGTTCAGCTAATGTGACAAAGGGTATATCTGTATATTGATCAACCGTACCCATATACGCCCAATAGCGCTCCTCGCGGTGTCTTATAGACTCCTCGACTAACTTGTCCTTTGATGAGAAGTGATTATAAAGCGTCATGGTAGCGACATTGGCCTCTTGTATAATTTGTTTCAGACCAACACCGTGAAATCCGTAATCGTAAAATAATTGTTCAGCTACGTTTAAGAGTTGTTCCTTCTTCTTACTCAATGGCAAACCTCCAGTTTAGATAGAACGTTCATTCTACTTTAAAATTAGCACGGTAGGTGTGCTAAGTCAAAGATAAATTTTAAAAAAATAAGACTTTGTTACAGTTCAATCTTTATAATAGAGCTGTTTTAGAATTAGCGCAGGATTGTTGAAAATGGGAGAATGTTTCCGTCTGTGTTATTTGAGACTAAGGCGGTTGGGGAAATCACTCGCTTTCCGCGGCGAGCTGGGAAGCCTCCTCAGTCGCATTCGCTCCCTCCGGGGTCTCCCCTAGGCTCCTACTGCCGCAGGAGTCTCGCAATTCCCCCAACCACCTCTGCCATATAGGGTGTAACGGAAACATGCCATATGAGAAAACATCTCAGCTTTCATCACTTTTAAGTTGTGGGGCCATTCGGAAAACTACAGCATGGGTGTCTGGGGAACGGGGAGACTCCTGCGGGAGAAAGAGGTCGACGAGACCCCGGACTGAACGAAGTGAAGGAGGAGGCTCGACAGCTCGCCCGCGGAAAGCGAGTCGTTCCCCAGACACCCCAAGCTCTCAGCAAACGTAACGGCCCTATCTACACAAAAGTGTCTCAGCTTCGATTTGTTCCATATAAGGGGGGTTATGTGGAACAAATAAAAATTAACTATACAAATTAATAGAAACATAAATAAATACACATGCAGTCATGGGACTGCATGTGTAAACAAGGTTACTTCTCTAAGTTAGAAGAGATATATTCTTTTACAACTTCAAACACATATTCCTGGTTAGAGCTAGCTGTATCAGGGTTATACTGACCGCCATTTGTCTTGTTATTGGAAAGAATGCGAATGCCTAGGAATGGGACATCGTAGGCTTTTGCAATTTGTGCTCCTGCTGCGCCTTCCATTTCTTCAACAGACGTGCCGTAGTTTTCATGGAACCATTGAATGCGGTCGACTTCGTTATTCCATACATCCGCTGATCCGATTGTACCTTCGACAACTTTTCCTTCTGTATGCACGTCCTTAACTGCTTTCGCTGCTGCAAGGAGTTTTTCGTCCCCTTCATAGAATCGCGCTTTCTCTGCATTCGGGTCTTCACCAGCACTTCCTTCAGAGGCCATTAAGTCCATCGGGATCCAGTTCGTTGGCTCAATCCCTTCACCATCCGCGCGGTCTCCCGTTTTAAGAGATCCGATGTTGGTTGTTTTCTCACCTAATACAATATCAAATACATTTAAATTCGGATCATGTCCTCCAGAAGTACCCTGATTGATGATTGCTGCTGGATTGAAGAGTTCGATTGCAACGGCTGTTGCAGCTGCTGTATTTTCCATTCCCTTACCTGTCTTGGCAACGATGACAGGATATCCATCGAGCGTTCCTTTATAAAATACAAACGTTCCTGACGTTTCTTCTTCCACATCTGATAATTTCTCAGCGAACTTTTCAGCTTCAATAGGCATTGGTCCTTGAACAAGGATCGGTTGAGCCATTTCTTCCTCTGTTGTTTGTGACTCTGCTTTTGAACTACATCCTGCTAGTAAAATAAGAAATAATGCTGCAATGATGGCTACTTGCTTTGTGAATAGATTTTGCTTCATCTGTAATCGCTCCTTTTGAGTTCTCTTGTTGTCCCTTAAATCATTCACCGATCCTCCTGTAACTCGATCTACAGACTTACAAACCCCCATTAAAAAAGGCCTGGAATATGTAGAAACATTCTACCTTCCAGACCAGCAAGTTAAAGTATGAGAAAACTATACAGACGTACGTATAGCATTTCCTTTGAACAGCAACTAAAAAAGAAGAAGCCGTACATGTCTATACTTCAACTCGTAGTCTAGTTCTTTCAATGGGAACCAGGTAGAAACGCTCAGACCTTATTACTGAGAATATACGAGTGATATAATTTTTAGGTTGTTACAAGGCAACTGTAACAGATGCATACAACCATTTCAACAAAAAACGAATGTTTTTTATTTACAATAAATTATCGTTCGTATTTTTAACACTAAAAAATCTCTCTCCCAAAACGGGAAAGAGATTTTACATAAGTGATCTACCAAATCTGATCTACGTATTCAGGGTGATCAATAAATGGATTCCGATTTCCTTGATAATCTGTAAAAATGATTTCATTTCTATTTCGTTCAAAGGAATCAACCGGGTCACTCTCATGCCATTCTTTTAACGTCGATAGCTTACCTAAGTACGGTCCACTTGTCCCTACGCTATCTGCAATCTCTAAATCCAATTCACCACTGTCTCCTTCATAGCGTACGGCCATATAAAAGATCATTCGCGCTACGTCACCTTTCACCTCGTCTCGTGGTTCCCATGAGTCTGAATCATAATAGGTGTCTGGTGCTTCTGAATGTAGATTTCCTCCGTTGTCAAAATCCAAATTTCCTCTTGTTGAATTGACAGAGACATCAGTTGGTCTAAGGTGATGAATGTCCGTCCCTGCTCCCATAGAAGTACCGAAGTCACCGTGGGATTTAGCCCAAACGTGCTCACGGTTCCACTCATCAACAAGACCACCGTTTTCATATTTTGAAATGGAATCCCCAGTGTATAAAAGCAGTACATGATTTGAGTTCGTTGGGTCCTCATCTGTGTGACGGAGTGCATCCCATACCTGATCATATGATAATTCCGCATGATCATCTATTATCGTGTGAAGTTCTTCTTTCAGGTTGCTTCCTGTTAGTCCTTCAGCCGATCGGTAATAGTCACCGATCGTTTCCCCGCCATCACCCGAATCACCTTCATCTCTTGAATCCGTTTCTAAGGTGATCGATGTAACGGATTCTACACCTTCATGATTAAAGTAATCATCACGCGTACCCTCTACACGTATGATTTCTCCGAACTTATCAGGATTGGTTTGAAGACCAAATTCACTTCGGTAGCCAGAATCAAGTTTAACGAAGAGCATGTTCGAGACATCGGCTTCACTTGGGTCATCAGCTAGTGCTAAAGCGAAGTCACTTGAAAAGTTACTCTGCTCCACGTAATCAACCGCTGTTGGTACTCCGACGATATAACCTTCTACCGTAACTTTTGTTCCGTTAGGAGTCCCTATCCCCTCCCCTACCTCAAGAAAGGTCTCAACTCCTGAATCACACCCACCTAACAAGAGCAAAAGGCTGATTAGGCAAATTATCGATTTTCTCATGCGTTGACACTCCCTTGGTGGACAGTCTTTTTTATGAACAGTTTCGTGCTTCACACATGATTTCCTTCTCTTTTGAGTAAACACAGTCTTCTATAATTGAGGCTCAACAAACCGATAAACAAAATTTCGGTATTTATGGAAGTGAACTTACGTATTAAATGTAATCCTTTATTACGATTTTAACTTTCTTATTATTAGATAAGTTACTATGGCTATGACGATTACAAAAACACCAAACTGAAAAAACATGTCTCCAAAGTAAACGCCCTTTAAACTTTCAGATTGATCCATTTCCCTATACCTCCTATTCATATCACTTTACTTTCTTCCATTTATTTTAAACTCTTTAAAATAAAACGGCTACCATGAAGCAAACAATTTCTTCCCTATTGGATTTTTCTTCGTACTTTTTAATGAAAATCACGCTTACATTACAATTCCTATTGCATGCTTGCTCATTTTTATGTAAATTAGCTAAGTATGTTTAATAGGAGGTATCATCATGAATGAACAACAATCGACTCAGCGTGTTCAAATAGCAACAGCAGATCCATCTGCTATTGGGCTATTTGGCCTTGCGATGGTGACGCTTGTGGCGTCCTCAGCTAAATTAGGATGGACAGACGGCGTATCCTTTGTATTGCCATGGGCCATTTTCTTAGGAGGAATCGCGCAGCTTATCGCGAGTATGCTAGATTCAAAACATAATAATACATTTGGTACAACAGCCTTTGGTGCGTTCGGGTTGTTCTGGCTCGGCGTTGGAACATCGTGGTTAATCGACTTTGGCGTATTCGGTGAGGCAGCCGCAGCTGCTGTAGACCCTAATCAACTAGGTATTGCCTATATCGGGTACTTAATCTTTAGCCTATTCATGACAGTCGCCGCTATGGAAACCCATAAAGTATTATTCTCTATCTTTGTCTTTATTGATTTCTTATTTATTGGATTATCACTATCCACTTTAGGAATTATGCCACACGCTATGCACTTAGTAGCCGCTATTGCAGAATTCTGCATCGCGCTCTTAAGCTTCTACGGCTCCGCTGCAAGTGTGCTCAATACCCACTTTAACCGCGTAACCCTACCTGTAGGAAAACCATTTGGCATCTTCAAAGACTAAAATTAACAATCACAACAAGCCCTGAACAGTAAACGTTCAGGGCTTTAACGTAATGAAGCGTGCCAGACACCCTGCATTGCACTACAGCAATAAAGGGTGTCTGGCACGCTTCATTCTTTTACTCCGCTAAAGTACGGGTTGTTTTTTTTGGTGAGACGTGTCAGACTAGGTATAGTTTATAGAATGCGTGGTGATACACATGATAGAAATTAAAACATCAAGTCTCTCAGACGGAGAGTATAACAGAGGAGTTTTCGCTACGCGTGATATCCAAAAACGTGAGCTGATCCATGAAGCCCCAGTCATTCCTTATCCAAACGAGGACCATGAGCATATTGAGAAAACACTACTTGCTGATTATGCTTTTGAATATGGCGAGAATCACACAGCCCTTCTTCTAGGGTACGGTATGCTCTTTAACCACTCGTATCAACCAAATTCAAATTACGTGATTAACTTTGATAATGATACGTTCGAGTTTTATGCATATACGGATATTAAAGCTGGTGAGGAGATCCTCATTAACTATAACGGTTTCGTTGATGACCAAGAACTTCTATGGTTTGATAAAGAATAATCTTTAAAATACGCCCCTTAATGGGGCGTATTTTTTATGTTTAAGACTTTGCTCCATTTTCAGGTTTCATATTTAAAATGCTAGCTAAAGAACAGAGCAAAATTTTGAATACTCTCAACTAAGACATGTTAGAACGTATTGGGCCTTTATGTTATTAAGAGCTTGGGGTGACTGGGGAAGGACTCGCTTTCCGCGGTCGGCCCCGCAGGTCAAGCGTGGCTTGTTTCATCACTCCTAATTCCATATGTAGCATACTTCCGTTTCTTCTACACCTGGCAAAGGTGGTTCGGGAAATTGCGAGACTCCTGCGGCAGAAAGAGCCTAAGGAAGACCCCGGAAAGAGCGTTGCGATTGAGGAGGCTTCCCAGCTCGCCGCGGAAAGCGAGTGATTTCCCGAACCACCTTACGCTTAATAAAGCAAACGGAAACATTCTCTGAACAAGCTCCTTCTCCGCGGGTTTATCCTTCCATTATGAGGGAATACGTGCACTATCAATGTACTAATAAGGAGTGTTAGAATGTCTCATTTTATTGAAGTAGAACCAGGGGTTAAGCTTTTTGTGGAAGATATAGGAAAAGGACAGCCCATTGTCTTTATTCATGGCTGGCCTTTAAATCATAAAATGTTCGAGTATCAAATGAATGAACTTCCTCAAAAAGGATACCGTTTTATCGGCATTGATTTAAGAGGGTTCGGGCAATCAGATAAGCCTGCATTTGGATATGATTATGATACACTCGCTCACGATATTAAAGTTGTTGTGGAATCATTAGATCTTAAGAATTTCTTCCTAGCAGGATTCTCAATGGGTGGACCGATTAGTATTCAATACGCCACGAAGCATGCGAATGATCAACTCGCCCAACTAATTTTAATAGGAGCCGCGGCACCGAGCTTCACTAGCCGAGATGGTTTTCAACACGGAATGGCTCAGGAAGAAGTTGATGAACTCATTAACGCTTTCCAAAATGATCGTCCAAATGCACTGAAAGACTTTGGCGTGAACTTCTTCCATAAAGCTACGTCAGCTCCGTTCAATGAATGGTTTTTCCACTTAGGTTTAGAGGCAAGCGGACATGCGACAATCGAGACAGCAAAATCACTACGAGATGAAGACTTACGCCACGTTCTAGAGTACGTTCATGTGCCTACACTAATTATGCACGGAGAAGATGACAACATTTGTGATTATGCTTTCTCTAAAATTTTACACGAAGAAATTAAGGACTCTACATTCGTTTCTTTTGAAATTAGTGGTCACGGCCTAATTTATGATGAACGTGAGAAATGTAATGAAGAATTGTTGAAGCTTTTGAAATAGTTGTTGTACTTATAGGACTAATCACTCCCGCAGTGATTAGTCCTTTTTCATATTATCCCAGATCGCTTTGTCATGTATGTCCGAACGTCCCTCGGGGTAAACAAAATAGAGTGAGGAGGTGAATTAAGATGAGAAAACCGTGGATTATGAAACAAGAATGGAATGACTTAGTATTTATCCATTGGCCTGTTAAGGTGAGTGACCTAAGGCCTCATGTTCCAAGTTGCTTTGATATAGATACATACGAGGGATGGGCATGGATCGCAATCGTACCGTTTCAAATGGCAAATATTCAACTTCGTGGGCTGCCTGTCGTTCCAGGCTTTAATCAGTTACTTGAACTAAACGTCAGGACATACGTTAAATACAAAGGAGAACCTGGTGTTTATTTTTATACATTAGATGCGAATCACATTACAGGCGTCAGTATCGCCAGGTATCTTTTTGGTTTGAATTACGTCACAGCCAGGATGTCTTTACATCAACGAAATGATACCTATCACTTTTTAAGCCGCAGAACGCATATTGGTTTAACGAAAGCCCATTTTCACGCAAGGTATCGCCCACTGTCACCAGTACTTAGAGCTCAACCAGGATCTTTGATGTACTGGCTTACAGAACGTTATAGACTCTTTGTAAAACGAGGAAAACGCATATACAAAGGCCCAATCTTTCATCAAAACTGGCAGCTACAAAAAGGGGAAGTTGAGATACCCGTGAACGGACTAACAGACTTTCTCCCCTCTTATGTATTTGACCAGAAACCTTTCGTATATTTTTCGAAGAATCTTCATACAAGCATCTTTCCTTTTGAACGATATGATTAAAATGATGTTCTAAATCCCCCTCTCCTTTCATTTACTAGTTATAGACAAGTTATTTGGAGAGGGTTAGATGATGTTTCCTATGATGATCAGTTCTATCGTACTCGGTTTATCGATCGCTGCACCTGTTGGGCCCATTAACATCGAAATCGTAAAAAGAGGATTACTTTATGGATTCTGGCCTGCTTTTTTAGTCGGGCTTGGAGGCATGTCTTCAGACCTGATACTCATGGGGGCGATGTTTTTTGGACTCTCGCAAGTCTTAGGATTTATATGGGTGAAGATCGCCCTGATGGGACTCGGTTGTTTCATTCTCCTTCACTCCGGATGGGCTAACTTTTTTACAAGCTTTGAACCTGAAGAACATAATGAAAACGACCAACGGAATCTCCCAAACGTAGGGTGGAGATCTTATGCGACAGGCATGACGATCGCTGGAACGAACCCGATGAATTTATTATTTTGGATTAGCATTTATGGATCTGTTTTAAGCTCCAGTTTACAGCAGGAAAATCACCTTTACGCCTTTTTTACGAGTAGTTTGGTTTTTGTAGGAATTGGTCTTTGGAACGCGAACCTTGCGTTGACCGTTCATTTTAGTCGCACTTTACTGAACGCAGTCGCTATGAAGATGATTTGCATCCTAGCAAGCTGTGTGCTGATCGGCTTTGGGGGATATTTCGGATATCAGTGTATTCGTTTAGTACTAAAAGCCCTATAAAAAGGCGCCTCCTATATAGCAAAGAGACGCCTCTCTTTTACGTGAGTGGACTTAACTGTTTCTTTTGATTTACGGCAAAAGAAAAGTAAAGCATCGATCCAATCATAATACGAACTACGCGGATCGGTACGTGGTCATATTTGGCTTGTATATGGTCAATGGCTTGTTTCTTTATAAAAGCTGTCATTTCGTCATCAATGTGCTTAAGCAGTTGTTGCTTGTTAATCGTTAAATAAATTTCGTAATGCCCGTTGTCGGCTTTAATGTCTTCTTGTATAAAAAGCCTCATTGTTTCTGTTTCACCTCTCCTGAAAAAATAACTCTTGTTCTTATCGTTACCCATATCACACCAAGATAATCCTAATAATATGCATAAATGGGCAATGGGTGAGAGATTTCCCAAAGGATGAGATGATAACATGAACAGATGTTTAAAGGAAAGACTAAAAAGGTAAAAAAACTAAAGAGCTTCCTCTCTGAGTAGGAGCTATACTTGATTTTATAAATATACAAAAGCAGGTGATAAATAATGGCAGCATATACAGAAGAAGAAATTCAACACTCATTACAAGATGTACCCGAGTGGGATCGTAAGGACGGCTCAATTCAGCGTACTTTTACATTTAACGAATACTTAGATGGCATCCAATTTGTGAATAAATTAGGCGCAATTGCAGAAGAAAAAGACCACCACCCATATATTGGTGTCGACTACGGCAAAGTAACCGTCTCATTAACTTCCCACGACGTAAAAGGATTGTCAGCAAGAGATTTCGATCTAGCTCAGCGCTACGACGAAGCCTACACAAACCTAGAAGACTAAACATGCTATTAAAGCAAAAGAGGATGCCAGGCACCCTTTATAGCATTAAAGCACTAACGGGTGTCTGGCACGCTTTAACACAATAAAGAACCGCATGCTCATCGGAGCATGCGGTTTTTGTTTATTTGAGTTGACCTTTGTAGATTTCTGTTTTCTTAATTGTGAGGTTGAGGTCTTTGGCTAACTTTTTCATTTGTTTCTCTTCCTCAGGGGTAACAATTGTAATAACTGTACCAGATGAAGAACCAAGTCTCCCTGTCCGTCCTGCTCTGTGAGTGTATTCCGTTGCCCGTGGAAGATCAACGTTAATAATATGATTAATATCAGGCATATCAATCCCACGTGCGGCGACATCTGTTGCCATCACTAGCCTGAACTCGTTACGTTGAAATTTCTTTAATACTTGCGCACGATATTGCTTTTTCGTCTCTCCGTGAAGTGTACCCACATCAATGCCACGGTAGTCGAGCTTTTCAGCAAATACAGTTAAATTGCCAATATCGCGCATAAACGCAAGCCCTTTAAATTCTTTTAAATACACAAGTTTACGGAGCGTATCGGCTTTCTTGCGCCCTTCGCTCACAATATAGTAGTGATCTACGTCAGGCTGGTCAGATTCCTTATCTTCTATTTTCAGCACTTCCGGATCTTTCATCATGCTTTGTGCATCTTCCACCGCAGCTTCAGAAAGTGTAGCTGAGAAGACTAGAAGTTGACGTTCTTTGAGTGTAGTTTTGACGATGCTTTGGACCGTTTTCATATGTTCTGGCACAAGCAGCTGATCTCCCTCATCAAGAACAATCGTCTTCACTTCATGCATTTTGAGCTTTTTCTTCTCGATTAAGTCATTCACACGCCCTGGTGTTCCCACTATCACGTGAGGTTTCTTCTTCAACTTCTCAAGCTGACGTTTCACATTCGCTCCCCCGATTAAGGACGCACTTCTAATGCCGCTTCCTTCTGTCCACTTCCTGACTTCGTCGAAAATCTGCATCACAAGTTCATGAGAAGATGCTAAGATCAACACCTGCGCCTGCTTCGCTTCTGGGTCAATTTTTTGTAGTACAGGCAAGAGATACGCTAGTGTCTTCCCACTTCCTGTTGGAGCTTCTGCAATAACGTCTCCACCTTCCACAATAATTGGAGCTGTTTCGTTCTGAACTGCAGTCGGTTGGTCAAACCCTGCTTTATTCCATGCTTCCTGAATGAAAGGTTTTAAGCTTTCAAAAAATGGTGATTGTTGTTTCATTATACAAATCCTTTCTAATCTACCGCTATACGATTACTTGTTCTATTATAGCCGTTACAAGGTGGGGCTATCTACATTTTTTATGAATAAGAGATGGAAAGAAGGTTTTTTGTGATATATAAATGGTTTTAAAGTGGAGACATTCACTTTTTGAAGCTTGGTTTTCGTCATACCACCGCCCGCTTTCGTCAATCTAATCCTTCTTTAGACATTTCAGTTCCTCTTTTGTCACTCCCACCTGTCTTTTCGTCACTGCCGTCTTCCTTTTCACCATACCTTCGCTCGCTTTCGTCACATAGATCCTTCTTTAGACATTCCAGCTCTTCTTTCGTCACATGAATCCTTCTTTAGACATTCCAGCTCTCCTTTCGTCAATCCCTCCCCCTCTTCCCTAACTCATACATCACCACGCGCAGCTACACAAATAAAATTAGAAAAAAATGAATAAAACCTTTACTTTCACACTAGTTTCTACTCCTTTCACAAAGGTATAGACCCGACTGTGTAAAGCTTCCAAACCACCATACTTTTTTTCTTTATTTTCTTCATTTCTTCTCGTTTTTCCCAATCTCTACGCTCTCAAGGGTGTAAGCGTTTTCTAATTTACAGAGTTATCACAACTGTCAGAAAAGTTAAGAAATAGCTGTTGACCTTGCCTTCAATACGGCTTATGATTATCCATAATTTAAATCATTCACAAAAAAAGCAAATGAGCTTTTTCAAAATGATTCATGAACTAGTTGCCCCTTGTTTCAAGTTAAAAATTTAGATGAAGCAATCGGGCTACATTTTTACCAATCATACTTTACTGAGTTTAAGCATTAATACATTAAAGGGAAGGAGTGTAAGTATGAGCAGTCAATGGATTTTTCTAAACGGCCAATTTGTTAAAAAGGAAGAGGCGGTTGTTTCAGTCTACGACCATGGATTTTTATATGGAGACGGGGTGTTTGAAGGGCTACGAGCTTACAGTGGCAACATCTTCAAATTAGACGAACACATCAACCGCCTTTATGACTCCGCCAAGTCAATCTTGCTTGAATTACCATACGAAAAGGAGGAATTTAAGCAAGTCATTGTAGATACCATCCGCCAAAACGAATTGTCGGATGCATACATCAGAGTAGTTGTATCACGCGGACCTGGCAACCTTGGCTTAGATCCAGCAAGCTGCCCTACACCACGCGTTGTTGTCATCGCAGAAGCACTCGCGCTTTTCCCTAAGGAATTATATGAACGAGGTTTACGCCTTGGATCTGTTGCTTCAAGACGCAATCGACCAGACGTACTAAGTCCACAAGTAAAATCATTGAATTACTTAAATAATATCCTAGTGAAATTAGAAGCGAACCAAGCCGGTGTAGACGAAGCTCTTATGCTAAACGATCAAGGGTACGTAACAGAAGGATCTGCTGATAACATCTTCATCGTGAAAAACGGCACGATTTATACCCCTCCTGTTTACCTCGGAGCATTAGAAGGTGTAACGCGTAATGCGATTATCGACCTTGCTGAGGAACACGGATATGAATTAAAACAAGAACCTTTTACACGCCACGATGTTTATGTGGCTGATGAGGTCTTCTTAACAGGAACAGCTGCTGAAGTAATCGCTGTAGTTGACGTCGACAAGAGACAAATTGGAGATGGCAAGCCAGGTAAAATGACAAACGAATTACTCCAGTTATTCCGAGAACTTGTCGTACGTGACGGTGTTCAGTGTTACCCAGAGAATCAAAAAGATGTTGCTGTTAGTTAGGAAGAACCCATCCTGACAAGTGACAAGATCACACCGGGAATGCTGATGGCATCGATGCGAACGAACGTCCCTTTCGTCTTTACATCCGCAAATAAAGGCGGAGTCATGAAAGTATAAAAAGTGGATATCGACAAATCTACGACGGGAATAAAGGAGTAAGAACCTGTATTTACAGAGAGCCGGGGTTGCTGGAAGCCCGGAAATACACCTTACTCTGACATCCTCCCTGAGTGCTTGGCTGAACGACTCTGTTTAGTAGGCTCAAGTCAGGTGTACAATGAGCACCTGTTATCGAAAGAGACGAAGCACAACTCGTGCCTTTGTCTCGTAAGGCAGTGAGCAACATACTGCGAAATCAGGGTGGTACCGCGAAAATAACCATTTCGCCCCTAACTCTTCACAAGACGTGGAGTTTCTATGGGGTGGGATGGTTTTTATTATGGAAAAAATAAAGGCATGCCTAGCTTTAAGCTAGATTTAATTTATCTAATTCAAATGAAATGGAGGGATTACAGGTGAAGGTAGAAGCAAAAAAGCAAGCACAGCAACCCGGTGCATCGCACACAAAAGCTCCTAAAACAGGAGCAGACCTTCTCGTTGACACACTTCAGCAAGTTGGTGTTGATACGTTATTTGGGTATCCAGGAGGAGCCGTTTTACCCATTTATGATGCCATTTATCGTGCAGGAGACGCATTTGATCACATCCTCTCCCGCCATGAACAAGGCTCGATTCATGCGGCGGAAGGCTACGCTCGCGTTTCAGGCAAACCTGGCGTTGTGATTGCAACCTCCGGACCAGGTGCTACAAATTTAATTACCGGAATCGCTGATGCGATGATGGATTCTCTCCCACTCGTCGTTTTCACAGGGCAGGTAGCTAGCAATGTCATTGGAACAGATGCTTTCCAAGAAGCTGACGTAATGGGGCTCACAACACCGATCACGAAACACAATTACCAAGTTCAATCCTTAAGCGACCTGCCTCGCATTGTGAAAGAAGCGTTCCACATTGCTTCTACTGGTCGGCCTGGTCCTGTCGTTGTAGATATTCCAAAAGATATCTCATCAAGCATTGCAGAGGAATCCTATGATACGACCTTCTTCCTGCAAGGGTATCAACCGACGGTAAAGCCTAATCCACTTCAGCTAACGAAGTTGAAAGAAGCTCTATCACAAGCCAAAAAGCCTGTCATTCTTGCAGGTGCAGGCGTTATTCATGCAGGTGCATCAGAGGAGTTGAAAAACTTCGCTGAAAAGCACGCACTTCCTGTAACCACAACGCTACTAGGGCTTGGCAGCTTCCCTGGCGAGAATGAATTAAGCCTTGGAATGGCCGGCATGCACGGAACTTATGCCGCTAACATGGCCCTTTATGATTGTGATCTGCTCATTAATATCGGTGCTCGCTTCGATGATCGTTTAACTGGGAACCTTAAGCACTTTGCACCTAAAGCAACTGTTGCTCATGTTGATATCGATCCTGCTGAAATCGGTAAAAATGTACAGACGCACATCCCTATTGTTGCAGACGCCAAGAAGGCGCTCACAGAAATCGAGGATATGGATGTTGATATGAAAAACCATGGAGACTGGTTGAAAGAAGTATCCGGAAACAAAGCGAACTTCCCTCTTTGGTTCGATAACCCTGAACAAGAAATGGTGCCACAGTGGCTCATCTCAGCCCTTCATAGGGTTACAGATGGAAACGCGATTGTGACTACAGACGTTGGCCAGCACCAAATGTGGGCGGCTCAGTATTATTCCTTTACTAAACCGAACCGCTGGGTAACTTCAGGCGGACTTGGCACGATGGGCTTTGGCTTCCCTGCTGCCATTGGTGCACAAATTGCCTCCCCTGACGAGCCAGTAGTCGCAATCGTTGGAGACGGTGGTTTCCAAATGACACTGCAAGAACTGTCTGTCTTAAAAGAGAAAAAACTACCTGTCAAAATTGTCATCGTCAACAACGGCGCACTTGGGATGGTTCGCCAGTGGCAGGAGAAATTTTACGACGAGCGTTTCTCTGAATCCCTTCTTCAAACACAGCCAGACTTTGTAAAGCTTGCAGAGAGTTATGGTATCCGCGGCGAACTCGTTCAGTCGCAAGACGAACTTTCTCAAATCTTGCCGGATGTGTTTGACTACGATGGACCGGTCCTTCTAGACTGCCGCGTCCTTCAACAAGAGAATGTCTATCCAATGATCGCCCCAGGCAAAGGGCTACACGAAATGATTGGGGTGAAACGATGAAACGGATTATTACGGCAACCGTGCAAAACCGAAGCGGCGTATTAAACCGCGTTACCGGCCTCTTGCACAAACGCCAATTCAATATCGAAAGCATCTCTGTTGGCAGAACGGAAACAGAAGGCATTTCCAAAATGACCTTCGTCGTAGAGGTTGAAGATAACCAAAAGCTTGAACAATTAACTAAGCAGCTTAATAAACAAGTCGATGTTTTAAAGGTATCAGACATTACCGATAAAGCGATCGTAGCGCGGGAACTGGCCCTGATTAAAGTAGGCAGCAACATTCAAAACCGCAACGAAATTCAGACGATTATTGAGCCTTTCCGCGCAAGCGTCATTGATGTCAGTAAAGAGAGTATGACGGTTCAGGTCACTGGAAAATCAGAGAAAGTCGAAGCGCTAATTGATCTCCTCCGCCCTTATGGTGTTAAGGAGTTAGCGCGAACAGGGCTCACTGCCTTCTTACGAGGACAACAGCCACAAGTCACTGAGTTCACCCCACAATCCCTATTACAGTAAAGGGACTCGGGAACTTTTACACCTTTAGTAGTTTGAATATTCAATTAATAAACCAAAACCTGAAAGGATGGATTAACAATGGCAGAAGTACTTTACAATCAAAACATTAACGAAGAGGTTTTAAAAAATAAAAAGGTTGCAGTCGTAGGCTATGGTTCTCAAGGTCATGCACACGCACAAAACCTTAAAGAAAGCGGATTTGACGTAGTCGTTGGCCTTCGCCCTGGGAAATCTTGGGATAAAGCAGAACAAGACGGTGTTGAAGTAAAACGCGTTGCTGACGCTGTTAAGGAATCAGATGTTGTCATGGTTCTTCTTCCAGACGAATATCAACCTTCTGTTTACGAAGAAGAAATCAAACCAAACTTAGATGCAGGAAATGCTCTTGTATTCGCACATGGTTTTAATGTTCATTTCAATCAAGTGGTACCTCCAGAAGATGTGGATGTATTCCTTGTAGCACCAAAAGGACCAGGACATCTTGTACGACGCACATTTGAAGAAGGCGCTGGGGTTCCTGCACTATACGGTGTGTATCAAGATTACACGGGGCAGGCTGAGAAGCTCGCTCAAGCTTACGCAAAAGGAATCGGCGCCGGTCGCGCAGGCGTTCTGCAAACAAGCTTCCAGGAAGAAACAGAAACAGATCTGTTCGGTGAGCAAGCTGTTCTTTGCGGTGGCCTTACAAGCCTTGTGAAAGCTGGTTTCGAAACGCTAACTGAAGCCGGTTACCAGCCAGAAGTTGCTTACTTCGAATGTATGCACGAGCTGAAGCTAATCGTTGACCTTATGTACGAAGGCGGTCTTGAAGGTATGCGCCACTCGATCTCTGACACAGCTCAGTGGGGCGACTTCGTATCCGGCCCACGCGTTGTAAACGAAGATACGAAAGCTCGCATGAAAGACGTTCTGACTGACATCCAAACAGGGACATTCGCTAAGGGCTGGATCCTTGAGAATCAGGTAAACCGCCCTCAATTTAACGCCATTAATGCAAAAGAAAACAGCCACCAAATTGAACAAGTTGGAAGGGAGCTCCGTGAATTAATGCCTTTCGTGAAAGAGCAGGCCAAATCTAAAAAAGAAAAGGAAGTGGTCGCAAATGGCGCACGTTAAGGTATTCGACACAACCCTTCGTGACGGAGAACAGTCCCCTGGAGTCAACCTAAATAAACTAGAGAAACTAGAGATTGCGAAGCAACTAGAGAAACTTGGAGTAGATATTATGGAAGCGGGATTCCCCGCTTCCTCCCAAAACGAATTTGAATCCGTTCAAGAAATTGCAAGAACGGTCAAAGATAGTTCTGTAACAGGGCTTGCACGTGCGAAGAAATCGGATATTGATAGGGCTTGGGAGGCATTGAAAGACGCTTCAGAACCACGTCTTCATGTATTCTTAGCTACCTCCCCTATTCACATGACGCATAAGCTGAAGAAGACTCCAGATGAAGTCATTGAAACAGCTGTTGAAATGGTGCGTTACGCAAGAGAACGATTCCCACAAGTTGAATGGTCAGCAGAGGATGCATGCCGATCTGATAAAGAGTTTCTTGTCCGAATCATCGAGAAAGTCATTGACGCTGGGGCAACGGTGGTTAACCTGCCAGATACGGTTGGATATACAACCCCATATGAATACGGAGAACTTTTCCGATACGTGAAAGAAAACGTTCCTAATATTGACCGCGTCTCCCTTTCTGCTCATTGTCACGATGACCTTGGTATGGCGGTTGCCAACTCGTTAGCAGCTATTGAAAACGGGGCTACTCAGATTGAAGGAACTATTAACGGAATCGGTGAACGCGCTGGGAATGCTTCTATTGAAGAAGTGGCTGTAGCCCTACAGATTCGCAACAATTTCTACGAGCACTCTACCAATCTCGTATTAAACGAAATCAAACGCACAAGTGATCTAGTCAGTAAGTTTACTGGAATGGTTGTCCCTGGCAACAAAGCCATTGTAGGAAAGAATGCCTTCGCTCATGAATCTGGCATTCACCAGGATGGCATGATGAAGAACGCCTCCACCTATGAGATTATCACACCAGAAATGGTTGGGATCGGGGCTAGTAATATGGTGCTTGGTAAACACTCCGGGCGTCACGCTTTCGAAGATAAAGTGAAGTCCCTAGGATATGATCTTACTGAGGCGAAACTTAAAGAAGCGTTCAAAGCATTTAAGAGTTTAACAGACCGTAAGAAAGACGTAACGGACGAAGACTTGTTTACAATTTTGACAGATGTTCAAACCGACTCAACTGATGCGGCTAAATATAAATTACAAGCTTTCCAAGTTCAATATAGCTCAGCCAATATCCCTACTGCCACAGTAGCTATGACGACGCCGGAGAATACACGCGTTGAGACAGCTGGCACAGGTCAGGGAAGTGTTGAAGCCATCTATAACACGCTTGAGGCTTTAATCCATGAAGATATTCACTTAGAAGATTATCGCTTGAGTTCAGTTGGTGAAGGACGCGATGCCCTTGCAGAAGTACATGTGAGGCTAACCGTTAATGGAACGGCAGCAAGTGGCCGCGGAGCTGCACAAGACGTGCTTGAAGCTTCGGCTAATGCCTTTTTAAACGCAGTCAATCGTGTCATTTTAAATCAACAACTACTAAATAAACAATCTGCGCCTGTATAAGGAGGTTCTACTATTGGAAAAGCAAATCGTTTTGTTACCTGGTGATGGCATTGGTCAGGAAGTCATTGAATCAGCTAAACAGGTTCTAGAAGCCGTCACTGAACGGTTCCACCACACGTTTACGTATCATACACACGATATTGGTGGTGTGGCCATTGATCAACATGGCTCGCCCCTCCCAGAAGATACAGTCCGAGCTTGTAAGCAATCCGATGCTGTTCTGCTAGGAGCTGTTGGTGGACCTAAATGGGATCAGAATCCTTCTCACCTTCGTCCGGAAAAGGGATTGCTTGGAATCCGAAAACAGCTTGGTCTTTTCGCGAACCTTCGTCCAATTAAAGGGTTTGATCAACTTCTTCACGCTTCCCCTTTAAAGCACGATGTTGTTGCTGGTAGCGACCTCCTCATCGTTCGTGAGCTAACAGGTGGCCTTTACTTTGGCACCCCGAGTGAGCGACGTAACAATGGCAAAGAAGTTGTCGATACCCTTTCCTATCAGCGCGACGAGATTGAGCGAATTGTAGACAATGCGTTCCAAAGCGCTCGTTTGAGACGCAAACACCTAACAAGTGTTGATAAAGCAAACGTCTTAGAATCTAGCAAAGTCTGGCGCGAAGTCGTTGAAGAGAAGAAAGCAGATTATCCAGATGTCGAAGTGGAACACCTGCTAGTCGATGCAGCTGCGATGAAGCTAATTACGAACCCGAAACAGTTCGATGTCATCGTGACCGAGAACATGTTCGGCGATATTTTGAGTGATGAGGCTTCTGTCTTAACGGGATCACTAGGTATGCTTCCTTCTGCTAGCCTAAGAGAAGACGGTATGGGCTTATACGAACCGGTTCACGGTTCAGCACCAGACATCGCAGGTCAAGGAGTTGCAAACCCACTTGCGACGATCCTCTCAACCGCGCTTATGCTTCGTCACTCATTTGGACTAGAAAAAGAAGCAGCCGTGATTGAAGAAGCTGTTCAACAAGTATTAGAGGATGGCTACTGCACAGGCGATTTAGACATTAAAGGCGGCAAAAGAGTCGGTACTAAAGAAATGACTCGCCTCGTCCTAGAGCGAGTGACTGCACAAGATGCAACTCACAGTATTATGACTTGTTACGTCTAGTGAGATGGACGTAAGGTAAAGGAAAAACTTACGTCCCCTCCCCTATTTTTTCATAAAGGAGTGAGACCATGACCCAGCCCAAAACAATCGTTGAAAAGATTTGGGATCAACATGTTGTCCATCAAGAAAAAGGAAAGCCAGACCTACTTTATATCGATCTGCATTTAATACACGAAGTCACATCACCACAGGCGTTTGAAGGCTTACGGATGAACGATCGTTCCGTTCGCCGTCCAGAACGCACATACGCCACGATGGATCACAACGTACCGACGCGTGAACGTCATATCATTAAAGATCCCGTCTCTAAGAAACAAATGGAGACGTTAAAGCAAAATTGCGATGAATTCGGCATCCCTTTAGCTGATATTGATCACCCTGACCAGGGAATTGTTCACGTCATCGGTCCTGAGCTTGGTCTTACTCAGCCAGGCAAAACAATCGTTTGTGGAGATAGTCATACTTCCACTCATGGTGCATTTGGCGCTTTAGCATTTGGTATTGGAACGAGTGAAGTTGAACATGTATTAGCGACTCAAACCTTGTGGCAAGCCCCTCCTAAAACTTTGAATGTGAAAGTAAACGGAGAACTTGGCACAGGTGTTACAGCGAAAGATTTAATCCTTGCTGTTATCGGCAAATATGGCGTCCGCTTCGGAACAGGTTATGTAATTGAATATACAGGCGATGCGGTTCGCTCCCTTTCGATGGAACAGCGTATGACAGTATGCAACATGTCGATTGAAGCCGGTGCTCGTGCAGGTTTAATTAGCCCTGATGAAACAACAGTCGAGTACCTTCGCGGTAAACGCCACGTTCCAGAAGGTCAAGCATTTGACAAGGCTAGAGACGAATGGCTGGCTCTAGCTTCTGACGAAGGTGCTGTATATGACCATACACTTGAGATCGATGCTTCTGAAATCGAACCACAAGTTACATGGGGAACAAACCCAGGCATGTGCCTGCCTGTCTCAGCCTCGGTTCCAGACCCTGCTGAAGCTACTTCAGCCAATAAACAAGCAGAGATTGAACATGCGTTGGCTTATATGGATCTACAGCCTAATCAGCCCATTTCAGACATTGCAATTGAGCACGTCTTCATTGGCTCTTGTACCAATTCACGGATAAGTGACTTACAAAAAGCTGCCGAAGTTGTTCGCGGTAAAACCGTTCACTCCT
Source organism: Pontibacillus sp. ABV4_188 (assembly GCF_056311905.1). NCBI lineage: Bacteria > Bacillati > Bacillota > Bacilli > Caryophanales > Bacillaceae > Pontibacillus > Pontibacillus sp. ABV4_188. Next base: position 1,429,063 of record NZ_CM149975.1, on the reverse strand, counting down.
CTGTAACAGCTATTGTCGTTCCTGGTTCTCAATCCGTAAAACAACAAGCTGAAGCAGAAGGATTAGATGTCGTGTTCAAACAGGCGGGCTTCGAATGGCGGGATGCGGGCTGTAGCATGTGTCTTGCTATGAACGATGACGTCATCCCACCAGGTGAACGCTGTGCTTCCACATCGAACCGTAACTTCGAAGGTCGACAAGGAACAGACGCACGGACTCACCTAGTGAGCCCAGAAATGGCCGCAGCCGCAGCCATCACAGGCCACTTCACAGACGTCCGCCAATTCACTGAAGCTTTACAACACTAAAGCGTGTCTGGCACCATTTACTGCACTAAAGCAACACAGCGTGTCTGGCACCATTCATCACGCTAAAGCAATAAAGGGGGACTGGCGCGCTTTCCTGCTCTAATGTAGGAGAGCGCCCTCTCCCCTTTTACTAGGAGGGATTAGACAATGGAACCGATTCGGAAGCATGAGGGTTTGGTTTATCCGTTAAACCGCTCCAATGTAGATACTGATCAGATTATACCGAAGCAATTTTTAAAACGCATTGAACGCCAAGGGTTCGGCCAGTTTCTCTTCTACAACTGGCGCTTTCACCATGATGGATCTCAGAAAGAAGGTTTCTCATTAAATCAACCGAAATACGACGGGACTTCCATTCTTGTTGCAGGCGAGAACTTTGGTTGCGGCTCTTCTCGTGAGCATGCTCCTTGGGCGCTTGAAGATTATGGCTTCAAAGTCATTCTCGCCCCAAGTTTTGCTGATATCTTTTTTAATAACTGCATAAAGAACGGCATTCTTGCTGTCACGCTACCAGAAGAAGAGATTAGCCAGCTCATTCAAAAAGCAGAAAACGAAACGTATCACTTGACCGCTCACCTTGAAAATCAGGTTATATACGACAATGAAGGATTCAAGACGTCGTTTGAAGTCAATGATTACCAAAAAGAAATGTTGATCAATGGGTGGGATGACATATCCGTCACCCTCACCCATGAAAATAAGATCAAGCAATACGAATCTAAAAAAGTAGGAGTGTGAAGACATTGGGAATTGCTTAACCGGAACCAAAATCACGGAGGCGATGGAGCATCTTAAAGACGTGGTCCACCGCACCCCACTAACAACTTCAACATCAATCAACGAACTAACAGGAAAACAAGTTTATTTCAAAATGGAAAACTTGCAAAAAACAGGTGCGTTTAAAGTTCGGGGGGCCAGCTTTAAAGTTTCTCAACTTACCAAAGAAGAAGCTAAAAGAGGAGTCATCGCTGCATCTGCAGGAAATCACGCACAAGGTGTCGCCTTGGCCGCTTCCAAAAGAGGATTCAAGGCGAAAATCTTTATGCCTGAGCATACGCCAGAGGCTAAAGTCAAGGCAACAGAGAGCTACGGAGCTGAAATCGTGCTGACCGGCGAATCCTTCCAAGAATCATTTGAAGCAGCATGTGCTGATCAGCGCCGAAATGGCAGCGTTTTTATTCATCCATTCGATGACTATGACGTGATGGCCGGTCAAGGTACGATTGCTCTTGAAATGCTCGAACAAAATCCATCCCTTGATACGCTAGTCGTTCCAATCGGAGGAGGCGGACTGATTAGTGGTGTCGCCGTTGCAGCAAAATCTGTTAAGCCGTCTATCAAAATTATCGGCGTGCAGTCTGCAGGAGCGAGTGCCATGTACAATCAGTATTACAAACAAGGACCTTCCACCTTAAAGAGTGTTTCCACCATTGCAGATGGAATCGCCGTGAAGAAACCTGGTCAAAACACGTTCCCACTCATCAAGCAGTATGTCGATGAGATCGTAACCGTGTCAGAAACACACATCGCAAAAGCTATCGTTACGATGCTTGAGCGAAACAAGTCACTTGTCGAAGGAGCCGGAGCCTCAGCACTTGCAGCTGTTCTCGAACACGGTTCCAACATCCAATCGAATCATACGGGAATCATCGTAAGCGGAGGCAACATGGACCTTGCGCGATTACCCATGATTCAAAACTTGAGCCAGCAGGAAGAACCTACCTCTGTCTCAGCCGTTCAAAAAAGCCCTTCATTTGTAGCTTCTTGAAAGCTATAACAAAAGTGGAAGCGCCCGGTTAACAACGTATAGACTGGACTTGAGCCACTGCGAGATCAAGGAAACACGATGAGCGACAAGCGAATCGATGTTGACTGATCGACCGGAGGTGAGGGAAGTCTACTAGTTGTTGGGCGCTGCAGCTAGATGAACAAAAGTGGAAGCGCCTGGTTAACAGCTAGATGCAAACAAGTGAACGAGAAGCCCAGTCCAATATGGTCTGGGCTTTTTCTTTTGGTTTAGGCGCACCGCGTACTGATCTCTTCCCTTTTCTTAAACTCCCCACCATAAAACGTCACTGAGTCAGGTTATCTCTCACCTTTTTGAAGTATCTAGCTTTCAAAAGGTCGTAGATAGTGTTGTTTTATGACCTTTTTACGGTTTTTGGCAATAAAAACGTCACTGACCAAGCCTTTCTCTTACCTTTTGGCTCCTCATCGACTATAAAAGGTCATAGATCAACATAGCTTTACTTAAAAACCGATTCACATCACACATTACACCTCAAACCCTACGAACACTCAACCTCTCCCCAACTCTCGACAGCACAAACCACCCAAGAAAAGCTCCTGACACACTACTTACGAAAAAAGGCGGTAAAAACGCCAGAGCCCCTACGGAAGTACCCATAAATAATTGCGCATAAGGGACTGCAAACAACGCACCGATTACACCTGTTCCCAACACTTCCCCCACAACAGCCAATCCTTTTCTCTTGGAAAACTTATAAAGAACCCCTGCCAACAAAGCACCGATCATCCCTCCTGGAAATGCTAAAAGCGTCCCTAACCCTAGAAGAACACGTAAGATGCCAATCATAAACGCAATGGCTACAGCAGGTAGCGGTCCTAAAGTCACTGCTGCCATAACATTGACCACATGCTGTACAGGATAGGCTTTAGCGATCCCAGCTGGAAACCATAACACTTGCGCCCCTAACGTCCCAATCGCTACAAAGATCGCCATTGTCGTGATCATTCTTGTTTTGTTCATTACATTCCTCTCCCTTTCTAAATAAGGGGAAACAAAAAAGCCAGGTCCTATAATAGACCTGACTTCGAATGGTAGAGTATACAGACGTATCGCCTGACTACTTCCCTCCGCTGGTATGACCCAGATCAGGTTCGTAAGAGTCAGGAAGCTCCATTGCTCCCCTCTCAGCCCATTCAGGCTCCCCTAGTAGTATCCTTAAATCTTGTAAACTTTGTTTATTAGACTAACACAACCTTCCAACTTTGCAAATCTTTTATGAATTTATTTTATTTAAGTGTTAACAACTAATTCCAGCTATCTAAATATTAGGATTAATGCGATGTTTTGCTACGGTTCTCCCCCCACATTATCGCAAGTTTCCGTTCTCCCCCTTTCCGCAAAGGTGGTCCGTGAAACTGCGAGACTCCTGTAGCAAGAGGAGCCTATCCAGTTCCGGCGTGGAGGACCTAGCGCGATAAGTCATCTTTTTTCCAAAGGCTAATCGCCTTTTCCAAAAAGCTGACTTATCCGTACGGTCCTAGGCACCACGCCTGCACTTTTAATCGTAGACAAATCCAGGAAACCTATGTTAAGGTATCGGTACAATATAGGAAGTCCACTAGGGGCGCCCATTTGATGGCTGAGATAAGGAGAAATCCTTGGTCCCTTTGAACCTGATCTGGTTAGTACCAGCGAAGGGAAGTGGAGTCGGTTGGATTTATTTTACCAATGATTAGAGGGCGTATATTCTCATATGACCTCTCAATCTATTACTTTATAATCCCGAAACCGCTCCAGTTCTAGGAGCGGTTTTTTTATATCCATCCCCAACCCCCTCCCTCCTCACTGCCTGGTTCACTTCCTATAAATCAAAACCAGGAGGCAACTACTATGTCATTTACTGAACAACTTCGTCACGATGCAAAACCAATTTTTCAAGCGATTTTCAACCATCCTTTCGTGAAAGGACTTGGAGAAGGTGACCTTCCAAAAGAAGCTGTAGCTCATTATGTAAAAGCAGATGCCGAATACCTTCATGCGTTCATGAATGTGTATGGAATTGCGATTTCCAAATGCAGCGATAAGGATGATATCACCTTTTTCAAAGAAAACATCGAATTTGTCCTACACAGCGAAATTCACCCTCACCACAATCTATGTACGTATATCAATACTCCGTATGAGGATTTGCAAGGATACCCCCTTCCTCCTACGGCTGATCACTATATTAAACATATGAAGACCCATGCTCACGAAGGAACGCTAGGACAAATATTGGCTGTACTCCTCCCATGTCCATGGACGTATCTTGAAATTGGGGAGTATTTAATGGAGCACGTGCAACCAACGCCTGACCACCCTTTCTATGAGTGGATTACCTTTTATGTGAATGATGAAATCAGATCCACTACTAACCAACTACGAGCAAAATTAGACACATGGGCAGAAACCGCTTCTCCTCGGGAAAAGAAAGCCATGAAAGACGCCTTTATAAAAAGCTGTCAGTTAGAGTGGGCATTCTGGGAAATGGCGTACCGACAAGAAACATGGCCCACATCAGCCATCAAGGAGGTGACCCGTCATGCGTAATGTGAAAGGGGCTTTAACTATTGCTGGTACGGACCCAAGTGGAGGCGCGGGTATTCAGGCAGACCTAAAAACCTTTCAAGAATTAGACGTATACGGTATGTCTGCCATCACTTCTGTTGTCGCGCAAAACACGCTCGGCGTCACGGGAGTTCGCCATCTAGAAGCTAGTTTTATAAAAGAACAGCTTGAATCCGTTACAAGCGACATGCCCGTTCACGCTGTCAAAACGGGTATGATCGCAAATGCGGAAATGATCAAGGCCATAGCGGACCACCTCCGCCCCCTTAGCTTGCCTCTTTGTGTAGATCCAGTCATGATTGCCCAAAGCGGCGATGCCCTTGTCGATCGAAAAGCACTCCAAACGATGCGTGATGAGCTACTCCCTCTTGCAACGATTGTCACGCCCAATATCCCTGAAGCCGAGGCGTTAACGGGAAAACGTTTGGAGTCAGAAGAAGATCGATACAAAGCTGCTAGAAGCATCGTACACGAATTTGGTTCTTCTTTTGTTGTGATTAAAGGGGGCCATCTTGATGGAGAAGCGGCAGACCTTTTTTACGATGGAGAAACGTTTGAGACTTTTTCCTCTCCTCGCTTTGATACATTGCACACGCACGGGACAGGGTGCACCTATGCAGCTGCGATTACAGCTGAACTTGCAAAAGGAAAAAGTGTAAAAGAAGCCGTGAAGGTTGCTAAGAAGTTCATCTCTCTTGCAATTGAACACACACTTGAGATCGGACATGGACAAGGCCCTACGAACCACTGGGCTTATAAAAAGAACCAACAGGAAGGAGAATATGTGTAATGTCTTACTTACGAACCTTAAGAGAAACGACGCCACTTATTCATAACCTTACAAACGAGGTTGTGATGAATTTTACCGCAAATGGATTATATGCTATTGGAGCAGCGCCTGTCATGTCTAAATCTCTAGACGAAGTTTCAGATATGGCCAGTATGACAAGTGGTGTTCTGTTAAATATCGGGACCCTTTCCTCTACTGATATAGAAGCCATGCTCCTGGCAGGAAAGGCTGCCAACGAAAAAGGAATCCCTGTTGTCTTAGACCCTGTTGCAGCTGGTGCTACCTCGTTTCGTCTCGAAACGTGTCACAGACTTCTAGATGAACTAGAGATTACTGCAATCCGGGGAAATGCTAGTGAAATCGCAGCCTTAATTGGTGAGGATCAGTGGCAATCAAGAGGTGTAGACTCAACAGGAGATGGGAACGTTGTGAAGCTTGCCCAACAAGCAGCCGCCTCCCTCAGCTGCTTAATCGTTCTTACCGGGGAAACAGATGTGATCACCACTAAGAAAGAAACCGTAGTTTGCCAAAATGGTATCCCACTTTTAGGGAGTATTACAGGGACAGGCTGCTTATTTAGTTCTATTCTTACGGCTTTTCTTTCTCTTGAAGGATCAAATGTTGAGAAAGCCACAGAGGCAATATCTGTCTATACGATTGCAAGTGAAATGGCCGCTGAAAATGCCCATGTGCAGGGCCCAGGAACTCTTCACCCTCACTTCCTCGATGCCCTTTACAACATCAGACCTGAAGATGTTTTGAAGCGTCAGAAAGTAGAAGCAAGATGAAAGGTGAAATGAAATCTCTATTAAAACTTTACTTCATTATGGGAAGTCAAGATTGTCAAAGAGACCCAAGAGACATTTTACGTGAAGCCATTCATGGTGGGATCACTTGCTTTCAGTTTCGGGAAAAAGGGGCTGATTCACTTAAAGGTAATCAGAAAATCCAATTGGCCAAAGATCTGCAACACATCTGCCAGGAGCACCAGATCCCGTTTATCGTTAACGATGACGTAAACCTTGCCCTAAAATTAAATGCTGATGGAATTCATGTTGGGCAAGATGACTTAGATATTCAAGAAGTTGTGTATCGATGTAAGGGGATGATTATAGGCCTTTCTACCACTTCAGTAAAAGAAGCCAGACGCGCACCCTTTGATTCTATCGATTACATTGGAGTGGGTCCAATCTATCAAACCTCAACAAAACGAGACGCAAAAACACCTATAGGATTAGCGGGCTTAACTAAGATTAGAGAAGCAGCCCCAAACTTCCCGATCGTCGCCATCGGAGGGATTACCACGCACAATCTAAAAGAAGTGTTACAAGCAGGAGCAGACGGCGGCTCTTTCATATCCGCTATCACCAGTCACCGAAATGGCACACAAGCAGCCAGACAACTGTATCATGCATCATTGTAGCAAAAGCCAGGGAATTTTCCCTGGCTTTTATATCTAGTTTAAAATTTGATTTAATTTTCAAACTTTTTCATCTATTTTAGTTAAATTCATTACATAATAACCGATAAATAAGAGAGTAGGATTTATTACCTATACATTAGGAAATATAAGGTGTCTTATAAGTTGTGTGTAGTAAAAACAGTTGAAAGGATGGGTCACTTGAAAATATCTAAGTTAGTAAAAGTTATCGGCCTGACCGTTACGTTGCTGGGCGCTGTTGCCCTCATTAGTCTATCATTGCTTTTCATAAGTAACAGCAACCGAACGGAAGCAGTCGAACAACAAATGAAGTTTCAAAACCTCGGACGCCAAGTCCAAGAAGCATCAGATTACTTAACGTCTCAGGTACGCATTTATTCCCAATACGGTGCGCCTGAAAATCTCGAAAATTATAACACTGAATTACAGGAAACAAAGCGGAGAGAAAGCGCCTTAAACGAATTAGCTACATACAATGTTCCTCAAGATATCATGGCCCATGTAGAAGAGGCTGTAACAAAATCAAACGAATTAGCTAAAGTTGAAGAGAAAGCCATTACGTTCGTTGAGAAGAATAATATGGAGATGGCTCAAATGAAAGTATTTGACCAGAATTATCAAAGTAAGAAAGCTAGTATTGATGAGAATTTAACAACGTTTCAGAATGAGCTTTTAGCACTTGGAGAAAGGAAAGCTTTACGCGCGAAACGTCAAATGGAAATCTTTTTATACTTAACGATTGGCTCAGTAGGTTTAATGGTTCTTTTAAGCGCTTCTACATATTGGACCCTCTATCGTCGCATTAAGCCATTAGGAAAGGTCACTAGATTAGCCAACGAAGTAGCCGAAGGTCGGTTAAATTCTGAAGACATCAATTACCAATCAAAAGACGAGATCGGTTCGCTCACCTCCGCAATTAATGGAATGAAAAACGACTTAAAGGACATGATCTCAAACATCGCAAGTGTCTCCTCTACTGTTACGAAACAAAGTGAAGAATTCACACAATCCTCTTATGAAGTAAAGGAAGGTAGTGAACAAATCGCAGTGACTATGGAAGAATTATCATCTGGAGCTGAAACACAAGCCACTAGCTCCTCTCGCCTCGCGCTCATGATGGAAGACCTTCTCCAAGATATTCAACAGGCACATAAGAGTGGTGAAGCAATTTCTACCACATCAAAGGGAGTATTAACGATGACGAAAGAAGGCACTGAATTGATGAATCAATCTGTTGACCAAATGAAGCGAATTGATAGAATCGTGAAAACATCAGTTGATAGCGTAAAAGGACTAGACGCTCAGTCGAAAGAAATATCAAAACTAATCAAGGTCATCCGAGACATTGCAGACCAAACCAACCTCTTGTCATTAAACGCAGCGATTGAAGCGGCACGTGCTGGAGAACATGGCAAAGGCTTCGCAGTAGTAGCTGATGAAGTAAGAAAGTTAGCTGAACAAGTCTCCCGTTCTGTCGTCGAAATTACAGGTATAGTTGAAACGATTCAGTCGGAATCATCCACTGTTGTGCAGTCTCTTGAAGAAGGATATAGTGAGGTTGATAAGGGATCTAAACAAATTAAAGTGACTGGTGATACTTTCGAAAACATTTATCACTCCGTTACAAATATGGCCTCAAACATCCAAGAAGTCACGGCGACTCTAACTAGAATTGTCGATAACAGCCAAGAGATGAATTATTCTATAGAGGAGATTGCTTCTGTTTCAGAAGAAGCTGCCGCAGGCGTTGAACAAGCCGCAGCTTCTGCAGAGCAGTCGAGCAGTTCAATGGAAGAAATCTCTAATCGTTCTAGAGAGTTAGCTGAACTCTCCGGTCGGTTAGACGATGAAGTTAAACGGTTCACCCTATAAAAATAGCGCCCTAGCTTCTAATAACTAGGGCGCCTATTCCTTATTTACAAGAAATCTTGTCCTCTTCTTCATTAATTAAATCATCTAATTTCTGAATTAATAGATCAATATCTTCTTTAGTAATTCGATTTTGTGTGTTTTTCTCCATGGTTGATTGATTCCTCATATTCAATGTATTCTATTCTGGTATGCAATTGTCTAGAGCTTTTTTATGCTTTTGAACAATCCTCTTTCCTATACCCTATCCTTAGAATGTTAAGCATTTAGCGAAAAAATACCTGTTCTTTGTTTTGGTCCCCTCCAACTAAACATAAAAAGACACAATGAAAAGGAATAGATTAAAAAAGAAGCCTTACTACAGAAGACCTCTCGAAAGTTGCAGCCCGACGACCGTGTTCCATAAGACTTTAGGCTCGTGGCTTTGCGTCCATACCTTTCGATATATTTGCCTATTTACGTTGTAATCTAGTATTAAAAGTACCATATATGTGACTTTTTTTCTATATATATATATCATGATAACAAAGAATGACTCCCAATATGAACGAAAGGAGCGCATCTAGTAGAATGCGCTCCTTTCAAATAACCCGTCTTATAACGAACGATGAAGAATATCAAGGACACTAGCGTGGTCCATCTCTTTGTATGTCCCGACTCCCGGCTTGATAAATGTCTTCTTCACAATATCATCGAAGTGACGATCATCAATATCATAATCACTTAATCGATTCGGAGCTCCGATAGAGTTCCAGAAGTTTCGTAAGGCTTCTGCCCCTTCTCGTGCGACTTCTTTATCCCCTTTTCCTTCTGGTGAGAATCCAAGGACTCTCACAGCTAACTGCTTCACACGACTCGGATCTTCTTCAAGTACGTGCTCTAACCAGTTCGGGAACAAGATAGCCAGTCCGCCGCCATGAGGAATGTCATAGACTGCACTTATTGCATGCTCAATGCGGTGCGTGGCCCAATCTCCGCCATCCGTTCCGTTAGAGAGCGTTCCATTGAAAGCAGTCGTACTTAGGTACATCATCGTTTCTCGGTGATCAAAGGATTGTGGATCTTTGATAAGCTTTGGTCCTGTTTCAATGGCAGTTCTTAATAAGGACTCGATAAACCCGTCAATCATAGGCGTATTCTCTGTACGGTGAAAGTAATGCTCTAACGCATGGGACATACTGTCAACGATTCCATATACCGTTTGATCTTCAGGTACGGAAAATGTATAGGTCGGATCAAGGATAGAGAATGCTGGAAACACATGTGGTGAACCCCAGCCGATTTTATCTTTCGTATCCCAATTCGTAATAACGGATACAGGATTCATTTCAGATCCTGTGGCAGCTAATGTAAGCACGGTGCCAAACGGAAGCGCTGACTCAATAGGAGCTTTTTGCGTAAACAAATCCCATGCCTCCCCGTCATATTGAGCGGCAGCTGCAATTCCTTTTGTACAATCAATGACACTTCCGCCACCGACAGCTAATAGGTAGTCAATTTGCTCTTCTTTACAAATCGAAACGCCTTTCTCTACCGTTGTTAAGCGGGGATTTGGCTCAACGCCCGTTAGTTCAAAAACAGTCGCGTTTATGCTTTTCAGCTGCCCCACAACAGCATCATAGACACCATTCTTTTTAATACTCCCTCCTCCGTATACAAGAAGGACCCTGCTGTTTCTAGGAATTTCTGTTTCAATATGTTCCACTTGGCCTTTGCCAAAATAAAGTTTAGTTGGATTGTGTTGCAAAAAAGTATTCATATGATCACCTCACCGGCCATCATACCATGATAGGGGACGAATGGTTATGCAACGTTTTTAATGATCGATATCAATAAAAGCGATGGCTATTCCTTCTGATCTGTTATGAGGGTCAACAACTCTTGAATAGGAGGTGTGATCCATTTCTTTTTTTGGTACACAAGCTGGGTCCATAATGTTAACTTCTGATGGTGAAGGGGGAGTTCAACTACCTTATTCCGCTTCAATTCTTCTTCTACCGTAATCTTAGGTAATAGCGCAATCCCAAGACCATCTGCTACGCATTGCTTGATCGCTTCCAGGCTGGTAAATGATATGACAGACCGAATTTCCACCCCTTCTTCACGAAGCAAGTCTTCAAACAAATTACGGTATGAACAGCCTTGGTCTGTTAATATTAGCGTTTCCGATGCCAACGCTTGTAGATCCAGGTGATCTTCATTTGTTAGTAGATGACCAGGTGGGGCAATAAACATGAGTTCCTCTTCTCGGATAGGAATTGTGGTCAAGCTCGGGTGATTCACATACCGATCTAAAAGGATGGCTACATCGAAATCGGCATTTTCCGTTCCTTGTTTTAAATTCGGGCAAAGGCCTGCCTCAAGTTGAATCACAAGTTCTGGGTGGCGTGTCTTTAGTAATTTAATGTAAGGCGTAATAAAGTATGCAGCTAAAGATTCGACCGTCCCAATTCGAATGGTGCCTCGTACAGAATTCGCCTCTGATAAGCTTACTTCTGCTTCATCTAACAGGTCTACAACTTGTCTTGTGTAATATAGGAGTTCTTCACCAGAAGAAGTAAGGCGCATTCGTTGGCCTACTCGTTCAAACAACTTCACTCCATAATACTCTTCTATCTTTTTTATTTGTGTCGTTACGCTTGATTGAGCAAAGCCTAAAGTCTCACCGGTTTTCGTATAACTACCAGTTTTGACTACTTCGTGAAACGTTTCAAAAAGCTTAAGATCCATGCTGATCCTCCATCATTTTTTATAATATATAGTATCAATTATTATAGATAACTTTGATAGTTAAAACAATGATACACTTTAGTATAAAGGGGTGAAAAGATGAAAATTTTAACGATTCTAGGAAGTTCACGACGTGGTGGTAATACGGAATATTTAGTAAAGGAAATAATGGAGGGGGTTCAACACACTGAGCTTTTTTTAGGTGATTATAAGCTCGATCCGATTATCGATGAGCGCCATAGCAAAGTAGGATTTACTCCATCTTCAGATGATTATGAATTGGTTTTAGAACAGCTGCTATCTCATGACATCATCGTGTTTGCAACGCCGGTTTATTGGTACGGGATGTCTGCACAGATGAAGATTTTCTTCGATCGCTGGAGTCAGTATTTAAGAGATGAGCGCTTTAACATGAAAGCTTCATTGAGGGAAAAGCAGGCGTATGTCGTAACGGCTGGTGGAAGCAATCCGCATATCACGGCCCTTCCTCTCATTCAGCAATTTGGACATATCTTTGATTTTGTCGGGATGACTTATACGGACTACATGATCGCCAACGCCGTAAAGCCAGGGGAAAGTAAATCAGACATTCTAGCACTAGAAAAAGCGAAGCAATGGAACGAGCATTTTAAGAGATTAGCGTAAAGAAGCCTTTCCCACTTAATGGGAAAGGCTTCTTATATATGAGATTCTTATAATTGATTAAAACAGTTTTGAAGCCAATTCTGCTAACCAGGCTGTTAGGACAGCAGCATACGTACCAACGACGTTACCTAAAATCCCCATAAGTAAGCCCACAGGAGCAAGTGCAGGCTGGAAGACAGAAGCGACAACCGGTGCTGAGCTTGTTCCTCCAATATTTCCTTGAGATCCAACAGCTACGAAGAATAATGGCGCGCGAAGAAGTCGAGCCATCATAAAGATAACTAAGATATGAATCGCTAGCCAAACGATACCAAGCCCAATATAAGCAGGGGCTTCTACAACCGCTGCCAGGTCTGCTTTTGCACCAATCGTTGTTAGTAAGAGATAGATTCCGGCATAACCAATATTACTCGCCCCGTAATCATCAAGTTCACGTACCTTCGTGAATGATAAGGCTACACCTATTGCTGCAATAATCATGATCGTCCATGTTCCTGCTGAAAGAACAGAACTTGTGGGTAGAATATCGGTTTCAGCAAATCTACGAACGACGTATGAAACTCCAAAACCGAGCCCCAAAATCCCTAACAGTTGTGGAACGGCAATAGGTTGCGCACGTTTTGCGGTAATTTCACCAATTTGGGCATTGATTTTCTCTACAACAGAGTTATCTGCTTTGTTCCATCTATTAAACTGATCTTGATAACCAGCAAGAGCAATCATAATTCCCATCCACGTGTAACCGACAACGGTGTCGACAACAATGATAGGTGATAGAACATCGCTTGGGGTACCGACTGCTTCTGTTAAAGCTGCCATGTTTGCAGTACCGCCAATCCAGCTTCCTGCAAGTGCTGCTACACCTTTCCAAGCATCTTCTGGCAGAAATGGCTGGAAGATGGCCATGGCAATAGGCGCACCAATAATGACACCAATTGTACCTGATAAGAATAAAAAGATTGCCTTAGGTCCAAGGCGTAATGTTGCTTTCACATCAGTAGAAAGTAATAGTAACAAGAGACCGAATGGTAGAATATACGCACTTACAAAGCTATAAAGTTCTGAACTTGAAGGCGTAATCCCAAACGTAGTAGAGAGCATAGGCAAGAAATAAGCCCATATTAAAGGCGGAGCATAATGAAAGAACTTCTGCATGAATGGATTCTTCCATTGAGCTAGCATGTATACCCCTCCGATAAGGGCAGATAGATAGGCTAATAAAGCCATAGGTTCTTGTATGAATGCTGCATTTAATGTTAAGTACATTGTGATCCTCCTAATCTGTCGAACTATGTCGAAATCCTGTTATAGCATATCATTTTGTGTATCCGGTTACATTAAGGGTAGTTCGTAACATTGAAATAATTAGGACAATTCAGAATAGGGAGGGTGCGATCTTATCACAAAAAAAAGGACAAGCCCGCTTTCACCACATTAGTAGTAAAAAGACCTGTCCCTCTCGATCTATCATTATTCACTTTTCCCCTGCGATTTATACCTTTATGCCTAGCATCTTTTCTCCTATCTTTCCATAGATTTTTTGAGTTACTGTACGAGTGAAGGGGATATGTGTTGGAAACTAAGGATGATTTGATGCTCACCCTTCTTCTTCATACCTATCTCTCACCCCTACTCTATTGTCTAAAGCTTCTATAAGACCATTTGGATCTTTTAACTGATTCAAAATAATATTATACATAGGATATCCCATTTTCGTGTTTAACTTAGACATACGCTTTACTTTTTCCGGCATTTGATCTTCATATTTCTCTTCATTCGCCAACTCCAGACCGAGGAATTTATTTCTATGAATTTCGTAAGGAAGCACTCCAACAATATCCTCAAAAGAGATGTGAACTGGCTCATGATTCGTTACATATAACGTTAGATCTTGATCCGTCATAATAACATATGGGTTCGGATTAACTACCTTCTTGATATAAAGCGCACCAACAAATAATAAAAGCAAAGCCCCAAGAAGAACAATAGCGCCAATTAAGGAATCGCCATTTAAAAAGGCAATGTATGACACCGCAGCACAAATGGCTCCTATTAAAAAGCTAATGAACGTCAAAGCTACAAGTTTTCCCTTAGAATAGTAAAAATAAAGTTCTTCCATATTCAACACAAACCTTTCTTGGAATGTTTTGGTTATGAATCACTTATCAGTACCCTAATCCTTTAGTTAAAAACCATTTTTTTCAAAATTTAAAACAAAAAGCCCAGCAGAGACAACTCTCTCTACCGGGCTTTTCCCACTTTCACACTGTAAAGTACAACTTCGTGCCAGACACCCTTCATCTCTTCACCGCACTGACGCGTGTCTGGCACGCTTTACTTTGCTAAAGTTCATCGAGGAGGTGGCAGGCTGCGGTGTGGCCTGTTGTTTCGGCTGTTTGGAGCTCTGGTGTTTCGTTCTTGCAACGATCCCAGGCGAACGGGCACCGTGTGTGGAATGGGCACCCGGATGGTGGGTTAGCTGGGCTTGGAAGATCTCCCTCCAAGACAATACGCTCCCGCTTGGCTCTCGGATCTGGGACTGGCACAGCGGATAGGAGTGCTCGTGTGTAAGGGTGTTGAGGATTTTGAATAATCGACTCACGATCACCAATCTCCACTAACTTACCTAAATACATGACGCCAATCCGGTCTGATATGAAATCGACTACGCTTAAATCATGAGCTATGAACAAATACGTTAAGTCGAATTCATCCTGTAGATCTTTCAATAGATTTAACACTTGTGATTGAATCGACACATCTAGTGCAGATACAGGTTCATCAGCAATTATCAATTTAGGTCGTACCGCTAAAGCGCGAGCAATACCAATACGCTGTCGTTGCCCCCCACTAAATTCATGCGGATAGCGTTCTGCAACCTTTTGAGGCAACCCAACTGTATCTAGTAGCTCGTTTACTCTTCTATCAATTCCATCAGCTGTTTCCATTTCATGGACGATTAACGGTTCAGCAATAATGTCTCTAACCGTCATGCGAGGATTCAAGGAAGCATATGGATCCTGAAATATCATTTGAAAATCTTTCCTTGCTTTCTTCAAGTCCTTGCCTGACAATTGATCCAATTGCTCGCCGTTAAAGGTGATCGTCCCCTCTGTCGCCTCAAGCATTTGCATAATCATTCGGCCGGTTGTCGATTTTCCGCAACCCGATTCACCAACAAGCCCAAATGTTTCACCAGGCTTTATATCAAAAGTTACACCGTCTACGGCTTTTACAACTTGTTTTGAGCTTTTGCGAAATCCTTTTTGGCTAACGAAATGCTTCTTCAAACCATCAACTTGTAATAGCGGTTCCTTCATTCTGTAACCTCCTCTCGTTCATGCAACCAGCACCTATTCTCACCATCAAATAATGGCGGTTCCTCATCCCAGCAATGATCCATCACAAATGGACAACGGTTCGCAAACTTACACCCTTTTGGGCGGTCCTCCACTGTAGGCACTTGGCCTTGAATGGAATCTAAACGATCTTCTTTTGCTCCAAGCTTAGGAATTGAGCCAAGAAGCCCTTTCGTATATGGATGCTTCGGGTTCTCGAAGATTTCATAAACGGTCCCTTGTTCCACAATGCGGCCTGAATACATAATTGCGACTCGGTCACACATCTCAGCAATAACACCTAAGTCGTGTGTGATAAACAAAATTGAGGTGTTGTGCTCCTCACGCATGTTGCGCATCACGTCTAAGATCTGAGCCTGAATCGTTACATCAAGGGCTGTTGTCGGTTCGTCGGCAATTAACACTTTCGGATCACACGACATCGCCATGGCAATCATCACACGCTGACGCATCCCTCCTGAAAGCTGGTGAGGATATTCATTCATAATTTCTTCCGAACGAGGAATGCCTACCTGATTCAGCATGTGAACAGCATGCTTCCTCGCCTCCGTTTGGCTAATACGCTGATGCTCGCGGATAGCCTCGATCAGTTGTTTCCCTATTTTCAATACCGGATTTAGAGAGGTCATCGGTTCCTGGAAGATCATCGAAATGTCGTTCCCACGAACTTTTCTCTTTTGACGATCGGTGAATTTCAATAGGTCTTTTCCTTGGAATAGAACCTCTCCACCCGTTACTTCTCCTGGTGTTTCATCCAGCAGTTGCATGACAGATAGGGAGGTTACACTTTTACCGCTTCCGGATTCCCCAACGAGACCAACGATTTCACCAGGGTATAAGGATAAATCAATCCCCTCCACAGCCGGAATCGTTTCGCCGTCAACGCGGAAGCTTGTATACAGTTGATTAATGGATAAAATAGGTTCTGTCATCGTACTTCTCTCCCTTCGTTACGGCTAATCACGTATTTTTGGATCAAGCGCATCACGTAGTCCGTCCCCTAGTAAATTAAAGGCAAGCACTGTTAAAAATATCGCAAGCCCCGGGAAGAACGTAACGTGAGGTGCGTTATTTAAGTAATCACGCCCATTACTAAGCATCGCTCCCCACTCTGGTGTTGAGGGATCAGCACCTAGTCCCAAGAAACTAAGTCCAGCTGCAATTAAGATTGCAGATCCAATACGCATTGTGAAATATACAATGAGTGTCGACACGGTACCTGGGAAGATGTGCTTCATAATTACCCGAAAGTGAGAAGAACCGATGGATTGGGTCGCTTCCACATATAGAGTTGATTTAATAGCTAGTGTGCTACTTCTGATAATACGGGCAAAGACAGGCACACTGAAGATTGCTACAGCCATCACAACATTAAAGAGCCCAGGCCCTAATATCGCTATGATTCCAATCGCAAGCAACATACCAGGAAATGCGAGCAAGACGTCCATTACACGCATAATGGCGCTATCCACCCACTTGCCAAAGTAACCACTAATAATCCCTAAGATCGTACCTAACAAAGCGCCTATAAATACAGACGATAACCCAACTGATAGAGAGATCCATGCCCCATGAAGAATGCGGCTGAAGATGTCCCTGCCGAAGTCATCCGTACCAGCGAGATGTTGCCACGAAGGCCCTGTTAAAAGATTGTCATAATCATATTCTTGGGGGCCATAAGGAGCGATCCATGGGCCAATAATGGCAACGACAAATAATAAAAGCAAAAAGATCCCTGCTGCAAACGAGACTTTTTGTTTCTTAAATGATTTCCAAAACTGTTGGGCCGGTGTCACTTTCTTCTCCTGCTGCCCTTGCTCTTGAGTCGCTGCTTCCGCCATTATGAACCCTCCTCGTAACGTATTTTTGGATTTAAGAATCCATATAACAAATCAACTAATAGATTAATAAGTAAGAACTCCAGTGAGAATAATAGGATTTCTGATTGGATTACGGGATAATCTCGAGCTGTAATCGAATTGATTAATAGTCGTCCAAGTCCCGGCCAGCTAAAAATGGTCTCCGTGATAATCGATCCACTTAATAAGAAGCCAAATTGTAATCCAGACATGGTGACGACTGGAATAAGTGCATTTCGAACGGCATGCCGATTAATTACTTTAAATTCGGTCAGCCCTTTTGAGCGCCCAGTACGAATGTAATCTTCTTTTAACACATCCATTAAAGAAGATCTCGTGAAGCGAGCGATAATGGCCGCCACTCCTGCACCTAGCGTAAAGGACGGAAGAATATACGTTTCAAAACCACCAATTCCCCCTGTCGGAAACCAGCCTAGTTGAACAGAGAAGAGTTGAATCATCATAAGTCCAAGCCAAAAGGACGGTATAGAAACACCAGATACGGCAAGAAACATAGACAAGTGATCTGGCCATTTGTTTCGTTTAACAGCAGAGATTACACCAATTAAAAGACCAAAAATAAGCGCCCAGGCCATGCTCGCTAAGGTAAGGCTAAGAGTTGGACCAAAGCGTTCGACTAACATGTCTAAAACAGGGCGTCCTGTCACAATAGACTGGCCAAGATCTCCTTGAAACAGATTGGCCATATAGTCAAAATACTGCTGATACAGCGGTTGGTCTAATCCATACTTTTCACGGATATTTTCTATTTCTTCGATAGTTGCGTCCGTTCCGGCAATCAGCCTCGCTGGGTCACCGGGTATTAAGTGAACGAACATAAATGCAATTAGAGATATAACAAACAACAACGGAATCATACCCAATATCCGTTTCACACTATACTTCAGCATGAGCTCCCTCCTTTTTTTACGCATATAAGCAATGAAAGAGGCTGAGCTAATCGCTCAACCTCTTCTTGGTTATTCTGATACGATCTCTGCTTGTTTAAGGTCCATTACACCTGAAGAAAGCATCGTTAAGCCTTCAACATAATCTTGCTTTCCATAAAGGATGTCTGGTACTGCAAGAGGTACCCAAGGTGACTCATCCCAAATAATTTTTTGCGCCTCAGCGTAGTATTCTCCACGCTCTTTGTCATCAGCAGTGGATAATCCTTTTTGAAGCAATTCATCCACCTCTTCATTGTTATAGTAAGCTGTGTTGTAAGCGTCAGGAGGGAAGGAATTGCTGCTAAATAGCGGGCGCATACCCCAGTCCGCATCTGCTGTAGATGGAGACCAGCCTCCGTTATAAAGTTCTAATTCAGCATCTTCAGGGTTGTCCACTCCCCAAATTTTGTCGCCTAATGTTCCGCCTTCCATTGGTACAACATTTAATGTTACACCAACTTGGCTAAGCTGCTGTTTATAGAAGGACATCATTTTTTGTTTCAATGAGCTTGTACCGCCCCAGATCGTTGTTTCAAAACCATCTGGATAACCTGCTTCAGCTAATAATTCTTTCGCTTTTTCTGGGTCATATTCGTAAACGTCTTGTTCTTCGTAGTGCTGTGTATTTGGTGCGATGATGGATTTCGTTTGTGTTGCATAGCCATCGTAAACCACTTTAATGTATGCTTCTTTATCGATTGCATAATTCATTGCCTTACGAACTTTCGGATCTTTAAATGGTTCTTTCATTGTATTCATAGAGAAATACTTCACAACAAGAGATGGTTTCGTTTCAATGGAAACGCCCTCTTCTTCTTTCAGTGTTTCTACCTGGTTTGGCGCTACAGGGAATGCGAAGTCTGCTTCTCCTGTTTGAAGCATAGCTACCCGAGAACCACTTTCAGGTACTGGTTTAAATTCGATCTTGTCTACTTTAGGTAGCCCTTCCTCGCGGTACTCTTCATTCTTCTCAACCGTTAGATGATCGCCACTTTTCCACTCTACGAATTTGAATGGTCCCGTACCTGCTGGGTTACGAGCAAGATCTTGATTGCTTTGTTCTAAAGCTTTTGGACTAATCATGCCGGCAGCTGGGTGTGCAAAGTTATTCGGCATCGCGCCAAATGGTTCTTTCAATGTTACTTTCACTTCATATTCACTAAGGACCTCTGTTTCCTCAACGAGCTCAAATAAAGACGCACGGCGAAGCTGGCTCTCTGGGTCTGACAAACGATCTAAGTTTGCTTTTACAGCTTCTGCATTGAAAGGCGCTCCATCATGGAAGGTTATGCCTTCTTTTAATGTGAATGTAAATTCTGTTGAGTCTTCATTCGCGCTGTACTCTTTCGCTAGTACAGGAACGATATTTAAATCCTTATCAAACCCTAACAAGCCTTCATATATAGCAGACTGTGCAGAGTATGACTGATTGTCGTTCGTGTCGTGCGGGTCTAAACTAGTAAAATTACTCTCCACCGCAATCGTTAATCCTTCTTCACTAGAAGGAGGTGTTTTTTTGTCATTATTTTTTGATGATGATGTGTCTTCCTCTGTGTCTCCTCCGTTGCTGCAACCAGCTACAACGAGTACTAGAGTAAGAGATAAAACCGTAAGTATTCGTGAAAACTTCAAAAATAACTCCCCTTTGTAATTTTTTTAATTGATTATGAACCATTACACTAGCTATACTGTATTAGTATGTAATTCTTATCAAATTACTTGGATTTTATAATAGAAGTTTCTAGTTGTCAAAATAAAAGTTTTAAAAAAATTAACAAAAGGAGTCCACTTCATATGAAACCACTTATTGGTATATCAGGAAGTATTATTATAGATCAGGGTGGCCGATTCCCTGGTTACGACCGCGCTTATGTAAATAATGATTATGTTCAATCCGTCCTACGAGCAGGGGGAGTTCCGTTTATTCTCCCTGTTCTTGAAGATGATGAAACTGTTCGAGCACAAGCTTCAGGCATGGATGGGCTTGTTCTTTCAGGTGGACAAGATGTAAATCCACTCCTTTACAATGAAGAGCCTCTTCAGAAGCAAGGCTCCCCTTTCCCGGAGCGCGATCACTCTGAGGCGATCCTTGCAAAAGAAATGATTCGTCAAGGAAAGCCAGTTTTCGCTATATGCAGAGGCGTTCAAATCTTAAACGTCACTTATGGAGGTTCGTTGTATCAAGACGTATCGTATATGGATAAAGAAACCTTAAAGCATGATCAGTACAACAAACCGTGGCAAGAATCTCATACAATTACAACAGAACCAGACAGTGTAATGCGAGAACAATTTGGCGAGAAGACCATTACCAACTCCTTTCATCACCAGTCTATTAAAGAGGTCGCACCAGGGTTTAGAGCTACCGCATTCGCAGCCGATGGTGTGATTGAGGCCATAGAAAAAGAGGATGAAGAAGGATTTGTAATCGGCGTTCAGTGGCATGCGGAAATGATGACTAGAAAGCATGAACGAATGCAAAACCTATTTAACCGTTTCGTCCAGGAAGTCATTCAAGTTAAAAAATTCTGATACCTTGTTGCATGATAACGAGATTTTATGTATAGTATAGAGAAAATTATACCAAACACTTTCTTATTTCTTATTCAGAGAAGCCGAGGGATCTGGTCCGTTGACGCTTCAGCAACCTATCTTAAATGATGTGGTGCTCCTTCCAGCAAGTGATGCGTCACTTGAAAGATAAGAAGAAGTGCACCTTACCCACAAAAGGCTCTTCTTCTGAAGAGCCTTTTTTTAATGCCATGAATACGTTTATGCACTAAAGCACTGATGGGTGTCTGGCACCCTTTCACCCACTAAAGCATTGATGGGTGTCTGACACACTTTATTACACTAAAGGAGTGAAAAGATACTATGAGACGCTATCAGGTAGAAACAGAGTTTGCACAGACAGGGAACCGAAGTGAGAGTACAACAGGAACGGTTAATCCTCCATTATATTTATCAACAGCTTATCGTCATGCGGGTGTTGGGCAATCAACTGGATATGATTATGTTCGCACCGGAAACCCGACTCGTAATCTATTAGAGGATAAAATCGCTCAGCTTGAAACTGGGCGTGAAGGGTTTGCATTCAGCTCAGGCATGGCTGCCATCCAAGCTGTCTTTTCAACCTATGAACCAGGTGATCATTTCATCGTAACTCAAGATGTGTATGGTGGTTCTTATCGTTTATTTGAAACACATTTCAAGAAATTCGGACTCTCTTTCTCTTATGTGAGCGGGAGCAGCAAAGAAGAATTTGAAGCCTGTATAACGTCCAATACAAAAGGCTTCTTCATCGAGACACCTACAAATCCACTTATGCATCAAATAGATATAGAAGAAATGGCTGATTTAACCCAGAAACATGGGCTTCACCTTATTGTTGATAACACATTCTACACCCCCTATATCCAGCGGCCAATTGAACTAGGTGCTGACCTAGTCATTCATAGCGCCACCAAATATATCGGTGGTCATAATGATGTTTTGGCGGGGCTTGTCGTTGCTAAAGATGAAGACATTTGCACTTCTCTTCGTCTTGAACAAAATGGTTCTGGAGCTGTTTTATCTCCATTTGATAGCTGGCTTCTCATGCGCGGTCTGAAAACACTTCCCCTTCGCATGAAACAGCATGAACAAAACGCGAAAAACTTAGCCTCTTTTCTCTCGGATCATCCGCTCATTCAAGATGTACTTTACCCAGGTCGAGGTGGAATGATTTCCTTCCGCGTTAAGGATGAAGCGTTAGCACCTAAACTACTAGAATATTTTGAGCTTGTAACATTTGCTGAGAGTCTTGGCGGCGTTGAGACATTCATTACCTATCCTGCTACACAAACACATGCAGACATACCAGAAGAAGTTCGTTCTAGTTACGGAGTCTGCAATCGGCTGCTACGTCTCTCTGTAGGAATTGAAGCGATTGAGGACCTTACAACTGACTTCCAACAGGCTCTTGAAAATGCAAACCAACACCTAACCACAACAAACTAACCAAAAAACGTGCCACACACGCGTCACCGCTTTAAAAGACTGACGCGTGTCTGGCACCCTCTATGTCTTTAAAGCAATGAAGGGTGCCAGACACCCTTCATTGCTCTAATGCACGAAAACCACATGTTAGACTTTCCCGATCATGGTGGTTGCTACTTCTGTTATAAATGCAGGGTAATCGATGTCTAGTAATATTTCACAATAGTTATTATAGTCTTCGTTTACTTGAGGTTGATCTCTGAAATCTGCAACACTTACCCCGGTGGTCAAGTAGGAAGACTCTTCAACGGTGACGTTACGCTTTACACTTTTAAATAATGAAGGATTTGTAACGTAAACAATTGTTAATAAATCATGCATAGGAGCTCCGTTTAGAGAAGGTTTTTGTTTCTTATAAAAGTCATAGTAAGGCTCGTATAATTGACCAATTAAGGAGCCAATCTCTGTTATAGATTCAGTTTTAATACTCTCTACTAGACTAGGCGTTATAATTCCTTTCTTAGAAACATTTAAGGAGATAAGTACAATTTTATTCGGTCCTGTATTATCTAAAACAACGTTTGCTGCAACAGGATCTCCAAAGAAATTTGCCTCCGCATAAGGAGTCACATTGCCTGGCACTAAAAAAGCCCCTCCCATTATCACCACTCTAGTCGTGTTCTTCATCCTCTCAGGAGAAATAATATAAGCCATCGCCAAAGACGTAAGGCGCCCCATATTCACAATGACCAGATCCTCTGTTTCATCGATGATCTCAAATACTTTGTCAAAATTATATAAAGTGAATTTCTCAATTTCCGTTTGGATATTACCCAAGCCGCTCATTCCATGAATCTCCTCATAATACGTAGGCTCATCCCCGGAAAATGATCTAGCAGCGCCACTGATCAGAGGAATATCCTCCATCTTCAACTGCTTTAGAACATAATAAGCGTTTCGTGTAACCTTCTCTTTAGAAACATTCCCAAACCCAGCCACAACCCCAACGACACGAATGTCTGGATGATTAAATGCATACAAGAGCGCAAACGTATCGTCCACTCCTATATCCGTGAAGATCAGCACATTTTTCACACCAGACCCCCTTCTTTTCTTGTCATCTTTTTTCACTTTATGTTTTTATTTAAAAATCGTGATAATCACCTAATTTCAAGCATAAAATTACTATCATTTCAAGTAGTAAAAAAGAACTATTTTTCACGATAACTTACATCAATATGTTTCTAATATACCTTTTAAGGAAATGAGAGGATTAAGTTATTATTTAAAAAGGATGGATGCGTTATGCAACAATCAGGACTTTGGCTTACAATTGTTTCTTGTATTTTATTCATGGCTATGGTCGCTTACATATCTTACAGGAAGACAAAAGGGAGCACTTCAGATTCTGCTGGTTATTTCTTAGCGGGACGTGGGTTAACCGGAACCGTTATAGCCGGTTCCCTCCTCTTAACAAACCTTTCAGCAGAACAGCTTGTCGGTCTTAACGGACAAGCCTTTCGTACAAACTTAACAAACATGGCATGGGAAGTTACAGCCGCTTTTGCAATTGTACTTCTAGCTCTCTATCTTTTACCTAAATACATGAATGCAAATATCACAACACTACCTGAGTTTTTAAGTAAGCGTTTTGATGAAGGGGTACGACGTTATACCGTTATTCTCTTTATGTTAGGATATGTGTTCGTCACCATTCCTTCTATGCTTTACTCTGGTGCTCTAGCCGTATTGAAACTCTTTGACATTCCTTCATTATTAAACTTATCTTATACTCAATCGGTGTGGTTAATCATTTGGGTGATCGGAATTATCGGTGCTATTTATGCGATCTTTGGTGGATTAAAAGCGGTAGCAGTCTCCGATACGATTAATGGAATTGGTCTCTTAATTGTCGGTGCAATTGTCCCAATATTAGGAATTATCTCATTAGGGAATGGTGAATTCTTTAGCGGTGTTCAGACGCTAACAACAGAAAATCCCGAAAAATTAAACGCAATCGGGGGACCCAATGATTCTGTACCATTTGGCACCATCTTCTCTGGTCTACTATTTGCGAACATGTTCTACTGGGCAACCAATCAATACGTAATTCAGCGCACACTAGGTGCAGGAAGTTTGAAAGAAGGACAAAAAGGGGTCATCTTCTCTGGTTTCTTTAAACTATTAGTACCTTTCTTTATGATGATTCCAGGTGTAATCGCCTTCCATCAATATGGAGGTGAGTTGCAGTCAGTCGACTTAGCTTATCCAACACTTGTAGCAAATGTTCTTCCTTCTTATATGAACGGCTTTTTCTTAGCTGTATTACTTGGAGCTGTATTAAGTTCCTTTAACTCTCTGTTAAACAGTGCATCTACAATGTTTGCTTTTGATATCTATAAAACAAGTATTAATAAAAATGCTACAGATGAACAAATGATTCGAATAAGTAAATGGGTTGGAACCGTTATCGCGCTAGTAACGTTCTTTATATCACCTATGCTTTTAAATGCTCCAAATGGGTTATGGGACCTTATTCGCAAATTTACCGGGTTCTTTAACATTCCAATTATTACGATTGTATTAATGGGCGTATTAACGAAGAAGATTCCAGCTTTAGCAGCTAAATCCGTGGTGATCTTCCACGTATTTGCGTATTATTTAATGGTATGGGGATTCGAACAGTTATTCGGATTAACGGTATCCATTCACTTCATTCACATCTACGGTATTCTATTTGCTATTGAGCTAGCCATGATGCTGATCATAGGATTCGTCAAACCAAGGGAAACAGCTTACGAAATGCCACACAACCCTAGCGTAGAGATGACACCATGGAAATATGCCATGCCTACTTCCATCTTCTTGTTCGCTTGTGTCGGCCAAACCTATATCGTGTTCTCCCCTATTGGAGTAGCTTATACTGAAGGCATTGTTTCCTCTTACTTCTGGCCAGCAACCGGAGCGCTTGCAGTGCTCACCGTTATATGTATGTTGTTCAGCTTAAGAAGCTGGAATGAGAAATATATGAAATCTACATCTTCTACTAGCTCTCTAAAACAAAAAGGTAAAAACCTTAAAGAACAATGGGGAAACTCCTCCTCAAATGACGGAGTCTATTCCTCTTCTCAGGAACAGTAAATACTCACTGAACCAAAAAAAAGCGCTGATCCCCTAAGGATCAGCGCTTTTTTCTACTTAGATAAAGGTGAAGCTTCCACAACAGAAGACGTAGCGTCCTCTTTCCGACTTACATAAACACCGGCAATTAATAAAAGTGTAGAGATGAGGAAGATGTACATCCCTGTAGAAGCTAAATTTACTCGTTCCCCTAAGATATTCCCCGACTTACTGACCATATAAGCTATGATAGATACAGAACCGCCTATACCGCTCCCATAGCCTGAGAATAAACGGATCGACCTTCTTCTTAATACTTGGAAAACAGGATATACAAAGAAAACTAAAAATATATACCCTTGCTGCTGAAAGCCATTTTCAGATAAGATTCCTGCGTCGATCCATGTAAAGAAAAATGATAGAACCGCCATAGCTAAAGCAAGTAGAATTAGCTTACTCCCTCTACTCATCGTATTTATATGCATCTTCCCCCATCTCCTATCCATTAGTTCCTTTTGCCCATTATACCTAAGTTTACATAAAATACAAAACTCGCTTTACAACTAGACTAATTAATAGGGTACAACCGTACATTTTAATAGTTCTAAAGACAAACCCCTATACCAAAAGCATTGACCAACATACTCTATTAGTACCTTCGGGTAATCTAAAAAAGGA
The DNA here is from genome assembly GCF_056311905.1 of Pontibacillus sp. ABV4_188. Lineage (NCBI taxonomy): Bacteria > Bacillati > Bacillota > Bacilli > Caryophanales > Bacillaceae > Pontibacillus > Pontibacillus sp. ABV4_188. Next base: position 1,402,979 of record NZ_CM149975.1, on the reverse strand, counting down.
GCTGAGTTTATGAGTTGTTGTGGTAAATCTGGTAATAATCGTTGTGTTTGCGATAAGGTGAGAGAAATTGCAAGAGTACAAGACGCTGTAGACAATAACTGCTGTGAGAGCGGTTCATGTCACCGTGCCATTGAAGATCTGGTTTCTCCTACAGGCGGGGACGGCAGAGACACGATTCCGTTCGTACTTCTATGTGGTTGCGAAAACACATTTGCAGGTCTATTACCTTACTTTGCGTGGGGTGTTAAAAAGTTTAACGGCTGTTCTGCCCTTTACCCTTCTCCATTCTTCCGTGTAAAACGATTCGTTGAAGGCAAACGTTGCTGTGCGATTTTAGAACTTCTATACCCTGAACGTTGCGACGGTCATTTGTTCAAGTATAGCAACTTTTACCGTACCGGTATCTGTGTAGAAGTTGACCTTAGTAAGTTCACAGGCATCACTTGCTTCCACCCTGTAGCTGCATTAAATGCTAGCGAAGCAGACATGGATGCTGGCGCCGAGTTGGTTCAACAATTAAAGGCTGACCCTTCCATGATGGGTTCACTATCTTCTGAATACTAATCTAATCCCCATGTTCTCCTTTCTTTAAAATACGGAACGGGCAAACCACTTCCCTGGTTTGCCCTTTTTTCATAGAGTACTTCTATTCACTAAAGGAAAGAAGCGTGCCAGACACCCTTCTTTGCGTTAATACATTAAATAGTGCCTGGCACCCTTCACCGCTTTAAAGCTGCACATACTAAAAGCCCGCCCCTTTGGGACAGGCTTTTAGTGGTTGTTTATTTATACCGTTTGTGCTGTATCGTTTGGATCTTCTTTCTTCCACATAAACTTGCCCGTGTACCCATAAATAAGCGCAATAATGATCGAAACAAAGCTCATCCACATAAATGGAAGATACGAAAATGTTGAAATCCCTAATGTTGCGGCCATGTAAATACCGTTATCTGACCACGGCACCATGCTTGAAGTCATTGTTCCGCCTACTTCTGTGTTTCGGCTCAATGTATCTCGTCGATATCCTAAAGAATCATAACTTCTTTCCATAATCTTAGGGGTTAAAATCAGCGATACATACATAGCACAGCCAAATACGTTCGAGAAAAATCCAACCAGTAGCGTTGAAGAAGTAAGACTACCAGCAGATTGGATCTTATTAATGAACGCATCCATGATAACCTGAAGTACTCCAATCTTCTCAAGCAAACCGCCGAATCCTAAACCAAAGATAATCACGACAATGGAGCCTAGCATACCGCTAATACCGCCGCCAGCTAAGAGCTCATTGATAAAGTCAATATCTGACGTGATAGTAAATCCACTATACGCTGTGCTAATTGCATCAGCCAGTCCCATCCCTTGAAAACCAAGAGCCCAGATGATACCTAGCAATGCACCGAATGAAATGGTAGGAATAGAAGGCTTCTTCATTACCAATAAACTAATAACGATCACAGCGGGCAGTAACATAAAGGCGTTAATATTAAATACGTCTTTTAGTGAAGCCATAATCGAATTCACTTTATCAAGATCAGCGTCACCGCCTCCATACATAAATCCTGCAATTGTAAACAGGATGCCTGTAATAACAAAGGCGGGAACGTCTAAATAAAGCATTGATTTCACGTGTTGAATGACGTTTACTTTCGACATCGAAGCTGTCAAAACTGTACTATCTGATAACGGAGATAGTTTATCTCCGAAATAAGCACCAGAGAGAATAGCACCAGCAACCATCGGGAGCGGCATTCCAAGACCTTCACCGATTCCCATCATGGCAATTCCAGCTGTACCCACTGTACCCCAGGAAGTTCCTGTCGCAAGGGCCGTAACAGAACAGATTACAAGCGTCGCTAGTAAGAAGATAGCAGGATTAATAAATTCCAAACCATAATAAATGAGTGTCGGAACAACACCACCTGCAATCCACGTTCCAACTAACGCCCCAACAGCTAACAGAATCAGCACTGCTTCAAGGCCATTTGAAATTCCTTTAATCATCGCAGCTTGCAAATCATCATACGTGTATCCAACTAGCAACCCTAGACCAATGACAACAAATAATGAAATAAATAAGGCCAACTGAATCGGCAATTCATAGATTGTAAATGAAAATACAATCGCTAGAAAGATCGTTAATACACTAATAACCTCAAGCAATGAGGGTAATCTCGCTTGCCCCATTTTCATCCTCCTTTAAAAAAGCCTTCCTTGTTAACAAAGGACGGCCGTTTCGTATAAAAATTCATTCATATCGAGGAATTATACCATAAGATAGAGCGACAAGAATCTATTTTTTGAAGAAAGTATAGATTCTTATTATTGAAAGCATTTACAATTATCAACCTTCCTTCTTTACTCGTGAGAAAAATAAGATAAAAAATGAAATTTTCAGAAAAAGGGTTGTTTATGTATAACAATCCGTATAGAATACATCTTATCATTCAATTTTCGAGAGGAGGCTAGGCGATGGTTACATTTTTTGCATCCATCATGTTACTACTATTAGGTTATTTTGTTTATGCAAAGGTGGTGGAACGAATTTTCGGGATTAACGATGAGTCCCAAACCCCCGCTTACGCACACAACGATGGCCTTGACTATATGCCAATGAGCTGGTGGAAAGCGAGTTTAATTCAACTCTTAAACATCGCCGGCCTTGGACCGATCTTCGGCGCAATAATGGGAGCTTTATACGGGCCAGTTGCTTTTATCTGGATTGTAGTGGGATCTATTTTTGCAGGAGCCGTTCACGACTATTTCTCAGGTATGTTATCCATACGACATAACGGAGCACAGTATCCTACCATTGTTAGAAAGTACTTAGGAGAATACGCAAGTTCCATCATCAATATTCTATCAATCGGGCTTATGATTTTAGTGGCTGCGGCATTCACAGCAGGACCAGCCCAGCTTATGGCTGAAGTGACACCTCTTGGGTTTATGGCATCCCTACTTGTCATCTTTGCCTACTTCTTAATCGCAGCCGTTTTGCCGGTGAACAAAATTATCGGGAAAGTTTATCCAATATTCGGGGCTATCTTAATCTTCATGGCTGTATCGATCGGAATCGGGCTATTTTTCTTTGATAATCCAATTCCAAATCTAACTGTACAAAACTTACACCCAAAGGAACTGCCGATGTGGCCGCTTCTTATGGTTACTGTTTCTTGCGGAGCAATCTCAGGGTTTCATAGTACACAAAGTCCAATTTTAGCTCGCACACTGAAAAAAGAAAGCGAAGGTCGTAAGGTATTCTTCGGCGCAATGATCGCAGAAGGCGTAATCGCCTTAATCTGGGCAGCTGCTGGAATGACATTCTTCGGTAGTACAGGCTCGCTGCAAGCTGCTCTTGATGCCGGTGGCCCAGCAGGTGTTGTAAACGAAATCAGTACGTCAACTCTTGGAGCATTTGGCGGGGTACTTGCTGTAATTGGCGTCATCATCCTTCCTGTTACAACAGGAGACACAGCACTTCGCTCTTCCCGGATGATGCTTGCAGATTTAATTGGACGAATTCGTAAGAAAGAGTTAACAGGTAAACTAAGCACCCTCTTCTTAATCGTTCCTGTCGCTCTTCCTACATTCTTCTTAACACAAATTGATTATAGCTTCCTTTGGCGTTATGTAGGCTGGTCAAACCAGGTCGTTGCAACCGTCATGCTATGGACCGCGGCCATGTATTTGTTACAAAACCAAAAATTCCACTGGATCTGCTCCATACCAGCCCTATTCATGACAGCTGTAGTAAGTACCTACATCTTCTACGCACCAGAAGGTTTCGGACTATCTTACACCGCCTCCATGATCATCGGCTCCCTCTTCTGGCTAGCCGTAGTAGCATGGTTCGTCATCCAGGTCTTGAAACAGAAAATACACAAACCTGCCGTAGACGTAAACCAGCACGCAAGTTAATCTAAAAAAGCACACAGCGCTCCATTAGCAAAGCATAGACTAGACTGAGCTAGAGTAGAGAAAAAAGGTGTCAGACTTCCTATTGAATTAAGGAATTTGGCACCTTTTTTATGGCAAGTTTAACACCGCTCCTTAAATTTGTTAGGAATTATGCAGATATTTCGTTTGTTTTCGTTACTGCAAATATGTAAAAGGTGGGCCTGGAAACTGCGAGACTCCCGTGGGCAGAAGAGCCTAGATGAGACCCCAGGTCCGCCTTATACTCACCCAAAGTTAACGGAAACCATTCCTCCTATCAAGGCAATAGATCAGACAAGGGAACAATATCGGCCTTACTTTTAAAAATCGGAATAAATTCGCTCAAAACAGAAACCATCTTCTCCCCCGCAATCCCAACATGCCCAATAGCAATAAGTTCCTTTCCCTCCACTAACCCTTCCTCCACTCTCTTCGCCTGCTTTTTCATATGCTCAATCGAATACACATGATCTAAAAAGATTTCATTCTCTAAATAAGGCACACCTAATTCAGTCGCCAACTCAGGGATAACACTACTTCCTGTAGTTTTACTATCCAAATAGTAAAGTCCATGATTCTTACACTCTTCAAGTACAATCCGCATCACCCGTTCACTTGCTGTTGCTTTAGAACCCATATGATGGTTCATCCCTACCGCATGTGGGACAGCATGAATCGCATCATGAACACGCTCTCTAATTTCTTCATCGGAAAGGTCTGTCGTAATCGCACCAGGACCTAGCCAACTTCTCTTCCCTTTCATAGGCTCCATCGGCATATGAACGATGACTTCATGACCCAAGTAATAAGCACGCTCTGCATCCTCAGCAGTTGTCGGCATAAAAGGCATTACGGCTACAGTCAACGGCACCGGAAGCTCTAGCATTGCGTCCGTGCCCCCCATATCATTCCCAAAGTCGTCAATTACAATGGCAAGTTCCTTCCTAGGTCCCTCAGCCCTTACAGCCGTTATTTCACTCCAACTTACCAGTAACGCTAAAACACATACCATCACTCTCATAACCATCTCGCCTTTCCAGGGTATAGTTCCCTTATCTTTTACGAGAAGGTTCTGTTACATTCTTGCCAATTTAACAATAGCTCTACGACTTATGGAAACACAAAAAAAGGACCCTCCATGAGCGGTCCTTTTATGTTACATATTTACTTCCTGATAAAGGATACGCTCACCGGTTCTGTCTTTATGAATCTTGTCCACAAGAAGTGTAATGAGCAATCGGTTAGAAGGTTTTTGTTCAAATACCTGTTCAGGGCATTCTAGCCACTGGGAAAATAGACTACTGCTCCCTCGTTTCCATGCTTGTTCGATCGCATGACGAATGGCGCGTTCGACCCTACTCGATGTCGTTCCATAAGCGTTGGCGATCTCAGGGTAAAGAGCCTTTGTCATCTTCTGTAAGTAAATGGGGTCCTCGAAGACAAGCGAAGCAGCTTTTTGGATATATTGGTATCCTTTGATGTGTGAAGGAACTCCTATTCGTTGTAAGTAATGAATGATAAGCCCACTAACCGGAACACCTTCTAGGTCCTCTTGAGAATCTCGTTTTCTTGATTGATTATGTTTAAGACTTTCTACTTCGTCTTCTAGTTCTCTAACTTTCGTTTTCAGCCCTTGCATATCGTATAATAGTTGTTGTACAACTGTGCGAATTTGTTGTTCTGTCATAATCTAACCCTTTCTACCCTCTTTGTACACTAGTTCAAATGTTTTAGATACTATGTATGATGAATTTCCTCAATGTTCCATTATGCAAAACCGTTACTATTTTATCATATTTTATGTAAGTAGAGTGTTGTTTTTCCATCATTATTGCAAATTTACACTATAAAGCATCTTTACTTCTATCCTCCTACCTATATATACGACATTAGAACCAGTAAGTTTCAGATAAATCAAAAAAAGAGCTCCTAAAGAGCTCTTTTCAAAAATTATACAAGATACACCGTAATTGAAGTCGCTTTACCTTCTCTTATTGCTTTGGCATGAGATCCTTGTATCTCTTGTCCTTTAAGGGTTACTTGTTCACCATCTTCATACACAATCACACTTTGTTTGACGGTTACTCGGTCATCACCAAATGTATTCTTCCGCTCTGGGTTGATATAGGTCACTTTTGTCTGACCCAAGAACGTAAAGGATACTTCTCCTTCATCTGTAAACAAATCACCTTGAAGAATAGGAGAGAATACTAAACATAATTCACCATCCCTCATAGTGAAAGGACCTCTCCCCATCATCATGTATTTCCACATACTTAAGAATTCAGCCGTCGATCCGCTTAACCTGGCCACAAACCCTTGCCCATGCAAAGTAGGATCAGGGTTAACAGAACTTGCAATGAAAGAAGAATTCTCGAGTGTGCTTCTTCCATAAACCGCTGGATCTAAGAAAGGCACCAGGCTATCATGCATTTCTTCATAAAACTTGTCGTATAATCCAGCCTTTAGTAAAGCTAATAAATATTTATACGACATATGAAGGAAGACAGATTCTCGCTCTAGCCAACCTGGTGTGAAAGCTTTAATACGACCAATTTCATTCGACTGCCCCTCTAGACTCACAGAAGTCTTAAACATATGAATGTCTTGATCATACAGGTCACTCTGACGAACGAGATCGTGGATGTCCTCTGCATCGTTCATTACTTTCATTGCCCTTGCAGGTCCTTCAAGAAAAGCTGGCAATACATGTGTGTCCCATTTTTTCACGTCAACCCGGTCGTAACCGCCTTCACCTTTTGCTCCTTCTATAATCTCATAATCTGAAGCTTCATAATAGAAGTAAGTGGGATAAAGACCTTCTCCGAATTTCTTAGCCTTTTCAATCCCTTTTTCAACTTTATTTAAGAAATGAATGAGTGCTGTAAGGATATTGTCATGGTCTACAGATTTTTCTTGTCCATCAATTCCGAAATGGATAGATTCTCTGTATGCCTCACGAAGGGAAGCAACACGATCCCAATATTGGATGTTTGTTATCTCTCCATCTTCCCACAGGCGCACATTCTCATATACTCCATGCAGAAGTGTATGCATCTCTACTGGAATCAGAATCCCTTGGTCGACTCGTTTTAATGAAGAAATAAGGAATGTTAGGAGTCTTTTCAGTTCAAATGTTTCACTCATGCCAGAACCTACCAATCCAGGTAATCCATTAAGCGCGTCATTCCACCCTGGCTTGTTCGCCTCCATCTCAACGCCCATTCCCTCAGCATCTAATAAAGAGAATTTGTTAAGCGCTAATGATGCGAGCTTCACGATTAACGTTGTTTCATAAATTTCGCCTTTGCCATTGTTCGTTCTCAACCAGTTCGTGTCATTACGACTAATGCCTAATTGATTTTCTTTCTCTTCATCTTCATGAACAGCTTCGTATTGTCTTACACCCTTAGGGGTTAACACATACTTCTCTTTTCTTGGAGCAATACGAACCGGACTATCAAAGAAACGATAACGATCTTCTTTAAACAGTAGTCTTTCTGCTTGATCTGGATAAATTGATAAATAGTTATCGATCAAGTCCATGTTATACGTCCAGTGATCTACCCAGTATCCTTCACCGAAGCTTGCTTCCATTCTTTGTTCAGCATACTTTAGAACAGAGGTAAACACCTCTTCTACATCACCTTTTAGTTTGACTTCTTCGTCTTTTAGGAAGGTCATTAACTTCCCTGGGGTAAAAGGTTGATCTAGTAGAGCATCAAACTCTTCTTGCTTGTTTACAACGTTTTCTTGTACGAGCTTCACTTTATCTTCAGCTTTAACCTCAAATTGACATCCTTCTACTAACAAAGGATTGTATCCGTCAGCTTGAATAAAGTTCATAAACATGCGCACGTTGAACGAACCGACTTTCGGGTTGAAGTAAAGGTCGTTACGACGGTTTTGATTCATATCCCTGAAGTTTCCGTTCCCTTGTGAATAGTATTCAGGAGCTAGCTTAAAGAAGTTATAGTCCCTTTCAAGGTCTCCATGCTTTCTTGAATACACATGATAAATAAAGCCCTCCCCTCCATTATCTAAAACAAGAGGTAACCCTCCCCGAAGGACATTATCAAGGTAACTTTGACGGCAATACTGATCAAATATTGGGGATGAGGTCTTCGTTTGAATGGCACTCGTTAGATCTTCGGCAAGTAGTCTTGCTTCTTGTTGCTTCTGATCGATAAATTGTGTTTGTGTTAGCTTATCTTGTTTTCTATGAATCTTCTCAGCATCTGATACGTGTCCAATTAATGTGTTAAGATGTAATGTTCCTCCCTGATTCAGCGTTTTCTTCACAGCCGAGAAACCACATGGAACCTTATTGGTCGCACGCTGAACAGTACTTAGAAGTTCATCAACAGAATGCGTAAGGAAACGTTCAGGGGACTGAAGGGATTGCTCGCTTCCGAAGATTACATTCGCATCTATAATAGGAGGCAACACCACCTCCTCATCTGAAAATGAGAGATAAAAGTGGCCTCCCTGTACCTCCCGTACCTCGGCAACGTCTTCCATACTCGCACGCACTTTATAGTAAGGAATACGACTCTCCAGGTTAAACACTTCCATCCAACTACGTGTTAGATTCCCTACTTCTTTATAAGCAGCGTTCGTAACTCCGTATGGGAGGATTTCAGGTAAGCCATCAATGACTTCAATATCTCGCTTCTCAGATCGCAAATTCACAATCTCCACTCGTCGTACTAGGGCGGCAAAGTCCTCTCCAGGCATCGTGAAGTACACAACGTTCACTTCGATTCCATACCCGTTATGAACTTCCTGGATCCGAAGCTCATTCGCTTCTACTGTCATTTTTCGCTCGACAGTATCCATCCCTGCTCTAGGGGAGAACGGCTCATAGACCTTACCGTCACATTTAATAAACGTACGAAAACCCGTATTCGTCACATTTTTATAAGCAATAGAAGCTGGTGAGAATTCCATAATCGGGGTATCCTTATCCTGTATACCAAAGCTACAAATCCCCTGCCCTCTGTTTACATAGAAAGCCCACATTGGAATCCCATCCAAACCTGCTATGCCAGGTAAAAAGCTTGAAAAAGACTTTGCTTTATCATATTGACCAATTTCGAATCGATCCTTCTCATCAAAGCCATACGTTATACCTTCCATGATCCTCTCCATGAAACCCTCTCCTTTACTGTGCATCTTGTTCCAGAATGTACGTTGCTATGGAATGAGGTGGGAGTTCTCCGTGGAACGCTTTTTGATCCCGACTAACCGTGAATTCCTCTTTATAATCGGATTCATTCATCACAACCATTACGAGTGACCCATCCTCATTCAAGAAGGCTGTAGACTGTAATGATTCATGGCTTATATCAAGCCCTACTCTTACAGATCCGGGACGTATGTACTTGCTAAAATGACCAATATAATAGAAGGAACTGTTGTAATGAACCTCACCTGTTTTCGTATCAGCGATAACAGGAGCATCACACAGATTCCCTACATGGTTTGGTCCACCTTCTTCATTTAAGACCATATTCCAATCAATATATCCTTCTGTCCAATTGTTAAGGTCGCCAATCATATTGCGGCCGTAACGCTCACCTGTAAACCATTCTCCAAGCTTCACGCCACCTTCCTGGCATCCTTCTGTGAACAGTAAATGTTTATCTGGGAATCGGTTGTGCACTTCCCCCACATTTTCAAACGCTTCGCTCACGTACCAATGAAATCCTGTGCCCCATACATACTTAGCAGCTTCAGGATCTTCTAATATTGTGGAAGATCTCTCGACCATAATATCGCGATTATGATCCCAAATAACAAGTTTCAAATCTTCTAACCCTTCACTTACAAGGGTTGGTCCGAGGTGATCCTTAATGAAATCGCGTTCTTCTTCTGCAGAATAAATACAAGAGTCCCACACTTGGACAGCTGCTGGTTCGTTTTGAACCGATAAGCCCCATATATCAACACCGGCTTCACGGAAGGCATGAACAAACTTTGCATAATACTTTGCCCACGCATCTCTGTACTGTGGCAAAAGCTTTCCGCCGTTATTCATCTCTCCGTTACTTTTCATCCATGCAGGAGGGCTCCACGGGGAAGCTAGCAGGTCGATCTCCCCGCCTTTTTCCTTCATTGCATCTTTCACAAGGGGAAGGACCCATTTATGTTCTCGTTCGATTGAAAAGGTAGTAAGTTTTTCGTCTCCCTCTTCCACATAGGTATAGTTTCCAAGAGCGAAATCACAGCTATGGATCGCCACTCTTCCGATTGTATATCCTAGTCCTTCTTCTGGATGGAAGTAGTTCTTGATAACTTCATCCCGTTTTTCAGGAGAGATTTGGCTTAATGTATAGGCTGCTGCCTCTGTGAACGCTCCCCCGAAACCAAGAATCGTTTGATATTGTTCTTTTGTATGAACAGTAAAGTCCCCCTCTCCGTTACAATCAACGAGAGGGAGAAATTCTTTTTCAGTTAATCTGTCTCCAGTATCTTTAGAGGTTAAAATCGTTCGAACCTTTGACATGTTTTTTCCTCCTTATATGGTTCTTGATCGCACAATATCCGTATAGCGCTTGGCACTATCTTTGACGTAACGGGTTTGTGTTTCAAAATCTACGTATGTGATCCCAAATCGCTTATCGTATCCGAAGGCCCATTCAAAATTATCAAGAAGGGACCAGAGGTAATATCCTTTAATATTCATTCCTTCTTCATTCAGTTCTGCAACGGCTGTCAGGTGCTGTTCGACGTATCCTTTTCGCCCTTCATCATGAACGCTTCCATCTTCTTCAAGGACATCATCAAACGCTGCACCATTTTCCGTGATAAAAATCGGCAACGTAGTATACTCCTCACGCACGCGGTAAATAAGCTCTTTAAATTCATTTGGCGAAATGTCCCACCCCATCCCCGTTTTTTCATAATCAGACGGAGCCGCCTGGAACGTTAAAGGATTTTCACTGGACGCTTCGATTAAAGCACGGTTGTAGAAGTTAATTCCAAAGAAGTCACAAGATATTGAAATCGATTTCAAATCTCCTTCTTTAATGAAATCAAACTCACAGCCGTTGTTGCCATATAACGTCTTCATGTCTTCAGGATAGTTTCCTTTAAAGACAGGATCAATGAACCATCGATTCAAGTAGCCATCAAAGGCTTGAGCCGCTGTGTAATCATGAGTCTCCATGCTCGCAGGGTAAACAGGCGACATGTTTAATGTAATGCCAATTGGTTTTTCTTTCTGTAATGTTTCTTTATACAATTCAACCGCTTTTCCGTGAGACAGAAGCAGGTGATGCGCAACTTGAATAGATTCTTGCAAATTCTGATGCCCTGGTGCGTGAACGCCTTCGTAGTAACCTAGCATCGCTACACACCATGGTTCATTATGAGTAATCCACATATCTACTACATCGTCTAATTCTTCAAAACATTTCTCCGCATATTCTAAGAACCAATCGATACTTTCACGATTTGTCCAGCCCCCTTTTTCATACGCCCATTGAGGGAGGTCCCAATGGTAAAGCGTGACGAAAGGACGAATGCCTTCTTCTTTTAAACGGGTAGCTAACCGTTTGTAAAACGCCATCCCCTCAGGATTGTACTGCCCTTCATAAGGGAAAATACGAGGCCAGGCAATTGAGAAACGATAGGAATCAACTCCAAGACTTTTAATAATTTCAATATCTTCTTCGAAACGGTGATAGTGATCACATGCAACTTCTCCTGTATCTCCGTTGTGAACCTTACCTGGTGTCATGGAGAATGTATCCCAAATGGAAGGAGTACGGCCCCCAACTGATGCGGCTCCTTCAATTTGGTAGGAAGATGTCGCTGTTCCAAAAATGAAATCTTCTTTAAAACGCTGCATAGTGTAACCCCTCTTCTTTATCCTTTAATTGATCCTGCTGAAATACTACTAATGATATATTTAGAGAAGAATAGAAACGCGATCATGATCGGTACAACAGAAATCGCAATTCCTAAATACATTGACCCTAAGTTTGTAGCTACTTGAGAACCTTTTAAGAATCCCATTAGTACAGGTAGCGTATACTTCTCAGGCGAGAATAAGACTACTAATGGAACGATATAGTTGTTCCAAGAGCCAATAAATGTGAAGATCGACATCGTCGCAACCGCTGGCATCATAATTGGCAATGCTACCGTGTGGAAGATTTTTAATTCTCCTGCCCCGTCCATACGAGCTGCTTCAAGTAAAGAAGGATGTAGCGTCGTAGAAAGGTACTGCCGAAGGAAGAAAACCACAAATGGACTTGCAATAGCCGGTACAATTAACGGGATGTACGTATCAAGTGTGCCAATCGCATTGTTTAGCTCATAGAAACCGATTAACCCTAGCTGTCCAGGTACCATCATCATAAGAAGCATGAAAATAAATAGTAGATTCTTTCCTTTAAAATCATAGACTGCAAATCCAAATGCCGTTAAGGCTGAGAAATAACCGCTTAGAACCGTAACGGATACAGAAACGATTAAACTGTTTTTAAATCCGTTCCAAATGTTCACATAATCCATCATGGTGCGGTAGTTCTCAATGAGAGCACTTCCAGGAAGGAAGGAGAATCCACCCAATATGGCCTGGTTCTCACGTGTTGCATTGATAATCATCATATAGAAAGGAACAATGCTGATAATCGTTAACAAGATCAACAGTGTGTAAATCGCCTTTCTGGAGAAACTTCTTTTCTTCTTCAACCCTTGTTTGTTAACGGGCACGTTTAATGACTTTTTCTCAGTTTTCATCTCGTTACCCCTCTTTCTTCGCGTTAGTTCGATACATGGATCGGAATGTAACTACAGAGAATAGGACAGTGATCAGGAATAGCGCATAAGCAATTGTCGCTGCATATCCATAGTTGTTATAGCGGAATGCTTGGTTATACAGATAAAGAACCATTGTGTTTAAGGACCCTTCAGGTGCCCCGAGACCATCAGTTATTAACATCGGTAAATCAAACAATTGCAGTCCACCAATAAGTGATGTAATCATGACATAAAGCATGATAGGTTTAAGTAAAGGTAATGTAATATGAATAAATGTCTGCCATCTGTTCGCTCCATCAATTAAAGCCGCTTCATAAAGTTCACCAGGTATCCCTGATACACCGGCCATAAGAACGATAAAGGTGTAACCAAACCACATCCACGTTAAGATCAGCGCTACAGAAATTTGAGCTGTCGCCGGTTCGTTCAACCAATTAATAGGATCAGAGATAAGGCCAATTTTCATTAAGAGCATATTGATCGAACCATGCTGCCAATCAAGCATAATGTTAAATAGAATCGCTACTGAACTAATCGTAATCAAGTTCGGTAGATAAAACACGGCTCGGAAGAACCCGAGTCCTTTAATGCGGTATCGTAAATCTGAGAATAGTGCTGCCAGGAACAACGCAATTCCAAGCTGCAGCGCAAAGTTTAATCCCCAGATCTTCCATGTATTAATGAAGGCTTCTAAGAAGTAGCCATCGGTTAATATTCGTGTATAGTTCTCGAGTCCAATGAACTCCGGTTTTCCATACCCTTCATACCTCGTAAATGTGTAATAAAAGGTCAGCAAAACAGGATAGATATTAAAAACGAGAAAGATCGCGAAAAATGGTGCGATAAAATAATACCCTTTGTGGTTTAACTTCTTCATTGGTATCCCTCTCTCTATCAGACTATCTACATAAGTGCCTTAAGTAGATTAGAGGTAGTCGCAGTTCACTCGGGAGACCGGACCACCTCTTCTATCCTTGCTTTTTATGGTGTCTTAATTTCCGGATAAGCATTTTTCACTTGCTTGTAGAACTCTTCAATTGCTTCTTCTTTCGTCTTCTTACCATCAACATACTCAAGTACCTGAGCCCCAAGAAGTGTATCAATTTGCTGATCATACTTCGTTACGATGCCTGGCTCGATCTTTTTCGCTTGATCCAGGAAGAACGTGTAGTTGTTTTGTCCGTTAAGGAATGGCTCGCTGAATTCGTCTTTGATCTTGTCATTCACAGGTTTGTAAGATAGCACGTCACCTGTTTCTTTCGCCCAATCTGTCAAGAATTCTTCATCATGGGTCATCATTTTTACAAAGTCCCAAGCTAAGTCTTTCTTCTCAGATCCGCTGTAAATACCAATCCACGTTCCACCCCAGAAATAAGGTACCGGACCAGTTGTTACGCCCCAATCGCCTGAAGTGTCTTCAGCGTTAGGCTTCAGCACACTGTGAAGACCCCAAGTTGGTAGTGCATAAGAGAATACTTCTGTCTTGTCACTTGCTGCCGCATCCTCATCTACTTCTTCCCATCCACCGTTATACGCGATTGGGCCACTCATAGAAGCGTTCCAAGATGGAGACCATTCTGGAGCAAATGCTGTATAATCTTTCTCTCTTAATTTCTTAGCATGATCAAAATAGTTCAGTTTCGCATCTGTCATGACCAATTCATCATCTTCATTTACCCAAGGCTGTGGATCTTCACCTTTTGCAAACCAACGAATCGCACCTTCATCAGGGAACAAGCGATAACCTTCAGCTTTTAACTGCTCGCCCACTTCGAAAAGCCCGTCCCAAGAAGACATCATTTCACCTAACTGACCTGGATCATCTGTACCTAGAACTTCTTTAGCAATACTACGTTTGTAGAAAATACCACCTGGCGTCGTTTGCCATGATAACGCTTTCACATTTCCTTCAGAATCTTTTCCTAAGTCGTATACATAGTCAATGTAGTCGCCTTCTAACTCATCCGCATTATAAGGCTCTTGAGATAAGTTTTCCCAGTAATCGCGATCTGTCCATTGCTTTAAGAATGCAACCTCACCTGTGAACACATCCGGTGCTCCAACTCCGCTTTCTAAAACAGGCTTAAGCTTCGTAGGATAGTCCGCAATCGGAACAATCGTTAATTCAACTTTTACGCCATTTTTCTCTTCAAACGTCTTGATCGGCTCTTTCAATTCATCCGTGAACGACCATACTTTCAATACGTCATCATCCTTCTCTCCATCACCCGATGCAGAACCTGAATCAGAACACCCAGCAAGTAGTGCTATACCTAAAGTCAACGTCAACAACAAAGACCAACTTAACCTCTTTTTCATCTTACTACCCCCTACAGAGATTTTATTAAAAAGGTACAATGACCTTCTCCTAACAAGTAATCGAAACCGGTTTCGAAATGTTTAAAAAAATATAAATCCAATTGAACGCGAAACCGCTTTCGAAAAAAGCTAAAAAATATAAGTTCTAACACGAAACCGCTTTCGATTCATTTTACAAAAGCTTTTAATGAAATCCATTAAAAGCCTCCCCTGCTTATGCAACAGGACCGGTACTCTTTCGAATGATTAACTCGACTGGTACCTTAGTACATGCTATATGACTCTCTTTACAATCAATTTGTTTTAATAATAGTTTCGCGGATTCTTGACCTATTAAATCGGTCTGTTGTCGAATCGTCGTTAAGGCAGGGTGGATGTACTGAGCAAGTTCGATATCATCATAACCCACTACAGATACATCTTCTGGAATCCGGAGTCCTTGCTCTTGAATGGCGTTTATGGCACCCATGGCCAAGCTGTCTCCTGCTGCATATACAGCAGTGGGTCGCTCGTTCAATTCAAGCAATGCCTTCATAGCTCTAGCGCCGCCTTCTATAGAAAAGTAATCCCCGTTGACAACGTACTCATCAGGTACTTCTAAATTTAAAGCTTTCATAGATTGATAGAAGCCTTTCTTACGCTGTTCCCCTGCAAAAGTTGATTCATGCCCTGCTATGTGGGCGATTTGTGTATGTCCTAGAGAATATAGATGATCAACCGCAAGACGACTTCCTTCATAGTTATCAGAATAAACCACGCTCGATTGATCACTACTCATATCTATGACAACGGTCGGAATCGGATCTTCAATCAATTCCTTTACTTGCTCGTCATCATATGTTGAACAAACAATGACTACACCATCTACACCACGATACCTGAAATGATCTAAGTAACTTTTCTTTTGATTACTAATATTTCTTGAAACAAACAGGAGATCGTAACCATCTATCTCTACCTCTTGTCTAAAGCTTTCGATTACTGCATTAAAGAACGGATGTTTTACACCGATCCCTAACGATTCGATGAACACTACTCCAATCGTCCAAGATTTTTTAGTTGTTAACGTTCTCGCATGAGAGTTTGGTAAATAGTCCATTTCCTCCACTGCAGCTTTAATCGCTTTCTTCGTCTTTTCGCTTACATCTGAATAATTGTTTAATACTTTTGATACAGTTGTGACAGAGAACCCTGTCTTTTTCGCAATATCATAGATTGTAACCATTAGGTCCACCTCATACTTTTCGAAAGCGCTTTCGTTACTTGTATTATAACCATTTGATGCTTTTAAAAGCAACCTGTTTTCTGAAAATTTTTTTGCTTTTCTCCATTTGTCACTATTTAGACGTTTTTGTTCATAATTTTGAGTCGTAGCGCGCTAGCTTGAGCCGTGGGCGGAGGGACTTGAGCCACGAACTCCCAACTCGAGCCGGCTTCTCGCTTTTCTGTTATCCCTCCCGGACTCGTTCGTAGAGCTCGAGCCGGTTTTCGCCCAACTTGAGCCGTCTGCGCAAGGTCTTGAGCCGGTCTCGCTTCACTTGAGCCTTTACACTCCTACTTGAGCTGTTATTTTCGCTTCTTGAGCCGTATTTTTCTTTACTTGAGCCGGTTCACCCACTACTTGAGCCGTGGACGGCGGGACTTGAGCCGCGGCAGCCCAGCTTGAGCCACCTCCCCCACTCGTGCCAGCCTCCAAACTTCACTACCCTCACACCCCAACAAAAAAGCAGTCCCCCTAGAGCATACACACCCTAAAAAGAACTGCTTCAAAAATCTATTCCGTTTCAGCCTGCACATCAGTGGCAACTTCTTGCTCTGGCGTAGCGCGTTGTACAAATAGCGTAACGATAAAGGCTGCAATTGCAAAGAAGAAGACAACCCAGTATACCAACTCAACCCCTGATACAAGAGCTTCTGCTTGGGTACTTGCTGTAGAAGGATTGGCCGCATTTTCTAGGTAGGCATTTTTACGTGACGTCATAATACCGATGAAGACCGAGATCCCGATTGCGCCTGATACAGGTTGAAGGGTGTTCATAATGGCTGTTCCATGTGGATACAGGTGCTTCGGTAATTGGTTTAGGCCGTTTGTTTGGGCTGGCATCATAATAGCCGATACCGATAGCATCAATAGTAAATAACACACGACAATGTAAGGAATGGATGTATCAAGTCCGATGCGGCTGTAGGCAAACATCGTACCACTTAATACAACTGTCGCTGGGATCATGAGTTTTCGTGGACCGTATTTATCAAATAATTTACCCATGATCGGTGACATTAAGCCATTTAACAGAGCGCCTGGTAGTAAGATAAGTCCGGCGGTAGCTGCTTGTAGTCCAAGTGCTCCTTGCATATACATCGGCAATATAATTTCCGAAGAAAACATAGATACCATAATAATGACAAACATCGTTAGGCCGAGCGTGAACATTGGATAACGGAAAACCCGTACATCTAATATGGGTTCCTCTAACTTTAATTGACGAATGGTGAACAGGATTAATGAGATGACACCAATAATAATAGAAAGATAGACCTTCGGAGCAAGGAAGCCTGCATCTCCTTCTCCTGCTAGGCTAAAGCCTAACACGACGCCACCAAAACCGACTGTCGATAAGACAATGGATAGGATATCAAGTTTTGGTTTCGTCACTTCGCCGACATTTCTTAAGAATTTAAGTGCAAAGGCGATTGAGAACAGAGAGAATGGAATGACAGAAATGAATAAGTATCTCCATCCTAAATGTTCAACGATGATCCCTGATAGTGTCGGACCAATTGCTGGTGCGAACATAATGACAAGGCCGACTGTACCCATAACCGCACCGCGTCGTTCCGGCGGGAAGATCAACAGGAATGTGTTAAATATAATTGGGATCAGGACACCTGTTCCGACTGCTTGTAGCAGGCGTCCCCCAAGCAGAATCGGGAACGTTGGGGCTACGGCACAAATGGCTGTACCTATTGTGAAAATGGTCATGGTTCCGATAAACATTTTTCTTGTTGTGAAGGATTGAATCAATAAGGCCGAAATAGGCGTCATAATTCCCATAACAAGCATAAAACCAGTTGCCATCCATTGAACGGTCGGTTCATTCACGGAAAAGCGGTCCATGAGTGTTGTTAGGGCAATGTTTAGTAACGTTTCATTTAATATCGCAAAAAACGCCCCGATGATTAGCGTAACCATCACGGGCATAACTTTAAAGTTCGGGTCATTAGCCAGAAACTCATAGCGCTTGTTTTGTTTTGTTTCATCCATGATGCGGTGTCTCCTTTTATCTTTTGTATTCCAAGTGACTATTCTATTACAAATAAGAGCTTTTGTGTTCCCTAACGCATTTATATTTGAAGAAACTTAACCCTTTTTACGTTGTTGTCATCTTTAGTCCAACAATTCCCGTCACAATCATCGTGATAAATAGAAGTCTTACCCACTCTCTTGATTCACGGAAGAAAATCATTCCGATAAGTACCGTTCCTACCGATCCTATTCCTGTCCAAATCGCATATGCTGTTCCAATTGGCAGTGTCTTAATCGCTTTTGATAATAAATAGAAGTTAATGACTCCAGCAACGATCATCAGGACCACATAGCTCTTATTCTTAAACCCGTTCGTAAGTTTCAAAAATGTAACTCCAGACACTTCGGCTAAACCTGCAACGATTAACTGAATCCATGCCATTATTGGCTCACCTCACTTGCTTCTGTATCTTCTTTCTCTGTCATTTTAAGTCCTATAATCCCAGTAATAAGGAACAGAACAAAAAAGACTTTCAATACACTAATCAACTGTGGCTCTGTAATAAACTCAATCACAACAGCCCCAACAGTCCCGATTCCTGTAAACACTGCATATGCTGTCCCAACTGAAATGGATTGCATAGCTTTAGAAATCAAGAAGAAACTGACCACAATCAATACTATTGTAATTAGACTCGGAACCATTTGAGTAAATCCCTCTGAAAGTTTCATTGTAAAAACCCAGACAACTTCTATTATTCCGGCTATAAGTATATACGTCCAAGCCATCTTTAGTCCTCCTCTACTTCAGGGGCGAACGATCGCCAAGTCATTTTCTTAACCGCTTCGACCCGTTTATCAAATTCGTTGTCATCATAATAACTGTACTCTACAAACAACCCATCAAGGATACATATAATCATTGCAAGTCCGGTATCCAGATCAATATCGCTGATTTCCTTCGCCTCAATGGCTACTTGTAGTTCCCTCTCTAATAATCCGTTAAATTGTTGCTCATACTCTAGTAATTTGGCCTTTAACCCTTCTTGAAATGCTTCAGGTGGAAACAAGGTCATCCGTCTCCACAACGTAGCATTAACATCATTCTCTTTATAAAACTGCACGTGCTGATCTATCATAAAATGAAGCCGATCACGAAAACTAAGCTGTTGCACTTCTTCCATTCCTTTTGAGAACTTCTCACTTTCATATTGGTAAGCACGATCAATGACCGCCCAAAAAATTTCTTCTTTATTTTTAAAATGGGAATAGATTGATGCCTTTTTCATCCCCACTCGATCCGCCAACTCAGAAAGAACAGTTCCTTCATATCCCCGAGTAGCAAATAAGCTTAGCGCTTCTGATAGAATTTTGTCCTTACTCACATACACCCCTCCTACCTAACGTTCGGTAGTTAGATTCTATATCACTCTCCTATTTTAGGTCAAGACATTCAATTATGGTTTAGTTTCCCAGAAAAAAGGTAAAGACCTAAAGATACACTATACCAAATAGAACGCGAGTGACACTATGACAGAGATCTTATTAAACCATATTCCTTCTTCATTGCTACATATCTTAACAGCTATGATTCTGACTCATTTATTCTTTTACCGAGTGAGTATGTCATACGGCCGACGGATCGGAACCATTTTTCTTGGTGGTGCGCTAGTGATGATTATAGATGTGCCGAAATTAATAGGGAATGTGTCGACTCATTCCCTATTTCTACTCCCATTCACAAGCCTTGCCTTAGCCTTATTAACGTACAAACTGTTGCCTTTCACCTTTTTTAGAAGGTGGCTTGGGATTGGGTTTCTATTACTTATAGCAGGAATCGGGATTGATTATCTGGGAAACGGGGCTCACGTTTTCTATCCTATAAACGAACATAATTTAGAGTATTCTCTTATTAAAAGAGACCTTTGGCTATTAGGTGGCTTGCTCTTACTCACCCTTTTCTCACTCTCCCAAAAGCTTTACGGGTGGAAATGGGTTTTAAGCGGGCTTATGGTTCTTTGCCTGTTACTAGGGTGGAAAGCTTACTCAAAGCACCAGCTCCAACAAACTCTAGATCAGCGTTACTCAGGTGAAGAGGTTGTTAGAATTACGACACAACCAGCTGCTTATGTAGGTTACAAATGGCGTTTCACTGTGTACACCTTAAATGATGTGTCTTATGGAGAAGCCATTGGTGGGAAAATTACTGAACTACATGAATAAAAGCGAGTATTCATCCCGATTATCTAGGGAGGATACTCGCCATTATCTTGAACGATTAAAGGGATAATTTGAAAAACGTTAGTAATCGTAGCATTCATGATTTGACATGTACTTAATTGTACAATATTCAAGGTCAAAGATGACTTCACCCACACAAGGACCAGTACTAGCCTGTTCTTGGCAATGACTTAAACAAATGATATCTAATGAAGTTAACTCTTCAACAAAAATGGAAACAGATGACCCAGGATTAACTGTAGCCACTCCATCTGTTCCACACTTGTCGGTCACACAGACTTTCATGGAGCATCCTGTAGTGAGATTCGATGTATTCTTTACGACCACCAACCCACTAAAATCAAGGTTCGCCCTACTGGTGAAATAGTTATATTTGCAAAAATCACATGGCTGTGAGATTGGCGCACAATGTTTAAAGCACTTAATATCTTCTTTTTTTCTGCAGAAATCAAAGCCTTTTATCTTTTTCGGACACTCTTTATGATGAGGCGGTTCACAACTTTCACGACAACACTTTTCACATTCATTACACTCTTCGCATCCGCAACAATTATATCGTTCGCACATATCATCTTCACACTCCTCATCACATGTGTGATTGTTGTGTGAATCACACTTGCCTTTGTCATGATACTTGAATACACGTTGGGTTAATCCGGGTGCTTCCACTCGATGCGTGAGCACTTTTGAGGGGTCATTTATTTCCTTGTATAGATCGCAATGTTTGAACCCTTTATAGGACATATCAAAACCTCCTACCCGCTGACTCCTGTTCTCTTCTATCACTATATGTATAAATTGGGCGGGCGTATGGGCGGATGGCTTAGGCCATCCGCCCATTTTTGGGTGTATGTACCGGTAATAGAAGTAAAAGAACCCCTGTCAAATGACAAGGATTCCTTTTCGCTCTTTTTTATAGACAAACTTTTGTAGCGCAGTATTCTAGATCAAAGATGACTTCTCCGCTACAAGTTGCTGGTACAACAGGATCTGTTTCAGTTGAGACACAAACAATATCTATTGAAACCAATCCTTCAACAAAAATCGGGATAGATGCTCCAGGAAATACAGTTGCAACATCAGAGTTCGTCCCTGCTCTATCTGTTACTCGAACTCTCATGGAGCAGCCACTTGTAGGGTTTCCTGAGTTTGTTACTACCACTAAACCACTGAATTCGAAGTTCGTTCTATTTTTAAAGTAGTTAACAAAATCAGTTGCAATAGGCTCAGTAGTAATGCAAGGCTGAGATATAGGCTGACACTGTTTAAAACAACGTAATTCATTTCTCTTCTTACATAAATTAAATCCTTTTACTCTATCTGGACACTTTTCATCAAAAAAACGTTGATTAGGTATTTCACACTTATCCCTTTTATGGTGTTTCATGTAGCAGTGATCCTCCTTTATATTCGTGCATGAGCATTCTTCCATGCAACCGCAATGGTTCTCTTCTCTATAATGATTCATCCCATTATCCTCCTTGAATATTAGGTTTTTCTCTCATTATCAATCTACGCTTTTACAGATGAGGATGTAAGGGCGAACTCCCCAACATCAACACCCAAATTTTCTTTTTTCACCTATGGTTGATCGTTGCTCCCTATATTGTCGGAGATATGTTTTGCTGAACTACTGTAAAGGCACTTATTGCACATAAGGAGAATACATAGATCTTTCCTGGATCGTTGAGATCGTCTAAGAAATAAGCCAGGCAATCCTTGACGTTTAATACGTATATAGAAGAAACCGCTGCCGATTGTCCCTTTACAAACACATTCAACTCTAATCCATAGTTTGCTGTACACTCCAGCTCTTTCCCAATCTCTGAAGCACAACAAGGACAGTCACATGCTTTCTTCTTCTTTTTCTTTTTACAGCAATCCTCATCGTGCTCTTCTATTTCGTTTGCTTTCTCAAATAAAAATTCATAAACGTTGGGTTCTGTTCCATCGGTATCTGTTGCGGAAATACCGGCAACATCACATAGTTGCACGGTTGTATTTGGAGCAACCGGGATTTGGTCAAAGTCTCGGAACCTTAATATAGAACAACCTACTACTTGGTTGATCACTTGTTCTATTATTGGATTATTTAAACCAATGGTGGTACTAGAATAAATATCTATAGCTTTATCTGCTGGGACTGTTATAGTGGATTGAAATTGCTGCACATCTTTTAATAAATCAGCAAGGTTTTGAACACAACAATCACAGTCTTTACCACAATTCATTTCTCTTCCGTCCACTTTATCCCGCCCCCGATCACGGTGTTTCTTTTTCTTAAGCCCATCAAATACTTCCTCAGTGAAAACAATAGTCGGTTTACAATCTCCGCATTTAACGTCCATCTTTACTCCGTCAACATTAATGTCGGTAGGAGTTGAGATCGATTGATTATTCTCCATGGATTGATCACCATGGCGTTGAGCTTGTAATTGATCTCCTTGTTCTTGATCTTGATCTTCCGTTTGATCTTGGTCTTGTTCTTGGATTTGGATTTCGTTTTGTGCTTGGATTTGGGGGCCTTGCATCTGGTCTTGCTGTTGATCGCCTTGCGTCTGTCCTTCTAATTTTTGCTCTTGATCTTGGTCTTGATCTTGAATTTGCCCCTGAAGTTGGTCTTGGATTTGAGGGCCTTGATCTTGTTCAGGTCCCTCCTGCAATTGTTTTTGCTTCTGATCTCCAACCGATTGGCAATGAGGGCTTTTATCACTAATAGACTTATTTGAATGTTCTTCTATCGTCTGATTACATGTACAGTATTGTTTCTGGTTGAAACAATTCTTACATTTTCCATAACCGTCGTGAGTGGAGTAGCTCATAACATGTCACCACCTTTCAACCCATCATATGTAAGCAAGAGTCTACTCGTATGGACAAATTGATTAGTTTTACCAAAAGAAATACTAATAAATATGGAACTCATACAATTAAATTTCTGAGACTTGCCTTAATTACTAGAATGGTTGCATGTTCCCCTACTTGTTCCATGTTTAAAAAAACAAAATTTCTTATTATAGGCAGGGGCACACCCTTATCTTTATAGGGAGAATACATATATATTCATATGACTAAACACGGAATAAACTCCTGTATCACCATCCAAAACGATTTTAACGAAATGCCCGAAAGAAGAAGGGGGTTAATAAATGAAGAACCAAAAAAATTATTCGTTTTCGTTAAACAGAAATGTAATCAGAAATAACACGAAGGAAAACATTTCTATTAACAGCGAGGATCTAGAAAGTGAAGAAGTTGAATCAATTAAAGCATCAATGGATGAAATAAAGGCCAACCTAAAAACACAAAAAGAAGATTTTAAAGAGAGAATGAAACAACATTTAATCAACCAGAAAAAAAGCATTAAATCTACGACAAATAACGTTAAAGCTACAATAGAAGATTCTAAAAAGAAAATGCAGGAAACTATAAAAGAGACCAACGATGATGACAACTAATCTTCTCTCTTTTAAAGACACTACAAAATGAATATAAAAAAAACGCTCAGGCTTTGAGCGTTTTTTTGCTGATTTGTTATCAAGTTATTCATGAGGTCATTCTTTATTTTATTACCATAACAGGCGCGTCCACTCGCTTCACGACTTTATGGCTGACGCTTCCTAGAATCATCTCCTGCAATGCATTGTGACCACGGCTCCCAATTACGACACAGTCATAATCGTTTTCGTTTGCGAACTCTACAATGGTAGGACCCGGTTCACCGTGCAAGATGTAAGTGTTAAAGGAAACGCCTTCTTGTTCTAAAACCTCTTGGACCGACCTTGTCTTTTCTTTTCGCTTTAATTCAATTTCATATTCACTCATATTATGAAGAACATCTTGTTTTGACTTGTTTCCGTCTACAACATAGACAATCTCAACCGTTCCATCGAACTGTTTGGCTAAGGCTGCTGCATGCTTTGTTGAGCGTACAGAATGGTCTGATCCATCCGTTGCTAGTAATATTCTTTTATACATTGTCGTCACCCTTTTTACGATCAAGTTTAGTGTGGTATGTGTAAGGCCATCGTTTCTATCCTATTCGTAGGGTACCTCTTTGATAAACGCGTGAAACATATGCATGGTTTACTATCTCTAGCGGTTAGACAAATTCCCCCATTAGCATGTATAATGTGTCTGTTTCTCAAATTCTGTGAAATAAAAGTGTTTTGAAACCTAAGACGTAAGGCAAAATATAAATAAGAACACAATTGACTCAAAATTATGATAGTTCACTTGCTGGTTGTTTACTACCCGCAAATAGACTACTATAGGAATAGCGATTTTTTTAAAAGGAGTTAACTATATATGAAACAATCCATTTACGGATTAACGTTTGAACAACTGACGGATTGGATTCAAGAACATGGTGAGAAGAAGTTCCGTACGAAACAAGTATGGGACTGGCTTTATCAGAAACGTGTAACAGATTTTTCTCAAATGAAAAACGTCAACCAGTCTTTGATTGATTTGTTAGAATCTCATTTCACTCTCGGAACGTTAACAGAAGAGATTAAGCAGGAATCACAAGACGGCACGATTAAATTTCTATTTAAACTAGCCGACGGAAACGTCATTGAAACGGTTCTTATGCGCTTTAACTACGGCCTTTCTGTCTGTGTTACAACGCAGGTTGGTTGTAATATCGGCTGCTCATTCTGCGCAAGCGGAATTTTAAGTAAGAGCCGTGACCTTACAAGCGGTGAGATCGTTGAGCAGATCATGCAGGTTCAGCACCACCTTGATACCAAAGGAAAAGATGAGCGCGTGAGCCACATTGTTGTTATGGGTATTGGTGAACCATTTGATAACTACGATAACTTAATGGACTTCCTAAGAGTCGTAAATGATCAAAAAGGTCTTTCCATCGGAGCTCGTCACATTACCGTCTCCACAAGTGGAATTGCACCGAAGATGTACGACTTCGCAGACGAAGGCATTCAAGTGAATCTGGCGTTATCTATTCACGCACCAAACAACGATTTACGCTCTAAGATTATGAAGATCAACAAAGCGTACCCATTAGAAAAACTAATGCCAGCTATTGATTACTATCTAGAGAAAACGAATCGACGCATTACGTTTGAATATATCTTATTGAAAGACGTCAATGACCATAAAGAAGAAGCTGAACAGCTCGCTAACTTACTAAAGGATAAACGTCACTTATCTTACGTGAACTTAATTCCTTACAACCCAGTAGCCGACCACCCATATGATCGAAGTGAGAAGGAAGCCATTCTTACGTTCTATCAAACGCTTATGGATCGTGGAATAAAATGTGGTGTCCGTACAGAACACGGAACAGACATTGACGCAGCTTGTGGTCAACTTCGCAGTAAGCAAATCGAGAAAGAAAAAGCACGCAAAAAGAAAAAGCTACAAAACAGCTAACCAACACGAGGCCATGTGCCTCGTGTTTTCATTTGCATTTTTGTTGACGTATGACACCGCGTCATATATAGTAGATCAGGTCGTCATGTGACACGGTGTCATATGTATGCACAAGGAGGAGAAGAATGCCGAAACCAACGTTCTATAATTTGAATGAAGAGAAAAGGGAAAAGCTGATCGAAGCAGCTAAAGAGGAATTCTCTCGCGTTTCTCTATATGAAGCATCTATATCTAATATTCTTAAGAAAGCTTGCATTCCAAGAGGAAGCTTCTATCAGTATTTCGAAGATAAGGAAGATGCGTTCTTTTACTTATTGAATGAACACGCCAAGGATCAGCATGAGAACTTCTTACAACGCTTGAAAGATCACGAAGGCGACATGTTTAAAGCTATGGAGGATTTATTCCAATCAGCTCTTCATCACTCGCAAAAAGAAGGTCAGAATAACTACCTTCGAAACGTTCTTTTAAATAAAAACTATAAGATTGAAAAAGAAGTGACCAGATATATTCGTAAGGGCTCAGATGACTCCAGATTTACACAAGTGAGTAAACTCGTAGACATGGATCGTTTGAACATTAAGGACACCGAGCAGCTCTATCACGTCTTTGAAATTTCCATTGCCATTACGTTCCATAATCTTGTGCAATGTCTTTCAAATGACTATACAATTGACGAAGCCATGTCGAAGTACCAAAAAGAAATAACCATTATTCAAGCAGGACTTCATTAGAAGACACTAACGAATCACTACAAAAGAAAGAAGGGAACATTGTGGTTAACACACAAGATACAACACAAAAAGAAGAACCAATTAATAAAGTCCCCCTTATTATTGTGCTTTTATCAGGCGCATTTGCGGCCATTTTAAACCAAACATTACTCGCCACTGCACTGCCAAATATTATGGCAGACCTTCATTTAGAAGCGAGTACAGCTCAGTGGCTTACAACGATCTTTATGCTCGTAAACGGCGTGATGATCCCGATCACCGCCTTCTTAATTGGACGATTCACAACAAGGGGTCTCTTCCTAACGGCTATGGGACTCTTCGCATTCGGAACGCTCATTTGCGCCATTGCGCCAAACTTCCCGCTCTTAATGGTAGGACGGATCCTACAAGCATCTGGTGCAGGAATTATCATCCCTTTAATGCAAACCATTCTATTTATGATTTTCCCAATTGAAAAGCGCGGTGCGGCAATGGGAATGTTTGGTCTTGTCATTTCATTCGCTCCTGCGATCGGGCCTACATTGTCAGGTTGGCTAGTCGACCAATTCCCATGGAGAAGCTTATTTTACGTGATCTTACCGATCGTCATTTTAGATTTCATTCTTGCGTATTTCATTCTTAAAAACGTAACAAAACAAACATTTCCTAAACTTGATATCCTTTCGATTATCTTATCTACATTCGGTTTTGGCGGAATTCTTTACGGGTTCAGCATTGCCGGGGGAGAAGCTGGGTGGAGTAACCCTCAAGTCCCTATATCCATGCTGATTGGTGCCGTTACTTTAACCTGGTTCATCTTACGCCAAAGACGATTACGTGAACCAATACTTGAATTTAAAGTCTTTCAGTATAAAACGTTCACACTTACAACAGTTCTTGGTATGGTCGTATTTATTGCCTTGATCGGTGCTTCTACTGTACTACCGTTATATATGCAACAAATGCTAGGATTTACAGCACTAGAATCTGGGTTAATGCTCTTACCTGGCGCTCTTATAATGGGCTTCAGTAATCCAATTACAGGTCGTTTATTTGATAAATTTGGTGCTAAATGGTTAGCCATCACCGGATTAATCATCCTAGTCGTTACAACGTTTATGTTCACGGACTTAACAGCTCAGACATCATTTATGTACCTGACGATCGTCAATGCATTCCGTATGCTTAGTGTGGCCTTGGTTATGATGCCTGTTACAACAGCCGGTATTAACCAACTGCCAGAGCACCTCATTTCACACGGAACAGCCATGAATAACACCATGCGCCAAGTATCAGGCGCTGTCGGCACGGCTCTACTTGTAACCGTAATGAGTACAGCAGCGCGACCAAGTAACGGAATCGAAGGTCTTGTTCACGGCGTGAACGTCTCCTTCATCGTTGCCGGGATCTCTGCTATTATTGGCTTAGTGTTGTCGTTCTTTATTAAGCGACCGAGCGTGTTAGCAGCTTCATAAAATTTAGTAAGAAAGCGCAAACTGTCTACCTATGGGCAGTTTGCGCTTTTTGTATTTGGAGTAGATGTGGTGGAGCTTTTGTGGCGGGTGTTCCGGCATTTTGGGCAGGTGTTCCGACACTTGAGGAGGGCTTCGTGACGCTTGGGGCGGGCTTCCTGACGCTTTGTGCGGGTGTCTCGACACTTGGGGCGGGCTTCCTGACGCTTTGTGCGGGTGTCTCGACACTTAGCACGCACGTCCCGACGCTTGGGGCGGGCGTCTCGACTCTTAGCACGCACGTCCCGACGCTTGGGGCGGGCTTCCTGACGCTTTGTGCGGGTGTCTCGACACTTTAGGTGCGCTTCCCGACACTTGGGGCGGGCGTCTCGACTCTTAGCACGCACGTCCCGACGCTTGGGGCGGGCGTCCCGACACTTTAGGCACATGTCCTGACACTTGGGGCGGGCGTCCCAACACCTGGAGCGGACTTCCTGATGCTTTGTGCGGGCGTTCCGACACCTGGAGCGGACTTCCTGACGCTTTAGGAGCGCGTCGTGACACTGCGTACGCGCTTTCCGACACTTAGTGCAGGCGTCTCGACACAAATGAAGTTGGCAGTCATTCATATTATTGCAAATATGGAAAACATCACGCTCTCTCCCAATGTCTCTTACCTGCTTAAGAAGTTCAGATTTTTCGTCTCTGGGATTTGGTTGGCTACGTGAGTATGGAAAAACTTACCGATCTAAAACTAAAGAAAGTCCGTTAGAGCCGCAGCAGAGCATATTGCAGCTGCAACAACTTGTAGATATCCTCCATAACCATAATTGCCTTCTTTTATATTTTGAATCCCATTTAGCAACAAGAAGATCGACAAATAGAGGAACAAAGCATAGTCGGGTAAAGATAAATTCTCGATGAAAAAATGATAGATAGCGACACTAACTGATATAATCGCTAAAATGATATTGATTTTCTTTAAGAATTCCAAAAAAATCATCTCCTTTTTCACACTAGTTTTGTAAGTTTTTTCTTGGCTAAAGTGAGTTCAACAATAGAATTCCTGTAAGGCAATTAACGTTAGATCGCAAACGTAAATAACGATAGTGTAACATATAATTCCATATTTAGGGTATAACATCCTTCGCGACCTCTTTCAGATTATTAAAAAAGGAAGCAAACAAAAAAATCCCTGGTAAGCTTATCTAAACTCACCAGGGCTACTATCGTTACTTTACAATCGATTTATATCCAGAATAGGTTGCAAGAAAGTACCCACCATACACGATTACAATGACACCAGCTGTAATAAACGATGGCAGGAGGACGCTTGATTGACCAGCTGTCAAGAGTGCGTCGTTAACTACCTTTATGCCAAAAATAGAGTGGATGATAGCTAGGCCTAAAGGCATCATGAAATAAACAAAGACTTGCTTAAATATGGACTGATGAATACCTCTTTGAGTTACCCCAATCTTCTTAAGCATAGAATAGCGTTCCATATTCTCACTTGCTTCTGATAGTTGCTGAAGAGCGAGTATGGCTGCGCTTGATATGAGGAAGACGATGCCAAGATAAACTCCAATATAAACCACCATAGTCGATGTTCCATTTGACTGTTCATATGTTTCTGCCTTGGTTGCACCAAGCATATAAGTAGGCAGGTCCCCTCGTTCATTTAAGGATCTTCTCAACTCAGGAATCTTCTGATTTGCCGTCTCTTCTTTCCCTTCTGCATACTGGACATTAACGGTCACCTTGAATGCCGGCAATTGGTCTGCCTTTTTATCTGGTAATACAACCGTCATGAATTCTGTAGCAATGCCATCGGTTTTTGTAGAGAGAAAACTCACCCCTTCTGTAGCAATTGGATAACTCTCTCCCGCAACGTCAATTTGTTCATTCTGATTTGTGAATTGCTCAATAGTGTCTATCAAATCTTTACGATTCGTTAAGATTAGAACTTCATCGTCCCTAAGAGATACCGGGGCTTCACCTTGCATTTTAACCAGCTCTTCATAATCAGATTGCTTAATAACATCCAGGTCCACGCCACGATCTTGCTCTAAAAATTCATTCGATTCACGGGATGCGTATGGTTTCAAATAGCTTCTGATGGGTTGATCTGTTCGATGACGAGTGAACAATATCGTTTCCCCGTATTGTTGAAGATTTTGATCGGCTAAAACTCGCTTCAGACCGTCTACTTCGTTATCCTCAATGAAACCATACAACGTAGCATCGTATGGAGTCGTTTCATCTAAATCCTTCTCCAAACTTTCTTTCAAACTAAAGCCTGTAGATAAAACCCCAATTGTAAAGAAGAGCATTAAGCAAATGATGGTCATTGAAATAAAAGTAGAGTTTACTTTACTATTGATTTGGCGTAAGACGAACATATTAATATGTTGATAGTACAACTTTTGATTCTTCTTTAGAACATTTAAGAGGAACCCTGACAAAGAAAAGAAGAAAAGGAGTGTTCCGGCTGCACCAAGGGCAATACTTACCCATAAAAGCGTGTTATCGTAAAACAACCCATACTTTAACATCATTCCATAAGCAACCCCGAGAAGAATAAGCGAGATCACAAAAAACATGATTGCAGTCGATGTCTTTCTGAGCTTTAACTTTTGATTTCTTTTAGAAGCAGTCAATAAATCAATTAGTTTATATCGATTCATTACAAAAATATTAAAGAACATCACAACCAAAAAAATGATCCCAAAGTAGATAATAGTCTTAATCATGGCTTCGGGTGAAAAAACAAATTCGTACGCCTTCAAATCGACCTTAAATAAAGCTGCTGTGAGGACAGATAATCCCTGAGATAGAAGCGTCCCAAGCCCGAGGCCAATCGCAAGAGACAATAATCCAATTAGAAAGGTCTCTACCACCAGAATTCTAGAGATATTATACTTACTCATACCAAGCGTCATGTACATACCTAATTCCTTCTGACGTCTCCTGATTAGGAACCGATTCGCAAATAAGATTAAAAACGCTAATACCACTGAGATAAATACAGAGATAGCACCCATTATGCGCATAAGTTCATCTATCATATCCGACTGAGTAGAGGACAAATCAAGCATTGCTTTTTGAGCAGAAATCGAATTGAAACTATAAAAGAGACAAACGGCAAACGTAATCGTTAAGAAATAGATCGCATAGTCTTTGAAGCTCCGCTTTACGTTTCGTAAGGATAGTTTAAAATACATCGTCCGCGTCACCTCCGAGTAACGTCACGACTTCCATAATTCGATTAAAGAACGTTTTTCTCGTATCCTGACCCTTAACGAGTTCATTAAAGATCTTGCCGTCCTTAATAAACAAAATTCGGTTGGCATAGCTTGCTGTGAAAGCATCATGCGTGACCATCAAAATCGTGGTATCTAAATCTTGATTAAGCTTCTCAAATGATTCGAGCAAGAGTCGTGAAGACTTGGAATCAAGCGCTCCTGTTGGTTCATCAGCTAAGACGAGCGATGGATTTGTAACAATGGCACGGGCTGAAGCTACACGCTGCTGTTGACCTCCTGACATTTCATATGGAAACTTATTTAACACAGAAGAGATTTCTAATTTCTCGGCTGTCGCTTGCACTTTGGAGGTAATCTCAGAAGGTTTTTCCCCTTGAATGGTAAGAGCTAGAGCAATGTTCTCGAAAGCTGTTAGCGTATCAAGTAAGTTGAAATCCTGAAAGATAAACCCTAGTTCATCACGACGAAATTTCTCCAAGTGTTTCTTCTTTAACTTCGTAATATCCTGAGAGTTAATGGTGATATGGCCCGTTGTTACCGTATCAATTGTTGAGATACAGTTTAAGAGCGTTGTTTTCCCACTCCCTGAAGGTCCCATAATCCCAACAAAGTCTCCTTTTTCCACATCAAATGATAAATCATCAAGCGCCTTGGTCACATTCCCTTTATTTCCAAAGTACTTCTCTATATGTGAAGCTTGCATAATTGATGGCATCGAATCTCTCCCTCTGTTGATTTGTATCTCAATCTTACATTCTCTTCCCTATCTTCACCTATCGCATTATGTGACATGAAGCTTACAGTTTTGTAAGATTCATAAAAAAATGGAATCGTCTACTACGATTCCATTAGGAAGACTTTACTTTTTGGGAAGATTACATGAACTGTAGTACCTTGATTCTGCTTTGATTCGAGCTTGATTCCAAGATTCAATTTATCCGCAAGACGCTTACATAAATAGAGTCCCATTCCAGTAGATTTGCTGTAGTTACGACCGTTCTCACCAGTAAATCCTTTATCGAACACACGACTCACATCTTTCTCGCTAATTCCGATTCCATTATCCTCAAGACTCAAGACAACACTGTTCTCTTGGATTGTCGTGTATACCTTCAGGTAAGGTTGGTCTTCCTTAGAATACTTAATAGCGTTGATAACTATTTGGTTTAATATGAACTCCACCCACTTCATATCACTATAAACAACGTCATCCATGTCTCCGATTTCTAATTTAATCCGATTATAGATAAAAGCTTTAGCGTTTCGCTTAGCTACCTTATGGACAGCTTCTTTAATTGGAAACTCGCGAATCATATAATCTTCACTCACATAACGACTTCTGGCAAAGTATAAAACCTGTTCCACAAATCGCTCTGTCTTATCCAACTCTTCTAGTACTCCTTCATCAAACTTCCCGTTATGGATCATTAACTTGGCTGATGCGATTGGAGTCTTAATCTCATGCACCCACATTTCAATATAGTCCTGGTATTCTTCTTCCTCGCGCTTATAAAAGTTCACGTGTTCATGCATCTGCTTATAAGCATCTCCGATTACATCTTGAACAATTTTTCCTTCTAAGAACCCTGGGCTATTTGTTAACTCTGGCAATAAATATTTCTTATCTAAAGCCGCTTGTGCCTCCACCAGCTCGCTGTAATAACTTTTTTTCTTTAGAAATTCTAGTAAATAAGAAAGGAGTAATGGAATGAACCAGACAAGGCCAACAATCAAGATTATCCCGGTACTCACGTGAACTTTCGCCAAGAAGATCATAAAAAGGGTATATAATAGAACATTTGTTAAGAGAAAAACAACTTTTTCGCGTAAGAAGGCATGTATACTCATATTAAAATGTACCCAAGTCCTCTTCTTGTTTCAATCGGTTTGCCAAGCCCGATCTCTTCGATCTTCTTTCGTAAACGGGTCATGTTAACAGAGAGCGTATTATCGTCTACAAAGAGATCCGATGACCACAAGTACTCCATCAACTGCTCTCTTGAAACAATGACACCCTGATTCTCCATCAAATAGTGTAAAATTTTAAGCTCATTCTTCGTCAACATATGCTCATCGCCTTGATATCGAATTGTCCCCTTGGCCACATCAAGTTCCATCCCTTCATATACAAAGGTACTTAATGACTGATGGACATATGCTCTTTTTAGGACAGCTTCAATACGCGCCATGAGAATCTGCAGATTATACGGCTTCGTTACGAAATCGTCCGCCCCAAGGTTCATACTCATCAGCTCATCCATTTCATGATCACGACTTGTCACCACTATGATCGGTACGTTTGACTCTTTCCGAATCTCCCTACATAGGGTATAACCATCAACATAAGGCAAATTAATATCCAGCAAAATCAGGTCCGGTTTCGATTGTTGTATGTATGGAATCACCTGTTGGAACTCCGTAACAGCGTCGACTATGTACCCTAAACTTTGCAAATACCCTTGCAACTCTTCCCTAATTCGAACTTCGTCTTCAATAATTAAGATGTCATGTTGTTTCATTAGCAACCACTCACATATTCATAAAATTTCTTCTATGTAAAATATACTAGAAAAATAAGGATTTACACAAATTCAATTTAAAAAGGCTTCCTGTAGTAAGAAAGCCTTTTTAATAAATCTATTAAAATGGTTTGGGTTACGCCCCAACAGCTTCTTGCCTTCACGTTATAGAGTTATATGGTAACCCCTAAAATAAAAACATCCCAGCAATACTAGCGGATAATAAGTTTGCAAGTGTAGCGGCAATTACCGCACGTAAGCCTAAGTTCGCTACGTCTTTGCGACGGTCAGGGGCCATGCCGCCTAAGGCTCCGATTTGTACACCAATACCTGATAGACTCCCGAAACCGGTGAGTGCGAAAGTGGTGACGATTTCGGCTTTTTCACTCAGCTCCCCTTTCGCTTCTCCGAGGCTTGAGAAGGCAACAAATTCGTTTGTTACGATCTTTTGGCCAATGAAACTAGCAGAACGAACGGCTTCGTCCCACGGAACGCCGATGACGAAGGCAAGCGGCGCAAGCAAGTAGCCGAGTAACTTTTCAAGCGTAATCGCTACGTCAAATAAGTTTCCAACCCAGCCAATCATGCCGTTTAATAGAGCTAATAAAGCAATAAAAGATAGCAAGATCGCGCCAATGTTCACAGCTAACTTAAGTCCTGTCACAGCACCACCTGCAATCGCGTCAAAGACGTTCGTCGTGTCACTTTCCTCAGGAGCCACGTCCTCAATCAATTCATGATGAGGCTCTACTTCTGGCACAAATAGCTTTGCTAGTACTAGCGCTGCCGGAGCAGCCATGAAGGATGCAGCTAGAAGATACTCTACTTCAATGCCTAGAAGCGTATACCCAACTAGTGTTGAACCAGCAATAGAGGTGAAACCTCCTGTCATGACAGCGAAAAGTTCAGATTTTGTAATACGGGAGATAAATGGACGAATGAGAAGCGGCGCCTCTGTTTGCCCCACGAAAATATTCCCCGCCGCGTTGATGCTCTCGACTTTTGTCGTACCTAACACTTTCGATAACAGACCACCAATTAACATGATAACCTTTTGCATAATGCCTAAATGATACAATACGGCAATGAGTGAACTGAAGAAGATAATCGTCGGTAGTACTTGAAACGCAAACATCATCCCCATATTTTCATGATTAATGAGCGGTCCGTACAAAAATTCAATTCCCTCTGTTGTGTAGCCAATTAAATTGTTGACACTTTGGGACATATACTGTAATATATTCTGTCCCCAAGTTGTTACAAATACAAGAAAGGCGAATGTAATTTGGATCGCTAGCCCGCCAGCTACAGTTCTCCAATTAATCGCCTTTCGGTTTGTTGAAAATAAAATTGCAATTAAGAAGATGGTAAGCATACCACCTAATCCCCAAAGTATGTTGCTCATGATGTTCTTCCCTCTCTCTAAATCTACTGTTCTTTTAGAAATCTATTTTTGAATCACATTTAAACAAAATACCACCATCCGAAATAGATTTCAAACCCTTTTCGATAAACGAAACCGCTTACAATCTCTCGAGGCGCTTACTTGGAGGCATTATTTTTTTAATAGAGTCCTACTTTAAAATAGGTGAAGCGATGAAATGAGTAACATCATTCATTCTTACAGGAAGTGAAAGGGTGTGAATGTATATGGCTAGAAAAAGAAAAGATACCTTTATAGGTGTAGGTACAGCAATAGGTGTTGCACTTGGAGTCGCCTTCGATAATGTAGCCCTCGGGATTGCTTTAGGGGTTTCTATTGGAGCGGGTATTGATTGGTCGAGAAAGAAGAAAAGATAAATTTACATCATCAAAAAAAGAGACAGTACGCCAAATATAGGCATAGTGTCTCTTAAACTTATAATATAGATAGACCCTTATCCTCAAACCGTCTTTCTAAAACGAAAACCTTGGTCAAAATACGCATTCACAACATCCATTTCAGAATAAGGAACACGCTCATCCCCTATAATTTGATAGCCTCCAAATCCGATCCCGGTTAACAGTACAAGGTCGCCTGGTTCAGCTAAATCAAATGCGTAGTGGATGGCATCTTCACGATGTAATTGGGAGTGAATGTGTGGTGAGTTAGGGGTCTTAAACCCTTTTAATACATCGTTTACGACTTCTTGACGATTGGCATGGCCTGGCTGGTCCACGCTTACGACAATCTCATCACCAATGCCCTCAGCAACTTCGGCCATCAATGGGCGTTTCTTCGGATCTCTAAGGCCCACCCCTGTAATCATGACAATCAACCTGCGATGCGGCACTTGCTTAACCGTATTTAGAACAGTCGCCAACGCATCTGGAGTGTGGGCGTAATCTAATACAATTTGGAACGGTGCTTCATTATCAACAAGCTGATAACGACCTTCAGGACATGTAATGCCCCAAACAACTGATAATATATCATGAAGCGAATGGCCCATCTGGTAACAAGTTGCAATCGCAGCAAGCAAATTAGATATATTATATTCACCAAAAACTGGTGCATCCACACGGTAATGAAGATCATTAAAGATCAGTGTGAAGGATGTCCCTTCTATAGTCGTTCGGATATTTTCAGCACGGAAATCGGCTGATTCATGCGTTCCATAGGTCATTAGAGAACCGTCAAACCGTTTGATAATGTCAGGCGACATGATAGGGTCATCAAGATTGACAACCGCCCTTTTAGCTTGATCAAATAACTTTAACTTAGCTTCTTTATAAGCTTCCATTGTGCCATGAAACTCTAAATGTTCAGGTGTCAAATTCGTATGAACTGCAACATTGAAATCAATTCCAGCTAAACGCTTCTGTTCAATGGCAATGGAGGTCGATTCAATAACAGCCGCTTTCAAATCTCGTTGTTTGAAATAATCTAAGACACGGTGGATATCAGGGGCTTCAGGTGTGGTAGGGACCGTTTGTTTAAAATCAGTCTTTCGTTCTTCATCCCAAATTCCAGCAGTCCCAAGACACCCTGTGCGGCAGGATAAATCATTGAGGAGAGAATGAATAAAAGTAGACACAGTGGTCTTCCCATTTGTTCCAGTGACGCCTATTGTATACAACGATTCTGATGGAGATCCAAATATGAGAGAGGAAACGTGAGCCAATGCTAGTCGACTATCCTCCACAAGAATAAAGCTGACACCTGGATACTCTTTTGAATATGTACGAAGTGGTTTGGATTCTGTACCAATAATCGTGGTAGCCCCGTTCTTAATAGCTTGTTCTATATAAAGGTGACCGTTGTGGTGTTCACCGGAAATACACACAAATGCATCATCTTCACTAATTTCACGCGAATCATAGGTAACAGAGGAAATAACCTGGGATTCTGGGCCCCAAACGCTTCCATTAACTAGGTCCTTCATCAGGTATTCATTACTGTTCATATCATCATCCTTTTACAAATTTTTACTTTATCATGCTAAAGTGTTGATTCTTCTTTCCCATTCCCCCGTAAAATTAGAGGTAAACATTTCTAAGCATACTCATGTGTAAAAGGAGTTTACGTCACGGCATTGGGTGGAAATTACTAGGCTGGTGGTGAAGTCATAAAAAAGGTCCGCCTCCCAATCAGGAGACGGACCTTTTTTTACAAAACCCTTTACCTATGCAGTTTTTTTAAGAATACTGAGGCTCTTCCCTGGCTGTAAAAGTCCAAATCGCAAGAGCAATAAACCCAAGCAAAATATAGAGATCAGCTATATTAAAAATCCCTGAACGTCCCTCAATATGAATAAAGTCAATGACATGACCAAGGAATAATCGGTCTATAAAATTTCCAAGACCACCGCTTATCACCAATATAAAGGCAAGGTTACGGAGTTTTTTCTTTGAATCATGAGGAATACTCCACCAAAGGAAGATCCAACTTAAGATGACGGTTTGGAGCGGAATGATGACCCAAGAAACAGAGCTGAGCCGTCCTCCCGTAATGCCTTCGTTATAGAGCAGATTCCATTCTAACCACCCAGGAATCACCTGAATCACTTCATCCAAATCCATCTGGGCATCCATCCACCGCTTGATCACCAAATCAACCAAGACAAGAATAACCACAACAAACAATCGCTTCACGACTTCTAATCTCCCTCTCTTACACTTCACCGTACGAAAGCGTGCCAGACACGCGTCAGTGCTTCACATGAGTGAAGGGTGTCTGGCACGCGTCTATACTTTACATCATTAAAGCGGTGGAATTCAAGGGTGGAACATTTCCGTTCAGGTTGTTTCTTGTATAAAGGAGACGGCTTGATCGGTGAGGGCGAACCCTTTTTGTAACTTTCTTAGAAAGCCTTCTTTCTCCAATGATTTCAGTGCCTTCATCGCATCCTTCTCCTGCCAATCCTCCATAGCACCAAATTGGATGGCCTTGTCCAACTGCTCAGAACGGATTTTATTGGTTGCCTTCCCAATTAAGACTTGAGTGATGGTGTGGGCCGGATAGACGCCACTAGTGTCATGAACGAATTGAAGCACTTGTTCTACCTCACCCCAGTAGAACGATTGTTTGTTCACTTTGGTGAATTCTTCTTCTTGCGTGATTGCATTTTCCTCAAGGTAGGATAGTAACTCCATTTTAAGGTGATGGAGTTCACTTGATACATCTTGTTGGAGAAGCTCCTCCCACTCTTCAACACGCTTCAGCATAGATACATGAGGGAGTTCAACATAGGATAGCCACACAAGTGGTGACGCGTGCTTAACTTCAGGCAGCTTCATTGCCTCCATATCTCGAAACAGGTCAATCCATGGACTTGTTGGTTGATTCCCTTTATGTTTAGGTAAGGCTTGAATTTTTCCGAGTAGATCTAGGATCTCGTTCCATTCCATCTCATACCGAGAGGACTTTTGTTGAATGCCTTTAAGGCGTTTTATTTTATCTAGAAGGACATTGTTCTTCTCTGCGATCTCATTAAACTGACGCTCAATGGTATGAATACGTTTTTTTGCTTTTTCAATGTCAAATTCCTCTTCTAAATGCAATGTGTCTTCCCTTAAAAAGACGCTGTAATCACAAATTTCGCAGTGCAACTCAAGCTCTTCTTCATTTGAATAGACAAACATTTCCTTATCGTGTTCACAAGCACACCCTTTTGACCAGAGCCATTCAGAGGGAATCGACCGAAATGGCCTCATCACAATATCGACCCGGTGACGCCAATAGGAGATATCCTCAGGATACTTCAGCTGAGATAATAAATTCGATCTGTTCATCCTCTCCACAGCCTGAAGCTCCTCTCTCTTAGAATGGGCAAATAGAACAAGGGGATGATGTTCAAAGCGCTTCTCTAGGTCACGAATCCACTCAGCAAGGGATGTCTCATCTATATAAGCACAGTACGTGTATTGTTGAATTAAGGACTCCACCAGTTTCTCTAGCTGTTCATTTGACATCATCGAAATCTTGGTCTCAAATACGTATTCTTTATAAATGGGAATGCCATGTTCCCTGCTGAATGTTCTAAATAGAAACAGCTCCGGCTTCACCAAACCACCATGATAGAGTTCCCCTTCTTTGTCTAGCAGTACAGGCAATAAACTTGGTCCCTCTAATTGTAAAAACCGCTGCAATGCCTCGACCTCTTTAATGGAGAGCCTTCCTACTAGTCTTTCTATGATTGTGTGTATACGGGATAAGGATTCTTTTCGAACTTTGTTCGGAATCGATCGAACTCCTTTATTCTTCTTTCCACCTGGATAAAACACCAGATAAGGAAAATCGCTGTGTGTGTAAGCAAGGTCTCGTAGAGCCATCGTGTCATCACCCAACTCGTCAGATTAGTCTATCGCCTTTTACAGAACGATGATTACAGTACACTTTACAATAAACGAATGATCCACAAAAGTTTCAACCCTCTATTCGCTATTATAGATCCATAGGAGACAACGTTCTCCCTGTCTCCAAATACGTCTTCAAATTACTCAAAATCGCAGGCCATCCATTATTCAATCCATAAAATGTGTCTTCCTCATCGCTTAGATCTGTGCTTACCAGATTTTCATGAAGAAGCGTTAGTTTTACCGCTTCACCGAATTCTTTCACTTTAAATGTCACAACGAGCGGCTTCTCTCGTTCTTGGTCATCTACATGTTTCCATGTAAAGGTAAGCTTCTCATAAGGAACAACTGTTAAGATCTCCCCCTCCACATCAAGCTCACCATTCCCTCTGAAATACTGGATGGAAGAACCTTCCCTCCAGTCAGACTGTACTTCGCAGCCAAAGAAATAGTGCTTTGTATGTTCTGCTCTCGTTAACGCTTCCCACACTTTCTCCTTAGTGGCTAAAATATATGTAGTGTAGATAAAAGAATCGTCTCTCATAGGAATCCTCCTTATGGGTATTGGCTGATGTAAGTACACATCTACCTTAAAATCTTAATTCAATAAAAGGGTTCTTTTTTCCTCTTTTGCTCCGTGAAAACACCTTTATCAGAGTAATTATGTTATGATATAACGCACACTTGGAAATATAAGGGGGTTGAACAGGAGATGCAACTTATTATTCCGCTGATCTTTGTGCTTGTATTGGTCTCCATTTCATCTATATTTTTTAAAAACAGCTCTAAAACAGATAAAGGCTTTGAAGTCATCTATTTTAAGCTATCTTATAGGAGAAAGATGATCAGAACGCTTATGACCCTTCCATTTGCTATCGTTGTTATGGTTCTTATTTATGTTTATTCAGATATCAGTACCTCATCGAGCATTCTTGTTGGAACGCTTATTTTAATCGTGACTACCATTCAATTTCTTTACAACTTCTTTATGTGGAAAGAAAAAGAAGTCAAAAAAAGCTAATACAACCTAATCATTGTTGTATTAGCTTCATAAAACTATTCTCGCTTCGCATTCTTCCGTTTAGCTGAAGAATCAATTTTCCCAATCCCTAGCTCTTTTCCTTCTTGATAAACCGTCTTCACAAAACTAAACGACATTAACAACATAATAATCGAAAAAGGTAACGCCGCGATAATCATAGTGTTCTGTAAAGCTTGAAGTCCGCCTGTGTATAAAAGCGCAAGAGCCGTCACAGATAGCAGAACACCCCAAGTTAATTTGACGAACTGACTCGGGTCCCCTTTCCCACCTGTTGTCATGAGCCCTAAGACAAAAGTTCCAGAATCCGCTGAAGTGATAAAGAATGTGCTGATCAACAGAATCGCCACAATGGAGGCCACCATACTTAGCGGATAATTCTCGAACACTCCAAACAACGACTTCTCTGTTGCAAGCTCTGATATAGTGGCAATCCCGTTATGTTCAAGGAAGATTGCCGTCCCACCGAACGTTGCAAACCACAAGAATCCGATTAAAGAAGGTAGCAAGAGTACAAAGAAAACAAATTCGCGAATACTACGTCCTCTAGACACACGAGCTATAAAGATTCCTACAAATGGAGACCAAGCAATCCACCACGCCCAGTAGAAGATGGTCCATGAATTGATCCACCCTCTAATCTCTTCATCAAGTGGTGCAATCCGGAAGCTCATTTGGGGTAAATTCTGAATATAAGCACCTAATGAATTCGTAAATAAATTTAATTGAAACAGCGTAGGTCCGAGTATAAACACCATCAAAAACAAGACAAATGCCAGAATCATGTTGGCATTACTTAAATATTTAATCCCCTTCCCAAGCCCCGACCATGCTGAAATCATAAACAATACCGTTACAATTGCAATAATGATCAGTTGCACCCAGAAGTTACTCGGGATATCAAATAGGTAAGACAGCCCTCCATTAATTTGCACAGCACCGAATCCAAGCGTAGTGGCAACACCAATTACTGTCGCGATAACAGAGAAGATGTCGATCAAACGCCCTGTATTTCCATTTGCTTTTTCACCAATAATCGGTTGTAACGTTGCGCTAATTAAGCCTGGTGTTCCCCTTCTAAAACTAAAATAAGCCAACACTAATGCCACGATTCCATAAATGGCCCAAGCATGAATGCCCCAGTGGAAGTATGTAAACCTCATGGCATCTTTAATGGCCTGATCTGTACCCACTTCCCCGGTTGGTGAATTGACTGCATAGTGACTGATCGGCTCAGCCGTTCCCCAGAAGACAAGCCCAATTCCCATACCTGCACTAAAGAGCATCGCAACCCAGGTAGGCCTTGTGAATTCAGGTTTCTCATCTTGTTTTCCAAGTCTGATTTTCCCTAGTGGTGTAATTAAAAACACTAAAGCGACGATTGTGAATAAGGTCACGACAATTAAATAATACCACCCTAAACGATTGGCTATAAACGATTTCACATTTGATGTAACCATTTCTAACCAATCAGGGGCCAAGACTCCAATAAGGGATAACAGAATCATAACAGCAGCTGATATTTTAAATACGGGATTTAATTTTTGAAGCATCTTGCGAACGACTCCTTTCAAAAGCACAGAAATTCCTTTATTTAGATACGGATTATTCTCCTCTATCAGAGTCCGTATTATTCAGCTTAATCACTAAAAAGGATTAATGAGAAAGGAAAAGATGAAACGTTCGCCTTTCTCATGCGTAGAGTAAAAGGAAAAAATTATTTTGGAAAGATTATGAAGAGGAGGATTATATGTCGATTTGGTTATATGCAACAATATACTACATACTCCCGATTGCTTTACTTATCAGGTTATGGAAAGGAGATTTGAAGAGCCGTTTAGTCGGGGCGCTTGAAATCGGGCTTACAACAAGCTTTTTTGCATATCTCTTTGTTGTCATCCCCTGGCACGTGTATTCACATTACATCCGGTTCCTTTGGGTGCTATTGTTCTTAATTGCCTTATTTATAGCAGTCAAGAGATTACAACCACTTCCCTTTAAGATGCCAAAAGGAGAACGAAGTGGACTGTTTTCAAACTTGGTCAGTTTCCTAGCGATGGCGTTCTTCACCTTTATGACAGTGAGCGGACTTGTGGGCTACTCTCCTTCGACTGACGAGGGTATTGATTTGGATTTCCCATTAAAGAATGGTGTTTATGCGACAGGGCAAGGTGGTGCTACTACTATCATCAATTACCATCATGAACACGAACCCCAGCAGTATGCGATTGATATTCTCGAACTAAATGGCGCGGGGCTCCGAGCAAATGGACTGACCCCATCCGAATTAGAAGCTTATGAAATATACAACGCTTCCCTCTACAGTCCTTGTAATGGCGATGTCATCGGGGCCGTCGATCAATACGAA
The DNA here is from genome assembly GCF_056311905.1 of Pontibacillus sp. ABV4_188. Classification (NCBI taxonomy): domain Bacteria; kingdom Bacillati; phylum Bacillota; class Bacilli; order Caryophanales; family Bacillaceae; genus Pontibacillus; species Pontibacillus sp. ABV4_188. The sequence goes on along the minus strand of NZ_CM149975.1, from coordinate 1,359,936 downwards.
GACATACCTCCGCTTGAGAGCCCTGACAAGAATGAAGACCCAAAAGGAAACCACGTTACGCTACGCTGTCAGAATGCAGATGTGCTCTTGGCACATATGAAGCCAGGGTCGGTGCAAGTTACAGAAGGCCAGACCGTAAAAACCGGTGATCTGCTTGGCCTTGTTGGCAATACAGGAAACACGACAGAACCTCACCTGCACATTCACGCAGAACGAGATGGCGTAGGGATACCGATCACATTCGATGGACGTTTCTTAAAGCGGAATAGTTTAGTTTTTCAATGATCGATACCTGAACATAAAACATTCTTCACATCAAAGAATCCCTGCTTAACAAAGAGCAGGGATTCTTTTTTATTGTAGACAAGAGGTTTAATTTCAATATAAATGTATGCGATTTCAGTTAATATGGAAAATAAATGATTTATTTTCCTTTTTGTGTGATATAGTCCATATATAGAGAATTATTTATAAAAGGGGAATGCTACATGACGATTCGTACAGAAAAAGAACAAACGATGTTCCCGCATACAGGCAACCGCATTGTGACTGAAGATCGTGTTATACCTATTCTTTCGAGATATGAGGAACCGCTTGTTGTTGTACTTGATAACGTGGCAAGTGATGAAGAATGTGAGGGGCTAATCGCTCTTAGCCATGATCGCTTGAATCGCTCCAAAATCGGACAATCCAGAGATACAAATGATATGAGAACAAGCAGTGGCATGTTCTTTGAAGAAAACGAGAATTCGCTCGTCGAACGTATTGAAAAACGACTCTCTACTATTATGAATATCCCTATCCAACACGCAGAAGGCCTTCAAATCTTACACTACCAACCTGGACAAGAATATAAAGCGCATCACGATTTCTTCAAACAATCCGATAACAATCGAATCTCAACGCTAGTCCTATATTTGAATGATGTAGAAGAAGGCGGAGAAACCTTCTTCCCTGAACTTGGCTTATCGGTTACGCCTAAGAAAGGAATGGCAGTTTATTTTGAGTATTTTTATCAAGATGACGAGTTAAACAACAAGACCCTTCACAGCGGAAATCCGGTTGTGAAAGGCGAGAAATGGATTGCTACGCAGTGGATGAGGCGGAAGCCCATTCGTTAAAAGAGGTATTACCAAACCGAAATAAAGCGGCCATGAGACACCTCTGTCTCATGGCCGCTTATTTATTATTGGAAACTTGCTTGAATCTCCTTCATCTTGTCTACAACTAGTGCAGATCCACAGGGACAGGTACCTTGTCCCAAAAGTACGGAAACAGATCAGATTGTTTCATAAATAATAGCCAATAAAAGTATCTCAACCCACTATCCTGAAGATACAGCGGGACAAGGTACCTGTCCCTAAGTCCTGTGTGAGAAAAGCAGCCTGTTCCCAGGCTGCTTTTGGTTTATGATTTTCATTATAAGCGACATAGATCACTTCAAACTATTTAAAATTTTTCCTTATTCCTTCTCTTAACCAGCATGCAGATACGTATGAAATATCCCTAAAAATAATAGACGATCTTCTTCGTATTGTGAATCTATAATATTGAAATAAGCTTTTAACGGTACTTTCAATGAACTATTCCACTCTGCAATGACAGCTCCGTCTTTACTAATCCTCGCTTTATCCAAAGCACCCTTTGTTAATTCAAATGTCTTATCATTGTAAACAAATGAGGTTGTTTCTCCAGCCCCAAAGTTTTTTTCATCTACGAATCGGATAGTTTCTTCACTCTGATCTTTCATGTAACGTGCTTCGTACTGCCTTCTCTTAAAGATGTTCAAACTCCTTTGTGCTCGAAACCGTTCGTTCTGTTCATCATCAAAAATCTTATAATTCCCGCTAAATCGTCCTTTTAATAAAAGGTCCCCTGCTCTTTCCCAAAAGTTGTTATAATACTTCTGGATTGTTCCGTATGTATTACCTTCCTCGTCACAAATACTAGCTGCCCTTGTAGACACGGTGTTCAAAAATCGATATTCATACATCCTACCCCTCCTATTGCTGAATGGTCAGACACAGCTACTTGTTGTTCAAGTTTTGCATCTTGATCAGCAAACCTATTAATCCTTCTAGTATTTACGAACACTTACAAAAATGGTTCCTTCTTACATAGATAAAATTTCTAGTTTTGTTGATTCTAGCTCCCAAAATCCGCGCTTCTCTTATAAACAGACCTATACACAGATCCACAGATCCACAGGGACAGGTACCTTGTCCCTAAAGTGCGGAAACAGATCAGATTGATTCATAAATAATAGTCAACAAAAGGATCTCAACCTACTATTCTGAAGATACACCGGGACAAGGTACCCGTCCCCCTATCCCACGATCCTTCACTAACTCCAACAGTCGCTTCGTTTGAGGAAGCACCTCAAATTGGGATGCGATCCAGTCATACTCTTCATCAATTAACCGTACGAGTTTCTTTCCAGCTACTTGGTGACAAGATGGAGTTATATGCTCGTAAATCTCTAGCATTTCATCCTTTTGCTTCTGCGGTAAATCATTATGTAACGCCTTTATGCCTAGCATCGAACGTTCCTTCGCATATCGATAAAGAAGCAGATTCCCCAAATATCTCATACTATGACGCAACATCTCTGTCGCCCAAATATCATTGCCTCGATCTTTCGCCTTCGCATACTGAAACAAAAACCATATAACATCATTGGCATTATCTCTACCTTCTTCAATTGGTAACGTTAAGTTTTGAGTAGGGACATATTTCTCCATTACTCCGTCTCGATCATAAAGAACTGTGAAATAATCCTTTTCCTGTATCGTCTTGTTCGTTACGGTAAACAAATCAATATGAAGACCATCTTCATAGACACCGAGGATCTGAGGAGCAATGATAAAAATATCTTCATAGAATAATAGGTTCTTATAAGTCTGTAAATGATCCACTCTTCTCGTTAAAAAAGACGCCTCCTCTTCCTCATCAACGATGGTATATAAATCAATATCTGAATGCTCATCATGCTCATTTCTTCCCATAGATCCTTTTAAGAACACACTCTGTACGCATGTTTCTTCCCTAAGGCTCTCGACAATCTTCTTTACAGCTACTTCCTGACGCATTCTATCCCCCCCTATTCTTAAGTAGATAAATATTACGTCAGATTACTATAATATAGAAATAAAATCAAATGTTTTACAATTCATTCTAATAAAGAAGCAGCCCTAACGTTCAAACTGCTCATAAACGATGTTTTATTTTCTACCTTAGCTTTCTTTAGAGGTGAACTCTTCTTTTAATATGGAGTACATTTTCAAATCTTGATGTTTTCCCTTTACCAACATACTTTTTCGAAGGATTCCTTCAAAAGACATCCCCGCTTTTTCCATAACTCGTTCGGAACCTCTATTCTCTTTTAAGCATCTAGCTTGAATACGAACTAAACCCATACGGGTAAAACCAAACGTAATCACTTCTTTTACAGCTTCTGTTGTGATACCTTTCCCCCAATAATCTTGAGAAAGGGCATAGCCGATCTCAGCTACATTATGGTTTACTTCCCAAGAGACAAAATCAATCGTCCCAATAAATTTGCCGCTTTCTTTATATTCGATCCCCCACGGTGAAAGGTCTTTATCCTCGTATTGAGTAAGTGCATATTCAATAAATTCCTTCGTATCAGATATGGACTTATGCGCTTCCCACGTAACATATTTCGTTACTTCTTCATTAGAAACATAATGATACATATCGACTACATCTTCTAACGTAATCTTTCTTAATATCAAACGCTTCGTTTCTAATTTCGGTAAATTACCGTATATGTCTTCAATCTCCACAAAACCACCCCCTACCCATAATTTATTCAGCATTCTATGAATTTTTCATGAAATACACAAATACGACCCTTTTAAAGGGAATGGATATTTGGAACATAGGGACAGGTTCCTTGTCCCAAAAAATCTATAATTACACCTCCTACACATTTAACGGGACAACGTACCTGTCCCTAAGTCCCGAATTTTATTACAAATTTAAACAAATTATGAGACTTTTCGACAGAAGAAGCGTAAAATGGAATAGGAAAGATAGAGAGGAGAGAAGTTATGAAACTAGAAAACAAAGTAGCTATTGTCACAGGTGGGGTAACAGGGATCGGAGAAGCAACGGTTAGAGACTTTTGCGAGCAAGGGGCGAAAGTGGTTATTGCTGATGTGAATGAAAACGGGGAAGCATTCGCACAGGAGTTAAGAGATCATGGATATGAGACATTTTTTGTTAAAACAGATGTTACGAGTGAAGAAGACATTAAGAATGTGGTCAATCAGGCGGTACATACATACGGTTCTCTTGATGTGCTTTTTGCCAACGCAGGAATTGGTGATGTGACTCCAGCTCATGAGCTAACATATGATGCATGGAAAAAGCTTATCGACGTGAATTTAAATGGCGTTTTCCTTTCGAACAAATACGCAATCGAGCAAATGCTCACTCAAGAATCAGGTGGTTCGATCATTAACAACGCCTCTGCCCTTGGACATGTAGGTCAGCCCAACATGACTTCTTATCCAGCAGCAAAAGGCGGGGTCGTGAACATGACACGTACGCTTGCCATTACATACGCTAAGAAAAACATTCGCGTTAATTCTGTTTGTCCTGGATATGTTGACACAGCGATTATGAAGGACGCAGATGATGCAGCACGCGAACGTCTGACAAGCCTCCATCCAATCGGACGACTTGGTAAACCATCTGAAATTGCTAAGACGGTATCCTTCCTGGCGAGTGATGACGCATCCTTTGTTGTGGGCTCAAGCATTTTAGTCGATGGTGGCTATACAGCTCATTAAAATACTAAATAGACCAATATAATTAGGAAACGGCCATGAGGTGTGGACCTCATGGCCGTTTTATGTATTTCTGTAAATGAAACCAAACTTGCTTTTCATGGGACAAGGGACCTGTCCCTTCTTCCCTTGAATATATGATTAAACTGAGCTGTCCGAGTCATTCCCATGGTTCATATGCTGAATTGCACTGTGGGCATAGATATCTTCTGAAAAACTCCCATTTTTAATTCCATCCTCTTCATCTCCATTGATACTATTCTTTTTAGCGATGAAATCAATAACCGCTCCAAACGCGAGAAGACTTAAGATCCCAATTAACCAGACCATATTTTCCTCCTAGAAATAGACTAGAGTTTCTTTACAACATTTTACCATTTATAACCAACTCATACCAAGCATATTTCCTATTTCTTTCTTTACGGAAACAGGCCTCGTTGCCTATCTATTTATATAAAAAAGACAAGCCCCATAAGGACTTGCTGTGAGAGATAGGGACAGGTTCCTTGTCCCAAAAATATGGAGGTGGATCAATGCTTCGTTGTTCCATGCATAAATGAAAAAGCATCTATATAGAAGGGATGAGGGGGCAAGGTACCTGTCCCCTCATCCCATTATTTCCTTCGAATACCAATCGTTCTCCCAGCCTGCTTCGGTCGTTCAAGCTGTTCATCTGTTTCTAACATGACGGCTAACTTTTCTGCTACTTCACCAGGGAAAGCTGCACCTCGTCCTTCTTTACGATCAATGCCCATAAGCATTTCCTCTAAAGTAGCAACTGTTTCACCTTGTTCATTAAACATCGTTAAGAACAAATGAATGCGCTTCGCGTCTACATCAAGAATCTGTCCTTTAATCGTAAAGGCGTCTCCTTCATGCATCTCTTGCAGATAGCAAATATGCGTCTCAAGAGTAAAGACCGTATAGTCGTACACTTCACGGGTACGCTCATCAAGACCGATGTGGTCAATAAAAGCGTCTGTCGCTTGACTGAACGCTTTATTGTACTCGGCATCATTCATATGTCCGTTATAGTCGACCCATTCATGGAGAACGGTTCCTTGATAAGAAAAGGATTGCTCCATTTTAACCTCTCCTTTATACGTGCGTTTTTGTTGTTTCTTGTGGCCAGTATTCCTGCACAAGATCGTACAACTTAATTAAGAATTCGTTGCGGTTCTGGTCAAGCTCTGCCATCGTCATGCCGCTTGATTGTTCCTCACAGCCAGTGACAACTTTTTCATAAAGTTCATCTGTAAGTTCTGGTGCTTCAAGCTTCGTCCATGGTTTCTTAAGCGCTGGGCCGAACTGCTTCAGCATGTGACGCATGCCGCCTTCGCCTCCTGCTAAGTGGAACGTTAAGAACGGACCATACTGCGCGTATCGAAGACCTGCTCCGTGTGTGAACGCTTTGTCCACTTCTTCTGTCGTGGCAATGCCTTCATTGACAATATGAAGAGACTCGCGCCAGATTGCTTCTAGTAAACGGTCTGCAATGTGGCCTTCAATTTCATGGCGAACAATGAGTACGCTCATGTTAATGCCTTCATAGAATGCTTTCGCTTTTGCAACGAATTCATTCGTTGTCTTCTTCCCTGGCACAACTTCAACAAGTGGCAGGATATAAACCGGATGGAACGGGTGAGCAACAACGACACGCTCCGGGTGCACTAAGTTCGCCTGTAATTCTGATGGCATAATCCCAGAGGTACTCGATCCGATTAAGGCATCAGATTTCGCATGTTTATCGATATTTTGTAGAACCGTTTGCTTCAATTCCTCAATTTCGGGTACGTTTTCCTGAATGAAGTCCGCATCTTTTACCGCTTCAGCAAGATCTGCTTCAAACGTTAGGCGGTCCTTCGAAGCTCCTTCGGCTAAGCCTAGTGCTTTAACGTGAGGCCAGGCATGGTCAACCGCTCGACGCATGCGCTCTTCTGCACCTTCTGCTGGGTCTGTTGCGACAACGTCATACCCTTGAGCGAGCATGCGTGCAATCCACCCGTTTCCGATAACTCCTGTGCCGACTACTGCAATTTTTGTCATAATTACTTCCCTCCATGTGGATTTCGTAGATTATGATATTGGCGTGCTTCTTGTGGTGTCATTGGCTCTAAATCTAGTCCACCAAGCATGTTCACAGCTTTCTCAACAAGCTGTTCGTTCGTTGCTGGTACACCTTTTGATAGATAAATATTGTCTTCTAATCCCACGCGAATGTTTCCACCTAGCTGAGCTGTTTGAGAAGCGATTGGCATTTGCATACGTCCAATGCCAAAGGCTGACCAGTGCGCGTTATCTGGAATGCGATTTTTCATATAAAGCATTGTCTCTGCATCCGCTGCAGCCCCCCAAGGTATCCCTAAGCAGAATTGATACATCGGATCGCCGTCGATTAGTCCTTCTTTCACTAACTGATTGGCAAAACGGATATGGCCCGTATCAAAGCACTCAAGCTCTGGCTTCACGCCGCTCTCTTGAATCATCTTCGCCTGATCGCGTAGCCAATCGGTCGGGCTCATGTAGATCATGTTGCCAAAGTTCGTGCTACCACAATCTAATGTACACATTTCAGGAAGCAGTTCTCCCACTGGTTCATGACGCTCCGCTGGCGTTTGAATATCCGTACCATCACCACCAGCAGCTGGCGTTTTTAGGCTCGGGATGAAGTCTCCCCCGCCACCTGACGTAATATTAATGATGACATCTGTTTCAGACTCACGAATGCGGTCAACAATTTCACGGTAGTGGTCTACATCGTGGCTGATCCCTCCTGTTTTCGGATCGCGAGCGTGAACGTGGGCAACCGTCGCCCCGGCTTTTGCTGATTCAATCGCAGACTCAGCGATTTCCTTTGGAGTTACAGGAACGTTAGGGTTTTTCTTTATCGTGTCTCCCGCCCCTGTTACAGCGGAAGTTAATAGTACTTTATTGTTCATTCAAAAGTTCCTCCTCTTGAATTCGTTTTTTGTTTTGTTGTAATCAACTAGTCAAAACTATACCATCTGGACTGTTTAGTTTCAAACCGTTTTTTAATAAAAACACTACTCAAACATCCCAAAAACGTCGTCAATTCAACATTTAATGAGAGATTATAATTTTTATTTTATACAAAACAAACTGTACAATCAGTCTGGTGCATATAAATTTTACGAAAATCAGTTGAATTTTCACTTGAGTATGCCTTCACCTCGTATATTCTCTTAAATACTTTTATTTTCTATCCGATTTCCTTTTTGAAAGGTAAACCGTCTGGATAGTACAGTTTTTAGTGGCAAACAAACGAATACGTAATAGAAGACATTTGAGGAGGAATTTTTGTGACGAATAGATTAATGGATTGGAAAACCTTCTGGGGTGCCTTATCTTTACTGATCTTTGTATCGGTACCTCTAATGGTCTTTCCTAAACAAGGGAAGAAACTTGTGTTAGCGGCTAATGATGTTGTAACCCAAAACTTAGGATTCCTATTCTTAACGGTAGGATTATTGATGCTTATGTTCTTACTCTTTGTAGGGGTGAGTCGATATGGAGATATCAAACTTGGAGATGTGGATACGAAGCCTGAGTTTAAAACAAGCTCCTGGGCAGCGATGCTCTTCACAAGTGGAATTGGTACAGGAATTCTGTACTGGGGCGTAATTGAGTGGGCCTATTACTATCAGGGACCTCCATTTGGTATTGAGCCTGGATCAAAAGAAGCGATTCAGTGGGCGTCTACGTATGGATTCTTCCACTGGGGACCGATTGCCTGGGCGATGTTCGCGATACCTGCCCTGCCGATCGGCTATATGTTCTTTGTTCGTAAAACCAATGTATTCAAAATCAGTGAAGCTTGCCGCCCTGTATTAGGGAAACACACGGACGGATTCCTTGGAAGACTCGTTGACATCCTATTTATGTTCGGTCTACTAGGTGGCGGCGGTACAGGTCTTGCGCTCTCTGCACCGATTATTTCAGAAGGATTGAATCACCTAGCTGGACTTCCAAACAACATCATGACGAAATCGATTATCTTGTTCGGGTGTACCTTGATCTTTGGACTAAGCGCTTATTCCGGCCTCCAAAAAGGAATTCGCGTACTAAGTGATATTAATTTATGGTTAGCATTTGCTCTATTAATCTTTATCTTCAGTGTTGGACCGACAACGTTTATGACAGAAACGACGGTTACATCCCTTGGACGCATGATGGACAACTTCTTCAGCATGAGTACATGGGCGGAACCATTTAATGACTTAGGATTATTTGAACGCACAGGTTTCCCTGAAGGCTGGACGGTCTTCTACTGGGCTTGGTGGATTGTATACGCACCGTTTGTCGGCTTATTCATCGCCCGCATTTCAAAAGGACGCACCATTCGCCAGGTTGTCTTTGGAACAGTCCTATTCGGCAGCCTTGGAACGGTGCTGTTCTTCGGTATTCTAGGAAACTACTCCATGTATCTTGAGTTAAGCGGACAATATCCGGTTATTGAAACGTTAAACAACCAGGGAGCACCAGCTGCGATCATCGGAACGCTCACACAGTTGCCGTTATCTACATTTGCGATCATTGTCTTTGTGGTACTTGCCATTATCTTCTTATCAACGACGTACGACTCCGGTTCTTATGTGATCGCATCAGTTGTACAGAAACACGTCGAAGGCGAACCACTTCGCTGGAACCGTTTATTCTGGGCCCTTGCCCTTTCAGTTCTGCCTATGATCTTCATGTATTTAGGCGGCCTGAAGACGCTTCAGACAATTAGCATTATCGGCGGATTTCCACTGCTTGTCATCCTGCCGATCTTAGGATGGTCGTTTATTAAGATGGCAAATGAAGATAAAGAAAAGAGACTCAAGAAGAACAAAGACGAAGCTGCATAAAAAGGAGACTACACCATGACAACACGCTATGAAAAAGGGTTAGAAGCACTAAACTCATATACAAATCAGGAAAAAGGGACAAGCCACTTTGACTTGATGAAAGACTTAGATTCCATTGCCCCTGATATCGGTAAATATATTGTAGAATTCGCCTACGGTGACATTTACAACCGGGGGCACCTGGACCAGAAGCAACGGGCGCTAACGGTACTTTCAAGCCTCGTTACTCAAGGTGAAGGAAGCCTGCCGCAGCTTGAACTTCATATTAACACGGCGTTAAATGCAGGATTATCAGAAGAAGAGATTGTCGAAGCGATGATTCAGCTCATCCCTTACCTCGGCTTTCCTTCTGTTATTAATGCGGTTAAACAAGCGAAGCGTGTATTTGCTGAGCGTTCGGAAGAGAAAGTGTATGCTTAGAGAAAGCTTCAGATAGGTGCCGTTACGTTTAGAAGTGCTTTGGCAGGCTTGGGGACCACTCGCTTTCCTGCGGGGAGCTGGGGAGCCTCCTCAATCGCTTCGCGCTCTCCGGGGTCTCCCCTAAGCTCTTTATCCCGCGGGAGTCTCGCAGTCCCCTAGCCTACCCTTACCTAGATAGATTAACGGCACCACAGCTTAAATGACGCAGAACCCCTCCAATCTACTATATATGATGATGTTTTTGCTTAACCTAAGATAAATTAGAGGGAGAAGACAAAAAACAAAAAAGTTTATATTCACATAAGCAAAAAAGTCACCAGCTCCACTTAAGAGCTGGTGACTTTTTATGATTTATTTCTTATACGTTTGATTCTTCAGACGCTCGAGGACTCTTCCGCGAAGCTCAGGGTCTAGTGGGGCTAATCCAAAGATTTCAGAGAGCCACAGGCCATCGATGGCAAGTCGGGTGATCGTCGCATCAACCTCATCCAATCCGTCATGCTCCATGTGCTCTTGCCAGTTTTCGTATGTATCTTGAAGTGGCTTCATGAGCTCAGGGTTAATTCCCTGTGCGGCTAGCATGCCAGCACTAATGGTACGGTTCTCTTCACTCTTATCGTGCATTACCTCGATAAATGCACGCGCCCATTTACCCGCTTCTTCTGGATCATTCTCAACAAGCCCCTCGACGTTCTCACGATAAAGGTCATTCATATGTTGAACAAGCCCCTTTACAAGGGCCTCTTTCGTCGAAAAGTGATAAAGCAATCCGCCCTTACTCACTTCCGCTTTCTTCGCTGCGGCATCCAACGTCAAAGCATCACTACCCTGCTCCTTCACAATCAGCGCAGCCGCTTCTAATATCTTATCCCGCTTTGACTCTCTTGGCATTTTCTTCCCTCATTCTTTTTAGTGCTTGGTTTTGTTTGCTTTTATAGTATCAGTCTTTTATGGGGGATTCAATTTTGGTAAACATTCATATATGCGTCATAACTTATACTTAATTTTTTTGAAACAACTTCTTTTCCGGAAAAGAATTCGAAGTGTTCAACATATTCGGAGTTCCTAAGAATATGTTACTAACTATTATAAAGTGATATTATAGATTTTTACTAGTAATGAGGAGTTTTTTTATGAAGAATATTTTGATGGGTGCCTTAGTTTTTGTCATTGGTTATCTAGTACTTGGGACCTTCGCTAGTTACAAAGATGGTAAAATAGAGTTATCTTACTATGCAGCTATTGCATTTTCTGTTATTTACCTTGCTAGCGTCATAACCGTGTGTACATGTTTTATCGTTAATGCGTTAAAGAAAGATTCGAACACACAGTAGCTACCGTTCAATAACCAAATCGCTAAATTTAGTTAACGCAGAGGAATCTACTCTGCGTTTATTTGTGTGATTTCTTAACTACTACAGTTCCCCTACCCTAACAGAAAGATTGTTCCTTTAATCAAGAATCGTACTCCAAGTCGTCCTTCTTGAATGCAATAATTTAGCCTACCCATTTTAAGGGAGAGAAAGAGGGATAAGGTACCTGTAACTTCTCCATGTAATATATTTTTGTCAAATTGTTAAAAATTAGTTGTTCTTTGTCAAAAATATGTTACATTATAGTTGAGGAGGATAAAAATGAAAAATTCAGGCCACTTATCAAACTCTATATATTTGTTACGAGCAGAAAAACGTTGGTCTCAAAGTGAATTAGCAATATTAGTTGGGGTTAGCAGACAGACAATAGCATCCTTAGAAGCAAATAAATACAATCCCTCTTTAATTCTCGCATATAAAATTGCTCGTACATTTAACAAGAGTATTGAAGATATATTTACATACGAGGAGGAATAACATGTTAACCATTATTACTTACATTCTGTTTATCCCATTGATTTTAAGTTGTTTGCACTGGGCTACTTTCATGAACTCCGAAGGGAAAGATGAAAGAGGTCAAATCATCTTAGGAAAGGTTAGCCAATCTACATTTGGTCTTATTCTGTTAGGAGGGGCAGTTCTTCTAATGATTGATATTTTATTGAATCTTTCTAAAACATCATTCCAGCAAGGCATACTCATCCTCCTCTCTATCGTTATGGTAGTAAATTCTACTTTCATTTTTAGATTTAAGAAGGCAATGTAGGATAGTGTTGGCAACTAAAAGAACAGAGTAATATGCCCATGCAATCTAAGGAGTTTTACGTTTTGGAACTAAACAAAATTAAGCCCTACACTCTTCCTAACAGTGTAGGGCAATCTAAATAAAGCTACTATGAAATGGATTACTAGCCCATAAAAAAAGAGACCGGTTCCCCAGCCTCTTCCCCATCACTTCAATTTAATCTGCACCGGCTGACTTTCCTGTGTCCGCACGGTTTTCCTATCGTTCTTGTCCAAAGCAGTCCTTTTCATTGAGCTTGTAACCTCGTGAATCATATCCCCCACATCGTGAGCGGATTCGATTAAAGGATCAACGGCTTCCATTTTTCCTTTTACATCCACCGAGATTTGATTGGCTTCATTTAGCAGTTCTTCTGCCTCCTCTGTAATCCCGTTTACGGATTTACGGACGTCAGACAGCGTCTCCTCTGTTTCAGACAGTGTTGCCATCACCTTTCGTAATGTCAAAACCAAATAAACGACGAGAACAACAAACGCAATGGCTCCAATTGCCACACTCCACTCAAGCATTCAGACCACCCCCCTCCTCTTCTCTAAGTCTATGAAAGTGAGGGGGCGGACATTCCTATGAGAGCACACAGGTGATTCTATCAATCCAACAAACACCAGAAGGGTTATGATCTAACGTTAGAATATCACCTAATCCACTTCCATGTTTTGAAGCTCCTCGAGAAGAAGAGAAAAGGACTGATAATTCTCAATAAATTCAATGGTCATTGCGCCTAAAAATATTATGAACACTCCACCATAAATATACATAGCCGTTTTGAAATACCGACTATTTCGTAAGGTTGAATAAAGAAGGAGGGGAGTTTGAAGTAAGAGAATGCTAATCAAAAACAATAATCCCATAAAATTACGCCCCATGACCATCTCCAATATAACTTTCGAACTAAGTGTGCTGTTCTCTTGCTTATTTAATACAAACTTTTCTTCTTCGTTAAAAATATGCTCTACAGTCAAACTCCCTGTCGTTTCAGAATACGTATACGAATAAGGAGGAAAATAAATTTCATATATATAAAGCAATAAACTTAATAGCGTAATTAGGATTAAAAACACTCCTAATAATACAATCTTCCATTTTTTCAACATAGGCTCCCCTTTGTTAATATCTTTCAAGCACCATCAACACGGTCCTTTAAGTTGCTATTCCTTTCATCTATAAGGAGAAGCACCTTTTTGTTTAGTGTACCGTTCATGACTTCGACCATCCATGTTGTCACACTTGTCTATGGAGCGTCTATTTAAGCGCACTGGGGACAAGGTACCTGTCCCCTTGCCCCGCACCCTTGCCCCGCATTATCGATTTTCGTTATATTGCCAATCCGCTGGCTCTGACATTTCATTTTCAACTTCTTGAAATAGTTTCTTAATTTCATTAATGGTCAAGTCTTTGTAGTCGAGCTTTGACATAATTGTAGACAGATAAGCACTCTGACTTTTTAATTCCTTGCTAAGGTCAAATGGAAGATCATCCGGAGAATAGGATGAGGCATCTTTTAACGATTTAGAGATGGCATCTAATTTATTAGATACATGATCAAGTCCAAGATTATATTTATCTTCATATAACCCTGACATCAAAAGATGATCGTACTGATCTAATAGATCACTCTCAACTCTTTGCAATCTCCAACTTGCGACGATTAAATCTTCTTTCGACTTCCTTCCTTTTGCCGCTTCAGATAAAAGCTCCGTATATCGTTCAATAGACTCAAAGGTATTTTCTACTTCATCCATATAGCTTCTATGTAATAATTCATTATATGAAGAAAGTCGATCACCTAACATCACAACACCTATAATGAAAAAACTTACAAGAGCAAGATACACCATAGGTTTCTTATTTTTACTCAAACAATCCCTCCATAGACGTCGCCCTTCATCATCATACACGTGTTTTTTCCAACTAAATCTTCAACGATTCCTAACAATTATTTCAAAACAAGATTAAAGCTGCAATAGACTCTTTAGAGGAGGATCTGGTTTTATCCTCAAAGAAAAGTATCCTTTTCATATGTGCGCCTTTCACAATATTTATAACGATAGGTTTTACGTTGATGTATTTATCACCGGCGTGGTTGATTGTCACTTTGGGAAGTTTGGTTGCTTTCGGCTATGTTTACACATATAGAGTAGTGATCTAAGTAGGGGAACAGGTACACCAGAAAGATTTTCTTCAGGACTAAAAAGAGATCAAATCGCTATGATTTGATCTCTCTTTAACGATGTGAATGCACGTTTTGTTTTATATAGGACCGTCATTATCGTTACCATGCTTCATCTGATGCAATCCACCTTCTACACCTATTATCACAAAGAAGCGTTCGAATTCCTATATCTCAAGATCGTTCCTTTACTATAATAATTTAAAAGGAATTTTTACGAAAACAAGAACGAAAAATAAGAGTTAACTAACTCTACTAAAATTTATTTTCGCAAATTACATAACACTAGCTCTTTAGACCTCCAACACCCATCCTTATCTCTTCGCCCCATTGTAAACAATTTAAAAACTTGAGAAAACAAATTAACAAATCGGCGGTTAAACCAATAGGAGAAAACGTTTTTTCACAATTTATTTTCCTGAATATTCAAGTTACACTAGGAACAAGTCAAAAAAGAAATGGAGGTTATACATAATGGAAAAAGCTAAGAAAATTGGTATTGTGTCAGCTTTTGCTTTAGGTTTATTAGCTGGGTCGTTCTCTATTCCAACTAATGCAGAAGCCTATCCTGCTTGTGAACCGCACCATACTGATTGCCCAGATGATCCGTGGAACTATTAAGATGCATGAAGAAGCACAAGACTACTCTTGTGCTTCTTTTTATTTAATCTATAACTTTATATTTTGGCAGCTTGAAGAGATGTTTTCTTATATCTTGCAATGCGATAAGAAAACTATTGTCTCAAGCTATTCTTCTTAGGGTAATGTTCCAACCACTCGGACTCTAATTACGCAAAATCTTCTCCATCGCCTTCCCCTTCGCTAACTCATCAACCAGCTTATCCAAATAGCGAATTTCCTGCATCGTTGGATCTTCAATCTCTTCCACACGCACACCACAGACTACACCTTTAATCATAGCGCGGGAAGGATTGAGCTCAGGTGCTTCCTCAAAGAACGTTTCAAAATCTGTTTGTTTTTCCAGCTGTGCTTCTAATTTTTCCTGATCGTATCCAGTTAGCCAACGGATGATTTCATCGACTTCTGATTTCGTGCGTCCCTTTTTCTCTGCTTTCTTAACATAGTGAGGATAAACACTTGCGAAGCTCATTGTATAGATTTTATGTTTCGTCATCATCGATCTTTCCTTCCTGGTTAAATTGGATTTAAAGAACGTACAACCTGTAAGCAAAAGGAGAATTTTATGAGGGGTGATGAATCTACCTAAAGGTCACGAGCGCCGTTGCTTTGATTTGCTTACGTACTGCTAGTATAACATGGGGAGATAATTGGATTATCTATATAACTAATGATTGTTCCTAAAAGCCATTATCTTCTCTTCTTATCACTTTACGATTTGACATCCGTTCCGTTTCAAGTCAATGGTAATTCCTTAAACAACATTAAAGCACCGTGGACCCTTTTAAAAATTAAGGATTGACTAAAAATACCAACTACTATATTATGAAGTTAACTTCACATGAAACAAACTTCATGCGAAATATACTTCATATTGTGTAGGGTGATACTGTTTGAAAAACCATATTAGAAGCCTTAGGAAAGAAGCCAACATAACTCAACAAGAACTAGCTGATTTAGTTTCTGTTTCTTCAAGGACAATCATTTCATTAGAAAAGGGGCGATACAATCCTTCTGTTCTCCTAGCTTATAAGATTGCGAAGATCTTTCATGTATCCATTGAGGATTTATTTACTTTTGAAGAGGATGATGACAATGAATAGTAATGTACGAAATGTAATTATTATGATTGCGTTAGCTACAGTTGGTTTATCAACATTTATTTTTGGCGTAGTTAAGGATCTGCCTTTTGGAGTTGCAGGATTAGGAATTGCTTTAGCTGGAATTTCGATAGAAGTATACGTGAGGAATAAACGAGACACTACGACCGCGAGTGGGGAGAAACGTAGTGAAATTGAGAAAAACGATGAACGAAATGTACTCATCAATGCAAAGTCAGGCGAGGCTGTGAACTTCATTATGGATGCTTTTATTGTAATTGCTGCACTCTTATCTGTTTACTTACAATTAACAACAGCCGCTCAGACGCTTATCTTTTCTTTACTGATTATAAGGATTGTGGTTAGGCCTGTTGTTAAACGTTATTATGAGATAACTATGTAAGCCTTATCTTTTTCTATTAATAGGCATAAAGACGTACTCGGGAAGGTTATTGATCTTTCCTCTTCCTCTTATAGCCTATATAAAGAGAGAGTAACCCTGTTAGAGTAAAAATCATAACCATGAAAGCTGATACTTGTGTACCAGGAAGACTTCTTGTAAAGACATTGTACGCTGATATGAACATAATAATAAATAGACTTATTACGCTTAGAGAAACTTTCATACCTAACCTCCATATGGAATTTTTAATCTTACATAATATGGTGCATTGTACATAAACTCATGTCTAGAGATTGAATGTGTCTTGCAAGTTGATATAAAGGGGGCGGATCGAATGCACAAGAATAAAAAGAACCTCGGTCTGGCAACATTTGATGTGCTTACATTTGGGATTCCGTTATATATTCGGAACCTTTATAAGAAACCAAAACAAACCCTTATCATTTCAAACATTGTATTCCCTATTATTTTTATCGTTCTGTTGCTACTTCTTCCATGGTAAAACGAAAATATTCCCCTCTCTATTCTAAAAATTAAATCTTATGTTTTACACTCATTCACACTGGGAAACCTATAACTGTACAACGAATTCCAACAGAAAGGATGAGATCCATGTATAAGAGATCACAATACCAGCCTGTCGGAGGAGAAAACGATACATCAGCAGCAAAAGAAGTCATCTATTCTAAAGAATTTAAGAAAGCCGACATTGCTGGCGGATATCGTAAACCAAAATTACAAGAAGCAAAAAATAGTAACCCTCAGTTACCGTAAAGGGGTTACATGTAAAAAAGCAGCCTAGAGATAGGCTGCTTTTGGTTTTTTCCGCTACTTTTTCTTGGTACGTTACCATTATATATGAATTTCCCTTCACCTTAGTGAACCTGCCCCTTAGTCACCTTCTATAAATCTACTATTAATGAACTGACCGATTGTCACCCCTACCCAAGCTCCAGCTAAAGGAAAGATGTCATGGTATGAGTTGATTTCGAATGCACTCCAATTTATTATGAACAAGCATAATACAAAAATCAGGCTAATAACAGTGAATATGATGGCTTCTAATTTTCTCTTCTCCCTCCACTTATGCTTACCTAAACGATCTTGTTCAAAAGCGTCAAGGTACCTTGCTGTTTCATTTCCAAAAGCTTTCCCTGTCTTTAGTTTATACCATGAAATGGCTGCAACACTACAAAACATCAGCCATAAGCCGATAGCAAGAACGAAAGAACCGTTGGGATAATTCAAAGCATACAAGATAAATAGAAGAAGCCCGGACAAATACACAAGATTAAGCTGGATGTTTAATCTCCCTTTTAACCGCTTTACTTTATCTAGATCCCATTCTGTTTTCTCCATTTTCTCCCCCGTTTCATAACTCCCTATAAATTCTTAATCCTATAGATCTCGCCGATATTAAATCCAATCCAAGGTCCTAAAAAAGGAAGAAGTGAGAAGAGAGAGTTGTTTGTTAAAGAGTCGAAGTCCAACAGAAATAAACACAACGTAACCCCTATACTCATGATCGTTACGACGATTGCTTCAATCCCCTTTTGGCGCATCCACTTTCTTTCCCCTTTTTGATCTTTGTCAAAAGCTAAGACGTAGCGAGCTGTTTTTGTTCCTAGTGGCCTTCCTGTCATAAAAGCATAAAGGGAATTGGCCGCGATCCCCCATAAAAGCAGACAAAAACAAAGCAACAGAACAAAAGCTGATCCTGCTTCACTTGAATAAAGAAACAAAAAGACAAACATCAGAAAGACAAGAAACATAACTAAATTAGATTGAAGTAATAGCTTCTTTTTCATTCGCTTCACTTTATCTAGATCCCATTCGATCCCAATCACATCCTTTCTCCTATTAGAAAAAATCCCAGTAATTACAGAGCAATCTCTTTGTCATAATCGATATATTCTTATAATTTGACCTATATTAGCACCCAACCAGCCACCCAAAAAAGGTAACAAATCGGTGGCAGAATCAATTCTCATAGCATTACCCATTACTAAAAACAGACCCACAGTAAAAACAATACTCACGAATGTTATAACTAGAAATTCAGTCATTTTCTCCTGCTTCCATTGCTCTAGACCCTTTCTTTGTTTCTCGTAAGCTTGTATGTATACCAAAAATTTAGGTCCAAGTGTTTTTCCTGTCTTTAAAGAGTACATCAAATTCGCTGCTATACTCCAAAACATTACACTGAATAGAAGTAAAAGCACATAAAAGGAATAATCTTTTCCCACGATATAAGATACGAAAAAAACAGCAACTAATAGAAAGACAAGATTAACTTGAATGAATAGTTTCTTATGTAATTGTTTTACCTTTTTAAAATCTCCCTCAATGTCCATCACTATAAAAACACTCCAATAATAAGTTCGTTCTATTTCCTTTACCATATATACGAATCCAAATGGAAAAAGTTCCTACTTAAAGGTAAAATAAAACAACTTTATCGATTTGTAAACCTGCACACAGCTAATCTTGAACTAAAACGATCTTTTCCTGTCTTTATTGAAATGCATGGAAAAAACATCTTTCCCTCACCTAACGAATAGTATTAATAAAAATACATGCGCGAAATGGGGAATCTTCTTGCTACAAGTATCAGGAAGTTCATATCCATCTAACCTATTAGTAAACATAGGTCCCTTGGAGGATGAAATTATAAAAGGAATGCAGAATTCGAGCGAGTTATACTCTTATTCTTCCATGAATGAATTGTTATTTGATCTAAAGGTTCGGAAAAACACGATAGAAAGTGCAGCGGAAATGAGTGAAGGAGAAGCGATATTTCGAGGGTTTCGCTCGGCTACTTGTAACCCTGATTACTGGTATTTGACGCCAGCTGGCGGCTTCTTAATTAAGCCAACTGTCCTTCCTTCTGAAGGCATTCAAGATATTTTCAACAACAGTTCTCTATATGCCTATGAATGTGCAACTGCTTGTGTCATCGTTTTCTATCATGCTGTTTTGAAAAGCATTGGTCCATCTTTATTTAATGACCTATTTCCTAACCTTTACCTATACAGCTGGAATACAGATCCGGATCTTGGAATTTACACGTATTATGCGAATGATTTCTTACCTGGTGATGTCGTTTATTTTAATAATCCTGATTATGACCGTGGAAACGCAAATTATAGAGGGGAAAATGCCGTTGCTATGGGGGACGGAAAATTTTTTGGACACGGTATTAACATCGTAACATCTGATGAGATGATTGAATTTCTAAATAGTAAGAGATATGAAGGAAGTAATCGATCTGCTTATCTAACAAGCTCTGTTACCAGATTACTTGTCAATCGTTTCATGCCTTATTCGAATACGTATAGAACCCTATCACCTACTGCTCCACTGTTATCGATCCACCATAACAAAATCTCCATCTCGCTTATCCAACACCTATACTACCTCTCCAGAAAAAGCTGGAACTCATAACTCCCTACCGTGACAGGTACCCATTTTTTGGGTTGACGGGCTCGAAATTGGAATAGGTGCGTATACTGTAGTGACAAATAACTAGTCTGAAAGGAAGAATGAATATGTATGGTAATGTTAACGCACCTGCAAATGTAAATGCTCCTTCAAATGTGGCTCCTGCTTATATGGGACCTTCTTACGGCATGATGCCTTGCCGTAACGACAACACGTTTGTATTAATTGTTGTGTTGTTCATCCTGTTGATCATTGTTGGCGCTTGCTGTTATTACAACTGCTAATAAATGATCTAGGCCAAAAAAATAGTGAAATTTCCTAATTCCTAATATAAAAGGACATGAGCCTCGTTTGCTCATGTCCCTTTGTTTAGTAAACATTAAATTGTATATCAGAACTCGCCTGCTCTAGATCTCTGACAAACTGTCCATACCCATTAAGAGCCAGCAGGTACTTTTCAATGTGGTGGTGAGCACGATCCGGTCATTAATCCGACCTGGTATACCAATTACAGTGGTATCCCCTGGACCGGCAAAGTATTCCGACTCTTCCACCTTTATAATATCATTTAGAGGAATGGTCACTCGTGAGAAAAGGTGTTTCACTTCTAATACATCACCTTTTACTTTCCAACGCACTTGAAAGAAGTAAACGATCGTTTCAATCGATTTACATGGGAAAGGGAGAACTTCTACCATATCCCTATTCTATTACCCTATAAAGGCTATGGTCGAATAGAAGCACTAGAATCATTCAACTCTCCAAGCTCGATCCGATTCCCATCAGGATCTGTTAAAACAGCAATCGTTCCCCATTCAAATTCTAGCCTTTTCTCTTTAAAGATGGCTCCACGACTCTCTAGCTGATGAACTTCCTCGTCTAAGTCTTGCACATCAAATCGGATCACGGTTGGATTTTGATGCCTTACCTTTTCTTCATCACTACCAACCCCGCCTTGCTCGACCATTAAATAGCCGTGCGGGAGATTAAAAGAAACAAGCGTACTTTTTACATTCCTTACAGGTAACCGAAGAAGGTCTTTATAAAAGGAAATACAATCTTCATACCTCTCCGTAAACAGAATCAATCCAAACTCTCGAAAGTTCATATGTAGGCTCCTTTATAACATTCTTTTATACCCCAATCCAAAACCGCTTCACAACATTTCCATTCTCTTCAATATGATCCGCATCTTGTACGCCCCCATTATTCAAGATCGTTTTCATCGATCCTTCGTTTTCTGCATCACATACAACCAATGCTTCTTGTATACCAAGCTCTTTCGCTTTCTCAAGCGCGAGTTGTAGTATAGCTGTCGCATATCCTTTACGCCGTTCAGATGGGCGAATTCCGTAACCTATGTGACCACCGCTCTTTTTCAGAAATTCTGTTAACCCGTGCCGAATATTTACGATCCCTAGTATTCGGTCGTCCTCATTCGTCAGCCAAAAAGTGGAGTCAGGGAGCCATCCCTCAGGCTGCCCAATGCCTTTAGAGTTATTTTGTAAATACAGAAGCATCGCTTCAAAGTCTGTTGGGTCCTTTTGAAGAACGAATGGGATCATGTTCTCTCCGCTTTCTACCCATTCGTTGTAGTAAGATTGATAGGCTGATTGCAATTCGATTGATGGTTCTACTAGTTTTAGATGTGGTTTCATTAGGCCCTCTCCCTTTTGGTGAATTTTCACTAGTTTATCATAAAGGTTGAGGGCATGAAACTGAAAGTGGAAATTATTTCATACATGAGTTTCTTTAGAATTGGTCTATTAGTATATAAATCCTTCCCTAATCTCTTAACGGTTCCTCCTGTCTTTACGTAAATTTTCATTTTACTTTTTTTACAAGTTCCTTTATAATCCAGTTAACAAAACTTAACCGGTTAAAGGAGGTTACCCATGTACCAAAAGACAATAGAAATCATCGAAACGTATGAACAATTAAAGGCTATTAGTGATCCATTGCGGACGAAAATGCTGATGTATTTAGTCGAGCAGCCACATACAGGACACATGTTGTCACAGGAACTGAATCTCTCAAGAGCTAAAATCCTTTATCACCTACGTGAACTCGAGAAGCACAACATCATTCGGCTAGTGAAGAAAGAAGAACGCGGGGGAAATATCCTGAAGTATTATCAAGCGATCGCGAAAGGGTTTATTCCTGCTGATCACTTGCTTACTTATTCAGAATCTCAAGAAGCTACAAGGCAATCGTATTTAGAAGTATTAGACCGCGCCAAAACAAGAGTGCTAACCGCTCCAGAAGAATCCTTTCGGCTTGAATCAAAAGAAGTAGAAGAGTGGGATCGCCTTTCACTTCAGAAGGAAGTATCCGTTAGTAAACAAGCTTTCTTAAACTTCACCGAGAAATACCGCTCCCTACTACAAGAGTTAGAAGAGGACAATTCAGAAGGAGATCAACATGATTACTACATAATGACCACAGCTTTACGTATAGATGAGCCTCTGTTCAAAAAGGAATAAACGAAAGGAAAGGATGCGAAATATGAATGACGCTTTAGCTACCTCAAACAGTTCGATATCAGGACGCTTATGGAAGAATCAAAAGTTTCTCTATTTGTGGTTCTCAAGTACAACATCTTTCCTTGCTTTATCTACCTATCTATTTGCTGAACAGTGGTATATCGTTCGTGTCCTTGATCAAGAGGCTCTTCTAGGGGTCGTCTTAATGGTCACTATGATCCCCCGGATTTTCCTTATGACGATTGGAGGTGTACTTGCCGACCGGTTCAGAAGATCTCGCATCATGGTGATATCTAGTTTAGTAAGAGGGGTATTAATGATCGGCATGATGATCTTCTTTCAATTAAGTCTGCTGGCAATTGCACCTCTTATTGCTTTTGCATTATGCTTTGGAGTTGTCGACGCCTTCTTCTCCCCTGCCAACTCATCACTTGTACCTACACTTATATCAAAGGAGAAGCTAACGCAAGCGAACTCTTTTATCCAAAGCTCCAATCAATTCGCCATGTTCACAGGTCCAATCTTAGGTGGTTTTGTGTTAACAATCAGCTCATTTTCTATATTATTTGCAACAATCGCTGCTCTTCTTTTCCTCACCTCCCTCTTCTCCTTCTTCATTAAAGAAGAGGCACAAATCGAGAAATCAACACCCTCAACCAAGACAGAATTAAAAGATGGGTTCCGTTACGTATGGAATCTTCCCTTTTTAAAGAACATGCTGATGATTATCATCTTTATTAATTTTTTCTTCTTTGGCCCTCTCCTTATAGGGATTCCCCTCATCGTCGATCATGCCCTAGATGGAGAACCTTTGCAATTAAGCTTCATGCAAAGTGCTTATCAAGGGGGAATGCTAACGGGAGCCCTTCTCATAGGGGTAATGAACCTGAGGCGAAAAAGAGGGATTATGATTTTATGCTTAATGACCGTCCTGGGCATTTGTTTGTCCCTACTTGGTATGATTCATCACCTATGGCAAGGGATGGGCTTATTAGGGGTGATGGGCTTATTATCATCCGTTATTAATGTCTCTCTTATCTCAATCATCCAAGAACAAAGTCGGTCAGATAAGATTGGTCGTGTCATGAGTATCGTGAACGCCTCATCAAATGGACTCGTTCCGTTATCATACGGATTCGTCTCTCTCTCTTTGCTTGTACATCTCTCCATCCCTACAGTTATGGGGCTTTGTGGATTGGTGATTACGACTCTTTCCGTGTGTTATACCTTTAGATCGACGATAGTGCGAAATATAGACTAGTCCGATTTAGGCATTCCTTACAGTATAGGATTCAGCTTTCAACCAACAATAAAGGTGATGCACGTAAGAAGGAGGGATGGTATGAAACCAAACAAACCATCTAAAGAAAATTCAAGATCCCCAATGAAAAAAGGCTATGCCGGTACAGATCCTCAGAAAGTAAAACAAGACATTCAAAAGGATTTAGACGCTGGAATCGGGGATATGACGTCTCGGGAGGCTGGATCGATGAAAGATTGAGGTAACTTAAAAAAGGTAAAGAGCACAGGGCTCTTTACCTTTTAGTCTTCTCCAATAATTCTAACTTCTGTTTCAAGGTCTACACCGAACTTCTCTTTTACGGTTTCCTGCACGTGCCTAATTAAGTTCACGTAATCGGTTGCCGTTCCTCCGCCCACATTGACCATAAATCCTGCGTGCTTTGTTGAGACCATAACGCCGCCGATTTGGACGCCTTGTAAATCGCTGTCTTGAATTAATTTTCCAGCGAAATAGCCTGGAGGTCTTTTGAACACGCTTCCGCAGGATGGGAATTCTAAAGGTTGTTTAGATTCACGCTTAAACGTTAAATCATCCATCTTTTCCTTAATGACGTCATACTCACCTGCTTGTAATGCGAACGTAGCTTCTAATACAAGTAAGTTGCGATCAGGGATGTTACTTGTTCGATAACCCAAACCAAGGTCATCAGCTGTTACGGCTTGAAGTTCTCCTTTGTCGGTCACGACGACCGCGCTTTCAAGCACATCTGAAACCTCTCCACCGTATGCACCTGCATTCATATATAGGGCTCCACCCGTTGTACCAGGGATTCCGCATGCAAATTCTAGTCCAGTAAGCTTTTGGTCTAATGCATATCTAGAAACATCAATAATTTTAGCACCAGCTTGAGCTGTTATTTTGTTTCCATTATGACTAATATCCTTCATCTTCCCTAAGAAAAGAACGACACCTCTAATGCCACCATCTTTAATAATCATATTAGACCCATTCCCAAGGAACGTAACAGGCACTTCATTTTCATAGCAATACGAGAGCACTTCTCCTGCTTCGTTGTTGCTCTCCGGTGAAACCAAAATGTCCGCTTCCCCACCAGTATTGGTGAATGTGTAGGTTTTTAAAGGTTCATCTTTTTTCACATGATCTTTATTAATTAATTTTGAAAGCTCATCGTACCATTTCAATTTTGTCATATCTATTCAATCCTTTTGTTTCATTCGTCTAGTTTATATTATGAACATACTTTTTCTTTGTTCACAATCATATTGAATTCTAAGCATCATTCATAAGTCAGAAGACCTTCTGCAAGAAGCATACGTATTCTCTCATTTTATTTCACTATATAAAATAATATCATACTTCACCACTCTATAAATCACATACCTCTAAATTCCTCTTTAAATTCCGGGACAAAGGGACAAGTTCATCGTCCCTTCGAGTTTCGAAATAAGGGGGTTAGTTTTAGTATAGGTCATGCACCCCATATAAAAACGGACAACATGCTTACGCATCTTGTCCGTTTTGTTATTCCTTGCCTGTCCAAAAGAATAAATGTACTCTCATTTCCGATTTCAAAAATCGGGACAAGGTACCTGTCCCTCCATCCCACTAGTTCACCCCAACCTTTGATTCCTTCCCTTCTACAATCAAATCGTAATAAACTAAGGACTTTCTATTTGCGTCCAACTCGTTCTTTTTCCATGTTTTCTGTAAGAAGACTTCAGCTACGGCTGTCTTACGCGCTCCTCCTTTGACCGCATCTTCAAGAGCTACCACACTCTCGAAAATCGCAGCCATTTTCTCTGCCAGGTGCTTTGCATAAAACGTTTGCTCCTCTTCACTGTAAGAAGTGAGCTGGCTAATCTCTTGATCTAGCTCTTCCACTTTCTCATAAACAAGTGATCTCTCAGCCTGAAGGGTAGCAGGAAAGGCGTCTAAGGAAGTCTTCATCTCTTCTATGAAAAGGTTGTGAATTTGAAATTTATTCATTAGCTTCAGTACCTCAAGCCCTAGAATATTCGCTGTTCCTTCCCAAACGGTGAGCACTTGGGCATCCCTTAAAAGGCGAGGCATGACGAAGTCTTCGATATAACCATTCCCCCCATGCATTTCGATGCTCTCGTGACAGAAGTGAATAGCTTGTTCGGCGGCTTCTTTTTTCAAGATGGCAATCAGCAGGCGCTCGAAAGCAATACCGCGCTTTGAGGCTTTCTCTGGCTCATTAGCCATGTTGTCAAATAAAGAAATGAGCTTAAACACACTGCTCATTTCGACTTCTTGCTTCGCTTTCAATGAGACAAGTGTATCCCGAACCATCGGAAAGTCTTTTAATGGACTTCCAAACGTAACCCTGTCGTACGCATATTGCTTCGCCTCAAGATAAGCTCTTTGCATAATACCGATTGAAGCAACGGCGTTACACACACGTGATAAATTTAAAGCTTCCATCATGTAATAGATGCCACGCTCCGCTTCACCGACGAGATAGGCTTTGACTCCTTTAAACTCCACCTCAGCTGAAGGGACGGCTCTAACACCTAATTTGTCTTTTAAA
This sequence comes from Pontibacillus sp. ABV4_188, assembly GCF_056311905.1. Classification (NCBI taxonomy): domain Bacteria; kingdom Bacillati; phylum Bacillota; class Bacilli; order Caryophanales; family Bacillaceae; genus Pontibacillus; species Pontibacillus sp. ABV4_188. The sequence goes on along the minus strand of NZ_CM149975.1, from coordinate 1,333,605 downwards.
CGACGAATGGATATCCCTTCAGCCGTTTGCTCACCGTCTTTCCAAGGAACGAGGAACAAACTAAGCCCCTTAGATCCATCCCCGTCCCCTTCTCTTCTGGCCAGCACCATAGCCACACCGCACATTCCTGCATTACTAGCAAAATACTTCTCACCAGTAAGCCGGTACACCTCTCCGTCCTTAATCGCTGTTGTTTCATTCGCTCCAACATCTGATCCACCCTGTCGCTCCGTCAAAAACGTTGCCCCTTCATACAACTCCACATCTCCTGTCGAGAGTACATGAGGCAAGTATTTCTTCTTCAATTCATCGCTGGCATAATGATCGATTAAGTAGGCGGTCGCCATTGTTAACGTAACCGGACAGTAGAATCCTGGCTCAGTGTGAGAGAGGAGATACCCTTGCGCATACGAATAAATGTAATCCCCTTTTCGCCCAAGCTCTGGGATCGGTTTATGGACGTATCCAACGATCCCCCGGTCATACGTTTGCTGAATGGTCTTCTTATATCCGTCGTTTACCCACACACAAGAAATGTCATTGCCCATTTTGTCGTACTTGATTAACTTTGGCTGGCCTTCCCGGTCGGTATGGGCTGCGCGCTCATCGATCTCGGTCGCACAAAGCTCCCCGTATTCATCCAACTCCCGCTTCGCCCACTCAGCAAAGTCATCATCTAAATACTGATCAAGAATAAACGATAGATTCGGATCTTCACGAAAATAGTTCATGTTAAACCTCCTTCACGACTTCGGATTGGCGTAACTGATGCTTCAAAAGCTTACCCGTCGCATTCCGAGGTAGCGCTTCCAAAAATTCATAAACTCGAGGGACCTTATAATCTGCAACCTTCCCTTTCAGAAAAGAAGACAATTCTTCTGAAGAAGTCTCACCCTTTTGTGACACCACAAAAGCTTTCACTGTCTCGCCCCAGTCCGGATGAGGCATTCCCACGACAGCAACTTCTGCAACAGCTGGATGTGTTTGAAGCACTTCTTCAACTTCTTTTGGAAAAATATTCACCCCTCCGGAGATGATCATATCCTTCTTCCGATCGATGACCCAGAAGAACCCGTCCTCATCACGCTTCCCAATGTCGCCTGTATAGAGCCAACCATTACGAAGAACTTCGTGCGTCTTCTCAGGATCTTTATAGTAGCCTTTCATAACCCCTTCGCCTCTCAGCACAATCTCGCCGACTTCACCAGGTGGGGCGGGCTGTCCGTTTTCATCCACAAGATCGATTTCACTATTTAAGGCTGGACGATTTCCTATACTACCTGCCTTCAGGTCATGCTCTTCCGGTAATAAAAGCGTTCCATTTGGACCCGCTTCGGTTAATCCGTATACGCACATGAGCCGGTCGGTTTGAAACTGTTCTTTCACAAACTTTACTTCCTCCCTACCAAGCGGGGCTCCCCCGTATACCCAATACTGCATGGAGCTTAAGTCGTATTCTTTTACGTTAGGATGTTTGGCTGTTAATAGATAAGCGACTGGTGCGCCGAAGAAGTGTGTGACGTGTTCCTTTGAAACAAGATCAAGGAGTAAATCTGGGGTGAAGGTTGGTGCTAGGATGTGTGTAGCTCCGACGTAAGTCGTTGACATCATAAATAAGTGGAGAGGGGCAGAGTGGCTAAGTGGCATCATGTGCAGCACGCGACTACCGGGCTCCATTTTCATTTCAATCGCCATCATAGTAGCAACGGTTTGGATATTGCGGTTTGTGAACAAAACACCTTTTGGTTTACCGGTCGTACCAGATGTATAGAGGAGTGCGACTTCATCGTCTTCTGTTGTTGTTGAGGTTCGAGGTGTATCAGGAGAATCCTTCATAAGTGAGTCCATCGAACGCCATCCGTCATCGGCGCCTCCTGTTTTGACACAAATAAGATTGGAGTCAGCAAGCGGCGCAACTTGAGGGAAAAGTAGTTCATGTGTGAGAAATGCTTTGGCATCACTATGCTCGACAATATAAAGGATTTCATCATAGGCGAGCTTGGCATTGATCGGGACGATGACTGCATCGAGTCGCTGTACGGCGAAGTAGCTATACAAAAATTCTTCTGTATTTGGCATATGAAGAACAACCTTATCCCCGGGGCCAACGCCTAAGGTAGCAAGTCCATTCGCCAATAGGTTTACCTTCACGTCCCATTCTTCATATGTCACTCGGTTTCCATTTGACACAATCGCTTCTTGATCAGGGCTTCTACGTGCTTGCATGGCTAACAGTTGTGATCCATTCATTTCGTTTCCTCCTTTTAATGGTGTACCTTAACGCGAAACGCGCCTAACACTCATCATCTCACTATGCATCAAATCTTACTCCTTGATTTGGCCGCTCCCCCTCCCTTACCGACACATTCATGTTCATCGTTTACCATTTACGTTACCGCCCCCTCCATTTCCTTTTTTTAGAGGGATTTATTTTGAATAATAGACAGATTTGTTTCATAATAAGGACATCCACTTGTAATTTATGGAATTAAAGGGCGGGCGTTGGAAGAGATTTAGTAACGGAAGGTGGGGTACTTTGAAGAAATTATTTATAATCATCGGCGGGATAGCTGCTTGTTTAGTTCTTTTTCTAGGAGGTTATTTCGTTGGAACAGTTACTCATAAGGAGGTATCCAGGGAGATCCGCTTTGGCTATCAACACGAGTCGCAAGAGAACCGCGTGGACTACCCTCATGTGTTTACAAATGCAGAGAACCAGACAATCGTAGATAACTTAATGATGATGTACATAGATAAAGAAAAAATCAATACCGCTGACGTGGATGTAGAGCACCCTGATCTTTATATGAGTGTAGCAAATCCAGAGCATTCTATTATTTTGATTATGGCTCGGATCTGGTTTACAAATGACGGGGCGATTGTTGGAGAACGACGAGGAGAAAACTGGGAAGAGGTACAATTTTATAGAATTGCTGAGGGGGATGTCCAGTACATAAAGGATTTAATAGGGTATGAGGGTTTTGAAAAAGATACAAAAGAGTTTAGTAGAAAAGACATTCAAGTTGGTATGATAGTGAGTTGAGTCCAGATTTTAAGGGAAAACACCTCATTCCTGATTAATCCTTTAGAAAGACCGGACATAGGAATGAATTATCTCCCCCCTTACTCGCTATGAAACTCCTCATAACCAAGAAAGTAAATCATTAACCCGACATAATAAACGAGACTTACAAGGAACAAATTCCTCACTTCGAGTAATGTACATAACACACAAAAACAGAATCCTCCCAGCAATAGCGGTATAATCGCAATTCTTGTAGTCTTATTTAAGATTAGAATCCCAAAAATAGTTACGAACACAAACCCTGCCATTACAATAACAATAATAGGAGTCCATTCTACATCGGTAGACATTACGACAGAAATCGTCCCCCCCACCAACAAAACCCATAACATAGCGAAAATCATCTGCCGCACCATAACCCCTCCTATGTATCAAAAAAACACGCCACTCAAAGTGACGTGTCTGTTTATTATTATTCTGTAATCTTGCAATACTTTCCTTGATAATATCCAAGCGGAATCCCGTCTTTAATACTTAAGTTCTTCACTTCACCGATATAGATGGTGTGGTCTCCTGCTTCGTGGCTATCGTAAAGGCTACAAGCGATGTTCACAAGCGAATCTTTGATTGCTGGCTGTTCTTCAAAGCGGTCAAAGGTAAGCTCCCACTTTTCTTTTACCATTCCAGCAAAATAGTTCGACATATCTTCTTGTTCATTAGAAAGGATATTCACTACAAATTGGCCTGACTCTTTAATGTACTCATGCATTCTAGCTTTCTTCGCCACAGATACAGCGATTAGTTTCGGATCCATTGAAACAGACATAAATGCATTGGCCGTCATGCCGCGCACTTCATCATCCGTTTCTGTTGTGACAACAGTGACTCCTGTTGCGAATTTACTCATTGCGGTCTTAAACATGCGATCGTCCATCAAAACACCTCATTTATTTTTATTAACTATAATTAGCTTCATCTCTGTCATTTCGTCAACGGAGTACCGAATTCCTTCCCTTCCCGTACCACTTTCTTTCACACCCCCATAAGGCATGTGGTCAACACGGTATGTCGGAATGTCATTGATTAGTACACCACCTACATGAAGTTGATCCGCTGCTTCGAAGGCGTGGTGGATATTCGGTGTAAAAATACCTGCCTGAAGCCCATAGCGAGAGTCATTCACCGCCTTGATTCCTTCATCAATCGATTGAATGCGATTGATGACCACAACTGGCGCAAACACTTCGTTACAAGACACCTTCATATCTCGGTCCACATTCGTTAACACTGTCGGGCGCATCACTGTCCCCTCAACCGTTCCACCTGCTTCAAGCACAGCCCCACCGTCTACCGCTTCTTGCACCCAAGAAAGCGCGCGTTCTGTATCCTCTTTAGTTATTAAAGAGGAGAGGTCCGTAGCTGAATCGAGCGGGTTACCCCCTTTAAGCTTCTCCGTTTCTGCAACAAAGGCACGCAAAAACGCTTGATAGACAGCATCATGCACATAAATGCGTTGAATCGATATACACACTTGCCCCTGATAGGCAAACGCCCCCATCACGGCGCGCTTTGCTACATCTACTAGGTCCACCCCTTCATCAACAATAAGCGCTGCATTTGAACCAAGCTCAAGCGTCACTTTCTTTAGTCCCGCTTGGTTACGTATCCCAATTCCCGTCTCAGCACTACCCGTAAACGTAATCATCTTCACTCTCGAATCCTTTACAAGTCGGTCCCCTACAACACGCCCACTTCCTGTTACGACGTTACACGCACCCTTCGGAAGGCCTGCTTGTTCTAAAAGCTCAGCCAAAAAGAAGGCAGAGAGCGGCGTGGCGGATGCCGGCTTCAGCACCACTGAATTTCCTGCTGCAATCGCAGGCGCTACTTTATGAGCGACCAAGTTCATTGGGAAATTAAATGGCGTAATGGCCCCAATGACACCAATAGGCTCCCGCACTGTGTACCCGACACGATTCTCACCACCAGGCGCCGCATCCATCGGCAACGTCTCTCCGTAACGGTTACGAGCTTCCATCGCCGCAAACCTATACGTCTGTATCGTGCGCTTCACCTCAACCCGAGCCGCCTTAATCGGCTTCGCAGCTTCATTTGCAATAATCGCTGCCGCTTCATCTTGTCGTTCCTCAAATAAACGAGCAAGTCGATCAAGAACCCCCGCTCTCTCATGTGAAGAAAGAGCACGCATCAAATAAGCCGCCTCCTCAGCCGCCCCAATCGCCCGATCCACGTCCTCTACAGTTCCTTGTGGGATATCAGCTAATTTCTCTCCATTATAAGGAGAAAAAAGAGGAACATAACGCTCCCCCTCCACCCACTCACCGCCTATATATAGAAGTTTCTTAGTATACGTATTCAAAGTACCCACGAACCATTCCCCCTTGAATTCTTCACATAATTGTTCAATTAATGTTTGTCTTTCATATAAGTCCCTTTAAATGTAGACTTGGAATCACGTTGGATGTTTTGCAATAGTTAGAGAAACGTTTCCGTTAACTTGTATGGAGAGTAAGATGGTCCGGGAAACCACTCGCTTTCCGCGGGCGAGATGTCGAGCCTCCTCGGGCAAAAATCATGCCCTGCGGGGTCTCGTCTACCTCTTCTTCCCGCAGGAGTCTCGCAGTTTCCCGGACCATCTTTTCTATATTAGGAGTAACGGAAACGTACTAAATTTGGAGCAAGGGAGCTTATAAAACATTGAGCGTAGGTCCGTTCATCACCTTATCGTCAGGGCAGGCTTGGGGACTGCGAGACTCCCGCGGGAAAAGGAGCCTAGGGGAGACCCCACAGAGAGCGCAAGCGAACGAGGAGGCTTCCCAGCTCCCCGCAGGAAAGCGAGTTGTCCCCAAGCCTGCCCAAGCACTCATGTGGCAACGGACCTCCCCCCACAGCCGCCTATATAATGAAGGTTGGTTTCTTTTTCTTGAGCGTAGGCTCCTGGAGTGGGAGGGTCTTGCCTGTGTGCACATTCTGCACCAGCGAGGCCTCGTTGAACCAGCGATCAGGCGCTTCGTGTCCCCAGAAGGTCTGGCGCATTGGGTCATTAATATCCCAGCGGATTGGCTTAAAGTCTGGATCACTTGTTAAATAATCACCGTTATACAGCTCAATCCGGTGCCCATCTGGATCTCTCAAGTATAAGAAGAACGCATTCGACAATCCGTGTCGTCCTGGTCCTCGCTCGATGCTATCGACATAGCCCATTGAGGCGAGGACGTCGCAGGCGTGAATGAGACTAAGCTGGTCACTGAGCCAGAAGCCGATATGGTGAAGGCGCGGTCCGTCTCCGTTCATAAAGGCCACGTCGTGAACACTTGGCTTACGATGGAGCCAGGCGGCCCAGATCGCTTCGTCATCTGAGGAGGTGTACTCCGAACAACGGAAGCCAAGCTCTTCTGTGTAAAAGTCATACGCTTTTTGCACATCAGACACCATGCAGTTAAAGTGATCAATCCTCTGTACTCGAGCTCCGCGGTACTGATCATAGCGCTGTAGCATCCGGTCTACCGTATCCATTTTGGCGAAGAACTCTACGGGTATACCCGAGACGTCCTGAACTCGGAAGGAACGCCCAATCGCTTTTTGTGAACCTGCTTCCATCCACTTTACTTTGTAGCCTTTGCCGTCAAATACACTAGCAAGAGTATCAAGATCTTCCTCACGCATCATTTTGTAGCTGATGGCTTCGACGGAGGCCTCATCTCCTTTTTTCAACAGAAGACTGTGATGATTGTGTTCTTCTAAACCTCTGTAGTAAATATGCGTATCATCGGACTCTGTCTCCACAAAGCCGAGTGCTTCATAAAACGTACGTGACGCATCCAAATCAGTTACGTGTAAGACAGCACGAGCTGAACGAATAATATCAAATGTCATTTGGAACCCTCCTTATACGCCTGTGACGTTTGGCTTTTTCGAAGTGCTTTTATTAAGAAAATCCTGCACAAAGTCTTTGTACGGATCTTTGTCATACTGGTCAAAGTACGTCATGCCCATCTTAATCGGATCCCCAAAAAAGTAATACTCATAGTGAGCCTGGCGCGAACCGAAGGCACTAAGTGTTGCATCCCAGGCTAAACGGAACAGCTGGACACGTTCAAAACCATCAAGGTTCTTCCCTTGCATCGCGCGATTAATAATTGGACCGATCTCCTCATGCTGGAAGTCCGCTTCACTCGGGATGCCCATAAGTCCTGATGCCCCAAGAATGCGGAGGATCTCTGTGATGCGCGGGTAGATACGCGGATACCAGTTACGAGCTGCATTTAGCGCTTCAAAGTCTGGCGTCATCGTGCCCCATTTGTCTAACTTGGCGTTGTGTTCAGCTTTATAAAGATGCGACTTCATCGTTTCAAGAGTCAGCATTACTTCTGTCCCCTTGTCTTTCACGTGCTGGAACTGATCGATGCCAATTGCGTCCATTACCTGCAGGATAATACCAAGCAAGAACTCCGTTTTCACGACGTTCTTCGAAACGACCTGATGAGACATATGCACCACTGCACCCGTTTCAGCAAACGTACGGTTACAGATCGAAGAGTTCTCACAAACAAATACACGCTCCCAAGGAACGAAAACGTTTTCAAAAGAAACGATCGCGTCTCCCTCTTCAAACCTTGAGGATAATGGATGGTCCCACTCGTTCTTGCCGTAATCAAACGACTCACGACTTAGGAACTTTAAGCCTTCTGTGTTATTTGGTACAGCGAAAGCTAACGAATACGGATCATCTAGTTCACCAGACTTCTTCACCGTTGAAGGGAAAACGAGAATTTCATCCGTGATCCCGCCCTGAGTTGCCAAGAGGCGAATGCCATCGACGATAATACCGTCTTTTCTCTTCTCAACAAGGTGAAGAGCGTTATTAGCATCCTTCTGTTCGTGCTGGGCTTTCGCTCTGTTTACCTGTGGATGAATAAGCGTGTGGGTCAGGCTAATATCATTCTCACGGCAGTACTCATAGTAGTTACGCGCATTCTCAGCAAACATCGGATCGGCTTCAGCGAACAAATCCGTTGCGGTTCCCATCGCCATGACTTCAGCGTTCAAATAGTCAGGCGAGCGTCCCATCATGCCCCCTGTTGCTTTTGCCCATTCCGTAATCGCTTCTCGGCGCTTAATGAGATCCTCAATCGATTCAGGACGCATGAACGTCATACCGACTTTGTCCCCTGAAGTTGGAGATGTGTACAGCATTTTTTCTGGGTTTTCGTACTGAAGATCGTACAAGTGCGCCATTGATTTGACGACGTTTTTAAATGAAGGGTGCGTGGTCGGATCCTCGACCCGCTCCCCTCCGATGTAGACATTGTTTTTCGCCTTCCGAATTCTCTCAATATACTGATCCCCTGTTTTAGCTGGCATCGTGTCTCCCCCTTATTTCTTTTTTCCGAACTGTGGAATGTGGTGTTCCCCAAGCGCCACGTGAATGACTTGCTGTTCTGTGTAAAATTCAAACGCATAATAGCCACCTTCACGACCAATGCCGCTATGTTTTGAACCGCCAAATGGCGTACGCAGATCACGAACGTTTTGTGAATTCACCCAAAGCATTCCGGCGTCTACTGCCTGGGCAACGCGGTGACCTCGTTGAATATCTTTTGTCCAAACATAACCGGCTAAGCCGTACCGAATGTCATTGGCTTTCTCAACCACTTCTTCTTCATCCTTAAACGGAATGACGGTCATCACAGGACCAAAGATCTCTTCCTGAGCTATGCGCATTTTATTATCGGCTCCTAAAAGGAGGGTCGGTGCTACATAGTTACCGGTGCTGAAACTCTCCGGAACTTGGCCGCTGTAAACTTCGCACCCTTCTTCTTTTGCAATATCGAGATAACTCTTCACTCTGTTGTAGTGCGTCTTGTGAGCAAGAGGACCGACTTGTGTTCCTTCATCTAATGGATCGCCAACAATGATGTTGTCGACTCGCTCTTTCAGGGCAGCCACGAACGCATCATAAATCCCTTCGTGAATGAACAGACGAGAGTTCGCCGTACAACGCTCACCGTTAAAGGAGAAAATTCCCCACGTACACGCATCGAGCGCTCGGTCGAAATCAGCGTCATCAAACACAATAATCGGTGATTTGCCCCCAAGCTCCATCGAAAAGCGCTTCAGCGTATCGGCTCCGTTTCGCATAATTTCAGATCCCGTTGTCGTTTCGCCTGTAAAAGATATAAGCTGCACATCAGGGTGAGCAACGAGTGATGCTCCAGCCGTCTCACCGAAACCATGCACAACATTGAACACACCTTTTGGCAAACCGGCCTGGTCAATAATCTCCGCTAATCGGTTCGCTGTAAGCGGTGACCATTCAGCAGGTTTTAAAATAACCGTATTCCCTGTCGCAAGCGCCGGCGCAATCTTCCAAGTCTCAAGCATAAATGGTGCGTTCCACGGCGTGATCAGCCCTGCGACTCCGACTGGTTTATGAATGGTATAGTTTAAGAATTCGTCATCAACTGGATATGTGTCTCCAACTAAGCGAGACGAAACCATTTCAGCGTAGAAACGGAAATTCTGTGCCGCACGCGCGACCATTTTTTTCGTCTGGCTAATGGGAAGGCCTGTGTCGTATGATTCGAGTGGGGCAATCTCATGGATATGCTCATCGATTAAGTCAGCAATTTTGTAAATGTAGGCAAGACGCTCCTTCACTTTCATCTGACCCCATTCACCTTTGAACGCTGTCTTTGCAGCTAACACAGCCTCATCGATATCCGCGCTATCTCCTTCTGCAATATGATTAATGGTCTCATTCGTAAATGGATTGATATTCTCGAAGCTTTTCCCGCTTGATGCGGCAACAAATGAGCCGTTTATATATAAATTCACATCACGAACACTTTCTAAAATGTCTTTCACCATTTGCGTTTTATCTTGTAACTGATTACTCAACGTTTAGACCTCCTTTTTGTAAACGCTTTCTTATAATGATAAAAAAAATTACTTCAAACCGATTCCATCAGCGATTTCTACATAATTTGAAAGGACTGACCGGATCTCATCTTGCAAGGTACCTGTTGGTAAATCCATCGGCAGACGAAGGTCGGGATTGATCTTGCCCATCATACCGAGCGCCGCTTTCAGTGGAGCTGGGTTCGTATCTTTAAAGAGCACGTCATTAAGAGGCATGAGATCATAATGGAGATCCTGCGCTCGCTTCACGTCCCCTTCTACCCACGCATCATAAATTTCTGCTACTTTATCAGGCACGACGTTTGCGGTTGCGCTAATGTGACCGGCCCCACCAATGGCAAGCATCGGATAGCAAAGAAGTTCAATTCCTGAATAAAGTAGGAAATCACGACCACAGTTCAATAACACGCGGTTAATGTGCTCAAAATCTTTGTTCGATTCTTTCACTCCAATGATGTTTTCACAGTCTTGACTAAGTTTTGCTAATGTGCTGACATCAAGGTTCGTTGCTGTGCGTCCAGGGATGTTGTAAATTATAATAGGAAGATCTACAGAGTCCGCCACTGCTTTAAAGTGCTTATAAAGCGCATGTTGGGATGGCTTATTGTAGTAAGGGACGATCACGAGCGCCGCATCTGCTCCGATTTCCTCAGCTTTCTTTGTCAGGTACAAGGTTTCCTGGTGATTTGTGGACCCTGTCCCTGGTACAAAAGGAACCCGCCCGTTAATGGCTTTATGAGCCTCTTTCATGACGTCAACCCGCTCTTCAACGGTTAAAGAACTCGGCTCCCCCGTCGTTCCCGTAACAGAGATTGCGTGTGTTCCACTTGCAATATGCCAATGGATCAGCTTTCTGAAGGCTTCAAAATCAATAGAATAGTCTTTTTGGAAAGGGGTTACAATCGGTGCTATTGACCCCCGTAGTCTTTGTTTCGCTTCTTGAATATTCATTTACAAAAACTCCTTTCTTACCCGAAAAGATTTTATATTTTTCTGAAATATTTGTCATTTTAACGATAGCATGTGCTACGATAGATTTAAAATATCTAAAAAGTCTTCTTTTCATATTAATAAGATATATAGAATAGGAGTTGAACCGATGGATATTCGTCAGCTACGCTACTTTTATGTCATTGCCCAGGAACGTCAAATCACTCGTGCAGCCAAGCGTCTTCATATCGCTCAGCCCCCTCTCAGTCAGCAGCTCAAACAACTAGAAGCAGAACTTGAAGTAAGCCTCGTCGAACGAAACGGGCGAACCCTTGAGCTAACAGAAGCCGGGAAGGTGCTCTATCAACGAGCTGAGAAGATTCTTCACGAGATGGATGACCTCGTTACTGAAGTGAAGGAAACGGGCGTCGGCATTCGTGGCACACTTTCACTTGGATCTGTGAAATCATGCTTTCCCTATCTCCCATCCAAACTAAAATCCTTCCGTGATGAGCACCCCCTTCTTCGTTATAAACTCCAGGAAGGTGATACATCCTCTTTATCCGAAAGCATACGGAACAGAGAGATCGAGCTTGCGATCGTTCGACTCCCTGTCGACAGCGAGGACTTCTCAATGATCCATTTGCCAACCGAACCCTACGTCCTTGTCGTGCCTGATGGTTGGACTGAATTTGCAGCGGGGCGGACGAGCGTCTCTATGCGTGAACTAGAAGAAATCCCTCTTTTATTGCTACATAGGCTGAGTGGTGTTGGGCAATTTGAAATGATTTTGGAAGAATGCCGCCAACACGGATTTGAACCAACTGTTATTTGCGAATGCCCCGACGTAACGATGCTCCTCTCCCTTGTCTCGGCTCAAGTCGGAGCGACCATTGTGCCGCAAGCATCGTTAAAAGACAGACATGACCCAGGCCTCCGCGTCATCACGATTCAGGACGCGAGAATTCAGGCTGAGCCAGCCATTGTATGGATGAAGGAACGCTTCCTATCTGTGGCCGCACGAAAGTTTATTGACCAATTCGAACCTATTGAAAGTCTCCAGTAGAAAAGATTTGAATTTTTAGAATCTTTATGTTTATGATAGACGTGATTCGAATTCGGCTTGAAGGAGGAAATCCTGATGAAGAAAGCAACAGTCCAATTAAGTGGTGTACCACAAGCAAAAGAAATGAAGATTGATCCAGCTAAAGGCACACTCTCTGATGGCGACGGTTCGCTGCGACTAGACTTCCCTTTATCCGGCAACGTCTACGGAACCGCTATGAACTACAAAGGGAATTTAGATCAATTTGGTCAATCTCTCTACGAACCCCCGTACCAAAAGCCACCAGAAGCACCCGTTTTATATATGAAACCACGTAATACATTTACAGGCCCAGAAACAGCGATTACGATTCCAGACGGTGAAACGGAAGTGGAAATTGGAGCTGCCCTTGCGATCGTATTTGGCCACACAGCTAGTAAAGTGCATGAAAAAAACGCCCTTGATTTTGTAAGCGGATACACAATTGTAAACGACATTTCTCTTCCTCACGAGAGCATCCACAGGCCTGCCATTAAAGAGAAAACTCAAGACGGTTTCTGCGCAGCAGGTCCCTGGATTGTAAATGCAGATGAAGTGGTGAATCCAGATGAACTCGGTATCCGTATTTATATCAACGGCGCCCTGCGTCAGGAACACTCCACGTCCGAATTAGTTCGACCTATTAGAAAACTTATAGCGGACGTGAGCTCCTTTATGACGTTCTATAAAGGCGATACGCTACTCGTTGGCCTGCCACCAGGCGCACCACGCGTCCAGTCAGGTGATGAAGTCCGCATCCAAATCGATGAGATCGGCGCACTTACCAACCATTTTGTTTCAGAACGTTCCTATGTGAAGGAGGGCAACCGATGAAGAGAGCACGTGTAAGTTACAAAGGAAATATATACGGGGCAATTGTTGAGGGTGATCAACTCTTATTAGAGTCTGGCCAAACCGTGCACGAATCAGAAGTCACCTGGCTCCCACCTCTTGAAGCCGGCACCATTTTTGCCCTTGGCCTGAACTTCGCTGACCACGCATCAGAACTCGCTTTCAACGCACCCAAGGAACCCCTGGTCTTTTTAAAAGGACCAAATACCCTCATCGGCCATTATGGTGAGACGCCTCGCCCAACTGGTGTGACACATATGCACTATGAATGTGAGCTGGCCGTTGTCATAGGACGTCAGGGAAAAAACATCACAAAAGAAGAGGCATACGATTATGTAGCCGGCTACACGATCGCAAACGATTATGCTTTCCGAGATTACCTAGAAAATTACTACCGTCCGAACTTCCGCGTAAAAAACCGGGACAACTGTACGCCAATCGGACCTTGGATTATGGATAAAGATGATGTGGGCGACCCTATGAACCTTGCTCTCCGAACGTATGTAAACGGCACTCTTGAGCAAGAAGGAAGCACAAAGGATATGATTTTCTCTGTTCCGTATCTTATTGAATATCTAAGTAGCTTCATGACACTTAACGAAGGCGATGTGATTCTAACCGGCACACCAAAGGGTCCTACTAAAGTAAACGTCGGTGATGAAGTTGTTACAGAAATTGAGGGGATCGGCCGTTTAGCGAATATGATTATTGAAGAACAGCCCGCTCCAATATCCTAAAGGAGGAATGACCCATTGCCTCATATCATTGTGGAGTACACCGATAATTTAGTCGATTTTGACTTCCCTTCCCTATTGAAGAAGTTGAACCTGGTATTAGTGGAATCTCCCCACTTTCCAACAGGGGGGATCCGCTCTCGAGCTGTGAAGCTAACAGACTACGTAGTCGCAGACGGAACGGAAGACGATTCTTTCGTTCATATTGAATTAAAAGTGGGAGCAGGTCGCAGTGAGGAAATTTTGAAAGAGACAAGTGAAGCTTTATTTGCAGTAGCCGAATCGTTCTTTAGCGATTGTTTTAAAGATCACTATCTAGCTCTATCGCTTGAGGTGACGGAATTTAACTTCCCTACTCAAAAGAAAAATAATATTCATAACCGGTATACAGGCTGAGCGTTCAGCCTGTTTTTTTGTGGGTTTTAGTTGAGAGAGCTTTGAGGCTAGTTAAATGATTTCGTACTTGAGCCGTTGGTATGCTTTTCGAGTCGTAGCGCCTTTACTTAAGCCGTTCGCACTCTACTTACGCCGTCGCTCCCCCTCTCGAGCTGTCATTTTCATCTTTTGGGCCGTCTTTGTTCTAGCTTAGGCCGTGGGTGCTCGCTTTCAAGCCGCGGTGTCTCTTCTTACGCCGTGATCCTCTCTTTTAAGCCGTCGCACGTCTCCCTCTCGCCCCAAACAAAAAACTGCCCAAACCAAGTTTGGGCAGTCTACATATCGATATTTTTAGTTAATCAAAGCCTGCAACGGAGCTGGAATGCGACCGCCTCGGTTCACGAAGCCCTCGCTGCTGTATGGATTCACACCCATAACAGGAGCGCGGCCAAGGAGTCCGCCGAATTCGATCATTTCGCCTTCTTCTTTTCCTGGAACCGGAATGACGCGTACGGCTGTTGTTTTCTTGTTAATCATACCGATAGCTGCTTCGTCGGCGATAATGCCGGATAAGGTTGCGGGACTTGCGTCACCGGTTAGGGCGATCATATCAAGACCTACGGAACAGACGCATGTCATCGCTTCAAGTTTTGATAGGGAAAGGGATCCTTCTGTTACCCCTTCGATCATACCTTCATCTTCACTAACCGGAATAAATGCACCGCTTAATCCGCCTACATAGGAGCTTGCCATGGCGCCACCTTTTTTCACAGCGTCATTCATAAGAGCAAGCGCCGCAATTGTGCCGTGTGTACCAACGCGTTCAAGGCCGATCTCTTCTAATATGCGAGCGACACTGTCGTTTAGCGCGTTCGTTGGCGCAAGGGAAAGGTCAAGAATGCCGAATGGAACACCGATTCGTTCGGCTACCTGGCGTCCAACAAGTTCACCAGCGCGAGTAATTTTGAAGACAGTATTTTTAATAACTTCAGATACTTCACCAAGATCCGCTTCTGGGTAACGCTTCAGCGCACTCAATACTACACCAGGACCACTAACGCCGACGTTTAGGACCGCTTCGCCCTCACCTGTTCCGTGGAAAGCACCGGCCATGAACGGATTGTCTTCTACTGGGTTACTGAACACCACAAGCTTCGCACAGGCAATTCCGTTTTGATCCTTTGTGCGCTCTGCTGCATCACTGATCACGTGACCCATTTGTTTCACAACATCCATGTTGATACCTGTACGAGTAGTCGCTACAGACACAGAACCACAGACACGTTCAGTCACACTTAAGGCTTCAGGAAGAGAATCAATTAGAGTTTGATCTCCTTTTGTGACCCCTTTATGAGTAAGAGCGGAATAGCCGCCAATAAAATCAACGCCAAGATCTTTCGCTGCTTGGTCTAGCGTTTTTGCAACTTCAACGGCTTCAGCCACAGTTGCATTGCCAAGAATTTCAGATACAGGCGTGATTGATATACGTTTATTGATGATTGGTACACCGTACTCTTTTTCAACTTGCTCAGCAACAGTTGTTAAGTCTTTTGCGTATGTCGTAATTTTGTTGTAGACATTTTCTTTTAACTTCTCAATATCTGAATCGGCACAGTCACGAAGGCTGATTCCGATGGTAACCGTACGGATATCGAGGTTCTCCATTTGAACCATGCGGATGGTTTCTGTTATTTCGTTAAATGCAATATTCATGGGGAGCCCTCCTTAAATGCGGTGCATAGACTGGAAAACTTCTTCTAGCTGCAGACTAATTTGCACGCTTAAGTTCTCGCCAGTTTCTTGTAGTACTTTTCTGATTGTATCTAGATCATGCGCTTCTTTCACATCGATAATCATAATCATTGTGAAGTATTCTTCCACAATCGTTTGGCTGATATCGAGCACGTTCAATTTATATTCTGCGAGTACGTTTGTCACGTTCGCGATGATTCCAACTTGGTCTTTTCCGATGACGCTTACTACTGCTTTACGTTTTTCCATGATGATCCACCTCTGCCTATATTTTCTATGAACAAAAAAAGAGATCAGCTCTCGCCGACCTCAGACAAACGTACCCATACACGTATTCTGTATGTAAGTTCGTTCCTGTCCGGTTGCCTGAGATCATGAACCCTTCGGCGTCGCTTTACTAGCGATCTCTCCAGGATTGGCTCCAGTTATAGTGTTACCCATAAATTTCACAGCCACTATTCTTTTGAATAAATGTAATGGTATCAATATGCGTATCAATGGTCAAGGATGATGTTTCCTTTATCCCGTTAGTGACGCCCCTCTTTTTTTAAACGCATAAAGCCAAACATTCGATTCATACTAACGATAGGTGATTTATATGAGTCCACGTATAAGGAAAACGAAATCTCGTTCGAATGATTCAACTGTTCATGCGCCTGAACCCTATAATGCTAGCTCTCTTTTTAAAGATGTAACGAAAAATCTCCAGCATATTACTTCAATTTTTGATGATAGTCCAGAACTGTGTACAAAAGTACTGGATCAGTCGCCTGTCCCGCTTGCTATGCTCTACCTACATACGCTCGCTGACGAGAGTAAAGTAGAAGAGAATATTTTAAAGCCTTTATTGGAATGGGAAAAAGAAGGCATTGACACTCAAAAAAACCTGGAGTCTATGAAGAAAGGCCTCAATAGCGCATCAGAAATCAAGGAAGAAACGACGTTTAAAGGCGTTACAGAAGCATTGTTGACAGGGCATGTCATTCTTTTTATTCAAGATTGTGATCTGGCACTTGTCATTACAGTTGAACAAACTGACTATTTTCGAAAAGTAGAAGAATCAAAAGTACAGACCCTTGTTCGAGGGCCACGAGAAGGGTTTGTGGAAGATATAGATACCAACATGGCTCTCATTCGAAGGAGAACGCGCACGCCTAAACTCTCATTCCAACAACACTGTGTTGGCAAGGATACACGGACAAAGGTGTACGTGACGTATGTTCGCGGTCTGGTTGATCAACAAGTGTTGGACACATTAACGAAACGAATCGAACAAGTCGATACCGATAAGATACTAGAGAGCGGTATGCTAGAAGAGCTAATTGTTGACCCAAAATACACTCCATTTCCCACCATGAAAGCTACGGAACGACCAGACATTGTAGCTGGAGAAATTCTGGATGGGAAGATTGCAATCGTTGTTGATGGCACGCCTTTTGTTTTAATCGCCCCTGTTACATTTACATCATTCTTTCAAATTGCTGAAGATTACTATGAAAAATTTGATCTCGCCACCTTTATTAGAGGTATTCGATTGTTAGCTTTTTGTATATCTCTGGCATTACCAGCTGGTTATATTGCTGTCACCACGTTTCATGCTGAACTGTTAGAAACCAATATTCTAATCAACTTAGCAGCTCAGCGAGAAGGAGTCCCGTTCCCTGCTTTTATGGAAGTTTTTATTATGGAAATTATCTTTGAATTATTGAGAGAAGCTGGCATTCGAATGCCACGGCCCATTGGGTCGGCAATCTCTATTGTTGGGGCACTCGTAATAGGAGAAGCAGCTGTAGCAGCAGGATTTATTTCAGCTGCCATGGTCATCATCGTTTCACTTACAGCAATATCGAGCTTCATCTCACCGTACTATGCCTTTAGTGGTGCTGCTCGTTTAATCCGCTTTCTGTTCATTTTATTTGCTGCAGCTGGAGGTTTTTTCGGAATGGTCGTCTTAATAATTGCCCTTGTTATTCATTTATCAAGTGTTACTAGTATAGGCAGGCCTTACTTATCCCCCATTTCTCCTTTTGAATGGAAAAAGTGGAAAGACGCTTTCTTTCGCTTTCCTATTGGATACGACAAATCTCAATGGTACCAGCTGCTTGTTAAATTAAAGAGGAGGATGAGCCGATGATTCGGAAATGGATTCAAACGCTTGGATTGCTTTGTTCATTGTTCTTCCTCTCTAGTTGTACAGGTGCTGAGGAATTAAACATCCAAGCCATTGTGACGGCTATTGGATTTGACGTTGGTAAGGATGGTGAAGTGGAGACCCATTTTCAAGTCGTGTATCCAGGCGGTGCTGCGATGAAACAAGGAAGTTCTCCAGAAGGCGGCTCCGGTAGCCCCGTCTATACGTATACTATTAGGGCTGACACGATGACGGAAACGGTAGATAAAGCAAGAAACCTTATTCCAAGAAAGCTATTCTTTCCCCATATTCAAGTTATTGTGTTAGGAGAACAGTTCGCAAAAGAAATCGGTTTCTCCTTTATTACGGATTATTTAGAGAGGGATAACGAAATCCGCGATGAGTTTATGGTATTCACCGCTAAAGAAGAGACAGCAGGAGAAATTCTATCTGTTTATACATCTCTCACCTCTAATCCAAGCCAAAGCATCGTGGACCGTGTAAACAAAACTGCCAGT
Organism: Pontibacillus sp. ABV4_188; assembly: GCF_056311905.1. Taxonomy (NCBI): domain Bacteria; kingdom Bacillati; phylum Bacillota; class Bacilli; order Caryophanales; family Bacillaceae; genus Pontibacillus; species Pontibacillus sp. ABV4_188. Next base: position 1,315,262 of record NZ_CM149975.1, on the reverse strand, counting down.
CCGATGGGCCTAACAGAAGGAATTTTCATGGAAGACGTCATTCGATGGACATACGGGGAATACCGTGATCCGGTAACGATGGGTATTCAAAAAGCAACCCCTCAAGCTAATGCTTCATCAAAAAAAGCTTTAGAGAACATCCATGCGAATCAAAATGCATTTGACCTAACCGGCATTCCGCTTTATAAGCATGACAAACTCGTCGACTGGTTAACCATAAAACAGTCAAAAGGATGGGCTTTAATAGAAGATGAAGCGAAGGAAACCCTTTTTATTTCTGCCCCGTGCCCAGAAGAAGAGTCAGGCAACGTCGGTTTCTTATTGAAAGATTTACGTACTAAGAAAAAGGCAGCTATAAACGGAGAAGACATCGGGTTTCAAGTAAGTGTGAAAGGGCGAGGAATTGTAAGGGAAGTTACTTGTAAGGGAGCTATCGAAGACCCTGACTATTTGGCCAAGCTGAAAAACTCACTCTCTATTCAACTTAGCTCGTATATGAATGAAGCTTTTGAAAAAACTAAAGAAAATGAAGTAGATTCCTTTGGCTTCGGACAGTTCTTGTATAAAAACTACCCCAATAAATGGAAGGGACTAGAAAACCAATGGATGGATATCTATCTTTCGAGTACTTTTACATCCAATTTTGATATAGATGTATCAGGTGTTGGAACTAGGAGGAAAAGTGTGTATGAAGATCATCCAAAATAAAACGAGAATACGTATTGTAACGGGAGTTCTTTGGGTGTTTGCTATCAGCCTCTTTATTGGCTTTGAAATGGGCAAAAACCTATTCCCCATTACACAATGGATCGAAACCATTTATGAACCTATCTATATGATGTTATTTGGTTGTGTCTTATGAAGCATACACTAAGCCCAGGACAACTCTTTTTTCTAGTAGCTAACTTTACTATTGGGAGCTCGCTTTTACTTGCGCCTATTATTACAGGGGCAACGTCTATGGAGAATGCATGGCTATCCATGCTCATGGCGATAGGTGTTGGTTTCCTTTTACAACTCTTATTATTAGTCGTAATGAGGAAACGGAATTATGAATCGATCTTCTCTATCGTAGACCAAGCTTACGGGAGGTGGATCGGCACAGTAATCAATGTTCTTATTCTCATCTTCATCTTCCACTTATGTGCATTAGTTGTTGGAAACACGGATGATTTCATGGTGGTCATTAAGCCCGATACCAGTCCGACTGTCTATCAGGTGACGATGATAGGGTTAGCGATTTACTGCGCGTTGCATGGTTTGGGGAATTTAAATACTACCAACCAGGCACTTAGTATAGTCTTTTACTTTATCTTTATCTTTTCGATTATTATGCTTATCCCTCAAATCGATGTGGATAACTTCAAACCCTTTCTTTACGAAGGATGGAAGCCTGTCATTGAAGGAGGATACAATTCGCTTGGAGTTCCGTTCTTAGAGCTTACGCTTATAACAGGACTATTAACGTACGTTAATCAAAAGCAACATATCAGGCGATATTACTTGCTTGGTTTATTATTTGGAGGCGGGGTTCTCTTTTTCTTCGTTGCTGCATCCATCGGTGTAGAAGGGGCTTACCTAACGCAGCGAGAATCTTATCCAACCTACTCTCTCATGAGGGACATTCACGTAACAAAGGTTTTCGAGCGAATTGAGATTATTATAGGAATTGCTTGGATTTTCGTATTATTCGTCAAGATTACTACGCTGTTTATCTTGTTGTTATTAGGAGTACAGCACATCGCAAAGGCGGACGACTACAAAGCATTTATCCTCCCCCTTTCTCTGGCTATTTGGTGTTTAACGAACTTGTCACACGAAAACTTGATCGAAAACGCAAGCTTCACCTCAAAAAACTGGACACTTTACTCATTTACCCTTTACCTACTCATCCTCCTCTCCATCATCATAGCAGGACTTCGCAACAAACCAAACAACTAAAAACACTATACCGCTCTAGAGTAGTAAAGGGTGTCTGGCACCCGTTGATCCTTTAGAGTGTTGCAGGGTGTCTGGCACCCTTCAACACTCTACAGCACTACCACGTGTCTGGCACGCTTTACTTCTCTAAAGCACAAAAAAGCAAGTACCTAGTCGTAGGTACTTGCTTTTATCCTCTATTCTTCGTGGTAAACTACGGCTTCGTACGGGCGAAGGGTGAGGCTTTCTTTAGATGCGTGAGGGGAGTCGCTGTAGTTTTGGATCATAATTGAAGCTTCACCAAAGTTCACGTCTTCTGGCCATGGGCGTTCGATCGTTTCACCTGTCCAGTTTGTTACAACGACAAGCGTTTCTCCTTCATGTTCTCGTTTATAGGCATAGACTTCTTCATCTTCTGGCCAAATAAGCGTGTGATCGCCGTTTACGATGACCTCATGTTCTTTCCGAAGAGCAATCAGCTTCTTATAGTAATGAAAGATCGAATCGGGATTCTCGCGCTCTTTCTCAACATTAATCTCATCGTAATTCGGATTCACTTTCAGCCAAGGGGTACCAGATGTGAAACCTGCGTTTTCAGACGAATCCCACTGCATTGGTGTACGCGCATTGTCGCGCCCTTTCTCATGAATTGCTTTAAGAATTTTGTCAGAATCATGATCTTTCTCAACAACCATATCCTGCCATAGGTTACGGATCTCGACGTCTTCGTAGTCGTCAATCGATGGGAAGTGCACATTTGTCATTCCAATTTCCTGACCTTGATAGACATATGGTGTACCTTGCATCATATGAAGCCATGTTGCAAGCATCTTCGCACTCTCAGTGTGATACTCTTCATCATCACCGAAACGAGAAACAGAGCGAGGCTGGTCATGGTTCTCAAGGTAAAGAGAGTTCCAACCCTTATTAAAGAGTTCCACTTGCCATTTTGACATTATCTCTTTTAACTCGGTAAGCTTCCAATCTTTCTCTTCCCACTTGCCCATCTGCCCACCTGGTTGGGCATCAACGTCCATGTGCTGGAACTGGAATAACATTGACAGGACACCTGAATCTTCATTCGTGAATTGCTTCCCTTCTTCAGGCGTAACAAATCCAGTTTCTCCAACGGTCAAGATATCATAATGGTCAAGCACTTCCTCTTTCATTTCCTGCATATATTCCATAAAGCGAGGTCCGTTGGCAAAGTAGTCACTTCCCCACTGGAATTCATCATCAGGCTTTGTCACAGGTGCATCCGGTAGCCCTTCCACTTTTGAAATTAAGTTAATAACATCCATACGGAAACCATCAACACCGCGATCTAACCACCAGCGCATCATTTCGTACACTTTCTGTCGCACCTCTGGATTCTCCCAGTTCAAGTCAGGCTGCTTTTTCGTAAATAAATGAAGAAAGTACTCTCCCGTTGGCTCGTGGTACTCCCATGCTGAACCGCTGAAGAAGGAAAGCCAGTTGTTCGGCTCCTTCCCCTCTTCATTTGGTGGACGCCAAATGTAAAAGTCGCGGTACGGATTGTCTTTTGACTTCTTCGCTTCCTGAAACCAAGGATGTTCGTCAGACGTATGATTGACAACAAGGTCCATGACAAGCTTTAGACCTTTCTCATGCATCGTTGTAATTAAACGATCCCACGTTTCAAGGTCGCCGAATTCATCCATAATGTCCTGATAATTACTAATATCATAGCCGTTATCATCATTCGGGGACTTATAAATCGGCGAGAGCCAGATCACATCTATCCCAAGTTCGACAAGGTAATCGAGCTTTTCGATAATGCCTTCTAGGTCTCCGATACCATCTCCGTTGCTGTCGTTAAAGCTTCTCGGGTAAATTTGATAGACGACCGAGTTTTTCCACCATTGTGTTGATTGTCCCATTTTCTAAATCCCCCTCTTTATTCTTTTACAAGGCCTGATGTCAGACCTGATACGATTCGACGGTGAAAAAATTGTCCCCTAACAATACCACCGTTACCCTTTTATAATTTTTTCTGTAGCAATTGTTCGATCATACGGTACCTTATGGAAAAACGTAATGCAATTGTCTTATATGAAATAATTAACCCGCGGTACCTATACGTTAAACCCAATTTCTCCATAAAATATAGATCGGTGCATCATCACAAATTACTAAACAAGGAGTTACGCGACACCATCCTATCTTTGCCTAGCTATATATAAGGAACATCTGATATGGTAAAAGAATCAGACTTCTGATTAAATTTCCCAAAAAGTGCAGGTGAAATCTATTGAACAGTATACATAACAAAGTAGATAAACTTATTACGAAAACAACTGCCTCAGTATCCGTTTCCATTCTCTTAAACAATCGTTCCATTGCTTCCATCAATCATAACCATCCACTTCGAGCGGCAAGCGTCATCAAGGTTCCCATCATGATGGAAGCCTTCCGCCAACATCGAGACGGATTACTAAATCTTGATGATCCTCACTCCATACCCCCACCAGAGACCGTCGGAGGCGCTGGGGTGATTCATTATTTAACCGGTGAGCAAACCTACACATTACGCCAGCTAATCGAACTGATGATCATCGTATCAGACAACACGGCCGCTAACCTTGTGTTAAAATCCGTCGGCATGGGAAGTGTGAACAGGCTTTTTAAACAGCTTGATTGCCAAGGTTCAGCTCTAGAACGCTTCTTTATGGATCATTCCTCCATCAAGAAAGGTTTCGAAAACCGCACCACAGCCCAAGATATGATTACATGTTTACAAGCCACCAATGAACCTCACCCACTCTTTACAAAAGAAGACCAAACCACGATGAAAGACATCTTACATAGCCAACAATTTAAAGACATGCTCGGCTCTTTTACATCCTCAAAGGAAATCGAGATCTTTCACAAAACAGGAGAACTCGAAGGCGCTCAGCATGACGTGGGAGTGTTTGAATATAGAAGCGAAACTGTCTACGCTGCTGTTTTAACTGATGATCTTGCTAGAAACCAGGAAGGTCGTGAACTGATTGCCTCCATAGGGCAACTGATTGTTGAGGAGATTGTAAAAAATCATTAATATGTTTTTGGTCTTATTAAAAAAAGTTGAGCTAGGGAACAAAATTCCTTACCTCCACATCTCAATAATAAAGGGTATTGGGTTTTCTATTTTAGTTGCGAGGCTGTTAACCAAACAAAATTAGGGCATGCTTTGGGACAGCGAGACTCCCGCGGGAGAAGGAGCCTAGACCCCACAGAGAGCTTTAGCGAACGAGGAGGCTTGCCAAAGCCTGCCCTAGCCGCATATGGTAACGGCCTCACCTAAAACTAAAAAGCCTGGCTACTACAAGCAGCCAGGCTCTCTCTTATTCATGCATAGACTCTAAATCATAAACCTCCAGCGACTCAATCGTAACGTTGCCTCCATAAGAATAAATCGACAGATCATCACTTCCTTCAGACGGGAAGATTTGGTTCGTTAACACTTTCTGTCCATTATTCCCGAACACTTCTACAGAAGATTCATCTACATATATGTGAAGCTTAATCGTGTATCCATCCATCGCTTCCATCGGTGCGCGGAAGACGCCAGCAAATTCAGGATGGAAATCTGTTACGCCCGAGTTGTTGCGATCTGTGAAGAGATAGTTATTCCGATCATCATAGCCTACAATCGTTTCTTCCCCTTCACCTTGAGCGACTTTAAAGCCGAACTCATTCGCTTCATCTACTCGGAAGGTCGCCTCGATTTCATACGCGCGCTCATCAAATTCAGGAAGGGACATGCTTCCGTCGAGCGTCCGGTTCTCCATTTCAATCAACTTTTCACCGCGAAGATCATCCAACTCTTCGACTGGTTGTTGTGTAAGAAGGATCTCGCCGCGATCGTTGGTCGTTAAACTTACCTCACGCGGGGTACTCATCGCCCCTCGCCACGGAGAAGTCGGGATGTCAGCAGCATATTGCCAATTACTCATCCATGCAACCCAAATGACTTTATCCATGTTATTAAAAGCTTGTGTGGCATAAAAGTCTTTCCCGTAATCGGTCCATTTTGTTTCGGTTTGATCAGGATCCAGTTTAAATTCTTCTCCGTCAAAATCACCAATGAAGTACTGACCACCAGATCCACCGGCAATGCTTCCTGGGTTCATATCAACCTGAAGGACCCATTTTTTATTATCTTGATCACCATCTACAGGAAGCTCGAACAATTCAGGCGTTTCCCAAACGCCACCGTGAGCGCCGTGATCGGCACCGAATTCGCTAAGATATGACCAATCTACCATATTATCAGAACCGTAAAACATCACTTTATCTCCAGCCACAAGAAGCATAATCCACTTCTTTGATTCCTCATGCCACATCACAACTGGGTCACGGAAATCTTTTATATCTGGGTTTGGTACAATGGGGTTGCCTTCATACTTCGTCCACGTCTTTCCTTCGTCTGTACTGTAAGCCAGGCGCTGGTCCTGTACTTCACCAGCGTTTGTATAATAGGCAATCAGTCCGCCCTCATCCGTTGGGAAAAGGCCGCTCGTATTGTCCTCATCTACGACGACGCTCCCAGAGAAGATCATCCCGTTCTCATCAGGTTCCATCGCTACGTCGAGCTCTTTCCAATGGACAAGATCCTCACTCACCGCATGTCCCCAGCTCATATTACCGAACTGATCCCCTTTAGGGTTATGTTGATAGAACAAATGGTACTTCCCCTTATAGTAAACCATCCCATTCGGGTCGTTCATCCAGTTTTTAGCTGGTGTGTAGTGAAATTGCGGTCGCCATTTCTCGTCGTACGAAGCCTGGCTCGCTTCAGTGGTTTCCTCTATCTGTTTAGGATCCTCTTTTTGCAGGACATACCAGATGCTAACCACTACAATAAATACTACAATAACCAAACTACTAATCAGCAGTTGTCTTTTCTTCGTCATGTCCTCACCTCTTAAAAAAACAAAGGAAGCTAGTCCACCATCAGACTAGCTACTCTTTGTTCGTCGTCTCTATTTAATGGATCAGTGAAAGATTACTTTTTCCCTTTTGCTTTTCCATTATTTTTGCCTTCGAATAGCTGACCTTGATCAAGAGTTCCTTCGATAGAAGTCTCCATTCCATCAACATCAAGCTGTAACGTTGGTGCTAGAGTCCCACCGAAATGGTTGAACTGATAGTCTTTAGATTGAGCGCCTAAGTCACCAATCTCAAGCCCTTCTAAATTATCGAAGTTCGCAAAGCTTAAAACGTTCATGTTCGGCATAACCATCCAAGAATAAGCTTGGAACGGGTCTTCTTCAGGGTTCGCAATGACAAGACCACTTTCGTTTAGTGGCTGGTAATCTCCTTTAAGAGAGTCAGCGTTGAAACCGTAAAGTCCGTCTTCACCAGCAAGTCCTGGACCGAATTTGTGCTTGTGCGTATTCGTGAACAGGTAGTACTCCCCGTCCTCTACAACAATGTGCGGGCGCTCTAACTCTTGGTTCACGCGTTCCGCTTCAAGAAGTGGCTCTTGTGCTTTGAACTCTGTGTAATCATCGTTTGTCGCTTTTGCAATACCAATTGAACCGTTGAAGATCGTTGCGAATTCATTTGGCTTATGGTTCTCACGAGCACGCTCAAGTGGTGTACCTGGTGTGTTCGCTTCAAACAAGATGTACTCTTCGTTTGTTTGAGGATCTTGGAAGAACCATGGGTCACGGAACGTATACGCGATGTCGCCTGCTTCAGACTGTTCTTGTGTCTGATATAGTTCACCTTCAGGCTCTAAAATAACTTGATGTTCAGACCAATCTTTAAACGTAACACCGTTTTGCCCTGTCATCTTTGCAGAAGCTGTTGCTAAACGCTGCTCATAAGAAAGATTTTCTTCTCCTTTACGTCCTGTAGCTGTGTAGAACATATGGATCTCATTGTTCTCAACCATTGCAGAACCTGCCCACTGGCGAGAACCTAGCGCGTCGTCACCTTCAAATACTTCTCCGGCAAGCTCCCAGTTTTGACCGTCTTTAGACGTGAAATAACGAATTTCTGCAATATCATGACGTTTACCTGGTAATACGTCTGATGGAGCCGTTAGGGAGAATAGAACGTATTGACCTTTCACTTTTGCAATCGAGCCGTCTTTGTTGCGTAAAGGCCACGTATCCCATACATGATAATCTTCTGTCATTTGATCTAATTCTTCTACATCAAAGTTTGGTGCAGTTGTTTCTTCCGTAAGCTGGTAATCTTCAAGAGATTCAGCACTCCACGCTGGAGTTGTATCTTCTTCTGTTTCTGGGTAATCAATTTCACCTTCATTTAAAACGCCTGTGATTTCGGAGTTTTCTCCGTCCAGGTTGATTTCAAGTGTTGGTGCGAATTGACCGCCTTTAATATCTTCTCCATTGTCCGTAAATTCATTTACGAAGCTGATCACGTTCTCATTCGGAAGAACCGCCCAAGAATACGCTTGGAATGGATCGCTCTCAGGGTTTGCTACAACAAGACCGTTGTCGTTCATTGGCTTGTAGTCGCCGCGAAGAGAATCGTTCACGAAACCATATAAACCGTCAATACCATCATCAATGCCAGGAGCGAATGTGAATTGGTGACTGATCGTGAATAAATGATAGTTCCCGTCTTTCACAACGATATGCGGACGCTCTAATTGTTGGTTTACACCGTCTGCTTCAAGAAGCGGAGGAAGAAGCTCAAAGTTATCCAAGCTCTTATCTGTTGCTTTAGCAATACCAATGTTTCCGTTGAAGTCTTCAGAACCTTCTGGAACGTCGTGTGTTGCACGGAATTCTTCATCCCCAATGTTACTTGGATCTAATTCCTTATCGTAACCTGCTGTATTCCCTTCAAATAGGATGTACTCTTCGCCTGTTTGTGGGTCCTGGAAGAACCATGGGTCACGGAAGGAGTAAATAATGCTTCCTGTCTTCTGATCTTGCGTTTCGTAATATGTACCATCTGCCTCAGCTAGAATTTGGTGGTCACCCGTATTCTCAACCGTGAACTCACCCTCCTCTTCAAACATGTATAGCTCTGTTTTAGCTAAGCGTTGTTCGAAGTGGTTCTCAGCTGTTTCGTTTTCCTTACGACCAGAAGCTGTGTAGAATAATGTAACTTTACCGGATTCATCCTTCATGGCAGAACCTGCCCACTGACGAGATCCCAACGCTTTCTCAGGGTCATACGCTACGCCGCCTACTTCCCAGTTTTCTCCGTCTTCAGAGATGAAGTAGCGGATAACAGCGTGGTCGTGACGTCCGCTCCACGTGTAGTCTTTAGAAGCTGTTAATGCGAATTGAACTTTATAACCATTAATCTCAGCTAAAGAACCATCGCGGTTACGTAGCGGCCATGTGTCCCAGATCCACAGATCTTGTGCGACCACTTTAAAGTCAGCGCTGATTTCTGGTGCTGTGTTCTCACTTGTGCGTTCAAAGTTCTGCGCCATTTGGCGCGTCCATTCTGCAGTTGTTACTGAATTTGTGTCCGTCGTATCTGCTTTTACAGACTGCATCGGTGAAGTTGCAAATAACGTACTAATAAGTGCAGTTGTTAATGCCAGTCTTGTAAAAGTCGATTTCTTTTTACTCAAGTGATATCCCTCCATTTGGGTTTGTTTTGGTGGTGCGTCTTAACGGTATGCTACAAAAAGCCTCCCCGTCAAAGCTTTTTAGTAAGAGCTGGAAGGCTTACATGATTTGGTTCTTATGACTTAATCGACTGATAAGACCGACAATGTAAACGGTACTAAAAATAAGCGCAAACGATTGCCTTGTTTGACTAAAATACATACAAATGAACTAGATAGATAACCCCCTATCTTAAGTTTAATTACCCACCTAAAAATGGTTCAGAAGAAGGTTTTCACTTGTAAATTTTTCTATGCGCTTTCAAAAGGAAATAAATACACTATAGCGGAAAAAATTAGTGCACGGAGATGATTCCATCATACAATCTTCCTATAAAAAAGCCCCATACTGTTGACCTTTATACCTAAACAAGTAATCCCCGAGTAAAGAATGTAAATGTGCACATACTAAAAAAAATTAACAAAGGAGGTTTTCATCCATGAACACTGAACACTCTTCTCCTTATCTTTGTCCGAGCTGCAAAACGAATAAAACACGCTTCAACCTTATTGAACAAGTGGTCACACCCGTGAAGAAAAACCCTCAAACAGGTGAAATTGTTGAAGAATATGAGGATCTATCCTCTCAGCCTATGCATATGCAATATCGAGGACCTGACATTCGAGTGCAGTGCGCAGCATGTGGTGTAATTGAAGAAGAAATATCGTTTATTAAACGGGCAGAATACAATAAAAGTTCGTAAATAAAGGAGGATCAAGTCTCAATAGAGATTTTGATCCTCCTTTATTTTTTCATTTCCGAACTTTATTGTTGGTTTTCTTTGACATTCATGAGGAAATACGTTACATTACATATTGTACGAACAATAATGATTGAATCGAATTTAAACATTCGTCTTTAGGAGTGTATATAATGGAAAATGTGTTTGATTACGAAGATGTTCAATTAATTCCTGCAAAATGTGTCGTTAATAGCCGTTCAGAATGTGATACAAAAGTGACGTTAGGCAACCATACCTTTCAACTACCTGTCGTACCTGCTAATATGCAAACGATTATAGATGAAACGATCGCAACCTTCTTAGCTGAAAAAGGGTACTTCTATGTGATGCACCGCTTCGAGCCTGAGACTCGCCGCACTTTCATCCAAGATATGAAAACACGTGGTCTTATTTCTTCTATTAGTGTCGGTGTAAAAGAAGAAGAGTACGGATTCATTGAAGAACTTGCAGCAGAAGGGCTTGTTCCAGACTATATTACAATCGATATTGCGCACGGACATTCCAATGCTGTCATTCAAATGATTCAACATATCAAGAACCATCTACCTGCTACATTTGTTATTGCAGGCAACGTCGGCACACCAGAAGCCGTTCGGGAATTAGAAAATGCTGGCGCTGATGCTACAAAAGTCGGCATTGGCCCAGGAAAAGTATGTATTACGAAGATTAAAACAGGCTTCGGTACAGGGGGGTGGCAACTAGCTGCGCTTCGCTGGTGCGCGAAAGCCGCTTCAAAACCAATCATCGCAGACGGCGGAATTCGCACACATGGCGATATTGCAAAATCCGTACGCTTCGGCGCAACAATGGTAATGATCGGTTCCCTATTTGCTGGACACGAAGAATCTCCTGGTGAAACAGTTGAGAAGGACGGAAAACTGTACAAAGAATACTTCGGCTCTGCGTCTGAGTTCCAAAAGGGTGAGAAGAAAAACGTAGAGGGCAAGAAAATGTTCGTCGAACACAAAGGCTCTCTTGAAGACACGCTAGTAGAAATGCAACAAGACCTCCAGTCTGCTATCTCTTACGCTGGTGGAACAGACCTTGATGCGATCAAACATGTAGACTACGTAGTTGTAAAGAATTCGATCTTTAATGGAGACAAAGTCTATTAAACTGCTAAAGGAAGTCTACTAGTTGCTGGGCGCTGGAGCTGGATGTAAGCAAAAGCGGAAGCGCCCGGTTAGCTACGAATAGACTGGACTTGAATACATAAAAAACGAGCCGGGGCGGCTCGTTTTTTTATGTACTTGTTAAGGTGTGCTGGCTTTGGTCATTCAGGTTGCTGTTACGTCATTGGGGATGTTCTTTCGGCATACCGAATGCCCTTTGAACATTTCGCAATCCTCTTTCGTCATTCCTACGCGACCTTTCGCCACTCCGCCTCACCTTTTGTCATTTCTAAAACCTCTCCATCACAAAAAAAGCGGAACCTCAATCGGTTCCGCTCTCTCTGCTTACCCAGCCCAAACGTCTTTTGCATATATTCCTTTTTGCTGTAAGCCATCTAACCACTCTGCCGCTTCTTCACGAGTGGCATTGTGAATTTCTCGGTAACTTTCTATTAATTCTTCTTCAACAGCTGGTGCCATCTGGCTTCCGTCACCACACACATAGAGACGAGCGCCTCGACCTAAGAGTTCAATCACGCGCTCACGATCTTCACGCAGTAAGTCCTGCACATACGTTTTCTCTTCACCGTCTAGACGAGAGAATGCAGTGTGAAGTTGAACGAGACCTTGCTCTTGATAAGATTCTAGTTCATTTTGATATAAATAATCTTGTTCAGGATGACGGCAACCGAAGTAAAGGTGCGCATCACCGAGCTTATGACCTGAATCCTTGAGTGCCTTACGAGCTTGCAAGAACCCACGATACGGCGCCACCCCTGTACCTGGTCCGATGAGGATCATTGGTGTTTCGCTCGATTCAGGAAGCTGGAAGTTCGACTGAGGCGTGCTAATAAAGCAGGCTACCTCATCACCTGGTTGTAAGGAAGCAAGGTAATTACTTGCTACACCTTTGTATTCCCCACCGCCACTCCAGGAAGGTCCACGTACAATACTTACTGTAATGCTTGGTGTAGACTCTTGCACACTAGGTGAGCTCGAGATGGAATAATAGCGAGCTTTTAGTGGTGGTAACAAGGCAACGAAGCGATCAAACGGCAGTTCACATGCCATATATTTTTCTAATAATTGAAGCATGGTTGTGCGTTTTCCAAGCACTTCTGTTTTATACACTTCATCCTGCAAGAGATCTTCAAGCTCCACTTTGTGAGGAGGGCACGTTGTGTTTGCTGCTAGTTCACGAATTTGAGCGCGGGTAGCAGGTTCTTGTAATTCCACGTAGTGCGTCATTAAGTCAGAGATGCTTACGGGATGATCTAATGGAAGGTGAGCTGTCTTCCCACTACTTCCGCTTAGGACCATAAACGTTTTCCCGTCGAGAGAGAAACGACGAAGTACGCGGTCAACTAGTTCTTGATTGTTTTGCGGGATCAGACCAAGATGATCTCCTTCTTTATAAGAAACGCCCGCTGGTAACTGGATATCTAAGTGACGGGTGCTTCGTTCACTTATTTCTCCTTGCAACTCTTTATGTTGAGAGACACGTGCTGTGAATGCCTTATGGTCTTTCGCAAGGGGGGTACTCGTAACACCATCCACAAATTCAACCGTTAAGGCATTAGCCGTTTGACCTGTATCCCCTTCAAGATCGAGATCGAATGTTTCAGCAAGCTTGCTCCATAATTCTTCTTCCCAAGCTTCGTACTGGCCTTCGAAGTCATCACTCGCATCCCCTTCACCACGTAACGCAATGGAGGTAGCTCCTTTTTCAGCCATTTGTTCATCAATGAGCTTTGGAACGCTTTGATACGTATTCGCCCAGTTGCGATCGCCACAGCCGAACACAGCATAATGAACGCCATCAAGCTCATTATTACCCGCTGCATCGAGCCAAGCAACGAATTCGTGCGCATTATCTGGCGGGTTCCCGTTATAAGAAGCTGAAACAATGATCACCGCTCCTTCTAGAGGCATCAGCCCCGCATATTCATCAAGGGAGGCGATATGAGAGGAGAAACCTTTCGCTTCCCCAATCTCAGCTAATTCACGGGCTACACCTTTTGCCGTTCCTAAATTTGAACCATATAAAAGAAGAAGTGGAGTCCCGTGCTTTGGAACAGTCGCTTCTATCTTACTTTCTTTTTGATCACTTTCTTGCTTTGGTGCTGTCATTTGGAAGGCCATTTGAGAACGACGTGGCTTCACTCTCATAGTTAATCCTTCAGGTTTTAATGTTAAGGTTTCTTTTACATCCAGCTGGTAGTTATCATGATCGATGAACTTGAAGTTTTGTAAAAGCATCCCTAACACAAGCGTCGCTTCGTGCATCGCGAATTGCTGACCGATACAAGCTCGCTGACCGTTCCCAAATGGTTTAAACGCATGCTGTGGAATGGATTTCATGTCTTCGAAGCGCTCTGGCTTAAAGGCTTCCACATCGCCCCCCCAAACGGCAGGGTCTCGGTGTAGCTGAGGGAGGAGTACCATAACTGTTTGACCTTGTTCAATCGGAATATCCCCTCCGATGACGGTGTCTTCTTTTGCATGAAGGCCAAATGCGGGAGCTGTCGGCCATAAGCGAAGCGCTTCATTTAAGATCATGCGGACATACTTAAGCTGCTTCGTTTGTTTATAGGACGGAACACCACTATCCCCTAGTACTTCGTCCACTTCAGCATACGCTTTTTCTAGTACTTCCGGATTCTTCATTAAGTAATGAAGGGCAAACGATAACAGACCACTTGTCGTTTCGTGTCCTGCGATCAAGAATGTAATAATCTGAAATCGAATGTTCTCATCACTTAGCTTTTCACCTGTCTCAGGGTCATGCCCTTTTAACATATGAGAAAGCAGGTCATCTTCCCCTTGGTCACCCTGTTCTTTACGATCTTGAATCAGCTGATCAACAAGTGAGAACATCCCTTGTATATCTTGCTGGAATTGACGCTTTTTACGTAGCATCAATTTATCCTGCAATCCTACACGCTGGAGTTGATTCATAGCCTCATCTAAACCACGAACCATATTTTGAACGAAAGGATGTAGTTCTTCTCTGTAAAAACTATTAAACCTGTAGTTAAAGCCACATAATCCGATTGTATCAAGCGTAAGACGAGTCATATCGTCTGTCACTTGAATACTCTCATGATCGTTTAAGCGTGACCATTTTTGCACGAGCTGCACAGCTATGTCTGCCATCTTATCGTGATAGCCTTTCATGGCTTGCTGACTGAAGCTTGGAAGTAGAATGTTGTGTGCTTTCTTCCAATTTGGCTCTGACGTTTCACTTGTGAATAATCCGTCTCCGCCAAAAGCTTTTACATTTTGCAAGGCAGGCCCAACGGTTTTATCAAATCTTGATTCATCACTGACTTCCGAAACCAAAGCATGGTTCGAAATGATTGTACTTACTCGTCCTGGGAATTGAAATTGAAAGATTGGCCCATATTCATCCGCAAGTTTCATAAGAGATTGCATCATTTTTTCTTTATCAATTAGAGGTAGACTCCCGAGCGGTCCATACGTCTTCGGGGATGGAATCTGTCTAGCATTTGTCATACTCGATCATTCCTTCTTATAAAAATTAATAGGAAACGCGATAGAAGAGATGTAATGAGGGTTCATCGCGGAATGAACGTTCATTCCGATAACGTTATAAGCAGACTAGAGCTATTCATGAGCTCTAACTGCATCCCAGCAACTTTCTTCATATTCTCGTAACAATTCAATCGTTTCCTCCACCGCTCCTTCACGAACGAGTTGGTGTAGTTGGATAAATGCGCCAAATACAATGGCAATAAGCGCATTCGCTGGCATCCTGCGAATCTTCCCCATCTCTATACCTGCTTCAAAAAAATCACGCGTAAAGTCTAACAATTCTTGATATAAAGCAAGACTTTCCTCATCGAGCACACGTGGCCGATTATGCGTTTTAATGAAATATAGAGCATGTTCATTATCCAATGTGAACCTAACCATACTGTTAAATATATGACTGAACTGTTGTCTACATGTTCCGTTATCCGGATAACCAGTTCGTAAGGTTACGAGGAATCGTGTCACGTACTCTCTGAAAAGCTGGTTCATTAGTGTTTCTTTGTTTACAAAATAGCGGTAAATCGTGCCCGCCCCGACATTAGCTTTTGTTGCGATCATCGGAATTGTTGTCGCATCAAAGCCTCTCTCCGCAAATAGCACAAGAGCGGCTTCTAAAATATCCTCACGTTTGTTAGTCGCTGTTTCCATGGTGGTACCCCTCCATTACATCCCGAGCGGAATGAACATTCATTCCCCTCTATGTTAAGTATAAAAATGATCATCTTTCCTCGTCAATTTATGGTGAAAAGAACTCGTCAAAATCCATCAATAGCACTAGGAAACCCGGGACTAATAGCCCCGGGTTTCACTCCCGAATATTCTATTTATTCTTCTCAACTGATTCTTTCATTTGTTCAAGGTGACGTAGCTCATGCCACCCAATAAACTCGGCCCATTGCTCAAGTGACATCTCCCCAAATACAGGATGAGGGAAGGAGTAACTTTGAAGGGTTTCCTCTTCTTTATTATGAAGAAGGAATAACGTAGCCTCTCGAGAACGCTTCAATCCTTCAAGGGCATCCTGAATGGTTTTGAAATCACCCTTTGGCTTCAGCCCTTCAGGTGCATCTACTTTGTGGGAACGATCAGGTGTATGCTGGATCGGTTTCTTCGTCGTCTCAACACGCTCACCACCACGAATCGTTTTATCAATCTTCTGGATGATAAATCCTTCCATTAAGTAAAGGTGTTCCGCTATCTCAAGCACCGACCAAGTATTCTCATCTGGCTTTTGTGACGCTTGTTCATTTGAAAGGCTATTTAAATAGTCTAACACTTGTTGACGTTTCTCTTCCAAACCGTACATCGAATCATCCTTTCATCTTTTCCTCTCCCACTTTACCACATTCCCCTCCCCCAATCACGCCCAAACCCCTCCCTACCTCGACTTAAAGATAATCCCGGACAATATGTATGAATTACCAAACAATGTAGAAGCTAACAAGAAAAGCGAAAGCGCCCGTTTATCCCCGACAAGCTTAAGACAAACCTCGGAGTGGCGATATTTGCCACAGAGAGGGTTGACTTAAGCTCAAGGGGATGGGCGCTGGAGCTAGATCAAGAAAAGCGCAAGCGCCCTAGGTAGATTCGACACGCATAAGACAGAACACGTCGTGGCGCTTCAGCCAACTAAAGCGTGCCAGACACCCTGTTATACTTTACATCACTAAAGAGTGTCTGGCACCCTATGTCTCATTAATCCACTAAAGGGTGTCTGGCACGCTTTCACTCTTTAGAGCAGCAAAGTTATACTAAGTCAGCCTTTTTAAGAGGGATGGTTATGAAAAAGTTATTTCGTTTATTTACGAAAAAAGAGAATAGTGAACAAGCAGAAGATCAACCGACACCGATTGATACGGATCTCCCTCTAAACCTTACCTTTATTAAGAATTCTTTAGGGGAGAGTACAGACCTTGTCATACGAAAGTTTAAAATCGGAGAAAAGCGAACTGTAAAAATGGCGGTCGTATATACAGATGGCCTCGTTAATGAAAGTACAGTCCATGAATCTCTTCTAGAAACACTTATGTCTGACGTTCGTCAAACGCAGTTAAGTAAACAAGCTTTAAACAACGGCATGTACTATACAGTACGAGATCATGTTTTAACTGCCGGAGAATTAGATGAACTTGAAACCTTAGATGACGTCCTCCTCCATGTACTATCTGGAGATACAGTTATATTTTTAGAAGGAGAAACAAAAGCTCTGTGTGTCAGTACGCGGGGCTGGCAGGACCGTGGTGTGGAAGAACCAAGCACCCAGGCCGTGGTTCGAGGGCCGAAAGACGGGTTCACTGAAACACTAAGAACAAATACCGCTCTACTGCGTCGCAAAATTAAAGATCCGAACCTATGGATTACGACTCAAGCCATCGGAACCAAGACAAAAACCGATGTTGCTGTTGTTTACATGAATGGCATTGCCAACGAAAAAATCGTTAAAGAGGTGCATAAACGATTAAACCAAATCAATATTGATTCCTTATTAGACAGCGGGTATGTAGAAGAACTAATTCAGGATGAGACATATACCCCCTTTCCCACTGTATATAACTCTGAACGGCCTGATAGTATTGCAGCGGGGCTCTTAGAAGGACGTGTCGCTATCATTGTAGACGGCTCACCTTTTGTGTTGCTCGTTCCTGCGTTGTTTATGCAATTCTTTCAATCACCAGAAGACTACTATCAGCGCTCGGACTTTGCAACTCTTATACGAATTATTCGTTTTATCTCATTCTTTCTAGCTCTTCTAACTCCTTCTGCTTATATCGCACTTACAACCTATCATCAGGAAATGATTCCAACGTCCCTCCTTATTAACCTTTCTTCACAACGAGAGGGCGTTCCATTCCCAGCGCTAGTTGAAGCGCTCATTATGGAAGTCACGTTTGAAATTCTACGAGAGGCAGGTGTAAGGCTTCCAAAAGCGGTAGGATCGGCGATTTCCATTGTGGGAGCACTCGTTTTAGGGCAAGCAGCAGTAGAAGCAGGGCTCGTATCAAGCGCCATGATTATAGTCGTGAGTTTGACCGCGATCTCAAGCTTTGTATCACCAAGCTTTAATTTCGCGATCTCGATTCGCATGCTCCGCTTCCTATTTATGATCCTGGCTGCGACGTTTGGTTTATTTGGAATCTTACTAGGTTTAATTGTACTCGCTTTACACCTTGCGAGTTTACGTTCTTTTGGTGTTCCATACTTAAGTCCTCTCGCTCCATATAATACAACCGATCAGAAAGATACCATTCTTCGTTTTCCGCGTTGGGGACTTTTTACACGCCAAAGACTTATTAACCAAAAAAACATGAATCGAGAGAATATGCACAAGCCTAAACCTACATCTCGACCACCGAAAAAGGGTGATTCATCATGAAGAGACGATTCCTTCTTTTAAGCTTTACCCTCCTCCTCTTACTGACTAGTTTGGCAGGTTGCTGGAGCAAGCGAGAATTAGACGAAATAGCTATCGCCACAGGCCTTGGGCTTGATAAGACGGAAAATGGTTTTAAATTTACCGTGCAAATAATAAATCCAGCAGAAGTAGCTGCTAAAACGATCTCAACACGTACGGCGGTAACCACTTATACGAGTGAAGGGCGTTCTATGTTTGAAGCACTTAGAGGGCTGACCGACAAAGCGCCAAGGAAAGTGTATTTATCTCACATCAGGAAAGTTGTTTTTGGAGAAGAACTAGCCCGGTCAGGGATTAGCGAAACCCTTGATTTTCTAACCAGGGATCACGAACTAAGGACGGATTTTCACATTGCTGTTGCAAAAGGAATGGAAGCACATGATTTATTAAATATCCTAACACCGATGGAGAAGATCCCTGCTAACAAGATGTATTTCTCTATGCAAACCTCAAGCGAATACTGGGCTCCCTCTCTTATCATGAAAATACAACAATTAATCTCCACGATCCTAGAAGAAGGGAAAGAACCTGTCATAAGCGGGGTGTACAACGTCGGTGATATAAAAAAAGGGAGTACTCTCAGTAACGTAGAAGATGTTGGCGCCCCCACCGATGTCAGGGTCGATTCTCTTGCAGTTTTCAAGAGGGATCAGTTAATTGGCTGGATGGATCAAAAGCAGAGTAAGAGCTATAACTACATTATGGAAAATGTAAAAAATACCGCTGAGTATTTTACCTGTAAAGATAAAGAAGGCGGGATCACTCTTGAAGTCATGGAAGCAGCTAGTGCTAAAACCGTAACGATTAAAGACGAAGAACCTCAGTTTAATGTGGAGGTATCCGTTGAAGGGAATATTGCTGATGTAAAATGCCAAATAGACTTGATGAAGGTGGAAACCATTAAACAGTTAGAAAAGCACTTTAGTGAACAACTTTCCACCCTCTTAAACGACACAATAGCAGAGGTTCAGGAAGAATTTAAAAGCGATATCTTTGGTTTTGGGGATCTTCTACATCGGACAAAACCGAAGTACTGGAGAACCGTTAAAGGGGATTGGGAAAACAAGTTCCCTGAAGTGGAAGTAACAGTAGAAGCCACTGTAAAAATCAACCGGACAGGGACCATTTCCAATCCTTATGAATTTGAAAAGGAGAAATAGATGATGTGGGTTATTCTTTACGGGTTTATTATATCTATTAGCTATATTCAGGTCCGGGCATTATGGACGCAATCCCGCAAACGAGACTCCTTTATTTATATCCTCACGATGGGGGTGTCGTTTATGATATTGATCCTTTCTCAACTTGGGGTTCCTATACTAAATCCACTCGAGGGCATTTCTATCGTATATGATCCCGTTCACAGTCTTTTTCGATAGAACCAAAGGTTTTAGAAAACATCCAAGGAAAGGAGAGAGAATGAATGCATCGTAAAGAAGAGATTAACTTAAGACAATTCCTTTTGTTTCTATTTTTATTCGTGATTGGCACATCGATTTTACTCTCTCCCTCTTCCTTGGCAACGATAGCGAAAGAGAGCGCTTGGTTAAGCATTGTTGTTGGAATGATGATCGGTGTAGCTATTATTCTTTTCTATCTGCTAATCAGTAAATGGTATCCGAATCACAACATTGTAGATCTGAACAGACTCCTGTTTGGCAAGTGGTTGGGAACGATTTTCACTCTATTCTTCATTATCTTCGCACTCGTGAGCGCTTCCACAGTATTGTGGACAATAGGTCACTTCATGGTTACTCAAATGTTACACGAAACGCCTCAGCCCTTTATTCATATGCTGTTCATGTTTGTTGTTATCTATGGAGTTTATTTAGGGATTGAGACAATCGGAAGAACAGGTGAACTCCTCTTTCCATATGTGGCCCTATTATTGCTCATTGTGTTTATATTCAGCATCCCGAGTATAAACCTTAATTACATTGAGCCATTCTTCGACACAGGAACACGAGATATTATTAAAGGAGCTTGGTTCGATCTGAGTGTCTCAACATTTCCCCTGGTGGTTTTATTCATGGTCTATCCGAAACTCGTGCAAGAAAAGAAAGGTGTTGGGAAGAAAGTAACGGTCACGTATATTCTTGCTATGCTGACCATTTTAGCAGCAACCCTCCTCACCACAACCGTCTTGGGGGTAGAGTACACCCACCATCATATCTACCCAACTTATGTATTAGCAAAGACACTCAACATAGAAGGATTACTACAAAGAGTCGAAGTAATCATCGCTGTCTCCTGGATATTGACCATCTTTTTCAAATTATCTTTATACTTTTATGCAGCTGTTACCGCCCTATCCCAAGTGCTTAAGGTAAATAATTACCGTTCGCTTACTTTCCCACTAGGGATTTTCGTCATTGCACTTTCGCTTATTATTTACCCTAGCAGTATCTATGCGTCTGAGTGGAACCAAACGACTTGGATCTATTACTCAGCAACATTTGGCTGTCTTTATCCTTTCCTTATTGCTATCGCAACGCTTATGAGAAAATTGTTCAAACGTTCTTGAAAGGAGTCTCATGATGAAAGAATCCGTTACACGCTATCAATTTATTTCACTCGTTATTCTGTTCGAATTTGGAAGCTCAATCATCGTGGGTCTTGGCTTTGAAGCGAAACAAGATGCCTGGCTTGTTATCTTATTGAGTATGCTCGGGGGCATTGTACTTTATTGGCTTTTTACTCGTTTTGTGACCGCCTACCCTGATACACCTTTTCCACAAATTCTCCAAATTGTCGCAGGCCCTTACTTAGGATCTATTGTGATATGGAGTTACTTTGCTTATTTCATCTATTTAGCAGCACGGGTTTTACGAGATTTTACTATGTTAACCGCTCAAACGATCTTGCATGAAACCCCATTAATAGCGGTTTCTGTTTTATTTATGGTGGTTGTTTGTTTTGCTTGCTACCTGGGGGTGGAAGTTATTGCTAGAACAAGTGAATTATTTCTGCCATTCGCATTACTTATGGGCGGATTGTTCTTGATGTTTGTATTTATGATGGACCTCCCTAAAATCCATCATCTTCAGCCGTTCTTCCATCAAGATATAGGAAATATTGTTTCTTTCGTGTTTCCAAAAGGGGTAACGTTTCCTTTTGGAGAACTAATCGTTTTTGCAATGATCTTCCATCACCTAGAACACCCGTTGAAAAGCTTCCAATACGGGGTTATGGGAATCCTTTATAGTGGGGCTTCACTATTTATTGTTAGTCTGACAATCTTGATGGTATTAGGGCCCATCATTGCGATGAATTCCGCGGTACCGCTCCTAGATACAATTTCACTTGTAAACTTACAAGGAATTATTCAGCGATTGGACCCCATTGTTATCATTATCATGGTGATCACGGGCTTTTTTAAGATTACCATCTTCTTTTATGCGGCGGTTGCTATACTTCAATACTTGTTTAGACTTCCGAGAAGGGATAGTAAAGGATTAATTGGGTTTATGGGTATCCTTGTCATTATCCTATCTATATTAATTAGCCCAAATTTCGTTGAACATATGCAAGAAGGATTGGAGATCGTTCCTCTTTATGTACACGTTCCTATGCAAATGATTATACCTGGCTCCCTCTTTCTCCTTCTCCTTATTAGAAAAAGGAGAAACAGCCAATCAAAATAGGGGGAAAGGCACGATTTACTTTTTCACCTAGTAAACCGTTCCTTTCCCCCTATTCTACGTCCTTAGACAATTTTCTTAATCAGGCGACCAAGCATCCTTGGAATAAATGTAACAATTGCTACAATCTTATCAACTAGTTTATGCAACATGAGAAGTCCCTCCTTTTGTTTGTTAGTTATTCCTTTCACCCTAATAGGCCTTCCTAAACGCTTCTAGCCCAATATGAGACATAGGTTGCATGTTTCGACTATTGCCCCGGAAATATTTCTACATCATTAGACACCATATGTGTTATTAAACGTTATTTAAGCCCAAACTATGACGAAAAAGGAGCCACCTATCTATACAAATGGCTCCTTTTACAGGGAAGTTCTTTATGTGAGGAAGCTTTGAATTGAGATAAACGGCCACGCGTCCACAACGCTAGCGAAACCATAATTTCAACTAAAGTTTTTAAAGATGATTAACCCTGTTTAGATTGAAAATCTGCTTGAACTTTCTGCAACAACTTATGGTCTGTTAACAAATCCAAACCCGTTAAGGCTAGTGCCTTCGCTCCAGTAATGAGCGCTTGGTCTCCTCGTTCTGATTTTGCTGCTTCTCTAAAGGCATCAGTGTGCGGAACGAGGTCAGAGGATCCTATTTTTATATAAGGATGAATGGTCGGAATGACTTGACTAATGTTTCCCGCGTCTGTAGAGCCAATTCCTTCACGTCCCTCATCTATATAGTCCTCTCCCAAGTCTTTTATCCTCTTACGGAAAACGGCGTCAAATGTTTCATTTAAAACAAGGTTATCGACTCCGTTTTGAATAGGTGTGACTTTAACGCTCGCTCCGGTTGTGAGGGCTGCTCCATCTGCGATCCGCTTCACTTTCGCTGTTACGTCATTACATGCTTCACGGGTAGCTGCTCGGACGAAGAATCGAGCTCTTGCGTAATCTGGGACGATGTTCGGGGCGACGCCACCGTCTAAGATCACCCCGTGAAGACGAACATCGTCTGTTACGTGCTGACGGATGGCATTCACACCATTAAAGAGTTGGATGACACCGTCTAAAGCATTCACTCCGTATTCTGGTTTAGCAGCAGCATGAGCTGATTGGCCGTAGAACTCGAAGTCTAGTGGATCAACAGCCAAAGATTCTGATGTGCCGTTTGTTTGATTGGATGGGTGAACCATCATACAAGCATCAAGGTCCTGAACAAGGCCATGTTTGACAAACGTCCCTTTAGCGCTTCCGTTTGGTCCCCCTTCTTCAGCAGGGGTTCCAAGAACAACGACTTCCCCACCAGTTTCTTCAAGAACTCGGCTAAGGGATATGGCAGCCGCAACACTAGTTGTGCCGATTATGTTATGACCGCACGCATGACCGAGTCCAGGTAAAGCATCATACTCAGCAAGGAATCCTATTTTCGGGCCATTTCCAAGTCCTTTTTTACGGGCAATAAAAGCTGTCTCGTGCTCCGGAATGCCCTTCGTAACTTCAAATCCTTCACGCTCTAACAGTTCGCACAACGTAACACTTGCGTAATATTCCTCGTTACCAATCTCCGGATTCTCATGGATCCGGTGACTCGCGTCCAGGTATACCGCCTTTTGGTCATCCACATACTGCGTAACTTCTTGTTCTAACGTCATTTCAACTGTGCTCATGCCACTCACTCCTTTTCTTTACATTACCAACCGATTTTGTCTAAAGATACGAACGTCGGGATTAGAGAATCGTTATAAGTTTCACGGATATGCTCTGCAATTTCCTCTGTTTGGTAGATCTCTACAATCTTTTGGTACGCTTCCTTATCCGTTTCATCTGCTCTTGCTGCAATAATATTGATATAAGGTGTTGCGGTATCTCCTTCGATGAAAACCGCATCGTCTACAGGGACAAACCCTGCTTCTACTGCTACTCCGTTATTAATTACACTAGCAGCCACATCCGGTAATACGCGAGGTGTTTGAGCCGCTACAACTGGTGTGAATTCTATATTTTTTGGATTTTCTTTAATTTTATCTAAAGAACCGTTTCCGTCGAAGTCATCAGGAAGTGTGATGATGCCTGATTTCTCAAGTAATAGAAGCGCTCTTCCCATGTTGGTTGCCTCTTTCGGGATGGCGATGGTACTACCTTCTGGAATGTTCTCAAGATTATCGTATTCCTCTGAATAAACACCCATTGGTGCAATAATGGTTGTCCCAATTGGTTCAAGGTCAAGGTCATGTTCTTCAATAAATGAATCGAAATAAGACACCGTCTGGAAAGCATTTAGATCAATGTCACCATCTGCTAGAGCTAAGTTAGGTCGAACGTAGTCTGAGAACTCAACAAGTTCTATATTGATTCCTTCTTCTGATGCTTTTTCTTGAATCGGCTCCCATAACGGAACGCCAGAGCCATTTAAACCGATCTTAACGGTCGTCGTCTCCTCATCTCCTTGAGCCTCTGTGCTACCACACCCTGCTAGGGCGGCTCCTACTGTTACTAATAGTGCTATGAATAGAATCATTTTTTTCTTCATATGTAATTTCCTCCTTTATCGTCTGCGTACAGCTTTTGAAATGTAATTTCCTAACGTTTGCACCGTCTGTACAATGACGACGAGCAAAATGACAGTTACGATCATCACATTCGTTTCAAATCGTTGGTATCCATAAGAAATAGCTAAGTCACCAAGACCACCGCCTCCAACAAAGCCAGCCATTGCTGATGCACCGACTAAGCCAATGGTTGCAATCGTAATGTTTAAGACAAGAGAACTTAATGCCTCTGGTAAAAAGACACGGTAAATGATTTGCCAAGGCGTTGCCCCCATCGATTCTGCCGCTTCCACAACACCTGGGTTAACCTCTAGCAAGCTACTTTCAACTAACCGAGCAATATAAGGCGCCGAAAAGAACACAAGAGGAACAACGGCTGCTGCAGTTCCGATTGAGGTACCAACGATAAACCGTGTAACCGGTAAGATCGCTACTAATAAGATAATGAACGGAATTGATCGAAAGAAGTTCACAATACCGTTTAACACTTTAAATAAAGGACCGTTCTCAAGTAGTCCATTCTTTCTTGTTACAACAAGAGATATCCCAAGGGGTAAGCCAATCACAATTGCAAACAGTAAAGCGATAGCTACCATAACAATCGTCTCTTGTGTCGCTTCTAAAATCTTAGGCCAAAATGTGGCTAAATCAACTTGCATCTCGCGTCACCTCTTTCACTGTTACAGACTGCTGGATAGAGTGAAGAGCTTTAAAGATCTCTTTTTCTCCACCAATAAATTCGACAATTAAGCTTCCAAATGGTTCACCCTGTAGTTCAGTAATTTGCCCATATAACACGTTCACTTCAACATGATGCTGAGTGGCAGCCCGGTAAAGAATAGGCTCTGAAGCTTGTTCTCTTAGGAACGTCACCCTGTAAACGTGGCGCGTACTGTCTAAGGCTTGTAGAATCGATTCAGGAATCTTATCGTTCATAACCGAGCTTACAAAGTTCTTCGTTGTCTGATGCGTAGGGCTAGAGAAGATATCAAAAACTGTTCCTTCCTCAATCACTTTTCCATCTTCCATAACAGCTACCCTGTCGCAAATCTCTCGAATAACTTGCATCTCATGTGTGATCATTAGGATTGTAATGTGGTACTCTTCACGAATTTGTCTCAAAAGGTCCAAAATCGAATCGGTTGTCTGAGGGTCAAGAGCTGATGTAGCCTCATCGCAAAGGAGTACTTCAGGAGATCGAACGAGTGCTCTTGCAATACCCACCCGCTGCTTCTGTCCTCCTGAAAGTTCTTCTGGGTATTTTCCTGCCTGATCTGCTAACCCGACAAACTCGAGGAGCTCTTTTACTTTTCCTTCCACTTTCTTGCCTTTTTGTCCGTCTAGTAATAGGGGGAAAGCTACGTTTTGATAGACCGTCTTTGATTCTAGTAAGTTAAAATGTTGAAAGATCATCCCGATACGACGTCTTTCTTTTCTTAGCTTGGATTTTGGCAACTGAGTCAGGTCCTCTCCGTCTAGCCTCACTTCTCCTGATGTTGGGCGTTCAATTAGATTGACGCATCGGAGAAGTGTACTTTTCCCTGCCCCACTAAAGCCAATGACACCGTAGATGGCTCCTTTATCAATAGACACATTGACTCCGTCAACGGCTCGAATCGTTTGATCGTTCTTCTGGTACACTTTCTCAATATTATGTAACTCAATCATGCTGTCTGCCTCCTTTGATATTCAAAAACAGATCGGAATACTTGGTTTACAAGCTATAAGTATCCTATTTTCTTCTTTTCTGGCAAACAAAAAATCCCCTCTTCTTAAAATAATAAGAAGAGGGGATTTACGTATATGTAGATCCGTCTCTTCTCATCTTTTAAGCTTAAGCTTAAAGGAATTGGCACGGTGTTCCAATTAAATAGAATCCGTTGCCGAGGTTTCAAAGGGCCAGTCCCTCCACCTCTCTGGATAAGAAGATTGTTTTCAAATGTGTTTTTCGTTAATCCATATATTACACGGGGCGATTAGAATTGTCAAAGGATTTTTAACAATTTAATAGTTAAAAATTTTATTATTATTTTAGTAGCATACCTCACTATCCCCAAATAAACATCAGATAACCATTAAAGGCAGCTAAGATTACACTTAGTAGAAGCGTCAAAATGGGAATAATTTTGCCCTTCCCTTTCTCTTGGATGACTCCCACGATCCCTGCAATCAGTCCTATAATGGCTGTATATCGTGTTAAATGAGAGAACGTTACAATCGTTAACAGTCCCTCCATAGAAGCTACTATAGCGAGAGCAAGTAACTGTCCTACAAATATGGCTAACATACATAATGAGATCTTTCCTGATACTGCTTTTGGCACCGGTGTTCCCTCCTACTATTGGTTATGTAGGTAAATACCCTTATCTTTTGGGATCTATTCCTTAAAAAAATGAAAGGACAAATAAAAATCGAGATGATTTCTGACAATTTGCACTCTTTAGTGTATGACTTTAGTTCGTTAACACCTTAATCGATATAAAAGAGAGAGGCGCGTAACCTCTCTCCTACACATTTACTATTTTTACATAAGCGCCTTTCTTGGCTTTTTCATATGCCTCTTGACCCATCCGCTTCACGTTCTCAGATTGTTCAGAAATCCTTATAAGACTACCCCCGGCTCATGAAGCAAGGATCAATAAGCCTGACTTTGCCTTTTCTATGTAGATCGTAGTCTTGAGGATTTTCGATCACGGAAACAGTTTGATGGAGTTGATCTAACCATTTATGCACACTTTCTTTATTACAAGATTGTAGTAGATCCAATACCGCGCGATCTGTCTTTTGTAAATCATAGAATGTAATGACACCTTCGTCTAAAGCTGCACGTACTGCACGCGCAAGGCGATCGTAGCCAAAAATGTTCAAAGGATGCATAAAGAAATCAATGACCTCCTTATAGTACACCTCTACAAACCATTCCGCACTTTCGGCATTTGCTACATACATTTTCCCGTTAAAACACTTTAAGCTGGACAAAAAAGTATGGATTTCTTCCTTGTCAATATGCCCATACTGATACATATCTCTTAATGTATAGTCCACTCGATCTGCACAAAGTTCAGGAGCAGGTTGTTCTAGTAACGTCCACTGCTCGTCATTCCCAAGAAGATCGGATACCTTAAAACCATACTTCTCTACTATCTCAGGAACTTCTGATTGTTGAATAATGCGTTCATATATTTTCTCATGATAGTCCTCATCTTTATTGTCGATAACAAAGTCAATGACGTGTGAAAAAGCGGTATGAGACACGTCATGAAGCAGCGCAGCAATCTGCTCTTCAAGGCTCCCACCTAAGCGCCTGATCAGAAGCATGACACCAATGGAGTGGTCGTACCTTGTCACGTTCCAAGTATCATTGACGAGAACGCTTGCCCCTCCTTGATAAATTCCCTTTAAACGTTGGACAAGAGAACTATTGATTAACTCTTCAAGTACATCTTCAACCACAACTGTCCCATAAAGCTGATCTGTAACACGCATTCTACCCCTCGCTTTATTCCCGATTAGACTCTTCTAATAATTGATCTACTTTCTTCTCCAAACGATCTAAGCGCGCTCCAAAATTTCTCTTTATGATGCCTTTTATAAACAGAATCAAAGACACCACAAACATAACCATCAACAACACGACAACAACCAACATCATAAGCCCAGGTAATCCCACATTAGATATCACCCTATCCCTCCCCTTTCCTTATTATATAATACCATAACCCCATCCCACTTTATCACTGTAAAACCCCACCGCGTGCCAGACACCCTTTAGCGCTGCAAAGAACTGACGGGTGTCTGGCACCCTTTAGTTCTGCAGAGAGTCAACGCGTGTCTGGCACGCTTTAGTATGATGAAGTGAATTTGTAGTTTAAATGTGAGGATATTGGTGAATATAAAGGGGGATATTGTCGGTGCGGATTTTGTTTTTTACTAAATATGTAAACATAACCTTTGATATTACGTAAAAAACATGTTAAGTTTTTGTAAGGTCATAGATTTAAAATCGTGACAATTCTATGAATAAAGGGTACATTTCATAGGCATTTTGGCTAATTTATGGACTGTTCCCATTGACCTTTTCCAAAATAAATCTATAATTAAATTCTAAAGAATTTGTAAATGTAGGATCTCAAGCACATTGACTATACAGATAAAAGCACGATATCCTCACTCACAATCTATCATGGAACTAGGCGATCAAAGGAGGATCACACATGAATAAAAGAGTAGACCGGTTGCTACAAAATGGACTATTCTTCTTTCTCATAGCTACCGTACTGCTATGGACCAAATCTTATTTAGCATTTAGATTTTCGTTTTCCTTAGACTTAGAAAATACAATTCAAGAATATATCCTGGCTCTTACACCATTAGGGTCCATTTTGTTCTTCTTATCACTAAGCTTCATTTTTCCAAAGGCAAAGCGCATTAAAGCATTTCTTACCCTATATTTCATCATGTCATTTGTTCTATTCGCAAACGTTGTGTATTACCGTTTCTTTAATGACTTTATTACGATTCCGGTATTAATGCAGTATAAGAACTTCGCTCAGCTTGGCGGAAGTGCAAAGTCTCTTATGAGTTTCACAGACCTCTTGTTCTGGATTGATGTTGTTGCTCTATTCGTTTGGGCCCGAATGAAAAAAGGCCACCTTTCACTTAGCGTGAAAAAACGCACAATGGGCGCAATTGTTGCTACATCTCTTTTAGCGATCTCGTTGAACCTGAACTTAGCCAACGAAGAGCGCTCTGAACTATTAACTCGTACATTTGACCGTGCCATGTTCGTTAAACTTATGGGTGTGTACAATTTCCACCTATACGACACGGTTATGACGGCAAATACACAATCACACCGTGTATTCGCAGAGAGCGATGAGCTAACAGAAGTACGAAACTACCTTTCTAGTCAAAAAGATCCTAAAAGCGAGAACTTTGGGGCATTAGAAGGTAAGAACGTCGTGCTTATATCAATGGAATCCTTACAGAACTTTGCGATTGATTACAAAGTAAATGGTAAGGAAGTTACGCCATTCTTAAACGACTTAATTGACGACAAAAACTCTGTTTACTTTAATAATTTCTATCACAACACTGGTCAAGGGAAGACATCAGACTCTGAGTTCCTACTTGCGAACTCCTTATATCCACTACCACGTGGCGCTGTCTTCACAACCAATGCTGGTAACGAATTTAATGCAACACCAGAAATACTAAAAGAAAAAGGATATACATCCGCTGTGTTCCACGGCAATAACGATAGCTTCTGGAACCGTGATGTCATGTATCCAGCTCTAGGGTACGATCGCTTCTTCTCTAAAAAAGATTATAAAGTGACTCCTGAAAACTCAGTAAACTATGGATTAAAAGACATTGAGTTCTTTGAACAATCCATGCCAATGATTAAGAGCTTAGAGAAACCTTATTACACGAAATTCATTACACTAACGCACCACTACCCATTCGTACTAAACGATGAGGAAGATGTAATGATTGACAAGACACAAACAGGTGACGGCACAGTAGACCGTTATTTCCAAACAGCACGTTATATGGATGAATCTTTCAAGAAATTCTTTGAAGATATGAAAGCAAACGGTGAGTATGAAGATACGGTATTCATTATGTATGGAGACCACTATGGAATCTCTGAAAACCATAACCGAGCAATGTCTGAAATTATGGGCACTGAAATCCGTCCCTTTGAGCATACTCAGTTGCAACGTGTACCTCTTATTATCCACTCTCCTGGTTTAGAGGGTAAAACAGTGGATACAGTCGGAAGCCAAATTGACTTAAAGCCAACTATCCTAAACCTTTTAGGAGTTAAGAATGAAAACGACATTCAATTTGGTACCGATCTACTTGCTAAAGATCGTGAAGATTTAGCTATTTTACGTGATGGTTCTGTTATTACAGACAAATATGTCTATGATGGCGAATCAGAAAAATGCTATGACAAAGCGACAGGTCAAGAAGTAGAAGGTTCAGAATGTGAATCTATTGCTCAAAAAGGACAAACCGAGTTGAACCTATCTGATAAACTTGTATACGGAGATTTACTTCGTTTCTTAGAAGACGAAGAAGAAGAACCACTTACAAATTCACCAAATAAAGAGAAATAAGCAGGAAGCCGCATAAACAAAAGTTTATGCGGCTTTTTCTATATGTCCCATTTCCTCATCCTCCCTTAAAAAACTATATCACAATAGAATGTTTCACTCCTCTTAAATTAGGTTATAGAAAACAGATAGCCCACATCCCTAGAATGTCGATCATGAATTATTACATATAAAGGAGAATATTCTTTTTTCATTCATTGTGTGTCGAATCTCCTAAGTGACTAGTATCCGGATGGGTTTAAAGAAAGTGCCCTTCTCACCATAACCAACGTTAAATTTACAAGAAAGAGGTTACAAGCATGAAAGGAATAGAAACAGACAACCACATCCATTGCAAGTCAGAATATACATCGCTACACAAAGTCCTTGTCGTGAAGCCTTCCTTTATGGAGATTACTGAAGTAATTAACGAAACTCAGGAATATTATAAAGATCAAAATATTAACGTTCCTCTTGCTTTAAAGCAACATGAAAACTTCGTTGATGTGTTAAGACAGCAAAATGTAGAGGTAGAAGAGTTGCCAGCTGATCCTGCCTTACCTGAACAAGTCTTCACAAGAGATATTGCATTTACCTTAGATGAAAGATTGTATATCGCTTCGATGAGCGAAGATGTACGAAATCAAGAAACTGAATCTTTAAAGAAATGGCTCTTAGATCATCACATTCCTTATGAAGATGGACTTCCATCGTCAATCGAGGGTGGCGATGTAATTGTGAACGGTTCTACGATTTATGTAGGAGAGAGCGGTCGCACCTCACGTAAAGCTATACATGCATTACAAGAGAACCTCCCGTCCTATAACGTCGTTCCATTGTCACTGCATGAGTCCATTCTTCATCTGGACTGTGTGTTTAATATAGTAGATGAGAATACAGCCATCGTTTACCCTTCCGCCTTTACACCAGAAGGGCTAGGCAGAATCGCTTCGACGTTTAATCTCATTAGAGTGACACGTGAAGAACAATTTCAAATGGGGCCAAATGTATTATCATTAGGTAACAAAACCATTATCAGCCTTCCGCAAAATAAACGAATCAATCAAGCATTAGAATCTAAAGGTTTTAACGTGATTCCCGTAGAATTCTCTGAGATTATTAAATCGGGCGGATCCTTCAGGTGCTGTACACTCCCGCTCAGCAGGAAATAAAACACCTCCCCCTCAAATAAAATAAGGGGGAGGTGTTTTATAGTTAGATTATTTACACCGTTGCTGCACAAGTTCCAAAGTCATCTCTACAAATTGTTCGTGCGTTATTTCTCCTGACAAACTCTTTCTAACAAGTTGTTCATGCTCTTCTGTTAGATTGAATCCTTCTAACTCAACAGACGCCTTCGCATTCTTCATTGCTTTCTCTATAGAGGATTTGTCATTCATCTCATCACCTGCTTTTATTATTTAAGTCCCATTCCCTTCTTCCTTTTTGCTGCATAGACTAACGCAGGATCCCTATTTATGTAGGAGGTAATCATCTATGAAACAACCAAATCGCCCCCTGATCCCCCTAAACAAAGAGAAAACATTCGAGCGTGACGCATTTTGGAACGGCTACCCATTCCGAGGGTTCCCCTTCGGCGCAACAGGGGATATCTTCTGGGGTGTATACGATGCCTTATTTTTCTACCCACCCTTCTACTCTACTACATTTCCCTATTCCCCAAAATGCCCAGGTCCCTATCCATATGGATATCCTCCAAACGAAGGAAAAGGACCGGCCTTCGTCATAGGCGGCCCACCCCTCGGCCAACAAATCGCCCCCATCCCACCAGTACCGCCCATCCAAATTAACGCTGATGTGTAGGGCTTTATATAATTTATATTTCACTAGAGTCATGTCATGTGAAGTTTGAAGCTAAGAGAATGTTTCCGTGACTTTGATGTAGAGTAAGATGGTCCGGGAAACCACTCGCTTTCCGCGGGCGAGATGTCGAGCCTCCTCGGGCAAAAATCATGCCCTGCGGGGTCTCGCCGACCTCTTTTTCCCGCAGGAGTCTCGCAGTTTCCCGGCCCATCTTTGCCAAATTGTGAGCAACGGAAACACGCCAAAAATGGATTAGTAAAGTCAGGTAGGCACTTGAGTGTAGGTCCGTTCACCACATTATCGTCAGGGCTGGATGGGGGACTGCGAGACTCCCGCGGGATAAGGTGCCTAGGGAAGACCCCACAGAGAGCGACAGCGAACGAGGAGGCTTCCCAGCTCCCCGCAGGAAAGCGAGTTGTCCCCCATCCAGCCCTAACCCTCATAAACGTAACGGCCCTCTCCATACTAAAATGTCCTCTTAGCTTGAAGTCTTCAAGCTGAGACCAAATAAAAAACGCAATCCACACTCATGGTGGATTGCGTTTTTTTTGCATCTATAATAAGGGGGAGATGCATTTTTTCCAAAGTCTATCTATTTATAATTAATCCGCATGGTCAATCCAATGCGAATAATCATGTATCGCTGTGCCTCCAAAGCCTTTATTCCCTTTGTAGGCGTCTTCTAAAACCTTTAATTCCTGGTTCATTGTTCCTGGTTTATCACCGTGGAATGTGGTGTGAGCTCCTTCTGAACTATCTATGACATTGACCCCGACTATAATGGATTTCCCTTCTTTGCTAGCTTCATTGACAATCGGCTTTGAAATAGATTGAATGCTGTTTGGTCCTTCTGCCTTGTTTCGATAGGCCATTAACGTCATGGAATCATAGTGCTCAATCATCCACTCACTTAACGTCTGGTCCTTATAAGGAACTTTTTTCTCATGAATCCAGAAAGGAAAATCCCCACTGACTTGCAGATGATCCTGTTCTTTCGCTTCTCGAATTAAATGAACGGTATTCATCATCCACTGATTGATTACATTGTCAGCATCCTCTTTCCATTGAGATAAGAGGTATGGTTCAATATCAACATGAACGCCAGCGAATTTCTGATCCTCATCGACCATGTTGTTGTAATCATGAACAATCGACACAAACCGATCGAGACTATCCCTATTCTTAATAAGCGCCCAGTTTGGGTCTCCACCTAGCGCATAAACATCGATATCCGCTTTACTGGCGTGCTGAATAAAGGAACGAAACGGGCCTGGTTTAAAGGTTTCAAAATCAATATGAAGATAAACCAGGTTCACCTTTTCTTCTTCTAAAAAGGAAACCGCCTGTTCAGGGTCTTCCTCTATTTTAGAGACGTCCCAAATCCAAGTTGCTTTTTTCGATTGATTTTGATCTTCACTTAAGATCATGTAACCCACTCCTAAAATAATGAACACACTCAAGATTATAGCGGGAATCTTGTACGTTTTGAGGACCCTATTAAGTTTGTTCACAAAAAATCTTCACACCCTTTATGAATGAATAGGGATTTTACAAATATCATTCGTCATTGAGAAGTTCTGAACTCTAGTTTTGTCCCGAACTTCAAGGTCTTTTAAGTCAACATCAGGTCCAATTACACAGTAAGAACCGATAACCGACTTTCCTCTGATATGAGCGCGGGGCTCAATCAGTGTGTCTTGGCCAATCTTTACATCGGCCTCAACGTAGCTAGAAGAAGAATCTATGAAAGAAACACCATTCTTCATATGACGCTCAATAATTCGTTGTTGCATGATTTCTTCTGCTTTAGCAAGTTGAACCCGGTCGTTTACTCCAAGTCCTTCAGCTACATCCTCTGTTGAGGTAGCTGAGATTGTATATCCTTGCTCTTTTAGGATTTCAATTACATCAGGCAGGTAGTATTCGCTTTGATTGTTGTTCGTTCCAACTTGATTTAGAGATTGGAATAATAACTTATTATCAAAGCAGAAGATCCCTGTGTTCACTTCCCCGATGGATTGCTCTTCAGGGGTAGCATCTTTTTGTTCCACAATACGCTCAACGTTTCCGTCTTTGTTTCTTACGATTCGTCCGTACCCTGTTGGATCCTCAGGAAGCATTGTTAAAATCGTCGCTGCGGCATTTGTTTCACGGTGATGATCGATCAAGTTCTGAACGGTGTTGCTCGTGATAAGAGGGGTATCTCCTGTGATGATGACAGTCGTCCCTTCTTGATGAGCCAACTGGTCTGCGCTCATTTGAACAGCATGCGCCGTCCCTAATTGTTCAGACTGATGAGCATACGTAACAGACTCTCCCAACTGTTCCTGTACCATCTCACTCTTATGACCCACAACCGTTACAATTTCGTTCATTTGTAAGTCTCTTAGTAAATCTATAATATGTTCAACCATCGGCTTTCCACAAACAGGATGAAGCACCTTCGGAAGATCCGATTTCATCCTCGTTCCCTTACCAGCCGCTAACACAACAGCATATGTACGTTCCATATCCTTCACTCCCTCACTCTCATATGTACTTTAGTGAGGTGAAGGGTGTCTGGCACGCTTCACTTCACTAAAGGGTGTCAGACACGCTTTAGCTTGCTACATGGATAAAGCGTGTCTTTTGGTGTATGTTATTCTTTGCCTGCTTGTTGGAAATGGGGGCGCAGGTCGTTAATTAGTTTGGTTAAGATTTGGCCATCTTCTGAGATGGTTTGGTCGTTAATTTTCTCTTGGATGCCTAGCATGATCGTTTTCAAGTTTGATTCATCGAGCGTTGTTTCGTGACGTTCCTTTTGCAAGAGGGAACCTCCTTTTATATTTATTCTACCGTTACACTCTTAGCCAGGTTACGCGGCTTGTCCACATCGTTTCCAAGCGCTAGAGATGTGTAATAGGAAATCAACTGTAGAGGAAGAACGGATAGTAATGGCGTGAATAGAGAATATGTTTCTGGTATGAAACAAGTCTCATCGACGTATTGTGTTACTTTCACATTCCCTCTCATCGTTACACCTAAAACATTTGCTCCTCGTGCGCTCACTTCTTTAATGTTTCCAAGCATCTTATCGTACAGCTTCTCTTGAGTAAGTAGGGAGATGATTGGTGTCCCTTCTTCGATCAAGGCAAGCGTACCATGCTTTAATTCTCCAGCAGCATAAGCTTCAGAATGGATATATGAAATTTCTTTTAATTTCAATGACCCTTCAAGTGCCACTGCGGTATCGATTCCACGTCCCAAGAAGAACACACTCTTCGCGTCTTTAATGGATTCACCGTACTCTTTAATTTCATCGTTATGGAACAAGATCTCTTCCATTTGCTCCGGTACTTGCTGAAGAGCAGTCATGTATTGAGCATTTTGTTCTGGTGTGATTTGCTTCTTCTTCTGAGCTAAGTAAATGCCTAGTAGATAGAACGATAATACTTGAGTCGTATATGCTTTCGTTGAAGCCACGGCAATCTCCGGTCCTGCTAGGGTTAAAATAACGTTATCGGCTTCACGAGAGATCGAGCTCCCTACAACATTCGTAATGGATAACGTTTTTGCGCCCAGTTCCTTACTTTGACGAAGCGCGGCCAAGGTGTCGGCTGTTTCACCTGATTGACTTACCGCGATGACAAGCGTATTTTCATTTACAATTGGGTTGCGGTAACGGAATTCTGATGCAACTTCTACATCAACTGGTGTACGCGTTAACTCTTCGATCGCTGCTTTCCCTAATAGTCCAGCGTGGTAAGCTGTTCCACAGGCTACAATGTGAACTTTATCCCACTTCGCTACTTGTTCTTCTGTCCAAGCAAGCTCAGGGAAATCAACTTCATTTGTCTCTTTGTCTACTCGACCCGCCATTGTCTTCTCAAGAGCTTTCGGCTGTTCGAAAATTTCTTTTAACATAAAGTGGTCGAAGCCGTTCTTCTCCGCTTGTTCCATGTCCCAATCAACTCGGAATAAGTCACGAGAGATAGCGCTCCCTGTTGTAACATCCATTAAAGAAATGCTTTCTTCTGTTAGTACAGCCATTTCTCCATCTTCTAGGATATACACATCACGTGTATGCTCTAAGATAGCTGGGATATCTGAACTTATGAAGTTCTCCCCGTTTCCTGAGCCAATAATAAGCGGGCTTGCTTGTCGAACTGCGAATAGTTTACCTGGAGTATGACGAGATACAACACCTAACGCATAAGCACCATCTAGCTTTGCAACGACTTGTCGGATAGTTGATGCAACATCGCCATCATATAGCTTCGTAAGTAAATGCGCGATGACTTCTGAGTCTGTTTCTGAAGTGAATGTTGCGCCCTCTGCAACAAGTTCTTGCTTTAGCTCGATATAGTTCTCGATAATTCCGTTGTGAACAACAGCAAAATCTGTTTCTTCACTATCTGTATGAGGGTGAGAGTTCTCATCAGAAGGACGACCATGTGTCGCCCAACGTGTATGACCAATCCCCATAGAACCTTGAAGCGGTGCGTCTTGTAGACGGGACGCCAGGTTATCTAAGCGCCCTTCTGCTTTTGTTACTTGAACCGCTTCTCCGTCATGGATCGCCACTCCAACAGAGTCATAGCCGCGATACTCAAGCTTCTCTAGTCCGTTTGTTAAAATTTCTTGTGTGTGCTGTTGTCCGATATACCCCATGATTCCGCACATATATCTCATCTCCCTTTGTTGTGTTTAATAGTAGAATGGTTATTACATTTACTTATAGTGCAATAGAATGATCTTTTGTGTGAACTTTAGAAGATGTTCCAAGCTTGTGGATATGCTCGCGATCAAACTCTTCAAACGCGTTACGAGTATCAACAATTGGTACACCAAGATCAACTAATTCTTGATAATCAAAATCAGAGTGATTTGTTACAAGTACCATGCAATCATATTTCTTCAACTGCTCTTTGTTGTAAGGAACCGATCTTACAATCTCACCGTCATCATCAATGAAGCTATGAGCGTGTGGATCGCAATACTCTATGTTAGCCCCGCTCTCTTTAAAGAGCTCATAAAGATAAAGACCTGGAGATTCACGAAGGTCACTAATATTTGGCTTGTACGCCATGCCAAGGATTAAGATGTTTGAGCTATTAACAGAACGTCCGTATACGTTAAGAACTTGTGATGTTTTAGATACAACTACATCAGGCATGTTGCTGTTAATGGATTGAGCTAGGTCGATGAACTTGCTGTAGAAACGAAATCCTTTTGCTTTCCAAGAAAGGTACATTGGATCAAGCGGAATGCAGTGACCGCCAATACCAGGTCCTGGTTGGAATTTCATGAATCCGAATGGTTTCGTCGCTGCTGCGTCGATTACTTCCCACACATCGATGTCCATTCGTTCACACATCATCGCAATTTCGTTAACGAAAGCAATATTCACACTACGGAACGTGTTCTCAAGAAGCTTAGACATCTCAGCAACTCGTGGAGATGAAACAGGAACAACATTGCCTACGTAGTTTTGGTACAAGCTTGCACCAAGCTCGCTACATTGCGGCGTTACTCCGCCAATTACTTTTGGCATGTTCTTCGTGTTAAACGTGTCGTTACCTGGGTCTACACGCTCAGGCGAGTAGCATAAGAAGAAGTCCTCACCAGCTTGATAGCCTAACTTATTGAATTCGCTCAGAATAAGCTCTTCTGTAGTCCCTGGGTACGTCGTACTCTCAAGCGTGATCAATGTTCCTTTTCTCATATTCGGTTTCACTTTCTCGATTACACTTGTGATATAGGACGTGTCAGGATCTTGGTTCTCACTTAAAGGTGTTGGAACACAGATGCTGATGGCGTCTAATTCGTTCACAAGGTCATAATCTGTTGAAGGACGGAAACGCCCAGATTCAAGTGCTTCGTTAAGGTCTTGATCTGTAATGTCCTGAATATAAGAATCTCCTGCTTTTAGTGCGTTAATTTTTTTCGGGTCAAGGTCAATTCCTGTTACATTAAAACCGGCTTTCACCATTTCAACCGCTAGCGGAAGTCCCACATAACCCATACCGATTACACCAATATTTGCTTTTTTCGCTTCAATTTTCTGCGCTAAATGATTTGCATATTTCATGAATAAGTCCCCCTAAATAAATTATGAATGAACCGCTTGTAATAACTTAACCATTCGTGATTCGAGTTCCATTAACGAAAATGGCTTCGTGACATAGTCGGATACCCCGTATTCAAATGTTCGCTTTACATCCTCTTCTAATTGCTTATTCGTAAGCACCATAATCGGCGCAGCCTTTACATCTTCTAAATGTTGAATATGATGAATGAACTGATAACCACCAAGAGCTGATAAATTAATCTCTGTAATAACAAGACTTGGATGGTGTTTCTCGTATTGAGCTACACCTTCTTTACCATCAGTAGCGGTATGAACGGTGTACCCTTTATGATTAAAATACGAGGTAACTAGTTCTAATACTTTTTCGTCGCTATCCACGAGTAAAATCGTATCTTCCTTTTTCTTATTTTCCTTCTTAAATACACGGATCTCACCTTGAGGCCCGTTTTCTGAAATGATTTCAGAAACCATATCAAAAAGCATCTGCTCTGCATATGGACTGCTTTCAGGGAAGCTTCCAACCAATATGGAACCTGAAAGAAAGCCGTTCTCCTCTAAGAAGTCTTTCACATATAAGGAATAAAAGTGGGAATACCCAATGGTGCGGTTGTCTAGTAATATACCAATCAACCCTTCTGTCTGATCATGACTAAACTGTACACCCACCTCTGGCTCGAGGCGTTCCATATGTGTTTTCAGCTTTTCAAGCTCTTTGGCATTAAGATCTGCGCGAGCGATAATCATTCCACAAGCTAAGTTGCTTTCCTGATAATACTCCAGGAAATGATGAAACGTCTGAATAATCCGTGATCCCACTTGCTGTTCCACAGCTCTCTACCCCCTTTTTGTATTAAGCTGATTTGTTATCTTCATTGAAGCTTGTTCGCACCATCGTTCCCCAAGATGTCTTCTTACGGAAGAAGTCGATGTGACCTAAGAATCTCCACAGAATCCCAAGCTGTCTATAACCAAAGAACATTAGTATTGTGTAGATTAGCATTTTAAAGAAATCTCGTATTCTCGGATAACGTTGGAAGGCAATCTCTTCAAGAAGCATGGACCCTATTCCAAGTAATGTTCCATAAAGAATATTGATTAAGCTGAAGACGAGTAAAATCTTCCAACCTGACATATCCATAAGAGCATATCCAATTAGAGCAAGTAATCCTGTAATTCTGAAATAAGGACTTAACGTTTCGAAAATGATGTTATAGGGAATCGTAATCCAACCCATGATCTTGTATTTCGGACGCATAAACATAAAACGACCTTCCTCGATCATGTTCTTCAAGTTTCCTCGACCCCAGCGTTTACGTTGGCTTCCAAGGATTTTGAATGTATCAGGTGCCTGCGTCCAACAAACAGCGTCAGGGCAAAAGGCAACCTTATACGGTAAATTGTTTTCAAGCATATGACGGTGAAGTTTAATAATAATGTTCATATCTTCACCTGGGTAACCACCTCGGTAGCCCCCTACTTCAACTACATAATCTTTACGGAATACACCGAACGCGCCAGAGACGATAATTAAACCATTCACTGAACTCCAGCCTATACGTCCACCTAAGAAGGCTTTCATATATTCGACTAGCTGCCACATTGGTAGTAGCTTTTTTGGTAGTTTTACATTTTTCACAACGCCATTTTCAATCTTACAGCCGTTAGCAATACGAACATTCCCGCCGATTGCAACATATTCTTCAGGCTTTTCCATGTACATACGCGCAATTCGAATAAGTGCGTCTTCTTCTAATAATGAGTCCGCATCAATGGAAGATATGAGTGGATAACTGGATAAGTTAATCCCTGCATTTAATGAGTCTGCTTTACCACCATTCTCTTTATCCACGACGTAAAGGTTCGGATAATCAGGGTTGTAGTAAAGCCCTCTCACCTTCGCTGTCTTAATGACATCCTTGATTGATGTTGGTTTGTAATATTGAAGTTCAAATTCCTTAATTAGAACACCAACCGTGTCGTCACTTGATCCGTCATTCACGACAATCACTTCGTGTTTCGGGTAGTGTAGAGCGAGAAGGGAACGAACGTTTTCTATAATCGTTAACTCCTCGTTAAAGGCTGGTACAAGAATCGATATGGGAGGTACGTTGTTCGATCCTGATAATGATTTGTATTTTGAGAAAGTCGTGCTTTTTAGAATTTTAGAGATTTCTTTAAATGAGAATAAGATAATCCCGAAGTAGATCGTGTTGATGGTTATGACATAATACATCGCGAATATGCCGTAACCGAATAATATTTCTCTCATGCCTCTCCCCTTTCTACCAATTACATGGCGTCGATAAGCTCTTGGTCCTTGCCGAAGTAGGTTTCATAAATCGATAGTTTACGATGATAATCAGCTACTTTACGATTCGTAGAATAGCCAGCAGCGCTTTCTTTCAAGTATTCATGGATTATTTCAAAAGCGATCGTTCCGTTTCGTAAATCGCTTACTGCAAGCTTACATAGGATACGGAAGCCAGAATCCCCTAATAAAGAAAGGCTCTTCGCACTCTTTCTTGCAACCTGTTTATCCTCATCTTGGACACCTAGTTCGAGTACTTCTAGATACTTCTTCACGCCTGTCTCACCAATCCATTCTGCTACAAACAAGCGAATTTCTTCATCTTTAAACTTCATGAACTGTTCCATTTCTTGTAACGATGAACCTCCAGAGGCAACCATTAGCTTCGCTGCGTTCATACGAATATCGTAGTCGTCTGATTGAAGGTGAGGCCGAAGGATGGAATGCATTTCAGAATCAGGCTGGTCTCTTAACCCAAACAGCCCTACCTTGGTCAGTTCTGGATTTGGTTCCTTTAATAAAGAAATGAATGGTGCGTGTAAATCCAAGTCAGACTCTTTGGCAATATCTACAATCAATTGATAGTTATTCTCTTGATCCTTCGCTAGATAATGGATCATGTCATTGATCTGCCCTGTGGATGTTGCGGTTTGAGCAATGGACCTTGCTATGATAAAGCGTGTTGAGTCTTTCTTATTTTTATAAAGCATTTTACAAAGACTCGGAACAGCTTCCGCGCTTCTCATAGCGCCTAAGTTATAAGCGGCTTCAAGACGGACATAATGGCGTCCACTCTTCAATCGTTTCAAGTTGAATTCAATGAGGCCAAGATCTTTACATAATTGGATGAGCTTTTCACGTTGTGCTCCTGATAGACGCTCGATACGTTCAACTAACTCACGCTGGAAAACTTTCTTCTCAAATGTTGTGAGTTCAGCTTTTGGAGCATGTAACGATTCCTTTGAATCTAATTGTTGCGTTACGTATTTGAAGTAACTTTCATGTTCATGCATGACTTTTTCTGTTTTCTTATGCGTTCGTTTTTTCTTAATTTTAATGCCGATAATAATGGATGACATAATGGTCATGATTCCTGCCAGTACATAAATGACATAAATAGCCGCTTCTAAATTGAAAAACATACACAGTCCTCCTTTAGTTTGTATAAGCTTCTCTCATGTAATAAAAACTTTTTTTCTTTCGCTCTGAATACTTTACTTTGTTCCATTTATCCCATGTATAAGAGAACGATGTTTCGGCGTCTTCTCCGATAAGTGGGAGGAAGTTGATCGATTCAACTGATTCAGTCTTCATACTTAATGATTCCTTTTGATCCGGGTAGCTCACAACCTTGCGCTGACTAGGATCAGAAAAGCCGAGTAACACCCAAGGAATCTTCATCTCGATTACGTTTCCTTTCATCTCCCAAAGGGCTTGCGGATCGTAATCTTTACTTTGGAATGCTCCTGCATCCCCTCTCTTTAAACCTCCAACAGCCACATCTTCAAACGGATGGGCATGTCTTGTGTTTGGTGGTTCAAGTTTAAGACTTACAGGTAATTTCCAAGGAACGTAGTCTTGATTTAGTGAGGGCTGAGCCGCTAGCTCGTCTTTATACAATCGATGATGCGGGTCATAATCTGATGAGAGTTTAACCTCACCCTCTTTACCACTTAGTGTAATGAGTGCCTCAACTCCCCTTTTTGAAGAAGAGGCCTCCGAACCACCTGGCAGTGTATCTACTCCTAAGCGAAAAGGTTCACGATCTATTTCGTAACTTTCCGACAATCGAGCATTAACATAGATATACCCTTCATCATGTGTAAAGGAAATGGTTTCGAGAGAACCATCCTTTACGTTGTGTGTTTGTACATCTTTAAGGTCATCCCATTCCTCATTGCTGCCGTCAATTCGGATGTCATCTTCTAAGCCTGGGTACATGCCAACGAGTCCATAAGACGTTTCGCTAGATAGGTAGTTAAACCAATAGGCTCGCCGCCCCTCTTCCACAAATGGCATGGTGTTCCATGTTTTCTTAAACCATTCATCCTGCCAAGTGAAAAGAACAGCACCTGCATAGCCTTCATCGTTGATTAGCTCATACAGTTCAGCGTTCATCTTCCCTTGCTCCTCTTCTGTGTGCCCTCCTTGGTCCCGGTTGAACTGACCTAAGTGGGCAACACCGAGCGAAGATGGTAAACCGAACTCGGTAATCATGATCGGCATTTCGGCATGATACTCTTTTAATTCTTTGAGATAGCCTTTGTAAGCGTCTGGATTGCCTTCTTCATTTAACACATCTTCATAAGCTTCTCCCAGCCTCAAAAAATCGGGGTAGTAAGGATAGGCATGGAAGGAAGCAAAATAGCCTCCGTCCCAGTCCTGCTCCTTAATATGTGTAGCATCAATACTCACTTTGTCTTCCATAATGAGTGGTTCTTCAGGATGTTCTAGCGGGTCTGTTGTCACCCAATTTGTAAAGGTCATTGGATGCTGCCACCCTTTTTCTTTTTCAAGTTGAGCTGTGTAATTTAAGAGTTCAGAAAGCCACGACTCAAATGGGTTCGCCTCTTCTGTTGCTTTGAAGGACTCCCCCTCAAATACAACCTCACCTTCGTGTGTGTTGTTTGTTTTTTGAACCATCTTTGGATCCCACTCTGTTCCTAAATGCCAGGCTAGTAAATACGGTGCCGCATTTGTGTCGAATGTTCCGCTTGCTTTCCCTGCAGTTTCTTTAATCGTCGTTTCTCCATAAACCGCACCGACCGCTCTTTCAATCTCTTTCTTAAAAGCGGACGTTACTTCAGGTGCTAAAGCATCTTCTGTTTCACGTAGTTGTTCTACCGGTGACCATATGCCTTGAATGAAATAAAGAGGATCTTCAGGATGGTTCCGGTTGAACTCGACTAGCGCTTCGTAAAACACTGGCTCATGAATGGTGTAAATACGAACGGTGTTCACTCCCATATCTTTCATACTTCTAAACCAACGTTTATACGTCTCTTGATCAAGAGGGAGTGATCCGGGATAGTACCCCGGCTGAGTTGCTCCCAGGTTCACCCCTTTAATAGAAAGAGGCGACCAGGATTCGTTTTGATAGATTTCAATGGTTTGTTGTTGGGTACGAAATTTCATCTTAGTGCCGTCTTCCATCGTTTTACTCTCTACTGGCTTACCCGTAGATAACAACGTATAGCTGATCGTTAAAACAACTGCAAAAAGAATAGCCCCTACCCCGATCTTCTTGCCTGAGATAACTCTTTCCCCTCCCGTGTAAGAAGTGTAGTTACATTTTCATGTTTTTCTTTCACTGCCGATTTGGTCTTGAAAATTATCTGACAAACATTTAACTTAAAATTGCTACTTGCCTTAACACAGTTATTAACGTAACACGGTTCGACACCTTCATCTTCGAAAACCCTATTTCGGAATCACGAATTTCAATTGCGTTGCCCCCCTATTTCTAGTTTCGGAACTCGAATATGAAAAGATGACGAAAACGCTTAAGCCCTTGTCATTGCTACTTTTGTCAAATGAAGCGGGGGATAATTATGGTTCCGAAATGCGGGGTTTTGAATAGAAGAGAACGATTCCACAATTGAAGCGCTTTCAACAAAAACGACCGTTTTACGACATTATTTTACTGGATGGAGGAACACAATGAGAAAGTCTTTTTATTTGTTTATGTTCACAGGGGTCGTCTTTCTATTACTTGGGTTTAAGCATTCACCAGACACAGATCACGCTATGTATGTTCATAAGGAGCAACTCTCATCAGAAAGT
This sequence comes from Pontibacillus sp. ABV4_188, assembly GCF_056311905.1. NCBI lineage: Bacteria > Bacillati > Bacillota > Bacilli > Caryophanales > Bacillaceae > Pontibacillus > Pontibacillus sp. ABV4_188. The sequence goes on along the minus strand of NZ_CM149975.1, from coordinate 1,270,642 downwards.
GATCAGGTTCTTAAGGCAGCGAAGGATCAACAAGTCACCCTTCTTTACATAGAGCTTGATCAATCAGAGTCAGATTCCTTCTATCAAAACTTTATAAAACAAGCTAGTGATAAAGGAATAGATGTATACGCATGGGGCGGAAATCCTTCTTGGGGACTTACGACTCATCAGGATGTTGTCACCGAGTTTGCAGATTGGATCAAGTCCTACAACACTCGATCAGAACAAGCCTCTCGTTTTAAAGGGGTCAACATTGATATTCAAGCCTATCACTTACCTGAATGGGACGAGGACCAAGAACGCGTTTTAAAAGAGTGGAAAGAGAATATAAAGACTTTCACTACGAAAGTAAGAGATTCCGAGTTAGAGGTTACAGGAACGATTCCTTTCTGGCTTGATGCACTTGAAGCACCAGGCTCTGGTGGGCAGCCTTTCCACGAATGGATGATCGAACAATTTGATCAAACAACGGTCTTAGCTTTTAGGGAAACGCTTGAAGGTAACAATGGCATTATGTCGCTCATCGAAACAGAACTAGAAACAGCGGACGAACTCGGGCGCCCTCTTATGATTGGGGTTACTATGGAAGACACCGACCTTGATTATGTATCGTTTGCAGAAGAAGGAATTGCAGATATGAACATGCATTTAGGGGTCCTTGAAGAGCATGCAGGAGAACATTCGAGTTACAGTGGTACCGCTTTTCAAAGCTATCAGTATGTAAAAGACCAATTAAATCTTGATCCTTCAGATCCAATAGACCCAGGCGAATCTGAGGAAGCACAGGAGTCTGTTCGAGGGACTTATATATGGGAAGCAGAACGTTTGATTCAAGAAGGAGACGACATTTTAGCATTTGCGAAAGAAGAAGATCTTAACTTCATCTACGCGCGTCTAGATTTACGCGAACCCTATTCTTCCTATAGCGAGTTCGTTCAGAAGGCTCATGAGGCAGGTATTGAGGTTCACGCCATGGGTGGTCACCCAACCTGGGCCAAGGAGAGCGAACGCTTTCGAATAAAGAAATTAATTGACTACGTAAAAGACTACAATCAACATGTATCAGCATCCTCTACATTCCAAGGCATCCATTTAGATATTGAGCCATACGTCTTAAACGAATGGGACGAGGATAAGGAAAACCTCTTATCCCAATGGATCCGTAACTTAGAGTTCTATGTGGAGGAAACGAAACGTAACTCCAACCTTGAAGCAAGCATGGACCTAGCCATGTGGTTTGACGAAGACCCCGCTCCTGGTAAAGGGATGCCTTTTAATAGGTGGGTCATTAAAACAATGGATCACACGTCTGTCATGGCATTTCGAGATTTCACCGAAGGTAGCGGGGGAATTATGTATATGGCAGAAGAAGAACTTCAGCATGCCGCTGAATTGAACAAAGAAATCCTACTCTCAGTCGAAATGAAAGAAAACCCATACGTGGACCATATATCATTTTACGAAGAAGGCGCAGCCTATATGGAACAAGAAATCGATCAACTAAACTCAAAGCTAAAAGACCATCCAACCTACAACGGCACACTCGTCCACTCCTACAAATACTGGACCAATGCCAAACCATAAACTTTACCAAACTAAAGCGTGCCAGACACCCTGCGCTGCTTTAACGCACTGATGGGTGTCTGGCACGCTGTTTTGCTTTAGTGTAAGAAAGAGGGACAAGCACCTGCACGGCTTCTGCTGTGCGAATGGGTGCTTGTCCCTCTTATGTTATGAGCTTCTTTAATCCGCTAGGTCTTCATCTGAAATAATGCCAAGTTGTTTAGACTTTAATACGGCTTCAGCTCTTGATTTCACCTGTAATTTCTTAAAGATTTCAGTAAGATTATATTCAATAGTGCGCTGACTCTTAAAGTGATCACTCGCAATTTCTCGGTTGCTTTTCCCTTTAGCCACTTCCATTAAGATTTTCTGTTCCTTCGAATTAATAGATACCTCTTCCTGAATCTCTTCCTGCTGTACCTCTTCCACTTGCTCTTCCTTACTCCCATGGTCCACTTGAACTTCCATACGACGTAACTGCTTGAACAATTGGACAGGCAATATAACTTTTCCTTTTAAAACGGATCGAATAGAAAGAATTAACTGATCCCTTGGTTCTGTCTTATTAATGAACCCAGAAGCCCCTGCTTCGATTAGGGTGTTAAAGTAGGGGCCAATATCGTACCCAGTATAGATTAATATAGGCGCGTCTTTCCCAAGAGCGCGAACTTCTTTCACCAATTCGATCCCATTCATCCCCCGCATGCGAAGGTCAAATAGCATCACATCATAATCTTGCTCTTGTACAAGTGGTAATGCCTTCCCAGCAGCATCCACGATTGTCACTTGCATATCTTCTTCTTTTTCGATCATGACTTTTGTACCTTCCCCAACAGAAGGATGGTCGTCTACTAGTAATATACGAATCATGTACGTCTCTCCCCACAAGTTAAGCTTAAATTGTCTGTTTTTTTATATGACTCTGTCAATGGAATTGAGAGGATGTTTCCGTTAGCTTTTATTTAGAGTAAGGAGGGCCTGGAAACCACTCGCTTTCCTGTGGGGAGCTGGTGAGCCTCCTCAAGCGCTACGCGCTTTCCGGGGTCTCACCTAGGCTCTTCTACCCACGGGAGTCTCGCAGTTTCCAGGCCCACCTTTTCCATATTAGAGGGAACGGAAACATGCGATTTCGGAGAACTGAGCTCCCCACCTCCACTACAATTAGAGGGTCCGTTTCCCTCACTATTGCCAGGACTTGCTGGGGGACTGCGAGACTCCCGCGGGGTAAGGAGCCTATCTAGTTTTGGAGTGGAGGACCTAGCGTGATAAGTCACCTTTTTTCCAAAGGCTTAACGCCTTTTCCAAAAAGCTGACTTATCCGTACGGTCCTAGGCACCACTCCTACACTTTTAATCTAGGGGAGACCCCACAGAGAGCGATAGCGAACGAGGAGGCTCCCCAGCTCCCCGCAGGAAAGCGAGTTGTCCCCCAGCAAGTCCAAGCTCTCCACTTGGAAACGGACCTATCTATTCCATAAATAAAGCCATGGAAAGTTCTAACCCACCTTCATCGGATGAGAGGAACTCGACGTGTCCTTCTAAACTCCGGACACGCTGGCGGATTCCGGTGAGTCCCATGCCTTTTGATAAATCTTGTTTATTTTTCTCAGGTAAACCAACACCGTTATCTTTATAATTCAACACAATCATACCTCGATCACTCTTCAACTCAAATTCTACAAAACTAGCACCAGAGTGTTTGGATGCGTTATTCAGTAGTTCCTGAACGACGCGGTAGATCGCAAGGGAGTGTTCATGGTCCGGGGATGCTCCGAATCCTTCTGAATGGAAGTCAACTTGGTAATCCGACCTCATTCGATAGTAGTCCATCAGTTGATTTAATGCCTCTACTATTCCTGTTTCTCGTAAAAACGGAGGTCTTAAGAAGGTACACGTTTCGCGGATTTGTTGAACGACCCCTAGCAATCCTTCTTTCACTTCTGATAATTCTTCCTCAAACTGGTCGGGCATGTCTTTGTCCTCCATCATGGCTTCCATTTTTCGGTACCAAACGAGCTGTTCTTGGAGCGCTTCATCGTGTAGATCAGAGGCAAGACGGGCTCGTTCTTTCTCAGATAAATTGAATAACAAACGTGATAGCCAAAGGGGGGCATCGGTATTTTGGTACATAGAACGCTTTAATTCCTCCGTCACCCCTTCAATGAGCTGGAAGTTCTCATATACAATACTTGTATAATGAGCAAGCATTTGAAGCCAGTACCGTTCATCCTCGTTAAATGGCGTATGGTTTACTTTCTGATCTACCCACAATAAATAGAGGGCATCGTTACTCTCACTTACAAGGAAACACATCCCCTGATGAATCTTTACGTAGTCACCAGGTGCTTTCATTCGGATCCGCTTATCTACATTTTCACGTAAAGCAATAACAGAGATCGTCTCATCCCCTTTGATCTCCTTCACATCCCACGTGTCTTTCCCATATTTCACAAGCGCCACCCGGTTGACCGGTAGCACCGATTTTACTTCCTCGATTAACCGATCATCAAGCTCAGCCCGATTTAACAACTTCGGCAAATCTTTCGAAAATCGATCTAGGCTAACCTGATAATTGAACTTCTCCCCAAATAGCTTAGGGCGAATATGTAATTTATCCTCCAAGTAAAATAACAGCCCAAAGGAAACATAGAGCAAGATCGCAATACGAATCCACTGTACAACTGTAAACGAAGTTGCGACAACGAGTATACCAAGAATAAGGACAGTAAATACAAGGGATAAAAAAGAATAATACCGAATTCTACTATTGATAAAATCTATATCAAATAACCGGTTCGATAATATGAGATATAAGAAAAACAACGGTAAAAATAACAAGAACACCGATGTAATCGAAGCAGGTATAATGTCAATACCTACAATCGCACTTGGCATCGCTGTTAACAAAATAAATGGGAGAAAAGAAATGACAATTCCAAAAATCATATTTTGAAAGACAGCTTTATGAATCGTCTTCCGATAATTAATATAGCGCGTAATGAGTATATATAAGCACAAAAAGATCCCGAATGAAAAACCAAATAGCTGTAGCTGTCTGACCACCGAGTACTGATCCCCCATTGGAATAAATATAGAGTAAGTATCCATCAAAACAATGAGTAAATTAATTGTATAAAGAGACACTAACATCCTTCGACTCACAAGCTTAATCGAGTACCGTTTAAAATAATGACTTAAAAAATGCAAGAATAAAGCCGGCACCATTAATAAGGACAGGCCATTAATAAAGCGAGCCAAATCATCCGTCCTGGCCGAAGCTCCCGCACTAATATACCCATATCCCACAACAAGCAAAAACGCCGAAAACATCAACGCTGCCCGGTCGTCCCTTTTTTTCATATAAATAAATCCGCTAAATGTAAAGAGAACAACAAACACAAGAACTGGTATGACTGTATGGTAAAGAAGAGTACTAGATAATAGAAGCTCTTGTTCATCGTCTTCATACGTCACCTTACCTTCATCTTGTGTCACAGTAATTTTTGAAAAGTTATCAATTACTCCGAATTTTCGAATTGAACGATGGGCTCCAGGAGGAATTCCATTCAGGTCAACAATTTCATCCCCCTTTTCTATCCCCTCCTCACTTGCCCAACCAATCGGATCAACATTTGTTACAACCCATTCACCTTGCTCGTCTTTCTTTACATTTAAACCAACATAAGGCTCTGTTATCGTTACATACGAGAGATAGAATGCTACTGCAACGATAGCCATCCCCACTAATAGAATAGTGCGGGTACTTTGACGATGTTTTTGCATAGAACCACCTTTTTAAAGAGAAAAAATAGCCAGAGCATCTCTGGCTATCCCTTCTACAAAATCGATTGTTTCCTTTACTTCCAGAATGACATTTTCATTATTTCGGCTGTGTTCTCTGAATCAAACACGTCTATTAATGCAAGTTCTTCTGTCTGAGATAGACCCTCAAAGCGAACCGCTCCTTCTTTCCATTGCTTAAGAAGATCTGGATTTCCGACTAATTTCTCCACCACTGTTTGTAACATGACACATTCCTCCTATTCATTCCCCTATAGTTTATTAAACTCAAGAAGCATTCTTCCTGAGGTATTCCTAAATAGACTGCATAAACTCAATCAGTTGGTTTTTAATTTCTTCTTCTCCATCCACGTCCTCAACCTTTTCAATAGCCCTTAACTGATAAACCCGCTTCTTTACCATTGAATAGGTTATAGCGGAAGATGTGGACGCCCATTCAAAGATCTCCTTCTTTCTCTCTAAGAAATCATCTTCTGTCATACCCTCGCAGTAATAGTGCCGAAGCCAGTCCGCATTCTCTCCCTCTTGTTCCAACAATTTAAGGGTAGGGAGTGTTCGCTTTCTATGCAAGATATCATTTGTAGAATCAAGTCTTAGAGCATCTTCAAGATCATTAGCAAGCTGAGCCGCACAGCCAAACTCAATCGAATAGGCTTTAACGAGTTTATCGTCCTCCCCTTTAGCCAGAAGCGTACCAACCATACAGGCTAGGGCCATAAGAGAACCTGACTTATGCTCGATCATTCGGAAATACGATTCTTCAGAGTTAATTGACTCTAATAGGTCATGATGCTGGCCTGTTACCGCTCTCATTCCTGATTGAGATAGACACGCAACCGATTGTCCTGACGAATCCACCCTTTGAAGCATGGAAGTAGCAAGCATTATAAGTCCCGTGGACCCATTCATTGAAACGGAAACAGGCTTTTCCATCCAAAGTTTCTGCGATCCGTCCTGGTCCTCAAGATCATCTAGTATATCCAGGGCCAATATAAACGTTTCAACTGCAGCAACCGATTGCAGAGCCACTGAACGGTCTTGACCGCCGAACAGAGCATAATGAAGATGAACCATGCGCCCAAAGGAAAACCCTTCTTCTTGCTTATGCCTCACAAATGTCCCGAGTAATTCAACTAGATCAGCATCCTTAAACTCTTCATTTATGACGTTCAGAAGATGTTCCCCAATCTCATCATCTGTAAATACGTTCATGTGGTATCTCATCCTCCTCAAAAAGGAGCTTGTTCATCCCTGTATCATATTCTTAAAATTCAAAAATAGGTTACCACACTTATCAAATCATTGAATAGGTATTAAAGTAACAGAGGTCAGTATGAGGGAATAAATTCCTAGTTAATTGTAAAGAAACCATTCACTCCGCTATTTCAAGCACCCTGACCTACAATCCCCCCTCAAAAAGGCACCGCTTACATTACAATTGTATTTCGAAAAAAAGTACTATTTTCCGGGTTCATTCGATTTAGATTGTCGAACTTTTTCAGTTGATTCTCTTTTTCTCATATATAAAAAAGCAGACTCTTTTTTTATAAAGGTCTACTTTCTATATTGGGAATATGGGTCACATTGAGCTGCTGTTCTTTGTGAAGGAGAGCCTGTTCTACAAAACTTTGGTACGAAAACAGTTACTGTAGAAATAGGAGAACAACAACGAGAAATAGATGTTGACGTAGCATGGAAAGTATCAGAAAAAGATATCATCAAAGTTTGTATCCGAAAAGTAATGGTAGACCCTTCTTAATCAATCAATCTCTATTAATAAACTAAAAGCCCAGACTAAAATGGCCTGGGCTTTTCCTATGAAGACCGCACATTATACGAATACGCTTGATCCTCATCAATCATTTTCTTAGCTGCATAAATTAAGACAAACTGTATGATGATGACCGGTAATCCCATTAGACCTGATACCACTTCAAGAGGTGCTAATCCACCAACCCTCATCAGAACGAGCGCTAATGTTGTAATAACAGCTGCGATGATAATACGAAGGTTCTTCGGAGGCTCGTATTTACTCATATCTCTTGTACTTGTATAGGCTGCCACTGTATACGTCGTCGAGTCGAGCGTTGTTGTTAAGAAGATAAGTGCTACTATCATAAAAATAGCAATCGCCACTTCCCCAAATGGAAGGGTTGATAGAATTTCTGGTATGGCAGCCATTCGTTCTTCTTCTTTTACAAGATTCAGCACTTCCATGTTTTCTTTCAAGTAGCGATGAACGCCAAGTCCTCCTAATACTCCAGTAGCCACCCAGGATATGAGTGTGGGAGCTAATAAATAGGTTAAAATCATTTCTTTTATCGTACGCCCTTTAGAGATCTTAGCGGCAAAAACACTATGAAGCATTGCCCAAGTGGCGCTATAGGCAAACCAAAATACCGTATTACTCTGGATATGGGAAGCCTCTCCCTGGTGAACAGAATCTGTGTTCAATGATATATTAAGATAATGGGACAGTAAGAATGAGACGCTATCTGAGAAATAGTTAAGTATAAAGACGCCAGGCCCCGCCACAATAATAAATACAGCAAAAAGGCCTGCTAGGTACATATTAAAGGTACTTAGACGCTTGATTCCTTTTTCAATTCCTAAATAAGCACTGAGCGAGAATAGGAACACCCATACAATTGTCACGACAATTGTTAAACCAAAGGTAACATCCATACCAAACAAGGCAGATAAATTATGCGTGATGATTGGTGCACCAAGCCCTAATGTAACAGAAGCACCTGCTAGAATACTAATGAGGAAAAGGGCGTCCAGCATTTTCCCGCCCAAACCATCCGTAAATCGGTCGCCAAATAATACACGACATGCTTCAGAAATACGCATAAGCGGACGCTTTTTCACATGCAAGATATACCCCATTGCCGGTGCAATCATAACGAAAATGGCAAAGACTTGAAACCCCCATAAAAACATGCTATATGCATTCCCCCAAAGGATTGCCTGAGCCGAGCCAGGCTCAACGCCTGCTGGTGGGTCATTCGCAACAGAGGTCCACTGCAACATGCCTGTCCGCATAATCGTTGACCCCACTCCCATGGCGATCAAGATCGATGCATACTCAAACAATGTGAATCTTGGCTTTTCTTTTGGATCCCCCAAGACTACTTGCCCGTATTTCGAAAACGAGAAATACAACCCTGCCCCAACTAAAAGAATGCCATACCAAAGATACCCCCAGCTAAACATATCTACTATAAATGAGAAGATCGAATTTAGTATACTTAGTGATTCCTTCTCATAAAGAGCAAACGGGATACTAATAGCTACGATAATAAGTAATGAAGGAATAAAAATGCTGTAATCAATCAACTTTCTTCGATTCATATGAACCCTCCTATGTAAACGTATTCCTAACCCTTCTACCCCAAACCCATTCCATTTAAAAGGAAAAATTACTATTTTTAAATAACTCCTCCCTTTTTTCAACATAAAAAAGCGCCCCAGCCCCCCTCTGTACTTCAGTAAAGCACTAAAGGGTGTCTGGCACGCTGTGGTTCTTTATAGTGTTAAAGTAATCAATACGGTTCTGCGTCGTGGCCTTGTTGTTCGGCTTCTTCTACGGCGTCAGCGGCGTCTTTGTTTCCTAATGGAGATCCTACTTCATCTGGTAATTTCCCTTTTGTCGGCGCAATGTCTCGACTGAATTCCGCTTCCATCGATCCAAGGTTGTTTGGATCAAGTCCTAATCCTTCGGCTACCTGCTTCCCATAATCTTCATCACACTTTGAGAACAGATGGATCATTTTATTCTGGATATGGGAGGCACAGGGCTTCAATGAATTGACAAGGTTTGTGATTAAATCTTCCCGTTCCCAGTCTTCAAACAAACGATAACGCTCACCAGCTTGCTTGAAATCATTTTTGCGATCAATCGACTCCTTTGTTAATTTCCCTTCTGCGTAGGGCTCATAATAGGATTTCTTTCGCTTGGACTCCTCTAACCCATTAAGAGAAGATGGCTCGTAGTTCACATGAGGATTGGACCCTTCCGGACGGTCTACATAATATGCCATCTGCCCGCCTTCCATATTAGTCGCCAAATGTTTCTTTGGAGCATTTACAGGTAACTGCAAATAGTTCGCCCCTACACGGTAACGTTGCGTATCCGAATAAGAGAATGTGCGACCTTGAAGCATCTTATCGTCTGAGAAATCAAGCCCATCTACAAGAACACCAGTCCCAAAAGCAGCCTGCTCAATTTCAACAAAATAGTTCTCAGGATTACGATCCAGCACCATTTTCCCTACTTTCAAAAATGGGAACTGATCCTCAGGCCAGATCTTCGTATCATCCAGTGGATCGAAATCAAGCTCAGGATGTTCGTGATCCTCCATAATCTGCACGCACAATTCCCACTCAGGATAGTCTCCACGCTCAATCGCTTCGTATAAATCTTGCGTGGCATGATTAAAGTTCTCCCCTTGAATCTTCATCGCTTCTTCCTGGGTTAAGTTTTTAATGCCCTGCTTTAGAGGCTCCCAGTGATACTTCACAAGTACCGCTTCATCTTGATCATTCACCCAGCGATACGTGTTCACCCCAGAACCTTGCATTTGACGGTAGTTTGCAGGGATTCCCCACGGAGAAAATAAGAACGTAGCCATGTGCATGGATTCAGGTGTATTACTTAAAAAGTCAAAAATTCGTTCGCTGTCTTGCACATTTGTTACAGGATCTGGTTTAAAGGAGTGAATTAAGTCAGGAAACTTCATCGCATCACGGATGAAGAATACTTTGAGATTGTTTCCTACTAAATCCCAGTTCCCATCTTCTGTATAAAATTTAACCGCAAAGCCTCGCGGGTCTCTCAGCGTTTCAGGAGATCCTGCTGAATGCGTTACGGTAGAAAAGCGCACAAGTACAGGCGTCTTCTTCCCTTTACCTGAGAATACTTTTGCTCGTGTATATTTCTCAACAGGCTCATCTCCTACCTTGCCATACGTTTCGAAATATCCATGTGCTCCTGTTCCACGCGCATGAACGACTCGCTCAGGTACGCGTTCTCGGTCAAAGTGTGAAATCTTTTCAATGAACTCATAGTTCTCAAGCGTTGAAGGACCACGCTTTCCTACCGTTCGCAAATTTTGATTGTTTCGTATGGAATGGCCTTGCCTTGTCGTTAAGGTCTTATCGCTCTCTCCTTCAGAGAAGCGCTTGTCATTTGCGCCACCTGGGCCGTTTTCTTCCGGTTGTTTATTTCGATCTTGATCCACGTGCATCGCCTCCTTGTTGTTTACAAGTGTACTTTCTCCAAATGTTGGGCGCTTATACGTAATTTGGGTAGCTTAGAAAAAATAAATAAAGCATCCCCCTTGAAATCTTCTCCCTTACCTTGTAATATAGAAAATACAAATTGATCCCCTCGCTCAATGAGGGAGCCGAGCCCTGCCATGTACGTCATTTCAGTATGTCTCAAACCGATGCTTGAACACAGGGATCTCTACATTTCATACTTGCCAACATGCCCAATGATTTGGGAAGTTGAATGGTATGATGCGAGAACCCACCTGCCTACGCGGGTTTTGAGGCAACAGAAAGACGGCAGAGCGGGACGGCTACATAACGTTGACTTTTACAACCTCTTCACTTTTGTGGAGAGGTTTTTTGTATGAAGGAAATACCACATAAGCAGTCGCTTTCCAGCGGCTTTTGTTCCTCTTTACACAAACTGAAAAAAGTCGCCGTGCCTATACTCCGTGAACGGCGACTTTTTAATAAAACGTAATAGGTATTTCTACATAACTTTTTATATTTTTTCCAATGCAGTAAGACCATTTAGATTAAACCATGTATATCCCACAATATACACGTACTAATTCGGGGTATGTATTCCATCCCGCCCAGAAGATCCATAAAGCAAAAAAAACCGCTTGGACCTTTATAGATCCAAGCGGTTTTATATACCAACTATTAATTCGTTTGCTCTTGTGCTCTTTCTTCACCTAAAGCACGCAGACGTTCGTCCCACTGTTCTTCCGTTAAGCCTTGCTCAACTACATAACGGTTACGGTGATGAGAACGGCACTCTGGCGTGCAGCCACGCACATACTTGTGCTCATTCTCTTCTGAAGTAATAATTTGCTTATTACATTCAGGGTTCGCACAATTAACATAGCGTTCACAAGGTTCCCCGTCGAAGTAGTCTTCCCCTACAATATTGTGTTCAACCTGGTTAATCGGAACACTAATACGCTCGTCAAAGACATACATTTGACCGTCCCATAGCTGACCTTGCACTTCTGGGTCTTTCCCGTAAGTGGCAATTCCGCCGTGGAGCTGTCCTACATTGTCAAAGCCTTCGCGCTTTAACCAACCAGAGAATTTCTCACAGCGAATACCACCTGTGCAATACGTTAAGATTTGCTTGCCTTCAAGCATCTCTTTATTCTCGCGTACCCAGTCCGGAAGTTCACGGAACGTCTCAATATCAGGACGAACTGCACCGCGGAAGTGCCCTAAGTCATATTCATAATCGTTACGTGCGTCGATCACGATTGTATTTTCTTCTTGCATACGTTTATAGAATTCTTTCGGCTCCAAATACTCACCGGTTAAATCATGTGGATTAATATCATCTTCTAAACGAAGCGTTACAAGCTCAGGACGCGCGCGGCAGTGCATTTTCTTGAATGCATGACCATCTGCTGCATCCACTTTGAACGTAGTGCCTTCGAATAATGGATGATTTTTCATATCTTCCATATACTTTTCTGTTTGTTCGATCGTACCAGAAACCGTACCGTTGATTCCTTCACCAGCAATCAGGATACGACCTTTCAAGCCAAGCTCTTTACAATACTCTAAGTGTTCGCTTGCTACTTGTTCCGGATCATCAATCTGAACATATTTATAATACAATAACACTTGATAATTTTGTTGTTTTTCCATCTTAATTCCACCTCTATTTATATTTGCAGGATATAAAATTAGGCTACAATGAAACCAATCATATAATCACTACTACAACACTATATTTTATACACCCTCCCCCCTAAAAGTCAATCTCCATTTCCTTGGAATTTCCTTTAGTCAACTGAAGCGTGCCAGACACCCTTTAGTGACCTAAAGGGTGTCTGGCACGCGTTCTTACTTTATTGTGATAAAGCGCCTTTATAGCGTTATGTTTAATTGGGGCTATAGAGCGGGAAGTGTTTAGTAATAAATAGCTTAATCATGTAAAGGAGTTGATCGAATGGGACTATTATCTAAGGCATATAAGGTTGCGCGTTTAAAGAATGATGCGGGTGCTGTTAAAGAAGGACGAGGCGGTCAACGGATGAAGCATCGTGCAGCTGAGAAAGGGATTCGCAAAGTCGTAAAGCGCGTCTTTAAGTAAACATACACAAAAGGAGGAAGCTCGTTCAATGTTGAACGACCTTCCTCCTTTTTTACTCTTTCTATTTCTGCAACGCCTTTTGAAAAGCTTGCGGAATTTTCGTTTCAAACTTCAACACTTTCCCTGAAGTCGGATGCTCGAACACTAGAGCTTTCGCATGCAATCCTAGACGTCCTATTTCATTAGAAGTCGCTCCGTACTTCTTATCCCCCACGATCGGATGACCAAGGTCTTTCATATGAACACGAATCTGATTTTTACGACCTGTTTCAAGCTCAAGTTCCATTAATGAAAAGTACTTGTTTCCCTTTAACTTCTTATAGTGAGTCACCGCATGTTTCCCGTCATTCTTACGTTGACTTGAATACATTAAGAATGTTTTCGTTTCCTTTAACCAGGACTCGATTTTACCTTCGGGTTTCTTTACATACCCTTCCACTAATGCAACGTACGTACGCTCTTTAACCATCTCTTTCCAGTTATCCTGAAGCTTCAATTTCGCTTCTTCGTTTTTTGCATACACCATAATTCCTGAAGTGTCACGGTCTAAGCGATGAACGATAAACACACGGCTCTTCAGCTGCTCTCGTTTCACGTGTTCAGTTAATTGTTTATAAGCCGTTTGTTCCTTTTCCTTATCTGAAGCCATCGATAACAAACCAGAATCTTTCTCAACAACGATGATGTCATCATCTTCATGGAGAATCTTTAATCCATTAAAGGTAACCTTTGACGGGGCTGGTGTCTTTAATACTTTAACCGTTTGTCCTTTTTTAATCACGGTACTATGCTTTGTCACAGGTTCATCGTTTACGACCACTTGGCCTCTAGTAAGGAATGATTTGATCGAATTTCGACTCTTGCTTTTTATAGAATCCATTAAAAACGGCAGTAATTCAGTTGTCTCATGAACGTCAAATGTATAGAGAGGTCCCTTTTTCTTTCTTGGTGTTGGTCCTTTTTTAGCCACAGTATTCCTCCTCAATGTATCCTTGTAAGCGTACCACGTCCAAAGAGGAGGTGCTACACCAATCTATATTAATCCTGAGACGTACGGTAATAGAGCCCCATTGGGAAAATTCGTTTCGCTTCATTTTCTTGCAAATTCTCATCCTGAAGACCGTACGTAATCATATTAATGCGGCTGTCCATCATATCGATCTGATGCACAACTTCCGCTTCTAAAATCTTACTCTCTACAGGACTTCCATACTCAAGCTTCCCGTGGTGAGCATTAATGACGTGCATCAGTTCGTACACCTCATCCGCTTCCTTACGCGTCCACGGCATCTCTTCTTTTAGTACCTGGACTTTACGATCGATGAACATGTTAATAATCGTAATATGTCCCAGGAAATTACCGACCTTTGAGTAGTCAGGCGCGAAGTAATTTGTATACTCAACCACTTTCCCCATATCGTGTAGCGCAATACCAGCCATAACGAGGTCCTTTTTCACCTCTTTATACTGACCAGAAATATGATCACCGAGGCGAAGCATAGATACCGTATGGTACAGCAAACCGCCTGTGAAGCAGTGGTGATTCGACTTTGCGGCAGGATAGGTAATGAACTTGTATTTATGCTCATCATACAGACGCTGACAAATTTCCTTTAGTACCGGGCTGTCCATGTTCGCAATATAATTTTCATACTCTTCTCTTAAGCTTTCAATTGGTTCTGGAGCTGATTCTAAATAATCTTCAACCTGAACGGTTCCTTCTTCAGGGAAAGCAAACTCATCGATGGTCAGTTGAAGTTGGTCTCGATATTCACTCAATTTCCCTTTAATGTGAAGCACATTCCCATTTTCAAAAACTCTCTTAAGCTGAGCCAAGTCATGGTTATTAAATTTATTTTCCCAAAGCTTTGTTGAAATACTTTTCTCCTGCTTGCCTAATGTAATATTAAAAAAAGGTACGCCACCTTTTGTCGTAGCTTCTTGCGCTGATTTCACAAGGGCATAGCCATCAAAATAGAGTCCTGATTCATTTAATTCTTTAAAATCTGTAATCGTCATGTCGTTCTCCTCCTCTAATCCCTATCAGGAAGTTATGTGAACCCATTATATCAGGATACACCCTGAACGGATAGAACCGATCTCTCCTCAACCAACTTTTGTTTAGACTGGAATGTTATGGGTATAAGTGTATTAGGCACAGGCCGGCCTTTCAAAATACGTAAAATACGAAAGGAGAAACACATGAAGAAAGTCACATCAGTTTTTTGGATTACATTAGCCATAACACTCGCAGCGTCCCTATGGGGTGTGTTAGCACCTAAAAATTTTGAAACCATCTCAGGAAACATCAAAACGTATATTTCGATTCACTTCGGTTGGTATTATTTATTACTTGTATCGATCTTCGTCCTTTTTTGCCTATATATGATCATTAGTCCATTCGGCAAAATAAAGCTTGGAAAACCAGGAGACAAACCTGATTATAGCTATTCCACATGGTTTGCGATGTTATTTAGTGCAGGTATGGGAATCGGACTTGTTTTCTACGGGGCTGCTTCTCCCGTTTCTCACTATATCTCAACACCACCAACCGCTGAAGCAGGAACACCAGAAGCGATTCGCGATTCGATGAGGACAACCTTTTTCCATTACGGTGTTCATGCATGGGCCATTTATGCTGTCGTCGCGCTCGTTCTCGCCTATTTTAAATTCAGACACGGGAAGCCAGGTCTCATTAGTGCAACACTTGAGCCTCTTTTCGGGAAAAAAATGAAAGGGCCACTTGGCAAAGCGATCGATGTAATCGCTGTTTTCGCGACTATCGTCGGAGTCGCAACAACGCTTGGGTTTGGAGCAGCGCAAATTAATGGAGGGTTTACATACCTTCTCGGAATTGAAAAACAATATTGGGTTCAACTTGTCATCATTGCTGTCGTCACTGTCCTATTTATGTTGTCGGCCTATACCGGCTTGAGCAAAGGAATTAAATATTTAAGTAACGCCAACATGGGAATCGCTGGCGTATTATTTGTAGCCATGCTCATTATCGGTCCTACTATGTATATCTTAAATTCGTTTGTAGATACACTCGGGAACTATGTTCAAAAACTCCCTGATGAAAGCTTACGGATCTCCCCAAACAACGAAGAAGAACGACAATGGATTATGGACTGGACCGTCTTCTTCTGGGCATGGTGGATCGCCTGGGCGCCATTTGTCGGAATCTTCATCGCTCGCGTGTCAAAAGGACGAACCATTCGAGAATTCCTATCTGGCGTTCTTCTCGTTCCATCCCTAGTCAGCTTTCTATGGATGACAACGTTTGGAATCTCAGGCATTCAAGCACAAAAAGACGGCGCCGATATCGCCAAGCTACCAGACGAACAAGCGCTTTTCGGTGTATTTGATCAATTCCCGTTCGCCGTCGTGCTCTCAGTACTCGCCATGATGCTAATCGCAACATTCTTTATCACATCAGCCGACTCAGCCACATTCGTACTCGGCATGCAAACAACAAACGGGTCCCTAAACCCACCCAAAACCGTAAAATTCGCATGGGGCGTATCCCAATCCACCATCGCAGCTGTCCTCTTATACACCGGAGGACTAACCGCCTTACAAAACGCCCTCATCACAGCAGCCTTACCCTTCTCCTTCATCATGATCCTAATGGTCTTCTCTCTCTACAAGGCCTTACAACAAGACAAAAAAGAACTCGACCAACAAAAAAACAAAACAACATCGAGCACTTACTCGGCTTAACAAACTAAGGGCACCTAATTGAGGTGCCCTTAGTTTTGCCATGAGAAGGTAATTGTTTCCTTAGCGATAGGCTAGAGGAAGGTGGTCCGAGAAATCACTCGCTTTCCGCGGCGAGCTGGGAAGCCTCCTCAGTCACTTCGCTCCCTCCGGGGTCTTCCCTAGGCTCACACTGCCACAGGAGTCTCGCAATTTCTCGGACCATCTTGACCATATTGAGAGAAGCGGAAACGCGTCATAGTTGAGATAAAAAGCTAAGATAGGATGATTCTAATTAATAGAGAAGGAAAGTTCATCTTTTATTATATTTTTAGAACCCACTCAGGTTTCACACCACTTCATTAAAAATGTGTATGCTCGAAACATTGTCCAAGCAAAGCCGTTAACCAATATAACGCCGGGGGTGGCTGGGGAACGGGGAGACTCCTGTGGGAGAAAGAGGTCGACGAGACCCCGCAGGGCATGCCTTTTGCCCGAGGAGGCTCGACAGCTCGCCCACGGAAAGCGAGTCGTTCCCCAGCCACCCCTAGCACCTTCCAAGGTAACGGCCTGGTTCCACAGCAATCAAATCGAGAAAATTCATCAACTTTTGAAACCTACCCCTCTGAAAATACGTAAAGATGTCATATAATAGAAGATACAACGAACTTCTTGAAGGAGTCGATAACATGAAGTCTGTATTAATGAAATTCCTGTATGGCGTTTTAGCCTTCCACGTGATGGTCATCTCCTGGTTCATCTTTTTCCTAGGAGACCAAGGATTCATTGCATCAAGCTTTTGGGCTACCCTTGTCGCAGTAGGAACATACTTATCCCTCAAGCATTTGGGCAATCGCAGAAAGTTAGCAACCAACCAATTGACGCGGAAAGATTACCAATACATTATGAAGAATATCAAAGAAGCAACCGAAAAGAAAAAACGACTAAACAAAGCATTATTTAGCGTACGTTCTGTTCATGCGCTTAAAGAGATCGGACAATTGAACCGCTCTGTCTCACGTGTCCTTAAAGTTGTAAAGAAAGAACCCGCTCGATTTTATGAAGCAGATCACTTCTTCTTCTACCAGCTCGATTCGGTCGTGCAACTAACAGAAAAGTACACCTTTCTTGCTTCACATTCGCTAAAGGATGAAGAATCGAAGAAAGCCTTGCATGAAACAGAAGACCTGATTCGAAAGTTAACATTTGCAGTTGAGAAAGAACTTGCCTCTATTCTTTCTAATGACTTCGAAGACTTAAGCGCTGAACGAGAAATCGCCGAACACTCGATTCATTTGCAGGGATCTGGTTCACCGGAGAAGGTTAAGCAACATGACTAACCATTCACTTCAACACGTAAGTGAAACGTTCAAAAGCTTAACAGAACACCAGCAACAGAAAGCCCATGAGCTAGCAGCAGAAATGAAGGTGGACAAGGGAATGGTTGAATTTGGACAAGACGTACAAGAACAAATTCGGACATTTTCTAATACCATCCTAGGGCAAGTAAAAGACAGCAATATGTCCTCAGCTGGAACGATCATGAATGAACTGCTCCACAATCTTGAACACATTGACCCGAACGAGCTCTCGCATGAGAGGAAAGGCTTTTTCGCCAAATGGTTTCGTAAAAACGATTCTGTCCATGCCACTCTATCCAAGTATCAAAAGATCGGTGCACAAATGGAAAAAACAACGGTCCGTTTGCGACGTTCCAGGGAAAGATTACTCCAAGATAATGAGGTTCTTGAACAACTTTACCAACAAAACGAATCGTACTATGAGGATTTATGCACCCTTATTGCTGCAGGCGAAATAAAGAAAACAGAATGGATCGAGGACACCCTTCCTCGCCTGAAAGCCGAACTTGAACAGACCGAAAATGACCTCACACCTCAAAAAATCCAAGATCTTGAGGACGTCACAGAACAACTGGACCAGCGCTTATATGATTTGCAAATAAGTCAGCAGATCGCTATGCAAACAGCACCACAGATTCGTATGATTCAAAAAGCGAATCATACACTAGCTGAGAGCATCGAATCCTCCATATTCACAACGCTGCCGATTTGGAAACACCAAATTGCCATTGCCCTCTCTCAATATAAACAAAAAAAGGCCGGTCAATCGCAGCACAAGTTAAATAGGAGAACGGACGAATTGTTTAAACGAACTGCTCATTTGTATCAATCCGGAACACATTCAAACCCTGTGTTAAACCAAACCTTACACGAAACACAGCATGACTTCGTTCGTCAAATCCGAAAAACCATCCAGCTTCAGCTTACAGAAACCGAACAACGTCACGTAGCTGAGCAGACACTTTCTTCATTGTCTGAATAGAAAAAACTGATTTCTCGATGGGACTAACTGGCTCAGTTTTTGGAGAAATAAAGTATAAAATAACGTCCAAAATAGAGATCCAATTCACATATGAAATTGGATGTTTATTCTGTATGATAGTAATCGGTTCTATTAATTCAAGTATTTTCTATTAGATATAATAGGTAAACTATGCTATACTTATCTAGCGATGAGCTGAATTGCATAAGACGAGATTGACGCGCCTTTATGGCAAGGCACTAATGTGGAGTGCTGTCTCTCGCCGCAATACGCAAAGACGTCCTTAATAGGACGTCTTTTTTTTGAGAAAATTTCTTCCTCCATCTGCCGTGAATGCAATACTGAAAACCATAAGGGCCGATAAGATTATTGTCACTCATTTATTACCACCTTCTACATATAGTACTCCCTCGTTAACGAAATACCAGGCCCTCCTTATGCAACGATCGCACCCAGTAAAAATAACAAACGCGCCTATTCAAATAGGCGCGTTTGTTATTGGGATAATAGCCGATTTCTATATCTGAAATTAAGAAAAACTGCAAACAAACCTATAACTAAACCAGGAATTCCAAATAAAAGATTACCATTAATTGCAGAAGCGCCATATGAAATGAACATCAAACTATACAAAACATGAATCCAGGATAAATAGTTATCTTTACTTTTAAAAGCTACTGTTAGTTCAACAACCGCTAATACGATGTTTAACAAAGCTATTATCCACCAAAACATTCCTACGCCCCCTGTTCATTTCCTTTTACCTATTTTCACAAATCCTACATCCATACTAACATAATATCCCAGACCCCACTTTATTAGATCCCATCCTACCAATGAACTCCCATATAAAAACACACAAATAGTAACTATTTGTGTGTTTCGGGGGGTGAATCCGATTGTGGCTTTGTTTTGTACTCCAAAATCAAAGCCACAATCGGATCAGGATTTTTTTCATTCTATTATTTTTGTCTCATTAACCTCATACTGTTCAAAATAACAATCAGCGCCGCTCCGGTGTCACTAAGGACAGCCATCCATAATGTGAGGAAGCCTGGGAAGATCAACAGAAGGGCTGCAAACTTCGTGATAAGTGAGAACCATACGTTCTGCTTAATAATGGATAAAGCTTTTCGGCTGAGACGAATGGTGTGGGGCAATTTCTCAAGATTGTCTGCCATCAGCACAATGTCTGCCGTTTCCATAGCAGAATCTGTACCTGCACCTCCCATGGCTATTCCAAGATCAGACGTTGCAAGGGCTGGAGCATCGTTGATTCCGTCTCCGATCATAGCTACTTGTTTTCCTTCTGCTTGTAACTTCTGAATCGCTGTTACTTTATCCTCTGGTAATAACTCAGCGAAATAGCGGTCAATCCCTGTCTCACCAGCAATTCGCTTTGCTGTCCCTTCGTTATCCCCAGTCAGCATCACAACTTCATGAATGCCAACTCTCTTAAGCGATTGAATCGACTGAACGGTAATGTCTCGAATCGTATCAGCCACGGCTATGATGCCTAGAATTTCATTTCGCGTCCCTACTACAACAAGCGTATTACCTTCTTGCTGCAGGACGTCGAGTTCACCTTCCATGTCACCGAATGGAACGCTCCATTCTTGGAATAATTTCGGTTTTCCAGCAAAATATTCGACACCATCAATGGTAGCTTGAGCCCCTTTTCCAGCAATGGATTTAAAGGCTTTCCCTTTTTTCGCAACAATTTGACGTTCTTCTGCATATGACGTAATTGCTTGAGCAATTGGATGTGTGGAGTATTCTTCAATCGTCGTTGCAATCGCAACAAGATCTTCCCTACTCCCCTTTGCCACTTTTACTTCGGCTACTTTCGGCTTCCCTTCTGTTAGGGTGCCTGTTTTATCAAAAGCCATCGCCTTAATGGCGCCAGCTTTCTCTAAGAAGGTTCCTCCTTTAATAAGGACCCCGTTCTTCGCGGCATTCCCTATTGCCGAAACAATCGCAACAGGAGTTGAAATCACCAGCGCACAAGGACAAGCTACCACTAAGAGGGCAAGGCCTTTATAAAGCCATTCGCCCCAAGATCCAAAACCGACAAGTGGAGGCAGAATCATAACCGCGATCGCTAAACCAAATACAATCGGTGTATAAATACTAGCAAACTTATCGAAAAAGGCTTGCGTTGGAGCTCTCTTTTCTTGAGCTTCTTCCACAAGGTGAATGATCCTCGCAATCGCTGTATCTTTGACTAACTTCGTCACTTTCACTTCAAGTGACCCGCTTTCATTAACAGTCCCAGCAAAAACCGGATCTCCTACTGCTTTATCAACGGGCAGTGATTCTCCTGTAATCGGAGCTTGATTGAGACTAGATTCCCCTACTTCTATATCACCATCAAGAGGTACCTTCTCACCTGGTTTCACCACAATCACATCGCCTATTTGGACATCTTCGACCGCTTTTTGAACGAGCTGACCTCCCTCTTTAACAGTTGCTTCAGACGGCGCGAGGTTCATTAAACTCCGAATTGATTCGCGGGTCCGTTCGATCGATCGATTTTGAAGGGTATTTCCAAGAGCGAATAACCACACAACCATGGCTCCTTCAAACCACTCTCCAATAATGGCTGCCCCTATTGCCGCAGACGCCATGAGAACGTTCATATCAAGAGAACCGCTCTTAATGGCATAAAAAGCACTTCTGGCTGGCTTCCACCCACCAATGAGAATAGCCAAAGCGTAAAAGGCCGTTACCCAAAAAGAAGGTAGGGCTATAAAGGAGCCAACAAACCCAAAGGCTAAAAGAGTACCTGACATTGCGGTAGCTGAGAAGGAGAATGAAGGTTTCTCCTTTCGTTCAGATGAGTCTTTCGTTTGTAGCGCTGCATCAAACCCTGCACGCTGGACTTCTTTCACAATTTCTTTTGACGTTGTAGAATGACCGACGTTCATTTTGCCTGTCGAGAAGTTCACGTGAACCTCTGTCACATTCATATTCTTACTAAGATGTTTTTCTATTGTTTTGGCACAAGAACTGCAATCCATTCCTTCTATTTTATAGGTTTCCAGATTTGTAGGTTGGCTTACAGGTTCAGCTTCAAAACCAAGCTTTCGAACTTTCTTTGGAATGTGATCATATATTTCATTACGCTCAGCGCCAACCGCAAGCTTCCCTGTACTATAGCTAACTTTCGCGAAATGGATGCCTTCTGTTTTCTGCAAGCTTTTTTCAATTGTAGCTGCACAAGATGGGCAATCCATCCCTTTAATGTTGTACTCTTCTATATGTTCATTTGTCGTTGAAAGAGGATTTGAAGACGCTACTTCAACAGTAGCTGCCTGTTCTGATGAACAACATGTGGATACAGGTTCCTTCTTCTCCTCACTAGAACAGCAAGAAGCTTCTAGTTCAGGTTCTACTCCATTCGTTGAACAACAAGAAGTCCCCTCGTCTACTTCTGTTTGACTTGAACAGCATATGTCTGTTTGTTTCTTTTTCTTTTCCTCCATTTTTGAAAGTCCTCCTCTCTTAAAAGGAAATCTATTTATTATTCGTTTGCGTGGATTAAAGCAATCGATACAAGCTGGTGTACATGATCATCAGCTAAAGAGTAAAAAACTAGTTTTCCTTCTTTACGAGATTTAGCCAGGTTCATATCGCGAAGCAGGCGTAAATGATGAGAGGCGGTTGCGGTTGTGGAACCGATAATATTGGCCACATCACACACGCAAAGTTCCTTCTCAAGCGTTAATGCATAAGCTATTTTCATACGTGTTTTGTCAGATAAAGCTTTAAAGAGCTGTTCAACACCAGAGGCTTTCTCGATCTGAGGCTGGACACGCTGCACCAGTTCCTCATCGTAACAAAATGTGTCACATGTATGGGTTTTACTTGGTTTCGCTACTTTTTCACTCAATGTAAGACACCTCATTCTAATGATCGTTTGAATATATACTTACAGTCTATGCAACATATATGAAAACGTCAACACATTTCACTCAAATGGGCGTTTGAATGATTGAAGTTTCATTAAGGTTACTAGAGGTCTCGAAATCGCTAGCTTTTGCTCCATAAAAAAATGCCTTGCACGGATGCAAGGCATTTACTCTTATTATTTCACTTCCTCATCTTCCTCTTCACTTGTTAAATCTGGTTCTGCTTGCGCGCTTACGGAAGGTTGGTTTTCATCAAACTGAGGTGCTTCTTCTGATTCCTTCGTAGCAGATGCTTCTTGCTTATGCTGATCTGGGTTTAGATCAAAGTTATTCACATTCCCGCGAGATACATAGCTTTCAAGCATCGCTTTTAAATCCATTCCTGTTGTTTCTTTCAAAGATTCCTGAATTCCTAGCATCGTGGACGTTACGCTGTTTGCGACTCGTGAAGATCCGCCTTGGGAGTTCGATCCTCCCATGTCGATCACTTTCATGTCTTTAATTTGAGATAGAGGGGCTGACACTTTCTCAGCGTATTCAGGCAGAACAGAGATAAGCATTTCCATAATCGCTGCTTCGCCGTAGTATTCCATTGCTTTTGCCATGCGTTCTTTGGACTCGGCTTCTGCAATACCGCGCTGGCGAATAACTTCTGCTTCCGATTCACCTTTAATGCGCTCTTGGTCCGCCTCTGCTTGGGCGCGTTTTGTTAACTCATAGGCCTCAGCATCCGCAATCGAGCGACGGCGTTTGTTCTCTTCTTCTTCGAGTTCAACGGCACGCTGTTTCTCGATATACTGTACTTTCAGCTCTTCTTCCTTCACCTGTTGAGCAAGCTTTTGCTTCTCAAGCTCTCCTGCTTGGTCCGCATTCGCACGAGCACGGTTCGTATCTTTCTGGAACTCAGCCTCGCGAATATCTTTCTCTTTCGTTGACTCCGCAACGGCCGTTAGGCGACGGTTTTCTTCGTCTTGTGCTTCCTGGTCGTTCTTCGCCTGGTAGATGCGCGTTTCCTTACGAGCATCTGACTCTGCCATATCTGCATTCTTCTGAACTTCTGCAATATGTGGTCGACCTAGGGCATCAATATATCCATTCTCTTCATCCACGTCCTCTACATCATTTAATGCAAAAGAAGTGATTTCAAAACCCATGCCCTTAAGGTCGGCTTCTGCTATGTTTTTCACCTGTGTATTCACTTCTTTAAAGTCATTATAGATCTTTTCAATTGGGAGCGACGCAATGATGGAGCGAAGGTGACCATTTAGGACATCCTTTAATTCCGATTCACGCTCATTTTGCTTCTTACCAAGGAATTTCTCCGCAAAGTTCGCCATAATCTCAAGCTCACTTCCGATACTGATCACGGCTGTACTTTGCACGCGAACTGGAATACCTTCCTTCGTATAGGCTTTATCCGAATTAACCTGTAGTTGGAATGAAGTCAAGTCAATCGGCGTCGCTGTTTGGAACATACGAAGACGGTACCCGCCACCGCGAATGATCTTAACAGAACGCCCATTGTCATCCTCAAACACGTTCTTCTCTTGCTCCGGATCTCCAAGCTTCGGGCCGGTAACAATAAGTGCTTCATTGGAACTAGCTGTCTTGTAACGAACGCGGAAAATAATAAACGTAACAATTCCGCCGATTAACAACAGCGCTCCTAAAATACCTAGAATAATAAAAATTACTGCTCCTTGTAACATCAAAGTCCTCCCTATTTTTTACTTTCCCTACATTAGTGTAGCAATCCTTTCCAAGTCAGTCGACCGGTCGTTTGGAAAAATTGTATGTTTCTTAGTAGTATTTACCGAAATGGGATGGGGTTTGGTTTCAGGTTTTTTCAAATTTATTAAAATTTTGCTTTGGCAAGCTGATACACATTATTAGAATAGGCCCGTTGCCATGAGAGTGCTAGGGGTTGCTGGGGGACAACTCGCTTTCCTGCGGGGAGCTGGGGAGCCTCCTCAATCGCTATGCGCTTTCCGGGGTCTCCCCTAGGCTCCTTATCCCGCGGGAGTCTCGTAGTCCCCCAGCAACCCCGGCGTTATAATTGTTAACGGGCCCTATAACATTAAATGTGGTTTTAAGTGCTCAATTTCACATGGGCGGTTCCGTCGCTTTCCCATATGGAAAAGATGAACCCGAAAAATGCGCTCGCTCACGGAAACGTCCTTCTATCTAACGCTATGCAGTACCATCTTGAACGAATCTATTCAAAAAATAAGTCAATTTTATGTAATACACTGGAAATTTACGGAACATTAATGTAATATATAAATTGAATAATGTAAGATATACATTACATTATTCACAAGGAGTGAGATGTTAAGTTGAAAAACCATGTAAAGGTCGCTCGTGTACAGGTTGATATGACGCAAGCGCAGTTAGCTGAGCAAGTGGGGGTGACGCGGCAGACGATTAGTTTGATTGAAAAGGGAAAGTACAATCCTTCGTTAAAGTTGTGCCTTGAGATTTGCTATGCGGTTCATAAGACATTGGATGAATTATTTTGGATTGAAAGGGAGGAGTGATTGGTCATGAAAAAGATTAAAGATGAACGGTTAGTGTTGAAGAATTTGAAGAATATCCGAACGGCTTACGTGATCCAAACGCTTGGTATTATAGGAATATTGGGGTATGACGTTATTCAGGGTGGATTAGATCAAATGAGATCAAATCCATTGTGGAGTGTTTTCATGATCACTACTGTTATTTCAGCGTATTTGTCCATGAGCATTAGCGTCGACGAATACCCAAGCCAAAAATCGCCCAAAAAAGGATTTCTAATTTCCTTAATTGTCGTCACCTTGATATCAGTAGCAGCAGGGATCGCCATCTCACTAAGCACAGGGATAGGAACAGGAATTTTGATAGGTGGCGTCATATTCGTGTGTAGCGTTCCCCCTTGCGCTTATATATTTTACTTACGAAAACAGCGTCAAGATGAGGAGCTTAATGGGTGAGCACTCAAAGTTCCGTCTATAAAAAAGCGTCGGAAGCTCAAACCAACTTCCGACGCTTTTACTCTTTATTTTACTGTAAACACAATCGCTTCATACGGCTCAAGTTCAACTTCCTTAAGGTCCCAAGCGTCAACAACTTCCCCTTCACGGTTCGTTAAGAACACAGAACCTTTTTTACCAGAAAAGTCATCAAGCTGGGCGGTTTGCTTTTGACCCGTGAAGTTACACAATACCAACAGCTGATCAGATTCAAGCGTACGCGTAAAGGCATAGATGTCTTCGCTCTCTTCTAGAAGAAGATCGTAACGTCCATATACCATAACTTCGTTCGATTTGCGTAATTCGATCAGTTTTTTATAAAAATGGAAGACAGAATCCGGATCGTTCACGGCTTCTTCTGCGTTAATCTCCGTATAGTTCGGGTTCACAGCAAGCCAAGGAGTTCCGTCTGTAAATCCACCGTTCTTATCAGAATTCCACTGGAACGGTGTACGCGCGTTATCTCGCCCTCTGTGGTGAATGCGTTCAAGGACTGAACCTGGGTCTTCACCGAAATCGTTCACTCGCTCTTCGTACATGTTTAAGGACTCTAGATCCTCGTAGTCTTCAATACGATCAAAGGCTACGTTGGTCATGCCGATTTCTTCACCTTGATAAATGTAAGGCGTTCCTTTCATCATATGAAGACACGTTGCAAGCATTTTCGCAGATTTTTTGCGGTACTTGCCGTCATTCCCGAAACGAGAAACAACACGTGGCTGGTCGTGATTGTTCCAGTACAGACTGTTCCACCCTTCTTCCTCAAGGGCATATTGCCATTTTGAAAGAATCGATTTCAATTCTGTTAGTTTCCAAGGATTAAGGGTCCACTTCCCAAGCTCACCACCGCCAATATCCATATGCTCAAAATGAAAGACCATGTTCAATTCTTCGCGGTCGTCCGCTGTGTACAGTTTCCCCTCATCAGGAGTCGCCCCTGGCATCTCACCAACCGTCATCACGTCATAGTTTGATAGTACTTCCTGGTTCATTTCGTGAAGATATTCATGAATACGCGGACCATTCATGAAGTACTTTCCACCATCACCGTACTGCTTACCAGGATGAATTTCACCGTCTGGGAAACGCGGATCTTTCGAGATAAAGTTAATCACGTCCATTCGGAAACCATCAATTCCCTTATCAAGCCACCACTTCATCATGTCGTACACGTCTTTACGAACGTCTTCGTTCTCCCAGTTTAAGTCTGGCTGTTTTTTAGAGAAAATGTGTAAGAAGTACTCGCCTGTTGTTTCGTCATACTTCCAAGCAGAACCACTAAACGCGGATTCCCAGTTCGTTGGAGGCTGATCCCCTTTTCCTTCTTTCCAAATATAATAATCGCGCTTTGGGTTGTCTTTTGAAGACTTTGATTCGACAAACCAAGCATGTTCATCTGATGTATGATTGACAACAAGGTCCATCACAATTTTGATGCCACGGTTATGTGCTTCATGGAGTAATGTGTCGAAATCGGCCATCGTACCGAACTCGTCCATAATCGCCTTATAATCACGAATGTCATAGCCATTATCATCATTCGGAGAATCATATACAGGGGATAACCAAATGACATCAATCCCTAGTTCTTTTAAGTAATCAAGCTTTTCAATAATACCTGGGATGTCCCCAATTCCGTCTCCGTTACTGTCATTGAAACTTCTCGGATAGATTTGATAGACGACACTTTCTTTCCACCATTGTTTAGCCATACTTTTTTTCCTCCCCTTTAACGTAAGCGTTTACGTTGATCTGCAAATTTTTTTACCTGCGTTTTACCGAATCACGAATTACAAGCTCATGAGGCAATATCGTCGATTCCGCTTCCTCACCATTCATTAAATCGATGATCATCTGAACAGCCCGCTCTCCCATACGCTGGAAAGGCTGCGCAATCGTCGTAAGTGGCGGCACGGACATTTCGGCCAGAAGTAAATTATCGTAACCAACGAGCGATACATCGCCCGGAATCCGGATCGATTCCTTGTAAGCTGCCGATATGGCCCCAAGTGCGAGTTCATCACTAGCTGCGAAGATAGCAGTCAGTTCAGGATGACGGTTCATTAATGAAGAGAAGCCATTTTTTCCGTCGTTATATTGAAAGCTTGGACACGTCTCAACAAGACTATCCTCAAGAGGTCGTCCTGCTTCTCGCATGGCTAACCGGTACCCTTCAATACGAGGCAATCCGGCAATCGGATCATCCGGACTTCCTGCAATCATACCGATCGTTGTGTGACCCTCTTCAATCAAATACTTCGTAGCAGCATAAGCTGCATGACGATCATCCACCTTCACATAGGGAAGCGGATATTGATAAGACTCGGTCGATACAAGCACGACAGGGATCTCCATACGACGGAATAGCTCGTAGTATTCTTCCGTCACTTCCTCACTAACAAAGATGAGCCCATCCACTCGCTTTTCACGCAAAACTTGCAAGTACTTGATCGTCTTTTCCCGGTTTTCAGCTGTGTTACACACAATCACACTTTTCCCATGTTGATGCGCTTTTGCTTCAATACCATGCAATATATCAGCTGATAACAAGCCGGATACACTAGGGAATAAAACACCGATTGTACTCGTCTTCCGGTTCACAAGACCTCGTGCAATCGCATTCGGCTGATATCCGAGCTCTTCAATAGTCTTGAGCACCTTTTGCTTCGTTTTCTCTGAGTATCCAGGCTGATTATTGAGCACTCTTGAGACGGTCGCAATCGATACATTGGCCAACCTCGCCACATCTTGAATCGTTGGATTCATTTCATCACCCACTTTTACGTAAGCGTTTTCGTCAATCTATCTCTACTATACCCTCACCTCCAATCACCGTCAACCACCACGCCCTTTGCAGCACTACAGTACTAAAGGGTGCCTGGCACCCTGCAGCTCTTCACAGCATCAAAGGGTGCCTGGCACTCTTTACTTCTTTAGCGCATAAAAAAGGCCTCTCCTTTATGGAGAGACCTTTGGGTATAATTAGGCTTTGTTTTACTGGCCAGCTTTGTCTGTAATACGGCCTTCTTTTTCTGGTGAAATGGTGTCGCCTAGGGACTGCAGGTAGTCTACGAAGATTTCGTAGTCCATGAATCCTGGTTCACTTACGCGATTTTCTTCATATGCTTTTTCAAATGTTGTGTAGCCATCTCCACCTTGGATGGTGAATAAGTTACTTGCTACTTTATACGCTGTGTCGCCTTCAAGTGGAGTGAAACCGTCTTCTGTTTTAACTTGAACGTCTACAATACGCTCACCAGCGGGCTTGCTGCTGTCGTATTCAAACTTCATGCCGGCGACAGAAAGGAACGCACCTGATTTCTGAGGAGCCATAGAGACACTATGCTCAAGAGCTTCTTCTACTTCAGCACCTGTAAGAGTCATGATACCAAGTGCGTTACCGAACGGCATAACCGTCAGCACTTCACCAAGGGTAATGGGACCTTCATCAATTGAAGCACGAATACCTCCGCCGTTTGTTACAGCAATTTGTGTATCTGGATTCACGCTTTGTGCTTTTGCAAGCATACCGTCTGCGATTAAGTTACCTAGGTTCGTTTCTCCCGTACGAACACTCGCGCGCTCACCGTTTAAGACAACGTCTGTAGATACGCCGATCTCTTCAGTCTTAATTTCATTTACTTTCTTAGTATAAGGCTTTAGTTTGTTTGCAAACCATGCATTTTCTTTTAAGCCTTCAAGCTCAATTAGTTCACCAGCAAAATTCTTTACAACGCCGTTTTCGTCAAATTCAACTTCAAGCGTTCCAAGGTTGTCGCTGTATTCACCTGTTTGAACAAGAACAGTCGGCTCCTCACCGTCAAGCATCATAGGCTCAAGCTCTGTATGAGAGTGACCGCCCACGATGATGTCGATGCCCTCAACCGCTTCAGCCAGAGCTACATCGTTGTCGTAATCGATGTTATCGTTATAGCCAAGGTGAGTAAGAGCTACAACTTTATTGACGCCTTGTTCTTCAAAGGATTGCACCATTTTCTCAGCTTCAGCAATGTAATCTTCGAACGCTACGTCAACTGGGCTAGAGATATCTGGCGTCTCTACTGTTGTTAAACCGAAGAGCCCAACCTTTTCTCCTTCAACTTCAGTTATGATCCCGCCGTAGATTTCACCATCTTCAGGTGTAGACGAAACTTCGTCGCCATTATTCATGTCGTCAAACAATGGATCTTTCGAGAAATCTACGTTAGCTGCCACAAATGGGAATTCTGCATTTTTCACAAAATCAGCAAGAGCCTTGTGACCGTTCTCGCTCTTACCGAGGTCGAATTCGTGGTTACCAAATGTCATCGCATCATAGTCGAGCAAGTTCATGAATTCAAGGTCAGCCTGTCCAAGGAACTCTTGGAAGTAAAGCGTTCCTGAGAATACGTCCCCTGCATCAAGAAGTAGAGCTTCTGGGTTGTCTTCACGGTACATATCAATAGCCGTTTTCTTCTTAGCGATGTTCTCGATGTGACCGTGAGTATCGTTCGTGTGCATAAGAGGCAGTTCAAACTTGCCGTCCTGCTCGCCCATCACGTCAAATGCTCTTTTTAGGAAAATAGCGTAGTCTCCGCGCTTAGCCATTTGGTCCGTACCAAAAGCAACTTCTGAAACCCCCTCTGTCACGCCGTTTGCCAAAAGAGCTTCAACTGCATCTTTATAACGATCATTTACATCGTTAAAAGGAAGTTGGTGTACCCCTTTTAAGCCAAACCCTTCTTCAATCCAAATGGCAAGTTCACCACGGGTGATTTCGTCATGAGAACCGAACATTGTTTCAGACTTACCGCTTGTGATGCCTGCTGCCTTTAATGCGCTAACGGCATCCTTAGCACGATCTGGTACATCTGTAAAACCGGATGGCTCAACGTCTTCAGTGTCAAGGTTTAAAACATTCGCCAGTAAAACCGCTGCATCGACACGTTTGATAGCCATATGCGTCCCGAACTTATCCTCAGAATATCCGTTCGTTGCTTCCATCTCGAGCAAGAAGTTCACCGCTTCCGTATAACGATCCGACACATCACTGAAATCTTTAGCATCCGCAGAAGCTGGAGCAGCCATCGCTGCTGCTACAGCCGTAGTCGCAGCTAAAGAAGCGACCATTGTCTTGTGAGTTTTCCCCATGTAACTCTACCTCTCTCATGTTATGTATTTGGCCTTTCAAATCATCATTTCCTTAAATTGAAAAGACCATCCAAAACTAGTATATCAAATCGCTTTCACTAGAATCTATGAAATTTACAGAATTTTAACAAGTTTCTAGAAATCAAGACATTTTTTTAGCAGAAGCACCTAGCACGCTTTATTTCTCTACAGCACTGACGCGTGTCAGGCACCCTGCAGCTCTTTACAGCATTGAATGGTGTCTGGCACGCTTTAGTGTAATGAAGTACTTCAGATTGCTTTATTCTTTAAGTATAGGTAGGTTAGATCAACTCATACTACTCGTAAAGGAGTTGATCCTAATGGATTTTGATTATGATGATTTGCCAAAGGAAAAGCTACAGGAACTAAAGAAACTTGAAGACGAGCTAGACGTCGTCCTCATCGCTTTTGATTCCAAATACTTAAACCAGCCTGAAACAAACGGGTAACAAACAAAGCGTGCCAGACATCCATCTTTGCTTTAACGCAGCAAAGGGTGTCTGGCACGCTTCTGTTCTTTACCGTAATAAAGTTGCCCTTATTCCAACCAGTTAATGAGGCTTGGGTCGAATTCGGATAGGAAACGAGATGGGGTTGTTTCGACTTCCACCTTCTCACCCTCATCGTTCTTTTCTTGCTTTTTAAGAGGATAACTGAGGTATAAACGGTCTTTCGCACGGGTAAAGGCCACGTAACAAATGCGGCGCTCTTCCTCGATTGCGAACGGACTCGCTGCATACGGGGAAGGAAATCCTTCTTCTTTCATGCCAACAACGAAGACAACCGGAAATTCAAGTCCTTTTGATGCGTGAACCGTTAATAGCTGTACGCGGTCAAAGTCCTCATCTTCTGTTAACGTCGCATCAACATCAGTACGTTTCACCCGCTCAATAAAGTCATCTAATGTAAGCGCCTCTTCGCTCGCTTCAAACTCTCCAGCCAGTTCAACTAACTTATCAAGATGAATGCGCTTCTCTCTGCGTTGCCCTTCTTCAAGCCCTTCAAGCATCTCATCATACCCACTCAGTTGAAGACAAGCTTTGAGCCACTTGGCAACGCCCACTTTAGAGACCCCGTCTTGAAGTCTCGTAGCGAGCTTACCGAAATCACGAGCCCGCTCTAAAGACTTTCCTTTCACACCAGGTAAATCGCCATCTACTAGGAGCGAAATAAAATCAACATCATCTGTCTTTGCCTCAACGATTCGGTCAACAGACGCCTTTCCAATTCCACGTTTTGGAGTATTGATAATCCTTCTTAGCGAATACGTATCGTGAGGATCGGTGACAAACGAGGCGTATGCTAGAAGATCTTTTACCTCTTCCCGCTCGAAGAAGCTCCCTTCTTTCACAACGGTAAATGGAATTTCCTCTTCTGGCAGAACTACTTCAAATAGGCTACCATCAGAATGGCTGCGATAGAAGATCGCAATGTCCTGATAGCTGTATCCTTCTTCAGTTACAAGACGCTTAATCTCCCCTGAGACCCATTTCGCTTCATCTTGCACGGTTTCACCACGGTACCCCGTGAGCCGCTCTCCTTCTTCCTGGCCAGTAAACAGGGTCTTTTCCTTTTGGTCCTGATTATGGGCAATCAGCTGATTGGCCGCTTCTAAAATGACAGGCGTCGAGCGATAATTCTCTTCAAGCCTTACCATAAACGCGTCCGGGTAGTGCTTGTCAAAGTCTAAAATGTTCCGCATGTCGCTTCCGCGGAACGCATAGATCGACTGAAAATCGTCCCCAACAATCGCTAAATTGCGCGTGTGGTCAGAAAGCAATTGAGCCAACACATACTGCGCCCTGTTCGTATCCTGAAACTCATCGATCATAAAGTACTGAAAACGCCCTTGTAGATCACTTAATAAGTCTCTACTTTCAGAAAGGAATAAAACGCTTTTTAGCAAAATATCATCAAGATCCATCTGCCCGTATTCATCTAAAATGTACTGATACGTATGATACACTTTCCGGAACAAGTCAAAGCGTCCTCTAGTACCAATCTGGTCCCGTATCATACGCTTCACACGACTGCTATCAATATACTCATCAAGCGTTTCGCCATCATATAAATAAGAAGGTAATACAAGCTCGCTTTTAAACAACGAAATAAGAGAGAGGAGCTTAGCTGGACGCGCAAAGTCTTCATCCTCTTCATCAACGTGCATCCCTTCGACGATCTTCTTTAAAACTTGTCGTGATCCAGCAGGGTGAAGGGTCACAAGCGTTGGATCAGCTTCTCCTGTAATATGGAGACCAAGACGGTGGAATGTGGATATCCACGCCTCACCAGCCGCTTCTTCTCCTACACGCTTTGCCACTTGTTGCTGCAGTCCGCGCACAGCTTTATTCGTAAACGTTAACATCATAATCGAAGAAGGATCTACTCCTGTGTCGATCAGACGCTTCGTTCGATGAGATAAAACGGTCGTCTTTCCACTACCTGCTCCTGCAATAATGAGCATTGGTCCTTGTAAATGCCCCGCTGCTTCTTCCTGTTTGTCGTTTAATCTCATATCCGTTCTCCTTTTACGTAGGGTATTGCTTCTATTGTAAAGGTAGGAAGAGAAGGTGTCTACTTGCCCGAGGCACGATGGACCTTTTATCTTTTATTTTCTCCAAAATTCTAGGGCAATAGTTGCGTATTCTAAACGATCGTTAGTGACGTTCCCGCCAGCTTTAACTGAGCTCTTCATTAAAACGTAAAGGCAGACTCTTCAGCATTCCCTTTTACAAAAGCCACTAACAGCTTCTGCACAGCCTGTATATCTTCCATGTCTATTACTTCTATCGGCGCATGAGAGTAGCGAGAAGGGATAGAAAGAACGCCAGTCGGAACACCTTTATTGGCTAGCGCAACTGCCCCTCCATCTGTTCCAATACCTGTGAACAGCTCAGGCTGATAAGGAATGCTCTCTTTCTCAGCAAGCTGTATAAAATGATCTTTTACAGTTGGGTGAGCGATTAAGCTCATGTCGAGAATTTTAACGCCTGCTCCACTGCCCAGTTGCAAAGTGTCATCAAGCAAAGCCTCTGGAGTATCACTCGTTACTGTGGCATCAAGGGCAATCGCAACATCACAATCAATCGGCGCTAGACCAACTTGAGCTCCCCGAAGTCCAACCTCTTCCTGAACAGTGAAAAGAGCCACAACTTCCCCAGCAAAATCACGATCCTCAAGCTCCTCAACTAGTTTCATTAAGACAGCACAGCCAGCGCGGTCATCAAGCGACTTCCCAACAAACCGACCTGTCTCTTCGTCCCCTAAATACTCAAGCTCAGACGCCCAAGTCACCGTGCTGCCCACATCAATTCCAAGCTTTGCAACTTCCTCTTTCGAGCGAGCACCAACGTCAATATACAGCTCATGATGCTTCCGTACGCGTCCTGCATCATCAAACTTTTGATAGTGCGCAGGGATGGTCCCAATAACTCCCCGCTTTAACCCATAACGACCTTTAACCCGTACCTTCTGCGCCAGTAAAATCCTGTCATCATGCCCTCCAAGCTTCTCGAACCTAAGAAGGCCATTCGGCTCTACTTTCTTCACAATAAACCCTACCTCGTCCATATGAGCCGTCACTAAAACAGTAGGCCCTGGCTTCCTGCCTTTCATACGAGCCGTCACATTGCCAATGCCGTCCACCGTCACCTCATCAAGCACAGACCTCATCTTCTCCTGTATGTAATACGAAACCTCCTGCTCATAACCACTAGGCCCATGCAGTTCCGTTAACGTCTTCAACAACTTCTCCATACTCTCACCCCTTCACAAATGAATTCGAAAAAAGTATAAACTTTCTGACTACTCACCGCAACACAAACGCCCTATTTCCCTGCACAGTACTAAAGGGTGCCTGGCACCCTGATTCTCTGCACAGCACTAAAGCAGATTTGGCTCCAAAGTAAAAACCCCCGTTATGACGAGTGTCATAACGGGGGTTTTTTTACATATTAGCACGATTGTTATGATCATCTGTCTTCCCAAACAGGAAGAAGATGAGCACGAGTGCGAAGACGTACATATATACATTCCAGTCGTCATCCGCGAATTCAAATGCATCTACAAACAATTCAAACGCAAATGCTAGAGCTAAGATGATTATACTGTATGCTAAACCAATCCATCTTGCAAAATATAAAACTAACAGTACACCGATGATGAGAGCCGTAAAGGCACTCCAAGGTTCTTCAATCTTTATAAGCGTTCCACCAAGTGCCTGATCTGTATAATAAGTAACAATAATGAGCACAATCGGTAACAATCTCATCCCATAGTAACCCACAGATTTACCAGCATCACTTTCTGATCCTTTTCGTCCTGCCCATGCAAAAAGGATGGCGGCAAGCGGATATCCAATACATTCATAGATAGAAAGTTTAATCGTCCCGTCAAGCGCTGCGGACACAAACAATATTCCGATCACGCCCATAAATACGTTTACAAATTTGGTGAACCAATTTCCCTCAATTGGTAATGCCATAAGCATGTTCCTCCTCAATATAGAACCAGCCTTCCTTTGAAATCCATCAGACTCCCATGTATGAGGGTCTCATCCTTTCATTAGAGAGCTGGCCAACCGATACAACCTTATCTTTTATTGTCTGATTGAAATATGTATAACCATCTCAACAGAACGTTTCTTTTAAACAAGGTACATACAAATTATAAAGAGGAAGATCTTGTATGACAAGATCCATTTTCCACCGGTAAATAGTCAGACAATAGAACATTGAAATCTACTTCATAATTTGAGAACATTGGGCTTATGTTATTCCATATTTTAGATATAATAAAATAATTTTCCGCAATTAATGAACCACGCTTCACTAATACGACCAGGAGTGAGTCCATGTCTCTTATTAAACTACCGATGTTTCGCGCAATCGTCTATTGTATCGTTATTTTATCTCTATTAATGACTAATACATTAGATTATCTTAACTTTTTCTTCATCTCTGCAACATACAGCCTCATTCAACACCTGACACAAAAACATAACATGGATTGTCACACCAACAATAAGATGCTTGATTACGGATGGTTGCCTCTACCTATTGTCACCGCTCTATTTGTAGTTTTATTCTACTAAACTAAAACGCTTCGATCCCTTTGATTGGATCGAAGCGTTCTTGTATGAATGATAGATTTAGGATCTAGTGTCAGAACGCCGATTACTGTCTTAAACTTTAAAACCATAGTGGCTGGAAACCTGGGGAAAGTGACTGGACCACTGGCTAGAGTGTCGAGACAACGCGCTAATGCGGCTAGACCACTGGCTAAAGTGTCGAGACACCGCGCTAATGCGGCTGGAACACTGGCTAGAGTGTCGGGACACCGCGCTAATGCGGCTGGAACACTGGCTAAAGTGACGAGACACCGCGCTAATGCGGCTGGAACACTGGCTAAAGTGACGGGACACCGCGCTAATGCGGCCGGAACACTGGCTAGAGTGTCGAGACACCACACTAATGCGGCTGGACCACTGACTAGAGTGTCGAGACACCACACTAATGCGGCTGGACCACTGGCTAAAGTGTCGGGACACCGCGCTAATGCTGCCGGAACACTGACTAGAGTGTCGAGACACCGTACTAATGCGGCTGGACCACTGGCTAAAGTGACGAGACACCGCGCTAATGCGGCCGGAACACTGGCTAGAGTGTCGAGACACCGCGCTAATGCGGCCGGAACACTGGCTAGAGTGACGGGACACCGCGCTAATGCGGCCGGAACACTGGCTAGAGTGTCGAGACACCACACTAATGCGGCTGGACCACTGGCTAAAGTGTCGGGACACCGCACTAATGCGGCTGGACCACTGGCTAAAGTGTCGAGACACCACGCTAATGCGGCCGGAACACTGGCTAGGGTGTCGGGACACCGCGCTAATGCGGCTGGAACACTGGCTAAAGTGTCGGGACACCGCGCTAATGCGGCTGGAACACTGGCTAGAGTGTCGAGACACCACACTAATGCGGCTGGAACACTGGCTAGAGTGTCGGGACATCGCGCTAATGCGGCTGGACCACTGGCTAAAGTGTCGAGACACCACGCTAATGCGGCTGGAACACTGGCTAGAGTGTCGGGACACCGCGCTAATGCGGCTGGAACACTGGCTAGAGTGTCGGGACACCGCGCTAATGCGGCCGGACCACTTCCCAGAGTGACGAGACACCGCGCTAATGCGGCTGGAACACTGGCTAAAGTGACGGGACACCGCGCTAATGCGGCTGGAACACTGGCTAAAGTGACGGGACACCGCGCTAATGCGGCCGGAACACTGGCTAGAGTGTCGAGACACCGCGCTAATGCGGCCGGAACACTGGCTAGAGTGACGGGACACCGCGCTAATGCGGCTGGACCACTGACTAGAGTGTCGAGACACCACACTAATGCGGCTGGACCACTGGCTAAAGTGTCGGGACACCGCGCTAATGCGGCTGGAACACTGGCTAGAGTGTCGGGACACCGCGCTAATGCGGCTGGACCACTGACTAGAGTGTCGAGACACTGCGCTAATGTGGCCGGACTCCGCCCCAGAGCGTCTAGACGCCCAACGAACTAACCCTTCACTTCACCAAAAAAGATCACACCCTAAATGGATATGATCGAGAATGAGTTGCCTAACATCATAAAAACCCCAGATAAGGGGATCAGCCTCATCTGGGGGTCAACTTTCCATTTTACACGCTCACAGGCTCCTTCAATCGATCCTTCTCCACTTTCCCGTCTTTCATCACAAACCGAATGTTCTCTTGGTTCTCAAGGGTTCGAACATTCTTCAAAGGATTTGTCTTTGTCACGATTAAATCAGCTAGCTTGCCTTCTTCTAATGTACCAAGCTCATCGCCCCAGCCCATGCACTCAGCTGCGACTTTCGTTGTTGCTTTAATTGTGTCTTCAGGGGACATGCCTGCATCGACCATGAGCCCAAGTTCGCGAAGGTTCGTTCCGTGACGCATCACGCCAGCGTCCGTCCCCATTGCGATCTTCACGCCGGCCTGATACGCTTTTGCGATACTTTCTTTATGCTGCTCGTACACATCTTTAGCCTTTTGTGCTGCATATTCTGGAATCTTGTCAGAGCGCTCACTCGCTTCAATGACAGATAACGGAGCAAGTAATGTTGGCACAAGATACGTTCCGTTCTCTAGCATCAGATGAATCGCTTCATCATCTAAAAAGATCCCGTGCTCAATCGAGTGGATCCCTGCCCGAACAGCGTTCTTAATTCCTTCTGCCCCTTGAGCGTGGGCCATCACTTTTGTACCCCGGCGGTATTCACCTTCTTGTACCATAACGCGGAGCTCTTCTTCCGTGTACTGGGTGAATTCAGGATGGTCCGTTGGGCTGAAGACGCCGCCTGTCGCGTGTACTTTTAGCACATCTGCCCCAGCACGCAAGATCTCACGAGATTTCTTCCGGACTTCTTCTACCCCATCACAGCGACCATCTGGCATACCTGGATAGCTGCGCTGTGAATTATCAATTCCTGACAGCATCCATTTGTCCCCGTGACCTCCAGTAATCGTCATCGGCACAATGCTTAGCTGCATGCGAGGAC
The DNA here is from genome assembly GCF_056311905.1 of Pontibacillus sp. ABV4_188. Lineage (NCBI taxonomy): Bacteria > Bacillati > Bacillota > Bacilli > Caryophanales > Bacillaceae > Pontibacillus > Pontibacillus sp. ABV4_188. The sequence continues at coordinate 1,232,234 of NZ_CM149975.1, read as the reverse complement.
CCTGCGCGAGACCTTTTTGCACGGCATCTTTCACACCTGCATCTGTGAAGCCGCAGTCCCGTACGGTTGTAATACCAGCATCGAGCGTTTTCTTCATATTGTGAACCGTTTTATAAAATTTAAGCGAAAACGGTTCCTCGACCGTATCATTACCGTCCTCTAGCTCGAACATTAAATGTACGTGGGTATCAATGAGTCCCGGAAGAACATAACCACCCTCCGCATCCACGACATTACCATCACTTGGTTCTGGTAGTTCACTAGGCTGACCTAGCGCTTCAATGCGATTATCACGGATGAGAATGTCTTTCTTCACAGGTTCTCCGCCTGTTCCATCTATGACTGTTCCATTTTTGATTAGTGTTAATTTCATTTCTAGCCACTCCTCTTATAATAATTTCACTAACACACTCGCGATGATGATCGAAGCAGATGATACGGATACGAAACCGCCAATCAACATCGGAGATAAGATATCATCAAAAATTGCATCTTGTTCTTCTTTTGTTTCACCAACACTACGGCTAACCTCTTGAGCTAAAAGGTAATCCGCCGGAAATCCGTAAAGGGCAGTCAGCGCAACAGAAATCCCTTTATACGGATGCCATTTTAAAAATTTCGATGCAATAAAGCCACCAACAACAAGCCCCGCCGTACCGATTGCAATAACAGAGAAAATCACCGGTAGCACTTCCCAAATTTGAGCTGGCGTCACATCAGCCAGTGAAGCAAGAACAATCAAGAGTAAACTGACCATCGCAAGGCCAAATGCGTTCGCGCGCTCAAGCGCTTTAGGAGGGAAAATGCCAAAGTATGAACCGGCAATACCAATGATTAAGCCATAAATACTTTGGTGAATCCCAGTTACTTCTCCAAGTCCATAAGCGATCGTACCAGCGATTAAGATCATAAATAACAAGATAAACGGACTGTCTAAATAGTGCTGCGGGAACAAATAACGTTTAGAAGATTCCTGATCCGTTGCTTCCGCTTCCTCATCTTCATAGCTCGCATCCACTACGACAGATGCCGCCATATGACGCTCCGCTGCGCCTGACTCTTTAAAGTAATACGCGTATTTTCTGAGTAAGTAAGACGTCACAGGCATCCCCATAATCTTTTGTAAAATATACACACAGATCGCGATCGTCACTAGATTCTCAAAGCCCATCTCCTTAAGCGCATCTGAGGTTACAAGATAAGCAATTAAGCCACCAGTCAGAGGCCCTGCACCTGCTACGGCTGATTCAAAATCAAAGAAGATCGGGATCACAAACAAGATTAATAGAACTGAGAATACAAGGCCTGTCAACGAAATGATGACCGCTTTATATTGTTGCTTTAACCCTTCAAGCGGCACTGTCGTCCCAAGGTGCACAAGCAAGATCGGGATCATCACCGTACCGATTGCGGTTAATGTTGAGGACTCAATAATATTCGATGGAACTACTCCGGATTGAACTAATATATAGAAGAGAACCGATGCCACCAACAAACTCGGAAGCTTCGCTCGAGTCTTGAACGACACCATCTCCCCAACGGCTAAAACGCCAACCATGATTAAACTTGCTACTACTGCGTTCATTTGTTCCACCTACTTTCAATTTGTATGTATAACAACGTATTCGGAATCCTTCCCACTCAGGGTTCCGTTAAATGAATATGATGATGAGTATAAGGGCTTCACAGTTTTGTGACAATACATAATTTTCAGAAAAGAAAGAGAAAAAATAGATTTGTAGGGATCGGCAGGGTTGGGGGATGGCTGGATTACGCGCGAGCACGGCCGGATTCCTCCGGCGCACGACTTAATATAGCTCAATTACTACCCAACTCTAAACCAGCCCCACCGACCCACACGCCTCACCACCTAAAAAAGAGATGACCCCACTACGGCATCACCTCTAAAGCTCTTATCTATTCAATTTAGCAACCGCTTGTTCTGCTCGCTTATAAATAGTCTTATAATCCAAGTCCACAATCGGCTCATCGTGAACGATTCGCTTACGAATACCGTTCACTAGTTCTTGCTCTTTCTCACTTCTATTCTCAGGTTCCCATTTCTTTTGAAAAACGGTATAAAGTTCAACATCACGAAGCTTCAGGAAATACGGAATTCTCTTGATCCACTCCAGATCCAGATGGTTTTCCTGAAGGTATCCTACTAAGAAATGATACAGCACCTTTTCCCCGTATGCTGAGCGCACCGAAAGAGAATCGTCGCGATGTTTCCACCACACTGGATAGTAAACAGGAATAGCTACATCACTCACATAAAAGTGATACGTACTATCATCAAAATCAAAGATATGGATATCATCTTCATCATAAAAGAAGTTGCCTGGATGAATATCAGAATGAATCAGGCCGAAGCTCTCTTCCGTTTCGGGCAGGCGTTTTAGTTCGCGGACAACTTTCTCTCCTTCAAGGATAATCGCCTCATCTTTTTCTTCATCTAAATACTTCGAGAAGTTCAGAAGGTCTTCCTCTTCCCATCTGTCTCGCTTATGTTCTCCAGCTTGATAGCCCCTCGTCACCTGGTGCATATGCCCCACGGCTTTCCCCCAACTCTCAAACAATTCAGGTCCAAATCGCTCATCGTCCATTTTTACTAATGAACCCGGGGCCTTATCGAAGAGACAGACATAGAAAGAAGAACCTTCCACCGGAATCTCCTCCACAAGGTCTCCATTAACTGATCTATGAGCTATTGAAACATTAGCTTCGTTACTATGTAAAAAGTTCACCCACTCCAACTCTGCCTGAATGTCCCCCCATTTACGATGAGAGCTGTGCGTTAAGCGTAAGATATAAGGCTGTCCCTCTTTATGTACCTCATAGACATAATTCTCGAAATCTCCCCGCTTCTCGGCTTTAGCACTCGACGTCTTAAAACGATTCGCAGCCTCTTCTAACAGAGAGTCACTAAATAATGCGTCAATCCATTGTTCCAATACGATCACCTTTTCCACAAGTTTCTTAACTCTTACAATTCGATTCCTTTTATTCAATGTTTAATAAATGACTGGTTTCATAAGAAAGCAAACTAGCCACATAGGATTTTTTGTTTACATCTTCTTTAACATTCTTAAATAGATCTTAACCCGACTGCTCCTCAATTACATGAAACAGCTGAGAATAAACCCCTTCCACATCGTCTCGCTTATACTCATCATCCGCTATCGTGTAAGAGAACTCCCAACTTTTATAACCCTGTTCTTTCCCAACATAGTAGAGTCCAGAAATATATTGTCCCGTATCATCTACTCTCGCTGCCTGTTCTTCATAGGAAACCGAATTTTCCATATCCTGAAACGGAATTGCTCGCGCCTTTGACTTTACAAAAAAGAAAGGTACATCCTTCTCCTTATACATGTCGACATACTTCTGTTCCGCAGCTTTTGCCAAATAACCCTCTGTTATTAAAACCGCATTGTATTCATTAGGATGGAGCTCAGCGATCTTATCTAATGATAAGGTGGCAAAGGTAACCTGCTCTTCTCTTACCTCTGGCACCTCACCCACAACAGCCAGGCGTAACGACTCGCCCTCATACGGTTTCACATAGACCTCATTACTTTGGCAAGCTACTAGAAACAACAGCGTAACTACTATAAGAACCTGATAGATTTTCACTCGATCCCTCCTCACTTAAAAGACTCTGCCATCTTCACTAACTGCCTTTTGCTAACTTCTCTTGGCGTCAACTTAGGATAAAAAGTGATCTTATAGAATACCTCACCATCCTGCCACATTATCATTCTTCTCCCGGAAAGATTCGGAATAAACTTTCCTTGTAACTCATCTCCTATAACAATACGTTCTCCTTTTCCCTCTAAAGAATCAGGTCTTATTTCACTTATTTCGATGTCCAACCTCTCTTTATCAACGTTTATTAACGAAATGACAACTTGTTGTTTCTCGTTAGCTTCAACAGCCATGACCTTCATTTCTTTAAAAGGCACCTTCGTTGGAGTCTTCACCCCAAATGAGAACTTGTCCATCTGTTCAGCGTTCAAATCTATGTGTACGTCATACACCTTCCCCCTGAACACAAACCAGCCGACAGCAAATGCTACAATGACACTTAACATCGTTGCCAAGATGACGATTTTCTTTTTAGTCATATTCATCAATCCTTTATACTTCTATACTTTCACCTCATAAAAAAGCAAAACGCTTTTCAAAAGGTCAGTATCCCTCATATAAACCTTTATGTATTTTTCCTATCAGACACCATCTTCCTTTTTACAACTACCACAACATTAAGCCCACCTAAGACGATGCCCCCTGTAAGGAAAAAATAAAATAACGCCTTTTCTTCTCCCCAGTACCGATACGCGTTCAGAAAAGAAAGAATCGTCATGAAAAGCCCAACATAAATAGTAGTTTTAGACACACGCTCCAACCCCTCACCTCCTTTCACTATTAGTACGTTCGAACAGTTGTGTACGTTCCATCCCTATTCCAACCGATCCAAAGTAGAAGACGCAACATCCAGGTTAAATATCAGAGAAAAGTCTCTATTATTGAAACTAAAAGAAAGTAAGAACGTAACCCATAAAGGATAAACTAAAAAATTACAAAAGGGGGATGACATGTATGGAAGATAAACAATGCATGAAATGTGGGGGGACTGATTTTTCAGAGGGGACTGATTATATGCCCATCAGAAAGAGCAAATCGTCGTTCAAAAGCTCGAATAAAATATATACATTTTGTATGAAATGCGGAGAAGTTGAGTCCATACGTATTGAGAACCCATCGATCTTCAAGCAGTAAGTGTTGACACATTTTACACTCTTGAAACAACTTGGGGTGATGAGAAGACAAACAGTAACCAACCACCTCTCATCACCCAATCCCTTAATCCTTTTCTTTCCCCGTCCTTACAGCCGCTTCACTAACCTCAAGCGTCATCCTCATCCGACTTAACCACTTCTCACTTTCCGTCATACCCCCAAGAACCCCATTCGTATCTTCATGGTATTCAAGTCCTTCTACGAGGCGATGCTCGATAGGAAAATGTGCAAATCGGTGAACAATCATAGGCCACTCCCCATCGGTCATGTCAGCACGGGAGTGTTCATTTATGTAGAGAGCACTTTTTTTAGAAAACATACATGAACCTGCTGTGACATCGATTTCTTCTCCTATTTCTAGGGAAAAGATTTTGTTCGCAATTCGTTCTGTTGCCTTCCACTCTTCTGGATGGGTCTCAAATGCTCGTTCTGTTCTTCCTAAAATGAGATAATCCGTCTGATACGTTCCCTCTAACAAAGAAGCAAGCTCGTATGGGTGATGCTCAAGCCACGTTAACAAACGGTCGAGATCACAATAATGAAACAGTTCACTATCTCCTGTTAATCCAAAACGAACCACCTCTCGCCGCGCATGAGCTGCCCCTTTTTAGGAATCACGTTTACCCGGAATGTACTAGCCTTTAGATCTTCAATGAATGCAGGCTCTGTTTCCTCACTGACGGTTATAAACAACTCTGAGTATAGAGCCTCTAATCTTGATTTCCACTTCTTCCATAGCTGATGATGGTCTCCACTTGGATCATGGGTTACCGTTACTAGTGCTATATTGGTCATACGACAGCCTCCTCTTTCATCAGTAGAAAAGGACAGCTTCTGTCATCCTCTACCGCCCTTTTCACTCTTCTCTAACGTAATCTCAAACGTAGTACCTTCAGAGGAACTTTCTAAAAGATCAAGATCCCCTCCTTGAGACTGGGCGAGCATCTTACTAAACGAAAGTCCAATTCCTAGACCACGATGACGATTTTTCTTCTTCTCCCCTCTATAAAACCGTTCAAAAATAAAGGCTTGCTCTTCGTACGATATTCCGCTTCCGGTATCCCGAATCCTCACAGCCACAAGCTCTTTATCTTCTCGCACTTCAACCGTTATAACCCCGTCCCCTTCAATCGCTTGCTGGGCGTTATTTAAAAGATTGGTCATCATCTGGTACAGTCGATGCGAATCCACAAGAACCAATAAGTTTTCTTCAGGAACGTTCATAGCCAGCTTCGTCTTATCTTCTTTATGAGTCATTTCCCACTGATGGACAATCTCACCGACAAGACGGGGGAGGTTGTGTGCTTCACACGTAACATTCATGGCTCCTGTCACGAAGGCATTGAAATCGAGTAAGTCCTCCACCATCCCTTTAAGCCGCTGCGCTTCCTGGTAGGAGATATCCACAAATTCTTTCGCATCGTCGCCTTCAACCACGTCTTCTTTAACCGCCTGCAACAACCCGCTGATCGACGTCACTGGCGTCTTAAACTCATGAGTCACACTCGCGAGCAGTTCCGTTCTCAAATTCTCCAGTTGTTCAAGCCTTGAGGTCATTTCCTTAAATGAAGAGACGAGTTCACTTAACTCCTTTTCCCTCTGATCCTTCGGTAAATCAACTGTATACACACCTGCTTCTATCGAGCGCGCTGCTTCAGCCACCTGTTGCACAGGACGAGAAAGTTGCTTCGTTAACATATAGATGACACCCCATCCAAGCACACCTATGCTCAGTAATAGCACAATCAGAAGACCATATTCACGCTGTACGGTAACAAGGTCGTCCTTATCCTGGCCCACAAACACATACCCAGCCGTCTGATCATTTATCGTAATATCGGACTTCACCAGGTACAAGTTCTCACCATTCATCGAGACTTGTTCATACCGTTCATTACTTTCAAGTAGTGCCTCCGGAACATACCCTCGCCCCCGGTTGGGTTTTGGATCAGCGAAAAACAAGACATCTCCCTTCGTATCCACAACCATGACACGTAATGGTGTGGTAAACTCAAACACCTTTTGCCGATTTTCAATAGATTGTCTAATTGCAGGTGCTACATGAATGCGATCACCTTCCTGTGACACCACACGTTCAGCCACTTCATCCCCGATCGCTTTCATAAAATCGAGCCGTTTATCCAATGTGGACTGTCTAATCCAGATCGTCGAGATGACCCCGACTAAGATCAGGCCGATCACTAAGATAATCACATAGCGGAGTGTCCACGTATAAAGGAGAGACCGCTTCTTTTCCTTATTTCGCTTGAACACTGAACTGATACCCCATTCCGCGGATCGTTTGAATTGAACCTTCTTCTTCCGGCCAATTCTTTAAGGCCTGCCGTATTCGTTTAATCGATAGATCAACCGCTCGATCGCTCCCATCAAAATCAAGCCCCCACACCTGATCAAGAAGTTGCTCCCTGGTAAACGTCTGATTCGGATGTTGAGCTAAGAAGAAAAGCACCGACATATCACGTGGGGTCAACGTTAACGGGGCACCGTGTAGCACGATACGATGTGATTTAAAATGGAACGAAAGATGGCCGTATCGCCTCACATCTTCTTCAGTCCAGAGGTTAGGGCTTCGTCTTAAAATAGACCGGACTCTAGCGACGACTTCATTCGCATCAAAAGGCTTCGGGATATAATCATCCGCTCCCTCGTTTAACCCTTTAAGCCTATACTCCACATCTCCAAGAGCTGTCAGCATAATAACTGGGCAAGAACTTTCTGCCCGAACCTCTCCTAACACCGACCACCCATCTCGATCCGGCAGCTTCACATCTAATATCACCACATGAGGCTGATCCTGACGAAATCGCTTCAACGCTTCTTCCCCTGTAAAAGCCACCATTGTGTCATAATTCTCTTTCTTTAAATAGGCCTGTAACACACGAGAAATCGGTATCTCGTCTTCTACAACCAGGATCTTCTCCTTCACGTTTCACACCTCCAAAGCGTGATGTAACTGCTTTTTATTTTACTAGAAATGACAGAATAAATCCTGCCCCCTCATAGAAAAAGAGCAAGGATCCGTTGACCCTTGCTCTCCTCACATTTCCTTATAAATCAGAAGAGCCTTCGTTCTCTTCACTGTCTTCTGGAGCTTCAAAGCCAGGATGACCGAATCCATCCTTACCATGTCCACCACGGTGAGGCTTACGATCAAGTCCAAGCTCGTCCATCTGAGCTTTCGCTTCTTCCTTTGTCATCTCGCCAGCTTTTACTTGGCTTTTAATGTCTTCTAGCTTTTGTTTTGTTTCTTCATCCAATTCAGGGAAGGGCTTGTGCTTTGGAAAATCAATTCCCAGTTCTCCCATTTGAGCCTCGGCTTCTTCCCTCGTTAATTCTCCTGATTCTACTTGTTCTTTAATGCTCTCAAGCTTTTCTTTCGTCTCTTCGTCTAAATTAGCAAAAGGCTTCTCTGGAAGCTCAATTCCAAGTGCTTCGATTTGTTCTTGCGCTTCTTCTTTCGTCAGGTCGCCTGCTTCCACCTGTTCACGAATGTCTTTTAATTGCTCTTTTGTTTCTTCATCTAATCCTTCTAAGTGCATGCCTTTATGAGGATGGCCGCCCCTTTTTATCTTTCCTTTACCTAATTCTTTCAACTGTTCCTGAGCCTCTTCTTTTGTAAGCTCTCCCGATTGAATCTTATCAAACAAATTACCAAGCTTTGTGTCAACATTCTCTTGTACGCTTGAGTCTTCATTTGTCGATGGGACCCCAGCCTCTCCCGTTGATGCGAAAGCCATTGTCGGCACCATTAACGCCGCCGCAACGCCACCAGCTAAAACTTTTCCAGATGCTTTTTTTAACATGTCATTCACCTTCCTGACTCGTTTTTTGTACGGTTTGATTACCTTACACTTTAGATTGTAATCGGGTAATGTGTCAGGAAGATGTCAGAGGACAAACTTTTTCGTAAGGCGTTCTTATAACAATTCCTTGTTCTTCTTATAAGAACGCTTCAGCGAAATAAAGTTAAAGCCAATCATGCAGATACTCAGCGTCACCCCTAAACCGATTGCATCGATCCATGCCATCCGACTTTCTGGCACGCCGATCATGACGAATCCAACCACCGTGTACAAAGTAACAAATGTAGCGGTCCTGACTAATATTGTCTTCAACCCTTTCTTATACGCCGATTCGCTCGAGACTTCCGTATATTCAATGCCCGATAAGATATATCTCCCGTACACATACAGGATAAACAGAGCAATGCCACCCAGTAATACAATATCAGCTGGTAAAGCAGCATAAACTGTAATAAAGATCATCAGGAATGTATAAACACACTGAATGACCGCCGCTTCCCCCAGGAATTGAAGAATCCTCTGCTCTTTGTATTCATCATCTGGTAATAAAAAAGATAACCACGTCTTCATTACAAATCTACCTCCCAAAATAATTCATCGAGCGTCTTATGAAGCTCGATGGCAATGGCGATACAAAGCTTTAACGAAGGGTTATATTCACCTTTCTCAATCAGGCCGATCGTTTGCCGGGTAACACCTACTCTCTTCGCGAGCTGCTGCTGTGTAATTGATAATTTCATTCTCGAGATCTTAACATTATTGTTCATTCGGTCACCCACTTCATGTTACATATATATTCCATATGTAATTTATATATTACACAACAGACATCAGGCAGTCAATGTTTTGTCAAAACTATGGTTTGGAATCTTTGAAATCATGAAGCTCTTACATTTGGAATTTGTATTAAAGACCATTTGCCAGTCAACGGCATTCTACGCATCTTATATCGATACGGTTGTGTCGTCCTGAGAATCAACCGGCCTCAAATCAAATATGTCAGAGGACAAACTTTTTTATTCCTTTCAATTATGTGGTGCTAGATAAAGGCTTTCACAAGTATGGTTCAAAAAGTTCACCTCTCACTAGATGCAAAGAAAAAACCTCAACACTATTTGTATTTGAGGTCATTAAAATTTTTTGAAGGTACAACAGGACATTCTGGTATTGTAATTTCTTTTCTTGGCAAACAATCTTTTGCTTGAATAGAAATGACCGTTTCATATAAGGAGAGTATTTCTTGGCAGATCGTTAATTCAAATTCCAAACACCAACATTGATCTAGCCTTTGTTTTTTGTAGAGTCTACAGGAAAACGTTATAACGGAGCATTGAATAAATGTACCCGGAGGAGCGCATAAGAGAATTTTTTCGACATCGCTAAAACAAATTACACATATACAATCGGAATCTCTGAATTGGATACCTAAATATCCTTTCTTATAAAGAGTAATTTCATAGAACACTGCTTCTCCACCGGATGGCAAAGGTACGATTACTTCCTGGCGTTCCCCAATCTCTTCACATGATAGCGCCTCATGGCCAACTTCATTTCCTTCACAATCAGATAAGAAGCATCTTTCCACAATGGGTTCTACGATTTCAGCCTGGGACTTATAGCTCAAATTCAAACAATACTTCCCCCTCACCCTAGAGATTGATGATTTTCTCTTTATCGCTACGGACATAAGGCTAGTAAAAGTCATGCTCCACTGTACTAAATCTTCGTCCGTTTCAACCAATACACCATTTACTGCAATGTCTAGTTCATCTAATGTCCCTTCCGTCAGACAGATGGTAACCGTTCCTTTAACATTCCCCGAAAAGTTAGATTTCCAAAGCTCTTCAAAATCCAAAGGCGGATTTGAAAAACAACCGCATACTTCATCTGTAACTGAAGGTTGGCAAAACGGGACAGAAACAGCTGTGGTAATCTTCTGAGGGACAGTTATCCAGTCGTAAACCTTATTGGCACGTACACAATGGGAAGTAAATTGAGACATAGACAGGGGCAACTCCTTTCTTTTATATTTAGCCTTTATGCATCATAGTGAAAAACTAGAGAGTAGACTCCGTAACAAACATCCGCGCCCGGACCTGGACATTCGACAGACAAATTTATAATGCCTTTAATCGTTACGTTATACGTATTTCCCGGGTTGATGTTCATGGTCTCCACATTACCATCTTCATCTTCTAATCGAATGGTCAGAAAGTCAGAACAGCCACTCTCATAGTAGATCCCAAATGTTCCATCCACACTGGTAGAAGATTCATAAAGGGATACCGTACTTCCGCACTCTAACGTAAAGCTTTCTAAAGCGTCATCATTTGCGAGTATCGTCTCATCTTTCCCGCAGCAAAAATTTTTCGGTTTTGTTAAATTCGAACTTGCTTGATTCGTCTCCTCACATCCGGTTATTCGGAGGTTATCAATGAAAGCGGCACTATTATAGAAACGATCAAACACATCTGCCACTCTAATTTGCAGCGTAATGATCTCACACCCTAAGCAAGACAAATCATACTCTGAAGTATAAACTTCTGTCGTCATAGCGTTATACGTCACGTCATTTGGAGTAGGATAAGGAGGTAAGGGCGCCATAGAGTTTCCCCCAGGCGCATTTGAAAAAGGTGCAGCATTGTCCACGGTAACTGGGGATCCATCAGGTAATAAGGCTATGTTTTCTGTTGTTTGCGACGTAATAATATCTGCGCGAAAGTAATCGGCTACCTGACCTACGAATTGTGGATTTTCTTCTGTGCCGAACTTCCAGTCAAACGTTAATTTCCCCGGATTTTTGGGGAGGAGAAATTCCAAACGAACTGTAACCACATCAAATGAGGTTACTCCATCAGGAGAGGCTAGAGGATCTGTACCAGGTAGGACTGGGCCGCTTGTATTATTAGATACAAACGTAGGCGCTACTCCTGGAGTGAGAGATGCATCTCCACTGCTTAATACAACATATTCCGTTCCAGCTGTAGGGAAATCTTGCAACGGTGTAGAAAATACAGCGCTTTGAACGGAAGGGCCAGTCATCTCAGCGTCAACTAAACACATCCTGGTTAATGGGGTTACCAATGCATCTACCACTTCATCTATTGTAGCCATGATCTCTTTCCTTTCTTTTGATAATTTTTACAATCTTTCTCCAAATGACAGTGATTCTGTCATATGTAATAAAGAACAGGATCCAAGACCCCATCCTTTATTAATTCCTTACAAGAAGTAATTCGCTGAGATACAATACTTCCCTCTACATGTTCCTGTTGCATCACCAGTACAGTTGACAACAACAGTATCAAAGTTTTGCACCGTCACGGAACGTGTATTTCCATTAGGGCCACTAGTTGCCAGTGGAATTTCTAATGTGTCGACAATTGTACCTCCATCTCCACCTCTATAAACCGTAACGCTCAACGTCTCGTCGCACCCATTGTCATAGAATACACTAATTGTTCCCGCATCGATTGTGAACGTAGAATCCCAAACCACAGCATTTGTGCCAGGGTCCGCAGCACAATCAATCGTAAAATTACCACAGAACTCATCACTTACAAAACTAGCGGATGAATCAGGACAACAGCAATTCGCCATATCATTTCCTCCCTAAAAAATATTTAACAATACATCGTATGTTCGACATAAATTTTGGTATAGGTACAAGTACATATTCTATGAAAATAGGCATTCCCCGGGACTTGGGGACAGGTTCATCGTCCCTTCGCTTTTCGAAATATTATTCTCTTGGATAGAAAGAAAAAATGAGCCACGGGAGCAGGCTGTGGCTCATTTTTATGTTGATCTCTTACTTTTTATTATTGTAAAGCTCTGAACGGGAAAAGATTAGCTTAATCTGCGACCTTTCTCTTGTTAAAACAGCTAAAAAAAGTAACAGAAGGCCAGCACATGTGACGTTTTTAAGCTACTTATCTACAAAAACGTCCTAGATCAACCTTCTCCCTTACTCACGGAAGCGCACGAACCGTCCCCGCGCTTCCTTGTGATCGGACTTTTTTAGGGAATGCATCTCTTTATATTCTTCATTTAAACACTTGATCTATTTCATCCTTGTCGTAATCTAATATCCAATCTTCATATGTGTTATAAATGTTCTGTATTGATTCAGCTGAGGTAGCAAGCAAATCACAACCTCTATCATCGTAAACATGAAAAATGGTTTTCCTTTTGATATTTAAAAAGTATACTCTATGAAAAAAACTTGGTTGGATCCCTAAATCATGATTACATACCGCCTTTAACATTGAACTATATTTAATATCAGATGCCTTGCATTGAAGAGTAAACCTATGAGTTGTATCGTTTCTCCCTTCATCATCTTCTGGGAAAATACATGGCATTTCTACATGCTTTAATCTGTATAAGATTGATTTCTCATAGATATAGGGCGAAATAATCCTCGCTTTATGCTTATAGCTACTCCTCCCCCCAACATCATTCACATCAACTACCACGAAAATTTCGTCTTCTTGTGAATGTATAGATTCAAATAACGTAATAGCCCTTTGATAAACCCCTTGTATATAAGAACTGTTTTTATCATCAGAACCCGCGCTCCACCCTACCCCTAATTCGAATCGGATCCCTATTTCCCAGTTATAAAACAAGGGTGGTCTAAGGATCAAGCTAGGAAAGTCCTTATGTATAAAATCACTTACTAGCATTGCCACACCTCCAAAATCATACCTCCCTCTCATTTTACCATTAACACCAACTCTCACCGCGAGAGCCACCGGGACAGGTCCCTCGTCCCTTCGCTTTTCGAAATTAATAATAGAGCCTTAGAAATCCTACATGCTTGACACTATACTGACCTGCAAGGTTATCTGCTTCAAAGATAATAGATACCGCCGCCTCCCATAACCCCTATTCGCTTTGTCCTTTTCTAATTCATTCGCAATCAAAGTGTTTACAAATGAATTATTCATGCTTTGTTAATTCAAAAATACTGTCTTGAGTTTAGCTTTATTATAAATGCACCCTCACGACCAGACTTACTTTCCACGCAAATCAGGATACCCTTGTTCAACGACCCCCCCCCAATGTTTCTTCAAGAACGGGATAATCCAGCACAAGGACAAAGCTGTTAAAACTGCCCCTCCTATTAGAAGAAAGGAAACCGAAGGAAGAGAAGCAGACGCCTCACCCGCTGGAGAATATCTGTAATAAACATCTCTTATCCCTACCATTAAGTTAAAGCAGATATGGATTATTATAGGCGAGATTAAACTACCACTTCTAATATAAAAGATACTCAGGATCACACCAGCCATCGTAGCCCCAAACACATTCTGTACGTGCAATACCCCAAACAGGAAAGAGGAAAGGATTATGCCGTACTTCATACCAAATTTGTAGCTTAACCGCCCTAATAGATAGCCCCTGAACACGATCTCTTCAAAAATAGGCCCCACCATAACCAGCACGAAAATTTCAACTATAAAGATCCAAAGAGGAGCAGGACTGCCTGCCCCCTCACTAGTTGAGGATTCAGGAATGAAGGAATAAAATACACTAAAGCACAAAAGCAACACACCTAGTTGAAAAATCATCGGCATAAACGTCGAGAATACAATTTCCGTCCCCTTTAGATGAACACGCCCTCTGAACAAATTCCCCAGGGATAATCCCGTCTTTTGTAACCATCTAGAAAACCATAAGACAGGCATTACATAGATACACAACACTAGCGTTACTGTAAATACAAATCCGCTGTATGTCTCATTGACCTGGAGTACCCCTACCAAGATTAATGAAAACAATAATAAAAAGAGTACATACATAAAAATCCGCCGCGTTTTCGCTACTTCGAAGACCCTGTTATGATTCGATTCGTTCCCCTCAGACATCCCTACACCATCCACCTCTATGTAATGACTTCAATTGACCTGGCTCATCCGCATCCCATTCTTTAAACGTATAACCTGATACTATCTGTACGATATACATTTCAATTGGTTTCATTGGGGACAGGTTCCTTGCCCCCCAAGACGAACATCAGGGCGCTGGTTGCACTCCTCGTTGCTCTCTGACCTTTCACAAGGCAGAGAGGGGAAAAGGGAACAGATCCGCTTCCTCTGTGTCTTTCGCGCTCCACTACATAAGAAAAAGGGCACAGATCCCGAGAATCTGTGCCCTTTTCCCCTTATAAAACTGTTTAAAATGTCATAGAGAAGCACTTGTGTGTGACATCCTCGAGCAATCAAGCTACAAAAGGTCACTGAGCGTCTCACCGAGAGAGCCACCGGGACAGGTACCTCGTCCCATCACTTGCAAAGGCTTTACTCTAAGTTGCAGTCCATCAAATGACATTAAACCATTGAAACTTTTGTCTAGCTTACTTCGTATACAGAACAAGACAAGCTTCCCCCACCGCGAAATAGAAGGAGGTACAAAGAAGTTGAAATTCTGGGTGTATGTTTTCCTAACCATCGCAATCGAAATAAGCGTAGCCTATGTGCTCCACCAAGCCATAGTAGATCGAGGTTTGATGTACGCAGTCCGTACAGTAGTCAAAACAGACAACATTCCATTTCCTATTATCTTGCTATTTATCTCCCTTCTATGTTCGGCCTTTTCCTTAGGCACCTTAAGAGAAAGGGAAACAGGCGAAGTACAGAGCCTACCTGCTTACTTTCTTTCATTTATGAAACATCCGATTACACTTGGTTCCGTTTCGTTATTTGTGTTTAGCTTCCTCCTATTCTAGCCAAACAAGAACCACCTCTCCTACCTTTCTTATCCAGAAGAGCATTCGCATAACTCGTCTTCATTTCTTTTCACAACCAATTTTGATATAGTTGTAGAAGTATGAATTTGAACGGACATCATAAGGAGGAACGAAATCGTGCTCATAGCGATTATTATACTGATCTTTGTCTCCGCTTTCTTCTCAGGGAGTGAGACTGCTTTAACTGCAACGAATCGAATGAAGTTGCAGACTCGGGCGAATAACCACGATAAAAAGGCTGAGAAATTGTTGTACTTAGTCTCAAGGCCTAGTGAATTTATCACCACCATCCTAATCGGGAATAACATAGCGAATATTCTATTGCCGACTCTTGTAACCATATTGGCTGTTGAATACGGCATTAATGTCGGAATTGCTTCAGCTGTGTTAACGATCACGATTATTATCTTCGCTGAAGTGATCCCGAAGTCTGTCGCAGCTACTTATCCTGATCGTATTGCCACAACGGTCGCTCCGATCATTCGCTTTTTCATCATTGTATTCAAACCGGTTACCATCTTATTGAATAAACTGACCGATTACTTAAACAACGTGCTCTCAAATGGGCAACAAGAAGAAGCGTCTATATCTAAAGAAGAACTACGAACGATGATTGACATTGCTGGTAATGAGGGAACCTTTAATGAAGAGGAATCCAACCGGATTAAAGGCGTGTTCGACTTTCAGAACTTAAATGTGAAAGACGTGCTTCAAACCCCTCGTGTGGATGTAGAAGCCATCCCTCACACTGCTACCTTTGAAGAAGTACGAGAAATTGTGATGCAGCATCCTTATACGCGTTACCCTGTTTACCGGGATGACATGGACGACATCATTGCTGTCTTCCATTCAAAGTATCTCTTGAACTGGGATGCAGATCGCCAACAGTCGCTGAAGTCCTTTTGTTCCAATGATCCTTTAATTGTGTATGAGTTCCAAAAAGTTGAGTGGGTATTGAGGAAAATGAGCCTCGAGAAGCAGCACATGGGGATTGTCCTTGATGAATATGGCGGCACAGAAGGAATCATTACGCACGAGGATATTATCGAAGCAATGATTGGACTTGAAATCGAGGATGAATTAGATCCGGATGATGACGCGATCGTGGAGAAACTATCTGATACAGAACTCATTTGCGACGGGAAAGCTACATTATATAAAGTGAACTCCATCTTTGACACTAATATTCCTGAAGATGAGGACGTACTTGCTGCATACATTTTAAATGAGTTAGATGATCACCCTGAAGAAGGAACCGTTCTTGAGCGGAATAACTTAACATTTAAGATTCTTGAAATGGACGGCCGCTCGATCTCACGAGTTCAGATTATTAAATAAAACAGATCTTTAACTTCCATTTAAGCACTAAAAAAAAGAAAAATTTAAAACAAGAGGTTGCCTATAGCATGAATTACTGTATAGTAGTTAAAGGAACTGCTGAACAAGCAGACTTATGAGCATTCATGAAATTCTTAAATTAGAGGTGTATAACTATGAACTTTAACCATATAAAAAGCAAACTCGATAACTTAGGTGCGATCCATTCCATTACGATTTCTTATTTAGAAACAAGAGAAGACGATGACTCCGCATTTGATGTTTATGTAAACGTCAAACACAACACAAACGCTAAAAACGATTTTGAATCCATTATCGTTAAAGAAGAAGCTTCTCCAGAAGAAGCAGAAAGCATTGCGCAACGCCTGACGAACTCTCTAGGTCGTTATTACAAAAACGTTCAATATGTAGGACATGAATTGCAGTAGAAAAAGATGAAAGCGACTCTCCAGAGAGTCGCTTTCTTATATAGAGGTTCGCTACACGTAGTGATCCTTCTGTTCACTCCTAGCCGAAGCAAGAGAACTCCCTTCAGCAGCTTTACTACCCAATTGTACCTACCGCTCTTAAGATCATGACGCCACATATACAAGAGAACACTCCAACCAAAAAGGTTACTAATGCGAATCGCCACCCTTTTGACTCGGTCTTCTTAAGATATAAGCTATAAATAAGAGAAAGAACAACCCCTATTATGAGTGCACCGGACGTTGTGTTGGGCAAAAAAAGCTCCATATTCAAAACAATCACCTCAGTTCAATCAAACGTTTCCTTGCTTACCTAAAATACCATTGATTCCCCGCGAAGCAAAACAGAACTTGATTCCAGCATCAACGGAACCTCTCCCTCTTTACAAGGCTTTCGTCTCCGACTTTATGATTGGGATCCTTTCGTACTTTAGTTAAAATACACCGACATAAAAAAGCGACTCCGTGGAGAGTCGCTTTTCCTATAAAAGATAACGAGGGATTTCACACTATTAAAGTAAAAACCTTTTCTAGCTATTCCCACGAGACTAGTTTATTACGCTTTCAACTCATGATAATACGTTTCAACGAGCTGGAGAAGTTCTTGTTCCTCTACACCAGAAACTTCTTGAAAGGCCGGCAGCACGCCCTTTTCTTGAATTAGATTCTGAAGAGCAACCGCTTCTGGGTCGTTTTCATTTTGATAAAGTAAGGCGGAGGCAATCACTTCGGCTAAGTGCTTCGGCTTTGTGCCGAGTTCTTTGAAATACTCAAGGGCCGGACGTACGAGACGATCTTGCCCTCCGAGCTTGCGTTTTGGAGCACGGGCAACACGGCGAACATCATCCGATAGATCTGGATTCAAGAAGCGTTCAATAATTTTCTTAATATATTCCCGGTGTGTCTGTTGATCAAAGTTATACTTCTTAATTAACACATCACCCGTTTCTTCAAGGGTCTTGAAGACTTTCTCACGAATACCCGGGTCATCCATTGCCTGCTTGATCGTTTCATGCTGATACAAATGCCCAAGATAAGCCGCTGTGGCATGGCCTGTGTTCACGGTAAATAGCTTGCGCTCAATATAAGGCGTTAAGTCTTCTACATACGTAACGCCATCAATGTCAGGGCGCTCTCCTTTAATCGCTGTCGTCTCTACTACCCATTCATAATAAGGTTCCACTTTGACAGTTAACAGCTCTTCATTGTGCTGTTCAGGAACGATGCGATCAACAGCTGCATTTGGAAAGCCAACCAGCTCCTCTAATGTTCCTTCAGAAATCGATGTTAGCTGCTTCACAACTTCTTCGCGAAGGGACTGACTTCCACCGATCATGTTCTCACACGCAATAACGTTAACAGGTTGTTGGTTCGTCTGTAAACGACGCTCAAGTCCTTGAGCCAGAAGGGGCGCAATAACAGGTAAAATATGCGGGCCAACCGCTGTTGTGATGACTTCAGCTTTTGCAATGGCATCTATTACGGCCTCTGATTGAGACATACTGTTTAAACCACTAATGTTTGTGACCTCTAACGTATCTTCTTGACCTGCAAGTTCAATCGTGTAACGACCTTTTTCATTGATTTCTTGAATCATTTCATCATTCACATCAACGAAAATCGTTTCATACCCTGCATCATGCAAGAGAGATCCGATAAAACCTCGGCCAATATTTCCTGCTCCAAAATGGACGGCTATCATTTAGTTCACCTCACTGAACATGTCGATTACTTCTTGTTTCGTACTCGCTCCAATAATTTTGTCAATGTTTTCTTCTTCTGAACAAACAATTGCAATTTGAGATAGAATTTCTAAATGCTCATCGCCTTTACCTGCAATTCCAATTAGCAACTTAACGATGTTTCCGCCACCAAAGTCTACGCCTTCTGGCACGGTCACAACTGAGATCCCTGTTTCATGAACAGATTTCTTCGCATCTTCAGTGCCGTGAGGGATGGCAACGAAGTTACCCATAAATGTGGATGTAAGCTCTTCACGCTTCAGCATTTCCTCTACGTAATTTGCATCTACATATCCTTGGTCCTTCAAAATGCCACCTACGTAACGAATCGCTTCTTCTTTCTCAGAAAGGGTTTGGTTTAGCTCGATATTCTCTGGCTTTAAAATAGTATTAGACATAATTATTCTCCTTTAGTTTTTAATTTATAGTACTGATAAATACGGTTAGATACCGTTTGAATCATCTGGTGCTCATTCTTTGACTCGATCGCTTCTGTAAAATCCTCTTCCTCCACGATGCTTGAGCTAATAAAACTTAGAATCTCAAATCCTTCTTTGTGCATCGATTGCGGAGCCAGCATGAGAAGAAGCGTGTGCAATTCCATGGTTTCCCCGGCCATATCTTGAACGTAAATAGGAAACTCTAGAATAAACATAGTGAAGACTGGGCTTGTGACCGTTTCATTCCTCGTATGGTACAAGGCTAATGACGTATCCGGAACACCAACGCCCCCTAACTTCTCCCGTTCTAAGAGTGCATGACATACTGTATCGGGATCGGTTAACACCCCATTTTCTACTAACGTTACTGTAGACTGACGAAGGGCTTCTTCAATAGTTGCAGCACCAATTCTTTTCACGAACAGATTATCTAACAACTGCCCGGCAGCTTCTCCGTACCGTTGATTGGAAAGGATCGACTGTTGCAGCGTTTCGAGATCTTCCGGCACCCTCTCCTTTTTCTCTTCTTTATGAGGAGACTGGCGAACAATACTTGTCACACGAATGCGTCTAATTGCGTGCTGAAGTTTGTAAATATCCTTCTTCGGAAGAACGGGACTCACTTGGACATAATCCTTATACCCCTCTAATGCCAAAGTAGATATGATCAAGTCGTAATGGTCCAGGTTCAGATGTGGCAAGTCGAAAAGCGAGCGATGATCGACTTGTTCTATTTCATTAAATTGTTTCGTTAATTTAGCAGCTAAAATCTTAGCAGTGCCTACTCCGCTTGAACAAACAACAAGAACGCGCAAGCCTTTTACATCTTCCATGTTTAATAAGCTCGAGGCAAAATGCATCACAACAAATGCGGTTTCTTCTCTTGGAAAGTCATAGTCAGGGAATACTTCCACAAGCGCTTGTTCTACTATACGAAACAGTTCCGGGAAATCCTCTTCCATTTGATCGGTAAGAGAATTCTCAATCACCATCCCATGTTGGAGCCTGTAAATGCTTGGTTTCAAATGAATCACAAGGTCATTTAAGAGTCGCTCTGATCGGTTCAAGTTGGTTTCAAGTCGTTTTGAAACGCTTGATATGAGCTGCTTCGTTTTAAACGCAATGCTCATACTTGAATCTTCTAGCATTGTATCGTGACTATAGCGCGCTTTTGACCCCATAAGATGCATCGATGTATACCCGATTTCTGCTTCTGGAATCTCAATGTGAAAGGCGTCGGATAAATCACCGATTAATTGTTCTGCGATGGTATATTCTTTGGTCTTTTTCAACCGAGCTAATTGATCTTCTTCCATATAGATGGTTTCATCTTTTTGGATGCGTTCAATGGCTAGTGCTAAATGGACGACGAGTCCAATGTAGGCGCTGTCAGCCAGTTGATAAGGAAGCGCCTGAATCGTTTCATTTACTTGTTGTTCAATTAGAGTCAGCTTCTCTTTATTCACAAGTTCTAGTAATTGTTCTGAAATGGAATTCCCTGCGTTTTGCGGTCGGTCCTGAATATTCTGACGAAGTAAGGAAAAGAAGTGCTGTTCATCCATATTCCTTAAGATTAAAAAGCTGATCGCTTGGCGAATGCTAGATTCTGTCCCTTCAATCTCTACCCCGTACCCCCATCTTCTAACAAGGGAGATGTCATGTTCTGATAAATTATCTTCTATCTTATCTAGATCATGACTAATGGTAGCGACCGTTACGCCTAGTTCACTTCCTAAGGCAATGAGTTTTATAGGCGATCTTGCTTCTAGTAGCCTCGATAAAATGATGACCTGTCTTTCCTCCGGTGTATAATCAAACGTCTTCTGCTGGTTGAGCTTAAACCGAAGCTGCTTCTGATCCTCAGGGGCCCCATCAATGGACAATCCCCCTTGAGTGCCTTTCCTCAATTGTAATTGAAAATCACATAGAACATCTTCAAGCCCTTTTAAATCCCGATGAACGGTCCTGGTGCTGACATCTAATTCTTGCGCTATTTCTTTAATCGTTAAATCATCTCGATTTGAGAACAACAGGTCCAACATCTTTCTCTCACGGCCGGTTACAAAGATCTCCATCCCACCACCTCCTTGTGACACTTTTTAAATGAAAACCATTTCTCACTCCTAATGATAGTGTGTAAATGTAAGGGTTTCAATATAAACTAATTGCATGTTCGTCATCTGACTTGTGACAAAATTTAATAAGCGAACAAAAAATTCTAAAAAAAGACCTGGTCTACAGGAAACCAGGTCTTGTTTAAATCTACTCTTTTAATTCGTTGATCAGTTCATCATATTTAGGGCTGTTTAAGAAGTTCTCAACAGAAATATGATACGCGTTTGGAACTCTGTTCTTCGCACGTTCTGTTAAATCTTTATGCGTAATGACAATGTCTACATCAGACGGTAGGTCATTAATCGCCATATTGGTTACGTCAATTTGAATATCAGCTTTCTTGAACTTATTCTTCAATAAGGAAGCTCCCATTGCACTAGAGCCCATACCAGCGTCACAAGCGAAGATGATTCGGTCGATCTCATCACGATTAATCGTTGGAACCTCATTCGTATTTTGTTGAGCCGGAGCTTCTTCTTGTTCAGCTTGCTCTTCTGTTGCTTCCTCAGAAGAATTTGCTAACTGACCAGATACGCTGCTCTTCTTCCCTTTCATTTCTTCCATTTGCGCTGTAGCTTGTTCTAAGTTATCTTCATCTTCTTGCTTAGATACTTTTAATAGAAGAGATGCTACAACAAACGATGCAACTGTCGCTAAGACCACACCAATCAATACACCTAAAGCATCCCCTTTTGCTGCTAGAGGAAGAAGTGCAAAAATACTTCCCGGTGAAGCAGTAGCTGACAACCCAACATCAAATGCCACAAATGTAGCTGTACCTGTTACACCACCAGCCATAGCGGCTAGGATAAGGATTGGTTTTGATAGAATGTATGGGAAGTAAATCTCATGAATTCCACCAAAGAAGTGAATGAACGCTGCACCAGGTGCAGTCTGCCTTGAAATTCCTTTTCCAAAGACCATGAAGGCTAGTAATACGCCAAGACCTGGTCCTGGGTTTGATTCAAGCAAGAACAGAATCGACTTTCCTACTTCTTGTGATTGATCCACCGCAATCGGACTTAAAATTCCGTGGTTAATCGCATTATTTAGGAACAGAATTTTCGCCGGTTCAATAAATAGGTTCACAAGCGGCAAGAGACCCGCATTAATTAAGAACTCAACGCCTCCACCTAGAATACTTGTCAGACCAGCCATTAGCGGTCCAATAATGTAATACCCAATAATTGCTAAAATTGCACCTAAAATACCAGCTGTAAAGTTGTTAACAAGCATCTCAAAACCAGATTTAATTTTACCTTCAATTAATTTATCAATCTGTTTAATCACAAGACCTGCTAAAGGACCAATTAACATTGCTCCAAGGAACATCGGAATATCTGCTCCGACGATTACCCCCATTGTAGCCGTCGCACCAACAACTCCCCCACGTAATCCATGGACTAAACGAGCCCCTGTAAAACCAATTAACAATGGCAGCAAGTAGTTAATCATCGGTCCAACTAATTCTGCCAAATCTTCATTTGGTGTATACCCATCTTCTATAACAAATGCCGTAATCAAACCCCAAGCAATGAAAGCCCCGATATTTGGCATAATCATGCTACTTAAGAAACTACCAAACTTCTGAACCCGAGCTCTCACACCCGCACTTTGTTGTTCACTCATATCGTCATCCTCCTCTTTATCTTTCCCTTTGTTATCTGTAACTCTATCGTAAAGCGGTTACAAGCCATTCTCAAGACAATCTAAACACAGCTTTGTCACAACAAGAGTGACACCATTAAAAAAGTCTGGACCAGGGGGACAGGTACCTCGTCCCACTCCACCAACTCACCTTTCCCCCGTCTTGATTCTGTATTAGAGAACAGAAACACATGAGGCGAGACTCTTTCAGATCGTCATTTCCCAAAAAGAAGGAAACTTTTTCTTGAACAAAAACGTATGCATACATAGAAACAGTAAGGAGGCTAGTCTGTTATGAGGATGTCTGCAAGAATGATCGGAAAAGAATTAGGAATGCCAGTTAAAGACGTATATGTGCTTTTAAAAGAAAAAGGCTTCCTTGATGGCGAACAAGGCAATTGGTCCTTAACGGATCTAGGTAAAAAAGTCGGGGGACACGTGACGTATAAGGATAATGGAGAGGGAGGTTTCTGCAGACGCACATGGTCTGTGTTATCGTGGGATAAAGAAATAGTCAGTAAACTGAGAAAGAACTAACATATCCATTGGCGCCGAGCCCGGAACAAGGCTTTCTAAAATAAGGAGGGAACTACAGTGTTAAGGTTTGTCGATGATTTAGCAGGGGCTATATATGATCTAGTTAAATTTATAATTAGGTCACTTTGTTATTTGTTTGCCGGAATGGCTATTGTGGCTGTACCGATTTATGTAGTTGTTTGGATCCTTGGTTTATTTCAGTAGCGTTAAAAGCTTTTTCTCCACCCATAAAAAAACCGCCCCTCAAGGTAGAGGAGCGGTTCATTTTGATTTATAGTCCGTAGACAGTCATGCCACCGTCAACAAATACGTTCTGACCACTTACATAGCTAGAGGCAGGAGACGCAAAGAAGAGGTAGGATGATTTCAATTCTTCTAGTTGGCCTAAACGCTTCATAGGCGAGCGGTTCTCAACCGCTGTACGGAAGTCCTCATTCGCAAGGTCACTTTCGTTCATTTCAGTCTTGAAGAACCAAGGGCTAATCGCGTTTACTGTAATGTTATAGGGAGCAAGCTCTAGAGAGAGTTGCTTCGTTTGGTGAATCGCTGCAGCTTTACTAGTACCGTAAACGGAACTAAAGGACAAGCTCACTTCCCCCGCTACAGAAGCTGTATTAATAATACGTCCATAATTCTGTTCTTTCATATAAGGAACGACTGCTTGAGTCGTGAAGAAAATGGATTTCGCATTTGTACTCATCACATGGTCCCAACCTTCTTCATCAAGACTTTCAATGGTACCTGGAGCCAATGTGCCCGCATTGTTAACTAGAATATCTATTTGACCAAGGTCTTCGTGAACAGTTGCTACGAAGCGCTCAATATCAGCTTTCTTCGTCACATCCCCTTGATAACCCTTGACCTTATTGCCGGTCTTGTTCTGAATCTCAGTTGCAGCCGCTTCGATCTTCTCTAACGTACGACCAATAACAGCAACCGTCGCACCGCTTTCAGATAGAGCTTCAGCAGCTGTCTTTCCGATTCCGCTACCGCCACCTGTTACAATTGCTACTTTACCTGAGTTGTTGAATAGTTCCATTATTCCTCACTCCTTCTTTATTAAAATTCTTAGATTTATATCTCTTTTGATTCAATATCATTGAACAGTTGCAAGGGTACATAACCACGTTTCCTTTTATCAATATATTTGCTTGCTGTCCTCATAAATACGCTATAGGACCTCAATCGCAAACTTAGAGGAAAGGCAACACGATAAAAAAAGAGATAAAGCTTTTACCTGATAACCTAGAAAAAAAGCCCAGGAACAAATGGTTCCCAGACTTTCCTTACAACACTTTCTTCTCATAAATTCGAATCGACAACAGCCACGATAATGCATAGATCACCAGAACCGACAAGGTGATCCCCCCATAGAAAACTGCCTGTTGTGTCGATAGGATCGTGTTTACCACCCCTCGAATTTGATCATTTAAATTAGGGATGAAAAAAGAAATAACAAGAAAGTACACACCCATTGCCACAACAGAGGCTATAAATAAATACTGGCTCTTGAATTTATAACTGAAAGGAAGGATAAAGGATGCAGCTGCAAGTGTCATAGATATCATGATCAATTGACTCTTCCACCCAGTAACTTCGCCGTGGAAGATCAGATTTCCGACAAATAAAGCCAGAGCCACCATAATGGTGATGAGTACAGCGACCACATATTTGGCACTTACGATCTCCTTTCTCGTATAG
Organism: Pontibacillus sp. ABV4_188; assembly: GCF_056311905.1. Lineage (NCBI taxonomy): Bacteria > Bacillati > Bacillota > Bacilli > Caryophanales > Bacillaceae > Pontibacillus > Pontibacillus sp. ABV4_188. Next base: position 1,206,867 of record NZ_CM149975.1, on the reverse strand, counting down.
GGCAAAGAGTTCAGGAACATATGGATGTTCGACTTCTCATCCAAAGAAAATGCATTTACAACGATGACTACACTAAAAACAAAACCAATCCAAATTGAAGAAATCCCCACTAGTACATACGCACATAACCCAAGCATCAACAGGGCCAATGTTTTCTTCTGCATCACAATGTCTTTACGAATTAAGTTGAACATCCCCACTTACCCCCTTCTTTGTGAAGAACATAATATCTTCCAGAGTCGCCTCTTCCAACAGAACCATCTCCCCAAAGATAGCTTGCACCCTCTTTTTATCCCCAGTCAAAGCCTCGAACCCTAAAGAAGACTTCTTTATCCCTATAAACTCTTGCTCAGTGTCCCGATCCAGTAAATCAAGCCCACCCTTCACAATGGCATATTCTTCTTCAATTTGATAAAGGTCCTTCGTAAAGATCTTCTCTCCAGCATGAATAAACGTAATATAGTCTGCGATCGTATCAAGATCGGTTGTAATGTGTGTCGAGAAGAAAATCGTTTTCTCCCCTTCCTCCATCAGCCCCCGAAGAACCTCAAGCAATTCTCTTCGGAAAATGGGGTCCAAACCAGACGTTGGTTCATCCATAATAATAAGCTCTGCATGATGAGATAAAGCCATTGTTAAAGACGCTTTCATCTTCATGCCTTTTGAGAATGTCTTCATTGGCTTCTTTAAAGGCAATTGAAAGCTCTCCACATACGCGTGAAACACCTCATTATCCCACTTCGTATAGGCTCTTTTCACAATATCTTTCATCTCAGCTAGAGTGAGATGATCATAGAAAATATTCTCATCATACACGAATCCTACGCGCTGCTTAATCTCTTTCTCATTGTTATCGTAAGACATGCCAAACACCGATATGGTTCCGGTATCAGGCTGTAGTAAATTCATCATTAACTTAATCGTCGTTGACTTTCCCACTCCGTTCCCACCAATGAATCCATGTACATAGCCTTTCTTCACACCCATAGAAAAATCTTTCAACCGAAACCCCTCAAATGACTTCGTAACATGGTTCAGTTCTACAACATGCTCCATCATTCTTCCTCCCTGTATAAAATGGTAAGTATGTCTTGTAATTCAGCAAGGGTGATGCCTAGCTCTTTACTATTTTGAATCGCTAGTGACAGCTGCTCTTCTACGCCTTTCATCTTGCTTTCCTTTATGATCTCGTCATTTTGATCCGATACAAAGGATCCTCTTCCAACCACTGAATAGATATAGCCATCTTTCTCAAGTTCCTCATAAGCGCGTTTCGATGTAATAAGACTCACGTTTAATTCTTTCGCCAGTAGGCGCATAGACGGAAGGGCCTCCCCTGCCTTTAACGAACCAGAAAGAATCTGATCCCTCAATTGCGTGTAGATTTGTTCATAAATGGGTTGTTTGCCCCGATTCGCAAGTATAATTTTCATTCCAAAACCTTCCTCTAATTATATATACTGTATTATATACAATATACACAATATATACAATGCTTCCATAAAAAAACATTTCACTAAATGACAGCCCCATCACCTGCTTAACTAGCTCGTTACAGGCTCAAAAAAAAAACAAACCACCTTTATATAAAGATGGTTTGTTTAAACGAGGGGTCAGGGGGACAGGTACCTTGTCCCACTCGTGAAGCTGATCTCTTACTTCTTAACGTCTCATTGCCCCAAAAGGAAAGAGAGGTGACATTTCAAATGTGAAAATAAATAAACCTCTCATCAAGAAAAAAGGACTTAAGGGGAGCACTCCCTTTAAGTCCTTCTTCTTATCCAACCTTCATTTGTTCAGCTAAATGATGGATGCTCGCCACAAGCATGTCGAGTTTCCCTTCCATTCGATGCAACAGATAAAATGTCACAAGAACCGGAAAGCCAACCTCAGGTACCCACGTCATCCATTCCTCCATCTCTCCTCACCCCTTGAGTTACCCAAAAGGGAGAGGATCGCCCTCTCCCTTTTTTAGATTATAATTCGATATCCGCTACGTTTCGCTCGACGATTCTAGCCTCTTTCTTACTGACTAGATCTCCGCCGCTTGATGTGAAGCAGTTCTGCGTCACAATCTCATCCATGGCTGCGTTTAACGCCACCACATCAACCGGTTCAATCGGATCATCAAGAGACAACGTTACGGTACGTCCATCCTGGTTTTCAAATTTCATTTCAAGTTTCTTCGCCATTTTCACTTCCCCTTTCCATCCTGTTTAATGATTAAGCACCAAGAATTAGACTTGAGTCATTTCGTTCAATGCCAGATAACTTACGCTGCTGAAGCGGATGAAGAACATTCGCTACGGCGAATAGCTGGTCAGCCGTTGCTTCAGTCTTCACGTTGTTGAAGTTCTTGTTCTTGAATGTCATGTTGCCTTTTTCATCAAGACCATCTTCTAACACAATCTGCAGCTGAGATCGGAATGTGTTTGTGATTGCCAAGTCGATCACCTCCTTTCACTTCTATAATCGTTCAGAAGCGAGCGGGAGGTGTCTAACTTTTTAAAGAAATTCAGGCTGAACATGTTTACCTCGCTCCCTAAACAAGAAAAGCCGAACCTAATGTAGAGGTTCGGCTGTCGTGTTCTTACTTGCGCAAGGGGCAGACTAAACAATGGGACATTTCTTTCTCTTTTTCTAGCTGATAATAGAAGCAGCAAGTCCTCCTCGTCATGGACTGTGTTAAATCGGACACAGGAACGAGGTAATGAACCAACGGATTTTCCTGCTCATCAAAGTAACTTCCATCTAGTTCATGCAAACAGGCTGCTAAACGGGTAATTGAATGTAAGGATTCAGGATCATTCTCCACCGCTTTCCGGAAGTAGGAATTGAACCGAACAGCAACATTTTCCCATAAAATAGGCAGTGGTAACCGAGTGTTCTGATGTAAAGCTAAAACCAAAGGCCGCAGATGCTGGCTAAATAAGTGCGCAAACCCATCCGCTCTTGAAGAAGTGTACTGAACTTGAGAAGCATCCACCATAAGTTTCAATTCATCAGATAATGAGCAAGCCTCCATAGAAATGATTGGGATCACATTACCTTCCAACATGGCATCTAACACTTGCTTTGGATATTGCTGAGCATAACGCTTTAAGACCATTGAAGCGGCCACTCTCTTGTTTGGTGCCTGAATTCTCTCCTGCTGACGCTTTAAGAAAACTTCACAGGAAACAGGGTCTAACATCTTGTTAATTGTCGTCATGAACTCATACCTCCCCGGTTACGGTAAAGTAAATAAATAAAGAACGGTGCACCAATTCCGGCTGTAAATACTCCTGCTGGAATATCTGATGGCAAGAACGCTGTCCGGGCAATGATATCTGCTACCATAACGATAAATGCCCCGATTAGACCCGACCCCATCACCAAAGTACCAAATGATTGATGCAGGAGACGCCGGGCAATATGTGGAGCAATTAACCCTACAAAAGCTATGCCACCAGCAAACGCTACAGCCGCACCGGCTAAACCCACACTGATAAGCAAGAGCAAAACGCGATTATACTGCACCCGTACACCAACACCATAAGCGATGTCATCCCCTAACTGCTTTGCATTCATTGTACTCGTGAAGAAAAGGGATAACATAATTAGAATTAGGATAATCGGAGTGATTAGGGTCACTTCTTGCCAATTCGCTCCGTACAAGCTTCCAGTCATCCATAGATAGACTTTAGAGGCAATTGTGGTATTGCTTGATACCATTACCATCGTTACAACAGAATTTGCCAGAGCCGACAGGCCAATCCCAACGAGGATTAACCGTATAGGTGTAACCCCTTTCTTCCAGGATAGAAGGTAAATGAGTATAGACACAACGAAAGCCCCTGAAATAGAAGATAAAGGCAACCACTTAATACCCACCTCTCCTAACAGGAAAACGATGAACAAAGCGGTTCCCACCGACGCCCCTCCTGTCACTCCGATAATATCCGGAGCACCTAATGGGTTCCGAACAATACCTTGAAGGATCAATCCTGAAACTGCTAATCCCGCACCAACTAAAACGGCTAGCAGGACGCGAGGAAGACGCAACTCGTTTAACACAAATGCATAATCACTAGTGGCGAAAAGCTCTTGAAGAACAGAGGTGATTGGGATATAGCTACTACCAGACGATAAACTGACAACGAAAACGATCGACACTGCGATAGCGAGCAGAATGAGTTTGATTGCCGATTGCTTATGTACTTGGACAGAATAGGAATTGGACCGATTTCGTAGCGTAATATGTTTACTCACTGCGCTTCACTCCTTTCCTTGCAATATATATGAAGAAAGGCACTCCAAACAAGGCAGTCATTACACCTATTGGCATCTCTTGAGGGGAAATGATCAATCTCGCTGCTACATCAGAGATGAGAAGTAAAGTAGCACCAAATATCCCACTTAAGGGCAAGACCCATTTATAATTCGGCCCAGCTACTCCTTTAGCTAAGTGAGGTACAACTAGACCGATAAAACCAACAGAGCCAGCTACAGCGACAGATCCACCGGCCAACAGAACAATGATCACACCTGCTACCGCTTTCACAAGCATCGTGTTCTGCCCTAAGTTCTTAGCCACTTCTTCTCCAGACATAAAGACATTTAAGGGCTTGCCCATGCACAATGCTACAATTGTACTAATGATTATGAATGGGAGAACAGGCAACAGAACGGATAACTCCCGACCAGCAACAGAACCAGCCAGCCAAAAGAGGACACTTTGCATCCGTTGTTCATCCAATACAAGCATGCCTTGTGTAAAAGAGACAAATAGCGCGCTAATCGCAGCTCCAGCCAGCACCAAGCGAACTGGGGATAATCCATCTCCTCCCAGTGCCCCTAACAGATACACAAAGCCCGCCGCTACAAAAGCCCCCAAAAAACCAATCCACATATAATGAGACAACGAATTTACAGAAAGAAACGTTGCCGAAAATACAATAAAGAATAAAGCGCCAGCGTTCACTCCAAACAAGTCTGGCGCGGCCATTGGATTTCGGGTCAGAGCCTGCATCAGCGTCCCCGCAATGGATAAACTTGCACCAATCGTAATCGCAATTAACGTTCGTGTCATCCTTGAGCTTCTTACAATAATATGCTCGGTGTTCTGAGGGTCATACTGAGTAAATGCTTCCACAATCGAGGAGAACGGGATCGACGTTTTCCCGAATGCAAGGCTAGCAATGGAAGCTCCTACAAGCATCAAGAATGATAGAACAAGCACAGCCCATTTTATAGAAGGTTTTGTAGTAAAAGTCATCATACACGTCTCTCCAAATAAACAAAGATAGGAGAAAGCCCCCTATCTTCGCCTGTTATTTCTCTAAATCAAATCTCTCATATAAATCATCAAGCATAAGGTTGGCAGCGCGAATTCCTCCGCCCATATTCCATGTTACTTCATCAACCATATAAACTTGGTCCTTCTGAACAGCATCTAAGTTTTCCCATAGAGGGTGACTTGTCCACTCTTTATAGTTCTCTTCGATCGCTTTGTCATCACTCATAAAGATATAGAATACGTCAGCGTTCATTTCAGTAATACTCTCTTTATCGGTTAACTTAACTCCCCATACATCTTGTTGCTGATTCTCAGGTCTGGTAAAACCAGCCTCTTTTAAGATTTGACCTGCGAAGCTATCGAAATAAATACGTGCATGGTCACTGCGGAAGTTAAGTACTGATACATTTTGAGGCCATTTGTCACCCAACTTGTCTTCAACTTTCGTTTGGAAGTCCTTAATACGATTGTCCCAATCTGCAAGAAGTTCATCCGCTTTATCTTGTTTATTCAGAGCTTCTCCCATAACCGATACGGTTCCTTTAAAGTCATAAAGCTCCTCAATGGCAATGGTAGGTGCGATTTGTTTCAATTTCTCATAAATTTCTTCATGACGTGTCTTCGAAGCAAATATTACGTCCGGATTTAGTGCAGAAATTTCTTCTAAGTTGGGCTGTGTTTCTTGCCCAACAATAGTCGCCCCTTCTAAATCCTCACTTAAGTAATCATAGATCGGCTGTTGCACCCACGACTCCACAATTCCATCAGGCTGAAAACCAAGAGCCGTTGCTGCGTCATTAGCTCCCTGATAAAGCGTAACGACCTTCTCCGGTGTTCCTTCAATGGTTGAGGTCCCCATTGCGTGCTCAATTTCTCGCTCTTCCACATCCTCTTTTGACGTTCCTTCCGATTCAGACGCTTCTCCAGAATCGCCTTCACTACTTCCACATGCAGCAAGGAACGTTGCCATCATGAGTACAATAGCTATGACTCCCCACTTATAGGATATGTTTTTCATATGTATTTCCTCCTCCAACGATACTGATAATCATTATCACTAACTAAGGCTATTGGAGTTGCGGTCTTATGTCAATACATTTTGTGAATTTCGTTTATTGAAAAAACATTTCTTTCGGGACAGGGGGACAGGTACCTTGTCCCACCGCTAGCAAGCCTCTGCCGTTTGATCTGTGACCTTTTATAAGATAATGACGCCTAAAACGTCAGAGATCAGCTTGATCTGTGACCTTTTCACCTCTTAAAATGCAAAAAAGTCACAGATAACCAGTATCTGTGACTTTTTTATAAAGTTAAGACTTCAAAAGGTAAGAGAGACGAACGATCAGTGACTTTTTCATCGCAAATACTCTTTGAAAGGTCACTGATAACTGATCTTCTTTCTAAAAGGCAGGTAGCCCACTTGTTTCTTACCCCTCTCCTCTGTCTTCAAGCACATGTTGAAGGTTAAATCGTTCCCTAGCCAGCCTCACAAAATCCTCATATTCCAACTCTTCCTTCACCTTCTCCCCATCTTCCCAAGTCGTCATAGATGAAGAGGTTAACGTCTGGTTTCCGCTTTCAAAAAGCTGGACAGCGAGAGGGCTTTTATTAAACTTAGATTTCTCATGCGTCTCAATCAAGTGCTGAATCTCAATCATTTCATCTTCAACCTGCATAAGAGGCGTGGCACTGAATGCGTAGCCAATTCTCCTCTCCTCATCTTTATCCTTTACCTTCACTTCAAGAACATGGTCTCCATAATCCGTATCGATCTGGCTTACTTTAAACTCCCCGTTCCTCGATGTAACAAGCTCACCTGACATAGGAACAAGTGTTAAAGGAAGATTGCCCCCAAACCCAACATCCATCAAGTAATCGCCTGACTCGTCATGGATAATAACCGCGGCATGTGTTCTGCCAGTATCCGACCACTGATCCTCTGCCGCGTTATACACCTCCCCGCGCACAAGAGAAACGTGAAATCCATTGTCTTTGAGAAAGTAATATAGGAGAGGATTCAGTTCATAGCAAAGCCCTCCCTCCTCTTCTTCAAGAATCTTGTGACGAAGATTCTCCTTAGAGATCTCCAGACTGTTATTGTTCAAAATCCGGAAATTCTCAAACGGAATGGCCCAAGCTGTTTTCTCAAGCACTTCAGGAAGGTTTGTAATGGTTAGTTCTGTTCCGACTGGCAATCCAATACGTTTTCTATAAGTCTCGTTGTAGGACATCAATCTGCTACACACCCTTTTTATTTCATATCGTACTATTCATTATGGCACAGACACGGGCCAGAGGGACAGGTACCTTGTCCCAACCATCCGCCTCTGAATGTTCTCTCTACAGAGATGTCTCCTCTTACCTTTTAAGTCAACAGAAGGCCTATCAGCTTAATCAAGACACACGAAAACGTGAGAGATACGTATGATCTCCCACGTTTTTAAAGAGTATTGAAAAGATAACAGATATTCCCTCTATTAACCGTTGGAAGCACTAGAATCGTCCCCGTGCTTCACTCTGTGAATAGCGGTGTATAACCTATGTAACCTGGTTATTTGTGGTAAAATAAAAAGTCCTTATGAATTTATGAAAATCTGTACTTAATTTCTTTAATAATAGGTATTCATTTATAAAAAAGGAGCAAATCATATGACCCATATTGATATTACGATGACCCTGTATATTCTATTTATAATTGTAGCGACTTTTGTAAGCTTTAAATATGGTTCAATTATGATTCGAAAAACAGGACAGTTTCTACAAGTAGTCGTCATTGCTGGAACGGTTAACTTTTTGTTAGGTTTAGTTGCCATCATAGGATGGTTCTTCTTTGCTGGCCCTATAAATGAATTCTTATTATTTGGTGGCTTGGTTTTAGGTATCGGTTTATTAGTAGCAGGCGAGGCTATTTTGGTGACAACCTTATGGCTGAAGCGAAAAAAGTGGATACAAACCTATCACAACAACTACTAATGAGCGGTAACGATGCGGGATAAGGGGACAGGTACCTTGTCCCAACCATCCCCCTCTGAATGTTCTTTCTACAGAAATGTCTCCTCTTACCTTTTAATTCACCAGAAGGCCTAACAGCTTAATCAAGACACACGAAAACGTGAGAGATACGTATCTCTCACGTTTTTAAAAAGAGTATTGAAAAGGTAACAGTTATCCCATCTATTAATCGGAAGAAGCACGAGAACCGTCCCCGTGCTTTCGTAAAAAATTTTAGCGATACAGGACATAGAGTTCCATTCTATTTCCTAAAAAAAGCGTAAAACATCCCCCCCTGCGTTTAAATGTTTTCATTTATCCTGAAACTTCCATCATGTAAAATCGTACTTGATAAAGAAAGGAGGTGAGTCGGATGGGATCAGGTATAAATCAAGGACCTTCAGATCTAATATTTTCGATCGGACCTTATTTTATCGCCATTGTATTTATCATCGTCATCGGTGGTATTCTCTTTTCCCTTTTCACTTCCATTAAGCAGTGGAGTGACAACAATAAGCAACCGGTTTTATCTGTGAATGCAAAAGTGATTAGCAAGAGGACTGAGGTTAAGAAACGTGGCGGCGCTGGTGATGATCACGGATCTAGCACTCGTACATACTATTACACAACATTCGAAGTTGAAAGCGGCGACCGGATGGAGTTACCGATGAACGGTCGCGACCAAGGCTTATTAGCAGAAGGCGATGTGGGGACCCTTACCTTTCAGGGGACACGATACAAAGGATTTGAACGCATGGCGGGCTAAGGTGAAAACGAGCACCTCTCTCTTGGTAAGTTCGTAATCAATAGCCACCTGGGGGACGTTATGAAGTTACACAAACCTATTCTATTATTAGGAATCAGTATAGTATGTTTACTTGGCTTCGCCATAAGCAACTACATAAATCCGAATGTCCAAAAAGCATTCGAAAAGAATTACATAACTGAAAACGTGATAAGAGTCCTACAAACAGATTGGCATGGGAAGGAAGGCATCGCATTTGTTGCTGTAAAAGGAGAAGACAATGAGAAAAAGGTCTGTAAAGGGCATATACATAGGAACGTTATTGATGCTAATGTTTCTGCCATAAATTGCGTACCTTTATCAAACCACTAAAATAACGATGGGAGTTACGGAGCCAAAAGCTTTGGGGATAAGCATCTATTATTTGGGTTTACCCAGGCAAATTTAACTGTGGAGGTAGAAGGGCAGCAAATTACATCAGTCACCTATAAGAATGTAAAAGCTTGGTATACCTTCTATGATAGGAGCGCAGAAAACACTGAGCCTTCTTTTCTAAACTTGAATTGATAATGATGGCTAATGAAATGAGGAGGACAACTCCCTTCCCCCTCGCGCTTCTCTATGACGTTTCCCACGCGAGAAATAATTAAAAGGTAAGAGAAACATCTGCTATGTGACGTTCTTATAACAGGGATCACTAAAAGGTCAGAGATCAAGAGGATCTCTGACCTTTTCAAACGCTGAGTATTCTAAAAGGTCACTGAGCGCCTTTAGATATTATAAAAAGGTCCATCATACTAAATCCCGTGTTACACCAACCACTCTTTTAAAATCCCTACATTCAATTCCAAAAACGAAGCATTGGCTTCCACCCCTCTACGCTTACACCACCCAATACTATTAAAAGCGTCCGTAAATTGATAAAAAGGCAACACCATTTCTAAATCAATCAGCGGTCTCACGGACTTATAACCTTCTTGATAAGCTTGGAAAAATCGATCATCATAAGCCAAAAAATCTCGATGAAGCTTCGTGAAGTCGATCTCGGTGGAACCAAATCTCACGCTTTCAAAACCGATAACTCCACAAACCGTTTCGTCATCGACTATAATATTGCCTGGCCGAAAATCCATATGTACAAAGCTTGGGCCATCTGGCGCTGGGAGCTCGTGCTTCATCTGTTCGAATTTCTTCAACGCTTTCCTATATAAAGATTCATCAAGAACGTCATGAACATCCTCTGCAAAACTATAAAACTGCTTTTCGAGAAAAGTGGACCAGTTCGGAAATTCATTTTTAATTCCCTTCAATGACTTTTCAGGCGGACGAATAGAATGCATCTCTGCTTGAAGAACTCCGACCTGGTAAGCGATGTTTGGTGTAGCTGCCGTTGTGAGCGGTTTCCCATTTAATTCAGACAAAACGAATGCTCCAGGACACTCCTCATCCCCCTCCCAATGATCCAATAGTGCAGGTATAGCAACTTTTCCTTTTAAGATCTCATATGCTTCCAACTCTCTCTGAAACTTCAATTTAGAAAAAGGGATTTTCAGATAGACACGTTCCCCCGTCGACAACACACATTGATAAACGGTTGAGCTAAAAGAATCTTCTACCTCATTCGCCGATTCCACTTGTAACCCTAGCTGTTGGATAACTCGGTTCAGCATGACCCTATCCCCCTCTTTCACACACTTACAGAAAACCTGAACCCTGGTTGTTTAGCACTGTCTACAGCTTCTCTTAGGTCCATCTGAGCAAGCAACTCGTTCATAATGAATCGGTAGTACACATAAGGTACAGACTGATCCGTATCAACGATGTTTTGCATATCTTGTTTCTCGATGTCTTTATCCATTTGTTTAAACTGATCAGCGGCTAAAATAGCAAACCCTTCATAAAACCACCGCGGCCCCATTTGTTCTTCCTTCCCATCTAATATTCGAATATGAAGAGCGTGAGCCAGTTCATGTGTAAGTAACTTCTCATACGCATCATTTTCACGACCATACGGAACATTCTCCCTATACTCTTCAGGCCTAACCGCAACGAGTAACTCATCCGAGACAAAAGCGGAGTAAGTGCTAGGAATAGTCGATCCGCTTGCAAGATCAAACGTGCGTATGACCTCACGATTAAAGTCTTCCTTCGTTCCGCATACGTGAACCTTTTGAATTAAAGGCGTCGATACACACTCCTGCCATTGATAGTAATTGGCGAATCCTGATATCCTCTTATGCGCGTCACGGACCGCGTCCTCATACCATTCCCTATGCTTCTCTTCTTCTGCCGGAAGTTCAAGCGTAATTTCAAGAGTGTCGATTAATGCTTCCATGATGTGAAACCTCCTATTCCAAACTGTCCATATTTGCCTACTGTTTATCTTCCATATCCCTGACCAAAATCCCTTCAACGGTACAAGGGGACAGGTTCCTTGTCCCGCTCTATGAAACTAAGAAAGTACGAGTCCTACTACTCGCTTCCACGCTCACTAAATTGAAACCTTCCCCCAAAATAATACGTACATTAGAAGAATAAGTAGGAGGGAACTTGAATGAAACAAAAACTAGAAGCGATTACAGAACGGTTGAAAAGGAAGTTCGGACTTGAGGATTACACCCTTGAGCGCACCCATCTCCATAGAGAAGTCGAACCGTTTGAACAAACGCAATATGTATATAACATGGAATGGTTCCCGGAAGGCTCAGGACCCGTTGAAGACGACTTGAACCCAGAAGGAACGGCATCCATCGATGTGGACTTACATACTGGAGAAGTAAGAAGTCTGATTTTTGTAGGTGGTGTAAGTGAGGCAAAGACCCCAACATTGCCTAGTGAACAAAACGTCATCCATTGGGTGGAAAAGGAGACAGGACTCTCACACGGAGAGCATTTCTTTTTAAAAAGTAAACAGGATCGAACATACATGTTCTCTTCAGCAGTAAACGGAATTCCAACCAGCCCATCCGGCATCATTTCGGTTGAATTAAATGACAAAGACAAGCTCGTGTTCTTCACCATTCACGGCTATTTTCCAGAAGGGCATGACGTACAGAATGAGTCTTTTTCTTTATCTCTAGAAGACATTCCTGATCGAATCACGGACCAATTGATGCTTGTAAACTTTCCAATCATGGAAGCCAAACGTTTTGAATCGGTCTATGCATTAGAAGAGATCTACATCACGAACGATGGCAAAAAGACTCGCCCTTTTCTACTTAGAGATTCGGTTCATCTTGTTCCTGTTGGCGAAAGGATGACCTACGAACCACGTGTAGATGAGCATTTTCAAGAAGAAAAGATCGACTTATCTGATGAGGTGACCGTTGAACAGGCAGAAAAGCGTGAACCCCACCCTGATCTGATTCCTATATCAGAAGAAATGGTTGAAAACACGCGGGATTCAGTACACGGATTCTTACAAGTGGTGTATCCAGGTGATTCTGATAAATGGATCTTACAGTCTGTAGAACGCGAGAATGGCTATCTACTAGCACGACTTGAATTCGCGAAGAAAACGAATGATTTTTATAAGAGAAAGTTGAACGTATTCCTAAACGAGAACGGCACTAGAGCCCTTACCTACATCGAGAATGATTTCTTCAAAGAAATGACCTCTGATTTCGAAGGAGCAGAACCAGCAACTCTAACAAAACAAGAAGCCTTGAATCTCCTAAACGATAAAATCACGCTCACCCCTGTATACGTATTAGACCACACGAAAAAACAATATTCGTTATACGGGAAGCTCGACTGTACCTATGGAGTAGACGCACATAGCGGAGAAGTAAAACCGTTATCTGAAGTTGGCGCGGGATAAGGGGACAGGTCCCTTGTCCCACTCCTCTCCCTCCTAAAGAAAGAGCAGCTCCACCCTTAAGTGTTAGACAAAATCTATTAAACTAGGAAGGTGAGCTCAAGTGAAAAAGGTTGGTGTCATCCTTATAGGCGCGATCATTTTGATTGTTACAGTTGTCAGTATCCCTACATTGAGGGCTCAAATGAAACTAAATGCTTTTGAAGATGAGAAGCAAGTCTCAAACGAAACAAAAGTCGTTACGTTTGATGAATATTGGGATCTATACTACACACAAACAGAATTAGCCCAGGAACTAGAAGCGACCACCAAATATTCACTTATAGCCGAAAAAGTACGAGATGGCAATGATGAAGCCTCAACGATCAGCCAGTATTTACATGAACATCAAGATTTGAAAGTTAAAATTCAAATTCCGATTACCACTTACAAAGACGACAACAAAACGATTACGTTCATATCCGGAGAAGGCGAGATTCTTGAAGTCTACAAGAACGGTCAGTGGAAAGCGTTTGATGAGGAGATGTAGCGGGTTAAGGGGACACGAACGGGATAAGGGGACAGGTACCTCGTCCCACTTTAGGCAAGGATACCGAACTTAGCTTTATCTGACGTTTTGCTATAGGAATAAATGGATGTGTTAAAAATCGCTTATCAGTGACGTTTCAATAATTTTAAATCTAAAAAATCAAATGATCGAGCACTCATTATGACCGAAAGAATCACAAGAACCCTCTCCATGCTCATACATCGTTATGTACTAATCAAACGATGTAACGGCCATCCCTTACTTTGACTCCAGGCTTTTAATGAGTCGGATCGCCCAGTATAAAACAATCCAAGGAAGAATATATTTCGTCACCCACTCCGCCATACCTAACACAAAAAAAATGATAGCGTGAGGGTTCACCCCTAAATAGGGTGCCGTAAAGTATAGGACCACGATGGCCACCACCACTAATAACATGTCCTTAAAAGAAATATCACTCCGTTTCATACTACTGTTACCCACTCCCTTCTTCTACCACGAGGAAGGGGGCACTGGCACTAGCAACCGTGTGCCAAGACATCCCCATGGCACTCCCATGATACACAACCGATCAATGATTGTGAAGCACCCGAACGCTACACAGCCCCCGCTCTCATTTATAAAAAAGTCCCAATGCTCAGTCAAAACCTCCTCTTTAATTCATCAACTTTTTTTGATTAAAACGATTGACTTCTATCCAGATTCCTGAAATAATACCATTAATCAAAAAAAATTGATGAATGAGGTGAAAAGGATGAAGGAACTTCCCATCATGAATACTCAGGAGCATATCGACTACTCTACTTACGTCCAAAAGTTCAAAGCTTTAGCAGATGAGCAGCGCTTGATGATTATGAACCTGTTAACGATTAACGGAAGATCTTGTGTATGCGATTTAGTCGACCAAATGCAGTTATCTCAATCAAAGCTTTCTTACCACTTAAAGATTTTGTGGAAAGCTAATTTAATAACAAAAGACACCGAAGGAACCTGGAGTTATTATGCAATTAACGAAAGTGAAATCGACGGGTTACTATCAGAACAATTGTGCTGTTTATTCAAACCTAGTAAATAAGACACTTATCACTAGGTTTTTATTTTCAACTATTAATCAAAAATTTTTGATTAATAAAGAAATGCGTTAGGAAAAAATTGCCAGAAACTTCTAGTTTCGCTTCATTACGTACACCAAAAAATGATTGAGGAGGAATTACATATGCTACTCGATACAGTTAAAAGTTTTATGATGATCGGACTTGAATTATTGGTTTTATTTATCAGCGTTTCATTCTTAATGAATTACCTCCAAAAGTATATCCCTTACGAGAAGATTGACACCTATTTCTCTGGTAAAAATAAAGGGTTCGGCTCCCTATTTGCGGTAATCTTTGCTTTTATTACCCCTTTTTGTTCCTGTTCGACAATACCAATCGTTGTGAATATGCTTCAGAAAAAGCTCAACTTCGGTCTTGTGATGATCTTTCTCTTTGCTTCTCCTTTACTAGATCCAACGATCCTTACCGTAATGGGCGTTATCCTTGGTTGGAAGGTCACCTTGATTTATACCCTCATCACCACCGTTTTTTCAATCATTATTGGATTGGTCATCGAAAGAATAGGGTTTGATAAACACGTTAAAGATGTCGTAATGAATGGGTTTTCGATGGAAACCCATGAAGCTACCACTCTTAAATCTGCCTGGAGTGAAACTGTAGGGTTAATGAAAACCGTTCTCCCTTACCTTCTGCTTGGAGCCTTAATTGGTTCGTTGATTCACGGCGTCGTACCAACAGAAGTGATATCCACATACTTAAGCAGTGATGCATGGTGGCTGATCCCAATTGCTGCAGTCGTTGGAATCCCATTATATATAAGACTCTCTAGCATGATCCCTATTTCACAAGTCTTGGTCATGAAAGGCATGGCGCTCGGCCCTGTTATGGCAATGTTAATCAGTTCCGCTGGAGCCAGCCTGCCAGAGATTATATTGTTGAAATCAATCTTTAAGAAACCATTAGTGATTACGTTCATCGCCTCCGTCATCATCATGTCCACCGTGTCAGGATTTATATTTTATCTCGTCTAGTACGCGCCATAAATCAAAAAAAGTTGATTAACAAAAGGAGGTGAAAGTATGAAAAAGTGGCTTCTTTCATTAATAGGAAAAAACAACGAAAAGAAAGCAGATTGTTGCAAAGTAGAAATTAAAGAAGTGAAAAAGTAAAGGATGGGGGGCAAGCGTCAGCCCCTTGCCCTCCCACTCGATATATAATATTTACATAAGTCTAGTACTAATTAAAATCGCTCACCTTTTTACCTGTTTCACACTAAAAATTATGCACAAGGTAACAGATTCTCACCACCTAACTTGAAGAAGCGCCAGAACCGTCCCCGTGCTTCCGCGGACACGCTCACAGGGATGAGGGGACAGGTACCTTGTCCCAGAGAAACCCAAGAATCATTCCTCAAACAAAAGAAATCTTCACTCTGAATATTTAGAATGAAGACTTCTTTTGTTTCCTATGATTTAATCAAACCTCTTGTCTTTGTATGTCCTTCAGTTTCTCCCTCTCTAAAAAAATCAGCAACATCCTTTAAAGTAAGGTCAAGAGCTTCAAATACCTTTGAGTAGGTATCATCCGTAATCCCCCCTGAACCACTTTCCAAACGATGTATGGTCTTTACTGACACGTTAGCCAATGAAGCTAATTGCTTTTGCGTCAGTCCTTTCTTTATTCGAATTGAAAACACAATTTTGCTGTAGTTTCTAGACATTACATTCCCGCGCTGAAATTCAGGAAGCTCATCAGACAGTTCTTTTCTTACTCTCCTTAAATTAGCCATCTATATCCCTCCATAGACTTAGGTGATATGTTTGTTAAACTCCTCATCGGTTAACGTTTGGCTCACATCATACGTATGGTCTCTACAATTATCTGTAGGGTCTTTTTGACCAATCATTTTCTCAAATGGATCAACAATGCAATAGTAGACTGTTCCATCATATATTTTTGAAAAAAAAGTTGCCCTAAACCGCCAATTAAATTGCCTTAGATTGATTCTCATTTCATAGATGTTCGGCATCCTAAGCGCCTTAACAAACCCAAGCCTAACATTGTACTCATGTTCATCAACCTCAATCATAAAATTAGCATATTTCGTATCCCTATGATTAGGCGTCTGTGGTAAATCCTCGAATGCAAGGCCCTCCATTAAATCCATAGCTGCATCGATAAATTTATACTTCACTCTAGAAAAATGGCTATTTTGTTGAATTAATCGCTCGAGGTAACCCAACATACGATCGACCCCATCCATCCCTGGAACTGTAACAATAATGGCTTCTGATTTAAATTCATTTATTTCCATTTATAATATCATATATGCAATAAATCGTGAAAAAATTAATGTCATATATGACAGTTCCCCCCTTTATTATATGTAAACAACTAACACCTAGATTATAACAAAATATGGATAATTACACCTTTATTTACTACACTGGGGCAAGGGGACAGGTACCTCGTCCCGCTCTCATGAGTTGACCTACCCCATCCCCTCATTTCCTGCATGTTTTTGCATAACGGAACTTTTTTCTCTTACATCTTACAGGCAAAAAGAATAAAGGAAATGAAGCGCTTGATCTATAACTCTGTGAAACGTCAGAGATCCACATACTCTTTGACGTTCTGCTTCGATAAACTTTTGAAAATGTCCTAGATCAACACGCTATGACATAAAGGAAGCACCCCCCTTGTCCCGCCTACATATTTTACCTATAATTTGAAATAAATAGAAAAGTTCGAAGGGGGAATAGCATGGCACAAGGAGCACATCTATTATATGTAGAGGATGACCAGGAAATAGGACAGCTCGTGCAGCATCAATTAGTAGAGAAAGGGTATCACGTTACGTGGATCTGTACCGGAGAAATCGAGCGACATTCTTTAGAGACGATGGACCTTGCGATTCTAGATATTATGCTACCTGGGCTGGATGGTTTCACGATCGGTCAGCGCATAAAGTCACAGTACAAAGAACTCCCCATCTTATTTTTAACAGCAAGGACTTCGATTGAAGACAAACTAAAAGGACTTCAGTTTGCCGATGACTACATGACAAAGCCGTTCCATCCGGAAGAACTTCTATTGCGCATTGACATTTTACTACGGCGCACAAGAAAGACAGACGACAACGCGCTTACAATCAAGCACTTACATATTAACCAGGCCGCTCACACGATTGTTGATACCGACACGAATGAAGAGATTCAACTAACCGGAAAGCAGTACCACATCTTTCAATACTTCTTACAAAACTTAAATCAAATTCTGACAAAAGAACAAATCTACACAAAGATCTGGAAGCAAGATTACATAGAAGGCGACAAAACGCTAAACGTTCACATCCGCTACTTACGTCAAAAGGTAGAGAAAGATCCGCAGCATCCTCAAATTATTGAAACAATTCGAGGTCTCGGATATCGAGTGAAATCATGAAATTATCCAAAAAATATACGCTCATTATTGTAGCTTCCATTTTACTTGCTCCCCTTTCATACTTTGGAGTCAATTTTGCCTATTACACCATATTAACCAACGTCGCAGACCAGTCATCTGAGAACTTTCAAACAGAAGAGGGACTAACCCATCGTGCAAACACCTTTACAGAATCGCTCCAAAACCAGTCAACAGAGTCCATCCTCTCTTCCCTTCAGCAAGAAGAGACCCAGGATACTCGCTTATTATGGGTGAACGACCAAGGCCAGGCTCTTTACTCTGAGAGTGCCACCCCCACTGATACCACATCAACGCTTGCCCTCATGGAAGAGAAGAAGAATGAAGGGTATTTCGTTACGTCCTCCTACATAGAAGGTAGTGAAGATCAAGGATATGTTTTGTTTATGGTGCCCCATTCTAAGCTTGGGAGCAGCTGGACCGTATTACGCGACCGGTACGCGGTTTTCTGGTTTGCCACACTTGGGCTCATTTGGTTCGTTTTCGTGTTCATTTCCTGGTTGTTCTTTAAGAAGATCAGCACACGGCTCAGACACATGCAACAGAACATGGAGTCCAATCAAAACAGGGTCATCCCGACAAAACTAACCATTGAGAAGCACGATGAAATCGGTGAATTGGGACAATCCTTTAACCATATGGTCGAACAACTACTTGAAAGCAGGCAGAAAGAGAAAAACGAAGAAGGGATCCGGAAGAAGTTAATCGCAAGCCTCTCTCATGACTTACGAACACCACTCGCTGTTATGAACGGACACGCTTATAATTTGAAACAACAACCCCTTACGACAGAAAGCCAACAAGCCGTCACCGTCATTCAACAGAAAATAGACTTTGTGTCAGAACTAATTGAAAACCTCACCTCCTACACCGTTCTCTCAGAAGGCAAGCTACCGCAACGTATGGAAAGAATAAACGTGACACAACTCGTTCAATCCACCTTGATTGAGTACTACCCTCTATTTGAGCAAGAAGATTTTGAGGTTGACGCCCACCTTGTGGAACCACTCTATTGGCAAGCGGATGCGACCTGGGTCAAACGCATACTCGATAACCTGTTTCAAAACGTCCTTCGCCATGCCTCTGAAGGGAAATATATAGGTGTCCAAACAACAACGAATGAGGGTCAACCCGCCATCCGTGTTGAAGATCACGGACCCGGTATGAACAGCACGTCGAGTCACAAAGGAACAGGCATTGGCCTATCAATTGTGGATATGATGCTCGACCAAATGAATCTAGCAAAAGAGGTACACGACCTCTCACCTGGAACCGTTATCCTCCTTTATCCGAAAAAAGACTGAGCGATCATAACAGGTTCGGTTTTCGAGTAGAAACGCACAGGTATAGTGACCTGTACGTTTCTTAATTTAAGAGTTTATTAGAAAGATCTTAATAGAGAATGTTGGAATTTTACGGTAAAATAATTGTAGATTATGAAAATGATGTACGTAAACGAACGCGACAGGTTAATTGAAGAGAATGGTTGAACAAATCTTTTTCGCAGTTGTAGAAAAGGGTGCAGTAAAAGGGGCGAGGGGAGGCAAATATGACTAACAAAAATAATACTAATAAAGAACAAGATCATAATGATAGGAACTCATTTGTAGGTTTTGGAGTTGCCTTCGGATTGCTTGGAGGGGCTGTATTTTCATCTATTGTTGGAATGTTTTTTGATTTTCCACTCATTTGGGCTTTTGGACCTGGATTAGGAATGCTTATTAGAATAGTAATAGGCTCAATAATTGATTTAAATAAATTTAAAGAATAGGAGTTCTATAATTTGAGTGTTTTAGAAAAAGTATTATACAGTTTTGTTATAGCTATGTCTGTTATTATATTGAATTTTACTTTCGAAATGATAGTAAACAAATTTGGTAACTTAAATGACCCTACCTCCGCAATAGATTACATAAAAATAGGTATTCAAACATTTGTAAGTGCTTTCGTGGTACTACTCTTTATAAAACCAAAAAAGAATAGAACTAGGTGAAGGTATCACATTCCGTTAATAAGGGCTTTTGTTGAATGAGGAAACACCTAGATCAGTAGGATCGATTCAGTAATCGGTCCTATTTTTCGTTCTCGGATGCAGACTCATGCGAATTGGACCCCTATTTAAGGTGTTATTCGATTGTTTGTACTCCAAAATCGAACCCGTTAGAGCGATCTTTCTTTTTTAAACAGAATTTAACCTTCACGCTCCCCCCTTTTTAACCTCCTGTCTATATAATCTGACGTAAGACTTACAGAAAGGCAGGGGTATAATTTCATTATCTTGTATACCATGCTTGCTCTTGGAAGCTTGTATAAGCTCAGTTTACAAACAAAAATGTAAAGAAAGGATGACATGACATATGGAGATAATTTTGTTAATAGCTTCAATGATCGCCTTATTCATTAGCTTTGTGGTATTCGGAGGACAGCTCCTCCGCTCCGGGCTAAAAGGAATCCGGTTCAAGAACAACCGCAAGGCATACAACGTGATGGCCGTTTCCTTTTTGACCTATGTGGTTACGTTTTCTATTTATCTAGTGATGGCAAATTAAGTTAAAAAAAGCACGGGGGCTCTCCCCCCGCGCTGCCTGGCCTTCCCATTATGAACAATGAGTGGATTGTATAGAAAAGAATCATCGCCCATGGTATCGTATGGATTCTCTTTTACATAAATATAGTTTCTCCTATAAAATCTCCTAAACCTGAAGACCAAATTATAAGGAAAATTACACTTAACAATAGTCCTGAAAGTCTCCAAATCCGTGATTGCATTTTGATTTGTATGAAATAGAATATCCCCCAAATGAAGTAAGAGGTTAACACTCCAAACCATACATCCGCAGTAACTCCAGTCTCACTCATCCCAAACCCAAATAGCACCAAAAGATTAAAAATGGTTAGTATGATTAAAAGTAAAATATTCAGGATATGTCCGACCTTAAAACCCAAGTTTAGCCCTCCCCATCACAAACAATTATGGTACATATTTCCATAAGTTAATTTCCTCAAACTTGTTTTTCTTCTGGGATAAGTGGACAGGTACCTCGTCCCACCATGTGAGCTCAATAGCAAAAAAGCACAGGGACGGTTCTCGTGCTTCCTAAGATGTGTGCTGGAGGTTAGATCTATTCCCTTTTTAGGTGATAAAGGGGTAAAAGGGGCACTGAGGCGCTCCTTCAATGACCTTTTCAATAGATTGTAGGTACAAAAGAAAAGGCACCGAGCGCCCAGCGCCAGGGCCAGGGCGGATCTGTGACCTTTTGAAGTAATTATAAACGCAAAAGGTCAGAGAGAGCAGATCAGTTACCTTTGGATGCCTAACAACTGTGAAAAGGAAAGAGGTCGAGCGCTCTTTCTTTCCAAATGAGCGCGAGAAGCGCCCTCCGCTCCCTTAAAATATAGGCAACTCTCAGAAGAGATACCAGGAAATTACCTAGGTAGAAAAGTCCCCCTCAGCAACAGAATAATTAAATTCTAATAAACCATTAAGCAAAAAGGTTCATATTTTAATTTTTAAGAAACGAATGTTTAAAATATTAATCCATTGTGTTTCAATATAATGGTATTATATTAAAAAGGTGGAATATCATTGAGTAAACTTAAATTTTTAACGTTAAACATTCTATCGATCCTAGCAGTTTCTTTATTTTTTGGATCGACACTTGTAAATGCTAAGGAAGTTAAGGCATCAGACTTCCCTCTAAAATCTGTTGAAAACTACATAAATTATCTAGAAAATTATAACGAAGAAGATGCCCTTAACTTAGGAGTAACTAAAAATAATGCACAAAAAGCAGTAGAACAAGCCGAGAAAAATCTAGAAGAGTTTAAATCTTTAAGTAATGTAAAACAAGAGCAGTTTCTTAATTATCTAAGAAACCCTAATGAAACGATTGAGCTGTCCATGAAAGGTACGGACAAGAATCTAGAAATTAATACCCAAAAAGACGTAATAAAAAACAATTCCTTTTCATTAATGACTTCCAGGAGTACCAAAAGGGATATAGAACATACACATACATTGAAAGTCATGGGGATTAGTTGGACAAAGTATAAAATAATAGGTTCATATGAATATAATTCTAGTGGCGCAACAGAAGTTCTTTCTGGTACTGGCTATGTTAGCCATAATATAAACCCTACAGTAACGAATAGCAAAATTACTGATGATAGCTATATCAGTGGTGGCATCTATTACGGACACGCAGTCTTTTCATACAAAATTGGTGTAATCGGAACTGGTTGGGGGGGCCAAATCGGAACTGTGCATATTAAAGTAGAAGGTAATCAATACGGCAAAACTTCAGGAAGTGCTTATAAAGATTAATAGTATAACAGTCAATGATTGTTAATATTTAGGGAATGTAAGGAGGATACACTCTTGAAAAAAATGTTCATAAAAGCTCTAGTTATTTTACTAGTAGCTTTTGCGATTTTTGCTCTAATAGGTATTATAAGTTTTAATATTAATTTATAAAAGAAGTTTGAAAACGCAGAGACGCTGTGAGGGAAGCGCAGGGACGGTTCTCGTGCTTCCCGGGATGTGTGTTGGAGGTTGGATCTGCTCCCTTTTTAGTCGATAATGGGGTAAAAGGGGCACTGAGGCGCTCCTTCAATGACCTTTTCAATAGATTGTAGGTACAATAGGGCACTGATCACGCGGATCAGTGCCCTTTTTTTATAAAAAGAAATCAAAATCGTCACCGAAGCGAGTGATCGGTGACGGTTGGCGTCCTTTTAGGAGAGAAAAGACACTGAGCGCCCCGCTCCAGGGCTGCTCTGTAACCTTTTCAAAGAGTTTGCAGGCGCAAAAGGTCAGAGATAGCCTGGATTAGTAACCTTTTCAGACCATCTAATGCTAAAAATGTAAGAGAGAGTGCCGATTAGTGACGTTTTCCTATTAAAAATCGAGAAAAAGGGCAGAGATGAGGCGCATCTCTGCCCTTTTGGCTAGATTTATAGATTGAAAGGTAAGAGAGAGCGCTGATCAGTGACCTTTTGATGCCTTCTGGCTGTGAAAAAGTCCTCTACCACAGAAAGCACGAGAACCGTCCCTCTGCTTCAGATGTAAGGAACCGCGAACAGTCAAGTCGCACTACAATACCCTAACGAGCGAGCCACTGTACCTTACGCCCGAATCCACTTCCAAATTTCCTTAGGCGTCGCATTCTTTCCGTACATCAGAATGCCGACCTCGAAGATCTTCCCAGCCAATTTGATCATCAACCAAACACTGACCATAAGCACAACAATCGCAATGACAATTTCCACCCATGGCAGTTCTCCAAGCATAGTCATCCTCATGATCAACACGGCTGGTGATGTGAAAGGAATGAACGAGCCGACAGTCGCAACGACACCGCTCGGGTCATTCAATATCGGTCCGATGAAGACGAACGGAAGAAACGGCAGCATCATAATGAACCCTTGGAAGTTGCTTGAGGAACTGATGTCCTCGACCGTAGCTCCGAACCCTACGAACAAGGCAGCGAACAGTAGGTATCCAAGAATGGCGATGAACACCATAATCAGCAGTTCAGGCACCAACAAGGAATCAAGAACAGGGACATCATCTAGTCGCCATGCTGCGATTGGCACTCCAAATCCTAACCAGACGACAACCTGACTCAATCCTAGCCCGAAGTAACCTATGATCTTCCCTTGCATCAATTCTCCTGGTGTCATTGAAGATAAGATGATCTCAGACACCTTCTCTTTCTTTTCCTTTGAAGCACTTTGGAAAATCATCATCCCCGTTAAGACAATTGCAAACAGTACAATCAAGGAAAAGATTCCCGGGACAATCAGTTCTCCTTCTGTCATACTTGATTGATTGCCTGTTCCCCCTTCTGATGAAGGAGCTGCTGTTTCCGATTCTTTAAAAGCAATACCCGAGGTGATTTGCTGTAGCTCAGCCTCTGTAAGCCCCAACTGTTCGAATTGATAGGCTTGAATCGGTTGACTCAGAAGCTGTAACTGATCAAAGAATGACTCAGTTACTTCTTCACTCGTTGTCACTTCGATCACCCCACGATCGATCGCATCCTCCGTTAATGACAGGAGCGCTTGATTTTCCCTATCATTGATGGCATTCGCTACAGTCTCATCACCCTCCTGTACAACTTCGATCTCCCAGTTGAGGGACTCCTGATTCTCCACAAATTCTTCAATCCGCGGCGCAACGCCAACTTCGTCTTCCACATACACATTCATCATTTCTGAATCATTCGTACTATCAGATCCTGAAAGCAGAGATGGCAGAAACGCAAACAAAAGAAAAATGACAGGAGTCAGCAAAGTGGAGATGATGAACGACTTGTTCGTCGCATTCCGCTTAAACTCCCACTTAGCAACTTTCCACGTATTACGCATAATCCTCTCCCCCTCCGACCTTCATCAAATCCTTATCTGTAGCAATACCTACGAATATCTCATGCAATGAAATACGGTCGATCGTCATCTCTTGAATGATACAATCCTCGGGCATATATGTGACCCATGTCGGAATGTGGACATTCTTTTCCAAATAAAGTACCGTTTTACTGCCGTCCTGTTCCACGTTTTGGACCGATGGAAGATTTGCGAAAAGGGAGGCCTCATTTTCACCGATGAGCGTGCATTTGTAATTCGAATACTGTCCCTTGACCTCCTCCATACTGCCTTGAATAACGGTTTGCCCCTTATGTATGAGTAGCAAGTCATCTGCAATCTCCTCGATAAGATTCATCTGGTGAGAGGAAAGCAAGATCGCTGTTCCATTATCAGCAAGCTCCCTGATCTCCCGTTTAAACACGTCTTGACTTACTGGGTCGAGCCCAGAGAATGGTTCATCCAATATCAAGAGCTCCGGTTCATGGATGATGGACGCAATGAACTGAGCCTTCTGCGCCATCCCTTTGGATAACTCTTCAACCGACACTTTGTCTTTCCCTTCTAAGCCAAACTTCTTCAAGTACTCCAGCGCACGCGCTTTCGCCTTCTTCTTCGGGTAATCTTTCAAATCCGCAAAGTATAGAATGATGTCCATGATCTTCACGTTCTTGTACAAGCCGCGCTCTTCTGGAAGATAGCCAACCTTCTGATGCGGCACCCCCTGTTCCTTATGATCCTGATACTGGACGCTCCCTTCATCCGGCTGCATGATCCCCATCATACTTCGGATCGTCGTCGATTTACCCGCACCGTTCGGACCGAGAATCGCCGTGATCATCCCTTTCTTCACACGGAAAGAGATGTCTTTCACAATCTGTTTATCTTTATAAGACTTGCCGAGTTTGTCGACGGTAAGTAATGTCTGGTTCATTTTGCTCTCCCTTTCTTTTTGTCACGAACTCTTAGCACGTAAAATGTGTGTTAAAACTTTTTATTCTAATCCATAACCATACTCAGCTACCAAAGCGGTTCTTGTTCAATAGTCAACTCAAAAGAACAGGGTAATAGAGCTAAATAGATAAGTTCAGCTTAAAGGAAAATAGCAAATAACACTATAATCGACATATCAAATGATAGGACTAAAGGTACTAGTATTAAGGGCATCATTCCATAAAGGGATGCCTTTCTCATACTCGCTTAAGTTTGATAGTGTACTTCCCGACAATACCTACCTTTAATTGCACTACGGAACCTAAAAGCTTTTTTACACAATCCCTCAAGACCATTGGTTTCCCAGGGATAAGGGGACAGGTACCTCGTCCCACCATGTGAGCGCAATAGAAGTAAATTCATGAGAAGGGTTTTATTCCAGTATTTTTTCGATCACTTAACCAATAAAGGAGAGCGATTACCCAGATCTTTGTTTCTCACACGCAATATCTAAAGATCAGCTCCCCATTCGGATCGCGCTCATGCATGTATTCAAACCCCAAGCTTTCATACAAATACCGCGCCCTTCTATTCTCCTCTATAATACTTAAGTAAAGCACGTTTACCCCGTATTCCTTCGAGGCAACATCGATCAGCTTCCTCATCACAACTCTCCCTAATCCTTTTCCCTGCTCGTTTTTGTCAATGATCACCCGATCAATCCACGTTTCACCATTTCGACCCACACACCCATACATCGCAAATCCGACTACCCTATCATCAGAATAAATAGCAACCGGATGCCACTCAGGGTAAGTAGCCGCTTCCTCTAGGCATTCATCGACCGTTTCGATAAAAGGTTCCTGCCCCCGCTTCACCCTTACGCTTCGAACATCCCTTTCATTCGTTTCATCAATATCCCGAAAACAGACCTGATTCATTTCCCTCACCTCCCCCATCATTTCACAAACACATCTCTTAAAATGCCCCCATGTTCCGGACGCAACACCCCGTATCGTCGTCCTTCCTCCTCACTCATGATCACAGCGAACACCGCTTCCTCGGTAAACCAGATGTCATATTCCACTAATCGCTCTGGCATCCCCTCTTCTTGTTGATAGTAAAACACCGCCCTCACATCTTTCTTTCTCACCATACTAGCATTTTTATCCTCCCATTGAACCTCTTTCATAACGTCATGAATGGTTTGGATCGAGTCGTCATCTGTAATCGTCTCTTCACCTGTGTGGTCCTCGCCCGGAGTTACTATTTGAAAATCTACTCTCGTAAGCTCGCCGAAGTCCTCCGAACAAGCTGTTGTCACGAGCAAGACAAAAAGAACAAGCAGAATCCGCTTATTCATATTCTATACAACTCCCCTCCGCCTTTTTTTGTAAGTCATTAACTGGATATTTGTGTTAAAATATAACATAGATTATTCACGAACATACATAAATACGTGGAATAAAATAGGAAAAAATATAAAGGAGAATTCTCATTATGTACGGTTACCTTAACCTCGCAAGCCTCTTCTTAGGAATCCTTGCTTGGAGTCTTCCTGTCATCAACCTGATGCGGGACCAGTCAAAAGCGACGAACAAGTGGATGGCGTTATCCATTATGAGCCTTAGTGCTTGCGGGATTTCACTCGTCTGTCAAATTCTTTACACCTATCATAAGGTATCGATTGGAGATTTGGCGGCTCTCATGGACACCATGTACGCCGTAGCCATTGTCTCATCTCTGCTTCTCATCGTTACGATTCTATTAAATGCCATTACGATGATCGTGTATCGTAAAGCGAGAACATTCTAGTATTAGGTTGGAGGAAAGGAAATGAAGTTTTTTACGAAAACGTGGCTCAAGTATGAATTAATCGTTATTCTAGTCATTGGGATCGCAGTATTGGGAGGGAACTATATGGACTCCTATTATGAAGACAAAGAAGAAGTGGAAACGTTTATTAATGAGTATTATAATCAGGCCGTCCTTACCTCTAGCTCTGCCTCTTATGTATTATCAAATACCGATAACCCTGAGCAGCTCAAGAAGGGCCTGGACGAATTAACCAAGAGGATCAATAAGTTGGATTCCTTGCTGTACACAGGTAATCAATACGTTAATTCCAACATTACGCCAAAAGACTTCGCTAGATTAACAGAGTTACAAAAAATCGAGGACAACAACCCAACCGATGCTCAATTAGAAAACATAGAGAATTTGAAGAAGTCCATGGAGTACATAGCCGATGAATTACGTTCGGATGACCCTTCTCGTGACAATAAAACGGTTACTATAGAAACGTTTAATGACATTATGTCGGATAGTACGGATTTCTTATTTTAAGTTCAAACTTCTATTCTTATAAAAAAAATGAACTTCTAACTCAATAGAAGTTCATTTTTTATAGCTCTTATTTACCGTTATGTATGGTTATTGTTTCCCTCAACTTTCCTTTCTGCTTTATGTACAATGTAAATGAAAAATTCAGCAAAAAGGATTCCAAAGATGGATACTAACACATTGCTACCTATGTAAAAGCCCATTGCAGACCACAATCCTTCCATTTCCATTAACAGAAGGCTTATGATTGTCACCACGATGGATATGATTAAAATGTGTAAGACTTTTAATCGTTTAAAGTAAAGTCTTAGGATGATGCTCAATGAAAAGACAATAACGTGAGGTAAGAGTAAATACACAAGAGTGAAAACACCGACTCCCATTCCATCCCCCTCCTTTTCTTCTTTATAATAACCCGATTATTAGTTTAGCACATTGTATTGGACAGGGGGACAGGTTCCTTGTCCCATAATAATAACGCTACGGGAAGCACGAGTGGGGTCTTGCGCTTATGTAACCCAATGAAATATTATAGGCAAAGTCACTTTGACACATAAATGAAAGCCCTAGTACCCATGCCCCTTCTTTTTGTTATGTAATAACGAAATCTTTTGTAGGCCCATTCCATCATACTTTCACAAGTTTTTAATGTAGCCCATATTTTAATAGTTGATGTCTAATTACCTCGTTACCAAATGTGAACCATAATAAAAGCAACAGAACTATAATGCCCATCACCAAACTAAACCAAGCAAAGTATCTATTTTCCTTATTTATTAAAGGGTATAGGACAATTAGCAATGACCCAAAAGCAAGAGTGATCACAACGGAAAGTTGCCCTGTTAATGTGTCAAAAACCATACGATCCCTCCTTATGGACAGGGGGACAGGTTCCTTGTCCCTAAAAAAAGCGAAACCCTCAAGTTTTGAGGCGCGTTTATTTCCTTCTTCTATTCACTGCATATTTTATTATAAAAAAGAAAATCGTAAACCCAACAAAATAGTTTAGCGGATTCTTCACAATACTCATATTAAGTGAGATTTGCAATAACACCCACAAAGTAAAAATCACAAGTAATGCGAAAATCATCGACTTATTATATAAAGTAGACACACGTATCGCCTCAACAATTCTTACAGATTAAAACAAAAGCATTCGTTCAAGAGGGTGCGAGCTTCATCCCTAAAAAGATCCGCACAATTGCATTAAGAGAGGACTCACAAGCCACCCCACCGATATGACTACAAACCAGTTACTGCAAAACCATTGCCATAACGACAGCGGTCAAAACAGTAACAACAAAAGACCCGACGATCATCCATTGCGGTACGGCTTTGTTTCTCGATTTCGCTATAAATTCACTCCCATTAACAAGTAAAAATAATAGTAACGCTGGGATCCCTAATGAATCAACTGTTATATCTTTATCCATAACTACCATTAAAGGTACAAAAAGAAGCCCATAAATAATCGCCATGTTAAACCCATTGCTCCTCGGCCCTAAGACCCCATCCCTAGACTTGTTCAATTTAGATGTAGTAGATGTCGACATCTTTCATCCACCCCCTTTCAACAATTCAAAATTCAAATAGTATAATTTACCATTATTTTAACACACCCGAATTGGATAGAGTTAAAATGATTTTTATAAAAAACGAAACTCCACTTAATATGGAAGTTCGTTCCTTAACAAGTCCCTGGTCCCACTACCTCACCAGTATAAAATGAGCGGTCCTCCCTCGCCATGAAGCACGGGGACGGTTCTCGTGCTTCTTGGGATTTGTGCTGGAGGTTGAATCTACTCCCTTTTTAGGCGAAAAAGGGGTAAAAGAGGCACTGAGGCGCACCTTCAATGACCTTTTCAATAGATTGTAGGTACAAAAGGGCACAGACCCATCGAAAGATCAGCGCTACTCCCTCCCCACTACTCGCTGGTACTCCATTTTTGTTATAAGAGCATTGATGTATAATTTCTTGTAACTAATTCAGAATGTAAATCAACTTAAATTAATTTAAATAGAGTTAGTTGTTCAAGTTAGTGTTTTTATTTAGTTTATTATCTCTTTTAAAGACATTTTTAACTTTATCCACTGCGTCCTCAAACAAAATATAAACTACAGGAACAAATAACAATGTAATAAAAACAGCGAAGGATAAGCCAAATATTAAAGCTATCGCCATTGGCTTTTGATATTGCCCCGAATGTCCAGTTGTTAAAGCCAACGGTAAGGCTGCACTTACTGTTGTAATAAAAGTGATAAAAATAGGTCGACTTCTTTCTTTACATGCCGTTTTGATAGCTTCAAATCTAGGTTCTTGAGCAAGTCTTAATTGCTTAATTCTATCAATTAATAAGATACCATTGTTCACTACAATACCTATTAAGATTAGCATACCCATTGCGGAAAGTAAGTTTAACACAGTTTGCGTAACAAATAGACCAATTAATACTCCTGTCAAAGTTAATGGAATGATAAACATAACTACTAAAGGGTGAACAAGGTTATTAAACTGTACAGACATTATTGCAAAAACAAGAAGTAATGCCATAGATAGAACTAAATACATTTCGTTAGATGTATTTTGTTGCTGCTCTATCTCTCCCCCTAGTTCGATTGTGTATCCTTGTTCAAGGTTATAATTATTAACAACCTCTTTTATTTTATTACTCACAGAACCTAGATCATTCCCTTTAATATCACCAAGGATACTAATTGTACGCTCACCATTTTTATGCGAAATTTTAGAAAGAGTGTTGCTATCATTTAATGAAATATACTGACCCAATGCCTTGTCGCCCGATGGCGTATTAATATTCAAATTGTTAAATGAAGTGGAATTTTGTAAATCAACCCCAAATTTCAACATAACAGGGATCTCTAAACCATTTTCCTGGTAGCTGGTTATCTCTTCAGACTTAGAATACAGTTGTAATGTATTTTGTATTAAAGTTGGAGATACTCCATCTTCTATAACGTTCTTCATATTTAATTCTATATCTTTGGAAGGCTTGCTATTATCAAGGGAACTTGTTATTCCTTGAACCCCTTCAACATTTGCAAACTTGTTGCTTAAATCTTGAGTGATTTTTTCAAGCTGATCTAAGTCGCTTCCCTTAACAAATACTTCAATTGGATAAGTCACTGAACCAGATGTCGTCACTGGATAATTGCTGGACATCTCTCTAAGATTCTCATGTATTGATTCATTAATTTCATTTTGTTGAACAGTAGCTTCATTCTCAGGTGTCATTTTCACATATACATACATCCGGCTTTGATCAAGCTTCCTGACGTTATACCCTACTACATCTTTCGTGGAAGAAAGGAATTCCGAAACCCCATCTGCAACCCTTTCCCGCTCTTGAAAGTTAGTATTAGGTTCTAGAGCTACATAGAATTCCGCCTGTCTGTTATAAAAGTCTGGAATCATAGAAACCGGTATAAATAGCGCCAAGACCCATGAACTACATGAAATGACGATGAATATTACTAAGACTCCCATTCTTCTTTTTGTATTTTTAGACACCCAATCTATATACTCATTATATTTTTTGAAATATTTAGGTTGTCTCTTGTTCCTTTTATTACTTCTTACTTTAAGTAGCTTTTCTGAGAGGACTGGGATTAAGGTGAAAGAAATAATGAGTGAAGAAATTTGGCTAAAGATAATTACTATTGAAAGTACTTTGGCAAAATCACCTATCTGTCCACTAATTAATCCAATAGGAAGGAATACAACCATTGTGGTCAAAGTGGATGATAAAACCGGTGTAAATACCTCTTTGGTCCCTAGAATAGTTGCTTCTCTATCATTATAACCTTCCTCTTTCTTCTTATATATTGATTCCAATATAACAATAGAGGAGTCAACGACCATTCCAAGCCCTATACCTAATCCAAGAATACTAATCAAGTTAATACTAAGGTCAAAGAGGGCCATTAAGATAAATGTCATAAGTACTGTTATTGGTATCGATATCCCTATAATAGCTGTACTTGTTATGTTCCTAAACATCATGAATAAAACAATAATTACAAGGATTCCTCCAATCAATACATTGGTTTGTAGGTTTCCAATGGAGTCCTTAACAAAATCAGATTGAACGATAGTTTGGTCCATATTAAAACCATTAACATGCCCCTCATCCCTAATATTATTTAATTCACTTCTAACTGCATTTGTCATTTGGGATTGAGTTACATCATTTGGTCGAGCTATTGAAACCCATACATACCTACTATCACCATTTCTCCATAATTCTTCATTAGTCCTAGTCTCCTTCACAGAAATGGAAGCTATATCGGATAAGAAAACACTTCCGCTCTCAGTTGAAAACATGGTAAAGGATATATCATTAAGATTTTCTATGGATGTCTCCCAATTAAGAGGAGGTTGATCACTATTTGTATCACCTATAGATAAGTGAACGTTTTGTTGTTTTAAAACCGATCTAACCTCTTCATAAGTCAGATCGTAACTATTCATGAGTCGGGGGTTTAATTCAACATTTATTTTCTTTTCATTTTGTCCTACGAGTCTTACTTTTCGTACCTCTTGTAAAGACTCTAGCCTTGGCTTTAATATATTTTCGGAGAACAAGGTCATTTCATTAAGGTCTCCTCCATATATATCCAAAAACATTTCGTAAGTCTGAGAGGTAGTACTGCGAGATATACTAATTTCTTCGTTAGGTATATTTTGTTGAACGATATTAATAGAATCCTTCAATTGTTCAAATGTCTCGGTACCACCGTTTTCTTGAAGAATGACCTCTATTGAACTTAACCCATCTGTGGAAGAAGATTGAAAGGATTTTATTCCTTCTAAATCAGATATCTCCTGTTCTATTGGCGTAGTGATCTGCTTCTCCATTTCAATTGCAGGCATATTTTCTGATTCTGCAGAGATTGTAACAGTATCATAGTTAACTTCGGGATAAAATTGATTTTCTAGCTTATCAATAAATACAAACCCCATAATAATTAGAAGCAAAACCGCGAATCCAACAATTAATTTTCTTTCTAATAAAAGTTTAATCCAAGTCATTTTCTACCTACCTTCTCAATAGTTTTAAATGTAAATTTTTCACATTATAATTATATTGGAAATTTTTATATATTTCAACGAAGTATATATTTGACTGAGATATATATAGTTGGTATAGTTTGGTTATGGATAGAATGACTGTAATTAAAGGAAGCCTAGAGCTATGTGTATTGTGTATTTTGAATAAGAGAAGAAGTTATGGATACGAAATAATGAAAGAACTAGAAAAGTTCAATATCAACTTGAAAGGAGTAGGAAGCATTTACCCTATTCTCACAAGGATTAAAGAAAAAAACTTAGTTAATCTAAAGAAAGAGTTTGCTAATGATCAAAGACCCCGTGTTTATTATGAGTTAAATGAAAAAGGAGTAGCTTATTTAAAAAACGAAATAAAAGAATGGTACTTAATTCAGCAAGATATTCACTCTCTTATCGAACAGAATAGTAATAATCTTAAGGAGGAAAAAGAATGAATTCGAACTTAACCCCTCAAGAGCAAGGATATGTAAACCGAATCATGGACATCTTAAGATCGAGCCGTGTAAAACCAAATTATCGAGAAGATGCCAAAACACAACTTATAGAGCATATCTATGAAGCGCGTTTTCAAGGTCATAATTTTCAAGAAGAACTTGGATCCCCAGAAGATTTTGCACTTCATTTTATGGATTCTGACCAAGTAAGAGAAGAAAATCTTGTGACTCAAACCAACAATACTGGAAAAGCACTTTCATATAATAAAAGAAAACTACCAATAAAAGGATCCTTTTTGTTTATTTTTTTTAGTGGTATATACTTTTTAGGAATGCAACTTCTTTTCTATTTAATTTTTACTCCCGCTCTTTCCCCTATGAATCACGGATATGAATTTAGCTTTTTTAGGATTTCAGACTATTTATGGTGGAATATACTGTTGATTGTTATAAATATAGCCAGCTCATTAGTATTAGCGGGCATTACACTCTTCTTTTTAAATAAGTATTACAAAATAAATTAGGATAATGAATGGTTAGGGTGATAAAAGTAACCCTAACCATTCATTAATACTTTTACTTATGGACAAGGGGACAGGTTCCTTGTCCATAAACGCGAAACCCTCAAGTTTTGAGCTGCGTTTATTCCCTTCTTCTATTCACTGCATATTTTATTATAAAAAAGAAAATCGTAAACCCAACAAAATAGTTTAGCGGATTCTTCACAATACTCATATTAAGTGAGATTTGCAATAACACCCACAAAGTAAAAATCACAAGTAATGCGAATATCATCGTCTTATTATATAAAGTAGACACACGTATCGCCTCAACAACTCTTACAGATTAAAACAACACTCAATGAACGTGCTTCTTAATATGCTTCAACCCTTCACGCTTACTTAATTTCGATAACCCATCATTGTTATCAATAAAATCCTGCACCCATTCAGCATCTGTCTTCGAATACTCTCTCAATATCCATCCAATCGCCTTATTGATAAAAAACTCATCAGAACCTGTATTTTCTCTAATAATAGCCTCAAGTAATGGGAGATCCGTCTTGTCTTTATATTTCAGCTGAAATAAGATCATCACCCGGCGCAACCATATATCAGTCGACTCTCTCCACTCTTTCCCAACGGTTTGCAAAAGGTGAGGATATTCCGCAAACAATCGAGACGCATGCTTGCCGGCGATGTGATCCACCGTGTCCCACCAGGATTTATGGACAGTCATGTACTCAATGAGCGCCGCGTCCTGTTCTCTGATGCCGTATTTCTTTATGTATTCATCCACTAGTCTCAAGGCTACCATCTGGTATTCCCGTTCTTCTTTTGACCATAGTGTATGCACCACAGCATGGATCTCATCTGGTGAAGGGATTCCTTCTTGTTTGATGTGCTCCTTCACAATCCTTTTCAATGGCTCAGCCTGAATTCCGTAGAATGAAAATTGGTTACGCATGTATTGGGCCATCTTCTGAGCTTTCTCTACGTTTTGATTATCTTCCATGCTTACTTGTAATGGGTCGATCGAATACATTTAATTCACTCCTTTTATGTATTGGCTCTATCGCCTCCTACTTATGTATTCTAGACTTACGCCGACGGTTCCTGCGTTCCTAAAGGCGGGAGCCCCGTGTATGAAGAAGAATTTAAAAAATCACAGCCCTCCATCATTGTGGACTACACGAGAACTTCCCACGTACGCTCCCTTTTCTAACCGCCCCATCTTCATCACGACATAACCTGTAATGAGGAAAATAACAAACACACCAAGCACAATCCCACTCCAATTCATCCAATTCCAAAACGGATCCAAATACACCGGCCCAATCCCACCACCAATATAATAAGAAATCAAATAAAGTCCTGAAGCACTAGCCTTACTATACCTCGCTCGTCCACTCACCCAAGCACTAGCCGTGGAATGGACGAAGAAGAATCCGAAGCAATTACACAACAGCCCAATCATAATCGCCCAAACTGAGGGAATGAGAGTGATCAGGAAACCCGTCATCATAATGCCAATCCCGATCTTTATGCAGCCGGACTGGGAATATTTTTTCGACGCGTGCCCTGACATCTGGGAGCTAATCGTGCCCGCAATATACGTTAAAAATAAAACCCCGACAAGACTCGACGGCAAAGAAAACGGGGCATCCGTCAGCCTATACGTCATGTAATTAAAGTGTCCCACGAATACGAGAAAGTGTAAGCCACCGATGATATATGCATAGCGCAATTCTTTATTGTGTAAGTGTCCCTTGTAATCCTCCATTGCCTGTTTCCACCTGAACGGCTTTGGCTCAAAGTTCTGAGACGGACGTAATAACAAGATAAAGAGAACAAAGCATACAACACTAATAGCACTCATCGTCATAAAAGCGAAGTGCCATCCGTGAAAGTCCGTCAGAACACCACTCAATACGCGCCCAAACATTCCTCCAATGGTATTGCCGCCAATGAACACACCAACTGCGAGCGGAAGAGCGTGCTGCGTATATTCTTCACCTATGTACGCAAGAGCCAAAGAAGGCAAACCAGCCAGAAACACACCCTGCAGAATACGCATAGTTAGGAAGAAGCTGAACGTAGTTGAGAACGAAGCAAGGATCGTCGCAACCGTACCAAGCCCCATTGCCACAATCATAACCCCCCTTCGCCCAAGGCTATCAGAAGCTGGCCCGTAGAAAATCAGGGACACCCCGATGGCCAGAATGACAAGTGATAAAGACATACTCGCAGTCAGAGGAGATACGCCAAACTCGTCTGACAGAACGGGTAAGATCGGCTGTGTGAAATAAACATTCGCAAAAACGAACAAAGAGCCGATACTTAACGCAAGTGTATTACGCCAGAATTCCTTCGTACTCGCTTCAATCATCCAATCCCTCCTCTCCTTGGAAGTGTTAAACCCGTTGGAGTAAAGATTCCCCAATCAAAGTGGGCTATAACCCGAATGGGTCAAGTCTCGGAAGTAAAGGACAGGTTCCTCAGAATCACGAGAAGACCACTGTTGAAGTTTTATAGAAATAAGGTAAAATGAACTAATATTTAGAAAAGATTGGAGCCTACAACTATGTCGATCGTCTCGTATTCAAAATTCAACCTATATAAAGACATCCTACAATCACAGTCTACGCCATTAACAAAGGAACAACTCTTGCATTCTGATCCATTCTTCCTTAAAGAAAGTGAGAACCAAAAGATTAGAGTCTATTACGCTCCGTTTGAACACCTCAACAAGAACGCTAAAGTTGTGATTGTTGGCATAACCCCTGGTTTCTCCCAAATGCAAAAAACATTTGAAACCGTTCAATGCTTTAAAGGTAAAGAAGCCACGGATGAAGAAATTCTACAAGAAGTCAAAAACCAATCCAGTTTCCAAGGTCCGATGAGGAAAAACCTAGTACGACTTCTGGATCAACTTCACCTACATACTAAACTAGGGTTAGACACGACCAATCAGTTGTTCGATGAACACAGTGACCTGGTTCACACCACCTCCGCCCTACCTTATCCCGTTTTCTATTGGCGCAAGGGAGACTGGACTAACTTCAGCAGTCAATCAGACGTGATCAAGAATCCGTTTCTTTATGAAGAGGTAATCAACCATCTGCCAAAGGAAATTAATGAAATGGACAATCCTTTAATCATCCCGTTAGGAAAGCCAGCCAATAAAGCCGTAACATACCTCGCCGATAACGGATACATCAAGAACCAATCGATTCTAAGGCACTTCCCGCACACATCAGGAGCGAACCAAAAATTCATGATGCCAACATTCGAAGAAAACTACGAGGATATGAGAAAGACGATTGAGAAGCATTTTAGTTCTAAATAGACAATACCAAGGGGCGGGTGACACACGTATCCCCCTCCCCCTCTTAGAAAGGTGGATTGTAATTGAACGAAAAATATCTTGGTTTGACGCTTCTTTCTTTTATAGTCATCTTTTCACTAGGCACAATGGTGGTAGAAATAGTAGAAGGGACAAAAATTACGACGTCAGAGTACGTTGGATTAACGGACGACTTTGGGTTGATTCTTTTCTTTGCTCTCTATTGGTTCATTGCATATTTTGTATTCTGCTTAGTTGGGTTCTTGGTTAATCGATACTTGGAATTGTTTGTTATGAAGATAGTGTTGTTTCTGGTATTGTCCTTGGGTATGGCTCATTGGTTTTTTAACCATTTGTATGGTTATAGGGATTTTATAGATGAATATGACCTTAATATTGGGACGTTTTATATTATTTTCTTTTTGTGTGGTTTAGTCTATTCGGTTTTAGAGCAGTTGATTTATCGTGGACAATTAAAATAGACTTCAACTGTTGATGTAATCAATTGGATGTGTAAATATAAAAGTACTCTATATTAAATATTTCATTCCCCATACATAAAGGAGACATCATGATGAAAAATCTATCCTATTGCCAAGATTGTAAAAAAGAAATAAGTGAACAAGACTTGATCTTATTCGATGAATTTGGTGTGCTATCCGAAGCAAAAGAAATTTGTAAGGATTGTTTAAAGCAAGCCATTAATGAGCTACCGAACGGCTTCGACCCAGGTCAATGTGGAGAATGCAATCAGACACTCCAACCTGTACTGAAACATTTCGATGACATAATCGATGAAAAGCTCGTTTGGTTTTCTTGCCCTTCTTATATTGAAGGTAACGAAGAGCATGATACGGTCGGTTATTATTTGGAGCAACCTGAAACAGACGAAGTTACATGGAACGGATGATTCTTGTAAAAAGGCAATATAATTGAATATTACACTACTATTATATTGAACATATAGAAGTTACTCGCCTACTATATAAATAAACCCTAGAGAAATCTTTCTCTAGGGTTTATTCGTTTAGGCCTTTTCGGCACTAGCCTCTTCTTCTATTTGCTTTAAGCGAGCTTTCACATCTTCCTCACTAAGCCCATGCTCTTCCACATAACGGTTACGCGGATGAGTACGACACTCATGACTACAGCTGCGCATATACTTGTGCTCATTCTCTTCCGTCATAATCATACGACGGTCACAATCAGGGTTGCCACAGTTCGCAAAGTGTTCAGCTGGTTCGCCTGTGAAGTAATCCTCACCGACGATGGTATGCTCGACCTGGTTAACCGGTACCGTCAGACGATCGTCAAAGACAAACATTTGACCATCCCATAGCTGACCTTTTACTTCAGGATCTTTTCCGTAGGTAGCAATACCGCCTTTCAGCTGTGCTACTTCAAATCCTTCTTTCATCATCCAGCCAGAGAACTTCTCACAGCGGATTCCGCCTGTGCAGTACATCATGACTTTCTTGCCTTCAAACATTTCTTGGTTATCTCGAACCCAATCCGGCAGGTCCTTGAACGTCTCAACATCTGGACGAACCGCTCCGCGGAAGTGTCCGAGGTCATATTCATAATCATTGCGCGCGTCAAGAACGATTGTGTCCTCACGCTGCATTTGTTCCATCCAGTCTTTCGGCTCTAAGTGCTCGCCTGTAATGTCATTTGGGTTATGGTTATCTTCTAAACGAAGCGTCACAAGCTCCGGACGATGGCGCACATGCATCTTCTGAAATGCATGATCGTCTGCTGCGTCTACCTTAAATGGCATCTCCGCAAAACGCTCATCCGCATGCATCGCATCCATATACGCTTGAGTCGCCTCAACCGTTCCAGAAACGGTACCATTAATCCCTTCTTCTGCTACGAGAATACGACCTTTTAATCCTAGCTCGTTACAGAACTTTAAGTGATCCTTTGCAAACTGCTCTGGATCTTCGATTGTGACGTACTGGTAATACAGTAGTACACGGTAATCTTGGTTTTCCATTCTTAATTCCACCTTTTCGCTATATTTCCCAGATATAGTAATAAGGCGCCTGTGATGCAGACTGTACCTGCGTCATCTAACACATTTATTACAACATAATATTGTAATGGGGGTTAGGGGAGGAAATCAAGTTTATTTCGAATATGACCAATAACTTCTATAAAATATTTACAATTTGTCGGAACACCTTATTTGGATAGTAGACGCAATCTGTTTTAGAAATATTTACTTGGTTAGAGGCTGAACGGATATAGACAGAGTCCTCATCAATCTCAAAGGTTAACTTTCCATCTTGACTCTGAAATGTTGATATGCGCTCGGCCTCTCCAACATCCTCTTGGTCTAACGATACTCTGATTTGCTTTGTAAATCGTCGCATCAAGTTCCATAAATGTCTTTCATCATTTGATTTCATAAAGAGTTGGGGCAACTCGTCAGCCTGCTTCAGGCTCTCAAGGTCTGTCATAGCAGACGTACGAATGCCGTAACCAACAGGCTTAATGAGTTGCCTTGTGGACTGCCACGTTTGTAGGGTGAACGTAATATACGAGCCCTCCACATCAACACTTCCAACTTTAGCGTAGTGACTTACTCCGCCTTGATCGCCAAACACATTACGGGGCTTATACAGACCTACATAACTAGATTTATGCCAATCTTGATTTAACCAATCCGCAGCAACCTTCAACCTTCCCTGCTGTATCACTCGGACAAACTCTTCCTGAGAAGCAACTTTAATGATACACACCCGTTCTACCAGGTCAGATTCCCACTCTTCTAGTGTACCTTTAGGTAAGATTCCTTCTTGCTGGATTTGTTGCGGGGAAGCTTCTATCAACCGAGCAAGGAAACGCTCGACCAGGAGAATCGAATTGGGCAAGAAAGGAAATCCACCGATATTAACCTTCTGGATACTCTTATAAAACTGGTGCTTCTCATATTCATGTTCTTCGTCCCAAGGAAATAAAACATAGGCCCCAAACGTATATCTCTCATACATCCCCTCTTTTCCTTCCACTAGAGAATCACGGTAACGGTGCATGGTATTGATATCCTCTTCTAAAGGACCAGGAGTATGATAAGCACGTTGATAATAACTTCCTTCTACCGCAAAGTCGACCCGATATTTAGCATCAAACACATATTCATACGTTCGATCTTTACCCGACTTTTCAATGCTCAACATGCAATCTGGCTTTTGCTTTACTGTTGGCACTCTCCCTGAGTGCTTCTGGAAATAGAGGGTAATCCTCTCATTAGTATGAGGATGACGGAAGACTCGCTTTGCTGAAGCTGACTGATTTAACGTGACAAAAAGACCTTCGCGATTTACTTTAATAATATCCTGGCTAATCATTTCATATTTAGAACCGAGAATCTGCCCTAATTTGAGGAATGTCCAGTATTCATACAACGTAGCCACATCTTTAACAGACATTCTTGCTAACTCACCATGTAAAATAAGTCCACGAGATAATATGAGGTAGGTTTGATAAGCTTCTCGATACCCAGGAGCCATTTGAAGCACTAGACTCATAACGGAACGATCTAGTGAACTAATTTCCCTCCAAAAAGAGGACCGGATTTTCTTCTTTAGATAGGCTTCCATCGCTTCTATTTCATCCAATTTATCTTCATGATCTGATGTCTGGTAGATCGATGCCTGTTTCCTTAGCGTCTCATTTAATGATTCAACCTTATGAATGATGCGAGTCATCATCCATTTCACAAATTGATTCTCAAGTGTATCAAAGGATAGTCGCTTCTGGACGTTTAGACCCTTTGCTGGCATGACCTTCTTCTCACTAA
The DNA here is from genome assembly GCF_056311905.1 of Pontibacillus sp. ABV4_188. Taxonomy (NCBI): domain Bacteria; kingdom Bacillati; phylum Bacillota; class Bacilli; order Caryophanales; family Bacillaceae; genus Pontibacillus; species Pontibacillus sp. ABV4_188. Next base: position 1,166,174 of record NZ_CM149975.1, on the reverse strand, counting down.
AAGGTATACCATTTTGAGTCTCAACAAAAAGCTCTGGGCGTTTACGAAGAAATTTACGACCTTTAGAATCTTGTTTCTTTAATTGGTCTCCTCTAACTAAGGCATGTTCCTTTACCAATTGATGATGAGGCTGTTTTTCTATTTGAGCAATTGCTTTCGTAAACTGCTTATAATACTGCATTAGCAGCCGATAAAACTCACTCCAAGATGACTCTACAGTTAAGGACGTTGTAGCACCTAGATACGTTTTCTTCACAAAATGATACGCCAGATTGTAAACTTCCTCGTTCACTTCTTCGAGTAATTTCTGATAGTCTTCTTTATAGGATAATTTCGAAGGAAAGATTTCAAGGGTTACCTCTAATAACTTCTTTTCTTTCGTTCCAATAGTAAAGGTTGTATATCCAACTTCATTAGTGAACGTTAAATTGCCCATTAACAATTCAAAAGGTGGCTTCCCTACACGACTTATAGCTTTCCTTAAAGATGGGTGCTCATGATGGAATTGGAGTTCATTTCCGTTCTTCGGAGTAACTACGATCTGATAGGTCCCATTTTCGAAAAACAGAGGCGAAACATTTGTAGAATCAATCAATTCTTCAGTTTGGACATCAAACAATCGGACAGAATCTATAGCTTCTCCCTCATAAGAAAAATGCATATTCTCACCGGATTGTACCTTTTGATAATGCTTTAAACTTTCATAACGGTGATGATACGGCTTCCCTTTAATATAGAGGGAAAATGCTTCCGTCTCCATTTCAACTAGCTCTACTTCCTCATTAACTGCTCCAGAAAGATGTGAATCCATCTAGATCACCTCTTACAAGCATGTCATGAACTTTTTCCGCACTACGAGGAAAACGTGCTGTTTTGATCATTTCATGAACTCGTTCAGTTGTAAGGTCCTCATTATATTGCTGATTCGTAAAGTAAGTAAACAGATTCTTCAATACTTGAAACGATTGTCCATGACTTGCTGTAAGTCTTGGCAAGATTTTTTGATAGAATTGATAATCTAACGCTTCCTCAAGCGAAAACAGCGAACGACTATAAATGACATAAAAGCAAATCTCATCCCTTACACGGTACCCCACGTGTGCTTGAATCGGCTCAAGAAATTGGTTTAGTTTAACTAGTTCAGTTGTAACGTTTTGGATGAGGTCTTTATGCGTAGAATAAGCGTCTTTTAGTCGCAAATACTTTGAAGTAAGTCGATGATTCGGTAACGCGAGAGGTTGGTGGCTTACCTCTTCTTCTAAAAAGGAGAACCAATCAAGATGAACATCATTGCACTCAATTGTATTAGCTCGATCTAAAACCTTCTTACTAAATGGATGGGTCGTTTCATCCATATTGACCGTACCTACGATGTACAAGTTTGAAGGAATTGTCACCTTTCTGCCAATTTGGGTTTCATCCATAATGGAAGCAGACACCACCTCCCTGTCATGCCATTTGCGACTTTCAATGACACTTAGGAAATCACTAAAGTAATACTCCACTCTGGCTAAGTTCATTTCATCTAATACGACAAAATATGGTTGGCTTGGATCTTGACTTGCCTCTTCTATTACGTTTAATAGTGGGCCTTTTTGAAATTCCCCCTTAATATCTGTGTAGCCAAGTAAATCAGATCCATCACTCCAATCAGGACGAACGGGTACTAATCGAAATCGACCGTTTTCATCTGTTGCCTCCACACTCTCTGCAAACAACTCCATAATTTTGGTCTTTCCGGTACCTGAAATTCCGGATAAGATTACAAACGGCTTTGTTCTGAGTGAAAGAAATAAGTTCTTGATATCATCTAATTTGTAAAAGAAGCCCTTCCCCTGAATATAAGAATGAATATGCTCTACGATTTTCTCATTTGACCACTCATCCAATTCTTCTGATGGGTCTTCTTGAACACCTAGTTGATTTATAGATATGAAACGTTTGTAAATCTCAACCATCGCACGGAGATCTTCCTCTAATGCCTCTTCATCTGGAAGATGATCACGATCGTATTTAATATAAAGGGCTGTGGATTCCTGGTATCCTTTTCCTTTAGAACTTTGTCCCAAATCAATATCGCTAGCCTTTTGAATAGGTGAAGATGTATTATAGTCCTCCACGACAGTAATATCTCGGATCCCGTGCTTAATTCTTTCCATTTCTTCTTTCGACGTTTCTGTAATACCTTGAGCAAACGTAAGGTATACCCTTTTCATATCTTCACTAAACAAGTATCCCAAGTAATAGCCTCTCTGTGTGCTTGTAGTTACTTGAGTATGTAGAATTGCGATCCACGGGACTTGAGCCCAGTTTCCTTGGCCTACTGACCCTTTTACTATGAATGATTCATCTATGAAGTGTAGAGATTTAAGAATTCTTGGGGCTTGAGCTCTTACAAATTGACCTAATTGATTTTCTTTAAAAGGAGACTGTTTTTCTAATAAATACTCATTTGTAATCTTAGCAAGCAAGGCTCCGATATGACCCTCGTTTATATCGTTTATGTTAACGTCCATCAGATCCACTCCTTTTAAACTACTATTATAGTCACTTGTATATATTGCCAGAATACCATAAATGTATTTCCCCAAAAAATTTAAGCCACTAGCTAGACTAGTGGCTTAAAAATCAATCATTCAATATCTTATAAATCTGCCCTTTAACATCTGGTTTCTCCAACTCTTTGTTGTGGGAATAAGCATACTTAAAGATGTTCTCTTTAATAAAGTCAGCCGATTCACTGGTTAACCAGTTTTGTAGTTCTTCAACTTCATCTGTCAAACAGCGCATTAAATCGTCTTCTTTAGACAATTCAATGAGGAGAGTTTCTTCTCCAATCTCATTTGTGCGAACGTAAATTCCCCTCTTATAGGAGACAATCGCTCCCTTACCAGCATAGGGTCTTAAGTTACTAACAAACTCATATTCTCCCTTTTTAAGCTTCTCATTCAAATTATTAGATAGTTGATAGTCTTTACTGGAGAAGAATTGGGTTTGAGTCATACGTTTGGCATTAGAAGTAAATAACTGTATGAAGAAATTCTGGTAAAAGGATTTCATAAATGAACCTTCGTTACTTACAGTTTTTTCTTCTAATAGATGACTTGTTTTCGTAATTTGTTCTCTAGCTTTATTAATAACACTTTCATTATTATGACCGATTTTCACTTCTATAGGATAAAGGTGCACTTTCAAGTCACCATCTAGCTCCTCAATTCCAATTAAGAGAACATCGTCACTGTGTTTTCCCGAAGCCCCGAGGTTCTTAGCCGTGAAGATCCCACCGGTTTTATTTAAGCTCACTGCCCCAGCCACTCGAAGGACTTCTTCAAGAGATATTGGAACCCAAAGTATATTCTTATGGTCAAAGTAAGCTAGGGCTGTTTTAATTGCCGCTATAATACTTAACTTTTCTTCGGTGTAATACCCTCTATTTCCTATGATCTTGAGTAGCCATTCTCCATTAATCGTATTAAACGCTGAGATTGTTCTCTCAACTGCTTCAGGCTTATCATCTGTTGGGATGTGAAGAGACTCAAAGAATTCCTTGATTACATCAAAATACTGATTAGAACTGCTCGTAACTGTAATCGCATCATATCTGCTAGATGAAGAATATTGATCATTATAATGAATAACTAATAACCCTTCTATCGTTCGTTCAAAGAAATCTAGTTCTACACCAGGATCTACGAATGTAACCCAATTGGAGGATTGTAGTATGCTATAGATCACATTTAAGTCATCTAAAGTAGTACGGGCAACAAGCCCCCTGCCCTTGTTATACGTATCACTTGCCTGGTTGACCATATTAGCAGCTAGTTCATTAGTGTAGTAAGCACAATTCAACAATAAGTCGTTGTCTTCAATGCTGTAATCTTTCACGCCAAAGCCACTTCTATAGTCTTCTTCAAACTTTTTGGAAGGTACTGTCGTGTAAAGCCCATTCATCGATACACCAGACTCTAACTGTTCCATAGGCTGAGACGCAAACTGCTTCTGAGCTTCCATCTTATAGAAAGAAATATGGGCATACTCAAACGTTTTACTAGAACCATTGACAACATAAAATCGCATATTATTGTGTAGTTCTTCTAAAAGATCTTCAGACGACTGATCCTGAGTTTTCAATTTAACGTCAAAAACACGCTCAAATTCCTCTACTTTACTCACTTCCGTAAAGGTTTCACAAAAGCTTTTTCCGCTTTCTTCACGGTATACGTTTACAATAATTGGAGGCATCTTTCTTATTTTTTGTTTATTTTTCTTATCAAGATACCATTTAACTAAACCTCTAATTGCTTGATAGTCATTTAATATATTAATTAAATTCACTTTAATCGGTGCGACAGATTGATTTAAGAACAAGTAAGAAAAGTGGTCTTCAAATTGTTGAAGCTTATCTTTTACTACTTTGTCTAAATATAAGTCAGCGTCAATTACGTTTGCTGAATTTACTTTCTCATAAACAATCCATCCAGGTATATTCTGTTGAGATGAAGGATTAAACACTGCCGAGTCATGATCCCCATATATATAAGGCAACAAACCATCTGGCTTTAATCGGTCAAGAATTCCTATATCAATTTCTTCGGTACTCAATTCTTGAAGTCGCCTTAATTCAAATGCCACATTTAAAGGGTGAAAAGGGGTTAGCTTAATCTGGTTGCCATTCTCATTAAAAATCGTACCCAATTTAAATAAGCTTTTACGTTTATTGCCTTCGATTGATTCTTGATCAAACCCTTTAATTGCTTCAATAAATTCTGTTACATACTCTTGAGCTCGCTCTTTAATCGTATCAGTCCAATAAACAAGGGAAGGGGGCTGCTTTGTAAAGCTGTTAACAAAGCGATTATAGGCATTTTTTAATTCCGGAGATAACTTTATTTCATCATTTGGAATAAACTGCCCTCCGCTTTCTGTCCCCGCGTAGGCTATGTCTTCTAGCCATTCTTCTTCAACGTTAAGGTAGTCCTTGTATTCATTGTAGACATAATAGTCTGGTGTTTGATTGCTGCTGACTTTATTTCCTTTTAGTGCAAACGTAGCTTGAGTTTCCCTTTTTAACTTAGCTAATTTATCAGCACTAATCGGCAGTGTTTCTGGCTTTTCGCCAGCCAGTTCTATTTCCATATTCCAACTCTGATATTTCACATTAAAGGTTAACCGTTCTTCTCGATCTAACATGTCGTCGGGTACTTCAAAAACAGCACCTTCATGATCGACCAATTCTATTGTGGACTGGTTGTCTGATAGTGAGTGAACTTGCACAGGATTATAACCAATTTTCACCTCATTGCTATCAAAAGGAACTTTTAATAATTTCTCTTTAAAATTCACCTCAAATGAAGAATGGTAGTCTTGAAAGATTTGTTCATTAAAAGGTAGAACACAAATCATAAACTCCGCCCCTAATGATGCCTTTCCTTCATGCTTATAAACTAACCTTTCAAATACAGGTTGATTCTCATTAGTAGGAATTGTGACGTCTAGGGCACGTTTTCTCACTTTAACAGTTGATTCTTTACTATGCTGCTTTAGAAATTCCTGTTGCAGACCCTCTTTTTCACTATTTTTAACGTCTATGTTTAATGAGAAATTCACTTCTTGAGGTTCATCTGTATAGATTAATAGCTGAAATTTACGTTTACCGGCACCTTTTTCAGATAGCGGCCGAACAATATAATTACAGCGCACATTTGTTGGTACTTTTACTTTATCAAAAGTCACCTTGGTTCCCTTAGTCGTTTCCATACGCTTCTTATTTGAATGATAAACTGTGGAGAAGTCTAGTTCTCTCCAGTCATCCTTCTTGAATTTAGGGATATCTTTCTCGATAAATAGTCGTTCATATTCTACATCATCTTGATTTAATTCATTTAATTTCTCTAACTTAGAATAAAGCTCTTTGTTTTTCTTTAAGCGATCTTCTAGATTAGACCCTTTGGAGTTACCTAGTTCTTCATCCTTAAACATACCAAGGTTCTTGTAATCGGTTGTAGAAAGGCGCCCAGCGTTCACAATTTCAATAACTTCTTTATAATCATAAAAAGTAGTGAACTGTAACATTCGATCTTCATCAATCTGATTTAAGTAGTTATTCAAAACAATACGATCAGTTGAGTCTGGAACCTCTTCCTGAATTTTATGCTTAATATTTTGAGACAACTCTTTCGGATGAAGAGGCATACCTTCACTTTGAAGAGAAATACTCCCTCCGCTGATTGAATCTAAATCATCAGTTATTACGCTTAATAGAGCTTTTCCTTTCCATTCATTAACCTGGTCCCCTACCCTATTTCTTAGAGTAACGAGGAAATCATTCGTTATCTGTGAGCTAGTATTTGCAATTACTAGGTCGGCTCCTTCAGAATACTCAATTTGCTTTGTTGTATAGACCTCTCTATTTTCTAAGGGGTAGTGAAAGGCCTCAGTTGCAATAGATTGCTCTAAAGCATCTTTAAATGCTTTAACATCTTCATAGTTATTGAGTATTAAATAGTAACGGTCGCCAGATGTAGGTAAATTTTTAGAGAAATACTCATATATGATTGTAGTTACAAAATTAAAGAATTGGTTTGACATATTGGGCATCACCACTATCACTCTTCTTTTCTATATAATTCTGTTGGTCTAGCAGTTTAACTGCTTCTTTTTTTGAATATTGGTCAAAGACAACGCCTCTAACTTCAAGTTGATTGAAAAATTCTTTTAGAGGTATTTTCTTATCTTTAACAGCAACAGCACTAAGCATTAAGAAGTCTTCCTGTCTTAACGACAATATAAAACCATGTTTACCTCTAGCTTTGAGGAAACGTTCCTTTCCAATGCTATCAATATTGCTTCCGTATTTTTTTCGCACTCCCATACTCATACCTTTTTGAAGCTGATTGAATAAAACTTTGAACATCTCTGTGAATTCCATGTTTTCATTAAAGCTTTCAGGTAAGTCTTCTTGAATTAATTCAGAGTACTTTTTAACCCAATTATAAAATTTTTCTTTTTCGATTAGCCGCTCTTCAGTAGATAAGTGCGACAGTTCATTTATGACTCTAGTATAATTTTTAAGTTCATGACCTGCGTTATAGAAAGCCTCATTATGACTAATATGAGACATGCAATGTACGTGCACAAATAAATTATTAGCATTATTTTTAATAAACTTATAATCTTCTACGGCATCTCTATAACCACCTACTCCGGTCTCCCAATCGAAAGTAAAGTGGAAAGGCTCCATATAATTTAGATCTTGCTCTTCTCCAAATTTTTGTGCCTTTTTAAGAAACTGTAATAAATATTGGAAAATATAAAAGTGGATCATGTTAAAGAAATGATTAATAAAGTAATCCTTATGCTTACTCAAATACATAAAATCCTCTACAAATAGTTCAGATAATAACGGTAATGTATTGGAGTATTTTGTTCCGTCTGTCTGCTTACTTTTCTTTCTGGTCTCTAAATCTTTTAAGGATGAAATAATTAGTTCAGTCAATAAATTATCAGTATCTTTCGACGAAAAGATGGAGGAAATTTCAGGATTAGGATAGAATAAAAAATCATAGATAAACCTTGCATATTTCATCTTTTCATTCTTGTCCTTATTTACTTCTATATAGTTAAATAAATAAAGGTGAAGAGGCTTTAATTCTTGACTTCCTTTAAATAGATACTCCTCAAGAAATTTAGAAAGTTTTTCTTGATGCTGATCACCTGGAAATTTAACATTTTCAATGACATTATTGATTAATGGATAATCAGAATAAGTATAGTCCCCATCATAGGTGATTTCTGGATCATCTAAATTGTTCGTCAATCTTACTAATTCACCAATAACTTCATTGATCCCCTCGCTAAATACCTTAGTCGTGTGTGAAGTAAACGGAAATGAGAATTTCACCTCTCCTATATCGTGTGAACTGATCCCCTTTTCAGTTTTCTTTTTGCTTAGGCTATTATCTATAGCTTCGAAGTTAAAATATCCGCTCATTTTAATTTTCCACCTTCTCAAACGCAAATGCTCTCATGAAATTTTTTTCTAGACTAAATAACTCTTCATCTTCATGAAAATGAATGAGAAGATCAGAGTTATTAGACATCGATATTAGCTGATCCATAAATGTTGTAAAGGCTAATCCATCTTCATAATCTTTTTTATTAGGCCTATAACCACTAGACACTTTATAAAGCAATTCATATAAAGGATAGTCAATCTCTAAACTAATCCTTTTTGTATTAGATTGGTCTACGAAAGTTAGCTCCATTGTTGTGGTAAATGACTCAAAAACCTCTTTCAAATTAACTTTCGGATTAGGGAAAGGATTGAAATCCACTTTCTGAGCAACTCGATAAGATTCCGCCATATTATTAATATAAACGTACCCTTTCTTGGGTGAACCTTTCCAAGCGAAAATCGCTTTTCTGACACTCTCATAAATGTCTATAATCGTATTCTCTTCACCTCTGTTATATCCATACAAGAAACGTATGTATTGTTTCATAGAGTTCTCTTCTAGTTCCTCTTGAAGGTGACTATCTGTAAAGTAAGCAGCACGTATAAAGATCTTAGTAAGGGATTGGAATGATTCATCCTCTAAATTATTCTCCTTACTCTGCAAGAGACTAATAAAAGGCTCGAATATTTTTTTGTAGGCGTCATCTTTAATGTAATCGCCCATTACCTTGTTAAAATCTTGTGTACTATATAGACTATTAATAATCTCATCTAATGTTTTTGATCTATTATGAATAGGATCATATTTTTGGATACTATCTATTAAGTCACTTCTACCCTGTCGGTCAAACAATAGCGCTGGCAAAGAGTGTTCAATTCTTTCAAACTCTGTCATGTTTTCGATGCGTAGATCACTCAAATTAACCTCAGATGGAATTAGTAAGTCGGCTAAAAAGTTTAAGAACGTACGGGTTGAGATTACGATTTTATCTTCTAGAATTAAATGACATATTATTCTATTTAATATATTTTTAGTATTACCATCTGATAGCAGTTCGTAATTTAAATGAACAGCCGTATAAAAATTTCGTTGTAAATCCTTCTGATAAGCTTGGTAAAAAGGATTATTAGAATTACTTTCGGTTACTTTATGAAAGATATCGTCGAAATATTTAGAGAACACCCTATTAGCCTTTAGCTGGAATGGCTGATAATCAGAGAAATTAATGATTGAAAACTCATCTCGGTCAAACACTTCTGTAATTTCTTCGCTAAATAGACCACTATTTTCCACGAATTTTTCTAACTTGTTAAAGGTCAAGTTCGTGTGATCATAAGAAACAAAATTATTCAATACACCTAAATTAATAGCAAGAATGACTTTCTCTTTTCCATCTGTTAAACGCTGGTCACTAAATCCCTCCAACTTTTCACGTAATGTATCCATACTATTCTTATCTGGAGAATTACTCTCAGTAGCATCATTAATTATAGTAAAGTCGCGGATTTTCTCCGGTATATTTTCTGAGATATAAGATAATAAATGCGATTTCCCGTCTCCCACACTACCTGATAGGAGGATTAATTTTTTGTCTTGTTCTAAAGCCTTTTCTAACTCAGCTTCTAAGTTCTTTTGTATTTTACGTTCTACGTGAAGGTAATTCTTAAACTCAGAAAAGTTCCCCACATTTTCTAGAGCTTCTTGAGATGAAGCTTTTAATCTATTTAGTTCTCGAACCAAATAGCTTTGATCTTCGCCTAAATCTTCGGCTATTTGATATCCATCGTTCTTCTCCTCTACCTCAGTCCCTTGATCGACACTTGGAGCTGTGTATTGGCTAATATGTTGGCGAATAAGCTCTTGGATGTAGTCTTCATTTACATTTGGAGTAGCTTTGGGTTCCACATAATTCGGTGTTTCAAAATTAGGAGAACCGTATACTTCTGTATACCAGCCTGCAAGCTTGAACACCTTCTTGTGAACTTTTAATGCAACGATTTGTGAGTGCTCTTTCTCATCGTGTACTGCTTTATTTCCATTAAGACGCAGAAAATCAATTTCCTCTTGTAGCTTCTTATCGAATATACCTTCCCTATATAATTCATGTAACATATCATATAGTTTTGGGAAGAAACGTTCATCCTTCACATCTTTCTCTTCTCGATATATTTCTTTTAGAAGATTCTCTGCAAATTTTCTTCCTTGAATAATAGAAGATGTAGCATCTACATAAACAAGCTCATCTACTTTTTGAGCGAGATTGTAAAGTGATTCACTATATTCTTCTAGGAAAGAACAAAAATGTTTCTCCGACATTACTTTCTACCTCCGAACACTTCATTTAAATTTAATACAATTTTAACATAAAATAACAAATACAATTACCGACAATTTCTGCTAAATTCCAGTTTTAATCATTGAGAGTTTAATAGTTTAGGTTTATAATAAAACTATAATATTACGTACGTAATCAGGAGGATTTACATGGACTTTGGTTTCAGTTATAATTTCCCTGCCATTAAAGGTGTCCAAGCAGGACAGGAATATTACATTGCAATGTGTCCATTGCGTGTAATCCCTAAAATCTTCTTGTTTGATGAAGAAGAAGTTCCGCCAGACTACAGAGCTCAAAGAATTATAAATAAAAATAGAATTCCTGAAATGACAAACTACATAGTTGATAATAAAGAAGACTATGTTTTCTCGTCCCTAACTGCATCAATTGATGGAGACGTAGAGTTCAACTCAGTCTCAGAACAACCCGCTTTTAGCGATATGGGAATGCTAACGATTTCGTTAGATGCCAGGTTTTTGATTAACGACGGACAACATCGAAGAGCTGCTATTGAAGAAGCCTTAAAGCTCAACCCCGAATTGGGTAGCGAAACGATTTCCGTCGTATTTTTTGTGGATTCAGGTTTAAAACGATCTCAACAAATTTTCTCTGATCTTAACAGGCATGCTGTAAATACTACCTCTTCTATAGGTATATTGTATGACCATCGCGATAAGTTGGCAATTGCTACGAGAACGATTATTGAAACGAACCCTTTCTTAAAAAGATATACAGATCGAGAAAAGGTGTCTCTTTCAAAGAATTCTCCCAAAATCCTTTCGCTCAACCATGTGTTCAATACTAACCTAAAATTGCTAGGAATCTCAAAAGGTGACCCTATTTCCGATGAAGATGAGCGCTTCCTTATTGAATTTTGGGAAACCCTTACTTCTTCTATTTTAGAATGGGAACAAGTTATGGAACGACACCTTACCCCAAAGGAGTTGCGAATTAATTATGTCGTAGGTCATGGCGTTTTTCTTGAAGCGATTGGCCTTGTTGGTAAAGAACTCAGAGCTAATTATCATAATAAGTGGAAGGATTATATCTCTGCATTGAAAACAATTGACTGGTCTAGGACTAACTCTGATTATTGGGGAGGCAGAGCCATAAACAATGGTCGCGTACAAAAAACGGGCCACACCATTAAACTAACAGCAATACAAATTAAGAATTTATTAGATCTTCCACTTTCAGAAAATGAAAGAGTTATAGAAGAGCAGTTTAAGAAAGGAACATCAAAATGACCGGGATTATTTCACAAGCATTTAATGAAAAAACAACTCTTATTGACCAAGCTAAAGAAGAAGTGAAAAAAACTTATTTAGCCGACGACCGACCTTGGGTTATCGGATATAGTGGAGGTAAAGATTCCACTGTAGTTGTGCAATTAGTATTTGAAGCGTTGAGCGAAATGCCAGCCGACCAATTAACTAAAAAAATCTATGTAATATCGTCTGACACTCTAGTCGAAACACCGCTGATTATACAATCGATTAATACAACACTACGCCGAATTGAAGAAAAGGCCGTAGAACTTAATTTACCAATTGAAACGCACAAGGTAAAGCCTATGGTAGAACAATCTTTCTGGGTGAATATTATTGGGAAAGGTTATCCTTCTCCAAACCAGCAATTCAGATGGTGTACGGATCGTCTCAAAATCGATCCAGCAAACCAATTTATTAAAGATAAAGTTGATTCTTTCGGCGAGGTCATAATGGTATTAGGTGTTCGCGAAACGGAAAGCGCAACTCGAGCTAATGTTATTAAATCGCACTCTGTTGAGGGTAAAGTACTGATGAGACACTCCACTCTATCTAATGCTTATGTCTATGCTCCTATTCGCAAATTTGACTTAGATGAAGTATGGAACTATCTTCTAAACTTCGAATCTCCATGGGGAGACGATAACTACGAACTACACCGCTTATATAAAGAGTCAGGTAGTGGTGAGTGCCCATTAGTTGTAGATAAGACTGTAAAAGAGTCTGCAGGTTCCTGTGGTAACTCCAGGTTTGGTTGTTGGGTATGCACAGTAGTTAATGAAGATAAAGCTTTAAGCGGATTTATTAACAGCGGACATGACTGGATGAAACCCCTTCTCGACTTCAGAAACTGGTTAGCTTCTATAAGAGATGATCGTACAAGAAGAATGAAGTATCGCATGGATGGTCAGGTATACTTTAGACCAATGCAAATTAAAGAAATTGATGGAACAGAATATGTCATTATCCCTAAAAAGGGAAGTCGAAAGAAAGACTTAATTCCATTAGATAAATTTGATCAAATAGAAAAGCATGAACTAAAAGGTTACCTCGACAAACACAACATTGACCTTTCTTCTTCTGATGATCCAATGGTTTTAATTAGAGATGAAAAAGGCAATTTATGCAGACTTGGTTTAGGACCGTTTACTCTGGAAGCACGTAAAGAAATACTGGAGTATCTCCTACAGGTTCAACGGGATTTAACCCACCCATTCGACGAAGAATATGATCTTATAAAAGATGAAGAATTAAAAGAGATTCGAAAGATTTGGTTTAACCATGGCGACTTTGAAGACAGCCTTCCTTCTCTATATAACAACATTTTTGGACAAGATCTTAATTGGGAAAAAGACGAACGGTTAATCTTTGACCAAGATGAACTACACCAATTAGAAATGATGTGCCAGGAAGAGGGAATTGATTTTAAACTTGTTAAGAAGCTTCTTTTAATTGAAAAAGATTATACAGGCTTTAAAGTTCGTCGAGGATTAATGGATCAAATATCATCAGCATTACAACAAGACTATTTACACCTATAATGGTTGATTGAAAGGAAACGTAGTTTATGATTTTAAAGAAGATCTCTCTTAATAACGTAGGTCCCTATGAAGGAATCAATATTTTCAACTTCAACACAGATAAAGAAAACAATACAATTCTTATAGGTGGTAAAAACGGGTCTGGTAAAACCACCTTCTTAAATAGTGTTCGATTAGCATTGTATGGCCCATTAGCCTATGGGTTTAAGACCACGTCCAACGAATATCTAAAAAAAATAAGCTCCTTACTCAACTCCAATGCTTTAAAACGGCAACGGAGTGAAATTAAAGAGTTTGAAGACGAATTTAATATTAGAATCGATTTCTCTATGATTGAAAACTTTACTCGAATTCATGCATCAATTATCCGTAAGTGGATTGTTGAAGAATCTTCAATTAAAGAAAAAGTTTCTGTCATTAAAGACGGGGTTGAAGTAAGCGAAGTGGAGAAAGACCAGTTCTTTACGCACTTAAGAACTAGCTTTCCCCCTTCCCTACTTGAACTATGTTTCTTTGATGGTGAAGAAATATCTCATTTAACTGATGAAGATAATCTCTCCCATTACCTTGAAGTCTTGTCATCCAAAATCTTTAACTTGGATCTATTCCAGAACTTAGAACAAGATTTAGGAAACTATTTAAATCAGAGTTCTAAATCAAAAGAGCAAACAGAATTAGAAGATGAGAAGGAAGAACATGAGTCTAAGCTTAACGAAAAAATTCAACAGCTTCAGCAGCTATCAAAATTAGTAGAAGATACAGAAGCTGATTTAGAAGCTAATAAGCAACGCTACCAAGATGTAAAAAAAGACTTCTCTCTACATGGTGGAATTGCTTACGAAGAGAGAACGAGAATACAGAATGAAATTAATGATATTGAAGGTCAAAGGAAACACCTTAATGAAAAGTTAAAAGAATTTATTGCTTTAGAATTACCATTTTTCATTGCATTTCCTCGTTTATATGAGCTGGTAGAACAGTTAAAAAACGAAGAAGATTTTCATGTTTCTAATATCTTGAAAGATAAAATAGAAAACCTTCCAGTGAACCAAATCATTGAACAGCTTGGTTTACCTGGAAATCAAAAACAAGAAGAACAATTAAAAGACTCTCTTGTTACACATTTAGCCAAGACAAATGATGTGAAAATCATTCATAATGCTTCAAAAACAGAAGCTCAACAAGTTTATGGCCTAAAGTCCAAAACAAGTTTGAATAACCTTCAAGAAATATTTAATCTTATTGAAGAAAATAAAAACTTATTACTGAAAACTCAAGACCTTAAAAAGAAACTGAAAGACAATGAAGAATCACCTGAATTTTCAGACATGATTCAAAGTATGGAAGAATATAACCGAATGATTACCGACTTGGAAGACAAGCTAGAAAATTATAAAGATCAAAGCCAAAGTGTTAGTGATGAGGTAGAAGATTTAAACAATAAATACGAGAAAGTGAAGCAACAACTTCACAAAATTCATAAGACTAAGTCCTCTTTTGAAGAATCTCAAAAGATTATTCAAATCAGTCAAAAATTTCAACAACAACAACTTAGAAATAAAATTAAAGATATAGAATATTTCTCTTCTAAGATGTTCAAAGATCTAATTCGTAAAGAAGAATTTATTAACCATATTACTATTGATCCTAAGAACTTTAGTTTAAGTATTCTTGACCACAACAATGAGTTTATTAATAAAGATATACTTTCTGCAGGTGAAAAAGAATTATTAGCTTTATCTATTATTTGGGGAACCATTATGTCTTCCAAAAAAGAACTGCCGTTAATTCTTGATACTTTACTAGGAAGACTCGATAATGAGCACAAGCACTCAATCGTCACTAAGTTACTTCCGAAATTCGGTGTACAGAATATTGTTTTATCCACCGATTCAGAGATTGATCCTAAACTGTATACCTCTTTACAGGAAACTACTGCAAACGAGTATACTTTAAATTATGATGCCATGAATCGTAAAACAAATATCGAAAAACATTTCTTCAATTTGCGAACAGAAAAGGTGGAACAGTAATATGAATTTCCGTTTAAAAACAACTGCCGAAACAGCAGAAATCTTAAAAAACCTTCATAATTCCACCGGTCTAACTCCCAATTTACTTTCTCGAATCGCAATATCACTATCTGTATTAAATAGTGATGATCCGGAAGATGTTGTGTCTGATCGCAATGGATTAGAATTTAATCGAAATACACTCACTGGCGACAATGATTATTTCTATAAGGCTATTATCCGACAACATGCTAATCGCGAGGTGACAGAAGAAGAATACTTCCCTAATTTATTTAATGCTCACCTAACTAGAGGTGTAAAATTATTAAATGAAGAATATAAGCACTCAGGGAATTATGATAAATTATTAAGAAATCTTCTTAAGATGTCGGAAGAAAACCTCAAGGAGGCTTAAGAGAATGCTGTATTTAGATAACAGTGCAACTACCCCTATTCTACCTGAGGTAAAAGATAAAATGCTTACTTACCTTTCTAATGAGTATGGAAACCCTTCAGGGAAATATTATCAATTAGCCGTAAATGCTGATCAGGCTATAAGAGAATCTAGAACTCACTTATCTAAATTATTGAATTCGAAAGAGCAAGAGATCATTTTCACCAGTGGTGCAACCGAGAGCAACAATATGGTTCTCAAAGGCGTTGCTGATTATTACATTCATAAAGGTAAGCACATTATTACTTCTAAAGCAGAACACAGCGCGATTGTGGATGTATGTGAGCATTTAGAAACAATAGGGTTAGAAATAACTTATTTAGATGTAGACCAATACGGGAGAGTTAACCCTGAAGAACTTAAAGAAGTAATAAGAGAAGATACAATTCTGGTTTCAATCATGTGGGGTAATAATGAACTCGGGTCTTTAAATGATATTGAGACAATCTCATCAATTTGCAAAGAGCATAATGTCTTTTTCCATACAGATGCTACCCAAGCTTTAGGGAAAGTAGAAATTAATTGGGATGAACTTGAAGGGATTAGCTTCCTTTCTTGTTCTGCACACAAAATGCACGGACCTAAAGGCGTCGGAGCTCTAGCAATCAGGAGCGATCAATATGGGAAACTTATTCCTTTTACTCCTCTTTTTCACGGCGGCGGACAAGAGGACGGCATACGAAGTGGAACCTATTCGGTCCATAATATTGTCGGCTTCGGAGAGGCTGCACGAATCGCTAAAAAGAATTTAGATACGAACAGAAAACATTTAAACAAGTTAGAACTTCGCTTAAGAGAAATATTAAATGACAAATTCCACGATAATATTGCTTACAATTCCGACACCAAAGACAAGCTACCTGGTGTGGTGAATGTTCAATTTATTGGACTTAACAATGAAGTATTGCTAAAAAAGCTGGCTCCCATCATTGCAGCTTCTACTGGCTCTGCTTGTAGTAGTGCCAAACCATCACATGTACTCCAAGCTGCTGGTTTAGATCTTAAAGCTGTTAGAGAATCGATCCGCTTCTCTTTTTCTCCTTACACAGAATTAAGTGAAGTAGAAATCTTTAATGAATTATAAAAGAGAGCAAGGTGTGATCACCTTGCTCTTTGAATAATTATTAAATTAAATCTTGTGTCAAACGACGTCTCTCCAACTCAGAATGATCTGTTATCTCCTGAAATTCTTCTATATAATCAATAACATTTCTTAAACCATTTTTCTCGTCTTCCATGATGATATTATAAACTTTCTCTGCCCCACTTGCCGCATATTCTTCAGCAATCGTTATCTTTTCTTCAAATTTTTCTTCAGTATAATCATATAATAAAGATAGGTTTTCTGTTTCCAAATACGCAATCATGTTGATCACGGGTTCATCTGTTCGTTCACTAAACACTTGCCAATTAATTAACTCCAAGGATTCCTTGAAAGGGATTCGCTCTCCCTCCAAATACCCTACTGTAAGAGAAAGCATAAACAAGTCTTTATATGTTTCAAATATTCCAAACTCATTTTTATCTGTTAATTCTGTATAAATATGTTCTTGTTGCTTTGGACGTCTAACCCTTCTATTATACATTTAACTCACAACCTTTTTATTTCCGTATATTCATGTGTCTCTTCAACATCCTGTCTTGGGTCATGATAATTCAGGATATATTGATGACCAACATGGTTCTTTAGAGACTCTTCTACTTCGCCTTTCCACTGGGAGGTAGATACAATTACTATGATTTGCTCAGATAATTTGTGAATTCCTTGGGCGACCCTATGCCTATGATCAGAATCCAAAGCTCCAAAAGGTGAATCCATTACAAGTGGATAGATCCCACCTTCATTTATTAAATTTGAAGACTTTTTCTGATAGTGCTTTCTTGCTATATCTACAATAGCGCCTATAAACGATAAACTTGTTATTTGCCTTTCCCCTTGAGAAAGGGCAACCTTTTCACCATAGTGATTTTGTACCACTAACTTGAAGTCATCTGTGAGTGATATTTTAAATCCTTTACGTAAGAAGTTACCGTATACTTCTTGAATTTTTTCTTGTAAGTCTGTTTTAACTTCTTCTTCTTTTAGGTTATATATTTTTTGCATAACTGAAGTAAGCTTTTCACAAGTATCTAATCGTCGCTTGGCCAGATTAGCTTTATCTTGTTTTTGCTGTTGCTTACTAATTTGCCCCGAGATTTCCTTGATCTTTAAATCCAACTCATTTGTTCTGTGTTCAATAACCCCTATACTCTTTTGGTAATTTGTGATATCTTCTAAGAACTTTCTTCTATTACTTTCTAAATCAGGAACATTCTCATATTCACGGTTACTTAATTCAGAGCTGATTTCCTCAAGTTTGTTTTGGAGGTCAATTATATGCTCTTTTAACCGGTATTCTGACTTTTGCTTATCTTCCACTTCGTTTATAAAACGATCTCGATTATCTAAAACCATTTCCATTTGAGTGTTTAAATTGCTCCTCGTAGCTTCTTGACTATATCTTGATACTGTATCTAATAACTTGTGAAGATTTTCTTTGTGATGCTCACAAACTTCTTCCCCACAAATACAAGTCCCTCTCTCTAGTACGGATTGCACTAGATCAGATGTAAGGCCAGGAAAGGTTTCCTGTTGAGGACTTGCCTCAGAAGCGAATTTAGATTTAATCTTTTCAGCAAGTATATGGGTAGATGCTAAATAACCTTTCTTACTTACTACTTTTCGTAAAGACGTCTGAACAGTTTCTAATTCAGCTTTTGACGATTTCAATGATTCTTCTAACTGCTTTCGTTCTTGCTGTTTTTCACTTATCCCCTTTACAAGTACAAGTTGATCATCTATATCCTTTATTTGCTTATTGCGATGTTCTATATTTTGCTTTAACTGACTCTCTTCTAAGATTAACTCTTCTCTTTCCTCTTTGTATCTTCCTTCTTGTTCTAACAGTTGTTTTGTTTCTTCATCTGCAAAATTAGCCCACTCTTTATGGAAATCTTTTTTTGCATCTTCAGTGTGCTTAATACCTCGATCAATAATCTCAAGATCCATGACTACCTTTACGGCTTCCCTAATTTCATCATTATCATCATGACGTGATAAATGATCAATTCTTTCCCCATCAAATAAGAAATAGTTTCTGAGATTCTGGGGTAATATTCGGTTTATTTCATTGGTGGGATTACTTAGCTTTCTCCATTGTCCTTCGCTAAAGTACTGAAGTAAGATTTGTTCTTCAGGGTTTCTTAAATCAGAACCATATTTAGTTCCAACTATACTCCTCTTTAATATGTATTCTACTTCACGTGATTCAAATTCTAACTCTACATACATTTCAACTTTTCTAGCATCAGGGGCTGATTCCACAGCATAGCTGTTCACTAATTTATCCGGGTCTGGCAAGTCTGTTATTCCATATAAACTCCAGTTAAATGCATTTAACAAAGCTGTCTTACCCGCTCCATTTTCTCCATGAATCACCGTTATATTATTATCTTCGTTAACAGAGAACTCCATTTCTTGCTTTCCAAAATACTGCCTGAAGTTATTCAGTGTTAGTTTACGGACCAGCATTACTTCACCCCCTCTTTAATAAAGTTGTAAATATCCTTTTTAATAGAAGTTCCTTGAAGCGATTTACGATGTAATAATTCCTTTTCAGCCTTAACAATCTTCATAAATATTTGTTGTTCATGTTCATCCAGTTCATCTAATATACGGTATAAGTCATTTTCATTCATATTTATTCCCCTTTATTATATATCCATTAAATTAAATTCTCTTTTCAACTCCCAAACAACATTTTCAGCTTCTGGTCCATTTATAGCTAGCCCTGAAAATTCTTTAAAACGTAAAAACTCTTTTTTCAACTGGGATCTCACCATATTATAGTAATCATCTTCACCAGAAGTTACATCTTGGATGTCTGGAGGGATCACAATAAAGTCATGGATTGTAGCAAACTTTTTATCAGGATGTTTCCGTAATACCCTACCCCTTCTTTGCACGAATTCCTTAGGATTACCAGAGCTCGCTATTAAATATGCATACTTTGTAGCAGGCACATCAATTCCTTCATCTAAACATTTAATAGCAACAAGAGCCTCCGTTTCTCCACTTTCAAAGGAGTTCAGTAATTCATTTCGTTCCTGATTAGATTCCCTTGAGGTGAATCTATTAGCAATTACATTGAACTTATTGCTTAATAATTCTCTAACAGCATCCACTTGTCTTTCCTTTTTGTAATATCCATCACCACAATAAAACAGTGAGTGCTTGTTAACTCCTGACTCTTTGAGTAGATTTATTAAAACTGAAATTTTATTTTCAGCAGAATAAATAATTCTAGCTCTCTTTAAAGCTAATTTCTCCATCGACTCTTTAGCTTCAGAATCTTCCTTTGACCTATAATAGAGTTTCTTGATTTTATTCGTCAACTCGATATATTGTTCGCTTTCTTCTTCGTTAAGATGAACTAAGTGCGGATAGTAGTAATACCTGGTTAAGAATCCACGATCAATGGCTTCCTTTAATGAGAAAGAATAAACAACTTTATTCCCAAAATACTTAATCAGTTGGTTTGTGCCACCCTCATCCATCCAGCGAGTTGGAGTGGCTGTTAAGCCTAATCGATACCGAAAGATTCCTGGTAAGCTTTTATTTAAATTCTCAGCCCCAAAATAGTGAGCCTCATCAACAATGATTAGAGTATCTTCCCCCATTTTATTCACTTTACTTTGAAAAGTATCCATTGAGAAGGTTGCATTAGTAGTAACTGTAACAACTAAATCGGTATAGCCCTTTTTAAAGGCACGAATTGATTCATCCAATTGAGGTGACCATACCTTCGATTGCTCATAGGCCTTAATAGGCTTTAAGCCAAAGTTTCTGCATTCTTTCATCCATTGGGAAGAAAGCTGATTAAAAGGAGTGACTATTACTATATTTAATCTATTCTTCTTTTTAAATAGCTCCTGTGCAAGAGCCAAAGCTGTAATTGTTTTTCCAGTACCAGTGGCCATTTCTAATAGCCCTTGTTTTTCATTCTTTAGCCAATTACTTATAGCTTGATGCTGATAGTCTCTTAATTCTATAAAGTCTGGGATTCTAAAGTTCATGTGATCACCTCTTATTTCTACTACTATTTTATCAAACCAAAAGTAACAATTGTAAAATACTTCTTACTATTAAACCTTGTTTTATCCTTTGCAAAATTAGTAAAATGGATTTAGGAAAGAGTTGTAAAGGAGACCAATTATGCACTATTCCGAGAAGATTTTGATACATGAGTTAGTTAAAAAATATGAAATTAGCTCTGAAATGGTTTATAAATTACTTCAAGAATCTAAGAGAAGTTCTTATGAGAATCAAAAAGATTCCAAAAAAGTGGCAGAGATCGAAAATTTGATTTCTTTTTATGTAAAAAAAGATCAGAAGGATGAGTCAGATTGAGATTTAAAAAAATTGTATTTGAAAACTATAAAACATACTACGGGCATCAAGAAATTGATTTATCCATTACTGAAAAAGATAAAGAAGAAAACCGCAACATCATTTTACTAGGAGGACTAAACGGCGCTGGTAAGACGACGATTTTAAAAGCTATTCGCTATGTACTCTTTGGACACCGAGGTATTACCAAAACTGAGTATGAAAGATTGTTAGCTAACATGATTAATAATACATACTTTGAAGAAGGCGGACGAGATTGCGCTGTTTCCCTAACCCTTCAAATGGACTCAGGAGAGGAATGGCGTTTAAAAGTTCGCTGGACCTTTGATAAGTTCAAGACCAATATGAGCGAAAACCGGGATATCTTTATTAAGAAGCCAGGAATCCGAAAAGAAAAAGAGCTTAACATTACAGATATTGAATCTTTTAACCGTTTTATTGACCGGATTATTCCGTATAAAGCAGCTCCCTTCTTCATTTTTGATGGAGAAGAAATAAAAGATCTCATCACGAAACAAAATAGCTCGGATATGAAACAAGCTATTCATAAAATTACTGGCTTAGATAGTTATAAACTACTTGTTAAGAATCTTGAAACACTTGAATCAGATCTTTATAAAAAGCTTTCGAGTGCAACAAACCAAGATACTGTGAATAAACACCAGAAAGAACTAGAAGAGACTGAAGCCGAGATAGAGAAGTATGATAAATACATCAACAAAACCAAGAAAGAGGTTCATTCTGTAGATGAAGAAATAGCCACATATACTACGCAACGTAATGAGAAAATAGCTAATAATTCCAAATCTAGAGAAACATTGGTGAAAAAGCAGTCACAAATTAGTACAAAACTTGATTTAAAGAAAGAGGAATTAGATAGACAATATAAAGAAAATATTCTTTATATTATTCTTAGCGACGATATCAAAGCTTTAAGAAAAGAAATTAAATCAGAAAAAGAAGTTAAGAACAAAAAGATTATGAGGGAAAATTCACTGGAACCCTATAATCGTTTTATTAACACCTTGCTCGGAAAGGACATTGATCCTCCTCTTACGGAGCAACAACTTGATCAGATCAAAGAAATTGGAGAGAAGGTTTGGCTTAATGAAGAAGAGGACTCTTCCTCTGATATAGAAGCTATTCATGACTTATCCTCTAGAGAAGAGAATATCATTCATACTCTTCCCCAAAAAGATGTTACCTACCTACATCAAATTCAGAAAGAACTTTCTGAATTGAGAAGTCAATACGAAGAATTAGAGGTAGAAATCCAAGCTGCTCCTGAGTCAGTTGATATTGAAGAAGAAACACAAAAAATCGCGCAGCTCCAAGAAAAGAAAGGTGTCTTAAACTCAAGAATAAGAGCAGCATTTAGGAAACTAACTCCTCTTAAAGATAAGAAAACAAATTCACGTAATAAGTTAACTAGACTTTCATCTACTGATGTTTCTGCTGATGAATTGAATCAAAAAGTAGACTATGTTAGCCGTACTAAAGCATTTTCTGAGGAATTCCTAACAAGAGCGACAGAATTAAAAGCAGAACTCATACGAGATGAGTTTGAAAAGATGCTTAAGAAGTTATTCCGAAAAACAGATGAGTTTGGAGAAGTTGTCTTCGATATTAACAATTATTCTATCAGACTTTATAATGAACGTGGTCAAGAGATTAGTATTTTAGATCGCTCTGCTGGTGAGATGCAAATGATTTCTTCTGCTTTAATTTGGGCTTTAATAAAGTCTTCAGATTTAGATTTACCAATGGTGATTGATACACCTCTCGGAAGGTTAGACAGTATTCACAGAAATCGCTTAATAGAAAATTACTATAAAGAATTATCTGATCAGGTTATTATCCTTTCCACGGATACTGAAATCACCCAAGAATATGTTCAAATGATGAAAGATCATAGCTCGAAACAGTATTTGCTAGACTACTATGAAGAACATAAGTACACGTTAATCCGTGATGGCTACTTTGATATCGTGGAGGTTAACTAATGTCCAATAAAAAATTAAGTTTATCAAAAGACGGTAAAGAATTATTAGATGAATTAGTTTATTCACTAGATTTAGATCGACCTTTGGTTATTAATATTGCCTTAGCTAAAGGCCTAACTTATGAAAAGGAACTATCATTTGACGCTTCTTCTAAGCCTAAATGGACGATTCCAGAGAATATTATTAGGGACAAGGAATTTTTGCTATTTAAACATTTAATTATTAGCAAAAGAAGTACCGAGATTACAGAAGAGACAATCCATAATGATATGCTACATTATATTGAGTTAGGAATACGTGTGTTATCTAAGGCTATACAGGAAAAGAATAGCTTAGAGGATAGTAGATTCGTTATTATATAAAACAGGAAAGGCTATTTAAAATGTCTCATTGGACATTTTAAATAGCCTTATTTCATTAATTCGACACATACACCTCCTCAGCATTCCTCTAAAAGTATCGCGACCCCTATCAATTTTCCACCTAAAACATTGTTGTTTGAAAATAAAGAAATCAAGAATCAAAATAATAGTACTTTTGAATTTTAATCTTCTACATTAAATAAATACAGCTTATCGTAAAATGAGCACCGCTTATCAGACTTTTCTTTACGCGCCTTCTCCACTTCCTCTATTGAATAACCATGTTGTTCAGCTAACACATTCACTAATTCCAATAGATCAGCAAGCTCTTCAACAGCACTTTCTTCATCTTCCGCATTTAAGTATTCTTCTGATTCTTCTTGTAATTTCTTTCTAAGTTCAGATTGATACTGTTCGTCTGATAGAGTATCAATCTCAAATGATTTACCCGTTTCCTCTAGCACCTGGGGGATTAGAGCCCTTACTAGTTTGTTATATGTTGGCATCCAATCACCTCTTTAACTTTGGCAAAATATCCATCCTTCGTTGTAAGCACGAAACACTTTCTCCTTTAATCCACGCCTTACCATTAAATTCTTATTTCAAACCATACCCCTCAACCATAGCCCGAACTTCCTCCCGAACCTCTTCCTTCAACTCCTCAGGCGAAACGACCTTCGCCTTCTGCCCCCACTGCATAATCCAAGCTACAAGCCCCGCACTCATCTTCGCCTTCGTTGAAAGGATAAAGTGCTCCTCATCGACTTGCTGGATGGAGGCTTCTAGGCCGAATCGGTCGAGGACGACGTTTAGAAGGGAGGCGTGGAACTGGACCTTGATCCAGGTGTCCTCGCCTGCGAACATGTGGAAGCTTTGGTCGACGTAGTCCTGGACGTTGAAGTCTTCTTTTCTGAAGCGTTCTTCTGAAAGGCGAATGTTGCGTATGCGGTCGAGGCGGTAGTGACGCATTTCTCCGGTGCCGCGGAAACGGCCTATTAAATAGTAGAAATCGTTTTGCCAGATAAGAGCATAAGGCTCGACTTCATACGTGCTGCCTTCTCGGTTGTATTCGAACTCTTTCTTCATATTGTATTTTCCGTACTGGTAGTGAAGGACCGTTTGTTCAGCGATGGCTCTATGTACATGATCGATGTTTAGCTTCACAAGCTGATAGCCATCATCTGCTGATTGGTTGAACAACACCGGATCGGGTAATTGCTTGGCAATATGTTTACTTGTTAGCTGCTTAATACGCGGGATTAAGTCTTTCTTTTCTTTCTCTGTAATGAACTTGGCTGATAGGACTGCATCGATCAGTAAGCGCAAGTGATACGTTTCAAATACACGGTCCTGATAGCTGTACATCATCCGACCGAATTCCCCCTGGTTCTGAATGACTTCAACCCCCGCTTCTGCAAGGACTTCCATGTCCCGCTTTAGCGTTCGGTTATCAAACTGAGCCTCTGAGCCAAATACGAACTTCAATTTTTCCTTAATCTCTTTTATGCTTAATTCGTGATATTCATCGGTTTCTTGGGATAGGATCTCTTGCAGCTGCAATAACCTCGTATTGTTGTTTAGTTCCAAATGTGAGACCTCCTCTTTCCTTTTCCAATTTCTATTGTAATGCTCCATTTTTTCCAGTGCTACCTTTTTATAAATACTCCTTGTTTTGGAATTTATATCAGTACTTTTTCTTAACATTTAGGATAATAGATGCTTCTATGAAATTGTTTAAATTATCCATGCAAGGGTACTATTCTATAACAACTGCACGAAAACACTCGGAAGGACCACTTCCTTTTCATAGCTTTTTCACCTTAGAGCACTACGTACATACATGTCGACCTTTCATTTAGCTCTTGAACGATTCAGGGAGGGGTATAATGGTAAATGGTTTGATGCTGGTCTTGTCACTAATCGGACTTTCCATTGTTCTGAATGGAATGGCGATGGTCAAGACTGAGGTGAAGAAGAGTCCGGTGAAGACGTTTATGATGATCAGCTTAGGAATCTTAACCCTCGTCTTTCTTTATCTGGTCCCTTACAGCTTCTGGCGCCTAACAGGTTCTCCTGCGAATTGGAGTGGTGGGTTAGCGGTCGCTGCCGCTTTGATCGGTGTTGTTCTATATGTTCGCTGGCTTTACATGACCAGAATCAATAAAACGTAAATAGCTCTTTTGATTGAATAGACCCGCTCCCGCTATTACGAAGGAGCGGGCTTATGGTTAGTTCAAGTTAATGTTCACACTCTTCGTTCCCCAGAAACCGGCATCAGCTTTCAACGTCAGGTCACTCATTTGCACGTCAGAGCCTACTTCAAATACGATGATTCCTTCTTTCTTAAGCCCTGGGTTGATCTCTTCAAAGAACAACATCTTATCTGTTGGAATGACCATCATGAGGTCTCCGTCGTTCTTCGGGCTATACTCTGTTCCATCTTTACTCACAAGTGTAAAAAATTCAGAGCTTGTCGTAACGGCTTCGCTCTGGCCGTTATTAATCGTTACGTCTAATACGATAAACTGATTGTCTGTCGTAACAGGTTCTGTGTATTCGTCGCTACCTTCAATTGTTGTTTTCGATTGTGCGTTCGTTACCGTGAATCCAATCTTATCAATCGTAGCCGTTTCTCCAATCCCGATCGTTTCTGTTTGTTCTTCTTTCGTCTCTTCTTTCGGCTCGTCACTCGATGTACTTTCTGTTGACGTGGTTGCGGAGTCATCCCCACCTGTTGCGACCGCGATAATAATTCCAATCACCACAATCGCCCCAATAATCGTTAAGCATCCTGAAAATAGTTTCTTCATCATTCATTCCTCCTGTTTCTTTGTTACCCTCATCATATAAAAAAGGGTGAGCAAAAATATGCTCACCCAACACGTGTTCTCTTTATTTCAAATTTAGACGTTCTTATCCAGTTCATTACTCCATAAAAGCTTGAGGATACTCGACCGTTCCCTTCACGTTTTGAAGAGCACCTTCCTCCAGTTCTAAAGCCATAAACGCATCCTCTGGCACTTCAAACGGAGCGTTAATGCCCCATGTAGAAGCTTTCAGAAATCCGAATTTCCCATAATACAGAGGGTCACCGAGGACGATGACGGATGTGAAGCCTTTTTCTTTTGCTGCTTGCAGGGATTGGTGAATCAGCTGTTTTCCGACGCCTTGTTTCTGCGCTTTTGGCACAACGGCTACCGGGGCCAAGGCTAGCGATTGTGATGTGTGCTCTTCCTTTTTTACCGTAATGGGCGTTAACAGAACGTGGCCGATGATCTCTTCATCCCGAACCGCCACAAGGGACAGTTCAGGAATGTAGCCATATGCCTTCCGAAGCCGTTCTACTAATTTGTGTTCCGTTCCCTCACTGTGTTCTGCGCCTATAAACGCGTTTTCCACTACTTGTTCTGTCTTTTTGTAATCGTTTGGTTGTTCTTCTCTTACGATGATCTTCATCTACTCTGCACCTACCTAATCTGACTCGTTTCGTTCGCTTCTTTGTATAGACACCTATACGTCCTGACTCCCATCCTTATCTGCCCCTTTGTCCCTTTCTTTCATTTCAAAGACAATGATTGCATTCACTAAAATGACCAACAATGTAACAACTATGGCTCCTATTATAAAGGATACGTGAGGGCCCATCATGATTGACGTACTAACCACAGTTCCAAAGCATGAATACAAAGCAATCTGACTGACCTTCCTGTGTGAGGTTGAATGGTCTTTCATTTGTCCATACTCCTTTCTTATGTGGATAGAATAGGGTAAGGTGGAACAATTCTGAGAAGAAACGCTGATGATTATTACACAATACGTTACGGCAATCCCACACGAAAAACAACCATAATATGTAAAATAAGACTAAGGGAGAAGGTTATAGCTCATTTTTGTAAAAACCTTCATTCGTCCCTTACCTGCCCCCTTTTCATGACCTATTACCTAGAAGGATGTATAACCGGTGAATAGACCGGGTATAGATTACTAGCTAAAGGAGTGGTTGTTTGGAGAATCCTGAACCCTTTACCGTGAGTGGAAGCATTACAGTGGATGAATTTAAGAAGTACCAGGCCTATCATGTACGGAGGATCAACTTGTCTTTTTTCTTCGTGGTGCTGGTTGTATTTACACTTATGTTCGTCAGTGTCATTGATGCGATTTGGTTCATAAGTATTTGGTTTGCAGCTTTATTCGCGCTTGTGCCCTCTGGTCTCTTTCTTCTTTTCGTGAAGACGTTAAACCGGTACCGCGCGAAGAAGGAATTTGAAAGTGATCCTATTGCGCTAAATGAAATGACCTACACGTTCAGTGAGGAGGGTGTCCATCAGAAAGTAAGGCGCTCTGACAATTATTATGAATGGAGTGACTTTTCTTCCTTTCAGGAGACCCCTGAGTTGTTCCTCTTGTATGTATCGAAGCGTAAAGCGATTCTGTTGCCAAAGCGATTTTTTAGAAGTAATGAGCAACAGGAGCGATTTAGGAGCATGGTGGGCGAACATAGGCCCCGCTAACAGTTTTTCTAACAGCGGCATGAGCACAGACTAATGCCGCTTCTTTTCCCTTTAAAAGCTCACCTCCCAAATCTGATAAAGCATCATGAGTATAAACCCGACAGGTACAAGGACGGCAAGGGGAAAGATTACCTTTCGATACTTGTACATAAAGGAGAATTTGTAGTGACTCGGGTCATTAAACTTCTCCCTTGATTCCTTATAAAAGGCTGTGCGGATCATGTATACGAACCCTGGAATAATAAACGAGATGAGTACGGCCACGAAGAGGTAAGGTCTTATTTCCTCAAGTGTAAATTCATACCGTCTCAAGTTCTCTCCGATTAAAAGAATCGCGGCGATTGGCACCATTAGAACGACTCGGATCATATGTCTGTGCTTCGTTTCCTTTTCTTCCTTCGTACTGCTCTTATAATCGATGAATACATACATCCCGTATAACAGCAGCGCTACCCAAGCTATGAAGGAACCGATGATAAAAAACATAAACTCTCCCCTTTCCCCTTCCTCTACGATAGTCTCCCGTTTCACGTTTCACCCGAATTAAACTTCATTTAACCAATCATAGTACACAGAATCACTGCATTGAATCGTTTCCTTCCGCTTCTCTTGACGCAACGCTTCAAGAACACAGCTATACAAATAGCCACGAAATTCCTTCTTAATCTTGCCCTGTTTGTAAAGAAAGATCGCTTGCTTGAATGTACGCGTAATGGCTTCCATATACGCCTCTATGCTGTGGTGCATTTGTTCTCTTTTGTAAGCTCTATGGATGCATTCCCACACCCGGTCCACTTCTACTGGTGTGAAGAATGGCTTTGCGACTTCAACAAAGGATGGAGGAATGTAGGAAGGTAAAAAAGTGTAATCCATATCGAATCGCGCTCCTTCGACCTTCTTACTCTTTAAAAGGTGTTTCTCTCCCTGCTTATTCTCTGCTTCCTCCTGAGATTCGGGCGTAGATCCGTTGGGAGACGTGGTTTCTGCTTCAATCGATACAGTATCAACTGACGTGTCAGGTAGGGTGTCATCATGCGGTGTAAGAAATGCTTTTTGAGGTTGGAAGAGTAATAGATTCACGCCGCGCTTACCGTTTGGGCGGATGGTGGCGACCCTCTTAATCAGATTCATGTTCTCAAAACGATTGA
Organism: Pontibacillus sp. ABV4_188; assembly: GCF_056311905.1. Classification (NCBI taxonomy): domain Bacteria; kingdom Bacillati; phylum Bacillota; class Bacilli; order Caryophanales; family Bacillaceae; genus Pontibacillus; species Pontibacillus sp. ABV4_188. Next base: position 1,137,136 of record NZ_CM149975.1, on the reverse strand, counting down.
TTGTCCGGATGACCGTGCTGCGGCTTCGTCCTGTCGTTGAGACAATCGTGTTTACTTTCGCGAACGAGACACCAGGGTATTTGACAGAATGACGCCATATGTATGTTAGGATTTCGAGATTCCCTTCAGACAGCTCCCATTTATACCGACGAAGAAACCCTCTTACGTGCTGGTCTAATTCGTGAACAGATGAGAACGTTTGATAGCTTTTAAGATGATTGATATTCATAGACTCCACCTACTTTTTCCTTTTACATCTATAATCATCTTCAGGGTTCAGTTCGGTGCCTATTCTTTGAAACTTTTTTATTGAGTTTTGTATAGATCTAGGAAGAACCTGGTGGAAAACTATGGTAAACTATATCTCGGTACCGGCACACATATGAATCATTTGAAGGAGGCAGGAATATGAGAAAGATCCGCAAAGGTGGGCTTTTTTCTAAGGTACTTCTTTTCGCATTCGTCCTTTTACTTACATCTTGTGACGATGGAACAAAGAATACAGACGATACTTCCGCTGATCAAGAAGAGAACCAAACCTTAGAAGAAACAGAACAGGAAACACAAGTGAGCAGCGAGAAGACAGAATCATCGGCCAAGGATGAAATGGGGGCAGAAGAGTCGGACCAGGAAACCCCGGTCGAGGAGAACACCTCTGAAACATCGGAACAACAGTCGATGCTAAAAGATCGATATTTAGAAAAGATTAAACAAGCCAGAGCAGAAGCGGCTGATTTAGAACCAACAGATTCCTCGACCTATGCTCTGAAAAAAGTGGAAAACGATCGATGGAACATTTGGGATGATTTATTAAATGAGACCTACAAGGCTCTTGAGGAACAATTGCCATCTGAAGAAATGGATCGTTTGCGAGACAAACAGCGTGAGTGGATCACGTACAGGGACAATAGTGCTCTTGAGGCATCGGAAAAGTATAAAGGCGGCACACAGGAGCACTTGGAATATGTGAGTGTGTTGGCTAACTTGACTGAGGAACGGTGCATTGAACTTGTGGAAGGGTATATGAGTTGAGTTTAGGGAAACGCGGTGGAGACGGTTTTGATGCCTCCTCCTATAAGCATCTAGAGGATCTGTCACCTTTTCCATACTGGTTCATGCAAAAACGTCAGAGATCATGCATTTCTCTGACGTTTTTTCGTGTTTACTCTATTAAGGGTCGTAGATTTTCTCTATCTCTTACATAATGTTCATGCAGTCCAATGGAATCGTCAGAGATCGCTCCTCTCTCTTACCTTTTTCGCTGTTAGGTAATGGGTAAAGGTCACAGATGGTTGGAGCGGGACAAGGGACCTGTCCCCCTATCCCATATTTTTTCACAAGAATACCTTGCATTATTAAGTACTCTTTTTTATAGTTGTTACCAGAGGTGAAAAAATTGGAAATTAGTAAGGAAGTATTAAAAGGTCATATTGATACGCTTATACTATCTCTTTTACATAGAAAAGACATGTATGGATACGAGTTAGCGAAGATTGTTCGTGAAAAAAGTGAAGAGCAATTTGAATTGAAGGAAGGCACACTCTATTTATCGTTAAAACGATTAGAAAAAAACAAATGGATTTCCCCTTACTGGGGGGAAGATCAAGGACCAGGCGGAAGAAGAAAATACTACAAACTCACGGAATTAGGTAAAGAAGGCTTCAAAGAAAAACGAGCAGAATGGAACTACGTGAAGAAAATAATGGATTCATTCATTGAAGGAGGAGAATTATGAAACAAATTGATGAGTTTGTCGATTCCATATACGCCAATGTCGATGGGGATGAAGCGAAAGAATTAAAAGAGGAGATGCGCGGTCATTTAGTCGAGACCGTTACAGAGCTAAAAGCAAACGGAAAGACAGAACAAGAGGCAATCAATATTGCGATTAGCCGTTTCGGTGATCAAAATCAAATCAAAAGAGGATTATTTCAATTGTTCAAGAGTCAAAGCAAAGTGATCAAAAACCTATTCCGTACGTCTAGCATTGCGCTCGCCTTAGGTTTATTGGTTTTAGTAAGTATACTTTGGAGGGAATATGAAGTGAAGGCCGTTAACCAAACTGCAAGTAATGTAGCGATGACACTTGAAGACAGTACCTTGTCTGAGCAGAAGACTAAAGAGATTGCATCCCTGGTTGAAGAAACAGGTGCCATTGAGTATTTTGTAGTCTACCAAACCCCCAACGATTCTCCATTGCAAACCAAAGAGGATGGCCGGGAGATTGCTATAGAATATGGAGACACCTCTGTTAAACACGCCGAAGGCTACGGTGCTGTGGTCAAAGGAAATGACCAAGATAACTACCGTACGGTTGCCGTCTATGAAAACGGTGATAAGACAGGGTTTTATTCTATTTCAATTGGATCATTTATAGTGTTTGTCGTACTTAGTCTATTCGCATTAATATTAAGAGCAAAGCCAAGCCGTTAACATATGGAGGATCTGTTACCTTTTCCATCCTGCTTCATGCAAAAACGTCAGAGATCATGCGTTTCTCTGACGTTTTTTTATGTATTCGTCTATTAATCTGCTATCTCTTACATAATGTTCATGCTGCGGGACATGGGACCTGTCCCCCCTATCCCAATAATAAAAATCAAGTTAAATATTGAATTAGTTCCTTTATTCCTTCGTAAATTGCTATACCAACAATAACCCCAAAGACCATCTTAAAGAAGTTGTTAGAATCTTTCTCCACTGAAACTCCCCCCTAAATTACAAACTCTATGCCATAAGTAAACATTTTCTCCCTTGTTCATATATCTTGCTTGTTACTGATAGAAGCGATTGCTCTTGCTCAACGGTCGCTTCCGATCGTTGAATAAGTATTACCTTCACTTGTCTTCAACTTTTATTGTTTGTTCCTCATGACTGTCGGTGTTTTTCAATACAACTGACCATTCATCTTTGTCGGAATCATATAAAATAGATTGTACAGTTAAAATTGCACGTGCAAACTTGTTCTTAGATAATACTTTATTTAAGGCTTCAGTATCAGAAAGTGTTGCCCCTTCAGGAGTAGAACTTGGCATAACTTCTAATTTCCCAATAGAAGCTTGACCTGGGTATGATTCTGCAACTCCATTATCAAACCATATCTTAACTTGCTTTCCTACCTTAACATCGTTAGGTAATTTACTTGCCCAAACAGCATCATAAAATTCTTCATTTCCACCATTTTTGCTGTAATCCTTTGCTTTTGTACTAACAACTAAAACCTCTTTTCCTTTCTTATCCATTACATATCCACTGATCCCCGGCTCTCCGACATAATGGTTGCCACTCTCATTACTACATCCAACTAATATAAAAAACATAAATACTACTAAATAAACCATTAGATTACGCATTATAGCCCCCCTCTTTACTATAATTGACGTAAAAAGTTGTTTATGGTTTCAATTATCTTTGTTCTGGAAAAATCCTACTTCGTGGAGCGTAGAAACGTTTCTAATGCTTCTTCCTGTTAACATACAGAGGATCTGTTACCTTTTCCATACCGTTTCATGCAAAACGTCAGAGATCATGCGTTTCTCTGACGTTTTTTAGGTATTCCTCTATTAATCTGCTATCTCTTACAAAACGTTCTTGCTGCGGGACAAGGGACCTGTCCCCCTATCCCACTTCTTTCAACATGGAATACTTCACATAAGCTTTATAATAACTCATACCAAAGATGCCAACCATAAGGATAGGGAGCAACTTCACTAGAACAAATGGGGTTTCAAATAGTAGGGCTTTCCAAAATAATGCACCGCTCATATCCCAAAGGCCTGCGTGGTATAATTTCGAGTCCTGGTAGATCATAAAAGAAAACACCAAACAGAGCACCCCGAACCACAGAGAATAATTCATTATTCGTTTATAATAATTCCCTTGCGATTGGCGGTCAGAGAAGATTTCATTTTGTCCATCATCTTCTTTTTGCCAATATCGGATTCCAAGCCCGCTCCCCTTTATATAGCTCCAGCCGAAATCCTCATAGATTCCAATGTATTCTTCTAGCTTTTCCTTAGGTAAATAATCTTGATAATCCAGTCGCATCACATAGTTCTGGTCCGTTTTTTCGAATGTGTACACTCCCAAGCCGTTAATATGTGTGCAGCGGTACCCTTTTTGTAACTGTTCGTTCAGCCATTCCTCTTCTTTCTCGATATTCATAAAGATCTTAAATTTCTTCATTCACATCACCTTCTTCATATAAGGATAAAATATGCGACAGCCTGTCTTGTTCCATCTTCAAAATGCTGCTTCCTTCTTCCGTGATCCTATAAATCTTTCTCCGACCTGAATGGCCAACAGGTTCAATCCAACCGTGTTTACTCAAGTTCTCAATCGCTCCGTATAATGTACCAGCGGCTAAGCTAACGGAGCCTTCACTCATGCTTTCAATCTTCTGCATGACGGCATAGCCGTGCAGTGGTTCTCGTAGAGCTAATAAAATGTAGTGCATCGTTTCAGACAATGGCAGTAACTTGTGTTTCATTTTCTCACCTTCTATTCAGTTCAACTATACAGTATAACTTAATAAGACTATAATACAGTTCAACTGAATAATCAACAGAAGTTTATAAAAATTCCCAAAAAGAATAGAAAAAGCCGATCTCCTGTATGTCGGAAATCGGCTTTTATTTTGCTATATGGGAATCCTTTAACGCACAAACTACTTTATAAATTGCCCACTTACACTTCGAACACGATTACGCTTAATTCCTATAAAACATAGAAGCGCGGGGACGGTTCTGGTGCTTCCTCATATTGATATACAGGGATAGCACCTTTCACTATTATTCCACACAAAAACGTCAGTGATCTTGCGCTTCTCTGACGTTTTTTGTGTTTTGTTCTCTATAAAAGGGCACAGATAAGGTCTATCTCTTACATTTTGCCCATGTGGCCCAGTGAAAGTGTCACAGATCGGTCGCCTCTGTTACCTCTTAGTCATTAAGTGATGAGTAAACGTCACAGATAGAGGCGGCGGGACAACGTACCTGTCCCCCTATCCCAAGAATCCCCCATCCCTCATGATCACATCTTCCGTCCCATCTTCTTGAATACCTACTACTTTCATATCGTTGCTACCAAAGGTCACATTGACTGCCAAAAGCGATGTATTCAGACCCGCTTCCTTCAACTTCTCCTCTGATTGGTCTATACTATTTTGAAGATTGGAAGGGGATGCATTTCCGATTCCAATATGACAGGATGTATTTTCATCAAACAAGGTATTGAAGAAGAGAGTATCTGTCTGAGCAAGCGGAGTTTGATTAGAGACCAAAGCGATTTCTCCTAGATAATGTGAACCTTCGTCTGTTTCAATCAGATTCTGTAACACTTCCTGGCCCTTTTCGGCATAATAGTCGGTAATTAGTCCATCTTTAAAAATTAGATAAAATTCATCGATGAAACTTCCTTCATAGATAAGGGGTTTAGTCCCTACCAATTTGCCATTCACCTTATTTTTATGAGGAGCCGTAAATATTTCTTCCGTAGGAATGTTCGGAAAGAAAGGGAGCCCATTTTTATCTTTGACACCCCCGCCGATATAGAGGTGATTGTTAGGTAGGCCCACTAATAAATCTGTTCCCAGGCTATTTGTAAAATGCAAAGCTTCGTATTGGCTCTCGTTTAAGATTTCTTTTCGAGCTTCAAAGGCTCTATGGTGACGCTCCCAATCTTCTATAGGATCTTCCCCATCTGCCCGAGAACCTTTTAAAATCAAGTTCCATAATGATTGTAAAGCTTCTTCCCTGCTTTTGTTCGGGAAGACGTTCCTTGCCCATACCACGTTTGGGACAGCCAAAAGACACCAACGGATCTCATGGGATCTAATTTTTGCATGATAATCCTTTAATTTGGTTCGAGAAGCTTTTTGGAACCGATTTATCCGGTCTACAGAAACGTCCTTAAAAACATCTAGGTTCTCTGAGATAATATGGATGTAAGCAGCACCTTCATTTTCCCACTCCTCAAAACGTGCAGCCTGCCAATCAGGGTAGTGGTCGATGACACGATCAGCTGCATGTATGTAAAATGCTCTAGTAGACTGTTCATCTGTCCAATCTATAAAAACACTTGAAGCTCCTGCCTCATAAGCTACCTTCTCAATTAAACGTGCAAATGGAGCATTTTGCAGATCACTATGGATAATCAACATTTGATCTTCCTGCAGATTCACACCAGCTCCGACAGCTAGTTCTGCATACTTTTTTAACTGTGATTCACTTATATGTTCATATATTCCTTTACTCATTTACGATCTCCCCCGTGAAGTTGCTATATCATTCCACTTTAAATCCTTTTATGCGTATACTACCCTTTTCTTTTACTTCAATAAAAAAGGTACGTTCTCCTTGTTAAGGAGCGCACCCGTTATCGCACTAATTAGGATTTTCTTCTTTTGAATTTAATATAATTAAATGATCCACCAAACACCAATCCCACAGCAACTAAACCTAAAAATACCCCAGAGTATGATAGCAATTCAATATCCTTGCCCGAAGCGCGGGGACGGTTCTGATGCTTCATCATGCTAGCATACCGGGATGTCTCGCGTTTTTTCTTTAAATACTACTATCTTTCACTTGATGTCCAATCCGCCTAATGAAACCTCCACGGATCAACGGTCTATCTTACCTCTTTGTTATTATTTGGTCGGTAAGTCACAGGTGGTGATAATGGGACAAGGGACCTGTCCCTCTATCCCATTTATTCTTTTGTATCTCCAAGAGTCTTTGTATAGTTATGAATTAGCTCTCCATCACGCCACTCATACCATCCCAAATACTCCGTGTTTTCTCCATGATCGATATAATGAACAAGGTAGGTGTTTTCTTTCCTCTTGATTTCTTCAAGATAATCTATGGTGAAATCCTCACTCCCTACCTCTTCTTCAATGACATCATACACCGCGTCCTCTACATTGGTTTCTTCCCAGTATTGAAATACAGATACGCACAATACAATAAAAAATATTCCCATCGCAAACCAGTCACTCACTTTGGTATTCTTTTCATATTTCTTGTTGTACCACATGATTTTGATTAGACCTATGATCAGCACAAGCGTTAATACAGGGACATATAGAAGACTCAGAGAAACTTGAAAGAGGAGCCCTACATATGTAATTAAAAACCAAAGGAGTAAAAAGAGAAGAAATTTCTCAAATCCACGCTTTTTCTCATTAAATAAAAACTCAACAACAGTGCCTTTACGCAAAATTACACTCCTTCACACTTCCAAACTCCCATTTTCCATTTTCATACAAAAACAAAGGAGCTGCCATTTCGACAACTCCCGACCTGCCCTCTAGTTGATAAGAAAGTTTCCAATGAATCCAAATAGAAACATGATCATAATACCCCCAACTAGAAAATACCCAATAAGCTTAATAGGCAAAGGCAATTTGCCTCCCCTCGTTTTAGGAAATCCTTCAATATCTTGCTTATGGGCGATGGCATCATTGAACGGCTTGTTTTGGCCTTCATTGTTCATAAACGATGTAGCACCTCCGTTATTGTAGATGCATATTGAAAATCCTAATCATATTTACGATTCACATTACTTTGCGTTTCACCATTGTCATGATTTATAAAATGGCGTGTTTCATCATCCTACTCCCTAAAACAAAAAAGCCCCCTTATTTTGTTTTACTCAAGGAGATAAAGGTTACTAAATATTGTAAAAAGGAGTTCTTCTAATGGACGTACTCGCTGTTATTTTAATAACGATTGGCATCATAGCTGTACCGGTGATCGGCTTTTTCTACCCTGCTCTTAAAGAAATGAAAGGGGAACCTTTGTCGGAACGTAAACGATATGGATACGGAGCATTAGGCATTGGTATTTTGCTCTCCCTGTTTATACTTAGTCAATTACTCCTAAGGTTATAGTTCAATAAGAAGCGCGGGGGCGGTTCTTCAGCCTAATAAAACCGTCACAGTTGGAGGAGATGGGACAAGGGACCTGTCCCTCTATCCCATTCATTTTCTTAACCTAAAGAAATTAGAGGATACCACCATCACCATTCCTATAATCAATATCGGGATCGATAAGGTTTCTAACAAATTTGGCGTACCATCGAGCCCCACTAAATCACTAAATACAAAGCCAGCGACAAAAATCCATAATCCCACATAAGCGAGCACTTTTCCTGTAGTGGTCTTCCCTCTTCCTAACATCTATATCAACCTCCTCACAGTTTTGTTATGTATATCTTACTTGTCACCCTTCTTCTTTTAACAAAAATAGGAAACCACATAAAGCATACCAAACCCTCTCGTTTCTGGAAACCATAAAAAAGAAGCCAGGAATCACGTTTCCTGGCTTCTTCATCCACCTTCTATTATGCTTGCTGTGCTACTTTCCACGTATCAACCATGTTCACGCCCGCTGCTTTCATCATTGTATAAACCGGGCAGCGTGCTTCTACTTTTTCCTGTAGTTCTTTCAAACGCTCAACTGATTCGCCTGTTGTAATGTCAGCCTCGATTGTTACCGTTTCGAAGTATGGCTGAACATCTGTTTTGCCCATGAAACCGCTAGGGTCGAACTCACCTGAGATATGGAAGGAAATGTCCTGTAGATCAAACCCAATCTCTCTAGCGACCATGCGCGCTGTCACGTTTTCACAAGCGGCAAGGGAGCCGAGTACACTTTGAAGTGGGTTTGGTCCAGAATCTTGACCGCCCATGTGCTTGCCTTCATCAATCATAAATTCGTGCTTTCCTGCATTTGCTTTTACAGTAATACCTTCTGTTTGTGCTGTTACGTTCATTGTCATTTTATTCGCCATTGTAATCTCTCCTCTATAGTGTGCATTGATTTTAGTTGTAAGTGAAAACTTCACGTTTCTTTTCCTTTATTACAATTCATTTTTCATTGCGTTTCTAACCAGGTTCATATACCCCAGCGGGTACAAAGAATACTATACTAGGTATATTTAGCGCTGTCAATGGTTTGGGTTTTCCCTTGGTAAGAAGGAGGATCAAGCTGGCACGTAGAATACATATTACCATGGAAATAATGGCATAAGCGTTTGACTTCTTGGATTCTTGTATTATGAAAGGAGCAGAATTCATGCCTTATCGAGCTAAGACGCAAAGGTTTCCTTTACTTTTACTCTTATTTTTAATGGTAAGTTCCGTACTAAGTTCATCATTTCGGAATAGCCTTTCTATTGAATTTCTAGTGTTCGCCATTCTATTTTGCACCTTTACCTTCTTCACTCTCTTTATCCACTACGAATGTAAAGTCGATTCTAATCATGTATCGTATAAAGTCTTATTCTTCTCCTGGCCACTATATAAAAGAGTCGTCTCTCCAGATGAAATGAACCAAATCAAGTTCAAACGTGTTGGTTGGAATACCAAGGGGGCTATTATAAAAACTAAAAAAGGCCTTCCTATCAGAATCACCCATTTTACACCTGAAGACGTATATACAGATTTAACGAACTTTGCAGCTGAACATAATCTTTCCGTCTACAAGACAAACGATTACCTTATTCTAGATCGATAACTAGTCCATGCGTTTAAAAAAAGAGAAGAACCGCCAACCTGCGTTTCTTCTCCCCTGATTTATGTATAAGTTTGGGCTGACGTTCCTATTTCGGCTTCCTCTCGGTGTTTCCAGTATGTCTTATACCCCTTGTTTCGTACGACCGCTTCTTTCGGAACTTGATTGGAAATCATCCAGATCGCCAGAAGGTCGACACAGGCACTTATGGCATTTAGAAAAGCAATATCAAACAGGAATAAAGAATAAACCCCTGTCACCGCCATAAACACAATTGGCAGAATCGATAGCACAAGGAAAGGCGTCAGGTAGACAGCCAGAGCCCGGTTCCGACTCATCCTCTTCGTATAAAAAGCAAAAAACACGAGGTACTTCACCAGCACCCCAGCATAAATATCATCAGACCTCAGCTTAGCCGGAAACACTACCGCATGTAACCCTTCATGAATGGGAAGCATGACGGCATAAGCCAAGAGAAGATTCCAACCAAATCGGAATTGATAAACTTCTTCAATCCCTAAAACAACTGCCAGCAGATAAACCAAAAGAATCGCAAATAGCCCAATCGGTAAGGCAATCCATTGAGCAAGAGCCGCGTTTGGTTCCTTGAGCATCGTCCACCCTTCCTCTTCTGGACGGAACTGCTCTGAAACAGGAAGTTTGGTAGACATTTTCATTTCGTCACCTCCTCATCACTTCTGTAGACCCCTTCATTTAATCCCCACATGAGATAACCGAATAACAGACCAGCTAACATGAAGGACCCAATTGCAATCACGAGCTCAAGACCCCAGCTTTCAGTGAAGTAGTCACCGAACGTTAGCTTGTGCTCTATTCCTTCACCAAACAGAAAAAATAGTATCCCCGTCGATAATCCCCAGCCGAGCAAACCGTAATATAGGATGTAATGCGTACGCCCTTTCTCACGAATTTTGCTCCACTTTTCTTTGTGTTTTTTGTGACGTTCGTGCATATATACTCTCTCCTTTTTGAACCATCACACATTTTATCATATTTTTTCCATCATTCTAGTAAGAAATCAATTTGGTTCTCTAGTTGAATATGGTAGTCTTGTACCAAATGAATCGATTGGCGGGATTAGGATGAAACAACGATCAGCTCTGCTCTCGATTGGGGTAGGGGCTTCTTTATGGGGAATCATCGGAATTTTTGTAACCTACTTATACGATTTGGGCTTTAGTCCTGTTCAGGTTGTGGCTTTACGTGTAAGCATGGCAGCGGTGTTCATGAGTGTCTATGTTGCTTTAAAAGATAAACGTTTGTTCCGAATCAAGCTATCTGATAGCCGTTATTTTATTGGTACGGGCATTATCAGCATCGTTCTCTTCAACTGGTGCCTCTTTAGTGCGATGGAAGAAACGTCTATTTCGATCGCTTTTGTCTTATTATATACGGCTCCCGCTTTCGTCACGATCTTGTCGAAGTTCTTATTCCAAGAACATTTGACAACTCGTAAGATCAGCGCCTTACTCACAACGTTTATTGGCTGTACACTTGTGATTGGTTTATTACCTAACATGAGTGGCTCCATTTCTTTATACGGCCTTTTACTCGGTCTTGGCTCTGGATTTTTCTACGCCCTTTATAGCATTTTCGGCAAATACGCCCTTCAAAAACATGACTCCCTAACCGTTACGGTGTATACGTTTATCTCCGCGACACTTGCTGTTGTCCCCTTTAGCGGTTTAGGGAACATGTTACCGGTATTATCTGATTGGAGAGTATGGGGGTTCATAGCGGGCCTAGGCTTCCTAAGTACAATGCTTCCGTTTATTTTGTACACGAAAGGTCTTGAACACGTCGAATCAAGCCGCGCTTCCATTATTGCAACAGTCGAGCCTGTAGTAGCTTCTCTGACCGGGTTCCTTCTCTTTAACGAGACGTTAACGCTGTGGCAGTATATTGGCATCGCGTTTGTTATCGGTTCAGTTATTATGGTTCAGGAAACGAGAAAAGGAAAAGGCCTTCAAACCTCAGAAGAAGTGAATGTTCAAGGATGATTGAAATTATGGCATAGCCTCATCTACGTTCTTCACCAAATGAAGCGATTGTACGATATAAGCAATCGCTCCTTTTTAGTTGGTACTAGTAATGAAATGAAACGGTTTTAGATAACTGACCGTAAAAAAATGAAGGAAGTGATCTACCATTGTTCTCAACATATTCGAATCTGGAAATAAAACAAGAATCTATACTTAAAAATCAGAGTCGTCAGTACTCCATACGTTCAAGTGGAAAATTAATAGGGATGATTGAGGAAACTATAGATACGTCAAGAGATTGGAAAAATCAATTGCTGAATTTAATTGGTTTACATTCCGTAGGGAGTAAGCTACTATGCATAACAAACAAGAAAGCAAAGGTTATGGCCTATATAAGCAAAAAGAGAGGTTTCAATCAGAATATAGAGGTTTTTGATTCAGAATGGAACCAAGTCTCTATATTACAACAAGAATTAAAAATGAGGTCTCAAAAAATACTTGCTGTCTCCCCTAATGGAGACGAATGTCTGATTGCAAGAGGGAGAAATGGTTCATTAGACTTTTTTGTAAAAGAGAAGGAAGCAAGTGAATTAGTGCTTTCAAGCATTAAGAAACGCTCAGTTCCCACTCCAACTTTAAAAGAAACTTTAGTCTCTGGTGAGCAATATTCTATTAACAGTACTAAACAGATAACAGAGATGCAGCAATTCATTATCATTGTGATGACAATAGTTATTAGTGAGCAGTTACATAATGCGTAATATAATAAATTCAAGTCTATAAGTATACTGTGCGATTGTTGAATATGGATTTAGGAGGACATTTTATGATCAAGAAAAAAGCATTACTCCTCGTTCCGCTTTTATTCCTTACAATTTCTTTAATAGGATTCTTTAAAGAAGATACAGTTAAGGGTGAAATTAAAGGTACAATTGAAGACAAATATCCACAGCACAATATGATAGTCGTAGAGGAGCATTCTCATATCCAACACAAAATTCCTGTTGATGATATTGAAAAATATGAAATCGGAGACATTGTAGAAATTACTGTATATATGCACCCTGGTCAAAACGGTGGCACTACATATGATCATTCGAAATTTGTTATAAAAAAGGGTGAAATGTCTCCATAACTGGTTAAACTATACGGCATTTCATCTACTAGAATGGTAACGAAATTTCATAACTCAACCATAAGGACGACTCCGTCATAAACCGCTCTAATAAGCGTTATTTATACAACCCTTTCTCTAACGCATAATTTAATGCCAGTTCAGGGACTAAGTATTTCACACTCATTCCGTTTTCAATGCGTGAACGAATTAATGTAGAACTTGTTTCCACATTCACACCCTTACTCAAACAATCGAATCGGTGTTCATGCTTTGTCAGAAAAGAATTTCTAGCGATCATTTCAGGCATATCATATCCTTCTCGACCCATGACAATAAATTTATTATTTTCGATGAGTTCCTGCCCCTTGTGCCATGTGGCGATGTTGGCTAAATTATCAGCGCCCATTACAAAGAATAATTCGTCATTCGGGTATTCTCTTTTTAACTTTTCCATCGTGTTATACGTATATGTCTCCCAAGCATGAGCCCTAAGTTCAATGTCATTCACATGAAAATGGGGATTGTCTTCAATCGCTAATTGGATCATGTTCAATCGATCCTCATTCGGCGACAAGTCCTGAACCTTATCAGCCCTTATATCTGAAGACGGGATCAGAATAATTCCATCTAATCCTCTCCTGTCTCTTACCATTTCCATTGTGACAAGATGACCGATTGTAATGGGATCAAATGCTGAACCAAATACTCCGTACCGTTTTCTTTCCATGTTTATCTTCCTCTCTTGTTTAAAAGATATCAACCTTTCCACTTTCCTGAGGTTCTTTTCCTTCTATACTTATGTAATCAAGTTTAGAGCAAGTAAGCATCATGTTTACAATACGGTGAACTTTTTTATACGAACTCCTCCTCGTCTCTTACCCTTTAAATTCTTGGATTTGATTATAGCTAACATTGCATCACACTGCTTTTACCTTAACGTTTATCATCAATAGAGACGATTGGAATCAGTCTTATTTTATCAATAATCAAGGGAAACCGAAATCATACGATCGGTTTCCCTTATCCATTCATTGCTATGATTTTCTGCATACATATTCCTCGCTCGCCAATTATTTCTCCTCAAACTCCACCGCACACACTTGCTGCGGATTAATGATAATATCATCCTCAATTTCAACAAGACCGCTATCCTCTAACAAATCCAGAAACTCATCTCGATCTTGGCATTCGATTACATACGCCTTACTGTTTGTTAAGAAGATCTTTGCATACGTCGTCATCTTAGATTCCACTCCTTTATTGGAACCTATGTAGTAAGGCAATTGATTATGTACGAGCCCATGCTGAGACTCTTCTTTACTTTTTCACTAATGCAACACCTACTTTTCAAAAGTTCGTTTGTCCCCGGACTTTATGTTTTGAAGAAGGACGTAGAAAACATTTGTTTTAATGTCTATTTACCCCTTCAAAACCAAATTTTAACCCTCTTCAGGAAGGTTGAACACTCATAAGAAAAGGTATATTATCAATAAAAAGAGGAGGTGAAAGAATGGATCAAGAAAAATTGCTTCTGAAATTATCCGAACAAATCGACTCCCTTTCAGACCGAATGGATAGTGGCTTTAAAGGTGTAGATGAGCGGTTTAAAAGTATGAATAGACGATTTGAAAATATTGATAAACGCTTTGAAAGTATAGATAGACAATTTGAGAATATTGATAAACGCTTTGAAAGTATAGATAGACAATTTGAGAATATTGATAAACGCTTTGAAAATAATGATGAGCAGTTTGTGAGTATAGACACTCGTTTACAACGCATGGATCAGCGATTTGACGAAATGGACACTCGCTTTGATAACCTAATCTCTTATATGGACAGGCGATTTGACCGTATCGAATATGCTCAACAGCATGATATTAAAGCCATGTTGGATATCATTGATCAAAAAGTAAGTCGCACCCGGGTCGATATTGATTATTTAAGTGAAAAGACAGGTGTGCATGATGTAAAGTTGAATAACCTGTCTAAACGACTTGATGAATAAAGAAGACCCTTTCCTACTACCCCACAAAAAAAAGCACCTGGCCCAAGACCAGATGCTTCCTTCAATCTATATTAACGGTCGATTTTTTCTCCTACGTACGACTCAATCGCAAGTGGAGCAGTTAAGAACTGTGGTGCTTTCTCAACAAAAGCTGTGAAGTGGCTGCTTTTGCCATGCGCTTCAACTGAAGCCTGATCCTGCCATACTTCTACCATTGTATACGTGTTCTCTTGCTCTGTGCTTTTCATTAGATCATACGAAATGTTTCCGTCTTCTTTTCTTGAGTCAGCGATAAGTGAACGGATCTCTTCTAAGAAAGCTTGTTCTTTCTCAGGGTTTACTTGAAAATGTGCGTGAGTGATAATCATGATTATTCCCTCTTTCTCGTTTATTCGTTTATTTCCAGTCTGCGATTGTATCGATCGGAAGGCGTACAGATTCGTACCCATCTTCTGCTGCTTTACCGATTGAAATCAGCATAACTGGATAGTAACGGTCTTTATCTAGACCATAAGCTTCAGCAATCTGGTCCTTTTCATATCCGCCAATTGGGTTTGTATCATATCCATGAGCACGAGCTGCTAGCATGAACTGCATAGAAACAAGGCCACCATCGATCAGGTTCATCTCACGGTAAGCTTCTTCCGAAATCTGACTAATAAGACCTTGAATAGCAGGAACTTGGCGATCGCGAACATCTTGTGGCATTTTGCCCTGTTCAACGGCACTATCGAAAATGGTCTCAAGGTATTCAGTACTGTTCATATCTACAAATACAGCTACGACAGCTGCAGATGTTTCTACTTGCGTTTGGTTGAACTTCGCAAGTGGCTTAAGGGTTTCTTTCCCTTCTTCACTGTCTATGACAACAAAGCGCCAAGGTTGTAAGTTAACAGAAGAAGGAGCCATTGTCGCTTCTCTTAGAATTTCAGCCATCTCTTCTTGGCTAATTTTTACAGATGGATCGTAGTTACGAATGGAACGACGACCTGAAATAATTTGGTTGAAATCGTTGATGGTTGCTTTCGTCATGTTGAATTCTCCTCTACTCTATTGATTGTTCGTCTTCAATATCCCTCACGTTGCTCTCTACTCTCTTTAATAAATCAGATAAGACAGCACGCTCTTGATCTGAGATTCCTTTGAAGACTTGTGTAATAAACGTTTCTTTCTCTTTACAATAACGCTCGATCTTTGTTCGACCAGCTTCTGTTAGCTTGACGAATGTGACCCGGTTATCTTCAGGGTTTTTGCGACGAGTGACGATCCCTTTTTCATCCAGCTGCTTCAGGTGTCTCGTCACGGCCGCACCATCAATGTTGACCTGGTGGCGGAGCTCAGTTTGATTAATCTCATCAACTTCCATTAATTTATGAAGTAACTCTAGTCGTGACTGGCTTATCCCTGTACAGCGTTCAAATTTCGGGCTCATCTGTCTATAGATCTCATTCAATTGAAGAATGAGTTTCTCTTGTTCTTGATATGAATTCGTCAACAAATCCCCCTCCTCACCTAATTAATTGATGCATCAATTATTGACCCGTCAACTAATTTAATATAGATCCCTATGTTTTGTCAACTAGGACGAATCCATTCATTGACCCATCAATCATTGAGGCATCAATTACTATAAAACACAAGAGGTACATAAGTCAACGAAAGTACACTCTTCTTTATTCCCTCTCTGCTACCTCAACGTTCACGCTTTATTCAAATGTATGCTACAATGGTTTATTAGATAGGTAATAGAAAGGATTTTTTGATGTGGTATGATGAGGATTTCACTTATTACCATGAGGGATTCGAAATCAACAAAGCCGGATTCAGTGTTGTAGCGAAAATCCAAGAAGGGATCATTCATATGATTGACTTCGGGTTTTTGGATGTTGCTCCTTTATATCCAACAATGAGCCGGGAATTTATTGATACACTTATGTCTTTTGTACCAAAAGAGGTTGCGAAAGCCTTGCCTCGCTATAGAGGAAAAAATGCGGATTTGGTCTACTACTTTATGAACCGTGAAGGAAAGTGGTTCGAGTTCAATTATCACATGGATCGGATTGAGCCAGTTCAAGGCTTAGATAAATACAATATGAACGACACCGAAATGATTCCATGGGTCGGAGAAGCATTGAAACGCCAAAACGCTGAACATTGTCCAAGCTGCCGCGCCCTTTATTTAGAAAAAGGCAAAGTCGAATGCTTGCCGTGTAAAACCATCGGCCCCAACCACCCTCACAGAATGGCCGAGGCTGATAAAGTAGAATAGAAAAGCTAGAGGACGGCCTGAACCGTCCTTTTTTTGATGGATTAATTTCGTAATTTTATATCTTCTTTAAAGATAAAACACCTTCCTACAAGTTTGAGCCCCCTATATTTGACTCACTTCTCCTAAACTACTGAGCGTGGTATATCAAGGAAATATTGTAACGAAAAAGAATCCTAAACGACAAATAGATGAACGAACATACTATTCAAATACAGGAAGTGACAGGAGGTTAAGATATGAAAAAAGTGATGACCTTCACCCTGCTCGTACTTCTACTCTTTTGCGAAAGCGGTAGATTACTTGCGGTTGAAACAAATTTTACGGATAAGGATATGGTTCGTAGTAACAAGTATGAAGAAATAGAGCGCATGTTTTCACAAACCGGAACTCCTATCCATGATAATGGACACCTTCAAATTTCTCGTGAGGGAACGATCACCATATATATTAAGAACCAATCGGAGAAAGGGTATCAGGAGACACTTGAACAAATTAAGAAGAAGTATTCAGAGGTAAACGTAATTGAAGTGGTAAAGGTCGATCGATCGTACAATGAACTACTGAATTTACAGAAGCGTATTGCTACTGATCTGCGAGATATGAACGTGGAGCGATATACTCTTTATACAAATATGAAAAAAAGTAGGCAAATTTTACGAGTAGAAGAGATATCAAACGATAAGAAACAGAGGTTGAAGAAACAATACAAGGAAGAATTAAAAATTGAGTTAGGTCATGTAACCCCTACTCAGGAAGAGCCTGGGAACAGTATAGATCGAGTTAACCCTCTTACTGACGCAAAAAAGCCATTATCCGATTATGTGTGGGCAGGACTAGTCCTTGTTACGCCATGGATATTGGGGATTTTTCTCTAGAGGAATGAGATAAGAGGACGGTCGAGACCGTCCTTATTTGTGTTACATCGTCTCTATCAAGATCGCAATCACCAATCCTACTAAAAAGAAAAGAAGCGAAGCAAAAAAAGCGCCGCCTTTTCGGAATACAAAGGGCTCTCGTTTTTGGATTAAGCCTGTTTGTCCGCTTAATTGCGAAGAATGAAATTCAGAAACGACGCCCCCACTTGAAGAGAAGATGAACGTTAATACGCTAAATCCCATCCCCGTAAAGACCATAATTTCCATGAAACTCATATCGATTTGTGTGGCTAACGCAAACGTTAGTGCTGTTTCAATCACAAGCGTAATCAGTATAACAATCGCAACCTTCTTCATAATATCCCCCTAGATCTAAATATGACCATATTTTACCACAAACTTATATATATGCCCTCCGCTTACCATCATCCCTATCATAAATTCACGTACATCCCTCATCATCCAATACATGTCAAGACTAGTAATAACAAGACTTTTTATCTATTATTTTACATATACCTACATCTTAAGGAGTGGCTTTGATGACAGCGGATACGAAGGAAATAAGCCAGGAGTGGCTTGAGATACAAAAGACGGTAAAACAAGACTTTTTGAATTATGTTTCTAGGAAGGAAATGGCTAAAATTGCCCAGGTCTTTGACTTGAAAGTACAAGGATTTTCAAAGAAACGGTTGGTTTCTGCCCCGCCTCCTATGCTCAAACAAGTGATCACAAAATTTATGGACACACTAGCCGATTTAAGAATCTTCTTCCGAGGATTCACAGGACCCTTTATCGAGGATATGGAAGACTACGAGTTTTCTGAACTGATCTTACAGGCTTCTTTAGAAGAAGCAATGACTGATACGCAGAAAATGATGATTGTGGCTGTTCTTTTCCCAGAGCGTTATGAAGGTAATCGAAAGACGATGATCGAGAATTTGGAGAACGGAGAAGATGTATTCACTGGTCTTCAAGAATTTTCATTAGAGGAAATCTTAAAAGGCCATGCGCAAAAGCACGAAACAACTCTCTCCTCTCTGATCGATTCATTCCTTAAGAAACATACCGTCATAGAGGACCTACCTGAGGAGCTAGATCTTGTATCGTTTTTCGAAAAAGAGTACGAAGAGGAACATGGGACGCAATCCTTGCAAATTGTAAGCGAATACGACTTGAACGATGATGACTATTCTTCTGAAGAATTACTACCTTTATACAAACTTGCACTCCATGAGCTTATTGCATTTACCGAGAGAACCATTACGAAAGCGGACGAAGAGCGAGAGGAAGCGCTCCACGAGAAGGCTTCTGCTGAACGAAAAGCAAGTCGGTATTATAAGCGACGCGATGACCTCCTACGTCAGTTGAAAGAAAAAGAACAAGATCGACAAGATCGAGAGAAAGACGAAAGAGAAGAACGACTAGAGCTTCAGAGACAGTATGAAACGCTTGAACAGGAACTTGAGAAGGTGCGTCAGGAGTATAAAGATGCGATGAAGAAGCAAGAGGATGCCGAGATAGATGTGTTCTCTGAGCTTGATGACTTTTTGTTTATTACAAGCGAACGAACCGAGCGCTACGATTCTTTCATCCCTGAGAAGAAGCTGCTTACATACAATACAGATCGTTCGTTTTCTGAGCAGTTTAAGTTTATACCCGAGAACAAGCTGATCTTTATCGACACCAACGCCCTTTCATCTAAGGCACAGCTTGAAGTCAGGAAGTATTTGCAACAGAAACAGTACAGTTATAAGTTCGTCAGCGGTTCTCCTCAGAGCGTGTTCCGCAAAATTATTTTCTACCTAGAAGGAGATGCAACCTATGAAGCTATCAACTAAACTCCCGCATATCGTAAGAAGGCAACTGAATGACAGCATCTTCGTTGGCCGGTTAGCGACATCGTCTGAAATTCATACTCAAACGTTTCAGGATTCACCGATCGTGTTAAGCGAACATTCGGACCGGTTAACCTTTTATATTAAGCCGTTATCCCCTATCCCGAACGGACTTACCCGCTATTTTGGTAAGATGAGCGACCTGTTAACAGGGAATACTAACTCCATGAACAACGTGCGCTTGTTCAATGAATGGATCAACTACGATCGTCTTCCCTATCCAGAAATGAAGCCACGTGTCGAGGCCCTCTTTCAGGACAAGCTCGTTCTCTTCAAGCTGACCCATGCGAATGACAATATTTACGTTGAGTTGATTAAGCTTGAGTCCATCCCACCTGAAGAGGGGTATGTGGTGATTCCTGCTCCTGACTTACGGATCGGGGAAACGAACCAGGATCTTGAGTCCAAGTTAACGAACGAGAAACGGCCCATCACATTAAAGAAATACCCGAACCTTTTCCCGTCTCCATCCATGGTTCTGTTTGAGAACACCCTTTATAAAGTTGATCTAGAGTCTAAG
Organism: Pontibacillus sp. ABV4_188; assembly: GCF_056311905.1. NCBI lineage: Bacteria > Bacillati > Bacillota > Bacilli > Caryophanales > Bacillaceae > Pontibacillus > Pontibacillus sp. ABV4_188. Next base: position 1,116,928 of record NZ_CM149975.1, on the reverse strand, counting down.
AGTAACTCTACAACGTACTTCCAGAAGGATGACGCATCTGTTCAATACGCTACACTTGATCCAGATGAACTGATTGAACATGTTGATGCGGTTTACGAGCATCACTTGTATTTCTTATCTAAACAAAAGTTCGCTAGTTTGTGTGAGCTTTTTGAAACAAGGAAAAGAAAGCTCACTACAGAGCAACAGCCAACGGAAGAACAGCCTGCGGTTCTAGTAGAGAGGGACACGCCGACCCACTCTCGAGCTATTTCTGAGATGGAGTTTCTTCACCGCTTGCTTCATAAAGCAGGGTATGAGCACAAAATGTTTTACCGTGAAGAGGATCTGTATGCCTTTCATATGAGTGTGAAGACAAATCCACTCACCATTCTCGGTGGCATGTCTGGTACGGGAAAATCACAGCTTGCTCGTATATACGGAGAAACGCTAGGACTCGTAGAAGGTGAGACGATGCTTTTCTTACCGATCTCCCCTTCTTACCAGGACCCAAATGATATCCTTGGGTACTTAAATCCGACAACAGAGCTGTTCCACGAGAGCGATACAGGGCTTGTGAGTCTGCTTCAGCATGCAGCTGATTATCCGGATCAGCTCCATATGGTTATCTTTGATGAGATGAATTTATCGCAAGTAGAGCACTGGTTCAGTCCGTTTCTTTCCCTCCTTGAGATTAAGGGAGATAAGCACTTACAGATCTTTAACGATCACGTGACAGAACAAAGCGGGCGCTACCAGTCTCGCATTAAACTGGGGGACAATTTGATTTTTGTTGGAACCGTGAACTTCGACGAGACGACGAAATCATTCTCCGATCGTCTTCTTGACCGGACTAATATCATTACTCCGAAGAAGCCACCTTTCAAAGATACCATCGCCTTCTATGAAAAGGTTCACCGTTCTGTCCCTGTTTCACCTGAGCCAAGAAAGGTGAGCGCTTCTCATTTGCGCGGGGAATGGCGCTTTGCTAAAGAAGAGGTCGGACTTCACCTCTTAAACGAGTACGAGGTCCATACACTTGATGCGATTCACACACTGATGAATGAGAACGATCCCCAAAAAGGAGTCTCATTCCGCGTGGCACTTGCGATTGCTGATTACTTGTGCAACGTCCCCCATGACGAGCATGGAGAGCCTTTACTTTCTAGACGGGAGCTGTTTGATTTCCAGATCAATCAGAGAATCTTAACGAAGATTAAGGGAATGGATACGTTTGCCGGGCCTATGGTTGGTGAAATGAGTACGCCTACTGATTATGTCGATGGTTCTCTTGCCCAACTCTTTAAATCCGACCGTGCTCAGATGTCTTCTGATTTCACCTTGTCTCTGAAGACCCTTCAGAACAAAGCAAAAGAGTTGATGATGTATGGCTTTACCAATTAATGAGCAAGAGACGATTGAACTGAAGGCGCAAGGAATCGGGCTTTATTTTCAAACTGGGCGAAACGAAGTGCAGATTGATCGGTTGAGCCTGAATCAGAAGCGACATAACCTAATAGAAACGATTGTAGAGGTGTATGAATATCAGAAGTGGAGTGCCCTATTGATTGATTGGAAGGCCAGTCGTTCCGTTACGATCCGACTCGCCTCACAGGACGGAGAAGGACATTCACACGAGATTTCATTGGGGAAACACCAGCAAGTGCAGCCGTTATTTGATCCGTCGAAAGAAATGACCTTCCCCTGGCCATGTGGAACGTTTCTGTACGAAGTTGAGATTGGAGGTCAGACGTATTACGGCGCTGTCCGCATCATACCGCACCACTTCTCAAAGAAACAGTTCAATAGAATTGCAGCATATTTAGAAGAAGCATTAGATGGGCTGACTACAAACTACTACCAGGAGGTCAGTCTGTCCCTTAGTCCTGAACAGTTAATGGGAGAAAGCGATCTACGTTTTCTTCGTTGGCTCGATCGCTCCTTTCGCAAGCTCACGGTCGCACTGGATTGGATTGAGAAGGAAAACCAAATGAACGTGAGGCGCCACTACCAGGTGGAATCGCACCCTGGAAGGATGGATCGGCAGAGTGTGAAATGGGAGCACTCCTTTAAAGGAGCCGTTATGAGTGGGACGAAATTCTACAACCGCAAGCATCGACATGATGCGAATCTGCCTGAGAATCAACTCGTTAAATTTCGCACGAAAGCGGTTCTAAAACGAATGGACACCCTAATCCAGACACTCGAACAAGAACGACTCGTTTTCATAGAGGAACAAGAGAAACTTAAAAATGAAATTAGACAAATTCAATCCGACCGGAAAACGCCGCTTCATAATGTCACTTCACGTGATCAGACGCTATTAAAGAACAAACAGATCAGTAAAGAAAAGACACAAGAAGCCCATGGATTCAAGGTTTCAAGTATGGATCAGATGCTTCAGAAGGCAAAGTCCTACAGGCAACAGCTTCGCTACGTCATACGCCAAGGCTTTTGGAATGATGTGGATGATGTACATCCAAAGCTCCCTCGATCTGTCCAAAGCCGTGGGTATATTTCGTTCCATAAGCTATGGCATGAACTAGATGAATCCGAAGGACAAAAACCGTCACCGACGACACCTTCCAAAGGGTCTCCCTTGTTCCACTCTACCGGGAAAATGTATGAGTATTATACGCTTTTAACGATCGTCCAACTTATATCCGAGCGCGGCTTTTCCTTTAAGAAGGATACACTCTTGGGGCAGTTGCAAAAAGGATACCTGCACTCAGAGCTCCAAGGAGGAACAACAATCGTTCTTGAAAATGAGAACGGGGAACTCCATGTTGTGTACGAACAAGAACTTGAACATCGCTCAAGGGATGCGATTGTTAACGGGACGTACTTCTTCTCGAAGTTCAGAAGGAAAAAGCCAGATATCCGAATCGATTATTACAAGAAGCAAGAAGACGTCTCCCTTTATCATTCGTCGATTGCCGTGGAAGTGAAGTATAGTCCCCTTCGAAATATTTACTCGCCAGATGGCAACACAAAAGCCGCGGAGCAGATGAACGAATATGTCGGCATTAAATATTACTGCCCTATTCGTAAGTCGTTCTATAACCGAATCCGCGAAGTACTCTGCGTCTACCCCGGAAGTCGCGCAGAACCTGTCCTCCTTGATACGGAAGCCGGAAAGTTTGTTCAGCTTTATCCTACTGAAGATGGGGCTGTTGGGATGGAGACGTTAGGTGAGGTGCTTGATGGATGGTTGGATCCAGAGGTGTGGTAATGGATTGGATCACTATCTCATGAAAAAACGGCTCAGGGTTTCGAATAGAACTCTGAGCCGTTTTGTTACTTTTACTTCTCCTTTATGCCAAAACCGATTCAGAACTACGTCTTCTTAAGACTTCATCAATCACAAAGAAAAGAGCTGCTACTGGCACAGAATAGACAAATAAGAAAGGATACACAATGACCGGAATGGTAAGACCCATGTGAAAGATAAAGGAGAACATCACGCGTGCGTCACCGAAGTTTCTGGTCATCCTCTCAATTCCCATAGAGGCCACGCCTCCAAGAAGCGTCCCACAGCCAATATAGATCATATAGAGGACGGCGTTTGATAGAAACCCATCACTCTCAAATAACTGAAACTGATACGCATAGAAAGCTGAAGTAATAATGGTTGTACTCAGTGCGGCATAAATTTTCCTAAGAACCATGACTATCCCTCTTTCTCTTCCTTTCTTCGTAACGATTCTCATACTTCTTATCCATCTTCTTAATAAGGGCCCCTACCCCGAAGCTAATCCACGTGAACACCATCATGAAGAGCGCATACACAGTGTTCTCTACCCATGTAATATCATTCGACCATAAGAAGTCGGAAATGAGCGTGACGAGAAAGGCACCAACAAACATCAATACACATGTTAATAAAATTCTACGAAACAATAGACCACCTCACCATTTATATGTTTGGCTAATCCACACAAGGGATCCGCTAAAAACACAGATCGAATATACAACTTGTACAATCCAACCGTTCTTGAAGCATGTAGCAATCCCCTCTTGATTTAACCTCGTTCAGAACCGTCTTAAGACTATGTAGATGTCGCCTCTTCCTTTTGTTTATAACAATAATTCCCTTATGCCATCTTAGTACGTTCTCACCTAGAATAAGTTTCACTCAAACCATAAAAAATGTAAATGAATTCCACACACTCACTCACCCTTTTACAAAGCACCGCAGTAAAGGGTGTCTGGCACCCTTCACCTCTTTATTGTCTTAAAGAATTCGCGCGCACCAGTAGACGCAATATTAAAAATATTAGCTCTACTCGTTTGTTTATAGATTTTGCTGCGGTTGTAAGATATAATATTTTTTATGAAAAGTTCGTAAAGTAATAACTGAACAAACTACATGAATAATATGATCTGCTCGAACAATCTAGGAGGAATAAGTTGAAGAATTTTACACCGATGTACTGGATAGCCTTAACAATAGGAGTTGCATTTGTTAGTTGGGGAGCGATTTTCCCTGATCATCTTCTGAACACAATGATGACGGTACGCAATGGCATCTTAGACCAATTTGGCTGGTTCTATCAAATTGCTGTTACGTTTATGTTGATTATTTCATTTATTATTGCCTTTAGTAAATTTGGAAAGATCAAGCTTGGAAAGGACAATGAACAACCTGAATATGGTACGTTAACATGGTTTGCGATGTTATTTAGTGCTGGTATGGGAATTACTCTATTATTCTACGGATTAAGTGAACCTGTTACCCACTATGCCAACCCGCCCGTCGGACAAGGAGAAACGATTGAATCTGCCAAACAAGGGTTAAAGATTAGTTATCTTCATTACGGATTACACGCTTGGGTTATATACGCGATTGTCGCCCTTGTTCTCGCCTACTTTAACTTCAGAAAAGGGTTGCCTGGCTTAATGAGCGCCACACTCATTCCTTTATTCGGAAACCGCATGAAAGGTAAATGGGGATATGTCGTCGATATTATCGCCGTCTTTGCAACGATTTTCGGAGTTGCCATCTCTTTAGGTGTTGGAGCTAAGCAAATCAACAGCGGTCTGAATTATTTATGGGGAGTGCCGACTAACTTTAGCGTGCAACTTATCATAATGGGAGTTACGGCTGTCTTGTTCATTTACTCAGCTGCAACAGGGTTATCAAAAGGAATTAAATATTTAAGTAACACCAATTTAATCCTTACAGTTGTCTTATTTGTCACATTCTTATTCTTAGGACCTACTAAATTTGTATTAGAAACGTTCACGACAACACTAGGATCTTATATGCAAGATTTCACGCGTATGGGAATGCGCTTTGCACCCTTTAACGCAGAGGACAACCAGTGGGTAAAAGACTGGACGATCTTCTACTGGGCATGGTGGATCTCTTGGACACCGTTTGTAAGTACGTTTATCGCCCGTGTTTCTAAAGGAAGATCGATTCGTGAATTCTTAGTTGCTGTCGTCATTGCACCTGCTCTTGTTTGTACGCTTTGGTTTGGAGTGTTTGGAGGAGCTGGCATTTACTTTGACTTCGTACAAGGACTCGATGTTGCTGGACAGAGCTTAGAATCATCTTTATTCTATGTGTTTGACCAATTGCCATTAAGTGGACTGCTTTCCTTCATAGCCATCATTCTTGTGATGACGTTCTTTATCACATCTGGTGACTCAGCCACGTTCGTCCTTGCTATGCAAACGTCGAACGGAAGCCTGAACCCACCGTTCTTTGTTAAGTTCAGCTGGGGTGTGATCCTAACTGCGATTGCGGTTATTCTGATGGGAGCCGGAGGACTCGATGGTCTGCAAGCCGCTGCCATTATAAGCGGATTCCCGCTTACGATCATTCTATTATTAATGATCTTTAGCTTGCTTAAGTCTTTAAGAACAGAATTTAGTCCATCTACTTCAGAGAACACAGCAAAACGAGATAACATATCTCAAGATGAAACCTATCAAACCACCTATTCAACTGAATCATAGTCAGTTTTCTCGAAATGAAACGAGTTAAAAGTCCAAGCTTTTAACTCGTTTTTTTATAGGACTCATCATTTTTTCTCATCAAATTGCTTCACTCCTTTTAACTCTATCAAACTAAAAAAGCGCCTCTGTTCGTATACAGAAACGCTTCTCCTTTTTAGGATGAAGTTTTTTGAGCTCTTCTACTCTTTTGCAACGAGCGGGCATTCCATGCACAAACAACAGCTGCCGCCCCATCTATGACAGGAATAGTGCCTGCTGTAAAAATCGAATAGAAAAAAGAGATTGCAAAAATCGGAGCTAAGACGATCATCAGGTAGAATAAAAATGTTTTCATAAGTGTAGGACTCCTCCTATGAATTCCTCCAACTATGGTAACACATCTATCCCTGCTCAACTATCGACTAAAAAATAGAGGCCTCTCCTAAAGGCATATGAACACCCTCAAGAAGAGAGCACACATCCTTCTTGCCCACTAAAATAATAATCGAATTCCATTACTAGGATGGTTTTTAGTTGATTGTTCCCATAAGGAAATCTATCATAAAAAGTAAGGGGGAAAGACCATGACGACAACCAATATACAAACAAACATTCATGATTACCATGTGGTGCAGGCGATTGAAGATAACCTTGCCACAATCCGGTTTGATTTAAACCGCCGAGTACAGTTTGTGAATGAGAACTTCGCTAAAGCTCTTGGATACACAAGAGACGAGATGTACGGAATGTTACATAGGGAGCTTTGTTTTCCTGAGCTTACACAAGATCGAACCTATGAAACATTTTGGCGGGACCTAGAGAGAGGAAAGTCTTTTCAAGATAAGATTAAGCGGAAAGATGCGAAGGGCAATGCCATTTGGCTCGAAGCTACGTATATGCCCGTGAAAGATGATTCAAGACGAGTCGTAGGCGTGTTTAAGGTGGCCACAAATATCACATCCCGTCAGAATACGATTCATTCGGTATCGAGTAAATTAGAAGCGATGTCAGAAGATCTCACTCAAAAATCGCAGTTTGGTATTGAACGGAGCCAGAACTTTTTGAAGACGATTGAAAGCATATCAGAAGTCTCGAATTCAAATATTCAGACGCTAAACAATCTTCAACAAGATGCAAAAAGCATACAAGGAATTGTGAAGACGATTAAAGATATTGCCGCTCAAACTAATTTACTTGCCTTAAACGCAGGGATTGAGGCCGCAAGAGCTGGTGAACATGGACGAGGGTTTGACGTGGTGGCAAAAGAAGTAAAAAAACTATCAGAGAAAGTAGACGGTTCCATTAAAGAGGTTAAGACGAGCATTGAGTCTATCTCAAATGAGATCAATACCATTACAAGCGGCACCGAACAGGCTCAATCAAACATCCAACATAGCCAACAGCAAGTACAAGATGCCCTCGAGGACTTCGCTAACATCCTTAAAGCTGCACATACGCTAGAAAATCAGGCCAAGGATTTCTCTACTATTCTATAGATGACAAAGCTACCGCATACGGACGGTAGCTTTTTTTTACGTATGGCTAACTTTCTTCACTACCTATAATTTCAGAAGGCTTCACTAAGCGAAAAGCACTCAAAAACACGACAAGGCCATTTATGAAATACGGAACAGAAGCTAGCACTCCGATCGTTCCAGCCAGCCCTTCCCCTTTTCCTATTAACGTAATCCCCATACTAATAGCAAACATCAATAGCGGGGTGGAGAAGATGAACAACATTCCCGCCCAAAGCCGCTTTTTAAAATCGCTACCTGCATAGGAGAAAGCCCATTTATTCACCGCGTAAAACACAGCTACTACCAAGACCCCTACTAGAATCCACTCAAGAATTTCCACATTCACACCCTCCTTTACCAAATTCATCTCACCCAAACTCTACCATATTTCTTCTTTTTTGAGCACCTCAAGAAGAGAGAGAAATCTACATTCTCATCCTTTATGCCCATTTTTGTATGATTTTACCACTTTAGGTGTTATAATGGAACAAGATGAATTGGAACAAAATGGGGTGGAAAGATGATCTATATCCTTTATTTGATTCCTATAATCTTAGGAATCTATTATATCGCGAATGGCATCCGCCACGTCGGCGTTTCGCGCTTTCTCGCACCTTTCATACTCGGCCCAATCTCTCTCATTCTTATACTTTTGCGTATTTTTGGTGATTTTGAGAACGAGGGGGTCAACATGCTTCTTTTCGTGATCGCCGTTGTGCTCAGCTCTTCCTTTTTATTTACTTCGATGGTCCCTACTGAAAAGGAATTTTCCGCCCAGTCTAAAAGTCAGAAGGTTGATTAGAAGAAAGCTCTAAGTGATCGCACTTAGAGTTTTTTTCATGTCTCAATGCCTAATCATTTTCATACGAAGCACAAACGTTTACCATGAGAATAGCTACATCACCAACAAGAAAGGTCGTGTTCAATATGTTTCCACACCACTGGTCAGTGGACAAGATTCCTTCGATGCAGGGACAAACCATTATCGTAACAGGCGGCAATAGCGGATTGGGGCAAGAAGCTGTCCGCGTCTATGCTACAAAAGGAGCCACAGTTATTCTAGCTTGTCGCTCTCTCGAGAAAGGTCAGCAAGCTGCCCACCGCATTCTTTCCATGTTCCCTCAAGCCAACATTGATGTGATGGAGCTTGATTTAGCTAGCCTTCAATCGATTCATACATTCGCCGATCAATTTAAAACCAAATACAACAAGCTAGACATTTTGATGAACAACGCAGGTGTCATGACCACCCCTTACGGAACAACAGAAGACGGGTTCGAGCAACAGCTAGGCACTAACCACCTCGGCCATTTCGCCCTCACCTCCCTTCTATTCGATCACTTGAAAAAGGGAGATCACGCTCGAATTGTGAACATCAGCAGCAATGCTCACAAACAAGGCGACCTTGATTTCGATAACTTAATGTATGAAGGCGGCAAAGGCTATTCTCCTATGAAGGCCTACTCTCGCTCCAAGTTAGCGAACCTCCTGTTCACCTATGAACTACAGCGCCGCGTTGAGCGTGCGGACTTAGATATTAAAGTTCTCGCTGCCCACCCAGGCGGTGCAAATACGAATTTAGCAAGACACATTGAAAATAAGTTCTTATTCAAGATGCTACGAGGCGTGCTTGAACGGGTTACTCAAAGTGCTTACGACGGAGCCCTCCCAGGCATTCGCGCCGCAACGGACAAGGATGCGAAGGGTGGCCAGTACTACGGCCCATCTGGCAAATGGGAAGTAAAAGGCGACCCTGTCCTTGTAGAACCGAAAACGCGGGCTCTTGATGTGAACGATGCTGATCTTTTATGGAAAGAATCAGAACGATTGACGGGTGTTCCGTTTACTGTATAGGTAAATAAAACGGGACTTGTTCATGTAGAACAAGTCCCGTTTTCTATTCCTCCTCATAATTGGCCAGCGTAATCGCAATCTCATCTTCAATCTCTTGCGCAGAATCTAAATAGTTATTAAGAATAATAGAGAAAATCAGCTCTTCCCCGTTCTTGGCAGTTACATATCCAGACAAGGACGTCACACCGGTTAAGGAACCTGTTTTAGCCTGGACATTCCCTTCTGCCAGCGTATCGCCCATCCGGTAACGGAGTGTCCCTCCTTCAAAGCGGCCGCTGTCACCCGCTACAGGTAAAGACTCCAAATAATGATCAAACCACTCCTCTTTTCTCACTTTGTAAAGGAGGTCCGAAATTTCATTAGCCGGCACCATGTTGACGTGCGACATGCCAGATCCATCGCGTAGACGCATCGTATCTGCATCGACGCCAATACCTGATAAGTAGTCTTCTACCACATTCAACCCTTTTTCCCAGCTGCCTTCACCATGGGTGACTTTCCCCATCTCTTTCACTAACACTTCAGCATGTCCATTGTTACTCAGCTTCATAAACGGGATTAGCAGCTCTTCAAGGGGCATGGATTCTTTAGAAACGAGCTGTTTTGCCTGATCCGGAGTCTCTCCATTCAGCTGCTTCTCGCCTTTCACTTTAATTCCTTGATCCTCTAGAGCCTGGTGGAATAAGTCTAATGCCAAACCTGATGGTTCAGACACAGCCACCCACGAACGAGAACGACTTCCGTCAACCGGAATCGTGCCTTCGACAACAATTTGATTCGTCCCATGCTCGCGTACGATCGAAATGTCTTTTTCCTCATCAGCCCCTACTGTTTCTGTTCGATTCACAATTTCAACGTAATCCGTCTTTGGTGTTACTTGAACGTCAGCTTGCTCACCTTCTTCATCACCCGGATACGCAGCAACAATCGCCGTACCGGCGTCATAATCTTCATTCGGCGCTGCTGTTAGCGCAGATACTTGAGCTGCATAGTAGTTCGTTTCATCATTCCAAGAAATATCCTCTGACAATCGTACATCATCGTACCATGTATCATCGGCAATTACGTCCCCTTTAACTTCACGAACGCCCGCCTCATGTAAAGCCTCTGCCATCTCCTCGAAGTCTTCCTTCATTAAAGTAGGATCACCCTTACCCTTCAGATACAAGTTACCGTGCAACTTGCCCCCTTTCATATCCCCATCAGCCAAAACCTCTGTCGGAAAACGATACTCAGCCCCTAACGTGTCAAGCGCGGCCGCAGCCGTCAACAGCTTCATATTCGAAGCCGGCTTCAAGCGAAGATCTTCATTGTATTCATACATCACCTTACCCGTCCCAGCCGAACGAACACTCACCCCAGCAAGTGCCCCGTCCAATTTCTCATCACTTAAAATACCAGTCAGCTTAGAGGACAACGACTCCTCTTCATCCGTCGCGTTAATCTCAGTAACGGGAGCGGACTGATAAGGAGCCATTAACAAAAACGAAGCTAGAAACAGGACAATGATTTGTTTACCTTTCTTTGAAAACATATGTAATTTCATTCCTCCTTGAATCATGTAGTATTCCTAACACTACCAAAGAATACAGAAAATTCAATTTTTTATAAGGGGATAGATGGAAAACAGAACCATTGTATGACATTCTTTATGACTTTAGCCTTATACATGATGCCCCTAGGCTTTGAGTTCATTCAGTTAGAAAGATGTAGATGGGAGCTGGGAGGGGGAGCGGGGGGATGACTTGAGCCGGTTTCTTCTCATCTTGAGCCAGTATGACGGAACTTAAGCCGTCCTCTCCCAACTCGAGCCGTCGCACCCTGCTCTTGAGCTGTTATTTTCTTCTCTTGAGCCGTTTTTCGAAATTTTTGAGCCGTTACACCCTCTTCTTGAGCCGTCGCTCCCCCCCGCCCCACCACAATACACCAAAAAAAGCTGCAAAGGTCTCTAGACCTTTGCAGCTTCAATCATTATATCTATTTTAGAATTCGACTAGCACCTCAATGACTTTCTGAGCCGTGCTTTCAGATGACATTGGGTTTTGACCGGTTACGAGTTTTCCGTCGCGGACGGAGTAGTCAGTCCAGTCTTCGCCACTTTCGAATTCTGCGCCTTGTTCGCGTAGTTTGCTTTCAAGTAAGAATGGCATATGGTCTTCTAATTCCATGCCACGTTCTTCTGAATCTGTGAAGGCGTTGACTTTCTTGCCTTTCACGATTGGAGTGCCGTCTTCGTAGGTAGCGTTGACAAGGCCGGCTGGTCCGTGGCATACGGAGCCAATTACTTTGTCATTTTCAGCCATTTGTTGAAGGGCATATTGCAACGAGTCACTATCTGGGAAGTCGAACATCGCGCCGTGGCCACCTGGTAAGAAGATGGCGTCATAACCTTCGTCGACAATGTCTTTTGTTAGTTCTTCTGTATCTTCAAGTTGTAAACGTGCTTCTGTCCATTTCGGTGTCTCCTCATCAGGTACACTGTTTGGATCTAGCTCGACTTTACCTCCTGAAATAGAAGTAACGCGTACATTGTAGCCCTGTTCTCTAAACATATTGTAAGGGGCTGCGAATTCTTCAAGCCATAGGCCTGTTTTATGTTGATCTGTTAATTTAGTGTGATTGGTCACGACCATTAGTATATCTTTAGACATGATTGTTCCTCCTCTAAAAATCTTAATACTGTTATATCGTCTCACATCCTCCTCTATACCCTCTTCTCCTCAATGATACTCATCTTTCATCAAAAAAATTTTCTACTCGATTTACGACAAGCGCTTAAAACCCATCTATTGTCGCTTGCAAAATTCCCAGAAAACCTTCATATTTGAGGAAAAGGAGGCCGAAAATGCGACACGACATACAACAAAATGAACGAGCGTTTTCCACGAAAGAAGTGGCCGAAGAAGTAGGAATCGCTACCACGACCGTACGTCGATATGGCCAAATCCTGGAACGGAACGGTTATGAATTTTTTAAAGATGGCGACCGGCGAATTTTCGTTAAATCAGATGTGGAATCGATTCGAGCGATTAAAGAAACGTCCCTCACCCAAGATGAAGCAGCCCAGGAGGTTGTAGCGAAACAAAAGGAAATGTTAAGCGGTTATAATGAACGAGCGATCGCGACGGCAGGTACATATAACCAAAATTTATCGGATCCAAAACAAACTCATGAATTGCTGCAACTCCTTGCTACTGAACTAGCAGCATCACGTGAAATGAATGTGCAGCTTAAGCAAGATATGGATGATTTGAAGACGACTGTCTCACGCCTCCAGCAAGACCACCACGTCATTAGCTCTGGAGTCGGTAACTTCTCTCAAAAGACTCATACCAAGATGGATAAAATGATTGAAGAACAAAAAACTCAATATGAAACATTACTCGAACAAGAGCGGGAAAAAAGCGAAGCGTTACAACAAGAGCTGCGTCAAATCCGTGAAGACCAGCAGAAAGAATGGGAAGCGCAGAACGCCTTTAACCAGCAGCTTGAAGTAACGGTAAAGAACTCTAAGAGTCCTTTAGAGCGATTGCTTAACTTGTTCCGTAAATAACGCATCCAGACTTCCCCATCAGGCGATCGCCCTACCTGATCAGGAAGTCTTTTTTATTTTTCTAGATTTTTTTCAAAAAAGGGTGATCCAAATCGATTTCTCTCCCGATAGCTATGTGAAAGAAAAAAACAAAACCTCATATACAAAACTTTATTAAAGGAGAGAATCGATTTATGAAACTATTGAAAAAAGTATTTGCACTAACGATGACCTTACTACTACTTGTGCCATCGGTATCCATGGCCCAAACGGACTCAGGACCAACGGCTAAGACACCAGCTGCTGATTTACGAGCAACGTTAAGCCAACTTCTATCCAATCACTTTGTCTATCAAACAATTTCTATGACGAAAACGTACGATGGCGCTGAAGATGTTGAAGCAGTTAATGAGGCGCTTGAACGAAATGCGAATGATTTAACGAAAGCCATTGAATCGATTTATGGAAAAGAAGGCGCTCAGCAATTCGAGAAAATCTTTGACTCTCAGTACGAGAATACACCAGGGTTTGCTGAAGCTGTAAAGAATGGAAATAAGGAAGCTGCGGAGCAAGCAAGGCAACAGCTCAATCAGGAATTCCCGAAAGAATTAGGGAACTTCTTAAGCGAAGCAACTGGGGGTAACCTGCCTGCAGACACGGCAGTGAAAGTATTACGTGCCCACGAACAAGATGTACAAGATGTTTTCAACGCTTATGTTGAAGGGGACTATAAAAAGGCCTATCAATCATTCCGCACCGGCTTTGACCGCATGTTTGATATTAGTAAAGCACTATCTGGTGCAATCGTAACCCAGAATAAAGACCAATTTAACCACACCATGGTCGATACAAAAGCGGCGGACCTTCGCTCTACTCTAAACCAGCTTGCTTCTGAACACTTTGCATTGGCGACTTTAGAAATGCAAAAAGGGTACGACCAGGCGGAAGATTATGACTTCGTGACATGGGCTGAGGATCAGCAAACAGCCGATTTCAAAGCAGCTATTAAGTCCATTTATGGAGCAGAAGCTGCGGATCAGTTTGAGAAAGTGTGGCAGAAAGACCATATTGCAGCTCAATCACAAGTGGTAGCAGCTACCCTTCAGGACAATGGAGATGAAAGAAAACAAGCTGAAGACCGTTTGAAAGATTTCTCTGAAGAATTCGGAATGTTTTTATCTCAAGCAACGGACGGAAAACTTCCAGAAGACAGCGCGAAAGAAACGGTTTGGATGCATGAAGAAGATGTTCTTATGACATTTGACCACTATGTAAATGGCGATTATACGTCCACTTACGAATCATTTGATAAAGGATTCTCGTACATGTACAACGTTGGCGAAACGCTAAGTGAAGCCATTGTGAAGCAAATGCCAGATACGTACAAAATGATGCCATCTGAAATGCCAGATACAGGACTTGGCACAAGCGAGCAAACTGGCTCAACTTGGATGTGGGCCGCATTTGGAATCCTTGTTCTCTTATCAGGCGGCGTGCTAGCGACTAGAAAGCGTGCATAGTCCCTGCACACAATCGGATTTCTTTGAGGGGCCATTCGCCCCTCTTTTTTTCCGTTATGCTATCCTTTTACTAAATAGGTATCAAAAAGAAAGGTGATGGGTATGAAATGGAAGGTTTACTTTGGAATTGTAGGCATGGCTTTTCTTCTCCTTCTCGGCTATGAAAATAATGTTTTCGCCAACCTTCTTAATCAAGAGAAGCAGATGGAGCAAGGAGAGGAAGTTGAACAAGTAACAAATGTGGAAGAATCATCGTATTTAAACCAGGGAGATGATAAACAGAAAGACCCCCTACAGCAGGAGTTTACGGTTCTAAATAAAGCTGAAAATCTGAATTCTTCAAATGTTAACACCGATGATCCCATGGAACAGGAAGACCAAGGAATTGTTCCAACCCACCTGTCGATCCCAGCTATTGACGTGGACACAGAAATTGAGAAAGTTGGCATTCTCGACAACGGCCAGATGGGAGTACCAGACAGCACAGAGACCGTTGGCTGGTTTGAACCTGGTACGAAGCCTGGTAACACTGGTAATTCCGTCATCGCAGGGCACGTCGACAGTTACAAAGGCCCAGCTGTTTTCTTCTATTTAAAAGATCTTCAAAAAGGCGATGAGGTGACGGTTACAGACAAAAACGGCAAAAAGCTAACGTATGTCGTTAAAGCTTTGGAGAGTTATCCTTATGACAATTCCCCAATCGAAAAGATTTTCGGTACAACCGATAAGAAGCGCTTGAACTTGATTACCTGTACCGGAACATTCGATCATGAAACCAACAACCATCTAGAACGCTTAGTCGTCTATACAGAACTGAAAGAAGATGAGCAGCAAACGAAGGAAAAAGAAGTGGAGAAAGAACTGAAATCTCCTGAGAAAGTTGAAGTAAGCGGCACGTTCGTAACGTGGCATGCCGTACGTGATGAAGATGTCATTGGCTACCGCGTCTACCGTAGCGCTGACGGAGAAACATTTGAGAAAGTAGCCAGCGTATCTTCTTTTGAACGAAAAAATTATACCGACCCTGATGCGTCAGAGTATACGTATTACGTCACCGCTGTCGATGAGAACGGAAATGAGTCGAAGCCATCGAAAAAAGCAACAGCCGAATAACCTGAAAGCCCATCTCTTTTTAAACTCTCCCCTTGTGGAGAGTTTTTTTGTTCGTTTATCGACGTCTTAGCCGGACTCGCCATCGAATCGTGGTGAGCAGAGCGGATCCGGGCAGAGTGAGGCGACGCTTGAGCCGTTTTCTCGCTAACTTGAGCCATTCCACTTCTTCTTGAGCCGTTTCCCGCTAGCTTGAGCCGCCCAGGGCATGACTTGAGCCGTTATTTTGAGCGCTTGAGCCGTTCTCTTTCAAACTTAAGCCAGTTCACTACCAACTTGAGCCGTTACGCCCGGACTTGAGCCACTATCTCCCCACTTGAGCCGCCACACCCGAACTTGAGCCACTATCCCCCCTTAAACCACACACCAAACCCCCGCCAGATCACCAGCGGGGGCTTGCCCTCCCAATCCCGAACCTCCTCCTACTCTCTCCCTCAAAAAACCCGAATCCGGTTCAACCTCTCTCCTAACCGCTGAAACCCATCTCCCCTTTCTCGTTCGACCGGTCTGCAAAAAGTGTAATAATCGACTTCACGAAGGAAGTAGATTAGACGTGCGCCTGCAAACAAAAAAGCGCTGGTGGAGCCTATGGCAAAGCCGACCCCGTACCAGTCAATTCCTTTAAAGAGAAGCATCCATGTGATTGCGCCATTCAGAGTGAAGAATAGGCCGCTTGTCCATACCGCTCCTTTTTGATCATCGAAATACAACAGTAGCAGCGTGATGACAAGGACCATAGCATTGGAAAAGGCGCCTACTGTTGTCACTCGGAAGATTTCTCCGATTTCACGGTCCATCCCTACCCAGGCAACGAACCAGGCAGAGAAGAGTATGGCTAAGAAGGAGACAACGCCTTGACTGCGCAGAAGCCGGGCCATTTCTTGACGCAATACGTGATTCATTTTATCTTTAGCCCGCTCTATTTGGTCATAGGTTCCACCTTGGTTAATAAACCCGTAAAAGGTGCGGTATCGTTCATAGAAGCGGGTTTCCACCGCTACGACAAATATAACAAGCGTTGGTATAATCGTTAGATACGACCAGAATATAGCTGTGTCATAAAGACGATTGGTCAAGAACGTACCAGCAACAACCGTCCCGCCCTCTCCGAACCATATAATCCAATTACACACCCAAATCCCTGCGTTGTATAAAAAACCTGCACCAAATAGAGCAGGGTAACGGTCATAGTAGGCCAAGTAAGAGAACTGACCCTCTCGATTACAGTTTGGAAATGTCATGAGCATGGCAAACATCAATCCAAAAAGAGTCACCACCATCCCTAACGTAAACCCGAGAAGCATGAGAAGGGACATCGAAATGGGGAATGAGCTGGGCACAAGCGGAATGAGAAGAACAGATAAGATCCCAATACCCCCTCCTACTAAAAAGCTGTAGGCAACAGCTTGGTAATACTTAGCTGCACTTAAGAAAATAAACATGACCCAAATGAGATTAATAGTCATAAACAACGTTAACAGAACAATCTTGTATCCTAAGTGAAGGGGCGAGTAAAACGCAAATAGTACCCAAACCGTCAGTGAGATCAGAATCGTTACTTTGCTAACCCCTAGGAAAGTTGGGAATAACCGATCATACAATTTTTCATAGAATAAGTCCGCAACATAACGGGTTACGATTAAGTGTTGAATGCCTAAAATGACTTGAGAAAAGATGAAACAATACGCGACAGATAGAGTAAAGATTTCTCGTTCAGCAAGCTCTACACCAGACATAAAATACGAAAGCCATTGAATGATTGTAATGGTTAGAAGGACAATGAGCCAGGGGCCGGAGGTAACAAGGCCCGCAAAGGCATAGGCTTTAAATCTAGAGGAATAGTAATCTTCTTGAAAGAGCTTTTGTAGTTTAAATCCGATGCCCGCCATAAACAGTCCCCCCTATCCTGTAAAGTTCGCGGTATTGATCAATCATATGATGGTATTGATAAAAAGCTGCCACGCGTTTTCGTCCATTTTCTCCGAAATGCTTCCGTTCATTCGGATAATCCATGAACCATTCGATCTTGTCTGCGACAAGGTCCGGATGTACTGGGGGCACAACGAACCCAGCTGGACCAAAGGGATCATCGTCCCTCCCATAGATGAGCTCAGCACATCCACCCACATCGGTTACAACGAACGGCAACCCTGATGACATCCCTTCTAGAACAGCTAATGGCTGCCCTTCTGAGATACTTGTTAACACCCCAACATCAAACGTTGGCAAGTAGTCAACAATATCAACCTTCCCCACAAGTTTCACCATGTTCTGAAGTCCATTTTGCTTAATGAGGATCTGGCATTTCGTTGTATATTCTTCGTCTTCATCGAGAGGTCCCATTATGATCCACTCAAACGCTCGACCTCTTTGCTCTAAAATTTTGGCAGCCGTAATCATGGTTTTCACATCTTTAATCGGAACGATCCGTATTATTGCACCAATCCGAAACGGGCGCTTTGTTTCGTCACTAGGAAGTTGCGATAGCCGCTCATAATCCACTCCATTCGGAATAATAGCTGTCTTCTTTGAATCAGCTCCAATACCAAGCTGATGATCCTGATTATTCTTAAACAACGTGAGAATTTGATCGGCCTCAATGTATGCTTGTCTTGATAGGTGATGGAAGAAATTAATCCAATGCTTTTTGTAAAAAGAGGGAATCCAGGTAGCCTGCAAGATTTCTTCCTCACGCTCTCTGGAGTAAATGCCATGTTCTGTTACGTAATAGGGGATCTGTTGACCTTTGGCCATATAAGCTCCAAGTAGCCCTGCATAGCCGGTTGAAGCGCTATGGACTAAATCCACCTTCGGGACTTGTTGGTGCAGAAGTCTAATTACCGGCTCAAACATCCCCCGCCACATCCACAAAAAATCAATAAACGACCCATGATGCGGTTCAAGGTGATAGCTCTTTTTCACCGTTTCATAAAACACGCGACTGGTAAAAAACTGTTCACTTGAAGGGATTGCATCACCCATTACGAATAAGGCGTTCGTATCAACTTCTTCAAACATCAACCATCTCTCTAAAGATTGAATATCGTCCTCCTCTAAATTAAATCGCCCCTTGGAGCGTTTCTCCTCATCTTGATTCAGAACAAGGTTATGAAGACCTGTGACATTTGAAGGTAATCGATACTGCATGTCTTCTTCGGTGTAGCGAGTTGGGTTAATCGAGATAATCTCAAACTCATGATGAGGCATTTGCCGAATAATGGTGTGAATCCAACTCGACACCCCGCCGCTTACATAGGGGTAACTGCCCTCTACAATTAAGCCAATTCTCATGCCTCATCCTCCTTTATTTCAAGTGTGACAGATGGTTGACGTAGCGTGACGATGTACAAGTTTGATGAATCTCCCATAGAAGTTATTGTCCCAAATGAGAACTCACCTGCCTCGAGACGCTTCCCTGCTTGCAGTCGAACGAGAGCCACAGAAGGATCTAGCAAGTGTTCACCAGATAGCGTGATGGTATGATCCCCGTAGTGAACATCGATGGTGGATTGCTGATAGGTTACTAGCTTCTCCCTAGCTTTTTGTTGGGTCATGCCTTCTAAATAAGGAAAATGAGTGGTCAAGAAAGAATACATCTTATCCAAATCCGCCTGCATTTCTTCCCAATCCCTTTCCTTGGCACGGTCAGGGTCTGTCCGGTCATCAGGATGAATAAAGTGTGAGAAAATTCCAAGGTTCGCCAACGCATCAGTCATTAAGAAGAAATCTTCCTCTGTATCCCCGTGACCACTTGCCGTCCGTGGAAAGTGGTAAAGATCAGCATACGTTTTGTCGAACTCGAATTCCTGGATAAACGACTCCCCGCCTTCCTCTCCGTAATAAAGGGAAGCCACTACGTTTAAAGAGGGGATCGACTCCATAAGCGCCTCTAATCCTGTCGGGCCTAATATGTTTGAAGGAGGAACGTAAGATTGGAACTGTTGTTCAGGGAAATAATGATGGAAAAGCTCTTCGGCTTCCTTCAGCTTCTTCTTCATGATCGATTTCCGCTTCCATGGAACGTATCCATGGTCTTCATCCACAGGAATCTCATCTTCCGTGACCACGAGCGGCTGATGATTGTAACCATGAAGGGCTATTTCCCCGCCTCCCTTTATTATTTGACGACCGTAGTACACCATCGGATACTCTCTTAATTCGATTAACTCATCCGCCCCTAAACGCTGACGTTTTTCATACGTACCAATGACGGCTCCTGTATAAACGAGATCATAAGCCTCCTGCAACTCCTGCATACTCTCCCACCAAACGTCTTTTACAAAATCACCGTACTCGATTGTCTCTACCGTTCCATCTTTAATAGGTGAAGGAAAATCATCTAAATAACTAATCTTGATGCCCACCTGATTCATGACTAAGGCAGGAGGTAATAGGGATAGCGACTGCAAGAGGAGCCCTCTAGTCCCTTTATCTTTTGTGATGGTCGTGTTCCAATACCCCACCTTCCCTTCCCCGTAGTCGTATGTCCACATGACAGGGTAATCATTCACTGATAGGTAGAGCTCTGCTTCTTCTTTTAATGTAATATCTAATTGACTATGAGAGAAGAGCGTTTGGTCCGATGAAAGGTTAGGATAGCCTGGGAACAGTGGCTTTTCAAACGTGAGTCCTGTTTGGGGGGTTTTGAGGAAACCATTGGAGCTTTCGATTCCTACTAGGTCGTTCCATTCTCCCCTCACTCCTCCATATCGTAACGCCACCATCAGCCGTCCCCCACGGTTTACGAACGATTCAATCTCCTTAAAAGGCCATTCTTTCGCATGTTCTCCGGCAACGACTACAATATGATTAGGACTTGGCTCAAGGGATGAAAGAGCTTCTTCTGTTACGGTTTGAAACGGAATTTTGGCATATTGAAGGGCGTACCGAACGTTGTCTATAGCTTCCTTCGAGTCTGTGCTGTCGTTCTCTAGCAGACTAATCTGAATAGGTGTCCCATCTTGCTCCCTTACATCCGAGCTCATCGTCTGGAATCGCTTCTCTTCTTGATCTGCCAGTGGGAACCATGTATAAACAGCCGATACTCTCCCCCACTGCAATAGCGCAACGCATAGAAGTATAGCGAAAATAATGACAGCAAACGTAGCGTGAATATTCTTCACATCATTTCCCCCCTAGTACATGAAGAACGTAGCGCTCATCTTCTGATAAGTTCTCTACGTCAAGGTAATCCTCACTCAACTGGATGACCTGCTTCATTCCAGCCCAATTATTATTGTGATAATATGCCTTTAGAAGCTTCGTATAACCTTTTGAATACGCCGGAAACCTTTCGATTAACTGCCGGTAGTACATGACAGCATCCTCATGCTCCAAAAGGCGATTGCTACAGTCTCCGAGTCCTTCATAAATCCAAGGTTCATCCGGATACAAAAAGATGATAGAAAGTAAAAAGCTCAGCCACATTTCTTCTTTTTGCTTTCGTACAGCAGGGGTAAGCACCTCACTGTCAATTAAACTCGCATAAGCATGATTAAGACGCTTTAAAGATTCAAGATCGTTGGACCGGGCTTGCTCTTTAGCTAACGTTAGCTCCCGTTCATGCTGGTCTACAAGTGTATTCATAAGCGTTGCCGAGTAATGAACCGTTTCATGATCCTCATTCACTAATCCCATCCATAAGTATTTCCCCTGGTGACTAATTCCTTCTGATATATACTGAAGAATCGAGTTCTTCCGATTGGCAAACGTTCCAAGCGTTAATGATTCTGACAGAGGCAGGAGATCGACACTTCTCTTGGCTTCATGTCGAATGGGCTCAAGGTTTAAAACGTCATAGGAAACGTATTCATCGTAATCCTCGAAAATCTCACCACTTGTAAACCGCTTAGCTAAGCGCCAAGTAAGAAAGCCTAACAGCTCCCCTAGTAAGGGTATGAAGCAGCTAACCAATCCAATCCAAACGACCACAGCCTGTTTGTCTTGATCAAAACGATCTCTTAAAAGAACGATTAGGACTAGAACGACTATCGCATGAAGGATAAAAAAGAGCACCCATACCGCAGGAGACAATAAGAGGTCAAGCATCGTACACGACCCCTTTCTGCCTTAGCACCGTTTCTATTCGCGGGAAGACGACTTCACGCGCCGATGGTTCGGTGCCCGGGAACAAAAACCACAATTCATTCTTACCTGCATCGTATCCTAGTCGGTCTATTTCACGAATATGAGAACGAATCACCATTTCCGCTTCAATAATCGGAACATCAATCGTCGACTTTAGACGGATTTTACCGATTAAATAAGGAAGCCCAAACTCTTTGGCTTTCTTTTCTTCCATCTCGATTAGCTCATTAAAGAACTGCTTTTTATAGACGCCCGTACCGGAGAACATCTTGGGTTTCTCTTTCTCCTTCTGAAGATTATAAGCTTTTTGTAAGCGACTCGACATCCAATCCAAAACAAGGGAAAGAACTTGCATTTGATGAGCCGTAATAGAACGAAATTCAATGTCTTCTAATAAGACAACCTCTCTAATTTCCCCCTCGAATGTTAACGGCGCAAGGAGTACAGGAGAATCTTCAGGGTCGTCTACATTTCGGATCGTGATTGTTTTCCCTTCAAACATACGCTTGTACATGAAGGAGTTGTCCTCGATTAAAATGGTTTGCCTGAGCTGATTCGCCTCATCGTGTCCTATCAAAAGGCGAAGCGCCCGCTTTGATTGGTCCACATGATAGATGGCCATTTGATTCGCTTTAAAGACTTCACGGAAAACATTTAAGGCCTCACTACGAATCAACTCAGGATGATCCTGGTCAAGAGCCACTCCCACTTGGTATATTCTTGAGAGGGAATGGTCAGATTCCAACACTTTCGTTTGCAACATACGCTGCGTTTCCCCAAGCAAATCTACCGTCTCTTTTAAGTATTCATTCTCATCTTCTATTTCTTCTCTATGAAATTGAAGGCTTTCGTACTTCTCGCGGTAGGATGTGCTGAATAACCCTGCAATCAAGGCAACGTAGAGGAGCCACATAAAGGCTATAAGAGATTCGGTCTCATAAAAGAGAAGAAGAACGTCTTCACCTGAGAGCCAACTATATAACAGTCGATACACCCCAAGTAATAAAAGGGCTAATAACCCCGTATTTAAGCCGTAACGTAAAGCTGCCAAAAGGACAAAAAGAAGCAAAATGCCAGGAACAGAGGAAATGATAGTTCCCCCTGTGAATACGTCTATCAACACAATCAATAACCAAACACCTACGACTTCCACGATTTTCAACCATAACCGATCTTGTCTGTAGAACATCCCCTCACCCCATTTTCGTGATCAATTCTTCACGTAACCAGTCGGATTAAGATGCTGCCATCTCCACGCATCTTGGCACATATCTTCTATTTTTTTAGTCGCCTTCCATCCTAACTCTTTCTCTGCTTCTTTTACATCTGCGTAAGAAATCGCCACATCACCCGGACGTCGGTCGGTCATGGTAAAAGGGATTTTCACTTGAGTGACGTGCTCAAACGTATGAAGAAGTTCCTTAACCGTTGTGCCTTTTCCCGTACCGAGGTTATAAATCGAGACACCCGGATCCATATTTTTTGTCGCTTCAATCCCTTTCACATGACCTTTGGCGAGATCCGTAATATGAACAAAGTCTCGTATACATGTCCCGTCTCTAGTCGGATAATCATCACCAAAGATAGGAAGTAGAGGCATCTTCCCAACCGCCACCTCCGTCATGTACGGCATAATGTTAGTCGGTATGCCATTTGGATTCTCGCCAATTAAGCCACTAGGATGAGCACCAATTGGATTAAAATAACGTAAGATTACAATTTTCATTGGAAAATAAGAACGTTGAAAATCTTTTAAAATTTGTTCAGACATATGCTTGGTTCTGCCGTATGGGTTCTCAGTTTGGACTGGGTGAGTTTCTGGGATGGGAACGGTCTTTGGCGGACCATATACCGTTGCAGAAGAACTAAATACAAGTTGGTGAATATGATGTCTCTGCATGCATTCACACAAATGAAGAAGCGGGGTTAGATTTGAAAAGTAATATCGAAGTGGGTCCGTTACCGAGTCGCCTACTGCTTTTAATCCTGCGAGATGGATAACCGCATCAATAGAATAGGTCAGAAAGACTTCTTCAAGTGAATCGGGGTCCGTCATATCGACTTCCATAAAATGAACTCGTTCCCCCGTGATAGATTCGATCCTCTCCAGTACTTCTGGCGTACTATTGATGAAGTTATCAATTACAACTACTTCAAAACCCGATTCTACCAATTCCACATATACATGCGAACCAATAAAGCCTGCACCACCTGTGACCAGTATCGTCTCCATTCTCTCTCTCCCCTCATTCATTGCTTGCTCGTCCAATACATAAGCGTATGTTTTCATAGGTTCAACTAGTCCATAATCCTCAATTTTATTTATATAAGACTATTGTATTACAATCTTACAAGAATAGGTAGTTTATCCAGCATATCTCTGTTTATTTATATCTATTAAAACAAGCTTCCCTATATGATTAGGAAAGCTAGTAGGTCCATTGATTATAATAGTTTGGCTCATGGGTGTGGATAAAGTCGCGCTCCCTTGCGTAGGCGGTACTCTTCTTTCCCTGCTGGTAGGATACTGTAAAAACATCCACGCCGTACTGTTGACGGATCGCTATTAATTCCTCGATACGATCCTGACTCCACTCGTCCTGGATCACATCGTATTGGAATCTCTCCCACATAATCCCGTCCACATAGGGAGCAGAAACGTCAGCTAACGTTCCGAATCCCCAATTCTGAACGATGGGAACGGAACCATGCTCACCCCTAATGGCCTGCAGAAATTTAACATAAGCTTGTCGCTGAGCTGTTAACACATCTTCGTTGCCAGCATGCTGGTCATCAATATCCCCTACCGTATCTAAAAAGATCCCATCAAACCCTTTATCAATGACCTGCACCTCCATATCCTGCTTTAAGATCGATTGATAGTGGGTCGAGGTCAGATCCATTAAGTACGAATTCCATTCAGGAAAGAAGACTTTTTCACCCTCTCGATAAAAGAAGTCTTCTGCCTCTAGCTGATCCATCACTTCTCGATTCCATTCATCAGCTTCCATAACATTGACATACCCCAAAACCATCGTCCCATTATCTCGAATGCGGGTTACTTGATCTTTCGTCACTTCACGAGGTTCTAAAATGACAAGATCATAATTCTTCATATCTTCTTCCATCTTCTTAGAGACCGTATCATAGTAGATTTGATAAGTGCTTACCCCATCAAACGCACGAGAAGAAGCAGGGACAGAACTCGGAACAAGAAGTGAAAATACCACACCTATTAAGGACAAAAACACCTTTCTCACATGCGTCCCCCTCCAATTAGGAAACGAGGAATTAGCTCCGACCAGCAAGTATTATTGACCCACCCTCTCGTCGGCCCATGCCTGGACGCCCCGTTTTCGTTCATTTCTTTAATCATACAAACTATTTACAAAAATTCCAAGTTTCAGTAAACATTCTTTTGGGGGTTTGAGCCGGTTTTTGGCTGACTTGAGCCAGTTTCCATTCTTCTCGAGCCGTTCTCCGCCAACTTGAGCCGCTTTACCACGAACTTGCGCCGTGCCGCGTCGACTTGAGCCACTCTCACACAGCACAGCACTAAAGGGTGCCAGACACCCTTTAGCCCTTTACAGCACAAAACATAAAACACAAAAAAAGACAGGCCACCACTTGTGAGAGTTGGTGGCCTGTCTTTGTTATTTCTTTTATAGTATCCCTATTGCTGCAAGGGCGATAACGGCTGCGACGGATAGAATTGGAATGACGATCGCAACTACAAAGATATCTTTATAACTATCCTTGTGCGTCATGCCTGTAATGGCGAATAGTGTCAGCACCGCTCCGTTGTGCGGAAGGGCGTCGAGTCCTCCGGATGAGAGGGAGGCGATTCTGTGGAAGGCTTCTGGACTTACGCCTGTGTTCATCGCAATCTCGTAATACTTATCTCCGAGAGCTTCTAAGGCGATTCCCATACCACCTGAGGCAGAACCGGTTGCACCAGCTAGAATGTTCACCGAAATTGCTTCAGAAATCAGAGGGTGTCCTTTTACGCCCATTAGCAATTCTGTTAAACGGTCAAATCCTGGCACAGCTTTTACCACCGTCCCAAAACCTACTGCCGCACTTGTGTTAATGATTGCAAGGACCGATCCGCTCGCTCCTGCGTTAATCGCACCAACGAAACGTTTAACTTTCGATACATTTAAAATCATAATAAGTAAAATACCAATAATTAATGCCACAATAACATCTAACTCAAATAGATTTAGTGTTATCAATACGGTTAATAAAGGAAGAAACGATAGAGTCCAGTGAGGAATCACCACGTCATCCTCTTCCTTTTGTTCTTTCGGTTCTGTAAAGGTTTCTCCTTTTTCCGTCAGCTTCTTCTCTTGTCTACGCAGGTAGAAGTAGCCTCCGCCTGCCATAATGATCGCTGCAATGATCCCCATCACGGGCGCAGCCATGGCATCTGTCTTATAATAATCCATCGGAATCAGGTTTTGAATCTGAGGTGAACCTGGTAACGCCGTCATCGTAAACGTGAACGCACCTAAGGCGACAGTTGCGGGAATTAACTTCCGGCTAATGTTCGCTTCGCGGAATAAAGATAAAGCTAACGGATAAACCGCAAACACCACAACGAACAAACTCACACCACCGTAGGTTAATACAGCCGCAGACGCTAACACACCAAGGATCGCGCGCTGCGATCCGATGACTTTTGTCATGGCAACGGCTACGGATCGCGCCATTCCTGTCTCTTCCATCAACTTTCCAAAAATGGCACCTAACATAAAGACTGGGAACCAGCTCTTGGCGAAGTTAACGAACCCACCCATATATGTATCTTTGTAGGCTTCTAATACATCAAGGCCTCCTGTTATAGCAACAACACCTGCCGCAATAGGTGCTACCCATAGGATGGACCACCCTATGTAGGCAAGCACCATTAAAACGACAAGTCCTAAGAAAATCCCAAGCATACTTCATCCTCCAATATCGTTCAAAGATCTCTCTATTTAGACTTCCACGACCATCGCAATGCCCTGGCCCCCACCAATGCATAGTGATGCGACTCCGTACCGCTCATTTCGTCGTTTCAGTTCTTTCATTAATGTATATAAAACACGCGTCCCACTTGCGCCAACCGGGTGACCAAGTGCAATGGCGCCACCATTTACGTTCACCTTATCCCGATTTAGCCCTAGTTCTTTTTCTACCGCAATATACTGAGAAGCAAACGCCTCATTCACTTCAATTAGACTCATATCTCCTAAGCTTAAGGATGCTTTCTCAAGCGCCTTGCGGATGGCTGGTGCAGGACCGATTCCCATAATAGAAGGATCAACGCCAGCTACAGACCATGACACAATGCGACCGAGTGGCTTCAGGCCTCTTGACTCGACAAACGATTCACCCGCGAGGACAACAGCACCCGCTCCGTCGTTAATGCCACTTGCGTTTCCACCTGTTACCGATCCATCTTTTTTGAAAGCTGGCTTCAAACCAGATAGCTTCTCAGCCGTTGTATCTTCACGAATATGCTCATCCGTATCAACAACTTGAGTCCCTTTTCTCGCTTTCACCTCAACAGGTACGATTTCTTCTGCAAATTTACCAGATTCACGTGCGGCAGCTGCACTTTGGTGACTCCTTGCCGCATAAGCATCTTGTTCTTCTCGAGAAACTTCATACTTGTCTGCTAGATTCTCACCCGTCACGCCCATACCTGCACCAATATATTCGTCAGTCAAAGCAGCCCAAAGCATGTCATCTAGCTTCGGTGCGCCTAACTTCGTTCCGAACCGACTCCCATGTAAAGCATAAGGCGCAAGACTCATACTGTCTACCCCACCTGCTAAAGCCGCTTGTCCTTCTCCTAGTTTAATCGACTGAGCAGCTGAAACGACAGACTGTAAGCCAGAACCGCATAAACGGTTCACCGCAAGGGCTGGACTCTCATAAGGAAGCCCTGCTTGAAGAGCGATATGGCGGGCTAAGTAAGGTGCATTTTTCGCAGAATGGATAACATTCCCCATAACGGAAAAATCAAGATCTTCTGCTCGAATCCCACTTCGCTCAATCGCACCCTTACTCGCTGTAACACCGAGCTGGGTTGGGTCTACATCTTTCAACACCCCGCCAAAACTACCAAAAGGCGTACGAGCTCCTTCTAAAATATATACATTCTCCATTCTTTTCACTCCTATCCATTATTGTGCTGTGTATCCGCCATCCATGACGACGGCCTGGCCGGTTACTCCTTTTGCCGCATCACTAGCCAGAAAGGCTGTATAATCCGCAATTTCTTTTACAGAAAGCAGACGCTTCTGTGGCACAAGCGGATAAATGACTTCTTCTAATACCTTCTCAAGAGAAACGTCCCTGGTTTTCGCTAAATCTTGTAACTGTCCCCGAACTAGCGGCGTGTCCACATACCCAGGACAAATCGCATTGACTGTTACGCCATGCTCTGCCCCTTCAAGAGCAGACACTTTCGTCAGCCCAATCACACCGTGTTTTGAGCTGTTATAAGCTGCTTTTCCTGCAAAACCAATAAGACCATTAATGGACGCCATATTGATGATGCGACCGAAGCCTTGTTTTTTCATAATCGGAAAGGCATGCTTCGTTGCCATGAATGGGGCAGTGAGCATGACTTTGACCATAAACTCAAACTTCTCCGTCGGGAACTCTTCAATCGGTGACACGTGTTGGAGACCAGCGTTATTAATTAATACATCGAGTCGGCCGTATTGCTCTACGGCCTTGTCGATTGCCCCTTTTACCTCATCCTCATTCGTTACGTCACATTTTACGCCTATGCATTCAAAACCTTTAGATGATAGATCCCGTGTAACGTTCTGAACTTTCTCTTCATTTATATCGCTGAAGACGACCTTTGCCCCTTTTTCAGCAAAATCAACACCGATTTCATATCCAATGCCGCTTGCTGATCCTGTGATGAGTACGACTTTATTTTCTACCATTCTTGTGTGCCTCCTAGCCTAGTACGCCGTTTCTAATAGATTTGGGCTTACACTTAGTTCAGCTTCTGTAGATTCTTTAATCTCTTCGACTGTCCAGCCATCAGCAAGCTCCACAAGCTCTAACCCTTTATCTGTCACATCAATAACCGCGCGCTCTGTAATAATACGGTCAACCACTCCTTTACCTGTTAAAGGAAGGCTACACTGTTTTAAAATTTTAGGCTCTCCGTGCTTGTTCACATGGTCCATTATGATGACGATTTTCTTCGCACCGTGGACGATATCCATCGCACCACCCATCCCTTTAATCATCTTGCCTGGAATCATCCAGTTGGCGAGATCTCCAGATTCAGAAACTTCCATCCCGCCTAGAATAGCAAGATCGAGATGCTCTCCTCGGATCATGCCGAACGATTCTGCACTATCGCAATACGCGCTCCCAACCGAAGCGGTAACCGTTTCTTTTCCAGCATTAATTAAATCTGGATCCACTTCATCTTCATATGGGTAACGCCCAATACCAAGAAGACCGTTCTCCGATTGAAGCACCATCTCTTTATTCTCTGAAATATAGTTGGCCACCATTGTCGGCATGCCAATCCCCAAATTGACATAGAAACCGCTCTCAATTTCCTTCTCAGCTCTTCTCGCGATCTTCTCACGTTGCGCTGCTTTATCTAATTGTTTAGCCACGATAATTCCTCCTTTTTATGCATTACTGTTCGTCGTTAATCGTTCAATGCGCTTCTCTTGCTGCCCTTCAATCAGCCCTTGAACATACACGCCAGCCGTATGTACGTGATCTGGATCGATGGCACCTGGTTCAACAAGCTTCTCCACCTCAGCAATCGTCACTTTCCCCGCGGCTGCCATCATTGGGTTAAAGTTACGCGCCGTTTTGTTATACACAAGGTTGCCAAGTCGGTCACCTTTTGCGGCACGAACTAAACTGAAATCAGCTTTTAATGCATGCTGAAGTAAGTATTCTTTGCCATCAAATGTACGCACTTCTTGGCCCTCTGCAATCGGTGTTCCTACTCCTGCTGGTGTGTAGAACGCAGGGATTCCAGCGCCTCCTGCACGAATTCGCTCAGCAAGTGTCCCTTGAGGCACAAGCTCCACCTCTAATTCGCCTTCAATCACCTGACGCTCAAATTCTTTGTTCTCCCCAACATAAGAGCCGATCATTTTATCAATCTGCTTATTCTGAAGCAACAAGCCTAGTCCCCAATCGTCCACACCACAGTTATTTGAGATAACCGTTAAGTGTTTTACATTCGACTCGACTAATGCCAATATTAAATTCTCCGGAATACCAACAAGACCAAATCCACCTACCATAATCGTGTCATGATCTTTAATGTCTTTTACTGCTTCTTGGAACGATGTATACATTTCTTTCATCATTTCCCACTCCCTTCACCCTATTTATATGCAAAAAACATGCCAACTTTCTAAATGCTGCTACAATGCTAATTAAGGCGCACTTCTTGTTTAAGCGATTCCAGAATTTCAGAATACTTAGACAAAACAACTCAAAATAACGTGTAAGCCCTTACAATTAACGAACAAAAAAGCCATTCCAGATTATCGGAATGACTTTCCACAATGACGGAATGACTCAAAGGCCGTATTTCTTCACTTTTTCATAGAGAGAGGATTTTCCGATCCCTAGCAATTCTGCAGCTTTCACTTTATCTCCCTCAGCATGACCCATGGCTTCTTGAATCGCCTGCTTCTCTGCTTCTTCAAGACTTTCCTTTAACGTACGCCCTGCAGTAGAACCACTAGATGTTGAACGAATCGAGGAGGGGAGATCCTCTAGACCAATCGATTCAGAGTGTGTTAAATGCACTGCAGATTCAATGGCATTCTCTAATTCCCGAACGTTCCCTGGCCAGGCATACCGCCTGAAGGCTTCATGCACAGCCGGGTCAAAATCCTTCACCCGTTTCCCGATCTTATCCGTCACCTTATGAAGGAGAGACCTTGCTAGCACCCCAATATCCTCTTTCCGCTCCCTTAGCGCTGGCACATAAAACTGAACGACATTAATGCGGTAAAATAAATCTTCACGAAAGCGCTGGTCCTGAATCAATTGTTCTAATGGCTGATGGGTGGAAGCAATGATACGGACATTGACTTTCTGAGGATGCGTTGCTCCAATCGCTTCCACCTCCCCTTCCTGCAACACCCTTAGGATTTTTACCTGAGCATGAAGGGGCATATCACCAATTTCATCTAAGAAAAGCGTGCCCCCATCCGCAAGCTGAAACTTGCCAGGCTTGCCGCCTTTTTTCGCTCCGGTAAAGGCTCCTTCCTGATAGCCAAACAACTCTGACTCGAGAAGGTCTTCAGGAATCGCAGCACAGTTTACTTTGACAAAAGGTTTATTGCTTCGTTCGCTTAGATGATGAATGCTATGAGCGAAAAGCTCTTTCCCGGTTCCACTTTCGCCCCTTAGTAATACTGATACATCACTTGGTGCGACTTGTTTGATCTTATCTTTTAACACTTCTACTTCCTTCGATTGGCTAATGATGTGGTGCAGAGCATAAGTCGCTCCTGTTTGTTCCCTGCGCTGCGAGCGGTATGCTTTCAACTCAAGAAGCAAATCACGTATGTGACTGTTCATCTTCAGCCACTCTTCTGTATCACGAAACAACACCATTCCAAAGGCCCCAACCACTTTTCCATCTGAGCGCAAAGGAATGCGGTTGGCAATCATATAATTTCCTCTTATGTATTGAAGATCAGCCATCTCTTCCTTCCCTGTCTCCACAACGAGATGCATGCGCGTATTCTCGATGACCTCCGTCACATGCTTTCCAATCGCTTCGTTCTTATCGACGTTCAAAAACTGGCAATAGCTTTCATTTATATAAGATAAAATCCCTTCATGATCAACAACAACGATGCAGAAGTTCCCATTCTCAAAGAATGTGTCGAACACATCCTGCTTGTGACTATCTCTAATCGATTCCACTAGACCCCACTCCTTGTCACCACACTATGATAACGATTTCATGCCTTTCTATTAGTCTATCATGATGTGCGAAAAGTGGTATAGTCTATAAAGAAAAAGAAGTAAGACTACGTTTTTTATACAAATGTCCTCACAAGAAAAACTGTTGCTGGAATGCCTACGAATAAAACAACCCCACTCAAACACCCAATAACAGCACAACCATCGGCAATGGAAGTTAAACAGGAAGCGAAGGGGTTTTCTTTATTAGAACGGTTATCATCCACCGGCACACCTCCTCTTTTTCTTACTAGCAGAAGTCACTATACCTAAATAAACAGCAAGATTACCCTAATTATATTTCCATATTTTATCATAAAAATGCAAAAGATTACTAGAAGCACCAACATCGACCATAACAAAAAAAGTAGCTCAATCCATTGGGTACTTGTTGTGCTTTGTACCTCAACAGTTGAACTACTTCTTAGATTCGTAGTGTTCTATTAGAATGGAAATCCTCTGAAGTCATAAGTATCCTCGAATACATTCAAATCAACTTCTTCCTCTTCAGCATTTGTGAAGGTGATCGTTTCTTCACCTGTCCACTCAATAGGAAGATCTTCTTTCATCCACATCACATTCCGAACGAATGTATCCCCTTCATACAAAGCTCCAATATAGGTCAACTTCTCACTCGTTGGCGCCCCATCTTTCTCTAACATTCTTATGGTTAAGTCCCCTTCATCTGCTTGGTACTCAGCCACTTTCTCCAAATGATCAATCGGCATATCATCAAATCCGAACGGTCCACGGAACATGACAGCAAATGTATAGAGCCCAAGTAGTAGTAAAGGGATTAGTACAAGAATCGTTATATATTTCTTCAAAGCTCTACTCCTCCTACAGCTTACTTCCACACTTATCTTATCATGTTTAATTATAAAACCGTAAGAGCTCGTTTAGCAACGTATAGACTGGACTGAGCCGGAGGAGCGATCTAGAATCTGTTTAGATATTATGTAACTTCAATTATTAGGTTTTTGAGTTCCAAGATGAAGAATCAAACCTATTACACTTGTCATATTGAGTATCAGAGCGATAATGATTAATACCCAATCCAGCGCTTCTGGCAACGGTGTATTTTGACTGACCAGTAATGCCCCAAGGCCAATCAAAAGCATCGATAGGAGTAAAGGTACGTTTTTAACCAAAAATAATCCTCCTTCCGTTAATACGTATAAACATCCTTTTTAGAACGCTTATGTTGGTACATTTTTTGATCAGCTTCGATAAAGAGACTCTCCATTGTGCCTAAGGAACGGGCTTTAAACGCATGCCCCATAGATAAGGAAAGGCGCGAGTTCAGATGACATTCATTGTGATCATAAATGTGCCTTTCTATCTCATCAAAAACGGACTCGACCTCTTCTGGTGTGGTGTCAGTAAGCAAAATGGTAAATTCATCTCCACCAATCCGTGATACAGCAGCATTAAGAGGGCTAGATTCAAGGAATACTTCAGCAGCCTTCTGAATGTAGAAATCCCCATGCTTATGGCCATACTGGTCATTCATATCCTTCAATTTATCCAGGTCACATACAATCATCCCAACGGCACAATTGACTTCTTGATCATATTTCTCCATCAATCCGTCAAAATAATCGCGATTGTAGAGGTCAGTCAAAGCATCATGTGTACTTCGATATTCTAAATTTTGCTGTAGTTGGACTTTTTCATCGATATTACGCAAGATGCCATGTAGCTCTATCAAATCTCCGTCATCATCATAAAAAGGCGAAGCATACTCCTCAAACCACCGGTATTCCCCTAACTGGTTGCGCCAGCGTTGAACAAACGGCTTTGAATAATCAAGCTGATTTGTAATCTTCTTTTCTAACGTGCCTAAGTCATCAGGGTGAATGAGTTGTAATGGGAGATAAGGGTCCTCTAAAGACGCTTCTACGATCCCTTTCCCTAAATAAGAATCAAGCGCCGGGCTGATGTATATGTGCTTTTGTTCTGGTTGAAGTTGAACAATATAAATAATGTCTCGTGAATTTTCAACAAGCTGATAAATTTGCTTTTCCTTTTCATTCTTTTCTTTCCAACGATGTTTGACATAAGAGGTATATACACTAAATAAGAAAAGTCCGACGGCAAGACCTGCTACAAAATATAATTCTTCCATCGTATAACCCCTAGCATTTTGAATATCCTCTTATTTTACTATAAAGATAGAGACTTTTGGCTCATTCGACAGAAAATTCCATTATATTTTTAACTATGCTCCCACATGCATCATTGATTTTATAAAGAGAGGTTCCGTCATCTATGGTGAAGCGGAAGGCGGGCCTGGAAATCACTCGCTTTCCGCGGCCCCACACGACGTGGGATCGTTCGACGTTGTCACAGGAGGTGACGGTCTTAGTCGAACTTCCTCTATCTTTAACAGCCTCCTCGGGAAATGCACCCTGCGGGGTCTCGTCTACCTCTTTCTCCCGCAGGAGTCTCGCAATTTCCAGACCCACCTTTGCCCAATTGAGAGAGACGGAAACGCGAAAAAATTGGAGGAAAGGCTTAAAAAACGCGCTTTAAGCCATTCTTACTACCGCCATTTATTGAAAACACCTATGTAAATAACTCTAAACGTGAACAGAGCAAGTAAAAAAAGAGCAGTTCAGCATGGAACTGCTCAAATCATTATTTAAGTTGTGTGTTACGAGAAAGAATATCCTTCAAATACTTTTAGCCCTTCTTCATTTAACACTTTCCCAACAACGTCAGGTTTGTTCGGGCTTTTTGAGAAGACTTCTTCACAGGCAATCATAATATTATCTCCTGCAATCTCGGCTAATTGGTCATGGCTTACGCTATAGACGACTTTACCGAGATTCGCCCAGACCATGCCACCTGAGCACATTACGCAAGGTTCACAGCTTGTGTAAAGCGTGTATTCGCTTAAGTCGAATATATTCTGTTCTGAGCAAAATTTTCGGATTAGGCCGATCTCTGCGTGATGGGTTGGGTCACAAAGAGAATTGATCTGATTTTCTCCAATCATCGCAATCTCGTCATCCTTCACAAGAATCGCTCCGAATGGTTCATTCCCTTCCTCACGTGCTTGCTTCGCCATTTCGATTGCTTTTTTCATAAACTGTTCATCTGTTTGTTTCATTCATAATCCCTCCATCAATGCTACTATACAACATTAGGATGAGATTCACGAACCAGAATCATACAGTTAAGACTCATTTACTCATTATTCGTTATAATGTGGTAATCTGTTCGCTTTTACCATACCCTCCTCAAAGGAAGTGCGCTCAAGCCAGTCAGTTAGCGTCTCAATATCACGGGCAAATACCCGGTCTTCTTTAATCGAAGCAAC
Source organism: Pontibacillus sp. ABV4_188 (assembly GCF_056311905.1). Lineage (NCBI taxonomy): Bacteria > Bacillati > Bacillota > Bacilli > Caryophanales > Bacillaceae > Pontibacillus > Pontibacillus sp. ABV4_188. The sequence continues at coordinate 1,082,086 of NZ_CM149975.1, read as the reverse complement.
CACTTTCCTTGATTCTCGATATATTTCTTGTATCGCTTTCGATGCTTTGTTAACCCCTCTGTACTCCAAAGCCTGGAGAGCGCATATGAGCTCAATTGCAAGCACCTTTTCTGCATTAAGGATCATTTGATACGCGTGCCGCGCTCCAATTGTGCCCATACTGACGTGGTCCTCTTGATTTGCAGATGAAGGGATGGAATCGACACTCGCCGGATGAGCGAGCGTTTTGTTTTCTGATACGAGTGATGCCGCAGTATATTGTAAAATCATAGCTCCAGACTGTAGACCTGGGTCAGGACTTAAAAATCCAGGGAGATCATTAAGCTGCGGATTGACGAGGCGCTCGATTCTGCGCTCTGAAATGTTCGCAAGTTCCGCTACCGCTATCTTCATAAAGTCCATCGCCAAGGCAATAGGCTGACCGTGAAAGTTCCCACCTGATACAACGGTTGCTCCGCCTTCTAGTATAAGCGGGTTATCAGTGGCTGCATTCATTTCAATCTCGAGCTTTTCTTTCACATAAGACAAACTTTGCCGTGATGCTCCATGAACTTGGGGGATGCAGCGGAGAGAGTACGCATCCTGAACACGCTTCTCCCCTTGCCTTGTAATAAGTGTACTTCCTTTTGTAATGGTGCGAATCCGCTTAGCAACCTCAATTTGTTCAGGGTATCCACGAGCTTCATGAATCGCAGGATGAAAAGCGTCGATAATGCCTTCAAGTGCTTCTAACGTCATCGATGCAATCCAATCGCACTGTTCAATGAGCCGCTCGGTTTTTAAATAATTCAACACTCCCATCGCCGTCATGGCTTGGGTTCCGTTAATAAGCGCCAATCCCTCCTTCGCTTTCAACTGAAGAGGTTCCATTCCTTTTTCGTTGTAAACTTCAGCCGTCGGTTTTCTATGGTCCCCGTCATAGACTTCTCCCTCTCCCACGAGCACAAGGGCAAGATGAGATAAGGGGGCAAGGTCTCCAGAAGCACCTAGTGAACCTTGGGACGGAATAACGGGAATCATGTCTCTATTAACTAAGTCCCTTAACCGTTCAACCAGACAAGGACGAACCCCTGATACACCTTTTAACAAAGCATTTAACCGCAAGACGACCATCGCTTTGCAAACAAGCTTCGGAAACGCCTCCCCCACTCCGCACGCATGCGACCGTATTAAATGAAGCTGCAATGAGTTCACATCTTTCTCATGAATACGCACATCACTAAACTTCCCAAACCCAGTATTGATCCCATAAACCGTCTTCCCATCCGCCACAATCTTCTCCACCACCGCACGACTCTTTTTTACGCTTCCTAAGCTTTCAGAAGCAATTTGAATCTGCTCTCCGCGGAAGCATATCTCTCGCATATCTTTTAAAGTTAACGTTGATCCTGTTAATTCAATCATGCTGATCGACTCCTTTCTTTTGATTGGTTATGTCTAATTTCTATTGGAAGTTGTATCGAGGTGAGGATGGTTTTTCGAATACTGGCTCAAGCAGGAGCGAGCGGTTCTGGCCGGGACGGAAACCGGCTGGCTCTACTCCCAGCAAAACCTCTCCATACTAACCCATTTCCAAACAAAAAGAGGCGACAATGGCATAGAAATACCATTGTCGCCTCCTCATAACTAATGACTATAGGCAACGCGTTTATCCAATATGATTAATACCAAGGCCAAATGCCTCGTGCTCTAGTCCTTTTACCGGCGCGCCGATTGTACCGTAAAAGGCCACGGCAATCCATTCGCCTTCTTCTAAGTCTTCATAAGGGGAGCCTCTTACGATCGCGAACTTTAATCCGACCGTTCGCATCATATCTCCTGCTCCAATTTGTCCGCGCATGACTCCATTTAGAGCTTCTAGGATGGCATGATAAAGAGCATGTGTTTCGCGGTAAACGTCCTCTACTATAATATGATTTCGCTTCGCCGCTGTTTCCACAGCGGCGATAATTTTTTGCATATTCATGGAGCCTGCTTTCCCTGTACAGTAATCGACATCTTTTAACTGATCAGAAAATGGCTCGAGTTCGTCTACGGTCATGGAGGATACCAATAAAGCTAACTTTCCAATCGGAATCTTTGGACTCATTTGCTTCACCTAAATTCCCTATAAACTATAACGTTTGACTACTAGCTAACTTAAATTGTAAGCGTTTCATCAATATTCTGTCAATATCCTTACAGTCTATGATCCTTTCTACCCAACTAGAACATTCCTGCTGCACCCTTTAATCCGATTGCTTCACACTTAAAATGGTAATGGTCGCTAAGATTAGTCCCATCCCGGCATACTGCATAAGCGTTAATTCGTTTCCAAGCAGTATAATCCCGAATAAGGATGCCGTTACCGGTTCCACCATGGCTATAATGGAAGCTGTGGAGGGAGCTGTTCGTTTAACTCCGCGTACATAAAGGATAAACGAAAGGCCAGCGCCAATAATACCTAATAGTATAAATAACCCTATATCACTCGAGCCAACGACTGACATGGCTTCTCCAAAGTTTATCCGTAACGTAAGTATTAAAATAAAGAAGAAGAAAGCGACTGTTAATGTTGCTTGAGAGCTTCCTAATTTAGCGGATTTCTTAAACCCAAATATAAATAGTGCATACGATATCCCAGAACCAAGGCCGGCGATTACTCCGTTGAACGAGACTGATGTTCCCGAGCTATAAGCACCTGTTAGTAAAACAACCCCGACGAGAACGAAAGCGATACTTGCCCACTTAAATAGTGTAGAACGCTCAATGCCAAGTAAAAATGAAACAAGTAACACAAATATAGGCGCTGTATACATCAGCGTTGCTGCAATCGCAATCCCAGTTGATTCAATGGCTAAGAAATAGAACGTGAAGTTCCCCGCTACACTGATCCCAGCAAGGGCCGCCCATGCGTAAAAATATGGGTTTTTGTTTCTGATCTTAATGGCTCTTCGCCTGAATAAGTACCAAAATGTAAAGAAAATAAACCCTATAAACCCTCGATAGAAGGCAATAATCGATGGGCTCCAACCCTTATTCATTAATATTTCTCCAAGTCCACCTGTAATCCCCCACAACACTGCTGAAGTCAGAATGAATAGTATTCCAGTATAATTCATGAGCTCCCTCCTTTTACTCTTTCTTTTAACAACTTTTTCAATAGTTCGTACCTAGAGAATTTTATACTTCTACTATCGGAACGCTTATTTCGAGGTCTCACCTACTAATTCCATGTATAAAAGATAGTAAAACCTTTTTCTTGTTAACATTGAGAAAAAAGGGAAATTTGTTATGTTAATACATCATTTTTCCATATAAAGTCCTATAAAAAAAGAGCTACCTATACAAGGGCAGCTCTTCAAATAGAACGGTTTTATTCAGTACCTGGATTACTCTGAAAGATTAAACGTGCTTCTCGGCAATCGACACGATTTCTTCTTTCGGTTTGAAACCAACAGACTGGTCAACAAGTTCACCGTCTTTGAAATAAAGAAGCGTCGGTACACTCATTACACCATATTGTTGCGCTGTTTCAGGGTTGTTATCTACATCTAATTTAACGATGCTCATCTGGTCACCTTTTTCAGCATCGATTTCTTCTAAAACAGGAGCGATCATTTTACACGGGCCACACCATGGTGCGCCTAGGTCTGCAATGACAAGCCCTTGTGAAGTTTCACTTTTGAATGTTTGATCTGTTACGTCTTTTATAGCCATTCTATCTCTCCTCTACAAAAAGATTTTTCTAACCACTAAATAATTAATTTAGTGGTTAGAATATTACATTATGTTATACTAGGTGTCAATCAATTAGCTACAAGGTGGGTTAGCATGACATTAGAAACGAGGTTCTCTCATTTTTCTGATTACCTATTTATTAACCTTTTAAATACAGTGAACTCAAAGAATAAGACAAAAGATGACTTGTTAGATGAAGAAGGAATAATGAACGAGTGGCTCTCCCTGATGAAGGAAAAGGGATTACTCACAGAACAACAAGTGAACAAGATAAAAGAAAAACCTATAGATCGTACAGAAATGAAGCAGTTCCGTGATTCCTGGAGGTCTTATTTCACGACATTCGATCATGATGAAGATCGACTACAATCACTCATTGACCTAACTAAAAAAACGCCCCTTTCCTTTGAAATGAATACAGACACCCTCATGCCGATTCCAGATAAAGGCGGCACAGCAGGCCTTCAATCAATACTTGCTTTCACAATGCTGAACGCGTATCAAGATGGGATTTTTGAGAAAGTAAAAGGCTGCAGCAATGAGACATGCCTCGCCTTATTTGTGGACCCTAAAGGCAAGCGGAAATGGTGCTCTATGAAAGTATGCGGAAACCGCGCCAAAGCGCAGAAGCATTATGAGAAGAGGAAGCAATAAAGGACGACTAAAGTGCTTAGGCAGGAGAAAAGGAATATTCTTATTCCCCTAATTGTCTAGCACCGTCCTTTATAGTACAAATAATAAAAAAGGACGCTAGAGTACTAAACACACCAGCGTCCTTTTTTATTATTGTCTTTTTCAACGAACGGTTTCGTTAATTTAATGAACATTTAGGTTAGTAGCCGCTTCAGAAGGAAAAGTGATTGCTGCAGCTAACTCAGGTAAGCTAAAGACAGTTCTTCAAATGGTTGTTATTATGATTGGCCTATTACATATTGATGGAATTGTTATGACGTCACTTGCAGGCCTTCTGACTGCAGTTACGGTCTACTCTGGGTATGAATACTTTGCAAAAAACATCCATGTGTTCGAAAATAATAAGTAGTTTAAGCGACCTAATATAAGGTCGCTTTTTTACGCTGAAAAACCATTATAAAAGTTACAATGTGAAAAAAGAAAAGGGGTTAAGCAAATGCAGTCAAAGAACAGTCAACCTGGTAGAAATTTATTTATCATCGGAAATGGTTTTGACAGGGCTCACGAGTTACCAACGAGTTATGAACACTTTCGCGAGTTCTTGAAAGAGGCATATCCAGGGGCGGATAAGCCATCTCCATCATTCACTGTAGAAAGTACACCTTTGCCAAATGGTGGTGAAATGTACAACAAGGAGGATGTAGCTTCCGTTCTGTTAGACGTGATATCAGAAGCTGAAGAAATACGTGCAATGCGGGAAGGTGTTGAATTTCTATGGAGAGATTTCGAAAAGAGTCTGGGTGAATTAGACTTCGAAAGATACTTGGATGACATGGCCCTATTATTAGATGATGACGAAGACGATGATGATATGTGGAAGAGGGCATACAGAAATGAAGATGCCTCCGCACATTTCTACAAAGTAGCGATGATGTTCAAAGAATTGTTCGAGGAATGGGTTGTATCGATTGATGTTAGTGACACAGTTCCGAAAGAAGGGTTTCAGAGAATTATAGACGAAGATTTTGATGTGTTTTTGAGTTTTAATTACACATATGTCTTGGAAGAAATCTATGATGCTCATGAAGTGTGCCACATTCATGGCTCACAATATACAGATGACATCATAGTAGGTCACGGAGAAGACTCCAGAGAATATGAGAATAGTTTTGTCGGTTCAGAGATGAGCTTGTATAAGGTACATGAGGATTTAAGAAAAGATACCCAGCAAATTATTTCTGAAACAGGCTTTTTCGAAGGACTGAGCTCCATTGATAGCATTTATTCCATTGGTTTTTCTTTCTCTCCGGTAGATTTGCCTTATATAAAAGAAATGATGGAACATTTGGATACAAAAGAAATCACTTGGTTTCTAAATGATTTTGATGGCGAAGAGAAAAGAGAGGGAATAAAAAACACCCTTCGAGAGATTGGATTTAAAGGGGAGTTTGATACTTTCTCTATAGAGGGTTAATGATGGTTGCGAAGTTAAATTTGATAATGCAAGCTTGTTCAGTTCTGACGTCATTCGTTAGCCGATGCAAGTGAATTAGAATAATAGCGAAAATACAAGAAAAAAGGAACGCATTAAGCGTTCCTTTTTTGTGTACTGATTTATTTTGGTGGGGAATTAACAGTCGTTACACTTCTCTCTCCTTCTATTTACTTGGCTTCGAACCATTCGTTGATAGCTCCCTTTGCAGTTGGGGCAAATCCACCAAGCCTTCCTCTTAGAGTTTGGGGATACATCAATGGGGTGTACGAGACCTTCGTTCTTCTTGTAATCCCACTCTTCTTTGACAAGCTTCGGATTTAGAGCTGCAAGACTAGATTCTGACTTCACTATGTTTCCTGCACAAGTAGGACAACCGCTCCCTCTAGTTCTGTTAGTTATCCCTGTTTTCCACTCATGTCCCTTCTTACACTTCCACCAGACCTTCTTATTGCTGTTAGGTCTAACATCGAATGGGGTTAAGTCGCCATTCTTAGCATAATCCCACTCTTTGCTGACCTCTTCGTTCAATGCGCCCAAAGAGGTTTCACGAGTTACATAGCGACCGGTGCAATAAGGGCATGTGGCTCTTTTTTGCTTAACGCGACTATTGGGGTTAGACCTCCACTCATGACTTGGATTTTCGGTGCATTGCCACCAAACCCGCTTCCCATAATTTAAGGCAACATCGTGGGGAGTTAAGTCTCCGTTTTTAGTTGGATGCCACTGTGATGCTGTTTCAGGAGCTAATGCTGCTAAGGAGTTTGTGTGATTAATCTTCCTGTTAAGGCAGTAAGGGCAACTCCTTCCGTTTGAACGATTGGATATTTTCGACTCCCATTCGTGTTCGTGATTTTTAGAGCATCTCCACCATACTTTGGCGTGGGTGAATGGCGAAACCTGGTTAGGTTGTAATGAACCGTTCTTGGTAGGGTGCCACTCTTCAGCTAAGTGCGGAAAGAAGTTGGCTAAATTCGTCTCACTATCCTCAATTTGCTTGAGAATATCGCCCCTATCTCTATGAGTGTCCACATCTATTTCGGCTAGCGGTTCGGGACTTAGCGCTAGTAAGAATGACAATACCTCTTTTATGCTTTGGTCGAGGCCGTTTTTCTCGTCGTACCTGTGAGTAATGAAGGAAGCACCGTAAGCCTCAATGTGTGGCAAGTATTCTCTATCAACGTACTCTCGAACTCTAAGGAGTTTAACGCCATTGTCATTCATCGCCTTGTTCTTCCGCTCATCTCTTTCTTTTGAGCTTCTGTGATGGTAGCCATCATATTCAATTGCAAGATTTAAGGATTGGATGTAGATATCCGCTTCAGCATTGTTCTCAAGGAAGGAGAGTTTCTTTCGGTTTTCAACTTCCGGGTATGCCTGACTTACATAATAGAGAATGGCTTGCTCTGGGAAAGAAGTTTTCGACCTTCCTGAGCATGTAGGGCAGCCACGTCCGCTTGTTCTGCTGTAAACGCGCATTTTATACTCGTGACCTCTCGAACACTTCCACCATACTTTATCATTAGACTGCGGTTTGAGCTTGTTGGGGTCTTTCTTTTTATTCTTCTTATAATCCCACTCTTTGCAGACGTCAGGATATGTACCTAGTAAGGAGGTTTCGTCCGTTGCTTTGTGACCGGAACAAAAAGGACAACCTTTCCCTTTTGTACGATTTTGTATTAGGGCTTCCCACTCATGCCCCTCCTCACAAATAAACCATGCTTTTTTATGTGTATGTGGCGCGACTTCAAATGGCGATTTGTCATTCTTAGTAGGATGCCACTGCTTGACCAAATGAGGGTTAACGGCTCCAAATGATTTTTCCTTGCTGACTTTTTGACCTGCACAATAAGGGCAGCCACTTTTCTTTCTGTGAGCAATGCCTGTTTCCCATTCATGTTCGGGGTTCTTGGAGCATTTCCACCAAACTTTTGCATTGGAACCAGGACTGTAACCGTCTGGTCCTCTATCAGAGTCATTACGTTCATAGTTCCACTCTTTTGCTAGTTCTGGGTTTAAATGAGCCAATGATTTCTCATAAGGTGGTCTCCTCCCTGTCCTTCTTGCAATAGCACAGGTTGGACAACCTGCTTTGGAGGAGCCGGTTCTAGAGTAGACATAAGCTTGCCACTCGTGTCCGATGCTACAAATCCACCAAACTTTCCGTCTCACAGCGTGCGTGACGTCTTCTGGTTTCAAGTCTCCGTTTTTTTCATAATTCCATTCTGCGGCGACAGAGGGGTGGGAGATTGATAGGTTGTTCTTTTCACTGTTTTCGCTCATATAACATTCCACCTTTCGAAGAGTTTTGAATAACAAGTTTCATTATAAACCAGAATATAAGGTGGTTCCATTAATGATGTTTAAATATGAAAAAAGCCGTATCGAAATAGAATTCAATAGGCTTTTCGTGTTTAATTTCACTATATTAACTTGCTAGTTAGCTATCCTATATATTTTTCTAATTTACTACAGGAGAAACATCGACTGAATCAAAGGGGGATCTATGAATAGCATAAAAAAATCCACTATCATCGAATACCTTTAGTTTTCTTTTAGTTCCATCTCCTAGTAGTTTCATTTCCTTTATAGAAGAATCAAAAGTTCTCCCCATTATAACTGAGACCGTTAATCCGTTTTCCGTTTCAATATCAAAACCAGATGTAGAATAAGCTAACTCTCCTCCAGCCTCAAAATCAGTATACGGTTTACTTCTCTTCCAACCAAATCCTTTACCACTTTTAACTACGTTCGCTACTCCTAAACCACCCATATATTCGTAAAACACAAATGTCTCGCTTCCAACTTCTTCGATTGTTAATATAGATTCTTTTTCTGCTCCTTCTTTTTCTAGCCCTGATTCAATGGCTACTTCTTTAGAAGGGTGCCACTCTTTTACTAATGGTTGGTTACATCCGACAATCAACAACATTAAACAAATACTAATGTTAAAATAAAGAGGTTTCCGCAAACACATACACTCCTTTCACTTCAAAGTGAAAATGGAATTTCCCTTTTACTAATCGTTTATGATTGAATATCTTTTTACCCATTAGCACCATATAACTTATTTAGTTTCTTCAATACCAGAAAGACCAGATAATTTAATGAGCAAATGTAATAAGCAACATACTGACTGCAGATAAAACCATTCCAATTCCAATGACTATGTATATGAGAAATTCAAAAGTTGAAAGTTTCCTTTGTTTTTTAGTTTTTGCCAAATATGAATAATAAATAAATGGACTAATAATGAGTATGGTATAAGAAATTGCACGTAATGCTTCAGCAACTACTACCAAGGAAATCAGCTCCCTTATTTTAGTTTCGCACTACTCCCAAAATAAGCCCCATTTCATGAAGGCTAAAGGTGTCCTCTTAACCACTATTTAAATTATATAGATGCAATCACAATCAAGGTTAGATCAGTAGGCACACTACAGTTTATGCCTATTCTTCAAAAGCTTGATTTCTTCTTTTAAGACGCTCTTCTTCACTTCTATACTTCTTACTTTTCTCCTAGTAATGAATGACAAGAACACAACCGTCACATAAAAAAGTTGTGAGGTTTCTTGTTGAATGACACCCATGGTTTAAAATCACCCTTCTCTCATGTAGTGAAGATAATGCCCATCATCTTCCCTTACAGGAAAATAAGGGGTTATAGGTACTGTTGTGCATCCCTTGAGGTATGATCTTCTATATGATCGGCAGTTCTCCTTTTTGTTATCTGGATTCAGGCTTTATTAAACATCGTTCTTAGCACTTCATCTATTACGAAATATCCAACAGCCACTGGTATAGCTAAATAAAGGGTGATTTGAAAGTAACCATTTTTAACAAAAATAGCAGGTAAAAGGATAGCTATACCTATATGTAGAATTAGTCGCAAAGAAAGGCTATTGAGATTTACCTTGTTTTCAAGATAACCAATAGCAAGCGATAATAGTGTACCGCATGTAATAGCGGTCGTTAAAATCACGAAATACGTACTAACATAGTCAAGTGTGGCCCCGTTAGAAATAAAACTGTATATGGGAACTGAGAGACCTAAGGTAATCAAAGCTGTTAATAGTTTTCTTTTTACCATCGCCTTCTCCTCTTTCCTTAGTTTTAAGATTTTTAAAAAACCGCTAGCGCATCAAGACTTTACTCTGCCGCAAAAAATAAAACGTCAGAGATGCACACGATCTCTGACGTTTTAATGAACCATGATTAAAATGGCCACATTTGAAACAAAGAACCCCCACCGGGCTTTCTCAGCTCCATTTATCCATAGATTCCGAGGTAAGATATTGCATCTTTTACTGTAGCCATGGTAGGAATCTCAACTAAATTAACATTTAACCTCGTTGCTTCGATCGCTAACTCTGGTCTTAAGCCTGTAAGAATCGACTGCACACCAAGCAAGGATAAGACACTATTTATTTTAAATAGATAATCAATGACCATATCATCGATAGCATATACGCCCGAGAAATCAATAATTAAGTGAGTAAGGCTTTGAGCCTGTACTTTCTCTGGTACATGATCCAAAATAATTCGTGCTTTCTCTTGATCAATATTACCTACTAGCGGGAGAACAGCGATCTCGTTCATAATTGGCACAATAGTCGCAGACAGTTCATTTATTTCATTACTCATTTCTTTTTGCTTTTTTTCGTTTTCTTTACGGCTCGTGATATCCTTAAGATAGGATTGGACAGCTTGTTTGTCACCGAGCATAACGGGATGACAATACAACTCAACCATAACTGTCGTTCCGTCCATTCTATAAACGGTTTCTTCGATTACCTCAGCCGGAGCGTGGTAAGCAGATTGAATCCTCCGTTGAATGGCATCTTTTGAGGACTCTTGGAAAATGTCTAATGGGCTTAATCCAATGGCTTCTTCTTTATTGGTTCTAAAGAAGTCTTCAGCAGCTTTGTTTATATAACGAATTTTATGATCTGTATGAATAATCAATGGGTCAAGAGAGTATTCAATTACCTGACGATAATCTACTTTCGAAATGCTATCATTCATTTTCTTCCCCCCTCTACTTATAAGATACACTTCATTTATCCTTTGGACAAGAAACAAACAGCTTGTCAAAGCATTGCTTTCTATGGTTTCTATCCCGTAGTAAAAAAACAATCGTTCCTCATTGAACAATTGTACTCGTTACTTTAAGAAGAATTTCATATAAATCTTTTTAATTATTTTGATTACTATGATCAGAGAAATAAATGTTAGTATTACTGAATACCAATATTTATCCCAAGAATAATCTCTAAAACAACAATTCCCACTATATGTATAAGGTAGAGGCGGGTCTATTGTTGGATGGTTTAATGTTACAAACGGGATCGGAAAGCCAACTTCATAAGGAAAAGTAGATTGTAATTCAATCCGATCTTCAACCCTGATCCCAACCACCACACTTGAGATGAGCACGAAAATGATCGAAGATAGAAACACTCCGATATACATTTTAAAGGCCTTCAAAGTATCCCCCCTTGTTAAAAAATGCCCGATTGTCGGAAAGTGTAACTATAAACTTACTTCTCTTTCACGTTTAATATGGACCTGGGGCTTATAGATAGAAGAAAAGCCTTCCACCCACACCTCGTTCGTTTTAACCTGAAACCCCCAAGAACCAAATTCATTAAATTCGGGATAAGTGAGTAAGAACTCTATGTTATTAGCATTATATCTGTCCTCTAATGTACGTTCCAATTGAAGTTTAGATATCGATAAAAACCCACAATATAAAAGGATAACTAGAGCACCAACAAGAATAATAGATTTACCCTTTTTATAAAGAAGTCCCATCGTAACACTAGTAAACAGGATGATTGTTATTACTAAATCAACACTCGCAATTATATGAAAATCAAATTCACTTTCAATAAAAGGAAAAAGGAAAGCAACGCCATTGCCAAGAAAATCGATGAAAATGTGACCGAACAATACAGTTATTGAAAAAATAACCCACGTCTTCGCAAATGGAAAATCTTTCATAATTACACGAAAAACTATTGTGAATAACAATCCAAATAGTGGTACGAGAAAAACTGAATGCCCATATAAATCACCAAAGAACTTTGTTACATCTGGTGATACAGCACATCCACCTCCAAATAAAAATACTATACTACGCTTTCTCTTCGATACGAAATCCTCATTAAACAAAATATAGGAAAGACTTACACCCACTAAAAAGTGAAGGACGGTATGTATTAAAGCACTCATGTGTTCCTCCTAGCTATTTTCTTTTTTCTCTGAATTGAACTACTTACTTCCTAAGAAGAGAACCCTTATTAACTGTTACGCTAACAAAAACGAATAAAAATAGTAATGCAACGTATGGGGAAAAGTAACCTTGAAACAAAGCTTGAACCCTTTCCGCAGTAGTCATACCTCCATTTTCAGGTGTCACACTATCTAATAAAATTATTGTCATAAAGCTATAAAAGACCGACATTAGGAAGCCTAAACTTGATATCACTTTAATAATTACTTTTATCTTACTTTTGTTCAAATTTAATCCTCCTGGAAACCTTTCATTAAATCGATGCTTCTTTAATATTTAAAAGAACCCAATACCTTCATATTTCCTACCAAAAAACACCATTGAATGAGTTTTAATATTGCTGTATAGTAAACCTTTATAAAATAAGTTAATGAGGTGAGTACTTGATTTCAAAGTTCTCCATAGGTGATACCATCATTAAGAGATGTTCAAATTGCCTGCATGATAAGCAAACCGTTCTAAAAGTAGATCCGAATGAATTTAGTGATAAAACAGCCACCAGACTATGGGTGCAATGCACTAAATGCGGCACAAATGACAATACACTAATGCTTGAGAAATAATGACCGACATTATAAGGGCTTCATGATTAGTTACTCCATAAGAGTATGCAACCGACTGTTGCTTACTCTTTTTATTTCGCATCGTGTGTATGATCTTCAACTAAAGCCCCCGTTTCTATAAGGCTAGACCTTATCATGCTTATAATTAATTTAATCTCCCCATCAATAACGTATTGTAGTAATTACCATCGGATAATAACTTATCTTTTTGTAACAAACCTTCAACCTTAAATCCATAATTTTTATAAAGATTTATTGCCTTATCGTTTGTTTCCAAGACATTCAAAGTAATTTTCTTTATGTTATTTGCATCTGCCCAACTAATACATTCTTTTAAGAAGTTCGTTCCTATCCCATATCCCCAATAAGCCATGAGTACACCTACACCAAACTCTACCTTATGAGAACTTCTCTTTAATGTATTTCCTTCGCACCTAGAAAAACCAACAAGGGTTCCATTTACTTCAGCTACCAAGAAAAGATTGTTTAAACTTTCTGAGTCAGTTTTAATAATATCCTTGAACCCATCTCCGGTTATGTACGCTTCCCCTTTAACTCTATCCAAATTTTCCGTTTCACCATCTATCTGTAACCTTAATTCAGATAAAGCTTGCGCGTCTTCGGATTGTGCAGATCTCACTATGTAATGGAGATTACGAACTTCATATTCTTTTGAGTTTACTATCATATTATCCCCCCTCTTAAGTCATCACATCGCCCCTCGTAACTTTCTAGATTATAAAAGACAACTATTTTTGTTAAAGAATCGCACCCGCTACTTCAAGAAGAGCTTAGCTCATATTAGTTAAAAACCTTGCATTTTTGTTATTGAAAATTCCACTTTTCAAATGCTTCTTCTATTATTTCAGCATCAGGCATAAAAGGAATAGTGTGATACGACCAATCTAAAAATCCAGTTTTGCTTGCTTGAGTCAGAAAGGCTTTTTCAAATTCATTATTTACATAAGTCTTAGTTAAAAACATATGATTCCCTGTATAACTAACTAAAACCTCAACATCCTCTTTGCCGACAGTGCTTTGTTCACTTTCTTCCCTGTCTTCATTGATATCATTTATATAAATACCAGCATCATTAAGGATGGGTGTTTGGGTTCTTAAATATATTGAATCCCATTTAGAAATAAGTAAGAAAATACCTATAATCGCCAAGAACAACAATAAAAATTTTTTCTTTCGTTTCAAACATAACCCCTCCTTTACTCTTATTTGAATTTTACTGCTCTGTTACTAAAAAGAAGCGACTGTTCTTGTCCAACTACCGCCCCCGATAGTGCGATAGCCATTAGTTTTGGTAGCAAGTCTCATATTCATCTTTCATTATCAAACTTCTGCAAACCAAACCAGTTTCATCATATATCTCTTTCCCAATTTCTAATTCCATACTTCTATTTGAATTTGGATATTCAGGCTCATTATTTAAAATGAACAATGTATCCTTATCTACCCATTTCATAGAAAAATTACTTTTAGCGTCGCTATAATAAACAGTATGAACTTTGTTATTTTCCTTATTGTTTGTGATCTCAACCCAAACGTTAACGCCACCTGCTGCACCGCCATATGGTTCATAATAAGCATTAGCAGTATATTCATCTGTGGGTGATGTTACAGGTCCAGGTCCCTTTTGGGAGTTTTCTCTATCAATTTCACTAAAGGTAAAAAAGTATGTTTCAGACACATAAATTGAAGAAACCAAAATAACCCCACACAATGTTGTGATCAATAATTTTTTAGGAAAAGATGTCTTTTTTACGAAAGAAATTATGATCCTTATACATAAAATTAACAATAATATAGCGGTAACAAAAAATGTTAAGAAACCAAATAAAATCAAAATCTTCATTCCTCCGTTCTCAGCCAATGACAGTTATCTCGAACATAGTTCACAAACTCCAATCATTTTAACATAAAATAACAACGATCTAATTAGGCAATTTGCTTCCTAAATCACATTTTCTTAAAGAAATTTAAGGCCCAAGCTCTGTTAATTCCTTATGCTATTCCGGGTATAGTGATTGTGTAGGATTGTTGAAGCCCCATTCATTTCTATTAAAGAAAAAGACCAAATCTAACCGATTTGGTCTTTTTCGTAGGTTACTCTATTCCATGTAAAAAGCCATATGGCCTTTTACATCTCCACCGCTTGTCCAGTTGAAGCTGATTTGTATAAAGCCTCAATAATTCTTTGAACAAGGGTTCCTTGATTGGCGTGTAGGTTCATTTTTTTACCAGTGAGAATGGATTCCACAAAGTGATGCACCATTTCTTTATGCGCATTGCCTTTATCCACATAGGGAGCAGTAAAATCAAGAAGCGTTCCGTGCTTCTCCTGATACATATTCAGCGGAAACACATCAGCTCCCCCGTGGTCTCCCATTACTTTAAGGACTCTGTCATCCTTCTCGGCAATGTTTGCAGCAAACGAGGATTCGAATAAAAGAGAGGCGCCGTTTTGGAACGTGATCATGCCACGAGCCATGTCTTCAACTGAAAAATTCTCGTGATCCCACTCGCCCAGGAGCCCAACCCCTGGCCGCTTCCCAATTTTATCGTATGTAACGCCTAGGACCGTCTTCGGCTCAGGGTAGCCCATTAAATAAAGGGCCGCATCAAGCATATGGATGCCATTGTCGATTAAAGTGCCGCCTCCTTGAAGCTCTTTATTCGTGAAAACACCCCAACCTGGAATGCCACGCCTTCTGTTCCATTTGGCTTCAGCTGCGTAAATCTCTCCCATTTCGCCTTCATCTATGAATCGCTTCACCGTCTCTACTTCAGGACGAAAACGAAAGTGGAACCCGTACATAAGATGCTTGCCTGTTTGATTCGCCACTTTTTCCATTCGTTCTGCATCATGCACTGAAATGGCAGGTGGCTTTTCACATAAAACGTGGCACCCCGATTGCATCGAGTCGATTGCTTGCTCGGCATGGAACGCATTCGGTGTGCAGATACTAACGGCGTCTAGCTCCATTTCACGAAGCATATCACGGTAGTCTTCGTATGCATGGGGAATCGAGAATTCTTGCGCGCAGTCTAGAGCCTTATCTTTATTATGGTTCGCCACCGCTACGACTTCTACCCCATCGCCGTAGTTTAGGTAATTTGGGATATGGGCACTTCTGGCAATGCCACCTGCGCCAATAATCCCAACTTTAAGTTTCCCGTTCATGTGAATCCGCCCCTTATCTCTTGTAGTAACCTTGAACCATTTTATCCATCACTCGGTTCGTGCGCAGTGCCGAACGCCCCGTGCTAGGCGACTGTCCTTTTCCTATGAGTTCATCTACAATCGTTTGAATCAGCTGCTGCTGAATCGGACTTGGGCGATCGATATGGAATTCCTCTGTACCAAATTGGTTCATCAATTTCACAGGTGCTTCATCAAATGTTGAGAATACGATTTCCCCTTTTGTCCCAACGATTCGGTTCTGATCCTCGTTCTTATAGGAGGCAAAATTCCAAACGCCTGTCCCCATAACCCCACTTTCAAATTGGAAGCTACCACTTACACTGTCTTCAGCAGGATAGGTGTCTGACTGATTGGCTGCATACCCCTTCACGTCTTCAATGGGTCCTAGCAAATAATCAAAGAGGTCGAGCGTATGAGAGGCCACATCATAAAATAAACCTCCACCACTCACTTCAGGGCGCACTCTCCAAGGCCATTCTCCGTTTTCGTCTTTTTCTAAAAGCCTTTGCGTCTGCTCCATCGTTACAAAACGAACATCGCCAATCGCGCCCTCATCGAGCAGCTCTTTTACTTTGAGAAAACGAGGCAATCGACGGCGGTAATACGCAACATATAAAGGCACACCGTGCTCCTCACAAACGTCAATCATGGCCTGGCACTCTTCCGTATTTAGGGCCATTGGCTTCTCAACGTATACAGGTTTCCCCGCTTTCGCTACCATTTCTGTATACTCCTTATGAGAGCCTGGTGGTGTCGCGATGTACACTGCATCTACCTCTGAATCATTGACAAGGTCCTCCGCTTTGTCATACCACTTTGGCACATTGTGACGCTCCGCGTAATCTTTCGCCAGCTCTCCATTTCGTCTCATTACAGCCACGAGTGAACTATTGGCAGCTAATTGAAATCCCGGCCCACTCTTTACCTCAGTGACATCCCCGCAGCCAATAATGCCCCAGCGAATGATTTTCATATGTATACTCCTCCGATCACGTTTCTTGTTATGTCGTTTATACAAAAAAGAAGCAGCCCTTATTAGTTTGCTGCTTCTTTAATACAGTGTTATTTTAACATACCGACTTTAGGATAAGGATAGCTATCTAGATCGATTATCTCTCTTACCTTTTTACTGTTATATGAAGTGAAAAGATTACAGGAGGGATAAGCGGGACAATGTACCTGTCCCCTTGTCCCACTTGCAATTCTGAAACAACTGTGGCAAAGTCATAATTAGGAAGAGCGTTAATCATAATTTAATAGAAACACGTAACATGTAGGGGAACCAGTGCGACTGGTTGAGACGTCTTGTAGACAGACGGACCCTTAGAACCTGATCTGGTTGAGACCAGCGTAGGAAACATATCTAAACGTTTTTTAATGATATGCACCCTAGGTATGGCACCTGGTGCTTTTTTTATTGAAAAATTTTCTACGATTCTCAAAAAATCCCTTACCGTTTCTTAACGCTCTACTTACAAAAGGGAGGAATCATCTTGAAGAAGCTTATGATTTGGACTTGCCTTATCGTTCTCTTAACTGCTTGCTCGAGCACGAGCGGGGAAAATGGCGATGACGGCGAGTCCCTAAAAGACGTGACGCTTGTCCTTGATTGGACACCAAACACGAACCACACCGGGCTATACGTAGCGAAAGAAAAAGGCTATTTCAAAGAGCAAGGGCTAAACGTGGAAATCATTATGCCAGGTGAAGCCGGGGCTGATCAACTCGTCGCCTCAGAAAAAGCTGACTTTGGCATTAGTGCTCAGGAAGCACTTACGAAGGCGCGCGTGCAGGAAATCCCTGTCGTGTCGATCGCAGCAATTATCCAGCACAATACATCAGGGTTTGCATCCCCTCAAGACAAAAACATAGACTCACCAAAAGATTTCGAAGGAAAAACATACGGCGGCTGGGGGGCGCCTGTTGAGAAAGAAGTCATCTCGTCTCTTATGAAACAAGAAAACGCTGATGCGGAGAAGGTTGAGATTGTGAATATGGGTAACACCGACTTCTTCACAGCCGTTGAGCGAGACGTTGATTTCGCTTGGATCTACTACGGTTGGACAGGCGTTGAAGCTGAACTTCGTGGCAAAGACTTAAATATGATCTACTTAACTGACTACTCGGAGAAACTAGATTACTATACGCCTGTTCTCACAACGAACCAGAAGCATATTGATGAAGACCCTGAGCTCGTTAAAGATTTCACGAAAGCTGTGTCACAAGGCTACCAATATGCGATCGATGAACCAAAGAAATCAGCTGATATTTTAATAGACGCCGTACCAGACCTTGACCCTAAACTCGTCAAAGCCAGTCAGGAGTGGCTGTCCCCGAAATACCAGGACGACGCGGAGCAGTGGGGCATTCAGGAAAAAGCCACTTGGCAAAACTATGCCGATTGGATGTATGAGAACGGTTTGCTCGATCAAGAGCTTAAAGCAAGTGAAGCATTTACAAACGAATTCTTACCAGAGGAGTGATCAGAATGGCCAATTCATTAGTCAGTATTCAAATTATCCCGAAGACCCCAAACGGAGAACCAACGATTCCGATGGTGGACGAAGCGATTTCGATTATTGAAGAGTCAGGAGTGAAATACGAGGTCCATCCCCTTGAAACGACGATGGAAGGAGAACTATCTGAGCTTTTTCATGTGATTGAAAAGATGAATAAGCGCATGGTGGAACTGGGATGTCTAAATGTGATTTCCCAAGTGAAAGTGCTCTATCAACCTAGCGGCGCTTCAATGGAGTCTCTAACGGAGAAGTATTCACAATGAAACAAGTAGTCTTAAGAGGATGGCGGCCCACGTTGGTCATCATCCTTCTCTTTATTTTATGGGAAAGTGCTAGTCGATTGTTCGAAATCCCTGAGTGGCTCATTCCCTCCCCTTCTCAAGTGTGGGAAGAAGGAATAGCGGGATGGTCGGTGTATAACCACCATTTATACTCTACCATTCTCTTAACTGTTACCGGATTCCTCATCGGGTCCTCGGTCGGAATTATTGTTGCGATCTTGCTTCACGTCATTCCCATCTTTCGCAACATGTTCTACCCGCTTATTATTTTCTCGCAAAATATCCCGATTATCGTGCTTGCCCCATTACTCGTGATTTGGTTCGGGTTCGGAATGTTGCCAAAGCTAATCATCATTACTCTCGTCTGCTTCTTCCCAATCGCTGTTTCAACGATGGATGGTTTAAGGCAAACAAGTACCGAATTGCTTCACTATATGAAAATGGCAGGCGCTTCGAAGAAACAGACGTTCTGGAAGCTAGAATGGCCGCACGCGCTTCCTTCTTTATTCTCTGGGTTAAAAATTTCCGCTACATACAGTGTGATGGGAGCTGTTATTTCTGAGTGGTTAGGTGCAAAGGAAGGAATTGGCGTGTACATGACGCTCGCTTCTTCTTCCTTCCGAACAGATCGGGTTTTCGTGGCCATCTTCTTAATTATGCTATTGAGCTTACTGTTCTTTGCTCTTATTACACTCATTGAGAAACGGGTTGTTGCCTGGAAAACGAAAGGAGTCGAGACCGATGGCTGAACTCACGTTACAACATGTATCAAAGTCTTTCGACAATCAGCTCATCTTAAATGATATTCACCTAAACGTCGGAAACGAGGAGTTCGTCTCCGTCCTCGGTCCTTCCGGCAGTGGGAAAAGTACGCTTTTTAACTTAATCGGAGGCCTGTATCAACCCGATCAAGGGGAGATCACTTTAGACGGGGATACCATTATAGGCACAAGAGGATCGATTAGCTACATGCCACAAAGCCCCTCCCTTTTTCCGTGGAGGACGATTGTCGACAACGTGATGCTTGGGAGTGAAATCGTGGGTAAGGCTGATCGTGAAGCCGCTTTGACTATGCTTACTAAAGCTGGCTTATCAGGGTACGAAGAAGCCTATCCTCATCAACTATCTGGCGGGATGAAGCAGCGGGCTGCTTTCGTAAGGAGCTTACTTAGTCCACAACCGCTGATCTGCTTAGATGAACCCTTCTCGGCACTTGATGAGTTCACGCGACTTGAGATGCAGAAGTGGCTTCTGGATTTATGGACGGAGCATAAGCGGTCTGTTTTATTCGTTACACATAATATTGAAGAAGCGCTATTCCTGTCTGATCGGGTCATTGTGTTATCAGAACGCCCGGCTACTGTTGAGAAAGAGTTTGAGGTACCGTTTGATCGGCCTCGCGAAGAGTCGCTGCTTTTATCTGAGGGGATGCTTAGGTGGAAGCGGGAGATTTATCAAGTCTTGAAGGGCGAATGAAGGGCGGAGCGTTGTTTTCGAATGAAGCGCGGGGAAGCGCGGGGACGGTTCTGGTGCTTCCTAAAGTTAATTTCTGGAGGAACTGTTACCTTTTCAATGCTGTTTCATGCAAAAACGTCAGAGATCATGTGATTCTCTGACGTTTCTTTGTGTTCTTTCTTTAATAATGTAAGAGATGCGCGCGATCTCTTACCTTTTGCTCCTGTAATTCAATGAAAGCGTCACAGAGGGACGAGGGACCTGTCCCCTTATCCCTGTCCCCTTATCCCTGTCCCCTTATCCCCTTTTAAAAAGAATTAAATGCAACTACTCCTATTATGGAAAATATCACAAATAACACCAGAACACCTATAATAAATCTTTTTAGTAGCTTCAACAATAAACCTCCTATACCTCGCTTAAACCATCGTTAGTTCTATCATAAATTTTTCTTGCTCTATTTTACTAGATCATACTGGTTAGTGAAATCCTTGGAAGCGTGGGGACGGGTCTAGCGCTTCATGAGGTTAATATTTGAGGGATCTGTTACCTTTTCATTAATTTGTCATACAAAAACGTCAGAGATCATGTGATCTCTGACGTTTCTTTGTGTTTTTCTATAAAAGATAAGGGACAAGGGACCTGTCCCCCTATCCCTTGTCCCCCTATCCCTCTTTAATAAATCTTCTTCAAAAGTTCGATAACCTCTTCTAAAGTCAGACCAAAAGACTTGTAATACGAAATATCAACAGCCATTTGCTTTTCAATCATTTCGTTGCGCTTTTGAAGGATCTCTTCAGATGAGAGTTCGGCTACGAAGCAACCCTTACCGGTTACAGTGTAGATCAACCCGCATCGTTCAAGCTCTTCCCAAGCTTTCTTTATCGTTATAATGCTGACACGCAGTTCCTTAGCGGCTTGTCGGATTGATGGTAAGCTATAGCCTTTTTCAATCTCACCTTTAAGGATTTGAGCACTGATTTGGTCAAAAAGCTGTTGGTAGATCGGTTTTTCAGAGGTATGTGATACGGCAACATTCATTAGATATCCACTTTCATAAATCGTTTAATGGCTATATGATAAGCAATAATCGTAAATACTGCAAATATAACAATCCCTCCGAGCAGGATCGGTATGTGAATGGCTAAATTGTCCGCACCACTACCTTTAAAAAGGTCAAAAATCGTAGAATTTTTGATCCCTAACCATTCAGCACCTCCTGCAAATAACATAGCAGCTGTAATGGCCACTATGGTTGGTGCGCCAAATTTGTAGGCTGTTTTGAAATACATAGAGATAAAGATGAAGTTAAAGATCGCTAGCATGATAAAGCCAAGTCCCCAAAACCCTACAGTCGGCCCAAAGAAGAAGTTTGTGAAATCGGGATATAATTGAGTATTAATGAAGCCAAAAATCACGGCAGTTACAATATGCAACAACTCTAGTATTACAATGACAGCAACTTTCGCTTTTACAATATCCTTTTTAGTGACAGGCATCATCAAAGAGAACTGTAAATCATTCTGAGATTTATAAGCCCCACACATATTCGGTACCGTTATCCAGCAGAAATAGAGGAGTACAATGAAGTATAGCCACCCTGGAATTAACATTAGCGCTCCTGTTAGAAAAGGTAATACATAAAAGAAAGGGCTTACACCTAGCTTTAATTCCTTCAAAAGTAAGTTATACATAAAGACCCTCCCTTTTTGAAAAATAGATCATGATCTCTTCAAGATTTGGGCGCGTTGATTTAATTTCTAATGACGGGTCAAAATCTTCCTCATGGATCAATCCTGTAAAGCCAAATGAATTTTCTTTATAAGAAATTAAATCATCTTTCACCTTTTCAAGTTGACTTTCATCTCCGTTCAACAATCGATATGTGTTAATAAATTCTTCTTTCTCGCCACTATTAATGATTTCTCCGTTATGGATGTAGGTGATATAATCTGCACATTTTTCTAAATCAGAAGTAATGTGAGTTGAGAAAAGAATACTGACTTCACCTTCTTCTACCAACTCTTGAAATAGATCTAACAAATTGTCTCTAGCTACAGGGTCAAGTCCACTGGTTGGTTCATCAAGGATCAGTAGCTTTGAACCATGTGATAAGGCAAGGGCTAAATTATATTTCACTTTCATCCCTTCTGACAATTGAGCGATTTTTTTATTCTCATCTAAATCAAATCTCTTAAGATAATGGTTGTAGGTTTCTTCATCCCAATGCTTATAAAACTTCTTAACCACATTCGTTACGTTTTTGACCTTGCTTCTTGTATAATAATTAACCCCACCGAAAGCATACCCAATCACTTGCTTCATTTCGAGTTCGTGCTCAATGAAATTCTTACCCAACGTACTTATTTCCCCACTATCAAAATGAGTCAGGTTCAAAATTGATTTTATAGTGGTTGTCTTCCCAGCTCCATTCGCGCCGATAAACCCCATAATGTATCCTTTCTTTAGTTGAAAAGAAACATCTTTTAACTGGAATTGCTCATATTTCTTATTCAGATTTTTGACATCCAAAGCCATCATAGGTAAGCTCCTCTCCTAAACCGTGTATATTGTATATACACACTATACCCTCAAAACAAGATGAATGTCAATTAAATTTTGGAAGCACGGGTGGAAGCACGGGGACGGTTCTGGTGCTTCATCAGGTCACTATACGGGTATTTGTATAGTACCTTCCTTTTTCATGTCTTTGGAGGACTATAACTGTGTGGTGATTCTTTGCATGTACTAAGAAAGAGTTTTATATATGAAATTTTTCTAGCAAGTCTTGTCATTATTTCTTTGGTTGCTGAACTTCCAGAGGAGCAAGGATTTGCGCTGGATCTATTCATCTGGATTGTATTTTTACTAGATTACACCGTACGACTCGTGGCTAGTGAGAAGAAATGGGAATTTATAAAAAGGAATCCCCTCGACATTATTGCAATCATTCCATTAGATCAGATCTTTCGAGCCGTTCGCCTGATTAGACTTTTGAAAGTTATCCGCCTCATTTCTTTATTAAAACGAGGGCGTTCTTTCTTGGATATCGTTTTTGAGAAATATAACATCGATAAGGTATTCGTATTTGTCATTGTCTTTTTATTTCTCAGCTCCCTTTCTATGACCTGGATCGAGCCTGAATTTGAATCTTATGGAGATTCTTTATGGTGGGCAGTGGTTACAACTACGACAGTTGGGTATGGAGACATCTATCCTCAGACACCAGCAGGAAAGGTGATCGCAAGTGTTCTAATGTTTATTGGAATAGGAGTTATAGGTGTCGTTACAGGAACAATCGCTTCACTGTTCTCATCGGATCATTCAAAATCAGACGAGCATGAAGAACTACCAAAAGAACTGGAGTTTGTTAGATCTAGACTGAACAAGAACCCTAGTGATGAAAGCCTCAACGAGATGATACAGCAACTCGAACAATACAAGGAGAAGCGCGGGGACGGTTCTGGTGCTTCATGAGGTTGAGGGATCTTTTACCTTTACAATGCTGTTTCACGCAAAAACGTCAGAGATCATGCCATTCTCTGACGTTTTTTTATTAAAAGGGACGAGATGTGTGCGATCTCTTACGTTATACATCTATATACTAATGAAAGTGTCATAGACTGAGCGCCTCTATTCCGTTTTCCTAAAAAGGGAAAGGGAAAAGACAAAGAGGGACAAGGTACCTGTCCCCTTATCCCTTATAACTATCTCATCTAAGCGATCCATGATAAAATTCGTAAGGACATCTTACTCTTTAATTACTATAAAGAAAAAGGAGGGAATCGGTTGAAAACACTCTTCAACAAATACATAGAAACATCTTTCGTACTTAAGATGTTTATCGGATTTCTTGCAGGTACACTGCTCGCCTTAGCCATCGGGGAACAGGCAACGGTTGTTAAGCCCCTGGGAGATCTATTAATCAATCTATTAAAACTCATTGCCATACCGGTCATCTTCTTAACCGTTGTCTTGGCGGTGGATCAGATGAACTTACCTACACTCGGTCGCATGGGTGGGAAACTCATTCTTTACTACATCGCGACAACAGCAGCTGCTGTGTTTATTGGACTTGGGCTTGCTTTCTTGGTCGATCCTGGTAAGAATCTTGAGCTTCCAAACGCAGAGGTTGAGAAACCAGATACGCCTTCATTTGGTGATGTGTTGATGAACATTATTCCTGATAATATCGTCGCACCGTTTGTGAATGGGGATCTCATGTCGATTCTTTTCTTATCTGTCATTATCGGTATCGCGATCTCGACGATGAAATTCTCTAGTGAAGAGAAGATGAAAGGCTACGGTGAGCTGTTAGACCGGTTCTTCCAGGCGCTCAATGAACTGTTCTATAAACTATTAAACGGCGTTCTCTTATACGCTCCAATTGGAATTTTCGGAATTAGTGCTTCTTCGTTTGGTGGCCAAGGTTGGGAAACACTTCAATCCTTACTTAGCTTTACGGCTGTCTTTTATGCGGGAGTTGCTGTTCTTTGGGCGCTTGTTTACACAACATTCCTGAAGCTATCAGGTCATCCGTTAAAGCCGTTCTTCTCAGCTACGAAAGACGCTTATACGACAGCCTTCTTCACTTCAAGCAGTGTCGCTACTTTACCAGTTGCGATTGATACGGCGAAGAAAGCTGGTATATCAGAGCGCGTCGCTCACTTTACACTTCCGCTCGGTGCGGTTTTTAACTCTGATGGTGGCGCTCTGCGCATGGGTGTATCGATCGTGTTCGCAGCGAACATTACAAACTTATCCTTGTCTGTTGGTGACTTCTTTACAATCGTTGTAATCGGTACGCTTCTATCTGTCGGGACAGCTGGTGTTCCAGCAGCCGGACTTGTGACACTCTCTGCTGTCTTAACGATGTTCAACTTACCTCTTGAGATTGTTGCACTGATTGCAGGTGTTGACGTTCTGATTGGTATGGCCGGTACAGCTTCGAACGTATTTGGCGATATCGTTGGAGCTGCGGTTGTGGATAAGTCGGAGGATAAACAAGATCCTACTAAGAAAACAGCTTGATTCTTAAATAAAAAACGGACTC
This sequence comes from Pontibacillus sp. ABV4_188, assembly GCF_056311905.1. Classification (NCBI taxonomy): domain Bacteria; kingdom Bacillati; phylum Bacillota; class Bacilli; order Caryophanales; family Bacillaceae; genus Pontibacillus; species Pontibacillus sp. ABV4_188. The sequence continues at coordinate 1,056,861 of NZ_CM149975.1, read as the reverse complement.
CTTATTACATAGGAAGTCCGTTTTTTTATCGTATTAATCGAAAAGATTAGCAAGCGCTGGGGCGGTTCTGGTGCTTCCCAAGATTGATATGCGGAGGATCTATGACCTTTTCAAATATTATCATGTAAAAACGTCATAGAGGGTGGGACAAGGAACCTGTCCCCTTATCCCACTAATCCGATCATCATCCCCGTAACAAGAACAAAGGAGGTAAATAAATATACACTTCCGCGTAGTTTCTTCTTGTCCTTTACTTCTTCAAGACCAAGAAATAGATTCATCATTGCGATTAAGAAAAACATAATTTCAATCGGCCATTCTACAGAATTAATAAAAAGATCATACAAGCATAGACCAAGCACCAAAGCTGGCAAAACGATATTCACTTTTCGTAACATATGTTGTCCCCCCTACTCTCCTTAGATTCTTCAACAGCCGAATTCTTTAACAATGAAGAAACCTTAAAGGAGCGCTCTTTCGTAAACTGTTATGTATTCTCTGTTTAATTCAATACCCAGCTTGGATCACAAAACATCCAAAAGTTGGTAAACACAGCGTACCATAACGAACTTTACTTGAGAATACATAGGGCCTTACATCTACTGATCCTTCCTCACCAAATCCTCATACGTCTCTCGTTCAATCACAACACGCGATTCCCCGTCTTGCGCAAACACGACAGCCGGACGTGGAATGCGGTTATAGTTACTTGCCATCGAATACCCATAAGCACCTGTACTAAAGACAGCCAAGATATCTCCGTAATTCGTAGGGGGTAACATCAGATCCCAGATCAGCATATCACCTGATTCACAGCACTTCCCGGCTACACTCACAAGTTCCGTTGCGTCTTCATCCGGACGGTTGGCTAGCATCGCCTGGTACCTCGCCTGATAAAGGGCCGGACGGATATTGTCCGTCATTCCTCCATCGACCGTGATATACGTACGGAGATCTGGAATGATCTTTTTAGAGCCGACTTTATATAAGGTCGTTCCCGCTTCTGCTACCATGCTTCTACCTGGTTCGATCCACACTTCCGGGAAGGGCAGCTCATGATCGGTATAGTGCTTCTTTACACTTTCTGAAATGGCTTGAACGTATTCAGAGATAGCCAGTGGCTGATCGTCTTCTGTGTATCGAACGCCAAATCCACCACCGACGTTCAGAACCGGTAACTCAAGACTGTATTTCTTATTCATCTGATACACAAATCCAGTTAAGATCTGAATAGCCTGGTCAAATCCATCTGTTTCAAACATTTGCGAACCGATATGAGAATGGATGCCTAACAGTTTATATTGTGGTTTACGAGTCGCAATTTGGACCGCTGTTTCCGCTTGCCCGTTTGATAATCCAAATCCAAACTTTGAATCTTCCTGGCCGGTCATAATGTATTCATGTGTATGAGCTTCCACCCCTGGTGTCACTCGTAGCAAAATGTTCACTTCTTGATTACGCTGATTGGCTAAGTCATGTAGCATTTCAATCTCAAGGAAATTATCAACGACAAAACAGCCAATCTGTGCATCAAGGGCCATCGCTAATTCCTCTTCTGATTTATTATTGCCATGGAAATGAATACGATCTGCCGGGAATCCTGCTTGGAGTGCTGTGTATAATTCTCCACCTGAGACGACATCAAGGGATAACTTCTCCTGTTTAGCCAAGCGCGCCATCTCTTTACACAAGAATGCTTTACTCGCATAAGCGACTTGGAAATCAAGACCACTCGACTTGAACGCGCCGCGAAATGCGCGGGCATGCCGACGGATCATCCCTTCGTCATACACCATAAGCGGCGTTCCATATTCTTCAACAAGCTTCTCCGTACTTACCCCGCCGATTTCCAAATCTGTTTGTACGTTTGCTTCTACTGTTTGCATCTATAAATCTCCTTTTGTCTCCTCTGCAACACAAAAAACCGTATGAAGCGATGTTCATACGGTTCTTCTAGAAATAGACCTTGAAGATATGTACAACATCTCTTCAATAGTGCTCCACAATCTTAGCATTGCGACAGTCTGGCATTTATTCAATACCAACCCAACAAAGAATAGAATGGCTACTCTTTATCTCGGCGATCTGCCTTTCCCTCCCCTTCTCTGGACCCATTGTCCTCCGGAAAGCTACTCATCATACTCGCGCCTCTATTGTCAGAGAGAGTTATTATTATATTATGGTTAGAAACTATACCATTATGTTTTAACAAATGTCAATAACGCGCCACTTAAAAAAGATCCCCTACCTTAAGAAATACTCGGTCGCAGCTATAAACAAAATAACCACAACCGCCGTCATCCACACATACCAGTCCGGAACGTATACCCATTCAAACATCATTCCCACGCCCTTCCCGAATTTCAATCTACTTCCATCATACAGAAAAAGACTTTCCTAAGTAACCGTACTCAGAAAAGTCTTGTTGATTACCCTTCAGCCGTGCGGTCTGAATCCTTAGGATCCTCGAGCTCATCCACATCAATCGAATCCCCGAACAACTTCTTCACGCGCTCCTTTGCCTGACTTCGCACGTCGTCATTGATATGAGACAACACCTGGTAGACGGCGTAAATAATCACGGCACTGTCATCAGCAAACCCAACGGCCGGGATCATATCGGGGATGGCATCTACTGGCAGGATTAGGTATCCAAGCGCACCGGCAATCGTTAGCTTTGCTTTCTTTGGTGTATCAGGATTTTTGAATGCGTAGAAAAGGAGCAAGCTATAGTATACGCCTTTCTTTCCTAGACGGCCGCTATAGGCGCGTACTTTTTCACCGAATTCTTTTTCAGAGAAATAATCTCGTCCTCGTTCTATGGCACGGGCTGGATTTAAGTTTTTTAAGCGTTGTTGATAGGTCTTCTTTTCCTCCATGGTCCCTCTCCTTTAATCGAATGATCTTGGTTTCTGTTTTCCCTGAATAGGGTGGATTTATTCCTGATCAATCAGTAAGATGAGGCAAAAACGGTAATATGCTTCCGTTAGCTTAGAATGAGAGGAAGGTGGTTGGGGAAATCACTCGCTTTCCGCGACCCCACACGACGTGGGGTCGTTCGACGTTGTCACACGATGTGACGATCTTAGTCGAACTTCCGCTTTCTATTACAAGTCTCCTCCTGCCGCAGGAGTATCGCAATTTCCCGAACCACCTTTGCCATATGTAGAGGGAACGGAAGCATGCCATATTAAAAAGCGTATCCACTATCTAAGTGAATACGCTATGGTAGAGTCCACAGATATTATATGTATTTTCGATCTTCACATGACTTTCTGTCGATAATAGATTCGATCCAATAAATAGCAACAAATCGCGCCAATCACTATGGGCAGAATGGAGCCACCTGCTGTCAAACTTGCTGATGTTTCTTCATAGTAGTAAAGCATGAGGGGCTTGATTTTTAACACATAACCCATTAATAATAAGAGACTACTAACGCCAACCATAACCGCTTCTCTCTAATATTTCATCAGGTGCCATTTTGGTCCATTCTTCAACAGAAACGACAGGATGTTTTTGTATGAATTCCTGCATAATTACGAAGCCAATTTTGTAATCAGACCACCTCGGAATAACATCGTTACCGCTGGAAAATTGTAATACATCCTCTCTTTCATAGGTGTATCGTTTCTCATTTATCCACTTCATTATGTTCTTCTCTTCATTCTCCGATATCTCTCCAGTCCATGGATTTTCATAATCAGGATAGATCATGCTCGCAAAGGAATCTGCTTTACCCTCAATCAGCGCTTCATTAATCAAATCCTTTTGTTCATCTTTATTCAAATGAAAATAGCCAACATGATGATATTCATGAGCCATGGTGTATGTAAGTGCCTCATGGGTGTATTGTTCAGGAGCTATTTCAAGGACGATTAACTCCTTAATCGCACTCCCTGTTACCCCGTTCACATCTTTGATTAAACTAAGTTGATCTGGATTGAATGGAAACAAATAGACCTTCGTAGAGCTGTCCACCTCGAGGAGGTCAACAGACTTCTCTAATGATTCTTCAATTAAACCTACTAGATCTTCATATTTAGAATCTAACATTTGAACAGATTCCTTAAGTTTATCTATATTCTTGGGCGGTTTCATAACATCTCCGCCACTTTCACCGAATGCCTCTTTACGGAATGGCTCGACAACCGTTGATGCGTAGGCTTCTGTTTTACTCTCTAAAGGATTCTCTTCAATGAACTGAATATAGTTAAGAATAGGGTCAAAAAATGGAATGATCTGAAACTCTTGACCTTTAACGATTATCTCGGTGGGCTTAGCGTGTTGGAGAGTATAATGTTCTGAGTTTTCCAATTGGTCTATTTCTTCCTGGGGTTTTGGTGTGGTGGGTGAACGAACTTCTCGTTCTTCCTGATCCTTACATCCTGTTATAATAGCGATCACGAACAACAGGATAAAAACAAAACGCATCATTCTATCTCCCTCCATTGTCAACATGCAAACACAGTAACAAGGTACCTGTCACTGTGTCCCTATTTAAGCATCCTATTAAAGAAATAGTAAGCAACAAAAGAAAAGTGTAACGAGGAGTAATACTTTTCTTTATCCCCCCTAAATCCATATTCAGCAATCCTGCCGCGTTAATGAAAGAAGCGACTGCGCTTATTCAACAATCGCACCCGTTTGTTGAATAAGGAATTACTTTCATCGGTATTGCCCCACTAAATTTCCAAACCTTTAAATGACTACGCCTTTTCCAGCTAAATTCACATCAAAAAGTAGTTCATTTTGTAGCACAACATAATGTTTTGGACTCCTATTCCGTATTACTTAAGTAACTCTCAGCTTGTTATTGGTAATTATCTATATAGTTGCCATCATTGAAAATCTCTAGGGCTTTAATAGGTGTCCACTCTTCTGGTGTAAGCTCTGGGTGTAATTTGAGGTATGATTGGACCATCTTATACCCTTCGCTATATCCGTAAAGGTCAGGTAATCCTTTCCCTCCAGAAATTATTTCCATCGATCTATTGAAATCTGCTTTGTGAAAATCATTTTCAATACTCTCCCAATGTTCTTGATGATATCTCTCATCAATTGGTGTAAATGTGATATCAGGATAAGCTATTTTCTCGAACATAACAGCTTTCCCTTCAAAAATTAAATTATCTAAAACTGTGGTACTCGCATTGTCGGTTAGGTATTTTTCAGTCCAAACACTATGATGATACTCATGAGCTATTCCCGCTTTAATAGAACTATCATCATAATACTTGTTATATAAAACAATGATTTTCCCAGCTCCAACTGTAAACATAGGTACAGGTTTGGTAGTCGGAAATACACACACTGTTGTTTCCTTATCAGATGGAAGAAGATTAGATGATTTGATTAACGCTTGCTTTATGGTTTCCTCAACTTGTTTTTCCTCAATTTCTTCACTTAGTGTAGGCAGAGGCGTGTAAACACTTGGTGTCGAATGAAGGATAGAATCCGCCATATACGGATATTCTGCGTTCGCAAAACAATCTTGGTATACGGGATCAATGACCACTTCTTTGTACACATCCAACTCTGAACGTTCGGTGTTCTTTTCTATTTTTTCTCTTAAACCTTCAAAAAGCTTATCGGCTCTCACAATTTTAAACTCTTGATTTGTTTGAGGGTTTTCAAATGATAAAACAAGACTATCTTTCCCCTCTTCTTTTCCACCCGCTACTGCTTCTCCCTCATTCGTTTGTGAACAAGCACATAAAAATAGTAGCGTTAGTGCAGTAGCTAATCCCATAATTCTCTTATTCATTAAAAAAACCTCCCTTATTTAAATCCCTTCGTTTTAAAAATTCTATTATCATAATGCACTTTAATTAAAAGTACAGTTCTTCTTTCACTAAACTGCCCTGTTAGTTTAAGTACACTTCTTCACAAAGCCTACATTCATTTTAACATAAAATTCCAGTTCCCTCTATTGAAATCATTATAATGCACCCCTAAATAAAAACACACAGATATCAAATATCTGTGTGTTTTCGGGTGTGAATTTGGTTGTGATTGTCCTGTTAGTTTAGGTGTGAAAACGACTGCGGCTTCGCTTTTTGTACTCCAAAACCGAACCTGTTAAATTAAGATGCGCTTGTCAATCAATCCATAATACGACTCCTGTGATAGAGGAAGCAAAGAGGATAAGGGCTAGACATCCATTACTTATGTTTCGAGGAAGCTATCGATTGCTGAGCGTGCCTTTTCTTTTTTACTTTGATGATTTTTGCTCAGTGTAGTCATGATTGTTTTAGAATTTCTGCATTTATTGTGAAACCTTATCTCCGCTTTCGTTTCCAGCAGAAGAGATCCCCTTTTCCTTATATTTCTAAAAGTTTCAACAACCACCAAATATTTGTGTTAGAATTTTCAATATATTGCACAAACGATCCAGGAGAAAGGGTGGATTCATTGAAAGCATTATTCTTATTATATGAAGGCTATGTGGATTGGGAGGTTGGTCCCTTATCCTACATCTTAAGCGTGACAGGTTGTGAGATTGAGACGACGGCTCTTCAGACAGAAGTGACGCACAGCGGTCAATTTACAGTGAAGGCCACGAAAACGATCGACGAATGCGCGGCCGAGGGGTACGATCTATTAATCCTTCCAGGGGGAGATCCTGAGCCACTCTTAGAAGAATCTAAAATCACTACCCTTATTCGGGACTTTGATGAAAAGAATAAGTGGATCGCCGCGATTTGCGGGGCGTCTACACTCTTAGGGGCAAGCTCTGTATTACGAGAGCGGGAATATTCTACTTCGATTGAAATAGAAGAGTTCCCTTCGTGCTTTAACCCAGCTTATAAAAGTAAGGCTGATGTGACGGTGTGTGAGAATCTGATTACATCAGAAGGAAATGCGTATATAGAATTTGCAGTTGGGGTTGGTAAGGAGCTTGACCTGTTTGAAGATAGTGAGGATGAACTAGAAACCGTCTTGTTCTTTAAAAATCAGTTGAGAAGCTAACAATAAACCCGGGTGGCTGACACCCGGGTTCTTCAAAACCTTATTCTTCTACATTCTCCTCAGTCACAAGCTTAAGCGGTACTGGAATTGTGTCTTCTACGTCGTTCCCTTGAAGAACATCATCCCCCGCTTGTACAGCTAGTTTCCCAATCTCAATCGGCTGCTGGGCAACGGTTGCGGAGAGGTTTCCGCTTTTGATACTGCTCATGGCGTCGTCGTTGCCGTCAAATCCTACAACGAGAATGTCGCGGCCTGAGCTCTGTATCGCTTGATACGCGCCGAGGGCCATTTCGTCATTGTGGGCAAACACGGCTTCAATGTCAGGGTTTCCCTGAAGCATATTCTCCATCGTCGTTAATCCTTCTGTACGGTCAAAGTTTGCTGTTTGTTTGGCCACGACGTCTAGCTGTTCATCAGCGATGTTGTGGAAGCCTGCTCCGCGTTCGCGGGTGGCGGATGCGCCTGGTACGCCTTCTAGTTCAGCGACTTTTGCCCCTTCACCAACTTGTTCCACGATGTACTTTCCAGCGATTTCGCCACCTTTTTCATTATCAGAACTGACTAAGGTCGCCACTTCTCCTTTTTCAGCGGAGCGGTCTAGCGTGATGACTGGAATGCCAAGACTGTTAGCAGATTGAACCGCTGTTGAGATCGCTGCTGAGTCTGTTGGGTTGATTAAAAGAATATCAACACCCTGCTGAATTAAATCCTCAACGTCATTCACTTGTTTGGCTGCGTCATTCTGCGCATCTACAACAACGACTTCCATTCCTTGTGCTTCAGCTTCTTGCTCGACTCCTTCTTTCATTGATACGAAGAAAGGATTATTTAAAGTAGAAACGGATAGCCCAACCTTCACGTCCCCTTCTCCGCTGCCTGAGTTTGGCTTCGCCCACTCTGGAGGTTGCAGGGAACAGGCACTTAGGAAAATAAGGACGAGGCTCATCATAGTTATAAGACGTAATTTTCTCATGTTTATCCCCCTATGCTGCTTTCTTTCGGTCAATTAATACAGCGATGATAATAACGACACCCTTCACAACCATCTGGAAGAAGGAAGATACACCAAGTAGGTTCAAGCCATTATTCAGTGTACCGATAATAAGTGCACCAATCAGTGTTCCGATAATTAACCCACGACCACCTGATAGACTCGTTCCACCTAGTACAACAGCGGCAATGGCGTCTAATTCGTACGCTTCACCGGCTGTTGGCTGTGCTGAATCAAGACGAGATACAAGAATCGCACCGGCAAGGGCAGAGAGTAAGCCTGCAAGCGAATAAACCATAACCTTAACGCGAGATACATTAATACCTGAAATAAGAGCTGCTTTCTCATTGCCACCAATCGCATATGTCTTACGACCAAATGGCGTTTTGTGTAAAATCACCCAAAGAACCGCGAATGCAAGGAACATCGTAATCGCTGGTACCGGAATGCCTAAGAAGTACCCACGTCCAAATAGTTGAAATGCGTAACTATCGCCAAGCCCTGTTATCGGATTTCCGTCTGTATACACGAGCGTCAATCCTCGGAACATCGTCATCGTTGCAAGTGTTGCGATAAACGGTGCCATTTTCCCTTTTGTAATAAGAAGTCCGTTCACGGCTCCCATGACTGCACCTAGTAAACAACCAATAATAATCGCTAGAATCGGATCAAGACCAGACACCATCATGCCTGCCATTAAAGCACTCGATAAGGCGAGTACAGAACCGACCGATAAATCAATTCCACCTGTTAAAATAACGAACGTCATACCATAAGCAATCAACGCATTAATCGCGACTTGTCTTAATAGATTTAATAAGTTCAACGGTTCTAAGAAACTAGAATTAAAAATCGATACAACTACAATAAGAGCGAGTAGCCCGACAAACGGACCTAATTTTTGTGTGATATTCCCTACTTGTTTTGCCCCTTTGATTGCACTATCCATTCACTTGACCCCCTGTTGCTAATGTCATAATTTTCTCCTGGTCAGCTTCCTCTCGGTTAAGCTCTCCAGCAATCGTCCCCTCATGTACAACGAGAACACGGTCGCTCATGCCTAGCACTTCTGGTAGTTCAGAAGACACCATAATAATCGCGACCCCGCGGTCTGTTAGTTCATTCATTAACTGATAAATCTCTCTTTTCGCCCCAACGTCTACACCGCGCGTTGGTTCATCTAGAATTAACACTTTCGGGCCAATCCCAATCCATTTGGCGATGACGACCTTTTGCTGATTTCCGCCTGATAGATTCTTCGCTTCTGTTTTAGAAGACTCCGTTTTAACCGTTAAGCGTTTAATAAGCAGATCAACGAATTCTTGTTCTTCTTTTTCCTGGATCAGACTATTCTTTGTAAAGCTTCGTAAGCTTGGTAAGGCAATGTTGTCTTTAATCGGAAAGTCTAAGACAAGGCCCTCTCCTTTACGGTCTTCTGTTATAAACCCTAGTCCAAGCTTTACCGCCTGACTTGGATTCTTCACGTCTACTTTCTGACCGTTTACGAGGATCTCTCCTTCATACTTTCCGTCTAAGCCGAATAGGGTTCGCATAATTTCTGTGCGTCCCGCCCCCATCAATCCGGCTACCCCAACGATTTCACCAGCGCGAGCGTTGAAATTCACATCTTGAAAGACCCCTTTTCGGCCAAGCCCTTTCACTTCAAGCACCGCTTCACCAGGGTCTGGCGTTCTTTCCGGGAACCGGTCTGTCAGCTCTCGACCCACCATCTTCCTGACGACATCGTCAAAACTTGTCTCCGGAATCGGTGTTGTATCAACCGTCTGACCATCGCGCATCACAGTAATCCGATCGCAAATCGTAAAGATCTCTTCCATACGGTGCGAAATGTATACAATCGATACGCCTGAAGCTTTCAACGAGCGAATCACATCAAACAGCTTCTCGATCTCCCGGTCTGTAAGAGCAGCTGAAGGCTCGTCCATAATGATCACTTTCGCATCGGTCATGAGTGCCTTGGCAATTTCGATCATCTGCTGTTCCCCGACAGAACACTCTCCGGCTTCTTTATGAAGAGGAATCGAAACGGCTAGTTTCTCAAATTGCTCGTTCGCAATCGCTTTCATTTTTTTCGTTTGAATAAGACCGAACTTCGTTACAGGCTCTTTGTTGATAAATAAGTTCTCTAACACCGTTAAGTCCGGCCACACATTGAGCTCCTGGTGGATAAACGCGATTCCAAATTGCTCGGCTTCTTTTGGATTGGCAAATATCTTTTCTTCCCCGTCAATCGTAACGGTCCCTTCGTCTTTCTGATGAAGGCCTGTTAGGATCTTCATTAACGTCGATTTTCCCGCTCCGTTCTCTCCCATTAGAGCGTGAACCTCGCCTGACTTAATTTCCATATCCACACCTTCGAGCACCTGATTGGTCCCGAAGGCTTTGTGGATGTTCTCCATAGAGATCTTCATGTTCCATCCCCCTTTGTTAGAACGTGACGCCAGCGTGTAGGATACAGTTTGCGAAAGGTGTAACTTCACCTGTTCGGATGACAGCTTTTGCGTTCTTCACTTGTTGTTTCAACGATTCGTGTGAGATGTACTCCACATCATCGAATGTTGCCTTAAACCCATCATGTACTGCTTCGTTCTGTTCCATTTCGTTCGCGACCGTCGTTTTCTCAACAACCATCTCATCACTCAACAGTCTGACCACATCGAGAAAACGCGGAACCCCTTGCTGTAAGGATAGATCGATCTTCGTGATCCCGTCTGGTATCGGGAGACCGGCATCGGCTACGACAATGGTGTCGGTGTGTCCAAGATCGGCGAATATTTTTGCGATATGACTGTTTACTATGCCGTGACGCTTCATTTGTTTAACTCCCCTTCTACCTCAGCTCGTGTTGGCATTCCGCCCTGAGCTCCAAATCCCGTGACAGATAAGGCGGCTGCTTGGTTTGCGAAACGTAAGGATTCAAATAGTAATTTTCCTTCGGCGATCGCTGTGGCAAATGCTGCGTTAAAGGTATCTCCAGCTCCGGTTGTATCAACAGCTTCTACAGGGAAGGACGGGACAAGCACTTCTTCCTGGTTATTAAAGAATCGAACGCCCGCTTTTCCTTCTGTAATAAATAGCTTATTTGGGAATCGCTTCAGAATAGCCGAAAGCGTTTCTCCTTCAAATAATTGCGCAGCTTCATGCTCATTTGGTGTAAGATAACTTACTTGTTCAATGACCTCCTCAGGGATCTCTCTAGCAGGTGCTGGATTTAATAAAAGCGGAACACCTAACTCCTTGCACAACCGCGCTGTCTCGATCACTGTTTCTTCCGGGATCTCTTGTTGGATAAGAACCAGCTCACACTCAGCCAGTCGAGCGCGAGCTTTATTCACATAGTCTGGCGTGACGTGATCATTAGCCCCTTTTACAACGACAATGCTGTTATCTCCTTCTGCTAGTATAATGTGAGCTGTTCCGCTCTTTGTATGTGTAACCGGTTCCACATGGTCGGTATGAACCCCTTCGCGTTTCAGGTTCTCCAAAATTTCCGTCCCATATGGATCATCTCCTACACGTCCAATCATGTAGACGTCAGCTCCAAGTCTAGCTGCCGCAACAGCCTGATTGGCTCCTTTTCCTCCAGGAACGGTTTCAAAAGACTCTCCTAAAACCGTCTCCCCTGCTAATGGACGTCTGTTCGACGTCACGACTAAATCCATCGACGAACTGCCTATAACGGCAATCTTTGGTTTATTCATGACCTTCATTCCTTCCTAGTCGTATCTCGTTCTATAAATTCTACAGGCATCTCGATTGTCATTTCTACGCCTGGTTCTTTCTTAATCGTTTGTAATAGTAGCTCCGCTGCCGCCTTGCCCATTTCATATGCTGGCTGACGGATCGTTGAAAGGGGAGGATAGGATAGGCTGCTTTGCGGGATATCATCGTACCCGATAATTTGCAGGTCTTCAGGGATTCGCTTACCAAGCCTTAACGCTTCATGAATAATGGCGATTCCTACAATATCGTTACTTGCGATGACCCCGTCTGTGTTCGGGTATTTCTGAAACAGTTCCTCAGCCCACCCTTTAGCATCTTCGAAAGAGTAAGAGGTTGTCGCAAGCACCGAAAAGTCGATGTCGGCTTCACTTAGCACCTCAACTGCTCCTTTAAAGCGATCCTGTGCTGGTTTCACGTGGGCTGGCCCTTTCATTAACGTAATTCTTTTGGCTCCCTTTTCAATCAACGTGTGCGCCGCAAGTCTACCACCTTCCCGTCCGTCGCTGTATACAGAAGGATACTGTTCGGTCGTACGGTCTAGTAGGACAAGTGGAATCTGTAAGGCGTCATATATCGTTTGATCGACATGGTTTGTCGCTGAAATCATGCCAACGACGTTATTTTGAACGAACGTCTGAATATAATCAAGTTCTTTCTCTAGCTCCTCATCACTGTTGCCAAGTAACAGCCGATACCCTGATTCATTTACAGTATCTTCAATTCCTCTGGCCAGTTGAGGAAAGAATGGGTTTGTTATGTCTGGTAGCAATAGTCCAATCAGTTTCGATTCCCGTTTATACAGGGAGCGAGCAACTTCGTTTGGACTATAGTTTAATGTATTCATGGCCTTTAGGACTTTCTTTTTCGTTTCTTCCCCTACATAGCCATTTTCGTTTAAGACTCGCGAAACGGTGGCGACTGATACACCCGCTTCACGGGCAACGTCTTTTATCGTAATCATGTTTTCACTCCCTGTTATGTGTAACCGGTTACACATAACTTAACACATACTTGTAATCGTTTTCAATAACTAATTACTATTTCTTTATGACGCTTTGATAGAGTTTAATATACAAACGCTATACCATTAATGGTAATTTTTTCATTATTTGTGTTAACATGGATTTAGATAGGTCGTTGTACAGGAGGTGCTCTATGAGAAAAGGCATACGTCATATTATTGGAATGATTGGATGTACCTTGTTATTTGCCCTTGGACTTACTCAACTTGTATTTGTTTCTGAGGGTAGCTACTCTGAATGGTTTCTGTGGTTTTGTGTAATCGGTGCCCCTATATCTGCGATGGGGATGTACAAGAATTTCAAAAGCAGGAATGTCTGATGCTTGGGTTAATAATACCCAAGCTTTTTTTATTGGAAAAGGAACATAACACTAGCTCTTACCTTCCTTCTTTTCCTTGTTCATCCATAATAAGGAATTAATATCCATTGTTTGTGACATATTTGTTACAAAGTAACTTTTCCTCACATTTTATAACTCCTATTCTATTGTTCTCTTTCTCACAGAAGGCTATCATGTAATGGGATAACCAGTCATAAATAAAGGGGCGAATGGTGCTCCGACAAAAGTAAGTGAGGGAACGACTATGACAGCTTCACATAAAGAAGACATGGCATCATCAAATAAGAAAACCAATCAATTATACAAAACTGTTTGGCGCTGGCATTTCTATGCTGGCCTCGTTTTTGCTCCATTTTTAATCATCCTGGCCTTCACTGGGGCCATCTATTTATTTAAACCACAGATTGAAGGTGTGATGTATCAAGACTATTATGATGTAACACCACAAGGAGAAAGAATGGCTGCATCTGAGCAGATTGAGTTGGTAAAGGAAAGACATCCGGAAGCAACCGTAACCGCCTACAGGCCCGGAGAAGATGCTAGCCGTTCAAGCGAAGTGAATATATCAACAGAAGACAGCGCGGCAACGGTTTTCCTTGATCCCTATACAGGAGAATCACTAGGGACACTTGAAAGCGAGGAACGAATTATGAATAAGATCGAAGAAATCCACGGAGAGTTGATGGCTGGTACAACGGGCGATCGCATTGTTGAGTTAGCGGCATGCTGGGCGATCGTCCTAATCGTGACAGGCCTCTATTTATGGTTTCCAAAGAAAAAAGGTCGTCTGCGTGGGACATTGATACCCAGATTTACGAATAAGAGAAAAATTGTTCGCAGAGACCTGCATGCGATACCTGCTTTTTGGGTGGCAGCCGGTATGTTCTTTTTGATCATGACAGGCCTGCCCTGGTCCGGTTTCTGGGGAACGAACTTCCAGAATGCTGCAACGAACACAGGAGAAGGGTATCCACCTTCGATCTGGACAGGAAGCGCACCGACATCCGATGTGCAAACAAAGGATATCGCTGATGTACCTTGGGCGGCAGAAACTCTGGCTGTCCCAGAATCGAAAGTGAACGGTCTCACACCAATTTCCATTGATCACACGATTTCCAAAGCAGAAGAATTGAATATCCACCCAAGTTATACGGTTTATATCCCTAATGACCAATCGGGCGTATTCACCCTCTCGGCTTTCCCACCGAAAGCGCAGGATGAAGCGACTGTTCACATTGACCAATATTCCGGCGCTATTCTCGCGAATTATCAATATGAAGATTACGGCATCATTGGAAAAGTTGTCGCCTGGGGGATTACATTGCATAAAGGTACTCAGTTCGGTATCCTCAACCAGCTGATCAGCTTCATTATTTGTCTTGGTATCATTTTCGTTGCCGTCACAGGTTTTTACTTATGGTGGAAACGCAAGCCCAAAGAAGGACTCGGTGCACCCAAAGCACCCCCAACGAAGACGATGAAACGATTTGTTATTTTACTTATCGCACTAGGAATTCTTTTCCCTCTCGTCGGTTTAACGCTCTTAATTGTCTGGCTGGTCGATTGGCTGCTCATTCAAAGAGTCCCGCGCTTGAAAGGATTCTTGAATGCCTAATAACAAAGCAAAGGTGGCGATCATGTTGAAGACAAGGATGATAATTCTACTAATGATTATCCTATCGGTCCTTTCAGGGTGTTCTCTTAAAGAAAATGCAGCTTCGCTCTATAAAACAGAATCTCCATTGAAAGCCGATATAGATATGCCTGAATCCATTCAGGCAAACAATAAGGAAACCGTAACCATCTACCTAAAGCAAAACAAAGAGCCCGCAGCGTATCCAGACTTCGTCCATTATAAAATTTGGAAAGCTGACGGCTCGGTTTCTTATCCTATGACAGAAGCAAAACGAATCGAAACTGGTGTTTATTCAATTGATCTAGAACTTGAAACAGAAGGACTCTTCTATATTAAGCTCCACGCCAAGAGCGCCAGTTCAACGATCATTCCTCAAAAACAATTTGTCGTTGGTGAACTTACTAAAGAAGATGTGCAATCTCTACAAGAAAATACACCAAATAAAACCAATCCCTCAGGAGGTCACCATTAGGAGGTCCATGGGGACAGGTACGTTGTCCCTTAGGGGATTGAAATATGTTTTTTATTTAAACAAGAGAGCACCCGTTAAATATAAATGCCCAAGCAGACCCATAACCCATTTCTTATGTTTATTTAGTTTTATAATCTGACCTGAACGGGAATCACATGTTAGAAGTAAAACTAACTTCTTTGTTTTGAGGAGGATAAATATGAGTAGTGGTCATGATACAGAGAAAGAATATATGAAGAGAAAAGCAAGAGAGAAAGAAAATCATTATAATATATTGACTAATCTTGGTTGGAAGAGTGTTGGAGTTCTGTTTCTACTACTAATAATAGCTTTCGTAGTATATACGTTGTTCTTCCGTTAGGAACATACTTAGTATGTGAACCCCCCAGAAATACTGGGGGGTTTTTCAATAGGAATATTGACTCCTTACGCTTTCAGTCCCTTATACCAATACTCGATATGTACTAGTACTCAAGGAGTGATAACCAAAATGCAGCTATCTTGCACATTAGTTAAAGAAGAAACTTTCAATTGTTACAGATAAAATAAATGCACAGACTACTATACTAAACCATCCGATACCTTTTTTTCCATTTTGTAGTTCTCTTAATCCCATCACGAACATCATTAAACCTAAAAACAACAGCATATATGGCTGAAACCTAAAATCCTCAGTAACCAATCCATAGACCGCAAGTGAACCACCTATTATTGAAAAAATTATTTGCAAAAACTTTAACAATTTAACGCCCTCCTTTAATAAAAACGCGACTGCTTATTCACTCGTTAGCTTAATACATACTAGATGAAGCTAATATTGCTATGCTCCACATAATAAATGTAAATGAAATAGTAAGCCAGATCGTGTTTATCTTAGTTTCTTCTTGGTTCTTGATCTTTTTTAATACAGCTACTAAATTCACACAAAAAACAATGCACAAAATGGGCATTAAAAACCAACCCACATACCAAAAAGTAATAATCATATTTTCTACCTTTTACTCCTTTGTAGTTATATTTTTCGTTTCACAAATCTGCCTCTTTAACACAACAAGAGCTAACGCATTAACAACTATTGTACGCCTAAATTGGTAATTATCTATGATAATAGTTCCTTATTGTCATAATTTTAATATAAATTCCAGTGAGAAATTAATTTCCTTCTTGAAATTACTGCCCCGTTAATTTAAGTAAACCCATCAAAAACCACTTCTATTTTAACATAATATAACAATCCATAACTTTCCCTGTTAACACTTTCACTTCAGCAATTGATATTTCTCTCCAACGTTCAACGTGTAAGATACATCTAGTGTTAACAACTATCTAACAAGCTTTAACCTATAAAAAAAGACCAAATCCTTTAAGATTTGGCCTATTTCCTGGCATGCTATTCTATATGTTTCTTCACCCTAACTGAACTACTTTCTATTAAATGGAAGAGCATTGCCCTTCATTCTTATTCACCTGTCTCAGCAAAACGCTTAATACGCTCGCCAATTTCATCACGAACGCGCTGGAAGACCGCCCATTTCTCTTCTTCTGTTCCTTCAGCTTTAGCTGGGTCGTCAAAGCCCCAGTGTTCACGACGAACGTGTGGTGGTGTCATTGGGCATTTGTCTTTTGCGTCTCCACAAAGGGTTACAACAAAGTCAGCATTATTTAGGATTTCAGGATCAATGATGTCTGATGTTTGATCTGTAATATCGATCTCGACTTCTTTCATTGCTTTTACTGCATTCGGGTTTAGGCCATGTGCTTCAATACCGGCACTCTTTACGTCCCATTTGTCGCCAAGGTAGTGTTTCCCCCAAGCTTCAGCCATTTGGCTACGGCAAGAGTTTCCTGTGCATAAGAAGTATAAAACGGGTTTTTGGTTCGTCATGTTGATTGCTCCTTTTATTTCTCATTGTTTTTAATGATTATTTTAAGAAGAGACTTGATCTCCTCTTGTTCTTTTTGTTGCTCTTTCAGCATCGTCCCAATATGGTGTACTTTAAAAGTTAGATAGAGGAACAATGCAAGTAATACAAGTGTGAAAAATGGCATTCTTTTCTCCTATATAAGGCTAATGGTCTTACATCAATAACAGTGTAAGATAAAGACCCACTAGCGTAATAAATAGTGTCGGCACCGTAAGGATAATTCCAATCTTGAAGTAGTATCCCCACGAGATCTTCACCCCTTTTTGCGACAGAACGTGTAACCATAACAATGTCGCAAGGGATCCGATTGGTGTAATCTTCGGACCTAGGTCGCTTCCGATGACGTTCGCGTAAATAAGTCCTTCTTTCATAATCCCCGTCGCGCTCGAATCAGCGATGGCAATCGCATCAATCATGACAGTTGGCATGTTATTCATAACAGAAGACAATATGGCTGCAATGAAGCCCATCGCTACTGTCCCGAAGAATAGCCCTTGATCAGCAGCCGCTTCAATGACACTTGCCAACACATCAGTCAATCCAACGTTACGAAGACCGTATACCACCACGTACATTCCGATTGAGAAGAACACAATCGCCCACGGTGCTCCTTTTACAACTGTAGCTGTCTCAACAACCGAACTTCTACGTGCCATGAGTAAGAAGAAGATCGCAACAATTCCAGCAATGATCGATACCGGAACGCTCAAGAACTCACTGGCGAAGTAGCCGACGAGTAAGATACCGAGCACCCACCAGGACAAGCGGAACATGGTGTGGTCTTGAATCGCCTCTTTTGGTTCACGCAACTGAGTGACGTCGTATTTACGCGGAATATCTTTTCTGAAATACAAGAACAGCACAATAATACTAGCGACAAGCGAGAAGATATTCGGAATAATCATGCGCGTGGCATATTCAATAAATCCGATATCAAAAAAGTCCGCTGACACAATATTTACAAGGTTACTTACAACAAGCGGAAGTGAAGTCGTATCGGCGATAAATCCACTTGCCATAATGAAAGGAAAGATCTTTCTTTCCTCAAAGTTCAGTGCCCGCACCATCGCAAGCACAATCGGTGTTAAGATCAGCGCAGCGCCATCATTGGCGAAAAGCGCGGCTACTCCTGCTCCAAGCACCGATATTAAAACAAACATTTTCAATCCATTCCCGTTCGACAGGCGAGCCATATGAAGAGCGGCCCATTCGAAAAATCCAATTTCATCTAAAATTAATGAAATGATAATAATGGCGATAAACGCTAAGGTCGCATTCCATACAATGCCCGTTACGGTCGCAACGTCACCGAAATCCACAACGCCTGCTACTAATGCCAGAATCGCGCCCGCACATGCGGTCCAGCCGATACCAAGGTTCTTCGGCTGCCAGATGACAAAGACCAGCGTAACGAGGAATATGGCGACAGCAATTCCTACTTCCATTCTATTCACTCCCCCTATTCACACACAATACGTTTACCAGATTGCTCAAGAGCGACGATCTTCTCCTTCTGATCCGGCATGTGTTCTAGAATACGTGAGATTAAATCAAAAGCAGCATGATCCTCATTCAAGGCATAAAACATCCAGTGCCCCTTCCGCTTCTCCCTCACAATCCCAGCATCGCGCAGTTTTCTCAAATGCTGGCTAATGGAAGGCTGAGACATGTCTAAGATCTCGACAAGCTCACACACACAGCACTCTGTATCCTTAATGAGCCCAACAATCGTTAGACGAGTCTGGTCTCCTAACAATTTCAATACTTTAGACGTTTCCTCTACTGACAAAAGCGTTTGATTCATGTACCTCACCTCCTGACACCGTTTGATATGTAATTCATTTAGCCAAAACCATTATATAAGCATACATTTATATAAGTCAATGCTTATATATGAATGTAAAATCTTTTTATTCTAGGTTAATCATCCCTATTTAACCTTGCCGACCCTTTTAAGCATAAAAGTAAAGAATGATCTGTGACCTTTTGGAAGGTTCTCTTATGCAAAAGGTTACAGATCAAAGGGCTCTCTTCCCTTTTACGAGCACTTATCATTCAAAAGGTCACAGATAAAGCGCTTCTCTGACCTTTCACTCCTCTCAACCTGTGAAAACGTCACTGATCAAGCCTCTCTCTTACCTCTTGACCATATCATCAGTCGAAAAAGTCACAGATCGCCCGACCTACTAAAAGCTATCCACTCATAAAAAAACACCCTGGCCACTAAATGACCAGGGTGCTTCTTCTTATTCAGCTGACCGGCTCCACACCGATCTCAGCGGTGAAACCTTCGCTTTATGCACATAAACCGTTCCATCTGTTGACAGCTCAAGCCCCTGACTCTCTTCACTTGGGAAAACAAGGTTCGTTAGCACAACCTCTCCGTCCCCGCCAAACACCTCAACGGAAGACCAATCCACAAAAATACGGAGCTTCAAGCGTCCTTTTGGGGCTTCTAACGTAATCGATTGCGTCATAGCAAAAGATTCGTGGAAAGAAGCATCGCCTGAGCGACGTCGATCAAATAAAAGCGTGCTATTTTTAGCATCATACTCTAACACAGTCTCTTCTTGCTCCGATTTCAAAAGCCCCAAGCGAACGTTGCCAGCCCGCGATATGTCAAGATCAAGCTCGATATCAAGCGTATTCCCTTTAAGCCCTTTGAACAAATTCCCACCTGACTTTACCTCCATCTCTTCAAACAGCTGTCCGTCTTCTTGGATGGATGTAATATCAGGCACCGGCGTCTGAATTAAACGAATGCCCTCTTCCGTCGTTTGCAAAGCGAGTTCTCTAGGTAGTGTCATCGCACTTCGCCAAACCGCAGTCGGTGTGTCGATCGCATAGCGCCAGTTGCTCATCCATCCCATAAATACACGTCTTCCAGAGGCCATCGGAAGGTCAGACCATGTCACCCCAGCATAGTTATCATAGCCTCGGTCTAACCACAACACCTTATCAGGAGCATTGTCATTCACAAATGTTTTCCCGTCAAACTCCCCAACAAAGTACTGGGTTTTCGATCCTTCTTCCAACTCCGGTTCATCCCCAAGGCTTACAAGCATAACCCATTTCTTCATATCCATCGAGTGGTCAACAGGAAGCTGAAACAGATCCGGACATTCCCACACCCCTTGATGCGACCCTTCCCCTTCGCCAAACTCACTCGCAAACTCCCAATCTTTTAAATTAAGAGAGGTGTAGATACTAACCGTTTGACCAGATGCGATCACCATTACCCAGCGCCCTGTGTCTTCGTGCCAGAAAACTTTCGGATCGCGGAAATCTATAATACGCGGCTCAGAGAGAACGGGGTTCCCTTCATAAGGCGTCCACGTTCGCCCATTGTCTTTACTATAGGCAAGACTTTGACGTTGACGCGGTTTATCTGTTCCAGGGTATTCATCTGCATGAGTGAAAATGGCTACAAGCCCACTTCCACCCTCAAAGAATCCTGATGTATCATGCCAATCAACCACTGCACTTCCTGAGAAGATCATCCCGTTTTCATCTGGTTTAAGCGCAATTGGCAAGTGCTCCCAGTGGACAAGGTCTTCACTGACAGCGTGGCCCCAGTGCATGGGTCCCCATACGTTACTATTCGGATGATACTGATAGAATAAGTGATACTCGCCGTTGTAATACACCATCCCATTTGGGTCATTCATCCAATTCTCTTCTGGGGTGAAATGAAACTGCGGCCGGTATTGCTCACGGTAATAGTTTGTTGACGCTTTATGCTCGACTGTCATGGCAAACATCCTTTCTACTCCATCGTTATGATTCATATACGTTTAGCGTGTTAAACGCTTTTAAAAAGATGAAACAAACAAAATAGGCAAAGAAACTCGTTATAAAGAATAAGCCTGCGGGATTCATAAGTAAGAAGTATCCCGTTCCAAGTGTTACGATGCTTAAAAGGATGGTATGAAGCGGGTTCGCAATAAGTAAGAGAAGCGCATTGCGTATTAAGAAATACCAGGTCGTTTGAACATGAGCCATCATTGGAAACAAATACATCGTCAGAAGACCATACAAGAAGGCAACGAAGACCGTTAACCAAAATAGGATCGTTTGAACGATGGACGCTGAAGGTTCGATCAGCTGAAGGTTTCCGTAAAGAGAAATCCCAATGATCGTCCAGACGATCGAAAGCCCGATCCCTTGCCGGAAGTTTTCCTTAAAGAGTTTAAAGAAAGGACGGAAAACGCCGTCTTCCTTATTCTCTAGCTGCCATCCTCTCACGACCCCGAACATGGCCGCAGTAGAAGGGAAGATGGTTATGACCGGTATACAAGCAATTGCCCATATGACGCTTAATAGTAAAAAGTCTACGAGCTTCTCTATATACACAAATAGCTTACTTTTATAAATCCCCACCATTCTTTCCTCCTTCTACTTATAGCTTCCATTGTCTAGCACGATTGTCTTTCTTCAAGGCGTGAAGGGAGACTAATATGCTTTGTCTCCGCCTCAGGATCTTCCAATCTGGCAATTAATAATTCAGCTGCTTGTTCCCCGATCTCATTAATTGGCTGCTTAATGACAGTCAATGGTGGATTCGTAGCTTCTGTCCACTCGTAATTGTCGTATCCAATCATCGCAAGGTCGTCTGGTACCTTGATCTTTCTTTCGTTTAATGTAACGACAGATCCTAAAGTTAAGATATTGTTCGCTACCATCACCGCTGTACAGTTAGTTTCCTCTAACAATTGCGCCATCGCCATCTTACCCGCTTCTAAGGAAGGCTCTTCAATCACAACGTGCTCTTCTTTAAAGGGAAGATCATGTTCTAGCAAAGCCTCTTTATATCCAGCCATTCTCTCATTACTTGTTGTTAACCCCAGTGGCCCGGAAATATAACCAATGTCTTTATGCCCTTTTTCAATTAACAAATGAATGGCGTCGTATGTGCCTTTATAGTTATCTACGAGAACACAGTCACAGTCGATGCCCATTGGCTCCCTGTCGATAAACACGATTGGCATTTGCTGCTCAAATTCTTTCAAATAACTATGGTCTCCATATGTCGGTGCCATAATCAGACCATCGATCATTTGATTCTTGAACATATTAATTTGCTGCATTTCACTCTCTATATCTTCATTAGAATTGCTTAAGATAAGCTGATACCCAACTTCCTTCAACTTCTTCTCAATGCTATGAGCCACAGCCATAAAGAAAAATCCAGATGTATCCATTTCTTTCGCAGGAATAATCAAACCGATCGTTTTAGAAGCATTGCTCCTAAGACTTCTGGCAATAAAGTTCGGGCTATAATTCAGTTCTTTCATTGCGGTGTATACTTTTTTCTTCGTATTTTCAGCTACATATCTGGTTCCATTAATGACATGAGATACGGTTGCTGTAGAAACGCCCGCTTGCTTTGCCACGTCCTTCATTCTCGATCTCATTCCGTTCCCATCATCTCTTATGGTGCTCATAGCGTATTCTCCTCTACATAAAGACTCTTCTATCATCTTATTAGACCTACATCTAAAAAATCTAGCACATCATCTAGCGGTCTAACGTAATCGATTACGTTTCAAACAAAAAATTTTGGTAGTTTTAAAGAAAACGTTTACATGATTATTATACCAGTAATGATACGGGTTTCATAGTCTTATTATCTATCGTGGTTCATTAGTGGAGGAGTAAGCATGAAAGGTGCTCACTCCTCCTCACATGTAAAACTTAAGGCCTTACAGGTACATTGACATCATCCACATTCAAATGCCCCCAACTACCAGTAGACTGATCAACAATCTTCATATACATCGCTTCACCAATATACTCCGAAGCATCCCAGTGAATGCGCGTATACCCTTCTTGGTTGCCTCCACTTACCCTCCTGACGATCTCATCGTCCGAGGCACGCACCAGGCTTACATAAAGGTTATAACGATCATTTCCACCAGACACGAGGAAGTCAATCTGTCCGTTACCACCTAGTGTGAAAATGTCTGATCGGATCGTTCCTGTTTCCCCATCTCCACCACTTTGAGCTCCAAATACATGATAGCTTCCGCTTTGATTAAAAGGTCCACCCCAACCCCAGTCGTCACGATTCGTAACGTCTCCTGTGGTAAAAGCATCCCCCGTAACGGTCCATCCTGATAGATCGCCAGTTTCAAAGTCATGATTAGTAAGCTCTCCGTGGGCTGGTTCTGGTGACACGGTTATTGTACTTGGAGCAGTATGTCCTCCATCTCTTGTTTGGGCTGTGATCGTTGCTGTTCCAGGAGAGCGGGCGGTTACCTTCCCATTAACAACACTCGCTACACTCGTATTATCCGAAGACCATACGACTTCTTTATTGGTAGCTTGTAGCGGACTCACATTTGGCGTTAACCGCTCAGTATCCCCATCTATCAATTCTAGAGATGCAGGGCTTAAGGAAACGCCTTCAGCTGCAACTGGTGTATACGCAGAGTTCATTTCCCACACTTTTAATGACTTCACCACAATTGTTTCACTGTTTTCATTCGCCCAAAGCTTAACTCCAAGAGCATCCTCTCTTGTTGGATAGGCTCGTGTTGTTAATCCTTTAAGTTTATTTAAATACGCATTAATCTCAGATCGATCGACATAGATATGAAGCTTCGTATTCTCTTCTCCAATATCAACTATCCCACCCTGGTACCATTTCTCAAGGTCAGAGTCTAACGTGGAAGCAGTCCGGTCGACCCACAACTCATCGTTACTTTCTTTATAATATACAATCGTTTCTTCTTCCCCATCAGGAGTGCGTCGTAAGCTGATTCCCGCTTCATTTGCAGCACCCTGATCGAGCTCGAGCTCAATTTCAAGCATATCTCCTTGAACGGATGCTAATGCTTCATTCGCCTGGTTAAATGTCAGATCAGAGGTTACATTCACAAGCTGATTGCCTCGTAAGCTTTGAAGCTCACTTATCGGCTGCATTCCAAGTCGCCCATCACTCCTATAAAATACTTCAAGAGGAAGACCGTAATTGTGCGCGTATCCTGCATCGTAGTCCTGTGTTGCCGTGCGTCTACCTTGGGTAATGCTATGAATCACTGTTCGACCATCAGGCGTCACCATTCCTGCAGGTCCTGTGAAATGATCGCCAACATCAAGCAACGTTGGCGCTTCCTGGTCAGGGATAAAGGAAGCTGTATCTCGATCCCATTCTCCAATCCAATAGTACGTGTAGCGTGACTGATACTCCTCACGCTCCATCTTAGCTGGATTAATTAAGAGGATATGCTTGCCGCTATCCCCAAGTGGGAGCAAGATCGGAAGCTCCCAGATGCGACCTGTTTCCGGGAACGCATCGTAATCTCCTACCATCAAATCCCCTTCGAAGGTCCAGTTTTCAAAACGAGTATCTTTCGTGGAATAGACAAGTGCTGTTCCACCAAGCGGCTCACCATTCTCATCCTCTTTCCCAGAAGTGACAAGCATATACCACGTGTCACCGTCTTTAAAGACGAATGGATCACGGAATTCTCCTAGAATCCCTTCCCCTTCTCCTTGATCTAATACGACTTCATCGTTCTTCTCCCACCTGTTTAGATCAGGATCTCCGTCTTCAGGGTACGTGCTTCTGGCGATGTTAATACGTTGATTCGGTGTAGCCCTATCATCACCAGCTGTGTAGAACAGGACTGGCACTCCGCTATCATCGACAACGGCCCCGCCTGCCCAGGCACCGTCTGGGTCAACGTCATGTCGACCAGGCACAATAGCATCATCTACATCTCGCCAATGCACCATATCATCACTCACAAGATGCCCCCACCGAATGTGGTTCCAGTAAGGCCCTCTTGGATTGCTTTGGTAAAACACATGGTACTGACCGTTAAAGTAAATCGGTCCACCTGGTTCGTTCCCCCAATGGTTCGGAGGTGACATATGGAATTGCGGACGATGCTTGTCGTCTGCTAGCACGCTCCGATCGATTACCGTATCAGCCGTTGGCACATTTCCATTTAAGGTACTCATATAACTGTCATAAGATTGAGCGACTTCTGCTGAACTAAGCACCTCGTGATACAGTTTCACCTCATCTAGTAAACCGCTGTACATATTTAAATGGAAGCCATACAACCACATGCCGTCATTGTTTTTCCCAATTAACAAATCCTTCACGCTAGGAGCGATTTCTTCCCCGGGTGTAAAGTTCCTTGAAGCAACCTTTTCACCGTTTTGGTACAATACCGCTTCCCCTGTCGCGCTCTCATACGTAGCGGTTACGTGCGTCCATTCATTTAATGGAAGTAAAGAATCAGACATCACCTCACGCCACTCGCTACCTGTTCCAAACTGCAGCCCCCACGTCCCGTGGCGACCATGGCCAAATAAGAAGCCCTCTTTCTCCTCACGATCATGTTGGTTTATAATAGCAGACAATCGACCTTCATCCCCATGTTCAAAGTTGCGAGGAGCGACCCAGGCTTCTACTGTAATAGCGTCACTTGGTGCTGCAATTTCATTTGACTCCTTCGTTACAAAGCTTGAATAGCCATCGAACAATAAGGCTCCACCTGATACTCCATCCGACTTCCATAAAGGATCTTGAGCAGATTGATACACGCCTTCATTCAGGTGATAAGCAATTGGATCAGAGGTGTTTGTCACCTGCTCGTTCGTTTCGGTCCCCGATCCTTCATCAAATGACCAGTGTCCTAATAATCCATCCGTAAAATCGGAATCACTCACGCGGAAGTCATCTACATTTATGTGACCCCATCCGCCTGTTGCGTTATCAACGATTTTTATATAAACGTCTTCTCCTACATATGATGATGTATCCCAATACACACGCTGATAAGTTTCTGTATCTCGTCCGGTAGCTTTCATTAATTCAGCTCCGTCTGATGCTCTGACAAGCGCAACATATAAATGATCTAAGTTCTCACCACCACTAATTAAGAAGTCTATGCCGTTTCGATCTAACTTAAAGGTCTCGGAGTGAAGCTCTCCAACTTCACCATCGCCACCTTCATTAAAGTTCCACAAATGATAAGACCCATTATGCTGAAAGTTGCCGCCTTTGCTCCATTCTATTTCATGGACAAGGCTATTTGGACCAAACGCATCACCGCTTACGACTTCCCAACCTCGTACCTGATACGGTTGCAGCACTGTGTATTCGAAATCATGATTATAAATAGCAGGCTCCACATGTTCATTTAATGACGGCGTAGGGGGTACATTGACATCATCTAAGTTAATATGGCCTGTTGTGGACTGATCAACAATTTTGATCCGCACCGTTTCCCCTACAAACTCCGAGGCATCCCAATTTACTTTCTCGTACGTGTCCGTCCCATTGCCTGTTGCTTTCATTACTTCAGCACCGTCCGATTCACGAACAAGAGCAACGTATAATTGATTAAGGTCATCCTGGCCGCCGGTTAGGAAATCAATTCTGCCATCTCCACCAAGAGTGAAGGGCTCTGACCTCATAACCCCTACTTTACTGTTATCTCCACGCCCTCCCCATATATGCCAGAAATTGTGCTGATTAAATGTTCGTTTGTCCCAGTAGCTACTTGTAGTGGTTACATCACCATTGCCAAAAGCCCCTCCATTCACAACGGTCCATCCACTTAAGTCACCTGTTTCAAAATCTGGATTACTAAGCGTCGTTTGGGCACTCGATACCGGAGCACCTCCGCTTATCGGCACGCTACCCATTACGATCAAGCAAGAAAGTGCAAGTGTCCCCAACCGCTTCCTCGTCTTCTTTCCCCCAACACGTTTCATCTCCTAGCTCCCTTCAAAAGATTCCTTGATCTTTAAGGCTAGTGAATCGAATGCATCTCCCAAACGTCTAAAGAAACAATATTCATTTCCTCTTCCCCCCACAACTCCAGTCCTTCTGCCACTATATCCGGATATGTCCTTGTGGTAATGCTTTTCAAACCATTGGCGTAACACTCTACCATCGAACAATCCACGTAAATGTGAAGGTCAATGACATCCTCCCGAATTGAGAGCGTTCCGCATTGTTCTTCACCATTTGCCTTTCGTACATTCAACGTCTCATTCTCCCGGTTGTAATACACAAGCGTCTCCTCTGATCCGTCGTTAGACTTCCGTACTTTCACTCCAGCTATGTCTCCTCTTACCTTTAAGCGAATCTCAAGCTGATCTCCTTTTACATGAGCTACCTGCTCATTCGCCTCATCCAAAGAACCATTTTCAAACGAGAGTAGCTTCTCTCCACGTAACCCTTGAAGTTCTTCAATCGGCTTCATTCCTAACTGACCATCTTCCCTGAGCCACAGTTCCACAGGAAGTCCGCCATTATGCGCCCAACCGGCGTCAAATTCCTCTTGCAAACTTCTCCGACCCTGAGCAATTGTGAACAAAATGACCCTCCCCGTCTTCGGGTCTTTCATTGCACTTGGACCTGTAAAATGGAAAGCACCCAAATCCATAAGCTTAGGCTCATCGAAGTCAGCAGCAAATGTAAACGTAGTCGCATCCCATATTCCAATCCAATAGAAAACTTCCACATCCGCACCATTCCCAACAGGGCTAATAATGAAGATGTGCTTCTCTTCACTGATCGGAAGTAAGATCGGCAGTTCCCACACTTCACCTAAATAAGGGTATTTCTGCTCCCGGTCTGCTCTTAAGATTCCTTTATACTCCCAGTCCACTAGATTCGTTGACGTAAAGAGAAGGACAGCACCCGATACGCCTTCAAGGCCTGATGCCACAATTTGATACCACGTGTCGCCTTCTTTCCATACGAATGGATCTCGGAACCCGTCATGATGAAGCCCTTCCCCTTGTGGTTGTAAGGTTACAGGTTCAGGGTGTTTCTCCCATCTTGTTAACATGAGGTCTTTGTCTTTGGTGTATGTACTCCGAGCGAGACCTGTCATTTGATTAGGGGCTTTTGCCTTGTTACCTGCTGTGAAGAATAGGACAGGCGTACCATCTTCTTCGTAAGAAGCATTCCCAGACCAGATCCCATCAGGAGCGAGACCGTCATCTTCTGTCTCAATCGCTACAGGAAGATCACGCCAATGAACAAGATCCTTACTCACCCAGTGCCCCCACTGTATGTTGCCCCAGTATGGACCTTGAGGGTTATGCTGATAGAATAAGTGATAATAACCATTGAAATAGAGCGGCGCATGGGGCTCATTCATCCAGTGACCTGGTGCTGTTATGTGATACTTTGGTTTATGAGGGTCCTGATTATAAATCTCACGCCTGATCGCGATGTCCTCATACGAAATAGCAGGAATCGCTCCAGCCGTATTGTGTACCTTCTTGTTAAACTTTTCTTTAATATACCTATCAGACAGAGCCTGATCTTGTAACAAAACCTCATCTACTAATCCAGCAAATGTATTGAGATAGAAAACATCGCCAATAGAGATCGGATCATTATTCCTTCCTATATAGAAAGGGCCATCAAAAGGCTGCATCTTAATAGACTGTGAGAACGATTCATAGGCAACACGTTCTCCACTTAAATAAAGGGCAATGGCTTTTCCGCTAAAAGTCGCCACCACATGCGACCACTCACGAATCGGTAGAGGCTTAGAAGACCATACTTCTATCCAATCATCACCTGTACCAAGTTGGAGACCCCATTTCCCGTGCTGGTGCAGACCTAAAATAAACCCTTGCTTCTTCTTGCGATTATGTTGGCTTACGATTCCCGTCAGACGTTCATCTTCATTCCCACCAAACGAACGAGGCGCAATCCACGCTTCAATCGTGAAAGCATCTGTCATAGCATCGCTCATGTTTGCTTCTCGCTCCACCCAGGTCGAATACCCATCAAACAGCAAGGCTCTATCTGTTACCCCTTTTCGCCACTGAGGTTCCTTCAACCCCTCAATGGCATGATTGGAAAAGACATAATGAATGGAATCCTGCTTTTGATTGATCGCATCATTTACTTTGTTTCCTCTTCCTTCATTAAATGCCCAATGAGCAACAGCATGCTTTGTTTCATTAGTAATCACTTCTCCACCTCCTCTATTATAGAGAAAGCCAGAACACATATAAGTCTGTTCCAGCTTTCTCATTCTGCCTTATCTGTCCATTACTGGTTCTCGTTGAAACGATCTAATCCATCTTGATAAATTTCCATCATACGATCAAGACCCATTGCTTTTAGCTGATCAACGTATTGATCCCACTCTTCATTGACGCCACCTTTCATTAACCAAGTTGCTTTCTTCTGGTTCACGAATTCTTTAATATCAACTTCCAGGCGGTTTAACTCATCAAGCTCTTCAGGTGTGAAGAAGATCATTGGATAATTCTCTTCAGCTAAATGGGGAGCATAGATCTCATTTAAGTCTTCAAGACGTTGCTTGGCACGTGGTTCCATTTCAACCGTGTTCTCGAAATCTTCTTTTAAAATGGCGATTGGTCCGTTTGGTGCTACCTTTTGACGAAGTTCACCCATGATGACGTCGTCTGGCTGCTCTTTTAGAACAAGTTTGTCGCCTTCTTCTTCAAAGATTGTGCCAATTGGACCCCAGTTCACCTGAGCGGACATCTTCGTATCGTACAGCTGATCGACCCAGCGCATTGTAATCTCAGGATTCTTGTTCTCAGATGTAATCGCGAAAGCTCCACGAGCGTAATCGGAGTTATTGGCACGGCCAACAAGCACATCACCGTTCGGCCCTTCTAGCGGTGGAAGTAACACGTAATCATCACGTAATTCTGGTCCTACAACTTCAGCCGTCTCCCACCAGATGTAAGAGCCGTAGCGTTCGCCTTTCCCTTTAGCAAAGTATTGAGATACATCTTGTGTGAAGGACTCTTTATCAATTAGCCCTTCTTCGACCCATCCATGATAGTAGTCAACAGCTTCTTTAAACTCAGGTTGAACCGCAGTGAAGATAACTTCTCCATCACGAACAATACGGTGTTCTGTGTTATCTGGAATACCAAATGCCGCAAACATATCACCAAAGTTTCCAGTCCAGAAGTTATACATAAAGCTTACCGGAAGTTCATCTTGTTCTCCGTTTCCGTTAGGATCTTGTTCTTTAAATGCAACCAATACCTCTTTGTACTCTTCAAGCGTTGTTGGCATGTCTAAACCAAGCTGATCTAGCCAAGCTTTATTAATCGATGTAAAGTTTGGTACAGCCCCAAGGCCAGCTTCTTCAGCTCTTGGAAGGGTGTAAATATGACCATCTGGAGCCGTTACCATACTCTTTATTTCAGGACGACGTTCGAACAACTTCTGAATGTTTGGAGCATGCTCTTCAATCAGGTCCTCAAGTGGTATTAATGTTCCATTCTTCCCGTACTTCACAATATCAAGATCTGTTAAGTTTGCTCCGTAAAACGCATCAGGGAGGTCCCCACTTGCAAGCATCAGATTTTTCTTCTCTTCGTATCCATCTTCAGGGATGTTGTTCCATTCAATATGAACATTTGTCATATCTTCTAACGTTTGAATAATTTCCATCTCATTATAATTTGGTGCAAGCGGTGCTTTAGGTGAAACAAATTCAAGCGTTACTTGATCTTCCACAATCGGAAGTCCTTCCTCGTTAAACTCAGCCGCATCTTTCTTCTCCTCAGAACCGGCTTCTGACTGACACGCACTCAACAATAGAAGCGAACCAATTAAGACACTAAATAATACCAGCGACCAGCTTTTCCGTTTCGCGATCATACCATTTCCCCCTCAGTCTTATTGTGGTAAGTAAGCTATCAAACACGTTTGAATCCCCCAAGCCTCACCTCCATAAAGCCTTATTTGCTTGATCTATTAACCTTTAATACTTCCAATCATCGCACCCTTAACAAAGTACTTCTGAATGAAAGGATATAAAATGAGAAGTGGTACAGCTGCAACAATAATGACACCATATTTAATCAAGTCAGCAATACGCTGCTGAGCAGCAAACGATTCTACATCGCCAAGCATACTAGCTGATGCTTCGTTCTGAATTAAGATTGAGCGCAGCACAAGTTGTAGCGGGTATAACTCTTCGTCATTCAAGTAAATTAGAGCGTCAAAGAATGAGTTCCAATGCGTAACCGCGTAGAACAACACCATGACAGCGACAATCGGTTTTGAGAGAGGCAACACGATCTTCCAGAAGAATTTCGTATTCGAGCACCCATCCATTTGAGCTGATTCTAGCAATTCGTCTGGAATGGTAGATTGGAAGAATGTCTTCGCTACGATTAAGTTCCAAACAGCAACAGCTTTAGGTAAAATGAGCGCCCACATTGTGTTTACAAGTCCAAGGTTCTTTACAACCAGATACGTTGGAATCAGACCACCTGAGAAGAACATCGTAAACAGGAACATGAACATGAAGAAGTTCCGACCGGCTAAATCTTTACGAGACAGCGCATAAGCTGCCATTAACGTAAGCGCTACGTTTACAAATGTGCCGACAAGGGTATAAATGACTGTATTCTTGTATCCTGTCCAAATCCGTCCATCCTGGAAAATTCGTTGATACCCCTCAAAGGTAATATCTTTAGGCCAAAGCCAAACTTCCCCGTTATACACATAGTCAGGATTACTGATTGAAGCGATGACGACAAAGTAAAGTGGATAGAGAACAACTAACATGAGCCCCGATAACAGGAAGAGATTCAATACATCGAAGATCTTATCTTCTCGTGATTTCCGAGCCCAAAACTTCGTACGATTCATAACAAAATTACTCATCTTCTCCCCTCCTTACCACAGGCCAGAGCCTGAAAGTTTTTTGGCCGCACGGTTCACAGCCCATAATAAGATGAAGTTAATGACGGCATTAAAGAGCCCAACAGCAGCAGCAAAGCTATATTGAGCAGACTGCAAACCGACCTTATACACATATGTAGGAATAATTTCTCCTGCTGAGACATTTAAAGGGGTTTGCATGAGGTAAGCCTTCTCAAAGCCGATATTCATTAAGTTTCCTACTGATAATACGAGTAGAATCATAGCCGTTGGCATAATAGCCGGAATATCCACGTGTCTGATACGCTGCAATTTACTTGCACCGTCCATAATAGCTGCTTCATGAACTTCAGGACTCACGCCAGCAAGTGCCGCTAAGTAGATAATCGCTGCCCACCCCGTCTCTTGCCATAGGCCTGAGGAAATGTAGAGCGGCTTAAACCAAGAAGCTTCCGACATAAAGTAAACCGGATCTCCTCCAAAGATCATGATGAAGTTATTTATAAGTCCGTTTGGAGAGAAGAACACGTATACCATACCAACCAGTACCACAACTGAGATGAAGTGTGGTGCATAAATAACGGTTTGCACGAACTTCTTATACTTCTGATTTCTAAGCTGGTTTAACAGAAGCGCGACAATAATCGGCAACGGGAAACCAAACAATAGCTGGAAGAAGCTAAGTTCGAGCGTGTTTTCTAATAGATTCCAGAATTGATACGAATTAAAGAAACGAATGAAATGTTCGAAGCCCACCCAGGGACTCCCCCAGACACCTTGTGTCGGCATATAATCTTGGAAGGCTATGAGGATGCCATACATTGGGATGTAGTGAAAGATAATAAAGTAGATAATGGTAGGAAGCAGGAATAGATACAATTCATAGTTTTGCCAGATCTTTTTCTTTGAAGAGCTTTTAACTTTCAGCTCTGACTTTGGCTTGGCCTTTCGCCAGGGCAATGTCTTTACTTTCGTCTCCATAGATCTCACCTCACCTTTTATAAAATCGTTTACGTAATCGATTACCTAAAGAGTAAAAAAAGATGAACGACCTTCGTTCATGAAAAGAGTACAAGTTGTGATTTTGGGGTATTTAATCGTTTACGTATCCAACTTTTGATAACTTAATTGTAAACGGTTTCAAAAAGGGTGTCAATTGAATCTTGGAAATAAAAAACTTTTTCTTTTTTAGAATACGAGAATGAAAGATTGCATATAGGAGGGAATTTGATTAGAAAAACAAATGAGCATCAACAACCTGCAAAAGCCATGTTTTGGGGAATTGTTTGTCAGACTCTACTTTTAGATTGCTGATGGTTTTAATGAAGCAGAAGGGGGCCCTTCTTACTTTTCTTTTATATTTTATTTGCCTTTTTGAACATAAATAATCTGTTTACGACTCTCTTCTACACTGACAAAATTCGGTCTAGCGTCGAAGGGGAAATATTCAATTCGAACAGGCTGAATGTTTAATTTAGAAAATAGCTGCATATCGTCACTTATATCATTCAAATTGTAATAAATCGGTCTACTCTGTTGATCGTGTACGATCGTCTCGGAGTACCCTTCATCTTTCAAGAACTGAAGTAGTTCCATGGATGAAAACTCCTCTTTTATGTGACGTGTTCCCACTATAACATTATTATATTAGAAAAACAAATAAGGGAGACAAATGTACTATTGCTACAAATATAGGTCCTCTTAAATGCAATGGCTATTCTATTTTGGCTAAAATAAGTTAGATATCCCCTCCCCCATCCTCCAAAATCTAGTATAATACCCATGTTCAAACAAATTATAAAGAGTTTATTAAATTTCAAATTACAGAGACTACAGCACCTACAATAGAGGTTGTAAGAGGAGGCACCACACATGACAGAAGAACGGATTCTGCTGGTTGAAGATGACTCAGAGATCGCAAAGATTATCGGGGACCACTTAAGAAGAACAGGATACGAGGTGACATGGGCATCAACTGGGCAAGAAGGCTGGGAGGATTTTAAAGAGGAGAGCTACCAATTGGTATTAGTTGACCTCATGCTCCCTGAGATGGATGGGTTGACGTTATGCAAGAACATTCGATTGAAGAGTGATGTTCCACTCTTAATCGTTAGCGCAAGACAAGAGGATGACAAGAAAGTAAAAGGATTATCCCTTGGGGCGGATGATTACGTGACGAAGCCGTTTAGTCTTAGTGAACTAACAGCTCGAATTGAATCCCATTTAAGAAGATATCAGCGGTTCCAAGGGGGAAGCCCCCTCTCCTCAGGATATCTTTATACAGGTGATCTTCAAATAGATGTAACAAAGCGTTTGGTTACAGTAGAAGGAACTCTCATCCCTCTTACAGCAAAAGAATACGAGCTTCTTGTGTTAATGGCCACCCACCCACACCGAACATTCTCTAAAGCTGAATTATATGAACACATCTGGGAACAAGCCGACACGGAAAGAAACAATACCATTAATGTGCACGTGAAGAGTCTTAGAACGAAGCTTGGGGAAAAGGTGAAGCAACCGAAATGGATTGAAACGGTTTGGGGTACAGGATATCGGTTTATTGGAGAGCAAACATGAGGATTAGAACTTGGCTGATGGCTACCTATTTAGCCGTCATGATTCTCCCGCTAGCTGCTGCATACGGGTTCTATCTATTGCTCACACAATGGGACGGTCAACAAAGTTTGCTGGATTCTTTTGAATTAACGTCTGAAATTCAAACGATTGAAGAACAGCTCGATGATCCCTCACTTTATAACGTACAGCCTAGAGAAGATATTGAAGATCAGTTAGGCTCTCTCAGCAATAGAGAGGATTTGAAGATCAACCTTTACCGAAGCGATGGGTTGTATGTCTATCGATCAGATGACCCTGACCACATGCTGTTGCTCCAAGACAAATCACAACTATTGAAGAACCTTTACCAATACGACTTTAGCTATCAAACCGTTTCCGTGAAAAAGCCTGTCTTTCAAAACGAGACGATGAGGGGGATCTACGAAATTCAATTAGAACGAACAGAATGGATCGAAGGTGTTGAAGAACGGCGATTGTGGGTGCTTATTACTCTAGGAATCTTCTTCCTCACCCTTTATAGTTTCGTGATTTGGCTTTTGCAAAAACGATTCAATCGCCCTTTAAAACAATTAATGACAGGAATGGAGGAGTTTGCATCAACGCATCAGACTACCTTCTTCCCTCAGAAAAAGCAAGATGAAATCGGCGACCTTATGAAACACTTTGAGAGAATGCAGATCGATATCGAAGATGCACAAGAGAAAACAAAGAAAGCTCAGCTAGAAAAGCAAACGATGATTGCTTCTCTCTCACACGACATAAAGACACCACTAACGTCTGTTCGTGCCTACGCGGAGGCACTGACCGATGAAACGTCTTTAAATCAAGAAGAGCGCCAAAACTATGGGCGCACCCTTATAGCCAAAACCCATTACTTACAAGACATGATTGAAGACTTAACTACATTCGCTCAACTTCAATCAGCTGCTTATCACTTTGAAAGAAACCCTGTTGATGGCATGGAATTTATCGAGATGTTGTTTGAAGGGTATGAAGAACAATTAGATCAACAATCGATTCAGTTACACAAGGAGAATCAATTCAGCGGAACTTATTGCATGAATGACAGACAAATGATTCGAGTGATGGATAATCTTATTCATAACGCCGTCCGCTACACGCCTTTAGAAGGAAACATATGGATCGGAGCCTATGATACATTCACTCCTCTTCCAGATTGGATTTTCGATGAGGTGCAAGATGAACTCCGCTCATGGCGTGAAGAGAAATCGATTTTACTCGTTCAAAACGAAGGCGCTACTATTCAGGAAGACCAGCTTGATAAGATATTCACTCCTTTTTATCAAGGAGACCCAGCTAGATCAAAGCAAGACGACATGAATTCAGGACTTGGATTAAGCATAGCCAAAATGATTATTGAGCGACACGAAGGGCGTATGAGCGCTTGGTCCGCAAATGGAAAAGGAACAGTGTTTGCCATGACACTATCCGAACTAACAAGGAGAGATGGAAACCATGAATAAATGGATAAACTCAATTGGATTATTACTACTACTCGTATTGGGGGCATGTTCAGTGGAAGATGCAAACGGATTATCACCAGAAGCGATTGTGGCGAATGCCGTGGAAGAAGGGAAAGATTTGAAAGGGTTTCACATGAAAGCTCAGTTTGACGTTTATCAAGGAGAAGAGCAAATCGACGATTCCTCCATGGAACAATGGATGGACTATGAAACCATGAAAACAAAAGTCATTGCCGTGGATCAAAGCGGGAAACAGTCTAAATCTTTAAATGATGGGAAGACCATTACCCTTTATACCGAGGGTGACAAAGAAGCCTATGAAATGGAGGCCCCTGACCTTTCTAACCCAAACCTAATGGGTTCTAATCAGCGTGAGCAAATTCAGAATACATTGAACGAAACAAGGAAAACACACACGATTGAATTGATTGGCGAGGAAGAAGTAAATGGGATCAATACGTATCACATTAAAGCGACTCCAAAAGAAAAAGGAACCATTCGAGGTGAAGAGGAATACTGGATTGAGAAGGAAAGTTGGATCATTGTCAAAACTACCTCCAAAAGCGACAATATGAAAGTCGAATATACGGTAACAGAACTTGAGGTCGACCCTTCATTTAAAGAAGATACGTTTACGTTAGATTTACCTGAAGGTGTAGAAGTCATGCCTTTTGACACATTAGACCCAACTGAAGACGTTACACTCGAAGATGCTCAAGCTGGGCTAGGGCAGCCTTTCTTATACTTGCCTGAAGGAGAATACGAGATTGACCGAGTCGAGAAGTTCGATGCGGAAAGCTTAAACCGCACAGAAGTGAGCCTTCAATATAAACAAGATGATGTTGTTCAATTTACTTTAAGTGTTTTCCCCACACCAGACGAAAGCTTAAGTATCAATTCTGAGAATGCAAATACCGTTAACGTTCGTGGAGTTGAAGGGGAATATACATCAGACGTCATCGAGAACTTAGCATGGGATGAAGACGGTCTCCGTTATTCTCTTCTTAGTCATAACCCTGACTTAACAAAAGAAGACTTACTCGGAATAGCCGAGAAGTTAGAGCTTCAAGCTCCGAAAGAGTAACACAATCGCCTGTCACTACAAACGAGCTCGTATCTAACAGTGACAGGCCCCTTTATTTAACGAAATTATCGTATTTCGTAAACACTAGAGAGGAGAAGGGATTCCATGAGTAAAACCCTTTTTATAAGAGCCTTTATCGTCTTTTTCCTATTTTCACTCCCCCCTATAGCTTTCTCAATCTATCAGAATAAATTGGTAGACGCCCTCATCATAGGTATGCTCTTAATTGGCATCTTAGCTGTGTTAGCTATAGGTTTCCTAAGAACCCCTCGTCACGAATGAGCAATTTGGATCACTTTCCTTCCATCTTAAATAATTAGCATCAAAAATTTACTAGAATATGAATTTTTTCTAAACAATAGACATTCTGATTTTCATTAAACGTGGATTAAAGGTAGGATAAGGGTAGATCGATTTTTATTTTCGTATATTAATTCCTACGGCTAAAAAAATCATTCACCAGAATCGCAATCTACTTTTAAGGGGAGTTTCTTATGAACCAAATGTCGAATCAAATGATGAACCACCTCTCGTTCGGAATACTTGCACTCGACATGGATTATCGCATTACAGCTATGAACGAAGTTGGCGCTCGTTTGCTTGAAGTAAATCAGGAAGAAGCGATTGGACAGAATGTGTATGAACTTTTCCCAGACGCACCTGAAGATATTCGACATGTAGAACGAACAGTCAAAACAGGTGAAGAAATTGAACTCGAGGCCATGCCTTATCAATGGGGAAAGTACCGCCTCTATCTTTCTATCAGAACAAAAGTTTTACAAGAAGGAAATGAACAAATCGGTGCACTAGCAGAGTTTAAAGACATCACCGCTTACCATGAGAAACAAGAAGATTTGGTTAAAAACATGGAAAATATGTCGGTTACTATTATTCCTGTTACGAATCAAATTGCCCTCTTTCCTCTTCAACCAGTCATTAACAATTTGGAGTTTCACTACATACTAGACAAAGGTGTAGAGAATATTTCTAACATGAATGTGCATGATCTTATCCTGGACTTCTCGTCCATACGCTCGGTTGATTTAGAATTCTTAAGTAAGATTGAGAAACTAATTGAAACCGTTAAGCTGATTGGAATTCATGTGACGCTCACCGGCATCCAACCTGGTGTGGCAAAGGAATGGAGTACCAGATACGATAAATTAAGCGACGTAGCCATTTACCAAACGCTACAAAATGCAGTAGAAGCGATTTATACAACTTCCAATCATAATGAATGACAAAAAGCCTGTTCTAGCTAGGTGCTCGAACAGGCTTTACTTCTTCATATTATGTATATTCATGTATGTTAGTCATCAGTCAGAACACAGAGTTACGAGTCCGCGCTTTCTATTCTCTTCACTGTGATCGTTACACCTGCTTCTTCAAGATAATCATAAACGGTATACTGATAATCTCTCCAATTCTTGTTATTCGTTATGGTGAAGGTTTGACCATTTTTGGTTATAAAATCAACTTCTTTTAAGGAAAGTGTGCCATTTTCCTTCTCGTTCTTCTTCACCACTTTCTCTACATGGCTCCAATCAATATTGTGCTCATCCAATGTCCACGTCCCATTCACATGTAAGCCATCAGGATCGAAGTAAAAATAAGACCTTACTGAAAACACCATAGATAAGCTAAATACCACTACACCTGCCGTCATCAGAATTCCTAACGCCTTCTTCCCCCAATTGTCCTTCCACTTCCCTACAATAAGATCGACCACAAGAAAGATCGGGATTGAAAGAATCGCAACACCACCCCAAATGTATGCCGATAACGGTGCTTCGAAATAAATATGATCGCGAGAAAAATAGAAAACATCTTGCAGAATTGTTACAAGGATAAGCGGCAGAAGCCCCGCACATATAACGCCCACCACAATAATGGCCACTTTCACAATGGTTGGATCAAGATCACTCGTTTTTTTCATCATAAGCCCCCTTTCAAATTCACACTACTAAATTATACCAAAAACACTCGAGCGAATGTTCCATAAATTGTAATTCATAAGGGACAAGTATATGGTTCCTTTCATCTATCCCTTCCTCCTTCTCAAAACAAAAAGTCTGACACAGCACTTAGCTACGTCAGACTTTCTTTTAATGAATATTCTTCTTCTTAAAGCCGCCGCCTTTGACATCATGAATATCTCCAAGGGCCAGGAAAGCTTTCGGATCTATGTCGTTAATAATGTTCTTTACTTTCGCTTCCTCTAATCGTGTAATAATAATGAGGATAACTTTTTTATCATCACCCGTAAAAGCCCCTTCCCCGTTCAGATACGTAACACCTCGCCCCAGACGATCTGTTAAAGCCTCACCAATCTCTCGGTACTCGTCGCTTATAACCCAGGCAAAGCGTGAAGATTCAAGTCCTTCGGCTGTAACGTCAATCATCTTGAAGGCAATAAAGTAAGCAATGAGTGAATACATCGCATTGTTCCACCCAAATACAAAACCTGCACTCCCTAGTATAAAGAGATTGATAAACATGACCGTTTCTCCAACAGAAAATGGGGATAACTTGTTAAGAAAGATAGCCAAAATTTCAGTTCCGTCAGAAGAGCCGCCATTACGGACGACTAACCCAACACCAAGACCTAGTAAAACGCCACCAAATACACTGGCTAACAGTAAATCGTCTGTAAATTTAGGCACCGGTATTAGCACAGTTGTCAGAACAGCTAAACCTATAATGGCGAATATCGATGTAATCGCAAACGTTTTTCCTATTTGCTTATACCCCAAATAACAAAAAGGGATATTCAGGAAGAAAAGAAATGCCCCGAGCGGGTATTCCGTAATATGATGAAGCATAATGGAAACACCCACAATGCCCCCGTCAATAATGCCATTCGGTACGAGAAACATTTCTAATGCCACTGCTTCTAACCCAATACCGATTGCAATGATCACTACTCTTCTAAGGATTTCTAATTTTGAAAGCCCTCGACGAGGTGATGCTGCCTTTAATAATTCTTCTTCACTCATTCGGTCAACAGGAGGAATGAGTCCTCACTCCCCTCTTTCTTTCGAAATTACGTTTTACCCTTTGCTCACTTTTGAACACAAGCAAAGATAAACCGTCTTTAACAATTTTATCAGAAGAGAATGAAGTTTGCATGGGATGAGGGGACAGGTACATCGTCCCTTCGAAGCTCGAAATGTTAAAAGTAAATGAGACCGGGACAATGAACCTGTCCCTTTGTCCCAAACAACACACTAAAGCGCTTCTGCCTAAATAGGCAGAAGCGCTTAGAGTAAGTATTATGTTGCTCCCATACCGCCATCAACTCGATATTGAGCACCGGTGATAAACTTACTGTCTTCTGATGCAAGAAACAGAACGAGTTTAGCGATGTCTTCACTTTCTGCATAACGTTGCAGCGGGATCGCACTCATTTGCTTTTGCTTAACTTCTTCACCGCCGCCAGGGTTCATCCCTTCTTCAAGCGAACGCATCATGCGCCCTTCAACAGGAGAAGGGTGGATCGAATTTACCCTTACGTTACTTGAAGCTCCTTCAAGAGCAGCAGTTTTCGTCAGTCCTACTACCCCATGTTTAGATGTTACGTAAGGCGCTACACCTGGGCTTCCCATTAACCCTGCAACGGAAGAGGCATTGATGATGCTCCCACTTCCCTGATTCATCATTTCTTTCATTACATATTTCAAGCCAAGAAAAACACCACCCACATTAACATTCCATATATTTTGGAAATTCTCGAGGGACTGTTCCACAATGGGAGCTACTTTCCCTTCAATTCCAGCATTGTTGAAAAAGACATCAATTCGACCATATTGATCAACGATCCTTTCAACATATTGACTGACGTCTTGTTCGTCTGTCACGTCAGCCACAAGTGTCATCACGGAATCTCCTGCGTTTAGTTCTTCCTTCGCACTTTTTAATGTATCTTCATTCACGTCTACTAATGCTACATTTGCTCCCTCTTGCAAGAATAATTGCGCTGTAGCCTTCCCAATTTCACCACTACCACCTGTAATCACAGCTATTTTCCCATCTAATCTTCCCATACTCGATACACTCCCTTTAGATCATTCTCATCCATTATGTTCCTTTTTCTGTAATTAATTAAACTTCTTTGGGCCGAGGGGACAGGTACATAGTCCCTCTTAAGCATTTTACCTTTACTTCGATGAACGAAGGGACAATGTACCTGTCCCCCTGGCCCTCCTCACGCAGAAAAGCCTGCAGCGGGACTTCGCAGCAGGCTTTTTCCTTATCTTCCATACCAGTTCATATGCTCTGAATTTAAATCCACCCATACATTTTTCGTTTCTGTGTACATATCCATCGCTTGCATGCCTAATTCTCGGCCAAACCCACTTTGCTTTGTTCCTCCAAAGGGCGCTGATGCATCGAGCATATTAAACGTATTAATATAGAGCGTCCCTGCCTTTATACCTCTAGCCATTCTATGCCCTCTTTTAATATCATTTGTCCATACACCAGATGCAAGACCATAAATAGAGTCATTGGCTTTCTTTAAAGCATCTTCCTCATCCTTAAAACGAATTACAGACAACACTGGACCAAAGATTTCTTCCTTTGCAATGGTCATTTCATTAGTCACGTCCTCGAAAACGGTAGGTGAGTAGTAATACCCTCCACTTTCGGTATGAGTCCTTGTCCCACCTGTAGCAAGTGTCGCACCTTCCTCTAAACCAGCTGCTACATAATTTTCAATAGTATTCAATTGCTCCAATGAAACTTGGGGACCCATTTGAGTAGTCGGCTTTAGTGGGTCTCCTATTTGAATTTGTTGAGCTTTAGAAATAAAGGAGTCCATAAACTGGTCATATATACTCTCTTGGACAAAGAGCCTTGAACCAGCCGCACATACTTGCCCTTGAGCGAAATAAATACCAAACAACGAACCATTTACCGCATCCTCAATAGTCGCATCATCAAAGACAATGTTTGGTGATTTCCCGCCGAGCTCTAATGAAACTGGACGCAGATTCTGACTTGCAGCTTGCATGACTAAACGCCCTGTATTCGTAGAGCCTGTAAACGCCACTTTGTCTACTCCTTCATGCGAAGATAAAGCAGCACCAGCGGTTTCACCGTATCCATTTACCACATTCACAACTCCATCAGGTAACCCTGCTTCGTGTAATAGGCGAACGAGTTCTAACACACTGATCGGGGTTTGTTCAGCAGGTTTAATGACCACCGTGTTTCCTGCAGCAAGTGCGGGGGCCAGCTTCCACATGGTTAGCATAATAGGGAAATTCCACGGTACAATAGCTCCAACAACCCCTACTGGTTCACGAAGTGTGTAATTGAAGCGATTGCCAGGAGAACTTAACGTTTCCCCTTGAATCTTATTGGCTAGTCCTGCGTAAAATTCAAGTACATCTATGGCCGCTGGGATTGCAATCATTTTCGTTTCATTAATAGGTAAGCCGTTATCCTGTGATTCAACCTCAGCTAGGTAATCTGCATTCTCCCAGAGTTTTAGCGCAGCTCGATTTAAAAGACGCATTCTGTCACTTGGAGCCATATTGGCCCAGGGACCATTCTCAAATGCATTCCTTGCTGCACTAACAGCCGCATCAATGTCACCTGCATCTCCTTCTGCCACCACTCCGTTCACTTCACCTGTTGCTGGGTTATAAGAGTGAAACGTCTTACCAGATCGAGAATCTCGCATTTGTCCGTTTATGAAATGCTTATACTCACTTTGCATGATGTCCCTCCTTCGTATACGTCTGTTCTAAAAGGTTTAGCACATCTTCCTTGGTCACATCGACTGGGTTAAATTGAATACTGATTTCTTGTAAAGCATCTTCTGCTATTTGATCAAATTGTTCTTTCTCTACCCCTTCTTCAACAAGAGAAGGAATTTGAAGAGTACGGCAAAGGGTGGCTACCTTTTTAATCGCAAGGTTTGAAGCATCTTTATAACTCACACCATCAATATCGAGCCCCATCGCTCTAGCAATATCTTTGTGTTTCTTTTGAACCCCTTGATCTTTGGCGTTAAATTCCATCACGTATGGAAGTTCAATCGCATTCGCAACACCGTGAGCGAGTCCGCAATGTGCACTGAGAGGATGAGCAATGGCATGAACGAGGCCCAACACAGCCGAGTTAAATGCAAAAGCAGCTAACATACTTCCAAGCAACATATTCTCACGAGCTTCACGGTCTCCTCCGTCTTTGAAAGCCTTAACAAGGTTATCTGATATTAACTCTATTGCTTTTAATGCATTCACATCACTAGCAGGTGAAGCAGCCTTCGATACATAAGCTTCTATCGCATGTGTTAGTGCATCCATGCCTGTTGCAGCAGTAACAGGTGCAGGAAGCCCTTCCGTAAGTATTGGGTCGACAAGAGCAATAGAAGCCCCGCAATGAGGACCGCCTATCACCATTTTCTTCAATGCGGTTGTATCAGTAATGACGGTAAACGAAGTCACTTCACTACCAGTGCCAGCCGTAGTTGGAATAGCAATTAGCGGTTTAGTAGGGTTCTTCACAAGATTTAATCCACTGTATTGGTGAATCGAACCTGGGTTGGTAAGCAAAATGTTAATGGCTTTAGCGCAGTCCATTGCGCTTCCTCCACCAATGGCAACAATAGCTTCAACCTTCTCATTACGAGCAAGAGTTGCCCCTTCATCCACAATCAAATCAGGAGGGTTAGGGGACACTTGGTCAAATGCTACTACTTCAATTCCTAAATCAAGCACACTCTGTAACACACGATCCACAAGACCAACATCTTTCACTCCTTGATCAAAGACACATAGTACCTTTTTTACTTGTAACTCCTGCAATCTTTCCCCTAGTTGGTCCGAAGCTCCATTTCCAAATGTCACATGACTCGGTATACTAAATTGAAATTCCATTTTGACACTCCTCCTTTTATCGTTTCACTCTCATATATGCAAAAAGCATGCCAAGTGAGAGGATGGTGATTTCATCGGCCCAAGCACTCTTTAAAAATAGAAAGGTGTCTCAAAATAAGACAGTCCCATGCTCTTTTTTGAAGCACTTTGACGGGTGGTTAAAATTCCCACAAAACCAAAATTGTGTTACGATGAGTACACGAAAACGAAATTAAAATGAGGTGTACTCCAATGCTTCAACCTGTTTCAGATACTTATAAGAAGAAACTACTTGAACAATCTTGGAAGCGCTGTCACAAGAAAGGTTTTCAACAACAGGACACCCCTATTACTACATACTTAACAGGCCCCTCTTTAGATCAAAGACTTCATCGTAATAAAAAGTTGATCCACTTTGCTCGTATGATTTTTCAACAATATGAACATTACCTCACTCGCCATAATATTCAAGCAGACTTATTAGACCAAGAAGGATACCTTCTCTTTTCTATGAAGCCTTCTCCTCATGCTCATCGAGAAAAACGTTTCTCTATTGGTTCATGTTGGAGTGAACACGCCGGAGGTACAAATGCAGTAAGCTTGAGTATGCAGCACCATCTCCCATTTTCAGTCCACGGCCAGGAACACTTTTATACAGTTAATCATTTTTTAACATGCTTCGCGTGCCCGGTTCTTGATACGAGAGGAAAT
The DNA here is from genome assembly GCF_056311905.1 of Pontibacillus sp. ABV4_188. Taxonomy (NCBI): domain Bacteria; kingdom Bacillati; phylum Bacillota; class Bacilli; order Caryophanales; family Bacillaceae; genus Pontibacillus; species Pontibacillus sp. ABV4_188. The sequence goes on along the minus strand of NZ_CM149975.1, from coordinate 1,012,384 downwards.
GTTATTGCAATCATAAATTTTAGTTGTAATGTAAGAGATGAAGAGGGTGAGGGATTGTTCCTCTCCTCTGTAGCAGCTGATTCTTTTCAAAACAAATTAGCTCTAGAGCAACTCCAAGGTGGAGATGTAAGAATCCTTTCTGACGCTAAAAGAAAAACAACCACCAACAAAAACTCATTCCACAAATTAGCAGGAAGTTGTCCGTCTTTGTATCATGCTATACATGTAGCCAAGAAATCTGCACCATTGAATTTCGCTATTCATATCCACGGCGAAACAGGCACAGGGAAAGAACTGTTTGCTAAAGCTATCCATGAACACAGCAATCGCTCTAACGGGCCATTTATTGCTGTAAATTGTAGTGCATTATCACACGATCTAATGGAGAGCGAACTATTCGGTTATGCAAAAGGCGCATTCACGGGCGCCAATCCTGAAGGGAATAAAGGGAAATTTCGCGCGGCTCACAAGGGGACTCTTTTTTTGGATGAAATTGGGGACATGCCCATAGAAGCGCAAAGTACTTTGCTCCGAGCACTTGAAGAGAAGGAAATTACGCCGATTGGAGATTACAAGAGTTACCCTGTGGATGTAAGAATTATCACAGCCACCCATCGGAACCTTATAGAAGAGGTTGAAAAAGGGACTTTCCGAGCTGATCTGTACTATCGCATCTCAGAACTCACTCTACCTTTAACCCCACTTCGAGAAAGGACAGACATCGAGGAGATTGCTCGTTATTTCTTATCTCAATTCTCTGTGGGTAATCTGCATTTCTCAAAAGAAGCTTTAGAAAAGTTAACAACACACAAATGGCCAGGAAATATACGTGAATTAAAAAACGTTGTACTACAAGCAAGCTTTCACGCTGAAGGTTCTGTAATTGAAGCACACCATATTCGTTTCGCGCCCCTCCAAACACAACAACCCCATACTAGCAAAACATTAATGATGACAGAGCAAGAAGCTATTGAAGAAGCATTGCAATTCCACCAACATAATATTAGCGCTACTGCAAAACAACTCGGCATTACCAGAAACACCCTCTATCGCAAAATGCATACACACGGCCTGAAATAATGGACCAGGGGGACAGGTACACTGTCCCCCAACCACACATATACTAATCTTCCAAATCCATTGCATTTAGCATATGCTTTAACTGCACAAGTTCTTCTTTAGTAAGCGTCAATCCTTTCCCCATCTTTTCATGGTCCGGAGCCCAATCCCTTAGATCATACTTTGGCTCTCGCCCGTTCCAGCTAACTTCATTTAGCTCTTTCTTCCATCCTTTTTGATTTTCAGAAATCGCTCCAATTTCAGAGATGATTTCGTATTTAATAGTTGCCATTATGAAACTCCTTTCTCTTATGTATTCTACTAAAAGTATAGCAGGTCCAGGGCTTACAGGTACATCTTCCCTTCAAGTCTACGAATGTTCAGTAATCTCTAACCTTTCTTTTAAAATTAGTTCGAAACACGAAGGGACAAGGAACCTGTCCCTCTGCCCCATTATTTGGAGAGGGTTTAGGAAGGGCTTCTTTGATGCATATTGGATAGAGACAGTGCTACAATGAGATTAACAACTCAAGATTCAGGCAGGAGTGAGACAATGCCAAAATTAAGAAGAGTGATTTTACTACTCCTTATTATAGGAGGGGTATGGTATATATACGGAGATACATTTAACGAGTCTGGTGTAGATGGTGTGTATGAAGAGATGAGAACGGATGTGGTCGAAATTAGTCAAGACCCTGAGGTTCGCCGGACTGTAAATGCCATCTCCTTAGAAGTACAGTCTCTATTTGATCGGTTAACTGGAGATGAACCGGACCCAAGTTCAAATCCAGAAACTCAAGATGTAGAGAAACCAACACTAGATGTCCCATCTGAACAGTCCTTCTCTGTTCACAATATTGAACTTGGGGACACGAGAGAAACAGTTGAGGAACAAGCCGGAGCTCCAAAGCGCGCTTCATTAAATGAATATGGTGTAAACTGGGTAGCCTATCACGAAAACTACCAAAATTTCTTTAAGGTGGCTTATAACGACGAGAATCAAGTTGCGGGCTTATATACGAACCAGGATCTTGTCTCATCTAAGGAATCGGTTCAAATTGGAAGTTCCAAACAATCTGTCCAATCTGCTATGCCAGAGTCTCAATCGAGCATTCGTAAAGGATTGACTCGCTATCAGGTGCAGAATAAAGACGAGTACGATCTATACAACATCGACCAGAGTTATGTGACTGTCTTCTATGATAAGCACGAACAGAATACGGTCACCGCTGTGCAGATTATTAGCGAAGAGCTTGAACAGCAAAAAGAAGGATTCTTCGGCGAACCAAGTACTGCACTGAAAGAAGGATTCGAATACCAGCTATTTGACTTAACAAACGCTGCCCGCGTCGAACATGGCCTAAACGTCCTTACTTGGGACGAAGCCGTTAAAACGACTGCTCGTGATCACAGTAAAGATATGGCGGTCAACAACTACTTCAGTCATACCAACCCAGAAGGTCAGTCTCCGTTTGACCGAATGACAGAAGACGGGATTGCGTATCGTACGGCTGGTGAGAACTTAGCAGCAGGGCAATCTAGCAGTATCTTTGCCCATGAAGGGTTGATGAACTCTATTGGGCATAGGGAAAATATTTTACACAAGGACTTTGAGCGCCTTGCTGTAGGTGTCGCCTTCAATGAAGAGTCTCAGCCTTATTATACGGAGAATTTCCTAACTAAATAATGAACAAGGGCTGCCGATCATCGGCAGCCCTCTTTTTTGGGGATAGAGGGACAGGTACCTTGTCCCTTTCAATCAAATGTATTCAAAACTTCTTTAGGGACAAGGTACCTGTCCCCATGGTCCACTCTGCTCATAAATCTTCTTGAACCGTCCATATTGTTTATCATATACTCCTTGAACATTCTTGTTAGGGTAAAAGATTTCAACATAATGATCCAAGTAATCATCAACAAACGCTTCATAATCCTCACACCATCCTAGGCCGACAAATGCTGTTGAAGCTGCTCCGAACGAGGGTAAGTATTCACCTAACTTTGGAACATGGACCTGAATCTGGAGAACGTCGGCAATTACCTGGCACCAGGCTCTACTTTTACTTCCTCCGCCTATTAATGTAATCCAGTCCACTTTCGAAGATAGCGCTCGGCTGACATCTTCAAACAGTTGTCTAATAGAAAACGAGATTCCTTCTATTACAGCACGACCCATATCCTGCTTCTCCACGCCACCTGTTATGCCAATGTAGGCTCCTTTTGCGTCAGGATCTTGAACAGGAGACCTCTCCCCGTTTAAGTAGGGTAAGAACAATACGCCTTTGCTTCCTGCTTCTGCTCCATTGACCATTTCATCAAAAGCCTTATATCCCTCGTCTGAACTATCACCCACATACGTATCTACCGCCCACCGATGTACATTGCCTGCATTAAGTACCGGAGCGATATTGATTAGATGATCTTCAGGTAAGTGGGCCAATGTAAACGGAGCTTCTAAAGCCAATTCAGTACTTGTTGTAGCTACCCAACCGGTCGTACCAAGGTAAGCGTACATGCTTCCTTCTCTTACATTCCCTGCACCAATTGTGGTCGCGCCTGCATCTCCAACCCCACAGAAAACAGCTACATCTCCCTCAAGTCCGAGGGAAGCTGCTAATTCACCTAGGACAAATCCCGCTCGCTCTTTTGACGCCACTAGTGAAGGCATCTTGGATAGGTCGATGCCATTGAACCGCACCCATTCTTCTTCCCAGTCTCGTGTGTGGATGTTCATCATACCCGTAGTCGCAGAAGTGGTTGGATCGGCTACGGACTCACTTGTTAATTTGTAGATAATGTAGTCTTTAGAACTGAAAAGGAAGGTTGAAGTCAGGTTATAAAGATCCTCCTCTTTTTCCTTCATCCAAGCGATTTTAGCCACAGGCGTCGTACCTGTTACGGAATTAACTATACGATCGCCCCAAGTCTCCCATTGTTCTCGTATAATTTCAGCTTGTTTCACAGCCCTCCCATCCGAATACAAAATCGCTCTTCGAACAGGTGAACCTTCCGCTGTAATCGGTATAACATCTTCCATCTGCCCACTAAACGTGATCGCCCGTATTCCTTTAGTCAAACTACCTTCTTTGTCCTTCCACTGTTGAAAGATCCCTTTCACACCCTCCCACCAGTCATCCGGACTTTGTTCAACTTCTCCATTTTCCCCTTCATATGTAGGAATAGGCTCATAGGCCATATGAGACATCTCGCCGTCTCTACTCACAAGGCATCCTTTTATTCCTGTCGTTCCTATGTCAAAAGAAGCCACATACTCCATTCCGCTCCCACCTTCTCTTCAAAATCTTTATCAAAGTGTAGCACAGATTAGGAGGATCATTCACAAAAAAAGGACCAGGGTATGTCCCTGATCCTTAAGAAACCTTTTATCCCTTTAACGTTAACGGACGTAATTTCTGCTCAATATGGTCACGCTGATCTTCTAAAAATGGAGGCAGGGATAAGTTTTGGCCTAGGGAATCTACTGATTCATCAACGTCAAAACCAGGGGTGTCTGTTGATAGTTCAAATAGAATTCCGTTTGGTTCTCTAAAGTAAAGGGCCTGAAAGTAAAATCGGTCGACTTTGCCTGAGTTCATAAGCCCGGCTTCTTGAATCTTATCCGCCCACTTCTCATACTCTTCTTCATTTGGAATACGGAAGGCTACGTGGTGCACGCCGCCTCGACCGATCCGTTCTTTCGGGAGATCAGGGCGTTCTTGAATGTGTACTTCAGCCCCAACACCACCTTCACCTGTTGAGTAAACATGAACATCTGGTAACCCATCTCCATCAACAGATGGATACGTGCCCACATGTTCGAAACCTAATACATCCGTTAAGACACGAGCGGTTGGTTTCTGATTACGGACACGAAGGAGAACAGCTCCAAGTCCTACAATGCCATGTTCGGCTGGCACGTCGGATTCACTCCAAGCTTCACCAGCAGCGACACCATCTTCCCCGTCATCCGCTACTAGAATAAGCTTCGTTCCTTCAAAATCTTCAAAAGCTAACGTATTTCGGTTAGCGCGTTTCTGAATATCCTCATGAGTCACGCCGAACTCTTCAAAACGTGTCTTCCAATATTCGAGAGACTCTTCATCCCTTACTCGTAAAGATGTGCTCGATATACTAGATACCCCAGGATGCGTAGGGGCGAGCATCGGGATATCGAAGAAAGTAAGCTCCGTACCCGGATTCCCCTTCGCATCCCCGTAGAATAAATGATACGAACTTGTATCATCCTGATTTACACTTTTCTTCACAAGTCGCATCCCTAACACTTTTGTATAAAATTCAAAGTTCTTCTCAGCTTTACCCGTCAATATTGAAACGTGATGAATACCTAATAAATTCATATTCTAACCACCTTTTTGCATCATTATTTATCTCGAATTCAAGATAATTATATAACAGAATCAGGAAGAGGTCAACTAACAAGCAACGCCTAACTACTTCTCTCTAAAGAATGCACGAACAACCGTCAAACAAAGGCCAAATGCAATACAACCAAAAAGCTCACAAGTATGACCAGTCCATCAGTCAAAGTAGGCTCGCCCCTCCCCTCCTTGCACCTCCATTACGTCTGTTTGTAAGACTTTTTCCATTTAAGTAAATATTGAAACCTTCAAGTCCGTTAATAGGGAAGTTTAAGATTAATTGAATGTGACCTTACCGCTTAAGGATCTTGTTTTAAATCACTTCTATCATCTGGTAAAATATTGATATATTAGGGGGGGGATGGGATGTATCCGGTAAGCGCTGGTTTTGATAATATGTTCTTGATTGGCATCGGAGTGTTTCTAATAAATGTGATTGCCGTTGCGTTATTTCTCGTCTTATTTAAGACGTACGCTTTAAAGAGTAAAGGGCTCTTAAGCGTAATGGTGGCTATTTTTCTATACTTCTCGATCAGTTCGACTATAAGTTCATTTAAACTTTCGATCACACTTGGGTTGATATTCATTGCTCTTTATATAGGAGCGGCTGTTGTGATGTATAATACTAGAAGAAAGTACTTAAATGTAGAGAAGAGTTAACACACAAAAAACCCCTGGTACCAGGGGTTTTTTTGTGACCTTCTATATCCTCACATGAAGTTAGAGTATGTACCAGCCTAGCGAATACAACAATACTTAACGCTAAAGAAACTCTATAAAAATATAACTTCTATAGTTGTCTTTATCCCTATATCATGCTCACTTCCTCCCCCTTCGACCATACCGACAACATCATCATTTGTTTTATAGTGCATTTTTAGGGTACCCTACCTTCAGGGGGAATTTAATGGAACTTCTAAACCGTTTAAAAGAAGAAAACTTTACTAGAATAAGTTTTCATGACGAATATAATGTCGTGCAGTTCTCTAACCTACTAGAGTTAACTTCTAATGAAGAGCTTATATCATTCATGGAAATCACTCCTGTAAGATTGGAATATTATCCTTTTGAGATCAAGCCACATATTATTTGTTACGATGGATTACGTTCTAAGAAGTTCTTTCTTTTCCGTTAGCTACTCGAAACATAGAGCTAACTTATTTATCTATCGGGACTCTTTAGTTACTAATATACTTTAGAGTCCCTGTTCTCCCTAACCGCGTCGAGATTTCAATATCCATCCTCCTCAAATCCGATCTATCCATCACAAGGTAAAAACTTTCTCTTTAAATCGCTCACGATTAGAAGAATCGATCACGTAAGCATCCGTTTTTAAACAAGCCACTAAGGGTATGCTGTGTGTGGAGAATGTAAGTACGGTTCTTTTAGTTCAGTTAGGTTTCTATTAACGCATTGGCTAAAATCAAACCGATATAGTCAGAGCAGAAAGGACGATGATCATAGTGAATCTTAACGGTAAAGTTGCATTAGTAACAGGAAGTTCAAAAGGATTAGGAAAATCCATTGCTTGGAAGCTTGCTACAAATGGTGCAAAAGTTGTGATTAACTACAATAGTAATGCTACTAATGCAGAGCGTGTCGTACACGATATAAAGACAAACGGCGGAGAAGCTATTATGCTGCAGGCAGATATAACAGATGAGCAAGAGGTTGAGGAGCTTATTCAAAATGTAGAGAAAGAATATGGACAACCAGTCGATATTCTAGTCAATAATGCAACAGGACCTCAACCTGAAAAATCGTTAGAAGATGTAACCTGGGAAGACTATCTCGATCAGCTCCATTTCTCTGTTAAATCACCCCTACTATTGACGAAGCAAGTGATGAACGGAATGAAAGAGAACCAATGGGGACGCATTATTAACATTGGTAGTGAAGTTGTTGGTTTAGGCAATAGTCACTTCTCGAACTATGTTACTGCCAAATCATCTGTCATCGGCATGACACGCTCATGGGCCAATGAACTTGGTGAATACGGGATTACAGTAAATGCAGTACACCCTGGATTCACCCCAGTTGAACGCCACGGTGACGTTACCGAAGAAAGTGCAAATGGTTATATTAACCAAGTACCCTTGAAACGGTTAGGTAAACCAGAGGATATCGCCGGAATGGTCAATTTCTTATGTAGTGACGATGCTTCATTTGTCACTGGACAGAATATGAATGTGAATGGCGGGAATACATTTGGGAGTTAATTGGGCCAGGGGGACAGGTTCATTGTCCCACCAAACTTCATGCTCTCTTTCTTATACGAATAATAAACAACCCAAATTAAGATGCTACACGTAGCGCCTGAATTAATCGGCGTTCTCGATACAAAAAAGAAAGAGGCTCTCCCTCTTTCTTTATAAAAACCGCTTCCGTATATCCTTTGATGGCAGCATACAGCTGTCTTTCTTGCCAAACCACTTATACCGGTTCTTAGCGAATAATTCATAAGCGGCATCCCGGATAGATTTAGGAACGATCACCAACAAGCGAAATGCTTTCCACGCCCCTTTTAAATGCTTGCATACACGTAAAGCCGCTGAAGATTTCGTGTAAGCACGACCGTCTTCAATTAGAACGAAACTATCCGTATCAGCCGGGATCTCGTATTTCTCCAAAAGATCCTGCCCTACCTCACTCTGCAACGAGGCAAAAGAGAAATACCCTTGTGGATCTCGCTTAATGATAAATTGAACGCTCTGGTCACAGAAGTTGCACTCTCCGTCAAATAATACAATACCATCCATCGGATCACCTCCGGCTGTTTTCTACATGATAACATATATAGGAAATGATTCGGAATGGGCCGTTTTTTAATTAGAGGGTTCACTTTCACCAGAAGTAATGAGATAATTTGGAAGCATTTAATACCTCGCATAGTTAATAGAAGGGTTTACACTTACTAAGGAGAGATTCAATGAATTTTATAGCGCTCTTACTTGTGTTATTCATCTTAGTTTTCATGGTGGAGAAAATAACAAATAAGATTCTTGGAGTTGAAAAGGTTAAACTGTCAGAGACATCTGGCAAGAACATTGATCGCTTTGGTCGAGGTGTAATTCTTTTAATTTTTGTAACTACTCTGTGGTTTGTAATTAAGAAAGATTCAACCATGGTTACAAAACTTTACTTTATGACCTACATAACTTTCTTATTTGGATTCCAGGCAATTATGGAATTTATCTTTATTAAGGGGTCAAAGCAATATATCAGTACAGTAGTGTTGCTAGTCACCACCCTCATTATTATGTATAACTTAACTGAAATCTTCTTTTGGATAGATAGTGGGTTATCGGGCTAAAGAACAAGCTTTACGTTACACTCTGGTTGAAAAGAAGGACAAGTGGCTCTTCTTATTATGGTAACGATCTATTACCTTTTTCGATATACAGCAGCCAATACGGTAATAACAGTTACCATAACCACACTAGTTAGCAAGTTATTTATTAGCAAAACTTCTTTAGTCTGAAAACAATCAAACAGAACCAGAAGGGAAAAATAGATAACTAAACTCACCATACAGATTAAACTTATTTTCAGAGGTAACTTCATGACTTCCCACAATTTTAGAAAAAGAGTTAACAAATCACTCCTTCTCTTCAGAAGATAATAAAAAGAAGCACAGGAACCGTCCCTGTGCTTCATGGAGCGTAGTTATTCGCTTTTCTCTACAGCGTGGCCGCCGAATTCGTGGCGCAGGGCTGCGACGACTTTTCCTGTGAAGGTGTCCGTTTCTTGAGAACGGTAACGCATCATTAGGGATAGAGCGATGACGGGCGCTGCTGTTTCGAAGTCCAGGGCTGATTCGACCGTCCATTTTCCTTCTCCAGAAGAGTTCATGACACCGCGAATGTCGTCAAGCTTGGCATCTTTGCTAAATGCATTTTCCATAAGTTCCATTAACCAACCGCGGATTACAGAGCCGTTGTTAAATACTTTGGCCACTCCTTCATAGTCATAGTCAAATGGACTCTTCTCTAGTAAGTCAAAGCCTTCTCCGATTGCGGCCATCATCCCGTATTCGATTCCGTTGTGAATCATTTTAAGGAAGTGACCTGCTCCTCCTTTACCAGCGAAATGATAGCCATCTGTAACAGCCAGGTCATCAAATAGAGGCTGAATAATAGGGAATACATCGCTGTTTCCGCCGATCATGAAGCATGCTCCGTTACGAGCTCCTGATACGCCACCGCTTGTTCCTACGTCAAAGAACTCGATTCCTTTTTCTTGTAACGTTTCGAAGTGATGAAGCGTCTTCTTGTAGTTTGAGTTTCCGGCATCAATTAAAATATCGCCTTTATTTAGAAGAGGTGTTACTTCCTCAATTACCTGATCTGTGATTTCACCAGCCGGAACCATCATCCAGATGACACGTGGTCCTTCATTCAGGCTGTTAACCATGTCTTTAATGGAAGAGAAGCCTTCCCCGCCTTCACCGCGGAACTTCTCAACAGCTTCCTCGTTTACATCGTATGCGTGAACCTTATAGTCTTTATCTAGCATATGAGCACCGATATTGTACCCCATTTTCCCTAGTCCAATTAAACCTATATTCATAATGCATCCTCTTTTCTGTTAATAGTTTTCTTTATACGAATAAGCTTAGGATCAGCGCTACAGCAAATCCGGTAAGGCCGATAATTGTTTCCATGACGGTCCAGGATTGTAGCGTTTGCTTCTCTGTTAAACCGAAGTAACGGTTTACAAGCCAAAATCCAGAGTCGTTTACGTGAGACACGACTGTTGCACCGGATGCAATGGCGATTACAAGTAAACCTAGCATTGGTTCGCTTACATCAAACGTTTCAAGTAGCGGTGAAACAAGGCCAGCTGCTGTAATCATAGATACGGTTGCAGAACCTTGGGCGACACGGACAACTGTAGCCGTTACAAAGGCAAAGACAATGATTGGCATTTGCATCGTTTGCATCGCCTCTGCCAGGATATCACCAATTCCAGATTGAATCAGCATCTCACCAAACACACCACCAGCACCAGTTACTAGAATAATAATACCAGCTGGTTCAAGAGCTTTCGTTGTGATCTCTTGTACTTGTTCTTTCGTATACCCTTTCTTAATTCCGAAGATATAAAATGTCAGTAAAGCCGCAATTGTTAACGCTACGAACGGGTGTCCGACGAAAGTTAATACAGCTCTCAATCCATTCCCTTCATCTAAAATAAGGCCAGCCAGGGTATTCACAAGGATGAGTACAAGTGGCAACGTAATAATGGCTACAACACTAAAGAAGCTTGGTAGATTTTCTTCGTCGAATTCTTTATCTTTCATTTGTTCTAGCATGTAATCGGGTACACCGACGTCAATCTTCTTAGAGATGTATTTCGCAAATACCGGTCCTGCGAGAATCATAGACGGAATTCCCGCTAGCACACCAAACAGAATAACCCAACCTAAGTCTGCATCAAGGATCGATGCCACGGAAATTGGTCCTGGCGTCGGTGGGATGAAGCTGTGTGTAACAGCTAAACCAGCAAGAAGCGGAATACCAAAGTATAATAAGGATTTCTTCGTTCTCTGAGATAAGCTATAAATAATCGGAATCAAAATAACAAGTGCTACATCAAGGAATACTGGGATGGATACGATAAACCCAGTCAAACCTAGTGCCCAGCCTACGTTTTTCTCTCCGAATTTGTTCATAAGTGTTAAAGCTAGTCGTTCGGCCCCGCCTGATACCCGGAGCATTTCCCCAAACATGGCACCAAGACCGATAATAACAGCTACATAGCCTAAGGTGCCTCCCATTCCTTCTTCAATAGTCTTCAGTATATCAGCTAGCGGCATCTGGACGGCTAGTCCAACTAGAATACTGACAGTTAGTAGCGCTATAAATGCCTGAAGCTTTGTTTTCATTACTAAAAATAGTAAGGCAAGTACCGCTAAGATTGCAATAATTATCAGTCCGGCTGTTGATTCCATCATACGTTATGCTCCCCTTTGTCTTTCAGTCCCATTTTTTAGTTTCTATAGATGTTCTAGGTCTCGCTGCACTTTTGATATTGCTTTAAATTCACTCGGAAGTGTTCTTGCTAATCGCAAATAAACTGGTTTCAACTTTCGGTAAATGGTGACGTTCTCTGGATTAGGAACGTGTTTGACCCTTGTGCTAATCACATCTTGAACACTGTCCAAATCATCAATCATATCAAGCGCTTTCATTGTTAACCAAGCTGCCCCTAGACAAGAGCCTTGATGACTCTCTGGAATCTTGATTTCTGTTTCGAAGATGTCCGCCATAATCTGACGCCATAAACTAGATTTGGCGAAGCCACCGCCTGCCCGGTACTCAGTAGGCTCAACCCCTGCTTCAATTAAAGCAATCGCAACGGAATACATTTGATACATCACGCCTTCTAGTGCGCTTCTGATCATATGATCGCGGTTATGGTCTAACGTTAAACCAAAGAACACCCCTTTTGTATCCGCATCCCAAAATGGAGCTCTCTCTCCTGTTAAATAAGGTAAGAATAACAAGCCGTTTGAGCCTGGTTTTACATTAGATGCTCTGGCTGTTAGTTCTTCATAAGCACTGATGCCTTTTTCCCTTGCTTTTTCGTTAAGATCTGGGAAAAGATTATCCCGAACCCAGCGGAATGATATGCCGCCATTATTAATCGGTCCTCCAATGACCCATTTGTCTTCTGTTAACGCATAACAGAAAATGCGTCCCTTCGGATCGATGGTTGGCTTGTCGACAACGGTTCGGATAGCCCCACTTGTTCCGATCGTACATGCAATAGAACCTGGCTTCAGCGCGCCAACTCCAATGTTCGCAAGCACCCCATCACTTGCACCGAGTACAAACGGTGTATCCGGATCAAGGTGTAAAGCAGCAGCCTTTTCTTTCGGTAATCCCCTTATAACGTGCGTCGTTGGCACAGGCTCTGGAAGCTTGTCTTCTGTAATGCCCGCGACTTCCAGGGCTTCTTGGTCCCATGCAAGGTTTTCTAGATTAAATAACCCTGTTGCTGATGCCATAGAATAATCGACGATATAGCGATTAAATAATGTATAGAAAACGTAGTCTTTTAATGAAATCCACTTATGGGCTCGTTCAAATGTTTCAGGATCATGCTTTTTCATCCACATTAATTTAGGAAGCGGAGACATTGGGTGAAGCGGTGTTCCGGTTCGTAAGTAAATGTCATGTCCAATTCCCGCTTTTAATTCCTCTACTTCCTCAACACAGCGTTGGTCCGCCCATGTTAAGGCTTTGGTTAAAGGGTTTCCGTCTCGGTCGACGGCAAGTAAGCTATGCATAGCTGCACTGAAACCGATTCCAGAAATGATTCCGCCTTTTTGCTGAACTTCTTTCGCCACAGAAGCCAATGTGTGCATAACGGATTCGTTAATCTCTTGTGGGTCTTGTTCCTTCCTCACCGGATCCGGTGAATGTAGTGGATATTCCTTCTCCACCTCGGACCAGATTTGCCCATCACGATCATAAGCCAATGTTTTCGTACTTGTTGTTCCGATATCAATTCCTATTATGATGTCTGTCATCGCTTTTTCCCTCCAAAGATCGTGCTAACAGTAGTAACCGCTTTCAAATCTATCAAAAAAATATAGTGCCAAACGTAATGAGCGGAATATTTTTTCTTACAACTATGATTATACATGAAAATTTCTTCATATCAACCGCTTTCATGAAATTTATTTTCACTAAATTCCTTTTACATGAAAAAAATTTTGTTTACACTAGAGAGTAGAAAGAAACGGAGGGGAATGACATGGCTGAAGCTTCTACACAAGTCATCAACCGAATAAAATCGTACTATCGCAACATGAGTGATAAAGAGAAACGGATCGCTGACTACATTTTAAAAGATCCGAATAAGATCATTCACACGACCATTAACCAGGTTTCAGAGGACCTTGGGGTTGCTGATGCGACGGTCTTTCGGTTTTGTAAGACATTAGGATATAAAGGTTATCAAGCATTAAAGATCGCACTGGCTTCTGAGATTGTGAGTCCGATCCAGGATATTCACGAGAAGATCACAGAAGAAGATAGCGAAATGGATATCTTACAGAAGGTATTCCAAGCAAATGTTAATGCCATCCAATACACGAAAGACATTCAACAAGAGGCAACGTTTACTAAAGCGCTTGAGTATATTATGAATTCCCGTGAAATTCACTTCTATGGTAACGGAGGTTCAGGAATTACAGCCCTTGATGCACAGCACAAATTTATGCGAAGCGGCCTTTCGAGCCACGCGCATACAGATACACATATGCAATTAATGGCAGCTTCTCAGCTAACCTCTCAGGATGTCGCGTTATTTATTTCTCATACCGGTTCCAATAAGGATATTCTCGAAGTCATTGAAGTAGCTAAAGAAAACAACGTTCCTACAATCGGTATTACCAACTTTGCCAAATCGCCGTTTAGCAAACTAGTGGACGCTTGTTTGTTTACTACTTCCCAAGAAACCGATTATCGATCCGAAGCTCTAGCTTCAAGAATCGCCGAGCTATCGATTATCGATGCCTTATACGTCAATTACAGCCTGAAGTATCAGGAACAAGCACAACACGCTCAAACGAAAATGCGCGATGCGATAGCAAGAAGAAGATTATAAAATGTAGCAAAAAGTTCTTCATGGTAAGTAGAGGCTCAAATAAAATTTGAGCCTCTTTTTTACTGTCCTTTACCACTCTGCAATACTATTGTCTTGATGACGCCATACCGGATTGCGCCAGTTGTGTCCTTCTTGGGCCCGTTCTTTAACATACTCTTCGTCAATTTCAATCCCAAGACCTGGTCCTTGTGGGATCTGTACGAAGCCATCTTTATAATCAAATACACTGCGGTCTTTAATATAATCTAGTAAATCGTTCTCTTTGTTGTAATGAATACCAAGACTTTGCTCCTGAATAAAGGCATTGTGCGCTGTGGCATCTACCTGAAGACAAGAGGCAAGTGCAATTGGACCTAGTGGACAGTGCGGGGCCATGGCTACATCGTATGCTTCAGCCATTGAGGCTATCTTCTTCACTTCTGTGATTCCCCCTGCGTGAGAAAGGTCCGGTTGGATAATATCTGCATACCCTGATTCTAGTAACGGCTTAAAATCCCAACGGGAATACATACGCTCACCCGTTGCAATCGGGATGTGAGTATGACGAGTAATTTCTCTTAACGCCTCATTGTTCTCAGCTAACACAGGTTCTTCTAAAAACATCGGACGGAATGGTTCAAGCTCTTTAGCGAGCACCTTCGCCATTGGTTTATGCACACGGCCATGAAAGTCAATGCCTATGCCAACTCCATTTCCGACTGCTTCACGTACCGCTTGAACACGCTCAACGGCTTCATCAACTTTGTCGTAGGTATCGATATAGTGCATTTCTTCTGTTCCATTCATTTTAATAGCGTGGAAACCAGTACTAACTGCTTCCTTCGCCGCTTCGCCAACATCAGAGGGACGATCTCCGCCAATCCATGAATACACTTTAATGGAATCACGGCACGCTCCGCCTAGTAGTTGATAGACAGGCGCATTGTAGTACTTCCCTTTAATATCCCATAATGCCTGATCAATACCAGCAAGGGCGCTCATCAGAATCGGACCTCCTCGGTAGAAACCAGAACGATACAGCATGTTCCAGTGATCTTCAATACGAAGAGGATCTTTCCCCATCATGTACTCCATTAGCTCTTCTACAGCTGCTTTTACCGTATGAGCTCTACCTTCAATAACCGGTTCTCCCCAGCCTTTAATTCCTTCATCGGTTTCGATCTTTAGGAATAGCCATCTTGGGGGTACTTGATATAGTTCGTAGTTTGTAATTTTCATTGTGATGCCTCCTGTTTATTCCATTCTTCTATAATCGTTAAAGCTCCTTCTAGCGTGGCCCGTTCACTTTCTGATTCATCCGCTTCAAGAATTTCAATCCCTCCAGGTACCACTTGATGCAGAAGATACGTAAACGCGCTTCGAAGTGGATTGGATCCTCCTACCATAATCCAATCCACTTCTTTCATTCCTTCGATGACTCTTACATCCTCAGACACAACCGCCCCGGCTAAATAATTCGCACGCTGATTGGCTGTGGCCTGTCCCTCTAAGTGAAGAAGACGAATGTGAAAGAGAGATCGAAGTAAGCCCACATCTCGAGCCGCACGGAAACCAGCTTCCAGATAAAACTGATCCACCTCTTCGATCAACGTTTCTTGGATTGAATTAGCAAGAATCGTTTCTTGCTGTACAGCTCTCATCATCTCTCCGCCAAGAGTTGTGTAGCTATAGTTAATCGTCCCCTCTTTTACACCTACATATTTCGTATGTGAACCTGGAAGAATCATAAGACCTATCCCGTCTAACCGTCTCTGCTCAGTCAACCCGAGCGTCTCTACTTCCTCGCCCCGCATAACATCCTTCTCGTCTAACGCTTCCCCTTCTGTTCGGACACCAGGGATCCACATAAACGGCACATCCCCGAATTCTTCCCACTTTGTGATAACCGCTCCTTTAACCAATGCTTCTTTCGTAACAGGAGCGATTAGATGAGGAACTTCATAGATTCCGAGATTCGACGTTAACATGCCGGAGGAAACTACAGCGCTTACATCGGATGCAGATAAATCGTTCTTCTCAAGAAACATCTTCATCTCTTTCTCTAGCTCGTTAATGAAACGCTTCTTTGTTCCCTCTATAGCTACATCGCGTATCCCAAGGGAGAGCTTCTTCTCCCCGATCAACTCCCGGTTTCTATGGATTAGTCGCATTCGTGTATGGGTCGTCCCCCCATCAAGAACCAAATACACTTCTCCCACCCCCCTTACATTTCTTTGACTTTCGTGGTGATCTTCCTAGCCTGTTCTTCAATTCTGTCGAAATCTTTCTGTTCGATCCAATTTGGATGAACGAGTGAACTTCCTAAACCTACAGAACTCCATCCGTTTAATAAATAGTCCTGTATATTCTCTTCAGACACACCACCAACAGCCATCCCTTGTATAAATGGCAACGGCCCTTGGATATCTTTCATATAGTTCGTTCCAACATGTCGTACCGGAAATACTTTCACCATCTCAGCCCCAGCTTCATACGCCTCTAACGCCTCTGTTGGCGTGAAGACACCTGGTATGACAGGAATCCCGTTCCGATTGCCTACTTCTATGGTTTCTTGTCTATAAGTAGGCGCTAACAAAAAATCCGCACCCGCCATAATGGACTGGCTTGCCTGGTTTTCATCAAGCACCGTCCCTGCCCCCACAACCATCTCTGGGTGGCTCTGTTTAATGGACTGAATATGTTTAAGCGCCCCAGGGGTATTAAGTGTTACTTCAATGATCCGTACCCCGCCGTTATATAAAGACGTCGCCACATCAAGAATCGATTCTGGATTTTCTAACCGTAGAATCGCAACGACTTTTTCTTTCGCAATTTGTTGTAATGTCGACATTGAACCCCTCCGTTCCGTATTAAGGAACACTGTTCCATTATTGTTTATAAAAAAAAGCCCTTACAAAAAGAGCCTAGCTTATCTGATTGGAAATTGTCAACTATAAATCCTGACCGGTATATCCTAACATTCGGGAAATTTCAAGGGCTGAATGACAAACTTCCTGCTTACATTGACCCAATTTCTCTTCTGTCATCCGATTACTTGCTCCTGCAACGCTGACAGCCGCCACCACTTCCCCTTTATGGTTATAGATCGGTGCAGCAACGCAGCGAACCCCTTCCTCATGCTCTTCCCAGTCGACGGAAAATTTCTGTTCACGAATCGTTTTCACATGGTCAACAAGCTCATCCATATCTGTAATTGTATGAGATGTATAGGCTTTTAGATCGGTTTTCGCGTACATTTCTCTGATTTTTTCTTCTGTTTCGTAGGCCAGAAGCAACTTCCCAATTCCTGTACAATACAAAGGCGCACGCTTCCCGATTGCTGAATACATGCGAATAGTAGCGTATTTCTCCACCTTATCAATATAAACCACTTCCTCATGGTCCTGAACGCCGATATGTACCGTTTCTCCTGTCTGTTCCGCAAGAGCATGAATAGGAGAGGAAGCCACCTGCCTAATATCCAGATCCTCAGCCACGCTTTCTCCAAGCTCAAGGAGCTTCAAACCTAAACGATAATACTCAGAAGCCTCATCCTGTTGGACAAACCCTTGCATCTTTAAAGAAGACAGCAAACGATGAGCCGTGCTCTTTGACACATCAAGGCGGTGTGAGATCTCTGTCACCCCAAGCCCCGCTGATTCTTGCTGCAGTATGGATAATATCTGTAATGCCCGGTTAACGGACTGAATAGTCTTGCCCTCTTGTTGCATATCCACTCTCCTTCCTTGAAGCTCATCCATTATGGTTTCACGTTTAAATGTATCATGAAATTGGCGAAGGGAGAAGCACGGGGGAGAAGCACGGGGACGGTTCTGGTGCTTCCTTATTACTCTTCCATTTCATAATACCCACGGTCTTCCCCGTAATACTCGTTATATCGCTGCTTAAACTTATAGAAAAGATAAGAACCAATTACCTTTACGATTGCATAGCCCGGAATACCAAGAATCACACCGACCACACCAAATAAATTACCCGCAACCATTAAAACAAGGATGATCGTTAATGGATGAATTTTCATAGTTCTACCCATGATATTCGGAGAAACGAAATTCCCTTCTAAGAATTGGACTGCGATCCATACAATGACTAGCTTTATAAACATAAATGGCGAGCTAACAATGGCAATGATAGCAGCTGGTATAATCGCAATGGTTGGCCCTAAATAAGGGACAACACTTGTTACTGCAGCGATAATGGCTAATGTGAATGCATAATCAAGACCAATGATCAGGTAACCAATGAATAATAGGATTCCAATAACAGTAGCGACAATAATCTGCCCTTGGATATAGGACCCAACTTGAATATCAATATTCGTTAAGATCTGTTTCGTATCATCTCTAAATTTCGGTGGAAATAATTTAATGATAAAACGTCGAAACCTTTTACCATCTTTTAATAAGAAAAATAAGATAAACGGAAAGGTTACAATGGACACAATCGTACTTGTAATCGTACTAGCGACATTCTGTACCCCTTGAAAACCATCAGAAATATACGTTCCAATTAATTGCGGCAATTCACTTAACCTTTCCATTACCCAGTTATACCCATCATCATAATATGGACCTAAGAATGAACGTTGTACCCATTGAGTCATCGTATCCCCTAGCTGTTTTAGATACTCAGGGAAGGTTTGGACTAAATCTTTAATCTGCGCTTCGATAGATGGAGCAGTTAACAAGATCATCCCAGTTAAAGCACCACTAAAGCCTAGAATAAGAATGATGACTCCCCAAATTCTTTTAATCCGTAATCTCTCAAGCAAATCTACAATCGGATTAAATAAATAGTAGGCTATGAATGCCAGGATTACTGGAGGTATTATCGTAGATAAAATGACCACTAGTGGATAAAAGATAAATGAGATTTTCGTGTATATATAAATGGTTATGCCAACAAGAAGAAAGAAAGCTACTATGTAAAAAAAGGTTTTTCCACCAATTAATTTTAAAAATCTATTTTCCTCCATACTTGAATACAGCTCCTTTTGGAAGCGCGGGGACGGTTCTGGTGCTTCCTAATTTCGTTCGTAAAGTATTTAAATCAATACTATCATTATAGTAAACCTTCTTCGATTAACAGGGAAGAAAATAACTTATATTTGCCCTACTCTTAGACAGTCTGTTGTTGATCAATTATAAGACAAAGAAGCACAGAAACCTCCCCTGTGCTTCTCATCATATTAAAGACCTATCTCCTTTTTCGAAAGACAATAGACAATACCATAATAACAGTTATCATAACTAAACTAGATAGCAAGTTACTTATTAGTAAAACTTCTCTAGTCTGAAAATAATCAAACAGAACTAGTAGGAAAAAACAAGAAACTAAACTCACCATATAAATTAGACTTATTTTTTTGAGTGACTTCATAACTTCCCACCTTTCTAGTAATAGATAAAAAAATCATTCATATTCCTATGAAGGTGATGAGAGGGAAGCCCCCGGGAACCGCCCTTGTGCTTCTCATTCTCTTAGCTACGATAGTTTCATCTCATCTCTTAGTAAATGGGTCAATTTCTTTTCTACTCTATATATACTTAAAGCTTTCAATCCATTTAAAGATTTCTCAGATTTTTCGAGTGCCAATTTTGTATTTTCTATGTCATTTTGCAGATACGTTTTAATGGCTTTTACTCTGATAGTTTGTAAATGGAGATAGCTACATTAACTCACTGCAAGATTAAACATAAGTTGTATGTTGTACTGCTCTTAGAAAGTCTGTCTTTGACCAATTATAAGAAAAGTAGCACCGGCGCCGTTCCTGTGCTCACTAAAGCATAAGGTAACAATCCCGTACAACCAACAGACATTATACTTAAAAAGGCACACAAAATAGGCATTGATTTTCTATAACCCTGTTCTTCCCTAATAGGTTTCCCACTCAAAGCTATGCCAGGTAAACCTATTGCGCATACAAATATAAGGCTATACATACTTCCCCCGTTATTAACAAATACAATAACGATAGCAAGAACGGAGATATTAGCGGCAACCAATATACCACAGATCCTTCCTCTAGTTGTTTCTGGTAACATAAGTCCCCCCTTCTCTTTCTTAAAAGTTTGTAAATTAATTTTATGAGGTTCTCTTTAAAGAGTTCAATTAATAAGTTGTATATTCCTCCCATTAATCCTTTGGGAGGTATGGGAACGGTTCTAGCGCTTCCTGAATTTCGTTCCTAAAGCATTTAAATAAATACACTAACTGTAGTAAACCTTCTTAGATCAGCAAGCTAGAAGATGAGTTATATTTTGTACTACTCTTTGAAAGTCTAACTTGGATTAATTATAAGAAAAAAGAAGCACAGGTACCGTACCTGTGCCTCTTCAATTAGTGTAGTTAGTACTTGAAAAACTCTGTATTACTCTCACCCCTTCAGGAATTTAGACTTTTATTCTAGAACACACAGGGCACCAGTGGCCCTTAAATACAACCGCAGGTGATGTATTCCAATTGTGACCCATTTTGCACTCAAATATCATTTTAGTTGTACTGTTAAAATAACTCCTTGAAATCACTTTACCGTTTCTTTTCTTCACCAAATCTATTAGTTCTTTGAATTTCAATGTACGAAACTTTTCTTTATTACATTCACTGCACCATTTATTAAGGTTCTTCACCTTATATGGCAAAAGAGAGAATTTGTGCCCCATTTCACATTCGAAATGAAGTTTAGTATATGAATCAATAAATTTAGTTGATAACAACTTTCCGTTACGGAGTTTGGCTATGTGTTCAAATTCACCGAATTTGCTCTTTTTAAAATAAATGTCGTTATAGTTTATTGTTTGAATATTTTCATCAAAGTCGATATTTAACTTTCGCATTTCTGTCTTAATAAATTCCATTAAGTCTCCCCCAACTACATAATGAGGTATTACTATTAGTTTAATGCCAAACTTTGAACAACGATTCTTTTTTTCCAAGTCTGTAAGTATTTGATATAGAAACCCTTCATGATTATGGTGGAAGTGTTTATTAAATGAATAATGTTGAGCTCCGTTAAATTCAAAAGCAATATTTTTTTCTGAATTGTAACCATCCAGCTCTAAATTATCCCCCAATACTCTTCTTGTTTTAACGAAAATAACTCCCAATAATTTTTCAATAATTAATCTAGAGATTTCTTCCCACTTAGAAGATAAGCAATAAGGACACCAAGTATCGTTGTTTTTTACTTTGCTGGGGACAGAATAGAATTGATGCCCTTCTTTACATTTAAATTTCAATGGGGACACACTATCTACATACACTTTGGAAAGACATTTACCACCTTTTTGGGCAGCGATTTCCTGAAATGCCTCTATAGTTCCTTTTCGACATTCGTGACACCATCTCCCGTTCACCACAGCACCTGCAGGAGCATACCAACGATGATTCTTTTCACATTCCCACTCATATTTCTCATTCATTCCTTTATATTTATTAGAGATCAACACCCCATTCTTCTTTTTAGCTGCTTCTTTTAAATACTCTAAATCTCTTACAGGACGTATATTACATGTATGACACCAATGACCTCTAAGCACATATTTTGCAGAAGTCTCCCATACATGTCCCTTTTCACACTGCCACTTCATTTTCTCAATACAGTTTACATAGTTTTTAGTTAGACATTTACCACCCTTCTCTTTAGCAATTTTATTTATAATTTCTATATTATATCGAGGGGAGGAAGTACACTCATGATGATTGCACCACGTATTACTATTCTTAATACTATCCGGTGTTAATCTAAACTCATGCCCTTTTTCACATCTCCACAAAAGTGGCGTATTCTTATTTTTATATGTCTCAGATAAGCAGACGCCTCCTTTTAACTTTGCAAGCTTTTTCATTTCACTAATCGAGCTTTTCAAAGTACCTCCACATTTTGGACACCAAGTGCCATTGCTAATATTGTCAAATGTTGCTTCCCAAGTGTATCCGCATTTACACTCCCATTTGTATTTATCTTTTTTCCTAGTGTATAAATTCGAGAGACATCGTCCCCCTCTATCAGCTGCGATTCTTTTTAGGTCTTGAAGATTATACATCTTTTTTTTCATCTTTTTTCCTTCCAATCCCAATCATAGTATTACGTGTTAACATTTAAACTTTTTTACTAAGGGTACAATTCACCCTAGTCATAATTAGTTGGATAAGCTTTTTTATCTAAAGATGACCTAAAAATTTTATTTTATACTTAAGGTATGATAAAAACTTCATTACTTCCATCCATATTTGTATGATGCATTTAATAACATTTAAAAAATTCACCTACCCCACGTTAAAAAAGGCTGTATAAACAGTGTTTACAAGGACCCCCTTAACTATTTCATATTTTTAGAAAACTACAAATAATAAGGAGATTATTTTTTTCACTTTCGATCTTGTGCATCATAGGCCCAGTTTCTCTTACTATAAATAAACTTCACCTAAAATTTATAACACACATATATAGGTTATATATAACCTATATATAACCCTTACATAACCCCTTTTTAACTTTCGGGAAGCATGGGGACGGTTCTAGCGCTTCCTAAATATAGTATTTTAAGCCTCCCAGTGTAGTGAACCTTCTTCAAACAGCAAGATAGAAGATGAGTTATATGTTGTACTACTCTTAGAGAGTCTGCTTTGAAAAATTATAAGACAAAGAAGCACAGGAACCGCCCCTATGCTTCCTCAGGAGAAAGAGAATCTCATTTTATATGACGGTGTGGGAACAAGGAAAACCTATCTGGCAACTTTACTTAGCTTGAATGCCATACATAGGTTTGGCAGCAAGGTGAAATACTTCACAGTGGCATCTTTGGTGAATCAATTGATAGAGGCCAACCGTAACGGAAACTTACAGAAGATGATGAAGCAGCTAAAAAAGTTAGACCTTTTAGTGCTGGACGAGTTAGGTTATATCCCTCTTCATAAAGAGGGGGCAGAACTTCTTTTCCAAGTTATATCTATGTGTTATGAGGAGAAAAGCATTGTAATTACGACAAACTTACAGTTTTGCCAATGGAACCACGTATTTGGTGATCCAATTTTAACTGAAGCTGTCATCGATCGTCTGATACATCACTCTCATTTATTGGTGTTAACCGGAGACAGCTTTAGGTATAAAGAGTCGTTAATTCATAAGTAAATATAGGGGTGGCAAGTGGCATGCATTTTTAAATGCCATTTCATACATTTTTCGCTTGCCAAATACACCCTATGCTTCTGAGTTTTATAATAAAAGTTATGATATAACAATGAGAGGGGGGATTGAAGGTGATGTTTATTTTGGAAAGATGGTGAGGTTAGATTATATTGTGGATTAACCAATATAGATAGTTGCATTAAATTCCTTAACAATGGATTTTATTGGGGTATTAACAAAACATTTGTAAAAGAGATCTGTCCTGGTTTTCCTCTCTCTGTATTAAAGAGTCAACAACTTTTAAATTGGGTATCTGAGTATCACACCTCATTTGTTCTTAAAAGAAAATAAAACGATATAAAAACATAAAAATTAAGAAAAAATAAGTCTTCAATATTAAGTAGCTTATGTTAACCGATAATATAAATTTTTAAGTTTTTTATTACCAAGCACATTGGCCGTTGAACACTTCCATTCTTCGGGTGAAAAATATAAAAACTCATCTATTCCATTAACTTTTAATCTTGCAATAAACATTGAATTCCTTTCTGTTAATTTATAGTGCCATTTCAAATTTATTATTTGTTTTCCTTCTAGTTCCCACTTACTTGAATCATTTATCATATATATATAGGTATTAATTGCACCAATCGTTTCACTTATATAATGTTCATCCAATTTACGCTAACCCCCCTTGTAATTATTGGAGAATACAATTTAGTTATATACAATATGAAAACTACTAATTTAGTATTAGTAGTTTTCATAATTTTATACATATAATTTTTCTTTCACATTTATATTGCCTGTATTATAACCATATTTAGAAAACTTATACCGAATATATAATGAGATTTTATCGTCATGAGTTGAAATTATAATTTGTGTATTTGAAAAATCATTTCTTAGAAGTTCTACAAATGAAGCCATATTTATTTCATCCATAGTTTGAATAGGATCGTCTATAAGCAGAGTTCCTAATCCACTATTATTGTATGCTTTGTTTAAAGCTAAAGAGAAGGATATTACTGTTGCTGCTAACTGTCCCGAACTAAAAGAATGCACAATGTCATGATCGGTTTTTTCAGGGGGTACAAAATTTATAGCTTTTAATTGAGCCTCATCAGGGGGGGTATCGTTTTGTTCTTCTTTAATAAAAATACCAATTCCTCTTTGGTGATTTTGAATTATCTTTCCACTATAAATATAAAACGGAATTTCAATATCAGCGATCATTTTTGCTCTATGACTATTTATTTTTTCTTTATAAACTTTAGATGCTTCTTTAAGCTTATCTATAGTAGCATCTAATTTTTCTAATTGTTTTTTCAACTTTAAATGCGTTTTAAAGTTATCACTAGCTTGCAAATAATAAAGATATTCAATATATTGCTTTTTCTTATTAATTTCCTCCAGCTCTAAAGACTTAATCAAACCATCATCTTTATTAAAAATATTAGTATAAATATTTTTATACTCATTTAGCTTCTCATCATTTGATAAAGGTGTATTAGTAATTTTAGATAAAAGTTGACTTTTTATCATTTCAACACTCTCGTCTAAATTAATTACAACCACTTCTTGTTTATTAAAGTATTCACTAATATCAATATTATGTTTCTTAAAATATTCGCTTGCTGCTTCTATATTAACATTTGATTTTTTATGCTCTTCAATTTGATGGAAGAAGCTGTCATCAATTAAATTATTTACTTTATTCTTCATTTCTCCAATTAATTCATTAATATGCTCTTCATATAATTTGTCAATTCCCCCTACAATTTTCTTTGAAGAAACATCAAGTTCTTCTTCAAACATCCGAGTTCTAACCTTTAACCGCATCAGTAATTCATTATGACCTTCCCATTCTTTTCCACAATATGGACATAGACTACTATTCTCATTTTTCTCATTTAAATAATCTTTATAATGGTTCCCTAACTTCTCTCTAGTTAATAATAATTCATTAATAATATTTGAAATATTATTTGAATTATCTCCCATGCTTTTTATTAACTGTATTTTTTGAGTTAATAACTCTTTACTAATTGATATTTGAAAGTGGCTATAAATCAAATCCCAATTAATCTCTTTTTTATGTATTTCCCTATTATCTAAGATGTCTAATATTTTTTGTAATGATTTTTTTAGAATGTATCTTTGTTTTAATTCATCAAAAAAGCTATTATGATGACCTAAAATTATTAAGGATGACAATTTACTTTTATTTTCAGAAACTCTTATTATTTCTTCATTATTATGCTCAATCTTAAAATCGTTAAAGTTATTAATTAACTCTTCTACATTTTCCAATTTATTGATATATTGTTGTTTTAAATTATCATCTAAAGGATAAATATTTTGTTGATCCCATATAATATTATTTGCAGGAGTATTAATTAACTTTCTATATTCCACTTTTTGTGGATCTTTTTGTAATATCTGTTCTTCTACTTTAATGTTTTCATATTTCGATATTATAGTTTGTCTAAAATTTGTTAACTTATTTTTGGCACTATCAAGAAATCTTTTCTCTTTTGTTTCAACTTCTATATTAAAAAGTTTACTTATTGAATCCATTCTATCTTTTTCATTTTTCTTAAAGAGATGGCTTGATTCTTCTTGTTCAACGTAATGGTATAATCCGAATTTTGTTTGAAAGTCTGGTATACCTAATAACTGTTCAATAAGTTTTTCGGGTTTTTTATTTTTTTCTGTAATTACTTCATCAATATCATCTAAAATGTGAAGAGAATAATTAAAATCATAAGGTCTCTTTTCTGTTCTTCTAAGGTTATAAGGTTCTATTTTCCTCCCTATAACTATGGTATCATCCTCATTTGAAGAATGGGTAAGTTCTACTTTTATGATGACTTGTTTGGTTTGGTCTTTTGCAAATAAATAATCATCATAACCTCTATGATTAGCATTTATTCTGTTGTCCTTTATTCTTCTTATACTACCTGTTAGTGCTAATTCAATTATGTCAAAGACGGTGGTTTTACCAAAACCATTTGGTCCATCCAATACAGTAACTGCCTCATTATTAAAATCGATAAACGTTTTTTCTATGGATTTAAAATTCTCAACGTATATTCTAGTAATTCTATACCTATTCATCATTTTCAACCCCCACTAAACTCAATATTTCATCAATATCAGGATCTGGATTTTGAGTATATAAATCTATTACAGAATCCACCAAAGGTAAATCGTCATCTGATATAGAGGATTTTATTTCATTATTTAAGTTAGTGAGTGTTTGTTGATTTATCTCAACAGTAAGGAAAGGTAATTTTATAAAAAATTTAGATACTACATCATATATTAATGAATCTCTTTTTTCACTTTCCTCAGTAATGTTTTCTTGTTGTTTAAAGGAACTAAAATATTCTTTATTTTGTAAAATAGACTTCAAAGAGTGTATTACATTAATGTTTAATGAACAAAGCTCATCTATCAATAATCCAACCTGACTAGATGAGTATGTTAATACGTACTTTTTAAAATCATACGGATCTTCTTCTAAGTCGTAAATAACGGAGTTGAGTTCCTTAGAAAAGTTCAAGTCTTTAGTTTCTAATAGAAGTAATAGTGATAGATTCTTATCAATCCCATTAACTTGATATTCCTTTAATATTATTTCTAAACATTCGTCAAAAGTTAATCGAAGTAAGTCATCATATATAACATTTTCCTTAACAAGTACTACTAAGAAATAATCAAATTTACTTTCATAGGTTCTTTCTGCAAAAAATATATCAGCATCGAGTTTCCTTTTTTCATTTGCAAATAATCTCTCATCTAGTTTGAATTCTAATTCTAGAAATATTTTTCTAATAAGATTATTCATTAAGACTAAACTCCTTTTCAGCTGTTAATAAATTCATAAATTTAATATTTTTCGGTAATGTAAATCTTTCTTTTGATTGATGTCCTCCTGCATCCATTTGAACATCTGTAATAGTTCCAGGGTAATCCCCCGCGATATTAGCATTAACATAGGTACTAACTTCATAAAGTATTTCCAATAAATCTTTATCATTCTTTAAGTTTTCAAAAATTCTTCTACCTACAGCTGAAACTGCATTTCTTCCCTCATCTGTTATTGTTGTAATTAAATGGTTTACAAATTTATTTTTTATAACTAACATATCCTGTTTTGATTCCGCGTCTTTGAGTAAATGGTGAAAAGTAAACAAACTACTTATTAGAATCCTTTTCACGCCATGTTGATCCATGAGAAGCTTGTATTCTTGAACATTGATGTCTTGTGATTTTTTAAGCATTACATTCGGTGCTATTTTTCTACATAATAAGATAAAGTCTTCATCTGATAATGTTTTAAAAGAGTTAATATGATGATTCCAAATATGGAGTTTCTCTTCATCCTCAGTTAGATCTAGCCCCTCATTTTGACAGAATTGCTCAAAATAATTGGCTAAGTCATCATATAAAAAACTAGATACCGTTTCTAAACTCAAATCATAGACAGTAGTATCAGTTAGTATATTGACTATTTCACTAAGAGATAAAATTGGCTCGTCAACTTTCCTTCCATGGATTTCGGAAATAAGTTTATTAACTTTATGAAGTAAATTAGAATAAACATAATCAATGTTTTCAATACACTTAGATTGAAAACATGTTCCACCATGGTTTTCATAAAATGTTTTTAGCTCTTCTTTTATTTTAATTTCCGTATCATGTATATCTATTACTTTATTAATTGGAATTGTTCCTTTCTCACTATTAACTCTTAACTTTTTGACTACTTCATCAAATTTATCTTCATCAAATAATTGTTTTTTAAAATGGGTAAATAAATCTACTTTCTTACTGAAGTTGTATCCTTTTAGGTCGGTTTTTAGTTTTTTTATTTCAAAGTCTCTTATCTCAACAGCAGTATGTAAAAGTGCTTCCTTTACATCCTTGATTAACATTTTCCCCAACAATTCAAGGATAGCTGCCTTATAGGAACTCAGTGTATCTTTATCTATATAAGATTTAACTTGATGAATTGAAATATAGTTTTCATCATATTTAATGCAAAAATCCTCATATTTTTCAATTTCGAGAGAATAATGATGTATTTGATCATCATTGATATTATTTATATAGCAAAGAGCTGTGTAGATAGCTATTTTTCCTTGATATGTATATCCATCCCAAGAAGAGGCAGCACTTCCACAAGCCACTTCAAACCAATCTTTTTCATCTTCAGGCATTTTTTACCTCCTAACCCTCTGTTAAATTTAATCTTAATCCTCATAACTACAAAAATTTTCAATTCACCATTTATAAACAAATAGTAACACAACTAACCCTTCTTTAGTTGTGTTATTTTGGATTATGTTGTAAAATTAAACTGCTTTTGGGCGGCAGAGGTAGGTTACTTTTTTTATCACCTACCTTACTATGGCTTATCCTTATTGGGTAAGCCTTTTACTATTATATCTCCTCATGCAAACTGACCAAGGAGGGCATATGGTGCGATCAGGTGCGTCTCCTAAGGTCCAGCGCATCACACACCACTTATTTAGGAGAAGGAGCTAAGTCATCTTGACATAAATGCCAAATACTCAGGCATAACTGAGAAGCACGGGGACGGTTCTAGCGCTTCCTAAATATAGTATTTTAAGCCTCCCAGAGTAGTGAACCTTCTTCAAACAGCAAGATAGAAGATGAGTTATATGTTGTACTACTCTTAGAAAGTCTGCTTTGAAAAATTATAAGACAAAGAAGCACAGGAACCGTCCCTGTGCTTCCATACATACTTCCCCCGTTATTAACAAATATAATAACGATAGCAAGAACGGAGATATTAGCGGTAACCAATATACCACAGATCCTTCCTCTAGTTGTTTCTGGTAACATAAGTCCCCCTTCTCTTTCTTAAAAGTTTGTAAATTAATTTTATGAGGTTCTCTTTAAAGAGTTCAATTAATAAGTTGTATATTCCTCCCATTAATCCTTCGGGAGGTATGGGAACGGTTCTAGCGCTTCCTGAATTTCGTTTCTAAAGCATTTAAATAAATACACTAACTGTAGTAAACCTTCTTAGATCAGCAAGCTAGAAGATGAGTTATATTTTGTACTACTCTTTGAAAGTCTAACTTGGATCAATTATAAGAAAAAAGAAGCACAAGTACCGAACCTGTGCCTCTTCTTCACTGCCGAAGAACCTAGGCTCCCTCTCTTACCTGACCACTCTTCTTTAATAACCAAGAAAGCACGAATGCAGCGACACCTACTAAAGTGAGTGGGAATCTCCAATCAGCTAAGGATTCAAAGACAAACCTCGATGCAATTAGTGCTATAGCTATACTTACAAATACTACTTCTAGAAGTACGATAAGTACTTTCATGCACTCCCCCTTTTTTATTACGTTAACCATTTTATATAGCGACTTCCTTTTCTAAGAATACTTCCTCCAAGGAAGGTTCCAATAACATGGCGGCCGGGCTGCTTGGAACTAGTGCATTGCAGATCTGTCTGTTTCATCTGTAGAAGTCTTTTAGGGGTCAGGTTCATGCTGCTTCCTTAACGTTTATAAAAGTACACTTAAATAGAAATGGTTAGCTGATAGTCTTAAGCTATTTAAATTTAATTAACTTTAGGTATCGCTTAAACAAAAAATAACGCCCCTGAGGACGTTACTTGTTACCTTCCATTAGCATTAGCAATCCCATAGTCTCAGACACCGTTTTACCTGTACCTTTTTCATCACTTAATAAACCATCAACAATAGCCTTGTACTCTTTATCTGTGTATTTGAATGACCAGCCTTTTATTTGTTTTAACTCAAAGATTAAATTAGACATAAGTACCTGTCTCTCGTCCTCAGGAAAAGCTAACCACTCGTCAGCAGTTAAATCTAATATTTCCTGTGCCTCTAATTCTTCCTCAGGTTCTTCTTCCTCAACCACTTCCTCAACTTCCTCAGGTTCTTCTTCTTCTACAACCTCAGTGTAATTATCGGTACTAGTATCAGATTCAGTCACAGTTTCCTCAAGTTTATCAGTCGCAGAATCATTAGCTTCACCTTCAGAACAAGCAACCAGTAAAATTACAATAAGAACAGTACTAAGCATTTTTATCATATCATTAGCCCCCTTATTGGTATAAAAAAGACTGACCATTTCAGCCAGTCTTAGTTACTTAAGTATATTTATTAATACCCGACTTTATCAGCACCGTAATTAGCTTGTTCGTCAGTAAATCCTTCAAATTTAAGCTGTTCGATAAGACCACTTCTTGAGAACTCCATAGTGTCAATATAAGTCTGTGCTTTCAGTCCAGCTTGTTCATTCCAGTCGACCTCAATGTTTTCAACAGCAAAGGTTGCGTCCTCAGTGGAGTAACCTTCAAATTCAAGTTGTTCAATAAGTCCATTCTTAGAAAATGCCATAGTGTTTAAATATGTTTCAGCTTTTCCAACAGCGTTTATCTGTCCCATAGTCATTTCAGGTCCAGCAGGTTCTTCCTTTTCTTCTTCAGCAGATCCTTCCTCAGTTACTTCTTCTTTATTGCCTGTAGCTTTAACTATATCACCTTTAACAGCTTCTAATTCACTTTTCTTCTCATCAATTTGTTTTTGCAAATCATTTACGATTGCTTCTTTTTCCTTAACATCTTCTTCGATTGATGAAACATCATCTTCAAGTGCCTTTTTATTTTTCAAAACTTCCTTAGCCCGATCAAAATCTTGTTTTTTGTTATTGTACTCTTTTTCTAAATCACTTATATCGTCTTGAAGACCATCATATGCTTCCTGCTCTTTTTGAATATTGTCTCGGATCTTGTCTAGCTCTACTTGCTTTTCATCTATCTTTGATTGAATCTTGTCAAAATTAACTTTCTGATTTTCCAGTTCAATAGCTGCTCTAAAGTTACCAAAAGCATAAAATACAGATAGCGCAACCACCACTCCAACCACCTTACCCCAAAAAGCCCAACTGTTTAAGCGACTTTTCAACTTAACCATGTATTTACCCCCAGGATTTTAGTCTGTGTTTATGAATTTAAGTTTGCACTTCTATATGCGATTTACTTTACGAACTTCAGCATTATCAACTTCCCCCTTTTTTAGCTTCGCTAGTTGAAGAACTGAATTATTATAATCATTATGTATACTCTGCAATATATAGTTATAGACCTTTGAGTTTTTTGCGGACGCACGGGGACGGTTCTAGCGCTTACCAATTTCAATTTCTTAAGTTATTTTTCTAGTAGCCTTCTTATATTAAAAGAAGCGACAATGAACCACTGTTTCTATGTCGATTTTAGTAAGAACATCTTAATTAAGTTACGATAAAGAAGCACAGGAACCGTCCCTGTGCTTCCACCAATGGCACCACCCTCGCCTAAGCAAAGTTATTCATACTGAAAATAAAATACAAAAAAGCTTGAAACCCTTATGTATCAAGGACTTCAAGCTTTTCACTAGTATGATTCCGACTGGGCTCGAACCAGCGACCTCCACCCTGTCAAGGTGGCGCTCTCCCAGCTGAGCTACGGAATCCTGGGAAATATGTAATTTTACAATTGTTTCAGACAATTATTATAATACGAAATCTAGTAAAGAAAGTCAACTTCTTTTTTTCTTCATTTATCCAATTACAGGTTTGAGGACGCATCCTTGATTTTGAGTTCCATAGAATACAAGCACATTTTTGTCACACCAGATATCCCATTTGTTTACACTACTACAAAAGGGAGGGGTGGTCATGGAGCGAGAAGTGCTTGGAGCGTGGGTTGAGGCAATTGGAACAACCTTGTCCAGTCTTGCAAGTACCTCGTCCCTTCGTCTGCCTGCTAATCTGTCCAAAGAACTGGACCTGCTTGGAAACATGTTTCAAGGCACAGGGAGTGCACTCATGGCCGATGCGGCAGAATCGTTCACATTAAGTAAAGTAGGGAATATGATTCAAGCTACCGGAAATTCAACAGTAGTAAGCGGACTGTTGTTGCCCGTGGAAGAACAGACGCGGCTGACTCTCCTCATCCAAGGAAACATCCTCCAAGCATTAGGAAGCGGTGCCTCTCTATCGGAATCCTTAACAGAAGAAAGGACACTCCTCAACCTCTATTCTGTTTACGGAAACCTCCTCCAAATGATCGGCAACAGCCTCCAAGCCATTGCAGAAGGGCAGGAGCTAAGGGGGAGAAGCGCACAAACACTCGACTCCATCGGTAACTGGATTCAAGCCATTGGATCGTACTTTTCACTATATGTGGCTGTATTAGAACCCCATTAAACAAAAAGAACCTGCTTAAAGGCAGGCTCATATTCTCTAATTAGCATGTCTAGATTTTATAAAATCTGATTTAGAGTAAACACGATTGATCCAGAAAAGTATTTCGCAACTCGAAGGGACAATGTACCTGTCCCCTTGTCCCTTTAAGCACTTACAGGTTGGTTCGATTGTCGTTCTTGTCTTGCGGTTCGTAAGCCGATTAACCACACGACCACTTGAACCAATAGAACTGCGATGACGAGCACGCCATCCCAAAAATAGATGTTCGATAGCGCGTTTTGCGTGATATTTTGATAAGCTTGCTGAAGTCCGTATAATGATGGGAGGATTTGAAAATAGACAAATAAAAAGATTGCAACGATTCCTCCGACCATATAAAGAAACGAGAACCACTTGGCATGCTTCTGCTCATGTGGAGCTAATCGTTGCCATTCTTCTTGGCGTTTATTCCTAAAAACTTTTTGCAAGAAAACTAGGCTATGCTCATGAAGGGCGGAAGTGTTTACCCAGTTAATAAGCACGAAATACATATCTGTTCGCAAGAAAATAACAAATTGGCTGATCACACCAAATAAAAGGAAGAAAGTGACCATTTTAGCAACTGCCACGATGAAAGCAACGGGTGCTAGCAGTTGAATCAATAAGCAAGCTAAGATCATTACGCTATCCCACGCCATTCCAGCTAAATACGGAGTATATCGCTCATTCTTGGCTCTTGACCACAACCCGGACATATCAGTTTCTGCGACGAGGAAAATCATACGCAAGTTCAGCTGTACCTTTGTCTTCACCCCTAGCCTATTTGCTGCTAGCACATGGGCAAATTCATGTATAATGGTCACCGTTGTTATTGTAAATAAAATGACAAGCGCGCTGAAACCGACAGATTCAAATAAGAAGACATCCCTGAAACTAGGGAAAAGAACTGGATTGAATAGAAGGAGGAAAACAGCTGCGATTGCTGAGAGGCCATACATGGTTAACAATGGTTTACTAAAGAGAACCTTTCCCGCTTTTTGCAAATGAGGATTAGCCTCTCGGTCTATATCCTCGTTTAATAAAACACCATTAATTTTTAGAATCAGCCCCATCTCAAGTAATGTCTCGGTAAAATCGAGAACGTCGACTTCCTCCCCGTACTGAGCTTCAACGAGTTGCTTCACCTCTTCAATCGTCTTATCCCCATCGAACCCCCTCACCACATCAGCCGCTACCTCAGGCACTCGAATAAACTCACCCATAGCGGGATCACCGATCGTAAACTCCTCCCCATCTTGCTGAATGGACAAGTGACTGCAATCAGGAATATGTTCTTTTGTAAGGTTACCCATGGACAGCCCTCATCCCTTGTGCACATTGGACCAGTTCCTCTAAAGAAGAGATTTCGTCCAGGTGTTCTTTGCTACAAGTTGGGCATGTAGACACTCGTCTAAATTCAAATGGGCTTTGAGTCAATTCCATAGTTTCTGTGTTCAGTAGCGAATAGGGCTTTGACAATTCCGCGTATCCCGTAATGTATTTCACCACTTCAGATGCGAAGAAGCCTGTTAGCATTGAGACATGCGGGGCAAAGCCTGTATTTCTTCTTGAGAAGACCATGTTATAAACCGCCTTCAAGCGATCCTCTTCAGACTCTCCTTCTGAAAGACCATTTATAAGGCGGCAGTCATAACATGACCCAGCCGCTGGATCAAAGCGTTCCCATACCACCACTTTATTCATGAAACCTCCCTGATAAAATGGAACTCTCTTTATGTAACAAGCAGCATTGACCCATCTATTGGCGACAATAGCCGGGGTGTCGATCATACTCACCACGATATCACAGCCATCAATAATGTCTAATAAATCCGTGTGGGAGGTAATCTCACGGTTATACATTTTCACTTTCACGTCTGGATTAATCTTCTCCACTTTCTCTTGAGCAACTTCTGATTTCAGTCGGCCTACGTCGTCTTCATTAAAGATAAATTGGCGATTCAAATTACTGCGTCCTACCGTATCGAAATCCACACCACGAATTTCTCCGACTCCAAGACCAGCAAAGTAAGCCGTCGTCAAACAACCGCCCCCAAGACCAATGACAGCTACTTTAGCATCTTTCAAGCTTTGCTGATAGCTGAATTTGCTCTTTGAAAGAGAAGCAAAATTAGAGAAATAGTTCAGGTTGGCTTCATACCGCTCTAACTCAGAATCAAGGAAAGATTTCGGAGATTCCGCGTACTCCAGGAAACCTAACCCATCAAGAGAAGCAACAGCGTCATTTACTTCCTCTTCCGAAATCCCAAGTATTGAAGCAACCTCACCATTCGTTCGGGTCCCATCTAACAGCTCAGTAAGCCTATACACTAACCCATCTGGATCATTTATTACGGTTCGCTGCTCATTCATCCCTACCTCAATCGCTTCATCTAACTGAATAACAGGCCTTAACGTATTCTTAAATGCGACATTCATGAAACACCCTCCTCTTATAGAAATAGGGCCGTACACGATCTACGGCCCTTGTAATCTACTTAAATTGAATTAACTAAGTATCCTTCATACATTGCAGGCCTTAGCCAGCATAATTTTGTACGTATGTCGGCTTAAGTTTTTCCGTCTTTTTCACTTCGATTTTCATGAAGATGACCTCCCTACCGTGTAGTATAGTAAAGCTAGTTAATCGAATTCCTTACCCAGAGTATGGAATGTGTGTCGGCTTAAGCTTTTCAGTCTTTTTCACTTCAATTTTCATGAGTATTCCTCCTTCGTATAGTTTAGTAAAGCTATTTTTCTAATTCCTTAACCACCGTATGGAATGAATGTTGGCTTAAGCTTTTCAGTCTTTTTTACTTCAATCTTCAATAGAACTCCTCCTTTCAAGTAGCAACCTCATATGTAAGGGGCTGTACTTTTGATCTGAATTAATCATACAAAATATTCATACTTTTTTGAATAGTTTTACTACTTAACGAAATATTACAGATTTATAGCTATTAATTCCTCTTTATTTTTAAAACTTTTGTTCAAAGACAAAGATTCGGACGAAAAATGATCACTAAATTTACTATTCTGACCCCCTCATTTCCTCTAAAAAATAAATGAGTCTACCACAACTGGAAAACCAGCAATGATAGACTCTAGGTTTACATATAAAAAGGGCCTGGCTTCCTATCACAGATCTCACCCTGCTCATGAGCCATTGCCCTTTTTGACAAATTTATAATGGAACTTAATCTAAAAGAGAGAACTTAGAGAACAATCTCTTCATCATTTAATCCTTTAACGTCTCCTTCTTCACCTGCTATATCAAATCCGCCTTGGAACATACTAACACCTAGCGTTAATAGAACAGCTGCTAGTACAGTCATTAACTTTTTCACGGTAAGCCCTCCTTGGTTCATTTAAATTTATCATACTTA
Organism: Pontibacillus sp. ABV4_188; assembly: GCF_056311905.1. NCBI lineage: Bacteria > Bacillati > Bacillota > Bacilli > Caryophanales > Bacillaceae > Pontibacillus > Pontibacillus sp. ABV4_188. Next base: position 976,532 of record NZ_CM149975.1, on the reverse strand, counting down.
ATTTTCGGATTTTTTTGAATACTATTGAGGTAATACAAAACATTACAAAAAATCGAGCGAAAATTCTTCGGATTGTTTAATAGTTTTGTCAAACTCACTATTTAGGAATTGTTACACTAAAATCTTTGCCCTTAGCCTGAACCTAATTGTATTTCTTTCTTCATATAATAAGCAGCTAATTTATATTTCCTATTCTTATAATAATAATCACCTAAACGTTCATAGAGACCTTTCAACTTATAATGGCAGGCTGATTCTTCCAATTCTTGTATTAAGTCATTCATGCCGCTTTCAAATTCTTTAAACCTCCCCTCCTTCTCAAAAATAAAAGCTTCTAATTCTTTCAAATAGTGCTGGTCCTGTTTGGTTTGGCAATGCTGCCTTGCGTGATCGAGTACAATTTTCGCTTCATCAATTTTATCCCGATCTATTAAACTTCCTATTAAAGAGCGGTATGGGAGAACAATATTATGCGTTTCTCCATTCGCTACCTTGGTTTCTATGGACTTCCTAAAATAATAGATAGCTGCCTCATAATCACCAAGTTGTTTATTAATGAGCCCACAATTATGCTGAATGCGACTTTTCAACTTCTCATTATTTGTCATGGAGACAATTTTCTCTCCCTTTAGAAGGTACTCCATCGCTGTTTCACACTCATTCATATCCCAATGAATGACTCCTATCATATTATACGTCTCGCCTAATTGATTCCATTCAAGCTTTTGCTGAAACACATCAAGACACTCTTTAGCTACTTCAATCGCTTTATAGTACTCTCTGTTCTGCTTATGTAGCAAAGAGATATTATAGAAGAACAACCCCTTCTCTAATTCATCCTGTGTGTGTGCGACAAGCCTATAATAGTGCTTTAAGCTCTGTTGAATATGGTTGTGTTGAAAGTGATACAACCCATAATAGTAGTCATAGAATGATAGGAGTATTGGGTCGTCTAGCTTCTCCCCTTCTTTTATATAAAGGTTTACTAATAGATGAATCGAGATCAATTGTTCTGATTGGCTCCCCTTTTTCATAAAATGGGCACCTTTAATGAGCGTATATAAGAGTTCACTGTACATACCTTGAACAACTTTGTCCTCCTGAGATTCCAATTGATGTATCAGGTTCTCTACTCTAGAGCCGTCCCCTTTAATAACCGCATCTCTTAGCTCAATAATTTGATCAATGAAAGCCTGATCGTGCTTTTCATATTCACACAAGTAGTCCTTATTTACCTCAAGCTTGTCTGCAAAAAGAACAAGAATATCTTGAGATGGGACGTACTTACCTGACTCGATATTGCTAAGGTGAGTAGATGAAACTACCCCAACACTAAGTTCACTCTGTGATAACCCTCGTAATTGCCGTACGTATTTAATTCTTCTCCCAATGTGCACCCTGATTCCCCCATACCGTAGTGAACTAGTTGTATGTGCTTAACAAAGATGCTGAAAATTCAAAAATATTTCCTTAGTATTAGTTTAGCAAACATTCCCTCATCCCGAATCAGGACGGAAGACCCCTTTTGACCTAGGTCATTAGAATCATCATAGGTATTCACCAAATGTGAACACGTCATTTTAAGGTGAAAGGTTTGAATTACATTTCGTTGACATTCCCATCATAAGAGCGTAAAATAATGATCAACAAAAAGTTAGAAAATTAACTCTTCTTATCAAGAGAGGTGGAGGGACTGGCCCTTTGAAACCTCGGCAACGGGTTCTAATGCGAATACCGTGCCAATTCCAAGCAGGTGAAAGCCTGAAAGATGAGAGAGCGGGACTCGTACACAGAACCCTCTCATCTCGTCTCAAGGACAAGTTGAGGGGGTTTTTTAGTACCTTCCTTCATATATATAGAAGGAAATTGGACGCGTAACGTTTAATTCCAAGTAACTTGGGTTGTTTAATCTGATATACTATTATAAAGAGGAGCTGAGTCAGGTGAGGTATGGATATTGGTTACCGATTTTCGGAGGATGGCTTAGAAATGTGGAGGATGAAAACATGCCACCAACATTTGACTATGCCAAGAAAGTCATTCAACGAGGGGAACAGTTAGGATTTGATACAACGCTTATTGCGGAGTTGTATTTAAATGATATAAAAGGAACCGATCAGGATTCCTTAGAAGCCTGGACAACAGCGGCAGGGCTTGCTGCCGTGACGGAGACAACCGAGATTATGGCCGCAGTCAGACCTAATTTTCATAATGCAGCAGTCACAGCGAAAATGGCCGCGAATATTGATCAAATCTCAGGAGGCCGCTTCACCTTAAATGTCGTATCCGCTTGGTGGCAAGAAGAAGCCAAACAATACGGCGGCTCGTTCACGGCACACGATGAACGCTATGATCGAACCGATGAGTTTCTAAGAGTGTTAAAATCCCTTTGGACTGAAGAAGAACCTGTCAGCTACAACGGTAAATTCTATTCCATCGAGAACACCCACCTTCATCCGAAGCCTATTCAAAAACCGTACCCTAAGCTTTACGCAGGTGGTGAAAGTCCACGTGGAAAAGAAACGATCGTCAATCATTGCGATGCCTATGTCATGCATGGCGGTACGGTCGATGAAATTAAGACGAAGATCAATGATATGAAAGAAAGACGCAGTGAAGCCGGGCAAGAACCGTTCCAATCTTTCGGAATGGCCGCTTACGTCATTTGCCGCAATACAGAAGAAGAAGCATTTCAGGAATTAAACCGGATTACAGATGTAAAAGATTCTGGAGCTTACGCTGGATACAGTGATTTCACAAGTAAGTCACAGCTTGAACAGCAAGTTGATCTGCAGGATTACTCCGTCTCAAACCGGGGACTGCGTCCAAAACTGATTGGCACACCAGATCAAATTGCTGATCGCATTTTACAATACGAACAAGCTGGGCTCGACCTACTCCTCCTTCAATGCTCTCCGCAGCTAGAAGAGATGGAGCGCTTCAGCCGGGACGTTATGCCACTCGTAGAGGAAAAACGCACACACTTCAAGGAGGTACCACAATGACAAAGATTTATGTATTACATGAAAATGACGAATGGACCGATCACTTAACAGGACGCCTGGAGGAGCTCGGCTTACCGTTTGAATTATGGCACTTAGACCAGGGAACGGTCGATCTAACAGAAGAGCCACCGGAAGGAATTTTCTACAACCGAATGAGCGCTTCTTCTCACACAAGAGATCACCGCTTCGCACCTGAATTCACAGAAGCCGTGCTAGCTTGGCTCGAACGCCACGGTCGAACCGTTGTGAACGGCAGCCGCGCCCTACGCCTTGAGCTCAGTAAAGTAAATCAGTATATGGCATTAAATCAAGAAGGCATCACCACGCCAAAGACGATTACAGCTGTTGGTAAAGATCAAATAATAGAAGCAGCTAAAAAGCTTGACCTTGCTCCATTTATTACAAAACACAACCGCGCTGGTAAAGGGCAAGGCGTACAGCTCTTCCACTCCATTAAAGCCCTTGAAGAATATGTATACGGCGAATCCTTTGAAGAACCCGTCGATGGCATCACACTTGTCCAGCAGTATATCGAAGCACCAAAACCATATATCGTCCGTCACGAATTCGTAGGCGGCAAGTTCTTATACGCCGTGAAAGTCGATACCTCAGAAGGCTTTGAACTATGCCCCGCAGACGCCTGCACCATTGATGACCTACACTGCCCAACCGGCACAGAAGAAACAGGCGGTGCGAAATTTGAGATTCTAGAAGGCTACTCAGATCCACTCATTGAGTCCTACGAAGCTTTCCTTGCATCTAATAACATTAAAGTAGCCGGAATCGAAGCGATTCAGGACCATAATGGTAATGTATACACGTACGATGTAAACACAAACACCAACTACAACTCAGACGCCGAATCCGTATCAGGCATATATGGTATGCTCCAACTCGCTACCTACCTAGGAGAACGTCTGAAAGACCAATACCCATCAGCAATCTCCACCCCTTAAGCAAAGCCTTACTGGCTTTGCTTTTTTATGAGAACTTTTAGCTGAAGTAGTTAAATGCGGATGGTGTTGAAAATAAGGGTATCCACATGCGACATGTTTCCGTTCCCCCCCTAATACGGTAAAGGTGGTTCGGGAAATTGCGAGACTCCTGCGGCAGTAGGAGCCTAGGGGAGACCCCGGAAAGCGCGTAGCGATTGAGGAGGCTCCCCAGCTCGCCGCGGAAAGCGAGTGATTTCCCGAACCACCTTTCGCTCCAATAACGCAAACGGAAACCTCACCATATATACAGACTTCTTGGGTATACTACCTGTTAGAAGATCGATGGAGGGATACCTAATGACAAAGCGAGCAGTATTTCTTGACCGGGACGGGGTCATCAACGAAGTTCTGACCGACCGTGTCAAATTCGTCAATAAACGTGAGGACTTGTTCTTCCTCCCACGTGTTCCTGAGGCTATTCAGATGCTGAATGAGTCAGGCCTTTTTGACTTAATCGCTGTGATTACGAACCAGGGCGGCGTTGGATTAGGATATATGAAAGAAGAAGAGCTTCAGGATATTCACACATATATGATAGATGAACTAAAGAAGTTAGGTGCAGTGGTTGATGAGGTATGCTATTGCCCTCACAAGCCAAAAGAAGGCTGCGATTGTCGGAAGCCAGGTAGTAAAATGATTGAAGACATCGCTAAGGAACACGGTATTAATTTGTCTACTTCTTATATGGTTGGTGATCGAGAGCCGGATATTGAAGCTGGACAAAACGCCGGCACGAAAACCGTCTTCCTAGGTGAAGACTACGGGCTTGCAAACGCCACCTTCCCCACCCTCTACGACGCAGCCCAGTGGATCATACAAGACGCTCAAAGCCATTCATAACAACACCAGACACGCTTTAGCAAACTAAAGCGTGTCTGGCACCGTTTATTGCTCTAGCGTGGTAAAGTGAGCTTCTTTTGATTAAGTAAAAGGGTGCATTAGGGTGAAACGTTTCTCTTCTTCTTTTCGTCTGAACTAAGTGAGGAATACGAAGGGAGAGGTTGTTATGAGAGGATATGCTATTCTTACTCTTGTACTTAGCTTGATTGTACTGAGCGCTTGCCAGAATGAGGCTTTCGATATTGAGGCGACATCCATTAACGTTTATGAAAACCAACTGGGTTCCGGAACAGGGAAGTTGCAATTCACGATTAAGGACCAAGATACGATTAACGACTTACTCGTTGACTTAAGAAGGGCTCGTACGAACGATGTTTCAAATGTTGATATGGCGAGCCCCGACTTCTATCTTGATTTCGTCGATGATGAAGCGGTCGTCCTAACGGTCGGATATTACACGGAACCTATGGACGGTGCACGTTACCTTTATAAGAACAAGTTATATAACGTCACAACAGAGATTAAATAACCTTAACAAAAAAGGTAGCCAGCCTTATGCTGACTACCTAACCGGTAAATCTTTTACGTGGTGTAAATAAGGTTTCACCCGATTTCCTTCATCTGACTTTTCATAACCAAAGAAATGAGCTACATGTTCAGACGTTTCCTCAAATAAATCACACATTGTGAACAAGCTGCTCCACATCTGTTCGTATTGTCCATCAGGGTACGTTTCCACCACCCGCTTCCACTCTGCCTCGCCTAAATACTTCTCAAGATTCTTCCCACCCTTGCCAATACTTACAGCAAAATTCGTTCGAATCCCAACTTCCCACGACAGCATGCGGATGAACATGTCACGAACTGGTTCTTCCATAATAGATTTCGCAAGCGTGAGTTCTTCTCTCCATAATGCCTTTGCCACATATGTAGTCACCCACCAGAATTCATTTACGCATCTCTCATAATCTCTCGCTGTTGGTTTTTGTATAAGAAAAGGATCCTTAACGGTTTTCACTGACCTTTCAATCCTATTATCTTTATCCAATAAAATAGTACGATAATCCCGGGCTTGAAGGGACTCCACGAGGTATTTGAGAGGAACGAGCGTTAAGTCAATTCGATTGCCGTCCTCAAACAACATTAAGTACGCGAAACGCTTCCACTCCCCATCTTCAGGAAGTCCATCATTTGCATCAGGCATTTGCATAATGAGCCGATCACCGAAAACATCAATCCAGGTATGATCATCTAAAAAAGGTTGCAGATCTTCTACATAGTAGATAATGTCGTAATCTTGGAATCGGTCTTCCACCGCACGAGGATTCGCTCTTGAGCCGTTAAGCTCGACGATTCGAATCGTTTCATCCTGTTTTGCTCTCCCTAGAATGAGGTCCATCATCTCATCATAACTTCTCAACGACTCCCCTCCTGCTGCAATTGCTTCTGTAATTCTTTCAGTACATACGTTTCACGCCGCAACCAACGTGCTTCCCCGTACCCTCTTGCTGCTTCATTTTGCTCAATCGCTTCTTCAAGCGTTACCCAGTGAGGATCGTATTCTTCCGTGCGCTCATATCCTTCTAGCTGCAAAGGAACCTGTTGATTATTTTTTAACTCACAGTTGTAGTAATGAGATACCATTTCAAAAACCATCCCCGGATTTTTATGGTCAGGATTGCTTTCGACAACTTCACCGATTTTCTCGTGTACAAGACTATTCACATATCCCGTCTCTTCAGCTACTTCACGAATGACACCATCCTCATCACTCTCACCCACTTCTACACCTCCACCAGGGAACGTATAGATGCCTTGTTTGGTATAGACTAATAAGATTTTCCCGGAATCCCAGATTACCGCCCGTACTGCCTTTCGATGACGGATCGGAAAATGACGTTCATGCTCACCTTCTTCACGATACTCCTGATAAAACATACTCGACCTCCTCTATTTCTCCCCTAACAAAAATCCATCAAAAAACCGTCCTCCATAAGGCTTTAACACTTCATCAGTGAGGTGAACGATTCTGTCCTTGCTTCCATATGTATAAAAATGATCAAATGCATCACTGTAGCGCGTCGCAAACTCAGGGTCATACTCCTTCAAGGACCGGATAACCCACTTAGAAGATCCCACCCATCTTCTGTTTGTCCGCAAGACAAATTCACTAATCTGTTCCGCCAGCGTATAAGTGATACATAGCGTTTCAGACCTGTTATCACTTCCGATGAAATCTTCAAGCGTATCGGTAAGGAAATATCGTTTCATCTGGATTGTGTCGTTCGCCCACTTCTGTGGTCCCCGATTCAGCAAATGATCCGCTTCGGCTTTTATCGGCATGACAACGTCCCATCCCTTTATAATCTTTCCTTCTGAGACCATACGAGGTAAAGAAGGACGCGCTCGTTCCACATCACTCTTAAAGAACGCTTTGTAAGATTCCAGACTGTGAACAAAGACCTCTACAGGCCACTCGTAAGCGATAAGCGACTCCCTATATGAGGAGCAACGATTCTGATCAAATATGACGATGTCTAAATCTGACTTCTCTGTCGCCTCTCCTCGAACCGTGCTTCCAGCTAGCAAAGCCCCACTACATTGTGGAAAAAATGCATCGACAAACAATTGCGCTGCTTTCATTGGTGATAATCGATCTGCCCTCATACCCTTCATCTCCTATGTAGTTGAAATGAATTTCTAATCTTCATTGCAGGCACGCTCGTATTGTATCACTAAGGAGCGTGATGTATCTCATTAGTTTAGCATAAATATCCAACCAATCCATCTATTTTCCATAAAGAAAAAGCACCTCCGTTCTATAAAACGAAAGTGCAAAGACTGTTATGTGTATAGTGCCCTATATTCATTCTGAAGCATCCCCATAATAAACATGTCTTGCCACTCTCCATTTCGGAAGAAGACCTCGCGCAATTGTCCCTCTACTTTAAAGCCCATCCGCTCGTACATGCTCTTGGCTTTCTCATTAAAGGAGAATACTTTAAGACTGATTTTGTGTAAATTCAGTTCCATAAAGACAAAATTTAAGAATAATAAAAGGGCCTCTTTCCCGTAGCCTTCGCCCCAATAATCCTTTTCTCCAATCATCAGTAGGAATTCCGCGTTTTGTTGTTGGTTGTTTTCTCTGACGAGCGTGATGCTCCCGACTTCTTTGCCCCCATTTTTCTCTATGATGATGTAACTCCTTGATTCTTTCATTCTTTCATAGAACTTCTCCACGTCTTCCATACTATATAAATCAATCGACGTACTCATATTTGTATGAACCGTCGTATCATTCTGCCAACGATGAAGTAATTCCATATCATCCTTCTCAAGCTTCCGGAATCGTATACGCTCTGTTTCAAAGATCATACTGCCCCACTCCTTTTCGACTGTGTACGTATTGATCTTAACATAATATTCCACCACATTTAGTGCAAAACGGCTTATTGAATGCGCTTCAGATACACTAAGCAATTCATATCTCCTACCGCTTCTATCAAAGGATAGGCAGTTTTAAAAGATTAGTCTATATAAGCCATACTAGTGATACAACCCCAATCAATTTTTTCATTTGAACATATCTTAAGAATGTAACACAAGCTTTTCTATGAAATGGAGGTTATGAAATGAAGCTTTATCTAGACCCAGGTCATGGAGGTAAAGACCCTGGTGGCGTTGGGAATGGAATTGAGGAAAAAGATATTAATCTAGACATAGCATTAAGAATCCGTTCTATCTTATTAAGTAATTATAAAGATGTTGAAGTCCGCATGAGTCGTACTGATGATCGTACTAAAAGCTTAACCGAGAGAACCAACGAGGCTAACGCCTGGGATGCTGATTATTATTTATCCATTCATTGCAACGCACTTGATGGCAGTGCAAATGGGTATGAAGACTTTATTTATACCACCTTATCTAATTCTTCCATTACAGCTCGATATCAAGATATTATGCATGAAGAAATTATGAGAACTAATGGACTAAAAGATCGTGGACAAAAAAAGGCCAACTTCCATGTTTTACGCGAATCCACTATGCCTGCCCTGTTAACTGAAAATGGATTTGTAGATAACAAGGGAGATGCTGCCTTAATAAAACAAGCATCATGGCGTGAAAAGGTAGCTAAAGGGCATGTTAAAGGACTGGCAAAGGCTTTTAACCTTCAGCTAAAACCAGCAAAAGATACACCATTGTACAAAGTAATTGCCGGCTCATTCAAATCAAAAGATAACGCAGAAGATCGGATAACCTTCCTTAAATCAAAAGGAATCCCTGCGTTCATGGCTACGGCATTAATAAATGGTACCCAATTTTACCGCGTCCAAGCTGGAGCCTTTTCAACAGAGGAAAATGCCGAACAACAATTAGAACAAGTGAAAAAAGCAGGGATTAATGATGCTTATCTCGCTAAACCACAAGCAGAAGTTGAAGTTCCTGAAGTAGGTGGAGTTCCTATTTTAGGTAGAACCTTACTATCTCCAGAACAAATGAACCAGTTTGCCAAAAGTGTCAATCCTAAGGCTACTGAAATCGCTTTGTATTATCTCCTATACGGTGAATATTACGGCATTCGGGGGGACATCGCATTTGCTCAGGCTATGCTTGAAACGGATTACCTTCGTTTTACAGGGGTAGTGAAACCAGACCAAAACAATTTCAGTGGAATCGGTGCAACTAGTTCAGACAACCCGGGGGCAACCTTTGAAAATCCAGAACAAGGCGTACTCGCTCAAATACAGCATTTATATGCTTACGCTTCCTCCAATCCACTACCAAATCAATACCCTATAAAAGATCCTCGTTTCCATTTGGTTACAAGAAGCTCAGCCACTACATGGGAAGCTCTTAATGGAAAATGGGCTGTTCCAGGAGATAATTATGGACAATTAATCTTAAACATTTACGAAAAAATGATAGAATTCTCGGTAAACAATTTAAGAGAAACTTTACAAGATGTTAAAAAGAACAGAAAGTAATTCACACAAAAATATCTCTAATGAGAAAGAAGATCCACAAATAGCGCTCTTGAGTATGACAACTCAAAAGCGCTATTCGCGGATCTATTTGTTTGTTATTGCCCCGGACTCCTCCCCCCCCAGCCGCATCACATGATATGAAATTTTATGATCTAAATGTTGAGCAGAAGGAAAACCGTATACATACCTAAAGTTACTTAAAGAGAAACTATGCTAAAAAGGATGGAACCAAATGAATGAAAGTAAAGTAATCAAGACGCTAAACACCTTTTTAAAGGGGCAATACATGGGAGTACACGCCTACGAACATTATATAAAGAAACTAGATGACCCCATGATTAAAAAGGAATTTCAAAAAATCCAACAAGATCATAAACAACACGCTCAGCAAGTAGCTACACGAATTCAGGACCTCAACGGTACACCCGTTGACGATGAAGGCTTAATAGGGTCCGTCCAAGGATTTATCGGTAAATTTATGATGCCAGATGAAACCCATAAAATTATCGATAGTGCCGCACGGGCTGAGAGTTACTATGCTGTTGAACTTTCTGAGGAAATTGTAAAAGGGGAACTTGATCCAGAAACAAAGGAACTTATTGAACAAGTAATTGATGAGGATCGGGGTCATGTTGAGACACTTCATCGAATGCTTCATTAGGTAGGAAGGAATAACTGAGCGCCGAGCAGCATTGTTTGCAATCTATTCGTAAAATACTAAAAGAAGCTCAACGTACCTACTATACCTTGAGCTTCTATCTTTTTGCAATCATATACAAGAGCAGGATTTCTTTAGTGTACTTTGCTGTTTACCGTTCAAGCCTTTACTTCTCATTTGGAAGCTCATTTTCCTACTCAAGCATAGACAGGATTACCTTTTCCGCTTCTTCTTTTGATAATTTGTCAGCTAATAATGTGATTTTATATCCCTCATCCGGAACCTTCACCCTCAACCCGATTTCCTTATTTCCCTCTGAGAATTTAAAGATAGCTTCATACCCGCTTAAAGAATAGGACTTTGTATTTTCGAAATTACCCCAAATATACTCGAAATCATCTATTTGGTTAATTTCCTGTTGATATATCGTATATCCAACATCCCCCTTTTTATAATCGAAAGTAACCACTGGTTCATCTCCTTCTCCTTGAATAAAGAAGGTTTCCCCGGTTTGTTGATACCCTTTTGGAACATATGTTGGTTGGGTAACTGTGTAACTAGAGAAGTGCTGAGCCTCCTTCAACGCAAATTGATTTTCATAAGAAAACTGTAATTCTTTAATTTCGTGTAACCTAGCGGCTTCTTCTACATCCGGACTCCTATCCTCCGCTCGTACTTCCCTCCAGATCTCAGCCTGTTCTTTATATAAGTCACTTATTTTGGTGAACTCTTCTCCAGTTAAATTCTTTTCTGCGAATGCTAAGTGTTGTTCCATAAAGCTAATCTCTCCAGAACTTTCGTCCGGATATGCTTCCTCTAATTTTTCTTTGGAACCAAAAAGCTGGTTAAACAAAGACTCTGCCGCATCCACAATATATGGACCACCCATTGTGGAACCTATCCCAACAATCATAATGGAAGCCACTGCCCCCAAAACCCAGCTCGGATATTTACTTTTTCTTTTCTTCTCCCTCTTAGCTTGCTGAACTCCTGAAGCAACCCTGCTGTTTAGTTCATCAGGTATCTCTATTTTTTCAAATTCCTCACGAATGTTATTCACACCTACCAACCTCCCCTAAATCATTTCGTAGTTTCTGCAAAGCCCTATACATATTAGATTTTGCTGTCCCTAAAGGAATCTCCAATATACCTGCAATTTCCTTAAAGGTATAACCTTGATAAAATTTTAAAATAATAATACTTTTTTCCTCTTCATTTAACTTATCTAGTAATTCATGCAGGGTGATTGATAAAGCTGTATCTTGATCCTCAGTCACTAAATAGTTTTCATAGCTTGTGTCTATCGTAATGACTTTTTTATTTTTTCGTATAAGGTCAATTGAACATGAAATAGCCATTTTGATTAGCCATGTCTTGAAATATTCAGGATGCTTTAAAGTGTCCATTTTCTTAAACGAACGATACGCTACCTCTTGCACCACATCCAAAGCATCATTTTGGTTCTTCACATAAGTATAAGAAATCCGGTATATGTCTTCTTGATACTGACTAAAGAGTTCAACAAAAGCTGTTTCATTACCTTTTTGAGCTTTTTTCACTAAGCGAATAATTGTTATCCCCCTCTCCTTGTTTATGGTTTTACACTCATTAGACGAAACAATATCTAATTTGGCTTAAATCATTGTAATCTTTTCTCAAAAGAAAAAATCGTCTAAGTAGACGATTTTTTTAGTGAGTTATTAACTAATGAACTCGTAGATTTTCAAACCAGATGTGTTCTCACAACCTAAACTTCCTAATTTCCTCAGACAAGCCCTCTGCTAAGTTAGCCAATTCACTAGCACTTCTAGACACTTCTTCCATTGCACTGCTTGATTGTTGTGAAGAGGCAGCTGCTTGTTCGACACCTGCTGCAGCTTCTTCTGACACCGAGGCGATTCCCTCAATCGACTCGTTCATTTGATTGTTTTGGTTAGCTATATCCCTCATGTTTCCAGATATGCCCTGAATTTTCATAACCATATCAGATACCCAAGCGTTAATAGTATCGAACGTTTCACCTGTGACTTCAATTTGTTTCGATCCTTCCCCAACTTGCTTGTACCCTTTCTCTAAAGAGGTTACTACTGATCCTGACTCTGTTTGAATGCTTGTAACAATCGTTGTAATATCTTTGACTGATTGAGAAACTTGGTCTGATAGCTTTCGTACTTCATCAGCCACCACGGCAAATCCTTTACCATGCTCACCAGCCCTTGCCGCTTCAATAGCTGCGTTTAACGAGAGAAGATTGGTTTGATCTGCAATGTCTCTAATAACGCGTACCAATTCAGAGATTTCTTTAGATTGGGCATCTAGCCCCCGCACCTTTTCTACAGAGCTTTTGACGATCGCATCAATCCTTCCCATTTGATCGACGGACTCTTTCATTAAACGCGCGCCACTTTCGGTCATTGAGAGAACTTCTCCTGAGGTAGAGGATATCACTTCAGCGCTGGCGCTTGCCTCTTGCACTTTCGCAGTAAAGGATTCTGTCATCTCCGCTAACGCCTGAGAGCTATGGGCTTGCGTTTCTGAACCGTAAGAAAGGTCCTGCATCGTAGAAGCGATTTGCTTACTTCCTTCTTGAACTTCATTCGATGCTTGTTGCAATTCATCGCTCTTATTCGAGACGGAATCTGTGGCGCTCGTAACGTTTTGAATGACGTGACGCAAATGATGCTTCATGTTATTTACTGAAGTTGCAAGTTTTCCTACCTCATCATTTCGTTTAAAGGAAAGGTCTTGCACATTTAAGTTACCTTCTGATATTTCGTCTGCTGTTTGAACGACCCTGGTCAATCCTCTACGAATTTTTCTATTCACAAGTGAAATGAGAACAGTCCCAAGAACACCCGCTCCAAAAATCGATGCAAATAAGACAATTACACTGCGAGCTAAATTCTCTTTAGTACTCTTCATTGCCTGCGCCCGTTCCTCATTCACAACCTCTTCTAGTTGCACAATGGATTCAATAGCAGATAACCGAGAATTACTTACATACCTTCTCGACCGATTCGCCACATTCAATTCCCCCGCTTCAACTGCGGGAACTATTTCATTAACTAAGCGTTCTCCCATATCTTTTTGGTTTTCAACTATTCGTTCAAATAATTTTTCTTGAAAAAGCGTCCCCATCTTAGGCTTCACTTCTTCTTTTAACGCATCAAATTTTTTACGACTTGCTTCAAATTCTTCTAAAGACTCTCCGTTTGGCAAGTCAAGATAATCTGTAACACTAATATCCATTGAACGGATCAAGGATCCCATCTCGGCAATAGCAAGCGCCCGATCTCCCCTTCTCTCAATGGCTGACACGTTTTCTTGAGCCTGTTGCATCTCTTGTAAAATGATCACGCCTGAAATAATAAACAAGACTACACTTGCTAAAAAAGCGGACATATATTTTCGGCCAATACTCATATTTCTCCATTTAAACACCCTCAACCACCCCTAATTAGAACTAAACCGCACATGTAAACCCTTTCATATATATAGTTTTTATATCGGTCAATAGTCACAAATCTTTACATGCTTCTTAAGAATAAATTATGTATTTTTATAGGGAGACCAATAGATATAAACCTAAGTTAATCTCACAAAAAAAGAGCGAAATCATTAAATGATTTCGCCCCTTAAGGTGTCTAACTATTCAATTAGGCACGACTTCTTTGTGGCATTGGTTTCCCAATTAGCTCGCGCTTAATTAAGAATTGAGCTCCTAAGAGAGCGCCGAAAACCACAAGTCCAATCGTATCCGAGAAGCCTCCTGGATAGATGAGTGCAAGTCCGCCACCAACAGCAAGAACCCGCTCTACCCAATACACTTTACGGAACCAATATCCAATCATACCTGCACCGATTGCAATCATACCAGCAATCGCTGTGAACAAGATCCAGATCAGACCCCAGAACGTGGCGTCGATCATCAATAGTTCAGGTTGCAGGACAAACATATACGGAATAATAAAGGCCGCAATGGCAAGCTTTGCCGCGTTGACCCCCGTTCGTATCGGTTCGCCCCCTGACACCCCGGATGCTGCAAAGGCTGCAAGTGCAACTGGAGGTGTGATGTCTGCAATAATACCAAAGTAGAATACAAACAAGTGAGCTGGTAATTCCATAACACCTAACGCAATAATCGCCGGCGCTGCAATCGTTGAGGTGATAACGTAGTTCGCCGTGGTCGGAGAACCCATTCCTAATATAATTGCTGCTACCATAGTAAAGAACAAGGTTAATAGAATTTGCTCGTTTGCTAACGATACTAAGCTGTTCGCCAATTTCAGGCCAAGACCTGTTTTCGTTACGACTCCTACAATCATACCCGCAGCAGCTGTAGCCGCTACAACGCCAAGGGCTGTTCTAGCACCTTGCACAAGGGCATCAATTGTATCAGCAAAGTTTCCGTCAAAGAAGTAACTCACTACAATCGTAGCAATCGTACCCGCAATAAGACCGCCAACAAACCATCCGTCTGCAAGTCCCCCGTTTACGACCGCTTTATAAATGATATAAGCAATTCCACCACCTACAAAGGCAATTGGATAGATCTTGCGGAACTTCTCTTCTCGCAATAGACCAACTAATATCGTTGTAAAGATTCCATAAAGAGCAGATAAAATAATACTTAAACCAGAAGCTAAGAAGAAGACAATCGCTACAATCGGAAGAAGAAGATAAATCTTCTTCAGAACTTCTTTCTTATCTGGAATCTCTTCATCTTCAAGGCCACGAAGTCCAATACGCTTTGCCTCAAAGTGTGTCATAATCCAGATTCCTGTAAAGTAAAGGACAGCTGGAATGGCTGCTGCTTTCGCAATAGACCAGTAATCAATTCCGATAAACTCAATCATTAAGAAAGCTGCTGCACCCATAATTGGCGGCATAAGCTGCCCACCTGTTGAAGCCGCTGCCTCAACAGCACCAGAGAACTCCTTACGATAACCGAGACGTTTCATCATCGGAATTGTAAAAGAACCTGACGTTACAACGTTCGCAACAGAACTTCCGCTAATTGTTCCTTGAAGAGCACTAGAGAAGATCGCTACCTTCGCCGGACCACCTGTACGTTTACCCGCCAAGGCTACTGCCAAGTCATTAAAGTATTGACCTACGCCTGTTTTCACAAGGAAGGCACCAAATAGTAAGAATAAGAAGATAAAAGTGGATGATACCGCAAGCGGTGTTCCAAAAATTCCTTCTGTTGTAAAGAACATCGTTTGTACGATTGTATCTACATCCAGCCCGCGGTGAATTAGGAAATCAGGCATCTGACGTCCCCAATACGCGTAAGCAAGGAATAAACTTGCGATTATCGTAATCGGAAGTCCCACAGCACGTCTTGTCGCTTCAAGAACAAGCAAAATCGCAAGGCCGCCTACATAGAAGTCAATTTGGGTCATTTCCCCGGCACGAGCAATAATTTGGTCATAATTAAGAGGCCAATAGGCTCCCATTCCAACACTCAATATAGCTAATACATAATCATACCAACCAAGCTTTCCTCGTTCTAAGTTCTTCTTTCTTGCCGGGAACAGCAAGAAGATAAGCATTAACGCAAATCCTAAGTGGATCGATCGATGCATTTGTGCTGGTATTTGATAGATGACAGTAAAATAAACTTGATAAAGAGAAAAAGCTAACAAGCTAAAAAATACAAATTTTCCTACAAATCCTGATAAATCTCGGACGCTTGATTCAACATCGTATTTCTTTACAAGCGCGTCCTGGTCTTCTTTTGAGAGTGTATGATCTTGGTTGTTGTTATCACTCACTCATCTTCACTCCTTTCCACATCTGCCAAATACTCATGTCACGGGCTTCGATCTTTATACTCGTCCCGGCACCCACAAACTCCTTCAATAAGTACGATTCTCCAGCGTATACAATTGTATGCTCCGATCGGACTTGCCCAACAGACAAATTGATAGAAGGTAATGTTTCAGTGTTTGGACCCTTAGTGATGATATACTTTTCGTCTTTCATTTCAAACGTATCTTCCCCATAGGCATTTGAAGGCATGCCAATAGCCGTATCTTCATAAATGAGCTTTTTTGGTTGAATCGAATGGTCGTCTTGAAGCTCAAATTCTTCAATTACCTCTGAAAGGTGAACAGAATGAATGTATCTGATCTGAAAGTGTTTGTTCTGATGAATCGGAAGATAAGCTAACTCTTCTCCCGATTTTATATGTTGGAAGGTGATAACCGTGCGGTTTGGATAAAAGATAAGAACGGCTAGTGCCGCAACCGCGATGAGGGAAATGCCTACTACGAGTTGAAAACGTCGAATCTTCAAGTCTATCCCTTCTTTTCATGAAGAAAGATAGACCGAGCAAGCCGGTCTATCTTATCTCAGTGGTGACTATGGTTACTTACTTGCTAACACCTTTTTCATCAAAGTACTTCTGAGCACCTGGATGAACGTCAATTCCAACACCATCTAGAGCACTTTCAGCTGTGATGAATTCACCTTTAGCATGAGAAATAGCATCTGTATTTTCGAATAATGCTTTCGTCATATCATATACAACATCTTCACTTAGATCTTTAGAAGCAACAAGCATCGCTTGAACAGCTACTGTTGTAACAGCTTCGTCTACTTTGCTGTATGTTTCTGCTTTAATTTCGTCCTTAGCGTAGTACGGATACTCACTAATTAACTCTTCAATCTTATCTTCTGCAACAGGTACAATCTTAACGTCTGCTGTAGCCGCTAAGCTTTCAACTGCTCCTGTTGGTGTCCCAGAAGTAATGAAGGCAGCATCGATTGAACCATCTTGGATCCCGCTTGTAGATTCACCGAATGCAAGGTCACGTTTCTTAATATCCTCTAGAGAAATTCCATGAATATCTAGAATGTTCTCAGCATTTGCTGCTGTACCAGAACCAAGAGCACCGATTGAAACAGTTTTCCCTTTTAGATCTTCTACTGATTCAATACCAGAACCTTTCGTCGTAACGATTTGAATCGTTTCAGGATAAAGCGTTCCGATTGCTTGAACGTTATCTACTTGATTGTCTTCAAACATTAGCTTTCCTTCAGCCGCATAAGCTGCGATATCTGTTTGAACAAAAGCTAACTCTGCATCACCTTTAGACAAGGACTTCATGTTTTCAACTGAAGCACCAGCTGATTGAGCAGAAACTTCTACGCCATCAATATTTTCATTCATAACATTTGCGAACGTACCACCTAGCGGGTAGTATGTACCAGTTGTCCCACCAGTTAGTAAGGAAATGAACTTCTTACCACCATCGTCACCTTCACTACCTTCGTCACCAGAGTCGCCTCCGTCAGCACTCCCGCCACCACAAGCAGCGAGCACCATAGAAAGCGCTAACATAAGGATGAAAGCTAATAAACTTCTTTTCTTTGTCATTTTTATTTACCCCCTAAAAATGATTATAATTTGCTAACTGTATTTTAGCAGTATTTGATTGGAAAGACAATCATTAATTTTTTGACAATAATTTATGTAAAGAATTACGTTCTTTACGTTATAAGTTAGCTTTCCTTACATCATTATACCATCTTTTTTGCTGTATTTCGAAATAGTGTTTTCTTCCATTAGTCAAAATAAGTCTTTAGTCCCGGTGATGATTGGTCCATTCTCTTCTTTTCCCCGATGTCAATTCAATAAATCCGATTTTTTCAACAAATATGATACACTTAATGCATTGTTGTTTATTTCTTCCCACACGAGGGAATTGATGAGGATAGTTTCCTCTTTCATCATTATAGGAGGTGTTAAAATGGGTAGAAATGGAACCATGACAGAACAAACGATTGATAGCCAATATTTGAATGAAACATTAACTGTAAAGATCTACAAACCAGAAACGTTCTCTCCATTATACAAATACAACATTTGTATAATGCAAGACGGAGATGATTATATGCAGCTTGGCAGAGTCGCCACATTGAGTGATCGGTTCCACGGTGACCAAACAATCGAGAACACGATTTTCGTTGGCATCCATTACAACGATAAGTATGATCGCCGCAACAAGTATCATCCAGAGGGCAAGAAATTCACATCTTATATGAAGTTTCTTGCGATGGAAGTCGTACCCTTATTAGATGAAGAACTTCCTACATATCACATGGGTGGCTGTCGCGCTCTTATGGGAGATTCATTAGGTGGCACGATGGCACTCATGACAGCACTCAAATATCCCCACACGTTCGGGAAAGTAATTATGCAGTCCCCTTATGTTGATGAAACAGTTCTAGAAGAGGCACAGGATCATAAGGCCTTATCAACTATGGAAATCTATCATACGATTGGAACACAGGAGACCGATGTTTCCACAACAGATGGGAAAGTTCAAGACTTCCTTACACCAAATCGGAAGCTTCGTGACATTTTAGAAAAGAATTGCCATTCGTACACCTATTATGAACTTGATGGCGACCATACCTGGAAGTATTGGCAGAAAGATTTAAAACGAGCGCTCCCTACTATGTTCGGAAGCGAAAATCCTTAAACTACCTCAAGAATAATTTCAGAAAATTTGATATAATGAATGACACGATCATTCTATCAGGATGAAACCATTCATCTTTTTTATTTAATATGAAATAGGAGGTTCAATCATGAAGTACGGTATCGCTTTATTTCCATCCAAGCAAATTCAAGACATTGCAAATTCTTACAGAAAACGTTACGACCCACACTATGCGTTAATTCCACCACACGTTACATTGAAAGAAGCTTTCGAAGCAGACGAAGATCATATCGAAGAAGTGGTACAGGAACTCTCGAAGGTAGCAAAAGAAACACAACCTTTTTCTCTGATGATCAACAAATTAAGTACCTTCTCACCGGTAACAAACACCATCTATATGAAGGTAGAACCGGCTGAGGGGCTAATGGATCTTCATCAGAAGTTACATCAAAGCGATATCCCAAATGGACAGACGTTTTCCTTTGTCCCTCACATCACGATTGCCCAGAAGCTTTCAGATGATGAACATTCTGATGTGTACGGGAGCTTACGTATGATTAGTCATGAATTTGAAGAGACAATTGATCGCTTCCAGTTGCTCTATCAGTTAGAAAATGGATCTTGGACCGTTTATGAGACGTTCCGCCTCGGGAAAGGATAAGTCACACATGAAAATTGAACAAGTTACGACCGATCAGCAGTTAGAAGACGCCTATTCTGTCCGAAAGATTGTCTTCGTTGAAGAGCAAAACGTGTCTATGGAAGAGGAAATGGATCAATTTGATGAAGTAGCAACTCACTTCGTTGGATACGAAGAAGGGCACCCCATATCGGCAAGTCGCCTACGCTTTGTCGATGAGTATGCCAAACTTGAGCGCATTTGTATGGTCAAATCTTCTAGAGGACAAGGACTTGGCAAACAGATGATTCTTCACATGGAAGGTCACGCGAAAGACGAGGGGTACCAAAAGAGTAAGCTAAATGCACAAACTCAAGCACTTGGGTTCTATGAATCCCTTGGGTACAAAGTGGTTTCAGAGGAATTTATGGACGCTGGTATCCCCCACGTTACTATGATTAAAGAGTTATAAAAGTCTAGCATGCAAAAAAGCTCAAAAAGGGTAAACCCTTCTTGAGCTTTTTTTCGTTCCTTTAAAGTGCAGGCAGTACATACTGAAAAACGAGCACGCCGAGTACTAACATAACCGTTACCGTAAGCAGAAACTTCCCTATCTTAATAAGGAAGGTAAGTAAGATGGAAGCTATAAACCCACCAATTGCAAGGGTGAGTAACACATCCTCATCCACCAATTGGTTACCCGTCCAAGCATAAAGGGCGAGTGCTGCCATGCTAATGATCAAGAATAATTTAGATATCAATGAGGCCTCTCTCCTCTTATACGTGTACAAGTCCATCTTAACGGGAGTCAAGTTCTTTGTATACCCTCCTCCTCTTTTGGCAAAAATGGTTAGAGGAATAAAGAAAGGATGAGGGGAGATTGATGTATAGTTCCATACTAATTGAAACCGTCATCGGTTTCTTGTGCTTATTTGTCTTAACTAAGGTTCTAGGAAAATCTCAGATTACCCAAATTACTGCTTTCGATTTCATCGCTGCACTTGTTCTCGGAGAGCTAGTAGGAAACGCTCTTTACGATAAAGAGGTCGGCATATCTGAAGTCCTCTTCGCTGTACTCTGCTGGGGGATTCTCATTTACGTGACAGAATGGATCACAGAGAAATTCAAAAGTTCGCGCTCGTTGCTCGAAGGGCGACCTACGATTATTATATATGAAGGAAAAATTCAGAAAGAGCTTATGAACAAAGGAAAGCTAGATATTAATCAGCTACAACATTTGCTACGCTCAAAAGATGTATTCTCCATACAAGAAGTGGAATACGCTATACTTGAAACAGATGGAACAGTGTCCGTATTAAAGAAATCCCTTGACCAATCCCCAAGTCGCGGAGATCTCAATTTAAAACCACAGAGCGTATACTTGCCACGAACACTCGTTAGCGACGGCGAAATATTATGGGATAACCTTAAGGAAGCCGGTTTGACAGAGGAATGGTTAAATCAAGAAATACAAAAGCAAAACATTCAGTCACCTAAAGAATTAATGTATGCAGAATATAAAGAAGGAGAAGCATTGTATGTTGTCCCATACTAAGCTTCTCCTCCTTTTGTATAGAAGACCCATCGATAATCTTCAATCTTGTAGTCAACTTGATCTTGTTTCAATAAAGCAATTAAGTATGACGTCACAGCTGTCCGGAATAACAGCCATTGCGGAAGTTGATCTACCTTCACTTGATACGTATTACACATATACGCAATAAGTGCTTCATGTGAGACAAGCTTCCGAGAATCAATATAAGCCCATAACATATGAATAAGTTCGTGATGATAAGCAATATTGGCATCAACCGTATCATGAAAATCTTCTTCATATTCCCCATGACCAGGGACGGCCCCTTGTGTCTGTATCTCCTTAAGCTTGTACAACGATTGAATAGCCAGGTGTGCATCCGTTAGGAAGGGAATCTTATGCTTATGCAGTTGCTCTTCGCTAAAGTAAGCGTCTCCTGCATATAAACAATCATAAATCTTAATACCAAGCTGATAATAGCTATGCCCCGGGAGCAAATACGTTGTAAAATTAAAACCATCTCGCTCATAAACACCTTCTTGTAATACCTCATCTACAAAAATGGAGTTTCCCTCTAAAAATTTATTTCGCAGTTCTGGCAGAGGATCATTCCCTCCAAATAAGTATAAAGGTTCAAGAGAGGGATTACGCAGAATGGCTTCTTCATAATAAGGAGCAAACGTATAAATGGCCCTGTCCTGTTGCAAATACGACCCTCCTCCATAATGATCGGAGTGCGCATGGGTAATAAATAGGTGCGTTACAGGTAGCTCTTCGTGATCCAGTTTCTTTAACACTTTCTTCATCGTTTGGGAGTCAATACCAGCATCCACAATCATTCCTGACTCCCCTTGATAGATGTATCCTATGTTGACAGATCCGCTAAAATAATAGCAGTTTGAATTGATTTGAATCAGCTGCATAATTTCGACTCCTTCGGCATTTCTAAATACTTTCGTTAAAATGCCGCCCAATTCCTGTTAAATCAGAGTAAATTCTGTGCGACTTCCCCACATGTACAGAAGAGGGCGCATATAAATCAGGCTTATGCTGCTTTGTGATTTGTTCATTATAAAACTGGTAATCTTTTCGGTCCTCTTCTCTTGGTTCTGGATTATCTAATTGTTGCTCTAAATCTAATTTAAAGACGCGTTCAATCGGGAATGGATCACGCTTCGTGCGTTCGACTCGCTCACGATAATCGCTATATTGGTAGTGCGGTATTGGTAAAATGTATCCCATTTCCTATCACTCCTTTTTAGATCCTTACGTTACTCTACCCGTTTCTTCCATATAATATGCCTGTTTAACTAGTTGTTTCCATTTATGAATAGGGCCGTCACGTTTGTGAGAGTTAGGGGGTGTCTGGGGAACGGCCCTGCATCTTCAGGGTGGTAAGAGTTGCGGGATTTCCAAATATGGTATGATTCCGTTATCCCCATATATGGCAAGGTGGTTCGGGAAATACAAGCTCGTGGAAGCATTGTCCTGATTGCGATATTTCATGATTACTAAGTTGTAAGAAAGAAAGATATAAAAAAGGTCCCTTTCCAGAGACCTAGCCTTCCATCTTCTTCTCTAATTCGTTCATCGCCTTTTCAATCTCACTTATTCCTTCTTGAAACGATTTATGCCATTCGTCATGTGATGTATGAAAAGACTGGAATTGTTGATCGAATTTTGTTTTTTTCTTCTCTGGAAACTGAAACCACGACTCCTTTAGATCCATATGCTTATTAAGATCGTGGAAAGGTTTCATCCAACGAGGTTCAAAAATTCGAATTCTAGGCATTTATTTCGACTTCTTCTTTCCACAACCGCAGCCTTTCTTTTTCTTCGGGGGTACGGGTTTTGGTTTCAATGAGGCATTTTGTGAAGCTGTTTTTTTAATCTTCAACTTCTCCACCACCCTTTCAGATAAACTATGCCCTCGTCTTCATTGTATGAAAGAAGCGATTCATTCGTATGGGTAAGTACCTCTATCTAGTCAAAAAGTTTAAATAACAGGGCCGCTCCGCCACTTATGGCAAATAGTATCCACAAAGGAATCAGTATAGGAAAAAATAAAAAAGTGCCGTACACGAGGGCAGATACCCAGACACCTGTACACCAGTGACAACTAAGTAATTCGCCAACAAACCTTTGTAATCCTTTTCCTTTCACTTCAATAAAAATCTCAGCCTCTCCATTCTCGTTTACTTGTTCGACTTCCTTATGAAATGGCTTCCTGATCCAATCTGTAATCGTGTCATAAACAAGCAATCTTGTAACCCGAAAACTGGCTAGTACGAGAATGACTAATTCCATCCACGTTAACCCCATATGCATCACGTCCTTTAATGAAGTATATGAAATAAGGGTTGTCCATTTGTATACCAAAATAAAAAGCCCTCTGCCTTGAGAAAGGCAAAGGACGTTTTAAAAAGTTAAATCCAAGAAAACGGAGGACGACGATCTTCGCCTTCTTCTTCCTCTTCATGGACTTCTTCTACTTCTTCTAACTCCACATGCTCTTCTTCTGTTTCGCTTTCAAGCTGCGCACGACGAGGGCCGAAGAATGGGTCGTAACGATCTTCATCGTGGCGATCTCTACGATGAGGACGTTGTGGTTCAATAACCACGTTTTCTGCTTTAATGATCACTTCATCTACATGGATGACTTTTTTTCGTTTCTCTGACACAGTTGGTCCACTCCTTTATAAATCTTTACTCGCTAGTATCCTATGTATGAATGAATGGGTGTGTTTGGGCTTTCGCCTTGTTTCTTAAGAAAAGCGCCTTGGATTTTTTCATCAACCCTTTCAGAAAAATACAGGCTTTTGCCCACACACATGGAGGCTCGCGACATATTCTATTAAAGACAATAAGTCAAAACGTCCAGAAAGGGGAAATGACACATGGGTTGTGGAAAAAACAGAGTCGAGTCAGCTTCTGAAGGTTGTGTATGCGACATCCTTAAAGAGATTGTTGACGCACAAAACGACGTAACAGATGATTGCAATTCCAGCTGCGAAGAGTCAATAAACGAATTAATGGGGGACCGTGGAACAAATAAAGATACGGTACCTGTCATTCTTTATTGCAAAGATTGCAAACCATTCAAAGGTTTCGGCGCTCGTCGCAATGAAATCGATAAGATTCGTGAAAGCTTCATCTTCCGCGTTAAAGAGGTAGACGAAGATTGCGAATGCGCACTACTTGAACTACTAGTTACACCACATTCTTCTGAAGAGTGCCACATCAAATCACCTAGTGACCAAGACACAAGTAACCTACGCGCAACTGGTATCTGCATCACAGTTGACCTAAACTGCTTCTGTCACATCACTTGCCTTCCTGCGATCAACGCAAGAGCGTAGTGAACAAAAGCCAGGTTCCTATTTAGGAGCCTGGCTTTTTGTGTGAGAAGCAGGAGATCTTGTTTAAATAAGTCAGCGACATATCAATAAAAAAAGAGCTGCAATACGCAGCCCTCTAAAACCCTCTTAGTACAATATCCTGTATGTCATCAAACGGAACTTCTACCCGGAACGGCCTCTGAAGAATTTTCATATATACAATTCCTTCATCGTAATCCTCAATCCATCCCTTAAAACGTTCTTCTTCTGTAATGACTTCGCACTTCATTCTCGGAACTTGTGAAGGCAAATGGACGAAGTAATCGACTTTATCTTCTAGACTCATATCTTTAAACCTGCTACGACGATTCCTGTTCGTAAAGGAAACGCGCCGCTTCTCCTCGCGTTCATTTGTTTCCATAGGTTGAGTGTCTCCATTGTGTGATTCGGGTTCTGAGAAATCATCTAACTGCTTAGCTAGTTTTTCTTCCACTTCGTCTGGCGATGCCCATCCTGACTCCTGATCATTCTGAGGCTCTTGAAGATCAATCTCGTTTTCTTGCTGCCTCTTGACATGGTCTTCATTAGCTACTTTAAATGGATCCGGACGACCTAAAAATGGATCATACCCTGCTGGTCTAGATTGATCAGGTTCCCCGAGCCCCAGCGAATAACGTCTACGACGCTGTGGCCCCCGCTTCGTTCTCTCATGAGTAGGGGTCTCATTTGAGTTAGTCGCATTTTCTGTTTCTCCTGCTTCTGCTTTCGCCTCAAGTTGCTTCTCTGATTCTTGTGCGTCTTCCCTTTTCTTTGTTAATGGCTTCCTCTCCGTACGATACACAGACTGCATATTCGGCGATGCCTTCTCGAAATCAGGCTGTGTAATATACAACATCGGTTGCTTCACACGTTCCTTTTTCTTCTTAGCCATATATACACACTCCCCCTATATAATCATTAATCTACACTATAGCCTATGCAAAAGACATGGGGGATGTGCCTAGTTTTTAAGACCCATTTTTTGTATGGGAAGGGATATTTGATGAGCCGTTTTAGAATCAATACCTGCTGTGCTCTTTTTCGTAAGTTCTTCACTGTTTTAGTAAATTCATGT
Organism: Pontibacillus sp. ABV4_188; assembly: GCF_056311905.1. Taxonomy (NCBI): domain Bacteria; kingdom Bacillati; phylum Bacillota; class Bacilli; order Caryophanales; family Bacillaceae; genus Pontibacillus; species Pontibacillus sp. ABV4_188. The sequence continues at coordinate 950,991 of NZ_CM149975.1, read as the reverse complement.
TTGTTTCAGGAACTCCTCGGCCTGCTTTCGTAAGCTCTCCCAAATACACAAAAAAGCCCAAGGCAGAGCCTTGGGCTTAAAAAACAGTTTAGCGTCCGATAATGTGGAAACCAGAGTCTACGTGGATCATCTCGCCTGTTACACCACGGGAGAAGTCACTTAGTAGGAAGTAAGCTGTGTCGCCAACTTCTTCTTGAGTCGTTGGACGACGTAGTGGCGCGCGATCTTCAATGTCTTTTAGGATCGAATTGAAGTCGCCTACACCTTTAGCAGATAGCGTACGAATTGGTCCAGCAGAAATCGCGTTAACGCGAATGCCGTGTTTACCAAGACTTTCAGCAAGGTATTTCACGCTTGCATCAAGGCTTGCTTTAGCAACACCCATAACGTTGTAGTTCGGTACAACGCGCTCGCCGCCTAGGTAGGTTAAGGTTACAATCCCGCCACCTTCTGACATAAGGGGTTGTACAGCACGGGATACAGCTGTTAAGGAGTAAGAGCTGATATTGTGAGCTGTCAAGAAGCCATCACGGCTTGTATTTAAGAAGTCACCTTTTAGTTCCTCTTTGTTTGCAAAAGCGATGCAGTGTGCTAATCCGTGGATGACACCAACATCGTTTTGAATCTGTTGGAACGTTTCCATAATGTTCTCATCATCTGTTACATCACACTGATAGAAAAGAGATTCTTCTCCACCTTCTAATGTGGCAGCCAGGTCACGTACTGATTTCTCAAAACGCTCTGCGGCGTATGTGAAAATCAAGCGTGCTCCTGCATTGTGTAGTGATTGAGCAATACCCCAGGCGATGCTTCGCTTGTTTGCCACTCCCATCACAACATATGTACGACCTTGTAATGACATATTCATTCTTTCGTCCTCCTCGGAGAAAATGTGTCTATAGTTATCACTTGTTATTAGTACCTGCTACTATTCTAAACAAAATTAAACAAAAACACAATTCCTTTCTAGTATCCCCATCCTTAGACCCATTCAAAACCTTTTCATGAAAAAAGGTGCTCCAATAATCGGAGCACCCTGTTTATGATGTGGTCTCAATCTCTTCTTTCGTTACTACGGAACCGCTATAATCGACAGAGAGCCGCTTCCATTCAAACGTTGGATAATCTCTTTTAGAGGTTTCTGTAATGAATGCCCCCTGATCAGTTGGAATCAGACTCATAATCGTTGGCCCTGCTCCACTCATAAACGTACCGTAAACACCTTGACGATTTAAGTAGTTTCGCAGTTCGTCATAATGTGGCATTAACGCTCCACGATATGGCTGATGATAGCGATCTTTCTCCATCATTTTCCCAGCAAGTGCCCAGTCCCCCTTCGCTAAAGCAGCGACAAGAACATTAGCGACAGCACTTCCTTCAACAGCTTCTTTATACGAAAGTTTGGATGGCAGAGCATCTCTCGCTTTACTTGTTTTCAGATCATATGCCGGAATGGCAGCTAAAAAGCATACATTTTGAAACGGAACAGTCGTCCAACTGACATCAACTCCGTCCTGATAGGCGATAACCCCGCTCCCTGTGACAGAGGGCACAACGTTATCCGGGTGCCCTTCTATCTGAGAAGCGTACGAAATCTTTTCTGTTTCAGAAAGATGTAGATCTAGTATATGATCAGCTAATTCAATCCCCGCCACAATCGCAGAGGCACTACTACCAAGCCCTCTGGCTACAGGGATTTCACTTGCTACTTCAACCTTATGAGGGGGCAAGTGTTCAAACCCTCGTTTCATAGCCACAAATTGAGCCGCTTGATAGATGACGTTTTCCTGACCTTCAGGCATCCCTTTAACAAACTCAGAAGTTGCTTCAAAATACCACGCTTTTGAAGGCTCTGCTTTTACTTCAAGGTACAAGTTTAAAGCAACGCCAATGGAGTCAAAGCCAGGCCCTAAATTGGCACTACTGGCCGGCACGCGAATGTGTATCATGATAACACTCCGTTTTGGATAGCATCCGTCACTTTCCCAAGATCGTTTGGAAGAACGATTGGTTGTATGGTACTTTTCTCGATTGCGGTTGTCGGGTCCTTCAGTCCATTCCCAGTTAGCACGCAGACGACTTGTGAACCTTTTTCAACGTCCCCTTGTTTCAGCGACTTAAATAATCCAGCGATGGAGGCACAGGAAGCCGGTTCAGCAAATACCCCTTCGTTCTCAGCTAACCATTGATAAGCTTCTACGATTTCTTCATCCGTAACCTCGCCTATGGCACCTTTGGATTCACTCGTTGCCTGTAATGCCTGACCCCAGCTTGCAGGATTTCCGATTCGAATAGCTGTGGCAAGGGTTTCTGGCTGTTCAATGACCTCCCCGCGAACAATGGCTGCAGAGCCACTCGCTTCAAAACCTCGCATGTTCGGTAAACCTGTATGATAGGCTTCATGGTACTCCTTGAACCCTTTCCAATACGCTGTAATATTACCAGCGTTGCCGACTGGAATAAGCAGATGGTCAGGCGCCTTACCTAACATATCACACACTTCAAAAGCGGCTGTCTTTTGTCCTTCAATACGGTATGGATTAATCGAGTTCACCAGTGTGAAGTTATCTGTTTCAGCCAGGTGCTTTACGATTTTCAAAGCTTCGTCGAAATTCCCTTCAATCGCATACACTTCAGCCCCATACATCACGGCTTGAGCAAGTTTTCCTTGAGCAATCTTGCCGTCTGGGATGACGATGATACAACGTAACCCTGCCCGCGCTGCGTAGGCAGCCGCCGCTGCTGACGTGTTTCCTGTTGAGGCACAGATAACAGCTTCAGCTCCTTCTTCAACAGCTTTTGCCATGGCCATAACCATGCCACGATCTTTAAAAGAACCAGTAGGATTGGCGCCTTCAATCTTCACATAGGCCTCAATGCCATATTCTTTTGACAGCTTTTCAAGTGGAAGTAAAGGGGTATTCCCCTCTAGTAACGTAAGCTTTGGTGTTTCTTCTGTTACAGGTAATAGAGATTCATAATGTGATAGAAGTCCTTTCCAAGCCATGGTTAATTCCCCTCTCCTTCAACTCGATATACGCTATGGATAGATCGAACTGCATCGATTTCTTCTAAGGCATGTAGTATGGCATCCATTTGGAATCGACTCGCATTATGTGTAATTAAAATAATGTCAGCTGCGTCATGTCCTTCTACAGGCATTTGCAAAATTTTATCTAAGGAAACACCACTTTTCGCAAATTCTTGTGTAATGGCAAGGAATGTACCAGCTTCATCTTCCCCTTCTAAACGAACAAAGAATTTCGAGAAGATCTCATCCTTTGTTTTCATTTGCTTCTCATAATGCGGAGAAACAGATGACTCACCCGTTACACCAAGGCGAACGTTTTTCACGACATCCATTAAATCAGAGACTACAGCTGTTGCAGTTGGCAGTTTACCAGCACCGGGTCCATAGAACATCGTCTCTCCAACAGCGTCCCCGTAAACATATACGGCGTTATATTCATCTTTAATACCCGCAAGAGGATGGGCATTTGGAACAAGTGTTGGCTGCACACTCATTTCTACCTTTCCATTCTCACGGCTTGCAATACCTAATAGCTTCATCGTATAGCCAAGTTGGCCTGCGTATGCAAGATCTTCAGAAGAAATACCACGGATACCGCTCACTTCAACATCATCGAGAACCGTTTGCATTTTAAATGCGAGCGTTGATAAAAGACTGATCTTACGCGCAGCATCTAATCCGTCTACATCTGAAGTGGGGTCTGCTTCCGCGAATCCAAGATCCTGAGCTTCTTTCAAAACGTCATCGAACGTGCGCTTCTCGTCAACCATTTTCGTTAAGATGTAGTTCGTTGTTCCATTCACAATCCCCATCATTTTATTGATGCGGTCTGAAGCAAGCCCATTTGTAAGGGAACCGATAATAGGGATACCCCCTGCTACACTAGCTTCGTAGCGAATATCACAATGTTTCTCCCTGGCAAGTTCCATTAACTTACCACCGTGTACAGCCATCATATCTTTATTGGCTGTAACAATATGTTTTCCGTTCTGAACAGCACGCTCAAGAACGTGATACGTATCTTCTATTCCACCCATAACCTCTACAATAATGTCGATCTCAGGGTCATTTACCAGTTCATCTACTTGATCAGTTAACAAAGAAGGATCAACCGATGCCCCACGTGGTTTGCTAAGATTACTTACAAGAATGCGCTTTACATCAATCGAGCATCCCACCTGGTGTACAATGTCTTCCTGGTGGTTTTGTAGAATCTCCACAACCCCTGTCCCTACTGTTCCTAGTCCACATAATCCTACGTTTAATTTGTTATCTTGCATCGCTTTCCCCTCCTTATTGTCTATACAAAACGTACATATGTACTTCCGTTAAAGACATTATAAAGAGGCTCCCCACTAAACACAACCATTATCGGAAAATTCATAATTAACTATGAATCTCTCTCCCATCTAATTAGTCTCAAAAAACGAACACCCCCAATATGTTAACCGCTTACATAAAACCAATATAAAAAAATGAAAAAAAGTCCTCTGGGATGTTTTTATGCATTAAAGCACGAACGGGTGTCTGGCACCCGTTACTTCACTAAAGTACAAAAGCGTTATTATTACACTGTTTTTTTGGGGGGCTTGAGTTTTCAGCTGGGTGTTGCGACGCTTTTGGTGTTTGTCCTGGTGCTTTTGGCGCTCGTCCTGGCGCTTTTACTGGGCGTCTGGACACTTCCTGCTCTCATCTCGACACTCTCTCCACGCGTCCGGACTCTTCCTGCTCTCGTCTCGACACTCTCTCCACGCGTCCGGACTCTTCCCCCGCTCGTCTCGACACTCTCCCCACGCGTCCGGACTCTTCCCGCTCCCGTCTCGACACTCTCACCCCACGTCCGGACTCTTCCCGCTCCCGTCTCGACACTCTCACCACGCGTCCGGACTCTTCCCGCTCCCGTCTCGACACTCTCTCCACGCGTCCGGACTCTTCCCGCTACCGTCCCGACACTCTCTCCACGCGTCCGGACTCTTCCCGCTCCCGTCCCGACACTCTCTCCACGCGTCCGGACTCTTCCCGCTCCCGTCTCGACACTCTCACCCCGCGTCCGGACTCTTCCCGCTCCCGTCTCGACACTCTCACCCCGCGTCCGGACTATTCCCGCTCTCGTCCCGACACTCTCTCCGCCCATCCAGACACTTCCTGCTCTCGTCCCGACACTCTCCCCACGCGTCCGGACTCTTCCCGCTCCCGTCTCGACACTCTCACCCCACGTCCGGACTCTTCCCGCTCCCGTCCCGACACTCTCCCCACGCGTCCGGACTCTTCCCGCTCTCGTCCCGAGACTCTCTCCGCGCGTCCCGACACCTGCCGCTCTCGTCTCGTCACTCTCTCCGTACCGCACTGCACTGCACTAAAACACAAAAAAGCTTCGGTCCCTAACGGACCGAAGCTTTTTGGAATGTTTAAGAGAATTCAAGGTCAAAGCGAAGTTCTTCAACGTATTCAGAAGATCCTGTGACAACGAGTTGGTCACCGGTCTTCAGCTCTGTATCTCCGTGGGGAATGATGGATTCATTATCGCGGAATATGCGGACCATAATAACATCTCCTGTGAACGGGAAGTTTCGGATATACATGCCGTCATAATCTTCGTTATTCATCTCGATTTGATACAAGTAACTCTCTTGATTAGTTAGAATGTCCACAACGTTTGGTGCGGTAATAAGTGCTTTTAACAATGCTTTTGATGATAAAAAGACAGAGAATACTTCGACTCCATTTTCACGAAGCTTCTGATCAAGTTCAGGGGATTCCGCTCGTGCAATGACACGTTCAACTCCCTGTTCTTTAGCATAAAGGGCAATATCTGTGTTCAGTTGTTCATCCCCAATTGAGGCAACAAGAAGGTCCACATTGAATACCCCTTGTTTCGCCAATAACGCGGAGTCGTATGCTTCTACTTCATTAATATCAAAGCAAGACCGGCTTACCTTTTCATCGATCTTATCTACTTTCGTATGATAAAGATGCGTTTTGTATAGCTTTGGATCAAGCTCACGCACAACCGGTAAAGTCATTCGGTTCGAGCCGATAAAAGCTACTTGCTGGACATGCTCTGTTTCTTCTTCGTGAGAATAAAGCTTCTTGAAGATAACAGGTGCTATTAGACAGGATACAACAGAGACAAGGATGAGCGCTCCTTCCATTCTCGTACTGATAAGCCCCATCTTCTCACCGATTGTCGCAGCCGCGATGACTAAGGATAGCTTGGCAGTTAGAATCGACCCCGTCGCAAAGACTTCTTTCCAGGAATACCACTTTCTTAGGATAAGCGCTGGAATCATTTTAGCAATGACAAGCGCCACGAACAGTAATGGCATAAGCAGTAGAATCTTAGGATCTTGGAACAGTTTAGGAATATTGATTCCTACTCCGACCATAACGAAGAAAATCGGAATTAAGAAGCCATACCCGAAACTATCAAGCCGCTTGACCATTTCCTGATTCGGAGATAATAAAGCGACAACAACACCCGCTAAGAAAGCACCGAGAATATTCTCAGCACCGACCGTTTCTGAAATTCCTACTAAAATAAGAATGATCGTGAACACGGCACGGGTATCAATTTGAATGGTCCCTTTCGACATCGTCTCCACGAAAGAGCGATTTTGAAAGTATTTTCCGACAAAGTAAATCGCTACACCAGCTCCGAACAGAATGAGAAGAAGCCACATACTAGAGCTTTCCTCTCCTCCATAGATCGATACAAAAACAGCGAGCAAAATCATCGTTGTTAAGTCAGCAATTACCGTTACGAGTAACACAATTTGTCCAATGTTACTCCGTAGCATTTGCGCATCTTTTAGCGTTGGTACAACGACTCCTAAGGAAATCGTCGAGATAATCAATGTCATAAGAAAGACATTGTCGATAAAACCAGCCAGAACAAATAAATAGGATAGTCCAAGTGACAACACAAGAATGAATAAGAACATACCAGAAGCCACAACTAATGTGTTCGGTGCTTCCCCACCGCTTGGGAGGGTTTCTTTCTTCTTCTTTCCTGCGAAGGCAGAGAAATCAATCTCAAGTCCACTAAGGAACATTAAGAAAATAAAACCTAAAGTAGACAAGGTTTCAAGCCACATGCCTTCGTTTACTAAGTCAAAGCCACTCTGACCAATAATCAGTCCAACGATAATTTCCGCCACCACAACAGGGATGGTCTTTAAACGAAAACGATGAAGGATGATGGGCGTCAAGAATGCTGCGATGACAACAATCACAAGTGATGTAACAGATGCAGAACCGTGCTCCATTCCACTCGCCCTCCTTACTTCTAGGAAATCAATAGGTGTAAACGTAAAAACGTCGTTGCCATACCGAAATAGATTAAAATTGAAATAATATCGTTAATAGTTGTAATAAATGGACCCGAAGCTACAGCTGGGTCTACATTTAATTTGTGCATGAGTAAAGGAACTAATGCACCCGCAAGTGTCGCCACAATGAGGGTAGACATAATGGAAATTCCAACGAGTACTCCAAGATAAAAATCACCCTGCCAAAAGTACACGATAAACGTAACAAGCACGCCGCACGTGAGGCCGGTGATCAGACCTGTCCCAGCTTCTCTAAACACAAGCTTAAGTATACCTTCCTTCTCATGTTCACCCGTTGCAAGACCTCGTACGGCTACCGCTAACGCTTGTGTTCCTGTATTACCAGCCATTCCAGCAATAAGCGGAATAAAGACAGCAAGTATAGCGACTTGATTCAGCGTCTCTTCAAATCGGCCGATCAAGCTTGCAGTCATCATTCCTAAAAACAGTAGTATCACAAGCCAGGGCAACCTTTTCTTCGCTGCTTGGAATGCATTCTCATCCGGTCGATCCAGATCAGATACACCAGCAAGTTTAGAATAGTCATCACTTGCTTCTTCTTCCATAACATCCATGATGTCATCGACCGTAATAATACCAAGCATGTGATCCTGAAAATCTACTACAGGAAGTGCTAGGAAGTCATAGTCACGCATTAATTGAGCAACATCTTCCTGGTCTTCGCCAACTTGCACCGATACGACCCGTTCACTCATCACTTCAGAAATATACCAATCTTCTTCTGCAATAATAAGATCTCTCAGGGAGATAACTCCAACTAAATGCTTGTCCTCATCAATAACGAACACATAGTAGATTGTCTCAGCATCAGGTGCCTCCCTTTTTAAATGAAGCATGGCTTCTCGCACGGTTTGATTCGCGCGGACCACAACGAATTCTGTGGTCATAATACTACCAGCTGTTTTCTCTTCGTAGTATAGAAGTTCTTTAATATCAGAAGCTGATTCCTTATCCATTATGGTCAGGAAGCTAGCGACTTGGTTTTTATCCAGTTCATTTAAAATGTCAGCAGCATCATCCGTTGAAATCTCAGCCAAGATCTGCGCGGCGAATCGTGGGTCCATCTCTGTGAAGTACTCTTCAATATCATCCACATCAATATGTTCCATGACTTCAGCAATCTCATCAGGTGATAAATACGTATAGATTTGCATACGCACATCTTGCGTTTGCTCTTCAAAGATCTTCGCCTGATCATAAGGGTGCATTTCAAGGAATTCAGCTCGGAATTGGTCAATTTGGTCATTAAATAATGCATCTTGAATGGTGTCCCATAGTTCACGTCGTTCATGGTCCTCAAGATATTCCATGGATAACCCCTCCTTTTCGCCGTTTAACCAGAAGTGGTTCAATGTCTATATTATACAGTCTTTTCCACGTTCCCTAGTCAATTGACCGTTTTATCGTAAGTTCCACATCTTTTTTTGTCAATGTCCTACTAGCATCCCTCTAAAGGCACAAAACCAATCCGATGGAAGAAGTTCTTAAAAAACAGCTCAGAATAGTGTAAACTTTCATATGGGAACATATATTAATTCGGAATCTACGGAAAGAAGAAAGGGATCCTTCATGAACAACAATCAAGGTCTTAAAATAGACTTTTCACTCATCATGATTTTAGTCGCGATCGCTGCTGTTAGTTGCTTCACGCTTTATACTATTCAGCCGACGCTTCCTTCTAAGTATGACTACACCAATTTCTTTACGAAACAACTGCAATGGTATGCACTAGGGACCATTGTTATTGGAGTAGTAATGTTATTTGATTACGACCGTTTCCGACAGCTTGCCTGGGTTTTCTATGGCATTGGCGTTTTGATGTTACTTATGCTTGAATTCAATGTTCCTTCAAGCCTTGTTCATGAAAATAACGGGGCACGAAGTTGGTTTAAAATTGCTGGGAACACGATTCAACCTGGTGAATTTATGAAAGTGTTTCTTATTATTTTACAAAGTCATCTTATTGTTCGACACAATGAAAAACGCCCAACTGAACGAAGCCTGAAGTATGACCTATGGCTTCTTGTCAAACTCGTAGGTGTTGCCCTGCCTCCGATGGCCCTCATTGCTAAACAACCGGACTTAGGAACATTCCTTGTGTTAGCTGCTATTACAGCTGCACTCATTCTTGTATCAGGAATTCGGTGGAGAATATTGCTAAGTATTATCGGCATCATTAGTATGGTCACCCTTGTCCTAGTAGGCTTGTTCCAATTTTTCCCTGTGGCGATGGAAAAATTACTTGTGGAATCTGACTTCGGTCACGTAACCGGACGCTTTTATGGCTGGCTTCAACCTGAAGAATACGAAGACTACGGCTATCAGCTCGTTCGTGCTATGATGGCCATTGGATCAGGACAATTAATGGGTAAAGGAATTAACGAAATGCAAGTTTATATCCCAGAGCGCCACACGGATATGATCTTCACAGCGATTGCCGAGCAATTTGGATTTATTGGTTCAAGTGTCGTTGTCACGCTTTTCTTCCTATTAATTTACCGCATGATTACAACAGCCCTTGAGAGTAATGAACCTTTTGGAAGCTATCTAACGGTTGGACTGATCGGAATGTTCACGTTCCAAATCTTCCAGAACATCGGCATGTCGATTCAGCTTCTACCCATCACAGGTTTGCCTCTTCCGTTCATTAGCTATGGTGGTAGTTCTTTAATCACCTATATGCTTGCCATTGGGATTGTGCTAAACATTCGCTCTCGTACAAGAACCTATATGTTTGATTCGTAAAAAAGGTGGAAACGCTAAACAAGCGTTCCCACCTTTTTTCGCTCTGGGAATATAAGGAGTTAAGTGAAGGGGGAGCTGAGACGATGAATAAAAATGGGGCCGATACATTTAAAAGTGCTTGGGGTGTCTGGGGAACGACTCGCTTTCCGCGGGCGAGCTGTCGAGCCTCCTCGTTCGCTACGCTCTCTGTGGGGTCTCGTCGACCTCTTTCTCCCGCAGGAGTCTCCCCGTTCCCCAGACACCCCTTGCTGTATATTGCACTAACGGCCCCGTATCTCTAGCCTTGAGATATATAAATTAATGATTCCACATAAACTATGTTTCCATTTCTCACAATACGGAAAAGGTGGGCCTGGAAACTGCGAGACTCCCGTGGGGTAAAGAGCCTAGTCTAGTTCTGGCGTGGAGGACCTAGCGAGACAAGACATCTTTTTGTAAAAGGCTTAACGCCTTTTACAAAAAGATGTCTTGTCCGTACAGTCCTAGGCACCACGCCTGCACTTTTTAATCTAGGTGAGACCCCGCAGGAAAGCGAGTGGTTTCCAGGCCCACCTTAACCTCAACCAAAGCTAATGGAAACATCTCTTCATTTCTATTCTATCAGCTCGGCTATCCATTCATCATTATCCTTAAAAATTTAATCATACAGGAGTGTTATTACATGAAAAAGATCGATTGTATTGGAGATGTGCACGGTTGTTATGATGAACTTATCGAACTGTTTGAGAAACTAGGATATAGCACCACAGGTGACATCCCTCGTCATCCTGAGGGTCGTATTCCTGTATTTGTAGGAGATCTGACTGACAGAGGGCCTGCTTCATTGGATGTGATTCGTCTTGTGTATAAGATGGTTGTAGAGAACAAAATGGCGAAATATGTCCCAGGAAATCATTGCAATAAGTTGTACCGCTTCTTTCACGGAAATCCAGTCAAACAGAAGCACGGGCTAGAAACAACGGTGGCGGAGTATGAAGCTTTATCTAAGGAAGAACAGGAAAGTATAAAGAAGCAGTTCATGACACTTTATGAAGAAGCGCCATTGTATCTTGTGGAGCCTGAAGCGAATGCGGTTGTGGCTCATGCTGGGATTCGTGAAGATATGATTGGGAAGTCGTTTAAGAACAAAAAGGTCCATACCTTTGTCTTATATGGTGATGTAACAGGTGAGTTCGATGAGTTAGGACGACCGGTGAGACGTGACTGGGCCTATGATTACGGAGGAGATCGGTGGGTTGTGTATGGTCACACACCTGTTAGAGAGCCTCGTTTCAAACATAAAACCGTAAATATAGATACAGGATGTATTTTCGGCGGAGCTTTATCGTGCTTTCGTTTACCAGAAGAAGAAATCGCAAGCGTTCCTTCTAAACAACCAGAAGTACCTGAGAAATTCCGTACCTTTGAAGAATAAAAGAGAGGTTGAGCCATTAGTACGCTCAACCCCTTTCTATTTTGTAATAAGGTTTTCCATATCTTCAGGTAAAGGAGCCTCCACATATACCTCATGTCCGCTAATCGGATGAGGAAACCGTATGGAGCTGCAGTGTAACGCCTGCCTAATGATTCCTTTTTTAATCCCACCATATAAAGAATCACCACGTAAGCTGTGGCCTACATCGTTAAAGTGAACTCTAATCTGATGGGTCCTGCCCGTTTCTAAGCGTATATGAACCAGGCTTGTTTCGCGCGTTTCTTTAACCACCTCATAATGAGTGACTGCGGTTTTCCCTTTTGGATCAACACGTCGTTCAATAATCGAACCAGGCGCTCGGTCAATAGGAGCATTGATTGTCCCCTTCTTCTTCTCCAGATGACCTTCTACTACGGCTTGATAGGTTTGGTAGATCTCCCCTTCCTCTTGCTTCATTGCTAACAAGGAGTGAGCATACCGATTTTTTCCCACAAGAACAACGCCCGAAGTATCTGCATCAAGGCGTGTTACAACGTGTAAGGTGAAAGGAATACCATGGTGATCGTAATACGCCATGAGCCTGTTGCCCAACGTGTCCTCTAAATGATGCACAGAGGGAATGGTCGCAAGGAATGGGGGCTTATTCAAGATAATGACATCATCATCTTCATAGAGAACAGAAACCGGCTTATGGACTGGTGCAAGGTGTCTCCCGCGCTCTTCAGCAGGGAATTGAATACATAACTCGTCTCCCCCTGACACCTTAGCCCTTACTGTAACAGGAGAACCGTTGATTAAAATCCCTTCATCGTACTTAATCACTTTCACCATACGACGTGAAAAAGCTCGTACGTGATATAAATAATCTCGTACGAGCATTCCGTCGTGTTCCGGGTCGATTTTGAATCTCATTTCATAACACCTCTACTTTTATCGCTCATCTGCTATGAAGGAATCATGAACCCGCTTCCAGAATGGGAACGGACGAAAACGAGCGAAGCGCACTTTCTCTTTCGCTACACGACATTGTATGGATTTCACGTCTGAATACTTTCGTGTAATGTGATCAAGTGTGATCATAAAACTCTTATCATTTTGCGGCTTGAGCATGGCTGTATGATGCTTTGGTAAGATCAGCGGAGAACCTACTGTACGGAATACGCGATTATTAATCGATGCCATCTCGGCGATTTGAATGGCTTCAAGAGATGGATGAATAATCGCTCCTCCGAGTGCTTTGTTGTATGCTGTACTTCCTGATGGCGTTGAGATACACAATCCATCGCCTCGGAAAGTTTCAAAATGCTCACCCTTAATTTCCACATCAAGTACCACGGAACCTTCAGCTGTCTTAACTGAACACTCATTTAACGCAAGGTACTTATCTTCTGGCTCATCACCTTTTGGTCGAATGATAATCTCTAGTAAAGGGTATTCCACAACTTGAAACGGCGTTCTCGCAATTTCAATAATTAACTTCTCTAACTCTTTAGGCATCCAGTCTGCATAAAATCCTAAGTGGCCTGTGTGCACCCCGATAAAGGCTGTCTCCTCTAAACGATGTATATATGTATGGAATGCTTCAAGTAAAGTACCGTCTCCCCCGATTGATATAACAAGATCTGGCTCATCATGGTCCAATTCCAGGTTAAATTCCGTTAAGTAATTTTTCATTTTGGACAGGAATTCATCTGAAGCACTGTCCCCTTTTGACAAAATCGCAAATTTCACTTGAGTTCTCCCCCTTTAAAATTAGGAATCATCGTCTGTATCCTTCTGATCATGCTTCTGACGGAAGATTGCTTGTGCTTCTTGAATCTCACTTTTTATTTTTGACATTTCTTCATCTAAACGAAAAGCGGCCTCAGAAGCGTTCTTTAAACGACTTTTTACCTCAGCCGGAATTTGGCCACTATATTTATAGTTTAAAGAATGTTCATTTGTCGCCCAAAAATTCATAGCTAGCGTGCGAATTTGAATCTCAGCAAGCAGTTTCTTCTCTCCCTCAATGGTTTCAACAGGGTATTCGATAATAATGTGGTAGGATCTGTAGCCACTTTCTTTTTTCTTTGTAATATAGTCTTTTTCCTCTAAAATATCAAAGTCATTGCGCATTCGAATCATATTCACAACCGTGTAAATGTCATCTACAAACTGACAAACGACACGAATGCCTGCTATATCTTGAATTTCATCCTCAAGATTGGAGTATGGTATATCCTTTTTTCTTGCTTTATCAAGAATACTTGTTATAGGTTTTACCCTACCTGTGACGAACTCAATCGGGGAATGCATCGCACCATATTCATACTGTGCTCTCATTCCCTTTAATTTCACCTTCAGCTCATCAATTGCCTGCCTGTACGGAGCTAAAAACGTTTCCCAATTCAATTCTTGCACCACCTTTATCCAATCATCGTCTATGTAAATGGGTCACGATATTGGCCTGTGATCTATTGTATCATAAATGATTTCATGATTAATATTTGCAATCTTTATCCCATTCATCAATAATAGAAATGGCAAATAAGCCGCATTAATGGAGGAATTTGTATGTCACAAGAAATCGAAATCGAATTTAAGAATTTGCTTACAGAAGAGGAATATGAAGCGCTTGTTCATGCTTTAGCCTTTTCCACTGAAGATCGCTTTACCCAAACGAACTATTACTTTGAAACCGATCAGTTTGATCTTAGAGACAAACTTGCTGCTCTTCGTATTCGTAAAAAAGGAGATACCTGGACGGCAACTTTAAAAGAACCACATGTTGACGGTCTTCTCGAAACGCATGATACGCTGACTGAAGAGGAAGCTTATCAGTGGATGAATGAACAGCCGACAACCGCTCCTAATATAGAGAAGCAATTAGCATCTCTTGGTATCCCATTCAACAACTTAAAGTTCAAGGGAGCATTAACGACTGAACGTATGGAGAAAGAGTATAACGATACGCTAGTCGTCCTTGACCGAAGTCATTTCAATAATGTTACGGACTACGAATTAGAGCTTGAGGCAAAAGATGCAGGCCACGGTAAAACTATATTTGAGCAACTGTTACAACAGCACGGCATCCCATCACGAGAGACTCCTAACAAAATTCAACGTTTTTTCCAATCTCTACTATAAACAGATTTGTTGATTGTTTAAACAACCCGTTGCTACAATAAAATCAAACAAAGAGGCGGTTCCCCTTATTCAAAGGGGGACGGATCGCCTATGTTATGAAAGTGGCGAATGATGCCGCTAAAATAAAAGTAAATGAGGCATTCTTATGAATGATAATCCTGGTACGCTTTATGAAGCTATTGGTGGCCCTTCTGCGATTAGCAAGCTTGTAGAAGCCTTTTACAGTAGAGTTGCCAAACATCCAGATTTACAACCCATTTTTCCTGATGACTTCACAGAAACGATCCGCAAACAGGAACAATTTTTATCCCAGTTTCTCGGTGGACCTGCATACTATACGGAAGAACACGGGCACCCTATGTTAAGAGCCCGCCACCTACCTTTTGAAATTACACCAACAAGAAAAGATGCGTGGTTGTATTGTATGGATGGTGCGCTAGAAGAAGCTGAGATTGAAGAACCTTATAGAAGTGTTATCTTTGAACGCTTATCACACACAGCAAATCATATGATGAACACACCAGAAACAAGGAAAGGAGAATCGACGTGAGTTTTAAGGCAACTGGGGACCACAACAACACGAACCAAACACCACAATCCCAGTATGGTTTTGTCGACCTTTTAAAGAAGCCAGTTGAGATCTATGTTTTCATCGATCCACTATGCCCTCAATGCTGGTCTTTAGAGCCATTTCTGAAAAAACTTACGCTTGAATATGGGAGATACTTTACCATTCGACCTATTATTAGTGGTAAGCTAACTTCTCTTAATGCAGAAGCCTTTCAAAAACCTGAAGACCTAGCAAAAGTTTGGGAAAAGGTCGCTTCTAGAACCGGGATGAGCTGCGACGGTGATTTATGGTTCGAAAACCCTGTCTCCTCTCCTTGGATGGCCGCTTTATCCATTAAAGCCGCAGAGCTCCAAGGCAAGAAAGCAGGCATGCGTTTCTTACGCAAGATACAAGAGAACTTGTTCTTAAATAAACAAAACGTCTCAAACGAAGAGGTCCTGCTTCGCTGTGCTAAGGAAAGCAACCTTGACGTTGAAGAATTCAAACAAGACCTTCACTCTGACTCTGCCAAGCGCGCCCTTCAATGTGATCTTAAACTAACGCGTGAGATGGAAGTGGAGGAAATACCAGCCATTGTCCTCTTCAATCAGGAAGAGGAAGAAGAAGGCATCAAGATTACAGGTCTATATCCTTACAACGTGTACGTGAATGTACTACAAGAGATGATGCAAAAAGAACCTCCTGCCGCGACGAAACCGGCTCTTGAAGAGTTCTTAAAACAGTATCGCTTCGTAGGTACACACGAAATAGCCGTCGTTTTCGACTGGAGTGAGTCGAAAACCGAGTGCGAAATGAAGAAGCTCCAACTCAAACAAAAAGTCGAAAAACATCCCGTAAAATACGGTACGTTTTGGCGCTATATAAAATAAACCAAAAACCTTCTTTCTATTAATAGAAAGAAGGTTTTTTATGTCCTATATGTTCCAATATCTATTTATATTAAAATATTTAACTAATAAACAATACCTCACAACAAATCCACAATTTTCCTTTCTCATAAAAAAATAAGCCAGGCGGGGTAGGCCTGGCTTGATCTATGTCTTTATCTTTAAGACAAAGGGGGATGGGAGAAAGTTTCACGGTCAAACAAAGGGGTTATTGTCTGAATGTGATCCTTTTCACAGATAAATATATCAAGTATTTCTCTCGATATCAATATTTTTTTATCACCTTCACAAAAACGTCACATCTGTCCCCTATTGTTTGGAAAGTATGGGACATTCCTTACATAGACTAGAATAATACGTAACTGGAGGTGCACTCGTGAACTTATTCCCTTTATTTTGGATTATTGTTACTCTGCTTGCTTTTGGGTTCAATTTATTAGGCCTTATGCGCCTCGTTCCTATACTCATATCTATGCCGCTGTTGTTTATAGCAATCTACTTCACCATCTTCAGCTTCACCCACCGCCGGTCTTTTAGAGGGTTTAAATAGTTTGGGGCCGTTACGTTAGGCAGTGCTTGGGGGTGTCTGGGGAACGACTCGCTTTCCGCGGGCGAGCTGTCGAGCCTCCTCGTTCGCTTTGCTCTCTGTGGGGTCTCGTCGACCTCTTTCTCCCGCAGGAGTCTCCCCGTTCCCCAGACACCCCCTGGCCATAAATTGTACAAACGGCCCCGCATTTTAACCAAAATAGGAAGTTCGACTAAGCCCGTCACGTCCTATGAAAACGTCGAACGAATCCACATCGTGAAGCCACAGAAAAGCGAGTGTTCTCCCCCACCTTACTCTCCTCCCAAGCAAACAAAAACAATTATATAAGAACAAAAGGCGACTCCTGTGGGGAGTCGCCTTTATTTGTTATTTTTGCTTGATTAGTTTTTCGAACTCGTCTAGTTTTTCTTCGAAGACGTCTAGTGCTGCTTCGATTGGTTCTTTTGAGGTCATGTCAACGCCTGCTTGTTTTAGGACTTCTATTGGGAAGTCGCTGCTTCCGGCTTTTAGGAAGCCTTTGAAACGTTCAACAGCTGGTTCGCCTTCTTTTTGGATCTGAGAGGCTAGGGCTGTGGCTGCTGAGTAGCCTGTTGCATATTGATAAACGTAATAGTTGTAGTAGAAGTGAGGGATACGTGCCCATTCTAATCCGATTTCGTCGTCAACGACTACATTCTTGCCGAAGTACTTTTCATTTAAGTCATGATACAGTTCAGTTAAACGATCAGCCGTTAAGGCCTCACCGTTCTGTGCACGTTCATGAATGTCATGTTCAAACTCAGCAAATTGCGTTTGTCTGAAGACTGTACCACGGAATCCTTCTAGGAAGTGATTTAGTAAGTATAGCTTACGCTTCTCATCACTTGTATTTTGTAATAAATAATCATTTAACAACGCTTCATTCGCTGTTGAAGCCACTTCAGCTACGAAAATGGAATAGTTTCCATAGCGATATGGCTGAGTACTTGTTGTATAGTAACTATGCATAGAGTGGCCTAATTCGTGAGCAAGTGTGAACAAGTTGTTTAAATTATTTTGCCAGTTCATCAAAATGTATGGATTCGTTCCATAGGTACCAGAAGAATAAGCGCCACTACGCTTCCCTTTGTTCTCATCCACATCGATCCAACGATTCTTGTAGCCTTCTTGAATGATATTGGTATATTCTTCACCAAGAGGAGCTAATCCTTTTAATACCATTTCTTGTGCTTCTTCATATGGAATATCCATATCCACATCCTGAACAAGATCAGCATATAGATCATACATATGAACATCTTCAAGATCTAATACCTCTTTACGGAGCTCAACATAACGGTGTAAAGCTGGTAAACGATCGTTAACAGCTTCTACTAGGTTATCATACACTTTCTCAGGGATATTGTTGGAATCCAATGCAGCCTGTCGTGCAGAATCGTAGTTACGAACTTTAGCATTGAAATTATGCTTTTTGACTACACCACTTAACGTTGAGGAGAACGTATTCTTAAAATTGCCATACGTATCGTACATGGCTTCAAATGCCTGCTTACGGACAGAACGATCTTTAGACTTCAAGAAACGAAGATAGCGACCTTGTGTAAGATCTACTTCATTTCCTTCCTCGTCTGTAAGCGTTGGGAATGTAAGGTCAGCATTGTTAAGCATCCCAAATGTTTGTTGAGGGTTAGACATAACCTCAGATGCTTGTGCGAGCAACTCTTCTTCTTTCTCAGAGAGTGTGTGCGGACGAGAGCGCGTAATTTCATTTAACGCGTGCTCATACAGCTTCAGTTCTTCTTTTTCATTAAGGAACTTCTCTACAGTTCCCTCTTCCATTGCTAGGATTTCAGGATCAATATAACTCATCGCACTGCCTACTTGTGTAAGGAGACTCTCTGCACGTGTGTTCATATCTTGATAATGAGAGTTCGTCGTGTCTTGATCATAACGCATGTGCGCATATGTAAATAATTTCCCTACACGATTCGCCACTTCATCCTGTAGCTTTAGTAAGTTATATAATGTGTCCGCAGACTCATGTAATTTTCCTTTATATTCTTTAATTTGTGGTGTTAATTGTTTAACCGCTTCAAATTCTTCATTCCATGCTTCATCAGTTGAGAAGATATCTTCAAGTTTCCAGGTCCGTTCCTCTGGTATTTCATCTCTCTTTGGTAGTTCTTTAGCCAATGGTATTCCTCCTTCAATTCTTCGTCTATGTTACATTTCTTTTTCGCGTCTCGAAAAACCTTTAAATATTCAGAAAAATTATTGTTTTTCCTACTACCATTATACCCGAAACCTTTTTGATCATGCCAAGATGTTGCGTATAATAGGGGGATATTAATAGGATGGCCCGTTACGATAAAAGTGCTTGGGCTGGCTGGAGGACCACTCGCTTTCCTGCGGGGAGCTGGGAAGCCTCCTCATTCGCTACGCTCACTGCGGGGTCTTCCCTAGGCTCCTTTCCCCGCGGGAGTCTCGCAGTCCTCCAGCCAGCCCTGATCATAAATGGGTTAACGGACCTACGGACATAAATATCATCCAAGCTTTGAGTCTTCATACAAAAAGAGAAGGACGAAACAATGGCTTCGTCCTTCACATTTCTTATGAGTTTGCAATCATAGTTTAAAGAAGCGAGTGATTTAAGAGTTCTTTCAAGACCCACTCATCTTGTTCTATGGCCTCATGAGCATTTTGGGGTATTAGAAGGTTCACTTGCTTTACATACTGTCCATTATTTAGTTTCTTCAAGTAACCTATTACGCATAATACATCTATATAGTGTTGGATTGGGTTTGGTTCGTTTCTTAATAAAGGGGCTTTTAGTTCTGGGGGTTGGTTGAAAGGGTAAGCAGGTAAGGAGAAGGGTTCGCCTATGGCTTGAGGCTCGATCTCGTCGATTATAACCTTCGCTTGCCACTGATAGGGTGGGAGGTCGTATAAGAAGGCAAAGGGTACAGGTAGATGGATAAGAGAGGGTAATGTGCTTGGGTGTAAGCGTCTGAGATAAAGCCATTGTCTCCAAGAAAAATCCATGTTGCTTTTTATCTTTCCTGGTATTTGTTTTCTGAATTTCTTCTTTTCTTTTAACCAAGATTGATAAACATACGAGGGCGTAACAGGTTTAGGAGAAGATAAGATAGAAGCTAATGTACAAGTAGTATTAGTGAAGAAAGAGAGCTTTCCTATCGTTTTTCGGTTGGTCAGCAGTATAGGGTGTGAGAAACGTGCAAACTGTTTTGTAGTGGAGCAATAAAACAATAGCATAGGGTGCGGGGATGTCTTAAATTGTTGGAAGAAGACTTTCTCAAATGTGGTTAACGAGAGCATATTAGTGTGTGCCCGTTTAAGTCGATTTCCACCTAAAATCCAGAGTGGAATTATACCTTCAGATTTATAACCTTCTGTACGTAATTTGATTATTTCCGGGGAAATACGACAACATTGATACTCAATTGCGACACGTTTCTCGCCAATCGTTAACAATAGATCAGGCCGCTGTTGTATAGAGGGGAGATAAGACTCGAGCTCTACATGATAACCCTGCAAGCGAAGCCACTCATACAATTGCCACTTCCCCGCTTCATGATAAGCCCCCTCTCCTACATCATAAACACTACATTCCGATCGAGGTTTGTGTGCATAATGGGGAATCATTTTAGCACCAGCCTTCAGAATCACTTCCTCAGAACAAGCCGGGCAATAAAACGGCTGACGCCTTAATTCATGAATCTCCTCCTTTGTATATTTTGCTAATACATGTGATACACCACTTTTTGTAATGGCACTTAACATAAATCACCTCCAGGTTATTCTATTCTTCACTTATTCTCAGAATCCTTCTAAGAAAGCCGGATACTCCAAAGTGATGGGTATCGGTTGGCTTTAATTGAGACTAAAGCGGTTGGGGAAATCACTCGCTTTCCTGTGGGGAGCTGGTGAGCCTCCTCATCCGGCACGCCGGCTTCCGGGGTCTCACCTAGATTAAAAAGTGCAGGCGTGGTGCCTAGGACTGTACGGACAAGACAGCTTTTTGGAAAAGGGGTTAAGCCTTTGGAAAAAAGATGACTTGTCTCGCTAGGTCCTCCACGCCAGAACTAGACTAGGCTCTTCCCCCCACGGGAGTCTCGCAGTTTCCAGGCCCACCTTTTCCATATAAAGATGAACGAAAACATGCCATGTAGGGTGACATCAGACCACCTGCTGTTAACTGCGGGGCCGTTCACCCTTTAATGTCAGGGCTTGCTCGGGGACTGCGAGACTCCCGCGGGAAAAGGAGCCTAGGGAAGACCCCACAGAGAGCGTTAGCGAACGAGGAGGCTTCCCAGCTCCCCGCAGGAAAGCGAGTTGTCCCCGAGCAAGCCCAAGCACTCATAATCGTAACGGCCCATTCCATACTAAAATGTCTCAGCTTCAAGTCTTCCATAATCAGTATAAAGAAACCCTGATCCTCGATGAGAATCAGGGTTATACTCGTTATAGAAGTGGCGACAAGAGGCGTGCGGTGGATTCCATGAAGCGTTTAGCTAAGGCTCGTTTACGGAAATCCTCTAGAATAATTTGATTAGATGATTCAATATCTAACTCGTAATCGTCCACTAAGGTTTTCGTACTCTTTGTGCGATATAAGAATGCATTTACCTCGAAATTCAAATGGAAGCTTCTCATATCCATGTTTGACGTACCGATTGAGGCAAGTTCCTGGTCGATAATCATAAGCTTACTGTGCATGAACCCTTTATGATATTCGTATATATTCACCCCTGCTTCTAGTAGTTCAGGGAAATAGGAACGAGAAGCGTGGAAAACAATACGCTTATCTGGTCGGCTTGGCATTAGAATCTTTACATCTATACCACTTAACGCGGCAGCTTTTAGTGCTGTGAGAATATCTTCATCTGGTATAAAGTAAGGTGAGGCGATCCAGATGGAATGCTTAGCCGAGACGATCATGGAGAAGAACACGTGCTTAATCACTTCCCACTCATTATCTGGGCCACTGGCGAGCATTTGCACACCGCCTAAATTCTCACGCTCAACAAGCTGCGGCGATAAGTATTCATTCGTAAGAAGCGCTTCATCCGTCATGTAGTACCAATCTTGCAGGAAGATCAACTGCAAACTTCGTACTGATTCCCCTTGAACAAATAAGTGGGTATCACGCCAGAAGCCATAGTATTCATGACGGCCTAAATATTCATCACCAATATTCAAACCACCTACAAAAGCGGTATTGCCATCTACCACAATTATTTTACGATGGTTGCGGAAGTTAATCTTATTGTTCAAAAATGGTAACTTAACAGGAAGAAACGGCTTCATTTCCACACCCGCTTCTTTCAACTCCTCTTTATACTGACTTGAAAGCTTCCAGCTTCCTACAGCATCGTATAAGAAACGGACTTTCACGCCACTTCGAGCTTTATCCATCAGAATTTGCTTAATTTCATTCCCAATGTGGTCATGCCTGACAATGTAATACTCGATGTGTATATGATGAGTAGCCTTCTTTAATTCCTTAAGAATCTCATCAAAGGTTTCATCTCCATTTGTTAGTACTTTCGTTTCCGTTCTAAATGTAATAGGTGAATGCCCTAATCGTTGGGCGAGGCGAACCAACAGTTTCTGGTGATCCCCCATCTGTTCAACCTGATATGGCATAATATCACTTTCGCCTTCAATCTTACGAAAGGCTTCTTCATCCAAAGCTCCCTTTTTACGAAACATTTTCTTCTTCCGATAATTTTGCCCAAATAGGATGTAAAAGAAAAAACCGACAATGGGCAAGGCTGCTAAAACGAGCAACCAAGTTAGAGTTTGGGTGGGATGCCGATTTTCAAAGAAAATAAGTAAACCAATAAAGATGGCTGAAATAGTAAACAAAATAGAAACGGCTCCAATCAGCCACCCTTGCCAAAGCTCTTTAGTTACATAAAATACTCCAATTAGTATCCCCATAAATACGAGAACCTGAATCCGTTTGAACATAAGCTTCGATTCCTTTCTCCAACTGAAATCCCTTTGCCCTTTTATATACGAAGGTTCTCCTTCTCTTGTTTCAAATATATGTACATAAAATGAAGGTCATCCTTTTATTTTTTACTAATAGCAAACCTTCATCCAAAAGAATGTTGTATAACGTATAAAAGAGCGGCTCCTTATAAAAGGTGCCGCTCATTGTTTACTTTGCAGGAAAGTAACTACTAATTTGCTCTAATGCATTTTCACTGAAGATCGTTTTACCGTATTCTTCTAAGCGATGAACAGTAAGTGCTGATTCATGACCAAATTCTAGTAGTTGACTCAAAATATTTTCTTGAGATTCGTCACTTAATTGCCCATCCGCAAATTGAACGTATAAATAATAAGATCCATCAAAATGATACAATTGATCTTCTACATATTGTTCATTCAAGAAGTAATGACTTAACTGGATGACATCTTCAAAGTCACGAAAGCCAATGACAAATGATAAATTGTCAGATTCCACTGCTTCGTCTTCTCCATCCTGTTCGGATTCTTGATTAGCGTTCACTTCTTGATCAAGAAGTGATTCAAGCTTCTCATCGACAGGCATATCTAATGTCTTACCATCTTCTGTTGGCAATTCAAGTTTGTGACCATCTTTTGATACCTGAGCTTTTGTTACAACAATCTCTAACCCTTTATCCATGGCCTGTACTTGAATCCACAACGGACCGTCTATATTAAAGTCTGCTTCATCGTTTACTTCGTCCATCATTTGCCAGAAGAGCTGTTCACTTCTATCTCTATTGTACCAAATCTCTTCGCGGTCAAAACCTCGATCTTCAATATCAATGTAGGAAACATAGAACTTAACTGTGTTTTCATTAATGCGTTCGATTTCCATGGAACTCGCTCCCTTCTGTTGATTAGTTAAAGGTGGAAGGGAAAACTTCACCCTTTCAATATTGCTATTACTTTACCTTACCCTCATATGACTATTCTCAATCATTTGATGTGTTCTTGCTACGTTTAATACCATTTTATGATACTACCCTGCTAATTGAAAACAGAATTGCTCATAAAATTAAAAACAAACGAATGACCTAGACGAGATCCTTATTCATGATCTTCGATGGTTGTACATATAAGTACTAATAGAGGGTTAGTTAATTTAACATTGTAGCTTATTTGGTCATCTTTGTCACTAGAAGCGGGAGGTTTTTTTGTGGATTTTGAGATTATTCAATCTATTCTTATTATCGTTGGAATTGATTTGGTTCTTGGAGGAGATAACGCCATTGTCATTGCCCTTGCAAGCCGAAATTTACCTACTAGTCAGCGTAACAAAGCAATCTTACTAGGTACAGGCCTTGCAGTAGGATTAAGGATTATCATGACAGGTGTAGCAGTCTTTTTGCTTCAAATTCCATTCCTACAATTTGTCGGTGGTGTCCTACTCGTTTATATCGCTATGACCCTAGTCACAGACCAAGAAGATGGCCCTGAAATTCAAGCCCACACGAGTCTGATGGCAGCTGTCAAAACCATTGTATTTGCTGATCTCGTCATGGGATTTGATAACGTATTGGCAATCGCCGGAGCGGCTAGAGGAGAAGTATACTTAGTTGTATTTGGGTTGCTTATTTCGGTACCTATTATTATTTGGGGAAGTAAATTAATTCTCGCCCTAATGGAAAGATTTCCTTTACTTATATACATAGGGGCAGCCGTATTGGCCTATACAGCTGCTGAAATGATATTAGGTGAAGCGACCTTACAGCACTTCTACAGCGGTTTACCAATCCTTCACTGGGTTATACCTCCCCTCACCATTGCAATCGTTATAGTTACAGGGCTTTGGTACAACCTCTTAAAGGAACGTTCTTCTTAAAAAAATAAACCTGCATTCCCTATTTATGAGGACTGCAGGTTTTTGTTTAATTAACTAAGCGCTGTGCTTCTTGCAATTGAAAGGTACGTACTTTTCTTGGAAGGAAACGACGGATTTCATCTTCATTGTATCCAACTTGGAGACGTTTCTCATCTACAATAATAGGTCTTCTAAGTAATCCCGGATGATCTGCAATCATATCAAACAGATTTTTCATTGGAAGCTGATCCAGATCCACATTCATCTTTTGGAAAACTTTAGAGCGAGTTGAGATAATTTCATCCGTGCCGTCTTCAGTCATTCGTAAAACTTCTTTAATCTCATCAATTGTCAAAGGTTCTGAGAAAATGTTACGTTCTTGAAACGGAATTTCATGCTCCTCTAACCATGCTTTCGCTTTACGACATGATGTACAGCTTGGAGAAGTATAAAGTGTTACCATACAAGCTTCACTCCTCAATAGATTTATTACGAAAAAAAGTACTTTTAATCGTTTATTAAATTAAAATTAGTTTAAATAAGTATCTAGTCTAAGTATACTACATATGTTTTAAATTGGATAGATGCTGTATAGAAATGTTTATTAAATTCCACAAAACTTATACAATGTCCTCTTCTATAGGAGATATTCCACCTCTTTATTAGTATTAAACGTTTTAAGAGAAGAAAAGTTTCAAAAAAATTAAAGTTCGTGGATATTTTTTTAGTGGGTACGCACCGATCCTCATTAATCATAAATAAAGCAAGCAGATTCAATCATTCTCTGCTTGCTTCACTTTTTAAAAATTAAGCGTTTTCAGGCTTTTTCAAAGCATTAAGAATGTTGTCCATATCTCGGTCTTCATCCAGTGTTAGGACTTCGTCTACATGCTGATAAGACTTACCATACAATTCTTTGTCTTTATACGTGTGGATTTTTTGGTACATTTCTCTCATTTTTTCGTAAATGGAAGCTTCGGATTCGTGCTCAGGGGACCAGAAGAGGATTTCCATTTCGTTTAACTCATTTGTCGCTAGGGAACGACGAGCATAACCGATGGATTTTGCGTGTTCGAATCCTTCTTTTTGATAAAAGCGGAGGCGTTTTTCGGTGTCAGTGTCTTCATAATCGACCGGTTCAACCTCAAGGATGATCGGCTTACCTTTATCTTTCAGTTTCTGAATTAACTTATGCCCTATTCCTTTCCCGCGCGTTTTTGCGGAAACCCAGACATAATCAATAAAGATGAAAGAATTAAACTCTGCATACATAAGGACATGTTCATCACTCTCGTCCTTTTTATATACTTCGCCTTGTTCTTTCAAAAGTCTTTCCATGTGCTCTCTTGACTTCATTTCTTCGATAGGAAAATACTTATTAAGCTTTTCATACCAATTCATTGATCTACTCCTTATTTTGTAGTCTTCTTTATTATAACGAATATTCTCCAATTTGTTAAATTTATCTTGGTCATGCCCCACGAAACTGGGTACCCTTTGCTTATTATTATGAAACATGACGTTTTGTAACATTCATGTGAATGGTATGGATCACTCAATAACAAACCGTTTTCACTTAAAAAGGTAAAAGATTAGCTTTATTTCATTAGAATTTTGTGCTAGTATAATGCTCAAATGATTTAATTTTCTAACAATTAAGAGAACAAGATTAATCGTACGATGTTCGTCTGCTTATCGAATGTCGCTTTTCTTTTATTAAAATCCTTTTTCACTTTAATGTGCTAAGTTATTAAACCTAAAAAAGCCCATCTCTTCAAAAGATGAGCTCCCACATTATTGTGTTTGAAGTTGTTGTTGGTAGGCTTCAAATTCTTTCTTAGTACAAGAAACCCAGTGGCCTGGGCTTACTTCACGCCATTCTGGTTCCTCCCCGTCCATCTCTCTAAGATGCTCTTGTAAATCGTACGTAACACGCTTACGGTTACGTTCATAGTCTGGGTCAGGGTGAGGGATTGCAGACATAAGTGATTTCGTGTAAGGATGGAATGCATTTCGGTATAAATCGTCACTGCTAGCTACTTCCACTAGCTTACCGAAATACATAACCCCAATTCGGTCACTGATGTATTTAACCATCGATAAATCGTGAGCAATAAACAAATACGTTAAATTCTTCTCTTCTTGAAGTTCTTTTAACAAGTTTACAACCTGGGCCTGAATAGAAACGTCAAGTGCAGAAATCGGCTCATCAGCAATAATAAAATCAGGGTCCACTGCAAGAGCCCTTGCAATTCCGATACGTTGACGCTGTCCTCCGGAGAACTCGTGCGGATAACGGTTTGCGTGTTCACGGTTTAAACCAACTGTTTCAAGAAGTTCTACAACACGCTCTTTTCGCTCTTTTTTATCCTTTGTTAGCCCATGGATATCAATTCCTTCTGCAATAATATCAGATACGGTCATACGCGGGTTTAATGATGCGTAAGGGTCCTGGAAAATCATCTGCATTTTACGGTTGAACTTTTTCAAGTCAGCTTTCGATTTCTTTCCATGAACGTTCTCACCATCGAAAATAACTTCACCATCTGTAGCATCATAAAGGCGAATAATCGTTCTACCAGTCGTAGACTTACCACAACCGGACTCGCCAACAAGTCCAAATGTTTCACCACGATAAATATGGAAGTTCAGTCCATCTACAGCTTTGACCTTATGATCTCCTCTACCGAAGTGTTGTTTTAGATTTTTAATGTCTACTAATACTTCTTGGTTATTGGCCATTAACGTTCACCAGCCTTTTCCTTAAAATGCTCAATACGCTTTCTAACCACGGCAGGTGGCTCAACTTTAGGTGCATCTTCGTGAAGAAGCCATGTTGCAGCATAGTGCGTATCACTTACTTTAAACATCGGTGGCTCCATTTCAAAATCTACCTTCATTGCATAGCTGTTACGAGCAGCAAATGCATCTCCTTTAGGAGGGTTCGTCAAATCTGGTGGTGAACCAGGGATTGCTTGAAGCTCTCCTTCTTCAGCATCTAAGCTTGGCATAGAAGCAAGGAGCCCCCATGTATAAGGATGTTGAGGATTATAGAACACTTCATCAACAGAACCTGTTTCAACGATCTTCCCACCGTACATTACCGCAACACGGTCAGCTACGTTAGCTACAACACCAAGATCGTGTGTAATAAAGATAATGGACGTATTGGTCTTCTTCTGGATATCTTTCAATAATTCTAATATTTGAGCTTGGATTGTTACATCAAGAGCTGTTGTTGGTTCATCGGCAATCAATAATTTCGGATCAGATGCTAGAGCGACAGCAATCATAGCACGCTGCCTCATACCACCTGAGAACTCATGTGGGTATTGATCGACACGTTGCTCTGGCTTTGGAATCCCAACAAGATCAAGAAGTTCAATCGCACGTTTTTTTGCATCAGTCTTCGCAATTTTACGGTGCTTAATCATGCTCTCCATAATCTGACGCCCAATTTTCATAGTGGGGTTCAGAGAAGTCATTGGATCTTGGAAGATCATCGCAATATCTTTACCGCGGACTTTCTCCATTTGTTTGTCAGACTTTTTCACAAGATCTGTTCCTTCAAACAAAATTTCTCCACCTTTAATTTCGCCTGGTGGCATCGGAATAAGACGCATAATCGATTGAGTCGTTACACTCTTACCAGAACCCGACTCTCCTACGATAGCAAGGGTTTCACCTTTTTTCACGTGAAAGTTTACTCCGCGAACCGCCTGCACTTCTCCTGCGAACGTATTAAATGAAACTTTCAAATCGTTTACTTCTAGGATATTTTCCATAAATTATCTTTCACTCCTTCTACTTACGAAGTCGCGGATCTAGCGCATCACGCAAACCGTCTCCAATAACGTTAAATGCAAAAATCGTTAAACTGATAAACAATGCCGGGAAGAATAGACGCCATGGGTAATATTGAAGTGCTGCTACACCATCACTTGCCATTGTTCCCCAACTTGCTAGTGGCTGAGGTACACCAAGACCAAGGTAGCTCAAGAACGCCTCTGTAAAGATTGCGTTTGGAACTGTTAGTGTCATGGTAATTAAGATTGGTCCCATCGTGTTCGGGATTAAGTGTTTCGCCATAATTCGGGACGTGTTAGCTCCAAGAGTCTGAGCGGCCATGACATATTCTTGACTCTTTAATTGAAGAACTTGTCCACGTACAATACGTGCCATGTTAATCCAACCTGTAATCGTCATAGCTGCAATCATCGTTCCAAGACCCGGCTCAAATACAACCATAAGTAAGATTACCATTAGTAGGTAAGGGATTGCCCAAAGAATATCTGCAAAACGCATCATATATTCATCTGTACGTCCACCGATGTAACCACTAAGTCCGCCCCAGATTACACCGATAGCTAAGTCAATCAATGCTGCTGCTATACCGATGAATAAAGAGATTTGAGCACCATTCCATATACGTGTAAACACATCACGTCCAAGTTCATCTGTTCCAAACCAGTGTTCTCCAGACGGGGGTTGGTTGGCACTCATTAGATCATTCTCGTAATAATTATAAGGTGTCAAATGCGGTCCAGCGATTGACATAATAGCCAAAATAACTAAAAGCACAACACCAGTCATCGCTAATTTATTTTTCTTAAATCGCATCCAAACGTCTTTCCAGAATGAAATGCTTGGGCGCGATATCTTTTCAGAATCAGTAGTATTTCCACCAACTTGCTCAAAGAGTTCCTTTGGTATCTTTTGTTGTTGCATCGATTACTCTCCCTTCTTATCCGCTAACTTGATGCGCGGATCAATTAAGCTGTATGCAATATCGACAAGAAGGATGGATACTAGTAAAAGCACACTAAAGAATACAGTAACTCCCATAATAACGGAGTAGTCACGGTTTGTAATACTAGTTACAAAGTGCATTCCAAGTCCTGGAATACCGAAGATCTTCTCAATTACGAAACTTCCTGTTAAGATCGCAGAGATTAATGGTCCCATATAAGAAACAACAGGCATCATGGCGTTTCGAATCGTGTGTCGCACTGTAATCTCAGTCGAATTTAATCCTTTCGATTTTGCAGTCTTAATGTAATCATTGCTTATTACTTCTAACATACTTGAACGAGTTAACCGGGCGATAAATGCCATTGGAGTGGACGCAAGTGCAAGAGCAGGTAAGATGGTGTGAGCGAAAGACTCCCAACGAGCAACCGGTAATACACTCCACTTAATAGCTAAAACATACTGTAGGCCTGAAGCCATAATAAAGCTTGGTACAGAGATTCCTAATACCGCAATAATCATTGCTGTATAGTCTTGCCATTTGTTGTGTCGTAAAGCTGCAACAGCACCTAATAGAACACCTAAAGCTAGCGCTAAGAAAATAGCTTCCATACCTAGCGCGAATGATACTGGAAAGCCTTCACTAATCAAATCATTTACGGACTGCCCTTTATACTTTAAAGACGGACCGAAATCCCATTTAATAACGGAAACAAGATAATCGACATACTGCATAAATAATGATTTATCCAGTCCGTAGTATGCCTCTAAGTTTGCTTGAATGGCTGGCGGTAATTCCTTCTCACCTGAAAATGGCGAACCTGGCGCCGCTCTCATAAGGAAGAATGTCACGGTAACAATTACCCAAAGCGTAAGCACCATGTATAGGAGCCGCTTGCCGATATACTTTAACACGTTGGATACACCTCCAAAATATTACATAAACCTCTTATAAGAAGAGAAGGTATATGAGGAAGAGCCCTCATATACCTTACAAATCTTTCAAAAAATTACTCGAAGTGAGCCCATTTCAGCTGAACATCACCAAGACCAGACATAACTACATCTTTAAGGTTCTCATCTTGAACCCAAGCGTTTGTGTAGAAGTAAATCGGTGCAATTGGCATTTCATCCATTAGGATACCTTCAGCTTCTTTAAGCATTTCAGAACGTTTCTCAGAATCCGTTTCTGTTTGAGACTCTTCTAGAAGAGAAGCGAATTCTTCACTGTGCCAGCGTGTATCGTTGTTACCGCCTTTTTCTTTGTAAAGCTCAAGGAAGTTAATTGGGTCGTTAAAGTCACCTAACCAACCCATACGGCCAATCTGATAGTCACCCGAGTGAAGTTGGTCGATGTAAACGGCCCACTCAGAGTTGCTAAGTTCAACATCAACACCTAAATTCTCTTTCCACATGTCTTGAATTGCTTGTGCAATTTTAGCGTGAGACTCACTAGTGTTGTAAGAAAGTGTTACTGCAGGCATGTCTTCTACGCTGTCATAACCAAGCTCTTCAACACCTTTTTGAAGGTGTTCTTTCGCTTTTTCAATGTTTACAGCATCGAAGTAACCTTCTTCGTTATCAGAGAACATTGTTGGAGGTACAGCAGCCATCGCTGGAACCTGACCTGCTTTAGTGATGTTCTCTACGATACCTTGACGATCAATCGCATAAGCGAATGCTTTACGGATGTTTACATTGTTAAATGGTTCTTTTTCAGTGTGGAACTTATACCAGTACGTACCAGCAATTGGTTCAACGTTCAGGCTACCATCTTCTTTAAGAGAAGGAATCGCTTCTGTTGGAAGGTTACCGAATGGAGAACCTGCCCAGTCAAACTCACCTTGTTTAAAGCTGTTTAGCTCTGTGTTGAAGTCGTTAATCATAGCAAATTCAATACGATCTAATTTAACTGTATCCTTGTCCCAATACTCTTCGTTTGGTTCAAGTGTGATTGAGTCATTGTGACTCCATTCTGTCATTTTGAAAGGTCCGTTAGATACGTAGTTCTCACCAGCATCTGAGTACCATTCTTCATTTTCTTTAGCAATTTTGCTGTTTACCGGGAAGTAAGTATAGAAAGCTGTAAGCTCTAGGAAGTATGGAGTTGGGTTTTCAAGCTCAACCTCTAGAGTTTGGTCGTCAACTGCAGTAACTCCAACATCTTCTAGATTACCTTCACCAGTGTTCGCTGCTTCAGCGTTTTTAACATAGTAAAGTTGGTATGCATATTGAGAGTTATTATTTGGATCAAGAGCCCATTTCCAAGCATATTCGAAGTCTTGTGCTGTTACAGGGTCTCCGTTTGACCATTTTGCATCTTCACGAATTGTGAATGTGTATTTCTTCAGGTCTTCAGAAGTTTCGATCTCAGAAGCCATTGCTTCTTGAGGTTCGCCTTCAGGTCCGATACGAGTTAAACCTTCAAATGTTTGAAGTAGGACAGCTGAAGAAGTTGCATCGTTTGCTAAACTTGGGTTAAGTGAGAATGGCTCACTCGCGATGTTTGCTTTAAACACTTGTTCTGCGGAGCTTTCGCCACCGTTATCACTTGTTGATTCACCGTTATCACCGGAGTTGTCGCTTGTACCTTCTTCACCGCCGTCATCATCGCCGCCACATGCAGCAAGGATCACTGAGAAGACAAGCAAGATACTAAACAATAATAGCTTTTTCTTCATAATGTTTTCTCCCCCTATTGCGTTTTAAATTTCATTCCAGATTTTTAGATCCGCTAGGTCGGATCCGCAGTTGAAGAACCACCTCCTTAAAATTCTACGTTTTCTCACATTCACAATCACCCGATAATGGTAAATCTTCTGACAATTTGAATTGCAAGAAAATTAAAAGTGTTCGTCTGCTAGGTCTATGTAAGAGAACGAATCCTTATAGTCTTTTAGTTCAAGAAACACGTCTGTGGCTTCAATTCCATCCACCTTAGATAAGTACAAATCTGTGAACTCTATTAACCTTTCATTACTAGGAAAATAGGCTTGAATCATAATTTCGTACTTTCCAGCGAAGGCGCCGACGAATCGCACCTCTTTACAATCTGCCAATTCCATTGCAACTTTGTCCCTATAACCAACCTTTGTCACAATCCCGATAATTGCTTGTACATGCAGACCAATTTTACTTGGATTCGTGTGGATTACAAATTCAAACACTCCACTTTCCATCATACGGTTTATGCGAAAGCGAACCTTCCCTTCACTAATACCGTATTGTTTAGCAATCTCTGTGTATGGTCTACGGCCGTCTGCTTGCAATGATTGCAAAATTCGCAAATCTGTTTGGTCTAATTTAAGCAATCCGATCATTCCCCTGCGATTTACGTAAGAAGTTAACAATTTATTTACGATTTGTTAACAATTTTGACTGTTTTCATTATACACACATTTTTCTGATAGTTTCAATAGATTTTTTGATCCTAACCTTAACTCACAGCTTTATGTAAGCGCTACCAATGTCGTTATTTGTAGAAAAATGCGCTTTCGAAATTCGCAAAAAATTATGCGAATTGAGTATTTTGCTATCAATCGCTCTTTATATGCAACGCAGAAAACACGAAGCTTGGGTAGTTCTTTTGTAAATGAACTTACACGGAACAAAAAAAAGCGACCCCATGATGAACTGGGTCGCTTCTCCTTTTTATGGCGTATAGTCTACATTTTCTGTATAGGAATTACCTGCGTTCCAAAGAAGGAACTCATTAATGCCATTTTCATTTAATGCTCTGATTTGTGCTTCCACTTCCGCTTTCCCATATTGCTTCGTAGGCCCACTGTACAACCATGGTGCTTCAAAATCTTGAATCCAAGGGCGTGAAGTTGGAGGGTCTTCAAGTTTTCCTAATACTTCATTTTCTACTTTTGCATACTCTGATACTAACTTATACGGTTCTTTGTCCGGGAAGGAAATACCGAAATAAGATGTCCAGTGTGATGGATAGATCATAGATGAAATCACATCAACATTTGATGCGATCTTAGAGAAGTTCTGACCAATTCCAGGAGCTTCTTTAATCGTAGCAGAATAACCGAAGATATCGACGGATACGTCAACATCATACCCACTCAATTCTTCACGTGCATATTCTACAAAGTCTGTAACAGCCGTTACACGCTTTTGCACATTGTCTCCTTCAAGTTCGGCATAGTCTCCTTGATCATAAGAGAGAATATCATCCCTACGTTCAAATCCTTCTGGGAATCGTACATAGTCAAACTGTATTTCCTGAAAGCCCATCTCTGCTGCTTTCTTCGCAAGTTCAACGTTATAATCCCAAACTTCTTTCATGAATGGATTTACGAAAGATTCCCCTTTTCCGTTTTTCCACACCTGACCATTTTCCGTAAAGGATAAGTCAGGTCGCTTCTTGGCTAGCTTTGAATCTTTGAAAACTACAATACGTGCAATTGGATAAATTTCTTCTTCTTCTAGTGTTTCTAATAGTTTACGTGGATCATCAATGTAATTCGTTCCTACATCTTCATAAGGAGTTCCTTCTTCTGGCTGATATGTAATAATACCAGCGTCCTCCTTAATATCAATAACCATACTGTTTAAGTCCGTCGTTTGAATTAAGTTAACTAGATTATCAAAACGAGCTCCTCCAGCACTTGGTCCTGTTACATAGATGCCGCGAACAGCATCTGGGTATGTAAAATCTAAACCTGAATCATATACAAAACGCGGCAACCTTTCTGGTAATTCTAGTGTCTTCATGGTCATTTCTCGCTCGGTATGGAACTTAGCTTTTTGTCCGCTTTCCTCTTCGCCTTCAGCATGCGCCATGGCAGTTGGAATGAAACTGAGCAGGAGAATACCAATGAGGGATAAAATCTTAAGTTGTTTGTTCTCCATCAACATCGACTCCTAAATGTGTAGTTATCCCTATTATAAAAGAGATCTCGCATCTTTTGGGAGCCTTTTTTAAATTTTTCCTTTTTTGTCATGGAACTTCCCTCCATTTCATTAACAACAAAGAAAATTTTCCCATTTATTTAATCCATCAAACCTATATATTTCAAATTCAACAGTCTTTTTCTTTCTGCTATACTATGACTAACTTATGAAAAGGATGAACGATATGCTTTCACTTTTAAGAAACAAATGGGTGTTCTTAGCTCTTAACATCCTACTTAGCTTTTTCCTTTGGCAATCCCTATCTCCTAAGCAAACCCTTTTTCATTACATTAATGTGTTGTTTTACTTTTCTTTTATTTACATCGTAATAGCAACGATCCTAATTGTGGTTCGTGGTCGTTTATTAGATGGTATCTTCAGAAGAAATAAAGAAGAAAGTCATTCTACAACCAACGCTTTATCACCATCTACGGTCTTTATTCGTTCCTTCCTATTTCAAGGAGCCATGTTAGGTTTTACGATGGCTATTTTCTTAGCTGTTTATTATGAACTTTTATAAAGAAGCTTGCATTTCGTGCGATTTTTAACTATAATTCTTACACAATGTATATGAAGCGATGAGAAAGAGAGTACAATTCCCCCTCTGCATACAGAGAGTCTGTAACGGTGAGAGCAGGCAGCACGTTGAATTGGAAGTGGACTTTCGAGCTGTGTTTCAGAACACTAGTACGAAACACCGTAGCCTTGGCGATAACAGGTTTAAGAGGTCTTAAAGATTATCTTTAAGATCATTAGGGTGGCACCACGGTTCATTCGTCCCTACGTGATTAGACGTAGACGAATGGACCTTTTTTTATTGTCAGAAAAAAATCAGATGAGGTGAACAATGATGAAAACAATCTTTTCAGGAATTCAGCCAAGCGGCACACTTACTATCGGAAACTATCTGGGTGCTTTAAAACACTTCCCAGAGCTTCAGGAGGAAAATAACGCATACTTTTGTATCGTTGATGCACATGCCATCACAGTACCTCAGGATCGCTTGAAATTACGTGAAAACATCCGATCCCTTGCTGCGATTTACATTGCAGTGGGGATTGATCCAGAGAAGTCTACTTTATTTATTCAATCCGAAGTACCAGCGCATACTCAGCTAGGCTGGATGTTACAGTGCGTTGCTTATATTGGCGAACTTGAGCGTATGACTCAGTTTAAAGACAAGTCTCAAAAGGCAAGCCGTGAAGGTGTGTCTGCAGGTCTTCTTACGTACCCACCTCTTATGGCTTCAGACATTTTGCTTTATGGAACAGATATCGTCCCTGTCGGAGAAGACCAAAAGCAACACCTTGAGCTAACGCGTAATTTAGCCCAGCGCTTTAACAATAAATACAATGATATCTTTACAGTTCCTGAAGTAAGCATTTCAGAAGTAGGCGCTCGTATTATGTCTCTTCAAGACCCAACGAAAAAGATGAGTAAATCCGATGAAAATACAAAAGGATTTATCTCTATGCTTGATACGGAGAAACAAATGGAAAAGAAAATTAAAAGTGCTGTTACAGACTCAGAAGGTATCGTTAAATACGATAAAGAAAACAAACCTGGCATCTCAAACCTTCTAACCATTTATTCAAGCTTCACTGGAGAAAGTATTGAAGCTCTAGAAGCTAAATATGATGGGAAAGGATACGGTGACTTCAAACAAGGCTGCGCAAATGCCGTAATCGAAGGGATGCGTCCAATCCAAGCACGTTACTATGAGTTAATTGAATCAGACGAATTAGATGAAATCTTAGACCATGGTGCTGACAAAGCGAATTACGAAGCATCTAAGATGATTCGTAAAGCGAAGAAAGCAATGGGATTAGGCAGAGTTAAAAAGAAGAAATAATAGGAGAGAGGGCTCACTTTGGTGGGCTCTCTTTTTTTGTAGAATGGGTGGGTGTGGCCTTCTGGCGGTGCCTACACTCTTTACGGCCGTCCGCTCAGTTAAATCCCCTCCACAAAAAAGTATCCGCTCCTACTATTGAGGACCGGATACTTTCATTAGACGCCTTTATTCACTTCTTGGTTCTGTTCTAGTTCCCATAACTTCTCAAAGAATGGTTGTCCTTTAACAAGCTTACGGCAAATGTCTTCATGGTTCTTCGACCAGCCTTCACTTAAGCCGTTATAAAGGAGTTGCCATGTTTGGTCGAAGCTAAGATTTTGCATGACACCGTATTGACCTGGGTCCCATTCTGTTAACCAGTAGCGAACTTCTGATAAGTTCTGAGTTGTTTGTAATTGATCAAGTGCCATCATTAACAATTGCTTTAGTTGACGTTCTTTCCGAGTAAGTCCAACCATTGTGACAGGGTGCGGGGAAAGAATGTGGTATTCTTTATCGTCATTACAAGCAAAGTTATACGATTCTGGCTTTTGCTGATCAATCATATCATAGACAAGACGTTCTTGGCGTGGGATGAGTCTACTTTTACGAACGGGTAGGTTGTATCCCATTGTATCAACAGCAAGTACTGATGAACCATCTGTAACTACGAAGGCATATTCTACGGAAATTCGTTCTTGGTTTTTGCGTAGGTACGCTCGTTTGTATACTGCGTCTAGCAAGTCTTTAGGTAGGTCTTGGAGGTCGTTTTCTACATAGTGGTAAAGTGCTTGATGTACATACAACAAAGGTACCTGGTCCAAGAGCTCGATTCCGTCTTCTTTACGCCATTCATGGAATGGACAAACGTTATACCCATTCTCTTCACCTTCAAACCAATTAACCCATACATCGTGTAGATATAGCATACGAAACCCTCACTTTATTAACGTTTTCTTCTGTAGAAATCAGTATGAACCAAGCACCACCGTTTTATTCGAAAAACCCCAACATTTAACAAGAATCTTGTGGGAATAGGTAAACGGCTATCGTGATGAAGAGAATACCAAAGGGTAAAAGATAACATTCAGGTCGTTCTTTAATGAAAAACAAATAATCCATCCAACTAAATCCTGCGGGCAAGAAATTCAAATATGCAATGATGGTCACACCACCAGAAACAGCAAATCCAAAGCCAACTAAAAACAGAAATAACGGTACCATCTCATCGCCTCCATAGCCCGTCCCCATCTTTTTCTACTATATATATGCAGTCACCTACCCCCTCATTCCAGCTTGTCCTGTCGAATATTGTGGCATAAAATACTCTCTTTACTTCACATTAAAGAAAGAGTACATTAATAAATAAGTGGTTTTTGGAGAGGAGGTACGAGGTTGGCAGAAACTCGTCGAATTATCAGAAGACGTAAAAAGAAAAAACGCAAAAGAAGAATTCTGTCTTCCATCGTTGTGATACTTTTCTTAAGTACGGTTGCCTACACTACTTCTCAGTACATTGCAGGGCAAGATCTTGGCAGTGAAGCTGGGGGTGGGTTCGATAAAGATGAAGCCGAAAAGACAAAAGAAGAATTCGAAAAACGTGATCAACCTGAAAACAGCGAAGAAAAACAAGCAGATGAAAAAGTAAATGTTCTCCTTGTTGGAAGTGATTCGAGAGGAGAAGGAGATACCGCTCGTACCGATACGATTATGGTCGCCCAATATGATACCGGGAAAGGAACAATGAAGCTTGCTTCCATTATGCGTGACCTATGGGTCGACATTCCTGGTATGGGATATAATCGCATCAACGCCTCTTATTCAGAGGGCGGTGTAGCCTTACTAACCGAAACAATTGAAAAGAATTTCGGATTACACATCGACGATTATGCTGTAGTCAATTTCGATGGTTTTAAAGAAATCGTAGATATTGTAGCGCCTGATGGTGTTGAAATTGATGTAGAGAAACGGTTGTATTATGAAGATAACGCCGGCACAGTTAGCATTGATATTCAGCCAGGTGTTCAGAAATTAAATGGTGAAGAATTACTAGGCTATGCTCGCTTCAGAAATGATGCCAAAGGTGACTTCAACCGAGTATTACGTCAACAAAAAGTGATTTCTGCACTGAAGGAAGAGCTTGTATCGATGACTAGCGTGACAAAGCTTCCTAAAACAGTAGGTGCCCTCACCCAATATGTCAATACGAGCATGTCCACAAACGAATTAGTTCTAAATTACGGACGTAAGTTCTTACTTGATACACCTCAAAACATTGAAACGATAAGAATTCCAACTGATTGGCATCCTATGACGACCCAAGCGGGTGCAGAAGTATTAGGCCATGATGAAGAACAAACGCGTGAGACTGTTCAAGAATTCTTCAATGGTGAACAAGAGTCCTCACAATCAGCTGAGAATACTAATACAGAAGAACCTTCTTAATAGTTTTAAGCATACAAAAAGCCTGTCCCTCTAATATAGAGAGACAGGCTTTCTTTTTGATTAATCTTGGTATTGTTTAAAGATTAATGTAGCGTTATGGCCACCAAAACCTAGAGAGTTACTTACTACCGTATTCACATCACTCTCACGTGATTGGTTTGGCACGATATCAAGATCACAATCTGGATCTTCATTCTCATAGTTGGTTGTTGGAGGCAAGATATTATTCAAAATACTCTTGATGGAAATAACCGCTTCAACAGCTCCAGCTGCTCCCAGAAGATGACCGGTCATGGATTTGGTAGAACTCATTGCTAGCTTATAAGCATGGTCCCCAAATACATTTTTGACCGCTTCAGTTTCAAACTTATCATTAAGAGCCGTACCTGTACCGTGAGCGTTGACATAATCAACAGCATCCGGAGTTAAACCCGCATCTTCTAACGCCTGATTCATTGCGCGAGTAGCGCCTTCTCCATTAGGAGCAGGTGCTGTGATATGGTGCGCATCTCCAGTAGATCCATAACCCACGATTTCTGCATAGATTTTGGCTCCACGTTTCTTCGCTGATTCTAATGTTTCCATCACCAGTATTCCAGAACCTTCCCCCATTACAAACCCAGAGCGTTCTTTATCAAACGGTCGACTTGCTTTGTTCGGGTCTTCAACCGGAGACAGTGCTTTCATGGAGGAGAATCCTGCAAATGACATTGGAGTTAGAGGTGCTTCTGCCCCACCTGCAATCATGTAATCAGCATCTCCGCGTTGAATCACTTTAAAGGCATCACCAATTGAGTTAGCACCAGACGCACAAGCTGTTACGGTACAAGAGTTAATTCCTTTCGCTCCAGTAGCAATGGAAACCTGGCCAGCTGCCATATCCGGAATTAACATAGGAACGAAGAATGGACTCACGCGGCGTGCCCCTTTGTCCATATACTTACGGAACTGTTCATCATATGTGGTCATGCCACCAATACCAGAACCGATCCATACACCTGTACGATGAGCGATCTCTTCGTTAATGTCTAAACCAGCATCTTTCACGGCCATTAGTGAAGCAGCTAACGCATATTGCGTGAATGGGTCCATCCGTTTTGCTTCTTTCTTGTCAAAGTAGTTACCAGGTTCGAAATCTTTCAGTTCTCCTGCAACATTTGCGTTAAATTCGCTAGCGTCTACCTTTGTAATCGGTGCAATACCCGAATTTCCTTCGACAATATTATTCCACATCGTTTCTACATCATTTCCTACAGGGGAGACGACTCCCATCCCTGTAATGACAACTCGTCTTGAATCCATAAACATGTCCTCCTTGAATTAAACTCCGTATCTTAGTGCAACAGCGCCCCATGTAAGGCCGCCACCAAATCCGACAAGTACAACTACATCGTTATCTTTTATTTTACCGTTTTTTACGTTCTCTGATAAGGCAATTGGAATAGAAGCTGAGGAAGTATTTCCGTAACGCTTCACTGAAGTCGCCATTTTTTCTTCAGGAATCTCTAATCGTTGGCGCGCTGCTTCCATAATGCGAATATTTGCCTGGTGAGGAACTAGGAAATCAACTTCCTCTTTCGTCAGCCCTGCTTTCTCAAGCACCTTCATAGAAGATTCAGGCATTTGACGGACCGCAAATTTAAATACTTCTCGTCCGTTCATTTGCAAGAATTCACCCTGGTTTTGGTAAAGGTAAGATGCGCCGGAACCGTCCGATCCAAGTTCAAATGAAAGAACACCTTTTCCTTCACTTACAGGCCCCATGACAGCTGCCCCTGCACCGTCGCCGAATAACACACATGTGTTACGGTCTTCCCAGTCGGTGATCTTAGATAGCTTCTCAACTCCAACAATAAGGATGTTTTTATAGGCACCTGTTTGAATGAACTGTGAAGCATTAATCATGCCATACATGAAGCCAGCACAAGCTGCTGCCAAGTCCATAGAAGCTGCATTTGTAGCTCCTAAACGAGCTTGCAGACGGTTTCCTACAGAAGGGAACAACGTTTCTCCTGTTACTGTAGCGATTAGAATTAAATCAAGGTCCTCCGCACTCACGTTAGCATCTTCTAATGCGTTCACTGCGGCTTCATACGCAAGATCCGTTGTGTCCATATCATCTGAGGCAATACGACGCTCTTCAATACCAGTTCGAGTACGAATCCATTCGTCGTTCGTATCAACGATCTTCTCCATATCAAAGTTGGTTAGTACGCGCTCAGGGACGTAGTGTCCAATCCCTAGAATACCTGCACTCTTCATATATTCATCCCCTTAAAGGTAGTAATAATATCTATTCTTATGACTTGGTACTAATAATAAGACATCTCACCTTTACATGCAAGCACAACCCCTCGTCACATTTAGACAGAAGCCCTCCCAAAACAACCCTCCATTCCATATGGTAAGAATAGGAGGTGATTAACCTATGACGAAGAAAACTTCGCACGAACAAGGAAACTTTGAGGCATTCATGTTTGGAAGGCAGCCCCGCCCAAAGCAAGAAGAAGAAACAACTGAAGAGAAACAAGCAGACACATCATTTGACCTCATCGACACAACCGAAACTCTTATGCAAACTTATCGACAGCTTTCACCATATATCAAGGAACTATCCGCTTTATTCAAAAAAACAAAATAAAGAACAAAAAAAGCTATCTACATGAGAGGGCTATGCTCGAGCCCCCTATGAGTGATAGCTTTTTTAAGATTCATCCGGATTGCTGATTTCATTTGGCAAAAGACCCGTTTCCTTATACTCTTCTACTGCAGATGTAATATGGTCCTTGATGTTCTCAGGAACTTCATCACCAAATTCACCAAGTGTAATCACGTTATCTTGAAAATCAAAGTTAAGAATACCGTCTGGTAAATTCCCTTTGTTATATTTTTCAGCCGCTAATACGTATAACTTGTCCACATGTTGAACTGTACTTGTAAGAACAGTGGAAGATCCAATATTTGATTGGTCTGATACGTAGCCAATCGCATTTACATTATTCGATTTGGCCTCTTCAATAATAGGGACACTAAATCCATCACCAGCCGGGTAGAATACATCGACTCCCATCCTCTGCATACGTTCATAATAATAGAGAGCTCTGTCTGTATCATTCCAACTATTCACATATTGAATGTTTACCTCTGCATCTGGATTCACATAATTTACACCTTCATAAAAGCCTTCTATTTCAGGCTGCCATTCAAACGCAGCTATGATGCCGACTTGGTTAGATTCGGTCATCTTAGCAGACAGCATCCCCCCAAAGAACCCCATCGCATGCGCATTGAAGTTTAAACTCGTTATATTCTTTCCTTTTACACTTCCATTAAAATAAACAAAACGTATATCCGGGTACTCCTGTCGTAGCTCTTGAAAATATTGTCCGTAACGACTCCCATGTCCAAATATTAAGTTAACACCTTTTTCTGCAAACTCTTCAATAGCTTGCTGGGTTTCTAATTGAGACTGGACACTTTCTTTAAAATAAACGTCTACATTCAGTTCTTCCTTGATCTCCAGAAGTCCTTCATACC
This sequence comes from Pontibacillus sp. ABV4_188, assembly GCF_056311905.1. Taxonomy (NCBI): domain Bacteria; kingdom Bacillati; phylum Bacillota; class Bacilli; order Caryophanales; family Bacillaceae; genus Pontibacillus; species Pontibacillus sp. ABV4_188. The sequence continues at coordinate 909,029 of NZ_CM149975.1, read as the reverse complement.
CCTTCTGCCCCCAGGCTTGGTCGTGAACTGTGTTTTCAACTAGCATCCCTACTTTTTGGACCTTTCCTTGCCCAAATGTTTGGGTACAACCAGTTAGCGCAAGGACAAGGATACCCATAAAGGCCAACCACCGTAACTTCACATCGAGCACCTCATTTATGTCTGCTTACCATTCCATTTATATTTAGTGATATTGTACCTTTAATCCTTTAATACGTAAACGACATGGGCTCAATGTTCATGAAAACTCTATAATTTATAATAAGTTGAAAAATTATTCTCATGGTCCATAACTGTCTTCCATCCCTTATTTACATCCATGCTCTCATTTACGTACCACGTATCTTGGTGGTGCCCCGTTTGGTCATATGAAGGTTTAATTTCAATCCACTCTTTCTTAACGTTATGATCAATGATCTCCTGAACTCCTTTCACAAAATCATTAATATAGAGCGCTTGTTCAGTGGTTGGTTTAACTAGTCTAGACATCCATGGACCGTACACTTCAGAGGCATAAATAACGGAGCCTTGAACGGGTTTGTCATCTCCGATCTTTATTGTCCACTCCCCCTTTATAGGGATCTTAGCCTCTTCTTTACTTAACCGGTCTTCTATATTAATAAGGATCAATTCCTCCCCTTCTACTTCCTCTTTTACTTGGTCGATGGAGTCAACAAAATGAAAGGAAGAATTCCTCCCCACATATAGAGATAACCAATCCTTTTGTTCGTTCCAATCATTGTCGATCCCTATTACAGTATGACCAGCGTTTAACCACTTCTCTGTTAAATGAAAACCAATCCATTCAAAACACCCCGAAATAATATAAATCATCTTCATCTCCCTCCTCTACTACAGTTTATGAAGAGGTAAAGGGTTCATGTGATTTTAAACTATTTCGTTTTAAAAAGTCAGTGATGGCAGGCTCTTTAAAATATTTGAAACTGCAGCCTTTCAGTGTAAATGGGTCATTGTTTAAGCGTTTTCTTTATATTCTATATTAGGCCCCCAATAGAGGGGAGCCTTACAATTAATAAGAATCTGTAAGGCTTTTTTCGTGGTTGTTCATGAATTGAATGATACTCTTATTAATCCTAGGAAAAATCGGCTGGATGACTAGCTTTAATTCTAAATGGCGGTTTTGTGCCTGTTGTTTTTCCTCTAAGCGCCTTGAATGTTCATGTACGCTATAATGCGGGTTAGCCATATCATGAAAAACAAGAATTGGTGCTTGAACATTAGGGAGTTCATTCGTAATGATTTGATCTACTTCATTCTCCTTACACATGTATGCACTGGAAATCTCTTTTTTTAATCGTTTAAAATATAGCTGGTTTGTGCGTTCTTGAGCATATAAGGCTTTCAAATCTACGCACGGTGTAACGAGAACAAGTGAACGTATGGGTACTTCATATTTCTCTTGCCACCTTAGCGCAGCGAGGGCGCCCATTCCTTCTGCTACGACATGAACATTTGGGTTTAATATCTCTTGGCGAATGACATGATGGTAAACCCGATTTAATAAATTAACAGCCTGCTCACTTCCCCAGTGATTCCCGTAAATTCTACTTGTATATAAGGTGTATCCTTTGTCTAATAACGCTTGCATCAAGGTTGCTCTCCCTTTATGCTCCCCCCAAAAAGAACGATCTTCCTCCACGTAATGTCCCGCATCCCCTAAATACAGTATTAGATAGCCATTAGGCTGCTCTGGTATGTGCAGTAAACAATGTTCTCGATCTAGTTGGAAAGAACGCGTAATTGCATTTTGCATGTGTTCTCATCCTTTGTTTCAGGGTCATATCCACTATAATGTATGTAAGAACATTTAATTTGTATAGTTAGATGCCTTCATTTTACAAGTTCTTTCAGGAAGATTGCGTTTTATATTTATTTTATTGGAAACGTTTGATAAACTAAGATCAGAATGTCAAAGTTGAGGTGAAGAACATGCGTTTAATTTGGTCTATTTTCTGGGCGTTCCTACTGAGTTGCATGACTGTATATGTTGTAAACAGTATGGACGGACTAGCTTTTAACATGACTCAAGCCGTTGTCCTTACGATCGTATTCACCGTAGCTGTTGTTTTATTAGGCGAAGGTGCATTAGCCGAAGATAAGGAATAAAAAAAATCCTCCTTCCACGTTAAGGAAGGGGGATTTTCACGTTTATTTTACGGTTTACGTTTCGGAGCCCATACGCGGTCTTGGTTCGAATTGGACGGAAACTTATCGCCAGCATTCAAACGAATTTGTTTAGGTTCTTTCACCATGCTGCCTGTTTCCCCAATTTCTACATAGATTCCATTATTCGGTGCTTTGTCACCGTGTTTAAATTGATGTCTTTGTCCCATGTGCTTAACTCCTTTACACGAGTGATAAGGATAGTTTGGCACAGACAAATGGTTTTATACATCTAATACCACGGCAATGCACTGATCGCAACAAGTGCTGCAAGAGGAAGAATAAGGCGACGAAATCTCGGAGGTGGCGTGTAACCATATCCATATGGCGCACCAGTTCCATAACCACCTGCATATGGAGGACCATACCCATACTGTCGCTGAGTAGTCGCTGATAATTGTTGTGGAGAACCATCTTCTAAGGTGTCACTGTCAGACAATGGGACAGCTAAATAAACGTAATCTCCATCAACACCTGTGACAATTCCATCAATATTCTGACCATCCACCAGCTCTGCTAAGACATATTGATTCATATGTTGATTGCACAGTGAATACATATGGTGATAATTCGTGGATGGATTTTTTTTATTTCGCTTCTTCACCCGGGCCACCTCCTCTTTACTAGTAGGATATTCACCCACATAAAAAGTGTGAAGAGCGAGAATAGATTTATGTATTTCCTTTAGGGAGGATTATGAACATGCTTGATCAATTATGGACGCTTATTCAATACTTATTTTTAGGGATCTTCCAAGGGTTCACAGAACCGATTCCGATTTCATCAAGTGGCCATCTGATTATGGTCAAAGATTTATTTAACATCATAGGACAAGGCTTAACGTTTGAGGTGCTTGTTAACTTCGGCTCTCTTCTTGCTGTCTTTATTGTTTACAGAAACGATTTAGCTCGGTTAATTGTAAGCGGATTTGGCTTTTTGTTCCAAAAGAAACGAGATGACGCAACCACACAGGATTTCCGATTTATCATTTATCTAATTATCGGAACCATTCCTGCTGGTGTCATTGGCGTCTTATACGGAGATGCAATTGAAGGTACATTTGGAGAAAGTGCCAGCATGGTTGGAATTACACTAATCGTAACGGGTATAGCTCTTTGGATCATCCGTAACTTGCGCGGTAGTCGCGGTGACGGGGATATGACCATTAAAGATGCGCTCATTATTGGACTAGCTCAGTCTGTTGCTTTAATGCCAGGCATTAGCCGCTCTGGAGCAACGGTTGTCGCTGCTATGTTACTTGGTTTAAAGCAAACGACAGCGCTTCGCTTTTCCTTTTTACTTTATATTCCGGTTAGTCTAGGGACTGTGATTCTAAAAGGAGGAGAGATTATGGATACAGCATCTGAGCTTTATATTCCATATGCTCTCGCTTTCCTAGGTTCTATTGTAGCCTCTTATTTTGCGCTGAAATGGTTTATTAACGTTATGAAGAACAATAATCTCAAATACTTTGCGTTCTATTGTTTCATTGTAGGAGCACTAGCGATTTTATTCTTATAAGAGAGTGGAAAGCAGTCTCGTTTTAAAGGAGTACAACTGAAGTTATGCTCCTTCTACGGGATTGCTTTTTTCTATGATAATTTACAAAAAGAGTTGACGCTTACGGACTTTAAAGATATACTGAAAATAATTCTCATTGATAATGATTATCATTTTCCGTTACCCCCCCTAACGGAATCCAATGACCCCGAGAAAAAGAGACCGTCTCAAGTATGAGACGGTCTCTTTTTCATTATATTTCAACCAATATTTATATCTCGTCCGCAATGGTTCGTATAATATGAGCAGCCATTTCATTTTGAGAAGGGTGAGCGGCAAATAATGTTTGTAAATTGCTTACTGACTGCTTCAGCCTGATGGGAATGGCAAGCATAGAAATGATATCCTTAGCTCCTTCTCCCACTGCAGAAGCTCCAAACAAAATTCCTTGCTCGTTGTAGACAACTTTGACCCAACCTTCGCTTCCTCCATCAATCATGCGGATATAACTTCTGCTTTTCATGGAAAAAGTCCGAACCTTTAATGTAGAGCTTTCCGGCTTACTTAATCCAATTCGCGCTATTTCTGGCCATTGATGAAAAGACAACGGCAAGTCTTCCATTAATAGAGGTGTGACTTGCTTTTCATGAATATGTAAAACAGCCTGCCTTGCTTTAGCTTGGGCATAGACCGCCGCTACACTAAGAGCTGCATCACCGACAACATATATATGACTTTGGTTGGTTTGGCCTGTGGAATCATTTATTGACTGCTCATCCACCTCTGCATTGGCTAATGTCAACAGATCTAGATTAGAGAGGAATGATGGGACAATATAAGCGCATTGTGCTGTAACATGGGAGCCATCTTCTCTTGAAATGTGCATTTGACCTCTTTCTTCCTTTACCCCTGTGGCAGCCGGTCCCCGATAAATACGGACGCCCCTCTTGTCATAATGGCTCAATAAAGAATCTGAGAGATCCTCTTCAAAAATCCTCGCGCTTGGTCCATCTTCTGGCACAATCCAATTTACCTTTACTTGAGCCAAGCTGAATACATTTACCGCTTCAAATCCAATAGGCCCATCACCTATGACAGCGATTGATTCAGGCCATCTCTTCAATTGATGTATGGAATGAAAGGACATCATTTTGTCCCCGTATGGATGAAGAGGGTGCGGAAAAGCTGGGCGTGATCCAACAGCTATAATGAAATAATCTCCTTCAATGGTTTCACTCGTTTCGGCGTTCTCTATATTAATCTTATACGGTGACAGGAACGTCACCTTACCTAGCTTCGTTCGCACACCTGAATTCTGTAAGAGATCAATTTGTTCTGACATCCACCTGGTATGTACAGACTGTGCATAAGCATTTAACTCTTGAGGAGTAGTTTCTTTGTTCTTGCCTAATAGTGATTGCCACACCGCCGTATCGTTCATTTTCCACGCACCAGCTGGCTGGTCTGATACAAGATAAACTTCCTCAAAACGAGAGCTTGCGGTAAGAGCAGCTTCGATCCCAGCTGGCCCTCCACCTATGATGATAACTCGTCCTTCCTTCATGAAACTTCCTCCTTTATTATTTTACCGTTCATGATACGTAACATGCTCTCACCTTACAACCCGATTGAAACTAAGGTAATGTGTTTGAAATATAAGATTTCAGGGCAAATTACAATTAAAAGGAGGGATAACACATGCTCTGGACAATCTTAGTAATCTTGCTAATACTTTGGTTATTCGGTTTCTTATTCGAAATTGCTGGCGGTATTATTCATATTCTGTTAGTTGTCGCTCTTGTTGTACTGATTTATCGATTAATTAAAGGGCGAAAACCTTAACCTTTCACTATATACACAACGAGGGTGAACTCCATTATGGGTTCACCCTTTTCGTTTGAAAATGTAACTATCCGTTTCGATTCGAGAGCCAAGCACAGTCTGTAAATAGCCGCATGGAGATATCCCTCCCATTTACCCACAAAAAAGTCTCCCTCTATATCTAGAGGAAGACTTAATTACGCTTACGATTGTGGTGGGATAAATGCGACTGTGTCGCCGTCGCTAAGTTGCGTATCCATGTCTTTATATTCATCATTTACCGTTACCTGTGCGTGATCCAGGTCAAGCACGTTGTAGTTTTCTTTTAACGTGGATTTTACATGAGACACCGTTTGCCCGCCTGCTTCAATCTCTACACTTTCACGACCAGCTGCTTCTTGGAATTGAGCGAATAGTAATACTTTTACCATAATGAGTCCTCCTTAAAAGGGAGATTGATTCTCCACTTATATTTATTGAATGGCTTTAATTGTGTATATCCCATCACCTTTAAGTGAAAGGTTAACTTACAATTCTATGTACCACTTTGTTCCAACACGTAAACCATCAAAAGCGCATGCGCCCGTTTAGCAACGTATAGACTGGACTGAACCTAAGTAGAGATCAAGGAATCACAATGAGCCACAGGCGAATTGATGATGACTGATTGACCGGAGGTGAGGGAAGTCTACTAGTTGCTGGGCGCTGGAGCTGGATGGATCAAAAGCTAGAAGCGCCCGTTTAGCAACGTATAGACTGGACTGAACTATAAAAAAAGAACCCTCTGCTGTTGCAAAAGGTTCTTTCTCATTAAATCAATCTGGAATGCCTAGCGCAATTTTCGCGTAGCGGGACATTTTATCTTTCGTCCACGGTGGACTCCATACAATATTAACATTTACGTCTTTAAGTTCTGGAAGATCTGCTAATACGCGTTTAACGTCAGCTTCAATTGTTCCAGCAAGCGGGCACCCCATAGCTGTTAGTGTCATCGTAACTTGTCCAACGCCTTCATCGTCAATATCAACGCCATATATCAAGCCAAGGTTGACAATATCAATGCCAAGCTCGGGGTCAATTACATTTTCAAGTGCACCCATCATGTTATCGTGCAAAGTCTGATCCATGAATACTCGTTCCCCTTTCATCTAATCTATTCTTATTATAACGAAAAACGAACCATTTTGAAACCAGGACCGTTTACAGATGCATGTCGAACCAATTAACGGTTTCTGTAATGGCATATATAGAAACTTTATGATCGCGGCCTATTTCCCTGCGAAAACGAATGTTTTCTGGATTCTTATAATGAGCAATTGCGTCGTTATAGAAACTATAGGAATGGTCAAATGGAACAACACGATCTTCTTCCCCGTGCCAGAAGAATAAAGGACGACCATATAACTTATCGACTTGTTTGCTTAAGTCAATAGAAGCGAGATCCCTTATTAGCTTCTGTTGATCTTCCTCAGAGAATGGTAGGTCTATATTCATTTCTTTTAACGTTGCTACTTGCTCTTCTGCAAATCGTACAGGCTGCGGAGAACCCATTAATACTGCAGCAACCTTAATCCAATCGTACTGTGTAAGAGCAGCACTTGTTGTGATACCTCCCATACTCGTACCAGCTAAACCAAAGCGTCCATCGAGAAGTAACCCTTCTTGATCAAGGCTTTCTTTAATAAGAGGAAGTTCTTTAAGGTTTTCTGCCACCACTTCCCATAAACGATACGTAATTTGTTGATTGCTCAAGCCTTCCTCTCGCTCTCCGTGTAGCATACAATCCGGAAGTACAACGCGAAAGCCTTTTTCAGCTAAGAAGTAAGCGAAGGATAGGTTTTGTTCTTTCCGACTCGTAATGCCATGAATATACGTTACGACAGGCAATGGCTTGTTTTCTTTCTCAGAGTCCACGACAACTAATGCAGGTATGTGTTCAAATTTCTTTCTGTATATGCCAATCACGATGTTTTTCCCTTCCTTTGTGCATAAAATATGTATAGCATTTCTTTCCGTATTTTACTAATTTATATGGTTTATCGTAACACTTTCCTTTTTGATTGAAAAGAAAAACGGACCCTATAGTTCTTTACAGATGATAGAAACAAGATATACACTTAAATTTAAGATGAGGTGGTGAAAGCAATGGAAAAACATTTAATCGCTCTAGACTTAGACGGAACACTGCTAAGCGATCAGAAGACAATTAGTGAACGAAACAAACAAGCGATCCAAAAAGCTCGAGATGCAGGTCATATCGTGTGTATCGCAACCGGACGTCCACACAGGGCCAGTATTGATTATTATCACGAGATGGATCTAGACACACCAATGGTGAACTTTAACGGCGCCTTAATTCACCATCCCTTAAACCATAATTGGGACTCGATTCATTCGCCAATGTCCATTCGAACGGCTCGGGAAATTATACATACGTGTCATGAGGTTGGTGTTCGAAATATTCTTGCTGAAGTACGTGATGAAGTGTACTTGGATCAATATGATCAGGAAATCTTGGATATCTTCCACACTACAGATACACCTATCACAATCGGAAGCATTAAGAATCATTTAAAAGAGGATCCTACCTCTATACTGATCCATCCAAGTGTTGAACAGGTCAAACATATTCGGGATCATCTCGACGAAAAGCATGCTACGATGATTGAGCATCGCAAATGGGGAGCGCCTTGGCATGTTATTGAAATTGTACGTGCAGGACTAAATAAAGCTGTAGGTCTTAATAAGATTGCTCACTATTATCACGTTCCTAAAGAGCGGATCATTGCCTTTGGCGATGAGGATAATGATTTAGAAATGCTTGAATATGCCGGAGTTGGAGTAGCCATGGATAATGCCTTAAGCGAACTTAAGGACGTTTCTAATGAAGTCACAAGTTCAAATGAGCAAGATGGTGTTGCCGTCTTTTTAGAAAACTATTTGAATTTAAAATAGGACTTTCTCCAAATTTTTCAATACATGTACTCAAGGCATTTGCTCATACTAAGCTTGAACACAGCAACACGTTGTGTTCGAGCTTTTTTAATCCGCGAGGTGATGAGTGTGAGCAAGAAAAGTAAATCGAAACGATTTGTTCAGCAAGGAAGAGATTCTGTTAAAAAGCACGATGAGCGTTTTCCATATCGACAAACATTTGCCGATATAGAACGCGAGAGTGAAGAAGACGATCATAACTCTGTGGGAGGTCTTTAATGATGCAGAATAACTTATTCCAGCAAGCAAAAAGTGCCGTAAACAACATCACTAACCGCAATGGTGAAGCGAAGGAGAAAAACATCCAAACAGCGAAGAACTGTATCAACTCAGCTCGCGCTAACGCTTCCCAAGAAGAACAAGCTCAACTTCAGCAGCTCGAATCAGAAATCGAGCGTCACCAAGGATTAAAATAACACAGCTCAAGAAGAGCCTGCCCTCCAAACAGAAGGCAGGCTCTTTAACGCGGAGAAGCAATACAGCGTGCCAGACACCCTGCAGTATACTAAAGCATAGAAGCGTGTCTGGCACGCTTCACTTCAATGAAGCATTAAAAGGAGCCGCCTGGGTTTTAGGGGCTCCTTTTTAGGTGGAGTATTTGGTGGTCTCATTTGTGGGTGGTGTCATCTGAAGGAGCTTAAAGACATACACGTAGCCAATTACAGTCACTCCTGTTAATATCCAACTCATCACTTGCCTTAATACAAGTGCTTGATCAAATGCTTCCACACCATATTGCGTTACTAGCCAAGCCTTCCATCCAGCGAAAACGAGCTCACGAAAGACAAAGACAAACGTAATGAGCTGAAACACAACGAACACTTTCTTCTGCATGAATTTCGCTTTCAACCCTTTTCGATCTTGCCCTTGCATTTCCATGACGTCTAGCATCAAGTAAAGCGCAATTGGCTTTCGAATCAACATACTCCCTAAGAAGATTCCGCCCCCTAGTAAAGCAAAATATACCCGGTTCCATAGGAGCTGTATAGCCGAACCTGCCAATACGTCGAATAAGGTTCCAACTACCAAGTTAGCCAGCATGAAAATCCCGAAGAACTGTACCTTCTTCACTGCTTTAAATCGAATAAAGGTGTAAACAATCCCTGGAACAGATGATAAAAGCATCGCGTAGTAATCTCCAATGTGATCCCGAATAAAGTTCCACACAACAAGAGGGAATACGATATAACAAATCAGATCCCATACCACTATATTTTTTTGATTCATCTTGCACCTACTTTGTTCGTTTTGTCCACTCATCTAGTTTAACAAGTGATACTCCAAAAGCAAGATGCCCAACTAACCAATAGGATATAGCAGTCAAATCATCGAAGGCTGGGGTTTCTTTAATGGCAAGGTCTGTGAGCGGAAAATATGTTAACGCTGCAAAAGCGGTTAGTACTAAAGCTGTCGCCCATCTAGAAGCAGCTCTTCCATCTGTTTGATATTTAATCCAAGCTAAATAGACAATCGCGATCGACCAGGCTATGAGGAGGTGGAAGAACCATTCCATATAGATCGGCCAATCAATGTCCCCCATGACCGGTATGAAATCCACATTTAAAAGCAGTGTATACACCTTCTTGCCTGTACCATACTCAAAGATCCATAACACAAAGCCTAAAATAAATCCTGTTGCCGTCCCTAGCCAGATCCCCTTCTTAATCATTTCTATCCCCCCATATCTCTATTACTTGAATACATTCATTATATGAGAAATATACCCTTTCTACTTCAAACAATCGGTTCTGTCAGCCCATTCAACTAGTTTTATTGTAGCAATTCCTTCCCCTCACTTTTCACAATAGTTGTGAGCGTTCCATGACGAATAGGTCTTCCTTTTGTGCGAAGAGAATGTTTCGTGCTAATATGAGTATGGATACTATACAAGAGGAGGTATTCCTTATGACTGTACAGGCAAAAGAAACCCCTAACCCAAATGCGATTAAATTTGACAGCGACCGAATGATCTTTGAAGGAAATGGAAGTGTATCGGTTATGCCCGGTCAAACGAGTGACCACAGCATTCTAAATGACCTAATGTCACTAAGTGGTGTTGATAATGTATTTGGATTCCAAAACTTTATCACAGTGAACAAGAAAAATGATGCTTCATGGGATGAACTTAAACAACAAGTCATCGATACTATTGAAAACCATGGGTATTAAATCTGATCCTCTAGGATGAGATACTAAAAAGGCTGTCCCTTGAGGGGCAGCCTTTTTTAAGTACTAATTATTAAACGATTCTAGTTTAACAAATTTTTGATTCGTTACTGAACCATCTTTAGCGCTGAGTTCATATAACATTAACGTTAATGTACCACTCGTTGGAAGTTGATCTTCGGAAATCTCGACGTTAAACTCAAATTTCCCCCAACTTGGTGCGCCTTCACTGACTTGTACGGGTGTTTCCATCACTAACACTTGATGCCCGTCCTCGACATTATACATAAAACTTCCTTCGAATACACGAGCTTCACCAGAAACTGTATACTGACCCTTTTCGCCCTCTACCTTCACATTACGAAATGCTTGGTTTTCTGAAGGAATGTCAAAGGCTTTTTCTACTTGAAACGGCTTCGCCTCAATGGTTTGACCATTCATCTTCATTGGCAATAACGTAATCTCAGCACTATACGTACCAGGTTGCACACGTTCACCAGCTTGGTCATAGTTCCATGATGATGCAAACGTTAACTCATCAGAAGGTTTGATCTCTTCTGAAACCACTGCGTCTGTAAATGACTTTCCTTTTGAATATCGGTAAACTTCCTCATCTTGTTCATTTTTGACGATAATCTCATACTGTTGTCCAGAGGAGAAGTTCAGGTTAACACCCTTTTCACCATTGTTCTTCAGACTAAAGTCAAAGGTCACTTTCTCGGTTTCTGGGTTTACGTTAGCTGTCATTTCAACTTGTTCTAAAAGCGTCTGTAAGTCGACCTCTTCAGCAGAATCTTGCTCAGAATCCTCTTTTGGTTCTTCTGATTCTGTTTCTTCTTTTGTTTCCTCGTTTGCTTCCTCGCTGTTTACGCTTTCTGTCTCCTCGTTGTCATTCGCTTTTGACTCCTCTGAGCTAGCACAACCGGCAGCAACAAACAGCATTGCCATCATGATAACAAGAAATTTCTTCATCCTTGTCACTTCCCTTTCAATTGAATTCCAACCTATTGATTAGTCGTTCTACCGTTTCATTTCGTTACACAATCTAGCCATCTCTTCTGAAGAAACCGAATATACCTGTTGTTTGCACGATATTCGTGAAGGCATGTGGATCAACATCTTTAATCGTATGTTCAAGATCGTACAATTCATAACGCGTTATAACCATAATCAGCATGTCCTTTTCTTGATTGGTGAACGCGCCTCGCGCTGGAACTTTAGTAATGCCTCGAACCATTTTAGAGTGAATGGCTCGTTGCAAGGCTTCTGCCTCGGTTGTAATTATCATAGCTGTCAGCTTCTCATGTCGCGTATGAACCGCATCAATAACACGCGTTGATACATAAAGCGTCACAATGGTATAGAGAGCTTTTTCTTCATCATATAGCAAGCCTGCTAGTATGATAATCAATCCATTTAAAAGAAAGAAATAAGTTCCTATCGGACGATCCTTAATACGAGATAACACCATCGCCACAATATCCATACCACCTGTTGAAGCACCCCACTTCAATGTAAGACCGACACCTAATGCTCCAATCACACCACCAAATACTGAATTTAATAAAATATCAGTTGATAGTTGTTTAACAGGAATCACTTCGAGGAAGAAGGTGGTAAATACAACTGAAATAACACTATAAATTGTAAACCCTTTCCCTACTTTATACCATCCTAAAATAATAACCGGTATATTTAAAATAAACAGTAGCACACCGGTCGTAATCCCAATACCTATATAATCCTGCATAGCACTTGAGAGCAGCTGGGCAACTCCAGTAAACCCACTTGCATAAACATTTGCCTTGATAAGGAAGAAGTTTAGTGAGATGGAATTTAATATAGCCCCTAGTATAACAATAATTATTCGTTTGATTTCTGGAAGAAACATGACGCCCTCCTAAGCCTTAAATTTCTGTTCTGTTTCGTATAAGATGAATACTATGATGATTCTCTCTTCTCTGTATATCATAAAACCCCCACCCTTTAAACCACTTTTTTCTAAATGCTTTGACTATCCTCTCTGCTACGATTACACTTATGACAATAGGACCACGGTCTAAACTACATTAATCTAGCATTCATTATATATTATAGAAAAGGGTGAAAGTATGTCTGTACGAATTATTGCTGATTCTGCTTGCGACTTGCCTACATCTGTTTTAGAGGAACATGGTATAACACGCCTTTCCCTAACAGTGCACTTAGACGACCAAGACTATAAAGATGGCGAAACGATTCAGCCTAAAGAAGTCTATGACGCGATGCGGAACGGGAAAGCTCCTAAAACGTCCCAAGTTTCCCCTCAAAGTTTCAAAGAACTGTTCGAGCACTTTGCGAGGGAAGGACAAGACTGCCTTTATCTTGCGTTCTCTTCCGAATTATCAGGTACGTACCAAACAGCTAAGATGATGCAACAAGAAGTACAAGAAACGTACCCAGATTTCAACCTTCACGTCGTTGATACACATTGTGCTTCACTTGGGTACGGACTTGTTGTACTCCGTGCTGCTGAGCTTGCCAAAGAAGGTAAATCGCTTGAAGAAGTTAAAGAAGTCTCTACCTATCATTTAGAACATATGGAGCACATTTTTACGGTTGATGATCTAGAATACTTAAAACGCGGAGGCCGCGTAAGTAAAGCAGCAGCATTCTTTGGTACTATGTTAAAGATTAAGCCACTTCTTCATGTTGAAAACGGTCAGCTCATTCCACTTGAGAAGATACGTGGCGCTAAGAAAGTACTTAAGCGAATGACTGAAGTTATGGAAGAAAGAGGCGTCGATTTGGCAAGCCAGCCTATCGCCATCAGTCACGGAGATGATTTAGAACGAGCTGAACAACTAGCCGATATGATTCGTGAACAGTTCGGAACGAAAGATATTCATATTCATCAAGTAGGTGCCTCTGTTGGCGCGCACGCTGGCCCTGGCACAATTGCTTTATTTTTCTTAAATGCTCCTTATAAATAATCTACCCTCTTTTCACACAATCTAATGATGTGTTCTTACCATTAGAAAAAAGAGGTGTCTGATATGGCAACAAGGAATACTGGCGACAACAACAAGAAGGCATTAGATAATAATGCAAAAAGAGCTCGCAAAAACGAACAACGAGAAGCGGCTCGTCAAAACGGTGAGCGCCAGTTCTCAAAGAAAACAGATCATAAGTAACAGTGGTAAACGCCTGAGGAATAGCTCCTCAGGCGTTTTATTCGCCCAAACTTCTTCTCACATGAAACTTTTTCCTACTTAAGGCGACTAAGTAAGAAACCAAGTAAAGAGGGTGAATGACGATGAAACGATTCATTATAGCAGGGATAGCTTTGGTGGTGTCTCTATTTATCATCGTATACGGTGTCGCAAACTGGGGCGTTTCTGCAGAGGTAAAAGAAGAAAGTGAAGTCGTTCCTGTACACAAAGACTGGACGGTTGTTTTCTCTAAAGAAATGAACAAAGAAAGTTTCACAGATGAAACAATTCAAGTGATAAATAAGAAGACAAAAGAAAAAGTACCTACAACCTTTAAATTCAGCGGGAACAAGGAATCGTTAACTATTTTTGCACCTAAAGATGGGTACGAAGTCAATCAGGACTATACCCTAACCATCTCAAAAGGTGTAACATCTGTTCGAGACGTTGAATTGTCTAAAGATTTCACGTACTCCTTCACCACTTCAAAAGAACTACCTACGATTGGTTCTGAAGAAGAATTAAAGGCAATTCTAAAGGAATTCCAAAATGAACGATCGTCTATGGAATTGAAAACTGTTGAAGAAAGCGCGGATGTTAGTGCTTCTTCAGAGAGTTCTGCAAACAGTTCATCTGAGACAAATGTTCAAGTCAATGGCGTCGATGAAGCAGATCTCGTTAAGAATGACGATGAACACATTTACTATGCCAGAAACCATGACATTGTCATTGCAAAAGGCTCACCTATTGAGGAAGCCAAAGTTCTCTCTAAAATTGATGATGAAGATTTCATACCAAATCAACTCTTTTTATACAACGATCGACTCGTCGCAATTGGGCATCAACAGCAATCGCTTCCCCGAAATTCAAAAGAAGAAGCATCAGCAGCAGAGTCTATGATTATGCCAAACTTTAGAAGTCGCATGGCCGTCCGTGTTTATGACGTTTCAGATCCTACCTCTCCTGAAAAGGTGCGGGAACTTACCCTTGAGGGGAACTATTTGACTTCTAGAATGATTGACGGTCAAGTCTATGTCCTATCCAACGAGTACACATCCATCCACCATTTAGAGGAAAAGGAACAAAACGATCAGGAAGTCCGCCCGCTCTTTAAAGATTCCGCGGTAAGTGAAGACTTCCAACCGATTCCATATGGGAAGATGCATCAGCTTCCAGGAAGTAAAGACTCTTCGTTTCTAACGATTGCAAGCTTTGATGTTACAGACGACAGTACACCTCTTAATATAAAGACCTATCTCGGTGCCGGTGATACCGTTTATATGTCTAAAGATAACTTGTACGTAGCTACACACTCTAGAAACTTTCAAGTCGAGCCATTTTTTGCAACATCTTCAACCCCACAAGAAATTGAACAAAGCACAAGGATTTATCAATTCAATGTAAAAGATGGTGACCTTATCTACAACAGCGAAGCTGATGTACCAGGCCATTTAATTAATCAATTTGCTATGGATGAACGCGATGACTCCTTCCGCGTCGCAACAACCACTGGACAATTTTGGGGAGATGAGAATCCGTCGTTTAATAACTTGTATACGTTTGATTTATCCATGACTCCAATCGGTAAGGTTGAAGGATTGGCAAAAGGAGAACGAATTTATAGCGTCCGCTTTATGCAAGATCGAGCTTATATGGTTACATTTAAACAAGTTGATCCACTATTTGTGATTGATCTTCAAGAACCTTCTTCACCTGAAGTACTCGGAGAACTAAAGATCCCAGGCTTCAGTGATTACCTCCATCCCCTTGGAGACGATCATTTGATTGGTATTGGTCAAGATACTGAAGTTGTTACGTCAGATGATCGCGAACGGGTTGAGACAAAAGGGGTAAAGCTTTCACTATTTGATGTGAGTGACGTCTCAAATCCAACTGAGAAAGATGTAGCAATTATCGGAGGAAAGGGCAGCCACACAGATGTCAGCCACAATCACAAGGCCCTATACACCCACCCAGAAGAAAACTTATTTGGTCTCCCAGTTCAAGTCTCAGAAGAATATGAACGAAAATACCAGGGAGCTTATCTTTATAAAATCACACCAGAGAATGGATTTGAGCTTCAGACGACGATCACAAAAGAAGATAATAATACAGAACGTAGCTGGGAGTCCCGTATTACTCGGATGATATCCATCAATGACACGTTATACACTCTTTCTCATGAAGGATTGAAGGCCGTTGATTTAAATACCATGGAAGAAGTGAAAACCATCACCTTCCCTAAACAACACGTGAATGAATAAAGGTGCTTAAGCTCCGAGTAGTCTCGGGGCTTTTTTTATTGCTAAAAGTATCAAAGAACGAAGACTGTTTAGAGTTACTATTACCATCCTTTAAAATGTCACAACCTCCATCAAAACCATAATGCTAGCTACACTGGCGGGGCTTGAAACAAATGAACGAGGCGTTATCATCGTCACGATACAGAAGACAAAGCGGATCAACAACCTAAAACAGAACTACAACAAAGAGCCAAAACCAAAAACACAAAAATCTAAACCAAAAGGGACAAACACCCTTCCTCACACCAGTGAACGAAGCGGGTCTGTCCCTCTTTATTGCACTGCAGGACTGAAGCGTGTCTGACACCCTTTATCGCACTGCAGAACTGAAGGGTGTCTGGCACCCTTTTGTTCTGCAGTATGGTAAAGGTATTTTTCTGAATATTTATACTTTGTTCAGACCTCTTTTATCTCCTGAAATGTGTGTTACCATATACTGTAACAACACATGAGGAGGAATATGATATGCACCTGGAAGAACTGCTTCAATCGTATGTTAAGGAGTTCAACCAACAGCCTGATTCACCCAATGAGTTATTGGACTATTGTCAACGCATGTATGTAAATGGAGAACTGGACTTTCACTCGTATCGTCAATTGTTTCAACACTTACACGAAGAAGGTGCTACATCCTCACATAATGAAATCGAAACGGTCTAACCGATGCTTTTGCATCGGTTTTTTTATTGCCTCTAATTCCCTCACCGCATTTCACCACATACTTCCAACCTGATATCTCCTTTTGCTTATCATTCATTAAGGAACCTCTGGACATGATAAAAGAAAATGCACACCAGGAGGAATGACGATGTCACAACAACAACAAAATCAACAAGCTCAGCAACATCCCCCTCAACATCAAAATCACCAGCCAGGTTATGAATACGAAATGAAGCCTCTACCTGAATTTGTTGACCCTGAATATAAACCAAGCGAAAAGCTAAAAGGAAAAGTAGCTGTTATTACAGGCGGAGACAGCGGGATAGGCAGATCCATAGCTGTTCATTATGCGAAAGAAGGCGCGGATGTGGCGATCATCTTTCTTGACGAAAAGCAAGACGCAAATGACACAAAGACCATCATTGAACGAGAAGGCAGGGGTTGTCTATTAATCGGAGGAGATATCGGAAACGAATCCTTTTGCCAAACAGCAATAAATGAAGTTATGCAATCTTACAACCAAATTGATATCCTTGTGAATAACTCTGCTGAACAACACCCCCAGCAAAACTTTGAAGACATCACAGCTGAGCAATTGGAAAAAACGTTCCGCACAAACGTATTTGGTTATTTCCATATGACGAAAGCTGCCCTTCCCCATATGAAAAAGGGAAGTACAATTATTAATACCTCTTCTATTACGGCGTATCAAGGGTCAAAAGATTTAGTGGATTACTCAGCAACAAAAGGGGCGATCACAGCTCTTACACGTTCATTATCTGAGCAACTTGTAGGAAAAGGAATCAGGGTGAACGGAGTAGCACCAGGGCCAATCTGGACACCTTTAATCCCCGCCTCATTTGATGCTCAAAAAGTCTCTCAATTCGGGTCCAACACCCCTATGAAACGCGCTGGTCAACCAAGAGAAGTCGCACCCGCCTATGTTTATTTAGCAAGCCAAGACTCCTCTTACATTAGCGGTCAAATGATTCACATAAACGGCGGCATTATCATCAATGGATAAAACTTCACCACACTAAAGCGTGCCAGACACCCTTCTTCGCTCTAAAGTACCAAAGGGTGTCTGGCACGCTTTCTTTCTCTACAGTGTTAAACGTTAAAACCGACTGATGGGTTTGGTTTTGGGAGATGGCGGTTAAAGTCTATAGTGGTAACTCTGTAAATTTAGGTTAGAGACATCATAATTTTGTTAAAGTGAGGGATGATTACATGAACCAATATAGTCCATTATTTGACTCCGGGAAGCTAGGAAATGTGGCAACTTCAAACCGATATATCGTTGCTCCCATGACTCGCGTCTCAGCAGAAAGTGACGGTCGCGCCAATGATCGTATGCGTGATTATTATGAACGCTATGCCAAAGGTGGGTTTGGTGCGATTATATCTGAAGGCATCTATATTGATGAGAAGCATAGCCAAGGCTACTTTAATCAACCAGGCTTAGCTACAGATGCTCATGTAGAAGCGTGGAAACCGATTGTAGATACATTGCATAACCACGGAACAGCCTTTATTGCCCAGCTCATGCATGCTGGTGCTCAAACCCAAGGCAACGCTTATACAGATGAAACGATTGCTCCTTCAGCAGTCGCTCCAAAAGGTGAACAGCTAGGGTTTTATGGTGGGTCAGGCCCTTTCAAGACTCCTAAAGAGATGACAGACCATGATTTCGCACAAGTTCAGGAAGCATTTGCTCTAACAGCAACCCAGGCAAAGAAAGCCGGTTTCGATGGTGTGGAAATCCATGGCGCTAACGGCTACCTACTTGATGAATTCTTAACCACCTACATGAATCAGCGTACCGATCGTTATGGTAGTCTAGAAGGTGGATTAACCTTCATTCAAGAAATCGTAAATGCCGTGCGCGATGCGGTCGGATCAGACTTTATGGTGGGTATTCGCTTATCACAAGGAAAAGTCGCAGACCAAGAATATCGCTGGCCAGGTGGTGAAAAAGATGCAAAACACATCTTTTCAACACTAGGTGATCTGCCTCTTGATTATATTCACGTTACAGACGGAGATGGCACCACTCCAGGATTCGGTGAAGGGACCCGTTCCATGGCAAAAGCAGCTAGCGAAGAATCGAACCTTCCTGTTATGGCTAACGGTAAGCTAGGCCATCCAGACCAAGCTTTAAAAGCTGTCACAGATGAGAAAGCAGAGTTTGTTACCCTTGGTACAGGGGCGCTTGCTAATCCTGACACGCCAAACCTTGTCTCTAGCGGTAAAGATCTACGAGAATTTGATGCCGAATCCATTTTGTTCCCAGAGGCTTATATTAAAGACCAGGAACTATCTCTAGATATTCAAACCAAAAAGTAATGGATGCATTTTAATGATAGAACAAAACGCTCAGACCTCTAATCTGAGCGTTTTTTCTTGAATTGTTTTCTGCTGTGCTTGAGCCAGTTCTGTTAAGACTTGAGCCAATTCCACTTTTAAAAACCTCTCTATTTCCACTTCCCAAAGCACAAACTCATCATCTTGAGTCACTTTTCGCAGTTCTTGAGCCAGTTCCTATCAAGCTTGAGCCATTCTCTTTAATCTTGAGCCGCTCCACCTCATCTTGAGCCGTAATTTTGACCACTTGAGTCACTTTTTCTAAATCTTGAGCCGTCTCCATCACCCCCACACACGCTAAAGCACTAAAGGGTGCCAGGCACACTGCACCTCACTAAAGCTCTAAACCGAACCTGGCACCCTGCATCTCACTAAAGCACAAAAGCCCCCTCATGATTTGAGGGGGCTTTTGCTTGTATCGTTCATTAAGGGGTTGCGACTTTTGGTGCTTCGATGGTGCGTGTTTCTTCGTTTAGAACGAGTTGAAGTGGTGTTCCTTCTTCTTGTTCGATGAGGGTTTCATCGTGATTAACTGTGATTTTAAGAAGGTGACCACGGAAGTTAATCTTGAACGAGTAATCCTTCCATGCTTCTGGAATCATTGGGTTAAAGTGAAGGATGCCGTCAACGACACGCATGCCGGCGAAGCCGTGTACGATGGATAACCAGGAGCCGGCCATACTCGTAATGTGAAGGCCGTCCTCTGTATCGTTGTTATAGTTATCCAGATCCAAACGTGCGGTGCGTACATACATTTCATACGCTTTTTCCTCATATCCAAGCTCTGCTGCTAAAATCGAGTGCACACAAGGTGAGAGACTAGACTCATGAACCGTCATAGGTTCATAGAAATTATAGTTGCGCTTCTTCTCTTCCTTAGAGAATTTATGATTTAAGAAGTACAATCCTTGAAGAACATCCGCCTGCTTAATAAAGCAAGAGCGAAGAATGCGGTCCCAGGACCAATTCTGGTTTAGCGGAAGGTGCTTCTCTTCAAGGTCTGCAACGGGCATGATCTCTTTATCTAAGAAGCCATCCTGCTGCAGGAAGACACCTGCCTCCTCATCATATGGATAATACATTTTTGAAATGATATCTTTCCATTGATCGAGCTCACTAGAAGATAATCCTAACTGATCCAACAGTTCATAGTAACGAGCACCGTGTTGACGTTCGATAAATAGCCCTACACCTAGTGTATACTCCAGTGTCCACGCTGCAATACGGTTGGTATACCAGTTGTTATTTACGTTGTTCTCATATTCATTCGGCCCTGTCACACCAAGGATCATATACCGATCTTTGCGAGGGTTATAGTTGACGCGGCTTGCCCAGAAACGACTGAGCTCAGCTAGCACTTCAAATCCATAATCAGCCAAATAAGCCGTGTCCCCGGTGTAATTCGTATAGTTCCAAATCGCATGAGCAATGGCTCCGTTACGATGGATCTCCTCAAATGTAATTTCCCACTCATTATGAGACTCTTCACCGTTCATCGTGACCATTGGGTATAGAGCGCCTTCTAAACCAAGCTTACGAGCATTCGCACGAGCCTGATCTAAATGGTTATACCGATAGATTAAAAGGTTTCTAGCAATGGCCGGATCAGCCGTTCCTAAATAAAATGGTAAACAGTACGCCTCTGTGTCCCAGTAGGTACTTCCTCCATACTTTTCACCCGTAAACCCTTTCGGACCGATATTTAAGCGTGGATCGTCCCCTGTGTAGGTGTTATACAGTTGGAAGATGTTATAGCGGATGCCTTGCTGTGCTTCCGCGTCTCCGCCTACTGTTACATCAGCTTTTTTCCAACGCTTCTCCCAAGCTCCTTGATGTTCTTGAAGCAATCGGTCGAATCCTTTTTCAAAGGCTTCTGTTACAAACGCTTGAGCTTTGTCAGCTAATTCAGCAGAAGCATAGTCTCTGCTTTGAGTAACCGCTACATATTTATAAAACGTAACAGGTTGTCCTTCTGTCACGGCTACATCCATGACATTATCGATGTATTCTTCCTGGTCATCCATCGCCTGAATGGTAACGTCTGCCCCTTCCAATGCTGTTCGCATAGCAGCTGAAACTTCAAATTCAGTCTTACGGGTTTTCATCGTTAACACACCCGCATGTTCTCCTACCTCATGATGGACAGGCTCCCAGAAATCTTCATCATAGTTCGCATCTTCGTTTCGTACATCTCCGTTCAAAAATGGTTGGAAAGAGATCGTACCACTAAAGTTAATCGGAGTAACTTCATATTGAATCGCTACAAGTTCAGGCTGAGCAATAGAGAAGAAACGTGTAACATTCACTTGCACATGTTCCCCGTTTCCATTTTCAGCTGTAAAAGAACGGCGCAAAAGGCCATGGCGCATATCAAGCTCTCTCTTAAATTCCATTACGTTCCATGTGTTTAAATCAAGTTCTTCATTCTGAACGACAACCCGAATACCTGTCACATTAGGAGCATTCAGTACTTTTGCGAAATACTCAGGATAGCCATTCTTCCACCAGCCTACCCGCGTTTTATCAGGATAGTACACCCCACCGATATAAGTACCTTCGTGCGTTTGACCCGTGTACGTTTCTTCAAAGTTACCGCGCATTCCCATGTGGCCATTCCCGATACTCATTAAACTTTCAGCTAAACGATTTTCTTCTGGATGGAGACTTGTTTCAACGACTTTCCATGGATCTACTTCAATAATACGTTTCATATTGGCTCACCTCTGCCCTTCTTAGTATATATGGAACGGTATTTCTTGTAGCGATAGAATCTCTATGAGGTAGAAGCTCCATTAAGATTTACGTGTTGACTTGATTGACGACGAACTAGCTCGTAAGGAACAATGATCCGCTTCGCTGGCTCATCTTGATTGTTTACTTTTTCAATTAAACATTTGGCTGCCTGATTTCCTAGATTATAGATTTGTATATCTACCGTAGTCAGGGAAGGACGCGTGATCTCTGAAATATACAGATTGTTAAAGCTAACAATAGATACATCATCAGGTACACGGATACCGTTTTCTTCTAGCATTGTGACAACACCGATACTCATTAAATCATCGACAATAACTAGACCTGTAGGAGGTTCATCTAGCTGGAATAATTGATGAACCGCCTCACGTCCTCCTGACTTCAAGAATTCCTTATGAATTTGATAATCTTCCCGAACCGAAAGTCCCGCCTTCTCTAAGGCCATTTCATAACCGCGCATGCGGTCTTGTGTGACAACTAAATCTGTCTCACCGCCGATAAACGCAATCCGTTCGTGCCCTTGGGTTATAAGTTCATTCGTAATATCAATCGATGCGTTCACATTATCGTTATCTACATGTGTGATTCGGTCAATGTGCTCACACGGTTTCCCAACTAGCACAAATGGGAAATCTTTTTCTAGTAAAAAGTTAATCACATCGTCGTCGACTCTAGAATAAAGCAGAATAATACCATCTACACGATTGCCATAAACCATACGTTGTACACCCTCATAGACTTCTTCTTCCGTTTCGCCAGTGGAGATGTATAACGAATAATCTAACTCATGCGCAACAGCACTAATTCCTCGTAACACTTCCGGAAAGAATGGGTTTTGAAGCGCTTTATCGGCTGATGACTTCATTACAATTCCAAGCGCTTGTGTTGAACGATTGGCTAAACTTCTTGCATTCACATTGGGGTGATACCCTAGGTCCTTCATCGCTCTTCGCACGCGCTTCTTTGTATCCAAACTTATTCTCGGATGGTCAGCTATGACTCTCGAAACGGTCGAAGGAGCAACGTTTGCTGCTTTTGCTACATCTTTGATTGTAATTCCCATTATTCTCACCTTCTTAACATCGATTCAGGATTAGATCGTAACTTCTACTCTCAAACCCTGCTCGGTCCAAACTCCTGATTGTCTTTCTCCGTTCACCCATACTTTTTGATTATCTACTAGACCATGTAGGATAAAGGAGCACTTCTTATATGGTAAAGGCCATTCCATTTCATGATCATTACGATAGGTTATGGCTATTTGATACTCTTTACATTGTATGGATAGATCAAGCTGCATCGCTTCACCTGAGTAATAATTTGTCGTCTCTCCATCATCATCATAAAGGCTTGTGTGATAACTGCCTTGTGTATGAGCGTAAACATGAAGCTCTAGCTCTGCCTTCGTCTTTATTGGACTGTGAGCAATTAGAGTGCCTCTTTTAATAAATAGCGGCAACGTATCTAGCTCTGCATGAACTAAGTGTGTTGTTCCACCTTCATAAACCTTGCCACTAAAGTAATCAATCCAATCTCCTTCAGGAAAATAAACAGCACGGTCTGTAACTTCAGGCTGCATAATCGGAGCAATTAACGTATTATCTCCGATCATAAATTGATCATGTATAGCATACGTTTTCGCATCCTTTGGATATTCTAGCATGAGTGGCCTCATGATGGGGAGCCCTTTCGAATGAGCTTCATGGAATAACGAATAAAGCTGAGGAAGCCATTCATAGCGAAGCTCAATGTATCGTTTAATAATCGCTTCGTATTCTTCTCCAAATTGCCAAGGCTCCTGGTACAACGTGCCAATTGCAGAATGATTACGGAAATAAGGAGTAAATGCTCCTACTTGCGTCCAGCGGGTGAGTAATTCCCCATTTGTATCATGTGCGAACCCACCTACATCTGGTCCTGTAAAAGCAACTCCCGATAAGCCAAGATTCATACACATCGGTAGCGACATCTGCAAATGCTCCCAGAAACTTCGATTATCACCCGTCCATACTGATGCATACCGCTGCACGCCTGCAAATCCAGCTCTCGTTAAAAGGAATGGTCGTTTGCCATGTAGGTTTCTCTCCATCCCTTCATAGGTCGCTTTCCCCATTAGCAGGCCGTATAAATTATGAAGCTGTCTATGCGTTTTAGGATCTCCGTCATTCTTGTGAATGACATTTGTATCCATCGTTTTAGTCTCATTAAATACGGCCGGTTCGTTCATATCATTCCAAATGCCTTCTATCCCTAGCTCCGTATAGAACTCATGCATTTCTCCCCACCACTTCTGTGTCCGCTCATCTGTAAAATCAGGAAAAGCACTCGTCCCCGGCCAAACATCTCCAAAGTAAATATCGCCTTCAAGGTACTTACAGAAATGATCATTCCTTACGCCCTCTTGATAAGTCGAATATTCTGGGTCTTTCTTAACACCAGGATCGACTATAGGAACAACGCGAACCCCCTCTTCTCTTAGATCTTGAACCAATTTCTTTGGATTAGGAAATCGATCTTTATCAAATGTGAAAACTCGGTATTCATTCATATAATGAATATCAAGGTAAATCACATCAAGAGGTATCCCCTTTTCTTTAAAAGTATTCGCTAATGCTCGCACCTCTTCTTCATTCTCATAACTATAACGGGACTGATGATAACCAATCGCCCACTTCGGAGGCAGAGGCATTCTTCCTGTAATATGCGTGTACTGTTCGATTACATCTTTTGGATATCCACCAGCGAACACGTAATAATCGAGCTTCCCACTTTCCCCCTTAAAGGAATAAACTTCTTGCTCTGTTTTCATGTCAAACGTCGTCTTAGACGGGTTATCAAAATAAATGCCATAGGCGCGCCCGTTTCGTAATGCCATAAAGTAAGGAATGGACTGATACAAGGGATCTGTTTCTGGATTATGGGGGGCATACACATCTGTATTCCACATGGTGTAAGACTCTCCGCGCTTATCCAAGAAGCCAGATTTCTCCCCAAACCCATAAAAGCGATCCTCTGGCTCCATTTTCTTGTAGCAAATCACTTCACCGTTTTCTTTAAACCCGATTCCCATGTCACCTTCAGACACAATTTCTTGACCTTCAAGAGTTAATACAGACAAACGAAACGGCTGTTTAAATACTGAAACAACAAGACGTTCGCTTTTTACCAAAACTCTTTCATCCGTCTCCTCAATACCAAGGTTCACAGATTCAAGAGCAGCTACAACCGCTGGGGTTGATTCTAAATCAGAAACGCCTTTCTGGTTCATAACCACCCTCACAATATCCGAACGATAAAACTGAAGGTGAATGTCCGCTGCATCACAAATGAACGTCAGGCCCCCATCCCTTTCCTGAATGGATTTCACTGTTCCTACATCATGGTAAGAATCATTCTCTATGGCCTGATTCTGACCAGGATGTATCGCAAAACTTGTATCTTCAAGCACTCCATTCCCTCCTTTGCACCATTACACTGGTTTACGATTTCTTATTCTTACGGCTCACACCAATAACAAAAGCAACGAAGCTTCCCATGACTACAGCTAATACGCCAAAGAAAATCCAGTTCAAGCCAGTATCGTCTTCAACGATATACACATCAGCTGTTTCGCGGTCGAGTCCAATTTCGTATTCGCCCTTCCCATTGTCTCGAACAATCGAATCATGAATGAGGCCTCTAAGCTGCTCCCCTTCCACTACTTCGCCTAATACAGCCGACTTTGTCTCTTTACTATTATTAATCGCAATATAAGCGACTTCATCCTTATAGGTTCGCTTAAACACCCCAAATGGACCGTCATCAATGACTTGCTCAAAGCTTCCCTGAGTAAGCACAGGGAACTTCTTACGAATCGCAGCGAGTTGCTCAATGTGTTGCTTAAGCTCATCGTCACCTGCTTTAAAATTCATGATCCGGCGGTTATCAGGGTCTTCACCACCATCAAGGGGAACTTCAGATCCATAATACACAATAGGCATACCTGGAGCTGTATACATATACGTTAAAGCTAATTTCCAGCGTGTAATCGGATTTTGTTTTGCTTCATTCGCAAGTCTTGTAAACCGTTTATTATCATGGTTATCTAAAAATGTTCCAAGCGAATGAGGGTCATCGTAGAAGGCTTCATTACGCTGCCACACTTTCCTAAGTTCAGCTACAGATTGTCCTGGTTGTTTAAAGACTTGTGTAGCGGTTTCAAAGAAAGGATAATCAACAAATGAATCGATCCCTACCTCTTCATATCCAGCAATGTACCTTGGATCCTCGCTCCAAACTTCCCCCATTAAGAAGAAATCAGGGTCAACGCTTTTGACGTGATCGCTAAATTCACTCCAAAACTCTTTAGGTACGTGCTTAACAGTATCTAGACGAAAGCCATCTACACCGGTTTCAGTAATCCAGTATTCAGCTGCATCAAATAAGTACTCTTTTACTTCCGGGTTCTCTGTGTTTAAATCAGGAAGTCCAGCAAGCCAACCTTTCTCTAGCTGTTCCTTTGAATCCCCAACCATACGTGACTCTTCATGGAACCAATCTTCCTTAGAAGGATCCGTTAACCATTCATGTTGGTATCCTGTATGATTCACAACGAAATCAAAGACGACTTTCATATCGCGTTTGTGCGCTTCATCTACAAGTCGCTTTGCATCTTCCATCGTTCCAAAGTGTTCTTCAACTTCTTTAAAATCACTAATCCAATACCCGTGGTACCCTTTTGGTTCGTTTTCCATAATTGGTGTAATCCAAAGCGAGGTGAACCCCATGTCTTTAATGTAATCAAGCTTTTCTATAATCCCCTCAAGATCACCACCGTGATACGCTTTAGGATCTTCTGGATTGACATTGTAATCGTTTGAAGCGTCCCCATTGTTAAATCGGTCTACCATAATAAAATACATTAACTCATCTTGCCAGCTTCCTTCTTCTTTTTCCGCAGCTTCGGCTCCGAAGGCGTAAAAAAGAAGAAACGGAATCATGACGAGCGTAGTCAACACGCGCTTTTTCATTTTCCGCTCCTCCTTTAGATTATCGTATTCTCCTAAACTCTAGAATACATGAAATAGTAGCCTTCTGCCATTACCCTTTTGTTGCACCAGATGTTAATCCGGAGATGAGGTAACGCTGTAAGAATAAGAATACGAGCGCAATTGGAATCGCAATTAAAATGGACCCAGCTGCAAATCGAGTAAAGTTGTTGGCAAATTGGTTGTTAATGAAGTTAAACAACCCAAGAGCTAGTGTAAAGTTCTCAGGACTTGAGAGAACGATACGCGGTAACAAGAAGTCTGTAAATGGTGCCATGAAGTTAAACAAGGCAACCACTGCTAAAATCGGCTTCGCAAGCGGAAGCATGATTTTAAAGAAGACCTGGAAGTGGCCTGCGCCATCCATGCGTGCTGCTTCATCTAGCTCACGAGGAATCGTGTCAAAGTAACCCTTAACCAGCCATGCGTTAAATGGAATTTGTCCACCTACGTAAATCAAGATTAAGCCCCATAGGTTATCTAGTAATCCAATTAGGTTTAAAAGAATATAAAGGGCAACCATTCCCATTAAAGCTGGGAACATTTGCAGAAGTAGAAATGCGTATAAGCCATTTTTTCGTCCAACGAACTTGTAACGAGAAAACGCATACGCTACGAACGATGTAATAATCACCGATGCTACAGAGTTTACTACGGCTACAAACACACTATTTTTATACCAAATCAAGTAATCACTGCTTGGATCGGTGAACAACCATTTATAGTGTTCAAATGTAATATTCTCAGGAAACATGGAGGATGAGAACATGTTGGTACCTGGATTCAGAGATATTCCAATTGTCCATAATAGCGGATAGGCGATTATGATGAACATGAACAAAATAAATGCGTATATGAATCCCATCTCAATGCGAGATTTTGTCTTTTTATTCATTACATCTCACCTTCCTCTTTATAGGCTGCTGTTTTCCTGAACTGATAGAATGCAAAGATGGAAACAACAAGCCCCATAATAATCGTAATGGCCGCTGCCATGTTGTAGTTGTTCGTGTCGAACGTTAATTTGTAAACCCACGAAATTAGAATGTCGGTACCACCTGCGTTTTGACCACGAACAGCTGGACCGCCTTCGTTAAATAGATAGATAATGTTAAAGTTATTAAAGTTCTGCGCGTATTGCATAATAAGTAGTGGTGCGGTCGCAAACATAATGTGTGGGAATGTGATGAAACGGAACTTCTGTAAGCGCGTTCCTCCATCAACATCAGCCGCTTCGTACATATCTCTTGGAATACTTTGCAGAACTCCTGTGAATAAGGCGAATACAAACGGGAATCCAAGCCACGTTTGAATCATAATAAGAGCAACTTTCGTCCAAGTTGGATCTGTTAACCATGGGATTACCATGCCGAACTGACTTAGGATGTCTTTGTTAATCGCACCGAATGTATCGTTAAACATCGCCGAGAAGATTAAGATCGTTACGAATGCCGGTACTGCCCAAGGTAATATGAGGACGGTACGAATCGTTCTCTTAAACTTTACTCGCTCATCGTTTACAAGAAGCGCTAAAAATAGCCCAAGTGCGATCTGCAATGTTGTCGCAACGACTGTCCACACAACTGTCCAGCTCAATACGTTTAAGAAGGATTTCTTCCAGATCGAGAGCGTAACAAGATCAACGAAGTTCTGGAATCCTACCCAACTAAGTAGATTTCTTGGTGGTGAATTGTATAAATTGTAGTCAGTAAAAGCTAATGAAATCATA
This sequence comes from Pontibacillus sp. ABV4_188, assembly GCF_056311905.1. Classification (NCBI taxonomy): domain Bacteria; kingdom Bacillati; phylum Bacillota; class Bacilli; order Caryophanales; family Bacillaceae; genus Pontibacillus; species Pontibacillus sp. ABV4_188. The sequence continues at coordinate 880,336 of NZ_CM149975.1, read as the reverse complement.
AAGGCAAGTGGCAATACAACAATAAATACAAGCATGATCAGACCAGGTCCAACCATCATGTATGGGAAGCCTGCGTCATAGGCATCTTTAATTTGTTTACGAACAGATGGAACTGGCTCTCCTCGAGCTAACAGGCGTGCATCACGTTTTGCATCAATGACGTTGTACACATAAAGTGTAGCGGCAAATGCAATTACGATTAAACTAACGAGCCCTTCTATTAATAAGATAATGGAGTGATCTTCACCTTTAACTTCACCTAGCGTGATGAAGCCCCAAACCCCATGAATGATAAAATTCAACATGGTAATCAGGAAGGCAGCTTCAACAATCATGAAGATGATACCTTTTAGTAGTCTCTTATTATAGATTTGCCCTAAGCCTGCAAATACAAGCGAGAGGATTGTAGCCAGTTTGACGTTGTGATTCTTTTGCTTTACACCTTTAGTAGCTGGTGATGTTTGTGGCATACTCGTTTCCCCCTTTATTGCTTCATGGTCTCCTTATGCTCGGAGATAAATGGCTTATCGCTGTGCAAGCGCTTGCTCAAAATTTGAATAATAAGTGGATAGGAGCCCCCTCCTATCCACCCTTATATTACTGACCGCTCGCTGCGATCTGGTCTTTAATAATTTGTACAGTCTCTTCCATAACGTCTTTCGGATCGTCACCTTGTGCTAGGAATTGAAGAGCGTTACCCGCTGGTTCCCAAACTTGTTGCATAGCTGGTACGGATGGCATTGGCTCACCATAGTTTGTTTGCTCAGCAAATGCAGCTGTGATTGGGTCCTCAACGATCTTAGAGTCCTCAAGTAGTGCTGTACGTGGAGGAATTTCTCCTGCCATTTCATAGTACGTCATTGCATTTTCTTCGTTTGTAATGTACTTCATAAGGTCTGTTGCCCACTCTTTGTTTTCAGAGAAGGAAGAAAGCATCCAAGCTTTAACTCCTACGAACGATTGCATACGCTCACCGTTCACTTTTGGAAGTGGAGCTGCACCAAGGTCTTCACCAAGCGCCTCTTCGTAACCAGGACGGGACCAAGGACCTGTCATAACAACAGCTGCTTTCCCATCGTTAAACAAACCATTCATGATATCAGGGCTAACTTCCTTAGGAATATAACCTTCTGTGAAGAGCTGCTGAATCGTTTCAGCACCTTCAATAGCACCTTCGTTATCTAAACCGATATCATTTACATCATACGTACCGTCTTCTTTACCAAATACATATCCACCAGGACCTGCAAAGAATGGATACGCAAAGTAGAAGTTGTTTAACTCACCTAAGAAACCATAATTTCCACCACTAGTTTGCTCTTCTGCAATAGCCATAAGCTCGTCCATTGTTTCAGGTGCTTTGTCCACTAGTGACTTATTGTAGAAAAGACCATATGTTTCGATTACAGCTGGCGCACCCCAAATGTCCCCATCATAAGTCATAGCACTAATGGAAGTGTCTGTGTAACCGTCTTTCGCATCGCCAAGATCAACTGGTTCAGCAAGACCACGCACAACCAGATTTCCTAAGCGGTCATGTGGCTGGAAGAATAAGTCCGGTCCATTACCAGTAGGACCATCTAAATCTAGCTTCTCAACCTGGTCTGTCATACTAACACGAGTCATTTCAACGTTAATGCCCGTTTCTTCTGTGTATTTATCAGTAATTTTTTCAATAGCTTCAACCTGCTTGTCTTCATCATTAACCCAAAGCGTCAGTGTGTCAGGCTTGTCAGAATTTCCATCAGATGACTCTCCGCCATCCCCGGATCCTCCTTCAGCTGTTTCATCTGTAGAATCTCCGCTTTCAGAACTATTGTCCCCGCTACATGCAGCAAGAATTCCAACAGCTAATACCATAGTAAGCAAAAGCATCAAAAACTTTTTCATAACAATTGACCTCCCCTTATGATCTAATTGCAACCGTTTGCATTAACTTCAAAAAAATATAGATTCAGAGCGTAAATTATTTGTTGTGTAAGCGGTTGCACTTATCTTACCTTTATTATACATATAATTTCAAAAGAGACAAATACTTTTTTTAATTTTTTTAAAATTTTGTGTCGAACTTATGAACTATAGACATTGACAATCTTATTACCTATAAAAAACATACTAGTTATCCCTTACTTTCTAATTGACAACTTTATCCGATTAAAATAGCCTTTAAGTATTACAGTTTATGCAAGCGCTTGCTTATGCTGAGCAAATTAATGGAGAGGGGTGGCTTTATGCTACTGGAAGCAATTTACCATCGCCCAAAAAACAACTACGCCTACGCTTATACAAAAGAAGAACTTCATCTATACGTCCGCACCAAAAAAGGAGACGCAAAAGAAGTCCAATTGATTCATGGAGATCCTTATCACTTTGAAAAGAAAAGTGGATGGCAATATGAAAAGACTCCTATGCGTTTATCTGGAACAGATGCGCTTTATGATTACTGGTTTACAACCGTAAAACCTCCCTACCGACGTCTTCGGTACGGATTTGAGCTTACTGATGGAGACGAAACTATTATTTATGGAGAAAAAGGCTTTCGTGATGAACCTACGTCAGAAGATATAGGTTTCTATTTTGCTTTCCCATTTCTAAATGGCATCGATGTCTTCAGCCCACCTGAATGGGTGAAAGATACAGTCTGGTACCAAATATTCCCCGAACGATTCGGGAATGGAGATGTATCCCTTAATCCGAAAGGCACTGTCGCGTGGGGGAGTGAAGAACCAAAAGTTGATAATTTCTTCGGAGGAGATTTCGAAGGAATGATTAATCACCTAGATTATTTAGTAGAGTTAGGAATCACAGGTATTTACATGACACCAATCTTTAAAGCTTACTCCAACCACAAATACGATACGATTGATTACTATGAAATCGACCCTCAGTTTGGTGATAAAGAAACATTTAAGAGATTGGTAGATGCATGCCACGAAAAAGGAATCCGAGTGATGCTTGATGCCGTTTTCAACCATAGTGGCTACTACTTCCCTGCTTTTCAGGATGTATTAGAGAATGGAGAGAACTCAATCTACCAGGACTGGTTCCATACGCGTGAGTTCCCTCTTCAAGAAAAGCCTTATCCGAATTATGATACGTTTGCATTCGAGAAGTCTATGCCTAAGTTAAATACGGAGAATAGAGAGGTGAAAGATTACCTTCTCGGTGTAGCTCGCTACTGGGTAGAAGAATTCAACATAGATGGATGGCGATTAGATGTTGCCAATGAGGTGGATCATCAGTTCTGGCGTGAATTCCGTTCAGTCGTCAAAGCAGCTAAAGAAGATACGTACATTTTAGGCGAAATCTGGCATGATTCCATGCCTTGGCTACTAGGGGATCAATTTGATGCTGTCATGAATTATCCATTCACAGAGGCATCCTTAAATTACTTTGCACGAGGCAAAATGAACGCACGTGAATTCTCAGACGAATTAACGAAAGTGCTTCATATGTATCCAGACAACGTAAACGAAGTTCAATTTAACTTGCTTGGAAGTCATGACACCCCGCGCATTCTAACAGAGAGTAAAGAAGATAAGGAGAAAGTAAAGCAACTCTTCCTCTTCCAGCTCTCCTTCATTGGCACTCCTTGTATTTACTATGGAGATGAAATTGCGATGACAGGTGACCATGATCCAGGTTGTCGTAAATGTATGGTTTGGGAAGAGGAAGATCAGGATCGTGAGATGTTTTCCTTTGTTCAAAAGTTAATTCAGTTCCGCAAAGACATTCCGGCTTTTGGTAATCACGGAGACTTCCGCGTACTCCATGCAGACCCGGATAATAATACACTTATTTATAAAAAATCAGATGCAACCACCACGCTTTTATATATTTTGAATCCGACAGAGTCATCTAAGTCCATTCCACTTCCAAAAGCGTATCAAGGACAAAAAGGTACCGACTTATGGAGTGGGGAATCACTTGACCCTTCTGCTTCTTGTACACTAGAACCTTACCAGTTTCAGATCATTCAATACTAAGTTAGACAAAGAGGTATCCCCTACGGGTGCCTCTTTGCTTCTATTTATAAGGAGCACCTATCATGAAGGCACAATCTAAAACCAAAATGACGCTTTTCTCCCTAACATGGCCGATCTTCATTGAAATCATGCTACACATGTTAATGGGGAATGCCGATACGCTTATGCTCAGTCAATATTCCGACCACTCTGTTGCTGCAGTTGGAGTCTCCAACCAGATTTTGTCTGTCGTTGTTGTGATGTTTGGTTTTGTGGCTACAGGAGCCGGCATATTAGTCGCCCAACACTTAGGAGCTGAGAAAGAAGAAGAAGCAGGCTCGATTGCGATCAGTTCTTTAAGCTTAAACTTGTGGTTTTCCTTAATTATGAGTGTGAGCTTGTACGTTTTCTCTGAACCGATCCTCAAACTTATGGATCTCCCTCCTGAACTTATGGATGAGGCTAATCTCTACCTCGGCATTGTCGGTGGCTTGATTTTTGTACAAGCGCTCATAATGACAACAGGAGCAGTGCTTAGAAACTATGGCTTCACCAAAGACGCCATGTACGTCACGATCGGAATGAACATTATTAATGTTATCGGTAACTATTTTGTCATTTTCGGTCCGCTTGGATTTCCGGTCCTTGGTGTTGAAGGAGTTGCCTACTCGACTGCGATTAGCCGCTTTCTAGGTTTTCTCGTGTTATTAGGATTGCTTATTAAACGAAGCAACGGTGAGCTCCCCATGATTTCGTTTTTCCGATATCAGAAAAAACATGTTTTTGGGCTTCTCCGCATCGGTGTCCCTTCTGCAGGAGAACAACTTTCTTACAATGCTAGCCAAATAGCCATTACCTACTTTATTGCTCAGATGGGGACAACGGCTATTACAACGAAAGTGTATGCTCAAAATATTATGATGTTTATTTTTCTCGCGGCCATCGCCATTGGTCAAGGTACACAGATTTTAATAGGTCACCACATTGGAGCCAAAAAGTTGGACGATGCCTATAAACAAGGCTTCAGCAGTGCTAAACTAGCCATTTGTATTTCGGTTGGAATGGCTGTAATCGTCTATTTCTTTAGTGAACCTCTACTTGGAATCTTCACATCAAATGATTCTATCATCGAACAAGGATCATACTTACTTTTGCTCACGATCTTATTAGAACCAGGACGAGCTGCCAACCTCACCATCATCAGCTCCCTCCGAGCAGCAGGCGATGTACAATTCCCCGTCTTCATCGGAATCCTTTCCATGTGGGGGATTAGCGTCACATTCGGCTGGTTCTTCGGCTTATACTTAAACATGGGACTCGCAGGAATCTGGATCGGATTCATAACCGACGAATGGCTCCGCGGCCTCCTTATGACAAGGCGTTGGTATAAGAGAAAATGGAAACAAAAAGCTTTTGTATAACAAAAGCGGAAATGCCCCGCTTAGGCCCGGCAGGCATAAGCGGAGGATCGGAATGAAGTGCCCTTCCTTCATGCAGATCAACCGCTTATGTCCCGAGGGCCTGGGGCATTGCAGCTGGATGATAACAAAAGCGGAAATGCCCCGCTTAGGCCCGGCAGGCATAAGCGGAGGATCGGAATGAAGTGCCCTCCCTTCATGCAGATCAACCGCTTATGTCCCGAGGGCCTGGGGCATTGCAGCTGGATGATAACAAAAGCGAAAATGCCCCGCTTAGGCCCGGCAGGCATAAGCGGAGGATCGGAATGAAGTGCCCTCCCTTCATGCAGATCAACCGCTTATGTCCCGAGGGCCTGGGGCATTGCAGCTGGATGATAACAAAAGCGGAAATGCCCCGCTTAGGCCCGGCAGGCATAAGCCCTATAAGAAACACAAAGAAGCTACTCCAACTTTCCGGAGTAGCTTCTTTCACGCTCTACTGCACCAAAGGGTGTCTGGCACCCTGCCCTTCTTTACAGCACTAAAGTACCATTTAAACTTCAATTTTTACGTTGTATGCTTTGAGCCAGTGGTTGATCTGGCCGAGGTGAGCGAGAAGTTGTGGTCCTGTCATGAGCTGCCCGAACCATGGTGCGTCGATTGCCTTCCCTTCACTGTCGACAAGTTGTTGGATGCGTTCTTTCTTAAAGAGGTTAAACAACGGTGCATTAGGATCATCGAGTATTTCTCCGAGCCAGCTTACTACAGCTTTTGTGTAAACAGGATTGTGTGTCTTCGGATATGGACTCTTCTTCCGGTACAAGACGTCATCAGGCAATAAGCCTTCTAAGGCCTTCCGCAAGATCCCCTTCTCTCTGTCCCCGTATCGCTTCATTTCCCACGGTACGTTCCACACGTACTCGACTAAGCGATGGTCACTAAACGGAACGCGAACTTCAAGACTGGCTCCCATACTCATACGATCCTTACGATCTAGTAACGTTGTCATAAACCACAGCTGATTTAAATAAAAGAGTTGGCGTCGCTGTGCTTCTTCCTTAGAGTCACCGCTAAACGTTGGCGTCTCAGCGATTGTATCTTGATATCGTCCCATCATGTATCCATGCAAATCAAGCTTCTGGCTCCACTCATCTGTTAGAAGTTCATTTCGCACACCAGAAGAGCGAATCCAAGGAAATCCTTCTCGAGACAAGTCTTCCTGACGATAAAACCACGGATATCCTCCAAAAATTTCATCCGCACATTCCCCAGATAAAGCCACGGTTACATCCTTCTTAATCTCACGGCAAAACCATAATAACGAAGAGTCCACATCAGCCATACCTGGTAGATCACGCATATTGACGGCTTCTTTTAGAAGTCCCGCCAACACATCGTTATTCATGACAGAAGATGAATGCTTCGTACCGAACGTGTCTGACATCAATTGGATAAAGTCCCCGTCGCTGTTGGGTTGGAATGTATTTGCTTTGAAATACTTCTGATTGCCGTCAAAATCAATCGAGAATGTTTGAAGTGGATCTTTTCCTGCTGCTTTCATATGTTTCGCGGCGATGGCTGTAATCGCACTTGAATCCACGCCACCTGATAAAAACGTTCCGACTGGCACGTCAGACACGAGCTGACGAGTAACAGCATCTTCAAACAATTCCCGTATTGTTGCGGCCGTTTTCTCTACTGAATCCGTATGTTCGCGACTCTCTACGTTCCAGTAACGAGTGATCTTGAGTCCATCACGACTATACATGCCTACATGCCCTGGTCGAAGTTCTTTCACACCTTTAAAGACACCGTGACCAGGTGTACGAGATGGCCCGAGCGCCAAAATTTCACTCAAACCTTCCTCATCAAGAACAGAGTCAATATCGGGATGAGCAAGAAGGGCTTTTAGCTCTGAAGCAAACACAAGTCCTCCAGCATTCTCTGTATAGAAGAACGGCTTCACTCCTAAACGGTCACGAGCGATAAAGAGGGCTTCTTTTTCACCGTCCCATATTCCAAAAGCGAAAATCCCATTTAGCCGATCCACGCACGCTTCTTTCCACTGCATATAGCTCTTAAGTAAAACTTCTGTATCGGAATGAGACTGAAAGCTCCACCCGAGACTAGCCAGCTCTTTCCTGATATCTTCTGTATTGTATAACTCTCCGTTGTAACAAATGGTATACGCATGGGATCCATTCTGATAGGTCATCGGCTGTCTGCCACCTTCAGGATCCACTACGATTAAGCGCTGATGTCCAAATGCAACGTGAGGCTTAATCCAGGCATTGGATTCATCAGGACCGCGGTAGTGAAGTGTTTTGGCCATTTTTTCAACGGTGCGTTCGTGCTGCGTCAGATCCTTCTTATAATCAACCCATCCACTAATGCCACACATCTACACTCATCCTTTCTATGCTAGAGCTTGCGATTCAATTGTCTTCCTTCCCTAACATATGCCCAGATGAAAAAGATGTGATTTTACCAATAAAGTATGACGATTTTGTTTGCTTTGATAAGAGAAAGGTGGTCCTTTGAAAACACTCGCTTTCCTGCGGACGAACTCCAGAGCTTCCTCAGTCGCTTCACTCCCTGCGGGATCTCTGAAGCCCGTCTTTCCGCGGGAGTCTCGTATTTTCAAAGAACCACCTTCACCGTAAAAGGGTTAAACAAAAACGTCGCCTTATTATTAGGATTTGCTGAAGTAAAAGAGAAGACCCTTTCCTCCCTAATACACATATACAGAAAAAGCGTTGAATTGATTTACAATTCAACGCTTCTAAAAACGAGATTACATGTTTAGTTTAATGGTAAAATTCCCATTGGTAGACGACCGAATCCTAGTACTAGTGCGATAATGATGGCGATGAAGAATTGGATCCAGGCGCTTTTTGCGGATACGCGTTTTTTTGCGCGGACGGCGATCATCTCCATGGCGAAGATGACCCATAAGCCAGCTAAGCTTTTAATAATCGCTTCTCCTAGCATGGCGCCTCCTGCGTTTGCGAAATACACGGCAATAAGGCTACCACCAGAGTACAAGATTAATAAGTAATCCAAACGTAGAATCATGTGAAAGATTTTACCGACCTTTGGCTTTCCTAATCGATCAAACCATACCGTCAGGCCTAGCAGAATTAGCGCTAATACCCATGACGTAATATGTAAGTGCGTTTGTCCATCCATACTTTTTCCCCTCCTTTACATACAACTTACCACCGATATCATACCAAAAAAACATCTGATTCGCGAATGTTTACTCTTTCCCAACCTATATAACAAAAAATTCTGAAAAACTGTTATACTATTCGTAGATTCTTTAAATGATGGAGGGATACAATGACACATACAAGTGAACAAATTATTGAACAAACACAGGAGTATGGGGCAAAGAACTATCACCCCCTTCCAATCGTCATCGCTAAAGCAGACGGTGTATGGGTAGAAGATCCTGAGGGTAATCGATATATGGATATGTTAAGCGCTTATTCAGCGGTTAACCAAGGCCACCGTCACCCTAAAATCATTGATGCGTTAACGGATCAGGCCTCCCGTGTAACCTTAACTTCTCGTGCTTTTCATAATGATCAGCTCGGTCCTTGGTATGAGAAGATTTGTAAACTAACCAATAAAGAGATGGCTCTTCCTATGAATACAGGGGCAGAAGCCGTTGAGACGGCTATAAAAGCTGCACGTCGCTGGGCTTATGATGTAAAAGGTGTAGCAGAAGACCAAGCTGAAATTATTGCATGTGTAGGGAACTTCCATGGCCGTACGATGACAGCGGTTTCGTTGTCTTCTGAATCGGAGTATAAACGTGGGTTTGGACCTATGTTGCCAGGAATTAAAGTCATTCCATACGGTGACGCTGATGCGTTGCGTGAAGCCATCACGGAGAACACAGCCGCTTTCTTATTCGAACCAATACAGGGGGAAGCTGGTATTGTCATCCCTCCAGAAGGGTTCTTAAAAGAAGCTTATGATATTTGTAAAGAGAACAACGTGCTTTATATTGCCGACGAAATCCAAGCTGGCCTTGGACGTACGGGGAAGATGTTTGCGTGTGATTGGGAAAACGTATCACCTGATATGCTCATTCTAGGTAAAGCTCTAGGTGGAGGAGTCTTCCCGATCTCTTGTATCGTTGCGAATAAAGAAGTACTAGGGGTATTCAACCCTGGTTCACACGGTTCAACCTTTGGTGGAAACCCTCTAGCATGTGCTGTTTCCGTTGCTTCACTTGAAGTTTTAGAAGAAGAAAATCTTGCAAGCCGTTCGCTTGAGCTTGGAGAATATATGATGAGCGAGCTTCGTTCTATCGACAATCCTAAGATTAAAGAAGTGCGCGGAAAAGGGCTTTTCATTGGTGTTGAAATGACAGAGCCTGCCCGTAAATACTGTGAAGAACTGAAAGCGAAAGGGCTTCTTTGTAAAGAAACCCACGAAAGCGTCATTCGCTTCGCCCCTCCCCTTGTCATTAACAAAGAAGACCTGGACTGGGCTATTCAGCAGATTAAAGATGTATTGTCATCAAAAGCGTAAGCGACCGTTCAGCAACGTATAGACTGGACTGAACCGCAGCAAGATCAAGGAAACACGGTGAGCATTTGCGAACCGATGTTGACTGATCGACCGGAGGTGAGGGAAGTCTACTAGTTGCTGGTCGCTGAAGCTAGATGTCACCAAAAGCGTAAGCGACCGCTTAGCAACATATAGACTGGACTGAACCGCAGCAAGATCAAGGAAACAGTATAACCTAAAACGGCAAAGAGCGCTCGGTCCAATACACCGGGCGCTCTTTTATATCCATTATTATTGCTTCTTGATGTCGTCATCCGTTGGCATGACGCATGCGGCGACTATATAAAGCAACAATACAAATCCGCTTGTAACAAAACATAATATCACCGTTAGGATTCGCAAAAGGCTTGCGTCAATATTATAAAGCTCACTCAATCCACCGAGAACACCTGATATTTGTACATCATCTGTGGAACGATAAAGTTTTTTCATAAGCGTTCCTCCTATAAGATTCTTTATCCATACTACGAATCAGGGTACTACGATGTTTCACCTTTTACAATATCACAACGCCTTCACGTATCCTCCGTCCACCACAAGCGCTTGTCCTGTAACATACGTATTAGCAAAAGAGGATAAGAAAACAGCTGTACGAGCAAATTCTTCAGGCGTACCATATCGCCCTGCCGGAATCATCGTTTCCATCTCGGCCTTCACTTCCTGAACGGAGAGCCCTCGTTTTGTTGCCATCTTCTCATCTAATTCCTCAACGCGCTCCGTTTCAATTCGCCCAGGTCCAAGCGTATTCACTAGAATGTCTTCACCGGCAAACTCCATAGCCATTGATTTCGCTAAGCCCACGATTCCAGTCCGGAACGTGTTGGAGAGTATCAGTCCATCGATTGGCTGTTTAATGGAGGAAGAAGCGATGTTTAAGATCCGTCCTCCCCCTGCGTCTTTCATATGAGGAATAGCTAAACGGCTTGCACGAATAAAACTTAGCAAATTCAACTCAAATGCCTTTTGCCAATCTTCATCAGACATGTCCATAAAACTCCCTGCCGGAGGCCCCCCTGCATTATTCACAAGGATGTCCACCCCACCAAGCTTATCCACCGCCGATTCAAATAAGGCTTCTAAACTGGCTGGGTCTGTAATATCACAGACTTCAGTATGCGGAGCCGCGCCTCGTCCCCTTGTTTCCTGGTGAATCTCTTCAGCCGCCTGCAGAAGGTGTTCAGCATTGCGACTCGAGATCAATACGGTAGCTCCTTCACGTACAAATTCCGTCGCAATTGCTTTCCCAATCCCTTTACTTGATGCCAATAGAACAACCCGCTTCCCTTGTAAACCTAAATCCACCATAACCCCTCCTTCATACTAGTACCTTTATTGTACTGAAAAATAGGGGCGTTTTTCCAAGAGTAGCGTTTATGGATGATCTAAACTGACAATTTTCTTCTGACCCCAGGGAGCAACTGCTACTTTGGCAACCCTTTCAGACTCGTTCCCTTCTAGAGCTTCACCAGTGTTTTCTTCCACATAAAAGCGCTCAATCCCATAGCGAATACGAAGTCCATCTCCATTGCCACCTTTATATTGGCCCGTGATTACAACTTCATCATCTTCTGTATCCAGTGATTGATGTGACACAGCTTCTGCTGCATAAATCTCTCCGTCTTTCTTCAACTTCACATACACCTTCTCGTTGTACTGAGGTTCTTCCCCTACCCATTTTTCATCTGAAATTGTAGAGATCTCATAGTTCACCACTACATAATCTCCGTAAAAGAGGTCTCTCGGATCAACAGGAGCTGTTTTTAAATCAATCGTTTCTCCAAATAGATCAATGGCGTAGTACGCCCCAGCCATCCCAACTAGATACAAGACTTGCAAACTTACGATTAATGGAAATAGCCAACGCTTCATCTACCTCCGCCCCCTTTTTCATTCCCAGATAAACGGCGACGTTCCCGGTTTAACACATAACTAAGCCCAAATAAAAGAACGCCTCCAATGAAGAAAAAGACTGATTTGTTAAGGAAATCCCAGGCCAGCTGAACGTATGCAATTAGCGTGCTGACTAAAAAGGCACCTGTGCCGAAATTAACCAGACCAATAGCTTCCCGCTTCGTCCCAATGACCAGGTATCCAATCGATACTACGTATAATAGGATGAGCGCGATCACTCCTCCATCTCCTCCTACATACACAATAGGAAGAAACAACAAGAGATTCAGCACACCAATAAGACGGTCTTTTACCAATGAAACAAGTAACCCGATTAATACAATGTGGGCAATGAGGAAGAGCACATTGACGTTCAATCTTTCCATCACCCATGAATCGAGCAGGAAGACCTCGATGGCCTTTAGTAAAAAGGCAGCACCAATACTCGTAATTTGCCATGAAGAGAACCTGAAGAATGAGAAAGTGGTTGCAACATAAAGCAGTAACCATAGAAAAAGCAACCAAACATAGTCATGTCCCCCTGCGAATACTAAGACAAGGGACTGAAGAATATACCCAAAACCAAATAATAAAGCAAGAAAATCACGGCGTAAGCGAACCAATTCAAAACCGCCTCCGATTACGAATAAAAGAAAGATCCATAAATGGGCTTCGCCGTAGGTCATCCAACTATACAGTTGCCCTACCGTTAAGATGGCTAAGGTCAAATAAAGAAGAGGTTGTTCTCTTCTGACTCCATACAATAACATGGCAGCCAAGCCCCACAAGAAAAAAGTCGTCGCACTATAAGCCATGTAATGATACATCTGACCCGTCACGATCATTGCCGCACCAAACAACAGGACTCCTATGGCATAAAATGATGTTCCTAGTGCTCTAGACCCTTTCTGGTAAGCACGGTCTCCGAAGAAGTAAAAGCCAAGCAAGGACACAAGTAAAATCCCCATCTTTAAAATATTCGGCATTAAAGACCAATTTGAAGCTACAAAAGTCAGGAATCCAAGCCCAATAAACAAACCACCAAAAATCGTTAACAATCCTCTCGAGTTTCGATTTGGATATCTGGCGACGAGTTGTTCATACTGTTCCTTTGAAATAATCCCTTCTTCCACCCATGCTTTTCCTTCTTTCTCTAACCAAGACCGTTTCACACCCACTCACCTCATCTTTTCTTTAGATCGTTTAAGAGGTTGGATCTGTTTGTAGGTAAATATTCGCCAGATCCACTCCAAACCCCCGTACCGAAAGACTTTCAACCATAAATAACTTCCAAAGACCTGAAGTGTGTAGATGACAACGACAAGTACGACGTTCCACACGGGAGAAACATCTCCATACAACCCTAACCCTACACCGTAAAAGAGCAGGAAACATAAAACAGATTGGAAAATATAATTGCTTAATGAAAGTTTCCCAACATATTGAAACGGGAGTAAGAGTTTCCCTTTTTTGTTCCAAAGTAACGTCGTCATCGACATGTAGAAGATGGCTGAAGCTGTTCCGCCGATGTTATCCTGCGCTGTACTAAACCACTCGGGATTTCCATATAAATATGGGCCTATTTTAAAAGCAACAAATAGAACGAAACTGACTCCCCCTATTTGCTTGAGCGTCTTCTCATGCTTTATGGGTTCATGCAGCCATCGCTTCTTAGCAGCAATAACACCAAGTACCATAACCGGCCCTATCGATGCCGCCAAAAAGACCCATTGGTACACAGAAGCATACACGAGTTGCCACGTTTCCCAGTTTTCTGACCATATGGAAAGCAAACTGTCTGACTGATAAGCAGTGAATGCTTTATTAATAAGAAACTGATTCGCCTGCCCAAGCTGATCACGAAAACTGTAATATCCAAATGTGACATACGTAGTGAATACTACCAAAATGGTAAGAGCCACCCAGCTCATCATCTTAACCGACCATTTCAACAAGGGTAAGAGCAAAAATCCCAACACACCGTAAGTTAATAAAATATCACCATACCAGATCAAGATTCCATGGATGAGTCCAAAAACAATCAAGACACTCAATCTACGTGTAAGCACTGTTGAATGATGAAGTCCCTTATCTTCTAAGCTTTCCTTCATCATATACAAACCAAATCCAAATAAGAACGAAAAAAGCGTATAAAAGCTGGCCTGAAAGAACATATCAATGCCAGACTGAACAGCTCGGTTCAGTTCGCCTGTCCAAGCCTCTTCCCCACCAAACATAAAGTATGGGGCATTAAATGAAGGCATGTTCACCATGAATATTCCAAAAATAGCCAATCCTCTTGCCGCGTCAATCCACGGCAATCGTTTATTTTTCACAAATCTTCACCTCCTCATCACCTATATACCTTAACTTTACGTTAATCTCGCCAGAAGAAGCAATTTTTTTAGACGATTAACACGTTCTCTCATCTCTCTCATAAGCTAATCATAAAGGAGGTATGCCTATGCCCGCTCAGGTGGGAGCCGTTAAGGTCGTGAACATTTCAGGCTCTGCTATATTTAATATCGGTGATGTCTACGCCATGGCTCCCCAGAGTTCCGCGAAAACCTTTGCTGGGGGTGGGTCCTTTAACACAGGTGACGGCATTCAGATTGATTTATCACAATCTACTACGACAGTTTATGATCAAGATGTCGTTGATCAATCTACCATCGAGGATTTTGAACAATAGGGAGGTACGGCATATGAATTACACGATCCATCAGTCTATCAATATCCACTTTTTAAAAGTGGGGTCTGTATCCAACTCCTCGGTTTTCCAAATTGGTAGTGCAGGCGTTATTCAGGCACGTTCTAGCCTTTACAATACTGGCGGTTACACAGAACCTGCTGAGGAAGCTGAGGCGCTTGGAGAAGAAGGAACAGGAGGAGAAGGAGGACCCCTTGTGCCTCTATCGATTTCCTAACCTTCACACTTTCCAAGAACCATGCATACAGTATTCTAGGTAAATGCCTAGAAAGGGGGAGATCAAGTGCAGTATATGGATTCATGGACCCAGTATTTAGAGAAACTTCATAAGCTCGTTGAATCGCAGACTGAGAAAATGAAAGAATTAGAGAAGCGAGTTGGCGAGCTTGAGAAGAAGGCAGAAGAAAACCAACGCCCTTCAACCAACATCGAAAAAATTGAATACAACTTTGACCAACTAAAGATCGAAACCCTAGAAGGGACGCTTAATATTGGCTTAACCCCCCAGAACGGGAAAGACTTTGGTATTGAAGACCTTGCTATAGATGAAAAGCCCTTTCCACCTAAACTAAGTGGAAGTCAGGCTGTGAAAGATAAAATTATTTCTGATTTACAAAATTACCTAACGGACCAAGGACCACGTGACCTCCAACAAATCGCCGGACAATACGGACGTCAATATGATTCAACCTATCAGCAATTTATTCTGCAAGATATCCAGAAACAGCTCGATGATCGCGTATCGTATTATCTTGAACAATCAAACGCCTCAAACGGAATGATTGACGATGCACAGATCCAATCGATATCCCAACAAGTTAAACAAGAGATCTATGAATCTCTCCATCATTTCATCCAAAACCAAAGCCACAAAGGAGATGAACCTAGTGAAGTTTGAAGTGCATAACTGTGGACTAAATGTAGGGAACATCCGAGTTCAGGGGGTTTCCTCATCTTCTGTTTTTTTAATTGGGGACAATGAAACCATTGCTCTGTCTTCTATCTTTGATACTCCACCTGAATCTGTCATCGTAGGACCTCTCGTACCCTTGACGGAACGAAAACGTAAAGATCAAAAGGATCAAAAAAATGTATAAAAGAACCTCTCATGTTAACCAAGTCAACATCAATTCGCTAACGCTAAGTTCTATCTTTGAAATCGGGGATGCAGAAGAAGCAACACCTCGCTCACGCGCCCTAGCTGTTCAAAAGGAAGGCGCATTATTTACAGATCAGGATTTTCCTTTCAGCGACTTCCCCATTTATGCAGCCGAATTACCCCGCTTTGATCGCCAACTCGTCATTAATCAAACAAGAGTTCCATGTGATCCCTATATACACGTAGATTCAGTTCATATCCAAGGGATCTCCTCTGCATCTGTTTTCCAGATTGGTAACCTTGACCACATCGAAACCGATACTCGTATTAAACATTTCCGCATTTTAAAAGAAAAGGATGACGAACAATAAGATTAAGAATGCATACCCTATGAAAAGAGACCTCTTATAAGGAAGGTGATCATCATGCCATCCATTGTCGGACCTATTAAAATTAACAGCGTAGGCGGAGGCGTTATTAACTTTGGGGACTCATTCTACATTTCTCCAAAAAGCTCCTCTAAATCAAATACTGGGTCAGGAAGCGCCAACACGGGTGACTTTATCAATACAAACAACGGCATTAGCTCAACGAACCCATTTGACCCAGATGGCGTTGACCAGCCAACAGTTGCCACCTAGATGGGTAAAGACGAAATTACATCATGTAATTTCGTCTTTATTTGTTAATGAAACTGGGAGAACGTTTCCGTTAACCTTGGTTGAGAGGAAGGAGGGCCTGGAAACCACTCGCTTTCCTGTGGGGAGCTGGTGAGCCTCCTCAGCCGGCTCTGCCGGCCTCCGGGGTCTCACCTAGGCTCTTCTGCCCACGGGAGTCTCGCAGTTTCCAGGCCCTCCTTTTCCATATTTGGAGAAACGGAAACGCACCATATATGGGGGCTAAAAACTTAAGGCCGTTTGTGGGCGTCCGTTCCTCCCCCTTATCGCAAGGGAAAGTATCCATCAATCCCTGTAATAAATAAGATAAACGTACCGCGAATCTTAGCAGGAGAACTCTCTTCTTCCACAAATCGCACGTTTCTTTTCACTCTAATTTTGAAAAGGTAACACGCCAAGGGGATTAATCCTCCCACCTCAAGCTCCAGCTGCGGGGTCGTTTCTCCAACTTTTGATAAGGGGTGTCTGGGGAACGGGGAGACTCCTACGGGAGAAAGAGGTCGACGAGACCCCGGAGCGAACGGAGTGAGTGAGGGGGCTCGACAGCTCGCCCGTGGAAAGCGAGTCGTTCCCCAGACACCCCTTGCTCTCAATAACATAACGGCCCCAGCCACAAATATGAGCAAAAAACGGCCAAGGAGATTCCTCCTTGGCCGTTTTACTGGTTACTTTTTGCGGTTGGCTTTTTTTATCGTAATCTTCTTATGTGGATCTTGTTTCTTTACCCATTTAATATATTTCTCCATATCAGGATGGTCACGTAGGCGCTCAATTGTGTTGTAAAACCCGGCTAATTCTGCATTTGTGAATAGCGCATGAATTTGCTTATGACAGGCTTTGCACAAGTCAGCTGTTGGGCCTTCTGCGCCTCCGTATTGCCTCGGGACTAAGTGGTGCTCGGTTGTTTCAATAGGACCCCGACCACATAACTCACATGATTCCTGCTGAGCCATTTCATCACCTCTCGTCTACTCGTGTTAACAACGATGCATCAAAGAAATAAAGATATTGGGCTGTGATGGGGCGTTGCCAAATGCGACTTAATGCTTCTGCGTAAAGAGAGAGCTGGGTTCTGTAGCGCTCTTTTAACGACTCTTCATTTTGTCCTTCTTGAATTTTATCAGTTTTATAGTCAAGAATGATCCAGCCACTCTCTCCAGGGATGATACAGTCGATGACACCTTGGACAAATACTTTCTCGTCGGTTTCTTCTTTCCAGTCAGCATACACTTCATGAGCTGGCAATGTTAGAGTAAACGGAACCTCGCGATGGACTTCTGTAGAATTCATAATCATTTCGCCCATTTCACTTTCATAGAACGCTTCAATGGCCTCTACGTTAATCGCATCCGCTTCCTCTCTTGTGAGATGCTCCTTCTCAACAAAACGTTCTACATACTCTTCAATTTCCTCAGCAGTTAATTTCTTCTTAAACGGTAGATGCTGCATGACCGTGTGCATGGCACTACCTGCTTCTGCTGCTGTTAAGGAGCGGTTTTCTTGCATAAAGCGAGGTCGCTGAACGATCGGTGCCTTGAATTCACGAATTAAAGAATCGGCACTATATTCGTCAGGCACTTCCCTCTGTCGCTTCAGTTCGGTAACCGACTGCTTGGCACGATGGTGAATGGCATTTTGGTGAGGATACATAAAGGACAGACGCCTGTTTACTTCTTCCTCTTCGCCTCTTGTTCCACCTACTTGCTTCCACTCTCGAATCGCCTCTTCTAAGGCCTCACTTTGCTTTTCTTCCACACGATTTGGATTCGCATACGCACTGCTGTGAAGAAGACGAACGCGCCATGCGGATTCATCATTCACAATGGATTCAGGTACGCGCATAATGGAACCAGTACCTCGTAATTCTTCATTCTGCTCGTGGCGAATAAGGGCCGGAGCAACCCAATCTAGATAAGACTTCGATTCTAACCTGTAATGAGCAGGGAGTACCCAGTGTGGGTGTTCAACCCATTCACGCCATTTATCAAGCTTCTTCTCAAGTGAAGCTACGTTCCCAATCATCACGAGCTTTTCTTTCGCACGTGTTAACGCTACATACAACACGCGCATCTCCTCAGCAAGGAGCTCACGCTGCTTCTCTTTTTTCAAAGCGTGGTAGGCAAGCGTTGGGTACATAATCCGCTTCTCTGGATCGATAAACTTACTTCCGAATCCATGATCCTTATGCAACAAGTACTTCGACATTAAGTCCTGCTGATTGAACTGTTTATCCATACCTCCAAGCAGAACAGCTGGGAACTCAAGACCTTTACTCTTGTGTATGGTCATAATACGGACGACGTCCTCTTGCTCCCCAAGAGCTTTCGCTGCACCGAGATCTTCTCCTCGCTCTTCAATTCGTTCAATAAAACGAAGGAAGCGGAACAAACCTCTGAACGATGTAGCTTCATAACTGCGCGAACGGTCATAAAGAGCACGAAGGTTAGCCTGACGTTGACGCCCGCCCGGAATCCCCCCAACAAAGTCATAATAACCGGTTTCCCTGTATACTTGCCAAATCAGCTCTGATAAGGACCCTTGTCTAGCTCGTACCCGCCATATTTCAAGTCTCATCAGGAAGTGCTCAACTTTTTCAATTAAGGTAGCGTCATCTCCCACACGCTTGTAAGCTTTTAGAGCTTCATAATAAGATGCTTTTCGTTTCGCTAAACGAACGTTTGTAAGCTCATCCTCATTTAAGCCAACAATCGGAGAGCGGAGAACAGAAGCTAGTGGGATGTCTTGTCTTGGGTTATCGATTACTTTCAAGAGGCTGATCATGATTTTAATTTCAATCGCTTCAAAATACCCCGAAGACAATTCAGCATAAACGGGGATCCCTTGTTGCTTTAGTTCTTCCACAATGGTTGGAGCCCACGTCATAGAACGCATAAGGATTACAATATCCCGGAACTGGATACTTCGCTTCATGCCTGTTTCTTTATCCACAACCTGAAGCGCATCTTCATCCCCGTGGCCAAGCCATTGTTTAATCTTTTGGGCATAGGCACGGGCTTCGATTTGAGCTTTTTCAAGATCCTGAAAGCCTTCTTGTGCTGCTTCTAGTTCAGATGGATCTTCAGGTGCCTGGCGGTCAATAATGATTAATTCTGCATCTGCATCCGTTGAAGTCAGTTCGTCGTAGATCGTATTGCTGTAAATCAGCTCGGCATCTTTGTCATACGTCATCTCTCCCACTTCTTCATCAAGAAGCTGGCGGAAGATATAGTTCGTCCCGTGGAGAACTTCTTTTCGACTTCGGAAGTTACGCGCTAAGTCAATACGCTCTGAGGGATGGTCCTCTCCGGCAAATTCTTTATATTTTTGTAAGAAAAGCGTCGGTTCAGCGTGACGGAAGCGATAAATACTTTGTTTTACGTCTCCTACCATGAAGAGATTCCCTGCATGCTCCCCATCTGTCACCATTCGTAAAATGGTTTCTTGAACAAGGTTGGTATCCTGATATTCGTCTACCAACAGTTCGGTAAACTGAGCTTGATAGCCTTTCGCTACTTCTGAAGGTTTGATATCCCCTGGCGTTGACGCCTCATCCATCAACACTTGTAAGCAATAGTGCTCAAGGTCGGCGAAATCAACAAGTGCTTGCTCTTTCTTTTTCTTCTGGAAACGTTCATGGAATTCTTTGACGAGCACCATTAGCTGGTCGACAACAGGCGCAAGTGTCTGCATATCGCCAAGGTGTGCCGAAAGTGAACGGGCAAACCAATCCTCTTTAAGAGAAGCAAAGCGTTTCTTATAACGGTCACGAAGAGCCTTCACCTGATCCTTTAACTCATCCGAACACTCCACCTTTTTTCGAGATAGGGCTTTAAAGCCACCACTAGTCTCCATAAACTGCTGAAGTTCGTGCCAAGAAATGTCCACAAGCCCTAGAGCATTTTGCATTTTCTCTCGGTCGTCATCAATAGCTTCAGCATAATGGTAAGGACCATCAGGCTCGCGAGTCAGGTTCAAGGCTTGTTCTGAATCAGCAAACATGGCTGTAAGCTGACTCTTTACTTCCCGTTTTAAAATATTGAGCCACTCGATATCCTCTTCAGGTGTATCTTCTGAAACGTGATACATTGCAGAAACTTTCTCCATCCACGTCTCTGGCCACGGATTTTGCATCGCGAAGGTATAAACGGAAAGCATGAGTGACTCAACTTCCTGATCACTTCTGTCACCTGAGAAGCGGTTGACCACTTCAAAGAAAGCATCCCGCTCTTCCCCATCCTTTCCATACCATTCTTCAAACAGATCTTCTAAAATTTCCTGACGAATAAGGTCACCCTCTACTTCATCAGCAATCCGGAACTGAGGGTCGAGATCAAGCTGGTAAGCATAACGACGCACAACATCAAGACAAAATGAGTGAAGTGTCGAGATGGAGGCGCGTTGTAAGAGAGAAAGTTGTTTCTTCAAATGCATGGAACCTGGGTTTTCTTCTAATGCTTTCTCCAAGGCTTCTCCTACACGGTTGCGCATTTCTTGTGCAGCGGCATTTGTAAATGTCACAACAAGCAAGGTATCAATGTCTGTTGGATTGTCCTGATTCAAGAGTTTTTGAATAATACGTTCAACGAGAACGGCGGTTTTCCCTGATCCGGCCGCGGCTGATACGAGGACGTCCTTCCCACTTGTGTATATGGCTTGTTCTTGTTCTGGTGTCCAGGATGGCATTACTCATCATCCCCCTCTTGCTTCACAATTTGTTGCAATATATCTTCATCCTTCATCGGTTTTATCGTTCGATACTGGTTCTCTTCAAGGGTTGGGTCAAATTGACATACTGAACGGAACTCACAAAATGTACAAGCGACCTGCTGATTCTTCTGAAATGGATTTAAATCGACTTTCCCGTTTGTAATCGATTCACCTGCTGATTTCATCATATCCCTTACATAACTTTGCAAGTGCTTAAAGGCTGCTTCCTCAGCCGTCTGCGAACCCTTCCGGAAGCCTCCAGCCTTCTTCAAACCAGCCGGTACAATCTTACTCATCCCTGTATCTAAATTCGTATCCATCATCTTCACAATTTGTTCATCTTCTACAAGGAGTCCTTGCATTTTAAATTTCTTAAAGAGCTCGTCTTGAATTTCCGTATCTTTTAAAAGCTGAGACCCTGAAATCATTGGATTATGCACATGGAAATACAACACCCCAGCTGGCGTTGCCTGTGTACCAAGCCACGTATCTGAATGAGACAGCACCACGTCTAAATAGGCAAGCATCTGCAGCGCCAATCCGTAGTATACTTCAACAAGATCAAGCCCCTTTGCACTGGATTTATAATCAATTATTCGAAGTAAAAGTCCTTCGTCTCCTTGTGCACGGTCTACTCGGTCAATTCGTCCTCTTAGCATTAACTCGAACCCATTCGCAAGATCTAGCGTCATCGGCGGGATCTTATCATCAGGTCCAAAACCGACTTCTAACCCTACTGGGGCAAACTGACTTTGTTTTGCCTGTTCACTCAGCATGTATGCTGCTCGAGCTACTACGTCTTGAAGCTTTTGCTGAATGTATTGGTAACGGTTGGAGCTATAAAGAATCTGGTGCTGCAGAATAGGCGAGAGTTCATGAACAGCTCGTTTAGCATACTGGTTCGTGTCATTCTCCGTGATGCTATTCCATTCACGTCCTTCGACCTGAATCCACTCGGTAATTTGTTTTAAAGCTTCGTGGAACAACTGTCCAATATCTGGTGCATCAAGCTTATAAACAGACCGCTCTTGTAACCCTAGCCCGTATTTCGCAAAGTGCTGATACGAACAGCGATAGTACGTCTCTAAACGAGAGACACTTGCCTTCACTTGTTTTGGATACAAGTGATCGGTCGTATGACGTCCTAGGTTTGACGGTTTATTTTTATAGAATAAACTCAATAGAACACGTTTTGTATCGATCGAATTCGTGTCATGAGCGATAAACCAATCAAGTACATCCCACCAAACATCCTTCATCGGATACCCTCTTAGGTAACGCGAAAGCTGTGCTGTTAACACAGAGCGTGTCTTCTGAGGAGTCGTAATGAATCGCTCTGTTTCCTCATGATCATCGCCCTCTTCAAGGAGCGATTTCTCCTCACAATATGGGAATAACTCTTTCATTCGTTTAACCATGGAAGACGGGACCTTCGCCTTTCCCTCTTCGTTACTAAGGGGATAACTAACCCATAAGTAGTCAGAAGCTGCTGTAAAGGCAAGATACACATAAAAATGGTCATCGAGCAATTGACGTTTGCTACTGTCGGCAAGCCGGACGCCATGTTCAGACAGCAATTCCCGTTCTTGTTCTGAGATCATTCCTTCGGCTTGAGGCTTCATTGGCCATAAGCCTTCATTAACCCCAAGGAGAAACGCGCTCTTAATTCCTGTAATACGTGAGCGATCTACGCTTCCGACAATGACATGATCCATACTAGGTGGGACATGGGAGAAGTCTAACGATTCAAGACCTGTCTCCATCGTCGTTCTGTAAAGCTGTAATGAGATTTTATCGTTTCCAATCATTTCAACCATCTCATCGAAAAGTCCAATGACCGCATCCCACACTTGTTCTTGTTCGCGAGACTTCTCAATTTGACCACGTTCGTCATACCAATCGCGCCAATGATTTAACGTACTTGGTACCCGCAGTTCTTCTAGCCACTGAAACAGAACTTGTGAACGTTCTTTAACGGTAGACGCTTCACGGATTTGCTCATCGAAAGGCAGAAGAATCTTAACGACCTGATCGCGAAGGCGATTAATGCGCTCTTCTTTCTTCTTCTCTTCATCGGTTTGAGATAAATGGTCAAAGCCTCTGAATCGCTGAAACCTCCATGGCTCTTCACTAATCCAGCGTTTTTTCGTACGGACACCATACTCGAGGCAATAATTTTCAAGTTCATCAATTGCATCCTGAGTAAGCGGATGTTCTCGGTCGCCTAAAGGGAAGAAATCTGTTTTTAACAAACGGAA
This sequence comes from Pontibacillus sp. ABV4_188, assembly GCF_056311905.1. NCBI lineage: Bacteria > Bacillati > Bacillota > Bacilli > Caryophanales > Bacillaceae > Pontibacillus > Pontibacillus sp. ABV4_188. The sequence goes on along the minus strand of NZ_CM149975.1, from coordinate 857,049 downwards.
GATGGCCTCATACCGCCAGTTTCCTTCAATAACATCAAGAGCAGACCTCACAAATTCAACGAGCGGATGGTTCAACATCGTCCGCTTCTCATCAATAAAAACCGGAATTCGGTAATCCTCAAACACGGTTTGAATCAAATCATGATAGACGTCAGGCTCACGTATTAAAACGGCCATATCTTGATAACGATACCCTTTATCACGCACAAGTTCTATAATCTCCTGCGCGACCCCTTCCACTTCAGCACGGGGATGAACTGCTTGGGCTACTGTAACCGGAGCCTTCTCCTGATATCCTGGGGCTGGTCTTGTTGTAAAGTAATGCTCAAGGTGTTCAAAGGCCGGACGACGTTCAAAGCGCCCTTCGCCGCCATATACATATTTCACCTCTTCAACCGGAACATTTACTTCCTGTGCCGTTCGCTCTAAATCTTGGAATGTGTGAGCGGTCTGATGGAAGAGATCAAGTTCATCAATCTCTCCGTAGCGGGGCTGATCTAGCGTAAGAGCAATCGTTACACGTTTCGCTTTCTTCATAAGAGCTTGTAAGACCACAAGTTCTTGAGGCGTAAATCTATGGAAGCCATCTAAATAGATTTCAGCCCCATTTAATGAATCAGCTTCCTCAATCTTCTCAGCAAGAAGCTGCAGTTGATCCTCACTATCAATATATTGCTCACGAAGGGCGATCATTAGCTGTTCATATATGTACGATAAGTCTTCTAATTTATGCTGCAGGGCTTCTTCTCCAGGGTATGGGTGTTTATAGTCTCCCATCGAGCCGATGTATTCATTTAACGAATCAGGCGTAATCCGATACCGTTTAAATTCTGTAATCATCGTTTCTAATTGTTCAATAAACCCTTGCTTTTCAATCGCCTTTTGGAACACATTCCAATCTGATTTACGTTCTTCAGTGATTTTACGAAGCATCATCTGGACACCCGTAGAGCTAATCATCTTCTTCGTTCCGCCGCCTGTTTCCTGAAGCACACGCCAGGCAAGACGAGAAAAACTAAATACTTGAGCGCGAATACTCCCTTCAATTCCTTCCTGCTTTAAAAGAGCATATTCTTGCTGGAACGTCATCTGATCAGGAACCATATAGAGAATGGGAGCCCCTTGAGGAGATTCCTTCAAACTTTCCCTTATTTCTTCAAGACACTGAGTACTCTTTCCAGCACCAGCTCTTCCTAATAAAAATCGTATACTCATTCGTTACCTCCATTCCATGAACGTTTTTGAAAGATTTGCATACAGTACGACTACGATTGTATAGAGGAGTGATCCCTTGCTAAACTCAAAGCTAATGGCAGGCGCGTTGATTTTTACCGGTATCTTTATTGCAAGCAACCTCTACACCATGCTTCCTCTCCATTCTGAAATCGCACAGTTATACGGTGTTTCCGACTCCGTAGTCTCTCTAGCCAGTTCCATGTTTATTTTCCCTTATGCGGTTGGACTGTTCTTCTTCGGGATGCTAGCCGATAAACTTCCTCACAAAAAGGTCCTTCTTTGCGGTATGGCGGCTCTTACTCTCGTCACCTTACTCGTTGGACTTATGCCGACCTTTTGGCTTTTTATCATACTACGAGCTACTCAAGGGGTCCTTGCTGCAAGTTTCGCACCGACTGCATTCGCCTATACATTTGAACACTTTAAAGGCAAAGAGCAAGCCTTCGTCATCGCGATGATTAATACGGGCTTCTTATTCGCCGGGATTTTCGGGCAAATGATTGCAGTAGAACTAGCTAGTTACGGAACGTATCGCATGGTCTTTTTTGGCTTTTGCTTGCTTTATAGCATCTGCTTTTTGCTATTGAAACAGTTTCTTGTTTCCTCAAAACCAAAAACCTTTCAAACGTTATTTTCATTATCTCCTATTTTATCATTTTTTCAGTTCAGACCCTTGCAAAAACTATATGGAATTACCTTTTTCCTTCTTTTTACCGTCATGTTGTTTTACGGAAGTTTTGAATGGTTAATTGCCCGAGGAGAAATTAATATTCCCTTTTCCCTGCAAGGTTTCCGGGTAATTGGATTAATCGGTATTCTCCCTGCCTTCTTCGCCGGCCCCTTGCAACAACGATTCGGAGCACCGCTCGTATTAGGCATGAGCCTTCTTGCTATCACAGTCGGCTTTTCTCTTCCATTAGTGATCCTCAATACATGGACACTTCTAGCCGCTTCTATCTTCATGATTGCATCCACTTCCCTAACCATCCCCATGGTTATCTTGCTTGTTGGACAATGCAGCCAACAAGCACGCGCTAGTGCAGTGTCGATCTACTCTTTCACACTATTAACAGGCGCTAGCATCGGAAGCCTAGGAGCAGCCATTGTCCCTTTCCAAGCCGTGCTCATCAGTTGTGCAGTGTTGTTTATCGGATTGGCCTATATCAGCCTTCGACTAAGTGCGGACGGGGCCGTTATTTAATTGAGAGGTTAGGGTGTCTGGGGGATGACTCGCTTTCCGCGGGCGAGCTGTCGAGCCTCCTCGTTCGCTAACGTTCTCTGTGGGGTCTCGTCGACCTCTTTCTCCCGCAGGAGTCTCGCCATCCCCCAGACACCCTGGCTTCAGTGTTCCTAACGCCCCCAGACGGCATGTTTCCGTTACACCATATATGGCAGAGGTGGTTCGGGAAATTGCGAGACTCCTGCGGCATTAGGAGCCTCGGGGAGACCCCGGAAAGCGCGTAGCGATTGAGGAGGCTTCCCAGCTCGCCGCGGAAAGCGAGTGATTTCCCGAACCACCTCACGCTCTATTAACGCTAACGGAAACATTCTCTCATCTTAGAGTGCCCCCCTTACAAATACATGAAAAGAACCAACAAAAAGAGCACTCTAGCCAGGGGCTAATGGGAGTGCTCTTCTACGTTCTATATTATGTGTATGACTCATCTGCCCTCTAAAATTTAAGAGCTAGCTTATTAATAGGCCAGTAGCGTACATCCACTTTACCTACAATCGTATCGATAGGCACAAAGCCGAAATAGCGACTGTCTAAACTTTCTCTTCGGTTATCTCCCATTACGAAAATATGGCCTTCTGGCACTTCTTTAGCGCCACCTTCAATCTCTTCGAGGGTGAAGGATTCAGTTAACGGCTTTCCATCGTTAACCCGGTAAGGATCTAAATAGGGCTCGTCCACTTTTTGCCCATTTAAATATAATGTATCGTCTTCATACCGAATGGTGTCACCAGGTAAGCCAATTACACGTTTTACGTAATCTTCTTTTTCATTAGCATGAAATACAATGACGTCCGTATGATTGACATTTTGTAAGTCATAAACCACTTTATTAACCATTAATAGATTCCCATCAAAAAGCGTCGGTTGCATGGATTCCCCTTCAACCACATAGCTTGCAAACAAAAACGAACGAAACATAAGAGCGAGAACAATAGCAAATACAATGGTCCGAAGCCATCTCCAGGCACTTTTCATATTCATGATTTCTCCTCCAGAAGTGTACTACTATCATTCTACCCATATTCGTTTTTGCCTAATCGTTTGCGCTCACGTTTTCATATGAACGTTGTTGTAATTTACGTTCAATCACCTTTCCGATTCCCCAAAAGACTGCAATACAGACCCCTACAATTACAGTTTTCAAAGGTTTCTGAGCAAACTCCGTAATACTGTGACCTACGTAAGAGATCGTAAAAATCATCACCGCTTTTCCCATGACGACAGCTAGCACAAACTGCTGAAAGCTTACTTTCGACAACGCCCCGACCACATTAATAATCGCTGATGGAGAAAATGGGAAGCACATTAACAAGAATAACGGTCCAAATCCGTGACGCTCGAGCCATGAGGTTACCCGCTGCACCTGCTTATTCCGCCTTATAAATTGAAAGAATTTCTTCTCTCCAAGTCTTCGGATTACCCAAAAGACAAACACCGCCCCAAGAACTGCACCAAGCCAGGAAAATAAAAACCCCTTTAATAACCCGTATGCGATCGAGTTCCCTACCACAAATATAAATAAAGGTAAAAAAGGCAAAATCGCCTCTAACAAAGGAAGCAATATTCCTGGCAATGGACCTAACGCTTCATATTCTTGCAGCAACTGCATAATAAAATCATCAAACGTATCGTTTTTAATCATTTCTTTTAGCGCTTCATAATCTAAGTCTTGAATATTCATCCATCTAACTCCTAACAGAGATATAAACTCAAAACAACGACTCTTCCGTCTCCACACCACTTCATTCATACTGCTTATCTTTCTATTATAAATGGTAGCCACATCGTTGTGAAAAGAAACCCATTCCCACGTTCTTTTAGTATGTTTTTTTGTAACATGGAGACCATTTCCATCATACAACTATTTGTTTCTACATAAAATTACGTTATAATAGAACATATGTTCTCATTACAGGAGGGAACGAACATGCGGTACTTAAGTGAAGAAGATCGAGAACTTGCCTCAAGGTTTCTATTCTTATCCATGGCCATTCTCGTTATTGAAAAAGACATCCACACGATTGAGCAAGGTTCTTTCAAAATTAAAGAACCTTATATGGAATTATTAAGAAAGATGGCCCATAAGGCAAAGTCAGAACGAAGATATTTAAGAGGACTTATGAAATCACGCCAACTGGACGTTATGCTTTTATCAAAAAACGAATCCTTCTCCTCCTATCTTTTTGTATCAGGAGGTCATGAAGAAAAAAGAAATTACTTTAATCCTGCCATTCGTAAGCATGTAGAAACCATTATGTATGAACTCATGCGCAAAGTGCTTCAACCTTCCCAAGGGAAATTAGCCTCAAGCGGTATGGAAGACTCACCATAACCTCCCCCCCTCATTTCTTCTCAAAAAAGGAGACGGCCAAAAAGGCGTCTCCTTCTCGTTTTTTATGATTTTGGATGAAACGTAACTGATTCAGCTACATGATCGAAACTAGGCTTTGTCACGTACTGAAGCCGCTCATTCAATTTATAGCGGAACTGCGCTGTGCGCTGAATTTGGTTCCAAATGGTTCCCTTTGAAACATCCAATATAACAGATCGTTGGTTTTTGAAGACTAAGCGTGTTTGCTGATGCCCTGTTGATTCGATTAGATCAACATGGGAATGGGCGACCCAGGCACAATACACATTCTGAGGGGAAATCGTTGGGAAGAAATACATGCCACTCATTGGATCAATGGCAATCGGGGCTTTGTGCGTAATACCAGTAACATCTCTTGTTCCAGCTTGTCGGCCTTTCAAGCTCGATCCAAAGTACTTACATGCATAATCAATTATGCGCTTTGGAGATTGATTAACATAAAAAGATTCCTCCTCTTCCATAACAAGTGAGATAATCTTTCCATCTGCCCGTTCATCAGCAATAATCGCTTGCGTGAACGGAGAAACTTCAAACCTGTCTTTCCACATATCCATACATTCATCCTCTCTTTTAAAATAAGATGCTTCTTTATTATACCAAAATTAACCATTAAAGAAGTGGATATATGAAAATCAGACAGAAATTGAATTTCTGTAAGACCCTAAGTGGTAAAAATTTCTGTTATACTGAGAACTAGACCCCAATTTGATGAGAATCAGCGGGCACATCCCACTCTTCTACATCTTTTACGTGGAATAAGTACCCATCATCGTTCATACCAAAATCCGGATTCAATGCCGTGTTAATCTCAAGTTCCGTTAGAGGGCTTTCTCCCATACTGCGCACCTCCTTTCTCCCTCTTAGGTTGCGCGTTCCAAATACAATTAACCAAATTGGAGTGACACAAAATGTGGTGGAATAAGAAAAAGAAGAAACAAGAACAGCTTGAAGTAAAAGATTTATCGCTCTCACAAGTTCGAAAAGCGATTCATGAATTCACTGATCATTTACCAGACGGTGTGGAGTTACGCACAATTATCAACGAAGACCTAACACTCGATTACAACCTCTTAGCGCCTTACCTAAAAGGAATCCCCAAAGAAACGTTCTACATGTCTAAAGAAACGTACGAATTATTTGAAGAGAAAGACCGACAACTCGCGCTCGATCTAGATTATATCCAACGTGCTGTCGATCATTACATTACTCAGAACAAAGAACTGCCCATCATTGATAACGACCCGTACTTTAAGGTAAATTACTTTAAACTCGAAAAAGCCGGTCTCATACATGAAAGACCAGACCGAGATTTTTACATTACCGATGACGAGCACATGATTACGTACAAGCGCCCGGAGAAATAGAATTTCTGTCATGAGAGGGTCCGTTACGACACAAGTGCTTGGGCTGGCTGGGGACAACTCGCTTTCCTGCGGAGAGCTGGGAAGCCTCCTCGCTCGCTGCGCTCTCTGAGGGGTCTTCCCTAGGCTCTTGTTTCCGCGGGAGTCTCGCAGTCCCCATCCACCCCTGACCAAAAATAGATGAACGGCCCGACACAACATATCCTAAAAACTTTTTATGTATAAACTCATGCATTAAGGGATAACCTATATAACATCTAGCTCCATTCGTATTATAGCTCTGGTCTGGGTTGTTTATTCTTAAACAAGTACCCGACTAACCTACGACGTTACGAATTGGAGCTATTTTACGTTCAAGAAGCTCTTCTTACCAAACCTCTTAAACGCAATCCACGCAATAATCATCCATACACCGTACAAGGTAATCGCAATCCCTTGATTGAAAATCCAGGGAACAGTTCCCATATACACCTCTGACGCAGCCGCTTGGAACCACCTAAAAAGAAACACCAGAAATAAAACACTCGTGCCCACCATTACCCAAAACCCACTCGCATCACTCCGCCACTTCTTCACCACAAAAAGACCACCCAAAAAACTAATGACACCTATCAATCCTAAGTAAATATAAAACAATGCATCAACAGAAACCCCCATAAAAAGTTACCCTCCTTTTGGATTAAGTCTTGAAACAATGTACTCACTTCCTATTTCATGTTTTGATTGAGCTCCAGCTTCTACTCTTGCCATCGGGGGCCGTTCAACCAAATAAAGCCAGGGGTGTCTGGGGAACGAGGAGACTCCTGCGGGAGAAAGAGGTCGACGAGACCCCGCAGAGAGCGCTAGCGAACGAGGAGGCTCGACAGCTCGCCCGCGGAAAGCGAGTCGTTCCCCAGACACCCCAAGCACCCAATAAACAGAAACGGCCCCACTTCCAGCATGCATAGCTTAAAAAAGCATAAAAAAGCATAAAAAAAGGGCCAATGCGATCGAGGCATTGGCCAAAAAGAGACGACTGGTTAACTTTTGAGTGAGGGAATTACTTGTGAACGATTAGTCCATGACGACAAACCTCGTTCACAGTGCATGTAAGCTCAACAACAAACATGCAACAAGACTCCATAAACGAACCCCCGAGCTTTGCAGACAGCGAATGTCTTACAAAAGTGCGGTGTCGTTTAATTTGTCTTGAGTCTATTCTAATATAATCTTAGTCAAAAGTAACCGAAAAACATTTGCGGTATCACGCAACCGTTTGCGGTTTTAACATAATATTCCAACAACTATACCTAGGGCGGTTAAAAGAGAATGCCTCTACACTGTAAATGTTTATCATTTCGTGATAATATTTACAAATTATATTAGTATAACGATTTTTAAATGTCAATTATTTTGTCCCCCTTGTTCCATTTCACTTTGAATACGCTCAATTCTTTGTCCAAGCGGTGGATGAGTATACCGCAGCCAAACAATCCAATTATGTGGGGAGAGGTCACTTTTTGATTCTCTTGCTAAAGCCTGGTAACTTTCAAGCGCTGGTTGCAAATCGTCCGTATGCTCAATAGCATAAGTATCTGCTGTGTGTTCCATCACCCTCGAAACATACAAGCTAAGGGGTTGGGTAGCAAACATCAATAGCGTAATAACCAGTAATAAGACCGGTACACTTCGGAGATCAGAACGTTCACGTAAACCTAAACGATCTTTCCCATTTCGATAGATAAACGAATAAATGCACGCTAGGCTCCACAAAAGCACAAAACTTAATAATAAATAACCAGCTACCCCTATATAAACATGATGTTTCACATAGTGCGCAATTTCATGAGCCAGTATAAACAATACTTCACTTTCACTCATCCCATTCAGCATTGTATCCCATAAGACTATCCTCTCCTGCCCGCCAATTCCGGTCACATAGGCGTTAAAGGTACTTGTCTTTTCACTCATATTCACTTGATAGATGTGATTCTCTTCAATACCGGCTCCACCAGCCAGTTCAACAATGGAATCTTTTAAGCCCCCTGATTCAAGCGATGTGAAATCTTCAAATAACGGATCAATCCAAATCGGCTGCACATAAATGATGAAAAAAACGACCGGGAGAGAAGTCAGCCACAATACAAGCCACCATTTTTGCGAAAATTTGCGGACCGTACTGCGAAAGACCGCAATCAATAACGCCATTACCGCAATAAAAAGTCCACCTTGAATACCCCATTCCACAAGCCAATCCCCTATGGGCTGATGACTAATGGAATAGGCTTTAGCCATTAAATAGCCGAGCCCATCTAGTGGCAATGAGATGAGTTGAAGAGCTGTCATAAATACAACTCCAAAGATAAAAGACTGAACCCACTTTTTCTTAAACCGCTTTTCTATACGATTCAATATCCCTTTGTGCCACCCCATTATAATGAATGACAATAATACAATCCACGGGAACGTTAATTGGGTAAAAGAATAGGCATGACGATAAGCTCCGTATCGTGAATCAGCATACGTATCAAGTTCATAAACCCAGCCAAAATAGATCCATAACACAACTAAAAAGATAGCATAAACTCCAAGTAACTTCCTCAAAACATCCTCTCCCATTCTTAACTCTATTGTACAGATATCACCCCAAAAAATTCAAATTGTTGCCATAATATTGTAACCAGTTGTTCACCTAAAGCCCTATTACCACCGTATTTACTCTTGTAATATAAAAGTAAGCAGAACGGTTACAGGGGGAATGGATATGAATAAGAAATGGTACATTGTCTTTATTTCTTTATTAGTAATTGGAGTTGGTCTTGGAATATCATATTTACAATTCTGGCGCGATGCTGGGATACAATTACCCACAGATGTTCGCATGAGCACCGCCCAAGGTGAAGAATACAACTTAGGTTCTCTGGATGAAAAAGTTCGCATAGTTGAATTTATGTACACTAAATGTCCAGACGTGTGTCCACTAACCACACAACGCATGATGCACTTAAAAGAACAATTTAAAGACGACGGGATTTACGGAGACCAAGTTGAATTTGTCACCGTTACCATCGATCCAGAAAATGATACAAATGAACGCCTACAACAGTATATGAAAAGCTTTGGCGCAGAAGAAGATCCGTCCTGGATCTTTTTAAGAGGCTCAATAGAAGACACCAAAAAATTAGCAGAACCTTTCCGGTTTTTATTCAAAGATAACGGTACGGAATACCTTGTCCACACATCTTATGCCTACCTCCTCGACAAGGACAATTACCTCGTTGGCAAATTCCCAATGGGAGAAGCCTTTAATAAAGACCAAGTGTACAATACCGTGATGGACCTAGTGAACTAACTTCGAAAGGGTCATTTTCCTTGTTGGAAAATGACCCTTTTGAGGTTCTGAAGGGTAGGAGCTTAGACATCTAATGTGGATGGGACCGTTATGCTTATTGAGTGATTGGGGTGTCTGGGGAACGACTCGCTTTCCGCGGGCAAGCACGATTTTGAACGAAATTTTACAAATTACGTTTGGTATAGCAAAGATTACTCGGTTCATGAGATTTATTCCCCGTTCTGTTATGGGTTTGTGAATGCACTGGCTAATAACAGACACTGCGCGGGTAAAACCGAGCTGGAACGGCTCAAGATACAGTTTGACGGCTTAAGACTAATCATACTGGCGCAAGTTTTTGAAAAATCGGCTCAAGTGGTTAAAATAACAGCTCAAGTTCATACGATATAGGCTCAAGATGAGAGTGAAAGGCTCAAGATTAAAGAAAAACGGCTCAAGCCCGGCCCCCGAATGAACAAATGTAGAGTCAATAGTCTCAAATGATACCAGTTTAGATTGAATGTAAATAGTAACGTTCACTACAAAAAAACGAGTATAAAACCCAAAATGGATTTCATACTCGTTTAGGACATATTTGCTTCTTTCGATACCGCATTATTGCGTAACCCGGTCGCGTAGGTTCTTTCTTAGGATTTTACCAGTGGTGTTCTTTGGTAGTTCATCTAAGAATTCAATCACTGTTGGCAGTTTATACTTGGCTAAGTGCTCTCTACAGTAGTCGAGTAACTGTTCCTCTGTAATCGTTTCATTTACAACTACAAAGGCTTGTACCGCTTCTCCGAGATTTGGGTCTGGTGCGCCTACTACGGCAACTTCTGTTATGTTCGGGTGCTGATATAGAACTTCTTCTACTTCACGTGGGTAGACATTGTAGCCTCCAACGAGTATCATATCTTTCTTTCGATCAACGATGTAGAAGTACCCCTCTTCATCAACTTTGGCCATATCTCCTGTATACAGCCACCCGTCACGTAATGTTACAGCTGTTTCTTCTGGGAGCTTGTAGTAACCTTTCATAACGTTCGGTCCACGAACAACAAGTTCCCCTACTTCTCCGACTGGAACCTCATCCCCGAGTTCATCTACTACCTTATTTTCTACATTCCATATGTTTTGACCAATGGAACCGGCTTTTCTAGGACGGTCAAGAGGGTTAAAACATGTAACTGGAGATGCCTCAGATAAGCCATACCCTTCTGAAACAATGACCTGGAAGGCCTGCTCAAATTGCTTTAGCAATGCTACTGGCATGGAGGCTCCTCCTGAAATACACAGACGTATACTCTCGAAATCTGTCTTGTGTGCCGCTCCTCCCTGAAGCAAATAGTTGTACATCGTAGGCACTCCCACGAATACGGTAGCCCTTTCTTCCTTCGTCACCTTAAACACATCCAGAGGAGAGAACTTTGGAAGGATTAAGACGGTGCCTCCATTCATTAGAGGAGCATTTAAAGCTACCGTGAAACAAAAAACATGAAACATAGGAAGAGTCGCAATGACTTTATCTTCAGGACTATACTTCAAGTAATCGGCCACGTCTTTTGCGTTAGAAAACACATTCTTATGTGTAAGCATTGCTCCTTTTGGCTTTCCTGTTGTACCAGACGTATAAAGGATGATCGCAATGTCTTCATCGTCAATTGCCGGTTTCTCCAGTGAAAGCTCAGCTGTTCGGATTAAGTTTGTAAACGATTTCATTTTATCGTTTAACATTTCTTGAGCATTTGAGACATCTGCTCCTGTGTCTCCCACAATATAGTGGTGAATCTCTGGAAAGTCTGAAGCCAAAGCCACGAACTTATCCATAAACAAATCCATTGTAATAACGCCTTTTACGTCACCATTTTTGAGTATATAGCGCGTTTCTTCTACTGTATAAATCGGGTTAATCGGGATGACTGTAAGTCCCAAACGCAATGCCCCGTACAAGCCAATAACATAGTATGGGCTATTCCCCGATACAAGTGCAATGTGATCCCCTTTTTTATACCCTAACTCTTTCAAACTGGACGCAAACTTCGTAACTGCACCTTCTAACTCCATGTAGCTTGTTTTCTCACCCTGAAAAATATAAGCCGTCTTTGATGGATTCCCCTTTGCTGTTATCGACAGTTGATCACTTATGTTCAAAAAAGCCCACTCCCCTTCGTCATGAATGAACGATCATTCATTTTAAGTAAAAAAACAGTCATACTTATTATAAAATACTGACAATTATTGAGCAAGTCTATGTTGGAAGAATTAGGTGATCTCTCATGACTCAAAATCTTCCTTATGAAGCCCGTTTGATAACACCACGTATAAATAAAACCGCCTGAGCGTTGTTCTCAAGCGGTTTTCATGTTTAGTAGATGAGTGACAGGAAATCTTCTTTTGAAATACGACCAAGATAATGTGAGATATCTAAGTCCTGAATCGCTTCATCAATTGCACTACGCTCATAGCGGGTGCCAATTAATCGATTCTCAATTTCACTTACATCTCCTACACCGAAGAAGTCACCATAAATTTTCGCATTTTCAATCATGCCTTTTTTCACATCTAGACGTACATCAACTGTACCTCCGTCGAACCGATGTGAATGCTGGATATTAGATGCTGGGGATTTTCCATAGTTCCAATCCCACTGCTGGTAACGTTCTTCTGAAAGAGCGTAAATGTTCTTCCAATCTTGTTCTGTTAATTTGTATTGAGGGACATCTTCAACATTCTCTACATCAAAGATATAACGAAGAATCATCGCTTTGAAGTCTTCCATTGATAAATCTTCAGTTACGTATTCCGAAATGTTAGCTACACGGCTTCGGATTGACTTGATTCCTTTAGAACGGATTTTTTCCGACTTCACGCGTAAAGCCGAAACGACGTTTTCGATCTCCGAGTCAAACATTAATGTCCCGTGGCTAAACATGCGGCCTTTGGTAGAGAACTGAGCATTCCCTGAAATTTTACGGCCATCTTCTAGCTGGATATCGTTACGCCCTGATAGTTCTGCTTTAACACCAAGTTTCTGTAACGCATCTGTTACAGGCTTTGTAAATTTAGCAAAGTCGTTAAAGCTGTTCCCATCATCTTTCGTTAGAAAGCTAAAGTTCAGGTTTCCAAGGTCATGATACACCGCACCACCACCAGAAAGGCGTCGAACAACATGAATACCATTGTTCTCTACATAATCGGTATTAATCTCTTCAATAGTATTCTGATTCTTACCAATGATAATGGAAGGCTCATTGATATAGAACAGCAGATAGCTTGTTTCATCATCAATCTCCAAATTCTTAAGTACATATTCTTCGATCGCTAAGTTAATGCGCGGATCGTTAATTCCCTCATGGTCTACAAAAAGCATCATAGTCTGTTCCTCCTATCGGTCTCTATCGACTTTATTGTAATAGATTCCTCTCCTCTATTCAATTCTATTAGCTAAGCCTAGGACTCGAAGGTTAACCCTTCTTGTGCTAGCTCAACCTCTCCTTTGTATTGTTCAGCAGCCTGATCTTTTAAATCTTGAACGTTACCAAAGTGCGGAAGGTGACTGAGCCAAAGCTTGCCTACCCCTGCTTCATGAGCAATCTTCCCTACTTCTTCACTCGTCATATGGCCTGGATTTGTTCCATCCATCCCTTTATAAAAGTTACAATCCGTAATAAGTAGGTCCGTTCCTTTACTGAATGAGATAAATTCATCTAAGTAGCTTGAATCTGCTGTATAAACAAACGAAGACGATCCATCCGATATACGCATTGCATAACACGGCACAGGGTGTGCGGTCTTCATAAATTGAATCGAGAAGGGCCCTATCTCGAGTGTTTGGTCAGGATCATATCCAATCCCTTCCGTACGTTCATGTGTAAGTGCTTCAAATCCTGCCTTATCTTCTTTATGTCCATAGATTGGTAACACTTCTTCAGTTTCCCTTAAGATATTCTGTACTTTCCACGCATACTGCATCACACCGATATCAGCTACGTGGTCAAAATGGTAATGAGATAAGATAACAGCATCGATATCCATAACATTTACTTTAGATTGCAAGCGCGCTAACGCCCCACTCCCACAATCAACGAGTAGTGTAAAATCTCCAGAAGTTACGAGATAACTTGAAGTTGCACTGTTTACAGCAGGGTATCCACCCCAAAATCCATTTACTGTTATTTTCATGTTTATTAATCCTCCTATTGGATAGTAAAAAAAGTACAAGTTGTTATAAAACAAAGTGTTGTATTATCCATTCTGTTATAATACAATAAAGGTACACAAACTAACTGGAGGGATTTTCCGATGATGAGCCCAATCGAGTTTTTTAAGACACTTCCTGAAAAGAAATGCACAGCATGTGGCAACGCAATCCAAGAGCAAGCTGACTGCTATGGCGATGTTTGTGAAGAATGCGACGACCCAGCTCGCTAACCCCAACAGTTTCTACACTTAATGTACCTCACGATTAACAACCTAAACAAACAATAACAAACTCTACTCTAGAGAACAGCAACCGCTGTTCTTTTTTCTTGTCTTCATGTGAAACAGTACTAATACAGATTTGGGCTGTTTCTCCATAAAAAAAGCACCCCAATTATATTGGAATGCTTTTTCATTATCTCATGTATTAAAACAAAACAGAACGACCTCCCTATAGAGGTACTAAATTGGATTGACGGCTTGTCGATACTCTCGCTTGAAGACGGTGAGGAAAGACATACTCTTCATGCTTTAAATTATACCCTTGTTCCACCTGTTGTACTAAAAGCTCTACACAACGCCCGGCCATTTTCTGAAAGGGCTGTTCGATCGTTGTAATCGAAGGGTTCATCAACATAGATATGGCTTGATTATCAAATCCAATGACAAGGATATCTTCTGGTACCTTAACCCCCGCCTTAACAGCTTCATAAATAAACCCAGCAGCCATCTCGTCAGAGCCTGCAAATACGCCGTTAATTGATGGGTAATACGCTTGGATTTGATGAAACAACTCTCGTCCACTTTTTACATCAACAGCGGAGCTGAACGACTCAGTCTCAATTGGCGATAACCCGCTTTCGTTAAGCGCTTTCAAAAAACCCTTTTCACGATCCCGAAATACATAACTATCTTGCCCTCCTTGTAAGAAGGCAATCTCTGATGCACCATTCTCAATAAGATGAATCGTTGCCTCGTATGCCGCTTTTTCTTGATCAATATGGACAACCGGGACAGGGGCTGTACTTACATTCTCGTTACACAACACAATAGGCCCAGACTGTAAGTACTCCTCCACAACTTCCCAATCGTTTTCAAGAGAGGTCATAATAATTCCATCCACCTGTTTTTTACGAAGGAGTTCTAAATAATCTTTTTCTTTATCTGGTAAGTTATGAGTCTGACAAATAATGACTTGGTATCCCCATTCTGAGGCTTTCATTTCCATAGATTCGATTAAATGATTAAAGAAAGGATTCGTAATCCTCGGAAGTAACACGGCGATTGTTTCAGTCTTTTGACTACGTAGGCGCCTTGCAGAGGAATTCGGTACATACCCTAAAGCCTTCATCGCATCCTCTACTCGTACACGCTTATCCTCTGATACATACGGTTGATCATTAATTACTCGAGAAACGGTTGTTCTAGACAACCCTGCAAACTTTGCAACATCCTCAATAGTTGCCACTGTAAACACCCCCTGATGATAATATCCGAGCTATCGATTCCATTTAAATGAAATCGTTTTCATATTAATGATTCTACTAGTCTTTGGAAGTTCTTGCAACATCGGAATAAAGTGCAACCGTTTGAATCTTATATGAGGTTTCTATTTTATAAGCTCTGTCCCTATTAGTAGTTGATATAAGCGAAGACATAAACCTGAGACATCTCAGTATAGACAGGGCCGTTACGTTTGTTGAGTGGTTGGGTGTCTGAGGAGGCTCACCAGCTCCCCACAGGAAAGCGAGTGGTTTCCAGGCCCGCCTTATACTCAATCAAAGCAAACGGAAACATTCTTTCAGCTTCGAACCTTCCGCAATCTGGTAACGGCCCCATCCCATCCTCCAATGTTATACATATTAAAAACAGGGCAGCTCATTATAATGAGTTGCCCTGTTATGAAAGTTATTTAGCTTTTAAATAGTCCAATACGTTTTCTACAGCTTTTTCACCTTGGTCGATACAGTCCGGTATGCCTAGGCCTTCGTATGAGGCTCCTGCTAGGTAAACACCGGGTAGTTCATCGGCCATGTCGGCTTGGATTTGTTTCAGGCGATCTTTATGACCCACTGTATATTGCGCTCGGGAGTCTCTCCAGCGTGTCACCACGGTAAACTCTGGCTTTTGTGTAATGTTCATCGTTTTATTTAAGTCTTGTAAAACGATGTCAGCAATCTCTTCATCTGATAGATCCACCGCTCCTTGGTCACTAGGTTTCCCTACGTAAGCGCGCAGGAGTGCTTTTCCATCTGGTGTTGTATGTGGCCATTTCTTATGGGTCCACGTACAAGCTGTAATTCGATAATCACTATTTCTTGAAACGAGGAAGCCTGAACCATTAATGTCTTGTTGAATAGCGGATTGATCAAAGGCCATTGCTACGTTCGCGACAGAAGTAGCAGGCATATCCTTAAAGGAATCCATAAAGGAGTACTGGCTTAACATCGACTGAGCAGCATAGTGTGGAGTAGTAATGACTACACTATCGGCGTGCATGACTTCTCCGTTACGGAGCTTTAGCTCATACCCTTCTGCCTTTTTCTCAATTTGAGTGACGCTTGTCTCTAATTGAACAGATCCTTCCTCTAGTGAATCGGACACAGCACCAACAAGAGAACCTAATCCATTTTGAAGTGTACGGAATGGGCTTTTTTTCTTGCCAGTTTTCTTATCAGAAGGTTTTGGCACGGTTTTTTGAAGACCTCTTACAATTCCACCATACTTTTGCTCTAATTGATAGAAGTTCGGAAACGTAGCCATTAAGCTTAAATTGTCAATGTCTCCTGAATAGATCCCTGATAACAGTGGCTCTATTAGACTTTCAACCACTTCGTCTCCAAGGCGGTTCCGGAAAAAGTGCCCTAATGATTGATCCGTTTGAGGCTTACTTTTTGGCTTGATGAAATCCCCCGCCGCGCGCAGCTTCCCTTTTGGAGAGAAAAGACTAGAGAAGACAAATGGACGGACTTGAACAGGAATTCCCATATAAGACCCACTTGGGATCTCATGAAGTTTTTCTTTTGCCAACACGTATGATTTCCCTGTTGAAACCGTCACAAGATCACTCGTTAATCCAACTTCATCAATTAACCTAAAGACGCTTGGCTTACGTGCCAAGAGTGAATCAGGACCTCTTTCAATCGTGAACCCTTGCCTTTTCTCTGTTTCAATCATCCCACCTAAACGGTTACTTCCTTCAAGTACCTGCACGTTTAACGGCAGGTTATGCTCTTTTGCTTCTTTTTGCAAATAATAGGCTGTTGATAATCCAGTGATCCCTCCGCCTATTACAACAACTTTTTTCTGTTCAGACATCGCTATCCCCTACTTTTTAGCTTGTTTTAAAACGACTTCCGCTAATGTGCTAATAAATAATGGATGAGTATTCGGCATTTCTGGACGGTAATAAGATGCTCCTAGCTCATCACATACCACTTTACACTCATAATCGTTGTCATATAGTACCTCTAAGTGATCAGAGACAAACCCAACGGGAGCATAGACAAATGTGCGATAGCCTTTTTCGTGATATAAGTCTCTTGTTAAGTCTTGTACATCCGGTCCAATCCAAGGGTCAGGTGTGTTCCCTTCACTTTGCCAGCCAATTTCATAGTCTTGAATTTGTAGTTGGCCTGCGATTAGATCAGCTGTTTTCTTAAGTTGGTCCGGATATGGATCACCGTTTTGAATAATCTTCTCAGGCAGGCTGTGCGCAGAAACGATCAGAACCGCTTTCTCACGCTCTTCTGCCGTCATTTCTTCGTATACTTTACGCAGTGATTCTGTCCAGTATTGGATAAAACCTTCCTCGTCGTACCAGCTCTCAACAGAGGTGATGGTTGTTACGCCATGCTTTTCGGCTTCTTCCTGAGCACGCCCATTATATGATTTCACGCTAAACGTAGAATAGTGAGGAGCAAGTACAATTGAAACAGCTTCTTCAATTCCGTCGTTCGCCATTTGCTCCACAGCGTCTTCAATAAATGGATCAATATGCTTAAGCCCTAAGTACAGTTTGAATTCAACGTCATCTTGAATTTCGTTTAGCTTTGCTGTTAAGGCGTCTGCTTGTTCTTGCGTAATCCGGGCAAGTGGAGAGATCCCTCCAATGGCTTCATAGCGCTCGCGCAATTCGTCAATCATGTCCTGAGAAGGAGTTCGTCCACGACGAATATGCGTGTAATAACGTTCTAAATCGTCTTCTTTATAGGGTGTACCATATGCCATCACAAGAAGTCCCATTGTTTTCTTTGCCATTCGTTAACACCTCTTTTAAAAAATTTGTTGATTCCTACGATCTCTTAGAGTAATCGTGAATAAACTGCGTCAAACGCTTTAGTGTTTCGGGTTTCACGTCAGGGAAAACACCATGTCCAAGGTTAAACACAAAACCTGGCTGACTCATTCCTTGATCTAGTATAGCCTTTGTGCGTTCTTCTATCGTCTCCCAATCGGCTAACAATAGGGCCGGGTCAAGATTGCCTTGTAACGATTTGGTTATTCCCATGTCACGTGCTTCATTTATAGTCGTACGCCAATCAAGACCTACAACATCTAACGGAAGGTCATTCCAGTCTTTTGCGAGGTGAGTGGCTCCAACACCATGCATAATTAGTGGCACATTCTCCTCACGAAGTTCTGAAAAGATTCGCTCCATTACTGGTTTAATAAACTGTCTATAGTCTCGAACACTTAGCGACCCTACCCAAGAATCAAAGATTTGGATAGCTTTAGCTCCTGAATGGATCTGAGCTCTTACATAGCGAATCACAAGATCAGCAAGTTTGTCCATTAATAAGAACCAAGCTCTTGGATCTGTGTACATCATCGCTTTTGTCTTATGATAATTCTTAGAAGGTCCACCTTCAATCATATAGCTTGCAAGCGTAAATGGAGCTCCGCTAAAGCCAATTAACGGAACGTTTAGTTGCTCTTCTGTTAGAAGTTTAATGGTGTCTAAGACGTAAGGAACATCGGAGTGCGGGTCAATTTCCCCAAGTTTCTCCACATCCGCTAAGGAACGAATTGGGTTATGGATCACTGGACCGATTCCTTTTTTAATTTCCACATCCACCCCAATCGCCGGTAGAGGTGACATGATATCTTTATAAAGAACTGCCGCATCAACGTTATAGTTTTCCACTGGTAAACGAGTCACGTAAGCGCATAACTCCGGTTGATGAGTAATCTCAAATAAAGAGTATTTCTCTTTTAATTTATTGTATTCAGGTTGGGAACGTCCCGCCTGTCTCATATACCATACAGGTACATGATCTGTTTGTTCGCCTCTGAAGGCTTTTAAAATCGTGTCATTAAATGAATTTGTCATACCGTTCTCACCTTTCACATTGATCATTTGCACGTCGACAGTGATCAATTGTCTATCTACCAATATACCCATTGACGGTTTTTATGTATAGATTATGAAGCAGATTGTCATGATTTTGTCGATTACTTAATTATTTCCTATTCCTATTTTACACAACATTGATGCGAAATGAAAAATATTGTCGAACGTTTTCATAAATGAAGCCACATCTAGAGGCAAATATCCTCTGATGTGGCTTTCTCGACTCGCTTTCGCTCCTCGTGTTTCCTTGATCTCACGCCGGCTCAGTCCAGTCTGTACGTTGCTAAACGGGTGACTTGCGCTTTTAATTCGGCTAGCTCCTGTCACCCAGCAACTAGCAGACTTCCCTCACCTCTGATCGATCAGTCAACATCGATTCGCTTTCGCTCTTCGTGTTTCCTTGATCTCACGTCGGTTCAGTCCAGTCTGTACGTTGCTAAACGGGTGACTTGCGCTTTTGATTCGGCTAGCTCCTGTCACCCAGCAACTAGCAGACTTCCCTCACCTCTGATCGATCAGTCAACATCGATTCGCTTTCGCTCTTCGTGTTTCCTTGATCTCACGCCGGCTCAGTCCAGTCTGTACGTTGCTAAACGGGTGACTTGCGCTTTTGATATTACCATTCAACTCTTACTTGGTTAGAAGGTGATCCTTCTGTGTTGGTTAGGGGGTCATATGGAACGATGTAATAGGTTTCGTCATGGAATAGTGTTAGGCGTTTGATTGTATAACGGCCTTTTCCTTCTACTTCACCGATTCGTTCGTCTTGTCCATCCTCTTCTCTGTAAATGCGATAGACGACACGGTCATCTTGTGCTTGGGTCCATGTCAGTTCTGCTTGGAGAAGGGTTAAGGAGCCAAATGAAAGGGTTCCGTCTAAGTCATCTATGATAGGCAAATCAATCGGTGGTGGTACGTCTTCTACTCCATCTGGTTGCGTAAATGAATCTTCTAGTTGTTTTACCTGATCGACCCGAGTGAGTACCTCTTTCATTATTTTTGTAGGATAGGCACTTCCCCCATTTAAATAATGCTTCTCATCAGATTGATCATAGCCCATCCATACAGAACCTACATATTCAGGGGTAAAGCCAACAAACCAGGCGTCTTTTGTTTTCTTATCCACATAAGGGTGTTGAGTGGAACCGGTTTTACCAGCTAAAGCTTTCTCATACGTACCGCTTCGTCCTGTCCCTTCAGTCACTACAGATTCTAGCATCCTTGTTATGGACCAAGCAGTTTGTGGGTTGAAGATTTGCTCTGGCTTTGGTTCATACTTATTGACTAATTCCCCGTCCTTGTCATAAATTTCTACAATGGAATGAGGCTCTATCATTTCTCCGTCGTGAATAAATGTTCTGTAAGACCGAACCAGATCTACCGGTGTCACGCCTTTTTTAAGGCCACCTAGTGCAATGGACAACCCATTGTCTTCAATGTCCATGCCTAGCTTTTCTAAATAATTCTTGGAGTAATCAATGCCAATCTCATTTAACAGCCATACTGCTGAAGCATTCTTAGATAACATCAGTGACTTGTAAATCGAGGTATAGTCATCATACGTACCATCATAATTAGTAGGAGTGTAATCTCCGTATGACAGCTTTTGATCTACTAAAAGGGAGTATGGTGTGTACTGTTCTAGGTCTAGAGCAGGCCCATATACAGCTAGGGGCTTCATAACAGAACCAGGCTGACGTTTTTCTAACAAACGGTTTAAGTCTCCCCGCTCGTTATTACGCCCCCCTTGAGCAGCCAAAATTTCACCTGTTTCCTGATCCATTAATAGAAACGTTCCTTGTACTCCTTCAGTAGATCCAGGGAAGTACTGATCCGTTTGCATCACTTCGTGCGAAATACGTTGAATGTCGTCATCCATGCTCACAACGATGCGGTACCCCCCCTGAAACAATTCTTCTTCACTGAGTCCATATTCTTCTTTAGCTTCTGTTACGACATAATCAAGATAGCTATTCAGCCAAGGTTTCTCTTCAGGACTGCCATGATTGATACCCAAGTTCTTTCGCTGTAGCTGCACCGCTTCCTCTGAAGTTACGAAACCTTCAGCATGCATGCGGCTAATGACGATATCGCGACGACCCTTCGCCCGTTCTGGGTGATCAATCGGGTCATAGTAATTCGGTCCTTTTGGCAAAGCTGCTAGTAACGCTCCTTCTGTGACGGAAAGGTCTGAAACAGGTTTACTAAAAAAGTATTGAGAGGCAGATTCAATACCGTATAATCCATTTCCGAAATAGATCGTGTTTAAGTAGTATTCTAGAATTTTCTTCTTCGGCACGTTTCGTTCTAAGTACAAAGATGCCATCACTTCTTTGATCTTTCTTGTCCAGGTCTTGTCATGAGTTAAGAATAAATTCTTCGAGAGTTGCTGAGTAATCGTACTCCCGCCTTCCACCTTTTCCATTGCGATTAAATCACGGTATAACGCCCTTGCTGTAGCGATAACATCAACACCTGCGTGTTCATAAAAACGACCATCTTCAATCGCTATGAACGCATCCTCCACATGATCTGGTATTTCACCTATCGGGACAACTGTCCGATTTTCTTTATATAATTTTGTTAATTCATCACCGTTTCTTGTTTCAATCACAGATGCTTCATCTAACACAAGCAGACGCTCATCTACGATCCTCTTCCCACCAATTAATAGAGTAAGGTAGCCCGCGAAAGCTAGTACCACCATGCTTGCTACAACAATGATGAGCCAGCGCCACCTCTTTACCCAGTCGGGGATTTTTATTTCTCTCCAATTCATAACGTTCACCTCGTCCTATTGTACATTGGAGTGCTTGAGTACTTACCAATATTATACGCTAACACAAAGTTTTAGAAAAAGGCTTCCTTCTTGCTTGCTTTTTAAATTCTTTCGTTGCTACACTAAACTTAATAGAAAGGAGACGTTTTCATGAATGTATATATGACACTTGGCACCTATGATTACCTGGCTTCTTTAACTGAAAAGCACGACCAAAAGATCTTTCTTATGCAAGGTGAAAGTTCTGCTCTTGCTTATACAGAAGGGGAAAACATCTTCCAAGAGCCGCGTTCTTATGAAACGGTTGATCACCAAGGAGAGCTTCAAGAAGAAGGATTTGTTGTCATGAACAACATCCCTGTAACAGATGAAGGGCGCCCACTCTTTGAAGATCGCTTCAAAAACCGTGCAGGCGCAATCGAAGATTCCCCTGGGTTTCAGGCAATCCGAATCTTACGTCCAGCAGAAGGCAATACCTATGTTGTCTTCACTCAGTGGAAAGATGAATCAAGCTTTGAAGACTGGAAGAATTCACAAGCCTTCCAAAAGGCTCACAAAAATTCCGGCCCTCAAAGTAAAGAGAAACCTTCCTTCTCAGCAGGACCAGCCTACTTAACGAAATATCATATGACAAAACCAGACTAAACATACACAAAGCCAGCAAAAAGCTGGCTTTTTCTAATGCCGAAACACTTTCCCACTCTAAAACAAAGAAGCGTGTCAGACACCCTGCCTTACTTCACAGCATGAAAGCGTGTCTGGCACGCTTTAGTCTTGTAGAGCAGTGGTGAGGAATTTGTGAGAATTGTAAATTTCTTTCTTTTGAAATTGAGAGAGTATGTTGTTATAGTTAGGTAGGTTTTTATATCATATCAACATGAAGGGAACGTGCAACTATGAAAAAACAACTTATGTTTGTAGTAAGTTTGGCTTTTGTTTTCATCTTAGCTGCTTGTGGTTCAACAGAAGATAATGATCAGGCAAAAGAAACAACTACATGGGATAAAGTTCAAGAAGAAGGGGAGATTGTAGTCGGGACATCGGGGACCCTTGTAGCAACCTCTTACTACCCTAAAGATTCTGATGAATTATCAGGCTATGACGTCGAAGTTATGCGTGCGATTGGTGAAAAGCTTGGCGTGGATGTGAAGTTTCAGGAAATGGGGTTTGACGCTATATTTGCAGCTATGAACAGTGGCCGCATCGATGCAGGTATTAACGACATAGAAGTAACAGATAAACGTGAAGAAAAATATGCGTTTACAACTCCATATAAATACTCTTATACAACATTAGTTGTTCGTGAAGACGGACTAAGTGGCATTGAAACACTTGAAGATCTTGAAGGAAAGAAAGCCGGTGGTGCTGCTACATCTGTATTTAGTGACATCGCTCGTCATTACGATGCTGAAGTAATCACGTATGATAACGCAACGAACGATGTGTACCTTCGTGATGTTGACAACGGTCGTACAGATGTCATCATTAACGACTATTACCTATCCAAACTTGGGATTAATGCCTTTCCTCAGTTTGACCTAGTTCTTCACCCAGAGATTAAGGTGCACCCTACGAAACAAGCTATTCTTCTTGAACAAGAAGACAGTGAACTTCAGAAGAAAATGAATGAAGCACTAACAGAGTTACGTGAAGACGGCACATTAACTGAGCTGTCGAAGAAGTTCTTCCTTGGAGAAGATGCATCGAAGCAACCTGAAGGTGAAATCACTAAAATCGAAGGCATAGAATCTTAAAGGCGTTGATACTCTATGATCAGTCCTACACTATTCCAAGACATTGAATACGATAAGCTCTTTAACCCGCGCCTTGCGTGGGAAAGCTTACCTACTGTTTTAGAGGGACTGCCTTATACCCTTGCCATCTCACTCGCTGGGATGGCAATTGGTTTATTACTAGGCTTCTTTCTAGCCTTAGGCCGATCCTCAACAGCAATCTATTTACGTTGGCCAGCTCGGTTATACATTTCCTTTATGAGAGGGACTCCTATTCTCGTTTTCCTCTTCCTGCTTTATTTCGGACTACCGTTTATCGGACTGACGTTATCCGCTGTAACAGCAGCTGTTGTAGGATTTGGTTTAAACAGCGCGGCTTACAACGCCGAAATTATTAGAGCTTCACTAAAAAGTGTGTCAACAGGACAATGGGAAGCATCAAGAGCGCTAGGATTTAGTTATTGGCAGACGGTTCGCCACGTGATCATTCCACAAGCGACACGCATTGCTCTCCCACCCCTAACAAACGTGATGCTTGACCTTGTAAAAGCCACTTCTCTAGCGGCAGTTATTTCCGTACCTGAAATGATTCAACGTGCTCAAACCGTAATCGGCCGAACAGGTGACGCTATGACGCTCTACCTTTTAGTAGCCTTTATCTACTGGCCTATTTGTATTATTATCGCCTCTTTCCAAGAGCGGCTCGAGGCGCACTATGACTTTCATAAAAAATAATAAAAACTAAAAAAACGGCCCGTGCTCGAAAAAAGCACAGGGCCATTTTATTTACTGTTCCGTACCATCCATAGGTGGCATACAAATACAATCATGAAAGCTAGTAAGGATAGTAGCGGGATTGTAATAAATCCTCCCCAGTTAATATACGTACTTCCGCAAGAAACGACGCTACATCCATCCCCTGCCTCCTTTAAAAAAGGTAGCTTCTGCATTCCATAGTGATAGGCTGCTACTAATACACCTAACCCACTCATAAAAAGTCCAGCTGCTCCATATCTAAGATCCTTACGAGCCAGGGCAATTCCATACAGTAACACAAGTGGATACATCAAAATCCGTTGGTACCAACACTTTTCACAAGGAATAAAGTCCATTACTTCTGAAAAAAACAGACTCCCAAACGTCGCTAAAACAGACGTTAACCAGGTAAAAAAGAGCACCTTCTGCACACGTTCATTCATTAAAACATCCCCAATTCAAAAACATTCTCCCTTCAGTATAATAAAGGTGAATCACGGATTCTAGTAAAAGATGAGGACGTTCATTCTTACCACTTATCCTACCCTTTCATTATTTCTTCTTTCCACCAGGCTCTGTTAACAGAGCCTTCCACTAAAAAATAGAGCATACAATTACAGCGATTTTATACTCGATTGCTAACCCTCAGGCTCTATTCATTAGATGAGCGAATCAGCCCATTCTTATGCGCATATACAGCCGCTTGAGTGCGATCCTGTACAGCTAACTTACTTAAAACATTACTTACATGTGTTTTAACCGTTTTAATTCCAATGAATAGCTTTTCGCTAATTTCTTGGTTCGTTAATCCATTACCAATACACATCAACACTTCTAGCTCCCGGCCAGTCAGGTCATCATGGAGCTTCTTTTCTTTAGAACGAAAGCGTGTCATCATTTTGTTGGCAACTTTAGGTTCAATGTGTGTCTCACCTTTTGCAGCCTTCTTAATCGCTGAAGCAATCTCATCTGCTGAAGAGGTTTTCAACATATAGCTAAATGCTCCAGCTTCAAGGGCCGGGAACACTTTCTCATCATCATAATAGCTCGTGAGAATAATAATTTTACAATCAGGGTGTTCGGCCATGATCTGCTTTGTAGCTTCAATACCATCCCCATTTTCCATCATCAGGTCCATAAGCACGACATCTGGTTTCTCTTTAAGGACGAGTTTGGCGCCATCATTTCCACTCGACGCTTCTCCCACAATATCCAACATTGGTTCTGTCATTAAATAGGCAATAACGCCTTTTCGAACGACGTCATGGTCATCTACAACCACCAATCTGATCGCTTTACTCATCCTCATCCGCCTCCTGGTTTGGAATTCTTATATCAATGTAGGTCCCTTCTCCTGGCTTTGAATGAATCGCAAACGTTCCACCAAGCTCATCCGTTCGTTCATGCATTGTTTTTAAGCCATAAGACGTTTTCTTACTTTGGTCCACATGGAACCCTTTCCCGTTATCCCGTATATGTAAAAAGACTTGATCGTTCTTTCTTTTTAATGATAACTGAACATCTTCTGCTTCTGCATGGCGCAATATATTGGATAGTGCCTCCTGAACAATACGAAAGAGGTGTTCCTCTGCCCCATCTGATAGTCCGACTGTTTCATCTAACTCAACCGAAAAATTTAGTTGGCACTTCTTTTGTAGTTCATCAATTAGGGTCTTAATTCCTTCATGTAATGATTCACCTGATAAATGAACAGGACGCAAATGTAGTAACAATGCTCTCATTTCTGTCTGCGCTTGAAGAGCCATCGATGTAATCTCATCCAACTGAGTCTTTGCTCTGCTCGGGTCCTGCTCAAACATGCGCTGAGTCGCCTGAGCCATCATGGTTAGAGCAAATAACTGTTGGCTCACAGCATCATGGAGGTCTCTTGCTAAACGCTGTCGTTCTTCTATAGCAGCTGCCTTATGGGCTGTTTTGGCAAATTCAGATTTCTCATCAGCCATACGCTGCAAAGACTTCACCTGATTTTGCAACTTTTGAGCCAACTCATTCAGCTCTCCGCCCATATCACCAAATTCATCGTTAGTAGGCATGTGTACAGAAGCCTCATAACTGCCCTGTTTAAGTGCACGTACCATCATAGAGAGGGCATACATTTTCTCTCTCATAAATCTACTCGATTGAAATCCTATAAAGACTGACACAAGACAAGCGGTAATGGTAAACAAAGCAATAAAGAAAAAAATCGCTTGAGAAGTAAGCCATTCTGGTTCCCTCAGCACATATATCCCTAAAAGAACAGACATCACAATCAGTACGGTCAAAAATAACCCATATAAATGAGAACGTACAAACGTATAACGAATACTGTTTAGTCGTTTTAACATAACATCACCTACACCCGATCCAGGCGAATATCGCCTACTTTTAAATCAACAGATAATGTAACCTTTTGACTAGCTGTTTGGTAATCAGGCGTTTCATAACTCATCGTGCGATTAATCCCATCTGTTTTTTCGTGAAGAACTCGAATGTCTCCCATCTTAACCCTGGCTTCGATCCGGAAGTCAACGTTCTCTGGCATAATGATTTTAACATCTCCAATGATACCGGAGATTCGAATAGGAGTATCTTTTTCGGGAATAAAGGCTTTTGTGAAATCAAGTTTGTAATCGCCTATAGCATTCCATAAGTTCATCGGTTCTACTGTCCAATCATTCTTCGTATAGGATAGATCACCGATCGTACTTTTTTTCTTGTGTGTATCTCCTTGGCCAAACTGAACTTCTATCTTCTCTTCTTTTCCTTTAGAACCAAACATCCTAATTCCAATAATAATGAGAAGTAACGGCCATAACAACCAAATATCCCATGCTGTAAAGGTCATCCACTCAAAACGATCCATAATAAGAAGACCAGCAAATACAGAAGTGAAAACACCTAGCCCCCATCGATCGTCTCTTCCGATTAAACTATCTAAAATAAACTTAAGCCCTATCACAAGGAGTATAAACGGGTAACTATAAGAAAATATTTGCCACATTTCCAGGGAAATAACGTCAAGATTCGCCAATAATATGACTGTTCCACCAACAATCAATAGAAGTGCGAAGATAAACTTTGTAAAACTAACTCGTTTCATCGTATCCACCCTTTTCTTAATAAGAGAAAGTACTATAACTATCTTAGCGCTTTTTCTTTACTTTAAGAACATGCCAGGGGTGGTTCCGCCCTCCGCCTCTAGACGGAGATTAACTATCCTTTTAATATATTCGACCAATAGAATCCATAACCCCGCAAATATGAAGCCAAACATAAAACTCTTCTCTAATTTACTAAGCTTTTAACCATATGTTTAGATTTTCTTCACCAGGGTACATTTATATTGTGCGACATGATATACACAATCAACAAATCTAAACAGGGGTGATTATGATGGATCAAAAAGTACAAAATCTAATTGATGGCCTAAACGAAGACTTAGCACATGAATATGCGGCAAGCATTATGTACACATATAATGCTGCTACCGTTCAAGGACTTTACTATCAAGTGTTAAAACCATTCTTCGAATCTGAAATTGGTGATGAACAAGGACATGCACTTTACCTAGCTGAAAAGATTAAAACTCTAGGTGGCACACCAACAACACAACCAGCTGAAGTTAAACAACTATCAGACGTTAAAGATATGCTTGAAGAAGCAAAACGCGCAGAACAAGACACAATTCGTCGTTATGAAGAGCGCAAACAACAAGCCGAAGAACTTGGTTACACAGAACTAGTTGTCAAACTAGACGACATGATTGCAGACGAAACGGGCCACATGGAAGAAATGGACCGTCTATTAGCAGATCCACGTTTGCAATAAGGATTATTCTTTATAATAAAAAAGCCGTACCGCTTATAAAGCGGAACGGCTTTTTTTTGGGTGTATATAAAAGAACCGAAATGAAGTTAGAACCCCTAGGCTCTATTGTAGCTTGTTTCCGTGACTCCTAATATCGAAAAGGTGTGCCGGGAAACTAGGAGACTCCTGCGGGAAGAAGAGGCCAACAAGACCCCGCAGGGCGTTTTTTTGCCCGAGGAGGCTCGTCAGCTCGCCCGCGGAAAGCGAGTAGTTTCCCGGCACACCTTACTCTCCACTAGCGCTACGGAAACATTAAACAGGCTCTCGAGTTGTCTGTATATTCATAGTTTTTCGTCTTTGTTATAATATGGCTAACACAAGGAGGGAAATCCATGAACCTACAGAAAATCTTACAAGACATTGATGCTCAATACGACGAAATGGTCGATATTCGCCGTTACCTGCATCAACACCCTGAGTTATCATTCCAAGAAACAGAAACATCCAAATATATCTCAAATTTTTATCAAACATTAGGCATTCCTCACCAAACAGGAGTTGGAGGAAACGGAATTCTAGCTACTTTAGAAGGCGGAAAACCTGGTAAGACGGTTGCGTTACGCGCTGACTTTGATGCGCTTCCTATACAAGATGAAAAAGATGTCCCTTACAAGTCAACAGTACCAAATGTAATGCACGCTTGCGGACATGATGGACATACGGCTTCATTACTGTGCCTTGCCAAGGCATTAAAGTCTCACCAAGACGACATACCAGGCACCATCATTTTCTTACACCAACATGCCGAGGAGACCCCACCTGGTGGCGCCACACAAATGGTTGAGGCCGGTGCTCTTGAAGGCGTTGATGCTGTATTTGGTACACACCTTTGGAGTAATACACCAGTAGGAACCATTGAAACTGCTCCTGAAGCTTTCTTTGCCGGAGCAGATGCTTTTGAAATTACGATTCAAGGTCAAGGCGGCCACGGGGCACAGCCTCATCAGACGAAGGACTCTATAATTATTGGCTCAGAACTCGTAACTTCTCTCCAGCAAATTGTAAGCCGTAAACTCGATCCGTTGAAATCAGCCGTTGTAACAGTCGGTACATTTGAAGCAGGAACTACCTTTAACGTGATCGCTGATACAGCTACATTAAAAGGAACCGTGCGGACATTTAGTCCTGATGTTCAGGAACTTGTTATTCGTGAGATGGAAAAACACATCAAAGGGGTTTGCACCACTCACGACGCAAGTTACGAATTCAACTATATGAAAGGGTATCCTCCAGTCGTGAACCACCCTGAGGAAGCCGCGATGGTGATCGAAGGGGCCTCTAACACACCAGGCGTAGAAAAAGCCCATTATGTTGAGCCCGTCATGACAGGAGAGGATTTCTCCTACTATATTCTCGAGCGACCAGGTGCTTTTTTCTTTACAGGCGCACAAAAAGAAGGACACGTTTACCCTCATCACCATCCGAAGTTTGATATCGATGAACGCGCCCTTCCTATTGCTGCGAAAACACTATTTCAATCTTACGCCGTCTATCAACAACATCATCAATAATCCATTATGCGGAGGCGGTATACATTTTGAGCCGTCTCCGCTAATTGTTCTAACAGCTTCGTATTTGCCCACGCTCCGACGAAAGCTCCAAAACCAGGGATTAACTGTAACATTTTAACGAAATCGATTGAGTCTCTGTATTCCAGTTGCAAGCATTTCCAATCCACATCTTTTACCGCTTCTTTTTCATGCTCCCAATCTAACACACGCTGAAGAATCTCTTTCCGCTTCTCATCACTTGAGAAAGCAAGCATAAACACATTCAGGACGAAAAGCCGTTCTTCATACTCCTCAACCGAAAACCCATAGATCCGAGCTGTATCAAAAAGAAACTTCATCTTTATACTAAGGAGCAGTGGAAAATCGGCTACCCCTAACACAATGCCACCAGCTCCTGTCCCAGCTCCTTCTAAGGCAGCGGTACGCTTATAATCCTTTAATCTTCCTTCAACTTGCTCCTCCCGCTCCTTCAATGTCCACGCATCGTTCACCTGAATTGGATAGATATAATGAGAGCCCGTTAACGAAAGCTCAATCATTTGCTTCACGCTTCCTGACACTATTTTATGAATACGCTCTGGCACCCAATTGTTCATGGTAGTTTGAATCACCTTCGATTTCCGTTGAACAATCGAGCTCCGCTTCTCCATCCCTTTTACAAACCGAAGGGCTTCCTGGTACTTCCTCTCTTCATAAGGCGTTCTCATTACACTTCCTCCTATACAAAAAGCCGACCCAATCATATCTAAAGGGCCGGCTACGTTTATGTTAATCGTTTTGTTAAATACTTGTGAGACATAAAGTAACTAAATAGCGCCCCACCTATTAATACGATGGCTAACCCCATTAAGTTCCCTTGAAGAAGGAAAACAACCCCTAATAAAGACGTCTTCACCATCAACAGTTGAAATAGCCATTTCGTAATAGCTTTCCTTCTCGATTCTATTCGCAAAGGATAAAGATCAAGCCACAATACATCTCTATGATGGTGCCAAAGCGTAACCATCTGAAAGCCACTTAAATAAAGAAACAAGAAGCTAAACGCAATTTTCATCCAAATGTTCGGCACAAAATAAACGAACGCTCCAGCAATGAGGACAAGACGAATGTATAACCCAAGATAATCACTACTTCTGATAAATGTAATTCTATACAAGTAGTCAAATGTCTTATCACTTGAAAATGGAATTGGGTTCTTAATTAAACGAACGAGCCAATGTCGCTTCTTCACACTATTCTTTAGGTGTGGTACATCAGTGAACATATTGGCAATTCGGTAAAACACTTGCATGCGCTGCTGGTCCTTTTGAATTAACAAGTCCCAAGCAATTCCCTTACGCTTCTTAGCTAAGCTGTAGTCATACATCATCACAGCGAAGAAAAGGATGGTGGTTACACCTGCAAATAGCCAGTCTCCTCGAACGAAGAAGAAAATCGTCAGACCGTTTAATAAAAAGCGCACTATTGGATCAATGATTCCACTCATTCCAAATCGGCTATTCAATTCCCACCAATGAGAGAGCGTGTTCCATCCTTTTAGAATCAAAATCACAATTCCAAATAAAATATATTCAGATGTTGCCCTCCCTGAATACGTTTCAAAGTAAAGCGGACCAAAAGCGACCACAACAAAAAACAATCCAAAGATCTGTAAGAAAAAGCTATAAAGAATACCTCTCCTAAAGAAGCTCGCTAAGCGATGTTCAGCAGGAAGTAAAAAGACTAAGTCAGCTTCCCTTAAAAATGTACGAATGGGACTATACGTCAAAAGGCTTGCAAACACGACTCCCATCACAAGAGCTGTTGGAAAACTTGAGTCTAACGCAGCCAACCACTGCTGGTAATTGTATGTCAATCCCGCTAAGAAGAAAAACATAGCAAATGAAAAATGATCATTGAACATTAATCGTAAATACCGACCCATCTCTTTGGTATGAGAGTCGAGCCTGGCCCGCCACAGCTTTTGAGGATCAATCTTAAGCATCATCATCTTCCTTTGTAAGCTGCACGTAGAGATCATCTAACGTCGCATCTGGCATAGAGAAAGACTTTCGCAGTTCTTCAAGCGTTCCTTTTGCACGAATTTCTCCGTCATGAAGAATAACAAATCGATCACAATAACGTTCTGCTGTGGCTAGTATATGTGTCGACATGAGTACGCCTGCCCCCTGGTCTTTCATCTCGTTCATTAACTGCAAATACGATTGAATACCTAACGGGTCCAACCCAACAAAAGGCTCATCCACAATATATAAAGAAGGCTCCACCAAAAAGGCACACATAATCATGACTTTCTGTCGCATCCCTTTAGAGAAATGCACAGGAAAGAAATCTAATTTTTTCTCCAAACGAAATTCCTTCAACAATGGCTGTAAGCGTTTTTCAAAAACCTCTTCTGTTAACCCATATGCCATCGCAGTTAAACGAAGGTGTTCCCGCAGTGTTAACTCCTCATAAAGAATCGGCATCTCTGGAATATAGGAAAATTGACTTCTATACCCTTCAGGATCCTCCTGAAACGTTTTTCCGTTAACTGTAACACTTCCTTGTTTCGCTTGCATCAATCCAATAATATGTTTAATCGTTGTACTTTTACCGGCGCCATTTAATCCAATTAAGCCAACAATTTCACCCGGCTGTATATCAAATGAAATGCCGTGTAAAACATTTTTGTGCGTGTATCCACCTACAAGATCTTGAATATGTAATAGTGATTTCATTTGTATCCCTCTCTTCTTCTCCAAATTTTATCATTCCCCTGACACTTTGCCAAAAAAATCGTTACTTTTTTGTATAAGACCTGTCCATTCTGCTCATAATACTCTTGAAGGCAACGGGAGACGTTGTCCAGGAGCAAATCACTGTTCACTAAGTTCAAGGTTTAAGTTCTTCTTAAAATTTGAAATGAGGTGTCTGTGAAAGACCAAGCTGAGATAAACTCCACCATCTGGTAAGAGCTTTATAAAAACACGCATTCACTAAATGAGGTGTTGACAGCAGGTATATTCGCGAGCTTTAGACACGATTCTACAGAGTCCATTCCGATGATCTCTGTACACTAGTGGCAGCCCCACGCGTGTCAAAGTGTTTCCCAAACATCCGTTAAGGATACCAACGTCTCCCAAACCTTCTTACAGGCAGGGTGTCTCTTATGAGGCACTCTGCTTTTTGGTTTTTATTAGCTCTTATATAGCAGAGAATGTTTCCGTTTGCTTGATTCAGCGTAAGGTCGTTCGGGAAATCACTCGCTTTCCGTGGCGAGCTGGGGAGCCTCCTCTCTCGCTAACGCTCCCTCCGGGGTCTCCCCTAGGCTCCGACTGCCACAGGAGTCTCGCAATTTCCCGAACCACCCATCCATATTAGAAGTAACGGAAACATAGCCACATCTGAAATTCTTCCCGGAAGCTAAAGCTACGGGGCCATTCATATCCCTTATGGCAAGGGGTGTCTGGGGAACGGGGAGACTCCTGCGGGAGAAAGAGGTCGACGAGACCCCACAGAGAGCGTAGCGAACGAGGAGGCTCGGCAGCTCGCCCGCGGAAAGCGAGTCGTTCCCCAGACACCCCCTCCACTCAACAAACGTAATGGCCCCATTCCCATAAACATGATATAAGGAGCCTGATTTGCTGTCTTGCAAATTGGAAGTTGTCCTATTTTCTGATACGATATATACACAATATAGCCATGGGCTGAAATGGAGGAGATTAGATGAGCCAAGATTGTATCTTTTGTAAAATTCGTGATGGAGAGATTCCTTCTGCGAAAGTGTATGAGGATGAAGACGTGTATGCTTTTCTAGACATTAGTCAAGTTACAAAAGGCCATACGCTTGTTATCCCTAAAGAGCACGTAAAAAACGTTTACGAAACGTCTTCTGACGTAGCCGAGAAAGTGTTCGCTCGTGTTCCAAAGATCGCCAATGCGATAAAAGCAACCTACGAACCCGTTGGCTTAAATGTGCTAAATAATAACGAGGAAGCAGCAGGGCAGTCTGTATTCCATCTACATATTCATCTTATTCCTCGTTACGGGAAGAATGATGGATTTGGCGCGAAATGGGAAGAACATTCTAAGGAATATTCTCCTGAGCAACTACAGGCGATTGCTGGGGATATTGCCGCAAACATCGGTTAGACTTCGAACTGTCAGAATCTGAGATGTTTAGCTTTCGAGAGAGTTTTGTTATAATAGAATCAGACTTTCGCAGTTGGTCAAAAGGACACAGCTGGAAGGTAAGTTGAGACTAGTTTAGAAGAGGAGAGATGTAACGTGAAGAGTCGTCTAGACACGCGTGTGTTGGTATTGTTGTCGTTAATTGTTGGGATTGGTGCTGTATTGCATATCTTCGCTCCCCCTATCGTGAATGGGATGAAGCCTGATATGCTCTTGATCATGATGTTTCTTGGAATTATTCTATTTCCTAAGTTCCAATATGTAATGCTTCTATCCCTTGTTACAGGAGCGATTGCTGCTTTAACTACGGGATTACCTGGAGGTCAGATTGCAAACTTAATTGATAAGCCTTTAACAGCGCTTGTCGCTTTCGGAATTGTACTGGCTGCAGGTAAATTTACAAATAAGAAAGTTCTTGCTGCTGGTGTAACGCTTGTAGGTACGCTAATTAGCGGAGCTATATTCCTATTTGTAGCTGTGAACATTATTGGACTTGTAGAAGGAAGCTTTATGATTATGTACGCAACGATCGTCCTGCCGACTGCAGCTTTCAACACTGTAGCCATGACGGTTATTTACCCGATCGTTGAAAAGATCTCAAAACGATCGCGCATCGCAACTGCATAAAAACGTTAAGAGTGTGTTCCTGATAAGGAGCGCACTCTTTTTTTGATTACAGAAAACCAACTTACCTTCGGACCATTCACACGGACGTTCGTAAGTTCAAGTTCCTCTGTAGTCAGTTCGATCCTCTCATTCGTCACTCCGCGCTCGTGTTTAGTCACTTCTACACCCTCTTTCGTCACTCCACGCTCGTTTTTAGTCACCTTAGTTCCTGAATTGTCATGACTTTTCTGTAAGAAATAAAGTTTATACCTCAACACAAAAAGGAAAAACGGATATAATAGGAGATAGTAAGGAAAGGAGTTGTGATTATGGGTAAAGGGAAATCATTACTACTTGGATTTGTCGTAGGAGGAGTCGTAAGTGCATCAGCTACATTACTGTCTGCTCCTTCATCCGGAAACAGAGTACGTCAACAAGTTAAAGATTCTAGTGACCAACTTAAAACTACCCTTGCAAACTTGCAAGGTGAAGGCAAACAATTAACTGAACAAATTGCGAAAACATCTAAAGAAGGTGCTTCGTTATTGCGAGACCTCTCAACGGAAGTAAAACAATCAATTGAAAGCTGGAAGCAAACGATTGAACCCCATCAGAAAAACATCCAAAAACACCTACAGGAAATTGAAGAAAGCTTAAAAGAGCTTGAGGACAAAGCTAAACAACAATAGTTACTAATCGTAAAAAAGGTGTACTCCCTATATAGGGAGTACACCTTTACGTTTAGGTTATTCTTTTGGCTCTAGGTCTTCAATGGATTCGATATCCATGTAATCTGGTACAACTAAACCAATTTTTGCGCCTTCTAAATTTTCTCCTAAATCAACGAATTCGTCTTCAAAGCTTTCATAATGATCGCCGTGGGTACGTGGCAACCATGCAGAGGTCATAGCATCAGAATCCCCTTCAGCAATAGCTTGGAACATTGGTCCGATTCCTGCTTGAGTTAGGTCAGTTTCAAACCCTTTTTGCTTTAAGACTTCCGAAATGACATGGGTTGAACTGATCTCTGATTGCCATGGTACATAAGCAAGTCTAACTGTGCCACTTCCATCTTCTATACCTTTTGTCCACTCGTCTACTTTATCTTGGTTATTTTCAACCCAGTTTTGAGCTGCTTGGACAGGTTCTGTACCTTCTTGAAGTTCAAGCATTACACTTTGCATGTCTTCTGGAGACCATTTAAAGTTATCAAGGATTTTTGCAGCATCGGGCATATCTTCCTCGAACCCTTTACGTACAATCGTGTTAATGTGTTCAGTGCTGCCGTATACTTCCTTCGGATCTTTTAAGTACTTTAAATCATATTCAGCAAATTTCCAGTGTGGCGTCCACCCTGTTACGATAATCGGTTCTTCGTTATCAATAGCATTCCCAAGCTGCTCAGTCATAACGGCTGATGAGCTTGAAGAAACTTCCCATCCTTCCAGGTTCTCATAGTCCTTTAACGCATTATCTGTTGCGACCATAATACCAGCGCCTGATTCGATTCCAGTAATAGTGTAATCAATTTGTTCACCTACTGAATTTTCTGTATCCCCCGAGTCTCCGCTAGAATCATCTTCTGTTGAACCACATGCAGCAAGCGCTAGAGACAACGATAGACCTGCTGTTAATCCAAGCTTCTTCCAATTCATGATATAACCCCTTTGTTAATATTTAATGTAAACCGTTTAAAAAGAGAGCCCACCTACAAAGGTAGGCAGGCTATTTTTATGAAGCTTTCTTATTCAGCTTGAAGATCCTCAATTGAGTCGATATCCATGTAATCAGGAACAACTAAACCAATCTTAGCACCTTCAAGGTTCGCTCCAAGATCTTCTAGTTGATCTTCATAAGACTCATAAAGGTCACCGTGTGTACCTGGTAACCAAGCAGCTACCATACCATCAGCTTCGCCTTCAGCAACGGCTTTCCACATAACACCGTTATCTAATTGGCTCAGTTCTACATCAAATCCTTGCTGACGAAGAACTTCACCGACAACGTTTGTAGAAGCAATTTCAGAGTCCCAAGCTACGTATGCAAGAGTTGCTGTTGTACCGTCGACTTCTTCAGTATCTTTTGTCCACTCATCTACTTTATCTTGGTTTTCATCGATCCAGTTTTTCGCTGCTTCTTCTTCTGGAGTACCGTTGCGGATTTCGAGCATTACGGATTCCATATCTTCTGTTGTCCAGTTAAATTGGTCCAGGATTTTGTGAAGGTTTGGCTTCTCGTCTTTCAAACCTTGCTTCGCCATTGTTTTAATTTGTTCTTCCCCACCAAATACACCTTCTGGGTCTTCAAGGTAGTGTAAATCAAACTCAGCAAATTTCCAGTGTGGTGTCCAACCTGTTACAATGATTGGGTCTTCATCTTCAATGGCTTGTGTAAGTGCTTGTGTCATGGCACCACCAGAAGACGTTTGAACTTCCCAGCCATCAAGTCCGTATGTCTCAATGGCTTTTTCAGCAGAGCCTACAACGCCTGCTCCTGCGTCTACCCCTGTAATAGTGTAGTCAAGCTCTTCACCATAATTAACGGCTTGTTCTGTGCTTTCACCGTCGCCACCTGATGTATTTTCTTCTGACTCATCCTCTGATGAGCCACAACCTGCTGCGACAAGCGACAAGGAAAGACCTGCTGCAATACCTAGACGTTTCCAATTAAGATTCAACATACTAATAAACTCCCCTTTAATAAAATAATAACTAATTGAACTCTATTGAACTTCCTTGAATAGGAAGTGACAAACTTTGTTTATTCACCTTTTTGCGTATTAAGGCTTTGCGTGAAGCGGTCAATAACAATCGCAAGGATTACAATAGATACACCCGCTACGAAACCAAGACCTACATCATTACGCTGTAAGGCTGTGATTACTTCTTTTCCAAGACCTTCTGCTCCGATCATGGATGCGATAACAACCATGGAAAGAGCTAGCATGACGGTTTGGTTAATACCAGCCATGATCGTCTTTTTCGCCATTGGCAATTGAACTTTAAATAGCTTTTGAATGCCTGTTGTACCAAAGGCATCAGCAGCCTCGATTAACTCAGTCGAAACCTGACGAATTCCTAAGTTTGTAAAACGCACTGTAGGTGGTACTGCGAAAATAACAGATGCGAATACCCCTGGAACCATTCCAATACCAAAGAACGCTACGGCAGGAATTAAGTAAACGAACGCCGGCATTGTCTGCATAAAGTCTAAAACAGGTGTAAGAATGGCCTGCACAATGTTACTCTTAGCCATCCAAATTCCAAACGGAACCCCGATTATGACTGAAATCAGACTGGCGGTTATGACAAGTGAGAACGTATCCATTAACTGCTCCCACATCTCTTGGTTGAGAATAAACCAAAGACCTACTATAGAAAACGCAGCTAGACCAATTTTCTTTCCTGTTACAAAGAAAGCAATAATCGCAATCACTGCTATAAAGATCCATGGGTTAATCATTTGTAACGTTTCACTTAAAAACTCAATAAAGGTATCTAAATTGTTCTTTATCGGATCAAACACAAATTCAAATGTATCTGTAATCCACTCAACAGATTGATCGACCCATGTTTTAACCGGAATCATTGGCAATAATGTGTTACTCATTGATCGACACCTCGCTTCCTGCTAGGGCTCCAATGACGGCTCCACGAACGATAATACCTCGTAACTTTCCGTCTTCTACTACTGCAATCGGTACAGGAGAATTATGAATCATATCAAAGATGTCATTCATTGGTGTATCAAGATCGCAGGTTGGTACGTTTGTTTCAATAACGTTGGTTAAATCTTTCACATTCTCGTCTATAGCTTGAGATGCATTCTCAGCTGTTACATAGCCTTTTAGATTACGGGATCTGTCTGTCACATAAATGCTAGAAAGACCTTCTTCACGCATACGCTCTAAGGCTACGCGAGGACCGTGTTTTTCAATGTTAACCGTTTCAGGACGTTTCATAATATGTTGTGCTGTTAGAACCTTCGAACGATCTACATCTTCAACGAATTTCTCTACATAATCGTTTGCCGGGTTTACTAAAATGTCTTCCGGGGTACCGATTTGTACAATAGATCCATCTTTCATTAGCGCAATACGATCACCAATTCGAAGTGCTTCGTCAAGATCGTGTGTAATGAAAAGGATTGTTTTCTGCATGCGTTCTTGGAGATCAAGAAGCTCATCTTGCATTTCTTTACGAATAAGTGGATCTAAAGCAGAGAACGCTTCGTCCATTAATAGAACTTCAGGATCATTTGCTAGAGCTCGCGCAAGCCCTACACGTTGTTGCATTCCCCCAGATAGTTGGCCTGGGAATTGATTAATAAAGCTTCCAAGCCCTACAAGTTCTAAGGACTCTTTTGCTTTTTTAGAACGTTCTGTTTTATCAATGCCCTGCACTTCTAAACCAAATTCAGTGTTTTGAAGCACTGTGCGATAAGGGAACAAAGCAAAACGCTGGAAAACCATACTCATTTTCTCACGGCGTACACGACGTAGGTTTTTACTATCCATTGCAGCTAAGTTCTCTTCGTTAATGTATACACTACCTTCAGTCGGTTCAATTAATCTATTAATCAAACGAACTAGTGTTGATTTACCACTCCCTGAAAGACCCATAATAACGAATATTTCGCCTTGTTCAACTTCAAAGGAAGCTCTATTTACACCGACTGTATTCCCTGTTTTCTTTAAAATTTCTTCTTTCTTTAGTCCTTGATCAAGCAGCTCTTGTGCTTGAGAAGGATTCTTACCGAAAATCTTTGACAAGTTTTCTACCTTGATGATCGGCACCTAACTTCACCCCTCTAAAACATTTTTACTATTTCTAATGAACTATTTTTCTGTTGTGTTTCGTTCAATCACTCACCTTTTATACTATATACTGTCTGTTTGTTTAGTACAAACGATAAATTCTTTGATTTAAGAACATATTTTTCGTACAGTTTAAACTGAACATACTGACACGAATAAAACCTTTAAATTCCTCCTTTTTGCTCCTAAATGCTACCCAATCTGTTATTTCCAAATTTTATCGCAATAGTGTAATGTGTTGGGTAGTATACGAGAAGGAGGTTCCTTCATGTCTGAAACTGAGAACAACAGTATAATGAGTGAAGTTCAGTATCATGCAATAACAGAATTCTCTAAAACCATTGAGATGTTTAGTCTTACACCTTCAGAAGCGCTACTGTTTAGTACCCTTTATATAGAAGGCGAACCGATGACTCTTGATGAAATGAGTGAAGCACTGGCAAAAAGCAAAACGTCGATGAGCACAGGTATTAGAAGCTTGCTTGACCTCAACTTAGTTGAACGTGTCTGGAAAAAGGGCGTGCGCAAAGACCTCTATACCGCAAACTCAGACTTGTTCAATAAATTTATGTCCTCATACATCCACAAATGGCTAGACGCTGCCAATCGCCAAAAACATTCATTAGAAGAAACGAAATTGTTATTAAGTAAAGAGAGAAAAGAGATTAATAGCGGGGAAGCAGATCATTTAGAGGAAAAATTACATGAAATGATCGATTTTCACTGTTTGATTTCGAAAGCCTTTTCAGAACTAGATCCGTCTACTTCTGATTCCTAAAAACTTCCCCGGTTCTCTAGTAGAACCGGGGTTTTTTTTATCATAAAAAAATTTTTTAACTATATCACAAAAAAACTTTACTTTAAAATACCCCTTTATGACGGGATTAAACGCTTTTTTGCGTAAAACTTCCTATTTTGAGTGCATATTATATCTTCTCTTATAAGGGTTTTCTTGCGATAATAATGGTGAATACTGTCCATATAAAGCTAAAAATCTAGTAATCATCAAGAGAGGGGGAAGGCTATGAGAGATGATACTACAATCCAAGAAGCCATTCTTTATAGTCATAAAATGGCCCAGCTTAGCAAGGCCTTATGGAAAATGATTGAAAAAGATTGGCAACAATGGATCAAACCGTTTCATTTAAATATAAATGAACATCATATATTGTGGATTGCCCATCATCTGAAAGGGGCAAGCGTTTCTGAAATCTCTAAGTTCGGGGTTATGCACGTCTCCACCGCCTTCAACTTTTCCAAAAAGCTTGAAGAGCGTGGTTTACTTTCATTTTCCAAACGGGAAAATGATAAGCGTAATACGTACATTCAGCTCACTGACGAAGGAGAAGAGCTTCTTTTAGAAACGATGAAGTCCTATAATCCAGAGAACAATTCCGTTATTCGTGGCAGTATGCCATTAAAAGACATTTACGGGAAATACCCTGAATTAATAGAATTAATCTCAATGGTTCGGGAGATTTACGGAGATGAATACATGGAAATTCTCGATCGTTCTATGACGAATATCGAATCCGAATTTCAAAAAGAGAGCCATTTCACTGAATCCGTTAAGGGTGAAGAAGATCAAGAGGAGAACTAGTCCTCCTTCGGAACATTTTCAAATGCGGTCATGAGATCCGTATAATATCCTTCTTTTTTTATGGCTGAAATGGCCTCGTCCGGATGAAGTTTCATGTTTAACATCCCCGCAAAGTGAATCAGGAGGTCCGTAAAATCTAGCAAACCTTCTTCTACTTCTTTTTTAAAAGAAGTGTCTAAAGTAGCTAGTAACTTCATTACCTCCTGCCATTCTTCTTCTGTTAATCCTCGTTCAATTACCATTCGTGTAAAAGGATAGTCTTTCATTTGCTCAGCGTTCGTTAACAGCTGCACTTGAAAGGCTATTTTTTTTATGTTTAAATCCAGTTCATGCATGAAGACTTCCCCCCTCTATTCACCTATCATTCAATCCCTTTTCAGGGCACATCCCCCAAGGCTTAGAGTACTTTTTTATTTTTTTACAAAAAGCCTATTGATTTCTTCTATAAAACATCGTATCATTCGATATGCCAATCTTATTTGAGCGATTCATTCACTATAAAAATTTTACTATACAAGACTATTCTTGTCACAAATAAGGGGGTTATTGATTATGAATCTTAACTGCTGGAAATCCTTTAACATCACGAAAGAATTTGGCTCTAACCGTATATATTTATTGAGCTCAATTCTAGGGGTCATTTCTTTTATCCTGCTATATGTACCATTGGCTATGGTCCATCAAAGTCATCAAGTTCATGATTACGGATTATTTCCGCTTGCAGCTTCGCTATTCTTGTTGCCAGCGATTCATAAATTGATGCATATGATTCCACTTGTGCTTTTGAACAAACGTGTTCGTGTTCGCTGGAAATTAAAAAAAGGCGTTATGCCGACGTTTTCCTATAGAACTTGCTCAACGTTATCAAAAACGACGTCCATTATGGTAGCTCTAGCACCAACAGTCCTATTATCTGTACCAGGTTTGATTACAAGCTTTGTATTCCCAAATTATTTCGCTTATATCATTCTGTTCACAGCTGTAAATATAGGACTATCATTTACAGATTTCTTGTGCGTTAACCAATTTATGCGCGCACCAAAAAAATGCATTATTGAGAATGCAAGAGATGGGTATGATATCTTAATTGACAAATACAAAAAGTAACCCCAGTAAACCCTTTTAGATGCAGGGAATGAAGACTATTCCAGAATGGTACTCATTGCTAATGCATTTAAAAGGGTTTTTCTATACATATAAGCATTTTTACTGTTCAACTTTTTGTTTTTTTGATACAGTAATTTCATAGGTGCAAAAGGAGGTTTCTATTTATGTCAGTATTCTTTGTACCATTTGCGCTTTTTATATTATTCGTCTTTAACTCTTTAACCCATTCCCTTTGTCTTAAAACGGAAATGGCCGTTGAAAAGCAACCAAAAGTGTTTCGAACGATTAACATTTTAATCACCATACTACTGATTTCGTCTTACGTCGAAATCCTGTATACCTAAAACAACGTCTCTTGCATAGAAGACGTTGTTTTTTTGTTTGGCTGAGAAGTTTCCGTTTGCTTTAGTTTGGTGTAAGGTGGCTCGGGAAATCACTCGCTTTCCGCGGCCCCACACGAGGTGGGGTCGTTCGACGTTGTCACAGGACGTGACGGTCTTAGTCGAACTTCTGTTTCCACTTACTAGGATCCTACTGCCGCAGGAGTCTCGCAATTTCCCGAACCACCTTTGCCATATGTAGAAGGAACGGAAACATGCTATGCTAAAGGGTCGCCTATCCATTTCTAAAATCGAGTCCGTTAACCCATTTACAAGTAGGGCTGGCTGGAGGACCGCGAGACTCCCGCGGGAAAAGTAGCCTAGGGAAGACCCCGCAGAGAGCGATAGCGAACGAGGAGGCTTCCCAGCTACCCGCAGGAAAGCGAGTGGTCCTCCAGCCAGCCCAGGCACTTTCTCCGCAACGGACCCTCCCTAGATTGGATATGAACACAAAAAACCTCTGCCAAATGGCAGAGGTTTTTTGTGTTCATATCCGATCTCAGGGATGATTAGTACAACCAAGATGCACCAACGATGATTAACAAAATGAATAGAACGACGATTAAAGCGAAACCGCCGCCGTAACCTCCTTTGCTCATGAAGCCACCCCCTTCTCTAACTTACTACCGTATCATATGCAGGGGAGGCTTGGTCTGGATAGGCGAATGACCCGGTTTTGAAAAGTTTTCCTCCAATTCCCGATAGCCCTAGTGTTTTATACCCTCAGTATGTTATATTATTTCAAGGATTAGGTTGTCTAGGAGCTACATTCAAAGAGCTTCCAAACGCCTCATGAAGAGCACGTTAGGCTCTAAACTTTTGACACAATTAAATGATTAGGAGTGTTTACCTGATGAAAAAGATTGCTTTGGCAACGACGCTAACTGCAGGAGTATTAGCTTTATCCGCATGTTCCGGTACACAAGGGGACGATGAGGCGAGCAAAGAACTAGTCGTTGAATCCAAGAACGGAAATATCACAAAAGATGAATTTTACCAAGAGCTGAAGGATCGCTATGGTGAACAAGTTCTTCATGAAATGGTTGTGACAGAAGTTCTTGACGATAAATATGAAGTAACTGAAAAAGAAATTGAAGAAGAAGTTGAAAAATACAAAGAACAAGTTGGCGGTCAGTTCGATCAAGCTCTATCTCAGATGGGCTTCAAAACTGAAGAAGACTTCAGAAAAGTAGTTGAACAAAGCCTTATGCAACAAAAAGCTGCAAAAGCTGAAATCAACGTTTCAGATGAAGAAGTACAGAACTACTATGATCGTATGAAAACAGAAATCCGTGCGAGCCACATTCTTGTAAGTAGTGAAGAAAAAGCAAAAGAAGTTAAACAAGAAATTGAAGAAGGTAACAAAGACTTCGCAGCCCTAGCTGAAGAGTACTCAGAAGGACCGTCTGCTTCAAACGGCGGCGACCTTGATTTCTTTGGCCCAGGTAAGATGACGCCTGCCTTTGAAGATGCTGCATATGATCTTGAAAAAGGTGAAGTAAGTGAACCTGTAAAGACAGAGTTCGGCTTCCACATCATCAAAGTTACGGATAAACGTGAAAAAGAAGACGTAAAACCTCTAGAAGAAATGAAAGACCAGATTAAAGAAGATCTTAAAGCAAACCAGCTTAACCAAGAAAATGCGAAGAAAACAATCGACAAGCTCATTGAAGAAGCTGAGGTAGAAGTTAAAGCTGAAGGTTTAGAGGATATCTTAGAAAAAGCTAAAGAAGAATCTACTTCCGGTGAAACAGAATCAAATTCTGACCAAGGCTAATCTCATTTCAAAAGGCTGCACCTTCTAAGGTGCAGCCTTTTTTTATCTATATTTAACTAGAGACCGACTGCTTCCTCTTCTTCGCATCATCAATTCGGTCCATATACTTCTTCCCTTCTTGTTCAATAAACTTTTGTTCCATTTCCTGTTCCGCCTTCATCGCTCGAAGTGCCATATATCCACTAAATAAAATAAATACTACCATTGCTAACACCCACCATGGAATCCCTGCAATCATGGAATCTCCCCCTTGTCCCCTTTTAATACAAGCCTATGCAGAACTCAAGGTGAATATTCCAGCCCACTCTACTAGCTTGTTCAAGAATAAGGCAGGATTGTTGAAGACTCGAAAATGAGAGAATGTTTCCGTTTGCGTTATTTGAGAGTAAGGCGGTTCGGGAAATCACTCGCTTTCCGCGGCGAGCTGGGGAGCCTCCTCAGTCGCATTCGCTCCCTCCGGGGTCTCCCCTAGGCTCCTACTGCCGCAGGAGTCTCGCAATTTCCCGAACCACCTCTGCCATATATGGAGTAA
This sequence comes from Pontibacillus sp. ABV4_188, assembly GCF_056311905.1. Taxonomy (NCBI): domain Bacteria; kingdom Bacillati; phylum Bacillota; class Bacilli; order Caryophanales; family Bacillaceae; genus Pontibacillus; species Pontibacillus sp. ABV4_188. The sequence goes on along the minus strand of NZ_CM149975.1, from coordinate 812,341 downwards.
CGGAAGCATGCCATATAAAGTTGCTCTCCACCCCCAATCTCTCTCAAGCTGCAGGGCCGTTCGTATAAACATAGCCAGGGGTGTATGGGGAACGGGGAGACTCCTGCGGGAGAAAGAGGTCGACGAGACCCCACAGAGAGCGCTAGCGAACGAGGAGGCTCGACAGCTCGCCCGCGGAAAGCGAGTCGTTCCCCATACACCCCAACCACTCAACAAGCGTAACGGACCTATCTTCACATAAGTGTCTCAGCTTCGAGTGTTCCAAATAAGGGGGCTTATATGGAAGGCTGTAAGCATTAACGTAGCCATAAAAAAAGCATGTCCTTTTATAGACATGCTCCTTCAAAAGGGAGAATTAGTCTCCCTTTGGTACGTATTTAAAGATTTCGCCTGATTCAACGACACGTATAAACTTCATGAGCCAGCGGTAGTATTCTTTCGCATACTCTAATCGGTCGATATCGCGTTGGATCATGCCTTGTAATTCTTCGTCGTCTGTGTCATCCATAATGGCACGAAGTTCGGAGATCGCTTCATCAGCTTCTTCGATGTTCGTTTCAGTATGGTGTCTCCAGCGGTTACCAAATAATGATGTGAAAGACTTATACCAATCTTCTTCAGATTTGTATAGATCTTTTCGCACACCCTTTCGAAAGGCTGGTTCGACCATCTTCATCTCTGATAAGGATCTCACACCAGTCGACATACTTGTCTTACTCATTTCAAGCGCATCACGCATATTATCTAGCGTCATTGGCTGATCTGCAAAGTAAAGCGTTCCGTACAATCGACCAACAGAAGAGGTGATTCCGTACAGGCTCATATTTTTGGCGATCACTTGAATAAATTTTTCGATTGTTTCTTCATATTCTGTCCATTCTTGACTTCTTTCTTTATCTACCAATGGACGACCCTCCACTAGCTTTATTCGACATTGTCCTCAAGTATTTTATCACTATTATTCCAAAAGTGCGAGGTCATGACAAATAAAAACTTAATTTTTATAAAAAAATTTTTTTACGTTCTGTTATTTTTTGATTAATTGTATCACTACAAGTGAACAGAATGACTTGTTGATCCTGTGAAATTTGTTGTAAAAGCTCTAGCACCTCACAGGTTCGTTCATCGTCAAAATTGACGAACGCATCATCAATAATAAACGGTAAAGGATGTTCATCTCTAATAGTCTGACTTAAAGCCAGCCTTAAAGCAACATATAACTGTTCTTTTGTCCCTTGAGACAAGGACTCTACAGAGAAACGTATTCCATCCTTTCGTTCAACCGTCATGTCTTCTTCTTCATCTGGCAGCCATACACGTAAATAAGTATCTCTCGTTAGGATGGAGAAAAAGTGACTACAATATTCAACTACTGCAGGCATTCTTTCTTTTTGATACATTTCTTTCGTTTGCTTCAATAAAGTGTGGGCTACTTTATATACTGCCCATTCTTTACCCATTTGCTTGCTTTTGTCTTTCTCTAACCTCACTTCATGCCTTTTCATTGAGTAGCGTTCATCTTTTTCAAGTAGCTGGATGTTGGATCTGAGGTCAGCTAATTGCTGACGCTTAGCTTCTAGTTCTCTCTCTGTATTCTCCAATTCTTCTGTCGCAAGGGCCAAATCTCGTTTTAGAGAGGGCTCATCTATACTTGAAAGAATGGCTTGGGAGGATGTCACTTCGTTCATATAGACGGCATCAATCTGTTTCTGAAGCTGCCATAGTTCTTCATCTATTTCTTCTATATGCTTTACTTGTTCACCTTGCTTAATGAAAGAATCTGAGTCTGAAACATCTGCTTTTTCATACAGCTGACGTAACTCTTCTTGAATTGGTATCTGTTTCTGTTCTAATTGATTCATTTGGCTCTGTAAATTGTTTATACGCTCACCTAATTTATGAAGGTCCCGCTTATGCTCCTCAACCTTGTTAACAATTTCTATGCAGTTGTTCCATATGGAATCTATTTCCCCTTCTCGCTCTATTCGTAAACGGTCTGCAAATAAAAATAATTGATTTTCTATCGTTTTCTGTCGCGCGGCGAATGTTTCTATTTGTTCTTGTTTTTTTAACCATTCCTGTTGCCTTACTTGTACACTTGAAAGTCGTTGATACACTTTGGGCCAGTAGGACACAGACACTTGCTTTAGGAATGGGTAATGATCGAGGTTCTCCTCTATCATTTGATCAATTCTTTGTTGACGCTGCTTTAAGGTATGAAACTGTTCTTCAATTTGAATTTCACGCATTTTACACTGTTGAATACTTTGTTCATATCGCTTGAGGTCTTGAGCTCGTTGGTCTTGTTCTTGTAACTGCCTTTCCCACTCCCACGCACTTCCAATCGAATCCTCCACGTTTGTACGTTCTACATTTGATGTGCTTTTCATTGAAGGTTGTTTAAATTGTCGAACGAGAAACAATGTTGAAAGTAATAACAAAGCACTAAATATAAACCATATAGGATCAGATAGAATCCATCCCCCAACTGCTCCTGCCAAGGCCAGTAGGGCCCCAACTAAAAAGATTTGGTTTGCAAACCTTGATAGCTGATCCACCATATGGCGGCTATTTTTCACTTGTTCTTCTTCTAATTCTTTTTTCCATTCTTTTTCTCGAGCACGCTCAGCGGATGTTCTCAAGTGTATTTCATCATCTTCTGAGAGCATTTGGTCTTCCACACGCTTACTCTGATCGTGGAGCTGATTTTCTTCTTCATGATTAAGCCGCAATTCCTGCTCTAGCCGAGCGCGTTCTTCCTCGAGTGTTTCTTTTTCACGACCCATTCGTTGCCATTCTTCTTCCATATAGAACGGTAATGAGAGCTCTAATACATCTTCAAAAGTAAGATGTATACCAAGTTCCTTTATCTTGTTGGCCAGTCGTTCTTGCTCTTGTTCAGATTCAGCCAGGAGCTCGTTTAAGCGTGCACGGTTGATGTCGTACTCCTGTTTATGACCAATCCATTCCGATAGTTCTTCAACACACGTTATGTCGTATGAAGGTACTTCTTCTTTCTTTTCCTCTGCTCTTTGCAATTCCTGCTTAACAACCTCTTTTTCACTACGGATCGGCATTTCTTGTTCTTTAAGTTTGTCGTAACGTTCTAATCCTTGTTCCGGAAAAGGAACGGTTTCCGGTAAGGAAGAACGCTTAGCTTTGAGTTGTTGGTAACGAAAGATCATGTGTGAGGCTTGGTGATGTTTCTCTAAGAGATCCTTTCTCACCATGTACATTTGACGCTTCTCCTTCAATTGATGAAGCTCCTCTTGTACCTCTTGCTCCTCCACTTTTAAACCAGCATACTTTTGTTCTTCTTGTTTAAGGAGAGCTAGAGTCTGCTCCATTTCTTTCACATGTGCAAACTGCTCATTTAAGACCGGTTTCCTCCCTTGTTTCTTAAAGAGACGTTCAAGTTCCTTCTCAAGCTTCGTCTCAAGTTTATAGATCTGTTCGGACCCTGTCATCCCTACCCCAAATAAGACATCCCCAATAGCTTTAGAACCTACTGTGTGAATGTGCTGGATATCATGTAAATCAAAAGAAAAAATAGCTTCAAATGTGTTCTTATCCATTCCTTTTAAGTAATGACGAAGCCAATCTTCAGATTGCTCCGTTCCATCCTCAAAGTAACACTTGGCCTCTCCGTTGTTCTGATTGAAATCACGTTCAATGTATACCGTGCCATACCGAGAATCGGTGATCATTAAACGTCCCCCGACCGTCCCCCCCATTTTTGGCACATAAGATTTCACTTTTTTCGGTGGAAGATTAAATAGAACATACATGATAAATTGCCTAAAAGTTGATTTCCCCGCTTCATTCTTCCCATAGAATACCGTTAACCCATCATCTTGGAAATCCACGGTTTTGTGCTGCCATTTGCCAAAACCATAAATCAATGCTTGTTTTAGTTTCATTCAGATCGCTCCTCCTGCAACAAGGACGTGAGCAAATATGATTCAGCTTCGCTTATTATTTCTTTCTTCTCTTCTTCTGAAAAAGACCCTACATATCTTCGACCTTGCTTATGAGTTGTGAGTTCAGTCAGCATAGACTCGATCTCGTCACTCTTATCAAAATGGCGAATTAAATCAGCGACGAAATGAGAGCCTTGCTTTAATTCTTCCCGGTCCCAGAAAGGGATAGAATGGACGACAATGTCTTGAAGCCACATCCATGCCTCTTCCTCTTCTTCTTTGTCATTCCAAACATCTACAAGGCTACGAAGAGCTTCTTCCCTCATTTCATCTCCATCTAAATGGCCTTCTATCTTTATTTTGAAAATCATTGGACCATACACCTTCCGATTCTCTTCCTTCCATTTATCTACTTCATCGTGAAGTTCAGACAACGTATGGATATGATTTACATCAAATGTAATTTGCTGAAAGAGTACAGAATGCGTGGGTAAAAATGTAAGGGTTGTCTCCGTATCTTCTAGGTCAACGAGGTAGCAACCCTTAGCCCCATCCTCTTTATGATGACGCCCTTGTATGTTCCCCGGATAGACAACTGGCGGCTCTTCTTGCAAGATCTGTCGCTTGTGAATATGACCAAGAGCCCAATAATCGTGTCCTGTTTCATTTAATTGAGAAATTCGAAAGGGCGCATAAACATCATGATCTGTATTTGTTGCAATACTCCCGTGAAGAAGACCGATATGAAAAACATCTTCACTAGTCCGCTCATACTCAGCTACTTTCTCCTCATAAATAGCCCTCCTCGAGTAACTAAATCCTTGAATATTGGCAACATGCTCGCCTTTTTTATAGAAAGGAACTGTAGAGACTGACTCTTCTTTAAAAATCGTCACGTTAGCTGGGTATTGGACGGGATAGAAACTGCCCCCAGTATGGTCGTGGTTTCCGTGGGATAGAAATACTTCTATGCCTGCTTTATGTAAGGTTTCAAACCCTTTCTTTAGACGAATTTGCGCCTTTAAACTTCTACCGTCCTGATCGAACAAATCTCCAACCATTAATACAAAATCAACTTTATTCTCTAATGCATGTGAGATTACACGTTCAAAGGCTTGAAAAGTACTTTCTATAATATCCTGAGAAAGACGAGATGAAAGTCCTGAACCGATCCCTTTAAAAGGGCTGTCTAAATGAAGATCAGCACAATGGATAAAACGCAGTGGTGGCTTCATAACAAAAAACTCCCTTCCTATGCTACTTGCTTGTATTTTACCAAAGGCAACCATCGAATGCACGTTCGCCTCATAATTCAACTACGTGTTGGGGAAGCTAATCGAGGAGGTGACTTCAATGGCTAAACGAAAAAAGAATCCATCAGAGCGTGCAAAAAGCGCAGCAAGTGTTAAAGGATCTCCTAATAGCGGTCCAGTCGAGCGCTTCCGTGACGATCCTGATCACCAAACAACAAACATGCAGTATAAAAAAGAAAACACAGCTGGGGAATAACCCCCGGCCGTGTTTTTTATGTTTTTGACTACGATTCTTTTTTCGATAACTGGAAAGCACGCTTGAAACTTTTCATCATATTTCCTTTTCCATACATTAATACACCACCACGATAAATACGTCCTCCAACAACAGCCAGAAGGAGAATCGTGCCAATAAGTAAGCCGATTGAAATTCCTACTTCCCACCAAGGAATATCTAGCATTCCTACGCGAAGAAACATTAACATCGGTGCAAAGAATGGAATAAACGATGTTACGGTGACTAACGTAGTCTCAGGAGCATTTAATCCATACATCGCGATCATAAATGCAGCGACAATAAGTAAGATCATCGGAGTGACAACTTGTTGAGCATCTTCTGTACGACTTACAAGCGACCCTAGCATTGCAGCGAGCGTTGCGTATAATAGATATCCTAGCAAGAAGAAGACACCAGCAAAGATCAGCGTTGAGGTATTGGCATCTCCAAGCCCAAAGTAGGTGAATATGCCACCTTGTAGGTTATCCATATTAGCTGTGACAGCCTGAACCCCAACAACTAAGATCAATCCAAATTGAGTGACCCCTAATAAAGCAATTCCAATGATCTTCCCAAACATTTGCGTAACAGGCGACACACTTGAAATTAAAATTTCCATTACACGAGAAGACTTTTCCTGCGCTACTTCCTGCGCAATCATGTTTCCATACATGATAACTCCCATATAAAGAAGAAATAGCATTACATATACAAGACCACGAGCTTCACTTAATTCTTCCTCGGTTTTTGCCTCTTTATCAAGAGCAACTTTCTCAAATGGTACTGGAGCAAATATTCCATTTACCGTTTGTTGATCAATACCTGCTCTTTCTGTAGCGACAGCTATTTTCACTTGTTGTAAAGCCTGCTGTAGACGTCCACTAATGCTGTTCTCAGCAATTTGTTTCGTATAATAGGTACCGGTAGGAATGCCGTCTCCACTCGATTGAAGCGTTAACACCCCTCTATATTCGCCTTCTTGAACAGCTCGTTTCGCTTCTTCCTCACCATCGGTGTAAGATTCGAGTTCTAATTCAGCTTGTTGGGCATTTAGTTGTTCTGTTAAAGGATTAATGAACTCCCCTGTTTTATCAACCACGGCAACTTTTGGAGCCTGAGTACTCTCCTCCTCACTACTTCCAACCGAGTCCATAATACTTTGGAAATTTGTCAAGGCAACTATAAGCAATAAAATAATACCTGTAGTAATTAGAAACGTCTTAGACTTTAGTCGACTGAAATAAGTATGACTCATAACAATCCAGAACTTATTCATAAGAAGCCCCCACTTTCTCTATAAAGATATCGTTTAAAGAAGGCTCTTCAAGGTCGAATGTGCGAACAAATCCTTTTCCTTGTAACGCTTCAAATACACGCTCCGCTATCTCTTCTGCTTCTACCTGCAGTTCACAACCTTCTCCAACAGCCCGATACGATACAACACCTGGAATGTCACGTAGATAGTTTAAATCGAAATCCGCATGCACAACGAGATTTTTCTTTCCAAATGAGCGTTTGATCTCTTTTAATCCACCATGAACCACAGGTTTCCCTTTATGTAAAATACATAAGTGCTCACAAAGTTCTTCAACGTGTTCCATACGATGAGATGAGAACACAATCGATGTTCCGTTTTCTTTAAGGTTCACCACCGCTTGCTTCAATTGCTCAACATTAACAGGATCTAGCCCTGAGAAAGGTTCATCTAATATAAGCAGTTTCGGCTTATGAATGACTGCAGATATAAATTGAATTTTTTGCTGATTTCCTTTAGACAACTCTTCGATTTTTTTATTTTTGTATTCCGGAACTCGAAAACGCTCCAACCAATGATCTAATTCACTTAACACCTCTTGCTTCGACATGCCCCTTAGTTTTCCAAGGTAAATCAATTGGTCTTTCACAGTTAATTTCGGATACAATCCACGTTCTTCGGGTAAATAGCCAATAAGATGGCTTTTACTGTAGTCAATTGTCTCCTTGTTCCATTGGATGGACCCTTCACTCGTGTCCATTAGTCCTAGAATCATTCGGAATGTAGTGGTTTTCCCCGCTCCATTTGCGCCTAAGAAGCCAAAGATTTGGCTCTCTGGTATCGTTAGAGACAAATGATCAACAGCTGTATGAGATCCGAAGTGCTTTGTTACTTGATCTAATGATAATGTCATACTTGTACTCCCCCTTCTCCTTTATGAATACGTATAAATCTGTGAAAGGTTTCATGATTTAGGAAGAAGGAAAAAAATCAACCAATTACGAATATGTTAGGAAGATAGGAGGAATGAATTGTGGAAGCATACATTTTAACAGTCTTCGCTCCAGATGGGACTCAATTATTAGAAGAGTCCTTTGAAGCACAAGACGATCACGATGCTAAGAAAATTGGCCAAAACCTTCTTGAAGACAACGGGTATAGTGAACATACCCACCGTTGTGTATCTCCAGATGGTCGTATGGTTTTATTCCATCGTTAAATCGAAAAGCGCCTGCCTGGATCAAACCAGGACAGGCGCTCTATTGTTACTCCCCTTTAAAAACAGGGGAACGATGCTCCATAAATGCTGCTACCGCTTCTTTATGATCATCTGTAAGACGTAATTCATACTGATGGATGCGTTCCTGATCCATCAATTGCTTCAAACGTTGAACCGACTGTCCGTGATACACACGCTTCGAACGAATCATAGCTTGTAATGGCCTTCTACTCCAATAAGCTGCAAGATTTTGAGCAGCATCTTCTACTTCCCCTTCACACACCTCATCTACTAAACCTTGCGTAAGAGCTTCTTCTCCAGACAAAGCCTTTCCTTCCCATGCAAACAATTTAGCTCTTTGAGTACCCAACCGCTCTTGAAGCCAAAAATGGCCTCCTCCATCAGGTAATAAACCAACACCAATAAAGTTCATAGATAGACTCGCCTCTTTATGAGCAAGCACATAATCACAAGCTAACGCTAAACTAAGCCCCAATCCAACAGCAGGACCATGGACTGCAGATATAACCAGTTTCTTCATTAAAAATAAGCGCATCATAACCTCTTCTATGTCATCCATCACTTCCTCATAAGCTTGTTTATCCTGTGTCCCCTGCATCATCGCCAAATCCCCACCAGCACAGAACCCTTTTCCAGTACCAGAAAGGATAACAATGGAGTCCTGGTTATCTTCAATACTTTGCAGTTGATGCTTTAGCTCCCTAAGACTCTCTTGGTTTAAAGCATTCATTTTATCCGGTCGATTTAATTTCAAATGCGTAATCCCATCTGCCCGTTCTATCGTAAAATAACTCATAAAGCTCCTCCATTCGTTTAATAAAGTCATAAACCGCTACAATCGTACAAACAACATTCGAGGAACTTCTTAAAAAATCCTGCTTTTATCTAAAAATTTACATAGTATGGGAATTCGTTAAACTTAGTGCAATATTGCGGAAAATGAATCGTTCAAGAAGTTCACCATATTTCTATCAACCTTGCTTGAACTTTTATGAAGAAGAGATTAGATGAGAAATCACTAGGCGCTGAGCTATGGGGCGTTGATTTTTAAGTTTATTATCTGTTTTGTATTTTTTTTGAGGTATGTGAGGTATGTATGCCTTAATAGCCTCTCGAGAACTTGTCATGATGTCTAAATGGCTTGATCTTGTTAAATTTTTTTATTTCATATAAGTCACCTTTTATGGAGGAATTAAAGTTGAATGTTTGAGTCGGGAGGGGCTGGTATGTTTGGTGAGTGGTTGGGCTTGAGGTTCACGTCAGGGGATCTGATGTCCTATATGGCAACATGTTTCCGTTCACCCTAGTATGGAAAAGGTGGGCATGGAAACTGCGAGACTCCCGTGGGCAGAAGAGCCTAGGTGAGACCCGGAGCCCGGCTTTGCCGGGTGAGGAGGCTCACCAGCTCCCCACAGGAAAGCGAGTAGTTTCCAGGCCCACCTTACACTCAACTAAAGCTAACGGAAACATTCTCTCAGATTCGAGACCTCAAGATTACTGACCTATTCTTGAACAAACTCACAATAAAAATGAACAAAACCAACATAAAAAACCCGCTAACCTTAAAGGTTAGCGGGTTTAATAGTCTTATTGTTGTTCGCCTTCTCCAGCGCCGTATAGGTCTTCAAGAGGCTTCGTGATGATGCGACTAACATCGTTAATCACTTGGTTTAAGTGTTGCTCTTGTTCCATAAGTTTAGAAATTTGAGGGTGTTGTTGTACAGTCTCAACTACTTTACGAGCTTGCTCAACTTCTTCCTCAGAGATCTCTTGACCTTGCATTTGTTTCTGCTGAAGTTCAATTTGAGTGTTGCGGAAGTTATCGAACATTTGCTTCGCAGCTTCGTCTGCCATTACTGCATTGTATGCTTCTTGTAATTGTGTGAATTCTTCACTGTTGCGTAGAGCTGTTTCTAGCTCATAAGCGTGATCATAGATATTAGCCATGAATAAGCCTCCTACAATTGTTTTTCTTCTCATTCCTTTCCACTATAACAAACGAGACTAGCTGTGTATAGCAATTCCCATTATTCATCCTAGTAAAAGAATAATTCCAGCCTGGATAAGACCGATTAGCCCACCGAGTAACGCTCCAAGATACGTAATCATCTTAAATTCACGCTTGGAGATCCCTAATACAATATCTTCTAGACGCTCTACCGGGAAAGCTTGCACTTCTTTACGAACAACTTCTGATAAATGTAAGGTTTCCATAATGGATGGTAGACGAGACGAAAGGGCTGCTCCCAACTGACCAACGAGCTGAGGTACGAGAGTCTCCACTATATAAGGTTGAAGGTTCTTGGTATGTTCAGCGATTGAACGCTCAAGCCATACATCAGTGGGGATGGATGATACAATTTGCTCACTAATTTTATCAGGAATTCCTTCTATACCTAGTTTCTCTTCATATACGGAGAACGGTTTTTCCATCCATTTATCCCATTCTGTATGAAGCACTTCTTTTAACCAGTAATGCGCATCTTCTGAGTTTAAGAAATCAGAAACAGCAGGTTGCACTTTATCAGCTAGGCCTTGATTCCCCATGAAGGACGAGATCATATTACCAAGGAACCCTTGTCCTTCTAGGTAATCTTCAATAATTGCGCCGATCTTAGCTCTGCCCTCTTCACTGGAGATGAAATCATCAATCTGCTTTAAAATGTATTCACTCGCTTTACCCACTTGCGCTTTCCCTTTATAGAAAGCATTGTCACCAATTAATTCCCGAACTGATTTAGCTCTGGCATCTTTCATATAGGCTTCGACTTTATCTTCTGTAAAGTCTTTTAGTTTACTTTCAATCATTTGCTGATTTACAGGGATGTGAAAGTCATTTAATACATGTTGCAAGGACCGATCACTAGATAAAAACGATGTAACCTCTTTCTGTGCGTACTCTACAACTTGCTGCCTGAACGCATCATCTTCTAGTTTTCGCTGTATTCCTTCTGGTGTTAACAAATGGTCCGTTACCATTTTCCCCAATTGCTCCGCCAATTCATCATGGCGTTTTGGAATCAAACCAGGTGTAAAAGGGACTCGTTTGTTAAAGATATATTTCGGCTTAAACGGGCGAAATAACATGCGAATCGCAAGGGAGTTTGTCATCCCACCAATTAGGGCTCCAATTGCGACCATCATCAGGATTAATAAAAATGTATTCATGAGATCTACCTTTCTTCTTCCATCTTTTCACTAAAAGTATAGTATACCCAAATCAATAAGGTAAGAAAAGCCTTCGCATGAAATGTTTTCTCTCCTCATAAAATGATAGGGAAACGGTGATCTAGGAGGCCAGAAAGCCATGGAAACCTATTATTTTTATGCTAAAACGTATACAAGTCAAAAGATGAGAATCATTGTGCCTAAAGAAGTGTACCCTGCCTTTCACAAAGTCCAAACCATCTGGTGCGGGGTTAGATCAAACGATATAGAAGTGATGACCCATCAAAAAAATGACGACACCATTTATTTGTCATCTCAATTACAAGAAGTACTAAAGTTACCTGATCTTTCTACCCTTTCTTGTTCTGTCGAAGAGGCAAATGTATGGCTTCAGCCTCTACTTGGTATATTCACAGCAGGTTTCACAGAAAATCGAGAGACCCCCATTGGTGATCGGACACCTATCTTTGAAGCCATGTCTATAACCGGACAATCTTACGGGTTTGAAACCATTGTATTTGGCTATCAGCATGTAAACATGGAAGACGAAACGATACATGGCTATGTGTTTCATAATGGCGTATGGGAACGAAAAACCTACCCTTTCCCCTATGTTATCTATGACCGAATCCCGAACCGTAAGATTGAACATCACCCCCTCGTCATCCGTATAAGAAAACAATTACAAAGCCGAACGATTTGGTTCAACTCAGGTTTCTTTAACAAGTGGAAAATTTATGATCGATTAAAGCGCACCTATCAGGTCTCTCACTTCCTTCCTCAAACAACATTACACCCATCACCAGAACGTGTGCTTGAAATGCTTCAACAAGAGAAAAAGCTTTATATTAAACCTATTCACGGAAGTAAGGGGACTGGGATTAAACGCTGTCGCTTAAGAGAGGAAACAGGAGAAATTGAATGTCAGTACTACGAAGGTGAAAAGCTCGTCCATCAGCGCTACCAAGATGGTCAAATTATGATCAATCAGCAGTTCCCTAACGGCCTGTATGGGTATATTGTACAACCAGAAATAGAACTCAAAACAAAACGCTCCACCCCTATGGACTACAGAGTGCATACAAATAAAAACGAAAAAAACGAATGGGTAGTGACAGCAATCTGCACGAAGTTTGCTGGTAAAGGCAGCTTAACCACTCATGTACGTAGAGGAGGATCTCTTCATACGTTAGAGGAGTTATTCGACGACCATGAAAGTCAACAGGTATACACGAAGCTCGAACGATCCGCTCTAGAGATAAGTCGAGTGCTAGATCGTACCCTTAAAGGACCACTCGGAGAGATTGGCTTTGACTTTGGGATCGATCAGGAGGGCCAAGTTTGGATGTTTGAAGCGAACTCTAAGCCGGGGTATGTTCTTTATGACCACCCTACCTTCAAACGCGAACAAAATGTAATCCTCTCCTATCCATATCGATACGCCAAATTTCTTTATCAACAACGAATCTCAAAAACATAAAGATACGCCCTCCCTCACACGAAGAGCGCATCTTTCACAAACTAAAGGGGTAAAGCGTGCCAGGCACGCTTTACCCCTTTATCGTACTCCAGACCTTTCGATTTATCTCAAGCGACCGTATATGGTCGAGAACCTCGTTGCGTGTTCCATTTCATCTGTCATAGCTACAAATAACGGCTCATAGGCGTATTGTACCGGCATATGAAAGAGCATATCCCTATATAATTCCGAAGCTTCTAATTCATCTTTAAGAGCTTCGACCACTCCATCTTCAAAAGACTCAAATTCAATACGCTTCATTGGATGTTCATAATAGCGACCCGTCAGCTGATAATACAGTTTCTGAAAGCTATGGTAGTGCTTCTCTTCATCGTCTTCAGCATGCTCTATAAATTCCTTAAAAAGCGGGTTCGGTGTCTCTTCTTTTAATCGTTTATAGAAATCATTAGCTGTCCACTCATCTTCAATGGCAGCTTCTAAGTTTTTCATAAAATCAGATTGATCCAACGCAGATCACCTCTCCTTCTACTTCTAAATGTATGACAGAAGAGAAGGGCTATGCATAGCCCTTCTCATACGACGGAAAACTAGAAACAGAAAGGAGATGATTAAAGAAATGGCACATCCAAAAAATGAAAGAGAACGAGACAGCCGGGAAAACTATGAGGTTGATGTCGACCGTATGATTAATGAAGGAATGGCCGGTGGAACGGTTAATTCCAGATATAACCGAGCTCAAATCGAAGAGGCACGCGAGCTACCAAAGCAAAACGAAGCCTTCTCAAATAAAACCCAACACCAAAAACATTAAAACCAAAAGCAGTAGCTCCCGTCCAACAAAAAAGGCGATCCATAACGGATCGCCTTTTCCCTATACTAACGACTCTTTACAATCATTTGAACGGCCTCTTGAATAAGTTCGTCTGCTGGTTCTCCATTTTCCTGAGATTCTCGCAGGCACGTCTCCAAGTTCTTTGCTACAATATAGCCAATAGAACGATCGATCGCGGAGCGAGCAGCTGATAATTGAGTAATAACGTCTTTACATTCTTTATCTTCTTCCATCATTTTCAATACACCGCGAACTTGTCCTTCTATACGCTTTAAGCGATTTTTCATATCTTGCGTATATTGGTTCATGTCTTGTACTTCTTGATCTGCCATGGTCAAGTACCCCCTTTTCAAAAATCTATCTATAAAAAGCTTATTGGTTTAGTACCCTTATAAGTATATTATACACTACCATCGCTTGGAAAAAAAGCGATAGCCTGTCACCTTATTAATCCAATTGGTATAATGGGTTATATAGAGATAACTCACTACCCACTTACTACAAGAAAGAGGGATTCTAATGTTTGAACAAATCCATGCGATCTTCCCCAAAGCCGTTTTACTAAGCCAATCAAATGATGACTGGGATCGGTACCACTGGTTCAAAGCCACCGAGCAAGAGATTATTGGCATCCCTAAAAGTACGATAACTAAAAAAGAATACGAACTATTAAATACATTCCTCACGCCTTTTGTTGAACAGCATCCAATTCTTACAACCAGGGAAAAACTTTGGCAAGGATGGATTCTTGGTAACGAATACCCCGATGAAAACACTCTATTTCCGTCCTCATTTCGATTTGTCTATTTCTCATTAACCAATCAAGAAATTGATTCAGACGTATTTCGTGAAGCCATCCAAGGCCTCTTCCCTCACCAGATGCCTATTATCTGGAACAATCAACACGAGGGAATAATCATTGAAGAACAATTTCAGAAAGAAAGGGAATACATCGAATATGAGCAAATGATTGACGTTTTAATGAGTGATTTCTACACAAAACTCACCCTTTATATTACGCCGTACTATCATTCCAAGAATGATATTCGCCATGCATATTCATGGGGCGAGACGCTTTTTAAGAAGATGCTACGCTATCACCCCAAGCCTGTCGTTACGTATCAAGATGCGATTACATATATGTATTTAGATGGTTTAAGCCAAGAACAAGCAGCTAACATTACATACACATTGCTCCAACCCGTCATCGAAGATTCTGATCTTTTACATACCATTCAAGTCTTTCTTGAATCCAACTCAAACACTACTCTTGCTGCTAAGAATTTATACATGCACCGAAACAGTCTTCAGTACCGTGTTGATAAGTTTATTGAGAAAACAGGCATTGATGTAAAACAGTTCCAAGGTGCACTTATCACCTACTTAGCCATTCTTAATCTTCAACATAAGGACTAGCCTTCGGTAAAGTGCACAAACGATTAAACGATCTTTGTGCACTTCTTCCATTTACCAATTTAACAGAATTATCTACACTTAAGTTAGTAAATAAAACGCTTTCATAAATTGGGGGAAGAACAAATGGCTGAATTAAAATTAAATGGTATCCAAAAGGTTTATGATAATAAAGTCACAGCAGTAGATAACTTTAACCTTGATATTAAAGATAAAGAGTTTATTGTATTCGTTGGTCCTTCTGGTTGCGGGAAATCAACTACACTTCGTATGATTGCTGGACTTGAAGAAATTTCAGGTGGCGACTTCATGATTGACGATAAAAGAATGAACGACGTAGCTCCAAAAGATCGTGATATCGCGATGGTATTCCAGAACTACGCGCTTTATCCACATATGAACGTGTACGATAACATGGCGTTTGGCCTTAAGCTTCGTAAATTTAAAAAAGATGAAATCGATCGTCGCGTTCAAGATGCTGCTAAAATTTTAGGACTAGAAGGATACTTAGATCGTAAACCAAAAGCACTATCAGGCGGTCAACGCCAGCGTGTGGCACTAGGTCGCGCGATCGTTCGTGATGCAAAAGTATTCCTAATGGACGAACCTTTATCAAACCTTGATGCAAAACTTCGCGTTCAGATGCGTGCTGAGATTCAAAAACTTCACCAGCGCCTCCAAACAACTACGATCTACGTTACACACGACCAAACAGAAGCTATGACGATGGCTACACGTCTTGTTGTTATGAAAGATGGATTCATCCAGCAAGTTGGCCGTCCAAAAGATGTGTACGATGAGCCTGAAAATGTATTCGTAGGTGGATTCATCGGATCTCCAGCCATGAACTTCTTCCACGGTACACTAAAAGATGGCGATTTCTATATTGATGATTATCGTATTAAAGTACCTGAAGGGAAAATGAAAATCTTACGCGAACGTGGATATGTGAATCAAGAAGTTGTTCTTGGAATTCGTCCAGAAGACATTCACGATGAGCCTGTTTTCATCGAATCCAGCCAGGATACGAAAATTAACGCAACGATTGATGTAGCTGAACTTATGGGTTCTGAATCCTACCTATACTCTTCCGTTAAAGGCCAAGAATTCATTGCCCGCGTCGACTCTCGTTCTGACATTACTGGCGGACAGAAGATTGATCTTGCTTTAGATATGAACAAATCACACTTCTTCGACAAAGACACTGAAATCCGTATTCGCTAAATGGTAAACACATGAAAGGCTGCCCCTTTTGGGAGGCAGCCTCTTTGTGTTTGTTGTGTAATGGGGGTGTTATGACGCTTAGGAAGCGCGTCTCGACGCTTTGGGCGCGTGTCCTGGCACTTGGGGCGTGCGTCTCGTCACTTGGGGCGCGCGTCTCGTCACTTTGGGCGCGCGTCTCGTCACTTGGGGCGCGTGTCTCGTCACTTGGGGCGCGCGTCCCGTCACTTTGGGCGCGCGTCCTGACACTCCCGGCGCGTGTCCTGACACTCCCGGCGCGCGTTCCGTCACTTGGGGCGCGTGTCTCGACGCTTTGGGCGCGTGTCCCGACACTCCGGGCGCGCATTCCGTCACTTGGGGCGCGTGTCTCGACACTTGGGGCGCGCGTCCCGACGCTTTGGGCGCACGTCCTGACACTCCCGGCGCGCATTCCGTCACTTGGGGCGCGTGTCCCGACACTTCGGGCGCGTGTCCTGACACTCCCGGCGCGCGTTCCGTCACTCCGGCCGCGCGTCCTGACACTCCGGGCGCGCATTCCGTCACTTTCCACGCACGTCCTGACACTCCCGGCGCTCGTCCTGACACTCCGGGCGTGCGTTCCGTCACTCCGGCCGCGCGTCCTGACACTCCGGGCGCGCATTCCGTCACTTTCCACGCACGTCCTGACACTCCCGGCGCGCATTCCGTCACTTTCCACGCACGTCCTGACACTCCCGGCGCGTGTCCTGACACTCCGGGCGCTCGTTCCGACACTCCGGGCGCACGTCCTGACACTCCCGGCGCTCGTTCCGACACTCCGGGCGCGCGTCCCGACGCTTTGGGCGCCCGTCCCGACACTTTCGATACGCGTAACGATGCTCTCCCACAAAAAAGTGAGCTTTTCTTAAGCCCACTCCTCTAACCTACACTTATTGTTGTTCTTCTTGAATAGCGTACTCACTTGTTGTTTCGCATTGTGAACAATAGAGTACATGA
Source organism: Pontibacillus sp. ABV4_188 (assembly GCF_056311905.1). Lineage (NCBI taxonomy): Bacteria > Bacillati > Bacillota > Bacilli > Caryophanales > Bacillaceae > Pontibacillus > Pontibacillus sp. ABV4_188. The sequence continues at coordinate 795,307 of NZ_CM149975.1, read as the reverse complement.
AGACACGTATGCTCATCTGTTGAATGCTTTAAACCATCTACTAATTTTAGCCCTTCATCATCTAGATACGGGCTGTATTCATCTAAATAATCCACTAATCTGCCACGGTCCGTCATTTCTCCTTCACACTCAGGACAAGAAAAAGAAAGGACTTCAAATCCATTACAAGCTGGACAAATGAACATGTTCTCACCTGCTTTAATTCATAATAAGAAAGAAGTGCAAGCTTACCATAAAAAGAGGGATGGTTGCCCATCCCTCTTCAGCCATAGTATGAAGTTGTTATTGTTGTTGAGAACCACCATACTGCTGTTCAGCCATCTGTACTAGACGCTTAGTGATCTCTCCTCCAACAGATCCATTTTGACGGGAAGTGGAGTCTGGACCAAGTTGAACGCCAAATTCTTGAGCAATTTCAGTTTTCATTTGGTCTAATGCTTGTTGTACACCTGGTACTACTAATTCATTTGAGTTGTTGTAAGCCATGATGTTTTCACCTCCTGTGATATCTATTGTGACCCTACTCCTAAAAACTATGAACAAAATGAAATGGTAATTTCCTCTAAAACCATTGGAGATAATTACCTCTCATAAGAACCCTCGTTTTTCACACAATAGGATTACACAGAAACACAAACCTCAACTTTCAAACAGGGGCCATCATGGTAAACATCCAGAGAAGAGCCCACCAATACATGATGATAAGAGGTGAACACACATGGCTTATAACAACTCTAACGAACTTGTAGTACCTGGTGTACAACAAGCACTTGACCAAATGAAGTATGAGATTGCTCAGGAGTTCGGCGTAAACTTAGGTCCAGACTCTACAGCACGTCAAAACGGTTCAGTAGGCGGAGAAATCACTAAACGTCTTGTACAAATGGCTGAACAACAGTATGGCGGAAAATAATTGAATAAGTATGGAAAAGAGCCCCCGAGTCATCTCGGAGGGCTCCTTCGTGTGTTTATTGGGTAGGTTTTGTCATCGCTTTTGGATCAATATACTCATCTACTTGTTCTGCTGTAAGAATGCCAGTATCTACTGCTGCTTCTTTCAACGTTTGTTCATGTTTAAAAGCATGCTTCGCGATCGTAGCTGCTTTCTCATAACCAATGTGTGGATTTAACGCCGTAACGAGCATGAGTGAATCTTTTAAATACTGATCAATCTTCTCTTGGTTCGGCTCTAAACCTTCAACACAACGTTCGTTAAATGACTCCATACTGTCTGCTAAAAGCTGACATGATTGCAGGAAGTTATAAGCAATAACTGGCTTGAAGACATTCAGTTCAAAGTTCCCTTGGCTCGCGGCAATGCCAATTGTAGCATCATTCCCCATCACTTGAGTGGCCACCATTGTAACAGCTTCACTTTGAGTAGGGTTCACTTTCCCAGGCATAATGGAGCTTCCAGGTTCATTTGCTGGAATGGTAATTTCACCAATACCGCAACGAGGGCCACTAGCTAACCAACGTACGTCATTAGCAATCTTCATCAGATCTGCTGCTAACGCTTTCAAAGCTCCGTGGGTGTGGACGAGCTCATCGTGGCTTGTTAGCGCATGAAACTTATTGGATGCTGAAACAAATTCCTCTGAAGTAAATTCACTAATGGCTTTACAAACTTTGTCTGAAAAGTCTACATGAGCATTCAAACCTGTTCCAACTGCTGTTCCGCCAATCGCTAATTCACGTACATACGTCAAACTATCTTCAATCATCTTTTCCGTTTTTTCAAGCATACGATGCCAACCGGAAATTTCTTGGCCGAGTGTTAAAGGTGTGGCATCCTGTAGATGCGTGCGACCAATCTTTACGATTTCGTTATACGCTTCCATTTTTTCTTTTAAGGTTTTCTTTAATGTTGCCAACGCAGGTAATACTGCTTCTTTTACTTTAAGTACTGAAGCAACGTGCATAGCTGTTGGATATGTATCGTTTGAGCTTTGCGATTTGTTCACGTCATCATTAGGGTGGAGACGTGCTTCAAACCCTTGTTGTTGCAGCCATTCATTCCCTACATACGCCATCACTTCATTAACGTTCATATTGGACTGTGTGCCGCTTCCGGTTTGCCATACTACAAGAGGAAAATGCTCTTCAAGCTCTTCATTCGTAATACGATCCGCTGCATGAGCAATCGCATCCGCCTTTTCTTTTTCCAGAAGGCCTAGTTCGTAATTGGCCTTTGCCGTGCTCTTCTTAAGGATAGCAAACGCATGAACAACCTCTTTCGGCATTCTTTCGTTGCCAATCGGGAAGTTTTGCTTACTTCGCTGTGTTTGGGCTCCCCAATATTTATCAGATGGTACTTTAATTTCGCCTAACGTATCCTTTTCAATACGATAATCCATCAAGATCCTCCCTTTCTCACACTCCATGTTTATACCACAGATGTCCATAATTAAAACTTGTTTTCATAGAGATAGACTCTATCCCTTACGTATTCTCCACAAGAAGTAAAATTCCTTCCTTTGTTCACACAATCAAAAGACAGGTTTAAAATGATGACTTATAATGGAAGTAGCTTATAAAGGAGGGATCTTCATGCCCAATATATGGACACACATCTTGTTCGCTGAGGATATCATAGATGGAATAAACGTTCCGACAGAATATCAAGCAACAGGAAACTATTTAAATCTTGGAGCTCAAGGTCCAGATCCATTCTTCTATCACAATTTTTGGCCTTGGAAAAAAGACACTTCCATTAATGAAATAGGGAACGTACTTCACCACGAAGCTTGTGGACCTTTTCTTATAGATCTTATTGCTGCATCTAAAAATTTAAATAAATATGCCAGGGCTTATGTAATGGGGTTTGTAACTCACCATATATTAGATCGTAATACTCATCCATTCGTCCATTACTTTTCAGGATATGAGAACAATAAACATCAGGAATTTGAAGTTATTCTTGATACGATTATGATGGAACGTTACCGGCATTTAAAGACATGGAGAACACCCGTTTATCAGGAAATTGATGTTGGCCCTTCGCTGGACGTAGAAGTGTCATCATTGCTAACCAAAAAAATTATATCTTTCTTCCCATCGGTGGTCAGTCGTATTCCTCTGAATTTCGTGAACGCAGCCTACAAAGATATGAAGAGAGCCTTTCACGTTTTATATGACCCATATGGATGGAAAAACACACTTCTTGGTAACCTTGTATCGCCATTTTCTCACCAACCTCTGAGGTATAATAAGGACTACTTAAATTTAGACCGAAACACATGGTATCACTCAGCGACGAACGAACCTCTAAAAGACAGCTTCCTTGATCTTTATGAAGAAGCACGACGTGAAGGTCTCGAGATCTGCTCTGAAATACTCCTTTACTGGGATGAACCAACGGATGGAGCACTTAATAAGATTGCTTCACTCCTTGATAATATTTCGTATGATACCGGCAAGCACTTGGACGCACAAGCTGTTAACCAGTTCAGCAACCCCATCGTCTAATCATTATGTAAAATGCGGGACAACATTTCGTCTGTCGTCCCGCTCCTTTTATAGATGCACATCTACTCTATCATTAGATACAGTCTTCTTCTTCGCTTCTTCCATCCCTTTTGTAATATTAACCTTTTGAAGTAATAGTAATCCGACTACAAAGAAGACCACTAGACTAAAGATCCCAAACTTACTAGACCCCGTTACACTACCTACGAATCCAAATAAAGCAGGGCCAACAATCGCAGAGAATTTAGCCGAAATACCATAAAAACCAAAGAATTCTGCATGCCGATCATCAGGGACCATTCGACCGAATATCGATCGGCTCAGAGACTGAGCTCCCCCCTGCACGACGCCTACACATATTGCTAATGCATAAAAGTGAGCAGCTGAACTCATGAAATAACCTAAAATGACAATCCCTATATAAACAAACAGCGTAATCGACAATGCCCTCTTCGCCGTGATTTTAGTCGCAAGCCAGCCAAAGAAAAACGTACAAGGAATCCCCACAAATTGAGTAATTAAAAGAGCTGCAATCAAATGACTAGAGCCTATCCCTATTTCACTTCCGTAAATCGTCGCCATTTTAATGATGGTAGAAATTCCATCATTGTATAGCCAAAACGCGAGCAAGAAAACTAAAAGTTGTTTGTACTGATTAATCTCTCTAAACGTATTTGCTACGCGAGAAAAGCCTATCCGTGCATAAGATTGATCTCTTTTAACTTGCCCCCCTTTCTTCTCTTCCTTCACATTTTTAAAGAGAGGTATTGAAAAGACAAACCACCAAATTCCAACAGAAACAAAGGCTAGTTTAGTACCAAACTCTGCTGAGGGGAAGCCAAACCATTCATATTTTTGAATCATTAGTAAGTTTAGAGCTAAGAGCAATCCCCCGCCGATATATCCAAAGGCAAATCCTCGGGATGATACTTTATCCATGTCCGTACCCTTTGAAATTTCAGGGAGAAATGCGTCATAAAATATATTTGCCCCTGAAAATCCAATCGTACCTATTATTAAAAGGAGGGATGCGAATATATACTCACCGCTATCTACAAAGGCTAGCATAACGCTCGCGATCATCCCCATATAAGCGAAGAAACGCAGGAATTTCTTCTTAGCAGCTGAATAGTCACCGATGGCCCCTAGTATAGGAGCTAGGATCGCTACGATTAAAACCGCAATAGACTGGGAATATCCCCAGTAGCTCGTAGCTTGATTACCTGTTAAATTAGAGGCAGCTACCTGTTGATAAAAAATTGGCAAAACAGCCGCCATAATCGTTGTAGCAAATGCTGAGTTTGCCCAATCATAAAGAGCCCAGCTTCGGATTAATTTAGGATTCATCTTTGCCCCGCCCCCACGCTTTCGTTATAGTTTAAAACTAGCTTAGCAGAAACCGTTTTAAGAGAACGCTTTATTTTCTAAATTTTAACACAATATTAATGAACATGAGGTGAGTATATTGAAAATTGCAGTATTCGGAGGCACAGGACGTGTAGGCAGCTCCTTTATCCGTTTTGCCGTCCATCAAGGTCACACGATCCAAGCACTCGTTCGCGATCAAGAGAAAGCACAGGAGCTTATCCCTGAAGCAACACATGTAATCGGGGATGCCACTCAAGAAGATGATATTCAAGCTACTATTAATGGCTGCGATGTAGTCTTTTCTAGTTTAGGAACAGACAAGACAACCACGCTATCAGAAAGCATTCCGCTCATTCGAAGCGTGATGGAAAAGCAGGGGATCAACCGACTTGTAACCATAGGAACAGCTGGAATTCTTAATAGTCGTAAGGAAGAAGGGAAATACCGATTCCAATCCTCAGAATCTAAACGAACCAAAACATTTGCAGCTGAAGAACATCTTAAAGCTTATTTGGAACTTCAGTCATCATCTTTAAACTGGACGATAATATGCCCCACTTATTTACCAGATGGAGAAGAAGAAGGTGGGGTTCGATTCGAGTTTGACCTCCTGCCTAAAGACGGGAAGAAGATATCCACAAATGATACTGCCCGTTTTGCCTACGATGTTCTTGACTCTCCTTCTTTCTTCAAAAAAAGAGTGGGCATCTGTTACTAATATGAAGACTAAAAAAACCAGTCATTCTGCTAGAATGACTGGTTTTTTCCGTTTACGGGACCATGTTATAGAATTCTTCGAGTGTAACATCTTGATTATATACTTTAGTCGCTACATCTTTTCCAATATAACGCAGATGCCATGGCTCATATTCATATCCTGTAATATGCGACTTTCCTTCCGGATAACGAATAACAAAGCCATATTTATGAGCGTTCTCCGCCAGCCATTCCCCTTCTTTCATATCTCCAAGGTCTTGACTCAACTGAAATGACAGCTTGGCAACTGTAACATCCATTGCAAGTCCTGTTTGGTGCTCACTGTGTCCTGGAACAGCTGAGAACTGCCTAGCATGTTCTTCCCCGTGCTTTTCTACATTGCTCGCAAAAATGGTTTCTTGTCTCTCGTAAGCTCTATATCCAGAAGCAGCCACTAAATCAATCCCAGCTTGTTCTGCTCCTTCAAACAACTCCTCAAGAGCACTCGCGGCAACTCCTCGCATTTGCTTTTTTTGATGAAACTCATCAAAATAAAATGGCACTTCCGGAACCGTTAAATCAGAAGGGGTATACCCATCAGGAAGTTTGCGTTGTTTGTTCACAACGACCTCCACACTTTCCGGGTTATCAACAACCACTGTATTTGAATCACTGGATCCTTCCTGATTCGAATCATCTTGCTTTGGCGTTTCTTCTTCCGAGTCAGCATCTTCATTGGCATCCGATTGTTCAGATCCATTGTTCTCTTCATTCGATTCATTTTCTTTTTGTGTTTGTTCTTGATCCTCACCTTGTTCATTCTCATCTGAATCATCTTGATCTTGGTTTGAATCGTCTTCAGAACGGTTTTCTTTTTGTGTTATAGTCGTATTTTTTGATGCATTTTCTTTTGCTTGTTGGGTTTCATCTGTACTGGTTTGACACGCGGTCAGAGCTAACATACTAACGAACCCGATCAGAAATATTCTCCTCATGATGTGTTTCCTTTCTGTATCAAGTTACTATACAATATAACACGTTTTAGAAAAAGATGACAAAAGAATAAAGGCCTTTATTCTCCCCTTTTACTTCCATAAGCACTCCTTTCAAAACATGTGACAATATTAACAAGAGCAACACAATTACTCCACTTTGTGCATCGTAAATAAGCGTCCTCCCCTAAGGAGAACGCTCTGTTTATGACTTTTTCTCTTCTTTAAATCGATCTGCTGATCGATCTGCTGATCGGGGAAGGGAATACACGGCCTCTTCTAATTTGTCGAGCTTTTTATCAAACTTTACTAGTAAGAACATCGTCACTGCAATTGGAAAACCAAAGTTCCCGAGTAGCTGAATAAAAACCAAATAATCCATCACTATCCCCCCTTTCTACGAATTCCTTTGTTCATTCAAATCCACTAATCCCGGGACTTTATCTAATGGATAGCTCTTAACGTAATGGATGACGCACAGCTTCAATTCTTGCTCAAGATCCTCCCTGTTACCCGGATTCGTCAGCCGGAGAGATTTTTTTATTTTTGGTATAAACGTATCAATAATTTTCTCCTCTGTCCCATATCCATTTTGTGCTTCCTGCACCCAATTGTATAAAGCAACCAAAAGATCCCCCCTTTCTTATCATTTCGTTAATAAGCACCTCAATTTTTTTAAAGCTTTTTTGCGGGATTTGGACACAGCTTGTTGAGATGCATTCATTCGTTTGGCAATTTCTGTATCCTTAAGTTCTAAGAGATACGCCATATCAAGAACCTTTCTTTGCTTGTCCGTTAAAGAAAAATAAGCTTCGAGCAATCGATCATCCTCTATACAATCTTTGAAAGAAGTAGGAGATTCCATATACAAAATCTCCCCTTCATTCAGTAGCAGATCCTTAAAAGTTGTTCCGCCCTCATCGCCCACCGACTGATCAAGAGTGAGCGCATGATGTTTAGCGAATCGCCTCATCCTCTTATCATAATTCACACTTTGAAAATATAAGGATGTGTTTAAATAAGAAGTGAAGCGAAGGTCAAAGTAATACACCTTAAAAGCATAATCTAAATGTTCTTTCTTAGCTTGACTAGGTGAATCAACGAATTCCTTTAACATTTCCTGGTGTTCCGGCTTCCGCAAAAATGCCTCTACAGCTCGATTCCCTCGTAAATTCGGGAACTCCTTATAAAACTTCTCTTCTACCTCTCTCATTCTCCACCCCCAAAACAAGAACGTATGTTCGGTTTAATTTTAAAAAAAAGAAGCAAAAGGAGAACAAACTCTTTCTTTTGCTTAATCTATTACTCTATAAAGAAAGCGTGATCGCTCAAATTACAACCTCACCTTTTTAAATCGTTCATTTGTACTATCTATTACATCACAGCATGCACTGGAAATAAAGAGGTTATAGACCTAAATTTGCTAAATTCTATACGTTTATCAAGATTCCCATTTATACTCATTTCTTGTGGATTAGGAAGAATAGGCGCTAATGGATAGGTCCAATTCCGCATACCACAGAGTCTTGAATTTTATTATAATACATTTGAACAATTCGTTGGTTTATTTTTCCTACATCACTTAAGAGAGGATTATCATCATTATGAAACGGAAATCGAACATTACCATTATACTTTCCCTACTTTTATTTATCCTTTTCCTTCCTACGTTCTCTGAAGCAAAGGCGAAGAATGGCGATGATTTGCAATTAGCTTGTGCAGAATACGGATGGCTCCTATCAAGTTGGACTCCCCTTTGTCATTTATTACATGTATCTTCTGAATCAAAAAGCCCGATCTCTATTACATTTGGTGGAGATGTATTAATGGAGTATTCCCTAGTGACCACAATGAAAGATTCAGGTCCAGATTACCCTTTCCAACATGTTGCTCCTTTATTTAAAAAGAGCGATTATACCGTGGTCAATTTAGAAACACCTATCACAAGTGCAACAACCCCTTTCCCGAAGTTGTATAATTTCAAAGCTTCTCCTCTTCTGTTAGATGGGTTATCACATGCAGGAGTCGATCTGGTTAGCCTTGCGAACAATCATACACTGGATTATAACGTACAAGGACTTTTAGATACCTTCAAAGCACTAGAAGATAAAAACATCGATTACATAGGCGCTGGTCACAATCAAAAAGAAGCTTATCAGGAGCAGCGAATCTCAATAAAGAATCAAACCATTGCCGTATTAGCCTTTTCTGAAGTTTTACCTGACCTAAGCTGGTATGCAGGGAAGCATACTCCCGGGGTCGCAAGCGGGTATCAACTTGATCGAGTGCTCTCTATCGTAGATAAAGTGAAAAAAGAAGTCGATTATGTGCTCGTCTATTACCATTGGGGTGATGAGAAGGTTCATTTACCGAACAAAGACCAAACCCACATTGCTCACACGTTGGTTGACCATGGAGTGGATGCCGTAATTGGTTCACACCCTCACGTACTCCAAGGTTTTGAGGTGTATAACGGAAAACCGATCGCCTACTCACTAGGGAATTTCCTGTTCCCAAACTATGTAACTGGGAAAACAGCAGAAACAGGAGTTCTTGAAGTGACCCTTAAAGAGGAACGTGTATCCATGAGGTTTCACCCTTTCGTCATAAAGAACGATCAAATCAGTCCATATTCAGCACAAGAAAAGGAAGCTCAATATAATTACTTGAATTCCATTTCTTTCAAAGCTCTTCTAGATCAAGAAGGGAACCTCTACCCTGAGTAAACGTTTATATTCTACAAAAGAAAGCGCTTAGAGTTTGAACCAAACTCTAAGCGCTTTTCGCATGTATACATGATTATTCATATGTGTATGGTCTGTAGAGTTCACTTAATTCAACGAGTCGTTCATGATCACCTTGGTCAATTGCTTCGTTGATTTGAGATTCCAGGTTTGATTTGTTCCACTTGTAGCAAAGCTCATCTAATACTAAAGTGCTTGCTAATCTAATCTCGTAAGGCACATCACGTTTGGCATGAATCACATCTCGATCTTTCATCGGGAACCAAGTTAGGGCGTACGACACTTTTTCCTTTCTCATGGAACTCTCCCCCTTTTAAGTAGTATATGATAGATCTTTCTAAATTGAAACAATTTTCTGATAAAATAACTATTAATTCTATTTTCCCCACGATTTTCTCTATTAAACCTTTGAAATACGTATGTTTTCACTCTAAATTGTTCCCTATTACAGTAACGTGAATAAGATAATGTACATCAATCTTTCAAATCATTCCAACTCAAAGAATAGGGGGACAATAAATGAGTTTCTCTCCTTACAAAGTTTACACTCAGTATCGGCCTGATATCGCCCACTTCACACCATTTTCTGAACGCACTTACACACTCACCCACTCGGATCAAACAGGCGATTTATTTCTGACAATTTCAAAGGAACTAGCAGTCGATCAGACCAACGAAATGCGTGACGAGGTGTTTGGCTGGTGGTCATTACAGCCAAACACCTCTGTACTATTTCAAGGAAGCGTATTAGTGGGGACAAAAGCCTTTCCAGAAACTCAACAAGACATTCGTTATCAAATTTTTATGCGCGAGATGGGGACGGCTCTTAAAGGGATCTTTTACGGAGAACGGTGGTTAGTAGAAATGAATCCACTCCTCTCTGAAGCTCCTATATGGATTCAATTTAATAGTAATTTACCCCAATACAGAGGAAATGTTTACTTTGGAAAAGTAAGCGATTATATGTAAAAAAGACCACCCTCAGGGGATGGCCTAGCATGCTTCATTTATTTACCATGAATACGGCTCGCAATATCAACCGTGCGTTTCGCTTGGTGTTTTACAGCCGCTTCTACATCTTCTTGCATATTGCCATCCCCATCAACGGTTACGGAAGTCCCGTAAGGATTTCCGCCACTCGCAAAGACAGACTGATCTGAGTAACCTGGTGCAGCTACAATCGCTCCCCAGTGAAACATCGTGGTGTAAAGATTTGTGATTGTTTGCTCTTGACCGCCATGAGGGTTTTGAGCGGAAGACATTGCACTTACTACTTTGTTGACAAGTTTCCCGTTAAACCATAGGCCACCTGTTGCATCTAAAAATGATTTCACTTGAGCTGGAACGTTACCAAAGCGAGTTGGTACACTAAAAATAAAACCATCAGCCCATTCAAGATCATCATTTGAAGCGACAGGTACATCTTTCGTTTCTTCTATATGCTGCTTCCAAGCTGGGTTTTGAGCAATCGCTTCTTCAGGTGCCGTTTCTGCAACACGAACAAGCTTCACCTCAGCACCAGCTTCCTTAGCTGCCTCTTCAGCCCACTTAGCTAATTTGTAATTCGTACCGGTCGAACTGTAGTAGATCACTGCAATGTTTGTCAAACTTATCTCTCCTTTTATCCAATCAGTATAGTCTACCCATCATTTCCACATCATGAAATAATTGGGATACCTATAGTATATACCCACCACACACTTACTTCAAAACAAAGAGTTTCAATATCGAGATATTTTTTTTACTAGATACCCTAGTAAGATTAGGCCGTTCCCATATGTGGCGGATAGGGCAGGATAGGGGACAACTCGCTTTCCTGCGGGGAGCTGGGAAGCCTCCTCGATCGCTTTCGCTCTCTGTGGGGTCTTCCCTAGATTTAAAGTGCAGGAGTGGTGCCTAGGACCGTACGGATAAGTCAGCTTTTTGGAAAAGGCGATTAGCCTTTGTAAAAAAGATGGCTTATCTCGCTAGGTCCTCCACTACGGAACTAGATAGGCTCCTTCCCCCGCGGGAGTCTCGCAGTCCCCTATCCTGCCCTGACTTTAATTAGTTGAACGGCCCCCGCTTACTATAGATGTTCATAAGCCTCTATCACCCAAATATGGCACGTTTCCGTCTCACCCTATTTGGCAAAGGCGGGCCTGGAAACTGCGAGACTCCCGTGGGCAGAAGAGCCTAGGTGAGACCCCGGAGACCGGCTTTGCCGGTTGAGGAGGCTCACCAGCTCCCCACAGGAAAGCGAGTGGTTTCCAGGCCCGCCTTACGCTCCATTTAAGCTAACGGAAACGTTCCTCTAACTAATGCAATGGAAGAATCAAAAATTAGCGTGAGTTAAAAAACAAGCATAAGTAAAGGCAACCCTATTAGGGTTGCCTTTACTTAATAATGTATTAAATGACGAGTTCGTAATATTGTGGGAACGTCCAGTATGAATCTCTCCAACCACGTTGCACGGCTAGTTCTTCGAATGATTGGGCACTACTGTTAAAAAATTTAATAATAGCCTCTTCTATGTTCTCCTCAGCAGGATTGTACTGCAATAACACAGGCTTTGAGAACTTCATACCACGTACAGAGCCTTCAATGATTACCGTTTCCTTAACCAATAGCCTCACTCCTTTGTCATTGAAATTTCCAAAAGCCGAATCTGCGGTTTACCGATCTTGTTTCTGTTATCTAAAACATATAAATAATATCTTAATAAGCAGGTACCCTTTTGAGAGTAGATTAATCCCCTATTCGACATTTTGATTACAAATATGACAAAAATCAGGCCTTTTTACCCATTGTTTGATTCAGGATATAATATTGGGTTAAGGAAACATTATTTTATGGTGACAATAGAAGTGAAGATAGCAACGTTTTTTTCTCTAGACTCATATGAACCCCTTTTGGTAAGCTATATAAGGTTTATTGAAAGGGAACGGAGGATCAATTTATGAATGAATATGAGAACCTAAAAAAAGGTGAGCAGGGTGCATGGATTAGCATATGTGCTTATCTCATATTGTCTGCTACAAAGTTAATTATTGCTTCAGTCGGTCAATCTGAAGCATTACGCGCAGATGGTTTGAACAACGTAACAGATGTCATTGCATCTTTAGCCGTCTTAATCGGGTTACGAATCTCCAGAAAGCCACCTGACAAAGACCACCACTACGGACATTTCCGCGCCGAAACAATCGGCTCACTCATTGCCGCTTTCATAATGATGACAGTCGGCCTACAAGTTATATACGAAACCATTCAACAAATAGTTGCCGGTCACGACGAACAACCCAGTTTACTTACCGCTTGGACTGCAGCTGGTGCAGCTGTGGTGATGTACGGTGTCTATCGCTATAACCTACGCTTATCTAAACGGATTAATAGTCATTCCCTCTATGCAGCAGCTCAAGACAACCGATCCGACGCCCTTGTTAGTATAGGTGCTTTCATCGGTATTATTGGTGCACAATTTGGAGCCTATTGGCTGGATCCAGTAGCTGGTTTCTTCGTAGGACTCATTATTTGCAAAACCGCTTATGAAATATTCCGTGATGCTTCCCATACGTTGACAGACGGTGTTGATGAGGAACTTCTTGATCAAGTAAAAGATACACTCAAGCAAGATACCGAGGTAAAAGTCGTAGAAGATGTCAAAGCACGCTTACATGGAAACCAAGTGCTTGTTGATGCAACGATTTTAGTCGATCCACAGCTAAGTGTTCAAGAAGGTCATGATATTACAGATCGCCTTGAAAACTCATTAGCTGATGAACATGGTATTCATTATGCACATATTCACATTGAGCCGTATCACGAAGAAGAAAAATAGACATCTACATTTATAGAAGCTTACACCCATCCATTCGATCTAAAATTCCCTTTGGACGTTTTCATTATTTTTTATTCGTATTCAAAAGAGCTTGGGATATCCCAAGCTCTTTTAACGTATGCATGACCAAACTCGTTTGTCACGCTCAATAATCTTATTAGGAGGAAGCGGGTAACGTCTCAAGCAAGTGATCGAGGTGTTTCCATCCGTACGCTGTTTCTTCGTAAGTACCTTTCCCAATCGTTATATTCTCTGCTTCTACCGCAATAGCTCCGTACCGTTCATAAAATCGCTTATTCGGATTACGCGTTAGCACCCAAACTAATATCGACCCGTATCCTTTTTGAGCCATATCATTCGTGAACGCTTTTAATAATTCTGTACCAAGCCCTTTCTTCCTCACTTCATCTAGTAAATAAATTGCATAGATCTCTCCATCATATCCGTATACTTTTGTACGTTCTTTTCCACCAGATATAAATCCTACCACACGATCCATTTTATCAGTGGCCACAAAAATGGTTTGGTTGTTAATAGGAGTTTTTAAGATTGTTTCCCATAACGTTATGCGGTTCTCAAGTGTTAAACTCTGAATATCCTCTTCTTCGAGAAGCGGTTTATAGGTCGTTCTCCAACTTTCCACATGAACATAAGCTATTGCTCTAGCGTCTTCCCGGGTCGCTCTTCGAATTGTATACAACTGCTTCCCCTCCCCTGATCAAACATTTGCAAGCGCTTACTTTTATTGTATTCGGTATTTGTTATTATGTATAGAAAAACGCCACCTTTCGATGACGTTTTTTTATTTTATGAGCAAGAGAATGAGGCAATGCGGTCCGTATCAATAACAAAATATACCCAACGATTTTGTTTTGAACGCCAGCGATACCCTCCAACAGACGTTCTTCCGATGTAGGTTGGATAGTACCAGAACCTTCTCCCATTATTTAGACGAACACGTGTGTAACGGTACAAACACCCATAAAACGAGCCTGGGTCTACTGCAAAGACACTCGGCTGACCTCCGTAACCATTAAACTGTCCCTGACCCTGACCTGGTGGTGGGCCAAATGGCGGTTGACCGCCTCCTCCTTGACCAGGTGGTGGACCAAATGGTGGCTGACCGCCTCCTCCTTGACCAGGTGGTGGACCAAATGGTGGCTGTTGTTGAGGATATCCCCCACCAAAACCACCGCCGAATCCGCCTTGACCTGGGAGTAATTGACCCACAAGCCAACTTAACCCATTATTCTGTCTATAATCCATGCTGTCTGGCTCCTTCCGTAATAAGCTCACTATACTATATGCTCATAGCCCTACAGCGTGACAGAAGCCTTTTATATAATGGTGAGGACATATACCGTTCCAATCGCCGCCAACACGGTTAGAATGGTGTGTGCACCAAAGAACGCAAGCGCTATTGCTACACCGCCTGCTAGGAGGCCAATGTGAGGCTCCCCCTCAATGACAGTAGTAATACCAGGAAAAATAAGAGCTCCAAGGGCAGCGTATGGAATCGCATTAAGCCAACGGGAAACCCAGTTAGGGAACGTCCATCGATCTACAACAAACGCAGGCAATAGACGAGGAACCATTGTAACAATCGCCATACCAATGATAACCAACATCATGCTTCTTCCTCCTTTAACAATCCAATACCACTCGCTCCACCGACAAGAGTCGCTACAACTATGGACCATCCATTACTAACCCCTAAAGCTGATAGTATATAATTTACACCCATACTAATAATAGCAATAATCCCAATCTTCCATTCCCTTCTGATAGATGGTACCAAAAGAGCAATAAACATCGCATACAAGGCCACGACCATACTTTGGCTTAAAGCCGTTGGGATCACCTCTCCAAGAACCCCCCCCAGAAATGAACCTCCAACCCATGAAGAATAAGATACTAGAATCATTGCCGCATAAAACCAACCTCCATAAGAACCTTTGGACTCTTTCTTATGCAATGAACCAACAGCAAAAGTTTCATCTGTTAACCCTAACGAAAGGGGGATTTTCCATTTAAGTGAAAACATGCGAATTTGATTCATAAATGAAAAGCTCATCACAAAATGACGGAAGTTAAGAACAAAGGTAGCTAGTATAATCTCAATTGCACTTACACTAGTTAAAATCATATTGGTCGCTACAAACTGGCTTGCCCCTGCAAAAACCATCACACTCATCATCGTAATCTCAAAAAGATTTAAACCTGCTTCACTTGCTAACACACCATATGTTATTGCAATCGGAAGATACCCAAACATTATCGGAAGCCCAGCCATTGCCCCCCTTTTTAAAGAATGGCTAATTCCCGCATTAGTCCTTTCTACAACCTTTGAATTTGCCTGCACGTTCATCCCTCTTCACCTTTCAAATTTAAACCATTATAATCCAGATCAAGGGATATGAGAAGTAGGATAATGAAAGTTACGTTTCTTTCTCAATACTTCCGGGTATCTTCTCTCCATCAGACTCAAGGAGGGCTATACATGGAACACCGAATTTCTCATGAAAATATGGATGATCTATTAAAACAACTAGAGGACGACTATATCCACGCGTTAAACAATAACCAATGTGAAAACGTCGAAGACTTTATTGAGCAATTCTTATACGATTCTTGGGACTATAATGACCGGAACATTGATATGATTAAATCCGTAATGAGCCGTTACACCCAAGGTAAGGTTTATCAAACTACTTTTGCAGGAGCTTTTAACGAGATGGTCGATCACCTTCAATCTAAATTGA
The DNA here is from genome assembly GCF_056311905.1 of Pontibacillus sp. ABV4_188. Classification (NCBI taxonomy): domain Bacteria; kingdom Bacillati; phylum Bacillota; class Bacilli; order Caryophanales; family Bacillaceae; genus Pontibacillus; species Pontibacillus sp. ABV4_188. Next base: position 779,460 of record NZ_CM149975.1, on the reverse strand, counting down.
CTGAACTCGACCAAGACAATAAGTATCCTATGATTCACCATAACCTCGGCGCATCTTTTCTAGTAGCGTTCGTCGACGGATTAGTTGTTCAATACTATACAGGGATATATAGTGTTAAAGATTTACGAGAGCGAACCCCTCAATTTAAGCAAACCATTCTATCTGCCCTTTGCACAGATGCCCTAGAACAATAAGCAAAAAACCTGCCGAATTGGCAGGTTTTTTTATGTGAAATCTCTGGGATTACGAATAACGAACACCATAACCATTATAACCGTTCAATAATAGCAGCGGTTGCCATACCGTGTCCTATGCAGATCGTTAAGAGTCCGAAACGACCATTTCTACGTTCTAACTCATGAAGAAGCGTAGTCATAAGTTTCGCACCGGTTGCACCAAGAGGATGGCCTAATGCGATTGCTCCCCCATTGACGTTAACCTTTTTTAAATCTGCTTGTAACTCTTCTTGCCATGCAAGGACAACAGGTGCAAACGCTTCGTTGATCTCTACCAAATCAATATCATCGATCGTTAGTCCAGCTTGAAGGAGAACCTTCTTGGTAGCAGGAATAACCCCATCTAACATCATCGTCGGATCAGACCCGACTACAACTCGCTTAACAATCCGAGCCCTTGCTTTTAAACCTAGCTCATTGGCCTTGTCTTTATTCATCAATAGAACTGCTGCTGCCCCGTCACTCATCTGGCTTGCATTTCCTGCTGTAATCCGTCCATCATCTTTAAAGACTGGTTGCAGCTTTTGAAGCTTTGAGATTGATGTACCTCTACGAGGGCCCTCATCCTGCTGGACTAGTATCGATTCCCCTTCCCTCGATAATCCGTTTAAAGGCATCATCTCCCTATCAAATATGCCAGAATCGATCGCATGAATCGCACGCTGATGGCTTTCATAGGCGTATTCATCTAACTGCTCTCTTGTGAAACCATATTTCATGGCGATCCGCTCAGCTGAAAGGCCTTGATGAATAAATTCAAATTTATCTTGTAGAGAGTCAGGAATCGTTCGTTCATCCCCATCACTTAAAATAGGAACCTTCGACATATTTTCAACCCCTGCTCCAATCGTGACATCCATATCCCCAGCCAAGATTTCTTGAGCTGCGAAATGAATTGCTTGCTGACCCGATCCGCACATTCGGTTTAATTGCACCCCCGGAACTTCTACAGGAAAGCCTGCTTCTAGCCCCGCCAGACGGCCAATGTTATATCCCTGCTCCCCAATCGGGGATACACATCCCATCACAATATCCTCAATATGTTCTTTATTAACACCCGCTCGTTGAACAAGTTCATGTAATAGGGTACTCGCCATATGAACAGGGTGTACCTCTCGAAAAACACCTTTCCTCTTTCCTACTGGTGTTCTAACAGCCTCGACAATAACAACTTCTCGCCCCATTCTCCCACTCCCTCTCCCATGCTCAATTATAGAACCTCTCCTTTAACGATTCACCAAAATCTTCAGCAACGGATCTTTATCATCAGGAACTGGATACACTTCTGGATGAAGAAGATACGCTAATTTCTGTAATCCCCATAGCAAACGAGGAGACGGGCGACAGTATAATGCTTCTTGCAGCACAAAAATCCGATTCATTTTTACAGCTTGCACCTCTTCCCATCCTGGGCGTTTACGAATAGCCTCTGGCTTCATTTTTTCTTCTTTCACTCCCACCCAAGCCATACATATAACCTCTGGATCAATCATTCGTACATCTTCCCACGATCGCTTCACGCTTGCTTCCTTTTCATGAGAAAATACATTTTGTCCCCCGGCTAATTCACTGATCTTTGTTAACCAATTTGGTCCCCCTGGTGAGAAGATAGGCTTCGGCCACCATTCCCAATATAGTGTTGGTTTATCCTTAATTGTGTCTGTTAACTGTTGGTATTGCGCAATGATTGTGCGGTAAGCATGAACCACTTCTTTAGCTCTTTGTTCTGTTTGCGTATGAGCCCCAACCTTAATCAAATCCTCTGCTATCTCTTCAAGAGAATTTGGATTAAGAATAATATAGGGTACGTTCCGCCTTTCTAACTCTTCAATGTTCCGCTCCATTCCTGGCACACTTAAAGAAGCAATCACCAAATCAGGTTGTAAGCTTTCGACATGATCCATATCAATCGATAAATCAGGACCAAGTTGTGGCAACTCACTCACCCCCTCAGGCCAATCAGAATATTGATCCACACCGACCAACTGATCGGTCAATCCAAGGTAAGCAAGAAGTTCTGTATTACTCGGACAGATCGACATTAATCTCATAATCGTTCTCCTTTCTACTTGAATTAGATTCTATTCATGTGGGTCCCAGCCTATAAGCCTTCTTAATTAGAAGACTCAAACTTGAGAAAAACATTCACATGTACTTGAATAAATAACAAGCTTAAACGTTAACCGATTAAAAGAATTAAATAATATAGCTTGCACTAGATAGGGAACTTCATATAGTATTTTTCTTAATATTATAACATTTAAGGTAGTAAACACGAACTTCGAAGAGGAGGAAAGTAACATGAATATAATTGCTATGGGCGGTGGCGGATTTTCTGCAGAAGACGGTAACCCCCTGCTAGACCGATATATTTTAAATCAATCTGAACAACTTCGCCCGAAGATTTGCTTTTTAGCAACGGCGAGCGGAGATGACGAAGCGTATATCCAAAAGTTTTATGATTTCTTTAACCAAGAAGAGTGCGAACCGACTCATTTATCTTTACTTAAACCAGAAGTAACGGACTATGAGGCATTTCTCCTATCACAGGACATCATTTATGTAGGTGGTGGAAATACGCGAAACATGCTAGCCCTTTGGAAAGAATGGGAACTCGATAAAATTTTGGAGAAAGCTTGGAATGACGACATCATTCTAGCTGGTCTAAGCGCGGGAGCCATATGTTGGTTTAATGAAGGACTTTCAGACTCCACACCAGGTGGAATGAGTACAGTTAAAGGACTCGATTTCTTACCCGGGAGTCTGTGCCCTCACTATAACGGAGATCCAAAATGGAAAGAAAACTATCTCGATTTTATTCAAGAAAAGCATATTCTAACAGGATTTGCTCTAGATGATGGAGCTGCCATTCATTTTGTAGGAAGCGATATCCATGTTGCCATTGCATCACGACCAGAAGCAGCTGCTTACCGGATTACCCCAGGAGACCAGGAAGCAACAGTAGATACACTAGAAATGACGGAGCTTTCACTTAACCAATAATTTAACCTTTAATAGTAAGCCCTCCTCTTTATCTGCTATGATAAATTACGAAACATTATCTTCACTCATTCGTATGTACGAGTAATAGTTTATAAAGGTGGGGCTTTATGATTGAAATCAATCAGGTTACTAAAAAGTATAATCAAAATAAAACCGCCGTTAGCCAACTTGATCTTTCCATTCCAGACGGAAAGATCATTGGTTTTCTAGGACCTAACGGAGCAGGGAAATCAACAACAATCAAAATGATTACAGGCATTCTTCCGATTGATGAAGGATCCATTACAATCAATGGACATAATATTTCAGAAAATCCAATTGAAGCTAAGCGCTCCTTCGGCTACGTGCCAGACCATCCCGACCAATTCTTGCGGTTAAAAGGAATAGAATACCTTCAATTCATAGGAGATATGTATGAAGTTCCAAAACATATAAGCCAAGAGAAAATTGAGCGGATGACGAAAACCTTCGGGATTTATGATGTCTTAAATGACACCATACAAACCTATTCCCATGGGATGCGCCAGAAGATTGTTATTACAGGTGTCCTCCTTCACGATCCTGATGTATGGATACTTGATGAACCTCTTACAGGACTCGATCCCAAGTCATCTTATGCTGTAAAGGAAATGATGCGCGAGCATGCAGCAAAAGGCAAAACGGTGTTTTTCTCTACTCACGTTCTCGAAGTTGTCGAACAGCTGTGTGATGAAGTTGCGATTATACAAGATGGTACACTTCAATTTTACGGCACAATGGATGCTATGCGAGAGAAATACCAGTCAGATGAGACGCTTGAACACATTTTCTTGGAGCTGACTGAACATGAATAAAATGATCCAACTTAGTAAGATCATGATGAAGATGCATTTCTCTTGGTCTAGTAAGAGTAGCGGTCAGAAAGTGAACGCAGCCATCATTAGCGCCCTGACGTTAATAATGTTGGTCATTTGGTTTTGGTTTTTAGATAGTATTATTGCTGGTCTTCACACGATATTATCGCCAGCGGGACTATCCAACATGATCATAGCTATCGCTCTATTACTTGTCAGCATTTTATTACTGTTTACTAGTCTTCCTTCAATTCTGACATCCTTTTATTTCTCTGATGACATCGAAACTTACATTCCACTCCCTTTGCACCCTTATCAAATCATATTAGGGAAATCAATCGGGCCTCTTGTATCAGTATATGGTTTTACATTATTTGGCCTTGGACCTGTGTTTTTGCTATATGGTATGTATTCAGGTGCTTCAATCGGTTATTACTTAACTGCCTTGATAACGTTGCTTTTATTCCCGATTGTTCCTTTTATCTTTGCTAGCTTACTCATGATGATTGTTATGCGTTATGCCAATATTGCAAAGAATAAAGATCGCACTAAAGTATTTGCCGGTGTTTTCTCGCTAGTGTTTATTGTTGGAGTTAATGTGGTTATTCGACTTAACCAAGATGCAGGCAATGTTTCTCAAGATGCCGGAAAGTGGCTAGCAGAGCAAGAACATGTGTTATGGAATACCACTAAATTTCTGCCAAATGTCTTCTTAGCTACAGAAGCGCTAAATGGTCAACTCCCTTTGTGGCAATCTCTACTCGCTTTCATCGGATTTATCCTGATTACATTGGTGAGCGTAACTATCTTCTTACTAGCCGGACAGAAGCTTTACTACCATGGTGTTAGAGGAGTCTCAGGAGGAAGCAAGAGCCGGAAATCGGTTGATATTCATTCAAGTAACAAGAATCTCTCACCATTTTGGAGCTATACAAGGAAAGAGGTTAAACTTGTTTTTCGTACCCCCTCTTTCTTTATTAATTGCGTTGTTCAAAATTTGTTTGCGCCGATTTTTTTAGCCATCATGCTTTTTCTCGATAATGGAATTTCAGAACTCACCGCTGAAATTGGTTCCGTTGATGGAAAATATATATTAATAGGTATGATTGGATTTACTTTATTTGTACTTGGAACCAACCCAACGGCTACAACTGCCATCTCACGCGAAGGTCGAAGTTGGTTTACAAACTTATACATGCCCGTTCACCCGAAAACCATTCTTTTCAGCAAGGCATTTTCCGCCTTCCTCATTCAAGGGATCTCACTCATTATTCTTATGGCCGTATTCGCCTTTGTCATTAACATTCCTTGGATTTATATAATCCTGTGGTTATGTTTAGCCTTAGGAACGAGCTGGTTCTCTAACCTGTTTGGTGTGTACCTAGACGCTAAACAGCCTAAGCTTAATTGGAGCGATGAACAACAAGTATTCAAAGCAAGATTTGTACCACTACAGAGTATGCTAATACAAGCATGCGGTTTTGGAATATTTTTGGTGGTCGTATGGAAACTCCCTTTTACAAGCGTAGCAACCACCATGGGATTGCTTCTATTAGGAATATCCATCGCCATTTACCTATCCCAACGCTTGTTACGCTCTTTCGCTAAAAATGAATTTCACCATATACAATAAGCACCTGGCATTGGCCAGGTGCTATTTTCTTTTTAAGTTCCCTCACCCCAAAAAAGCAATTCCATCTAACAAAGTGTTTAAGAATAGGGCAGGGTTGTTGAAGACTCGAAGCTGAGACACTGGGTCAGGTTAGGTCCGTTGCCAAGCAGAGTGATTGGGCAGGCTTGGGGACAACTCGCTTTCCTGCGGGGAGCTGGGAAGCCTCCTCAATCGCTCCGCGCTTTGCGGGGTCTCCCCTAGGCTCCTCTTCCCGCGGGAGTCTCGCAGTCCCCAAGCCTACCCTGACATTAATTAGGTGAACGGACCGCTTATACAAGTTGCTCTTAAGCCCCCTACTTCACAAATATAGCGCGTTTCCGTATCTCCCTATTTGGCGAAGGTGGACCTGGAAATTGCGAGACTCCTGCGGGAGAAAGAGGTCGACGAGACCCCGCAGGGTGGTTTTCCCGAGGAGGCTCGACAGCTCGCCCGCGGAAAGCGAGTGATTTCCAGGCCCACCTTACGCTCTAATCAAGCTTACGGAAACGTCTCTATCTATCACAAAATAGGAAATATCTCAGTTTCAAGTCTTCCGTATAAGGGGGCTTATAAGGAATAAATTATATTGGTATTTCGCCACTCGAATAAAAACAGTATAATAAGATCAACTGCTACTAATGAGGAGGTATGATATGGACATTAAACGACTAGGCTCCATTGACGCAGAAATTTATTGGAACCTACGCCTTGAATCTCTACTCACAAACCCAGAAGCCTTTATTACCACTTACGATGAAGCGAAGCAAAGGACAAGTCCTGTAGAACGCACTGCTGATCAATTAAGCAACCAAAGCACACACACATACGGAGCATTTATAGATGGCCATCTTCGTGGAGTGGTTACCCTTCACCCAGAAACCCACACAAAGTTCAAACATAAAGGACACATACTAGCCATGTACGTATCCCCGCAAACAAGAGGTCTTGGTGTAGGTACTGCCTTATTAGATTCCTGCACAGCAAAAGCCCAATCCCTACATATTGAACAACTCCATCTAAGCGTTGTCGCCACGAACCAACCAGCGATCGACCTTTATCGAAAATACGGTTTCACTAAATACGGACACGAACCACGTGCTATAAAGCTTAAAGAGGGTCACTATTTAGATGAAGAATTGATGTATAAAGAGATAGTGGAGTAGCACGCAGTTTAGAACTGCGTGCTTTTTTACGTCATTCCTATAGCCGTTTCGTCACTTCAGCCTAAGCTTTCGTCATTCAGCGCATGACTTTGGTCACTGCTCTCCACTCTTACGACATTCCGTTGACCGTTTCGTCACTCCAGACTACGCTTTCGTCATTCAACGCATGACTTTGGTCACTGCTCCCCACTCTTACGACATTCCGTTGACCGTTACGTCATTCCAAGTAATCTATACCTACAAAAAAGGCAGAACCCGCTACGGATTCTGCCTTTTTGATACTACTTTCTTCCTTATTTATTATTTCACAATCATCACCGGACATTGAGCTCCAAGGGTCACTTTGTGAGAAACACTACCCAAAACGACTTCCTGAAGTGCGTTAAGACCTCGACTTCCCATGATGACGACATCGTATTCCTCTTCATTGGCTACGCGAGTAAGTTCTGTTCCTGGATCACCTTTTAACAGCTTAAAATCGTAACTTACTTCTTTGCGATCGAATAAACCTTCAACCGGTTTAACTCGTTCGTGCCTTTTTTGTTCTAGGAGACTCATGCTGCTTCCTTCTGTAAGAACGTCGTGTTTTGAGGCGGCTGGATCGACGACATAGGCGATGGTTACCCTTGCGCATGCTTCAATCTTAGCAAGATGTGCAGCTTTATGAGCAGCTCGCAGAGCAGATTCAGATCCATCTGTGGCTAGAAGTATTCGTTGATACATAACAAAACTCCCCCCTAATATATGGCTACACTTCTAATCATACCACGGTTTTAATCTCTAAAGGACCATTAAATATTCAGACAAAAAAATGTCATTTTTATGGTTCGGGGGTCTATAGACAAGCATATACGAGATATCTGAAGAAAAAACCTTAATTAAACGCTTACACGGGGTTATTTGTTTTGCCCCCTTCGTGTTATAATCACTCTCGTTGCAATCGGATTGCTTTCGGCGCGGTCGAAAGCCAACATTAAAAATTGAAGAAAGAGGTGTCGATTTGAACGTACAATCTCTAAAACAACAATGGTTTGGAAACATTAAGGGAGACGTACTTTCTGGTATTGTTGTTGCTCTTGCTCTGATTCCTGAAGCAATTGCCTTCTCTATCATTGCAGGTGTAGATCCTAAAGTCGGCTTGTACGCATCCTTCTGTATTGCGGTTGTCATTGCTTTTACTGGCGGTCGATCTGGTATGATCTCAGCGGCCACAGGTGCTATGGCGCTCTTGATGGTGACACTGGTTAAAGATCATGGCTTAGAATATCTATTAGCCGCTACGATTTTAACCGGGGTTTTGCAGTATTTGTTTGGTGTATTGAAGGTCGCCAAATTTATGAAGTTCATCCCCCGTTCAGTTATGATCGGGTTTGTGAACGCTTTGGGGATTCTGATCTTTACCGCTCAGCTTCAACACTTTGAAGGTGAAGGAATGGCGATGTACCTAATGGTTGCAGGGTCTCTTGCAATTATTTATATCCTACCACGCTTTACGACTGTGATCCCTGCTCCTCTTGTTGCCATTATCGTTATGACAGTAATTGCTTTAACAACAAGCGTAGGAGTTCGAACAGTTGGAGACATGGGTACATTACCAAGTGAACTACCAATGTTTTTAATTCCTGATATTCCACTGAATTTCGAAACGCTTCAAATTATTTTCCCATATGCATTTGCATTATCCATTGTGGGACTACTTGAATCGTTACTAACAGCTCAAATTGTGGACGACATGACAGACACGCCGAGTGACAAGAACAAAGAAGCTCGTGGGCAAGGTGTTTCTAACGTCGTTGCTGGATTTTTTGGCGGTATGGCCGGCTGTGCGATGATTGGCCAATCTGTCATTAACGTAAAATCTGGCGGACGTGGAAGACTTTCCACTTTAATAGCAGGCTTGTTCTTATTATTCCTGATTCTCGTTTTACAAGATATCCTTGTGCAAATCCCAATGGCAGCTCTTGTAGGTGTTATGATTATGGTATCAATCGGTACTTTCGATTGGTCTTCTCTAACGAAGCTACATCGTATGCCCGTTACTGACGCAGCTGTTATGATTGTAACCGTAGGAACAGTTGTTTACACACACAACCTATCTCTTGGTGTATTTGCAGGTATTATCTTAAGTGCAATCTTCTTCGTTGCAAAAATCTCTAATATTCACGTTGAGAAAACATTAGATGCTGAGCATAGTAAGCGTATGTACCGTGTAACAGGTCAAATGTTCTTCGCATCTATTTCCGAATTCGCCGATTACTTTGATTATAAAGAAGAAGTGGACACAGTAGCGATTGACTTCAGTGCCACACACGTTTGGGACGATTCAGCGGTTGGAGCGATTGATAAAGTCGTGATGAAATTCCAAGAACAAGGTACGAACGTGGAAATTATGGGACTTAATGACGCAAGTTCTACTTTAGTAAACAAACTCGCTGTTCATGATAAACCAAATGCCAAAGCATCTGGCCATTAAAAGAATGAAAGATCCCCTGGCGCTGAGCGTCAGGGGATCTTTTTTATGCTATCATTTTAGGGGGTAACGATTACGATGTAGATTTACATGAAATAATGTTGTACAAGAAGTGCGAGTGATGTAAGGACAAGTGTTCCATAGTTAAACAAGAAGTTATTCTCTTTCGAAAACTGTTGCTCTCTTCCCGTGAGTGATACCATGGCCTGTTTACGCAATTTGGTCTCTTCCATCAGATCTAATCACCACTTTTGTAAACGGTTTCATATCGTGAACCCATCATAACACACCTTTTAATTATCTGACAAGTCTGATAATTTTTTATTAAATTAGGGGCCCATCACTTTAAATATCTCAGCTTCGTGTACAAAAAAAGATATGGTCCCCCCATATCTTTTTCAATTCAACAATATTTATACAATCGCCGATACAGCCACGTAGGCAAGCACGGTTAGGATTACAACGAGCCAAGCTGGGCGCTTCCAGAAATATAATAACGCAAATGAGCCCAGGCTTACTGCTACATCTTTAGGTGCTTCGATCGCACTTGTCCAAATCGGATCGTAGAATGCTGCAAGCAATAGACCAACTACAGCAGCATTTACACCTAGCAAGGCCGCACGTACTCGTTTTACTTTTCGCAGTGAGTTCCAAAACGGTAGCACGCCAATCAACAGCAAGAATGATGGCAGAAACATCGCTATAGATGCCACAATCCCGCCTGGAACCCCTTTTACCACTGTTCCGATATAACTTGAGAACGTGAACATAGGTCCAGGTACAGCTTGTGTTGCCCCGTATCCCGCTAAGAATAGGTCCTTAGAAATAAGTGCTGAGACAACTTCAGCTTCTAACATAGGCAGAACCACATGGCCTCCCCCAAATACAATCGAACCAACTCGATAGAAGATATCAAAAATCGTCACATATATGGAAGAACTAGCATTCGCCACTATGGGAATAACAGCAAGCAAGGCTGCAAAAATCGATAGAGATATAATTCCTGTTCGTTTTTTAAACCTGAGCCCTACATCCTGTCCTTCAGGTAGCTCAGCATGACGATAAAGAATAATACCACTCATTGCACCAGCTAGAATGACAACAATCTGGAATAAAGCAGTTTGATAGAACAACAGGGCGATCGCTGCTAGGATCGCAATTGTAATACGAGGACGATCTGGTGTTAACTTCTTGCCCATATTCATAATCGCATGAGCCACTACTGCTACGGCAACGACTTTTAACCCTTTCACCCAGGAAGCGTCTTGGATTCCTAAAGAATGAACGGTAAGCGCGAAGAGAATTAGAGCTACAATAGACGGAAGGGTAAACCCAACCCACGCACAAATTCCACCTAAGATCCCACCACGAACCATCCCTATAGAGATGCCTACCTGACTACTAGCAGGACCAGGTAGAAATTGGCACAACGCAATAAGGTCTGCATAACTTTTATCATCAAGCCATTTCCGTCTTTTCACATACTCATCTTGGAAGTACGCCAAGTGAGCAACAGGGCCACCGAACGAGGTCAAACCTAACCGAAAAGCGACAAGCAAAATTTCTATGTAAGTCTTCACACAATTGCCTCCTTCACTAAACATCTCCCTCATTTTATAGGGAAGCATCTTTGGAGGCAATAGCATGGTTGATATATTTACATTCTTGTAATCAACTTAAACGGATTCTTCTTTTTTATGTGCGAACGTTTCATCTAGTAAGCGCTTCTCTAACGTGGAGTCAATTCCTGCGTGTTTATATTTCGGAGATACGGTCAACTCAACATATTCGAAGCAATCATAAATGCCTTCGGCTCTATTTTCACCTGCAGGTTCTAAATCAGATCGTTTCACGTCCTTCTTTACACAATGATAGCCATACGCATAGCCAACGACCTTCCCCTTGCACAAAGCAATCCAACCTTTATGACCTTCTTCATAAGCATCCTTTATAATTTGCGAGCGAATAGACTCACTTGTTTCCTCACCTTCACACACTTCAAGAGACAGAGATACTACATCTTCTATATAACCGCTCGTCTCATCAAAAGGTACGTAAGATATCAACATTTTAGTTCACTCCTTATTCTTACCTAGACCATTCCCTTTTTTGCTAGAAATGTAACCCTTTTATTGTTTTAGAATAATAAACGGCACTGGCATTTCATAGCCAGTACCGCTTCTCTAATTTATTGTTAAATAATATTCACTATATAAAATAACGAGCATTTTAACCACTTACGAAATAAATGTTAGCAATGTTGAAATCGTCACAATACTCGCTAATGTCGTCACAAGCGTAATGCTTGAAACAAGTTCTGGCCTGGCATTAAATTCGACTGCATACATCGTCGTGGTTGCTGCAGAAGGCATAGCTGCAGAAACAATTAACACTTTAGCAAGCAGAGGATCCACTGGCATCAGCCATACTAGAAGTAGAGCAATAAGAGGTGAAACCAGAAGCCTAAGACTTGATGCATAGCTAACTTTCCCCCACTCCATCGATTTCACTGATATATCAGCCAACTGCATCCCTAAGACAATCATAACTCCAGGAATAGCAGCGTCAGCAATAAGGTGAATCGGGGAAAAAAGGTTCTCTGGCATTGGAATATGTAATACATTCATAAGTAATGCAATAATGACCGCATAGGTAGCCGGCATTTTCATAACCGATTGTGCAGCTAACTTCATGCCGGATTGTCCCCTTGCCGCGTAGTACACACCAAAGAAATTCATGATAATGGCTTGTAAGACAAGAAAGGATACTGAATAAGCAAACCCTTCCTCACCAAACGCAAACAGAACAATGGGAGCCCCATAATTCCCTGAATTCATAAATGCAGTAGATAAAATCATACCGCTTTCAACAGATTGATCATACCCCTTTATGACTTTTGTGATTTTATTAATGATTATAATAGCCGTAAGAAGACATGCAGAAAAGACTACAATAATGATGTATTCCCCATTTAGCTTCGCATCATAAAATGTCTCAAACACTAAGCACGGCGTTAAAATATAAATGGCAACGGTGGATACTGATTTAATATCTAACTGCTTCCACTTCTGAATGCCAAACCCACATAAAAACACAAGAAGCACTGGGAAAACGACCTGGATAAACACACTCACTTTCGATCCCTTCTTTCATTCACAATTGGTTGACTAGGCTATTAAACCTTTGTCGAATTCTTGAACATTAAGACTAGCATATTTTCTGACTTTACAACTATGATAAAGTTAGAATCACGAAGATTGATGATATGGAGGAATGGTGTATGAATTCTATAAGTCTATTGTTACTACGTTTCGCAGGCCTATTTGGTTTAATCGGAGCCTTCATCGGCTCACACATGGCCGGTTCACAAGGAGGCGCGTATGCCCTTCGGCCTATTCACGCTCACATCTTAGTCGTAGGGTGGCTATCCCTATTTGCCTGGTCCGCCTTTTACCAACTATTCGAAACCCGATTTATAAAATTAGCAAAAACCCACGCCTGGACCGCCATAATCGGCACATCCGGCCTAACACTTGGTATGTGGTTGTACATGGTTAACCCTTTAGAACTTGCCAAAGGCTTCACAACCGTCTTCTACATCGTAGGAGGAACACTTGTATTAGTAAGCTTTGCATTGTTTTTTGTACTAACGTTTTTAGTACAACCATCCCGAAAGCAGTAACACACTACCTGTAGGGAAGTGAGACACCTAAGTTGGGTGGGGCCGTTTGCGTTTATGGAGTGGTAGGGATGTCTGGGGAACGACTCGCTTTCCCGAACCACCTTACTCTCAATATCGAACCTCCCACATAATAGAGCATCACATTGCTGCTGGCAATGTGATGCTCTTTTTCTCTATAGGAGAGGTGCGAAGAGTCGGGCGAAGGCTTCTTTCCATTTCTCTGAAGTCTTTCGCTTCGCAAATTCATCGTAAATCACTTCACTAGACTCTTCTAAGTCTTTATAGTAATTCTCAATCAACTTATCGACTGGTTCTCCGTCATATAAAATTAGATTAACTTCAAAGTTTAGGTAAAAACTTCTTAAATCCATATTAGCCGTACCGATAGAAGCTGTTTCATCATCGATAATCATAATTTTATGGTGCATAAAGTCCTTCTCATATAAATAAATTTGAATTCCGTCTTCAAGCAGTTCAGGAAAATACGAGTGACCAGCATAATAAGTAAGCCAGTTATCAGAAGGTTTTGGAATGAGTAATTTCACATCTAAACCTTGCTGAGCTGCAACTCGAAGGGCTGTATGAATCTCTCTTGAAGGTACAAAGTAAGGTGTAGCAATTTTTACAGATTTTTTGGCACTGTGGATCAGCGTTGTGTACACATCTCTCATAATCTGGTGTTCATTATGAGGACCACTTGGAACCACTTGTGTATTTGTATTAGATTGTTCAGGTTCTGGTATAGCTTCTGTACTATATTGTTTCACCAAGTTCTCGTCTGTGATATACCACCAATCAACAAGAAAGATTAAGTGTAGGTCCTTGATGGCAGCACCCCGTAGGACCATGTGTGTGTCACGCCAGTCTGGAAATTCCTCACTGATTCCATGGTATTCATCCCCGACGTTCATCCCTCCGACAAATCCAACTTCATTATCAATGACGATAATCTTACGGTGGTTTCGGAAGTTAAATGTTTGAGTTGCAAGCCCACTAGCAATTGGCAGAAACACATGTACTTCAATCCCTGCTTCCTGCATATCTTTCACGTCTTTTTTCTTTAGTTTTAAACTACCAGCGGAATCATAAAGAAGACGAACAGTAACTCCTTCTTGCGCCTTCTGTTTCAAAATTTCTTTTATTTCACGCCCTGTTTCATCACTGTTAAATAGATAGTATTCCATATGAATAAATGATTTCGCTTGTTTTAGCTTTTCCATGATTTCAGGGAAAGCTTCTTGACCGTTTGTTAGAATCTTGACGTGATTCTCATTACGGAGAGGCGTTTGTGCATAGGATTCTACTATTTTACGAATGCGCTCTTGCGGACCATTTAATGGTTTAATATCCTTCTTCTCTGTTTCCGGCTCTTCTTCATCAAACACTTCATGAGCTTTCCTTCTCTTTTCCTGGAATAAAATCCCTTGTCTTGAAAGTTGCCCTGAATAAATGTAAAAGAAATAACCTATTATCGGGAGAAGGAGAATCAAAAGGATCCACACAAGTGTATTTGTCGATGACCTACGCTCCAAAATTATATAAAAAGATATGACTAAAATAGCTCCTATGTAAAAAAGAGCGAATATCAGTTGAAGCATAAAGCTAAGCGGAAGTAAAAATACACCTAAAAAAGCGATGCCTAGTAAGACGAGTAAAGTAAGTTGTATTTGAGGTTTCATAATGATCTCCTTTTCAAGAGATTTTCTTCTGACTAAGAACGTTTTCCCTACGGACCTTTCCCTCAAACAAATCATTCTCAGGAAAATGACAAAAGCCGCATTTTTAGCGGCCTTTTATTTTTGTTCCAATTTAAGCTTGTGCTTAGAATCATCTATAACGTATTTTGTATAGGTTAGTAGTCCTTCAATATCTTGAGGTGGTAAGGAAATAAATCCAATATCCTCTAAACTCCTCTTAAGTTGGGACGGCAATGTTCTGAAATAGTCTTCAAATTCCTTATCCTGAGACGTTTCAAGTAAGAGAGAGAAAGCCTTATTGTAAGCATGCCATAACACATTTGCTTCGTCGCCCTCTTCCGCTTTTCTTCTAGCCTTTCTTGACCAGAGATCATCTTCAAGTTCTGATAAACCACCTACATGATTAAAACCAGATTTACGAAGATGTTCACGAAGCTTAGTCATCACTTGAGCTACTTTCTCAAAGGTAACTGTTGAAGTAGGAGAAAATGGTAATACATCCATAATCTCAGACGATCGATCAAGTTTCCTTAAGTGCGTGACGATATGGCCTAAGCTTACATTGTTCTCATAGATGAATTGATGTAATAACATGCTTTCCGTGAAAGCTGCAAGCGCAGCATGCGTCGCCCCAAATGCTCGTCCTGCTCCAACTTGGTCTTCTGCATATTTTATACGCCCTTCAATCAACCTTTCAACATCCTGGATCGATCCTTTTTCCCCTTTAATCGAAGAAAAATAAGACTTGGCCCAGTTCTGCAATTTGCTCAACTCTGCATTTGTATCCTTTAAAATAATAGACTCACTAAGGAAGCGATAATGCCACGGATTGTATGCCAGCAATTCTTTATTTGGAAATTCTAAGATCGATTTTGTATGAAGTTGAATATACTCACCTCTATAAAAAATAACGCGATCTCCCAAATACTGCTCTCTGCCTGTATAGCAAATAATGTTGATGTCGCTGTATTTATCTGCTTCCCCTCTAGCAACAGAACCAACTAAAACGGCGTATGTGCTATATACAAGCTCATTTTGAACAAATTCCTTAGCCAGTTCTAAAAAACGATAATTTCGAGGATACATCCCTTTTCCCCCTCATCAAAATAGTTTCGTTCAACTGCCAATCTCCGCTTACCGGACAACCGTTATATGTTTACAAAATCATTTGAAAGACCCTAAAATGAAAATCATTCTCTCTATCTAAACAAAAGTCTCATTGGGTATAATAGGGATAATCTATACATTTGAGTTCAATTTTTACTGATTTTGCTTTATCCTTAGTACAGTAAGCATCATCAATTGCTCATACTGATATGTATACCCTTTCCATAGACGTTTCAAAAGGCGAATCTGAAAAAAGGAGATTCAACATGTCTAAACTTTCTGAAATGTATCATCATTACCTAGGTTCAAAACAAAAGTGGTTACAATTTTCACTTTACTTATTCGGTATTGTAATCTCTAGCCTAGGATTAGCTCTTCTTGTGATCTCAGCTGTCGGGGTAGCCCCCGGGGATAGTGTAGCACTTGGTTTATCTAAGCGATTTGATATCAAAATTGGTTATTTACTTATCATTGGATTTATAGCCCTTGTCCTTGTAAATGCCAAGATTGAAGGGAAACGACCTCGTTTTGAATCCTTATTACCTATCCTTTTAAGAGGGTGGACGTTAAATCTATGGTTGTACAACGTATTAAACAATACACGCATTGATGTGTTGTGGGCCCAATGGGGTGTATTCGTTATTGGTGTCGTATTCATGGGGCTTGGAATTGGAATGTATTTACGCGCTCCATTCCCTCATATTCCTGTCGATCACTTCATGATGATTGTAAATGAGAAGACAAACCAATCGAAACGAGTAGTACGAATTCTCTTTGAATTCGCCCTTGCTGGCCTAGGTCTTTATTTAGGTGGTTGGGATGTAGTTGGACTAGGAACAGTCATTACTGCCTTATTCCTCGGACCTATTATCCAATACTTCTATGAGATAACAGGCTTTGTAGAACGACTCAGTCACTCTAAAGCTTCCAAAAAACAAGATTCGGTATTAGAGTGAACGCTTTCTACTAGCGTTCACTTTTTTTATAGTCAAATAAATGATAGTCAAACCAATTAGGGTTCCGTTTACTAAAGAGAAGATATCCCCATAATGACGCTTGTCCCAGTATGAAATCGGTCCTCTTATAATCCAATCACTAACTGGATAAAAGATAGGTATAGCATCATTAACATGCGTAAGTAGATCAATAACAACATGACCAAGCCAACCATACATAAAACCGGTCCATTTATTCAACTTCCATCCTTTGTAATAAACAACCAAAGCAAACGTAATTCCCCAAATAAAGATTGAATGCCCCGCCTGTCTTAATACTTCCACAACCGGATGAGCAAATAAAGCATGAGCCAGATCATGCACAACCCCAGCCCACCCCATCTCTTCTATCGCATTAGCAGTAAAAATATCGCCAAAGATTAAGATATAAAAGAACATAATATAGTAAATCAGATCAGGAAACACACTCCCTACAATCGCATAAGGAACAGCTTCTTTCTTCTTACGCAATGCGACATACGTCCAAAATCCATGATGTAATGTATTCATGATGGAATAGACTCCTTTTTCATTTAGGTTTGTTAAATGGAACAAAGTTTTCATAATAAGGAAGTAATCTTGAAGACTCGAAGCTGAGACACTTTATTTTGTGTGAGGCCGTTACGTTTATGGAGAGCTAGGGGTGTCTGGGGAACGACTCGCTTTCCACGGGCGAGCTGTCGAGCCTCCTCATTCGCTTTGCTCATTCCGGGGTCTCGTCGACCTCTTTCTCCCGTAGGAGTCTCCCCGTTCCCCAGACACCCCCTTATTAAAGTAGTAGAACGGCCCCGCTGCTTGAGTGTTGCTGTTGCCTAATTGATTCTACATTTGCCTTGTTTCCGTATCCCCCAATATGGAAAAGGTGGGCCTGGAAACTGCGAGACTCCCGTGGGCAGGCTCACCAGCTCCCCACAGGAAAGCGAGTGGTTTCCAGGCCCACCTTACGCACGATTAAAGTTAACGGAAACACTCTCTCAGTTTCGATTGTTCCATATAAGGCGGCTTATATGGACAAAACTATTAAACATCATCAGAGCATAATAAAGTGGGGCTCTGCAGCGTTCGCTAGAGCCCCCACTAGATTAGCACCAACCTAAGTCGCAATCATGAACGAATTGAGTGACAGGCTCACCTGCTTCTTCCATTTTATATATGCGATGACCTTCTGCAACAAATCCGGATCGAAGCACATACTCTTTCTTGTTATTTCGAAACGTTATTTCACCAATACGATCCTTGTTAAAAAACAGTTCAAAGCCATCTCCATTCACTTTCCCTACCACACGCTCAGTGATCTCGACTTTTTTCATCTTTTTCCTCCCTCATTGTTACTCTACATTCAGGACAAAAGACAATGGACGATCATCTAATCGTTAACGATGTAATATAACTTCTATTTCCCCTCCTTCTATTCTCTTACTCTATAAATATAATGAAGAGGCGACGAAAAGAACGAATATTCAGACTTTATTTAGCGGAACTCTAAACCTTTTTACTTCTTATCTAGAGGGGTTGTCACTCCCCGTAAAGCATTTACGTTGTCTATCCCCTTACCTATATAACTTCTCTATCCTTACCAAGAAATCCTATCCACAAAACAAATAGGAGCAGCCGAAATACTACTCCAACTGCCCCTTATCCATGTTATTCTTCAAATTGATCCAAGAATTCTCCGTACCCTTTTTCTTCCATTTCCTCTTTAGGGATAAATTCTAGTGCGGCGGAGTTCATACAATACCGAAGACCCGTTGGTTCAGGGCCATCTTCAAACACGTGCCCTAAGTGGGAATCGGCTTGTTTGCTTCGAACTTCAGTGCGTGTTCCAAATAGGCCTGGATCAGGTTTGGTTATTACATTTTCTTCGACTAGCGGTTTTGTGAAACTCGGCCATCCTGTGCCTGATTTGTATTTATCTTTAGAGCTAAACAATGGTTCCCCAGAAACTATATCCACATAAATGCCTTCTTCTTTATTATCCCAATAGGCATTATCAAACGCCGGCTCTGTGCCATCTTCCTGAGTTACTTTATACTGCATATCTGTAAGCATTTCTTTTAACTCTTCATCTGAATAGTTACCTGGGATTTCAACCTTTAAGTCTTCCCCCCAAGTATTTTCTAAATAGTCATCCCGTCCAGAGTTACTTCGGTAAATCTTATAACGAACGGAATTTTCCTTATAATAATCCTGGTGATAATTTTCTGCTTTATAAAACGTTTTTGCTTCACGGATCGGGGTGACAATCTCTTTCTCAAATCGATCTGATTCCGCTAACGTCTTCTTAGAAGCTTCGGCTGCTTTCTTTTGTTCTTCGTTATGATAGAAGATCGCTGTCGTGTATTGATATCCTCGATCTACGAACTGACCTCCATCATCAGTTGGATCGATTTGCCTCCAAAAGACTTGAAGAAGGGTTTCGTAACTAATGACATCCGGATCATAATGCACTTGCACCGCCTCAATATGCTCGGTAGAACCTGATGATACATCGTTATAGGATGGATTCTCCATATCTCCACCTGTATAACCCGAAATGGCCTCGCTTACTCCATTTAACTCTTCAAAAGGAGGCTCCATACACCAGAAACAACCGCCTGCGAATGTGGCTACTGCTTCATATTCATCAGCATTTACCGCTTCGCTTCCTGTTGATCGTTCAAACACATATTTATAACCCATCGGAATGAAAATAATCCCCAATACGGCAACAACCACGGCAGAAAGAATCCACTTTAATTTCATTCTTTTGCTTCCTCCTTCATGTTGAATGGTAGTGTGAACCAAAATGTGGCCCCTTCATGGATCTGACTTTTCACACCAATTTCTCCTCCATGGCGCTCAACGATTTCTTTACAAATCGCCAGTCCAAGACCAGAACCACCGTAACTTTTATTCCTTGATTTCTCTACCCGATAAAATCTTTCAAATATATGCTGCTGATCATCTTCTTCTATGCCAGGACCTGTATCATCTAGTGTGAAACGTGTTTCACTCATGCTTTGTGAAATGTGCAGCGTGATACGATCCCCATCTTGCGTATAACGGATGGAATTTTCAACCAAATTACTCAACACACGCTTTAGCTGATTTGGAATGGCTTGAATAGGTTTCAATCCTTCCTCTAAGTTTACATCGAGTTGTAAAGATTTATTTCGTAACAGAATGTCAAACTCCTCTAGGGTTTCGATAACTACTTGGTCCAGATGAATCCATTCCGCTTTTAAAGCTCCTTCATTCTTATCTAACTGGGATAATTCCAATAATTCTTGAATAAGTTGAGAAACTCGCTGCGTTTCAGTATGAATGGTAGCTAAATAAGCATCTCTTGTTTCTTTATCTTCTAAAACATCATCTTGCAAAGCTTCTACATACGAATTAATAGAAGCAACAGGAGTTTTGAGATCATGCGACATATTAGCGATTAATTCTTGCTTAAATGCTTCTGACTCTTTTACTTTTTGGAACATTTGATTCAAGTCATCGGCCATTCGATTATAACTTGCTGCTAATTCCTTAAACTCTTTAGGCCCTGACTCCTCAATATGAGTATTAAACTCACCTTCTGCTAGCTTTTTAGATGTTTCAGACAGTTCTCTCACCCCTTTTAGTAAGGGATGGGTCACAATCAAGTGTGAAACAATTGAGACAAGGCCGGCTCCAATTGTAATCAGTGACAATAGTAAGATGACATCTGTGGAAAGGAACATATGCACATAGCTAATAAGCAAAAAGATGATAATAATCGAGATCGATAACAAGTTTGAAAAGATTAATATGGTCCTAAGTTTCATAAAGGTTGCCTCTCAAACTTATAACCAATGCCCCAGACCGTTTTGATATAGACAGGTTTAGCTGGATCCTCTTCTATTTTTTCTCTAAGCTTTCGAATGTGGACGTTAATGGTGTTGGTATCTCCTTCATAATCAAATCCCCATAACCTCTCTAATAGATGCGATCTCGAAAAAACTTGGGCTTCGTGTTGAACAAGAAACCAAAGCAAATCAAATTCTTTAGCTGTTGTATCAATCAGTTGATTAGCTCTGTATACTGCTCTTTTTGTAGCATCAATTGTAACCGAGCCAAATTGCTGAACCTGATCCTTGCCGTGAAGATCATAACGTCGCATGACATTTTTGAGTCTCAAAACGAGTTCACGAGGGCTGAATGGCTTTGTTATATAATCATCCACACCAATGGATAAGCCAGCGAGGCGATCTTTTTCTTGTCCTAGGGCTGTTAATAGAATAACCGGCGTTTCTTCTTCGAATCGGATTTCTTCTGCTAAATCAAGCCCACTTTTAACTGGCATCATAATGTCTAAAATAACAGCATCCGGTTTCGATTCTTTCCATTTATCTGTAGCTTCTTGACCGTCTCTAGCAACAACAACAGAATACTTTTCTCTCTCTAAATAACGTTTACAGACATCAATAATATTCTCATCGTCCTCTGCTAATAAAATTGTATAACTCATACCATCACCCGTCTCTATTCAACATCTCCATAAGCAGTGCATTCTTTCAAAACGTTTTATCAGTAGCTTAAGGAGAACTTATTTACAATGTATAAACAAAATATAAAATTTCTATAAACTTCTGATCTTTTTTCATTCTGTTTCTCGATTTAACACATCTACGTAGCGCTTTCCTTCTAAGAGAGATAACCCCAAAGCTTGGCGGGCTCTTTTGACTGCTTTAATCTCTTCGCCATTTTGTATGAGCGTTCGAATTTCCTCATTTACCTCAGGTTCTGACACATCCACGTCCCTCTTTATTCGATCCACCTTATTTTTCACTTGTTTATGCTCTTTATCTACTTGTTTCAGGTTACCCATAACGACCATACCGACGATTATGAATACAAATACAGTAACAACCATTATGTTCATACTTCCCCTCCTTAAGTTAACAAAAGCTTCAAGATATAGACGGGCCCTTTTTGTTTCTTTTTTCCATTATAAACGACATAGGTTTCCTCAGACTAAAAAACTGCTCCTCTGTACAGAGAAGCAGTTTTTCTATTCCTTATTTCTGTCCGCGTAATGTGCCATGGCATCTTTCATAAAAACTGCTAGGCCTTCACCGTACTGATCAATATTTTTAGTGAATCGCTCGTCATCAACATACAATTGCCCCAGTCCTCTGAAAGCTTCTAGGGGATATTCACCAATTCGGTTCAGAAAATGATACCACTCGCCAATTGCCCTTTGCGCTTCGTCTGTATCAGGCGCGTCATATCGTAATTGAGCGAGTTTCGTATAGATTGTACCCGTTTCTTCTTTAATCTTCTCCGGATCCATATTCTTGATGTTTTGTTTAGACGTATCAACTGCTTGATCCCCATACTTCTCTCTTGCTTCTTGTTCATAATGATTTTGACTGAAATCAAATCCCTCAAATCTCTCTTTATTTGTCATAGTCGTGTCTCCTTTGGCGTGCTGAATTGTTTTATCCACTGTCTTAATCATTTGATCCAACCGACTTCGCTTTTCAATCAGAAGGTTTCGGTGCAACTCAAGTGCTTCGATGCGGTCAAAGTCAGATGAATGGGTAATCTCTTTGATCTTCTTTAACGGAAAGCCCATCTCTTTAAAGAAGAGAATTTGCTGAAGCATTTCAAGATCAGCATCGGAGTAAATCCGGTACCTCGCATCTGTCGTATTACTAGGGGGCAAAAGGCCAATCTCGTCGTAATAATGAAGCGTACGCACACTAATTCCTGTTAGATCTGCAACCTCTTTTACTTTTAGCAAGGTTGTTACCTCCTTCCTAATAAAAACAATAAGCTATGACGTAACGTGAGAGTCAATGAATAGTTTAATACGGATTAAAAATTCCTTTCCATACTAAAAACCCCCCTAGTCTTTAACTAGGGGGATATTGTTACTATTAATATTCACCAGCAGAGTATGTTAACTCGTAGCTGTGCGTATAAATTTCAAACACATTTCCAAATGGATCTTCTACATATACCATTTTGTAAGGCTTCTCGCCTGGGTAGTATTCACGGATTGGCATGCGCTGCTTACCGCCGTAGGATTTAATTTTTTCTACCATGTCTTCAATGTTAGGGTCTTGAATACAGAAGTGGAAGATTCCCGTTTTCCAATACTCGAAATTGTCTTCTGGGGTTTCATTGTTCCCAAATTCGAATAACTCAACTCCAATGCGATCTCCTGTAGATAAGTGGGCAATACGGAATTCCTCCCAGTCATTGCCGAAAACATCACGGCACATTTGGCCTACTGGTGTATCGTCATTGTAAACCGGAGATGGCTCCATAATGACATACCATCCAAATACCTCTGTATAAAATTTAACCGCTTCATCAACGTTAGGTACGGATAGTCCAATGTGTGAGAAATTTCTTGGATATGGTTGCATATCTTTTCCCTCCTGTTTTTCTTTTGACAATTGTTATTGTATATAAGTATAGTTCAGTATGTAAGTATGCACTTTTAGGTTAGAGACTAACCTAAAAGTAAGAAAAGGAGGGCAACAAATGGACGAGACTCTCTTAACAGATGAACACGGAAAATTAAAATGTTCGATTCAATATACATTAAAGAAAATGGGCGGGAAATGGAAGCCGGTGATCCTCTGGCATCTCGGAACAGAAGGGGCTTATCGATACAATGCGCTCAGACGTTTGTTACCAGGGGTGTCACATAAGGTGTTAACGCAGCAGCTGAAAGAACTAGAAACTGACGGATTTATTAATCGAAAACAATACGATGAAATGCCTCCGAAAGTTGAATATACATTAACAGATAAAGGGACCACGCTAATGCCTATTCTTCATGCGATGCATGATTGGGGAACGGCGAATGGGGAGGATTTTTGCGAATAATATCATGGCAAAGCCACAAAACACTCAGATTTTAAAGTCTGAGTGTTTTTTAGAGTAAGGAGCTACTGTTTTTCTGCGTACACCATATGCAAAATGTCGTTAAATGGATGGGTGTGTACCTTGTACCCAAGCTGTTCAAACCAAGCCACCAAATTCGATCGATTCGCATAGTATTCATCCTCAATAGCAAAAATCGCTTCCTGGTTGCCAGCATCTTTGAAATCACCAATAACACGTTCGCGATCATGTTGATCAGCAAACATAAGATCCACAATTGCAATCCGTCCATTAGGCTTTAAAATACGGTCCATCTCCCTGAGTGCCAGCTCTTTCTCTTCTTCTGTCACATGATGAAGAGCATAACTCGTCGTAATGAAATCAACCTCACCCTCCATGACGGGAAGCGCGAGAAAATGTCCATGACGAACGTCGATCTGCGGGTGTTTTTCTTTGCACACGCTAAGCATTTCATCCGACTGGTCCACACCTATGATAGAGGCCCCTTTTGGGATACACTGTGAACCAAGATTCCCTGTGCCAACGCCAATATCAACACCCTTTTCCCCTTCTTTTGGTTGGACAACCTCAATGGCCTTTGCTAGAGCTTCTTCATAATGTTTATGAACATTAAAACGATAGCCATTCATCTTCAGACTCCTATCATAGTCACGCGCCTTGCTGTTAAAATCCCATTGATCCTCCCATCCTTTACGCTTCTCTTTCACGTTCTTCAACTGATCAGCTAGGGCGAAGATATCTTCTTCACTAAATCCTTCACCCGTACTCTTATTTAGCATTTGATCAATTGTTCCTATCATATCTTTGATTTCTAGCCACTGTTCATACAAAGCAGAGCGTTGCACATTTAAATAGCGCTCTACTTCCTCTTCATTTTGAAGCGTGTGTTTAATTTGCTGCGTGGACATACCCACTTCTCTTAATGACAAGATCGTTTGGAGCTTCCATAGATGGTGATCATTGTATGAGCGATAATCGTTCTCTCCTTTGTCAGGCTGAATCAATCCCTTTTCTTCATAAAAACGAATCGTTCTCGGCGTCGTATTTAAACGATTAGCGGCTTCTTTTATTTTCAAAACATATTCCCCCTTTTGTTTATAAATCTATCGTAAACCTTAACGTCACGTTAAGGTAAAGAGGTTT
Organism: Pontibacillus sp. ABV4_188; assembly: GCF_056311905.1. Lineage (NCBI taxonomy): Bacteria > Bacillati > Bacillota > Bacilli > Caryophanales > Bacillaceae > Pontibacillus > Pontibacillus sp. ABV4_188. Next base: position 754,613 of record NZ_CM149975.1, on the reverse strand, counting down.
TTTGGAAATTTTCATTTATGTATAATGAACCTATCTATAAAAGATCGGGGTTATGTTATGAAGAAGTTCTTTTTATTTCAGATGTTTATCTTTAGCGTTGGCTTTGTACTAAATGTCCTACTTAACCATTACATTAGCCCACCATTTAATAAGGTGGACGTCATAGCTATAATGGTTGCTTCCTTAATTTTCTTTCCTTTTATAAATCAAATAGATAGGATATATAACCCCTTTATAAAGATCAATAAACGAAGTAAAATCGTTTTGTCCATATTTGCATTCCTTGCAGCCGTGATACTGGTTGGATTTGTAGAGAATGTTTGGTTTACAATTACCGGAAAAATGTTATTTGATTTGTGACAAGCTTTCTATTCTCTCCTTCAATTAGTTCTTTAAATAAAAAAGCTTGAGTATTAGTCCATATACTCAAGCTTTTGAAGGGTTAAACTTATGTACACACACGCTGGATACACCATTCATTTACGCCTTTTATTGTCCATACTTTTTAACTGTACTTCTAAAAAGATCATTTAAATCCTTTGTAACATCTACACTTCTTCTTTTGGCATTCTGCAAATAGATTTCTATTTCTTCCATTTGTTCTTCAATGAAAGCATCTACATGACAAAGTCGATGCAACTTTGTTTGACTCGGACGATGGACCTTAGTTTCTAATAGAGATCTTAATTCTTCGTTTAGACGTTTATTGTGAGCCAGCGTATCCACAGCGTACCAGATATTAATCCCAAAAAATTGACCGGATTTCATAATCATGAAACACATCAAAACGGGTCGCACTACATTGAGATATTTCTTAACCGCTACCTCCTCCCCCTGCCCCAGTTCTTTCAAATTCCGCTTTGCCATCTTGTGATAATGGTGCAGAACAGATACCTGGTTGAACGCTTTCTGAGTGATGTCCCTTAATGCATTCATAAACGCTCCATCCTCCTCATAAACAACGTCAGAATGAAGCCACTCAAGAACCGAAGGATTTGACTTTCTGAGTAGGTTGAGCGCCTTTCGTAATTCCCACCCGCTGACATCCAATTGCTCTGATATCGGCTTTTCAATGACGTCGCGCTTCTGATCAATAGATACATACCAATTAAGCGGATGTACATAAATAAATCGCACATCATAATCACTCGCTTCGTTCTGAAGCCCATACGCCCGGCTACCCGCCTCACACGCGTACAACACCTTCACCCCATACTCCCTCTCAATCTCCCTTAACTTTTCATCCACCATATAAACATCCCCCTCATCACTGCACAACACTAAAGAGTGAAAGGGTGCCAGACACCCTTCATCGCTCTAAAGCAACAGCGCGTGCCAGACACCCTTTATTCTGCTAAAGGATGTCTGGCACGGTTTTGTTTGTTATGGTTTAGTGTACCATGTTAGAGGTCATCGAATCCGTTGTCTTGGTAGTGAACTTTGGTGTACTGGCGTGATTTCTGTTCGAAGAAGTCTGATTTTCCGCTGTTGACGTCTTGATAGGCTTTTATCCATTTAAGAGGATTTTTGGAATAGCCATCAAATGGTTTCTCGGCACCGAGTTCTTTGCACCGTTTATTGGCCATGAATTTGATATAGTCCTCAACTTCTTGCATCGATAAACCTTCAAAGTCATCACCGATAATGTAGCGCCCCCATTTAATTTCAAGGTCGGCAGCTTCTTTAAATGTATCCGTCACAAACTGCATCAATTCACCGGTATTATATTCAGGATTTTCAGCGATCACTTCTTTAAATATATGCTCAAATAAATTAACGTGGATCTGTTCATCTCGGTTAATATAATTAATCATCGTACTCGTTGAAACCATCTTTTGATTACGAGCTAAATTATAAAAGAAAGCGAACCCTGCATAGAAGAACAGGCCTTCTAATACCACGTCATACACAATCGACTTTAAGAATGACTCAACCGATTCCTCTTCGACAAAGTCTCTGTACCCTTCTGCAATGAATGCATTTCTTTCTAGCAGGACTTCATCATGCTTCCAGTATTCAAAGATGGCATCTTGTTCTTGCTTATCAACAAGTGAAGATAATACATAGGAATAGGATTGATTATGAACAACTTCCTGAAAGGAGAGCACCTGCATAAGAGCTGTTAAACTGGAGTCTGTTAAATAATCAGCTACTTTCCCGCTGTAATCAGTCTGAATCGAATCCAAAAAGGCTAGAAGTCCAATAATCTTCTTGAACGTATCCTGCTCTTGATCACTCAGTTCGTCCCATTGCCTCAGGTCGTTCGCCATATTGATTTCATTTGGGATCCAGAAATTTGCTAGCATATTTTTATACATTGGATAGGCCCAGCTGAATCGTACATCATCCCAGTTTAATACGTTTGAACTTCTCCCGTTTATAATGCCCGTTGAACGATTGGGAGCATCAATGTCATATAGGTTTCTCTTCTGTAATTGAGTCTTCATGCTTTTTCCCTCCTTAAGATGAACAGCTTTCACAGTCTTCAAGATCCTCTGTACTTGTCGAACGCATATAATACGTCGTTTTACATTTCTCTCTCCAAGCTGTTAGATGCATGTCTAGTAGCTCCTTCGCTTGAACTGTGTTCTTCACGTACATATTAAACGAAATCGATTGGTCAATATGACGCTGTCGGGCAGCGTTTTGACGAATGCTCCATTTCTGATCGATTTCGTACGCAGATTTATAAAACCAATAAGTAGTCGGTGTTAAGTCAGGTGCCGTGACGGGAATCTTATAATCTTTCTTTTCTTCCGAGTAAAATTTCTGGAAGATTGGATCAATACTCGCTGTACTACCCGCAATTAAAGAAGTCGAGGAGTTTGGCGCAACCGCCATCAGATACCCATTTCGTACGCCATCTTGTTGAACCCCATCCTTTAAAGCCGTCCATTCTTCATTGTCATACCCTCGCTCCGTAAAGTAATCGCCCGTTTGCCACTTCGACCCTTCAAAGTAAGGATAAGCCCCTTTCTCTCGCGCCAGCTCATGACTGGCTTGAATGGTAAGATACGCAATCTTTTCATATAACGAGTCAGCGTACTGAACAGCCTCTTCTGACTCCCAGCGAATCCCTTGTACAGCGAGAAGGTGATGCCATCCGAAGGTTCCAAGTCCAATCCCCCGATAGCGCTGATTCGTGAGCTGTGCTTGTAAGACAGGGATGTTGTTCAGCTCGATGACGTTATCGAGCATACGCACCTGAATCGGGATCAAGCGTTCAAGTGCCTCATCTGGGACAGATTTACCAAGGTTAATACTCGATAGATTACAGACAACAAAATCCCCAGCATCTTTCACAGTGATAATTTGACCATCCTCCGTGTAGTGCTCTTTCACCGTTGTTGCACTTTGATTTTGCGTAATTTCCGTACATAGATTCGTGCAGTACACCATTCCTTTATGGCTATTGGCATTCTTACGGTTCACTTCATCACGGTAAAACATAAACGGTGTACCTGTTTCGAGCTGTGAGACCATAATCCGTTTCATAATGTCGATTGCCGGAACCTTCTTTTTCTCTAAACGAGGTTCATTCACACAATCCCAATACTTCTCTCGAAAGCTGCCATCACCTTCTTTTTCATCATAATAGTCTTCTAAACTATAGCCCATCACCGTCCGTACTTCATGAGGGTCGAACAAATACCAATCTTCCCGGTTCTCTACCGCCTCCATAAATAAATCGGGTAATGTGACGCCCGTAAATAAATCGTGGGTACGCTGACGGTCGTCCCCGTTATTCAACTTGGCATCTAGGAAAGAGAAGATATCACGGTGCCAGATATCTAAGTACACAGCAATGGCACCCTGGCGTTGTCCAAGCTGATCGACACTTACGGCCGTATTATTCAGCTGCTTCATCCAAGGGATTACACCCGAACTTACACCTTTAAAGCCTTTAATATCACTGCCTCGAGAGCGAATTTTTCCGAGGTAAACACCTAGTCCTCCTCCACTTTTCGATAGATTGGCAATGTCTGTATTACTGTCAAATATGCCTTGCAAACTATCATCGACTGTATCTATAAAGCAACTCGATAACTGCCCGTAGCTTTTCCCTGCGTTAGCAAGCGTCGGTGTCGCCACGGTCATATACAAATGACTGAGCGCCCAATAGGCTTCTTTTACAAGAGGAAGACGGTGATTCGTATCTTCTTCCGCCATGAGCGTCATCGCAATAATCATAAATCGTTCTTGTGGAAGCTCGTATAAGCGCCCATCATGATCTGTTGCCAAGTACCGGTCGGCCAGTGTTTTCAACCCAATGTAGGTGAAGAACGTGTCACGCTCTGGAACGATTTCACTTCCTAATTGTTCAACCTCTTCTTTCGTATAACTTGTTAACAGACGTTCACTGTAAATACCTTTTGTATGTAGCGACTGAATAAGAGAATAAAAGTCGGGATAGTCTTCTTCCTTTGTATGGTGGCGATGAAGAGCAGCTTGTTCATACAAATAGTGAGCATAAATTCGCGCACATACAAATGTCCAATCCGGCTCTTCTTCATCCATTTGGTCCAACCCTTTTAAGATCAACTCGTTGTAAAGTTGATGATAGGATTCAATCCTTTTGGTTTGGATCAACTGATCGGCAAGCCTACCTAATCTCTCTACTTCAAGATGTGGATACTCTTTATGCGCCTCTTCTAAAACAGCGTAAATCCCCGTACTTTTTTGAACGATTGTCATGTGATAACCTCCTCTAAAATAAAAAAACCCGTTCCTCTTCCATTTGGGAAAGAGAAACGGATCAAACGACAGGACAACAAGATGAACCAACGTCAGGCTCATCCGGCTGAGGCTATCGTTTCATCTTCTCAATCCCCGAAGAAAAAGAAACTTTTAGCGAGGGCAGGCAGGTCTCCTGACTCGTGCATCGTCCTACTCTGAGCCCTTCCCATGCATATTTCGCACAGTGGAATGTCTCATTTCGTCCACACTTACAGTTGCGGGGACAGTTCTGGGCTTTCACCAGATTCCCTTTCAAGCCTTGAATAGGCACCTTGCAACTCGCTCATATATCAATATATAGTGTTTTATTAATTTTTAATCATATATCTTGTGTATATCGTAATAGATTTCTTTTATAAAATCAAGTCTTGAAGTTTATGTAGATTAGTAGTAATCGTTTATTTTCAAAATCTTTTACAAATAAACTCCCCTTCACATATAATGAGAAAAAGCAATTGGATTAAGGGAGGTCGTTACATTTGCTTTACAGACCTAGAAAACCTGTGGTTCAGAAAGATCTTTCACCAGAAGAACAAGAGTACTTAGAAAGTCTCCCACAACAAAACCACTTGGGTATTCTGGCCATGTTTTTTGGAGGGATTGGCTTTTTATTTGGCTCATTTTATATCTCTATTCCTATTGCCGCGTTAGTATATAGCATCATTACAGTCCGCACGTTTGACCGCCAAAAACACGATAACCCATGGCCATTCTTTATAGGGGTTGCCTTAAGTACGATCGGCATCGTCCTCCACATTTTCAAATACACCCAGCCTATGATATAGATCCTACATAACAATAAATTCAGTTATTCTTCACATCAAAAAACCTGCTCCATATAGGGCAGGTTTTTTGGGTTTTATTTCCCTTTTGTTTTAAACCAGTTCACACAAAGAACAATCAACAATAGAGCCGCAAATCCACCCGTAATAAATTTAATAAGAGCACTGTCTTGATATTGATAGACCGCCACGTACCCCCAAACAAAAACGAGAGGAAACAAGTAATCTTTTTGCAAAAAGTGAAAAGCCAGTGCAATGAGGCCTCCGGCTGTGAGCATAATGACTGCCCACCCAAGCTCCCCGATAGAAAGGATCTCCTCAATTCCATTCCCTTTTACCGCTACAAAAGCTGCAACAATGGTCGCGATTGATGTCCACCCTAAATAGATTGAGAAGGGAATGCGATATTGAGTCGATGATAAACCTAACCCTTGAATAATCGTATACACCACACAAAGCGTAAGTAGTGACAAGGCAATAAACAGGATCGAAGGGTTTGTACCCACTACGACTGATGTCCCCGATAAGATCATACTAATCGGAAACCAAAGACCAATGCCCTTCACGACTCGATCCAATTCTTCGTCTGCAAAAAAAGATTTCACAACAAACCATAGCAGCAACAAGTAAATAAGTCCCCAAATCGAAAAGGCATACGGCGCGGGCATAACATAGACTTGTTCCATGTCCCCACCCATAAAGTCCGCAATGAAAACCGAAGTGACAATTAAATAAACAAAACTAGCCAGGTTAAACAATTTAAGTACTAGTGCATTCATGATGCGTGTTCTCCCCTCTCGTATGTGTATATATACTTCCACTCAAGAAGTACAAAATGGACAACTAGTACAGTGTATGTAAGAACGGAGAGTAACATCCATACATTTTCACTAGTATTTAACATCTGACTAAAGCGTAGTGCAGAAGAGGCATTCATTCTATACAAAAAAAGCATGGTCCCAATAATGACTGGGACCATGCTTTTCATCTATCCGGACACAGGGCGTTCTTCTGCTGCGGGAGGAAAGATTGAATTTGATTGAGGAATTTTAGCGTCTTTTTCATAAGCTTGTTGAAGTTGCTGTGTTACAGGTCCTGGCTTACCCGTTCCAACTTGAATATCGTCTACCTTAACGACAGGCATTATTTCTGCGGTACTGCTCGTAATAAATAATTCATCAGCCTCCGCGATGTCCTCTAAACTAAATGCCGCCTGAATAAACGGAAAGCCCAGTTGAGTCGTCAACGCTACAACACGCATACGTACACACCCATGCAGAATATTTTCTGTTGCAGGATGCGTGTAGACAATTCCATCTTTGACGAGATATACATTTGAAGAGCTACCCTCTGTTACTTTTTTATTCCGGTGGAGTATGGCTTCAAATGCACCCTTTTCAGTCGCTTCTTGCTTAGCCATAACGTTTGGTAACAGATTTAAACTTTTAATATAGCAATAATCCCACCGAACGTCTGGCTGCGTGATGGTAGTCACACCGTTTTGCAAAGATTCCACTTTCCTAGGAAGATCCTGCACATACGCATACAAATTCGCCTGAACATCTTTAGGGAAAGCGTGATCACGAGGAGCTGATCCTCGCGTTAATTGTAAATATACTTTGGCATCAGTTTCAACACTGTTTTTTGTAAGAAGTTCATCTAATTTCTCATACATTTCTTCTTTCGAGTAAGGCACATTAATCTTGATTGCCTTTGCCGAACGGAACAATCGCTCTACGTGCTCTTTAATTAAGTAATAGTTTCCGTTATAAATTCGAATAACTTCATAAACACCATCACCAAACTGAAGCCCCCGTTCTTCAAACGGATAATAAAGCTCATCGCGATTCACAAACCCCTGATCCGTTAACAAATATGGCTTTATACTCATTTTGAACCACCTCATCTCGTTAGGTTACTCTACTTAAAGGGACAACGACTAGTTTCACCTATCCCATTATAAAATTCCGGTTCGATATAGTGTATCAAATTGTCGCAACATTGTGTACAGTTATGCTCTAATTGTTAGGGTTCTGTAATGTAATCTTTTTTCGGATATTCTTTAATCATGGGTATGAGATGGTTTTAGCAAGTGGAGAGCTCAAGCTGGGATAGGAGCTCTCCCAGCTTGAGCCGGTCGCCCACGATCTTGAGCCCTTTTATCGAAACATGAGCCGGTCCGCTGATCTCCAATCATGTGCTCCGCCTACTTGAGCCGTTATTTCTCTAACTCGAGCCGTCCCTCTCTCTTCTTGAGCCACTCCCTCACCACTTGAGCCGTTATGAATGGGACTTGAGCTGTTCTTTTCCCCTCTTGAGTCATTAATTCGAAAAATTAAGCCGGTTTCCTCCCCTCTTGAGCCGTATAACTCTAACTTGAGCCGGTTGCCCACGCTATTGAGCCATTAAACCGAAACATGAGCCGGTCCCGCCGACCTCTAATACCACCCACTAAAAAACCACGAAGCCGAAGAGCTTCGTGGGTTCTCACCTTAAACTTAGTTCACTTTTCCATATTAATCTCCCCATAAACTTGTACAGCACTCTTAAATCATCCATCTCAATTACCTCTTTGCCAAAAATTAAATATCTCCTCATTCCCATCTTGAATCGTAATCGCCTGGGAGCCCATTTGCTTCCACCCCTTTATAAAGGAGGATCGAAGCAAACGACGATTTTGCTCTCCGGTTAGAGGATCATTTACGTAAATGTACTTCGAATCATAACCTGTCATAACAACAGAATGCTCCCTGTACGTCACACGAATGGGACCGTTTGATGTATGCCATGTCACCCACTGTTGTGGTGGAAGGGTATTAAAGTGGGAATTTTGGATTACCCAGACTGGATTACCTCTTGCAACTTCACGAAGAAGCTCTTCAAACGGTTGACCTGTTAAATCAACGGCAAGGTCACCTACGTAAGACGTTGCCAGTTCATGTATTGGCTTGTGGTACACTCCTAGCCCTGGGTTTTTATACGTATACATATCTCCTACAAATCCATCATTTGGATCTCCAAAATAGATTTTTCCACCTTTAACTTTGTAGATCGCGGGATTCTTCTTCACTTTTCTTGCTAGGTCCATTTTATCTACCCTAATTCCCTTTGAATGAAGCACCATGGCAAGACTCGTTACTTCACAGCCGCGTGGAAGTTCAGGCATTTGTCGAATGATAGGGATATTCATTCGATAAGAATTTGGGATAGGCTCGTTAATGCTAGAAGCCGATTTCGCGTTGTTCTTTGCCATGATCGGCATAGACGCTATATACATTACGATTAAAAATACCGAAAATAATTTCTGCATTCTTTCACCTTCTTCAAGAATCAAAGATTATTGTGACCGTTTTTGAACCAAAATATGAAGAAGCTCAAAATAAGAGAGGTTTGGACAACAAAAGATTAAAGTAGCTCGTCTATTCCTAATACTAGACGAGTATCTTTTGTTACACTAAAGAAGAGTTCGATTGGAGGATATTGGCATGCGGTATGTGTTGTACTACGGGCCATCGGTGATGATCTTTATTGGGTTGCAAGTTTTCTCAAGCGTTCCCCTCACCTTTTGGCTTTTCTATAGTTGGTTACTTCTTGTCCCATTAATCGATGGGCTCGTTATAAAGCGCAAGACGTGGCGCGAAACATTGAACTGGATATGCTTTCATAAGCCGCACCACTCCATTAAAATCGGACTGATTAGTGGAATTATTGCCTTTATATCTATCTTCGGTGGAGTAGCTGTTCTTCATGATTGGATTATAAATAAAGAAAAAGCCATATCGCTTTTAGAGAGATGGGGAATTACAGACAAAGGCATTATTGTGATGGTCCTCGTCTTGGTTATCATTAACCCTATTCTTGAAGAAACGTATTGGCGCGGGTATGTGCACACTAAAATTGTGGAGCGAAAAGGACTTAGACGAGCCATTTTCATCACGGCTTTTTTCTATTCTTTGTACCACCTCCTTTCCCTTGTACCCATTTTTGAGTGGCCGGTTAATTTTTTATTTGTGGTTCCTGTATTTATCGCAGGATTATTCTGGGGATGGATGAGGCACAAGTACAATACCATGATTGGAACGATGGTCAGCCACTCTCTGGCTGATATCGGAATTGTGTGCGTCTATTTCTTCTTCATTCGATAACAGTTTAAAAAGGAGTGAACGTATGATCCAACTAAAGTCCGTAGAACTCCCGACAAAAGCAAAGAAGAACGAGTATCCTTTCTCGCTTCCGTTCATAGAAACATTTAACCAGCTTACCTTTAACAAACCTATTACGATTCTTGTCGGAGAAAATGGTACAGGTAAATCCACATTTCTAGAAGGGCTGGCCACAAATGTTGGGAGCATCCTAATCGGTGGTGAGTCCATTGATCTTGAACCTTCACTTGATCCTGTGAGACCTTTAGGAGATGCCATGAAGGTAACGTGGAGAGTCCGAACGAAAAAGGGGCTCTTCTTTCGGGCAGAGGATTTCATTTCGTTTACGAAACGAATAGCAGAAGTACGCGAAGAATCAAAAGAAAAATTACGTGAAATTAAAGAGAAAGATCCGTATTCACTAGAGGTGCTCCCCTATGCTAGAACCATCCATGAGCTCAAGCAACTTTACGGAGAGGGCTTAGAGATCCGTTCACACGGTGAGAGCTTTTTGGATCTCTTCCAAGCCAGGTTTAAACCAGGAGGCGTATACATACTAGATGAGCCAGAGGCCCCGTTGTCTCCATTAAAGCAACTATCCCTCATCTCTATGATTAAAGAGATGGTAAAAGAAGATGCTCAGTTTATCATCGCCACCCATTCTCCTATGTTAATGGCGTTACCTGACGCTGACATTTACCAAATTGAAGAAGGAGACCTCAACAAGGTTTCATTTGAGGACATTGAGCACGTTAAATTAACGAAGGATTTTCTGAATCAACCTGAACGTTTCATTCGCCATTTATGACTACAGACTACATAAAAAGCTTGCGCTTGATCAACCAAGCGCAAGCTTTCCTATTGCAATCATTAAGCCGATCCTCTATCTGAAAGATTACTCAGAATCCCTAGTTAAGCCATAGCGGAGTTTTGAATCGAGTGGATCTCGTTCCTTCATTTTTGGTACGACAGCTGGATACCCTATATGGAGAAGTCCTACCAATTCTTCATCCTCACCTATATCAAGGAGTTGTTTCATTTCTTCATCTTGCATGAATCCAGGCGTTTTCCAAACGACTCCTATCCCCCGCTCCCAAGCGAGTAACGAGAAGTTCTGAATGAGACTGGATACCGCTCCATAATCATCACGGTAGACTTTCTCTTTTTCATTGACATTCATAATGACGGCTAGCATGTGAGACGGTGCATCATCAGCAATTGGCTCCTCTTCCGGAACTGGCTTCCCTTTCTTAAGCGCCTTTTTGCTCTTAATGAGATGTTGCAGAGGCGCTTGATCGTGACGATCTAATACGACAAAACGCCAAGGCTGCGTCATTTTATGATTCGGTGCATATCGTGCGATATCTAATAGTTCTTCTATAGTTGAAACGTCTACTTCTTCTTTCTTAAAGGAACGAATGGATCTTCTATTCATAATGGCTTCTCTTAATTCCATATACAACTCTCCCTATAATTGAAACTCATTCTCATCTACTTTTAATTATAAGGGTAAAATGAGAAACGTCAATGAAAACCATTCTCACTCAACTCAACAAATTGCATTTCAATTAGGCGAAAGCCGTAAGCGTAACGGCAATTCCATTAAATGTTCCATGAATGATCATGGATGGGACGACTGAGCCAGACTTCTCGTATGCCCATGCGAATATAAGACCACCTATAAATACGACAGGAAGTGTATTATAAGTAGGGATATGTACGAGCATGAAGATGACAGAACTGAGCACCAAACCCGCTCTAACTCCCCATTTCAACCTGATCCATTTGTATAGAAAACCTCGATAAAAGATCTCTTCATAAATCGGGGAAATGATAGCCGCAGAAATAAATCCTATTATAAAAGTAATCCAGGTAACATTCGCTGTCAGAGATTCTGTCTTCTTATTCGCCACCCCCACTTGAAAAAGATCTAACACGACTACAATTAGGATGCTAACTGATATATAAACGAGCGTCCAAAAAATGATCCATTTCCAGTACTGCATAGGAAACATTCGAACTCCAACCTCTCGCCAACTATATCCAAATGGACGTAATGCTATGAGAAAAACTACAGCTATAAATGTGATCGCCATGATTAAACCTGTCATCGTACCAGCGTAAAGGTCATTCTCAACCCAATCATACAAGAGACCTTTTACAACCACCTCAATTAACACTGGTACAACAATAAACGTGAATAATAGGGCAATCACAAATTCACGATTCGTCCATTTTACTCCGCATTGGATTTTTTTCTTCATTTGAATCCCTCCAGATTTTGTCTATGTTATGTTAAATACTAGTTGGTTACGTAACGTAATGTGCAAGAATTTTTTAGGAGGTATGATGAAATGGAGTATTATTCAACTGGAGAGGTGGCCAAGAAACTGAATGTATCCTTACGAACGCTCCGCTATTACGATCAAATTAAACTGGTGTCACCTACACGCGAAAAGGAAAACGGAAGGCGCTCTTATACGAACGAAGATGTTATAGAACTAGAGAAAGTCCTACTTCTTAGAGCCGCTTCCATATCCCTTAAAGATATTCAGAAAATCTTAGGTCACATGACTATTAAACGCACTCTCACTATCCATAAGAGGCAACTCCAGTCAGATCTTGAAAACTTACAGCATTCACTTCAATTCACAAATGAGCTCTTTAATACTCTCGAGTTAGAAGGCGAAGTTCGGTGGAACCACCTGCTCCCTCTTTTACCTCGAGAGCATGAACCCTCTATGGAAAAACAAAAGAATGAGTCGATGAAAGATCTATTTACTGAGAAAGAAAAAAATAAATTAGAAGAACGTCTTCCCAAAATGAACAAGGACTCTCCTGAAACGAAAAAATGGATAAACCTCATTAAACGTATCGAAATTTGCATAGACGAACAGAAGCCGCCTCATTCCAAAGAAGGTCAGCTCATCGCTCAAGATAGCCTTCTACTTTCGAACGAGACGTTCAAAGGGGACCATGCATTAGCAGAAAAGTTCTTTGAGGCACGAAAATCAGAAGCAATCTCTTCTCGTCTCAACTTGTATCCCATTAGTCAAGAAATCCTATCCTTCCTCGAAGATGCTATAGAATACTACGAATGAACTTGTCATGCAGCTTTTACTCAAGTCTCTCTTACAAAAAACCACGCAAAGTCATCTTTGCGTGGTTAAACGTTACTTCTTCACTTCCCAATTCCCTAAATAATGATCTGCTTTTGCTGCATCTTTCGTTCGGAACAAGATTTCCCCGTCTCCATTTAGGAATACAACCTCACCATGTTTGTTGAGGTCGTAAGTTAACAATGCTTGTAGGTACATGTTGTAATGAGAAGGAATTTCTGAATAATACTTTTCCGTAATTGCGATCGAGTTAGAGAGCGCCAAGCCTTTATGCTCACTCAATACCTCAGACATCTCTCTGCTCTCCCCTTTTTCTTTCACATGGATGGCACTTACGGTACCTTCTTCAATTGGTTTAAATACTTCTAAAATCTCGTCTGCTTGTTCTGATGTGTAGTATTCGATCGAGTCCACTGTTGTTCCATCTGGCATATACTTCACAATCATCTGGCCATACTGTTGGACAAGACAGGTTTCTTGCTCACTACAAACCACATTCTTTGACTCGGTTGACTGCCCATACTGTTCTTCTATGTTCTCTCGCGTTTTTGGGAGATCTGTTCCTTCCATTTTTACAACTTCTATATCAATCCCATCCACATTACTCTGTTCATTTATAGAAACGCCCACAACGAGTGTCCCATTCTCTTCGTAGCCCGCATAAGGTGAAGCATAATCTGAGCCTGGGCTATAGTAATCAGGTTCTCCCATCACTTCTAATACTTTGTTAAAGGAATCCCCTATCGAAATACCGATAAGCTCATACTCCCCCGTCGCTTCATCTGATTCAGGCGATTGATATAGACGCGAAAGGAAGTCTTTCAGATCTTCTTTACGATCTGTCCGGTAAACCAACTCATTCCCTTCCGTGTCATACACATAAGCAATCGGGAAGTACATTCCCTCTGGCTTTGGCGTGCTTGCTAGTATGCGTCTTGCTTCCATTGTTTGATCAGACAGTACCTGCGTTTCCTTCATATAGTTCTCCATTGGTTGTTTATTATAGATGTGTTTCCATTCTTGATCACCTAGCTCCTCCCCGTCATGAATAACGACCATCTCGTAACGGAGATCCTTGGTCGATTCATTCTGAACCACACCTGGCTCATCCCCTTGAGTTAAACTCAAGCCCCCACTGCCGGCAATGACGACAAAGAGCATTAGCGCCGCCAGAGCAACAAGACTTGCACCAATTTGACCTAAACGCTTAGGCCCGTTAGTAGAAAAGCGTTTTTTCTTATGATTCATCACATACTGTTTCGTATTTTCTTTATCCGCCTCAACGTCTTTTAAGGAAGTCTCTTTCATCGATTTCCGAAGGTTCTTCAATTTGTCCTCAACGCTCATTCCGATCCCTCCTCATACATGGATTTGAGCATCTTTCGCCCGCGATTCAATCGCGTTTTCACCGTATTTACCTTCACACTCAACACGTCTGCAATTTCTTGTATCTTCATATCATCAAAGTAATGCATAAAGATGACTTCCTTGAATTTCGTTGGCAGCGCCAGTACGCGTTCTGACAATACCTGATCTTCCATGGATTGAAAGGTAATCGATTCAGGGTGATTTTCCTCAACAGCGAGGTTATCTTGTTTATGATTTTCAAACGTTAAGAAAGACCGTATTTTCTTCTTCCTTAATTGATCTTTACACTTATTTATCGTAATTCTGTACAGCCAAGTTCGTATGCTAGAATCATTTCGAAATGTATTAATTTTGTGGTAACACGTCAGAAAAACATCTTGTGTAATTTCCTCAGCAAGCGCATGATCTTTAACATACGTATAAGCAAGCCATAGAATCTGTTGGTTATAGTGGTCAATCATTCGCTCAATAAATTGTTCTCTCATCTCTTCATCCCGAAGCATTTCCTGTATTTCTCCATCCATAAGTTCCAAGGTCGTAATCCCTCCTCCCTTTTCACTACCTTTGACGTAAAGATTGGAAAAAGGTTCCCGTATGTACTAAACAAATTTTAACAAATAAAAAAAGAGACCGTGTGACGGTCCCTTTACTTCTTAAGATATAAACTTCCTCCCAACCTTCTTCCCTTCGTACGTAAACAGCACGCTACGCCCTTCCACCATCGTTTGCATATGAACGGTGCGCCCCCATAGCTGATACAAATACGGAAGAACACGCTCAAGATAGGTCAGGTCCAATTCCACGTCTTCAAAATGATGTTTTAAATAGAGCTCCCCGTTCCGTAAATAATCCCCGTCCTGCACGGTGATATATGGGAAACCACCGTTTACTCGCATGGTGACGAGCTGATCGCGAACGGCCTGGTAATCTTTTTCCGTAATTTTATAATCCCTGCCTTGCTTTTGGAACAAATACAAATCTTCTTTAAAGCAAAGGTCTTTCGTCAAATAGTTTCGAATAAAGGAGATATCTGACTCAATCTCTCGCACCTCAAACATCTTCTCACGACCAGCCCCAGGCTTTGCGCCATTTAACTTCATTTCTTCAGTCGGATTATCATACCGCTCTTCAATATCTTCAAATATTTTAAGACCTAAGTAGTACGGATTAATTTGCGTTCTTGATGGCTGTACAACACCTGCGTTCAGTTTCGCAAATTCAATTGCTTCGTCACTCGTTAAGTCCATTTCACGTAAAATACGTGCGTGCCAATAGGAAGCCCAGCCTTCGTTCATGATTTTCGTTTCAAGCTGAGGCCAGAAATAAAGCATTTCTTCCCGCATCATGGTTAGCACATCACGCTGCCAAGGCTCTAACTCTCTGCTGTGCTCTTCAATGAATAAAAGGATATCTTTCTCAGGGCGTGGCGGGAATTTCTTCCGCTTTTTCTTAGGTGCCTCTTCTTTCTTCTTAGCTTCGTCAAGAGACCATAAATCGTCATATGGTGTAATCCGTACTGTTTCTTCCTCTTCTTCCTCAAGGTCTTCAAGCGACCAGGCGAGCTTCGGACGGAGGAGTGATGGATCGATATGTTCTTGAATGGCTAAGACCGCATCAATAAACTCTTCGACATTTTTACGTCCATGAACCTTCTCATAATGAGCAACACGCTCAGCCGTTGCGGACATTTTCTCGACCATGTCACGGTTTGTATTCTGAAAACGTACATTGTTTTTAAAGAAATCACAGTGGGCCAATACGTGAGCTACAATCAGCTTGTTTTGCACTAAGCTATTCGTATTCAATAAGAATGCATAACATGGATCAGAGTTGATTACGAGCTCATATATTTTACTCAAACCCAAGTCATAATGTAGTTTCATTTTGTGATACTGTTTTCCAAAGCTCCAGTGAGAGAAACGGGTCGGCATTCCATATGCGCCAAATGTATAGATAATGTCCGCCGGGCAAATTTCATAACGCATCGGGTAGAAATCAAGCCCAAACCCTTCAGCGATCTCCGTTATCTCGTCGATCGCATATTCAAGCTGCTTATTATATTCACTACTCACATCGATCTCCCCTTCATACAAGTCTTATAACAATTGTATGAAGGAGGTTGTTTGGGAATGAACGTTTTTCGGAGTGTTATGGTTGATAAAACGAGATTCCACTCACATTTTCAAGCCATTTCTCTGCATTTTTTCCGTCCTTGTCCCCAATCCATACTTCTAGATGTTCATCCGTAAGACTCTCTCCTCGTAACCAAGCAAGTTTTTCTTCTTCCTTTAAATAGACTGGTCGATAGTCTCCCTGCCCCTCTTTCGATGAGGTAATTTGAGTTTGATTCTGGTCTTTAATATCGACTATATATAACGATGGTTTTGGACGCATGGCAGGATCATTTGACCATTCCGCTTCTTTCACCCGGGATGTAACGAGCTGTTCATCTGATAGCCAAGTAAAATCAAGCTCCGCATACTTATTCGGGGTAAGCGAATTCGAAGCCGGAAACTCTTTAACTTTCAAGTCCTTATCCTTAAATCCGAAGACAAGCCGCCCGCTCCCTCCAATATAAGCGAGCATGTCTTTTGTAGGTGCCCACTTAGGTACTCCAACTCCCGTAATGACCTCATCGACTACTGAAAAATCAGACCCATCTGTCCGAATCGCACTAAGCATGTTGCTGTCCATTGACCAAGAAGCTGTCGGATACACAATAAAAGAAACCCATTCTCCACTCGGGGAAAAACGAAAGACCTCTGCCCCGATCGCAGGAATTTCTGCCTCACCCGTCTCCAACTGTTTCGGAATTGTATAGAACGTTTCCGCTCCTGTATCAATAGCATCCACCAGCTTATCCGGAATCATTTTTTTATAAAGAACAGCATTCGTCCAACCATTTGGGGTGAGCGTTGCATTCGAGGACAATAAGAATCCATCCCCCTCCGGAAGCCATGTGTATCCACCAACTCCTACTGAGACATTATAGAATTTACGTAAGTCTGAGATACTTAACGCTCCTTCATGTTGAAACGCAATTCGATTGTCAGTAGGCGACCATTGTGGATTGAATGCATTTGTATATACTTTCTGTTTCTTTTGGTCATCGATACGATAGGTCCAAAGCTCATTGGAAAGTTTTCCTTGCTCATTCAATACACCCTTTTGCAAAAAAGCAACATATTGACCATCATGAGACCAAATCGGATTACCTGTCACTGTTTTGGTATGCGTAACCTTCTTCTCATCACCATTTTGAACGACCCACAAATCGCCGTTTCTTACAAAAGCAGCTGTACGATCTGTATCTTGAGCAAATCCAGCAGCTGGAACCATTATAAGAAGAGCCATAATACTTACCATTAAAGATTTCATAACCGAATCTCCTTTAGAGTAGGATAGTCTTACCTTTTCACCAGGGGTTATGAATCATACAAAAGTTTT
Source organism: Pontibacillus sp. ABV4_188 (assembly GCF_056311905.1). Taxonomy (NCBI): domain Bacteria; kingdom Bacillati; phylum Bacillota; class Bacilli; order Caryophanales; family Bacillaceae; genus Pontibacillus; species Pontibacillus sp. ABV4_188. The sequence goes on along the minus strand of NZ_CM149975.1, from coordinate 737,018 downwards.
CGTTTTTTATCTTTTAAGTGGGTGTATTGGTCGCAAAATAAATTGCATACATTTCATATCCCGACATAGACTAACCTTTAATGTTGTTGGGAAGGCGGGATGATATGTTGAACTTTCTTCCACCGTTGCTACTGATTTTTGTGTTATATATTCTCGTGGTCCGCTTATTGGGAAAGTCGGCCCTCGCCCAATTGACACCACACGATTTTGCAGCTTTGTTTTTCCTAGCCTATGTGGCTTTTCAACCGATACAGATTGATACATACCTCCAATCAATTATCGGAATTATTGGAATCGGTCTAACCCATTACGCCCTCTCTCGGATGAGCCTGATGGATGGCATTAAACATTTTATAATTGGACAGCCCACGGTCTTAGTCCGGCACGGAGTGATCTTACCCGAAAACTTGAAAAAATCACGCTTCTCCTTAGTTGAATTGTTGTCAGTTCTAAGGACATCCGGCCATCCACGTGTAAAAGAAATTGAGTACGCTTTTTTAGAACCAAACGGAGACGTTAGTGTCATCCCAAAACGTGAGAGCGCACCTCTCACACCTGCTGATATGGGAATGGAACTACCTTATCAAGGCATTCCTTTATCGGTAATCGTAGAAGGGAAAGTTCAACACCGTAATTTATCTCTCATCGAAAAAGATGAAACCTGGTTACTGGAACAACTCAAAAAGCAAGATTACACATCAACACACCCGATCTTTTTTGCCTATGTCTTAGATGGGGACAACACCATCCATATCAGTGAATATCCACCACCGAATTAAAACGCTCAAGGTATCTTGAGTGTTTTTTTATTGCTTAATGAGTTCTTCTATGTTGGAGGGTCTGAGGTAGGTTAAAGCATTAGTAGAACCTGCATAAGAAAGAGGCATACGACTTAACAGCTTCGAAATAGCATGTCTTGAATGGAGTCCGAGGAAATGTTGACACGTTTGGTTCGTCAATGTAGAACCATATAATAAAAAATAATCAGCCACAGCGAGCCTGTGTGCGATGCGAGAGCGAGTCTTACAAGCGGGACATTCCCATGATAACTTCTCACGAGTCATACTATATTCTTTACATGTAGGGCAGCGGATTCCAACTTGGATATGAGAGGAGGGAATAGAAAACGTCTGTAGGATATCAGAATAATAGGGGCGATGTTGTTGAAGTAGTGCCTGTTCTAGAGGAGTTAAGGAGAAAGACTTTTTATTTTCGTAAGAGGCGTGTAATTTTTTGATTCGCTCCACGGTTACGTCGAGGTGGGTGATAGGAACGGAGAGTGTATCTTTAAAGTTTAACTCCGCGTTAGGGTTGCTAATTGCAACTAGAGGAAGTAAGGGGTAAGTGTAGATCTCATGGGCATGGAGCCACTGCTTAAGTTGAGAAAGCTGCCGGTTAACTTGAGCCAAAGGATTTTGGTACCTCCTAGTAATTCCATTTTTTAAAACCGTGAATTGACCTGATTCATCATCTACTGTAATCACACCAGCCAGATTTTTCACTTCAATCAAAAAACCAACTTGGGGTGTAAGAATAATGGTGTCCACTTGAAACGACTTCCCGTACACACTCAACCGGAGGTCATGAAAAATGCGATATGTGGAGAATGGCAAAAAACCTAAATAGTAATCCAAAGCCTGTTCGCCTCTATAACCAGCCCACCTTTTATTTATCTCCTTTTCAATAGTGTCACGTTTTGGATGATTTTGAGGTAATCGTCTAAGCAAAGCCTCCGTTTGCCTAATAACAGGAGGCACCGTTCTCTTTTTAATATTTACCATTAGACCACTTCCTTTCACTTCTTACTATAACAATAATAACTGTTTATTGGAAAAAATAGTATTGATTGGGGTTAAATCTTTACTCAGCTTGAGCTGCTACATACTAGCTTGAGCCGATTTTGACAAGGTTGAGTTGGTTTTCTTGAACTTGAGCCACTTCCCGCATCAGCACTGACCTCTCGAGCCGTTTTTCTCGGATCTTGAGCCCCTTCTCCTTGACTTGAGCCGATCACTATTCAACTTGAGCCAGTCTGCGTTGACTCGAGCCGCATTTTCTCCTACTTGAGTCAATTTCCGCTCAGCTTGAGCCGGTACACACTAGCTTGAGCCGCTTTTGCCAGGCTTGAGCTGGTTTCCTTGAACTTGAGCCACTTTCCGCACCAGCACTGACCTCTCGAGCCGTTTTTCTCGGATCTTGAGCCCCTTCTCCTTGACTTGAGCCGACCACTATTCAACTTGAGCCAGTCTGCGTTGACTCGAGCCGCATTTTCTCCTACTTGAGTCAATTTCCGCTCAGCTTGAGCCGGTACAGACTAGCTTGAGCCGCTTTTGCCAGGCTTGAGCTGGTTTCCATGAACTTGAGCCACTCCCCGCATCAGCACTGACCTCTTGAGCCACTTTCCATGAACTTGAGCCCCTCCTCACGAGCCACTCCTCTGCCTCAGACAACCAGACGCAACCAACCCCAAACCAAACAAAAACCCCCGCTCCAAAGCGCGCGAGGGGCACTTCAAAACAAGGGCTACCTTACATTTAGTTAGCTTCAGGGAAAATACGGTCGACCATCTGACCGAATTCTTTAAAGAATCCTCTTACAGGATCACCGTTTTGTACGTCACGTACATAGTCACCTGTCATATCAAAGAAATCTGGATTTGAAGAAACAAATACATTGTTAATGTCTTTGTCTGCTGCTTTGGCTGCTTTTGAAATTTCTTTCTTTAGATCATCATTTAGTTCTTTTGTGCTTTCGCCTTTTTTCACAACAGCTACGTATGCATTACGATCTGTTTTCAGAACGTATGCACGTTTCACTTCATCAATATCTGCTGTAATTTTGTCAGCAACTTTGTCCGCTACGCTGTAACGACGGTTGTTATCTTTGTCGTCTTTATATGTGTCTTCATTTCCTACGTTTTCTTCACCGTAGTTCTGGCCGTTTTTCATTTGGCCATTGTATGGACCATTGTCGTAGTCGACTTGGTTAAAGCCATCTCTTTGAGCATCGTAATTTTGCTGATTATGAGCACTTTCGTCATAGTTATTGCCTTGAGTACCCATACGGGATTCTTTATCCCCTTCAGCTGAACAACCAAATAATACGGCCGCAGAAAGAATTGTTACGCCTACTAATTTAATCTTCATGTTGGTACCTCCTAGTTGTATTTGTGCCCTTAGTATGGAATCCTTCATATCGGTTTATACAAAAACAAGCACGCCCAATTTTTGGACGCGCTTGTACCATTCACCCTAGTGATTTCCTGGGTTTTTAAGTTGTGATTTACTTCCCTTTTTAGAGCGGTATTCTGTGTTTTTATTGTTATCGCCTGAGGCGATTTCTTTACCAAACTCTTCGTTCATTTTGCCACCCTTTAGTTTCCCAGTTCGTTTCGGTGAGTTCTGATTTTGGCTTCCTTTACTTCCATTTCGGCTTGTCATGATTCATCACTCCTTATAGCTGTCATACACTTATTATCCTAAATGCATCAAAGAACTATTCAGGCATTGTTTGACAAGATCCCCAACAACGTCAAAGAGTGAAGACCTTCATTCTGGTCAAACTAGAAGTAACCCTTTTTGAAAGGGGCAATGCCTCAGTGACAGTTTATATAGCTGATTATGATAAAGCTTTGTATTTCACACTTTGGGGGCAGTGGGACGACTTACTGATCTTAATGGTACGAACGAAAGATGATTTTTTGGCGAAAAAAATTGAGTCGTTCCTTCACTCGTATCATTATTCCCAAAATGATCAGGAAGTTATGACATCGCATGGGGATTTAATGCACTATATTGATCACGCGATGATCCATATGCCTGCCTTTTCTATATCAGAATCTACAGAAGAAGTTTAGCATCCAAGGTGTTCCTTTAACAGGGAGCACCTTTTTAAATGCACCAAAAACCCCCACAGCTCTAAACTGCGAGGGTCCCCTTCTCCTTGTTGTTACTTTACATAGCGCTCTATATAGCTTTTAAATTCGTCTAAGACCACTTGAACTTTCTCTGCTGCATCATCTGTTAAACAATCCTCATCTCTTAAGAAGCAGTGTGGATCTAGTACAAGTTGATTTGGAATAACATTCGCATAAAGGCCACGACCAATAATCCTCATTTGGTTGAGGGAATTAATCCCGCCCTTACCACCACCTGCAACAGAGAAAAGCAAGGTCGGCTTATGACGGAAGTGATCACCGCCAAGGAAATCCAAACAGTTCTTTAGAGCTCCGCTCATGCCACTGTGATATTCTGGAGAAAGCCAAACGAAAGCGTCGGCTTCCATCGCGGTTTCTTGTAACAATTGAACTTCAGCAAGGTCTCCTTGCTCTTTTTCCCCGTTAAACATAGGTAAATTCATCGTGCTTAAATCCACTAAATGAGCATCTAACCGTTCGGCTACGTGTTTTGCCGCAATACGTGTGCGGCCGTACTTTCTGGGTGTACCGTTTATAACAACAATGTTCATCATCTTCCTCCTTTGACAGTCTTGCGATCTGATATGTATTCGTTGCCAGAGAAGGGGGTTCTCAAAAATCATAACACTCTTTAAACTGTTTTACAGTTCTAACGATTACAAGCGACCAGCTAAAAAGCTGATCGCCTGAGAGTCTATGTTCGTGGATATTCTTGAACAAGAGGATGAAGATGCATTTCGTCGATTTGCATATGCTTTGGGGCACTCGCCATATAGACCGTTGCTTCTGCGATGTCCTCTACTTTTAGCCAATTCTTTTTCTCGGGGTCGCCTTGTTTTGAATCAGCAAAATTAGAATCCACCATTCCTGGGTTAACCGTTCCTACTCGAACACCGTATTCTCTCACCTCTTGAGCCACCGCTCCCATAAAGCCTTGAACGGCATATTTCGTTGAGGTGTACAACGAACCATTAGGAATCGTATAGCGACCCACATCAGAAGAAATCGTTATGACGGTACCTGCTTTTTGTTTCTTAAAAGTAGGAATCAGAGCTTTGGTGCATAAAAACACCCCTTGTACGTTTATTTCAAACGCCTTTCTCCACTCTTCTACCGTGACCTCTTCAACAAGTTTGAACATGCCAATGCCTGCGTTATTGATTAAGATATCTACTCGTCCAAACGCATTCTTCGTAGCTTCTACGACATGATCTACTTCATCTTCATTACTTACATCAGCTTGAAAGGATAGGATCTCACCGTACCCCTCTTCTTCTAATTCGTGTTTTGTCGCGTGAATGTGATCTGAACTTCCGAGTATAGCAAGTTTCGCACCCTTTGCAGCAAACTGTCGGGCAATCTCTTTCCCTATCCCTCTAGAAGCTCCTGTGATTATGGCAGTTTGTCCTTCAAACATTCTCGACCACCCCTGATCTTTTATTCGTTTTCTACAACTTCTGTCGATAAGTTCTTATAATTTGTTTCAAATAAATCCTTACGACGGTCACGGAGTTGTCGGACCGTTCCTGATTTCCGTTGGCGCCTTAACACCTCAAGGTCTACATCTCCCACAACGACCGTTTCGGTGTTTGGTTGACTTTCTCCTACAATACCATCTCTTGCAAATTCAAAATCAGATGGTGTGAAGATCCCTGACTGCGCGTATTGCACGTCCATGTTTTCTACTTGCGTCAAGTTCCCAACCGTACCAGCAATGACCGTGTACACTTGGTTTTCTACAGCGCGCGCTTGAGCACAATAGCGTACACGAAGGTATCCTTGCCTGTCATCGGTACAGAATGGACAGAAGATAATATTCGCCCCTTGGTCTACAGCATAGCGAGATAATTCAGGGAACTGAACATCATAACAGACTTGAATAGCAATCTTACCGCAATCTGTATCAAATACTTTTACCGTATCGCCTGCCTGGATGCCCCACCATTTCTTTTCATTAGGGGTTACATGAATTTTATATTGCTTTTCAATCGTCCCATCTCGACGGAACAGATAAGCAATGTTATAAATTTGATCCTGCTCTTCTACAAAATGAGACCCGCCGATAATGTTGACGTTATATTTAACAGCTAAATGAGTAAACAGTTCAATATAATCTTCCGTGTACTCTGTTACTTTTCGAACGGCTTTAGACGGAATCTTCTCATTGAATAGAGACATCAGCTGTGTTGTAAAAATTTCTGGGAACAGAGCAAAATCTGATCCGAAATCGCTTGCAACATCAACGTAATATTCTACTTGACGTGCAAATTCATCAAATGTGTTAATATTCTTCATCATATACTGTACCGCTGTAATGCGTACAGGGTAGGAGGTCTTAAAATAGCGTTTTGTCGTCGGGCGATAGTCTACATTATTCCACTCCATTAGCGTGGCATACTTGCTAGATGCTTGATCATCAGGCAAGTAGTTTGGATTTACTCGCATCACTGTAAACCCATTCATAATCTGAAATGTTAATACCGGGTCATAGATGTTTTTATTCATAACCTCTTTCACATACGTACGAGGCGACATTTGATCTTCGTACTGATGGTAGTTCGGGATTCGTCCTCCGATGATGATACTTTTCAGATTCATTTGCTGGGCTAATTCTTTTCTCGCTTCATATAAACGGCGACCGATCTTTAATCCTCGGTACTCTGGATGAACCATAACTTCAATCCCATAAAGGTTATACCCTTCAGGATCGTGATTCGTGATGTACCCCTCATCTGTAATGTCATCCCATGTGTGCTGGTCGTCATACTCATCAAAGTTCACTAGGAGGCTTGAACAGCTCCCAACAATCTCTCCATCCGCTTCTACACAAAATTGACCTTCAGGGAAGTGCTCTAGATGACTCTCTAAATGGGCTTCTTCCCAAGGCTCCATATTCGGAAAACAAATCGACTGCAAATTCATGATTGGCTTAATATCTTCATGCCTTATATTTCGAACAATAACTTTCTTCTCAAATTGGGATAAATCTAACTTTGACATGACTCACTTGTCCCTTCTGTCAAAAATTTCTCTCTTAACTATCGTAATGCTAAATCTCCCCTTCTGTCTAGGTGGACGATGTATAGCGTCCCCATATTTGCCAAAAATAGATGTAAATACATAGACGAGGTGACTGTATGTTAGAAAACTGGGATTCATGGACCTTGGGAAAAGTACTTACCCTCCTCCTGACGCTAGGTATATTAATGATTTGGGTGCAAATCACCGTTTATCACCACAGAGGTAAATTTCATAAATGGCAAATGTGGATCCCTGTTTTTGCCTTGCCATTCTTTGCTTTAACGAGTTTCCTTGTGGTTGTCTTCCCTTATTCATGGGCAGGATGGTTACAAACGATTATGTGTAGTCTGATTATAGGAGCAGGTCTGTATGGCGGTATTTTGCACATCAGAGCTATTGCAGGGCGAACGGGAGGGCTCCAGTATGAGAATCTGCAAGTTGGTCCTCCCTTTGTGCTTCCGTTTACAGTAGCGGCATTTGCTGTCATTCAACTATTCAATTTATGGTATTAAAGGAGTAAATGATTATGAACAAGCATCCAAAACGAACATATTACCCAACTTATGACGTTATGAGCGAAAAAAACGAATGGGACCTTGTTACCCAGCAGGTTCTATTCTCACGTATTCATCCATCAGAGGGTTCCATTCTAACGCCTGACATGAAGCGAACCTTGCAGGCTTTAGCTAAAACGTTATTTCCCTCACATCTTGGAGAACAAACCTTAAGCCTGACAATGGTACTCGATCAGAGATTAACCGCAAAGAAGCTTAAAGCCTTTCCGAAAGGAGCCACTCTCTCTAAGGAAACGATTATTTTAAAAGGGTTAACCTTTATGGAGCAAGAAGCCATAACCGAACATGGAAAAACCTTTTATCTACTAGATGAAAAGACAAGAAATGAGCTTGTAAGAAAATGGAGGGGGAGTGATGGGGATCCTTCTATTTGGGCTGAAGTGCATAGCGACTTATTCTTCTCGACGGTATCAGCGGAAATTGTAAAGATTATTTATTCAGATCCTGCGATTTGGTCTGATATCGGTTATGGAGGCCCTGCCTTCCCAAGGGGGTACTACGCGTTTGGCCCTCACCAGTTCGATGAGTGGGAGGCTAAGCCTCATGGCGAAAACCTCGTATGATGTTTGCATTATAGGTGCGGGAGCAGCAGGCTCTGTGATCGCAGCTCATTTAGCCAAAACAAACCTAAGCGTGGTTATGCTCGATGCAGGTCCTCACCGCGATCCTGAAAAAGATTTCGCAAGTGATGAGCTAGAAATGGAGAAACTGTTCTGGGATGAGCCAAGAGTAAGTGTTGGGCAAGACCCGCTCGACTTACACAGAAGTACATCTGGGAAAGGTGTAGGAGGAAGCGCGGTGCATTACACCGCTCAACTTTTACGTTTTCATAAAAGTGATTTTAAAACAAAGACAACAGAAGACATTGGAGAAGACTGGCCGATTTCATACGAAGACGTCCTTCCTTATTATGAACACATGACGAAACGCCTTTCCCTTTCCGGGCCAAATCGTTTCCCATGGCAGACCTTTGGCGTCCACTTCCCATACCCAGCTCATCACGACCTTTCAAATAACACATTAAAGTTTCGTGCAGGCTTAGAGAAGATCGGGATGCAACACGCCGTCTCCCCTCTTGCCATCCTATCAGCGCCACTTGAGGATAGACACCCTTGTATCAATCGAGGCTTTTGCGAGGAAGGATGTATGCCAAACGCAAAGACAACACCTTTGAACACGTTTATACCAGAAGCCATACAAGGTGGGGTTACCCTTTTGCCAGAAGCGACCGTTACATCTCTAGCTACTGATCCCTCAAAACGAGTAAAGACTGTCCACTATAGGTTGGATGGGCAGAAACATGAAATCGAAGCCAAAATCGTCGTTTTAGCAGCATATGCGATTGAGACACCGCGCCTTTTACTTCACTCAAAAAATGACGACTTTCCGAATGGTCTGGCGAATTCTTCAGGGCTTGTAGGAAAATACCTAATGACGAACACAAATGATCATATCATCGCTAAATTTCCTGAGGAGATCCGAATGTATCGAGGCAATCCCGTTCAAGCATTAACCATGGATCCCTATTTATGTGGTCAAGAGAATGGATTTAAGCGAGGATTCATCTTAAATTCTTACGGTATGAGACCTGTACGATTAGCTACACTGTTTCTAGAAAATGATGAAACATGTATCGGTGAGAATATGAGGATGAGAATGCTTGACTATAATCATTTCGCAAGCTTCGCGATGCTCGGGGAAGTGATTGCTCAGGCGAGTAATCAAGTTGCATTAACTGATGAGCTCGATGGTAATGGTATTCCCATTCCAAAAGTAACTTTCTCTTACCATGAAAATGATCTAATTATACGAGAACACGCTAAAGAAACATTAAAATCTATAGCTGAAGCAGCAGGTGGTGAACCCTTGTACCACCTTCGAGCACACGCGCACCTAATGGGCGGGTGTCGGATGGGGAGTGACCCTAAATCCTCTGTTGTAAATAGTTACGGACAAAGCCATGATATTGATAACTTGTTCATAACAGGAGCTCCTACATTTGTTACTGCTCCTTCCGCCAATCCCACCCTTACCATTTACAGCTTAGCTAAGCGCTCAGCTGAATACATTGAAACATTTGCAAAAAAAATCGGGGTTAATGGGATAAATTGATTTGAACTAAATGAATTGATTTGCTTCAAAACCCAAGGTATGATGGGAATGAAGAGGTGGAGCCAATGAATGGTTTTGAACGAAGAACAGAACTAAAGAAGAAGAAAATTTTAAATACAGCTTTTGAGCTGTTCTCTAAATATGGGGTTCAAAAAGTAAGTATCCAGGAGATTGCTAAGTCTGCCCAAGTGTCCCAAGTAACCATCTACAATTATTTCGGAAGCAAAGACCAACTTTTGCTTGAAGCCGTTAAATCATATGGTTTTGAACGCCTTAAGACATTTCAAGAATTAATAGACGACTCCTCTCTTTCTTTTGAAGATAAAATTCGCCATATCATAACATCGAAAACAACAGACATGTTGGATTTTGACCTTGATTTCGTGCAAACGCTGGTGTCAAACCAACCAGAAATAAAAGAATTTGCGAATGATTTTGCTCAAAACCACTCAATTCCTTTGTTCATGAAATTGATTGAACAAGGAAAAGAAGAAGGAGTAGTTAGTTCTTCTTTATCTGCGAATATGATAATGTTTTACATTAACATGTATAACCAAACCATGCGTAGCAACAGCGAATTTTTCCAAGACAAAGAAAGCACCCAACAATTCATAGAAGAATTGCTCCAATTATTTTTCTACGGTATTAGCGGGAAAGAAAATAGAGAGTGAACTGAACAGACCTCCCCCAATCAAACGAAAAAATTTCCACTCATGAAGTGGGCGCCACAAGCTCATATTAAGAGTACGCTTCGCATCACAAACGGAGCCATTCCATGAAGGCGTTCATTAAACATAAACCTTCATTCCAAATTCTGATTGCCACTCTTCAGTGCTGTAAGGGTTCTAGATGGTAAGCGATTGCTCATTACACAGAATTGAAGTACTGAAGCGGGCTCAAAAAAAGGCTGTCTTGTTTATAGCAAGACAGCCTTTCTGTATCTAAACATATTGGAGAATACGCGCGAGTTCGTGATCCTCACTATACGAATTCATTAATGTGGATTTCTCCTCTAACAAACGCCCTTCACTACCTTGGAAAACCGGCTTACCTAAAGCAAACACCAGATATTCATCACTTAATTGTTTTAACTCGTACCAATCATGGCTAATGTAGAGAAGCGTTTTCCCTTCCTGATGAAGCTTCAGAAGCCAGCCAATAATATCTTCTTTCGCAGCTAGGTCCACACCAGCTGTTGGTTCATCCAATAAACAAATAGAAGGGTTCTTTAACATTCCAACACAAATGTTCACCTTCCGCTTCCATCCCCCAGAAAGGCGGTCGATCCGCTGATCCCAAACTTCATCCAGGCGTAGCGTTTTGATCATTTCATTTAAGAACGCCTCATCCACTTCGACAGGCTCAATTTTTCTCCAAAATGATACCTGCTCCTTAACGGTAAGTTCTTCATAAAGGGCGATCTCTTGTGGCACGTATCCAATATTAGCTCGAACATGACGGATAGCCTTCTCATATGATTCACCAAAAAAAGATACCGTTCCTTTTGATGGCCTTTCTAACGAGGCAGCTATTTTCAAAAACGTAGATTTCCCTGCGCCATTTGGTCCAATGATACCTACAGCACTCCCTTCCTTCACGGTAAGGGAAAATGGGTTGAGGACATTTTTCCTCTTATATCGTTTCGATACGTCATGGAATTGAATCATCGTCCTCTCCTCCTCTCGTTATGGCTTATGAATGAACCAGCTATGAGGCCAAGCTAAAGTCCACCCAATGTCAGCAGTAGTTAGTGTAAAAGACCCTGTCGCTAGTGCAATAAATAGTACAATTGTCCACCTTCTCCGCCCTAGTCCCAAGAACAAGAACCACGTAATAACAAGCGTCGTTACTAACACAGCTACACCCCATCCACTCCATTCTGCACTGAATGGAAGTGACATAGAGGAGAAGAAGAATAACGTAATGGCTGCAGGAAGGAAGGTTCCAATACCTAATACAATCATGACCAGGAAATGCCCAGCAAAATAAGAAAAAGTAGCTTGCTGTGTAATTCTAATGCGCTGCACTAATCCCGCTTGCTCGTCTCTGATTATAGTTCTCAAGAACAAAATAGCCACAAGCCAAGCATAAAGAAAATACAACGCTAACGTAGCTCTTTGCCACGAAGCAAGGGGAACTGGTTCTTGAGCTACACCCTCAGAGGAGCCCATCTTGAAATCCATCTGAAACAAAGGTTCAGGCTCCCAAAATTGATCCGCATATTGAAACCCTTTTTCAAATGAAACAGAAGAGCTTTGTTCTAGCGTGTTCCCTGCTTTGGCATTTAACGAAATTCTCATTAATTCTGCCCCAATGGCTTCTTTCGCAAAGACATCAAGCGTTGATTCAATAGAACGAACCCAAGTAATGGTCTCGTCGACCTCTCCATTATAGAGCGTATCTTGAAATCCTTTTTTTATAATAAACGCAGCCTCAACTTGGCCTTTTTGGACACTTTCCACTGCCTCAGAGGAACTCATGGATAACACGTTTAGTCGCTCGGCTTCCTTTACTCGCCTCACTACGGTTGTAGAGTAAGAACTTTTATCCTCATCGACAATTGCCACTGGAACGGCCGTTTCTTCAGCCGCTTTTTGAAAGAATGGATAAGATAAGATTGTCACTAGTATTGGGAATAAGAAGATAAAAAGCGCGAAGCCAGGACGCTTCTTCCATTTATTTAGATGTAAAGACAGATACGTAAGCATCGCGCTTCTCCTTCCTGTACCCAGCGAATAGTGCTAGAGAGCTGAGGGCAAGTCCCCATAGGGCCAATCCTCTATATGGTATGCTTTCACGCTGCTCCACAAATGCCATGCGGAACACATCATAGGAAAACGCGAAAGGAGTTTCCTTTTGATAAAGCCAATCAGGCAAATAAATCTCAGGAACAAAAACCCCTGCACTAATCAATCCGATTATAGAAATGCTAGCCAATATAAGTGATCTGACACTGGAATGACCATTCAATCCATATAGGCAAGCAGCGAATCCAGATAACCATAACGCTACTAAGAACAACCCAAAGTGAAGTCCTAGTGAATAGTAAACAGGCAAGTCCATAAGTGCGATGATTCCCATACTAGCCTCTAACATAACGAAAAGAATGAGCCACCATTTAAGTTGTTTAACCACAACCTGATGCATAAAGGTGATGTTCACCATCCTCCACCTTCTACTCATAGAGGTTGAATGGGTGTCACCATCTAATACTTGATATAAGATGGTGAAGAACACGATAAAGATGAAGACTATAGCGATGATCGCATGAGTCTTCCACCCCACGCTTGCTCCGCTAATCACCTTTTCTTCTTCAAAAGCTTCATTCCGGTCTAAAGCAAAAAGCGTAAATGTCACGATCGCTTCTTGCAGCTTCTGATTTCGTTCGTCTTCTGGTAATTGTTTAATATGTAAATCATATACCGCGTTTACGGCACTTTGAGATGCAGAGATGTACTTGGCGCCACTTTCAAGCAGAACAGTCAACATCGTTGAATCAAGAGGCTTATCTTGATTTGTCATAACGGCAATTGGTTCATTTTCCCCAACACGAAGACTCGTCGTGAATCCTTTTGGAATCGTCATAATCCCGGCAATGTCCCCACGCTCAAACGCTTCAAGTGCCTCTTTACTTGTCATAGGATCTAATTGGAGAGCGCGCTTCATCCGCTTCTCTTCTGATAATTGATTGATGAGTGATTTCGTTTCAAACGTCTGATCATGATCCACAATCGCAGCCTGAATCTGTTTCTCTTCATCTTGAAAAAAACTTTGGACACTTAAGAAGGCGATAAAAATAGTAGCAAGAGGAATAAAAAAAGATAAAAAAAGAGGGGCAGGCCGACGAACGGTTGCCCTCATTTCATATCTCCATAACGAGAACCCATTCATACGGTCTGCCTCCTTTAATACGGTTTAGTTTCACAATTTAAAAACCACCGAAACCACCAAAACCACCTAATAGTGAGCTAATATGATTTTGGAAGTTACGCTCGATCTCTTGCCCAATCTGCTGTAATTCTTGATCAGATTGATCCATTACACGTACTGTATTTCCTTCTTTCAACTCAGGGAACGATAAGTCATCAGAGAACGTGATGTTCTGTTCAACATTCAGTTCGATCTCAGCCGCCATATCTCCCATCATTGGATCGTTCATACCAAGGTTAAGACCATAATCGACCTTGCGATTAAAACTGTCTTCCCCTTCTTCAGTCGTCTTCATATTCACAAAACCAGAAATGCTTGGAACAGGTTGTTGATCAAACATATCACCAGATAGTTCAACATTAAAGTCCGTTTTAGAACCTTCTTCTGTAAGATCAGAATTTAAAACAAGAGTCATATCAAATGACTCAGAAGACATGTCTGAGTTCACACCAATTGTGTGGTCTATATGCATTCCATCTTTACTTGATTTTCCATCTTCTTTATAGCTAAGGGTGAACGCACCCTCTTCGTTCTCTGGCATAATCTTCATGTCTACACTGCTCGTATAGCGATCTTCATTCTCTTTACTATAATCACTTGTAATCTCCATCGACACTTTTTCTTCATTTTCTGGTTGAAGAGCCATGTTCCATGTTTGGTGAGCAACTAAATCGTCTTTAAGATACGCTTCAATCGTAATACCACCAGGAATTTTAATGGAATCAACATTTTCAATCGCTTTATTAATATCAGCTTTCATGTCTTCTCCAGATACAGAGTTTACCCCTTGCTGAAGAGCTGCTTGTTGATCAAGAATGTCCCAAATGCGCTCATCTTCTTTTAATTGCTCAAGAACAGCAACAAGCATACCATGCGCTTCTTCTTCACTAATCTCAACGGTTACTTTATCGTATTTCTCTCCTTCATAAGTAGCACCTTCCTTAAGAGAGAACTGTTCTTCGTTTAGCTGTTTCCCTAAAGTCACTACATAATCTTGAAGGATTTCTTCTGCTTCTTCGGCTGTCAGCTGCGTTTTTGTATATTCCGCTAGGTTCGGAAGCTCATTAAGACCTTCACTTGATTCGCCCATGCGTTCTATAAATGCACCTAGTTCGTCATTACCAAGGGCAAAATACTGATCATATACAAAAGGTGCTTGTACAGCTGCAGTTTCTTCGTTTTGGTAAAAACTACCGTTAGCTATGCTATTTCCTTGCATCGTTAAATCAGCACTTGCAAACGTTTCTTTTGATTCTGGGTTAATCTTTGAATTATACTCTAATTTCAGCGTGGAAAGAATTCCTTGGACCATCCCCATTTGAGGAAAAGCTTGTTGAATTTGTTGCCCATCTACTTTAAGATCCATTGTTACGTTTCCATCTGTTTCATAAGCTTCTTCTAGCTGACGGTCATAAATTTCCTCATTACTTCCTGTGTACTCTTCCATACGCTCCATCTGGTCTTCCATCGTGTTCTTCTGCGCTTTCATGTACATGGTCATCGGATTTGAATCTTGTAACATTCCGTATGCCGTAGCACCAAAAGCTCCAATTACGACAATTGTTAAGAGCGTAACAAGCCACTTGTTAACGCCTTTTTTCGCTTGCTGTTGATTGCTCATGTATCTCTCCCTTTCTGTCCTCTTGGTAAAAATGGTTGATAATAGTTTCTACGAATATATGAGGAAAAGGTTTCACAGATTCGTAGATAATGTAAAAGCCTTATTCATTATACTATTATGTAAATTACCAGGAAAACACCGTTACAGAAAAAAGAGAGAAAATAGGAAAAAAGCCTCTAAAATAGAGACTTTTCTGTTAACGATTATATAATGCTCGAATTTCTTCCATCCTCGAACGATTTTTGCCAAGATCTGAATACCCTACTCGCGAAGCCGAGCGAAAATGGACTACTTCCGCCGATCTATCAAGATAAAATTCAACATCATCCGTGAAACGCATGATCTTTGTTTTAAACGTTGCGTGAATGTAATCTTCTCTTTCTTCTTCTATTGAAACACGATCATACTCTTCTAGAATGGTTTTTAATGTAGCCTTTGTCTCCTCAAGCGTACCTTGGAAAGGAAGCGGCTCCATTTTTTTTGAAGCATCTTCCGCCTGAGTTGACACACAATTTGGTGAAGATGGGCACGAAGCTAATCTTCCGTCTTGAACTCCTAGTTTAGAATTAGACAAGATCCAACACTCCTTTTTTACTAGCATACCCAAATTCACACACGTTGCCTACTTTCTGATGGGCTCTCCTTCTAAATCTACTCGTACTAAAAAAAGACTTCTTCCAAGGCGTTCCCACTCCCCGCCTTAAAAGAAGTCCTTCTCATCTGTTCTTTTTCGTTCTATGTCCATCTATTTATCTTTTCCATTTCCATTACCGTTATTATTACTATTACCTTTTCCTTTACCATTCCCATTATTACTGCTATTGCCTTTTCCTTTACCGTTCCCATTATTATTGCTATTGCCTTTTCCTTTACCGTTCCCATTATTATTGCTATTGCCTTTTCCTTTACCGTTCCCATTATTACTGTGCTCTTTTTCACTTTTACCTTTAGCTTCATGCTTATCTTCTGATTCTTCGCTATTCAGTGAGTGATAAACCTCTAAGACCTGCTTCTTTATCCCAGTAGGTAATGAATTCCAGTCATTATAGGACTGAACTTTTTTCTGTAAACCAGGGTTTAGCTCTTGAATGATTTCTTGTTTTTTAGATGCAAGATCAGAAGGAAGAGCCACGCTTTTCCCAGGTGGATCTTCCTTTTGTTTGCCTTGTTTCGCCCATCCTTTTTCTTTACCAGCAGGATTTACCGGATCTGTAGAAGGGCTAGACGGTTCCATTTCATTCTTCGATTGAGGTTCTGGTTGTTGCTTAGGTTGTTGTTCTTCTTGTTCTTGTTTTTCGTCACTTGTTGAAGGTTCCGGTTCCTTTTTCTGGGGCGATTCTTCTTCAGATGATGAATCAGGTGCTTCTACTTGAGCATTATTATAATGGCTATTAAAAGCTTTGACTTCATTCTCGGACATCTGAACTGATAGATCACTCGTCATATTTTTGGAAGCGGATAATTGAAGCGATTGAGCAAACATCTCGTTCATGGATTTCCCATTACTTTCCGCTTGTTCACGAATCGATTTAGGGACAGCGAACGTCGCAATATTCATTCCAGTTACCGAATGATCTTGTAGATAGCGATCAATGGTTTGAAGAACGTTTTGATCTTGTCGAACCTTACTTTCATGACTGACTCCAATCATGACACTCTTTTTCTCGTTTATAAGACCAATCTCTTTGCCTGTTTCTATAACGGTAAACGTAACCTTTTCAACAGCTTTATTCTTCCAGTCCGTGACCTTCTCAACAATTAAGCTAGCATCATCATTAAGAGGCATCATCTCGATGACTTTCATCTTGTCGTTAACTTTCATCTCAATGCTTGGATTCATTTCAATATTGACATAAGCATACGCTCGATTTGAATCAATCCAAGAATAAAGAGGGAGAATCGCAATCAAGAGTGCTGCAACCATAGCGATAAAACGAACATTGGGTTTCATTAGATTAGGGAATAACTGACCAAGTTCCTTACGCTCTGGCAACGGCTCAAATGAAACTTCATCTCCTGGTTGGGAAGACTGGATAGCTTTAGCTTTGTGAAAAGTTCCTTCACTCGTCATTACGATGGTATATCGTCGGTGTTGTTCCATGACAACCCCTTTTTTCACAGGCCCACCCCCTTGATATAATCTTTCAAATATACGTAATCCTCATTTAAAATAATGAAAATGGCTAAAACAAACTTTCGGTTCCGTTCAAGTGTCTTCTTACTAACTTCCACTTCATTAATCAGTTGTTTCATAGGGAGTTTTCGTTTTTCAAGCACAAATTCTCTCATTTCTTCATGGTGATAAACTGTACGTGCCACGTGAATGGCTGATTCTCGTGCATCACGGTGCTTAGGTGCAACCTCTGTAAGTTCTTGAAATGAGAGTTTATACTCTTTCAACTTTTCACTGAAATCCTGTATTTCAATGCGACGGTACCAGCTTTCTGTTTCAGATTGGTAACGTTCCTTAGCAGCCTTTACTTCTTGAGGATTTTCCATTTGCTCATCATCTTCGTACTCTTGGTCCAAAGAGGCTACCACAGGATTGTTCCGATCATAACGAATATAGTCAATGACTTTACGCTTAACTACCAGCTTAGAAAAGGATAAAAACGAACTTCCTTTATCAGCTGAGTACGAATACATCGCTTCATTAAAAGCCATTAAACCAATACTAAATTCATCATCTTTTGTAGGATCTATATATCTTTTACATACTTCTGATACACTTTTGGCGATAAAAGGTTGATATTTTTTAATGAGATGGTTTTGAAGCTCTTCATCACCTTCTTGAACAAGAGCTACTTGCTCTTCTAGTGACCCATCCTTTTCCTTTTTCCACAGACGTCTGATCAACCCTCGTCACCTCCAGCTATTATAAATTTCGCTTTGGTCGATCTTTTTTTGGGTGTTTTCAAGATGTTTTTTTGCAGTTCTGTTACAAAAACATTTCACTATATGTCATATTAAAACCATGAATTTCCTATCATGGCGCGGGTTTAGCCTTAATCAATATGGGTATCATACAACATATTTCTACCTTTATCTACAGTAGATTCTAACCATATTCTTTCACCCCAACAGCGAGAGCGCAGCTGAACGTTTAGGAGAAAACTAGACTATTTTCCTTTATTACACATAAAACGAGCAATCAAATGATGGTGGAAAGGGGAGAGGAGTAGAGTGGGACCGTTACGTTTATTGAGTGATAGGGGGGGCTGGGGAACGACTCGCTTTCCGCAGGCGAGCTGTCGAGCCTCCTCACTCACTACGTTCGCTCCGGGGTCTCGTCGACCTCTTTCTCCTGCAGGAGTCTCCCCGTTCCCCAGCCCCCCCTTACCAAAAGTGGTAGAACGGCCCCATAAAACTCGCTCGTGGCAGGGATATTCATCCCCCCCTTATCCTCATTCTAAGCAAACGGAAGCATTCTCTCAGATTCGAGCTCTACGCATAAGGAGCTTATATGGAAAACAATAAAAACCCTCTAAGTCTTTATAAAGACTTAGAGGGTTTTCACTTATTGCCAGTATTTTGGTTTTTGGAACGCTTGGTAGATCTTCTCTTCCTCATTCCGTGTTACAGGTTGTTCTGGGTCGTATTCTGGTGCATCTTGAATTCGCTTATAATCGAGATCAACAGGAATGCTTTTCTTTCCCCAATCTATCGTTTCCATCCAATCTGGTGAAAGCAGAATTCGTTTTCCGCCTAGCTTTTCAACGGTTTTAACTACAACATAGCGAATACCCCATGACTGGTCTTCAATGATGAAATCTTCGATGAAGCCAACCCTTCCTTCATCAACAGCTTCTATTTGATAACCTGCTTCATCACCTTTTATTTCATTCATACTTCTAAGGTGATGATTGGGTTCTTCATTAAATTCATTTTCAGTTACAGTTGGTGTTTCTTGAGACAAGTCAGGTCCTACCATCTCTGGGGCTCCCGTTGTTCCCCATAAGGAGTCACCTTTCCAGTATGGGAACCAACCGTAATAATTCGCCATTTCTTGTTCTTTTTGTAGAGATACTGGTGCTTCTTCTTCAATTGTAGGAGAGTTACGTATCGATTCTTTATCATTATCCATATAAACTAGCTGATCTCCCACGTTGATTTCCTTTATGCCTGCAGGAGATAAGACAACTTTTCTTCCTGGGAGCCATTTTCGTGTATCGACGACCACGTAGCGAAGTGCCCATTTCTTATCGTCGAAGTACAGGTCCTTTATTTTCCCAAGTTCTCCGTCAGTAGCATCTAAGCGAAATTTCTCTAGTAAATTTCCTTTTAATAACACGCTTGTCACCTCTCTAGTAGTATCGACTTTCTACTATTTATGTACCACTAGAGGAGAAAGCTCAAACGATTCAGTCTTTTTTAGAAGGAAGGGAAATAGATTCATCTATATCTTGTATCTTTTCATGGAAATACGTAATGGGCACAGCCAATCCAACTTTCCCGTGCGAGTCATCTTTAATCGTCGCAAAGACTACAGCAATAACATCTCCATCTTCTGTGATTACAGGACTCCCACTGTTACCGTGATAAATAGGGGCCTCAAGCATAAGAACTTGCCGTTCCCAATCACTTAAGTCTCGATAGCCAATAACTTCTCCTTCATTCGCAATGCCATTAAAGCGCAGTGGATTTCCGATAAAAAACACATGCTCTCGTTTTTCAAATGTCGTTTCAGCAGCAAGGGGAAGATAAGGCAATGACTCACCATCATTCGGCTCTACCTTCAATAGCGCAAGGTCTACGTCCTCAAAAGTCTGAATCACTTCTCCTCCATACAGACCCTCATCTTCAAATGCGACTGTAATAGGCATCTCATTATCAATCACATGTTCATTCGTAATGACATATCCATCTTCAGAGATAGAAAATCCTGTCCCCTTAGATTGACCCGACTCAATCACAACAACCGATTTCTGGTACCGATCAATATCAGGGTTTGTCATAAGTTCAGCCGATTTCACAAGGAAATCAACGGCTGGAAGAGAGAACGTTCTGGGCAGAATACCAACAATGTTAATGGCCATCATTATAGCAATAAGCCAAAACGCCCACTTCGGAAAAGGTCGCTTTGGTTTCTCTTCTTCCTCCTGCTTCTCCCTTTGCTTCGCCCGTTCTTCATCTAATATCTCTTTCATTTCCTCATCATCTATGTCTTCATATAAATCGGCATCAATCATATCATCCGTATTATCTTTATTCTTATAATCCTCGTTCATACTCTGCCCCCTTTAACGAACTAAAGGGTGCCAGACACCATGCGTTACTTTAATGCATTAAAGTGTGTGTCTGTTCCCTCAAAAAAGAAGTAGACGCTTTGGCGCCTACTTCTTATTATGCTACGAAATGATTGCTTGTTCCAGTCTGCCTTGTTGCATTTGATACATTTGTTGATAAATTCCGTTATGTTTAAGCAACGTTTCGTGATCTCCTTGCTCCACAATACGGCCATGATCAAGCACAAGGATCTGGTCTGCTTGTTGAATCGTAGATAAGCGATGAGCGATTACTAGTGTCGTTCGCCCTTTCTTTAACACTTGCAAAGCGTTTTGAATCATGCTTTCTGTTTCTGTATCAATATTAGCCGTAGCTTCATCCAGTATGAGAATCGCTGGATCATAAGCCAAAGCTCTTGCAAAGGAAATAAGCTGACGCTCCCCGGCAGAGAGTGTGCTTCCTTTCTCTTTCACCGGTTCATCATATTGGTGAGGTAACTTCTCAATAAACGTGTCTGCCCCTACCGCTTTTAAAGCTTCAATTGCTTTTCCCCTTGATATAGAAGGATCCCCCATTGTCACATTCGATAGTAGGGTTCCAGTAAATAAGAAAGGATCTTGTAACACGATGCCCATATGACTGCGTACTTGCTGCCTGGATAATTGTCTTGTCTCCATGCCATCTATTGTAATGGATCCTTTTTGTGGATCGTAAAAACGGAATAAGAGATTCATAATAGAACTTTTTCCAGAACCCGTATGCCCGACAAACGCCACCGTTTCTCCCGAGTTCGCACGAAAGGTAATATTCTTCAATACGTAATCTTCCGCTTCATAAGCAAAACTAACGTCTTCAAACGTAATATTCCCTTTATAGCGTTCGATCGGAGCAGATTGAACAACTTCTCCATCATGGTCCATTAACTCAAACACTCTCGTCGCAGCCACTCGAGCTTGCTCAAGCTGGGCTAGTTGATTGACCACGTCAATAACAGGCTGAAACAAACGGTTAAGGTAATCTACAAACGCATATAACACACCTGCTGTCACAATCGAACCAACACCAAGCGAAGCTCCACCGAAATACCAGATAAACGCTACGAAAGCGAGATTTCGCAGTACATTAACTAGGTTAAAAGAAGTTAACGAATTTAACTTTAACAACTTCTTTTGATACGTGTAGTGCTTCTCATTCATTCGTTCAAACTCTTCAGTTACTTGCTTTTGACGACGGAATGCTTGAATGATTGGCATTCCTTGAATCGCTTCATTAATATTACCGTTTAGATCGCTAATCGTTGAACGAATGACTTGGTTGTACTTGCCGGCGTACGTCTTATACAACTTCATCCAAATGAACATGATCGGGATCAATAGTAAACAAAAGGAAGCTAGCTTTGGATCTAATAGAAATAAGGCAAAGTAAATTCCCGTCATGTAAATAGCGCTAGTTACAAATGTAGCCAGAACCTTTACATAAAGTTCTCGAATAGCCTCTGTATCATTCGTCACGCGAGCTACGATTTTCCCTGCTGGACGATTAATAAAATAATCAATCGGAACGCGCTGGATATGCGCAAATATATCATTTCGCATCCTTTTAATAATTTGATTGGAAGAGATCTGAAGCAAGTACGTCTGCCCATATTGAAACACAGCTGAAATCAACAATAACCCAACATACAATACAAGGAGCCAGGTGATCGCTAGTGTTTCAGGTTTGAAGAAGCCGTATAATTCTCCACGACTCATTTTAGTAGCCTCAGCCGTTATGGTATCATCACCTGTCGAAATGGTGATTGTGCCTTGTTCAACCGATTTTCTCCCCGAAGTTGGAACGTCAGATGGTATGAAATAATAGGACTTTCCTACTTGGAGGATCGTAGCCATCTTTCCTGTCTCATCTCCTGAATTTAGCCGATCTTCCCTCTTATAGAGTTCATCCTGATAGGGAAC
Source organism: Pontibacillus sp. ABV4_188 (assembly GCF_056311905.1). Taxonomy (NCBI): domain Bacteria; kingdom Bacillati; phylum Bacillota; class Bacilli; order Caryophanales; family Bacillaceae; genus Pontibacillus; species Pontibacillus sp. ABV4_188. The sequence goes on along the minus strand of NZ_CM149975.1, from coordinate 714,662 downwards.
AACGTGGCGGTCGTTGTCCTCTTCAACCTGAACCCAGTTTGCCTCGATTCCTAATATGTGTTCATCTATTAAACGCTTGGCAATAAAAGGACCCGTCAATTCAAGTGCAACCGCTATGGCCAAACACAAAAGTCCAATTAGAATCGTCTTTTTACTCGTTAGCGCGTATTGAAACAACCGCTTCTCTGTCGAAGGCTTCACTGATCATCCACCTCCTCTTGATTCATCTGCTGTCTCGTAAACTGATCTTTATACCATCCACCTTGCTTCATGAGTTCTTCATGAGTACCACGCTCTGAAATACAGCCATCTTCAAGAACAATGATTTCATCAGCATGTTGGACACCCGACAAACGATGCGCCGCAATAAATGTCGTCTTATCCTTTCGTTCTTCTTTTAGATGTTGAATAATGTTCGCTTCCGTTTTGCCATCAACAGCCGACATAGAATCATCTAAAAGGAGAATCTCAGGATCCATAATCAAAGCTCTCGCCAAGGATACACGTTGTTTTTGCCCACCGGATAAGGTAACACCGCTCTCACCGACCTTTGTATCAAGTCCATTTGGAAGGTTATCGATATCTTTCTTCAAATAGGCGAGTTCAAGAATTCGTTCAATTTCCTCGTCTGATGCGTTGTCTTGGCCGAATTGGATATTCTCTCGTACCGTTTTGGAGAAAAGGATTTGATCCTGAGGAACATACCCGATCCAACCTCTTGAAGCTTCAAGTGATATTTCTTCAAGTGGTGTGCCAGCTACAGTTAAACGTCCTTCCATACCAGAATAATCACGCAACAACTGACGGAAAAGGGTCGTTTTCCCGGAACCTGTTTTTCCAACAACACCAATGGTAGAACCACGCTTCACCGTTAGATTAATATCTTGTAATTGATCACGATCTGTGTCCGGATAACGAAACGTAACATGATCGAAATGCACAACGGATGGCATCGGTACATGTTTAGGATGGCTTGGGTCTTTCACATCAGCTTCATACCCAAGAGTGTCATTGACACGGTCCAGGGAGGCATTCCCCCGTTGCATAACATTAATTAATTCTCCTACAGCAAACATTGGCCAAATCAACATCCCAAGGTAAACGTTAAAGGATACCAGTTGGCCAAGCGTAATAGCATTTTCAAATACAAGGTTAGCTCCATATCCGAGACCAATCGTATAAGAAAGTCCTACTAGAATTTTAATCGTAGGCTCAAACATCGCATCGATCTTGGCAACTTCCACGTTCTTCTCGTAAACATCGTGCGTCATTTTCTGGAACCGCTCTTCATCCTCCCTTTCCTGAACAAAGGCACGGATCACCCGCACACCTCTCACCGATTCCAATACGTTGTCATTCATATCTCCAAAGGCATCCTGTGCTTTCGTGAATCGTTCGTGAATCGTCTTGCCGTATCGATTCATCATTAAAGCCATAATAGGTAGCGGAAGTAAAGCTGCAAGTGTAAGCTTCCAACTAATCGTAAAGATCATTACGCCCACAATCATAATCATGAAAAAAGTTGAATCTACAAGTGTTAATATTCCAAACCCTGCTGTCATGGAAATCGCTTTTAAATCATTCGTAGACCGGGCCATCAAATCTCCCGTTCGGTATTTCCCGAAAAACGTTGGCGTCATAGCCAGGAAATGTTGCATTAAATTAGAACGTTTCTTCCGCTCTAAAATCATCGCTCCACCAAATAATAAAAAGCCCCAATAATACGAAACCACATAACTCACCACGAGAATGAGTACATACCAAACAATCAATTCTGTTAATTTCTCTCTAGTTAACGTTTCAAACTGAATCCCATCAATAGCAGCTCCGATTAATTTCGGAGGTAAAATATCGATAGCACTCACAAAGACTAATAAAATAATAGCAATTGAATATCTCATCCAATGTTCTTTAAAAAACCAATTTAATTTCCCTAAAACCGAAAACATCTATCCACCAACTTTCCCATTATTCGTTTGTTAGCCGCCTTCCATCTCCTGCTTTGATCCATACATACGAATGTTTATTTCCATAATGAACGCCTCCTCAATTTTTTATATAGATGAAGCAGACGAGCTGCTAAACCTCATTAAACACAAAAAAGCACATACGTTAGGCTCTTAACGTATGTGCTAAAGGCACAAAAAAAGAGGCTACGATCTTGTCGTAACCTCCAAACGTCTCAAAATGAACAAAAAGATACCTTAAGACCGGAATCTTTTACGAGAAGGATGAGGTCACGTAATTATTCATATTCATGGCAATCATAATTACAATTTTACGGTTGTTCATTTTGATGTGACCTCCCTTTCATAAATAGTGTTTAAAGTATATAATTTTCAAAATCTTAAGTCAATAACTTTCCACGATTTTCTTTTTTACTATATGAGTTTCTCTCAAGTTTATGACAGATTAAATGAAAATCACTGTAAAGGAACGCCCTCGCCAAGGAAGATGACCCCTACTAAAGAAGCGACAATAATGAGTACAAATACAATAGACAAAGATCTGGATACGTTAGCTCTCTGTACTTCTTTCCAACGCACAGGTCGAATGCCTGCTAAAGAAAAAACGATAACTGCTGACAGTAATATACACATAATATTGACCGTTACAAGCAGGAAGGAGCCATACGCCTCTCCCCATAATCCTTTTCCGATAGACATTCCAAGCGCAACATTAGGTGGTAATAAGGCAACCGCGACCATCACTCCAACTAAGTTTCCCGCTTTTCGGTTCAAGGTAGCAATGGCACCTGCTCCTCCAGCTGCGAGTGCTAAGAAGAAATCAGATCCTGTCACTCCAGTCCTAGAAGTATATTGAGAGGACTCGTCACTCATGTGAAAGATAAAATTGAAAAGAATGGCCATTACTACCACAATCGCTACTCCTACAAAAGAAGTTAAAGCTGCTTTCCCAAGCAATTTGTAATCTCCTAGAATAGCAGCGAAAGCAGTTGCAATAACCGGACCAATTAAGGGCGCAATGACCATCGATCCAATCACTACAGCATCACTGTCTTTAATGAACCCCATCGAACCCACTATGGCAGAGAAGAAGATCATCAGGGAATAATTCAAGGTTGTGACACTATTACGCTCTACAAATGATATAAGTTCTTGCCGGCTTGCTCGAAGAAGAATTTGCTTCTCTTCCTCATCCGCATCTTCTTGAGTGGTCTCTTCCTTACTGTCACTATTTAACGTTTCCCGTGATAGATACGTGCGAACAGGAATAAGCATCGTTTCAAATCCGTCTACAACATTGGAAACACTCTCTAAATAGTTTAAAATTTCTTCCACTTCATCCGAGTCTACTAAGATGCGAATAAGCATCCTTTCTTCTGACTCACTCGACACCCAATATGAAGTATGAGGATGTTCTTGTAATTTTTCATTGACCTTTTCGAAATGTTTATCCGGAACATATGCTTCAATTAATTGCAGGCTCATCGCGACCTCGCCCTTTTCTTCTAGATTCATTTTCGTTCCGTTAGTATCGGAGAAAATGAACATTCCTATGTACTTTTGGGACAAAATCCTACAACGCACCTTGTTGGAATCATAAAATAATCTTTTTTCTTAACACCTTATAAATTATGTAATTCTCCTTATACTAAAAAAAATGCTCGAGAAAAAGGAGGATCGAAATGCGCCGTTCTGTTCAGAAAAAGAAAAAAACGAGTGATCTATTTCCCTGTACCATTGAAGAGTTAAAGAATCAATTATCTACCATGCTACAGGATAGTCCGGACTTGAATTTCTCCACTTATACGCTCGGAGGAAAGCGAATCTTAGTCTTTTATTTCACGTATCAAATCAATAAAGAACAACTTCACAAAAGCATATTGGATACGCTTCTTGAAACGCAAGATAAGACATGGGACGCTCAGAAGATACAGAACGAAGTCCCTCTTGCTTCAAGCACCTTTCATGACACACTCATATCGGTCGCAAAAGAACTGATACAAGGCGGGGCTGGAATTTATGTAGAAGAAGACGTACAGCCGATTACGTACTACATCCCAGAACAAGCCAGACGTGCAGTATCACGGGCGGAAAACGAATCGCTCGTACTAGGTCCTCAAATTGCTTTCACAGAATCTATGGTAACCAATTTAAATATAGTTAGATGGCGGTTAGACACTCCAGAATTTAAAACAGAAAAATTAATTATAGGGAGCGAAATTCCTTCTGAAATCCGCATTGTGTATTTAAAAAATATCGCCAATGAAGATCTGGTAAACACCGTACGACAACGGCTCGAAGACCTAGATATTAATGATGTCATGGACAGCAACGTACTAGCACAGTTAATTGAAGATCGATCTACGAGCATCTTCCCACAGCTTTTAACGACAGAACTGCCAGATCGGTTCTGCAACTCGATCATTAACGGAAAAGTTGGAATTATGGTAGATAAAAGTCCTACCGTTCTCATAACACCTGCAACTTTATTCAGTTTTTTAGAATCAACAGAAGATATTTATTTCAGATGGAATATCGGTACATTTCTTCGTATTATGCGTCTAGTAGCTATGTTCTTATCGATCTTATTAACACCTGCTTATGTAGCTGCTCTGTCGTTTCACGTGGAAGTCGTTCCTTCCCCCCTTCTTGTCTCATTAGGACAGTCGAGAGCCAACGTGCCTTTCCCCCCTGTTTTTGAAGCCTTGCTTCTAGAACTGTTAATCGAGTTGCTCCGCGAGGCAGGAGCACGATTACCAACAAAGGTAGGGCAAACGATGGGGATCGTGGGAGGTATTGTACTAGGTCAGGCGGCTGTTAAAGCAGGATTCACGAGTAATATTCTTATTATCGTCGTGGCATTAAGTGCACTCGCTTCATTCACAGCACCTAGTTATATGATGGGGGGAGCTATACGAGTCATTCGTTTTCCGATGATTATCTTATCTGGATTGTGGGGGCTTCTAGGGATTTTCCTTGGTTTATCGTTCTTAATCATTCATTTACTCAAAGTGTCATCACTTGGTACGCCATACTTAGCGCCTCTTTATCCGTTTCATTTTGCAGATCTTGATAATTCCATTGTTCGCCTACCTTGGTCAAGGGCAAATAAACGTCCAACGGTAAATGAAACGAAAAAACCTGTAAAATTCTCACAAAAGGAAGCCAAGAAGAAAAGAGATATTGATGAGTAGGGATGCAATATGAAAATACAAGTTCAAGTACCAATAGGAATACAAATTCAAGCGTTCTATATCTTTTTCCTGATCCATACTACTCAAGTCGGGACAGGGATTATGGGGATCTCCACCCATATATACGGTGAAGCACAACAAGATGCTTGGATCTCTATCTTAATAGCGGGGGTTTGGATGAGTATCAGTGTCTTCTGCATGGGGAAGATTTTACAGCAATACGATAATGCTGACTTACCCGGAATACAGGTTGATATCTTTGGAAAATTTGTTGGAAAAACCTTAGGAACCGTAGTAGCCCTTTATTTCTTCGGTCTGCTTATATCTGTTCTTCTAAATTACATTGAAGTCGTTCAAGTATTCTTGTTTCCAACTATTCCAACATGGCTGATGTGCTTGTTCCTACTTTCTCTCGTTGTATATGCTGTTCTTGGGGGCGTCAGAGTCATTGTAGGGGTTTCATTTTTATTTTTCCTTGGAACGATTTGGATCGTCATCGTTTTATATAAACCTCTGTCTCTTATGGAGTGGAATCATTTCCTTCCCATACTGGAGGCTTCTTATACAGACATTGCTAAAGGGGCATTTAAGACGACCTACTCCTTTGTTGGGTTTGAAGTATTGTTGTTCATATACCCTTACGTACAGAACAAATATAAAGCTCATCTAGCTGCCCAACAAGCTGTATGGGGCACGACCCTTCTCACCTTAGCTGTCGTTTTTATCACAATTGGATACTTCAGTGGTCCTCAATTAGAGCGTTTAATTTGGCCTACTTTATCCATGTTTAAAATCATTCAGTTCTCGTTTGCTGAGAGATTTGACATTATCGCTGTCGGTATATGGATGATGGTCATCTTACCGAATATGGTTACTGCCATGTGGTTATGTACGTATACATTTAAGAGAGTCTATGGGTTGAAGCAAAAACATGTTTTGTATGTAGTTGCACTATTACTGTTCTTAGGAACAGTGGTATTTCAAAATAACCTTCAAATTAACTATTTTACCGATAAGTTAGCTACAGCTGGCTTTTATATCGCATTTGTATACCCAATCGTTCTATGGCCTATTGTTTTACTTAAGAACTATATCCGCAGAAAGCGAGGAACTTCACAATGAAAAAGCTTATATATATTCTTTGTGTCCTCGTCCTTTTGACAGGTTGCGTTGAAAGAAAATATATAGAACGACTTGGAATCATCACGGTAGTTGGATACGATTTATTAGAAAAAGGTTTCCTCGAGGGGACCATGATTTTCTTTCAATTTGATCCAAATGCGAATAGCGTCTCACAGATTATCACAAGCCGCTCAAATTCCGCTAAAGGTATTCGCCAAGATGCCAATTTAAAGTCAAGTAAGCAACTTGTTTCAGGCCAACTTCGACTTGTCGTATTTGGTTCAAAGCTAGCCGAGAAGGGAATTATGAGAGTAACAGACACCCTCGCACGAGACGCTGCAATTTCAGATCTGTTATACATGACGATTGCAGAAGAAGATGCGAAAGTGATCCTTTCATCTAATAAAATGGAAGATGCTGCAGATATAGGAAACTACTTAAATAGCATGCTTCGTAAAAATATCCGAAATGAAGTGCTCCCCTATAGCACTCTTCATCAGTTTCAACACGACTTTTACGATTTAGGACGAGATCCTCTTCTGCCTATGCTTAATTTAGAAGATGGTAAACCTGTGTTACGGCACCTGGCCCTCATGCAAGATGATCGACTTGTGGGTAAACTTCCAGTAAAGAAGGGGTTCTTTATAAAACTTATTGAATCACGTTTTCAAGCGGGGCATTTAGAAGTTGGTTTACCTCGTGAAAAATTCAAATCATACTTCAAGTCTAATCGAGACCACGAAGACCTTGATAAAATGTTTGTGACATTCGATGAGATTAAGAGTAAAAGTAATGTCAAACTTAATTCACCTGGTTCTTTAAACTTCCATATAGATGTAACGCTTGAAGGAAGGATTTTAGAGATTTCAGATGACTTAAAAATCCAAGATCCTGAGGTCGTTAAACTTCTGGAGACAGAATTAGCTTCTTTAATCGAAGATGAAATTGAAAATGTAGTAGAGATATTTAAAGAACACCAAGTAGATCCTCTTGGATTCGGCCAAATATACGACACGAAACGTCCCTTGAATAATAAAAGCGAGTGGCGTGAGATGATCCCTGACATAAGTGTAGAAGCAAATGTAAAAACGAAGATTATCCGACACGGGATAATCAAATAGGAAAGAGCCACTTTATGACAAAAGTGGCTCTCATTTATTTAGTTATTATAATCGAACTCGTCTGGATGAGCTCCATTACGCTCTCCCGAATTCAATTCATCAATTTGTTTCATTTCTTCAGATGTTAATTCAAAGTTAAAGATATCTGCATTTTCTTTTTGTCGATGGGGTTTTGTGGATTTCGGTATTGTGAGAATACCATGCTGTACGTCCCAGCGTAAGATGATCTGAGCTGGTGTCTTACCATATTTTTCAGCTAGATTCTGCAATACTTCATCATCAAGATACCTTCCACGAGCTAGTGGAGACCAAGCTTCCACCTTAATATCACGCTGCGTGCAAAAATCTCTAAGGGCAGGCTCAGCTAAACGAGGATGAAGTTCAACCTGATCAACAACCGGCTTAATTACGGCATCTTCAAGGAGATCTTCTAAATGATGCTCTAGAAAGTTACTCACGCCAATCGCTTTTACTTTTCCATCCTTATACAACTTCTCCAATGCTTTCCACGTTTCTTTGTATTTCCCTGGTACAGGCCAATGGATTAAATAAAGATCCAGATATTCAAGACCAAGCTTCTCCATACTGCGTTCGAAAGCAGCTAACGTCTCTTCATACCCTTGCTCATCATTCCACACTTTCGTCGTGACAAACAATTCTTCCCGAGGAACAGACGTCTCCTTAAGGGCTTGCCCAACTCCCTCTTCATTCTTATAGAAAGAAGCCGTATCAATACTACGATAGCCAATGTCAATTGCTGAAAGAACAGCCTCTTTTACATCGCTTCCCTCTTCCATTTTATACACACCAAGACCGACTCTTGGCATCTTTACTCCGTTGTTTAATGTTGTAGTAGATTGTAAATTCATCGTAATAAGTCCCCTTTCTAACAAGCTAACTCTCTAATCATAACGTTTACAAAATTGGAAGTACAATCTTTCAACTCTTTCAATTAGACCAAAAAAAGGGTATTAAAAAGAACCTACCCTCTAGTAAGAGTAGGTTCCCGTTTTAGATCAAGTTATAACGCATCTTTCACCTTGCTAACGACATCGTCCGGAACCCATTCTGTCCAGACGTCTTCGTGTTCTTTCATCCACCATTGTGCTGTTTCTTCAGCATTCGTCCCATTTTTCTTCATATATTCTAACGCACTTTGAGTCAGTTTATTACTCGTTTCGTAATTCTTCAGGAATTCAACAACCTCTGGTGCTTGTTCAGGAAGGTCACTATGAACCGCTGTCGTTACTTTCATAGGCGGGAATTCCGTACCGTAGTCTTCTTGGTACTGTGCTTTATCATACTCTGGTTCTTCGAGTAGGGTAAGGTCGTAAATACTTGTAACCCAAGTCGGAGACCAATAATAGCCCACCCATGGTTCACCTGATTCATATGCATCCGCAAGAGACGTAGCTAGTGCCGCTCCAGAACCAGGTCGGAAGTATGTGAAGTTGTCCAACCCATACGTGTTCATCTTCTGTTCTAAGATAGCATCCACAGCCCAACCAGAAGGCGATCCATAAACCCGTCCCATTTCGGGTTGTTCTGGATCTTGGAAAACATCTTTATATTCTTTCAGATCTTCTACGGTTTTGAGGTTTGGCGCTACCGGTTCAATGCCCTTTTCTTCGTCCCCTTCAATAACATATGTAGGAACATATAATCCTTGTTCGTTGTCATCAAAGTTCAATGATGTTTCAACAATTTCACCTTGATCAATCGCCTCATTATACATTTCTTCAATGTTATCTGTCCAAATTTCCATATACGCATTAATATCACCTTGACGCAGCCCCTGCACAGTCGCAGGAGTAGAACCAGCCGTTACCTCTGTGCTATAACCATACCCGTTTTCTATAATAGTTGCTGCTATTTGGTTATGGACACGCACACTGTCCCAACCTGGATCTGCAAACGTAATGGTTTCAATATCCTTTTCTCCGGATGATTCTTCATCTCCACCGCAAGCCGTTACAACCACCAAAAGTGTTGCAAACAATAACGTAGCTACCTTTTTCATCTTATGTCCCCTTTACTCAATATTATGGTTCTTTACATTGAATTCGTACTGAATCTTGTTCTTTAAACTAAGACAGACTTTTGTTCCTTTTGGTTACTCTCGACCTCGTCCCCTACAAGCCCTGCTAAAACATGAACTCTCAGGATAAACCCTACTAATCGATCATCCTCTCCAAGGACAGCAAGTGGATACTTGGAATCCAATGCTTTTGGAATAAGATCGTTAACATATTCCTCTTTTCTGACCATGTGAATATCCGTTGTCAGAACATCTGACAAGGATTTCTTTGCTCGTATTCCGCTGATCGCGTCATCAATAGTTACTATTCCTTTTACATGACGTTGTCGATCAACAACGAAGACGCTAGATATTCCGTTCTCCTCCATTTCTCGAACTGCTACTTTCAGCCCATCCTTAAGTGATACAAGGGCATTTGGTTTGATCATAATATGTTCTGCCTGAAGGATCTTTGAACGATCAATATCAGCGATGAAATTCTCAATATACTCATTTGCAGGACTTTCTAAAATCGTCTCAGGTGTTCCGATCTGCTCCACTTTCCCATTCTTCATTACAGCTACACGGTCCCCTATTTTAAAGGCCTCATTAACATCATGAGTAATAAAGATAATCGTTTTCTGAAGACGCTCTTGTATATCTAATAATTCAAGTTGCATTTCTCGACGTATTAACGGATCCAAAGCGCTAAATGGCTCGTCCATTAACAAGATATCAGGATCATTTGCAAGGGCTCGGGCTAGGCCTACTCGTTGTTGCATACCCCCAGATAACTCACCCGGGTATTTATCTTCATATCCTTTTAATCCTACTATCTCAATATTCTTCATCGAGATCTTCTTTCTCTCCTCTTTATCAACCCCACGAATTTCAAGTCCATATTCGACATTTCCTAGCACCGTACGATGATCAAACAAACCAAAGTGCTGGAACACCATTGCTATTTTATCTTGGCGATACTTCTTTAACTGAGCCGGATTGTATTCCACAATATTCTCATCATCGACATAGATACTCCCATCAGTTGGTGTATTAAGCATGTTCAAGCAACGAATAAGAGTTGACTTGCCACTCCCAGACAGACCCATAATGACAAAGATCTCTCCTTGATTAATATCCATGGAAGCATCATATACCCCTACTGTGTGCCCTGTTTCTTCTAAAATTTGATCTTTTTCCATACCGTCGCGAACCTTGGGAATAATCGATTTAGGTTTTGAACCAAATATTTTAGATACATGTTCTACTCTCATCTTAACAGTCATTAATCAGCCCTCCTGTGCTTCTGGAATCGTTCCGCTACTCCACCTGTAACACGGTCTATTAGAATCGCCAAGAATACAATACTAATTCCTGCCTCAAATCCAAGCGCCAAATCTATTCGATTGATGGAAACGAGTACAAGCTCTCCTAAACCACCAGCACCAACCATTGAAGCAATAACAACCATTGCTAAGGCCATCATTGTAGTCTGATTCACACCTGCCATAATTGTAGGTAAAGCTTGTGGTAACTGCACCTTTTTTAACATTTGCCACTTCGATGACCCAAATGACTCAGCAGATTCAATCACCTCTGAATCCACATTACGAATAGCAAGATCTGTTAACCGGATCACAGGGGGCAATGCATAAATGAGCGTTGCAAATACAGCTGCTACGTTACCTAACCCAAAGAAAAATATAGCTGGAATCAAGTAGACAAAACTAGGCATCGTTTGCATCGCGTCTAATAAAGGACGCATTACAAATGAAAACTTCTTACTGAAAGCCATCCATATTCCTAGTGGGATACCGAGTAATAAAGAAGTAATCACCGATGTTAAGACAATTGCAATTGTTGTCATTAACACATCCCATAACCCAAATGTCCCGACAAGGAACATAAAAGCAGCATATAAAAGACCAGCTGTAATGGATTTAAAACGCCAACCTAGTACAAAAATGACGGCAATAAATACATACCAAGGCAAAAACATTAAACCTGCTTCAATTGATAGAATTGCTCTAGAGGCAACTAAGAAGATAAAGTCAAAAAACGGCTCAAGCACATCGTTAAGCCACAACACAAAATTCTCTACATACTTTCCAATCTCAAGCTGAATATCCGGAAAATTTCCTTCCATTGAGGTCCCTCGCTTTATTCATATTTATAAATCTAAAAACGTAGATGAGTGAGCAATCTGTTCATCTATCTTCCTCTTGTTAAATCGCATCTTTTACTTTAGTAACGACATCTTCTGATACCCATTCGGTCCACACACCTTCGTTTTCCTTCAACCACCAATGAGCTGCTTCCTCAGCACTTGCTTCATTCTCCTTCATATAGCCTAAAGCGCTTTGAGTTAACTTATTGCTTGTTTCATAGTTCTGGAGAAACTTGTAGACTTCAGGCGCTTGGTCTGGGAAGTCAGAATGGACTGCTACCGTTACTTTCGTAGGAGGGATTTCAGTTCCATAATTTTCTTTGAACTGCTCCTCGTTGTATTCTGGTTCTTCTAACAGAGTAATATCAAATACACTTGTCACCCATGTTGGAGACCAATAGTATCCAACCCAAGCTTCTCCAGCTTCGTAAGCATCAGCTAAAGATGTTGCCAAGCCAGCTGAAGATCCTGGTCGGAAATAGTTGAAATTATCTAAGTTATAAGCATCTAATTTAGGTTCTAACATCTTGTCAGCAGCAAACCCAGACGGAGATCCGTAAACTCTTCCTTTATCAGGATCTTCAGGGTCTTGGAATAGTTCAGGGTATTTCTTTAAGTCAGCTACTGTTTTAAGGTCTGGCGCCATCGGTTCAATTCCTCGTTCCTCGTCTCCTTCAATAACATAAGTCGGCACCCAGTACCCTTGCTTATTATCATCAAAGTTTACAGAAGCTTCTTTAATTTCATCCTTTTCAATAGCCTCATCGTATTCTTCTTGCATATTGTCTACCCAAAACTCCATCATTACTTGGATGTCACCTTGTCTTAAACCTTGCACAACCGCAGGTGAAGATCCTGTGGTAACATCTGTTTCGTAGTCGAATCCATTTTCGATTATCGTCCCTGCTATTTCATTATGTACACGCTGGCTATCCCATCCAGCATCTGAAAATGTAATCGTGTCTATGGAATCGCTCTCAGACTCAGCGCTTCCACTGCATGCTGCTAAAACCAATAACAGCATTGTACTGACTAATAACGTAAGTTTCTTGTTCATCATAAACCTCCTAAGTGTATTAACATTGTGAAGTATTTCACATATTTGCACGAATGATTTCTTCTCTCTTAATTACTTCTTCTAATTGATCGCTATATTAATGTGGGTAGCTCAAACAATTTTGGTTTGCTCTTTTAAAGAAAGTCTATACAAGACTACTGCGGGGGAGTTCTTATGAAGATAGAGAGGATGAGTTAAGGTATAAATCATTCTCTTGCAATCGGTTACCTTATTCATTTAGTTTTGCTTTATTTACAAGCTTTCTATCGCCTCCAATCATTATTCCAACATTTACTATTGTACATAAAAGGAAGCATTTCCATCAAAACTGATATTCTGTCGTATTATGTAAAGAACATGTAAAGAAAAGCGCTAAGGGAGTATATTCTTTATTCTTGTATAAATCGTCGTCTATTCTCCTCTTTCCCCTCAAATAATCAATATTTGCAGAAAAATTAGATGAAATTCAGCTCCCAGTCCTCTTTTGCCTAACTTTATATTCAAGAATACTTTTGTTTATACAACAAAAAACTGCCGAAATTCATTTCGACAGTTTTTTATCGTTAAAATGTTTAGCGTCCACCTCATTGAGAAGAAATGATTCTGGTTTATGCGCCCAAAACTGTAACCTATGTAATGGACGTGTCATAGCAACATACAACAGCTTCCGATCCAGTTCTTTTCTGGCATACGATTCGTTTTGGTTAACTAAAAATACACAATCAAATTCCAACCCTTTCGCTAAATAAACAGGAAGAATAATAGCACTGTCTTTTTTCATTTCTTCGTTACCTTGAATGAACTGAAGAGATTCATTAGGAAAGTAAGAAGAAAGGGCATGGTAAATCATCTGACATTCTTTTACCGTCTTTCCAATCAGAGCAAAGCTTTTGAACCCATCTTCCCTCAAACGCTTATATTCTTCATATAGCGCCTTTTCCCATCCCTCTCCCCCTAAGTAGTGAAAGGAAGGTTGATCTCCTCTTCGAAGGACCGGTTCAGCCAAAGGCAAATTCGCATCCATAGATGTTAATATGCTATTTGCCACTTCCATGATTTCCATGGTCGTTCGGTACGTCTTCTGTAATGTTAAGTAGTTAGGCTCCCTAAACACATGTTCTAAAATAGGTTGCCATTGTTTTAAGCCACGATACTGATAGATCCCTTGAGCCAGATCCCCGACTATCGTAAATAGATCTGTATTCAATGCCCTTTTCAAGCTAACAAATTCCATATACGAATAATCTTGCGCTTCATCCATCACGACTTTTTTTGCTTTGTGTTCAGGATCAAGTCCATATAAATTCGCTTGTAGATACAGTAACATCGCCAAATCCTCAGCATCTATCTTGTTCTTATTGAGCTGGTGAAGCATGTGTGCTCTCATAAACTGTCTTTCTTCTTCCGACAGGTACTTCTCAAGTAATCGGTCATACAGCTCTTCTTGTTCATAGAAGCGTGTAAAGTATTCACTCAAAGAAGCATTAGGATACTGCGTCATATAAAGACGAACAGCCTTTTTAGATTCTGTTTCAATTTGTTTTAGTTTCTCATCTTTCTGATCCAAGAGAAAACTTACGCGTCGCTTTCGTTTGTCAGCATCTTTTATGCCATACAAGGCGCGGTCAAGCTCATCATCATATTTCTTTGTTATCTTCTCGAGCATAACTTTCTTTTTTCGTCTTACGTCACTTTTCAAGATCTGACGAATCTTTTCTTTCCGCTTATAAAATGGTAAGTAAGAATAGTCTTCTAAAAAAAGCTTCTTCATCTTCTTCCCATTTACAACCCGGAATCCAGCAATTTTCAAATCCTCTTCCACTAAAAATTCTTTTTTCACATGCTGAATAAAATGATCGAGTACGGTCTGTATAGACATCGATCCTTTCCATTCTGCCATCTTTAAAATGGCCTTTTCCTCACCTGAATGTTCTAATACATTCATAAGTGTCTCATGTTGTGTTTGAACAGTGAAAGTATGCCCCGTAACAAGTTGGACATAATCTACAAAAGTGGTCGACCTTGCTTTTTCTACCCCTAATTCAGGAAGGACCTCTTTCATATAATCAATGAATAAACGGTTCGGCGCTAGTATTAGCATTTCCTCTGGCCGAAAAATATCTTGTAATGTATATAAGAAATAGGAAACTCGGTGCAAAGCAATGGTCGTCTTCCCACTACCAGCAGCCCCTTGCACAACGATTGGTTTGCGGAGGTCTGCTCGGATAACACGATTTTGTTCTTCTTGAATGGTCGAAACGATTTCAGTTAAACGATGGTCGGCATTCTGTGATAAAGAGTCCTGTAGTAAATCATCTTTTGTAGTGATATCAATATCTCTAAAGTCAAGAAGTTCTCCCTCTTCTATAGAGTACTGGCGCTTTAAGGAAACATTTCCTTCATACCATTCACCATGCGCTTCATAGCTTACATCACCAACACGGCCTTCGTAATAGACATTGGCAAGCGGCGAGCGCCAATCAAGAATAATCGGTTGTTGGGTTTCACGGTCGAACAAGGAAACTTTCCCAATATAAAATATTTCACGTCCTGGTTTCTCTTTTCGATGATAATCAATGCGGGCAAAATACGGTTTCTTTCGGAGTTTCTTGAGGTTTTCCAACTGTTCTCTAGACATTTTCATGAAGTTTGCATGAGTAAGCATGTCCTGGTACTTTAAACTACTGTCCTTAAAATCAAGAGAGGCTACTGTACTCTCCTGACGTTTCTTCAACGTTTCCTGATCCGATTGCTGGGCAGCTATAACGGAATCCATATACACTTTAGTAAACGTTAAACGATCTAACTCTTCTTCATAATCAGGGTGTTCTTTCATAGCCATTCTCCTTTCACATAGGTGATGTGAATGACGAGTCGGACGTGGTAGAGCACGTACAATTTCGAAGCAACGTACCTACTCTAGCACACCCATATTCCAAAATAAAGAAATACTCACTTTGTTTCATAAATAACGTAGGATAGGATTCGAGTGATGATTGGGTATAACGCTAAAATACTAATAAAGTTACCTAGATTGCCTAACCATCCCGTTACTACAAGCACAATCGCCAGAATAAGTAGAGCGATTGCCGTAATTGTCCAGCCCACTTGATTTATTGGTTTCCACATATCATCAGTAGATATGGTTTCTTCCTCTTTTAGTTCAAAACATTCCTTGTGAAAAGGATTGATCTTCAAACGCCGAATCGCTGTTCGGAGTTGTTTTTTCTCAATTTTCTTTCCGCAATAACGGCATACTAAATCTTTCATACTTTTCCCCTTCCTCGTAATGCTGATTCCATTATATAGAATGCACTTCTTTATAGATAGATGTTTCTCTTCCACATAAGTTTCCTTATGTGGAAGACTCCAAGTTGAGGTATTCTAGCAGGAAGGGACCGTTATGTTTGTTGAGCGGTGGGGCTTGCTCGGGGACAACTCGCTTTCCTGCGGGGAGCTGGGAAGCCTCCTCAATCGCTACGCGCTTTCCGGGGTCTCCCCTAGGCTCCTTTTCCCGCGGGAGTCTCGCCGTCCCCGAGCAAGCCCTGGCATAAAGAGGCTAAACGGCCCCTCAGATGGTAAACAGGAAAGCTCCCTTCTCTCTAGATGGTATGTTTCTGTTCCTCATATATGGCAAAGGTGGGCCGGGAAACCGCGAGACTCCTGCGGGAGAAAGAGGTAGACGAGACCCCGGAGCGAACGAAGTGAGTGAGGAGGCTCGACAGCTCGCCCGCGGAAAGCGAGTGGTTTCCAGGCCCACCTTACTCTCAATCTAGTACGGAAACATTCTCCCACCTTCGAGTGATAACAATCCTGCCATATACTTGAATAAGAAATAACAGCTAAAACAAACCGCCCAAGGTGTTTCTTGGGCGGTGGTATAGGAGGCTTCATATTTTAATGATTACTTCTGTTTGGCGTGGGATTTAATAATGTCTATCACTTGTTCTTTCGCACGTCTGCTTTGGTATTGACTCATTGCTTCTAACATCTTTTCTTTCTCTTTACTTAACTGGCGAACTTCTTCTAAGAAGCGTTTCTCATCCAATTCTTCTTCCTCAACGGATCGGGCGTAGCCTTGTTTTTGGAAGGATTCTGCATTTAAAATTTGATCGCCTCTACTAGCATGTCGAGATAGTGGGATTAAGAGCATTGGCTTTTTAAGTGCGAGGAATTCGAAGATTGCATTTGATCCGGCTCTAGAGACTACAAAGTCAGTCATGGCAAATAGGTCATTTAGTTCTTTATTTACGTATTCAAATTGAACATAACCTGGTCGCTTTATACTCTCATCTTGATTCCCTTTTCCGCAAAGGTGGACGACTTGAAATTCTTTTAACAGTTCATCTAAATTATCACGAATGGCATCGTTAATTTTCTTCGATCCCATACTTCCTCCCATCACGAGTAACACCGGTTTGTTTCGAGTGAAGTCGCATAAGGCACGACCTCTTGCTGCATCTCCCTCAAAAAGCTCTTCTCTGACAACAGCTCCAACCCACTCTGCTTTCTTATCAGATATATGATTCATCGTTTCTGGGAATGTTGCTAATACTTTCTTGGCAAATGGCATGGCTAATTTGTTCGCAAGTCCTGGTGTATAATCCGATTCATGAATAACAGATGGCACCCCAGCCATACGGGCAGCCAGGAGTACAGGTACCGATACAAATCCACCCTTAGAAAAAATAACTTGCGGCTTTCTTTTTCGCATAATGGAATAGGCTTGCCCAGTCCCCTTTAATACTTTGAAAGGATCTTTAAAGTTTTCTTTAGAGAAATAGCGGCGTAGTTTACCGGTTGATATTGGGTAGTAAGTGACTCCCCCAAGAGACTCAATTAATTGACGCTCGATCCCTTCGTGAGAACCAATGTAATCAACTTCCCATCCTTCCTTTTGAAATTCAGGTATAAGGGCAAGATTAACGATCACATGTCCTGCCGTGCCACCTCCGGTAAAAAGAATGCGCTTTGTGTTCATGGCTTTGACGTCCTTTCTATATAGAAACATTTTCAAATTTTCACAGTAACAGTAGAATGTATGCTATAATCCCCCTTATCGTAAAAGAAATATCGGATAAAAGGAAGAGTTTCATGTACAAAACAAATACATGGCAACAAAAAATTAAATTATTTCTTATTATTCTAGGCCCAATTCTTGTAACCCAACTTGGTATGTATGCAATGAACTTCTTTGACACGGTGATGTCTGGTAATGCGGGGGCAGAAGATCTAGCAGGTGTTGCAATAGGGTCAAGCCTATGGGTACCCATTTTCACAGGAATAAATGGTATTATGTTAGCCCTATCTCCTATCGTAGCACAATTGACTGGAGCAGATCAGAAACATGATGTGCCTAGCGCGGTCCGACAAGGCGTTTACCTTTCAACATTGCTTGCTATACTCGTATTGATTATTGGTTTTTTTGTCCTTGATCCCATCTTGAACTTAATGAAGCTAGAGTCTGAAGTTCGTTCAATTGCAAAGGACTACTTAATCGCCTTAAGTACTGGCATCATTCCGTTATTTATCTATAATGGTCTCAGGTCATTTATAGATGCACTGGGAGCTACAAGGGTCACGATGGTCATTACCCTTTTATCTCTTCCATTCAACATCGTTTTTAATTACATCTTTATTTTTGGTAAGTTCGGATTACCTGCATATGGCGGTGTTGGTGCAGGGATTGCTACATCTATGACCTACTGGGTAACGCTTTTATTTACAGTAATAATTATTATACGAATTCGACCATTTTCTACTTATGCAATCTTTAAAATGTTTGAGAAGCCTTCCATCCAAGCATGGTGGAACCAACTAAAAATTGGGGTACCAATTGGAATCGCAATATTCTTTGAAGTTAGTATTTTTTCAGCTGTTACGATCTTCATGAGTAGCTATAGTACAAACACGATTGCAGCTCACCAGGCAGCCATTAACTTTGCCTCGTTCTTATACATGATTCCTCTTAGCATCGCAATGGCTTTAACGATTGCTGTTGCATTTGAGGCTGGTGGTAACCGTCGTGACCATGCAAAGCAATATAGCTATCTTGGAATAGGCATTGCTGTTATATTGTCAATCTTATGTGGCATCGCTATATATGCCTTTGATGGACCTGTCGCTAGACTTTACAATGATCAAACCGAAGTAATTGAAATGACGAAACACTTCTTATTCTACGCGATCTTCTTCCAGCTCTCTGATGCATTTGGTGCTCCTATTCAAGGCGCGTTGAGAGGATATAAGGACGTAAATATCACTCTACTCATGGCGTTTGTGTCTTATTGGATAATCGGATTACCAAGCGGATATGTAATGGCGACTTACACATTCTTAGGGCCAGCAGGATACTGGATGGGACTCATTACGGGTCTGGCTGTGGGAGCGATCACTTTGTTTATCCGTCTCCTATATGTTCAAAAAACCACATCATCAACACGGAACGCAACGAAAAGCCAATGACACTTGAGTGTTATTGGCTTTTACATTATCAGGTATTAAACCGGCTATTAACGTAAATAACATATGAAACAATTCCAAACCTTACGATTACTATATGAAGGAGCCTTTTATTGATTCTTTTCAAACTAGCACAAATTAAAACATTATTACCTGGGAAATTTGAAATTTCATCAGCATTCGACTAAAAAAGCTCGTTTTGGAATCTTTCCATAACGAGCTTTTGATACCTACCTTTATTGTTGTAAATTCATAACCACTAAACGTTCTTCCGTCATATCCTCAATCGTATATTTGGGTCCTTCTTTCCCCCAACCGCTGTTCTTAACACCACCATAAGGCATAAGGTCTACACGGTACTGAGATGCATCATTAATCATAAACCCACCAACTTCTACTTTTCGAGCAGCTTTAAAAGCACGATCGACATCTTGAGTAAAGATTCCACCTTGTAACCCATAGCTTGATTTGTTCACCTCTTGAATACACGTATCAAGATCTGAGAAGGTCATCATTGTCACTACAGGTGCAAAGATCTCTTCACAAACGACTTTCATAGAGTGGTCTACGTCGGTTAACAGGGTTGGTTCAAAAATGGACCCTTTTCGTTGGCCTCCGTGAATAACATCAGCCCCTTGTCCTTTGGCCTCTTGGATCCACTCTTCGGCCCGTTCTGCTTCACTCTGACTAATCATCGGCCCTACGTCCGTCTCATCATCTGTTGGGTCTCCTACATTTAGCTCTTTCGTAGCGTTAATAAAATGTGTCTTAAAGTCTGCGGCTACTTCTTCATGAACGTACATACGCTGAACAGAAATACATACCTGACCTGCAAAAGCAAAGCTCTTTTGAGCTAAAGTTTCTGCAGCCTTCTTTACATTAGCTTCTTTGTCTACTATGACGGGTGAATTATTGCCAAGCTCTAATATCAACTTATTCAAGCCTGTATTTTGCTTTAGCTTTAACCCTACTTCAGCACTCCCTGTAAACGTGTAAAGGTTGATACGCTTATCCTTCATCATTTGGCTACCAATATCTGACCCTGATCCTACCACAACATTTAAAAACCCTTCAGGTAGGCCTGCTTCTTGGAATAACTGCGCCAACTTCAAAGAAGAGATTGGTGTGTTCTTAGCTGGCTTAAGAACAACAGCATTCCCAGCAGCTATAGCCGGAGCAATCTTATGAGAAACAAGGTTTACAGGGAAGTTAAAAGGACTAATCGCCCCAACGACTCCCACAGGTACCTTGATGGTAAAAGCCATTCTATTTTCTGACCCTGGTGCTGCCTCCACAGGGACACCTTCTCCGTGAATTCGTTTCGCCTCTTCAGCAGACAATTCAAACGTTTGAGTAGCCCGGTCTATTTCAGTCCGTGCCTGCTTAATTGGTTTCCCTGCCTCAGCTGTAATAATTTGAGCCATTTCTTCTTTATGCTCTTGCAACAATTTACTTACTTTGTAGAGAACTTCAAACCGTGAGTAAGGAGACATTTCTTTATTACGATACGCCGACTCTGCACTAGCAATCGCCTGGTCTACCTCATCTTTCCCAGCTTTCGAAACATTCGCAAACACTTCTTGAGTATACTTATTATAAACCTCTACTGTTTCTTTGGAATTTGCCCATTCACCATTTATAAAAAGTCCGTACTGCTCCATAAGACGAGCACTCCTTTATTTGGAATATTCCTATGAATATTACCTTTATTAGGAAATTTAAAACATCGAAGCACAAGCTCTTCTCCTATTCCATAAGCGGGCAGTAATTATGAAAACTCGAAGCTGTGAGAATGTTTCCGATAGCTTTAGTTTAGTGTAAGGTGGGCCTGGAAACCACTCGCTTTCCTGTGGGGAGCTGGTGAGCCTCCTCAGCCGGCACGCCGTCTTCCGGGGGCTCACCGAGGCTCTTCTTCCCACGGGAGTCTCGCGGTTTCCAGGCCCACCTTTGCCATACAAGGAGTAACGAAAACATGCCATATTGGGTGTGGTAAGACCTCCTGATGCGAACTGCGAGGCCGTTCTCCTATTTAAAGTCAGGGTTTGCTCGGGGAATGCGAGACTCCCGCGGGGAAAAGAGCCTATCTAGTTCCGGCGTGGAGGACCTAGCGAGACAAGTCATCTTTTTTACAAAGGCTAAACGCCTTTTCCAAAAAGCTGTCTTGTCCGTACGGTCCTAGGCACCACGCCTGCACTTTTAAGCTAGGGAAGACCCCACAGAGAGCGTTAGCGAACGAGGAGGCTCTAAGAAGAAGGGGAAGTTCGACTAAAACCGTCACGTCCTGTGACAATGTCGAACGACCCCACCTCGTGTGGGGCCGCAGGAAAGCGAGTTGTCCCCGCGCAAGCCCATGCACTAATGAACGTAACGGCCCCTTCAAGCTGAAACATCTCAACTTCGAGCCTTGCGTGTAGGGGGCAATAATGGCATAAAAAAACGCTTAGAACATAATGTTCTAAGCGTTTTAGACTTTATAAGAATAGTCCAGCGATAGTCGCTGATAGTACAGAACCAAGTGTTGCACCAATTAACAACTTCAAACCAAACTTGGACACCGCAGCACCCTTCTTACTATCAATACCTTGAACGGTACCAGCGATAATACCGATAGAAGCAAAGTTAGCAAAGCTCGTAAGGAATACGGATACAATACCAATTGTTTTATCAGACAATTGATTTGGCTGATTAGCCATAATGTCTGTCAATTGAAGCATGGCAACGAATTCGTTTGTAATGATTTTAGTACCCATCAAGCTACCAGCTTGAATAAGGTCGCTAGAAGGAACACCCATTAGGAAGGCTAGCGGAGCCAATACATATCCTAAGATTTGTTCTAATGTAACTCCTGAGAAGACACTTGAGATCAGGAAGTTAGCAAAGTCAAGAGAGGCGGTAAACGCAACTAACATTGCGGCTACAATTAAAGCAATCTTACCACCATCAAGAGCTCCATTCCCCATAGCCTCGAAGAAACTGTTGGCGTTTGAAACTTCTTTAATATCAACATGGTCTTCTTCTTTTGATACTTTTACAGGAGCGATAATCGATGCAAGAATAAGAGCACTAAACATGTTTAACGGAATCGCTACAAGTACGAATTGTTCTGGTAACATTTCAAGATATGCACCTACAATTGAAGCAGATACAGATCCCATTGCGGAGGCACTTACGATATACAATCGGTTGTTTTCTAAATGGTGGAACTGAGATTTAATCGCCAATAACGCTTCAGACTGTCCAAAGAACATACTATTTACAGCGTTAAATGATTCTACTTTAGGAAGTCCTGTGATTTTAGAAATCGCAGCACCCAAGTATTTAATAATTGTAGGTAGAATCTTTAAATATGTTAATACAGAAAGAAGAACAGCGAAGAAAATAATGATCATAAGAACATCTAGGAAAAAGACGTTCATCGGGCTTCCATCTTCCCCGACGTTTGCAACGTTCGGAAGTATAAAGCTTACACCAGCTCGTCCAGATTGAATGAGCTGATCAAAAGCAGCAGAAATTCCCGTAATTATGATCTTACCTATCTTAGTATTGAACACAAACCAAGTTGTAAACAATTGAAGCACAAGCATAATTCCGATACCTTTATAATTAATGTTACTTCTGTTATTGGACATTAAAAATCCGATACCAAGAACCACTACAATTGCAAGCAAGCCAAGCAAAATATTCATGGCATAAATGCCTCCCTTTCCCTTTTATATAAATTAAGTAATAATTGATATGACGGCAATGAAAATGCTTTCATTAATACCTTCTTACAGAATCATACCAAGTTGTCAGACGTCATGCAAATGCAAACATTTCCAAATAAACGCTTACATAGGGAAAAACGTTAATTTCTCGCTATTTTCTATAAATAAATTTTTTTGCCTTATCTCGTAGTATTGTCCTAATGCGTTTGAATCATGTCGATACGAACTACTTACTAATAAAAAAAGTCAGCCTATAAGGCTGACTTTTTCATCATTTTGTAATAAATTGTTGAGTCCAGTAGTAGCCATAACTACCGCCCTCAGCATATCCTACACCAATATACGTTAAGTCTTTATCAAGGATATTCTTTCTGTGACCAGGACTATCCATCCAAGCTTGAACAACTTCTTGTGGAGTGCGTTGCCCTGCTGCAATATTTTCTGCTGCTTTCCGATACGAGATATTAAACGACTTCATCATTTCAAACGGTGAGCCATAAGTTGGAGAATTATGTGCAAAATAACCCTGGTCTCTCATATCACGCGATTTGTAACGCGCTACACGTGATAATTGCCAATCACTCTTTAATGCAGGCAAGCCTTGCTTAGCCCGTTCTTGGTTTGTAAGACGAATGACTTCTTGCTCGACTGATTTAATGTCCCCTTTTAGCGGGATCGTTACTCGATCACCAGGATAGATTAAGTCAGGATTACTGAACTGTGGATTGGCACTAATAATTTCATTCAATCCGATCTGATAACGTTTTGAGATCTTCCAAAGGGTATCGCCACTCTTTACGGTATATGTATCCGTACTCTGTGCATGGCTAGAATTAGGCACAATCATGGCAACAAGTAAAACTGCAAATAGAAGGGAAAATAGTATCTTCTTCATTTTCTATCGCTCCTTATTTTTGTAATCATGTGTAGTGTGGCTAAAATAAGGAAAAATACTCACTAATTTCAAGAATTAAAAAATCTCTGCAAGACGTCGATTGGTCCTAAACCAACTCCTAGCTCCAATAAGATAAAGAAGATCTTTCATTGGAGTGCCTCAGCTACGTGTATGGAAAATGATTACCTTATAACAGAACATTAAAGCGGCAGAATATAGAAGGAGGTAAGTGCAAATCCCTTTGCCATACCCTAAGTCTTAGATAGAATAGATATGCGTTACATATCGAAGGAGTTGAAGATTCATGCCAGAAACGTTAAAAGGAAAGAATGCATTAATCACAGGGGCAGGCCGTGGCATTGGAAGAGCCATAGCATTAGCTCTAGCTAAAGAAGGCGTTAATGTAGGGTTAATTGCCCGTACAGAAGGACCTCTTCAAGAGACGGTTCAAACAGCCGCTGATGAGGGAGTTAAAACATCTTTTGCTACAGCAGATGTTTCAAAGAGTGATGAGGTATTTGAAGCTGTTTCTTCTATTAAAGAAGAATTAGGCCATATCGACATCCTCATTAACAATGCTGGCATTGCAAAGTTTGGTAAATTCTTAGAATTAGATATGGAAGATTGGAAACAAATCATTGATGTCAATTTAATGGGAGCATACTATGTAACACGTGCCGTATTGCCAGAGATGATAGATCAAGCTTCAGGAGATATCATTAACATCTCTTCCACAGCCGGCCAAAAAGGCGCACCTATTACAAGCGCCTACAGCGCTTCAAAATTTGGACTAATGGGATTAACGGAATCACTTGCCCAAGAAGTGCGTAAACACAACATTCGTGTAAGTGCCCTCACACCAAGTACAGTAGCAACAGACCTAGCAGTAGATAATAACCTTACTGATGGCAACCCTGAGAAAGTTCTACAACCTGAAGATATGGCAGAATTCGTTGTTTCTCAATTGAAATTAAACAAACGCGTATTTATTAAATCAGCAGGATTATGGTCTACAAACCCATAAACAAGACAAACCGGCTTAAGCGCTTAGCTTAAGCCGGTTTGTCTCTTGGTATGAATCATTT
This sequence comes from Pontibacillus sp. ABV4_188, assembly GCF_056311905.1. Lineage (NCBI taxonomy): Bacteria > Bacillati > Bacillota > Bacilli > Caryophanales > Bacillaceae > Pontibacillus > Pontibacillus sp. ABV4_188. Next base: position 689,868 of record NZ_CM149975.1, on the reverse strand, counting down.
AATCGATGCATATAAAAATCTACCAAAGGACCTTTGGTAGATTTTTTATTAGCGAAATGATTTTGGATTAAAGGCGTCTTTAACTCCTTCTCCAATAAAGTTAATTGCCAGAATGGTAAACACCAGAATGATTGCTGGTGGAACCCATATCCATGGCATATCCTGAAGAACTTCAGGTTGTTGAGAGGCACTTAACATGTTCCCCCAACTTGGCACTTCTTGTGGAACACCAAAGCCGAGATAACTTAAAGCCGATTCTGCTACAATCATATTCGCAAACAATATTGTCGCTTGAACAATAACTGTTGTCAGAACATTTGGTAGCAAATGCTTCATTATAACTTTATTTGGTCGGCCTCCGATTGAAGTAGCAGCCAGTACATATTCATTTTCTTTTTCAGATAAGATCTTACTGCGGACAAGACGAGCAACCCCGCCCCAACCGAGAAGACTAATAACCCCTATTAGTACACCGACACCGCCAACTTTACCGAATAGGATCGCGTTAAGAACGATAACGAATACTAAAAATGGGAAGTTCAGAACAAAGTCTGTGAAACGCATCAACATGCTATCCACAATTCCACCGAAGAAACCAGCAATCGCTCCTACAATGACTCCTAGGAACAAGATAATCATCGTACAGCTAATTCCTACAAATAATGAAACACGGCCTCCGTATAACAAACGAACGAAAACGTCTCTTCCACTTGTATCTGTTCCAAACCAGTGCTCGGAGGAAGGAGGAAGTTTCATCTGCCCAATATTAACTCGTGAAATATCCACGGTAGTTATGTATGGTGCTAAGAAAGATAGAATGGCTAGAATGATTAAATAAACTAAGCTAATCATCGCTAATTTGTTTTTCATAAACTTTCGACGGGCCATTGCCCAAGGGGACATACTCTTGGGTGGCTTTGTTGTTTTTAGTTGTGGGTCTTTGTTAGGAACAACTTCCATAGCCACACCTCCTAATCAATTCTGATCCTTGGGTCAACGATTCCGTAAAGAATGTCAGCTATTAAGTTACCGACTAAAACAATAAACGAGAACATCAGTGTTAACGTCATAAGTGTAGGGTAGTCAGAAGCTTGAACTGACGTTAGGAATAATTGTCCTAAACCTGGATAAGTAAAAATTGTTTCTGTAATCAACGCACCATTAACTAAAGATACTAAATCAAAACCTAAAAATGTAATCAAAGGAATAACAGAGTTTCTTAAAATATGGTGGTTATAAATTCTTGATTCTGGCGTACCTTTTGCACGAGCTGTTCGTACAAAGTCTTTATTACTGTTATCAATAATATCGTTACGCAAGAACTGTGTGTAACTCGCCGTTCCCATAGCCCCTAATACTAGTGCAGGTAAGAACGTATGATAGACCTTACTTAACCACCAGTCTAGTGTACCTTCATCAACGGCTATGTTAACGGAACCGTTAAACGGAAACCAACCTAATTGGAATGAGAAGAAGTAAATCGCAAAAACACCTGCGATATAACTAGGAATAGCCAACATCATATAGTTAAATCCACCGATAAAGTGATCCAATTTAGTGTAAGGCTTTCTCCCGGCTGTCATTCCCATAGCAAAGGCAAAGCAATATGTGATGACTAAAGACATTATTCCCAAGAATAAAGTGTTTGGCAAACGTTGAGCAACTAAATCACTTACAGGGATTTTGTACTTAACAGACTTACCAAAATCTCCTTGAACAAACCCAGTAATCCAATCATAATACTGTACGTGAATCGGATCATTGTAACCCAATTTCTCACGCATGTCTTCAATATACTCTGGATCAGTATTATTCGGATCTATCTCTCCAGAGAAGGGATCTCCTGGCATTGCTAATGCCAGGAAGAACACTACAATGGAGATAAGGAGTAACATCGGAATCATGCCTAATAATCTACGAAGTGTGTACTTTAACATGGACATTCCCCTTATCTAATAAAACTTACAAGATGATCTTAGTTCTGGATGTACCATTCGTGAGGGCTGTTAGAACCTGATACATCAAATTCTACTCCGCCTACTCGTTTGTTTACACCATAAATTTCTTGAAGTTCAGCGATGTAAAGCATTGGTAGCTGCTCGTTAAGAAGTTGTTGCCATTCGCCATATACTTCTTTACGTTTTTCTTGTTCTGTACCAACTACATCAATATCTACTGCATCATCTAGAAGCTGATCGCTTTCTTCGTTCACCCAACGAGTATAGTTCCACAGTTGGTCAGATTTCCAAAGTGCTGATGGGTCTGGGTCAGAACCTGTTCCCCAACCACCGAAGTAAACTTCGATTCCTTCAGCATCTTTTTCAAGCTTGTCATAGTAAAGGCTTGATTCGATCATTTCTAGTTCAGATTTCAGTCCTACCTCTTCCCAATACTGAGTTAAAGCTTTAGCACGAGACTCGAAAGTAGGGTTTGTAGAAGAATAGTGAGAGAAATTAACTACAAACTCTTCACCATTTGGATCTTCACGGAAACCGTCATCGTTTACATCTTTATAACCTGCTTCATCAAGAAGGCTCTTCGCTTTTTCAGGGTCATATGGGTAGTCATTTAATTCGTCTTGGTCAGCTGCAATCCAGTGAGCTGTTGGTACTGGCGCATTTACTTTAGAACCATAACCACTAAAGAATGCATCAATCCACTGATCACGATCAATTGCATGGTACATTGCTTTACGAAGCTTTAAGTTTGCGTATTTGTCATTTTGCTCAACAACTTCTTTCTTCTCGTTGTCGAACTTACCAAATTTGAATCCAACATAGTAGTATGCAAGACCTGGGTATGTTACAAGATCAACATTTTCCATATTTTCTACTTGTTCACCTAGTGTAGGGTGAACAGGAACCATGTCCACATCGCCATTTTCAAGAGCACCAATGACTGCTTTGTTATCAATTACTTTAACGATAACTTCGTCTAGCTTAGGAGCGCCTTTCCAATAGTCTTCATTTGCTTCAAACTGGTATGATTCACCAGGTACAACTTTAGTAAGTTTAAATGGTCCAGTACCCATCATGCTTTGACGTGTTTTTTCACTGTCTAGCATGTCAGCTACTTCTACACCTTCCCAATAGCTACGGTTCATAGGATATGACCAAACATTAAGTAAGTTGTTTACACGAGCTTTGTCGAATGTAATCTTAATTTCATAATCACTAATAACTTCAATACCAGAGATGCTGTCCGCTTCTCCATCACGGTAAGCTTTTGCACCTTCGATTGTTTCAACGTTTGCATAGCGAGGACCTTCATAATCAGCGCTTGCTAGTGTCTCAAGTGCGAACTTCCAGTCTTCAACTGTTAGCTCATCACCATTATGCCATTTGATACCTTCTTCAAATGTAAAGGTATATACTTTGTTATCCTCAGTGCTCCAATCAGCCACATTTGGTTGAATCGCTAAGTTTTCATCATACTCAAATAATGGATCTACAGCGAACTGTACAATTTCAAAGTCAGTTGCTGTACCATAATAGTGAACGTTCAAAATACCTTCTGGTTCACCATCAATTGCGTAATTTAACGTTCCACCTTCTTGTGGCTCTCCACTTGCATCTTCTCCACTGTCACCTTCAGAACCTGTGTCCTCAGTTGTATCTTCTGTGTCGGTATCTTCACCGTCACCTGAATCTCCGTTAGCATCACTGTTACATGCTGCTAAGAATAACGTTAGCATTAACATTAAAGACATTAGCCAATAAAAACTTTTTTTGTTCTTCATGAAAAAATGAACCCCCCTGATAGTTTGTTTAAATGATTACTCATAAAGAAGACATGCGACGTGCTGACCTGGTTTCACCTCCTTTAATTGAGGTTTAGTTTTAGAACATTCATCCATCGCTTTTGGACACCTTGTATGGAAGGGACATCCAGATGGTGGATTTTCAGGACTTGGAACATCCCCCTCAAGGACAATTCGCTCACGTTTTTGCCCTATTTTAGAGGCATCTGGCACCGCTGAAATCAGTGCCTGTGTATAAGGATGTAAAGGATCTGCATAAATAGAACCCTTATCAGCAACTTCCATGATATTTCCTAAATACATAACACCGATTCGATCACTCATATGTTTAACAACACTCAAGTCGTGTGCAATAAATAAATAGGTTAAATCAAATTCATCTTGTAACTCATTTAACAGATTCAACACCTGCGACTGCACAGAAACGTCTAATGCAGATACAGGCTCGTCCGCTATAATGAGCTTTGGTTTAAGAGCCAGTGCTCTAGCAATGCCTATACGCTGACGCTGTCCACCAGAGAACTCGTGAGCATATTTATAATAAGCATCTTCAGGAAGACCTACACGAGTTAATAAATCCATAACTTCCGCTTTTAATTCTTCACCTTTGCGGTTTTTATGGTAGTTTTTAATAGGTTCACTTACGATATCCCCAACCATTTGCATAGGGTTTAAGGATGCGTAAGGGTCTTGGAATACCATTTGTATGTCTTGACGAATATCACGGAGCCGTTTACCCGTTAATTTCGTAATATCCTCGCCATTAAAGAGTACTTCTCCATCCGTAGGATCTAGTAATCTTAAAATGGAGCGACCTGTAGTCGATTTTCCGCAACCTGATTCTCCTACAAGACCTAATGTTTCACCCTTTTTAATATCAAAAGTAACACCATCTACTGCTTTTACAGCTCCTATTGTTCTTTTAAAGAAACCGCCCTTTACGGGAAAATGCATCTTTAAATCGTTCACTTCAAGCAACTTTTCGGTTTGAGCTTTGTTCAATTCGGTTATACTCATCGTAACACCTCTTCTTCAGGTCGACTTGATTCGTAGAGTAAGCAAGCTACTTCATGACCTTCTTCATTTTTCGCTAACTTAGGTGTAACGGTTGTGCATTCTTTCATAGCTTTTGGACAACGATTCGCAAATCGGCACCCTACTTCTGGCATTTTCGTTAACGAAGGCACAATTCCATCAATTGTTGCAAGCATATCTTTCTGTTCCTCTAACCGTGGGATTGCTCCCATCAATAATTCTGTATATGGGTGTTTAGGTGAATTGAAAAGACGCTGAACATCTGTACGCTCTACAATTCTTCCCGCATACATGACAATAACCTCATCACAAGTCTCAGATACAACACCAAGATCATGAGTGATAAAGATAATCGACATATCATTTTTCTTCTGTATATCCTGTAGCAGCTCAAGAATTTGAGCTTGTACCGTTACGTCAAGTGCTGTGGTAGGCTCATCTGCAATGAGTAACTTCGGCTGACAGGCTATTGCCATTGCAATCATGACGCGCTGTCTCATCCCACCAGATAGCTGGTGAGGATATTCGTCAACAATTCGATCTGCTCTAGAAATTCCAACGGCTGTTAATAGTTGGACTACCTTTTCCCGCGCTTCTTTTTTAGACAGTTTAAAATGGTTATGCAGTACTTCCTCCAACTGATAACCAATCGTAAATACCGGGTTTAGGGAAGTCATAGGCTCCTGGAAGATCATTGATATATCTTTACCCCGAATTTTATTCATTTCTTTATCGTCTAAACCTTCTAAATTCCTTCCTTCAAAAAGAACCTCTCCGTTTCGGATTTTACCGATTCCTTTTGGTAACAAATTCATTACAGATAAAGACATTACACTCTTACCGCAACCGGACTCTCCAACGATTCCGACGATCTTACCTTTTTCGACATTAAAAGAAACACCGTCAACCGCATTGTGATCTTTCCCCTCAATACTAAAGGCCGTCTCTAAGCCCTTCACCTGAAGTAAAGGGTCATGATTTACATTTGATTGTGAGTTATTCATTAGGACACCTCAGATTTAAAATTTACAAATGTATTAGAATTAATAATTTTCTGATTTTTTATTATAGTAAACTATTTATTGGTAGAACGTCAATGCTTTATTAACAATTTATTGTAATATGTGCGAAATTTTTTAAAGATTTGTAATAAAAATGTAATATTTGACTCTAAATCTTCATGCTAAATAATCTCTTCTACCTATTAAACAAAAAGGGTCATATGAATTTGTGTCGAATCTTTAGATATAGGACCCATTCAATAGGAGGAGAAAGATGAAACAAGATATGGCACAGTTGTATAGTTTAGAAGATTTCCATAAGAAAATGGCCGTAGATCTATTTAATTATGTATGGACACTACTTGATCTTGAAGATAGGTCAGAAGAACAAGAGCAAACGATGATTCATGCTGCTCATGCCTCGAGGTATCACTGGGAACAGATCGGCACTTCGCTCAATAAAGTTCGAGGCGATTGGCAACTATCAAGAGTATATTCGGTTGCCGAGCGCGAGGAACCTGCCCTCTATCACGCTAAGGTTTGTTTAGATTTATGTTTGCAAGAAGAGATCGGAGATTTTGATTTAGCTTTTGCGTATGAAGCAATGGCAAGAGCGTACAAATTAGCTGGCCAAACGGATAAGATGGAAGAATATAAGGGGCTAGCTCTTAAAGCTTGTGAGGATATTAAAAACGAAGCAGATCGCCGTATTGTCTTGGAGGACCTTGCCTCCATTTAAATAATTGAAAAGGCATAAACCTAGAAGGTTTATGCCTTTAACTAGTAAATTACACCATGGCCTGATAGCTCTACCTTTGTATCTATATTAAAGGTAATATTTGGGTAAGTTTCCGTCCAGTTCATCTTTTCCCACGTAGTATGATTAAAGGCTTGAACCCTTCGTCCAATCCCCAAGAAATCACTGTTAGCTTCTTGAGTTCGTTGAATGACGCTTTGCATATCCTTTGTTAGAATTTCTGAGTATTTCTTTTCTAAGTTGGCTACTTCCTTTTTATTCAAAACTACAGGTAGTGTTTTCTCTACAATTTTCGCCTTCAACTTCATGGTAATCGTAACGTTAATATCATCTGGATCATCAGCTTGGAGGTTTATTTTCCGCTTCACGCCACCAACTTGAATAGATACATAACTCTTCACCGGGTCCCGCTCGTTATTGGTTACATTTCTATTAATCGTTGCTGATCGCTTCAAATTATCATCTAATAACAACAGAAGAAGAGATTCATCTGTATTTAATGTTACGTCTGAATATTTCTGTCCACTAAACAGGGCCATCCCTATATAATTGATAAGCCCTTCGTCCTGATCAACTTCTAAAGCTGGGAGTGCGAAATCTTCTCCTTCTTCAAATAACTCTGCACATATAAGCTGTAAGTTTTCAGCAGGTGCTTCTGTATTCATCATTTGGCTATCTAAAACCCCATTAATATACCCACTTATTCGAGGCTCTTGATTTACCCTTAGCCGCAGGGCTTCTTCAGCAGTTCCCATAACCATAGCTAATTTAGCATTCAAATTATTTTTCGGATCTCGGTAAAGTACATCTAATATAGGGAGAATATCTTGTCGCGCTAATTCTTCCCCTAGCAAAAAGACCCTATTCTTTGAAGCATCGAAAGAGCGCGAAATACGATGGTCTATATTCATTTTCCCATCCCTTGTAGAAGAAGCTTCACTTGTTATCACTTGAATGAATTCTTGCCCTGGTCCTTCTAGCCCTTGCTCCACCGTAGGAATTACAACTGTATTACGAATATTCATCTCATTGCCAGTATCAAATCCCGCTGCCAACACAAGTTTCACATTTTTAAATTGCCGCTGATCCCAACAACCAGTAAGTAGTATGAGACATGTAACCATAATGAGCGCATTAGCGCCTATTCTCATAATGAAGTCCCCCCTTGTTCTTTCTTTCTAAATACAAGGCTAACTAGCCAAAGGAAGATCGGAACACCAACTCCAGTCCATATACCAGCCATGGATACATAATCATCTAGTATGGTCAACCAATCATCATCCTTTGGCATGAAATAGGTGATACAAAAGAGAGTAAACCCAATGAATAGAACAGCCTTCTCATAAGGAATCTTAGGGAATACGTGGCTCATGCCTTTGCTAGCTAATAGTAGATAACTACAAAGTGTGGTTGCGACAGAAACAATCCACATGGATATAAAGAATAAGTCAATTCTTGATATAATAGGAAACTCAACAGCTTTCAGCATATAGAGAACAGGCTCACTAACATACTTCATCTCTACGGTTCCAAAATACATGAAAGAAAGTAGTACTGTTATAAAGTAAAAACTCACAACGAAACCATTAGCGCACGTAATGGTTACTAGCTTTTGCTTTGGTGTCCCTTTCGTATATGGAAAAAGAAGCAGAACAATTAAATATCCAAGCAAGGACAAAGAAGATTGATACACCCCATCAAATATCGATGGAAATCCAGATATGCCAATTGGTAATAGATAAATCCAGTGACCATCTTTTGCAGCGAATAATAAAAGGATAACTAAGATGGGCAATAATATAGAAACAAATACATATAATCTCGCCATCACTTTTACATTACCTGAAACCAAATAAACACCAAGTGAGATAAACATAAGACTAATAATCCAGTAGGGCGTCCTTGGGAGAAGCCAGGTTCGTATCATTTCATCGAACAATAATAATATAACGGCTGAAACGGCTAGTGAGTAAAGAATCAATACAGCATTGAATAGGCCTCCCGCTGCTTTTCCGACTATTTTAGGGATATATTCGTACAGATGTTGATCAGGAAAACGTTTCGCCAATCCCCACATCACAAAGAGTACAATTTGAATAAACACCCCGCCTATCAGAAGGGAGATCCATCCGTCTTGTTTCGCAGCTTCATGTAAATTAAATGGAAGGGTTAAAACGCCTACTCCAATTAAAGTTTGAATAATGAAGAAGAAATACTGTCTTTTAGAGATCATCTCATTTTTAGCTGCGGCCATTCTTCTTCCACTCCCTTGACGGATCACCCGTACTGCTCTTAGCTGGTTGAGCATCCTTTGGTCTGTTGTTCATCATAAAAAGCGGTAGTCGTATGAACGTATCCTTCAAATCTTTTACTCTTAAAGGGGCTAAAGGTGCAAAATACGCTGTTCCAAATGATTCAAGACGACATAAATGAATTAATAAACCAAAAAAACCAAACACAATCCCTAGGAATCCAAAGGTAGAGGCTAATAAAATTAGCGGGAAAGTTAATAATCGCAATGCTGTACTTAATTCATTTGAAGGGACTACGAAAGAGGCAATCGCTGTTAACGCAACGACGATGACCATCAAATTTGAGACAAGACCTGCTTTTACAACAGCATCCCCAATAACCAAACCACCTACAATTCCTATCGTTTGACCTACAGGACTCGGAAGCCTTATTCCGGATTCACGAATAAGTTCAATAATCACAACCATCACTAGTGCTTCGAAAATGGGTGGATATGCAATATTATTAATGGAACTTTTTATGGGGATGACCAATGTGTCTGGAATAACCTCAAAATGGAATCCCACAACCGCGATATAAAAAGCTGGCAACCCTATCGCGATAAGAAAGCTCATTAACCTTATCAACCTTATAAAAGTCCCCGATATCCATCGACTATTATAATCATCCGGTGTCTGATAAAACGTAAAAAACGTAACAGGAAAGATGAGACATGTAGAACTCCCTTCTGAGAGCAGGATCACTCGCCCATCTAAAATATTCGCAGCCCCCCTGTCAGGCCGCTCGGTGTTCAGCATCTGGGGAAACGGCGAGAACGAATTATCTTCTACTAGCTCTTCAATATAGCCTGGACTCACAATCGTATCAGCAGAGATATGTTTGATACGATCCTCAATTTTTTTCACCACTTCAGGGTTCACGAGCCCTTCCATATACATAATAGCTAAGTTCGTATTCGTCTTCTTCCCAACTCGAAAATACTTCACCGTTAAATCCCTATGCTGAATTCTTTTTCGAATTAAATTAATATTAATCATTACACTTTCTACTAATCCCTCGTGAGATCCTCGGAGCACTTTCTCTGTATCAGGTTCTGACATATTCCTATTATTGGACATGGTCACGACAAAGACAGAAACCTCAGTGTTCCCTTCTTGTATAAAAACCGCACACCCGCTTAATAAAGCAAAGATGGCATCATTTAAATCAGTAGTACCCCTTCGATTCGGCAACTGACCAATTGTACGATCGGAATAATTGGAAAGTGGAATAAAAATCTTGTTTTGAATCTGTTCTTGATCAACTAACGACTCGAAATAGAGAAGGGCCTGGCGATTTCCATCCATATGCGTAACTTTTAAATCATGAGAATGGTGAAGCTCTGAGCTGATATAGTCAATATTGTCTTTGAGCGACCGAAAGCTGTCTTTCGTAGGGCTCTCCTGCTCTTTAACTTCACTATTTTGATTCTTTTTCTCCGATTGTCTCGGCCGTAACAACTTTCTTATTTTCACGCCATCCCTCCTCTATAACAATGTTTATATGTATGTAGTGTCCTCAAACAACTAATTTCCTATACATTCCGCGTATAGGTTTAGAACAAAAAAACTCGAGTCCCCTCATAAGGAAACTCGAGTTTTTCTTATACCAATACTTCCTCATCTTCTTCTTTAAAGAAATGCTTCATAGCGTAAAATACATCTGCCTTCCTTCTTAAAACAAAGTGTCGGAAGCGCTCATCTTCGATCTTCTTATAGGCGGACATTAGAGTACTGTGACGGTTATACTGATTCACTTCACCATATCCAAACATACTCGAAACATCCATTAACTGTTCAACAAGTTGTAAGCACCGTTTGTTATCAGAGGTTAAGTTATCTCCATCAGAGAAGTGGAATGGATAAATATTATAACTCTCCGGATTATATTTCTTATCTATTAAATCAAGCGCCTTTTTATATGCAGATGAACAAATGGTCCCCCCACTCTCTCCTTTTGAAAAAAAGTCATCTTCAGGAACAACTTTGGCTTCTGTGTGGTGGGCGATAAATTCGATTTCCACTGTTTCATATTTTGTTCTCAAGAAACGTGACATCCAGAAGAAGAAACTTCGAGCCATATATTTTTCCCACATGCCCATTGAACCAGAGGTATCCATCATAGCTAACACAACCGCTTTTGATTCTGGCCTCACTTCTTCATTCCACGTCTTATACCTGATATCTTCTGGGTAGATTGGGTTAAACGTTGCATCCCCTCCCATAGCATTCCTCTTAAACGCTTCTAGCATAGTACGTTTCTTATCAATATTTCCTTGTAGTCCCGTTTTCCGAATGTCATTAAAATTAATATCCGTTGTAATAATGTTATCTTTCTCTTTTTCCTGCAAATTCGGTAAAGCTAATTGATTAAACAAAGCCTCTTCTAATTCTGCAATGGAAATCTCTGCTTCATAAAAATCCTCACCAGGTTGATCACCTGGCTTCGCACCTTTCCCTTGCGCTTGCTGCGGGGATCCATCTCTAGCAATTACATCTCCGACTTGGCTGTCACCTTCACCTTGCCCTACATGTTTATTCTTATCATGGTTATAACGAATCTTATATTCATCCAACGACCGAATCGGAATCTTCACAACATCTTTCCCATTTGACATTACAATGTTCTCTTCAGAAATCAGGTCCGGGAGTTGATTCTTCAGCGCATCCTGAACTTTTTCTTGGTGGCGCTGCTGATCATCATACCCTTTTCTATGGAGGGACCAGTTCTCTTCAGATATAACAAAATTTTTCGAACGACTCATCCTTACCCCTCCTCCATTTTGTTTACTCTATCATATGCAGAAGTTGTCATTTTGATTAAAAATTCTGAAAACTTATTTAAAAACTTGTCACTTTCCGCACATGACTGCTTGCACCCATAGCGTTCCGTACCGCGACAATACTCTTTCTACCTGTAAACTGGCCGTACCTCGCCTAACGTTTTATGTCTTTCATCTTATGAGTGCAGGTCGTCTATTATGAGTGCCTTGTAAATAGAGGACAAACATTTTCTAGGATTCAAATCTTCTACATCTGCTCCAATACGCGTACACATTTAAAAACGAACATACCTGTACCATAAAAAGCCCAGGGTCTGGTAGTTGACCCTGGGCTTCCTATATTACGAACGAATTAATTTGATGGCTGTGGTGCGGTTTCAGCTTCTGTTTGGTATAATTTGCGCCCAATAATTGTTTGGACAATTAAGAACAGACCACCTACTGCCCAGTAAACCGGTAACGCAGCTGGGGCGTTAAGAGAGATTATAAAAATCATTACTGGAGATAAAAGCCCAATGAGCTTCATCTGTTTTTGTTGTGATGCTGGTACGCCAATTAATGACACCTGGTATTGAATGAAGTATAACGCTCCTGCAATAAGAGCCATTGCAATATTGGGTTCACCAAGGTTAAACCATAAGAAAGAATGTGTGGCAATGGTTTCTGAGCTTCGAATGGCAAAGTAGAAGCCCATTAAGATTGGCATCTGTAAAAGCATAGGTAAACATCCCATGTTAAGAGGATTCACACCATGTTTTTGGTATAGAGCCATCATTTCTTGTTGAATCTTTTGTTTATCTTCAGGAGTAGCCTCTTTCATTCTTGCCTGGATATCATCCATTTCAGGCTTCAATCCTGCCATTTTCACCTTCATTTGTTGTTGATTTTTATACATATTCAACATAAGAGGCATTAGCACCAGGCGAATCATTACAGTAATAACAATAATAGCCATCCCGTAATTCCCACCTGTAACAGATGCCGCCAGTTCAATGGCTTGCGTGAATGGTTCAACGAATAAGTTGTGGAGAATTCCATCTCCACCATCACCTTGACTTGAACACGCGGATAGTACAAATGCTGTAACAATAAATAGCAGGCTTGATTTCCATAAAGCTTTCATTCTATTAAATCCTCCTCAATAGTCGATTATAAAGTGAGCAATCGATTATTGAGGTAGTCTTCATCATCTGGCGAACTTTCTTGTCTCCCTATCGTTTTGCAAAACCAGCTAACAAAATGGTCAGTTGGCTTCACTCCTCTGTTCATATGAGAAGGTAATTGAATACTTGTTTGTTTAGTGGACCAATCTTTTGAGAATAAACTGGCTGCATCATCAACGAGTGATCCCCATACTCTATTAAACGCAACGGATAAGAACAAACTTACGTAAAATGAATAAAGAAAGGGGTCATTGACTAGATCCATATCAAGTAAATATTCGATAAGCATATTCATTCATTTGCCTCATTTCTCATTTGCATCTCTTATAGTTACGGCACAATCATTTCAAACGTTTCAATTTTCTTATCTTCAGTCTACTACTTTTTCTACAAGCAAACAACCAATCTAAAAAAGCCCATTCTGCCAACAAGAGCAGAACGGGCTTTATGCTTATCTTATTAACCTTCTAATAGAAGATTGTACGGGTCTTCTAACATTTCTTTAATACGAACAAGGAACTGAACCGCTTCTTTCCCATCAACAATACGGTGATCATAGGATAACGCAATGTACATCATAGGACGAACTTCAATAGAATCATCCGGCATAACCATTGCACGCTTCTGGATATTATGCATTCCTAAGATACCTACCTGTGGAGCATTTAGGATTGGCGTAGAAAGCATAGATCCAAAGATTCCACCATTTGTGATCGTAAATGATCCGCCTTGGAGCTCATCTAGGGCTAACTCTTTGTCACGAGCTCTCTTGCCAAGACGACCAATTTCTTTCTCAATTCCAGCAAATCCTAAACGATCTGCATCGCGAACAACCGGAACAACTAGACCTTCATCCGTAGAAACTGCCATACCGATATCATAGAATTTCTTTTTCACAATCTCATCGCCTTGAATTTCAGCGTTAAGAAGTGGGAATTCTTTAAGAGCACCGACAACAGCTTTCGTAAAGAAGGACATGAAACCAAGTTTTACATCGTGCTTTTGTAAGAATTGGTCCTTACGTTCTTGACGAAGGTTCATAACTGCAGTCATATCTACTTCGTTAAACGTGGTAAGCATAGCAGCCGTTTGTTGTGCTTCAACCAGACGTTTTGAGATCGTTTGACGACGACGTGACATCTTCTCACGTTCTACCGGCTTTTCAAATTCTGTTTTCTCAGATGACTTCTCATCTGATTTCTTAGATTTCTTGCTTTCTTTCTTGCTATCCTTAGAACCTTTGTCTTCTTTGGATTGGTTAGCTGCTGCTTCTACATCTTCTGGACGAATACGACCTAAAGGATCATTAGGTTTAACGTCTCTTAGATTAATCCCAAGTTCACGCGCTTTTTTACGAGCAGCAGGTGAAGCTACAACATCTTTATTCGGATCTTGATTGCTATCATCTTTTGTATCTTCTTGTTTCTCTGAAGCTTCTTCTTGGCTGTCTTTGGAAGATTCCTGTTTACCATCATCAGACGACTCTTCTTGTTGATCAGATCCTTCTTCTTGCTTAGATTCTTCTTCTTGGCCGCTATCTTCTTCAGCCTCAGAAGAACCGCCGCCTTCACCGTTTTCGTCTATTTTTGCAACGGTATCCCCTACTTCGACGTCGTCTCCTTCCTCAACTAGGAGTTCGGAGATGACGCCAGAAGCATCAGCGTTCACTTCAACATTTACTTTGTCTGTCTCTAGCTCAAGGATCGCATCGCCCTTTTCAACGGAGTCCCCTTCTTTAACGAGCCATTCTGCGACCGTGCCTTCTGTAATGGATTCTGCAAGTTCTGGTACCTTAATTTCCTTCATTGGAATCTCCTCCTTTAGATAGCTTCAGTGCTTCTTGGATGATTCTGTTTTGCTCTGTCTTGTGAACATTTGGTTCACCGACAGCTGGTGAAGAACGTTTTGGACGTCCAATATATTTAATTTCGTGTGTATTGTTTACTAATTGATAAAGTGTTTCTTTAACAAAGTCCCATCCACCCATATTACGGGGCTCTTCTTGGATCCACACCACTTCTTCAATATTTGGATACTGTTCCAGTATTTCCTGCAGTTGCTTCTCTGGGAATGGATAAATCTGTTCTACCCGAACGATGTGAAGCCAATCCCAGTTTTGATCTTCATTTTCGATCCGGTCTTCAAGATCAATCATGACCTTACCGCTACCAATGACAAGACGCGTCACTTTATCTTCATTTCCACCCAATCCACTCTGTGGTTTAAGTGGTTGGAATTGTCCATCACTGAACTCTTTACCCTCTGAAGCAACACGTTGATTACGAATAAGGCTCTTTGGAGTCATGAGCACGAGTGGACGTGCTGCATCTTTCCCACCAATAGCAGCCTGACGACGAAGTAAATGGAAGTACTGAGCGGAAGAAGTTACATTAGCAACCGTCCAGTTATACTCTGCGCTCATCGTCAAATAACGCTCTAAACGGGCGCTTGAGTGTTCAGGGCCCTGCCCCTCATAACCATGAGGTAACAACATTACAAGGCTCGATTTCTCTCCCCACTTCGCACGACCTGCTGAGATGAATTGGTCTATGATGACTTGACCTGCATTTGAAAAGTCTCCGTACTGAGCTTCCCATAAAACAAGGGCCTCCGGAGCTTGTACACTGTAGCCATACTCAAAGCCAAGAACACCGGCTTCGTTTAATGGACTATTGTATATATCAAAGGAAGCATTGGCTTCTTCTAATCCATGCATCGGGCAATACGTAGAACCATCTTCTACATCATGTAAAACAAGATGACGATGTGCGAATGTTCCACGTTGGCTGTCCTGGCCAGTTAAACGGATCGGCTTCCCGTCTTGCAAAATTGACGCAAACGCAAGTGATTCACCTGTAGCCCAGTCTACTTTATTGCCTTCTTCTAAAACATTCTCACGTCGTTGAAGAATCTTCTCTAGTTTCTTAAATCCATTGAAGCCTTCAGGACGTTGTAACAACCCTTTATTTAGCGTTTTCAGAACGTCTAGTGATACCGATGTATCAATAGCATCTAATCCACTTACCACTTCTTCTGGTACATCTTTCGCATCGCGTTCGCCTGTTTCATTCTCTTTCATATTCTCATACGTTTGGCGGAAGTTCTGGTCAACTTCTTCTTTCACCTGATCGAAGTACCCTTCTTCAATAACACCCTCACTCTGGAGTTGCTCGGCATATAATGTTGCAACTGTGGAATGATCATCAATTTCAGAATACAGATCAGGCTGAGTGGCACGAGGTTCATCCATTTCGTTATGTCCATAACGGCGATATCCTACAAGGTCGATGAGGAAATCCTTTTGGAACTTCTTACGGTATTCATACGCAAGCTGCATAGCAGACAAACATTGAATTGGGTCATCTGCATTCACATGGATGATCGGAATCTCGTATCCTTTAGCAAGATCACTTGCATAACGAGTGGAACGGCCATCTTCTTGAACCGTTGTAAATCCTACTAAATTGTTAGCAATGATATGAACGGCTCCACCTATGCGATAGCCTGGCAAATCACTCATGTTTAGGGTTTCGGCCACAACTCCTTCACCAGGGAAAGCTGCGTCCCCGTGGATAAGAATAGAGAATGCTTTACCTGTCTCTTGATCAGATAAACCACGTTCCCCGCGACTATCTTGAGCTGCACGAGCAAATCCTTGTACAACCGGATCAACAAATTCAAGGTGAGATGGGTTATGAGCTAGGGTTACACGCGTTGTGCGCTCCTCCTTCTCTACATCACGGCTCGCTCCAAAGTGATATTTCACATCTCCTGTCCATCCATAATTAATGCCCATTGAGCCTTCAGAAGGCACAAGTTCCTTATTAGGTGCATGGTGGAATTCAGAGAAGATACGGTCATAAGGCTTCCCTAATACGTGAGCCAATACATTTAATCGACCTCTGTGCGCCATGCCCATCATAATGTGCTCAACGTCTTCTTCAGAAGCAGCTTGCACAATGTGATCAAGCATTGGAACCATGACATCTAAGCCTTCAATTGAAAATCGCTTTTGAGCAACGAAGGTTTTAGCAAGAAAATGTTCAAACCCTTCTACTTGAGTTAATAGTTTCAGGACTTGCTTCTTCTTATCATCATTGAAATCTACTCTATACGTACCCTGTTCAATCTTATCTTGTAACCACGCTCGTTCTTCCTCATTGTGAACATGATCTACTTCGAAAGAAATACGGCCAGCGTATTGCTGCTTTAACGTATGAATAGCTTCAAGTCCGTTTGATACTCCGTTAGGCGCTTCAGGCCAAATCCATTTCGCTGGAATGGATTTCAAATCATTCTCCGACAAATTATATGTTTTCGGATCGAGTAGCGGTGAATAACGCTCTCGGCCTCGACCAACGGCATAAACTTCTGCCTCTAGATGACCGGAACGACGAATAGCCTCAACCAATTTCAAAGCTGAGGTCACCTTCTGGATATCCGCAGCAGATGGTTTGTCAGAACCTTGTTGGCTCTCATCCCCTTTTATCCACTCTGGAGCACCATATTGTTCAAACACCTCGACTAGAGATGAATCGACCCGCTCTGGATCTTCTAAGTATAAATCGTACTGTTCTTCGATGTACCCCATGTTGGGGCCATGGAACTGTTCCCAAATGTTTTCGTTAGACCCTTTGTTCGACACTGTTTACTACCCCCATTAGAAGTTCGCTTTCTGTGACGTAAACGTTTGCAAACTCATCTTCTATTATAATTTTTTTCCGTTTTCTTCTTCAACTACTTTACCCTAGTTTTTTTTAAGAAAACAAAAAAATTTGAAAAAGATAATAAAAAAAGTACAAATGTACGGAATATTGTACACTTGTACCTCTTGATTTTTCAACTATTATTCTTCATCTTCACTAACTGTGTATGCTCGATCAAAGAGTTCTAGCTGGCTATCGAGTTCTTTTTCGTTTGGACTCTTCTTAACATAGTGGTAATTACCATGCTCATCCTGGACACGAGCTTTTAAATTATCTTGTAAATGAAGCTCTAGTATTTGGTGCAACCTGGATTCTATATGGCGGTCATAGATTGGGAAGAGCAACTCTACACGCTTCTCCATATTACGTGTCATTAAATCCGCAGAGGATAAATATATTTTCCCTTCCCCGTTTCGATGACAATAATAAATTCTGCTATGCTCCAGGAAACGGCCGACTATACTTCGTACTCGAATATTTTCACTTACACCTTTAATTCCTGGACGAAGGCAACAAATTCCTCGTACGATTAAGTCGATTTGAACACCTGCGTTAGAGGCCTCGTAAAGTTTTTTAATAATAACCTTATCTGTTAACGAATTCATCTTAGCAATGATTCGACCATTCCCGTGCTGCTTGTGACTTTCAATCTCTTGATCGATATGTGCCACTAGATCGCTACGAATATCGAATGGTGCCATTGAGATGTGATGGTAGGCGGGCTTCTCAGTATAACCACTTAAGTAATTAAAGAAGTTCGTTGCATCAATTCCAAATTTACGATCTGATGTAATAAGCCCCATATCCGTATACAATTTAGCCGTTTGGTCGTTATAATTCCCTGTGCCAAGGTGTACAAACCGCTCAATTTGATGCTTCTTCCTGCGGACAACGAGCGTAATTTTACTGTGAGTTTTTAAATAGTTCATCCCGTATATAACATGACATCCGGCTTTTTCAAGTTCTTTTGCCCATTGTACGTTATTCTCTTCATCAAAACGAGCTTTTAACTCCACTAGAACCGTAACTTGTTTCCCTTTTTCAGCAGCCCTTTTTAGACCTTCAATAATGGGAGAGCCTCCGCTCACCCGGTATAGCGTTTGTTTAATGGCTAAGACATCCGGGTCATCAGCAGCATCTTCTACGAAGTCTACAACAGGCTGGAAGGATTCATACGGATGGTGGAGAAATACGTCACGTTCTGAAGCAACCTCGAACAGATCTTCGTCTGAGCCAACATCTTTTGGTGGTTGAGGAATTAACGCTTCATAGATAAGCGAATCATTGTATTCTTCCATATCTTTATAAAATTTAAATAAGAACGTAAGATCAAGTGGGCCGTCAATTTCGTATACATCTTTACGATGGATCTCTAGCACATTCAAAAGGAACTCTAACAACTTTGGATCATATTGGTCACGCTTAATTTCTAATCGAACGGCTGCGCCCCATTTCCGTTTTTTTAGCTCCTTCTCAATTTCCTTTAATAAATCTCGGGCCCCTTCTTCGTGAATCGTCATATCTGCATTTCGCGTAATTCTAAATTCCGTAACAGATTTGACCTTATATCCTTGAAACATTTTATAAATGAAGTGGCTTATGATATCTTCAAGCATAATAAACTTGCGTATCCCTTCCTCATCCACCTCTAATTCAATATAACGATCAAGTACGGCTGGGACTTGAACGATAGCCGTCTTCTCAGAATATTCCTCTTCATCAAACGTGTCTTCAAGGACTACCGCAATATTAATACTTTTATTAAGAAGCATAGGAAAAGGGCGATACGCATCTACTGCCATAGGGGTCAGCACAGGAAAGACTTGCTCATCAAAATATTGCTCCATTGCATCATGTTGTATGGTAGTTAGTTTGTCCATTTCTACAATTGAAATCTTATGCTCTTCTAGCATAGGAAGTAAGATGTGTTGATATGTAGAATATTGCATATCAACCAGTTTATGATTTTTCTCAGAAATCTTGACTAATTGCTCCTTAGGGGTAAGGCCTGCTTTGTTCTCTGGTTTATTGAAACCTGCTTTCACCTGGTCCTTTAACCCAGCTACACGAACCATAAAGAACTCATCCAAATTGGAGCTAAAAATCGCCAAGAACTTAAAGCGCTCCATCAATGGGTTACGTTTATCTAACGATTCCTGTAGTACCCTTTCGTTAAAAGCTAACCAGCTTAATTCACGGTTATTATAATAACGTGGATTATCTAACTGAATATCTTCCATCTCTCCTCACCCTTTCATCCAAAGTGGACAAATGTCGTCCCTTATATTTTATCAACAATTTATTATAGTCATATTAATAAAATATGAACCTCATGTTAACTTTTCACTTCTATTTACCACTCACTAGTCTATGTCAATCCACCAAAAACTAACGCTCCCCCACCCTTTAACGCACTACCGCGCGAAACGGTGCCAGACACCCTTCACGATGGTAAATCGTGAAAGGGTGTCTGGCACCGTTTCACGCTTTAGTGTATAAAAAAGGGTAGCTTTAGAGGCTACCCTTTTTGTGTGAATGTGATGTTGATGCGCATTTTTAGCGCTTTTTCTAGATGTTTTTTCTGTTTCTCTACTTGATATTCTTCGGCCATAGGGTCCTGGTTACAGAAGGCAACGATATTCATATCTTCACCTTTCACTTCTACGTGCAGATCTTCTACAATGCTTCTTCTAGTCGAATCAAAGCTGTAAGCAAACTTCGTCAAGGCTCCTAGGGTTCGAATCTTCTTTTTTTCTTCCTTTAAGAACCAATGTTTATACGGGTGAAAGTACTGTTTAAAGATTTGCTTACTTTTATAAGAAGCAACAAGGGCTAGCATAAGTCGCTCTTTGTGCATAAGGCCATCAATGGTCCGATTGGCTAGTAAATAAAACGTATGCTGAGAGCTTGATTCTGAATCTATATATTCCCCCAGGTTGAACACAAATGCACCTCGCTTAAGCAAGGTTAAATCTTCTCTTGATAAATGGCTTACTTCCGCTTCTTGTAACTCATCAAACATGATTTGTGCTAAATGAGTTACCTGGTGAACATGTTTATAATTAATATTATAGTCAATGGCCAGTTCATTAAAGCTTTCTTCTAACACATCAGGGAACACAGTAATATTAAAATCTTCCATAAGTTGTTCATAAAACACACCATCTCTTAGTCCCTTACGACTTAAAATGAATGATGTGGCATCCGTCACCTCATATAAAGAATGGAAGACTTCCATAGCCGGCAAGATAATATCCGCACGGTCTTTCGTTAAGCCTTCAACCTTTTGCAGCTTCTTAAATGACAAGGTTAATAAGTAACTTTTAATGAAACTCATATCATGTTCAAACATGCGATACTGATGAAGCCCCGCTAATGGATAGCTTTTCAGTGACTGATCGACCTGTGCCATGTTACGAGCACTCCCGCCGATCCCAATAATAGGTACTCTTCTGTCTGTTAACCAGGACAATGACTTAAATTGTTCCACCAAGTAATTTTTTACATTTTCCATTTCTTTCGGCGATGGTACATCGTCTTTTACAAACATTTGCTTCAACGTTAATGCACCGAACGGGAAGCTATGAGAATGCTTCATTTGTTTATCTTTATAATACGTAACTTCCGTACTTCCCCCACCGATATCAATTGTAATCCCTTCACGAAGTGCAGTAGAGTTCACAATAGCAAGATATCCGTAGTAAGCTTCTTCTTCTTCAGAGAGAACCCGCATATCTTGATTAAGCTCGTCTTTCACACGTTTCATAATTATTTCTTGGTTCAATGACTGACGTATCGTCGCTGTAGCTACGCAAAGGAGCTGCTCTAATTCATAAGTGTCTGTGACTTTCTTAAAGCTACGTAAAATCGATAGGAGATTCTCGATCCCCCCTTCGCTCAAATTATAATCGTCGCCAAGATAATTCCTTAGGCGAGCTACCGCTTTGATGTTTTCTACTTCTTTAAAACGTCCACTCTCACTCCGCTCATAAACGACTAAACGTACCGTGTTAGATCCTATATCAATAATCGCATAATATTGTTTACTCATCGGAAGACACCCTTTTCTAACAATGAAATTTTCACCATTATAGCATAGGTACTCCTTTAACCCTCGATTAGATATATAATCTTTCGCCCTTATGGACATTCATAACTCTTATTAGTCAATAAAAAAACCGGATCGTCTAAACGATCCGGTTCCTAGCCATTTATCGATTTAACAAGCTACCCACATATCTTAACAACTCATTTGCTGAACTAGAATTGTAGCCATATCCCTCTACAAGAGTCGCTACCACTTCATTTACCTTCTTAAGCTGCTGTTCATCTGGTGTCTTTGTCGATGTCGTGATTTTCACAACGTCTTTCAGATCAGCAAATAACTTTTTCTGAATCGCTTCTCGTAAACGTTCGTGAGAGGAATAATCGAACTTCTTCCCTTTACGAGCATATGCTGAGATTCGAATGAGAATTTCTTCACGGAACGCTTTCTTTGCGTTTTCGGAAATCCCAATCTGCTCTTCGATCGAACGCATTAACTTTTCATCTGGGTTTAGTTCTTCCCCTGTTAACGGATCACGTAACTTCGATTTGTTACAGTAGGCTTCAACGTTATCAAGGTAGTTATCCATAAGCGTCTTCGCTGATTCTTCATAAGAGTACACAAACGCTTTTTGAACTTCTTTCTTCGCAATCTCGTCATACTCTTTACGAGCAACTGAAATGAAATTCAGGTAACGCTCACGGTCATCTTTGGAGATGGATGCGTGACTTGAGAGCCCTTCTTTTAGAGAGCGCAACACGTCTAGCGCATTAATTGACGTCATCTCTTTCTTAATAATGGTTGATGAGATACGGTTGATGACATAACGTGGGTCAATGCCACTCATTCCTTCGTCATGATGCTCATTTCGCAATTCCTCTACATCTACATCACTGAATCCTTCTACAGTTTCCCCATCATATAAGCGCATCTTTTTCAATAAATCGATGTTATTTTTGTTCGAATCTTTCAGTCGAGTCATAATCGTAAACATCGCAGCCACTTTTAACGTGTGAGGGGCAATGTGAACGTCTCTAATATCACTTTGGTTAATCATTTTTTCATAGATTCGTTCTTCCTGCGTGACTTTTAGATTATATGGAACAGGCATAACAATCATCCGAGAATGGAGGGCTTCGTTCTTCTTATTCGAAATAAACGAGCGATACTCCGATTCATTCGTGTGAGCGATAATCATCTCATCTGCCGAGATCAGCGCAAACCTTCCCGCCTTAAAGTTTCCTTCCTGTGTTAAAGAGAGTAAGTGCCACAAGAATTTCTCGTCACATTTCAACATTTCCTGGAACTCCATTATACCTCGGTTCGCTTTATTAAGCTCACCGTCAAAACGGTAAGCGCGTGGGTCAGACTCAGAACCATACTCGGCAATTGTCGAGAAGTCTATCGACCCTGTTAAATCAGCAATATCTTGTGATTTAGGATCAGACGGACTGAATGTTCCAATGCCCGTTCGTTTATCCTCGGAGAAGAAGATCCGCTCTACCGGCATATCTTCAATACGACCTCCGTATTCTTGCTCAAGCCTCATTAAATTTAGAGGCGATAGGTTCCCTTCAATGCGCACCCCAAATTCTTCAGCAAAATCCTCCCGAAGATGTTGCGGGATTAAGTGCAAAGGATCCTCATGCATCGGGCACCCTTTAATTGCGTATACTGCACCTTCATCTGTATGAGAAAACCGCTCTAATCCGCGCTTTAATAACGTTACAAGTGTCGATTTACCTCCACTTACCGGCCCCATCAATAACAAAATTCGTTTCTTTACATCCAGTCTCTTCGCCGCCGGGTGGAAGTATTCCTCCACCAATTTCTCCATGGCTTCTTCTAATCCAAAGATCTGATCATCAAAAAACTTATAATGCACTTTTCCATTTTGCTCCTCAATCCCCGCATGTTTAATCATATTATAAACACGGGAGTGAGACGACTGAGCCAGGTACGGACGTTCTCGAAGCATGTCTAAATACTCACCAAATGTCCCTTCCCACTTCAAATTCTCCTCTTCTTCCCTGTAACTTTGCACCTTTTTTAAGAAATCCACTCAAAAGACCTCCCCTGTTGAAGTTAGGCAAGCACTGAATAATACAGTCTATGTACGAGGTTTCGGAAAAATGATTCGAAAGAGAAGATTCATGTCCATATTAGATAAGCTTCACGAAATTCCCCTCCATCTTATTGTTGAACTCTACTTAAAGGCACATTGTATGCATTATATAAAAAGCTGACCCCTATTACTTAGGCGTCAGCTCTTTGGTGGATGTTTCGTAAAATTTTCTCAAATGATTGAGCCGTGTGAGCCAGCTCCTCCTCAGATAAGCTATTTGCAAATAGATGATAGACATAATTATCATATTGCTCAAGGTCCCTGGCATACGCTTCCCCTTTAGGACCTAAACCAATGCGCTGTACACGCTTGTCATCCGGATCAGCAAGTTTAACGATAAACTCACCTTCCTCTAACTTTGAAATCATCTGACTCACTGCACTCTTGGTAATCGATAATTTCTCCGCCAACTGACTGCTCGTGGGCTTCCCCATCCTAATTACAGCCATAAGGAGAACTTCTACGGTTGATGATAAACCATATTGCTTGAAACGGTCTTCTTCATCAGCAAGGTTCATCCACAATTCTTCATATAAATGTTGAAGATAAGCAGCTTTCTCATTCGTCTTCATAAATATCCCTCTAATCTATTAATGGGTAGCTCTAGCCATGTTCAAGATAAAGACCCCACCGATAATCAACAGTATGCCTGCTATCATCATACCGTTAATTTGTTCTTTGAAAAAGAGAGCGCCAATAGCTACTGTGAGCGCGGTCCCCCCACCAGCCCATACGGCATATGCTGTATTTAATGGGAGATATTGAAGAGTGAGCTGAAGGAAGAATAAAGCCATCATAAACCCAGCGATAACTCCAATCGTTCCCCATAGTTTCGAAACACCTTCGACAGTAGACCACTTTAACATGGAACTTCCGAACACTTCCGTTACTATGGCAGCTAGTAAATAAATGTAACCCATGTACACCCACCCCTTTACATACATATTAAATTATAGTTTAGTTTACTTAACTAAACTAATTATATACGATTCTTCACTCTGAGTCAATCTGACTGTATGAAACATGCCTCTTCTTTTAACTGCATATACATCATTAAGGAGTTGAGGGCGGATGAACAAACGTATATGCATCTTTATAAGCTTGATTTTACTTACCATATTGGCAGGCTGCAAAGAAGAACCTCCTTCCCTTTATGGTACATGGGTTATTTTAGAAGAAGGTGGATCTTTCCATACAGGAGATCGCCTCATTCTAAAAGAAGATGGCAGTATTACACTTAACGGATGGACTTCACAATATGAGCTTATTGAAGCAAAATATATAAAAATTGCAGCAGATAGCGGGAAATTGATGTGGACGTATAATGTGACGAAAGATACCTTAACTCTTCAGTCTAAGAACAGCAAACATGATATGAAAGTGTCTGCTCAGCGCATAGTCACTAAGCAGCCTTAAGAAAACGTTCACATTTCAACTAAGAAAAAACCTATTCTATGTTCACACTTTTGTCCAAATTGGGTATAATAACTAATAACGGACATTTTCTCGTTTCAAGACTAAGGGGGCATCAGATATGAAGATTATGTTAATTCTTGGGGTTATTGTAACTTTTGTTGTTTCCATTTTTTCAGCAGGTTACGATACAAAATAATGCGTTACATAAAGCCAGCATCTCTTGAGGGTGCTGGTTTTTTTATAGTAAAGGAGGGCTCATTAGTTGAAAAACATCCATGTATTCTATATTAAACTTCTCTTTACCGCGGCCTTGATCTATTACTTCTTTCATTATCTAGTCACAGGAGAAGGTGGCCTTTTAAACATATTGCTACCTTTTGTCTATATCACCTGGGTGGGATCGGATTTCATGAGGCACCGAAAAAATAGTACATGGCAAGAACCTTATACGTTTAAAAGCTGACCTTTTAACGTTTATATGATATGCATAAAAAAGCCGACCTGCCTTCTACAGGCAGATCGGCTTTTTTCGTTAACGTAATCCAGGAAATCCTTGCTGACGTAATACTTCATACACTAGAATTGCGGCCGTGTTCGATAAATTTAGAGAGCGAACCTTATCAGACATATGAATACGCAAGCATTGGTCTTCTTTACCTTCTAGTAAGGATTTAGGAATACCGTCTGTTTCCCGTCCAAACACAAAAAACAATTCTTCTTCCGGGTTGCTATAATCGTAATCCGTCCAATATTTCGTACCAAAATTCTCAATATAATAGAAGCTACCATCCGGATGAGCTTCATACAAATCATGAATGGAATCATGATAGCGAACATCAACATCGTGCCAGTAATCAAGACCGGAACGACGAAGCATTTTATCGTCTGTAGAAAAGCCAAGTGGACGAACTAAGTGCAGAGTAGTATCTGTAGCCAAACAAGTTCTTGCGATATTGCCTGTATTGGCTGGGATTTCTGGTTGATATAATACGATATGAAGAGCCATTTGCAGTCACCTCTAACATGTAATAACTAGAGTATTATACCATATATTCTACTCTCCTATCCGGAAAAACTTATACTGAATATTTGGTGTGTAAGCTGTAGAATCTTCATAGTCCCAATAGCGGTGATAGCTATTTGAAGTGTGAGCATTGACAAGAGGCTCTCCAAAGGCATCTTTCTCTACTACTATGGTCGTATGATTCCACCTTCCGTCTCCCTCAAAGTCATAACAAATAATATCTCCTAATATGAGATCACTCGCTCTCTCCACTTCCCTTCCTCGAACCCCTTGCTTAGCTCCACTTAAGTACCAGCGCATAGCATTCGCAACTGTCCAGCTATAGCTCCAAACTTTACTATTGTACCACCAACCTTTTCCCCTGTTAGGAGTCCCCCACATTGGCGCCCCTCCAGCCCGAAGGCACTGGGATATGAAATTTGTACAGTCATCTGTGAAATGCCGATAAGCAGGGTTGTATGTGTTCCACCACAAATTAGCGTACTGCACCGCCTTCTGGCGATCATAGATTCCTCTCTCTCCCTCCTTCTCAAGAGTGCCTTCTTCATTAATTAATGTGAGAGCATCACGCGGGATCTCTGGCTCATGAGGTGGCGGAAGTTCCTCATCGTAAAGTAGCTCCCCTCCTACGAAATGTGCCCTATGACTACGCTGTTCCTCCTCAATATAATAATGATCTCCTTGTTGTATGAAGAAAGTGACATATAGCGCATAGTCTACCTGAAGCTCACCGCTATTTGTATATAATGATCGATACGGAGCTCCCTCAGCTGTTACACGAGCAACTCTAGATCCGCGCTTTTCGTGACACTTCATTTTATGAGTAATCCATGAATGATTTCTTGCCCCAATCTCACCACCATTGAGAGATCTTTCCCAGTACCTCTGTAACCACCTTTGAATCTCCATAACTCCCCTCCTTCCTTACAATCTATGAAACATACCCGCCATTCATCCCTTTCCCACACTAAAGCGCGAACGCGTGCCTGACACCCTTTATCGCTCTAAAGCAAGAACGTGTGCCTGGCACCCTTCACTGCTCTAAAGCAAGAAAAAAGGGACAGGAATCTTTACGTGGGTAAACATTCCTGTCCCTTTTTTAATTAGGCTGTTTCTTGTTTGATAATGCGATTAATTTCGTTCTTATAAAGGTCGGAGCGACCACCGAATATAGCTTGTATATTGTGATCTACTTTTACGACACCTGCTGCTCCTAAAGCTTTCAATTTATCTTCATCAATCTTCTCGCGATCACTGACTTCTACACGTAAGCGAGTGAAGCAGGCATCAACATTTTTTAAGTTTTCCTTACCACCCAGAGCTTGCATAATTGCCGAAGCGGTTTCTCTATTAGCACTGCCTCTATCTGCCTTACCTTCCTTCTCATCACCTTTCTTCTCATTATAATCCGCTCTTGTATAAAGCTTGTTCTCTTGTCCACCTCGACCTGGTGTAGCAAGATCCCATTTCTTGATTGCAAAAGAAAAGGAAAAGAAGTAAATAACGAAGAAAATAGCGCCTAATACAAGGTTCATCCACCAGTTTCCTGTTCCAGGTATAGCGTTTACTAGAACATAATCAATAAATCCAGAGCCCCCGGCCCAACCTAAATGCACGTCTAGCATATACGTAACAGCGTAAGAAATCCCTGCTAAGAATGCATGGAACACAAACAACAATGGAGCTACAAATAAAAATGTAAATTCAATCGGCTCAGTAATCCCTGTCAGGAAAGCCGTTCCGGCAGCTGCAATGAGCATTCCTTTTACAACCGGTCGATTGTCTTTATCAGCCTGACGATACATCGCAAGAGCTGCACCTAATAATCCAAACATAATAACCGGGAACTTTCCTGCCATAAAGCGACCAGCCGTTACTTCTACACCTTCAGCAATTTGAGCCAAGAAGATATATTGGTCACCTGAAACCATTTGTCCAGCAACTTCTGTTGTTCCACCAAGTGAGGTCCATAAAAACGGCGCGTACCAAATATGGTGTAACCCTGTTGGAATAAGAGCGCGTTCCAAGAAACCATAGAGACCAATGTATAGAGGGTTTGTTGCACCGTTAGCAATCACATTTGCAACAGCATCTATACCACTTTGAATAGGTGGCCATATGACCATCATCCCTATAGCCAGAAAGATCGAAGTGAATACCATAGCGATTCCTACTGATCGGTCCCCAGCGAAGAAACCAAGCACTTCCGGAGGATCAAACTCATGAAATTTGTTATATACCCAAACGGCTAGTAATCCGACAACAATCCCACCGAGTACCCCCGTTTCGAGCGTGGGAATACCAAGCGCCATCCCATATTCACCGTTATCTGCTACCATTTCAGGAGTAATGCTAAGTGCAAAGGAAATGGTCTTATTCATAATTACATAACCTAGTAAAGCAGCTAAAGCAGCAATCCCCGATCCACCAGTTAAGCCAATCGCTACTCCAATCGCAAAGATAACAGCAAGGTTGTTAAAAATACTAATCCCGATATCAGACATGCCTTCACCAATAAACTGAACCACGTCATTCTGTAAAAACGTAACCGTTTCTGCTAGCGGGCCTGTGAGTGCGGCACCAAACCCCAGTAAAATACCTGCTGCTGGTAGAAGTGCCACAGGAACCATTAACGATTTCCCGAATTTCTGTAACGATCCAAAATATTTTTTCACGATCCTGACCTCCTTATATACGAAAACGCTTACCTTTTAAACTGAAGAGAAGGCCCGGGGTGTGGTCCGGGCCCTTATTTATCCCTACTGAAGAACCGCTTCCTTGCTACGTTTGTAAAGATCTGGCCAGTACTCTTTATTCGCATCAATGAGGTCATCTAAAATTTGGCGTGCAACAGGTGCATCGACAACTGTACGATTCAATGTCAGTGCCTGTAGCGCCTTTTCATAACTATTCTCAAAGTATGCATCTACTACGAGTTTCTCATAAGCAAGCTGGCCTTCAATTAAGCCTTTATAGAATGTTGAGATGTGTCCTACAGAGAATGGTTTAGGTCCACGATTTGTCATCATAGCCGGTACCTCCACCATTGCATCATCTGGAAGGTTGGCGATCGTACCATTGTTCTCAACCATTACGATGAAAATATCTCCGTTGTTGTAAGCCATTGAAGCAGCTACCCGAATCATATATCGACCGTGGATATCCACTTCTAACTCAACATTCTCCGTCGTCCCATCTTCCACAATTTGATCAGCTAATGCTTGCACACGTTCTTGACGGCCATTAATAACTTGACGCGCTCTCGTATTCTCAGGATCTTCTTTCTGTACCATTTCCGTTGGATATAAATAATACTGCAGATACGTATTTGGTAGATAGTCAGGGAAATCATTCACCATGCGTTCTACCTGTTTGAACGTTTTAATCCAAGATGGATCGTTTGCAATCTCAGCATCTTCTGGGATAAATCCATCTTCTGTTATGGCACGTTTAATCGTTTGAGTATGGTCATTTCCGTCCTTATCATAAATCCCCGTAAACCAACCGAAGTGGTTCAGTCCAAAGTATTCAGGAACAAGATCGAAAACATCTTTCCCTAAAATACCCGCGTAACTGACCATAATGGCCGCTGGCATATCACAAATATTTAATAACTTCTTATCATTCGGGAATTCTCGCTTAAGTGCTTCGGCAACAATTGCTGCTGGGTTCGTGTAATTCAAGATCCAAGCCTCTGGAGCGTAATGTCGTATGTCTTCTACTAGATCAATCATGTCACCAATTGAACGAAGTCCATAAGCCATTCCCCCCGGGCCACAAGTTTCCTGACCTACTGAATCATAACGAAGCGGTATTTGCTCATCTTTCTCACGCATCTGCAATCCACCTGTACGAATTTGGACAAAGACGAAGTCCGCCCCTCTTAGAGCTTCTTCTTTATCTGTAGTATAAGAGAATTTTTCAAGTTCTGGGTATTTCTCACGTAAAATAATATCCGTCGCTTTCGCAATTTGTTCTTGTCTTTCTCCATCAGTGTCATAAAACGTAATCGTTTTCAAAGGAAATTGTTCTTTTTCAGCGATCAAACTCATAATCATACCGATTGTATAAGTACTGCCGCCACCAACAACTACTAAATTTTGTTTTTTCATATTGATAACCTCCATAAAAGGTATTAAATTTGTATTAAAAATAACTTAACATGAATATAATACACATTTATGAAAGCGTCAACATATTTTATCGATATTTTATATATTTTCCGTTATAATGGTTCTACAGAAGAACTGGAGGAATTCGAATGACAGCTCCTTTATATAGACAAATTGCATACAAAATAAGACAAGAAATCGAATCAGGAAATTGGAGAGAAGGCGAAGCCATCCCCACTGAGAAACATCTCTCTCTGCAATATTCTGCTTCACGCGTTACCATCAGGCAGGCCATTAAATGTCTCGTACAAGAAAATTTGTTAAAACGCGTTCAGGGTAGTGGCACATATGTAAATGAGAAAAAGATCGAACATAATATCTTTGAATTACAGAGTTTCACTGAAGAGATGAGGCGGTTAAATAAAGAACCCGTAAACCATGTGATAAACTTTCAGCTGATTACTCCTAGTGATTACGTAAGAGAAATGTTACAACTTCCAGATGGCGAAAAAGTCTTTTATATTAGGAGACAACGTATAGTAGATCATACGCCTTATGTATTAGAGGATACTTACTTGCCTGTCTCCATGTTTCCAGATCTCTCCTATCAAATTATGAGCGGATCGAAATATGACTACATTGAACAAGTGCGAGGCATGAAAATAAAAGAAAGCTTTCAAGAAGTTATTCCCATATTGCCTGAGCAAGAGATAGCTACTTCCCTTGGCCTTGAAGAAACAACACCCATCTTAAAAATTCAACTACACAGTGTCTTCTTTGACGACACCGTTTTTGAATATAGTGAGATCTACTTCAAAAGTGATGAATATAAATTCAAACTTCGCGCATCAAGACCATAGAAGTGAGGCAGCCCTCGTATTAGGAGCTGCCTCACTTTTACTTAGTAAAGGAACAACGCGTGCCAGACACCCTTTACCAGGGTAAAGGGTGTCTGGCACGCTGTAGTTCTTTGCTATGCTAAAGCAATCGACAAAAAAAGCCGTTTCCTCTTAAGAGGAAACGGCTTTACGATGTTCTAGATCAAGTAAATGCTCTTTTCGTTCAAGACCGCCTGCATAACCGACAAGTGCACCATTGCTTCCAATGACTCGATGGCACGGAAGAATAATGGATAGAGGGTTTTTATTAACCGCTCCACCTATAGCGCGGACAGCTTTAGGCGCCTGAATGGCTAAGGCAATATCTTTATAGGACCGAGTTTCGCCGAACGGTATGTCGGCTAAGGCTTTCCATACTTTTTGCTGAAATGGAGTTCCATACAAATCAAGCTGGATCTCAAAACGATCCCGTTTGTTGGAAAAATACTCATCTAATTGTTGCTTTAATTGCTTAAATTGAGCTGGATCGTGTACGTATTCAATGTGTAAAAAATATTTTCTGGCCCAAGTTGTTTGTCTTGATTCAACATCTCGCAACGATCCATGGTCAATGCGACAAAGACCTTTTTCGGTTGCAAGGAGTGTTAAAGGACCAATTGGACTTTCCATTTCATCGAAATAAAGGAAGGAACCTTTCGTCATGTTTTATCCCTTCTTTTACAACAGATTTTCTATTATTGTACATGGTATTCAAGCAATGTAAAAGTGTTTTTAAGCCATTTTTATAAAAATGGACTTACTAATTTTAGGTGATTTTGTCGAAGACTACAATAAAGCTAATCCTTTATCCATCTCTCCGACTACGTCATCATCTGTTTCTTTCACTTTTGCTTCTTGTATTGCAGTATATGCAGAAGGGTTCCCAATTTTACCTAAAGCCCAGGCAGCTGTTCCACGTATTACAGGTCTAGGGTCTTGGTTCATTAAACGTACAAGTTCATCCTCAGCTGTTTCATCTTTGTAATGGGCAAGCGCTAGTATAGCATTACGTTGAATAGGCTTCTTCCCACGCCAGGAACCCGACATCTGTCCATAAGTTTCTTTAAATTCACGATTGGAAACAGATAGAAGCGGCTTCAAGCTTGGTTTTACTTTCTCTGGATCTGGTTGAAATTCTGCATGAATTAAATTGTGCTTCTTTCGATTCTTCGGACAGACTGTTTGACATGTGTCACATCCATATAAACGGTTCCCTATAACTCCACGATACTCATCAGGAAGAAAACCTTTCGTTTGGGTAAGAAATGCAATACACTTTTGCGCATTCAACTGTCCACCCTCAATTAGGGCACCTGTCGGACAAGCATCTACACAAATATTACAATCACCGCATGAATCCTCAACAGGTTCATCAGGAGGGAATGCGATATTGGTCAGCATTTCGCCAAGGTATACATATGACCCGTACTCTTCCGTGATCAAATTCGTATTCTTCCCCGTAAACCCAATACCAGCACGCTCTGCGACGGCACGGTCAGACAGTTCCCCTGTATCGACCATTGACCGACCATAGAAATCTGATACACGGCCTTGCAAATATTCACCTAGCTTGTTCAAACGGTCGCGAAGCACATCGTGATAATCTTGTCCCCACGAAGCACGGCAAAATAACCCTCGACGATCATCCTTCGTACTACGTGGTGCATCTTTAAGCTTTGATGGGTAAGCAAGTGCAATGGAGATAATAGACTTCGCTTCTGGAACTAATCGATTGGGCTCTGTACGCTCCTCAATGCTTCCCTTTTCAAAGCCTGATTGATAACCCAAGTCTTGCTGGGTACGTAGTCGTTCTTTCAACTCGGTAAACACATCTGGTGTCGTGAAGCCAATCTTATCAATTCCAATCTCTTTAGCATAAGCTTTCACGTCCTCTTTCAACTCATGAATGTCCATCTTCATTCCCTCCCTTCTTCTGGTATATAATGATCTAGTTTATGAAAATTGGTCTACTTTACTCGTTCGAAGGCGATTTAGGGTCGCAGCAATTTCATGACGTCTAGGTCTCGCTAAGTCGCCTGGATGCTGATCCTTAAAACTTGTAAACGAAGCAAGACCCTTTTGATCGAGTTGGTCTTCAATCGCATCTAGCAGTTCTTTAAAACTACGCTGTTCTTTCAGCCAGTTTCTTTGTTCTAAATGATGGAGAACCTCCGCGATCATACGTGTCTGAGAGCTACTAACAAGCTGCTCCACATAGTTCAGAGACACTTCAGAACGGCCCATTAGAATAAGAGTACGGCCCTTCGCCTGAACTTTTGACTTGTTCCCTTTTCGACTATCTAAACTACTTGGTAGAAAATGACGATTTGGCATTGATTTAAACTGATTGACTGCCTCTTCATCACGACTGAACGGATACTTCTCTGCAATTGCTTTTGCTTGATCCGTTACGTTATACGGGAGATATTGATCAAGCATAATCACCTCATCCGCCGCATCAAAGTAATCCCCTGAGCCACCCATAACAAGGATCGTTGATACACTTAATTGATCACGCAATCGCTTAATCTGATCAATAAATGGTGTAATGGGTTCTTTATCTTTCGCAACAAGCTCCTGCATACGCGCATCACGAATCATAAAGTTTGTTGCACTGGTGTCCTCATCAATGAGTAAGGCAGATGCTTCTGCTTCAATGGCCTCCATGACATTTGCAGCCTGAGATGTACTACCACTTGCATTTTCTGTAGAAAAGCGAATCGTATCTTCTCCGTGCGGTAAGTGGTTAATAAATGGTGATATGTTAACGCTCGTAACCTGGCGACCGTCTTCAGCACGAACCTTAACAGCATCAGGGTCTGTTAAGACATATTCACGACCGTCTCCTTTAATATGAGGATACACCCCACGCTCGATCGCTTTCAATAGTGTACTTTTTCCGTGGTAACCACCACCAACAATGAGAACAATTCCCTTATTCAAAGCCATGCCCGTGATGGGTTCGTTTCGGTGAGGAATGGTAAAGGAAACCCTATTGGCTTCAGGACTTTGAAATGGAACAGCACGTTTCATAGGCTTGTTGCTTATTCCGCTCTCACGAGGAAGAATGGATTCATCTGCAACAAAGGAAACCCATCCCTCTTCTTTCATCTTAGCGCGGATGGCGTCATGCTGGTCTGCTAGTTGACAAACCGCTTCAAAATCGTGTGCCCCCATCTTAAACAAGGAGGTCTTCACAATAGAAGGAATCACCTGGAAAAATAATTTCTCTGCTTCTTTGCCATTGATTCGACGCCCGTTAGCCGGAAGTCCAATCGATAAACAAATCTCAGTCTGTTTGTTGTTAATGGATACGGCTGTTCGTTCAAGAATTTCCTGACCGGGTGCATCAATCGAAATCGCCCCGCTCTTTCCAGATCCTTTTACAACCGTTCGATCTTGATGAATCGCTCTGCCAACGTGACGAGCAACCTGGTCTTCTATATACGTCAAGCGAGTCGACGTTTCCATCCACTCGTTCGCTATTTTATATTGATTTGATGGTACAACGATCCGAATCTTAGATGGTGCAGCAAACGGATCACCCTGAACATAGTCAATGGCAAGCGAATAGGACTGAAATCCATAGCTACCTTGGATATCCTTATAGGCTTTATAACTTTTCCCATCAATTTGTCTCAATTTTTGCTGTAGATCTTTCATCCAAATGGCACCCTTTCTTTATTGGTTTGTTGTTATGATAAAGGGCATAGAATCCCCTATAACCAATGTAACCTTTTTGGACAATATAAAAACGCAATGCTTCGTTTCCACACCTTTAAACGAAACACTGCGTTGGCAACATAAAATTATGGAGCGGGTGATGGGAATCGAACCCACGACATCAGCTTGGAAGGCTGAGGTTTTACCACTAAACTACACCCGCATTTCACCAAATGCATAAATTATTTATACTAAGTTTGTAGTGCTAATTATGTGTTTCAATCAGCTACAAAAATTATCTTAACAAATCCTTAACAATAGGGCAATAGAAATTTAAAAAAAATGTCGAAAACCGTAATATTTGTGCGAAGTTCGAATTCTTTGAATCTTTCTTATAGTGTATACAAAAAGAGCAACTATTAAACCTAATAGTTGCTCTTTAATAGAGATTTCGCATGATGTAGTTGTTTTTTCACCTGATTTGGGGCTGTTCCACCTAAACTATCACGCGCTGCTACAACGCTCTCAGGACGTAAATAATGATAAATATCCTCCTCTATAGAAGAAGAATAAGACTGGTATTCTTCTAAACTGACTTCTAATAAATTCTTCTTCTCCTGAATAGCCGTCAGTACAATCTTCCCCGTTACTTCGTGTGCCTTCCGAAAAGCCATTCCCTTTGTAACCAAGTAATCAGCAAGATCGGTTGCATTTGAGTAATCTTGTTTGACCGATTCATACATGTGTTCACTTCTAACCTTCATACTTTCAATCATAGGAGCGAGCACAGCCAAACTTTTCTCAAGGGTTTCCACCGTATCAAACATGCCTTCCTTATCTTCTTGCATATCTTTATTATAAGTGAGCGGCAATCCTTTCAGGGTTGTTAACAGACCCATTAAATGTCCATATACACGCCCCGTTTTCCCTCTGAGTAGTTCTGGCATATCAGGATTCTTCTTCTGCGGCATCATACTAGAACCAGTACAAAAGGCATCATCAAATTCGACAAACTTAAATTCCTCACTTGACCAAATGATCATCTCTTCACTAAGACGAGATATGTGCATCATAAGCATAGAAGCATTGCTTAAAAATTCAACGATGAAGTCCCGATCACTTACAGCATCCATACTATTTGGGTAAACTTCATCGAAACCAAGGAGCTCTGCTGTAAACGTTCTGTCAATCGGGAACGTCGTGCCAGCAATGGCTCCAGCACCGAGTGGTGAAACATCAATCCGCTTCAAACTATCTTCTAATCTTCCTGTGTCCCGCTGAAACATCCAGAAGTACGCTAACAGATGATGAGCAAAAGAAATCGGCTGTGCCCGTTGGAGGTGAGTATAGCCAGGAACAATCGTATCAAGGTGAGCTTCAGCTTTGTCACATAAAACGTGTTGCACATCTTTTAAAAGTCCAATGATGTTATGAACTTTCTTCTTAAGATATAAATGCATATCAGTCGCAACCTGATCATTACGACTACGTGCCGTATGAAGCTTACCAGCCAGTTCTCCTACTTCTTCATGAAGCAACATTTCCACATTCATATGAATGTCTTCATATTGAGATGAAAACGTCGCTACCCCTGATGTTACTTTTTCATGAACCTTTTTCAGTCCTTCTTTAAGCTTCTCTGCTTCAGCTTCTTCTACAATGCCGCAACGAGCCAGCATAGCTACATGAGCTATACTGCCTTCTATATCCTCATCTAATAACGCCAGGTCAAAAGAGATCGAAGCGTTCATTTCTTCTACGAGTTGATTAGGGCTAGCTGTAAAACGTCCTCCCCAAACTTTTGATGACATAATTCTCCCGCTCCTTTATACCTTTATTTTGCTCTTTTGTTTTTTAGCGTACACTTTAGAAGGCAGTCCCCACAGTTTTATAAAACCAACCGCTGCATCATGATCAAAGGCATCCCCTTTTGAATACGTCGCTAATTCCTCATCATATAGACTCACATCTGCTCTAGTACCTAAAACGGTCGCTTGGCCTTTAAAGCACTTCACCTTAACCTCTCCCGTCACATTAGCCTGTGTCTCTTCATGAAAGGCAAGTAGCGCTTCACGTAGCGGCGAATACCATAATCCTTCATAAATAAGCTCAGACAACTGCTGCTCTGCTTGAGGTTTAAATTTAGCCACATCTCTTGTATGAGTAAGGTGCTCTAATTCTTTATGAGCCTGAATTAACATCATCGCTGCCGGACACTCGTATACTTCGCGTGATTTAATGCCCACAAGGCGATTCTCAACATGATCAATACGCCCAATCCCATGTTCGCCACCGAGAACATTTAATTTTTCAATTATATCCACAAGGGACATTGATTTGCCATTTAATGCGACAGGCTTCCCTTTCTCAAAAGAAATAACGATTGTCTCTGGCTCATCTGGAGTAAGGTGAATCGGTGCTGTCCATTCGTAGGCTGCTTCTGGTGCCTCCTGCCATGGATCTTCAAGAACTCCCGCTTCACATGCGCGACCCCAAATGTTTGCATCAATCGAGAACGGATTCTCATCTGTAATCGGTATGTTAATTCCTTTTTCTTTTGCATAAGCAATCTCTTCATCACGAGTCATTTTCCACTCCCGAACAGGTGCAATGACTTCAAGATCAGGATCTAATCCTTGAATTGCTACTTCAAACCGGACCTGATCATTTCCTTTTCCGGTACAACCATGCGCTACAGCAACCGCCCCTTCCTGGTGAGCTACTTCTACAAGCTTTTTAGCTATTAACGGACGAGACAGCGCTGAAGATAATGGATATTTTCCTTCATATAAAGCATTCGCTTTTAATGCTGGCAATAGAAAGTCTTCTGCTAGTTCTTCTTTAGCATCAATCATAATCGCTTTCACTGCTCCAACATCTAGCGCTTTCTGACGTACGGATTCCATATCCTTCCCTTCACCAACACTCAACCCTAGTGCAATAACATCGTACCCATATTTCTCTTGAAGCCATTTAACAGAAACGGAAGTATCTAAACCTCCGGAATAAGCTAATACACACGTTTTACCCATATTAAAAATCCCCTTTCCAGCTCTCATGTTATAGATTATGTATGATTATAACCTTAAAAGTATACTTATTCAACAATTATGTATAAAAAGGGTAGAAAACTCTTGTTTTATTCATTTCCACGTATAAAAAAATCAATTGTCTATTTATTTAACACACAACTGTTGACATTTCTTTCGGTTAACTATATATTTTGCACTAAGGAAACTTTTATTGTTTAGGTTAAAATTTATAAAAACATGCACACTTTTCAACTACACTCATATCTTTATAGAGCCAAGGAAAAGTGGTTTTTTAAATTATTTTTTGCATATAGGAAACTTTTATTAACATGTACAAAAAGGGAGGACAAAAGAAACATGAAGAAGTTCATTACAATCGCATTACTATCAATTGTCGCTTTGGTAGGGTGTAATGCTGAAGCAGACACAGAGACAGAAGGATACGTTAAAGCCGTCACGACCATTGCTCAGATCGGAGATATCGTAGAAAACGTGGGCGGTGAGCACGTTGATGTGAAGAGTTTAATGGGACCAGGAACGGACCCTCACACGTACAAAGCCACTACTAGTGATATTGACAATCTACAAAAAGCTGATGTCATCTTTTACAATGGACACCACTTAGAAGGACAAATGAATAATGTGTTTGAAAAGATGAGCTCTGAAAAACCAACACACGCTGTAGCTGAAGCGATCCCTGAAGATATGCTTGATGCTGATCCAGAAAATCCTGATATTCCGGACCCTCACGTCTGGTTTGACATTAACTTATGGAAGTACGCTGTGGATGAAGTTACTAAAGGTCTAATCGATTTAGATCCTGAGAACAAAGAATATTATGAAAAACAAGCCGAAAACTATAAACAAAAATTAGACGAAACGCATACTTATGCTAAAGAACAAATTTCTCAAATTCCAGAAGAAAGTCGTGTTCTCGTCACTGCACACGACGCCTTTCATTACTTCGGAAAAGCATATGGATTAGAGGTTATGGGGCTTCAAGGGTTGAGTACAGAATCTGAATACGGGCTTAAAGATGTCCAACGAATTATAGATACGGTCTCAGAACGTAATATTAAAGCCGTTTTTGTTGAGAGTAGTGTAAACGAACGATCCATTAATGCTGTAGTGGAAGGTGCTAAAGCTGAAGGGCACCAGCTGAAAATCGGCGGAGAGTTATACTCTGATGCAATGGGACCAGCGGATACGGAAGAAGGAACGTATATCGGAATGTTTAAACACAATATCGATACAATTGTTAATGCATTAAAGTAATTAGAAACTAGAGGGGATTCAGTCCCCTCTTCAATGGTTTTATGAAAGAATAGGAGTCAAATAGAAAGGAGTTTCTTATATGAAAGCTATTGAAATTCAGAATCTGGCTGTAACCTATGAACGACAACCTGTCCTTGAGAATGTGAATTTCACAATACCAGAAGGAACGCTTACAGGAATCATCGGCCCTAACGGGGCAGGAAAATCTACTCTAATTAAATCAATCCTACACCTGATCCCTCGACTATCTGGGGATATTGTTGTTTATGGGAAACCTTATAAAAAACAACGAAATTTAATTGGATATGTACCTCAAAGAAGTGAAGTGGATTGGGATTTCCCAACCAACGCACTAGACGTTGTCCTAATGGGGCGCTATGGACATATAGGCTGGATTCGTCG
Source organism: Pontibacillus sp. ABV4_188 (assembly GCF_056311905.1). Lineage (NCBI taxonomy): Bacteria > Bacillati > Bacillota > Bacilli > Caryophanales > Bacillaceae > Pontibacillus > Pontibacillus sp. ABV4_188. The sequence continues at coordinate 650,400 of NZ_CM149975.1, read as the reverse complement.
TCCGAATAAGAAGGAAATTCAATTCGCCTATGAGTGTCTTGAAAAAGTCGGTATGAAAGAATTTGCGAATAGACAAATTAGTCAACTCTCAGGAGGACAACAGCAACGCGTCTTCCTTGCTCGCGCATTAGCACAAGATGCTCAAATCTACTTCATGGATGAACCCTTTGCAGGAGTAGACGCTGCAACGGAGAAAGCCATTATGAAATTATTGCAAGAATGGCGTGAACAAGGTAAAACGGTGCTTGTCGTCCACCATGATTTACAAACGGTAAAAGACTACTTTGACCACTGTCTATTGTTAAATAAAACACCTGTCGACTATGGGCCAACTGAAAGTGTCTTTACACTTGATAATTTAGAACGGACTTATGGAGGAGCCATATCCTTTTTAGGCAACAGTCCTATACTCACTCAAGGAGGGTAACTCATGAATGAATTACTTAGCCTTTTAACCAACCCAAACACCCAATGGGTCTTAGCAGGCTCCTCCTTACTCGGTTTTGCCAGCGGATTAATTGGGAGCTTCGTATTACTCAAAAAACAAAGTCTAATTGGAGACGCCATGGCTCACGCTACATTACCAGGCGTCTGCTTAGCGTTTCTCATATTTGGTGTTAAGTCGATCCCTCTCTTTTTAATAGGGGCTGCGACAACAGGTTTAATTGCGACGTATTGTATTCAAGCTATTGTTAAGCACTCTAGAATTAAAACAGATGCATCAATTGGCGTCGTATTATCCGTCTTTTTCGGGCTCGGGATTATGCTACTAACCTATATAACAAAACATGCTAAAGGAAACCAAAGCGGTCTTGAGGATTTTATCTTTGGTCAGGCGGCTGCAATGGTTAAGAGTGATATACAAGTCATTGCTGTCGGTTCTCTCTTAATCATTATTCTTTCATCACTATTTTTCAAAGAATTTAAAATTTCAATATTTGATCCGAACTATGCTCGTGGCATCGGTTTACCAGTAAGCGTATTTAATTTAGTTCTTATGGCCCTCGTGGTAGGGGTGGTCGTTGTTGGAATACAAATGGTTGGAGTAGTTCTTATTGCAGCACTTCTAATTACCCCTCCCCTCGCTGCCCGTTATTGGACAGATCAACTTGGCAGGATGGGGGTAATCGCAGGTATATTTGGAGCCATATCTGGTGTAACCGGTACGCTAATAAGTACAGCAGGAGAAGGACTTCCGACAGGCCCACTTATTGTCTTGTGTGCCTCATTAATCTTTGTCCTTTCCCTTCTATTTGGAGCTAGTAAAGGAATCATTGTAAAGGCGGTGAGACAAACATGACGTACAGTTTATGGATTATCATTACAGGAGTACTAGTTGGCATTACATGCGGTATGACAGGAGCCCTTCTCGTTCTTAGAAAAATGTCGATGCTAGCAGATGCAATCAGTCACACCGTTCTTCTTGGAATTGTAGGAGCTTTTCTTGTGACGCACTCTTTAAACGGAGTACCCATGCTTGTTGGAGCTGCTACTGTGGGAATACTCACTGCTTTAATGGTGCAGCTACTAGACTCAAGTGGTGTTCAGTCAGATGCAGCAATTGGAGTTGTTTTCACCTCCCTTTTCGCTCTAGGTGTCGTACTCATATCTTTTATAGGAGATAGTGTCCACCTCGATGTTGAGCATGCTCTAATGGGAGAGATCGCTTTTGTACCATGGGATACCTGGACGTGGAACGGGATGAACCTAGGACCAACAGCAGTCTGGCTCTTAGGATTTGTTTTTATCTTAAACCTAACCATTATATTACTCTTTTATAAAGAGTTTAAAATCAGCACATTTGATCCTCAGTTGGCCATATCTATCGGCGTTCCTGTAGTAGCCATCCATTACGTATTAATGTCAATGGTTTCGTTCTCTACAGTTGCCTCCTTCGATAGCGTAGGAGCCATTCTAGTTGTAGCGATGTTAATCGTTCCAGGGGCGACTTCTTATCTTTTAACAGATTCTTTTGGTGGGATGATTGCTTTAAGTGCTCTTATTGGTGCTCTGTCATCCTTGCTCGGTTATACATTCGCTCTATTCGTAGATGTGTCCATCTCAGGAGCCATGGCCACAGCCACAGGCCTTCTTTTCACCCTAGCCTTCTTCCTTAGTCCAAAACACGGCATGGTCGCTAAATGGTATAGAAGAAAGCAAATGCAAAAGCAACAATTAAACGCGTAAAAGTATACGACTTAAAGCTTCCTACTCGGTTAATAAAATATGCTATAGGAATATAAACAACTTCATAAACAAACAAAAACGTTCAGAATTCCTTCTGAGCGTTTTATTTATTCCTTTAAAATTTCCATTCAGCTCGCCACTCAGGGATGATGTCAGAACAACATGTATTCTAAGCTTCGAGCAACCATAGAGATTAAAGTTCAGGATAAAAAACTCCAGTTTCTGAACACTGGAGTTTTTCAATATGATATTAATTTTTGTAATCTGTTACAGCACCTTTGGAAGAGCATGATACATTATGAGCGTATTTGCCCAAAATCCCCTTCTTGTATAGAGGTGGTGCTTCCCAATGCTCACGACGACTTTCTAGTACTTGTTCGGTTACATCCATGGATATTTCTTTTTTGTTTGAATCTATTGTGACAAGATCCCCTTCTTCTAATAGAGATATTGGTCCTCCGACTTGAGCTTCAGGTGCGATATGCCCCACCACGAGTCCATGGGTTCCTCCAGAGAATCTACCATCTGTTAATAAGGCGACCTTTTCCCCTAAGCCTTTTCCAACCAATAGAGCAGAGATTGATAACATTTCAGGCATACCTGGCCCGCCTTTAGGACCAACATATCGTATAACTAATACGTCGCCTTCTTGTATTGAATTATTCAGAATAGCTTCCGTAGCTTCCATTTCAGTATTAAATACACGAGCTGGTCCAGTATGACGCGCAACCTTAACACCGGATACTTTTGCTACTGCACCCCTTGGAGCTAAGTTACCTTTTAAGGTGATCAAAGGTCCATCTTTTCGCTTAGGATGACTAAATGACGTTATAATATCTTGTCCTTCTTCTAAAGTTGGCGCTTCTTCTAAATTCTCTGCAACAGTCTTTCCTGAAACAGTTAAACAGTGTCCGTGTAGATAGCCATTGTCATAAAGAAGCTTCATAACTGCCTGTACTCCTCCAACTTTATGAAGGTCTTGCATCACATATTTGCCGCTCGGTTTCAAATCAGCAATATGTGGTGTTTTTTCTTGAATTCGATTAAAGTCTTCCATGGTTAAATCCACTTCAATAGCATGAGCCATAGAAAGCAAGTGAAGTACCGCATTTGTAGAACCACCAAGTGCCATAACGACTGTAATCGCATTTTCAAAAGCCTCTTTAGTCATGATATCTTTCGGGTAAATATTATGCTCGAGTAAGGATCTAACTGCTTCCCCAGCCGACTCACAATCTTTTGCTTTATGGTCAGATTCAGCAGGGTTTGAAGAGCTTCCAGGTAAACTCATACCCATAGCTTCAACAGCAGATGCCATCGTATTTGCAGTGTACATACCACCACACGCTCCTGCACCAGGACATGCACTACACTCAATTGCGTTTAGTTCATTTTCACCTATGTCACCCTGATTATATTTTCCGACTCCTTCAAAGACAGAAACAATATCAACATCTTTCCCTTTATGAGACCCAGGAGCAATTGTGCCTCCATAAACAAAAACAGATGGCACCTCAGCATTGGCAATAGCAATCATACATCCTGGAATATTTTTATCACAGGCTCCGATTGCAACTAATCCATCCAAGTTCTGAGCTCCTACTACCGTTTCGATAGAGTCAGCGATCACATCTCTACTTGGTAATGAATAACGCATTCCCTGTGTCCCCATAGAGATACCATCCGATACAGTAATAGTATTAAAGATTAAGGGTAGCCCTCCTGCTTCTTGGGCACCTTTCTTTGCACGGATGGCTAAATCATCTAGGTGTATATTACATGGAGTTACTTCACTCCATGTACTTGCAATACCAATCATCGGCTTTTTAAAGTCATCATCTGTAACACCAACAGCACGAAGCATGGCCCGGTTCGGTGCTCTCATTGCACTTTCACTAAATACTTTACTATTTATTCGCAAATCTTTTGTCATTCAAAATCCCACCTCTTCTTTCGCATAATTATAGGACTCTTTACTTTAATCTTCAATGTTTTTTTCAGAAAAATTTTTTTATTTCGTAAATAATTAATATGTGTTTAAAGCAATTTATGTATAGAGTAAATGCAAGGTAGAGGGAGACAGGGGTAAAAATTATCTTATAGCCATTTTGATGTGTGTATTAATAGAGTCTTTCTACTAAAATAAAAAAAATCCCCGTTATGTTAACGGAGATTAGAGAAATTTATAAATGATTTTGTACCTATAAGTCCTAAACAAATTAGACATATAAAAAAATCGCTTTCGTTAGCGATTTCCATTACAATGTTAAGTTTTACGATACCGGTGGTCGGGCTCGAACCGACACTCCGTGAGGAACACGATTTTGAGTCGTGCGCGTCTGCCAATTCCGCCACACCGGCATATGAATGGAGGCGGCAACCGGATTCGAACCGGTGGTAAAGGAGTTGCAGTCCTCTGCCTTACCACTTGGCTATGCCGCCATATAAAAATGGAGCGGAAGACGGGATTCGAACCCGCGACCCCCACCTTGGCAAGGTGGTGTTCTACCACTGAACTACTTCCGCGAAAACTCTTGGCTGGCCCAGCTGGATTCGAACCAGCGCATGACGGTACCAAAAACCGTTGCCTTACCGCTTGGCTATGGGCCAATATTTATGGGGCGAATGATGGGGATCGAACCCACGAATGCCGGAGCCACAATCCGGTGCGTTAACCACTTCGCCACATCCGCCATAAAATGAAATTGGCAGGGGTAGTAGGAATCGAACCCACATCGGCGGTTTTGGAGACCGCTGTTCTACCGTTGAACTATACCCCTACTTACTGTAGTAATTATAATGGTGGAGGGGGCAGGACTCGAACCTGCGAACCCAGAGGGAGCGGATTTACAGTCCGCCGCGTTTGGCCAACTTCGCTACCCCTCCACGTTTTTTAAAGTATGCAGGCCAGAGGACTTGAACCCCCAACCTACTGATTACAAGTCAGTTGCTCTACCAATTGAGCTAGGCCTGCACAAAACATGGTGGCTCGGGACGGAATCGAACCGCCGACACACGGATTTTCAGTCCGTTGCTCTACCGACTGAGCTACCGAGCCAGTCTTATGTACTTTACAGTAACAAAAAAATATTTAATTGAAAAGTGGCGGTCCGGACGGGACTCGAACCCGCGACCTCCTGCGTGACAGGCAGGCATTCTAACCAACTGAACTACCGGACCATTAGTTGTGCCTAAAGATACACCATCATTTGTAATTCGAAGAAGTCTTTTCGACGTAGTACAAATTTAAATTGGTTGCGGGGACAGGATTTGAACCTGCGACCTTCGGGTTATGAGCCCGACGAGCTACCAGACTGCTCCACCCCGCGATAATGTTGAATACTTATTGCATATTCAATTATATGATGTTTGCAATGATCATGTGCATTGCATTTTTTAAAAATGGTGGAGGATGGCGGGCTCGAACCACCGACCCCCTGCTTGTAAGGCAGGTGCTCTCCCAGCTGAGCTAATCCTCCATGATATTAAGTGGTGACCCGTACGGGATTCGAACCCGTGTTACCGCCGTGAAAGGGCGGTGTCTTAACCACTTGACCAACGGGCCAATGAAAAGTTAGTGGCGGAGAGCGAGGGATTCGAACCCTCGAGACCCGTGTTTGGGCCTACACGATTTCCAATCGTGCTCCTTCGGCCACTCGGACAGCTCTCCATGGCTCCAACGGCAGGATTCGAACCTGCGACCGATCGGTTAACAGCCGATAGCTCTACCACTGAGCTACGTTGGAATCATGTCAAAAGACCGTTTGCCTTTTGATCAAAGTCAATAAAGTGACTTGCCTGGCGGCGTCCTACTCTTGCGGGGGTGAAACCCCGACTACCATCGGCGCTGAAGAGCTTAACTTCTGTGTTCGGCATGGAAACAGGTGTGACCTCTTCGCCAAAACCGCCAGACTCTTTATTGAATTTCTTCCTCGTCTTTTCAACGACAAGTTATATTTTATCTTGTTTCGGAAGGAAAGTCAAGAGGTATATTAGATTTTTTTCTAAGTACCTTCAAAACTAGATAAGAATTACGACATCGTGCCTGATCACGTGTTTGCGCTTGAACTGGCTTCCAGCTCCAACTCCCAGACCCTAGCGTATAAGTCATCTTCTTTCCAAAGGCTAATCGCCTTTTCCGAAGATCTGTCTTATCCGTACGGGTCTAAGCGGTCGTTTGCGCTTTAGATAGATAAGTCCTCGATTTATTAGTATCGGTCAGCTGCACGTGTCACCACGCTTCCACCTCCGACCTATCAACCTTGTCGTCTACAAGGAATCTTACTCACTCGAAGTGATGGGAAATCTCATCTTGAAGTGGGCTTCATGCTTAGATGCTTTCAGCACTTATCCCTTCCGCACGTAGCTACCCAGCTGTGCTCCTGGCGGAACAACTGGTGCACCAGCGGTGCGTCCATCCCGGTCCTCTCGTACTAAGGACAGCTCTCCTCAAATTTCCAACGCCCACGACGGATAGGGACCGAACTGTCTCACGACGTTCTGAACCCAGCTCGCGTACCGCTTTAATGGGCGAACAGCCCAACCCTTGGGACCGACTACAGCCCCAGGATGCGATGAGCCGACATCGAGGTGCCAAACCTCCCCGTCGATGTGGACTCTTGGGGGAGATAAGCCTGTTATCCCCGGGGTAGCTTTTATCCGTTGAGCGACGGCCCTTCCATGCGGTACCGCCGGATCACTAAGCCCGACTTTCGTCCCTGCTCGACTTGTAGGTCTCGCAGTCAAGCTCCCTTGTGCCTTTGCACTCTGCGAATGATTTCCAACCATTCTGAGGGAACCTTTGGGCGCCTCCGTTACTTTTTGGGAGGCGACCGCCCCAGTCAAACTGCCCACCTGACACTGTCTCCGGACCGGATTACGGTCCTGGGTTAGAATGTCAATACAGCCAGGGTGGTATCCCACGGATGCCTCCACCGAAGCTAGCGCTCCGGTATCGACGGCTCCCACCTATCCTGTACAAGCTGTACCAACATTCAATATCAGGCTACAGTAAAGCTCCACGGGGTCTTTCCGTCCTGTCGCGGGTAATGCGCATCTTCACGCATAGTATAATTTCACCGGGTCTCTTGTTGAGACAGTGCCCAATTCGTTGCACCTTTCGTGCGGGTCGGAACTTACCCGACAAGGAATTTCGCTACCTTAGGACCGTTATAGTTACGGCCGCCGTTTACTGGGGCTTCGGTTCAAAGCTTCGCCTAAGCTAACTCATCCCCTTAACCTTCCAGCACCGGGCAGGTGTCAGCCCCTATACTTCACCTTTCGGTTTCGCAGAGACCTGTGTTTTTGCTAAACAGTCGATTGGGCCTTTTCACTGCGGCTCCTCCTATGAAGGAGCACCCCTTCTCCCGAAGTTACGGGGTCATTTTGCCGAGTTCCTTAACAAGAGTTCTCCCGATCACCTTAGGATACTCTCCTCGTCTACCTGTGTCGGTTTGCGGTACGGGCACCTCTTTCCTCATTAGAGGCTTTTCTTGGCAGTGTGAAATCAGGAACTTCGGTACTATAGTTCCCTCCCCATCACAGCTTGTGATTGATGCACGGATTTGCCTATGCATCTCACTCACTGCTTGGCCGCTCACATCCAGTGGAGCGGATTCCCTATCCTACTGCGTCCCCCCGTCATTCAAACGGAAAGGAGGTGGTACAGGAATATCAACCTGTTATCCATCGCCTACGCCTTTCGGCCTCGGCTTAGGTCCCGACTAACCCTGAGCGGACGAGCCTTCCTCAGGAAACCTTAGACTTACGGTGGAAGAGATTCTCACTCTTCTTTCGCTACTCATACCGGCATTCTCACTTCTAAGCGCTCCACCAGTCCTTACGGTCTGACTTCACTGCACTTAGAACGCTCTCCTACCATTGTTCGTAAGAACAATCCACAGCTTCGGTGTTATGTTTAGCCCCGGTACATTTTCGGCGCAGAGTCACTCGACCAGTGAGCTATTACGCACTCTTTAAATGATGGCTGCTTCTAAGCCAACATCCTGGTTGTCTGAGCAACTCCACATCCTTTTCCACTTAACATAAACTTAGGGACCTTAGCTGGTGGTCTGGGCTGTTCCCCTCTCGACTACGGACCTTATCACTCGCAGTCTGACTCCCAAGGATGAGTCGTTGGCATTCGGAGTTTGACTGAATTCGGTAACCCGATGAGGGCCCCTAGTCCAATCAGTGCTCTACCTCCAAGACTCTTACCTTGAGGCTAGCCCTAAAGCTATTTCGGAGAGAACCAGCTATCTCCGTGTTCGATTGGCATTTCACCGCTACCCACACCTCATCCCCGCACTTTTCAACGTGCGTGGGTTCGGGCCTCCAGCCAGTGTTACCTGGCCTTCACCCTGGACATGGGTAGATCACACGGTTTCGGGTCTACGACCACATACTATTTCGCCCTATTCAGACTCGCTTTCGCTGCGGCTCCGATTTTTCATCTTAACCTTGCATGGGATCGTAACTCGCCGGTCCATTCTACAAAAGGTACGCTGTCACCCATTAACGGGCTCCAACTACTTGTAGGCACACGGTTTCAGGTTCTATTTCACTCCCCTCCCGGGGTGCTTTTCACCTTTCCCTCACGGTACTGGTTCACTATCGGTCACTAGGGAGTATTTAGCCTTGGGAGATGGTCCTCCCGGATTCCGACGGAATTCCTCGTGTTCCGCCGTACTCAGGATCCACTCCGGAGGAAACAAGATTTTGACTACAGGGCCGTTACCTTCTTCGGCTGACCGTTCCAGATCATTCATCTATCTTGTTTCTTGATAACTCCAAAGGAGTGTCCTACAACCCCAGAGAGCAAGCTCTCTGGTTTGGGCTGATTCCGTTTCGCTCGCCGCTACTCAGGAAATCGCGTTTGCTTTCTCTTCCTTCGGGTACTGAGATGTTTCAGTTCCCCGAGTCTACCTTCCTTAACCTATGTATTCAGTTAAGGATCCTACCCCATTACGGGTAGTGGGTTTCCCCATTCGGAAATCTCCGGATCATAGCCTACTTACGGCTCCCCGAAGCATATCGGTGTTAGTCCCGTCCTTCATCGGCTCCTAGTGCCAAGGCATCCACCGTGCGCCCTTATTCACTTAACTATCTAAAATCAATGTGAAAAGACGCATCATAATGATGCTTACGTTAAATCTAACGTTGGTTTGATGTCTAATTCTTATCTAGTTTTCAAGGTACTGTTTGAAAGCATTTGAGCTTCCAAAACCGAACGAAACAAACATGGTCAATGGTTTAATGGCACAATGTGTGCCTGCTAGCAAGTCCCGAAGGACTCGCTAGTTCCGTAATATCCTTAGAAAGGAGGTGATCCAGCCGCACCTTCCGATACGGCTACCTTGTTACGACTTCACCCCAATCATTGGCCCCACCTTCGGCGGCTGGCTCCAAAAAGGTTACCTCACCGACTTCGGGTGTTGCCAACTCTCGTGGTGTGACGGGCGGTGTGTACAAGGCCCGGGAACGTATTCACCGCAGTATGCTGACCTGCGATTACTAGCGATTCCGGCTTCATACAGGCGAGTTGCAGCCTGCAATCCGAACTGAGAATGGTTTTTTGAGATTTGCTTGACCTCGCGGTCTCGCGGCCCTCTGTACCATCCATTGTAGCACGTGTGTAGCCCAGGTCATAAGGGGCATGATGATTTGACGTCATCCCCGCCTTCCTCCGGTTTGTCACCGGCAGTCACCTTAGAGTGCCCAACTGAATGCTGGCAACTAAGATTAGGGGTTGCGCTCGTTGCGGGACTTAACCCAACATCTCACGACACGAGCTGACGACAACCATGCACCACCTGTCATTCCGTCCCCGAAGGGAACTCCCTATCTCTAGGGATAGCGGAAGATGTCAAGACCTGGTAAGGTTCTTCGCGTTGCTTCGAATTAAACCACATGCTCCACCGCTTGTGCGGGCCCCCGTCAATTCTTTTGAGTTTCAGCCTTGCGGCCGTACTCCCCAGGCGGAGTGCTTAATGCGTTAACTTCAGCACTAAGGGGCGGAAACCCCCTAACACCTAGCACTCAACGTTTACGGCGTGGACTACCAGGGTATCTAATCCTGTTTGCTACCCACGCTTTCGCGCCTCAGCGTCAGTTACAGACCAGAGAGTCGCCTTCGCCACTGGTGTTCCTCCACATATCTACGCATTTCACCGCTACACGTGGAATTCCACTCTCCTCTTCTGTACTCAAGTTCCCCAGTTTCCAATGGCCCTCCACAGTTGAGCTGTGGGCTTTCACATCAGACTTAAGAAACCGCCTGCGCGCGCTTTACGCCCAATAATTCCGGACAACGCTTGCCACCTACGTATTACCGCGGCTGCTGGCACGTAGTTAGCCGTGGCTTTCTGGTTAGGTACCGTCAAGGTACCAGCATTTCCTCTGGCACTTGTTCTTCCCTAACAACAGAACTTTACGATCCGAAGACCTTCATCGTTCACGCGGCGTTGCTCCGTCAGACTTTCGTCCATTGCGGAAGATTCCCTACTGCTGCCTCCCGTAGGAGTCTGGGCCGTGTCTCAGTCCCAGTGTGGCCGATCACCCTCTCAGGTCGGCTACGCATCGTCGCCTTGGTAAGCCGTTACCTTACCAACTAGCTAATGCGCCGCGGGCCCATCCATGAGTGACGGCCGAAACCGCCTTTTACCAGTGAACCATGCAGTTCACTGGGTTATTCGGTATTAGCTCCGGTTTCCCGGAGTTATCCCGATCTCATGGGTAGGTTGCCCACGTGTTACTCACCCGTCCGCCGCTCGATCCACAACAATCACCCCGAAGGGATCATGTTGATTCACGCGCTCGACTTGCATGTATTAGGCACGCCGCCAGCGTTCGTCCTGAGCCAAGATCAAACTCTCCATAAAATGTGAGTCTGCCTAGCATCAAACAAATGATTACTGGCTTTAAAAAATAATTTAAAGACATTGACGTTACATGTTGTTTCGTTCAGTTTTCAAAGATCAAATGTTGCTTTGAAGTGTTTCTTTTGTTTGCCTGCTGTTTAACAGCGACTTAATCATCTTAACATTTCGTTGTTTTGTTTGTCAACAATGTTTTTGATTTTTTTCGATGCCATTTTTGTTAGCTGTTCGAAATTGTGTGTGTCGTTTTCAGCGACAAGTAATACTATATCACCCTGAGAAAACATCGTCAATAACTTTTGTTAATTTCTTTTGATTTTTCTCAGAATCTTGTTAGGCTCTTTTAAAGCCACTCAATAATAATAAAAGAAAACAGCCTCCAATGCAACCCTTTTTTAAAAGGATTTAGTGGAAGCTGTTTTGAATTTAATCATTTCTTCTTAACTGGTACGTTCTATGGAATAGGTTCTGGCCTTTTGTTTCAACCTGGACGGATTTAATAATTTCCTTATCAACAAGGTAATCCAGCAGCGCCCCAAGATCAAGTGCGTATGGTTGGATATCTGGATGAACCATTAATTCACCGTATGCCCAAGGCTCATCTTTACTTCCCATTACTTCTATTAAGTGTCTTGCACAATTAACAGTTCTTGAATTAATAGCAAATTCAGTAGCTAAAAGCATGAGTTGAACCCGCTTATCAAGAGTTTCGTTGCTTTTACTCAATTCTTGATGAAGCTTATATACTTCTGGTTCTATCCTTTTCACTTGGTTCCATACCGTTACTTCTGGATGGAATCCTTTTTCAATGACAGAGAGACGAGCTAAGTAATGTAACGAATGAATCATTTTACTAAAAGCATCCATATATTGCTCTGTTTCATATAGATCTTTACATTCTCCATATGTTCGAATGAGTTTTGCGAATTCAATTGCCTTTTTTAAATCACGCTTTTCCTGCGGGAAGTTACGTAGATTTTCTTTTAGAGAAGTTACATACTCGTTTCGATCGAATACAACACGGCCTTCTATCACCCACTCTACTGCTCTGCGGAATGAACTAGTATCGACCCAGTTGGTAAGTTGGCCTTCATCTACAATGTGCATGGCTGCATTTTTGTTCTCAAATTCATAATGTTTAACGTACCAAGGCTGAGTAGCCCCCCGTACAATAATTAATAAAATAACATCAAAGTTATCGGTCACAGGGCTAATGGGCCTTTTCTTTTCTATAATCAAAATTCCTAATGTGTTTTTCTGACTAGCGCGTTCTTGGTAGATCGGACGTAACACATCTTCCATACTACTTTCCCCCAAATACTAAGATAGTGATTAATTTCGACACATTCATAGAAAATCCTTTTTTCGACGACGCTTTCTCTCCTAGAAATATGCTATACTACCAATTGAAAATGTTAGGAGGGAAAAGGTTGGGCGTTAAGTACTCGAACAAAATAAATAAGATACGCACGTTTGCGCTAAGCTTAGTATTTATCGGTTTTGGTATCATGTATGTGGGCCTTTTATTTAAAGATACGATGTGGTTAATGAGTATCTTTATGATTCTTGGGCTTCTGTCAGTCATCCTGAGCACAGTCGTGTACTTTTGGATCGGAATGTTATCCACCAAAACGATAAAAGTTGCTTGCCCTAATTGCGGGAAACCAACAAAACTATTAGGACGGGTTGACGCTTGCATGCACTGTAATGAGCCCTTAACTTTAGATAAAGATCTTGAAGGAAAAGAATTCGATGAACGGTACAATTCTAAAAGATATCAAAAAAACACTGAAAATCAAAAGTAAAATTACGCTTAATTGAAAAGACCTTGTAGAGCCTCAACTCTCCAAGGTTTTTTTACATGTCCATAAAAAATGAGAGTTCTTTTAAAGAACTCTCATTTTAGTGCTTTGATTTACACTCTTCACAAATTCCGTACACTTCCATTCGGTGGTTACTAACTTCAAATCCTGTAACCTGTTCCGCTAGCGATTCTACTTCATCAAGAGATGGATAATGGAAATCAACGATCTTTCCACAGCTATCGCAAATCGCATGGTAGTGCTCTGAGGTGTTACAATCAAATCGGCTTGATGAATCACCATAAGTCAATTCACGAACCAACCCAATTTCACGAAACACGCGAAGATTGTTGTATACCGTAGCTACACTCATATTTGGAAATTTGCTTTCTAATGCTTTATAGATGTCATCTGCGGTTGGATGAGACATGGAATCAATGAGAAACTCAAGCACCGCATGACGTTGGGGTGTAATACGGACGCCAGAATCTTTCAATGTGTCCAAAGCCTCACGAAGTCGATGATCAGACACCGTCATGCACCTCGCTTTCACATATTTTCATATAAACAATATTATTACATTAAAATCTTTATAATTAGTGTATACCGTTGTACCTCTTTTTGTCAATGTAACTCGCTTGATACCAAGTCAATTTACATAAATTACACATCAGCTCTTAGGGGCATTTCTTTACCGCCTGTCATCTTGTTAACAAATCTAGCTGCTACGAATAAAAAGTCGGATAATCGATTTAAATACGTCAGGACAAGCGGGTTATTTAATTCATCTTTCACAACCACAGCACTACGTTCCGCTCTTCTTACAATCGTGCGTGCCGTGTGTAATGTAGCCGAAGCTTCGTGACCTGATGGCAGAATAAAGTTCTGGAGAGCTTCAAGTTCTTGATCCCAACTGTCAATTTGCTTTTCTAGTTCATCTATGTGCCCCTGAGTGAGTTGCCACTTCACTTCTTTCCCTTGAGGAGTCGCTAGCTCTGCACCTACATGGAATAGGATGGTTTGTACCCGGTGCATCGTATCACAAAAGGCTTGTTTCTCTGGCCAGTCTTCTCTTCTTAAATAACTTAGTGACAACCCAATCATGGAGTTAGCCTCATCACAAGTACCATAAGCATCGACTCGTGCATCACTTTTTGGCACCCGCTCTCCATAAATAAGCGATGTATCACCTTTGTCTCCAGATCGTGTGTAAATCTTCATCATTAATACCCCTTTCTTGGATCAATTTGATTGACAGATACCTTCCCTCCAGCCAGGAAAGTATGTAGGTTCTCTTCAAAGATCGACATGGCCCTTGGTTGATAATGAGTAGACATCCCTGACGAATGAGGTGTTATGGTTACATTCCCCATCTCCCAAAATGGGTGAGCAGCTGGTAGAGGCTCTGTTTCAAACACGTCTAATACCGCATGGTGGATTAACCTTTCCTCCATTACATGCAATAAAGTATCACCGTCCACTACGTCACCTCGGCCCATATTAAGGAAAACTGCGTCCTCTTTCATGATTTCAAAGTCTTTTCTCTTGAAAAAGTTCTTAGTGCCTTGTGTACTAGGAAGAACTGAAACCACGAAGTCCGCTTCAGGGAGGTGAGCGTGTAGTTCATCTTTTGTATAAACGTTATCAAAATGTTCCTTAGCTTTGCCACTATTTGATATACCAATCGTGTACATTCTAAACGCTTGAGCAAGACGAGCAACTTCCTGACCTATCGCCCCTGTTCCTGCAATGAGCATGGTTTTCCCGGTAATTTCAACTGGCTTTACATTACGATCCCATTCATGCGCCTTTTCATTCTCTAGCAATAAACGAGTATTTCTTGATACTTGAAGAAGCATTGCTATGGCATACTCCGCCATCGGAACTTTATGGATCCCCTTCGAGTTGGTAACGAGGATCCCCTTTTCCTCTATCTTTTTAAATGGCATCTTGTCTAAACCAGCCGACAAAACCATAACCCACTTCAGTTGGGCAGCTTCCTCAATCAGGTCTTCCGTCAAATCTTCTCCATATGTAAGTAACACGTCCGCTTCCGGCAAAAAAGAAGCAGCCTCCCCGACCGAATCTGTAAACTGAAACGTAACTGAAGGATAAGCCTCCTCTAAGCGCTCCCTTAAGTCCCTTCTGATCTTACATGACGATAAAATAAACAAACAATTCCCTCCCTATCTAAAACTCCTACTGTCTATACTATAACCTATTCCCCAAAAATCATAGAAATCAATGCTCCATAACACTTTCATACACTAATGCAACACAACGTGCCAGACACCCTGCAATTCTGTACAGCAGTAAAGGGTGTCTGGCACGCTATGGTTTGGTAGTGTGCTAAAGCCATAAAAGGAAGCGCGAATGGTATCCGCGCTTAACATGTTGCTCTATATAAATAAGGGGAGGTTGGTTTCTTAATGTACTATACGCTGATCGTTATGAATTGGTATGGACCTTCACCCAACGTTTTGAAAATAGGCTAGTACTCTTTTTGTAGGTATCGGAAATGATCAACGAATTAGATGACCAAGATTACCTGTATACCTTACGCAAAATACAACAAATCAAGCAAGATTAACCCACATTCACACACTAATGCACGAAAGCGTGCCAGACACCCTTTACCACAGTAGAGTAACCAATAAAAAACCTCCATAATGGAGGTTTTTTAGTTTAGGTTTTCTCTTATATACTGTAGGGCCTCTTCAACATGCCCCTTCACACGTACTTTACGCCATTCATTTACTAGATTACCTTCCTTGTCGATAACAAAGGTCGAACGTTCGATTCCCATGTACTCTTTACCGAAATTCTTCTTCAACTTCCATACACCATATTCTTCAGCGACCGCATGCTCCTCATCTGCTAATAACATAAACGGAAGTTCATGTTTATCAATAAACTTCTGGTGACGATCAACAGGATCTGGGCTAACACCAAGAATAACAGCATCTAAGTCTTTGAAGCTTTCGTGATGATCGCGGAAGTCACAAGCTTCCGTTGTACACCCAGGTGTCATATCTTTCGGATAAAAATACAACACAACATTTTTCCCTTTATAATCAGAGAGCTTTACCTTTTCCCCGTTGTTAGCCGGGAGTTCAAAATCCGGTGCTGGCTTACCAATTTCCATAGTCATTCCTATCCCTCCTGAACGTAATCTCTTTTAAGGGTAACCAAATTCAGGAGAACTTACAACTTATCTGATGGCTCATCGTGCTGATGATGATACATATATTGAACAACAAAAGCAGCGGGCACGATATAACCGATCATTGCTTCAATTAAAGCAATGGCCTTCCCTAACCCTATCGGAGTAATATCACCGTATCCTACCGTCATTAACGTTACCCCGCTAAAATAAACAGAATGAGCAAAACGATCAAGCAACGAGTCCTGTTGCAGAAGTTCATCTTGCAATATCACTAACCCTTCAGAAGCCAGAATAAAGTAGATTAAACCAAACCCTATCATAACAATTCCATAAACTGTAATAAGCGTATAAAAGTGATGAAAAGAAAATAATTGACGAACTTCTTGATCACTGCGAAAAAAGCCCGCCAAACTTCCACACACGCATAACACCACTAGACTCAACAACACCCACACCATGTCCCATCACTCCCCCAAACCACCACCTATCACTATCATATAAACAAGCCTTACCTAATATGTATTCCCTTCACCATGTTAAAGCGTGCCAGACACCCTCTAGCTCTTCACTGCACGAAAGCGTGCCAGACACCCTTCTCTTCTGCACAGCAATAAAGGGGTGGTGTGTGTTAGAATGGGTTTTGAGTATTTTTTATGGAGGTTTTCTTGTTGAATATTAATAGATCGAAAGAGTTATATAGAGAAGCAGAGGACCATATCGTCGGAGGGGTAAATTCGCCTTCTCGCGCCTATAAAGGTGTCGGTGGAGGGACTCCTATCTTTATGGATAAAGCAGAAGGGGCTTACTTCTTTGACGTAGACGGTAACAAATACATTGATTATCTAGCTGCGTATGGACCAATTATTACAGGCCATGCTCACCCACATATTGCTGAAGCGATCTCAAAGGCAGCATACAACGGTGTGTTATACGGCACACCAACAAAACTTGAGAACAAGTTTGCGAAGATGATTAAAGAAGCGATTCCTTCTATTGAGAAAGTCCGCTTTGTGAACTCTGGTACAGAAGCCGTTATGACAACGATTCGTGTCGCACGCGCTTATACAAACAGAACTAAAATCATTAAGTTCGCTGGCTGTTACCACGGACACTCTGACCTAGTTCTTGTTGCAGCAGGGTCCGGACCAGCAACACTTGGCACACCTGACTCAGCAGGAATCCCTACATCTATCGCACAAGAAGTGATTACAGTTCCATTTAATGACATCGACACTTACAAAGACGCACTTGAAAAATACGGAGACGATATTGCAGGGGTACTTGTAGAGCCAATCGTCGGGAACTTCGGTATCGTGGAACCAAAGCCTGGTTTTCTTCAAGAAGTTAACGATCTTGCCCATGAAGCTGGAGCCCTTGTCATTTACGACGAAGTCATCACAGCTTTCCGATTCCACTACGGTAGCGCACAAGATATTGTCGGTGTTGAACCAGACATGACCGCAATGGGCAAAATTATTGGCGGAGGTCTTCCAATAGGTGCTTATGGCGGGCGTGTAGATATTATGGAACAAATCGCTCCACTCGGGCCAGCATACCAAGCTGGAACAATGGCCGGGAACCCTGCATCCATCTCAGCAGGAATTGCTTGTCTTGAAGTACTACAACAAGAAGGCGTCTACGAAAAAATGGATCAGCTTGGTGCCATGTTAGAAGAAGGAATTTTGCGTCACGCAGAAACATACAAGCTACCTGTTAAGATCAATCGCTTAAAAGGAGCCTTAACCGTATACTTCACAGATGTAGAAGTGGAAAACTACGACCAAGCAGAAGCTACAGACGGTGAAATGTTCGCGAAATTCTTCCACCTAATGTTGAAAGAGGGAATCAATTTAGCCCCTTCTAAGTTTGAAGCATGGTTCTTAACAACAGAACATACAGAGGCTGATATTAAAGAAACGCTACGTGCCGTTGAATCTTCATTCAAAGCATTAGCAAGCGAATAAATATACACCCTGTTATACATCTCCGCAATCACATAAATTGCGGGGATTTTTTATCACTTCTATGAAAACGCTTACCTAAAGGCATCTCAATGAGTGAAGCACTTCGTTTACACCAAACTCCCCCTTCTCCATCATACAAATCACTGTATATTTAATTGCAAAGCCTACCCCCATATGATACTATAATAAATAATTCAGAAAATTTGTACATCGGATTGTACATTTTCATTTCTTACCCTTTTTCAAAAAATCTTTCACTTCGCTCCGAAAGATTTTGTTTTGAACAGAACACTTTTCAAGGCTTTTGCATTCTATTGCGAAAGCCCTTCTTTTTCTCATTTAACGACTACAGGAAGTCCTTCACTCCCTAAGGTCGATTCTATTTGTAAATCTTCAAGGAGGTGCGGTCAACTTGACCAAATCGAGACGCGTAAACTGGGATCCCAATGAATTTCGTGACTATCACAAACATGAACATGATGCATGCGGAATTGTTGCTTGTGTTCAGAAAGAAAACAAGCCAACAAAAGAAAACATTAACACTGTCATTAATGCACTTGTGACCATGAACCACCGTGCAGGTTTTACTAAGCAAGAAGGAGACGGCGTTGGTATTCATATGGATATACCAAAAGCCCTTTGGGAAGAAAAACTAACTTCCAATCAACAAGACAAAAACCTTGCCCACCACTCTCAATTTACTGTAGGACACCTTTTCATCAATAAACAAGCTCAAACTACCACTATAAAAACCAACATTCAAGACATCTTAGATCAACACGGCTTCCAACTCATCTACCAAGACGAACAATCAACTCGCACAGAAGCTTTAGGACCTCTAGCGCAAAAACAAGAGCCGATATTCTGGCAGATTGCCCTTTTACCAAACAATGAAAACATGAATTTAGATCGCGCTTTATTTGAAGTTTCCCTTGCCATTGAAGAAGATGAGAATGTACATGTCGCCTCTTTATCTTCTTATCACGTAGTCTATAAAGTAATGGGTGCCGGAGATCAGCTACCTCAGTATTTTGCTGATTTGGACCATCCTAAAATTGCATCTGCTATGACATTAGGTCACAACCGCTACTCTACAAACACGCTTACAAGTTTTTTTCGTGTGCAACCATTTAGCATGCTAGGTCATAATGGTGAAATTAACACAATCGCTAAACTTCGAGATGAAGCTGAAATGATCAATGTCCCTTTAACAGGTAACGGGAGTGACTCTCAGGACCTTAACCGAACAATAGAAACGTTTGTTAAACGAGAAGGTTATGGACTGTTTGAAGCACTTGATTTAATGTTCCCACCTATTTTAAACGAATTAAAACGTTACCCTACTCACCTTCAGGATATGTATGCCTACATGCGTGAAACTTGGGGCCATTTCGCACAAGGGCCAGCTGGGATTATCTCGAGGCACAAAAATGAAGCTGCCTTCAGCTTGGATTCTCTAGGGCTACGACCACTATGGCAGCTTGAAACAATGGATGCCCACCTTTTCTGTTCTGAACCCGGCATTCGGGCAAATAGCGAGTACGTTAGCGATCCTAAACCTCTCTCTCCAGGGGAAAAAGTAGGAGTAAAATATGACGAAGAAGGTACATTGCAAGTATTCGACCACTTTGCTTATCAAGAAGAAGTATACCGCCGTATGGGCGCACGCTTTGACTTCGAAGGGTTCCATTCTCGTATCCAACCCGGTAATACAGATACAGTTAAGCCTCACCCGACCATAACGAATGTTCACAATGGCTGGTATGCAGCATATGGTTGGGACAGGGAACATATTCAACTTCTTGAGCAGATGGCTGAAAAAGGAGCAGAACCGATTCGCTCCCTTGGGCATGACGTTCCTCTCGCTTCTTTACACCAGGGCCGTAAAAACATAGCTGATTATTTTAAAGAAAGTGTCGCAGTTGTGACGAACCCGGCAATCGACCGGGACCGTGAAGCCGAACACTTCTCTACTAGAACCATTTTAGGGCGTCGTCCTAATGTAGTAACTAAAGACGAAGCTCCCTTTAACTTAGAACTTCTATCACCGATTCTCGTAGAAGGTGTACACGCTCAGACCATTTCTTCTCAAGAACAGCAACCTTCTTATGAACAAATTCTTCACCGCTTCAACCAAGTCGGCCTTACTCAAACACTCTCTATAACAGCTAGGGATGAAGAAACGATTGAAGAGGCCATTCACCGCTTATCAAGCGAAGCAGAGTCACTCGTCGATAAAGGTGCTGAACTTCTTGTTCTAAATGATGGGGATACCCACCAGGAAGACCACCTTTGGTTAGACCCTCACCTTGTCGTATCGGCAATCGATAAACGACTCGTTGAGAATCATAAACGGAGAAACACATCTATTATTCTGCGTTCAGCTTCGATTCGCTCCTTACATGACCTCATCACCGTATTTGGTCTAGGAGCAGACGCGGTCAATCCTTATCTACTTTTTGCGACTGTAGCTGAGGAAGAATTAACACCAACCCTTAACTTGTATCATGCTATGAATAAAGGCCTTGAAAAAGTTATTTCAACGATCGGTATTCACGAATTAAGAGGGTATGCTCGCCTTTTCTCAAGCATCGGTTTACACAACGATTTCTCAGGATTGCTACGCATTGTGAACTTCTTTGGCGGTGATGGGTTATCCTATAACTGGAAGGCACTGAAAGAAGATTCCATCGCTCGTCGAGAAGATTTCCAAAACGAAAAAGCTCGTCCAGGAAAGAGCTTCCATGCTTGGCCTCGTCTTTGGAAATCAATCGGAGATGTAGCCAAAGGAAATCCTATAGATGACCTTCGTGAGAAAATTGACGGACTTGAAGAAAAGAATCCGCTCAGCATTCGTCACCTCGTTCAACCGAAATCAAGCGAACATAAAGAAGAAACGTCTAAAGTAGACTTAGGAGTCGGCACACATGACTTACCATTTATGATCTCTTCCATGTCGTTTGGTTCTCAAAACGAGACAGCGTTCCGCGCTTACGCTGAAGCTGCCGACCAACTTAATATGATTTCCTTCAACGGTGAAGGCGGAGAGATTAAAGATATGCTTGGAAAATATCCAAACACACGCGGACAGCAAATCGCTTCTGGTCGATTTGGGGTAAATGCGGAATTATTAAATTCTTCTAATCTACTAGAAATCAAAATTGGTCAAGGTGCAAAACCCGGCGAAGGCGGGCATCTTCCAGGCTCTAAAGTAACCGCTAAAATTGCAGAAGCACGTAATGCAACAATCGGCTCTGACTTAATTTCGCCATCGAACAACCACGATATTTATTCTATTGAAGATTTAGCACAGATGATTTCCGAGCTAAAAACCGCCAACGATCAGGCGAAAGTTACCGTAAAAGTCCCAATTGTTCCGAATATCGGAACGATTGCTGTTGGTGTCGCTAAAGCCGGTGCTGATTTCATCACGCTCAGTGGCTTTGATGGAGGTACAGGTGCAGCTAGAATTCATGCTCTTCAACACGTAGGGCTTCCTGTAGAAATTGGCGTGAAAGCAGCTCACAACGCCCTTCTTGAAGCCGGTCTTCGTCATTCTGTTGAAATTTGGGCAGACGGCGGGCTACGTAGTCCACTTGATGTAATGAAAGTAATGCTTTTAGGAGCTAACCGCGTTGGATTTGGCACGCTATCTATGATTGCCGTAGGTTGTACCGCATGTCGTGGGTGTCACCTTGATACGTGTCACGTTGGGATTGCCACACAAATTGAAACAGAAGCTCAGGCAAAAGAACACGGACTTCGCCGCTTCGTTCCAAGGGAGTACCAACCTTCTGTTACAGGGCTTATGAATCTATTTACCACATTTGGTGAAGAACTTAAACGCCTAACAGCTGAGCTAGGCTTCTCCAAAACACAAGACCTTGTCGGCCGTTCTGATTTACTAGAACAGTATCGAGGTGAAGATTGGATGGATTTAACCCCTCTACTAGAAAAACTCGAGGTTGAAGAAATCCAAGCTTATCAGAAGAAATACGAACGAATGGAAGAACGTCTTCTTATGGCAGTAGGTGCAGAATATCTAGACGGGAACCAAGAACAGCTTCTTGATTCTAGGGAATTCTCAAATGTAACAAGTGAACAACGAAACCTTAGCAGTCGCGTTTCTTGCCACCGTGTCCGTGACCGTCTTGATGGATCCTATCGTGATCTTGATCCAATTCGACTTCACTATAAAGAAGGCTCTATAGTCGGTAATGGATTCGGGGCTTACCTCACTGATGGTATGGATACATCCGTTATCGGTGGTGGTCAGGACGGTGTCGGAAAAACGGCATTCGGCGGAACCCTTGCTATCTTAAAATCCCCTGGAGCACATGGCGGGTATATTAACGGGGCTGTTGGAAAAGGATTTGGATATGGAGCTCAAAAAGGGCGACTCATTGTTCAAGGAACAGCAGACTCAAGAGCCGGTATTCGATTATCCGGCGCTGATATTATCATAGGCCAGCAACTACAGGCCCCTCTCCCTGCTGAACACGATGGCAACTTCGGATGTTACTCAAGCATTAAAGGGTTTGCCTTTGAGTATATGACAAACGGACGTGGTCTTGTACTAGGTGACCCAGGGCCTTGGATGTGTGCTGGAATGACGGGCGGAGCCGTTTACCTTCGTCATCAACCAGAGATGGGATTAACGAAAGAAGCCCTTCATAAGCGAATTGCTAAAGGAGCTAAAGTCGAAATTGAACCTCTAAACGAAGGCGGAAAAGAAGACGTAAATGAAATGCTTACAGGATACATCGAAGTCTTAAAGCAACATGATCAGCATGCAGAAGCTGATTCTCTTGAACTTCTTCTTGAAAACCTTGAAGAGCATTTCCTTCAAGTCGTTCCTGAGAAAATTCAAGCAGATCCATCCGTATCAACCGAATAATAGACGATACCCTGCCAAGTGCAGGGTATTTTTTTGCATTCCACCCTCCTCTATACTAGACTCATTGTGAATGGTATGTGACATGTTCACATAAATTAGTAAAGATTTACAAAAAAGAGCTATTCTTTTCATGAAAACAATTGTATAATCAATTTCGCTTATTGGATTTTCTTCTGAAAGAAGGTTATGAAATGAAGTTAGGTGCACGTATGCTGAAGACAGGATTAGCCGTAGCGATAGCTATGTATATAGCGGCTGCCCTCCCCTTTCAGACCAGCACAGTTTTCGCAGGAATGGCTGCCTTATTTTCAATACAGCCATCGATTTATCGGTCGTACCAATCCATTGTTGAACAAGTAGAAGCAAATATTATAGGTGCTATTGTTGCCTATATTATTTTGATCTCCCTTGGTAACGACCCGTTCATTATGGGATTCACCATTGTCCTCGTTATCGGAGTTTGTGTGAAGTTTGGCATGAAAGAGAATACGATCCTCCTTGCCCTTGTTGCCGTAATTGCCATTATGGAATCAACCGAGATGGATCTACTTCCATTTACAATGCTACGCTTCTCATCTTTAATGATCGGAATCTTCGCCTCCTTTATCGTTAACTTAGTTTTCTTGCCACCGAAATATGAAACAAAACTCTTTACTCAAGTAGACCAGCATACAAGCGACATCCTGCAGTGGTTGCGTATCACCACACGTCACTTATCCGATCGCCCAGCCCTTCGCGAGGAAATCGAAAGACTAGAAGGAGCCATGGTATACTTAGATAATACCTACAGCTTGTTTAAAGAAGAACGAACCTATTTCAAAAAACGTCGTTTCGAAAAGGCCCGCAAACTCATTTTGTTCAAACACTTAATCTCGACTACACGTAAAGCTTTCGAGGTATTAAAAACATTTAGCAGTCTAGAAAACGAAATGGATAAGGTCCCAGCTGAATTTCGAACGACACTAGTTAACGAAATTGATAAGGTCATTCATGTTCACGAGAAGCTCATTCTCTCTATTAAAGGCAGAATCCGTTTTCACGAATCAGACCCCATAGAAGAAGCTGGCGAACCCAATATTCCAAAGCTCGTTGAACATCTAATTGATATATACGAGGAGAAAGAAACAGAAGAAGAAAAATTAATGTTTCTCCCCCTTGCTACAAAATTAATGGATTACCATCAAAAAATGACACACTTAAAAAAACTCCTCTCAAGTTATCAGCTTTATCATACGAGCGAGCATATTAAGACGATTAAAAAGTAGACCCTATACATGTATAGGGTCTACTTTCCATATAAGCTATCTTATATGGAAGACTCGAAGTTGAGACATTTTAATATAGATAGGGCCGTTACGTTTGTTGAGTGCTTGGGGTGTCTGGGGAACGACTCGCTTTCCGCGGCCCCACACTACGTGGGGTCGTTCGACGTTGTCACAGGACGTGACGGTCTTAGTCGAACTTCCTCTATTTTTTTACAGCCTCCTCGGGCAAACCACCCTGCGGGGTCTCGTCGACCTCTTTCTCCCGCAGGAGTCTCCCCGTTCCCCAGACACCCCTGACTACAGTTTTACGAACGCCCCAACATCTTAAGGTTCGTGAAATTTGAAGACCCTATATAGCATGTTTCCGTTACACCCTATATGGAAAAGGTGGCTCGGGAAATCGCGAGACTCCTGCGGCAATAGGAGCCTAGGGAAGACCCCACAGAGAGCGCTAGCGAACGAGGAGGCTTCCCAGCTCGCCGCGGAAAGCGAGTGATTTCCCGAACCACCTTACGCTCAATTTAAGCAAACGGAAACATTTTCTCAGTTTCGATTATTCAACAAAATAAAAAGAGAGGACCCGCGCGGTGCGGTTCCTCTCCTTCTTTTTATGTTCCTAAATATTCAGTTTCAGGCTCGGCGTCATCCAGTTGCTGGACTTGATAAAGATCATAATACGCACCCTTCTTATTCATCAACTCTTCATGACTACCCACTTCTTTAATCTCACCATCGGCCAATAAGACAATGCGATTAGCATGAGTAATGGTTGATAATCGGTGAGCAACGATAAAGGTCGTTCGATCTGCAGCAAGTTTCTCTAAGGCCTCTTGAATTAAATGCTCACTCTCAAGATCAAGTGCGGATGTTGCTTCGTCTAAGATTAACAGAGGTGGGTTTTTTAAGAAAACGCGCGCAATGGCTACACGTTGCTTCTGTCCACCTGACAATTTGACGCCTCTTTCCCCTACAGTAGTGTCATACCCGTAAGGCAGGCTCATAATGAAATCATGAGCATTGGCTGCTTTGGCTGCTTCAATCATCTCATCATCTGAAGCATCAGGGTTCCCCATTTTAATATTCATCGCAATCGATTCACTAAACAAGATATTATCCTGCAGAACCATACCAATCTTATCCCGAAGTGTACGAGCTTCTACATCTCGTATATCTTTCCCATCAATCTTAATACTTCCTGATTCTACATCATAAAAGCGCGGTAGGAGGCTGATAAGGGTTGATTTCCCTCCCCCACTCATCCCAACAAGCGCAATCGTTTCCCCCTTTTTTACGTTTAGAGAAAGATCTTTGAGTACAAGACTTTCATCTTCATCGTAACGGAAAGAAATACGATCAAACTCCACATCACCATGAACGTGGTCGAGCTTTTCTGCTCCTTCTTTATCCTTAATGTCATACGTTTCGTCCATAAATTCAAATACTCGGTCCATCGATGCTAACGATTGAGTTAGAACAGTAGAAGAGCTTACTAGCCTACGGAGCGGGCTATAAACTCGTTCCATGTAGCCGATAAACGCTACCATTGTACCAACTTGAATATTACCTTGGATGACGAAGTAACCCGCAAACCCAATCACGATAAGGGGTGCGATATCAGTAATTGTCGACGTTACACTAAATGTCTTCGCATTCCAGCTTGTATGGCTAAGCGCTTTGTTTAGGAAGTTTCTATTCTGAACATTGAATTGCTCTTGTTCATAATCTTCAAGAGCGAAACTTCTCACAACCGGCATACCCTGCACTCTTTCATGCAGGTGCCCTTGTACTTGAGCCAAGGCTTGAGAACGATCTCTCGTTAACCTTCGTAATTTAGAATAGAAGTATTTAATAGCGAACCCATAAAGCGGAAAGAGAGAGATCGAGACGAGCGTTAACCAGACATCCATATAAAGCATAATCCCAATCGCAATTACGATAGTAAACATATCTAACCATATATTCATAAGCCCCGTCATCACGAAGTTTTTTGTTTGTTCAACATCATGAATGACACGAGATATAACTTCCCCAGTCTTTGTTTTAGAATAAAAACGTAAGCTAAGCCGTTGAATATGATCGAATAATTTCTCTCGAATATCAAATAGAATGCTGTTTCCAACCCACTGCGCAAGATATTGCCTGAAATACTCAACAGGTGGTCGAATTACAGCAAATACTATAAAGGCCCCTCCCATGAGCCAGACGAGTTGATTGATTTGTTCTGCCTGGGTCATGTCAGGGTTGTTAAGGATTGAATCAATGACGTATTTAGATAACAGCGGAATCAATAAGGGAATACCGAATTTCACTATTCCGATTGACACCGTTAATACAATTTTCCATTTATATGGCTTCACAAAATTCATATAGCGCTTCACGCTACCCATGGTGTCACCTCTTTCTCTATGTTGTTGAAAAAAACGTTCTCCCACATCAAGAACAAGATATCAACAAAGTAGTCAAACTAATCGTTCAAAACCATTCAACGAACATAAAAGGGGACAATCCCTAATCTTGCTGGGATCCGTCCCCTTTTAGGACATTTCTTGTACTTACGATAAGTAGGTTAAATAACGTTCATACCATTGATCTATAAACTCCGGCGAGAATGGCCCTTTCCTTTGCCTTACCCAACGGAGCAAATGATTCACATTATTTTTTAAAATGTGGTCTAAAACACCCGGATAATTCATATCCTCGCGATGAATTTCGTATTCATCTTCATCTAACAAGATATGGGTATAATCGGGAAAGACTTTAACATCAAGGTCATAATCAATGTACTTAATGGCTCCTTCATCATAAACGAAGGGGGAACTGATGTTGCAATAATAATAAACCCCGTCGTTTCGAAGCATGCCAATTATATTAAACCAGTACTTCGAATGAAAATAACAAATAGCTGGTTCCCTTGTTACCCAGGTCCGACCATCACTTTCGGTTACCCTAGTTTTATCATTGGCACCGATCACCACATTATTCGTACCCTTTAAAATAGTGGTGCTATCCCACACTCGGTGCAACTGACCATTATGCTTGTAGCTATGAATTTGTATATGTTGACCCGGCTTTGGGACTGACATGAAATCTCCCTTTCTCCTCTATTCGCACGACCTTTATTTATAAAATTCTATAACTTTCCTTCATATTATTATAACGATAACAAGTGATGATTGGAAATAATAAAACTACATTAAAGAGTGAGAAAGGGATTTTTACTTATAATATGTATAAAAAAAGTATCCCCTAAGCTACTCTCCCGTAGGTTCCTAGCCAATTGGGCTAAAGAAACTAGGGGGGGAGAGAACTTTTCAGGGATACTCTTCTTCTTAGGAAGTCGTTAGAATTCGGGGGTTACGACATCCAAGTATAATGTTGCTGTTATTTTTTCTTTTGAGCAGACTTTTGGTTCTGCTGTTTCACGTGCTGTACGTCTGTTTTACCTTGACCTTGAGCAAATTCTGTACCATATTGCCCTTGTCCTTGTGCAGACTGTTGGTTTTGCTGTTTCACGTGATCAACACTTGTACCTGAAGCTGTTTTGTTTGCTTGCTGCTGTTGGTTTTGTTTTTTAGCCAACTTAATCACCTCCGCAACAACTAGATTGCGCAGAAATCGTTAAAGCTATTCCAAGAATTTTTATTCCATTAAAATCCATTTATCACAACACCCTATCGGTATAGGTGACGTTTCAAATGTCCATCCTATATATATGGGAGGGATCAACAATGTATATCGGTCGAGACATGACTGAACTTACTATGACGAAGAAAGACGATTGGCGTGAAGACGAGCTCGTTTATTTTCAACATGCTCTGAGTCAGATGGTTCCCTACCTCAACTCTGAAGGAACCACCATCTTAAGAGAAATTAATCAAGAAATCCAAAACCGAGGCGGCTTCCAAAGAAAAGAAGCCACGTGGACATCTGGAACAAAACCAATCGTTGACTAATACAAAATACAAAAGCGAAAGCGCCCGTTTAGCAACGTACAGACTGGACTGAACCGGCGTGAGATCAAGGAAACATTAAGTTTAAAGGTAAAAAAACTGCCCCACTAGAGGGGCAGTTCTCTTACTATAGATGCTTATGGACTTTTTGGTGGGAAACCGGAAACGGTAACTCCTCTAGTTCCTCTTTTGTAGCAAAACGAGCTTCTTTAGATTCCAGCTCTCCGGTTGCTGTAGCAGTAACCACTTCCATATCCCAGATAACGTGGGAGAAGGTGTGTTTGATTTGATCTACGGTGTTCATGAGATCAATTTCCAAACCGTAATGGTCTTTTACCCAATCGACAACTTTTTCTCGGTCTACTTGTTGCATTGGTACCATAGGAAACTGCCATAGATTAGCGAGGAGTCCGTTATCAGGACGTTTTTCAACTACATATCGTCCTTCTTGATCTTTTAGAACCAGCGTCATATAAGGAAGACGTTTCTGTTTCTTTTTAGAAGACTTAATAGGTAACTCTGTTTCTTTCCCTTCATGGAAAGCTCGGCAGTGGGAGCGAACCGGACACAAAAGACAGGACGGACTCTTAGGTGTACACACAAGAGCGCCAAGCTCCATTAAACCTTGATTGAAAGAAGATGGGTCTTCTTTAGATATTAGCTCTCGTATAAGTGATTCAAAGATCTTCCTCGTTGCTGGTTTAGCAATATCTTCTTCAATCATGAGGATGCGTGACAATACGCGCATGACATTTCCATCTACAGCTGGAGAAGGGAGATCATACGCGATACTTAAAATCGCACCACGCGTGTAAGGTCCAACTCCTTTTAAGGAACCAAGTTCTTTTTCATTATTTGGCACCTTGCCTTCGTAGGATTCTACTACCTCACGGACGGCTGTTTGTAAATTGCGTGCACGGGAATAGTAACCTAAGCCCTCCCACGCTTTTAAAACTTCTTGCTCTTCAGCATAAGCAAGGGCTTCTGGAGTCGGGAACTTCTCTAAAAAGTGTTGAAAGTATGGAATTACCGTATCAACCCTTGTTTGTTGAAGCATAATTTCAGATACCCACACGCGATAAGGGTCCTGATTCTCACGCCAAGGGAGTATACGTTGTTCAGCTCGGAACCACTCGATTAAATCATGGCGAAAGGCTTCTATATCAAAGCCTTCGAGCATATTGTAAGTTGGTTCATTTTTCACAATTGTTCACCCTTTTGTTACAATAAAATTATCTAAAAAAACGAAGAGAGTCTACAAGGAGGCTTAAGATGGACACTGGTACCCATGTTGTTATGGGGGTTGCTTTAGGAGGACTAGCTACTCTAGACCCTGCTGTTCAAAGCGATCCAGCCTTATTCAATGCAGTTTTCATTGGGGTAATGGCTGGTTCTCAAGCTCCCGACCTCGATACCGTTAACAAACTTCGTAATAACGCCGTCTATATTCGTCACCATCGGGGAATTACCCATTCGATGCCAGCTGTTGCTTTATGGGGGATTTCAATCTCAGGATTGATTTATGCATTCTTCCCTCAGGTGGATTTCCTTCATTTATGGTTATGGACTTTCTTCGCCGTAATTCTGCATGTATTTGTCGATGTATTCAATGCATACGGCACTCAAGCATACAGACCATTTTCAAATAGATGGGTTGCCTACGGGATTATTAACACGTTTGATCCGTACATTTTCGGACTTCATATTATTGGCATCATCGCCTGGGCGCTTGGTGCTAATCCTGGAATAACCTTTCTGATCGTCTGGTTTGTACTCGTCCTTTATTATCTTAAACGATATTTCACTAAACGTGAAATGGTAAATAAAATCAAGAACCATTATGATCATGTTGAGCAAATCGTAACGTCTCCTACCATTCGATATAATAAGTGGCGACTAGCTATAACAACGATGGATAAGTTTTATGTTGGTCGTGCTGATAACGGAGAGATTGAAATCCTAGATGAATTTAAGCGTAAACCACTTCCGGATTTACCAGTCATGCAAAGGGCCATTGAAGATGAAAACATGGATGCCTTCCTTTCCTTCTCCCCAGTATATCGGTGGGAGATTGACGAATACGATGATTATACAGAGGTACGTTTAATCGACTTACGTTATCGGTCGAATGAACGCTATCCATTCGTGGCTGTCGTGACATTAGATGACGATCTAAACATTTTATCATCTTATACTGGATGGATTTTCTCAGAAGAAAAGCTGCAGAAGAAGTTAGATATCTTACCGACATGAAAGGATGAAAAAGACACGGAATAGCTATTCCGTGTCTTTTTTTACGTCTTTGTAAACACCGTATGTTCTCTATCCATCATTAATGCAGCTGTTGATCATCATTAAATAAGT
Organism: Pontibacillus sp. ABV4_188; assembly: GCF_056311905.1. Lineage (NCBI taxonomy): Bacteria > Bacillati > Bacillota > Bacilli > Caryophanales > Bacillaceae > Pontibacillus > Pontibacillus sp. ABV4_188. The sequence continues at coordinate 619,929 of NZ_CM149975.1, read as the reverse complement.
GCTTGTATCGTGGGTTTTGACTCATAAAGTCATGAAGACGAGAACCATAGCTGTTAATCCATTGCATAACAATCTGTTCAGTCATCTGTTTCCCTTCATAATCACGACCGGCTTTAGCTCTTGTTGTTTCGAAATCTTCCCACAAGTACTCTACCCAGATCCGCGCTTGGTACATGCTTAGCTTATCATTTTCTTCGCAAAGACGATTCGCTAATCGCTCAAAAATATCTTCCATGGTATTCACCTCTTTTACTTCCAACAATCTGTCCTTCATTGTATCACATAGCTTAGGATTAGATGCACATACTATGCTTACACCACTTCAAAGAACTTGTTCTTTGAAAGGTGTAAGAGATGACTCAGGAGGGATTAGAATGGTAAGAAATAAAACCGTAGGATTTCCTGAGAAAAAGCCAAATGGTGAAGCACGCGCAAAGTCCGAATACGGAGCCAAACGTGCAAACGGCACCATTAACACGCGCCCACAAGAACGAGCGCGCAAATCTTCCCAACGCGATCACACAAATTTCTAGGAGGGACCTGTCGTGGCCAATAAATCAGAGAAACGTGAAGATAAACGTTTTTTCAAGAATTTATACAGTGACCCTTTCCAATCTCCGCGAGCTAGTGCGAAACATGCTTTCGGTCAAGTAAACGGAGAGACCCAACAATCTCAATCCGAAATCATCACTCAAGTCCAGATGCGAAAACGTAGCTAAATCTGGTCAAGCACCTAACCCTCTAACACTTTAAAAGGATATAGGGTGCCAGACACCCTGCTTCACTTTACAGTAATAAAGGGTAGTTGTTAAAGAAGACGAGCCTATATCGGCTCGTCTTTCTTATGTAAGGATAAGCTTTAATTTCTTCTTTATGCATAAGAAAAACCAGCATCGTTAGGATGCTGGTTTTCGTTAGGTTATTATTCACCTAGTTCTTGGTTTTTAACAACGTCGATGATTGCGTTAAGTGCAGCATCTTCGTCGCTACCTTCAGCTTTGAATGTTACTTCTGCGCCTGAAGGAATTCCTAGAGACATGATACCCATGATTGATTTAAGGTTTACGCTTTTACCGTTATATTCAAGGTTAACGTCTGCTTCGTATTTACCTGCTTCTTGTACAAGTACTGTTGCCGGGCGTGCGTGCACACCGTCTTTTGCTGTAATTTTAACTGTTTGTTCTGCCATGAAAAATCTCTCCTTTTATTAAATTGAAATAATATCCTTTTGTCCTTGTGAGACAGTGCCCTCTGCATTGATCTTCACAGTTTGTCCTTCTCCAAGGTTTGTAAACACAATTGGAGTGACAATGGATGGTACTTTATCTTGAACAGAAGCAATATCAACTTTCAATAAAGTCTGACCTTGCTTGATCTCATCACCTTCTGAAACGAATGCTTCGAAACCTTCACCTTTAAGGGTAACCGTATCGATTCCGAAGTGGATCAGTACTTCTGTTCCATCTTCAGCTTGTAAACCAAGAGCATGTTTCGTCGGGAAGACATTTAGTACTTTACCGTTGATCGGTGAAACGATCTCACCATCAGATGGAAGAATTGCAAAGCCGTCCCCCATCATTTTACCTGAAAATACTTCATCTGGCACGTCTGAAATCGGCATAATTTCACCTTTTAGGGGACTAACAAAGCTAAATTCCCCTGCTGGAGTATCACAAGATTCATCTGTAGCAGGTTCCTCAGGCTTTGCTTCCGATTTACGAGGTACTTTTCCATCAATAATATCTTGAATTTGTCCTCTTATTGAATCAGAAGCCGGACCATAAATAGCTTGAATATTATTACCAACTTCCATTACACCTGATGCGCCATTTTTTTTCAAGCGATCTTTATCAACTTTCCCTTTATCTTCAACAGATACTCGTAAACGAGTGATACAAGCATCTAAATATGTGATATTATCTTCTCCACCTAAAGCTTCTAGAATATTGTAAGGTTTTTCACTTACTTCAATTTCATCTCCGTCATCTTCAGAGTCATCTTCACGCCCTGGTGTAGCCAGGTTGAATTTCAGAATAGCAAAGCGGAAACCGAAGTAGTAAATAACCGCAAATAATGCCCCTACCGGTAGCACAAGCCACCACTCGGTTTTATTTTGAAGAACCCCAAATAGTAAGAAGTCAATTAAACCACCAGAGAACGTCATTCCGATCTTAACTTGCAAGATTTCCATTACCATAAATGACAAACCAGCGAAGACCGCGTGTACGGCAAATAATAATGGTGCCACAAATAGGAATGAAAATTCAAGCGGTTCTGTAATACCTGTTAAGAAAGAAGTTAAAGCTGCAGAGGCCATAATTCCTCCAACCACTGCTTTACGTTCAGGCTTTGCTGTATGATAAATAGCTAATGCTGCTGCAGGAAGACCGAACATCATGAACGGGAACTTACCTGTCATAAAGGTACCAGCTGTTAATTCTACATTATCTTTTAGTTGTGCAAAGAAGATTGAGTAATCCCCACGAACAATTTCTCCAGCTTGATTTGTATACGTTCCAAATTCAAACCAGAACGGTGCATAGAAAATGTGATGAAGTCCAAATGGAATAAGAGAGCGTTCAATAACACCAAACACAAAGGCGGCAAGAACTTTATTTTGCTCTAACATTACATGAGAAAATGCGTTTAAACCATCTTGAACAAATGGCCATACCCACGTCATAGCCAGACCTACAAATAATGCTGTAAACGCTGTAGCAATCGGAACGAATCGCTTACCTGCGAAGAAGCCTAAATACTGTGGCAACTCGATGTTAAAGAACCTCTTATACAACAAGGCGGCAACAATACCCATTATAATACCGCCAAACACACCCGTTTGTAGCGTCGGGATCCCTAGTACTTCGGAATAGGCGGCACTATCTTCTGCCATTTTAGGAGTAACGTTTTTTAAGACTCCCATTGTGACATTCATAATCAAATAACCGATGATTGCTGCAAGTCCTGCAGCTCCTTCACCACCAGCCAAACCAATTGCAACCCCTACCGCAAACAGTAAGGCCAAGTTAGCAAACACAATGCCACCAGCTTCAGCCATAACCTGACCGATCAGCTGTATCCAATCTGCACGGAATGCCGGGACCTTTTGTAAGAAGGTCTCATTCTGGAACGTCGTACCAAAACCTAACAGCAAACCAGCTGCAGGTAACAGAGCAACCGGAAGCATCAGAGCTTTACCGACCTTCTGCAATGTACCAAAAGCTTGTTTAAACATTTTCTTTTCCTCCCTCATGTTGGTTATCAAAAGCTGTAAGCCCATTCACAAACGCTTTCATTTAAAGCATTAAAAAAGGCATGAGTAAAAAAAGACTCACAAATCCTCATAAAGGTACACGTTACCCTTAGTATGATTTGTATTGTCTTTCCTTACTCATGCCTGATCGTGTCAGTAACACGTAAAGAATAACATTTATGATGATTGCAAACGCTGTAAATGAATCGTTAAATAAACAATTTCAGCATCGTCAATAGGCTGTTTTAGCTTTTGTTGCATAATCTTAATCAACTTCCAAGCTAAATTATAGCATACGGGATACTCATTTTTCAATAAATTATCGAGTTTGGTTCTTTCTCCTACTTCTTCACCTTTGTAAACCCGGTCAATTGCACGTCTTAAGTGTTGAACAAGTCGGTGAAAATCAATGCTCTGACGATCCAGGTCAATCGAAAGCTCTTGTTCAATCAGTTGCGTCAATTGCCTGATTAATTCTGAGTCGCGACTAATTTGAGAGATTTCTTTATCTGTGATGGCACTGTGTATATGCATCGCAATAAAGCCAACTTCTCCTACTGGGAACTTAAAGCCAAGCCGACCTTCAATCATATCAACAACTTCTAGAGCCACTTCATGTTCTTTAGGATACAAAGTTTGTACCTCAATTAAAAAAGGATTGTTAAATTCTAATCCTTCCTTCATACGTTTAATCGCGAATGATAAGTGATCGGTTAATGCAATATGAATATGCTCATTTAAGGTACTGTCCATCCGCTTTTCAATATGTGATAAGAGATCATCCATAAATCCTATAAACTCTTCCCCGACATAAGGCAAGAGTTGTTTATAGTTTTCTTGCATCACCTTATCTTCTAATAAAAACGTCTTCTCTACTTCACTCACATCGAGAGCCTCTCCATTTTTCTTGCCAAACCCGATCCCTTTTCCAATCAAGATGACTTCTTCATGGACAGGATGGATCGCTATGACTACATTATTGTTGAGGACTCTCTTGACCCTGGCTGAAGCAGGCATCCACTCACCCCATTTCCACTCTTTTAACCAGTTATGTCTCTTTATCTTTATCATAACAGTCTTTACTATTTGTATAAAAACGCTTGCAAATTATAAAATAATTCTATGGTAAAATCAATCTTTGACCCTAATCCATATAATAGAAGGTGTGTTACATATGATAAAAATGCTTGTTCTTGATTTAGATGGAACGATTTTAAACTTCGAGAAAGAAGTGAGTCCCCGTGATATCGAAGCGATTAAAACAATAATGGATCACGGCGTTCAATTAACGATTGCTACAGGCCGTCTCGATCACGAGATAGAAGCTGTTCTAGAGATGATGGAGCTAAAAGGTAAAGCCAATCGCATTAGTCAAAATGGTGCTTTTGGTTACGACAAAGAAGGTGTCCACATCCACAGTCATATATTTGATCCAACCCATGTCAAAGAGATTTTCCAAGCAGCCGTGCATGACGAGCTAATCACTACGGTGTCTACAGAGAAAGATGTTTATGTTAAGGAAGAAAGCGAAGGCCTTGAGGCAATGAAAAAGCGAATGTTTCGTCCTGTCATTGTCGATGCTAACTTAGCTGACAAACTCGGAACAAACGTTAAACCATCCAAGATTTCTCTTCACGGAGCAAACATTACACTCAAACAAATGCAGCAAAGAATTGAAGAACAGTTCGATCATCTGCTCGACACCTTTATATCGGACCCTGCATGTCTTGACTTAATGCCAAAAGACATCAGCAAAGGGGCTGGAATTAAGCACCTGCTCGAATCATTTGAAATACAGCCAGAAGAGATAGCATGCGTCGGAGACTCCTTTAATGATTTATCCATGTTCAACTTAACCGAGCATAGTTATGCGATGTCTCAAGCTGAACAAGCTGTAAAAGAACAAGCAAGCCATGTTGTTCCTTCTGTAGCTAAAGCGATTGAGTCCATGTTTGATCAAAAATTAGTCTAAATCAAGGTGAAAGAAAAGTCCCGCACAAGGTTGGCATTCCTTATGCGGGACTTCTACTATGATTTAACCTTCTTTCCAAACATTGAAATAGGCATCGCTTCTTGCTCCTCAGAACCTTGAACTTCTAATCGCTCACCTTGTGGATTCAGGCGATACCCCCAAGCGAAAACCCCGTTCATGTATACAATCTCAAAGAATATCCCCGGGTCTCCCTCTATCTCATAAATCTCCCCAACCTGATACTCAGCTGGGTTCATCATATATGATTTTGCCATAATAATTTTTCGCTGATGGACCGCATATTCATTTACCATTCCCATTTGCTCAGCTTTTCTTGCTTGTTCAGTAAGCTCAGCTACACGGTTTCGTAGCTCTTCAATTGTCATATCGCTAAAACGTTTCTCCATGTTGACACCCCTTTCATTTACATTTTAGCAACGATTGGACACAATAGAAACTAGATTCTATTTAAAGAAAGGGAGTCATCACATGAGTTACATAGCAATAACAGGAGCTGGCACAGGTTTAGGAGCAGCTTTTGCCAAACAGTACGCTGCCAATGATCATACGGTTTATTTACTTGGAAGAACAGAAGATAAGCTACTCTCCGTAAAGCGAGAAATTGAAGAACAAGGAGGAGTCGCAAGCGTTGTTGTGTGCGATGTAACAGATCCGTCTTCAGTCGAAGAGGCGATGACACAAATGCCGAAGTTAGACGTTTTAATTAACAACGCAGGGCTTGGTATTTTTGGACCAGTACAAGAATTAACCCCCTCAGACATCAATCAAATGCTTAATACAAATGTAAAAGGAACCATTTATATGACTCAGTCTGCTCTACCTCGTTTAACCGAATCAGGGGGCAGAATTCTGAACATCATCTCCACTGCTGGTCTTAGAGGAAAAGTAAACGAAGCCGTTTATTGCGCAAGCAAGTTCGCACAACGAGGTTTCACAGAGAGTTTACAAAAAGAACTCGAAAACACCTCTGTTTCAGTAACAGCTGTTTACATGGGCGGCATGAACACCCCATTTTGGGATGGCAGTGAGCATGTGAGTAACCCATCAAAACTCAAAGACCCATCCACAGTAGCGCAAATCATCTTTGACCAGGATGATGGTCGTCAAGAAATTAAAGTAGATCAATAACATACAAAAGTGGAAGCGCCCGTTTAGCAACGTATAGACTGGACTGAACCACTGTGAGATCAAGGAATCACAATGAGCCACAGGCGAATTGATGATGACTGATCGACCAGGGGTGAGGGAAGTCTACTAGTTGCTGGGCGCTGGAACTGGATGCATACAAAAGTGGAAGCGCCCGTTTAGCAACGTATAGACTGGACTGAACCACTGTGAGATCAAGGAATCACAAAAAAAAGAGCTGTCACCCGTTCTCACAAGTGGCAGCTCTCTCTTTATTCTTCCGTCACATATTCTTCTAGGAATTGTTCAATCAATTCAAAAGGGAACCCTTTACGGTATAAAGCTCCTTTAATTTTATGCTTCAGCTCATATCCCTCTGCCTTTGAAGCGTATTTCCGAAGTGCTTTCTCTCCCTGGTGAACAACCGCTTCCCATTCCGCATTGTTATCTTTTTCCTCGTTCACATCTTCCATCGCCGCTTTAATAACGTCCTGAGGAAAGCCCTTTTGCATAAGCGTTTGTTGGACTTTTTGAATCTGCTGCTTGAACGATTTCTTTCCATCTAAACGAAGCTTCTTCTCTACCCATTTGCTCGCTTTTTCCACTTGATCTTCATAAGGGTAGTGTTGAAGCGCATCTTCAGCTTCGTTTGCCGAGAGACCTTTTTCAATCAGCTCTTTCTTTACAAGCATCGGACCTTTACTAGATGTATGAAGCCGCGTTCGAACGAGAGCGACCGCAAATTCTTGATCATTGAGGAGCCCCTCTTTTACCAAGCGGTCTACCACATAATCAATCTTGTCCTCATCGTATTCTTTCTCCCTCATATACGTCCTCATCTCTTTCACCGAGCGCATCCGGTAGCTTAAGTAGTTGAGAGCCAGGGAATACGCTTTATGATAGCCGTCTTTCTCAACAAGAACTTCAATCGTCGGCTCATCAATCTCTTTCCCTTTACGGAGCATATATTCAATGAGTATTTCTTCGTCAACGCTAAAGGCGTAGGCTTCCCCTTCGCCTCGATCAAGGAAAATGTTATAGCGCTGCGTATTTTTCTTTTGCGTAGTTATTTTAGTGATTTTTGGCAACCATATTCACCTCTGTTTCATCTTATCACGAATAGAGGCGTGACTCGTACATTCCTCTATCGCTTTTTCTAAAGAACTGATATAAACTAAAATTACCTATATTTGTAGGAGGGTTTCCAATGCGAATTGCCATTACCGGAGGAACAGGATTTGTAGGAACACACATCACGAGACATTTTGTTCACCAAGGTCATGAGGTTTACGTTTTAACAAGGAATCCAGACAAACACCCTAATACGGATCAAGTAAAATACGTAGGATGGTTAAAGGATGAATTTAAACCAGAAGAAGAACTTCCCCCATTAGACGGGATTGTGAATCTTGCAGGGGAGAATTTGAATAGCAGTCGCTGGACAGAGGAAACAAAACGAAGCATCATGAACAGTCGTATTGAAGCAACTGAAGCAGTATTAGACCTGATTAAAACGATGGAACATCCACCTGGTGTACTTGTTAACGCATCGGCAGTAGGCTTTTATGGTACATCAAGAAGCGAAACGTTTACAGAAGAGACCACTACACCAGGTGATGACTTCCTTGCAAATGTCGTAACAGAATGGGAAAAGCGGGCGGAACAAGCGACAGATTACAACGTCCGTACGGTTTACTTACGCTTTGGAGTCATACTCGGTGAAGAAGGGGCTCTCCCTAAAATGGCCCTTCCCTATAAAATGATGGCTGGAGGCCCTGTTGGTGACGGGGAACAATGGATGTCGTGGATCCACATTCAAGACATCGTTGGGATGGTCGACTTTGCTTTACACAACGAAACTGTGTCTGGCCCAATGAATGCAACGGCCCCTGAGCCAAAACGGAACAAAGAGCTTGGTCAAACAATCGGGAAGGTATTAAACCGCCCTCACTGGCTACCAGTCCCTTCTCTAGCATTAAAAGGAGCACTTGGCGAAATGAGCATTCTCCTTCTACAAGGACAATACGTATATCCACAAAAGGCGCTAGACCTAGGCTATGGATTCAAATATGCAACGCTTGAACCAGCCTTGCGCGATATCTTGTGCGATTAAAGAAAGGGAACTAGGCAACCCATGAAAACTCGTATTACAAATGTTTCGATTCACCCTATTACATCTCCTTCTATAGAACATGGAGAAGTTCTTATTGAAGACGGGAAAATTATGGCGATTGGGCAAACTGTGGACGGAAGTTCAGATGATGAGGTCATTGATGGACAAGGTCTTTACTTGTTTCCAGGCTTCATTGACGTTCATACCCACTTGGGTTTATATGATGAAGGAACAGGTTGGGCAGGCAACGATGCCAATGAAACCATTGAACCCATGACACCTCACATTCGTGCTTTAGACAGCGCACACCCACTCGATAGTGCTTTTCAAGACGCGCGACAATTCGGAATTACGGCAGCTCATATCATGCCTGGCAGCGCAAACGTAATTGGCGGTACGACTTCTGTTATTAAAACGGTAGGAAAGAATATCACGAACATGTTATTGAAAGAAACAGCCGGACTTAAACTTGCCTTAGGTGAGAATCCAAAACGCATTCACTCTCAATCACGTGATGATTCCATTACCCGCATGGGCATCATGGGAATGCTTCGGGAAACATTTATACGTGCACAGTGGTGTGAATATCCTGAAGACCCTCGTAACAAACCAATCATCCAAGCATTAAAGCGTGAAATACCTGTACGAATACACGCACATAGAGCTGATGATATTATGAGTGCGGTTCGTTTTGCTGAAGAATTTCAATTAGATCTTCGCATTGAACATTGTACAGAAGGGCACCTTATTGCAGAAGAACTAGCAGGACGTAACCTCCAAGTAGCTGTCGGCCCAACCTTTACAAGGCGCTCAAAAGTAGAGTTAAAGAATAAATCTTGGGAGACGTCTCGGGCGCTTACAGAACAAGGCATTCATGTAAGCATCACAACCGACCACCCCTACACTCCCATTCAGTACCTGAATGTATGTGCTGCCCTTGCAGCTCGCGAAGGTCTTTCTCCCCAAAAAGCACTTGAAGCAATCACCATACTTCCAGCACGTAACTTAGGTGTAGACGATCGCGTAGGTAGTATAGAGGTAGGAAAAGATGCAGACCTTGTGTTGTGGAATGGCCACCCGTTTGATTTTATGGCCAAGCCTTTATGGACGATGATTGACGGTAAAATTGTATAATCCCTCCCCTCTTTGGTCTTCAAAGGGGGAGTTTTTGTTGATTCAGTTTCTATTAATTCATGGAACCTACGCCCCATTAAATTGAAATTCATCAAACACACATATCTTAAAATAAAAGGCTTTAAAAACATACTTTTTTACCTCGGTGGGTACATACGTTACACTGGACATATCCTATTCCTTCATATTTGTTAACGTTGTGTGAAGATACAATACTCTTGAAGGAGTTTCTAGGCTTTTCTTAGAAGAAACCTAGTTAGGACAACATCTTAACAAGCAAGCATTCATTACCAAAAAACAAAACCCTTTACCCCTGAGGGTATATGTGGTACTATAAAAAATGTAGCAAGCAAGACAAAAATTTTTTAGTTATTTATATACCTCCACTGGTATAAAGATTGATATAAAAACTTATTAAAAGCGAGGGATTTTCATGTTATTAAAGTATTTTTATGATGAAAAACTAGCACAGGCTTCTTACATGGTTGGTTGCCAAGCAACTGGTGAAGCACTAGTTGTAGACCCTTCCCGTGACATTCAAGCTTATTTAGATACTGCAAAGAAAGAAAACTTAACGATCACACGCGTTACAGAAACACACATTCATGCTGACTTCGTGTCAGGTGCTAAAGAGCTAGCAACAGAAACAGGGGCAACTGCCATGCTTTCTGGAGAAGGCGGTAATGATTGGACCTACCAATTCCTAGATCAAATCAATCACGAAATTGTACGTGATGGAGATCAGTTTATGGTCGGTAACGTAAAGATTGAAGTTATGCACACTCCAGGTCACACACCTGAGTCCATCTCATTCGTTCTTTACGATCGTGGCCAAGATACGCCAATGGGTGTATTCACAGGTGACTTCGTGTTCGTTGGTGACGTTGGCCGCCCTGACCTTCTTGAAAAAGCAGGCGGTCAAAAAGACACGTCTCGCGTAGGTGCTAAACAGATGTTTGAATCTCTGAAACGCTTCAAGCAACTGCCAGACCACATGCAAGTATGGCCTGGTCACGGTGCCGGAAGTGCTTGTGGTAAAGCGCTAGGTGCGATCCCTTCAAGTACAGTTGGATATGAGAAAGTAACCAACTGGGCACTTCGCCACAACGAAGAGGAAGCATTCATTAACGAATTAATTAGTGAGCAACCAGAACCACCGAAATACTTTGCTGTTATGAAGAAAGTAAACAAAGTCGGCCCTGATCTTATTCGTGAATTAGGCGAACCTAAAAACACACTTCTTTCAGCAGATGAGCTAACAAAAGAACTTGAAAACGGAATGCAACTAATCGATACACGTCCTGCAAGTGAATTCGCTAAAGAGCACATCGCAGGAACAATCAACATTCCAAACAACAAGTCCTTTGCAAACTGGGCAGGTTGGTTAGTTGATTACGCTAAGCCTGTTTATCTAATCGCAGACGAACAGAACATCGAGGATTTAACGAAATCCCTTCGTTCAATCGGAGCTGACGATGTGGCAGGTTATATGGAAACAGCTGCAATTGCTGGCTTAAAAGGAGAAGGCATTGCAACTGAATCTTATGAAGTAGCTACACCTGATCAGCTAAAAGACAAAATTGCTAACGAAGAAGTAACCCTAATCGATGTCCGCAACGAAGGCGAATGGAATGATGGACACATTCCACAAGCTCAGCACATTATGCTTGGTTATCTTCAAGAGCGCATTGACGAAGTTCCAACCGATAAGCCAGTTGTCCTTCAATGTCAATCTGGTGGCCGCTCTGCAATGGCTACAAGTATTCTTCAAGCAAACGGCATTAAGAATGTAACAAATATGGCCGGTGGATTTGGCGCTTGGGCTAAGGAAGACCTACCACAAACGAAATAGGATTATATAAAGAGCGCCTTATTAAGGCGTTCTTTTTTTTGTATCTCTCCCCCGTCTAAACGAATATCCGGATGTGGTGCACAGAGTGAGGAGTTTAGGTCGAGCACATTGAAAAGAGTTTGAAGGTTGTTTTCATTGAATATCGGGTAATACAATGAATGTACAACAAATAAACAATTGTTGTACAAAACATTAAAAGGAGAGATTTTTAAATGAAAAAGATCTTATCAGCACTTTTTGTCACGATGCTTATTGTAGGTTCGATGGCTCCTTCTGTTTTTGCCGATAACCATAGCGATATGGCAATGGTTCGTGTCCTTCACGCTTCCCCTGATGCTCCTGAAGTTGATGTTTATGTAAATGGAGACGCAGTTGTAGAAGGTGCTTCTTTCAAAGCTTCAACTGACTACTTAGAACTACCTGCTGGTGAACATACTGTTGAAATTTACGCCGCTGGCACAAAAGGTGAGAAAGACCCTGTAATCTCTCAAAACCTAACTGTAAAAGCTGGAATGGCTTACACGGTAGCAGCGATTAATACATTAGAAAATCTCGAACTCAAAGTTGTAGAAGATTCTATGAACATAACAGAAGGAATGACAAAAGTACGCGTAGGTCATCTTTCTCCTGACGCTCCGACAGTTGATGTTGGTGTGATTGATGGAGATGCACTATTTAGTGGCGCAACATTCCCTATGGTAACAGATTACAAAGAACTTGATGCTGGCACATATGATTTAGAAATTCGTACAGAAGATGGTACACAAGTTATGGATCTTTCTGGTACAACACTTGAAGAGAACACGGTGTACAGCGTATTCGCTGTAGGTATGGCGGATAATCTTGATGTATTAATGCTTAAAGATTACACAGTAATGCCTAGCGATATGCCACAAACAGGTATGGGTGGAGCATCTACTAATTCTACAGCTTACCTACCAATTCTTGCTGGTGTTGCCGTACTAGGTGCTGGTGCTCTACTGTTATTCCGTCGTCGCACTCAAGCATAACATGAAACGCTTATCTATTCTGTTCACTCTCCTCTTGTTAACAGCATGTAACACGGAGATGTTTGACACAGCAAACGACACTCAACCACCAAAACTAGAACAAGCAACGATCCAGCCCTTATCCACTACGAGTGTCAATGCAACAAGAGACGCTTCTGACAGCCAGAAACCAACTATGCTTCAACAACCTGATCAACAAGGAATCACTCCTATTCGTATCCGAGTTCCTGCCATCAATGTTGATGCCCCGATCGTTCAGAAAGGGTTGAACGAGGAGCGAGAGATGGAGGTTCCTGATAACGGAGAAGATGTTGGTTGGTTCGAACCGGGGACCATGCCTGGGAACAGCGGTAACGCGATTCTCGCCGGCCATGTTGACGATCGAAATGGTCCAGCTGTTTTCTTTGATCTCAAAGAATTAGAGCAAGGAGATTTGATTTATGTAACGGGCCAAGATGGTGAAGAGCTCACTTTTGAAGTTAATAAAGTTAGCGCCTATCCAAAAGATGAGGCTCCGCTTCGTAAGATTTTCGGGCCATCCAATCAGAGAAATCTCAATCTCCTAACCTGTACAGGCACATTTGATCACTCCATACAAGATCACGAAGAACGCCTTGTTGTCTACACCTCACTAAAGCAATAAATAACTCAACCCAACCAGTCCTTCTTTTCTAGAAGGACTGGTTTTATTTCCATATATTTTTTGAAAAATGTGCAAAATAATGATTCCCTTTTAAGCTTGGATCGAGTACTATAAGGATAGAGATATGATGCGAAATCATAAATTATTAATAGACAATTTCGCAGGGAAGGCAAATGGTGAGCCACCAGTTACGACTGGTCCTAGTGGGTTCGATTCCCACCCCGGATTTTTGTGAGCATTTGATAAAAATTCGAGGGTGGTTCGAGACCAGGAAACCAGTGTATGGATTCCCAAGCGGTACATTTCTGCCCTCATGACCAGGAGGGTATTTTTTATGTTGAAAAAACGCGATCTGCACGAGTCCCCGCATCTTTTCGATTTGATGTCTGACCCTGAAGTTTTCCCTTATGTCCGCCACAAAGCTTATTCCTCAGATGAATACTACTTTCTTACTAAACAAACCCTCGAAGCTGAAGAACGAGGCGAATTGATTTCTAGAACCATTATCGACGAATGGAATCAACCCATTGGTACGATTAATCTGTTTGATATGAACAACAACACAGGTTTTTTGGCAACATGGCTAGGTAAACCGTTCCACGGAAAAGGATATAACCGTTTAGCTAAAGAAGCTTTCTTTGAAGAATTGTTTTTTGAATTAGATGTGCAGACCATTTTTATGAAAATTCGCAAGAGCAATCTAAGATCTCAAAAAGCTGCTTTTAAACTCCCATACTGCTCCATGGCAAACAAAAGTTATCCAGAAGTTTACGATTGGATTAATCATGAAAATGAGGTATTTGACCTCTTTGCTATATCTAAAGACCAATTTGTTTTTCATTACTACCGAACAGACGAAGGCGAAGAACAAGCGCAAGAAGCATGAAAGCAAAGCTTAAAGAGCTACTCGCATCTAATAAGACGAGTAGCTCTTTTTGTATAATTTTCCTCTTTTCCGCCTATCCTATAGCTAAAAAGGAGGCATTTCTAATGAAATCAAAAGCCCAACAAGCCAAAGAACGTCGTAGTAAATTAAGCAAGGCCCAAGAAGTGATGTACCGCAAAGAATTTAAACGAGCAAACACAGCTCTTGATCATGCAAAGAAGAGTTAATTTTTTTGAAAATTAATTCTGTTGAGAAAAGTTATCCACATAGTTGTGCACACTGTTAACAAGTTTGGAAAAACCTTTCATATCCGCACCCCCATTTGTGTATAATAAAATGTGTATAACTTTTCAGAATTTTGTGGATTGTGTGAATAACTATTGGAAAACACATGTATATAACACTTCATTTGTGGATATAACTGTGTATAACAGATTGTTCCATTTAAGCGAACTCTATCGCAATCACATGCACCGATTCCTCCCCTTTTCGTGCACATAATAAATGGAACAATTACCCTGTACGGCTACCTAACCAGTAGCCGTTTTTTTATTTTAAGGCCCTGTTAAGACGGTTGCGATGGCGTTCCGACGCTTGGCGGCCTTGTCCCGACACTTGGCGGCGGCGTTCCGACGCTTTTCGGCTTCGTCCCGACTCCCGGCGATGGCGTTCCGACGCTTTTCAGGCGTGTCCCGACACCCCACGGCGGCGTTCCGACGCTTTTCAGGCGTGTCCCGACACCCCACGACGGCGTTCCGACACCCAGCAGCGGCGTCACGACACCTGGCGGCCTTGTCCGAATTAAAGGGTGACTGGCACACTGTTTTCCTTTACTAGAGAAACGCGATAGTTATCGCTCCCTATTGTACTTTCTTTTTGGTATAATACCTTTATCTTTAAAGCATGAAGGAGGAGCTTAGTGATTATGCTACAATCTGAACCTGAACTATTTGAAGTACTTCAACTTATCTACCGTGAAATGGATAAACGCAGTGTTTCTGAAGCGATTTATTATGCTCTTGAACAAATGAATCACTTCTTTCAAAGTGATGGCGCTGTAGTATATACAACCCGTGATGGTAGCCTATCCCCAGAGTATAAAGCAATATTAAATACAGACTTATACCCCCTCCCATTGTTATCTCCTCAATGGTTGAACGAAGTAAATACCTCTAATCAATATATTAATACCACCCCACTCCCATCAGGTGTCTTAAATCCATTCAGGACCATGCCTACTACGCATCATATTGTTGTCCCATTACACTATGAGGAGCTTCATATAACAGGCGCACTTGTTATATTCTCTAACAAACCATTTAAGCATGATCGTTATGTTACATCTCTTATTACATTAATTGGAGTCATGTTAGCTCAGAAGGAACCCGTTTCTAGCGTGCATGAAGAAGGAGTGACCTATAGGACAGACCAAATCCGACGGCAACAAGCCGAATTTATGCGACTTGCTAAAGACGAACGGCTAAACTCTGTAGACTTAGTGCCTGCCATGCAAATGCTATGCGAATCTACAGCTCATACACTTGGAGCGAGTCGGACAAGCATCTGGCTCAAGGACAAAGCCAATCAAGCTTCTATTTTAGAAAATATCACCTTATACTCAACCATTACTAGATCCCATACAAAAGCCAAACCTCTACAAAAGGATGAATATCACTCCTATTTTAAAACCATTGAGAAAGAGCGGACTGTTTCAATAGATAATACAAACCTTGATAGTCGGGTTAATGAATTACAAGAACATTACTTTCATGAAAACAACATCCATGCGACTTTAGATGCACCGATTCTGTGCAACGGAAACTCAATTGGAGTCCTTTCTGTGGAGGATACGAAGCCGAGAAGATGGAGCTTTGAAGAAGAAGCGTTTGTTAGCTCAATTGCTGACCTTACCGCCTTTGTATTAGAACATATTGAACGCAAAAAAGCAGAAGATGACATACGGAAACTTGCCTACACCGACCCACTGACTCAGTTACCTAATCGAAACCAAATAGAAGACAATATAGAAAACAAAATCACCCAAGTAGATGAGCAAACCGAGAAATTCGCAACGATCTATATTGATTTAGATCAGTTCTGGAAGGTAAACGAAGCATTAGGGTATAAAGTCGGAGATCAGCTCATCCTCACCATCACAAAACGGCTAAGAAGTTTACTTGATAAAGGGGAACATCTAGGTCGCTTAAATGGAGATAGTTTTCTCATCCTTACCCGCATTTCAACAGACCAGCATTCACTGTATCGCCGCATTCAAACGCTTAAAGAAGCCTTTACTAAAGCCTTCAAGGTAAATGAACAGTCCCTATTCCTAACTTGTAGCATGGGAGTTGCTTTTTATCCCGATCACGGAGACTACTCGGGAGCACTCATTCAAAACGCCCATCGCGCAACTTTTGAAGCTAAGCAGTCCGGTCGCAATGTGTTAAAGGTTTACAAGGATTCTATGGAACACCACTCGAAGGAGCGCTTGATCTTTGAAATGAACCTCATGCAAGGTTTAGAGAAAGGTCAATTCCAGCTCTACTATCAGCCTCAAATCGACCTTTGCACCAAGAAGGTGATCGGTGTGGAGGCCCTGATCCGCTGGCACCATGACGAACACGGGCTCGTTTCACCAGCCGACTTCATTCCGCTTGCCGAGATAACAGGTCACATCGTTCCGATCGGGGAATGGGTCATTGAAGAGGCAGTACGTCAACTTAAAGAATGGAACGAGATGGGCCATGAGAACCTCACCGTCTCTGTAAATATCTCTCCTAGACAGTTTCAGCAGGGGG
Source organism: Pontibacillus sp. ABV4_188 (assembly GCF_056311905.1). Lineage (NCBI taxonomy): Bacteria > Bacillati > Bacillota > Bacilli > Caryophanales > Bacillaceae > Pontibacillus > Pontibacillus sp. ABV4_188. Next base: position 603,122 of record NZ_CM149975.1, on the reverse strand, counting down.
ATCTTCCTGAGATCATCAACAGGGCCATTCAACAAGCAGGCATTTCCCCTGAGTCGCTTATCATTGAAATTACGGAGAGCCTTGCTATGGAAAATCAAGATCGCATAATGACGCAAATGGAGGCTATTCGAACGATTGGGTGCTCCATCGCTATTGATGACTTTGGATCTGGCTACTCCTCGCTCCGCTACTTGCAGCACTTTCCTATTCAATCGCTAAAGATTGATCGCAGATTCGTAGAGAACATAAGCTCGAATCAAAAAGATGCCGCAATTGCCCAAACAATGATCAACCTTGCAAAAAACCTCGATCTAACCGTTGTGGCGGAGGGCGTGGAGGATATGGAACAATTGAAAACGCTTAGGAAAATGGACTGTGATCAGGTACAGGGGTTTCTCATTTCTAAACCTTTGCCCTCAGAAGACGTTACGAATTGGTTGCATGACTATTCATTATAATCTATACAGAGATACAGACTAAAACGACCTGAGTATTTATCAGGTCGTTTTCATCTTCTATTTTACGATCTGGCATTGCTTCTTTTTGACCAATCTTATCTTTTATTCTGTGAAAAACTTCTTTACATTCTGGAAGAAAGAAGACCCATTACCATTGTTTCCCGCATTATTGCTGTTTGATTCTTGTTGAGTGTCTACTGGTTCTGTTTGAGTTGGTGTTAGCTCATGCTCTGAATTTTGTAGTGAAGGTGGGGCGGCTTGAGTAGGTTCATTTGGTGGTATTGGCTTTTTAGTTGTTTCATGTTTTACATTTGTATTAGGAAGTTGCCTTGGTGGCGAATGTTTATATATATTTTGTTGATACATATTAGCCGGTTTGTTCGGGTAAGGCTTCCTGCTCTGATTCCCTGTCGAATAGTGAGATGATTTCTTTATAGTAGGATGATTTGTCTTAAAATTACTATAAGGATTATGGGTCATCTGTGTATTCTGCGCATTTTTTACTGAATCATAAAACCAGCTATTTGCAGAACCGAATGCCGTTGAAGATTTGAGGGGATCAATTGCTTGAGACGATTCAATGTCAGATTCAGTATGGTCCTCCCCTCCCTCCCCTGCTAAAGCAGGAGCTTCCGGTTTTGCTTCCTTTTTAATACCTGAAACCATATTTACAATCTTTTCTTCTAATTGATTAACATCTTGAATTAATTTCTTGAGATTATCTATGCTGGTTCCATCCGTTTTGATTTCATTTACCTTTGAATGCAAAGCTTCCACTAATGCGGCGATATGATCCACCTTACCAACTACGAACTCATTCTTCCCTACACTTTTGACGTGGGTGTCTTTCAAGTCATTGATGTCTTCTTTTAAATCTTTCACATACGGAGGGTTAATGGTGTTTAAATCTTCTTTAGTTAGAAATTGAAGTGTACTAAGCTCAGTTTGGACTTTAGTAATCTTTTCTAACACTTCACGATCTCTCTCAGCTAACAACTGTTCCACCATCTCTTCTATAACCGGCATTAATCCATCCAAGTCTATCTCATGAGACCGGGGGGAAGGGTCTTTTTGGCTGGCAAGCTCCTCCACCCGTTTTGAGACGTCGTTCATTACTGTAGATTGTTCTTTACTATACTTATCTATGAGATTATGAAGCTGTTCAAAGGAATGAGTGTGGTTTTCCTTTATCTGTTCAATGTTCTCCCTTACACTTTCTAAATGCTGCTCATTCAGCAGACCCTCAAGATCCTTTTCTTTCACAAAATCAAGCCTTCTCACTTCTTCTATTCCATTTTGGATCGACTCGCTCAGACTTTCTTTTTGCTTCTCACCACTTTGAAGCGTTTTGAATAATTCTTTATTCTGCTTTTCCAACCACTGTTTTGATTGGCGGTTTTGATTGAGCAACTCTTTCAAAATGGATTGCGTTTCATCCCCTTTCGATGTTTGAGAAGCTGTGGTCTCTTCGATTTGATCCAAACGCTGATTTAACTGATCCAGTATATCAGTATACTCTACTTGTTTAGGCTGATTGCGTAATTGCGCTCGAATCCCTTGTAAGACTTCTTTTACATCCACATCTTCCTTCTCGAGATTCTGGGTTACTCGCTTCAGCTTAGCATGTAATTTATCTTGAGCGACTTGAACACCTTCCATTTGCTTTTGTGTATTATCCATCTGTGCACTTATACGCTTCATTTCATTTATTACTTCACCATTTACATTAGGAGGTTCTGATCCCTTTGTGTCGTCTAACTCAATATGAAGAGCGTTTAAAGCGTCTTCTAGGTCACGAATTCTCTTTGAAGTGTAAAGCTTCTCTTGTGATACGCGGTCTAGCATCTCGGTGAGCTCTTTCCTTCTATTTGAAATTCTTATTAACATATCAAGGGAGTCACTCTCTCTTTCCACTTCATTAAAAAAAGAGTCAAAATCTTGAATCAATTGATCAATAACAACAGACACACTCCCCTTATCCGCATCCGTTACACTACGTTCCATGTTTATCACCTTTTCTTCATTCACATTCTTTCTTCCATATATATTCCTCCTTTTTATTTGTGTGATGAAACAAGAAAAAGGTTACTTCCTCAAACAAGGACATGTAACCATTTTCCATTTATTCCTTTAATTTGGACACTTTCCTCATACCACCTAACTTATCTTTACATAGGATGTAGCGTACAATACAAATTGATTGAAAGGAGTTATCAAGATGGCCAACGTAAATCTTGAAGAGTACCAACGCGAATGCATTAACGTGGAAAAAGTATTTGACTATGTCATTCTTAATTCAGGAGGGACTGCAAATGGTCTTGCCTTCACACTAGGAGTAGGAATAGACATTGCAGACTTACTTGCACTTTTAGCTGTACCTGGCAACTCTATTGCTAACGTTTCTGTTTCGATCGACACAACTAGTTGTAATGAAATGTCTTCTACACGCCCTAACCAAGAAGTTGAATTGGATAACGGGGAGGTTGTTACACTTCAATGGGTAACAATAGAAGAAGGAGCTATTGGCCTTACAATTAGCTTCGACGTTGTGAACGTAGCAGGCCTTGTACAATTACCTGTTACTGGAACGGCCACAATAGGAGCCGGAACCATCGCACCAGAAACTCTATTAATGTGCGCACCTGTAGGCACAACTGTGGAATGTGATGTTCTTCCTTCCTCAACATTTATGCCTTTTAACTTTGCTGATGACGGCACAGGCTTAGGACTTACTTTTGACTTACGCTACAACCTTTGTCAGTCTGTTCAATCTACTGATGAAGTGACACTTGAAGTATTAGCTCGCCTATGCCGTCCGCGTGACATCATTCTACCAGAAGAAACTTGTGAGCCAATTATGCCTCAACAATGCCCAATGATCTTCCCAGGTCCAGATATGAACGGCACTCCAGAATAATTAGGTTAAAAAGAACAGATCCCACACGATCTGTTCTTTTTTCATATCATGAGCCGCTTAGGTTTATACATATTATGAGGAGTAAGGGAGGAATGTGAATGGACGTCAATATCGAGAAAATTGAGGAGAATGTAAAACAAATTAAAGAAGACTTAATAAAAGCAAAAAACCAAATTGAAGCTCTTAAGAAGAAAAACTACCACTCAAGCGAACCTTCAGACCAATTCATTATTTCTTATTTTTCTTATACGGTTAAATGTCCAACCAATCCAGATAATCAAATCGTTCAAATTTTTGGAAGCTTTATCATCAAAAACGTCGGGAACGTACCTCTAAAAAGTCCATATATTTGTATAAAATTTAACGATAATAGCCCGATTTCCTTAGCCGCAAGGATTAGCTCAAAGGATCGGATTGACCAAGAATATAGCCCAGTCCCTACTCAAACATGGAACTTCATAAATCAAGAACTTGAGAAACGAGTAGAGAGTGATGGAGAGTATTGGTTATCCCCCTTAAACGTTTATGAAATTCCGCCTCAAAAGAACTTAAGTTTCGCCAATTTCCATGCCCGGCTTGACTGTAGTCAATATGATGGCACGCTTAAAATGGAGGGATATGTATATGGCGAAGGGATAGAATCCGGCGTCCCATCTTTAAACAAAATTAACGTATCTATATAATAAGAAAATGGGGATCTCATTTAAGATCCCCATTTTCTTATTATGTGTAGATTTGAGCGTCTATACAGACTTTAAAACTATCTCTTCTTCACATGTTTGCATGAAGAAATCTTGCCACCCTTTCCTTAGCCGAATCAGTAGCATACATCTGGTACATATTCTGGCCAAGGCGAATAGGGTCACCAAAGAAAAAGCGTTCATAGTGCATTTGCCTCGTTCCAAACCCACTCATAGAAAGATCCCATGCTAAGCGAAACAAGGCTACTTTCTCCTTGCCGCTCTTTTCATAACCCTTTAAATAAAAGTCTAGATCTCCCCCTAACTCTGAAGAAAAATCTCGTTCAGAAGGTAGGGTGACCATCCCGCTTGCCCCTAACTGTTGGATAATTTCTATACATCTAGGATAAAAATACTGAAATTCATTAACTGCAACATAGAGCGGAATTGGATTAGGAATATACACCCCGCTTTTATCTATCTCTCCTTCGTTTTCCCCTTTTACTAAAAGAGCCTTCATAGATTCCAACCCACGGATAAGTTCTGCCATTTTCATCTGGACATGCTCGTACTCTCCGATATGAATCATCTCTACAATGGACTCGGCTACACCAATAGCAAACTCCGCTTTCATCACTTGCCTTGATACAATTTGATGCAACGTAAATGGAACGAACTTACCTTCCTTATAGAGACGTGTAACAGCTCGTATATTTTCATAAATAAACACACGATCCCATGGGACAACAACGTCATCAAACAACACAACTGTATCCATTTCATCAAAGCAGCAGGAAAGAGGCGTGTCATGATTAGCAAAAGAGCGCCTACAAACAAAGGTTAATCCTTCAGTATTAGTGGGTATGGAAAATAAGTATGATTGTTCCTCTTCCGCTGTACCTGGGGTGGAATATACAATAACCTCATCTGTCATACCACCTTGAGTAGCTAAAAGTTTAGCTCCGCGAATGACTAACCCTTCTTGACGTTTATCAACAATTCGCGCGTTTGTCACTTCTTCATCGAGAAACGCCATCTTTGATCGATTCGATTGAGGACTAATAAATGTATGGGTGAATGATAAATCATGTTCACAAGCATATTCATAAAAGTCCTTTAGCTTTTTAGGGTATGTCTTCTTCTCTCCACTCAAAAGATCTAAAGAGGCCGCAAAAGAGGCAAGGACCGTATTCATATAATCTGGGCTCCTCCCCATCAAACCTCCATTCCACGAGGCCCACTCTTGAACCATTTTCCTTCGCTTTCTTAAGTCTTCCAACGTTTTTGGAATGAGGTAAGAAGTTCCGATATCCTTACTTGTCTTTTCAGATTGAAAAGTCATATACTCTTTTAGATGCTGCATGTCGTATAATGTTGCCTGACTTTTCATGACACCAGCAAAGGCTTTATGCTCTGAAAGTTTCCCAACAATCTTCTCTCCGTCATACCATATATTGCTCTTTAGTGCATCAATCCGATTGATGTATTCATCACCTGTTATAGCCGGCATTTGCTTACACCTCATTTTATAAAGTTATATCCTATATTATTAGGGAACCCATTAAACGTGAGCACAAGAAAACCCTGAACCATTCAAAATAATGAGGAAATTTACGCATTTCATAAATCGTTTTTTAATTAAAAGCTCTGTGGTACTAAAACAGAAGATGCAATATGCCCAAATAACACCAAACACCATTAAAGCTAATAGTGGCCATAAGTAAGATGCTATAATAAAAAAGAGCTCATAAATATGAGCCCTCACACGTTTAACTAATATCTAATTTACTAATTTTACGGATCGTGCCATACATAATAAGCAATCCAATTGCGGCTAAAGAAATGGGAATAGCTATGATATCATTCAAACTCCCACCTCCACTATTGGAGCTTGTTACCATAACAATAAGAATAGCTGACACGATTGTAGTCGGTACAGAGTATTTTCGTAGTCCAAAATATAAAGGAATTAAGCTAACTAAAGAAGCTGTAATAGCCATTAAGATTAATTCTGGAAGTCCATCTTGAAGTATGGATAACGTGAGGGTCTCATCTGTGATGTTGTAGGATTGGCTTACAAGTGTATAAGCGGCTTTGATGAAAAAGTTTGAAAAGATTATCGACATAAAGGTAAAAACACTGACAATAACTAATTTCGCTGCAATCATCTTCGCTCTCGAGATAGGATACATAAACAAAACGGACACGGTTTTATTTTTGAATTCTTCTATAATTAACTTGCTGAGCAGGAACGCCGCAAATACCGTAAAAGTTGCCCGGATAAAGGTATCCATTACTTGCATTGTTACCTCATACGTTTCAAAATCAATTAAGGTAATGAATAAAAGAATGACCAAATTGGCAATGAAAATACCGAATAGGTAATTTCCTAACTTCGCTTTTTTTAACTCTAATCCGATTAGCTTAAGCATGCTTCTTTCCCTCCATCATATCAACAAAATAATGTTCAAGTGTACCCTTTTTCTTATTGAAGGAATGGATGTTTACATCTGCTAAAATCAGTTCCTTTAACACTTTTGATGGGGATCCTGTCGAATTCTGGAGTTGGATAGTATGCTGATCAACGGCTTTACACGTAAGAATGCGTAATTTTTCTCTAAGAACAAATAGGGCACGGTCGAGATCGTCCACTTCTATAACGAGATAATCTTCTTTATTTTGTTGAAGTTCTTGAATGGAAGACTCTTGAATTATAGATCCATCTTTAATTATGCCAATTGTATCCACGATTTGCTCGATTTCACTTAGGATATGACTGGACACTAAGATCGTCATCTCTTGTTCTTTACTCAAGTATAATAAGAGCGTACGTAAGTCGCGGATGGCCATCGGATCTAAGCCGTTAATCGGCTCATCTAATATCAACAACTCCGGTGATGTCATAATAGCGCGCGCAATGCCAAGGCGTTGCTTCATCCCAAGAGAATATTCACGAACCTTCTTTCCCTCAGGGTTTAATTTCACAAGCTTAAGAACCTCTTGAATGGTCTGCTCTAATTGACCGACATTCATATATTGCCCGTGTAAACGCAAATTCTCTTCACCAGTAAGGTGATCATAAAACACAGGATACTCAATAATGGTGCCAATTCTCTTTTTTATCTCGTTTGCATCCTTTGTTTTCCGATACGTTTTCCCAAAGAGGTGTACGGACCCTTTCGATGGGGCCATTAACCCTGTTAGCATCCTCATAATCGTTGTCTTACCCGCACCGTTCTGTCCTAAAAAACCATAGATTTCTCCTTTTCGTACCGTCATATTGACATTTGATATGACTTCTTTCCCTTTGAATGTTTTGGAAAGGCCTTTAGTTTCAATGATGTTTTCCAACACAATCCCTCCTTTAACTAGCAGTAAGAATTTAATTAGTATTGAGTATAATTCAGTACTGAATTATAGCTAATATCCAACAATTCCATTATATACCACTCTACTAAACATAACAAGCTAGTTTTTCATTTATTGCTAATTTTTACTTAGTAAGGAGTCTTCTAGTAAAATTTGATCCAGTATTTCCTCATTATAATTTGATCCACTTAATACAATCCCAATATTTTTATACTTTTTTGCAATGTCTGTATAGAGTATTGCAGCAATCACTAAAGCTGATGAAGGTTCAATCATAAATTTTAACTCTCTGTGGGCAAACCATAATGCCTGCTTTATCTCTTCTTCTGTAACGGTCACTACATCCGTCAGCCTCTCCTTAATAATTGTAAAAGGCAACTTACTTGGTTTCATATGTGCAAGACCGTCTGCAATGGTAAATGGAGCAGGAATTTCTACAATCCCGCCTTGTTCTACTGATAGCTTCATATCATTTCCATGCGCAGGTTCTACACCAATCACATCCGTTTTGAAGAGATTTAACTCTGCAGAAATTGACACGCCAGCTGCTAGACCTCCTCCCCCTACTGGAACGAAGATTGCATCTAAATCACTTTTATCTTCTAGCATCTCTAATCCCACGGTTCCTGCACCTTCCACAATTAAAGAATGATCGGAAGACGGTACCTCCACAAGATTATTCTCCTTCGCCATACTGTTTGTAATTAACTCGCGCTTTTCTTCATAACGATTATAGTAATAGATTTTGGGATGGTTGAGCTCCATTTTTTTTAGCTTATTTAAAGGAATGTCTTGAGGAATACACAAACTCGTTGGTATACTTAAAATTTTCGAAATGGTTGATACCGCTATCCCATGATTTCCGGAAGACCCCGCGATGATTCCTGCTTTACCTCCCACATCACTGTTTAATAAAAAATTAGTGGCTCCCCTATACTTAAATGACCCCGTCTTCTGAAGGTTCTCTTCTTTTACGAAAATATTACTTCCCACACGATTCGTTAAGAGTGGACTTTTTTTTAATCTTGTCCTTCGAATATACGGTTGAATTTTTGCTTTAGCGTATTGAAGTTTTCGTACATTGAACTCCATAGCTTCCCCCACTTTTATTTTAATAGTTGGTTATGTACGTCATTAAAAATATCGTTGTCTTGATCTAGTACATACATATGTCCTCCATCGTATAGATGGATAGAATGGACTTGACAGTAGTCTTCCCACAAATTGCAGCTTTTTACATCCACAAGCTGATCATCGACTCCATACATTAGAGTAGTTGGAACGGGGAGTTGGTGGAATTGTTGATTGTTTTCAACACTTTCAAGCAATTTAATATCTGCATGAAGAATCTCTTTATATATGCTCAATAGTTCTTCGTTCATTAGGACAGGTTCATCCATGCCACTTTGACTTAATAAATGTTCTGGTTCAACCTTCTTTCGACTCCCCCAATTAGATGGAGCATCACAACCAGAGATAAACAGATGTTCCGGTATAATATTTCTTTCCTCTACTAGTTTCTTTACAATCATATAAGCTAATACGCCACCCATACTGTGACCGAACATAGCGAATTTCTTCTTATGAAGTGAGTCACCGATAACGTTTATGAAATCATTACATAGCTTCTGAATATCTTCGTAACACGGGTGATCAAATACATTCTCTCTTCCAGGTAACTGGATAGGATAATAGGAAATTGTAGATTGATGCTCTTTTGGTAGTATTTTGTAATAAGAGTATGCACCCGCTCCAGCCCATGGAAAACAAAACACTATAACTTCACTTTGATCGTTAATAGTTTGATTATTAATCCAATTTTCCGCAGTAAATTCCATAGCATTTCAAGCCTCTCTTACATTAATTAATAAGTCTGTATAGTCCCAAGTTTGTACATCTATATTGGTTAATTCATACTTGGATGCGTAAGACACGTAATAGCCTGGTGGTCCAAAGAAAGTTTGATAGTACCACCCTCGCACCTTTCCGTTCATATTCATACTATCTTTAATAGATAATTCTTTCACAGGGAATGAGAAGCCCATTCCCTGTGCTTTAATAATAGATTCTTTTCTCGTCCAATTTATATAAAACGCTTTGAGTTTCAAAACCTGTGTAGGTTGCTTATTTACTTGTTGTATTTCTTCATCTGAAAAGACCATTGGCATAACTTCAAGATGATCCTCTTTCCCATATTCAATATCAACACCAACAGGTCCAGAGTTGGTAATTATTACAGCTACATATTCATGAGAATGGGAAGTGTTAAAATAAAGGTTAGGTTGATTCGCAACATAAGGTTTTCCATATTTGGTTTGCTCAAAAGTTACATCTGATGGGGAACCTCCAGTAATTTCACTAATCAAACTTTTCACTAGAACTCGAGAAAGGATATATTCAATTCGCCTTTTTTGGATCGCTTGAGTCAAATATTTCTTTTCGTCATCTGAACATATGGTTCTTAGCTCCTCATATTCATCTTGGCTAAGAGACTTAGGTAAATTCATTATTACAAGTTGTGAATCATACGTATTGATCATACTGTGGATAAGTTCTCTTCCATATATTTCTCCTCAATGAATAAAGCCAACTGCTCTAAGCTTGGTTTATCAAAAAGGCTTCGAATACTAATTTCCATATCCAATAATGAATTTAATTGCATGACCACTTGAGTTGCTAATAGGGAATGGCCACCCACCTCAAAGAAATGATCATACACACTTATTGTTTCATGCCCTAAGACATCTTTCCAAACTGAGGCTACAATTTCTTCCATAGCTGTTCTAGGAGCTACAAAGCTCTCCATCATGTAATCTTGAAGTCCCGGTTCTGGAAGCGCCTTTCGATCCACCTTTTTATTCAGATTTAATGGGAACTCCTCCAAATACATAAATACACTAGGAATCATATACTGGGGTAACCTGTCCATCATATACTTCTTTAATCCATCCTTGACCATTTCTTTTTCAGCTCTGTAATAACATATGATTCTATTATCTCCCTGTTCTGTCTCTTTCACAGCTACCACAACTTCATCTACACCTGGGTAACTTAGTACAACTTCCTCTATTTCTCCTAACTCAATACGATAGCCTCTTATTTTAACTTGATGATCTGTTCTTCCAATGTACTCAACGCCTTGACCTTGCCTATATCGAACCAAATCCCCAGTCTTGTAGATTCTGTTTGTTGGATCATTGCTAAATGGGTTAGGGATAAACCTTTCTGAAGTTAATTGATCTTTTCCCCAGTAACCTTCCGCCAACCCTTCACCGCCTATATAAAGTTCCCCTATGCATCCAATAGGCATTCTTTTTAAATTCTCATTCAAAATATAGATGTGCGTATTATTGATTGGTGTACCAATAGGTATTGATTTTCGACTGTCCTCTCGATTGACCGTGTGTGTTAGAGCAAATGTGGTGGTTTCGGTCGGTCCATATCCATTTATCAAGAACGTAGGGGCCCCACCTTGTAAGACCTTTTGTATAGCATTTGGATTGCAAGCTTCTCCTCCAAACACTACATACTTCATCGATTTAAAAGCATCGGGCATTTCAATTGCTACCTTATTAAATAAAGATGTAGTCAAAAACGCCGTTGTGACCTTTTTATCAATGATCCAATCTTTTAGACGCTGAGGTGATAAAATTGTGTCTTTAGAAGCGGTGACCAATTTGGCCCCATTGAGTAAAGCACCCCAAATTTCAAATGTTGCCGCATCGAAAGAAGCATTAGAGAATTGTGCTACAATATCTTCATTAGTGAAGCTGACGTAATCGGAGTGTTTCACAAGCCTTGAGACACCTTTATTTAGGATCGTTACACCTTTTGGATTGCCTGTTGAACCAGAAGTATAAATCATATAAATCCTATTATGTGGTGTCACAAAATTAGGAAGATCATAACATTCTTCCTCATTTAATGTGTCATCTTCCATAAGCTGAATGGAAGCATGTTCGAGGTTTTTCTCTACTATTGTTTCTGTATCGGTAATAAGGATTTTTGCTTCCCCGTCCTTTAAGATATGCTTTATTCTAGCGTCCGGGAAAGATGTATCAATAGGAAGGTAGAACCCTCCTGCCTTAACTATAGCTAACATCGCTGTAATAAAATTTACTTTATTGTTCAGACAAATGGCGATAGGATAATTTTGGTTAGCCCCCATTTTCTGTAGCCTCTTAGCTAATCTATTGGACTTTTTATCTAACGTTTCGTACGACAATTGCGTCCCTTTAGATTCAATGGCAATTTGTTCAGGTCGGATCCGTACTTGTTCTTTAAATAAATCAATGACCGATTTATTTTGATCCATGCCACAATTAACTTCATTTAAATTTTGGTAGATGGCTACTTCATCTTCTGTGATGATGGATACATCCCCTATTTTCTTATGAGGCGTATTGATTAAATGGGTTATAATTGATTTTAGATGTTGTCCCATCCGTTTAATCGTCTCTTCTTTGAATAGGTCTATGTTATATTGAAATTCCCCCAATAGCTGATCTTGTTCCTCTACCATAAATAACATGAGGTCATTTTTAGCTGTTTGATTTTTAACTGGTATAGATTCATGACACAAGTTCACAAATGCTGAATTTGTACTGCCTGCTGATTGCAACGTAAACATCGTTTGAAACAAAGGAGAAACATGTGCATTTCGGTCTGGACATACTTCCTCTACTACCTTATCAAAAGGGATATCTTGGTTTGCATATGCATCTAAACAATTCGTTTTGACGGCCTCTAAGGCTGAATAAAAGGTAGGATGATTACTTAAATCCGTTCTAATGGCAAGTGTATTTACAAAGAATCCGATAAGAGTCTCTACTTCCTCCCTATCCCTTCCTGCAACGGGAGTTCCTACAACAATATCCTCATTCCCTGACCACCTGTACATAAGTATTTTATAAGCTGTTAGTAAAAACATATGAGAAGTGATACCCTCTTTGTCACAAAACGCACGTATGCTTTGGGAGAGTTCCTTTGATAGTTTAAATCCAAGGCTATTTCCCATATAAGTTGGATAATTAGGCCGCTCGTAATCCATAGGCAAGTCTAATAGAGGGATATCTCCACTAAACCTATCTTTCCAATAATGCAACTGATTGTTGAAATCTCCATTTTCTAATCGATTATTTTGCCAATGAGCGAAGTCCTTATATTGAATAGGCAAGTCCTTGCTCCTTATATCTTCACCATTTATAGAGGCATTATAATAGTTTATGATTTCATCTAATAAGATGGATTCTGACCAACCATCGAAGACTATGTGATGCATTGTAATGAATAAAACATGCTCTTCTTTACCTAACTCTAATAATTTCACAGCGATCAAAGGGCCAGTTTGTAAATTAAATTGCTGTGTGATTTCTTGATTCATGTGATGATCTATAAACTGCTTCTTAGAGTAGGGAGCAGTATAATTATAGTTTTCTATCTTTACATCCAGATCGAAATTATTGCTTTCAACTAAATATTCGTTTGTTCCATCACTTTTCAGGTGCGAGTGTAAGATATGATGACGAGTCACAACATGCTTGATGGCCTTAAATAAAAAGTCCTTATCTAATACACCATCTAACTTTAAATAGACTGGAACATTATACATGTGCTTTTCATCTAATAGTTGGTCCATTACCCATAATCGTTTTTGAGATGAGGAAAGGGGAAAGTCAACTGCATTGACTTTCCTGATTTGGTGATCATCTTTCCCTTCGCCACCTAGCATTTTTTGAAATAATCGTTCTTTAACAGATAACCCCTCGTCTAACATAGACCTTGTCATAATCTCCCTCCTATTTCTTTAAGAGCTCCTCAGCTTCTTCCTCGGACATACTTTCAATCTGCTTCCAAAATTCACTCTCTATAAATTCAGCAAGACCCTTAATTGTAGAATATTGAAACATCACTTTTAGTGGTACAGATATTCCGAATAACTGTTGTAATCTTGAAGTCACTTTAATAGCAAGCAGCGAATGTCCACCAATGGTGAAGAAATTATCGTGAATATCGATGTTGTTCACGTTTAATATGTCACTCCATACTTCAGCAACTTTCTCTTCTAATTCTGTCTCTGGATATATAATCTCTTTTTCCTGATGATTGGAAATGTCTACGTTCGGAAGTCGGTTATAATCAATTTTCCCATTCGCATTTACTGGGAATTCCTCCATTTCCTTAACACTATGCGGAACCATATATGGAGGCAATGCTTCTTTTAAATACTGAATAAGCTTACTAGCATTATACCTTTCGTTTCTTATCACATAAGCTACGATAAATTGTTGCTCCCGTTCGGAAACTACTTTAACTAATCCATGCTCAACCCCATCAAACTTCCTCATTCTAGCTTCAATTTCGCTTAATTCTATACGGAAACCTCGAATCTTAACTTGTCGATCTTTTCTACCTAAAAACTCTAAATGCCCATCTTTCAAAAATCTCACTAGATCTCCGGTTTTATATAAACGTTCTCCACCTTTGAACGGATTTGGAATGAATGAAGCATTTGTTAAATCTTCTTTATTGTGATATCCCTCAGAAACAGCTAGACCTCCAAGGTATAATTCACCCCGAACACCAAATGGACTAAATTGTCTTTCATCATTTAAGATATATACTTCAATATGCTTGAAAGGTTTACCAATCGGTACAATATCTGTAGTTAGATTTGTGCCCTCTTGAAGCTTAAAATAAGTGTTATCAACAGTTACTTCTGTCACACCATAAGAATTGTAAAGAGAGACATGACGATTAAAGAAAGGTTGAATAGTAGTAAAATCCTTCGCATACAGTGTGTCTGCCCCTGATACAATGACTTTTAAATCCTTAAGCTTCTTTTGTTCGCTTTTCAAATACACGATTAAATGTTTCAACGCGGCTGGAACAAACTCTGCAAAATCGATCTTCTCTCGTGTCATTAATCCGTATAATTCTTTTGGATCCAAAATAATTTCTTTGTCACATAAGACTAAGCAACCGCCCGAACCAAGACTACGGACCATATCTTGAATAAACACATCAAATGCAATACTAGACATCTGCAAAAACCTTGAAACGTTATTCGTTTCATATGCCTCTAACCAAGAAGGAATAGAGATGGCAAGACTTTGATGACTAACCTTTACTCCTTTAGGATCTCCAGTTGTTCCTGATGTATAGATCACGTAGGCAATGTCATCATCTGAATAAATGCCTTCCAAGTTAGGATCACTACTTAAAATTTTGTTCCAATCTTTATCAATATTAACGACGTTCTTATAATCTATTAATTTATCTACATATTGATCCTCTGTAATAATTGAAGCTAACTCAATGTCTTTAGCAATGTATTGTACTCTTTCATTTGGATGTTGAGGGTCAAGAGGTACGAAGATACAACCTGCTTTCATTACCCCAATAACAACAGGTAATGTTTTAAGGCTTTTATCTAAATAAACCCCAATGGAATCCTGTCTCTTTAATCCTATAGCCTTTAAGTAGTTGGCTACTTGATTTGATTGTATCTCCAAGTTTTTATAAGTTATAGAAATACCATTATGCCTAACCGCTTCTTTATTTGGGGACTTTTGAGCAACTTCGTCCACTTTTTCATAGAAGTAAGAACCATCTTGGGTCGGATCTTCAAAGCGTTGTGGCAAGAGAGCTGTAACCTCTTCATCGTCAAGAAGTGATAAAGAACCAATAGGTGCCTTTACACCTTCAACAATTTCGTTTAACACATTGATATAATGACGACTAAATTGATTCATAAATCCATCCTCTAGCACATCATCATTATATTGGAATTCTAACTCGATCCCGTCTACTAAACGCTCAACGTTCAATGATAAATCGACCTTGGTGGTCTTATTTTCAATCTCGTAAGGGATCAGTAAGTTTTCTTCCGCTTCACCTTGCACATGCTCAAAGTAAGAGAACATAACCTGAAATATAGGGTTACGACTCTCATCTCTTTCTGGTTCTATCTCTTCCACGATCTTCTCAAATGGGACATCTTGATTGGAGTACGCCTGAAGAAAATGATATTTTACTAGAGAAACGTAATCTTGAAAGTTCATCTTTCCGTCAACGAGCGTCCGTATCGGAAGCGTATTGACAAAGAAGCCCATAACCCCTTCAAGTTCTTTAGAATTTCTTCCATGTACAGGAGTACCTACAATTAAATCTCTTTGAGCTGTATAGTGATAAAGAAGAACATTAAAAGCACCTAACAACGTCATATACATTGTAACGTCTTCTTCTCGACTCACGTTTTCTAATTTTTCAATCAATTCTTTATGGATGTACCTTTTAACGCTTTTACCACTAGACGTTTGAACGTTTGACCTTCTCTTATCTGATGGTAGTTCTAAAATAGGTAAATCGCCACCTAGTTGATCTTTCCAGTAGCTTAATTGGTGACCCCAGGATGTTTTGCTAGAATGCTTTTGTTCCCAGTATGCATAATCGACATACCGAAGGTTCTCTCCCCTCACACTATCTGCAAGATTCTCTTCATTACGAATACATTTATTTAACTCTTCCATGAATAATTGTGCAGAGTGACCATCAAAGATAATATGGTGGATTGTAAAGAGTAATACTTCATTCTCCCCAGGCTCACGTACTAATTGACACCGAATGAGCGATTCATTACTCAGATTAAAAGGCCTCCACGCTTCTTGATTGACGTATTCTTGAATGCTTTTCACATCTTTGACGGGAATGTTAAATTCGTTATTCCTTCCTACTAATTGGTAAGGTGCCCCGTCCTCTTGAAAGAAGTTAGTCTGGAAAATAGAATAGTTTTGAATAAGTGCATGTACTGATCTTAATAATCGATCAAGATTAACTTTAGAATGTATCGAGTAGGCAAAGGGAATATTATATGAACGATCAGTTGGATCGTACTGATAAAGAAACCATAATCGTTGCTGGGCATAGGAAAGGGGATAACGATTATGTTCAAGTTCAACTCTATTTATTTGATTATCCTGTGACTTTGAATCCTTCTTGTCCATTTGCGAAGAAACTTCATTAGCTAACGTCGCAATCGTAGGGTGACTGAACAATGTTTGAAGCTCCACTTTCACGCCCAGCACTTCTGACATTTCGTTTGTAACAAAAGCAGCCAGTAAGGAATGTCCACCTATTTTAAAGAAGTGATCATGAACTCCAACCGATTCGACTTTTAATACGTCTCCCCATATCGTCGCAATGGTTTGTTCAAGATCTGTTCTCGGAGCAACGTAATCCAGATGTTCAAAGTGTTCTCTAGACGGTGTAGGTAATTTAGCTTTATCCACCTTCCCATTTGTAGTCAATGGCATCTTATCCATTCCTATAAAAGCAGAAGGCACCATATAGTCTGGTAACTCTTTTTGAAGAACACCTCTAATGTCTTCACTTGATTTTGCTTGGATTGGTGTATAATAAGCTACTAAACTCTTTTCTCCTAATTCAGTCTTATGCAAGAGGACAGTCGCATCCTTAACAAACCCAGATTTCTCTAGGACCTCTTCTATCTCACCTAGCTCAATTCTGAACCCTCTAACTTTTACTTGGTCATCTGTCCGTCCAACAAACAATAAATGACCATCTTCTGAAATTTTCACCAAGTCCCCCGTTTTATAAAGACGTTTCCTTAACGAGACATGCTCTTCTATAAACTTCTCAGTTGTAAGATCTGGTCGATTCCAATACCCGGTTGCTAGACCATCTCCACCTATATATAATTCCCCTGATACTCCTATCGGGACTTGTTGCAAATACTCATCTAGTACGTAAACTTCAGTGTTATTAATCGGTTTGCCTATAGGAATATTTTCTATTTGAATATAATTTTCAGAGTGATTTACAATATAATTTGTTGTTATAGTCGTACTTTCACTAGGACCATATGAGTTAAGCAAACGCTTCGGCGCCCCTTCTTTCAGGACCTCATTCATCCATTTCTTACTACATGCTTCACCACCTACGAGCACATTATTCATATTACGGAAGGTGTTTGGTTTAAATTGAGCTACTTGGTTAAAGAGTGACGAAGGTATAGCCATAGTCGTTACATTGTGAATCGATATCCATTCACTTAATTTAGTTGGATCTAGGACGGTTTCCCGATTCGCTATAGTTAATTCTGCACCGTTTAACAATGCCCCCCATATTTCAAATGAAGCTACATCAAACGTAAGGCTAGAAATTTGGGCGACCCGATCATGATCCTTGACTGGAGCATACTCCTGATCACTCACAAGTCGAATGACTCCTCTATTTAAAACAGACACACCCTTTGGTTTTCCAGTGGAGCCAGATGTATATATTAAATAGGCTTGATCGCCAGGGGTGACAGCTAAACTGGTAAAGGGTTGTTTTCCTTCCGGATCATACACGTGATCTTCAATAAGATATACGTTTGTCATCGAATCTTCGAATAAATCCGCATACCCTTTCTGTGTTATTACGAGTTGAGGATCTCCATCATGAATCATGTACTTAATACGCTTTTTCGGAAGTGATGACTCAATAGGTAAATAAAAACAACCAGCTTTTAATATAGAAAGGAGCGCGATACATGTATTAATAGAGCGATCCACACAAACGGCAATGGGGCGATGTGGTTGTACCCCTTGTTCTAACAACTTTCTGGCAACATCGTTTGCTCTCTCATTTAATTGTTTGTAACTTATTGTTTGATGCTCATAACGAATTGCGATATTTTCCGGTGCATTTTTCACTTGTTTCTCAAACCTCTGCACAATCGTATCTTCAACATCTCGAGTGGTTACTTGATTTATTTCATTAAATAGATTTACCTCTTCATTTGTTAAATAAGATAGAGAACCAACTTGACCGCTAGGGTCTTCGAGAATCGATTCTGTTAAAAGAACAAAATGATTCTTAAATCGTTCAATTGTTTTCTCTTGGAAAAGGTCACTGTTATATTCGATAACTCCACTAAAAACAGAATCGTTACTTTCCATTAAGAGCGCTAAGTCATTTTTAGCTGTCTTTGTTTGAATATCGTTACTGGTAACCGTTAACCCCTTAAAGCTTACATTGTCTGTTAAAGCATTTTGCATTGAAAATACTGACTGGATAATCGGAGTAACGCTAATGCTTCGATTTGGATTTACTTCTTCAACAATCTTTTCAAACGGAACATCTTGATTAGAATACGCTTCTAAACATGTTTGCTTTACACCATTTAAATATTCAACAAAGGTCTGATGCCCATCCACCTGTGTACGAATTATAAGTGTGTTAACGAAAAAGCCAAGCATACCTTCTGTTTCTTGATGATGCCTTCCTGCAATTGGGGTTCCAATTAAGAGGTCATTCTCCCGAGTGTATTTACTTAGCAGAATTTTATAGATACTAAGGAAAAACATATTCGGGGTCACACCATACTCATGACAAAACTGAAGAACATCCTCTGATAAAGCCCTAGTGAGGTCAAACGTAACTAGGTCACCCTTAAATGTTTGTTCCGTTGTTCTCGGGGCATTTGTTGGGAGTTCTAGAACCGGAAGCTCGCCAGATAGTTTTTCCTTCCAATAAGTAAGTTGCTCCGTAATGGCTGCGGAAAGCTGCTCTTGTTGCCAAACAGCGTAATCTGCAAATTGTATATCTAAAGGAGGAAGGACATTACTTTTATTCATTTCTTCATGGTTGTATAGCGTCTGCAATTCATGAAGAAGTACATTAAAGGACCAACGATCAAAAATAATATGGTGCACGTTTGCGTAGAATATATATTCCCTTGGACTTAATCGATAGATTTTAAAGAAGTATAATGGACCTTTCTCAAGATCGTATACATGAAAATTATCGTGATTGATACATTTTTCCGCTAAATCCCTAGCTTCCTCAATATCGTACTGGCTATAATCTATTTTTTGGAGATTCACAGATTCGAACATATGAATCCTTTGAACATACGTACCTTTTTGTTGTGTGAAGGTTGTTCGAAATACCTCGTGTCGTTTTACGATTTCTATTAAGCAGTCCTCAAAAACCTTCTCATCTAATGCTCCATTAAAAGTAAGCATGAATGGAATGTTATAAGCCGTCATCTTCTTATCGAAATCTTGAAGAAACCATAGTCGTTGCTGACTATATGACATTGGAAGATCAATTACATTATGTGTACCTGCGTTTACATCTCCGTTATTCATATCCACATTACTTCCCCCTGTAGTAATCATTGTTTCTAGAAACCCTACGTATTGATGGGCGTACATAAGCTTGTTGTTCACTTCCTATTTGATTATCGATTTCCTTTGCGAGTAAGCGAACCGTGGGCTTCACAAAAAATGTACTTACTGGAATAGCTACGTTAAATTCCTTTTGGATGAACGATAAGATCCTCATAGCCAAAATCGAATGTCCGCCTATATAGAAGAAATTATCGAAAACACCGATCTCATGCCGGTCTAATACATTCGCCCAAATATTGATAATAGATTGCTCGGTTGACGTCAGATTAAGATCTTCCTCGTGTATGGAAGAAAGAGTGAGCGTCTTTTCATTCAATTTATTTCTATCTACTTTCCCATTAGGAGTAAGAGGAATTTCTCTCAAGCAATGGATGGCGTTTGGAACCATGTAACTTGGAACTTGTTCCATCATAAACTCATAGATCGCTTCTATATTAAATGCTCCCTTGTCTACTGGAAAAACGAAGGACTCCAAATTATTATGGTCATCTAAGTTTTTTTCTACGACAGCAAAGGCTCTCTTTACTCCTGGGGCTTGTTCCATAATTCTCTCAACTTCATCTAATTCTACACGGAAGCCATGAATCTTAGCTTGTCGATCTGTTCTGCCTTTAAGACCAATTTCCCCATTCATTAATCGACAGCCCTTATCTCCAGTCTTATAGATCATACCTTCACAGTTAAACGGATTAGAAATAAAGTGAGTTTTTGTTTTGTCAGGATCATGATAGCGATGAGCTACCCCGATTCCGCCAATATAGATTTCACCAACAACTCCCGGAGGTACAGGATTTAATTGTTGATCTAAGATATAGACGTTCATATTCTGAATAGGACGACCTACACTATTACTATTTTGTTGACTAGAACTTACAAGTTTGTACGTAGTCGTTAATGTACATTCTGTTGGCCCATACAAATTAAACAATTGTACGTTTCCAGGAAAGCGATCATAGAATTTATCTATGACTTTCCTACTTAAATGTTCACCGCTTGACAGAACTAATCTCAGTGTTTGCGTATCTCTTGCTTTGAGATGGGTAATGTCTAAGAAAACACTTAAAAAGGAAGGAACAAGGCTAAGAATACAAGTAATCTCTTTGGTCTGGATTATATCCATTAAGCTCTTTGCATTTCTTTTTTGATCTTCAGAAACCATGATGACTTTTGATCCTAAGGTTAAGGGTATGATTAGATCCCGCATAAAACCATCTACAGAAAAAGAAGCGAGTTGAAGAACGGTATCTCTGTTACTTACACTTAATTCATTCTTCATGAAATCTCTATAATTTAAGATCCCTTGTTGTCCATTTATTACAGCTTTGGGCTTTCCTGTAGATCCAGAAGTGTAGATAATATAAGCATCCTCGCAATGATCTATAGACTCTTCCTCTATTACTTGCCCTTCATTCCCGCTATTCTCTATCCTTTCAACATTTACAAGCGGACCTTCCCACACACGCTCCATGTCCTTCGTTTGTGCATTTACTATAATCAGCTTCGGAGGAGTAGTTTGAATCATATGCTTCTTTCTTACCCCAGGAAAGTTCACGTCAATAGGCAGCAAACAAGCACCTATTTTAAATACAGCTAATTTTGAAATGACCGTATGGATGCTTTTATCAGCATGAATTCCAACTACATCGCGTGGTGTAATACCCTGTTGCCTTAAAAAATGTGCTACGATCTCAGTACGATTTAAGAGCTCCTCATAAGTCATAGTCGTTTCTCCAACTTCAAGAGCTATTTCGTTTAACTGTTCATATGCTCTTTCCTTGAACAAGGTGAAAATGTTTTTCTTCCCATAAGTCACTGGGCCTGAATCATCTTGTTTTAATCCGTCTATTTCGTTCTGATCGATAAATTTTACGTCTTGAATAAGTTGTTCTGTATCTTCCAATATTTCGTTTACCAAGTTCATATAATGCTTGATGAAGGTTTGCATTTGATCGTTTGTAAAAAGGTCGGTTTTAAACTCCAGTTCTCCTAATAGGTGATCTGTCTTTTCAGTAAAGCTCAGTGTCATGTCAAACTTCGTATGTGATTTACTGAGGGGCAGATGATCCCTTATTAAATCATTGCCAGATTGACTTGATGTGAAGGCATGATAATTGAACATCACCTGAACGATTGGTGTATGACTTTCGGAGCGTTCAGGCTGCAATTCCTCAACTAGCTTATCAAATGGTATATCTTGATTAGAGAAAGCTTCCAAGCATGATTGCTTAAGCTCACTGAAATACTGTTTAAACCGTCTATCATTCTGTACGGTTGAACGAATTGCAACAGTATTTACGAAAAAACCTATTAAGTTCTCTAGTTCTTTCTTTGGACGACCTAAAACGGATGTACCTACGATAAGATCGCTTTGCTCAGTATAACGAGAAAGCAACACCTTAAAAATGGCTAATAAAGTCATGTAAGGTGTGCCGCCCTCTATTTGACTAAAGCGTTTTACTTTATGTTCGAGATCCTTCGGAAGCTCGAAATGAATACTATCTCCATTTGTGGTTATTGATTTCCTATCATTTTCGCTAGGCAGCTCTAAAACTGGAAGTTCACCTTTTAGCTTCTCTTTCCAAAATAATAACTGTTCATCTAATCTTTCTTCTTTCAGAGTATTTTGCCACATAGAGTAATCCTTGTAATCAATAGATAATGGCTCTAACGCTAAGGAGCGATTACTTTCTATAGATTGATAAATCTCATTCAATTCATTGATGAAGATCTGTTCTGACCAACCGTCAAAAATAATGTGATGAACCAAAACACCTAGATGAAATTTGGAGTTACCTTGAAAAAGGAAGACCTTTATCAACGGACCCTTATCCAAATCAAATGAATTCTCACTATACTCTTTAAGCAAATTAGCCATTTCCACTTTGTTATCTTCTTCACCTTGTGTCTTCAATTCAATGTGTTCTAGAAGAATACTTAAATTCTTCAACACTTCCTGGTAAGGGATCCCATCATGACTTTTGAAAACCGTTCGCAATGAAGTTTGCCTTTTCATTAATAATTGGAGGGATTGCTCCAACCTATCCGCATCGATTTGTACTTGTAATGGATAAAGAAACGAAATAATATAAGAAAGGTCTTCATCATTATATTGGTTCATGAACCACAATCGCTTTTGTTCTAGCGAGAGAGGGTAATGTTGATCTTCCCTTAAGAACTTCCCTATCATTTCCTCATTAATTTCATAACGAACGCTTTCTATATAACTTGCTAATCCTGAAATAGTTGGATTTGTGAAGAACTTGGCAAAACTGATCTCTTTATTAAATTCACTTCGAATTCTTGATAATACTTGTGTGGCTAATAATGAGTGTCCACCAATCTGAAAGAAGTCGTCCCTTACACCAATTTTTTGTGTTCCTAAAACATCTTCCCATATATTAGCTAACACTCGTTCTAACTCATTAGCTGGAGCAACATAATCTTCGATATGAAAATCCTCAGGAACCGGTTTAGGTAATTTATGTTTGTCAATCTTTCCGTTGGCATTTAATGGGAATGATTCTATCTCTTTTAACAAAGCAGGAAGCATGTAATATGGAAGTTTATCTTTCAGTTCATCGATAACTTGCTTTTTAGAAATATGTTCATTCGGTTTTAAACTATAATAACTACTTAATCTTTTCTCTCCATTGGAGTCCTGGTCTAATAATACGATTACATCTTTTATATAGGAGAGTTGTTTAAACGCTGCTTCAATCTCACCTAACTCAATGCGAAACCCTCTTACTTTCACCTGGTTATCTATTCTATTTACGTACTGTATATCTCCACTTGGCAGGGATCTTACCAAGTCCCCAGTCTTATAAATGACCCCATCTTTTCCATTATTATTAAATGGGGATCTCACAAATTTTTCTTTTGTTAACTCAGGTCGATTGTGGTAACCAAACGCAAGTCCGTCTCCACCCAGTAATAGTTCCCCAACTTCGCCAGGCTGAACAAGATTCATATCTTCGTCTACAACATACAACTCAGTCCGTGTAATAGCTTTACCTATAGGAATGCCGTTATTCTCTCCTTGATGATCAAGTAAAACTTCATAAGATGTTGCAAACGTTGTACACTCTGAGGGCCCATAAACATGTAACAAATGCTCAGGAGCTCCTTTCCGCAAAACATTATAAACCCAATGCGAATGACACGCTTCTCCCCCGAATAATACGTAACGAAGACCTTTCAACCCTTCAGGAGCCTCTTGTGAGATCTTATGAAACAAAGCGGTCGTTACAAAGATTATAGAAACTTGTTGTTCATGCAACCACTCACATAATTCTACTGGTGAGTAAATAATCTCCTTTGGGGCGATAATTAGTTGGGCTCCGTTTAACAAACTCCCCCAGGCTTCAAAAGTAATCGCATCAAATGAAGCATTCGACAATTGCGCCATCTTATCTTCGGAGCATATATGAATATAGTCTGCATCTTTAGTAACCCTTAACACACCTTTTTGAGGTATAGATATACCTTTAGGTTTACCTGTAGAACCTGAGGTGTAGATAAGATAAGCTAGACGTTCGGTATCTCCAGCAACATCTGCCACGTAGTCAACAGACTCAGCATGATCTATCATGTTTTCGATATTTAGGGTTGTAATAGAATCTTTTTCTATTGTATTAGCATTCTTCTTATTTGAAATTAAGTACTTAATTTCAGAATCCTCTAGTATGTACTGTATTCTCTCTCCAGGATTATCTGGATCTATTGGTAAATAGCCTCCACCTGCCTTAAGAATCCCAATCCAAGTAGTAAACAAATTAATAGAACGTTCCATCAAGGTACCGACTATTTCACCTTCTCGAACCCCAGCTTTACGAAGTTGAACCGCAACTTTGTTTGATTTGCAATCCAATTCCTTATAAGTAATAGAAAAGTCAGTATCTTTAATGGCCACAGCGTCTGGTGTCCGCTGAACTTGTTCTATGAATACGTCTATGATCGATTTAAAATCCATCTCTGCCTTGGTGTCATTTGACTCCAAGGCAGAGGTATCCCTTTGATACATCTCCATCTCCCTCTCTCTTAATTGAATCAGCTAGTTATACAAGAGTGCTTGTTTTATTAGAAATTTGTATAAGGTTGCTTTTTAGTGATTGCGTTAACTTTTCGATTGTTTCCCTTTTATGAAGATTAGAAGAATATTGCCAGGCCAAGCACAATCGGCCTTCCCTAACCGCTCCTAAAATCTCAAAAGTATGCAGACGCTCTTGCTTAGGGCTGTTTAATGAACCTGTACATTGTGGAACACTTTTCACACCATCATCGACAGAGTCTTCTGACTTTTGTTGGTAATCTTGCCCGAAAAAGTTAAATAAGATTTCTGGTGTTGGATCATGAGGACCTAATAGGTCAGTTAAATAATGT
Source organism: Pontibacillus sp. ABV4_188 (assembly GCF_056311905.1). Taxonomy (NCBI): domain Bacteria; kingdom Bacillati; phylum Bacillota; class Bacilli; order Caryophanales; family Bacillaceae; genus Pontibacillus; species Pontibacillus sp. ABV4_188. The sequence continues at coordinate 578,116 of NZ_CM149975.1, read as the reverse complement.
AGAACGCCATAACCAAGCCCATTGTTTCTCATCAGATTCATATTTTCTTTCACTCGTGCTACAGTTTCCTTAACCGTAAAGTCAGGCTTCACCTCAACTAATAATGGATAGATATTCGTAAACCAACCAATCGTCCTAGAGATTTCTACATCATCAAACAAGTCCTCTCGACCATGACTATCCATATGGATTGCGACTTGGTTGTTTTTTGTCCATTTGTTCAGCACCTTAACCAAGCTAGCTAACAGCACTGCTTCCATCGTTGCTGAGAACTCCTCTTTACTATTCTTTAATAAACTAGCCGTGGTAGACTCATCAAGAACTATTTCGACCCGACTAGTGGAATTCCTAAGATTAGCCCCGTTCCAATCTACTGGTAGTTTAGGCTGAAAGCGAATCTCGTTAGTGATTTCTTGCCAGCCACTTCTTTCATCTATGAGCGTTTCAGAGCGACTATAAGTGTGTAATTGTCGAACCCACTCTTCAAAAGAGGTAGCTTTTGGCGGTAGCTCAATACTTGCACCATTACGCTGCAGTTTTAAAAGTTTTCTTAGGTCTTCTTCCAACACAGAACCTGATAACCAATCCGTCACTAAATGATGAATAATCAGCATTAAACGATTGGAGTGACTGCCATTCCTATCTGTTATATATACGGACTTAAATACATAATTTTCGAGATTAAGTGTAGATTGATAGTACTCTTCAAGATTTTGAACAACCTGTGTAAATTGATCCTCTTCAGAAATAGAGTGAAAGATAATTGGGATATCATCTACAGCTTTATACTCTTGTGTAGTCCTTTTCCCATCTACTCTCGGGAAAGCAAGACGAAGTGCATCATGTTGCATGAGCAACCTTCTAATCACCTGTCGCAAGTCTTCCATAGATAGGTCATATGAAATATCAAAACTTAATGAGAAGTTCCAATGGTGCTCATCAGTAATATTTTGCTGAAAAAACCACTTCTGTATAGGAGAGAGTTCGAATTCCCCTGTTAAAATAGGTGTTGATAGGACTTTATCTTCCGATTCTTTTACATGATTAGATAAGGACACCGGTGTAGGAAACTTATAAAAATTTCTTGGTGTTACAACATATCCTTGTTCTCTTAATTTATTAATCACTTTTAAAATCAGGAGCGAGTCCCCTCCATGGTCAAAAAAGTTATCTGTCGGCCCCACTTCTTTATTTAAAATTTGGCTCATTATGTTCATAATCATAATTTGTTTTGATGTTGCCTCTTCTACTTGACTTATAGGTGGCACTGTTTTTTCACTACTTATGCGGGTAAGACTTAACTGTTTCTTATCCACTTTTCCATTTGGTGTAAGCGGAACCGAGTCAATTCGATGAAGAGCAGATGGAATCATATAAATTGGTAGTTGTTTTTTGAGTGTTTGAATTATAGCTGTATGGTCAACTTCTGTCCCTGCATTGGCTACATAATAGGCATAGAGCTTGTTTTGATTTTTTTCAAATAAAACTACGGCTTGAACGATTTCTTTCATTTGCATTAAACAATTTTCTATTTCACCCAATTCAACTCTGTGACCGTTAATCTTCACTTGTTGATCGACACGGTCTATAAACTCCAACTCACCTAACTGATTAAACATGACTAGATCACCAGTTTTATATAATCTTTTTTTTCCTGATGTTGTATGAACGAAATGAAAAGCAGCTTCAGTCTTTTCACGATCATTACAATATCCCCGTGCTAAACCGTCTCCACCTATATATAATTCTCCTGGAACTCCAATCGGTACCTGATTAAAATTCGAATCAAAAACGTACACTTCAGTATTGGCTATCGGTTTCCCTATTGGAATTTTGTCTCCACCAAGGAATTCATAAGCTGTCGCACATACCGTTGTCTCCGATGGGCCATATGCATTCCAAAACCTTTTTGAGGTAGACCATTTTTCCGCTAGAGATACAGGACACTTCTCCCCCGCCACGACTACTTTTTCTAGGGAAGGTAAATCGTTTGGATGAATATTCATTAAGAATGAAGGGGGGAAAGTTCCAATCGTTATTTCGTATAGGTTAAGTAACTCAATAATATCTCGGTCCAAGTTTCTAAAATCGTCTGGCAATAAGCATAAGGTAGCGCCATTTCCTAACGCCATAAAAATTTCCCACATCGATGCATCAAAGCTCATAGATGCAAACTGAATAATACGATCTTCAGGTTTTATATCTAACATTTTATTCTGAGCAAATACTAAGTTAATTAAACTTGAGTGCTCAATTACAACCCCTTTAGGTTTCCCCGTGGAACCCGAAGTAAATATCATATAGGCTGCTTGATTAGGACGAATAGAAACAGGCTCAACGGCTTGATTACATCTTCCAATGGAATTGATGCTGATACTCTCAACATTTGACCACTCTTCGTGTTGCCCCGCTTGACTAATGACATACCGAATATTTGATTTTTGAACCATGTATTTCAATCTGTCTTCAGGATAAGCTGGATCCAAAGGAACATAAGCCGCACCAGCCTTCATAATTCCTAAGATACTTACGATCATATCTTTAGATCTCTTTAAATAAACGCCTACGAATTCTTCACTTTCTATCCCTAATTGAAGAAGGTGGTTCGCAAGAGCATCCGACTGCTTGTTTATCTCTTTATAGGAATAAGATTGATCATGCTCACGAACAGAAATATCATTTGGGTGAAGTTGAGTTTGGTATTCAAATAATTTAGGGATTGATTGAAAAGCAGGAATACTCCATTGATTTTTAGTATTCTTGTCTATAATTTGTTGCTCTTTTTTGGAAAGTATAGACAACGAACGAACAGGTACATGAGGATTGTGGATAATAGTTTCTATCAAATGTATGTATTGATTCATGAACTGTTCAATCGTGCTCTTGTTGTAAAGGAAGGTTTTATATTCTGAGAGGATTTTCATATGTTGTTCGTTTTCTTTTAATACAAAAAAACTAAAGTCAAACTTTGATCCATCGTTGGTTAACTCTAATGATTCTTTTGCTATTCCATTTAAAGTTAAAGATTCTTTAACTGAAGATTGATAGGTAAAAGTAGTTTGAAAAAATGGATGTTCTGAAATATCTCTAGTTGGCTTTAGTTCTTTGACCACTCTATTAAATGGAACCCCTTGGTGATCCATTCCTTTTAATATCTTCTCTTTCAATTTAAAAAGATGGTGATCAAACGTCTCATCTTCTTTAATTTCCATGCGAATGGCTAAAGTATTGACGAATAATCCAATAAGGTTTTGGACCTCACTCACATCTCGTCCTGAAACTGGCGTACCAACGATAATATCTAAACTATGCGAATACTTATAAAGCAAGATATTATACACAGCAAAAAGATAAGTATATGGAGTCACATTGTATTTTTTGCATTCTTCTTCAATTTTTTGTTGCAATTCAAAAGGTACTTCTAAACAGGAAATCCCATCGCTAAAATCGTTGCTAGGTTCAATATCACTCGGTAATTTAGTGGGAGAACTATCTTTTAGCTCTTCTCTCCAATAAGCTAAATGCTTACGAACTTGGATTTCATTTTCATCACTCCTCTCCCAATTTGAATAATCCCCATACTGAATTGGAAGTTCCAGAGCTTCGTTTACTAAACCGTTATTATAAAAATCACATAATTCATTCCAAAAAACTCCCAATGACCAACCGTCTGCAATACTGTGATGAAAGTTAATATAAAACACATGAACGTCTTCTTTGATTTCTATTAATTCATATTCCCACAAGTCAACGTCCAATAATTCAAAGGTTTTATTTGTCTTATGAAGTATTGCCTTTTCAGCTTCCTGAACTCTTTGGTTTAAAGGCAGATGGTATAATTCTGTAACTGATAAGTCTTTTTTTTGGAACGGCTTAACGACTTGATAGGGACCTTCTTCAACTTGGGTAAATTGTGTTCTTAGAATCTCGTGCCTTTCAATGATCTTGTTCAATGATTGCTCAAACCTCTCAAGATCTAAAGATCCAGTCAACTTATACGCTTCTGGAATTCTGTATGCGTTTGATTCAGGACTCATAAGATTCATAAACAACATTCTCTCTTGCGCTGAGGAGAGTTTGATTCGTTCACCATTTTTACGAATAGGAATTCGAGAGGATTGTTTTTTTGCTTTTGCCAATTGAGCTAGCTTTTTCTCTAACATTTGACGCTTATGAATATTTTTATTAGCTATATCCATATTGACCCCCTGCTTCGATTTTTTTATTTTTCATCAATTTCTACGCTAGTAAAATTAGCACAGTAGTAAAATATTTGCAATTCACCCTAAGGTGATTTTAGGTCTTTTGATCCATTTAAACGGTTAACTTTTTTTACAATACAATTGGTAGAATAAGGTTCTAAATCATATCACGAGGACTTTTTACTCATTTTGAAATATTTTCTAAAAATATACTGTTTTAACCAAGCAGCATACAATTAGAGTCTTCATTCCTTTTAAGAAGGCTAAACCAAAAGTATTATTAGTCCATTTATATTTAGCAATATCCTCTCATCATTTAAATACGAAATTAAACATATCGTTTTCATAGTATATTATACTTAGTACTGAACAATATTTACTAGATACTGAAAAACCACAGCTATTACGTACACTAAGGACTTTTGTACTCAACTATGAAACAAAGTCTTCATGGATTTCACTATAGATTAAAAAAAAAGCTTCTTCTCCATCGCAAGGAGAAGAAGCTTTATAAATTGTTTAAGCATGGGTCTCTTGAACTTCTTTATTAGTAGAAGATAAGTTGAAAGTTCCTGCATCAATCTCATCAGCCCTAGGCAATCCTTTCAAAGAAGGAAGGATAAACCATATTATTGCCATAGATAATACTCCTATCGGAGCTGAAGTAAAGACTATTTTACTTCCCCATAAGTCGGCAGTGATCCCCCCTAATAAAGAACCTATCGGCATAGCTACTACACTAACACTTTGTATTACAGAAGATATTCTCCCTAACTTTTCATTTGGCACGACGGATTGAGTGACAGCCATAAACAAGACATTGATTGCTCCAATAGGAATCCAAGCAATGCCAAACATTGTAATGGTTAACCATGTCCATGGCATAAATCCTGACGCGAACCAGAATAGAGAACCAGCAGTAAAGCAAATAATCACTGACTTCCCAACACGATACTTTCCTAGAATCCCCCCGCCTAAAGCGCCAATCAATGTACCAGCAGAAACAGCAGCAAGTAATAATCCATATAACTCTACTCCCCCTAATTCATTTGCGTAATCTGGAAGAATGGACATTGTAATACCTATAGCAAAATTTGCTGCGACGGCGCCTAGCAAAATAGTTATATAGAGAGATCTAAAAACGATAGAAAACCCTTCATTTAATTGTTGGAAATAAGTCTTTACACTTGCTTTTATAGAAGGTTTAGTGGTGAGATTTTGAACAGTCGTGGTGTGAGGAGTTCTTAAAAACATAAATAGTAATGAAGTGATAGCAAAGGTGATGGAATCAATCCAAAAAAGGGTCACAGCTCCCATAAGAGCTACTAATATTCCTCCAAGAGCATTGAACACAATATCAATACCCTGGTAAGCAAATGCAAAGAGTGAATTCCCTTTAACCAGTTGTTCTTTATCCAAAATCAAAGGTAGTGCTTTACTTTGAGTGGGATACGCAAATTCTTCAATCATGGCAATAATGGGCATAAGAATTAAAATTAACGGTACAGATAAGAAACCACCTAGATACGAGATTGGAATAATTAATATGAGCACACACTGAAGCACTTGGGTAGTCACTAACGTTTTTTTAATTCTCCATCGATCAACGAAAGGACCTGTTAAGAACTGTAGAGCTTTAGGTGCTAATATTAAAAAACCAGCTAACCCTGTGTAAAAAGTACTTCCACTGAGATCATAAACTAACCACATTGCCGCTACGTAATAGATACTATCGCCAATGTTTGTTATAATTCTTCCCAAGAATAATAACAAAAAACTCTTATTTCTAAATATCTCCTTCATCTTTTTTCCCCCTTATATTGACGGTCAGGTTTTTTTGACCGTGTTGCAAAAATTTAAGACTTGCTTATCTACCAGCAAGTCTTTATAAAATTATACTATTCTTTCTTCTCGGATACTTTAAACGCCATTGTTGAAATATAATAATCTTTGTAGCCAGGATCTGATTCGGCCTCTGAGGACAAACTTCTTAATTCTTCCATAAGCTTAAAATACTTTCTAACCCAACTTTGAAATTCCTCTTCTTTTGCAGAAACAATCCAGGTCGAACCAATGAAATTCCATTCGGATGGATCTTCTCCCGTTTTCTTTACCTCGAATGCATCTTCTGGAGCTGAATAAATATAGTCCTTTGTTCTTTCCGTTAATTGAACCAATATTTGCCTAAAGCTTTCGTTTATCTCTTCGACATGTGGTAACAACTCGGATGCAGGAGTAAACCCTTTAGAAACAGATCTATAAAATTTTTGCATAATTCCGTTTTTTTCTTCGGTGCTAACTACCTCAATTAAATCATTTTTTTCTAATATCTTTAAATGATAATGCATTTTTGCTCTTGATAAATCGAATTTGTCTGCTAATTGCTGACCAGTATACTTTCTCTCGATTAGCTGAACCATCATCTCAGCACGTAACGGATCACTAAGTGCTTTTAATTGAGAGTGTTGGGTCAATGTTATCATTTGCTTCATTCAATCACTCCAACATACAAACAAACGAAGAATCGTTCTATAATAAACATACTATAAATGGTTAATTTAGTAAATGAATTATCCAGAATTACTTTTCTAATGTGAAATCCCCCGAATTCGTTCGGACTTTTAAGTTTTGCGCTTCACCATCACCAATACGCCCTAGAGCCATATGATCTGATTTTTCTTCAAATAGCATGTCATCAAGGTTTATTTTAGGATCACCTGAGGATGCCTCAAAGTCCAGAGATAATGAAGCAGGGATTTCACTATAGGAGACTGCTACATCTCCACTTGTCGACTCAATATTTATGTTCTTCACCTCAGCATCATTTGATAAACGAACATCCCCTGAAGTGGTTTTATATTGATGAGAAACTCCCTTGACTCCTTTATTATCGATCGATCCACTAGTAGTTTCATATGTACCGTTTGAGACAACGTTGTTCTCTCCCAATACATCTCCACTTGTCGTCTTAACGTATAGTTCATTTTCAAAGGAATTATTCTTTAAATCAACCCCCCCTGAAGTAGACTTAAAACTCCCTTTTGTGGCATCTGTTTTTTCAACTTTAATATCTCCTGAAGTAGTTTCAACGGAGAGATCACTATACTTTCTTTGTGGAATCTTCACCGTAACTTGTAAATCTTTCCCTTTCCCCCAAGAAAATAATGAAATTTTATTTTCCCGCTCTTTTTGCTTAATTGTAAGCGACTGATCCTCTTCAATCACATCAATAAAAGCTTGATCTTTTTCAGCATCACGTACATTTCCTTCAACTAGAACTTGAATGTTATCCGTTTCATCACTAACTACCATAGCATTCATAGATGTTGCTGAGACATTGATTCGATCAAATTGGCTTACTTCATAACTCTGAACCTCTTGTGACTTAGCCCCAAATACATCCATTGTCGTAATTGATATCACGATACCTACCACCCCAACTGTTAAAATTGAAAGTAAAATCATTACTGCCTTTTTCATACCTATTCCCCCTTAATAACCATCAAATTATATTTTAAATATCGTAAAATCCAGCTATACAATCTTTTGCCTAAATGCCAGAGTCCAATAAAGAGTAAAATTCCAATACTACCTAATGTCATAGAAATGAAGAAATCTAATACAACATTTGTTTGGGCTTGGAAGATGAGCAAAAAGATATAAATAATCGGAGAAGAGGCGAGTGCAATTGATGCAACGCCAAGACCTAAAAATATTCCCAAAATACCTAAGGCTGGCCCTAACACTATAATTACATTAAAAAAACTAAGACTTACAGTTGCTAATAAAGCTCTCATGATATTTAGTAAGGAATGATCCTTTTCTGCATGAGCTAATCTGAAATCGGCAATTAGTTCTTTAGCAATCGTTTTTGGATCGCCTAGTTCATGAATAACGTCTTCTTGACTTCTTCCTTCTTTTATTCCTATATCAATATGCTCTTCAAAATCAAGAATAACTTCAGATTTCTCATCTTCTGGTAAAGGGTTTAACTCTTTTTTCAATTTAACTAAGAATGATTCTTTCCTCATTGTTCATCCCCCCTGACGCTTCCCAACAATTTGTTTACTGAAAGAGTGAAACCTTCCCATTCAACTATTAATAATTCCATTCTTTGCATTCCTTTTTCTGAAATTGCATAATACTTACGAGCTGGCCCCTCGCTTGATGGTGCCATATAAGTATCTAAATACTCATCCTTGGTAAGTCTTCTTAATAATGGATAAAGCGTCCCTTCAGCAATGACTATATAGTTAGAAATATTTTGTGCTAATTCATAACCGTACTGATCTTTTTTCGAGATTAAAACTAGAACACATAGCTCTAACGCTCCCTTTTTAAATTGAACATTCATACACAGTCCTCCTGTGTTCTTATCTTATTTTTAACATAGTTTCTATATTATGGATATTATGTTATCATGCAGTACTGATTAATGCAAGGTACTAAATTATATATAATAAATAAAGACGATTACCATGTGGTAATCGTCTTACAATGTTATTCTACCCTAAGAAACTTTCGAATCTTGATTCGGTACATATAATTTTGGAGTCCGAACAAGCCAGCCAACTTTTGAGGAAACAGCTAATATAAGTAGACTCCCACCTAGTAAAACAAGGGAGAAAACTAAACCAAATCCACTCATTGCCATAACAGGCCCAAGCGCAATAATTAAGATTTCAATTGGGATCATGCCTACATAACCTAGAGCATAATCATCAAGCGTCGTACTCTCTGATTTAGGATCTACGATGCGCAGTAATGCAATTCCCATCGCTACCGTTCCTGTGCTCCAACCCCAGCCAAAGATCCCATTCTCAAACCAATGCTGATGGAACACGCGTGGTGCGATAAAACGGAAAATGCAATATGCCCAAATGACACCAAACACCATTAAAGCTAATAGTGGCCATAAATATGAAGCTACTACCGCTAAGTTAATAGAGGTCATACCAAAGATGACAATTAAATCTGTAGCTGTCCCGCTTAAACGGTCAATAATACGCTTATCCACATATTCATTCGTTCGAGTGCCATTCAACACCATTTGGATCATGAGACCGACCACAAAGGATAGACTCAATAGCGGGATACTCACTTGCGGGAACAAAGTTTCAATTCCTGTCTTTAAATAGAAGCTACCTAATACCACAACTCCTAAAATAGCAATGTGGAAAAATAACGGATCTACCGTATTGCTAGATACCGTATCTTCACCTGAAGCCACACGCTTGTCTTTCTTCACAAGTCCTGTACGTAACTCTTGTGGCAGGTCGCTAAAGTCTGAAATAAAATTTGTTTGCTTCTTCTTTGTATTTGTCTTAATTAACAATAGTCCGCCTAGTATGGAAGCAACAAGTCCAATCGTAGCTGATGTATACCCGAGGTCTGTCGCCTCTTCCCAGCCTAGTCCACTAAACGCTTCTCCAATCGCCGCTGCTGTGCCATGGCCCCCAAGGAAACCAGCACCTAAGATTAAACCAAAACCATCTGGAACATCCGACACTCGGGCAATCAGAAGGTACGTAATAAATGCTCCACCGCCCCACATAAGTAGCGTAAGTAGCATGGAATATACCCACATGTTCCGAACACGTCCGAAGGTTTTCTTCCACTGAACTTTAGCCGCTCCAATTGGAATAGCACCAAAAATGACGGCAATTAAAACTGTTGGATAAGAAGAAACCATATCGCTAAACGGCAGAAGATCAAACCCATTTGGTCCAAAGGTCAGTCCTAAAACCCCCGCTGTAATACTTGCTGGAATAAATAATTTTTGCATAAATGTAACTTTGGCACGTAACACCACGCCAATTAGTAATAATACGGAAATGACACCTAAATCAATCGCTAAATCCCAAACTGTCATTTACCCACGCTCCTTTTATGTTGTTATTGTCTTTCTCTCGTATAGGGTAACTCTGTAAATGTAGGGTAGAGTTCTCGCGGAAGTTAAACTTCAAAAATATGGAAAGGTAATTCGTTAAAAACGACTTTTTTAGGCAGAAAAAAAGCCGCTTCAGGTAGAGGGATCCTCTTGTGTTGGCAGCCTAGTGTGCATGGAATTCGACAAAATATCTCGAGTTCCGACTTATTTAATTATAAGCATTTTTTCGGTTTTGGCAAGAAAAATTTTCAGGAGGGATCGTGCCCTCGTCCTGTATAGGGCTGGAGAATTTAAAAAAGAGAACACAAAGGTTGAAGCTTCATGTTCTCTTCCGTAGTATGCATCTAGCTCTGCTCCCGCAAACGATTCAAATGTGTACTCCTCATAATCGGCAACCCAATCCCAACCGTAACTGCAGTAATGGGGAATCCTTCATCTCCCCCTAACCAGCCAGCGACAGAGACAGGAACATAAATCACATAAAAGAACACCATCAACGCAATGTAAATCCGATTAATCTTCTTTTCCTTCTTCCTCTTTTGAGCACTCATGTGAAGCCCTCCTATAAACCTAGCGTTTTGTCTCGGCTCCCCCAAATATCAGAAAGGAAATCTATTTTCGGTCCAGCTGATGAACGGAATATGTTTTCTTTTAGGTCAGCTAGAACTCTTTTAAATCCAGTTGACTGAAACTCATTGGAAGCTCGAACATAAATGCGATTGTTGTCGACCTTCATCTCCGCTTCCTCCAATGAACCTCCGTTAGCTGAAATAGACGCTTTGGCTTTTTGTCTCATTTTCCTTATGATCTCATCCATTTCGTCATCGAAATACTCTCGTAACTTTGCTCGTGACGCAGACTTGTCTAATTCTTCTTCAATCACTTGATCGATAGCTTCTAAGCGCAGCTCATGGTTCGTCCATTCTGCATAGGAACCATTGCGCCGTAAATCATCTTTACGTTCTTCAACTTTTTCATCAAACTCCTCAAAGAATGCGTTCACTTTCCCTTCGAATGTATCTTCTTCATAGTCATCAATCAGGTTTTGCACTTCTTCATAAAGAACACTCGTTGCCGCTAAACTAGCTTGCTGTGAAGTAGTGTTCGCTTGTTCTTTAACAGCAAGAACACTTGATAGATTCATAACGAAAACAAACAGCACCATCATTAACGCAAGGATTCCAATCACAAAGATCGTAATACTCCCATCCTCTTCTTTTAGATGTTTCATTCGATTACCCTGCCTCTTGCTGAAGTGGAGTAAGACACAGTTGGTTCACCGCTACCGAATAATGCGTCAGGTAAAATGACGAAGCTAATCTGAAGCTGCAGATCCACCTTAAACTCTTTACCTCCACTGACGTTAGCCGAGTAACTAATGGAATCACTAGCTGTTGACATAATCTCATCAGCTGCAGCCCTTGCTTCTGACGCGTTCTTTGTAACAGAGTACACCTTTGCATATTCATTGGCTGCTGATTGGGCCACAATGATGCCATGAATCCCGACCGCGAACTGCCAGAAGATAAGAATGAGTAAGAATACAAGCGGAACGATGCCCAAGAACTCAATTGTCGCTGATCCATCTTCTTTTCTTAACTGATTAAATCGTTTGATCATACGCTACGCCTCCTGTGATTCCACTTCGATGACACGCTGTCCTTCACGCCATTTAATCATGAACGAGGACATGAGAATAATAAAGAATGGAAAGATGATCACGTTCAACGCCATTTGAGTGACCATCTGCGCCGCAAAGGATGAGGTAATGTTAAAAATCCAAAGCGTAATCAGGATGCCTACGACTAGCTCCACAAATCCAACAAACGTCAACAACCCGAAGATTTTAAGGAGGTGCTTCCTCCCTAGACGAAATCCTTCACGGAGAGACTTGTGAATTGGTTTACCATCAAACATCGTCACGTAAGGAATGGGAAAAGCAATAGATAACAATAACAAACCAGGGATAATGAACAGCATAAACCCAATCGTCGTTACAATGGCTGTGATCACCGCAAAGACAAAGACGGTAAAGCCCTGAAGCATAAACTGAAGCAAGGCATCCCCAACACCTTTCTCCTCCCCAACATATTCGTTATACGCCAGGCGGATAAATGGCACTTGTGCCCATAGGTACAGCAATATAGTCAGCAGTGCATAATAGATATCCCCAAACGAATACAGCGGTGTGAGCTGAGGGGTGATGGCGTATATATAATTGGTCGCAAATGAGTGAATCAACAACAAGGGAATCGTAGTACAAACCACTAATAGTAGGATTTGTTCGATCTTCCCTGTATACAGTTCCCACGTAAATCGAATGGGCTTATCCATAGCAAACTCCTTTTATTTGAGGCTTTTTTTCTTATAACACGCTGTAAAAAACTAATTAACGTTGTTTCTAATCAGCTTTCTATTCTTGTTATTTAAACTTTCGACCCTTTGCAAGAAAGATGTTCTGACTACCTCTTTATACTTCTCCTCTGGTAATTCATCTTGATTTTCCACATACGCAACTTTTTCAAGCTGTTGTTTCATATTTTGCTTTTCAGAACTAGAAAATTGTAATAAGTATTCTTTGATCTCTGCATTCATTTTGCTGCTAGGAGTCGACTCTAAAAGCCGATCTACTGTGTCAGTATTTTTGTGAAGCATAGAAACTTGTTGAAATTGTGTGTAGTCAAAATGAATGAAAATCTCAAAGATCTCCTCTACATCTTCATCAACAAAATAACCTTTCCCACTAATGATGTCTTCCACTTTTTTATTATAGTTTTCGAATAAATTTACTAGCTCTTTTTGCATGTCCAAACTTTTCATCATCATGGATAGAACGCTCTCGGATAACCTCTTTTCTTCCTCACCTATGTCACTAGATTCCATATGGATACGAAGATAATCCCGTATCTTCTCAAAAGGAAACATTTCAAGTTTAACCCTTTTACTACCCTCTTTATCTAATTGATTTACCAAGGCATTTAACAGGGTTAACTTTTCAAAAGATAGCTCAAACTCTTCCTGCCTTACTGAACCGGATGACGAAATTACTGCTAAACCTTTAAGTTGATTCCTAGAAAAATAACTAACGAGATAATGTTTTGCTTGATTGACTTTGTAACCAAATGGATTCAGGTCATATTTCTCAAACAGTTTCTTATCGCTTTTAGCCTTTTTTTCTAATAGCTGAATTTCTTGCATGAAATCAATCCTTCTCAATATCTTTCGAGCACATAAATATAATCTGTTTACATAGATATAAGAAATTTAGTATCTATGTTTTCATTACGAATTAGTGGAATATTTTCTTGATTTAAGTTTGAGATATTACCTCTATATCTACCTTTTACAAGATTCGTATATTCTTCTTTAGTAAGTTCAGATTGATCTTCTTTGTACGTAATGTCAGCCATATCTCTTTCTAATTTGTCTTTATTACTTGAATCCAACACTTTCAAATTCACCCTAATATCAGAAGGAATATCTTGTGATGGTAATCGATTTAGCAGTTCATCTACATTTTCCGCTATCTTCCATTGATGATATAACTGTGTATATTGTATATAATCGATTTGTGCTAGTGCATCTAGCATTTCTTGCAAATCTTCGTCAGTAAAGAAACCAACCTCATTAATAATAGAGTCCATATCCCGGTCATATTGTTTAAATATTGATACTAAATCATTTTGCATTTCTATATTAGATTGAATCGCATTGAATACTTTCGTAACATGCATCTTAGCTACAGAATCTAACTCCTGACCGTTTAAGCAGGTTTTCAAGAAGTCTCGAGTTTCTTTAACAGGCTCCATATCAATCGCCGCTCTACTTTGCCCTACAGAATCAATCTTAGTTGTCAGTAACTTCGCAAGTGTTAGTTTATTAAAAACATGTTCAAATTCTTCTTGGCTTACAGACCCTTTTGTAGAAATAATAGCCTGACCTTTTAATTTGCTTCCTCTTACATAGGCAACATAATAATAACGATCCCCGTTCAATTTATAGGCAAACGAGCTTATGTTAAAGTCTTCAAATAGTTTTTTTAAAGCTTTTGCTTCTTTGTCTAAAAATTTTTGATCATGCATCTTATCATTCCTTTTAAGTTGGTGTAATAAAGGGAGGGCATATAATCAACTATATGCCTCGGATATTATGAAAACCAACCCTTCACCTTATTGTACGCATTCACAACGCTATCTTTAGCTTTTCTTCCAATCTCTTTAGCAGTTCTAATAGGACCGCCTTTCCAGTTGCTTGAAACCAACTTTACACCTTTCGATCCTAACCACAAGACAGCTCCTGCTGCAGCAATTCCCAGACCAGCTGCTTGAGCTCCAGGGATAGCAGTTGCCACCATTCCTGCATTCATTAAAGTATCTCCAAGACTAGCTGTGGCATCTGTTGTGGCAGTTATTTTTTCGCTGTTACTTGCATCACTATTGTAAACATCAATCGCTTTTGCTGTATTAAAACCTGTTTCTATAGCTGAGAAACCTGCTCCAATCCCAGCTGCAGCAATATTAAATTTAGATACCGCACCGTTACTTATATTTAAAGCTGTTTGAGAAACACCAGACAACGTTCTAGATCTGCTGGCAAGATCAGCATTTCGAAAGTTTTCAATCTTTTTCACATCTCTAAATGTTTGAAAGGCGTCATATCCGCCTTTTGCATGGGCAGCAGTATCATATGCATTCGCCGCAGTCTTTACATAGGAATTATCTCCTGCTGTTAACTTAACACCATTAATCAAAATGTTTTTATAAAACCCACTAGGCGTTGCTCTATTCGAACTACCTTCTTGATAGTTAGCTAGATCATACATCACCCCCGCCTGGCCCATCATTATATCGTTCACTACGAATTTTGTTGCGTCATATTCAAAAGGCAACTTAGCATTCACCGGATCTTCATTGGTAGTTGCGCCACCAACCGTACTAAAAGGCCCATACATAAAAGGACTACTCGATCCTGGCGCACTAGTTCCATACCCGTAAAGACCTAAACCAGGTTGCGCATAAGGAGCGCCTTGTGTGCCGTTACCAACAAAACCAGGTTGCGCATATGGATCCCCTTGCGTCCCTAATCCGTCAAAACCGGCCTGCGCATATGGATTCCCTTGTGTCAGCCCTCCATTAAACCCATTTGCCTGCCATGGGGTTCCTTGTGTGCTTCCATAGCCATTAATAGCAGGGTTCGTCCAAGGTGTTCCTTGACTACCAGATCCATTAAAGCTTGCCTGTTTCCACTCTTTGGCGTTCCATCCTTCTAAGTACCACGGGATACTCGTCCAATAGGCGCCGTTAAAATATTCGCCTTGAAAGCCGTTTCCGTTCGTTCCTTCTCCATTCCAATATTCTCCGTTTGTCGATTTCCCTTCCCATATCTCACCTGACCATTGGAGTTCTGAGCTGTTCCATGGGTTTCCCTCCCAGGAGTTCCCCTCCCACGAATCACCCGACCATGATTCGACGGCGTAGACGGCAGGAACGAGGATCGGTTGGAAAGTGACAAAAACAATCGCAAAGAAAATGAAGAACTTTTGGATCACTTTACTCACCTGAGTCACCTCACCCTTATTTTTACTTCCCCCTCACCTCAGTCATCTCTTTTTAGTTCTCTGTATTCTCACTAAATTTCTCTTCAATAGATTTCTTTAATTCTTCTATTCTGTCAGCACTTATAGTTTCTAGTTTGCTGATAAGCTCTTCTTCAGACTTCTCAGCTAACTCTTCTATTTCATCTGCATAAGACAATAATTCAGACCGTTGATCATACGTAATAATTTCTTCATTTACAGCAATATACATGAGAGAGCTAATATCATTACTTTGACCTAAAGTTGTAAAAGCCCAATCATTTTTGAACTCTAAGATATCAAAGCTATTGTCTACCTCTTCTGCATCAGCGTCAGATAACGCATCTTCTTTCCAAACTTTCCATTCTTCTAACACATCTTTAGCACGTTGGAATTCCTCTTCAAGTCCCTTTTGATTTCTTACGGTCGTATAAATCCCTTCCGATGCACGTGCAACCTGCTTCAATTGCTCTTGTGCATTGGCATCTGCCTGAAATCCAATAATGTTAATAATCGGCTGCGCATCTGACTTCGAGAACTGTTCAGCCACTTTGACAGGATCTCCCCCACAGGTTTCTATCCCATCACTGACGAGGTAGATGAGGTTTGTATTGGTCTCTTGATCAAATTGACTCATTGTATTTTGTGATTCTTTTAATGCATCAGCAATAGGAGTCCACCCTTTAGGCTCAAATTGATTTAAAGCATCGGTGAATTGATCTTTGTTGTAACTTTGAAAAGAATATACTTGTTCAATCGAATTACAAGAGAGCTGTTTATCACCATCAGCACTTGATCCTTTATGACCGTACACACGTAATGAAACGTTTGCTTCTTTAGGAAGAGCAGCCAAAAAATCTTGTATAGACTCCTTTGCTAATTGCATTCTTGTCTTCCCATCCATCTTGGCTCCCATACTTCCACTTGCATCTAAAATAACTTCAACGTTGTAGTTCTCTTTAAACTGAAACTTTGAATCAGGTAAATCTGGGTGTCCAGATGCGCCATATTCCCATTTTTTTATGGTATTTTGCGGATCGGGGTAATCCATGGATATCAAAGAATACAAATACCTGAGATACAACATTTTCGTTTCTTCATCGGCATCTTTTGGAAGAGGGTCCAATTGACTTAAATCTTCTTTTATCTTTTCTTCAACATCATAGGGTTCTTCCCCACCATATTTACCTTGTTTTTGATCTATTAGATCCTGTGTGGTTTCAGGTAGTTCGG
Organism: Pontibacillus sp. ABV4_188; assembly: GCF_056311905.1. Classification (NCBI taxonomy): domain Bacteria; kingdom Bacillati; phylum Bacillota; class Bacilli; order Caryophanales; family Bacillaceae; genus Pontibacillus; species Pontibacillus sp. ABV4_188. Next base: position 561,216 of record NZ_CM149975.1, on the reverse strand, counting down.
GTGCTTCTTCCAAAATAGACGTATCTATGCTTGAAGCAGAAGCCTTTTCTTCACCACCCTGTCCTTCTTCTTGACTAGGTGATTTATCTTTAGAAGCTACAGTTTCTTGTTCTTCGTTCTTTGGTTTTTGTTCATTAGTCGTTTGTTCATCTTGACTGCTACATGCTGCGACGAAACTAGCTAAAAGTCCAATCATGATAAGCCTCTTGATCATCATAGCGAAAGCCCCCTAATCCAAAAAACGCTACGGTTATTACTATTCCTTTGTATTCTCACTAAACTTCTCTTTAATAGACTTCTTAAATCTATCTAACTTCTTAGCGCTAATATTTTCTAACTGATTTTCAATCTCCTTAGAAGATTTCTCGGCTAGATCTGATATTTGAGAATCCCATTTTTCCATTTCTGAAATTTGATCATATGTTAGTATTTCTGCATCTTCTGCAAGATTCATAACAGCGGTGATCTTATTACTTTGATCAAGGTGCTTATAATACCAATCATTAGTGAACCCTAATATATCAAAGTAATTATCTGTTTCAGCATATTCTGCTTCTGACATAGCATCCTCTTTCCAATCTTCCCAGGCCTCTAATACTTCTTCAGCACGGTCAAACTCCTCATCAAGATCCTTTTGATTATTAACAGTGCTATACATTCCATTTGATGCTTGAGCTACTTGCTTAAGTTGTTTTTGTGCTTTTGGATCTGCCTGAAACCCAATGATGTTAATTATCGGTTGAGTAGTTGAATCCGAAAAATTCTTAGCTACTTTAGCAGGATTTCCATCGCACGTTTCAATCCCATCACTTACTAGATAGATTAAATTTGTGTTAGCACTAGGATCAAACCGACTCATAGATTGCTGCGATGCTTTTAAGGCATCTGCAATTGGCGTCCATCCTTTAGGTTCAAATTGGTTTAATGCCTCAGAGAATTTTTCTTTGCTATATTGATTAAACGAGTAAACTTGCTCAATGGAATTACAAGATAACTCTTTGTCACTATCGGAACTAGATCCCTTATGGCCATACACACGTAAAGAAATATTTGCTTCTTCAGGTAAATCACTTAAAAAGTTTTGAATAGATTGCTTGGCTAATTCCATTCTTGTTTTGCCATTAACTTTAGCTGCCATACTTCCACTAGCATCCAGAATGACCTCAACATTATAGTTATCTTTGAATTGAAACTTCGAATCAGGTAAATCAGGGTTCCCAGATGCACTGTACTCCCATTTATTTATCAGGTTTTGTGGATCTTCAAAGTCTTGTGCGATTAAGGAATACATATACCTAAAATAAAGTTTCTTCGTTTCTTCATCTGCATCTTGGGGTAAGGGATCCAATTTGCTAAGATCTTCAATTACTTTTTCCTCAACCCCATCAGCATACGGCTCTTGATCGGCATATTTCCCTGGCTCTTGATGGATCAAATCAGATGTGGTTGCTGGTAGTTTAGGCACATCCGCTAAGGCGGATGTACCTGAACTAGTCTTATTCACCTTTTCATTGTTATCTTCATTTGCATTCGAATTATTTGTTGTTATTTTTTGCTCTTCATTACCTTCAGGTTGACCTTGTTTGGTTTGAGACTGTTGCTCATTATTACTACAAGCAGCCAAAAGAAAAGCTATAATGCTCACAAGAACCACAACATTTTTTCTCATTTCTAACTCCCCCTAATCAACCGCCACCACCGATGTTATCAATTAGTCCACTGAACTTCTCAACCACGTCGTTACCAATTCCAGACCCAGACATCGCCTGAGAAATAACCCCAACCACAATCACAACAACCGCCGCAATCCCAATCCACTCAAGTGTCTGAGACCCTCTTTCATCTTCCTTCATTTCCGTCACGAAATTCATCATAGATGCAAACCAGCTTTGCAAGAAATTCATATCATATACCTCCTAAGTTTTTTTAAAAGTTATTAAAAATGCTGTTGTCTCCTAATAACATGTTCATCACCATTAAGCCGGCGATGATTAAAATTGAAACAGGTGCGACTAAGAATGTTGTCACAAGCGTCACTTTCGGTGAAGCTTTAGCCGCTAATTCTTTAACGCGTTCTTCTTGAATCTTTCGAATATCTTCAGCTTGAATTTTAAAAGTTGTTGCGATCGGTACTCCCAAATTCATACCTTGTATTAAAGACTTTATTAATGTTTGAAATTCTGGATTATCGTTTCGACTGAGTAAAGATCGATACGCCTTTTCTCTTGTTACGCCAAGATCAACCTCCTGGTTAAAGCGAGAGAATTCTTCTCGTAACGGGCCGTCAAAATACCGTATCACCTCCCTCAAAGCATGATCTAAACTAACCCCTGCTTGCAGGCTTGTGCTAACTGTGTCTAAAAAATCTGGTAGATCCTCTTTTAACGCTTGCTGGCGTTTCTTTGCTTGTCTCCGAACGAGAACGATCGGGAGAAAATAACCTATAATTGGTGCAAATACGAGCGTGTATTGGGACAAAGGAAGGCCCATAACAACCGAGAGAATTCCTAAAAATACCCCCGCAAAGGTGAGGAAAATCTTAAGTCCTTGAAACCTTTCGACAGTTAGCCCAAGTGGGTTGCCTGCTTTACGCAACCATTCTTGAACATCACGGCTTTCACTGAAGAAGTTGACGCGTTGGCCGATATCAGAGAAATCATCCGCATATCGAGTCACACGCTCGAAGATCGCTGCACGTCGGCTTTTCTTCTTCGTTTTCTTCTCAAACGCATCAATATGCGTCACATCTGATACATGCCCTAACACATCACGTTTGGCCGTAAGGTATGACCAGAAATGCTTTAAAGCAAGCATCGCACATAACCAAAACCCTATAATGGCAACTATAATTAATGCATCCATACGCTACACCCTTATCGTCGTAATCTTACGAATGAGGAAAAAGCTCAACACAAGAGCTGTTATAAAGATAACTAGAATAATTAAACCAGGTCCTGTCCAAAGAGGGTCGATAAACCCTTCCACGATGTTGTTCATGAGTAAAAGGAGTACAACCGGCAAGATCGGAATAATGAACGACGTGTACCGTTGTTCTGACGTCATCGTTTGAATCGTTTGATGAAGAACTTTACGATCTTCTAACGTGGTGGCCATCGTATCCATCGTGACAGCCAAGTTTCCACCGGTTTTCTTCTGGATTAGAATGGTAGCAATAAACAAATTAAACTCTCGTGATTTATTCCTCTTTTGGATCGACCGAAGCGCTGTTTCAAGAGGCACCCCTAGTCGTAATTCATTCGCAATACGGCGGAATTCATCCCCCGCTGGGGCTGCAACTTCTCGTGCTGCAATTTCAATCCCCTGGTTGATTGTTAACCCAGATCGCGCTGAGTTCCCGAGAATCTGACACACCTCTGAAAGCTGGTTATTAAACCGCTCTTCGTATTTATTCTTTCGTAATAAAAATAAGAAAAAGTGCGCGGCCAACATGAGCGCTACCGAAATGACAAAGCTTAAGCCTACTGGTACATTGAAGATACTTGCGAACATCACAAACGACACGAGCACCCCTAATAGAAGAATGCCGATGTACTCAGAAGGCAAGAGCTTTACATTCGCATTACGTAACTTATCACTTAGAGGCTGAGCTTGTTCAGACGCATCAAACTTGTCGCCAATGGAACTAATGAAGCTTTTACGGGCATCTTCTGGATACCAGGTCTTCACCCGCTGCTTCCATTCCTTCTTCGCACTTCGGTAACCAAGAAATGCGTACAAGAAAAGGAGGAAAGAGAGAACGGCCAGACTATATAGTATAGACACTGCGATGGTCATCAGCGTATTCCTCCTTCGGCTTAAAGAACGATTGATCAAACTCTAATCCAAGTGACCGTAAGTGATCGAGGCAGTTCGGCACGACCCCTGTCGCTGTATAATTTCCAAGAATCGTCCCCTCATGGTCAACCCCAGTACGTTGAAATTTGAAAATATCCCTTACTTCAATTTTGTTTCCTTCTTTTACATGGATCTCTGATATGTTCATGATGCGACGAGTCCCGTCAGATAAGCGCTCAGCCTGGATAATAAAATCAATCGCACCGACGATATACTCTCGAATAATGTGCGTGGGCAAATCCATCCCAGCCATGACTACCATCCCCTCTACGCGGTTGATTGCATCCATTGGCGTATTGGCGTGAACAGTCGTTAAAGAGCCTTCGTGACCTGTGTTCATAGCCTGGAGCATGTCAAAGGCTTCGTGTCCCCTGACCTCCCCCACAATGATGCGATCCGGTCGCATTCGTAACGAGTTTTTCACAAGCTGACGAATGGAGATCTCTCCTTTGCCTTCAACGTTTGGCGGCCTTGCTTCCATGCCGACCACATTATCCCGATCAAGCCGTAACTCTGCAGAATCCTCAATCGTGATCAGTCGCTCTTGATGGGGGATAACTTTCGCAAATGCATTCAAAAGGGTTGTCTTTCCGCTTCCGGTACCGCCTGAAATTAATACATTTTGTTTCGCTTTCACGAGGGCTTGAACGAATTGGGACATGTCTTCTGTAAAGGTGTCGTTCTCCTGCAGGTCCTCTACGGTGAACGGCGTCTTGCGGAACTTTCTGATCGAGATTAGCGTGCCCCCTAAGCTAATCGGTTCAATAACGGCGTTGACACGACTTCCGTCTGGCAACCTCGCATCCACCATCGGCGAACTTTCATCAATACGTCTCCCAAGAGGTGCAACAACACGATCAATAATGTGCCGAACGTGTGACTCATCTTTGAAAACGACATTCACTTTTTGAAGTTGTCCGTTCTTCTCAACAAACACTTCCTTCGGACCGTTTACGAGAATCTCCGTAACATCGTCATCTTTGAGCAAAGCTTCAAGCGGCCCGAACCCAACACTCTCATCAATTAAGCGTGAGAGAAGTGATTCTTTATCTTCCCGTGGTAGAACGACCTTTTCCTCAGAAAGGAATTGGTTCACAAGGCGCTCGAGCTTTAGCCGTTTCTCAGATTCTCGTAAACTCGTTAAATGATCTAGATTCGTTTCAGCTAATAAGCGTTCCTTATAGTGATCAACAAGTTCATCAATGTACGTATGATTGGTCAGGACATTCGATTCATAGGTCTCACCTCTTGAACGATCACGGTTGTTGCGTTGAAATAGCGCCATCGTAAGCACCTCCTCTTCCCTTAAAGATTATTGGATTATTTCAACATGGAGCGAACCCAGCCCTGAATGTCCTTCGAAACCGGGGTCAACTTCTTTTCTTTCGCCTCTTTACGGAGCGGTGATCCTTGGTTAACAGCAGCCTGTACCCCTTTGATATCTCGCCGCAACTTGGCTGCAACCGGATAGGTGACAAATCGTTCGAGATCCTTTTTAGTGAGCTCGTTCTCACGCCCTGAGAAGTTAATTACAAGTTCAAGCTTCTCATCTGTGTTAATGGCTAGCTGTTTGAACAAGTCCTCAACATTTTTCAAAATACGTAACGCCGCTGTATCAAGGGAAATCATATAAAAGATTCGGTCAGACTCACTAAGAGCCGTGTAAGTCCGCTCTTCCATCCAAGTAGGCAAGTCAACAATGATAAAGTCATAGTTTCGTTTGCACGCCCGGAGTAGTCGAACGACAAAGTCCTCCCCGATCTTCTCAGCTAACTCCGCATCACGTGGACTGATGAGTACATCTAAGTTTGAATAAGACTCTGACGTGGCAATATTACGAATATGGTGTTCATTAATTTCTTGAATAACCGGAAGCAAATCAATAAGCGAACGGTTGCTACTAACGTTTAAATACGTTTCTGCTCCTCCATACTGCGTATTCAAGTCAATAAATAACACATTTGCCGTCGACTCGAGTTTCAACGCTTGAGCAAAAGAAGAGCCAATTAAGGACTTCCCTGTTCCACCTTGACCGCTATAAAAGGAAAAGATCTTACCACCGCCACGGCGAAAGTTCTCTGTTGAACGATCCCGTGAATTTTGCAGGCGTTGGGATAACATATGAATGCGTTCCCGAAACACGCTTTCTTCTTCTGGAAATACGAGGTAATCAGAGACTCCTAAACGTGTGATTTCCCTTAATAGGTCAAAATCACTTTCGTTATCGATGTACAGAATAAAGGCTTTTGGAAACTCTGATAAAACGGTTTGGATCAGGTCAGAACTCGATTCGTTATCTGTGTTTAACACAACCGCTAGTTCCACTACATGCTTTTTCAACTCATACGATAGATTTTGTGACGACAAATGAGTGAATTGAAATTCCTCTTTCAGCTGGTCAGTGATCGCTTGTTCTAACGTTTCGTTATTTCCAATTAGAAAAATGTCGTGGGTTCTGCTCATTTGGATTCCTCCGAATCAACATGTTTTACCTTTGAGATATTTGTGAAATTACTCTTCACTATCTTGCTCTTGCTTCTCTTTGGTTTCTTTATCTTCTTCAGTAGATTGTTCCTCTTTATTCTCCTCTTTCGGTTTCTGTTCTTCTTTCGACTGCTCCTTTTGTTGAGCCGCTGCAGCGCTTTGACCTACATTAGCTTTTACAATCCGCGTGCTGTCTGCATAGTTTTGCATATGGATCAAACGTGGTACCTTTTCAAACGGTACCTCTACCTGAACCCCTGCAAATTCGCCATCTTTTTTTGCTACCTTTGCTACCTTCACGTCTTCCATAAACACTTCTGTTTTACTTTCTCCTTCGAATTCATGAGAAACAATGATATCAACTCGGTCTAATGCCAGAAGAGGCTCATCGAATGTGACCCGTTCTGAAGACATCATCGTAATTAAACGATTGTCCTCCTCTGTCACAGTCGACACCTGCTTCAGTAAGTTCTTTGTAAGAACGTCTCCTTCTGATAAAGGCACGACCGTTACTTTATTCATCAAATCTTGTTCGTTAGTGATATGTTCATCCCGCAAATACTTCTGAGGAATCTCTTCTGTACGAATATTGTTTGGTGTAATGGCATCTCGAGAAGAGATGTTTTCATTCGCCACAAAGATTTGAACCATCGTCCCTAAATTCGAATTGAGTGCCTGGACTTTTTGAAGCACTAAGAACCCTGACGTTCCAGCAAGCACAATTGCAATTGAAAAGAAGATAATGGCCCTTCGTTTGGACTCAAGCATAGTTCGAAACCACCTTTTCCTAGAATAAAGTCGTATGTTTATAGAGTTGGGCTTGATTCAGATTAGACTCGTAGACATTAGCCACTACAAAAAGAAGCTAATGTGACTTATGTACCATTCCTGCTCATTTTTTAGTCATGCCTACATTCTGTAACTTTCGTCAGTATGGTAACATAAGTATCCTAATTCCAAAGTCCCGAAACCCTAAAATATTACAAGATTACCAAAAAGCGTACAAAAGTCATAGGTTTATAATCCTTCCACCTTTTCTACAAAATGTCGAAACCGGGTCCATCAACTCGAAAAAAAAAGAAATCCTTGCCATAAGGATTCCTTCGTGTTAATGGAACATATTTATTCATTTGGGCTTTTTACTCTGAGTCTATTCAACTAGTGAAATTATCCTGTCCCCTTTTAAAGACAGAGAAAAAGCCTTCTTGCAAATATGCAAGAAGGCTTTCTTGATGGAGCATAGCGGGCTCGAACCGCTGACCTCTACACTGCCAGTGTAGCGCTCTCCCAGCTGAGCTAATGCCCCGAATGTAATACTGTTAAATCAACGTTTTCGTTAATTCTGCTACGTTAATAATACCAATTTGACCTAATTACTTCAAGAATTTTCTTTTACGAAATCGCTCAATAAAAATATAACACCGACCAAATCAACGTTCGTGCTTTCAAGTAATTTATTCAATCGTTAAATAGTCCCAAACATACCCATATGCTGTCGGAATAATTTTCTCGCACGCTTCATAAATAGACGTGGGTTTCTTTTTATCGAAATATCGTGCAGCTTCAGTCATACTTTCAAAAATGTTGATTGTTTTTCCATCTTTTGTTTTTTGAGCAACCGACCTTCTTACACCTCTTTTTTCCGCGCTCCCACGTTTGTTAATATTAGCAACTTCGTTCCTTGTAGCCCATTTCAAATTTGAAGCACAAATGTTTAATGGATTGCGGTCAATGAAAGTTACAAATTCTTCATTTTCTGAAGGTTGAGGTCCGTTGAATAATTCACACACAATTCGACTTATTTTGTATCTTTTGCTTATTTTCTTACAACCGACCATTTTTTGAGCATTAAAATATAATTGATTGCCTCTACCTACTTTTACTGGTTTCATGAGTTTTCCTTCTGCATATTTTTTGAAAGACAAAACATTTCCTAAGTTGCTGATTTTATACATACCTTCAAAATCGGGTAAATCTTTCCAAATTTCTTGAGTCATTGTAAATTCCACCTTTTTTTTTGTTTGTTGTACGATACGTATTGTATTGCGACAAAAACAGATGTAAGGAACAAATTTAAAAAAATATAAAAAAACACCGAACAAATTAATGCTCGGTGCTTTCTTTATTACTTATTTTTTACCAGACATCTGTTTACTTACCATTGCGCTCATTTCAGCATGAGTACAAACACCCTTTTCAACCAACATTTCATTGATTGCATTAATCAATATTGCGTTGACTGCCATGTTTTTGTCATTCAGAGAAATTGAGTCCAATGATACCTTTTTGTTGCCTTTTTTCATAAGTAATACCTCCACAATTTTATTTTTCATTGTGGAATTGTTTTACCCCTTTGATTAGTAATTGGGGAAGTTCTTAGGAACTTGTACCCAACAATACCATATGACCGCATGACTGTCTAAACAGTTATTTCCAAATAGAAAAAGCACCCTTCGAAAAGGATGCTTTATACTTAAATATCGTTTTCAGTCAATGCTTTGTTTCTGCCCAATTTTTCAATTTCAACAGTAAAACGATTGGTAGCATAAAGATATTTAAGAATCTGACTGAATTTGTATTCATCAATGCCTTGTCGTTCCAAAGTCATTTCAACCGTTTTGTAATCTGGCAAATCATCCATGTTTTTTTCTTGTTGCCAGTATGGGTCGAAATAATCAGCAACTTTCTCTACTTCTTCATTCGTGATTATACCCAAATTGGTCATTTGAGCGTCTAACGCTTCTTCGAACCCGTTCAACAGACCAAATATTGTAGCGTCTGGAACTTGGCAAATACCTTGTTGTTTCTGTAATCGGTATGTTTCACCAAGCAATTTTCCTAATACGAGTTTTTGCTCTTGTTCCATCGTCATTCCTCCTACTTGTGTTATTCAACAATTATTTCCACAAATATTTACATTTCCCTTCATTTAGAACGATAAAACTTAGCACGTCTTTCAGCATATATCTCATTTTGTTCTTCAATACGCTCTTGTTCTGGGTCATAAGGCAACGCACTATAAACCATAGCAACGATACTGACGAATTCTAAGACGAGTATGATACATAACACAAATACACTCATCCTACGGTTCATAACGTTTCCCAGTCAATCTAGCGAGGTCTTGTCGTAACTCTGGTGAATCTACGAAAAAGAATACTTGGTATCTTTCACTGTCACGATTCCTAGCAGTATAAAGCAGGTCATGACCGCACCTAACAAGAGCCATAGCCAATGATTTTTTGTAAATTAATTTCTTCCCCATAAGCAACCCTCACTTGTTTGGATTGTATTTTTTCCGTAACTCGACCTGTTCCGCCTTACGCTCCAAAACTGTTTCCTTTAAGAAGAGCATAGTCGTGTTGCTTTTCTTTACTGGTTTCAATTTCCCTTTTTTAATCATCGAATGAACCCTTGTTCTTGACACTTCCAAAAGTTCACACACTTCATTAACCGTTAGCACATTCTCCGATATAAATTCATCAATTTCAACAGAATCAACTACCATTACTTGTTTCATAGCAGCTCTTCAACTTTCGTGGCATTTATGTGGTCAATCAACTTGAAGTGAGGTACGAGAAATTGTGCTTTCTGAAATTTTAGTTCCTTAGCGACTACATATAAATCTGAAAACAACCCTTCAGAAATCATGAGTTGAATTAATGACACTTGGTGAAATCTGTTTGCTTCTTCAGCTCCATGTTTTTGAGTATAGAATACATGTGCCAACGTTTTAATTCCTAATTCAATTTGAGAATCGTTCATTTTTAGCACCACCTATAATTTGTAAATTTGATACTTTTACATTTTAATGGCACTAAAAACGCTGTCAATCTATGCCAATAAAAAAACCACGAGCAATATGCCCAATGGTTAAATTAATTATTCAATTGGTTCAAACTCCTTAAAATTGCGCTCTTTTTTTAGGATATTTGATATTGTTTTCGTACTTTTATATGGCTTATACCCTTCTTTAACGCAAAATTGATTCAATGCTTTCAGATTCTCTTTCTGTTTACCGCCAAAGACGGAATCGTACAAGTGAACAAATTTATCCACTTTATACGTTTGGCGTTGCTTCCTCGATAATCTTGAGATGAAATTACGCTCATGGTCTGTGGTGATAATATCATCATTTATAAATTGGTCTACGGTAACACCAGCACGTTCTGCTAAAGACATAATTTATTCCTCCCGATTTACCATGGTGTGCAACGCATTAATCAAACAAAATACAGTTGTTGCAATAATAACTTGTGTGCTCCAATGGTTGATTCCTTGGTCTGCAAGAGTTGATAGTGTAAAAAAGGTGTTTATTGCTGTTGATATGCTCCATTTATTCATTTTGATATATTCCTCCGTTTGTTGTTTTCGTTCTGATTACAATTGCATTGTATTTGAATAAAAACGTTCCGTAAGATATTCTGAATAAATTTATTCAAATTCCTCGTTCCTTCATTAAATAAGAGCGTGAGAAGAAGCGAATGAATATAGGTCTTCAACAATTAACCAATTACCTTCGTGATATAACTTTTTATATTTACCGCATGTGCTTCTGATTTCCCCTCGAAATTCTATAAACTCCATTTGCTTTCCCTCTCTTCTATCTGATTTCACTACTGTTATATTGTTCAGATATTGCTTGCAAGGGAATCAACGAAAACTTTTTAAATTTATTAACCTAGTCGTTTAGCGTCTATCTGTTCCAATTCCACCGATTTTTCAATAGTCGCTTAGCAACTACTTACCTAGATGATTAGCAACTATCTCTTAGTCGCTACAAATCTATCTCCTAGTCGCTTAGCAACTTCAACCTAGTTGCCAAGCATACTCTAACTACATTAATAACTACATTAATAACTACATTAAAAACAACATTATAAACTGAAATTATTACGCCAAAACTTGCTAGCGCAATTTTGGGTAGACGTATCGTTCTTATATTAATGAAGAGAAAACAATTTCAAAAAAATCACCTAAAGTACCTGTCATTCGCAAATATAACAATACAATGACGTTGTACAAAAAATAATTAAAAAAACTTGGTAAACTATTTACTTTTTATCGAGGACTGTATAAATACTATGAGCGCATAGAAAGGACGGATAACATGAACAAATTTACAAGGACGATTTCCATTACGGTGGAGATATTCAAACAAGGTAAAGTCAAAGCGAAATCTCTTGGACTAACATTCAGCGTTTATGTCGAACAATTGATTCGTGAAGACCTGAAAAAGAAAGATTAATTGAATATTAATTTTCAAAACAAATCACTTGGAGGAATTAATTATGAGCAAAGAAATTTTAATCAAAAGAATGTTACATGAACTGGCACCAAAATTACGAGAATGGGAACAACACAACAATTCGCTAATTATAGATTTAAATGAAGAATTTACCCCTTATCAAAAAGTAATTAGCACTTTAGGATATTACATCAAAATTGCTGACAATGCAGGTTACGAAGAATTTCTATTCGATAAAAAATTAGTTTGGAAATTTTTAAAACAAGAAGGACTTGAAGATATTGCACCGATGTTAGACAAATTCATTTTTTGCGGTGAAAAAGAACCTAAAGTGTGGAGTTTCAGAATCAAATCTTCTACACTTAACAAATTTTTGGGATGGACATTTTTGATATTTGCCATTATTGACAGCATTGGTTTTGCTTTAGGATTAGTAGATTTGTCACTAGTTCTGCTTCAATTCGTTATATCAATACAAGCATTCACCATTGCATCTTTAGAAAAAGCAAACGAGTCCGAATAATCGGGCTCTCATCACTTAAGGAGGGTTGAAATTGACCAAAGAAAACTATCTACATCGAAAAGACCACAATCACAACGACTATTATCAACTTCGGAAAACCTTCCTTCAAGATGACCGATTGGTGAAAAGATTTAAGCAAACAGATTACGCTGTTGTGGTTCTGTATTCAACGTTGGAAAGTAAAGTCTCGTTATCTGCTAACGGTTCTTCCAACGAATTTAAAGACGCTCAAGAAAACTATTTTTGCCGATTCAGCGAAGATGACGCTAGGATAGAGATTCAAATGGGAAGTTCTACATATAAAGAGCGAAAGAAATTTCTCAAAAAAGTAGGTCTTATATGGTTCGGAACTCAAGAGAAAAAGCAACAAGGTTCTGCTTCAAATATTTATGTCACTCCTTGGGATGAATGGGTGAAGAAAAATGGATTGTATTCTCATGGCGAATGGATACATGAACCATCTAGTAAAGATTTCTACAATCCTACCGACATTGTAAAAACACAACCGTTCATTCAATCCAAAGAAGAACCTACTGAAATAGAAATAGCAGCGTTCGAAGATTTGAAGAAACGAGGATTACATGTGGCTAAAGATTTTCAATCACAAAATCGAATGGTTGAACTAAATGCCATCGTTACAGAACAGCTCGGTGAAGGTAAAAAATTCAAAGAAGCAACCATTGAACAAGTTGAAGAAGTTCGCTCATTGGTGAACACTATGGAACAAAAAATAAACGAGGGTAGCGATTTCGATTACCCAGATTTTTAAAAGGAGAAATAAATTATGGAAAATTGGAAGCAAATTAAAGAAACGGATATAAAGCAATATTATGTGTCTGACTTAGGACGAGTGAAAACCATTAATAATGGCAAAGAAAAACTATTGAAAATCGGAAAGAAAACAAATGGTTACAGGAATGTTAGAGTCGATGGCAAAACTCAATACGTTCATCGTTTAGTTGCTGAAGCATTTATACCGAATCCAGAAAATAAACCTACCGTTAACCATAAACGTGGATTGGATGCTGGTGATGGTGTAGATAATCTTGAATGGATGACTTACAAAGAGCAACAAGAACATGCTCTTGAAACTGGATTGCGAACCGATGGAAAAACACCTGCAATTGTTCTTGATACTAACGGTGAAATAGTTAGTAAACATGACACTATAACCAATGCTATGGGTTCCTACGATGGAAAAGAAATCTACCATAGTAAAGACGTTAAGATAAAAGGAAACGTAATAGTAATGAAGCAAGTGGTTTATGACGAATTGTCTGATAGTGAAGTATTTGCTATTGTGTCAGATTGCTTGAATCTTGTAATGAATAATTGGTATGTGGTTGATGGACAGTTATACGAAAGTGGAGCAGAATCTGCTGAACTGTTAAACCGAAATAAGAGTACCATGTTATATAGGTCTAAAGGCAACCGTATTGCTGTTATTAATGGTCACGTTGTATCTCGTGTGAGTGAGCGTATCGGTGTGTTTAACGATGAATAGGTCAACATGCGTTCGATGTGGCAGGAGTTATGATACCAGTGTTAAGCATGACTGTCCGAATAAGCGTGTAAGGAATAAGCATAAAGAATCTGATACAGACAAACTCATACGTGGTGCTCGTTGGAAGAAGTTACGGAAAAGGATAATCAATCGTGATGGTGGCTATTGCTTGCGTTGTTATGCTATCAGAAATAATTATCTTGAGATGAAAGACCTGACTGTTCACCACATTAAAAACAGAAAAGATTATCCTGAGTTGATGTGGGATGAATCGAATTTAATTACGGTATGTGGAACATGTAACAACGAATTAAAAGCATGTAATGACAAATTAGATTTTGAATGGGAACCACCAAGTGATTGGATACCATCTTTGTGACCAGTTGCTCAAGTGACTGGTTATTTTTTATGTCTGCTATCCCCTATGCAACCAAAAGAAAAATATATGGGGATGTGCGAAGACAAGGGGGACTCCATTTTCTACACATGACCCTAAACTCAAAGTTTGTGTGAATTTTTTTAAGGAGCGATATAAATGGCAAATAAACGACAGAAAAAGAAAAAACAGCAGAATCAACCCAAAGAACCTCAACCCACTTTCAATGGCGATTACAAAAATGTGCCATCCAATCTCGATAACTTAGGAAAGCAATGTTACAAATTTCTGCTCGAACAATTAGAAGATAGCAATTTACTCGATAATTTGGATACTCCCCTTCTGGAACAAACTGCTGATACATTGAGCAAACTTCGCCAATGTGACCAAATCTTAAATGATGAAGGAATTTTGCTAAAGCAGATTGATAGATACGGAAATGAAGTCACTAAAGAGCATCCAACGGTAAAAACGAAAATGCAATACATGAATCAATTCAAATCATTATTCCCTCAATTGGGTATGTCACCATCTTCTCGTGCCACTTTAGCAAGCACACAAATTGAAGAAGGACAAACCGAAGACCCATTACTTGAAATGCTGAAAGGTTGAATCAGATGAACATAAAACAACATAAAGCGTATCAATACGCTCTCGATGTAACTAAAGGAAATATCGTGGCAGGAAAATACATTAAAAAAGCGTGTCAAAAGTTTCTCGATGATATAAACGACTCCGAGTGTAAATATTTCATTGATGAAAAGGAACTCAAATTAATCACCAATCTAACTAAATTAATTAATATGTCCACTGGTTTGAAAGTCGGAACGTCAGCACATGACGCTCTCGCTCCATTCCAGTGGTTTTTTATTGTCAACGCTCTTTGTTGGAAACACAAAGACAATCCAGAGAAGCGCAGATACGAGAAATCAGTATTATTAATCGCTCGTAAATCTGGTAAATCATTTTTAGTTGGCCTTATATTCATTCTGTTAATGCTACTCGAACCAGAGCGTTCAGAATTCTATTCAGTTGCTCCTGACCGAGAACTTTCTTCCATTGTGAAAAAGGAAATTCAAAACATGATTGATGTAAGTCCTCACCTTCAGAAATATTTTGAGAAAACACGAAATGAAGTACGTTGTACGCTGAAATCTTCTAAGTTCGTTCCACTTGCCACTTCCGATAACCGTATGGATGGTCGACTAGCAAATGTGTTTGTTGCTGATGAAGTCGGAGCATTGAAGAATCGTTACCCTATTTCTGCTATGGAATCATCTCAAATGAACTTAGTAAATAGGACAGGTATTCTCATTTCTACTGCTTATAACAGCACGAACAACCCAATGACCGAAGAAATGGAATATGCAGAGAAAGTTCTCAATGACGTTATCGAAGACGATACTGTGTTTGCACTGCTTTACAAACCAGATGACCCTAAAGATTGGTTGTCCGATGAATCATTAATGCAAGCAAACCCGTTAGCATTGGAAATACCAGATAACCTAGTACAACTCAAGAAACAACGTGAAAAAGCGTTGGAAATGCCATCAGAACAACAAAACTTTAAGACCAAGCACATGAATATCTTTGTTGATGGTGATGTTACAGAAGAATATGTTCCTGCTGATAAGTTGAAAGATTGTGCCATTAAAGATTTTGATTGGAATGGCAAAGAAGTAAATATTGGAGTCGATTTAGCACAAACCACCGATAACACGTCTGTTTCAATGGTTGCTTATGACAAAAAACAAGACAAATTCATTACTAAAGTGTGGGCATTCTTGCCAGAAGGTAATGTCGATAATAAGAACAAGCAAGAAAAAATCGACTACCGAGTAATGGAGCGACAAGGTTTCTGCTTTTTCTCTGGTTACGATGTTATCAATCAACAAGAAGTAGAAGATTTTGTGCTGAGTTTAGAAGATAAATACGGTGTCAAAATCAAAAACATTGGTTATGACCGTTACAATATCGGAAGTACTGCTAACAGATGGGAAAACGAAGGTTATCTACCAGTTGAAATTAAGCAACATTCCTCGGTTCTTCACCCACCTACGAAACTGCTTAAAGAGAAAATTCTTAAAGGCGAGTTTGCTTACGAATATAACAAACTGTTTGAAATCAATGTGGCTAACGCTCGTGAAGTAAAAGACAATAATCTCAATACGTATGTGAACAAGAAAAAATCACGAGGACGTATTGATATGGTCGCTGCTACGATTAACGCAGTATATTTATGGCATGATGAAATGACTTCTAAAGGAAGCGTTTATGATAGACGTGAACCATTGTTTATTTAATGTGAAGATGGGTCGGGCTTCGCCCGATCCCATCTAAACTTTTTTAAAAAAGATTGAAAAACCTCTTTATTTTGATTCGAGTACTGCACATATATTATAGAGTCGGTGATACCGACTTAAAATAATTAAGGAGGATAGCAAGACTGTTTGTTTTTGCTAAATTCCCATACTTTCTCCTTATATATGGTCACGTTTTATTCCATAGTAAAGCGTGGCTAACTTTTTTACTGAAAGCAGGTGAAACAATGAATCAAGAACCAACGATTGACTATACTCGATTGGCATATGAAAACCCAAAAGATTTTGTATTACATTATAAAAAATTATTTATCCTTTATGGCAGTGAACAAGGAATGGAACAAGAACAAACCAGAAAATATGTAAATGGCAAAATACGCTCGATACAACAACAAGTTCCTTCAGCAAAAGAATTAACCCTTTCAGGCGTTAAATATCATTGGCCTAAGAAAAGGACATAAAATATTAATTTTACGGCATGGAAAATGCCAAAGATTACATTCCTCTGAGTGTAATGTTTGGTGTTCTTTCTTAGCACCGAAGTAATAAAATGATTTTCATTTTTGTTACTTCTTTTTAAGTTAATGTTTGATTTTCTTCTTGTTTAGTGCTTAGGTGCCTTTCTTCCACCTAAGTACGATAATACGAAGAAATTAGTTGCGTTCCCTATTGGGAGCGCTTTTTTAATTTATACGAAAGGAGAGCATTGAATGAGTTGGACAGATGCTTTTAAAGGATTGGAATATAAACGCAAACTCGAACAATCCGAGCAAGAAAAACGAACCATGACTCTTGATAGCCTTGGTATAACTGGCAATTCTTCCATTTTCGGTGTGAATAGCGCTGACGAAGATAGTGTACTGCAATTGGAAACCGTTCAAAAATGCTTGAATGCTATTACTGGAAAACTTGCTTCTCTTCCGATTAATTTACATCGAAAAGATAAAAAAGGAAATCTCGAACGTATTGAAAATGATAACCGAGTTTATTTGCTCAATGAGCAAAACGAACACGAACAAAGTTCAGACGACTTCATGAAGTTGATGTTAAAAGATTATTTGCTACACGGACAAGCACATGCTTACAAAACGATAGATATTATCAAAACTATTAAGTTGAACGGTGTGGAACGTCACAAAGAAGGAATTGCAGAATTGAACCACATTCCTGCTAAAAACCTTGAAACTGAAGTATTTCACAATGGAGTCAAATACACAGGTGCTGAATACACACAAACGGTTATGCTGGGAACTCCCACTAATCAAAATAAAAATCAAACTACGTTCAAACCTGACCAATTGCTACGAGTGACGAAGGACCCAAATAATAATCAATATGAAGGGGTTGGAATTCTCACTTATGGCAAGAAAACTTTTGAACAAGCATTTGCTGAGCGTGATTACATTATTCACCTTTGGAACAACGGTGCTGTTCCTAAATCTTATTTAACTTCTGCTAACAGTTTAAGTAAAACTGCAGTTGATAGATTGGGAGAAAGTTTTAATGAGAATTTCGGAGGTATTGGCAACTCTGGAAAAATGCCAATTCTTGAAGAAGGACTTCAATATAAACAGTTAACTTACACCCCAGAACAAATGCAACAATCCGAAGTCACTAAACAAACTGAAAAAAGAATTTGTAACTTGTTCGGTGTGCCAGAAAGCATGGTTTCAAGTGAAGCGAATAAATACAACAACATTGAACAAAACAGCATTCATTTCTACGACACTACGCTTCATTCAATCATTGAAACTTTCGAATCTGCTTTCAACCGCCAATTGTTAACTGAAGAAGAAAAACGTCAAGGATATTTCTTCCGTTTCGACACTTCCCAGTTAATGAGGACAACGGAAAAAGAGCGTACTGAAACAATCAGTAAACAATTTAATGATGGAATGATTTCATTTAATGAAATGCGCTCTAAATTAGATTTGCCAACGCAAGATAAAGATTTCTTCAATTCTTCTCTTGGCAAAGTTTACAAATATGAAGATGGTTCTTTCGAAGTTCCAAACGTAGATGGCGGAACTAAGAAAACTGACAAAGGAAGTGATTCCGATTAGTACGGAATTTGAAAAACGGAATATTGACGTGCGGGGACTCGTTGGAGCAGAAAACTCTGACGAGTCCCTTCGTGTATCTGGATATGTAAACAAAACTGGCACGTGGAGTCGTGAACTCGGAAGAAATGTGAAGTTCAAAGAAACGATTCCAAAAGGCGTTTTTAAACGAGCAATTGAACGTGCTGAAAAAGTTGATTTTCTATTGGAACACAATGCTTCAGACGTCCTCGCATCCACGAGCAATGATTCATTAACGCTTCGTGAAGATGACGAGGGTCTTTTTATGTCTGCTGAAATCAGTCCCACAAGTTGGGGCAAAGACACCTACCAATTAATCAAAGACAACCTCTTAGAAGGTATGTCGTTCGGCATGAAAGTGCTGAAAGACAAATGGCAGAAACTTGCTGACGGTACTTACGAACGTACCATCACAGATTTGAAACTATTTGAAATTACTGCCACTCGCAACCCTGCGTATGAGCAGTCCAATATTTCCGCTCGTTCTTTAAACGTTGTGGAAGACCCAAAAATTACAATTAAAAAGGAGCAAGATTTTAAAATGAATTTATCTACACTTACGCTTAAAGAAGCAAAAGAAAAACGTAACGCTATTCTTGACCGCATGGACAACTTACAGAAAGACGGAGAAACTCGCTCTTACGAAGAACATGAAAGTTTAGAAATTAGAAAGATTTCTTCTCAACTTGATGAACTTGACGGTTTTATTGCCAAAAAAGAAAACGCTACTTACGGTTCAGAAAATCGTGCGCTAAACGCTAAAGATGACGATTCCGAAAGTCGTGCAGTAGAGCAATTTATCCGTAAAGAAGCTGGCGAAGAACTTCGTGTGCTTCAAACAAGTGCTGACCCTGGGCAACTTTCAGTTCCAACTCAATTATCAAACACTATTGTAGAGAAACTTCAAGAAGCAGCTCCACTATTTGCTCGCACTCGTAACTTTACACCAGTGAATGGTTTCCTTGAAATTCTTCGTGAGAAAACATTTGGTACTGGCGGTTTCGTTGGAGAACTAGAAAACGTTCAATCTAACGATTTCACAATGGACAAAGTTCGCCTTGACCAAAAACGTGTTGGTACAGCAGTTGAAATTTCTAAACACTTAATTCACGATAGCGGAATTGATATTGTTAACTACGCAACTGGATTGCTTTCTAAGCGTTTGGGTCTTACAATCGACAATTCAATCCTTAACGGTGACAAAACAACACAATTCGAAGGTCTTGTAAATTCCGTAGCAATTGAAGAAGTTTCAGCAGCTGCTGCAGACTCCATTACAATTGACGAATTGCTTAATTTATACAATTCAATTCACCCTGAATACATCTCAGGTTCAGTATTTGTTGTTAGTCGTGCTACATTCAACATGATTTCTAAACTTAAAAACAATAACGGTGATTATCATTTAGTGCGTGACGTTACTGAAAATGGCCCAGTTTACAAATTGTTCGGTCAACCAGTCCTTATCAACGACTACATGCCAGGTCCTTACGCTGACCAACGTGCGGTATTCTTTGGTAACTTGGGTGAAGGTTATGCAACTATGACTAAGCAAGGTTTCCAACTACAACACATTAATGGTGATTCTCAGCAAGCACTTCGTGGTTCTCACTTAATCATGATGGACGGTTACATGGATGGTAAGATTCTTAACGAAGACGCTCTTAAGTTCCTTAAGATGGCAGTTGCATAATAAACAAATTTTCTAGGAGTCACTTCGGTGGCTCCTTATTTTTTTATATTAATTTAACGAAAGAAGGAATTCGATATGGCTAAAAAACGATTGGGTGGCTTTTCATCCATTCATGTGGCTCCTATAACTGGTTCAACGTTCGGAACTCCAGAACCACTTACTGGTGCTAAATCAATTGAAGCAGAATTGTCTTACGAATCTGTGAAATTCTACTCTGATAATACGGTTGATTATAACGACAACATTTTCAGCGGTGGCGAAGGAACGCTAACGCTTTCTGGGTTAACTGTTGAAGATTACTCTAAATTATTCGGTGCTCAAGTCAATGATGGTGGCGTACTTGTGTCCACTACTGACCTAACACCTGAAAACGCATTGCTTTTTGAACGCAAAAAATTAGGCACAAATTCCACAATTCGATATGTGCTTTATGCAACTAAATTCCAACCACCAAGTGTAACTGCACAAACGATGGAAGGAACAGTTGAAGAAGAAAATGTTGAACTAACGTTCAATATTCGTGAAATGGATAATGGCGAAGTCTTTTATCTTGTCGATGAAGATGAAGAAAGCACAGGAACCAAGCATGAAAATTGGTTTACTGAAGTTCAACTACCAACCGCATAATATTATAAAATGAAAGTTTTATAATACTATCAATCGAAAAGAATTGTGGCAAGGTCTTTAGTTTTGCTATAAGAGCGTATATATACAGTATAACGATATTTAGTAACTAACCTTCCAATAGTTGTTAAATATTGCTCTTTTCGGTTAATAGTCAAATCAATGATGAAACATTGGTGATACGGAAGTCCTTAATTGGGCTTCCGTCTTTTTTTTATGAGCAATTTTAATATTCGATTTTCAATGTTCGGTATGATACTAGCATTGTAGTGTAATGAATCTGAATGTAAAGCAAATTTTAATATTTTCTTCTGTTAGGTCTCGTTTTGAGCATGTAACCAGATTTCATTAATTTATGTAATTCATCCTTTGGTTTGCTTTTGATTACACCCACAACATAATCTTTTTCAATTTCCATCTTGTATTTTTCATTTGCTTTTTCTACTACCTTCTTAATGCTGTTTGTTATTGCATATTCTTTGATAATCCACTTATCAAGAGTATCTGCTTCGTATTCTTCCACCAGTTGTAAATAATGCTGAAGTCGTTCCACTTCTTTTTGCGCTCGTTCCACAGTAATTAATTTGGACACAGCTATCCCTCCTTTGGTATAAAAGATATTTCGCCATCACATGACAAAATTCCTTTTTTTACCTTTGAATATTAATAATCAAAAATCATTCATTTAACCAATCGTAATACACCCCACTCAATTTAAGCTCCATCACTTTCCCCTTTTTCAAATCATGCTTATGAGCAATATTTTCAAGTGAACGACAAGCATACGTTACTACGTTGTTTTTAGGTACTTTCCGATTCATACCTCGTGAAACGGTCTCTTGAACGAATGCTGACACAAGCAATGACCACTGCTGTTTATTCCAACGACCTATTGAGAACTTCGTATATAAATCATTACATGCTTTCCTTAAAGATATTTCAAAATCATGTGTATTCAAATAGTTGTTCATGCCTTTTTTATTATTAACAATATCTTTCTTTAAAGGTTTTTGTTCATCGTCTTTTGTTTCGTTAGAAACAATATTTCGGTGTTCAGGGAGATGGTCAGACGGGTGCTCTTCATGTTGTGGTTCTTGCGGTTCCTCGTACTGTTGCTCGATTATAAATATATTTGCAGATTGAGTTTCGTTTTTTCGTTTTGCTACATTAACCGATATGAGACCTAATTTTTTCATCAATCCGAAGAAGCGTCTTACAGATGATAGCGAAATAGATTTTTTGAATCGCTGCTTAAACATTCGCTGAAATGAATTGTAGGAAACAGAAAACACACCATTTCCCTTTTTGGCTAAATCGCTCATTAAATATACACATCGAATCTGAAGATTGGAATACTCCCAGCATTCTTTTACCTTTTGAACAAATTTACTTGCTTCATATTTTATCTTTGAATATTTTGCTAATTCTTCGGAAGTTCCGTTTAACAGCATTTGTCATTCTCCTTTAAATTGAGGAGTTATCATGCTATCATTAAACATGACAGCTCCTTGTGAGTTAGTTGCGGAACGTCAACCTTTGACTTGGTAGGTGGAAGGTTTGGCGTTCTTTTTATTTTACATAATTTGAAAGTTGCTCTGAACCTATGTTAATAGGGTTTTTTAAAAAATTTTGTTGTTCCGTTTTCTGCTCGTTGATTCTTTAGCATTGAAAAAACCATGGCTAGCATGCTTGTCTTTCAATGTCGTGTCAGCCATATGAGCATACGTCAGTACGGTTCGTAAATCTGCATGACCGAGTAAACGTCTCAACGATTCAACATCACCGCCAGACGACAAATAATGGGTTGCTGTCGAGTGTCTGATTAAATGTAGATAAAACCGTTTCTTTATGCCAGATTCAACTGCGTATTTCCTAATGTCCCTCAATATATTGTTCTTGTCCAACATTCGCCCCGAGAGCGTTAAAAAAATTAAATCGTCTACTTCATCTTCAAATGCTTCATTCTCTTCAAGCAATTTCATCAATAGTCGATATGTTTTATTTGATAATGGTATAATGCGTGCTTTACGTGATTTAGCGTTGTTTGATTGAATGACAACACTTCTATTTACGTGGTCTATATCGTTCGGGCTTAACGTCAATGCTTCCGTTATACGCAACATTCCATCCACTAACAGATGAAGGAGAACGTAATCACGAAAATGCTTGAATGATGTTTTGGAATGAGATTGTGTCACTTTCAACAAATTGGTTATTTCTTCACGAGACAAAATATCAATCGTATGCTTTTCCTTCTTAAACCCTTCAAAATCATCAAATGGGTTCTTGCTCATATGCCCCTGCCGAACACACCATTTCACAAACGTTTTTACATATTTAATTCTGCCATTGATTGAAGCGTCTGAAAGTCCTCTAGTTTGAGCACTTTTCGGTTTGTATTTGTGACCATTAAATCTTATGGCTTCGTGCTTCATCCAATAGACATAATCGGAAATAAAATTGGTATCAATGTCACTCAAATATAATGGCTGATGGCTCTTTGAAGATTGGAACTGCTCCAAACTTTTAAACGTGCTCACATGTTGATTTAATGAAGACGGTCTAAGATTTTGCTTAACCTTATAATCGAGAAATTGCTCAAAGATGATTTTGGCACGCTCTTTGGATATTTTCTTTTCATCTTTGCGCTTATGTGGCTGTCTTTTTTTTACCTTTGGCTTTTCATTAAAATACTCCATAAAAAAACACCCCGCTGATTCTGAATTAACAGAATTAACGAAGTGTAGCGTTTCGGTCAAAAGTTGACCTACATACTTCAGTCAAATGAGTATGTAGCAACGTTGATATATCAGTAATTTGAGCGTTTAATACTTTAAAAACGCCCGAGACACTGCCAGTGTAGCGCTCTCCCAGCTGAGCTAATGCCCCGAATGTAATGTAAGTCAACGACTATTATACTGTACAACGGTAATCTTAATCAATCCTTTTTCAAAAAAATCTAATTTCTTATTTTTCATGAACCATCCCCCTCCCCCATACGTTATATAAGTGAATACATAGAAGGGATGATGGAAATGGAACAAACATTTAATGAAGTAATCAGTAGCATTCCATGGGGGATTGTAGCTCCTCTCCTAGTTATACAAGGCATTTTACTAATAGTCGCCTTAGTGGATTGGTTTAGAATTGAGAGCACAAACGGTCCAAAGTGGGTCTGGTTAATCATCATACTATTTTTCAATATGCCTGGCCCCATTCTTTACTTCCTTATAGGAAGGAGAAATGATGGATGAGTTTTATACACGTACAACATTTAAAGAAACAATTTGATGGGACTGCTGTGATTGAGGATGTTTCCTTTGAATTGGAGAAAGGAATGTGTGTATCCTTACTTGGCCCAAACGGAGCCGGTAAAACAACAACCTTGCGCATGCTTTCTGGTTTAATGAAGCCAACGTCTGGCTTCATTACGTTTGAAGGCAAGTCCAATAAAGAAGACATTCGTTCTTGGATTGGGTATTTACCTCAGTATCCTGTCTTCCATAACTGGATGTCAGGTCGTGAATTCCTCATCTATGTTGCTCGCTTAGCTCATTTATCTAAGAAAGAGGCCGCAAGCCGTGCGGATCAACTTTTACAAAAGGTAGGGTTACACGAAGCTAAAAACCGTAGGATCGGAAAGTATTCTGGTGGAATGAAGCAACGACTCGGGATTGCACAAGCCATGATTCACCGCCCCAAATTAATCATGTTCGATGAGCCAGTATCCTCCCTTGACCCAAACGGGCGTCGTGAGGTACTAAATTTAATAGAAGAATTAAAGAAAGAAACGACGATCTTGTTTTCGACACATATCTTAAGCGATGCCGAGGAAGTGAGTGATAGACTGTTGCTCCTTCATAATGGGACCCTGCATCATTCAGGGACAATTGAAGAACTACAAGCAACTCAAGCTGTCAACAGAATCATTATTGAATTTGAATCACATTCAGAGCTATATATTGAACAACTTTATTCATTACCAGAGGTGCTCCAGGTAGAGCCAAACGGAGATGCACTCTACGTTGAGGTGAACAAAGTAAAAGATGCAAGGTCAGCTATTTTACAACAAGCCGTCGAACATCACTGGCCTCTTACCTCGTTTGAAATCGGACACCTTTCCCTAGAGGAGTTATTTATGAAGGTGGTGAACGAGTGATGCAGTGGATGACACTATTTCAAAAAGAGACACTCGAAAATTGGCGGAACTTCAAGTGGTTGTGGGTACCGATTACGTTTATTCTTTTAGCTGCCCTAGACCCAGTTACGACACATTATTTACCCGTCATCCTTGAAAAGTCTGGAGAGTTACCTGAAGGAGCGATCTTACACTTACCAACTCCCACACCGGCTGAAGCATACTTATTAAGTTTCGGACAGCTTAACCTCCTAGGCGTTGCCGTTGTGCTACTTATGACGATGGGGATGATTGCCGCAGAGCGTAAGAGCGGAGTTACAGAATTAATTCTAGTAAAACCCGTGAGTTATACAGCCTACATTACGGCTAAATGGGCAAGCACGCTTGTACTTATCCTTTTCAGTTTATTCCTTGGTTTACTAACTAGCTGGTATTACGTCAATATCCTATACGGAGACTTAGCATTCTCTATTATGATCGGTTCCTTTTTCCTTTATAGTGTATGGATTACATTTGTCCTTACCATCTCTATCTTTATGAACGTATTTTTTAAAACACCGGGACTGGTTGGATTTCTATCAGTAGCCCTTATTATTCTTATGAACAGCCTTAACGGACTTGTATCAAGGTTCATTGACTGGTACCCACCTCAAATCAATACGTATATAAGGGAGTATGTCATAAACGGCTCAACCAGCGGAGACCTGTGGCTTACTATTATAGTTACACTGTTCCTTACAGTATTCTTGCTCATATTTTCGATTATGATTTTCCGAAAGAAAGAACTAGCTGCATAAAAACAAAGCCCCTTCTTAATTTAAAGGTTATCTTTTGTGAAATGTTTGTTAGAAAATCGGGTAGTACTATTACAGACATAAAACTGAGACACTTTATTGTGTATAGCTCCATTACGTTCAGTGAATGGTAAAGTATTATAGCTCCCATGCTTACGAATGTGGCATGCTTCCGTGCTTAACCAATCCAAGTTGACTTTATGTATAAACTTATGTATGGTTTAAATACTTAAACATACGAACTAACAAACATTGTAGGAGGTCCTTTTGCTATGAATCCAACTGCCCTAATTACAGGAGCATCTAGTGGTTTAGGATACGAATTCGCAAAACTTTATGCAGCAAACGGCTATAACCTGATTATAACTGCCAGAAACGAAGAGAAACTTCAGAAGCTGAAAGACGAATTGAATCACATAGAGGTTACGATGATCCCTAAAGACCTCTCTCAACCTGGGGCTTCAAAGGAGTTGTATCAACACGTCCTGGATAATAACCTTACGATCAGCGCGCTCGTCAACAATGCTGGTTTCGGATTAAATGGGTATTTCGATGAACTTTCCCTTCAAGAACAACAAGATATGCTTCAAGTCAATATTACAGCTCTGACTGAACTTACACATTACTTCCTGCCTTCTTTGAAAAAGGCAGCAAATCAGGGATTGCCGGCTGGAATCTTAAATGTGGCCAGCACTGCTGCATTTCAACCTGGTCCTAAAATGGCTGTTTATTACGCTTCTAAATCTTACGTTCTTTCCTTCTCAGAAGCCATGGCGGAAGAATTAAAAGGCTCGAATGTACATGTCACGACGCTATGTCCTGGTGCAACGGAAACGAACTTCTTTAAAACAGCAAAAGCAGAAAATTCTAAGCTTACTTCGAGCACCATGTCTCCCCAGATGGTTGCTAAAGCTGGATTCGAAGGATATATGAAGAAGCAGCGTGTCATTGTACCCGGTCGTGTGAACCGCGTGAGTGCCCTTGCTGCTAAATTTGTCCCTCGTTCTGTCGCCGCTCGCATTGCACAAAATATGAATAGTGCCAATTCCTAAAGGAGTTGGCACTATTTTTATGCATCAATTACATAAACGACCCATCCGAACTCTTCCTCTAGTACGGATGCATAACGCTCAGCTTCCTCTTTTGATACAAAGGTTCCTGTTATGAGTCTGTAAGGGGGGTTAAAGTTTGAATGGTCCGCTCGTTCATACACTGTCCAGTTAAAACGACTTAATAAGCGTTTTTTCCCTCCCGATAGTTCTTCTGCCGTAGAGAATGTCCCTGTCATTAATCGGTATCTTTTGACGTCTGCTTCTACCTTCGCTTTTTCAAGCACAGTCCTATAGTCAAAACTAGGGCAGGCTTTCCATTCATAACCTGGGTATTCATTGTGACCTAACGTACGTTTATAGCCGGGCATTCCTTCTTTTAATGCCTCATGAAGAACCTTAAGCGCCTTTTTTTGATCTAAACTCGGTTCATAATACCTGAAGTCTCCTACCAAACAAACTCCGATCGCTCGTTTATTCCCACTTCCTACGTGATAGCTCATTCGATCCAAATCGTGGTTCCATTCAATCGTCCCATCTTTCAGTATGACAAAGTGATAGCCGATTCCTGGCCATTCGTTCGTGTGGACGTGGTACCTGGCAAAAGCTTCAGAATCTCCTTCATCCGTTAGCGAATGGTGGATCGCTATATCTGTTTTATTTTCTAAACCAACCCTTTTATACTCACCATCACGCGCCGTTTTTCCTCGTAAATCTACTAGTTTAGGCAGACTTTTAATCTTCATCCCCATTTTCCTCCTTCGTTACTTCCTCTATAATTTCTTTGCTAACTTATTTCTCTTCATCTTTAGACTTTTTTTCTTCTTCTAATAGCTCTTTGATAACTTCCTTCTCAGGAGAATGAATAACCCCTAGGAAGATTAAGATAGTAAGAATTACACTCACGTACATATCATAGCGATCTACCATATCGATAAACCCACAGTCCTGCAAAAACATTCCCAATAATGCTGCAATAGCTACCCACAGTCGGTAACTCTTCCATCTATTTCCTTTCATATGCTCACCTCCTTGTCTTTCTCTATAAGATATGAAAGGTGGTCCACCTTTGACTGTACAACCCCGAAAAACCAACGCCTCTCACACCTATAATCTCTTCCAAACCAACTCTAGGTGTCTATTTTCTATCAAAATCATTTCGTGAATATTCATTTCATTACATGAATAGAGTGATAGTACTAGTTTTAGAGAAAGAGGTGGAACTGTGGACAAGCAACAGGACATTTTACATGTACAAGGATTACGGACAAGTTTCTTCACTGATAACGGAATTGTTCCAGCAGTAGATGATATCCATTTCACCATTCATAAAGGGGAAATATTAGGGGTTGTTGGGGAATCCGGGTGTGGGAAAAGTGTTACTTCGTTATCAATCATGGGGCTTCTTCCTCAAGCAGGAAAGGTCGTTGGAGGGGAGATTTTTTTCCAAGGTGAATCTCTTACGAAAGCTACTGAAAAAAGAATGCGTTCAATAAGAGGAAATGAAATTGCAATGATTTTTCAGGAGCCGATGACCTCACTCAACCCCCTTTTTAAAATAGGAAACCAGCTCACGGAAGCCATTCATACACACCAATCCTGCTCAAAAGAAGAGGCAAGAAAGCGAACCATTGAGATGCTTGAACTTGTTGGGTTACCAAGAGCTAAACAACTCCTAAACGATTACCCTCATCAGCTATCAGGCGGCATGAGACAGAGGGTTATGATTGCGATGAGTATGATTTGTGAACCACAACTTTTAATTGCGGATGAGCCTACAACAGCTTTAGACGTAACCATTCAGAAACAAATTCTTCAATTGATGAAAGAGTTAAACCGGAAACTTCACACGTCTATTATGATGATTACTCATGACCTCGGGGTTGTAGCTGAAGTCTGTGACCGGGTTGTTGTGATGTATGCAGGAAAAATTGTGGAGGAAGCTCCTATTAGGAAGGTTTTCAAACACTCATTACATCCATATACAAAAGGGCTCCTTGCATCTGTTCCTGATATTCGCTCCAAGAAGGACCGCCTTCAATCCATACCAGGTAATGTGCCAAAACCTGGATCCATCGTTAAGGGCTGTCGCTTCGCTGAACGCTGTGAACATGCCATGGAGCGGTGTTTTGTTGAAGATCCCCCTCTTTATAAAGTAGAAACGGATCAACAAGTAAGGTGTTTCCTTTATGACACTGAGACGAGAAAGGAGGTAAGCCATGAAACTACCATTACTTGAAGTGAACCAGGTGAAGAAATACTTTCCCATTACCGGTGGCATCTTCGGCAGAAAAGTTGGAGAAGTAAAAGCTGTGGATGGGGTTTCTTTTGCGGTATATAAAGGAGAAACGTTGGGACTTGTTGGGGAAAGCGGCTGTGGAAAGTCAACAATTGGACGTCTTCTCCTTCGCCTTTTAGAAGTAACAGATGGTGAAATTCGTTTTGAGGACAAAGCTATCCACGCCCTATCTTCTAACAACATGAAGAAGATTCGAAAAGAAATGCAGCTCGTATTCCAAGACCCCTATGCCTCTCTTAATCCAAGACACAAAGTTGAGAAGATCTTAGAAGAGCCACTCATTGTTCATGGCATTAAGGATAAGAAAGAACGGCGAAAACAGGTCATGAATATGCTTGAAACAGTCGGTTTAGACCAATACCACGCCGCGCGTTACCCCCATCAATTTAGCGGAGGACAGCGTCAACGAGTCGGAATTGCTCGTGCATTAATGACAAATCCGAAGCTCATCATCGCAGATGAACCTGTATCTGCTCTTGATGTTTCCATACAATCTCAAGTTTTGAACTTGTTAAAGGATCTACAAGCTGAATTTGACCTCACTTATATATTTATTGCACATGATTTAGGAGTTGTTCGTCATATCAGCGACCGTGTTGGCGTAATGTATTTAGGAAGAATGGTCGAGCTAACAGACAGTGAAACCCTTTACGAGGAACCACTTCACCCTTACACCAAGTCTCTCCTCTCTGCTGTTCCTGTCCCAGACCCAGACCATCAATCAGATAGCGATGTTTTAACAGGAGAAATTCCGAGCGCTTCTAACCCACCTAAAGGCTGTGCCTTTCATACAAGGTGTAAAGAATGTATGGACGTATGCAAAACGAACCGCCCCGCTTTTCAAGAAATTAATCCTGGGCATCACGTTGCCTGTCACCTTTATGGTGATGCGTAACCTTTATATAAAGCTTTTAAAACATTAAGGGGGAATTTCAAGGATGACGAAACGTTTTTGGCTTTTATCATTACTACTTTTGCTTGTCTTATCTGTCGCTCTAGTTGGGTGCAGTGACAAGGAGAAAGAGGAAGAAACAAAGGAACCTGCTACAGAAGAAACGACCGATGA
Source organism: Pontibacillus sp. ABV4_188 (assembly GCF_056311905.1). NCBI lineage: Bacteria > Bacillati > Bacillota > Bacilli > Caryophanales > Bacillaceae > Pontibacillus > Pontibacillus sp. ABV4_188. Next base: position 531,161 of record NZ_CM149975.1, on the reverse strand, counting down.
TGGCTCTGACGAGGGGACTAAAGAAGTTAAGGATACCTTAGTTTATGCTCGTGGTGGAGACTCTACAGCTCTTGATCCAATCACAACGACTGAAGGGGAGACATTCCGCGTCACAGAGAACCTTTTTGAAACCCTATTAAACTATGAAGAAACTAATACAGAACTTGTACCTGGCTTGGCTAAGGGTTGGGGAGTTTATGATGAAGGATTAACGTACAAATTCTTCCTTGAAGAAGGGGTTACGTTCCATGATGGTACACCGTTTAATGCAGAATCTGTTGTGTATAACTTCGAGCGCTGGATGAACGGCGACTCCGATCAATTCCCTTACTACACGATGTTTGGTGGATTTAAAGGGGATGAAGGGCACGTCATTGAAAGCGTGGAGGCAATTGAGGAATTTACTGTTCAATTTACTCTCACACGTCCACAAGCTCCATTCTTAAAGAACTTAGCGATGTCTCCATTCGGAATGGCTAGCCCAGCGGCCCTAGAGGAATACGGAGACAAATTCACAGAAAATCCTGTCGGAACAGGACCTTTCAAGTTCTCTGAATGGAAGCGCAACGAACGCATTGTCTTAGAGAAGAACGAAGATTACTGGAAAGAAGGACTTCCGAAACTTAATAAAGTCATTTACACGGTTATTCCTGAAAACTCTGCTCGCTTAAATGCTCTAATGACAGGAGAGGTTGATCTTATTGACGGCGTTAACCCTTCTGATGTAGAACGTATTAAAGCAGATGACACTCTTCAACTACTAGAACGACCATCTATGAACGTAGGGTATATGGCTTTTACTATGAACCGCGAAACACCAATGGCTGATGTATTGGTTCGCCAGGCCCTCTCTCATGCTGTGCCGAAAGATCAAATTATTGAAGCCTTTTACGGTGGATTAGCAGAGCCTGCTAAAACCGTTATGCCTCCGAGTATCGAAGGATACAATGATGATATCGAAGATTATGAATACGATTTAGAGAAGGCTAAATCTCTCTTGGCTGAAGCCGGATATGCAGATGGCTTCGAGTTTGATTTATGGTATATGCCTGTTCCACGCCCTTACATTCCAGAAGGCCAAAAGATCGCAGAGGTGCTACAACAAAGCTTCGCTCAAATTGGGGTAACAGCGAACTTACAAACAGCTGACTGGGGCACGTATCTTGAAAAAGCCAGCAAAGGGGACTTTGATGCCTTCTTGCTCGGCTGGACAGGTGATAATGGCGACCCTGACAACTTCATTTACACGTTACTTGATAAAGACAGCATTGGCAGTAACAACTATGCTTATTACTCAAACGATGAGCTTCATGACATCTTAATTGAAGCCCAAACGATAACCGATCAAGATAAACGTAACGAACTATATAAAGAAGCCCAAGTTATCGTACACGAAGACGCACCATGGATCCCGCTCGTTCACTCTACTCCAGTCATCGCAGCTAAGAAAGAAATCAGCGGCTACGTCCCACATCCAACCGGATCCGAACCAGTCACAAACACAGAATTCACCAAATAATAATTTCACACATTAAAGCAGTAAACGGTGCCAGACACCATGCCACACTGTACAGCATTAAAGTGGTGCAGGGTGTCTGGCACCCTTCTTTATGATAAAGCATTAAAGTTTGCTATTACGGGAGGTGTCGTATGGGGGCTTATGCAGTTCGTAGGGTTTTTATGCTTTTACCTGTTTTGTTTGGTATGAGTTTACTTGTATTTTCTATTATTTATTTGATACCAGGGAATCCAGCTCAAATTATTTTGGGGCAACGAGCAACCGCTGAAGCCATTGCTGAAGTAGAGAAACAGCTCGGACTTGACCAACCCTGGCATATTCAATATGTAGATTATATTGGAAGTCTTCTTCAGGGCGACCTTGGGACATCTATTAAAACGAACGTTCCAATCAGTCAGGAGATCTTCCCTTATCTCGCTGCTACAGTAGAGTTAACCATCGTCGCTATGGTCATTGCCATATTTATCGGTGTGAATGCAGGAATTATTAGCGCTTGGTTTCATAACTCCTGGTTCGATTATACCGCAATGGTGTTTGCTCTTATTGGTGTTTCAATGCCAATATTCTGGCTCGGTTTAATGGAACAATATATCTTCTCTGTTCAGTTAGATTGGCTTCCTTCTACCGGTCGTTATGAAGCTTCAAGCGTAATCGATCCCATCACGCATTTGTATTTGGTGGACACTCTTATACAAGGAAACTTGGAGCAATTTACAGACGTAGCTAAACACTTAGTTCTACCTGGCATTGCTCTTGCCACTATTCCAATGGCTATTATTGCCCGTATGACTCGTTCGTCGATGCTAGAGGTCATGCGTTCTGATTATATTCGTACCGCACGCGCAAAAGGACTCACAAACTTCTTTGTTGTGTACAAACACTCTCTAAAAAATGCCGTAATCCCTGTCCTTACTGTTATAGGACTTCAAACTGGCCTCTTACTAGGTGGCGCCATCTTGACCGAAACCATCTTCGGTTGGCCTGGTATCGGACGCTACATTTACGATGCCATCCAGTACAGGGACTACCCTGTAATCCAGTCTGGGATTCTATTAATAGCTACAATATTCGTCTTTATTAACGTTATTGTGGACTTGCTTTACGCCTTGGTTGATCCAAGAATTGATTATAAGTAGAAAGGAGGAAACGCATGCAGACCACACCTTCCCTACAACCACCCGCTAATACCTCCATAGAGAAACCATCATCTCCATGGCGTGACGCATGGCGAAGTTTTGCCAAAAATAAAATCGCTATCGCAGGCATGAGTATCGTTGTCTTCTTTATCTTAGTAGCTCTTTTCGCGCCACTCATTATGCCCTACGACCATTCTAAACCGGACCTAATTAATCGATTAAAAGGCCCTTCTGCTGAGCACTGGCTTGGGACGGATGATTTCGGGCGAGATATTCTCTCGCGCATTATTTATGGTGCACGAATCTCTCTTTGGGTTGGTTTCTCTTGTGTTGCAGGATCCATCCTAGTAGGTTGCACACTTGGAATACTCGCCGGTTTTTATGGAAAATGGGTGGATACAATCATCTCAAGAATATTTGATATCCTTCTTGCCTTCCCTAGCATCCTACTAGCTATTGCCATCGTAGCTATACTAGGGCCTGATTTACAAAACGCCCTCATAGCCATTGCCGTCATTAACGTACCAAATTTCGGGAGACTTATTCGCTCAAAAGTGTTGAGTGTAAAAGAAGAAGAATACATCACAGCAGCTAAGTCAATCGGTATGAATGATGCGCGCATCCTTTTTCATCACGTACTCCCAAATAGTATGACCCCCGTTATTGTACAAGGGACACTTGCTGTAGCTACAGCAATTATTGAAGTAGCTGCACTCAGTTTCCTAGGTCTGGGGGCACAATCACCAGACGTCGATTGGGGAAAAATGCTCGCAGATTCAAAAAGTTACCTCGTACAAGCCCCTTGGACGATGATTTTCCCTGGACTTGCTATTATGCTGACAGTGCTTGGTTTCAATTTAATGGGGGATGGCTTGCGAGATGCTCTGGATCCGAAGATGAAACAATAACAAGCTTGACCACTTAAAAACGCGAAGAGTTCAATTACTCTTCGCGCTTTTATACATTTCATTCGGTAAATAAATCGAAAACGATTTGTGCATCCGCTTGCTTTTTTTCTGAACCTTCCCCATTATTCTCTACCTGTCCCATACGCGCCTTAACATTTCGATTAGCCCTACCTACATCCACAATCGGACCAAAGTATTCCAGATGAAAGAATCCATCATATTTCCAAGGCTCATGGATATATGAATCTGGTACACGCTTTAATTCCGGTACATACTGACGCACAAATCTCCCTTTTGGATCATACTTTTTCCCTTCTTTGATAGGGTCGAATAACCGCATCCTTTTAATAGATTCAGGTGATACTACTGAATGGACCTGTTTATAATGAATACCCGGCTCATAATCTACGAAAAGCCCTGCAAGGTAGTCAGCTGGTTCCTTCGAGTTCATTCTAAGGGTGTGGCACGCAAATGATAGAAGCATGGCCCGTGATCTAAAGTTAAGCCAGCCAGTCTTTATGAGAGCTCGCATAGCTGCATCAATCATAGGAAGTCCTGTCTCTCCTTTGGACCAACGTTCGAAGCCCTCTTGCCATACTTCCCGGTTCTGATCAAAGGTAGGATTACCGGAGGTGTAAACAAATTCAGGATGATTCTCAATCCATTGAATGGAACGACAATGCTCTTCTAATTTAGAGTTGAACGCTTTTAACTGTTTCCGATCATCGCTCCTATCACATTGGTGCAGAGCTTCCTTCGTTCGCTTAACTACCTGCCTCATAGATACATTCCCCCAGGCAAGATAAGGAGAGATTCGACTACAAGTGTTCGTTGAAGCAAGAGGATTGGCTAGCTCTTCTTTGTATCTTGTAAAACGTTCATCAAGAAAACTATCAAGTGTTTCATGTGCCAGCCCTTCTCCCCCTTGTTGTCCATATTTAATGCGCGATCCACCTATTTCGAATCTCAAAAGCATGTCCATATTAGTGGAAATTGTACTTGGTAGGTTTTCCTGATCAATGGTCCAAATGGAATCCGGGGCATTCATGACAGGCATCCCCATAAACTCTTTCCAATCTTTCTTAAAAAGCTCCTCATTCCTCTCTCCTCGCACAACGCCACAATGTGGATATTCATGAAAACATAGCCCACGGGCCTTCATCCACTGACGCACACGCTTGTCTCGCTCGTATGTAAGTGGGGTTCCATTCTCTTCATGAGCATGTAATGTAAAAGGGCCAACCGATTCGTAAATCGTATGAAGAACGCTCTCCATCTCTCCAATCGTCACAAACAACGACCCCCCTAACTTTTCAAAAGCCCCCTTTAAATCTTCCAAACTTTCTTGCACGAACTGAAAATGGCGGATGGATAATTCGCTCTCTTGCCAGATAGACGGTTCCGCCACATAAAGAGGTAAAATAGGTTCCCTTTCTCTCCATGCTTCCTGAAGCGGACGATGATCATGAACCCGTAAATCTCGTTTATACCAAACTACATGTAACACAAGAATCCCCCCCTCTTGATGTACAATTATTGTAAATCAAATTGCAAACATTCGCACAGATCTAGAAATCATCTCTTCAAAAAAAGGAGTACTCGGTTAACCGAGTACTCCTTCTCTAACGATTTCAAAACTTTATAAATGATAGGCAATTCCTCTGCAAAATTCGTAAACAAAATCTGCATCAACCATCTTCGTTGACCCATTAGCAGAACATAAGTAAAACGTACCTTCAAGATTATGAATATAGTCACCGCTTCCAACATATTGACCGTTTCTTAATTCGATTAAACAATTCGGCACGTGTACGACGTTTTCGTTTCTAAAAGTAGTCAAATACTTTACCGCTTTCTCATCTTGTTCTTGTTTCGCCCGGGAAATGCTTTGCAATAAACTTAAGTCCGATTCAAGGTATTTCGCTGTCATTGTCATATGCATACCCTCCTAATTATATTTGTACAATACCCGTTTCCAAGTATTATAAAACGTTTCTAGTGAGGAATCGCGCGAAATTTGTAGATTGTTATAAATATTCTAATAATTTTACGTAAAATTATTAGCTATATCCGTCGATCACTCACATACTCAAGCTTATCCTGCGGCCGAACTCTCCTTAAGACAATAAAAATAGTCCAGCTCAAAGAGGAGGTCTCCCCTTAAACTGAACTATTTCTGTAACTACTGGACTGTTTCTCTTTTCGTGATCCCAATCTCGTAATAATCTAGGAAATTACGTAGTAACTTCTTCCCATGCTCCGTTAAGATCGATTCAGGGTGAAACTGAACGCCTTCTACTGCAAAATCCAAGTGACGCACTCCCATTAAGTCACCTTCTGGGGTACGCGCGGTAACTTCGAGACTTGGAGGCAACGTCACTTCACTTCCAATTAGTGAATGATAACGCGCCACAGTAAATGGAAGAGGAATTTGATTATACATGCTACGTCCATCATGTATAACGAGCGAGGTCTTGCCATGGAACAACTCTTTGGCTCGACCAATTTCCCCACCGAATGCTTGAATAATCGTTTGATGACCAAGGCAAACGCCTAAGATCGGGATAACTCCTGCAAATTGTCGAACGACGTCTAAACAAATTCCGGCTTCATTTGGACTACAAGGGCCAGGAGATAAAATGATGGCTTCAGGCGCCATAGCTCTAATCTCCTCAATAGTCACCTCGTCATTCCTTCTTACCGTAATATCTCCATAAATCTCACCTACATATTGAACTAAGTTATATGTGAAAGAATCATAGTTATCGATCATTAAGATCATAGTTACTCTCCTATTCTCTGCTATTCTCGGCTCTAAAGTAATATTAGTTCCCTTTAACTAACTGCTCCACTTCGCTCTGTAACTCTTGCAACGCTTTAGCCCTAGTCGTTTCATTTGATAGAGCGTCTCGATGAGCGTCGATTAATTTGATGATTTTACTTCCAATAATGACACCGTCACTATGTCCCTGGACTAGCTTGACTTGTTCGTAGCTCGAGATTCCAAATCCAACCGCTACAGGCACTTGGCTATAGTGCTTCACCTTCTCTAAGAAAGAAGCAATATCAGGATTCATATCCTTTCGTTCACCCGTTACACCCAAGGAGGATACACAGTAAAGAAACCCTTTTGCTTGCTCTGCGATGCGCTTAATGCGCTCTTCTGAATTTGGGGCAACAAGGGATATGAGTTCTAACCCGAACTGTTCTGTAAATTCTCGAATTTCTTCACTTTCTTCTAGAGGAATATCCGGAATAAGTAATCCATCCACGTCATTTTCTTCCATCGCCTTCGCAAAAGCTTCAAGACCATAACGTAAAACAGGGTTATAGTACGTAAATAGTACAATTGGAATCGTAACCCCGCGCTCCCTCATCTTTGGAACTAGCTTCATTGCTTCTGTCAGGTTCATTCCTTGCGATAGAGCACGACCTGCTGCTTCTTGAATCGTTGGACCATCAGCTAAAGGGTCTGAATAAGGAACTCCTAGTTCTAATACATCCGCTCCGCTTTGCTGCATCGTGTATGCAATCTCAACAGTCGCTTCAGGAGTTGGATCACCACTCATGATAAACGGTATAAATAAATCTTTTTCGCGCTTCAATCTCTTCTGAAAACGTGTTTGTTCAACCATTTGCGTCATCGTGTTACCCCTCCTGAAATTGTTCCATAATTGTATTCATATCTTTGTCTCCTCGACCAGATACGTTAATTACAACGGTTTCGCTTGGATCCATTTGTTTTGCTTCTTTAACAGCCTGAGCAATGGCATGAGCACTCTCAATAGCTGGTATGATTCCCTCTGACTGAGAGAGGGTCTTTACGGCTTCTAATGCTTCTGCATCTGTAATAGACTCGTATCGAACGCGTCCGGAACTGTGCAAGTAAGCATGTTCTGGTCCAATACCTGGATAGTCAAGTCCAGCGGAGATGGAATACGGCTCTACGATTTGGCCGTGATCATCTTGAATTAGATACGTCATAGAACCGTGAATAATTCCTTGTGTTCCATTAAGAAGAGTTGCTGCATGATCAGGAGTATCAATTCCTTTACCAGCCGCTTCAATTCCAACAAGCTCTACATCATCCTCTAAGAATGGATAGAACATGCCAATTGCGTTACTCCCTCCACCTACACATGCGTAAATTCGATCAGGTAGCTTTCCTTCTTTTTCTTTGAACTGGCGCTTTGTTTCGTCACCAATGACACGTTGGAAATCGCGAACCATCTTCGGATAAGGGTGCGGGCCTACAACAGATCCAATTAGATAATAGTGATCATCGCAATGGGCGACCCAATAACGAATCGCTTCGTTGGTAGCATCTTTTAACGTCTTGTCACCAGAAGAAACAGAAATGACTTCAGCTCCTAACAACTGCATACGGAATACGTTTAGCTGCTGGCGTTCAATATCTTTCTCTCCCATGAACACCTTACATTCTAATCCAAGCTTGGCAGCTACGGTGGCAGATGCAACACCATGCTGACCGGCACCTGTTTCGGCTATAATCTTTTTCTTTCCCATCCTTTTAGCAAGAAGTGCCTGACCAATCGCATTATTCAGCTTATGAGCTCCTGTATGATTTAGGTCTTCACGCTTTAAGTAGATTTGTGCTCCACCTAATGTATCAGTGAGTTGGTCGGCATAAGTAAGGGCCGTCGGACGACCACTATAATGCTCTAGTTCATTACGGTATTCTTCCTGAAAGCTCTCATCTTTCATAGCTTCTTCAAGTGCATCTTCAATTTCTTTTAACGGAGCCATTAAGGTTTCCGGTACAAATTGACCTCCATAATCACCATAGCGACCTCTGTTATCCGGATATACGACTGACATGATGGATCCCCCTTACAAAATTACTCATCTTATTTATATCTTTAGCTTCATCTGATTCAATACCTGAGGAAACGTCAATACCTGCAGGCTTTAACTTTACTAATTCACTCACGTTCTCATCTGTTACGCCCCCAGCTATAAAGCAAGGTACGCCTTGTCTTTTCCCCTCTTCTATATAGAAAGGAGCCTGACCCCAGTCGAAACGAACACCTGAACCGCCCCAGTGTCCTTTCACTTTAGAGTCAACCACATATCCGTCAACTACACCTTGGAATAAGCCCATTCTTTCAAGGGCGTCTTCAGAGTGATGGATTGCCTTCCAAACTGGTTTCTTAAATCTCTCTTTTATCGCAAGGACTTCAGATAACGTCTCCGTTCCATGCAGCTGTATAATATCTAGATGAGTCAGGTGCAGAGCTTCTTCAATATCAGCGAGAGATGGATTAACGAATACACCTACTATTTGCTGATTCTCGCCTAAAGGCGCTCGCTCTAACCAATCTGAAACTTGTTCTGGGAGAACTTGGCGTTTACTTTCAGCGAAGATCACACCTACGTAAGGAACACCTGACTGGATGGAATTCTTTAGGTCTTCAAAGCTTCGATTTCCACAAAATTTAAGAGCGGTTTGACTCATGATGTACACGTCCTAACATATTGTGAATTTGTTTTGTCGCATTGTTCTCACGCATGAGAGCCTCTCCGACAAGAATTGCTTTGGCTCCTGCCTGCTTCACTCGCTTCACGTCTTCATAAGAAAACAATCCGCTCTCACTGACCACAAGGCTGCCTTCAGGAATTAAGCTTGCAATCTCCTCTGTTTGCTCAAGAGTCGTTTTGAAAGTCGTTAAATCTCGGTTATTCACACCTATAATCTTTGGTTGAAAAACTTCAAGAATCCTCTCGAGCGTTTCCGCTGCATGAACTTCCACTAAAACATCCAGACCTAACTCTGTAGCTTTTTGATAAAGTTCGTAGAGCTTACGAGGTTCTAATACCTCTCCTATAAGAAGGATGGCATCTGCCCCAATCCTCGCACTTTCTTCAACCTGAAGCTCATCGATTATGAAGTCTTTTCGTAAGACAGGGACCGTAACATGTTGCTTAACCGCCGTTAAGTCTTCGCGCTTCCCTTGGAAATAAGTCTGATCGGTAAGAACAGATATCGCACTTGCCCCTGCTTCATTGTAAACTCCCGCAATTTCTACAGGACGGAAGTCTTCACGGATTACACCTTTAGAAGGAGAAGCTTTTTTCACTTCAGCAATGAGCGAAACAGCATCCGTGCCTGTATTTAATGCTTCGTAGAAAGACCGTGTTTCCACTTGTGCTTGTTCAGGTAGTGTTAGGGTACGAACTTCTTCTTTTTTTGTTTCAATGATTCGATCAAGCATAGCGTGCTCCCTCCATTGTGTGTCGCAACGATTGATAATAATGATGAACCGTTTTGTTCCCTAATGCTTTCTGAACTTCTTGTACCCCTTCTTCAATAGAAGAAACTCTTCCTCCTACATAAAGGCCAGCACCAGCATTCAGGGCAACAATATCTCTTGCGCTCTCATTTGCACTTCCTTCAAATATAGCCTGAATGAGTTTAGCACTCTCTAGCGAATTGTTAACCTGGATATCTCTTAAACGCCCACGTTTCAGGCCACATTGCTCAGGCTTAACGGTTGTTCTCGTCACAACGCCCTCTTTTAACTCCACCACGTTCGTTTCATCTATAATCGACAATTCATCTAATCCGTCTTTGCCAGTTACAAGCAGGACATGCTCGGAGCCAAGTTCGTGTAAAGTATGTGCCAACTTCTCTCCAAGTGACGTATCATAGATCCCAATTACTTGATGTCTTGCATTAGCAGGGTTAGATAATGGGCCTAGTACATTGAAAGCTGTACGAAACCCTAGTTCTCGCCTTGCTGTTACAGCGTGCTTCATTGCTTGGTGATAATTTGGCGCGAATAAAAACGTCATCCCTGTAGTCTCTAGCATTTCAGCCGCTTGTTCGGCTGTCGTATCAACCGGAACTCCAAGATACTCTAAAACATCAGCACTTCCACTCGCAGATGATACTTTCCGGTTTCCGTGCTTTGCAACCTTCACATCCATTGAGGCTAATACAATTGCAACAGCTGTTGAGATATTAAATGTGGACAATCCATCTCCACCGGTTCCACATGTATCCACCACTACCTCTTCTGAATGTTGAATCGTTCTCATGTGCTTCCGCATTCCTTTAGTAAATCCAAGAAGTTCATCGACTGTTTCGCCACGAAAACGCAAGATTGATAGAAAACTAGCCAGCTGTTCTGTACCAATTTCCCCTTGCATGATAAGATCCATAATCTGAAAAGCTTCTTGTTCTGTTAAAGTCTCTTCATTTAACAATCGGTTAAGGGTTGCTTTAAGCATAGTTCGTCTCCTCCTCGTGAGATTTCGTTCCAAACAGTTCCTCTGCTTGATCAATGGTCTGCAACAGCGCACTTGCTTTATTCACGGTTTCCTGCCATTCTTTCTCAGGGTCGGAATCAGCTACAACACCTGCGCCAGCTTGAACGTGAGCCATTTGATCTTTAAGTAGAATGGTCCTGATTGCAATACACGAGTCGAGGTTTCCATCAAAACCAAAGTAAACGACGCCTCCGCCATATACGTTGCGAGCAGTCGGCTCTAGTTCTTGCAAGATTTCCATAGCTCTGATTTTAGGAGCGCCCGATAATGTTCCTGCCGGGAATGCAGACTGAAATGCTTCAATCGGATGAGTCCCAGGACTAAGGTCGCCGGTAACTTTACTGATCATATGCATTACCCTTGAGAACTTCATGATTTCAGAAAGCACTGGAGTTCTGACTGTTCCAAAAGAAGCCACTCGGCCTACATCATTTCTCGCTAAGTCCACTAACATGTAGTGTTCTGATTTCTCTTTCTCATCTTGCAGAAGATCCTCTGCCAAGGTATGATCTTCTTCTTCCGTTTCCCCACGCTTTCTAGTGCCAGCTATGGGATGGATTTCGATTTCATCATCAGCAACCTGGATTAAACGTTCTGGGGAACTACCGATCAATTCATAATCCTGATAGTTAATATAAAACATATAAGGTGATGGGTTCACGTGTCGTAATACTCGATACAACTGAAGTCCATCAACGCTCACTTTCCTTGAAAATCGTTGGGATAATACAGATTGAAATATGTCTCCTGCGCGAATGTATTCCTTAATCTTCTCTACATCTTCTTTATATTTGCTCTTCTCATAGTTCGTCTCGACACCCTCGAGACTATTGGTTTTGCTCTGGTTATGAAAAGCTAAAAATGGCTGCGCCTCTTGAGTTGAAGAAAGCTTAGACAAAAGCTCATTCACCTTATTTACAGCCTGGTCGTACTTTTGACGAAGTGTATCTTCATCATCTTCTTCCTCGTTTCGAACAAATCGAACAAGGGTTAGCTCATTTGACTTGTGGTCGTAAGCTAACAATGTTCGACAAAACAGAAAGTGGTAATGAGGCATATTCAAATCGTCATACCGAGGAGCTGGTATCTTCTCCATATCAGAAATGGCATCATAAGAAACAAATCCGACTCCTCCGCCGTGAAATGGCAATGGGACATCTGGAAGCTTCACTTGTAGTCGATCAAAAATCTGATCAAAGCCATCTTGAAGGGACTCTGCCTCTGTTGTTTCTTGCCGGTCTTCATCATAAAACGAAATTCGACCATTCGTTTCTGACATCGTAATAAATGGGTGTAATCCAATAAAGGAATATCGAGACCAAGAGGAGGTATGGTCTCCGCTTTCTAATAAATAGACCGCTTCTTCGCGCAAGCGTTCATACATTTGAATGGGGGTTACCGTATCACTATAGCACTGATACGTAACGGGAACCGTCTTATGGGTAGACGACTCCTGTAAAAATTGAAGTATATCTTTCATCGATCTCACCTCTCCATAATAAGTCATGGAGAATGAGTGGGCTTGAGGATAAATATATGGGGAACCATCTTCATTTGATGGACCTATGCTCTACTCATCTCAACTAAAAACTCCTCAACTCACCTATCTCATTCTCAACTCACCTAAACTAATCTCTTCTATTTAACATCATACTAATCTAATCTACTCTGCATACATCTAATTGCCTAATTTTCTCTAATCTAAACTCTTCTAAAACTTGTAAACAAGTTTAATACATGCCTTACTTCATGTCAATCAGACAGCTGTCCAACAATTATTCGAAAGCTTTGATTGGAGTTTGGATTTTGTTTTTTATATAATTAAATAAAGAAGTAAATGGGGCAAGCTAGAAATACTCAAGCTTGATTTTCATTTAAAGTGTTAGTTATAAAGGACGGGATTCAGAATCGAAGAACTATTTCAATCTAATCAAATGATACTTCTAATAGCGATCTTATTAATCACGAGTGTTTTAGTTACAAAATTCTCCACCCGACTAGGTGTGCCGTCTCTTGTCTTATTTATCGGCGTTGGCATGCTTGTTGGTAGTGATGGGCTTGGCTTTATATACTTTGATAATGCCGGCCTTGCCCAGACTGTAGGGACATTTGCTCTTATTGTGATTTTGTTCGAAGGTGGACTGGAAACAAAATGGGGAACTATAAAAAAGGTTGCAACACCTGCCTTGATTTTGGCTACTATTGGTGTACTGATTACTGCTGCACTTGTCGGCATAGCTTCTAAGTTCATTTTTGACATCTCATGGCTAGAAGCCCTCTTATTCGGTTCCATTGTAGGCTCCACAGATGCCGCTGCGGTCTTCGCAGTATTAAGGGGAAAAAATGTAAAAGGGAAAATTGAGGCAACACTTGAAGCTGAGTCCGGATCAAACGATCCCATGGCCGTTTTCCTAACTGTTTCATTTATTGAGTTAATCAAACAACCAGAAGCCAATTATTTTATCATTGCCGGCTCTTTCTTCTGGCAAATGGGAATGGGATTAATTATCGGGATCGTCATCGGTAAGCTTGGAAGTATGGCAATCAATAAGATTAATTTAGACTCTGGTGGTCTCTATCCCTTATTTGCTCTTTCCTTCGCCTTGCTTACATATAGCGTAAGTTCATTAGCTCAAGCAAGCGGTTTACTAGCTGTATACGCAGCAGCGCTTGTCATCGGAAATTCAGAATTAACCTATCGCCACTCTATTTTACGTTTTAATGAAGGATTTACTTGGATGATGCAAATTACCATGTTTGTCATTCTAGGACTGCTTGTTTTCCCATCCGAATTATTTACAACAGATGTAATAGGAAAAGGTTTGCTTCTATCCGTCATCCTCATTTTCATTGCTCGTCCAATTGCGGTGTTTTTATCTCTTGGGACGTTTTCTTTCTCTATTAAAGAAAAGTTCTTCTTATCTTGGGCAGGACTTAGGGGAGCTGTACCAATCGTCTTAGCCACTTTCCCACTACTGGCAGACCTTGACGACAGTCAGTTGATCTTTAATGTAGTATTCTTTATTGTGCTCACTTCAACCCTTCTCCAAGGGTCTACAATCACACCACTAGCAAAGAAACTCAACCTTGCAGGTGAAGCACGTAACAATCCGGTCCACTCCCTTGAACTCATCTCGATCGGAAAGGCTAAGGTAGAACTTGTAGAATATGAAGTAACACCTACAACGTCAATCAATGGACAGAACCTTGAATCCATTGAATTCCCAGAAGGAACGCTCATTAACGCCATTATACGAGACGGAGACATTGTTACACCATATGGGCAAACCGTCATTCAAGAAGGTGACGTTTTATATATCCTTGTCTCCAAAAAGAACAAATCAGAATTACAAAAACTACTCCAAGCCGAAACGCTTCAAGCTCATATTGAATAGAACGTACTCAGTAGCACTGCGATCCCCATTTAAATCGCAGTGCTTTTTTATTTAACTATTGGCCTTTGTTAATGTTGTTATCACTTCTACATATGCCCCTTTTATACGGTTTTAGGGAATCTTTCCTCTTACTTTAATGAAGTGTAGTATGTGTACCGCAATGCTCAAGTAGTTGGGCCTTTAGCCAAAATATAGCCAGGGGTGTCCGGGGAACGAGGAGACTCCTGCGGGAGCAAGAGATCGGCGAGATCCCGCAGGGTGGTTTTCCCGAGGAAGCTCGACAGCTCGCCCGCGGAAAGCGAGTCGTTCCCCGGACACCCCTAGCTCTAAAAACATAAAGGCCCTACCCCCTAACCGAACAAATGACAAAAAATAACACCACTAAACACTTAATTTTTCGAAAATGATAATAGTATTGACGCTACTACCCTATACTGCTAAAGTTGCTTAAGTGACGATATCGTCATCAATGAATTAATACTATACACTACACTTCACTTCATTTCCTTGTATAAGTTCGAGAATAGGGCTCGAACGTATCTACTAAGCTACCGTAAATAGCTAGGCTACAAGGGATTTCGTTTATCTATTATTCCAATTATCGAATAGTGATACACGATCCCTTTGTAGATCTCAAGCTTCGGTAGATACCTAACCGGAGCTTTTTTTAATGCATAAAGGGAGGATCAACTATGAACCGCATACAAGAGTTCTTTCAATTTAAAGAACGCGACACAAACTTCAAGCAAGAAACAATAGCTGGTATGACAACGTTTTTGGCTCTGGCTTACATCCTCATCGTAAACCCGGCAATCTTAAGTCAAGCAGGTATGGATAAAGGTGCTGTCTTTACCGCTACGGCTTTAACGATTATATTTGGTACACTTATGATAGGTTTAATTGCCAACTACCCAATCGGAATCGCGCCAAGTATGGGCTTAAACTCATTCTTCACATTTGCTGTTGTGAATACAATGGGTATTCCATGGGAAACAGCGATCACTGGTGTATTTATCGCAGCGATCCTGTTTACAATCCTAAGTTTATTAAAGATCCGCGAAAAGATTATTAATGCGATTCCTCAAAATTTAAAACACGCTGTTTCAGCTGGTATTGGCTTTTTCATTGCTTTCATTGGTTTAAAAAACTCGAGTTTGATTGTGAGTAATCCGGAAACGATTGTAGCATTTGGTGACTTAACTGACGCAAGCACGCTGTTAGCTGTATTTGGATTTATTATAACGATTATAATGCTTTCTTACGGATGGAAAGGCGCCATCTTTTATGGAATTCTCATTACAACAGTCGTCGGATTGCTAACAGGGATGATCGCAAAGCCAGACGCCATTGTAGGTGGGATACCAAGTTTAGAACCAACTCTTGGTGTAGCGCTGCAACCTGAAAATTTAGCTAATGCAGTCTCTCCTACTGTTTTACCTGTTATCTTTACGTTCTTATTTGTAGCCTTCTTTGACACTGCAGGCACACTGATTGCCATTGCTTCTCAGGCTGGATTAATGAAGGATAATAAAGTACCAAATGCAGGACGTGCTTTACTTTCAGATAGTACAGCGTCAATGGTAGGTGCTGCACTAGGGACTTCAACTACTGCTTCAATGGTAGAATCCTCTGCAGGAATTGGAGCAGGAGGACGTACTGGGTTCACAGCTGTCATTATGAGCCTGTGTTTCGCAATTGCGATTTTCTTTGAGCCAGTTCTATCTATCGTCCCGATTACTCTGACTGCCCCAGCACTTATTATCGTTGGTGCGATGATGGCATCCGAGGCAAAAGCGATTGATTGGACTCGAATCGAAATTGCCATCCCGTCCTTCATTACCATTCTCATGATGCCTTTAACGAGTAGTGTAGCAACTGGGATTGCTCTTGGATTTATTCTATACCCAATTACAATGATCGCATCAAAACAACACAAGGACATGCACCCGATGATGTACGTTCTGTTTGTTCTATTTATTCCTTATTTGATCTATAGCGCGTAAGAAAAACCCATCTAACTTTCCCCCTGTAATCCTTGATTTCAGGGGGCTTTTATTGACTGGTTACCTCTCTCATTAAAACTTCGAACACATGCCACGCCCCCACATCCCTTATACAAACTTTCTGCATACGCAAAACACATATATGTTATACATCTTATTGTTTTAGTGCTATTATATGTAAACGAATAGACTAAAAGGAGATTATAGTATGGAGATCAAAACCGATTACTCTCTGCGCGCTCTGTTCACCTTTTATTATTCGACTAGAGCACCTATCTATTTTTTTGAGTACGGTACACAGAATAAGATTTCTATGGGTGAAATCACATGTCCCTTAGAGCTTTTACAGAAAAAAGAAAGAGAACTGATTCAACATCAAATGAAACAAAAAGGACGAATTCACCACGTAACAGACCCTTTTCATCGCCACTTTTTAGCCATAAACACCGAATCTTTTCCCTCGCTCCCTGCTGGTTATATTTGTATCGGTCCATTCCTTTACAATGAATTAAACAACCAAGACATTCAAGAAGCTTTTCAAAGGCAAAGGGAATCCATTTATGTATCGAGGAAGGTTCTGACTTACTATGCTGAACTCCCCGTGGTCCACTCACAGCAAGTTCTTTATTACGGACAGATTTTACTAGCATTACTTGCGAATGACTGGGAGAAACCTATCATTGATCAAACGTTTGATCAATTCACGTACATACCTAAGAAAGCTGAGCCTTCTCAAGAAGATACTCAGTTCTTATCACAAGCCTTTCAACTCGAGCAAAAGTTCTTGGATAAGTTACATCAAGGAGACCCCTCTGCAATTGATGAACTTAGTCACGTCAAGTACTACCCTACCCCGACGTATGGAAAGGACAATATGGTTCGGTCTTATAAGAATAGATTAATTTCCACAGTCACATTAGTAGCCCGAACAGCCATTAGCGCAGGGGTGGAGGAAGCCGATTCCTTATCAACTTCTTACTACTATATACATGAAATTGAGCAAAAAGATAAAATTGAAGACCTTATACATATCGAGAAAGTGATGGTCCATGATTATCTATCTAAAATCCAACAACAAAAACATCAGGGCCATTCACCACTCATGCAAGCCTGCCTTTTGAGCATACAAGCTAACCTCCATAAACCAATTACGATTGAAAGAATCGCAAAGGAGTTAGGCGTCCGATCAGAGCACCTTTCTAACCTCTTTAAAAGAGAAATAGGTCTCACACTTCAACAATACATTCATAGACAAAAAATAAAAGAAGTTAAGAAGGCATTATTAAGACAGAATGACTCGATCCTAACTGTAGCTGAAAAGTTCGGATACAAGAGCGCCTCTCATTTTTCACGGATATTTAAGAGGTACGAAGGTCTATCACCAAGCAACTATCGAAAACAAAATGGTATATAAAAACGAGGCTGTCACATGGCAGCCTCGTTTTTTATACATTCGACTTTTCTAAACGCTTAAAGTTCCAACTAATAGGCCGAGTCACTTCCATCTCTTCAAAATAGATCTTATACATCCTTTTACGATCATCCACCTCTTCAACTGTCCCTGTTCCGAAAACAGGATGAATCACCCGATCTCCCCGCTCAAAAGAAGCATCAGATGTTGGTGTAGCCTCCAATTGATTGTTCATCCGAATGATTTCCTTCGCCTCTTGTTCAAACTCAGGTTCGATTATACCGAGTCTGTCGTATAATGATTCTTCAAGTTCAAATAAGAATCGAGAAGGATACTTCTTCTCCCCTCGCCCACTTGTTCCCTCAGATTCTGTCACATATAGTTCACGTTCCGCCCTTGTCATAGCTACATAAGCAAGACGACGTTCTTCTTCAAGGGCGTACTCTTTTCTTTCCCTCAATGATCGCTCATTAGGTAAAACTCTTTCATTAAATCCGACTAAAAAAACATATGGATATTCTAACCCTTTGGAGGTGTGGATCGTCATCAGCTTCACCGCCTCACGTTGGTCCTCTCTATCATTTTCCGTATAAAGCGTGAGCATTTGTAAATAATACTCAAGCGAAATCTCTTCTCCCATTGCTTCTTCATACTGTACAACCGAATGCTTCAGTTCCATCAGGTTATCTAACCTCTCATGATCTCCATCCTCACGAATAAAGGCTTCATACCCTGTGCCTTGTAATACGTCTTGAAGTAAATCTGCAACAGAGAGTTCAGTACGCTTTACCTTCATGGATTCTATCACTTCAATAAATTCTTTCGCTTTCGTACGGTTGAAGATAGGATAATCTATATAATCGACCAGCGTTTGGTAGAGTGATTTACCTTCTTCTTCAGACCGTTCTCTTAAAAAGGTAATCCGCTTCTTCCCCATTTGTCTTCTCGGTGTATTTATAATCCTCATAAATGATAAATCATCTTCAAAAGCTAAAAGCTTTAAGTGAGCAAGTGCGTCCTTAATTTCTTTTCGTTCAAAGAACTTAAACCCTCCAAAGATGCTATACTCCAGATTCTCGTGGATGAGCGCTTGTTCCACAAAGCGCGATAAGTAATTCGCACGGTATAAAATTGCCACATCATTTAATGAGGCTCCCTGCTCTTTTTGCAAGGTTTGAATACGTGAAGCAATCCATTTGGCTTCCTCTTGCTCTGTCTTAGCGTGATAGTGAATCACATTAACGCCCTTAGGATTACGTGTGAACATATCTTTATCTAATCGTAATTTATTTTGCTTTATAAGTGCATTACTGATATCTAATATTTGAGGAGTGGAGCGGTAATTCTCATTTAAAAGGACCGTTTGGCAATCAGGAAACCACTGATCAAAATTCACCATAAATTTCGGATCAGCGCCTCTCCATTCATAAATCGTTTGGTCCGGATCACCCACAACAAACACATTCCCATGACCTTTACTAAGGATCCGGATGAGTTCAAATTGCTTCGGACTGCTGTCTTGGAACTCATCAACTTGAATATAATACAGTCTTTCTTGCCATTTCTCCAATACGTCTTTATATTCTCCAAAGAGCACTAATGTAAAGTTTAGAAGATCATCAAAATCAAGCCCATATACTCGTCGTTGTTTTTTTAAATAGGCTACTATAATTTTTCGATCTAACTCGTCTACTTGCTCAGGATCGATGGTTTTCTCTCTCGAAGTAAGATCATACACATACCCCGTATCTGCTTTCAATTCACCGATTTTCTTTAAGATTCGGGCAAACTTGTGATCATTCACCTTCAACCCAAATTCCTCATAGATTTCTCTTAAAATTGACTTTTGATCTTCTGTATCTAAAATGAGAAATTGCTTCGGATAGAAAAGATGATGAATGTCTTCTCGCAAGATTCTGACACAAAAACCGTGATAAGTATTGATATATCCCGTATCTCTTTCTCCACCAACGAGTTTCTTAACCCTTCGCCTCATTTCCTGAGCTGCTTTATTCGTAAAGGTGACACACAGTAGATTAGAAGGCTCAAGCCCCAATTCACTTACTAAATACGCATAGCGGTTTGTTAAGGTGCGCGTTTTACCAGAACCAGCACCAGCAATAACCCGAACCGCTCCTTCAGTCGAAGTGACCGCCATTTTTTGCTGTTCATTTAAACCATTAAATATTCCATCAGTCTCCATTTACCTTACCCCCGCACAGAACGTTTGTTTGTACACCATTATACCAAACAAACCACCTCTTTAACCATGCACAGCACTGAAGGGTGCCAGTCCCTCTTTACTGAAGTAAAGAGGGACTGGCACCCTTCAGTTCTTTATAATGGTAGAGAATTGTGAACATCAAAAAAGAGAGCTCAAAAAGAGCTCTCTTTATAGGTTTTTATGAAAAATCAAATGCCCAGTTCCCATTACGGAAAACAGGTTCCGTCTCACCAGATGGTGTAATACCATCGATATCCAGTTCTCCTGATCCCATCATAAAGTCGACGTGGAAGATACTGTTGTTCACACCATTTTCATCAAGCTGATCATCATCCATCTTCTCTCCACCCTCGATGCTGCTAGGATAAGCTTTTCCTAAAGCGAGGTGACAAGACGCGTTTTCATCATAAAGCGTGTTATAGAAGATCACACCACTTTGAGAAATCGGGGACTGATGAGGAACAATGGCAAGCTCTCCTAAACGACGTGCCCCTTCATCCATGTTTACCAGTTGTTCTAATGTTTCATACCCTGTTTCTGCTTTGAAATCTACGACTTTACCTTCTTTAAATGTTAATGAGAAATTCTCAATCAAGTTCCCTCCATAACTAAGAGGTTTTGTACTAGATACAGTACCGTTTACACCGTACTTATGAGGTAATGTAAAGACTTCTTCAGTAGGCATGTTTGCATTAAAGGAGGTACCTTGCTCTGACTTAGATGCCCCACCTTTCCAAACATGGCCATCCGGTAGTTCCACTTCAAGATCTGTACCAGGAGATTTATAGATCAATTTCTTAAATTGCTTTTTATTAAGGTAATCGCGAGCCTTACCTAAGGCTTCATTATGCTCATCCCATGCTTTCAATGGATCTTCTTGGTCTACTCGTGTAATCGTAAAGATTTGTTCCCAAAGCTTCGATACCGCTTCTTCTTCCGATACATTAGGAAAGACCTTCTTAGCCCATTCTGGATTCGGAATCGCTACGATCGACCACGTAATCTTATCGTTCATTGTGTACTTTCTAAAGTTCTTCATCGCTTCTCCACTCGCTTTACTAGCAGCCGCAATTCGAGAAGAATCAATCCCATTTAAATTATCAGGATCGGTTGAACGAATGGATAATACAGCAGCACCATTTTCAGCAAAATAGTCATATTGATCTACTTTCCACTGTGGCACTGATTCTAATACATCTTGTGAAGCATGCTCGAAATAAAGACGTTGCATAACGTCATCGGCCCAGTTAATATGAACATCTTTAGCACCAGCTTCATAGGCTTTTCTAGCTACAATTCGCGCAAACTCAGCACCATCAATAGGAGCATTCAACATAAGAATTTGATCTTTCTGTAAGTTGACCCCTTTATGTATAGCTAACTCTGCGTATTTTTCTAACTGCTGTGTTGTAGGCATATAAGCCCTCCTTTTAAGTGTTTTGAATACTTCGACTTCTATTTAGCATAACAAATCCGGACCGTTTTTGTAACAATAGCCGCTTCTTTATTCCTTTATGACTCCTTTCAAGAAGCCTTCCTCTAAATCGAATGTAAATTAACACATAAAACTATTACTAATAAGCATTCTCAAACTCGTTAATTATTTTTTATAACTAAACAACATTCCCTAAATACTTCGATGTAAATCGAGGTTTTTTATATTTTTTTGACAAAATTTCAACGTCTCTTCATCCCAGTACCACCAGTAATTTTGTCCAGTTTGATCACCTCGTTCTTTTCAATTAATACAAATAGATTGTACAATTTGTTCTGTACAAAAAGTTGGTAGTCTATTATGATTAAA
Source organism: Pontibacillus sp. ABV4_188 (assembly GCF_056311905.1). Classification (NCBI taxonomy): domain Bacteria; kingdom Bacillati; phylum Bacillota; class Bacilli; order Caryophanales; family Bacillaceae; genus Pontibacillus; species Pontibacillus sp. ABV4_188. The sequence continues at coordinate 509,471 of NZ_CM149975.1, read as the reverse complement.
CATGTACTTTAAAGAAAGGACGATTAGATGAATAAAAAAATAATGGATTGGCCCACTTTTATCGGGGCATTATTCCTATTACTTGCAGTAACAATCCCACTCATTTTATTTCCTCAAGAAGGTCAAGTTGTCGTTGACAAACTCAAAGCTTTTATAACCACAAACTTTGGGGTCGTCTTTATGACGGTCGGTCTTGGCATATTCTTATTCCTCCTCTATGTCGCGTTTAGTAAAAACGGTCAAGTTAAACTAGGAGACAAAGGCGAAAAACCTGAATTCAAATCATTCTCCTGGGCAGCCATGTTATTCTGTGCCGGAATCGGTTCTAGTATTTTATACTGGGGTACGATCGAATGGGCTTATTATTATCAAGCTCCACCATTCGCAGTTGAAGGCGGAACGACAGAAGCAATACAATGGGCCAGCGTATACGGTATTTTCCACTGGGGACCAATCGCCTGGGCTATATACACATTACCAGCACTACCGATAGCTTATTTCTATTACGTTCGTAAAAAGCCCGTATTAAAGATTAGTGAAGCATGTCGACCTGTCATAGGTAAACGAGCAGACGGCCTGCTTGGTACGATCATTGACGTTCTATTCATGTTCGGTTTAATGGGAGGCGCTGGTACAACACTCGCGCTTGGAACACCTATGATTGCCGAAGGAATTTCAAGTCTTACAGGCATTGAAGTTACACTTGGTCTTAAAACGGGTATACTACTTGTTTGTACCGTTATCTTTGCCTTTAGTGCTTACTCAGGTTTGAAAAAAGGAATCAAAGTTCTTAGTGATGTAAACTTATGGTTATCACTTTTTCTACTTGCTTTTGTATTTATTTTCGGACCGACGAAGTTTATCTCTGAAACGACGTTTAATAGTATTGGTTTATTAGCCGATAATTTCTTCCACATGGCTACATGGACAGAATCATTTGCTGGTATTAATTCAATCGCTGAAACAAACTTCCCAGAATCATGGACAGTCTTCTACTGGGCTTGGTGGCTTGTATACGCCCCATTCGTTGGACTCTTCATCGCAAGAATCTCAAGAGGTCGTACCATCAAGCAGATGGTTCTTGGAACAATGCTTTACGGTACACTCGGAAGCGTTCTTTTCTTCGGAGTGATCGGAAACTACGGCATGTATATGCAACTTACAGGACAATTTGATGTAATTAACGTCTTAAATACACAAGGAGCACCGGCTGCAATTATTAGTGTGATCGCACAATTGCCGATGGCTCCAATAATGATTACAACCTTTACTGTTCTAGCGATCATCTTCCTTGCAACAACATTTGACTCCAGTTCCTACATACTGGCATCCGTTGTACAGAATTACGTTGAGGAAGAACCATTACGTTGGAATCGCCTATTCTGGGCCTTTGCCCTTTGCCTACTACCACTTACCCTAATGATTTTAGGTGGCTTAGGTACATTACAAACAGCTAGTATCGTCGGAGGAACACCATTATTATTCATTATGATTATGCTAGCCTGGTCATTTATGAAAGCTTCAAACGAAGATATCGTTGCTTCAGATGACTACCAACCAAAAACAATTAATCTAGATTCTAAACAAATCAAACGACGCTTAAAGCGCAAGAAACGCCTTCAAAAAGAAGAAGAAGAAGACTCTCAAGTAAGTTAACCCCCTATTTATATAGAAAGAAAAGGTGCTCCTTCACCAAGGAGCACCTTTTTTATGTAAACTGTATTAAACAATACTATAGAAGATAAGTTTGTTGAAAACTCGAAGCTGAGAGAATGTTTCCGTTCACGTTAGTTTAGTCTAAGGTGGGCCTGGAAACTACCCCCTTTCCTGTGGGGAGCTGGTGAGCCTCCTCAGCCGACACGCCGGCTTCCGGGGTCTCACCGAGGCTCTTCTACCCACGGGAGTCTCGCAGTTTCCAGGCCCACCTATGCCATATAAGAATGAACGAAAACATGCCATATAGGGTGACATCAGATCTACTGATGCGAACTGCGGGCCGTTCCCCTCCTTAAAAGCTAGGGCTTGCTCGGGGACTGCGAGACTCCCGCGGGAAAAGGAGCCTAGGGAAGACCCCACAGAGAGCGAAAGCGAACGAGGAGGCTTCCCAGCTCCCCGCAGGAAAGCGAGTTGTCCCCGAGCAAGCCCAAGCACTCATAAACGTAACGGACCCTCCCAACTGAGATATCCAACAAAAAAAGCAGTACCCTCCAAAAGAGTACTGCTTCACCTTATACACCTCGTCGGTTACCCCACAGCAACGCATGCACTTGAGGCAAGACGCGGACGCGGTTTAATTCGGTCGAGGCCATTACCTGTTCAATAAGCCATTCATACTTCCCTAATAGTCGATGCATCAACTTCGTATCATCCGCCTCTTCCGTATCGTCGTTTCCAACCTGTACGAAGAACGGAATACCAGGATAGCGTTTATGAACTCCTTTGGCATATTCCAAGTCTTCTTCATCAAAGACAACTACTTTTAAACTAGTAGTTAGAGGGTCAAGCTGTTCAATGATTTCATCAAGCTTTTGCCAGTCTGTTTTCATCATCGAGCTTGGTGGCTTCGGTGAAATCGTTAGATCATCAATGCTTGTAAACCAGTCCTGCCACTTACTCCCCTGCGTCTCAAGAGCCACTTCACATCCATTCTCGTGCAAGAGATCAACAAGTTGGCTCATATGTTTTAACAATCCAGGATTTCCACCAGAGATCGTAACGTGATCAAAGGATGCTCCACCAACTTCTTTTAGCTCAACAAAGATTTCCTCAGCTGTTAGTAAACGAATGTCCTCTTTCGCACTTCCGTCCCAAGTGAAGGCGGAGTCGCACCAGGCACAGCTGTAATCGCAGCCAGCTGTTCGAACAAACATCGTCTTTCGTCCAACAACCATTCCTTCTCCTTGAATGGTCGGCCCGAATATTTCTAAAACAGGAAGTTTACTCAAGCTCCATCCACTCCCTTCTGGCCTCTGCAAAGCTTGTTGGTGTTTCATAAAGCTTTACAAATTCAACACGAAGGGACTGATCGTTTTGCGGTAATGCGCCCGACATCTTCTCATAAATCCATACGACCATGTTTTCAGCAGTTGTATTCATTAAAGGTAGTGTTTCATTGATGTAGCGATGATCTAAGTGGACTTCAATTTGTTCTTTCCAAATTTGCTTAATGTCCCCAAAGTCCATGACGATACCAATATCATCCGTGTAACCACTAATACCAAACACCACACGATACGTGTGTCCGTGCAGGTTTTTACATTTCCCTTCATAACAGTGCAGATGGTGCGCAGCATCAAACGTAAATTCTTTACTGACCATGACACGCTTCTTATGATACTGAAGGTCACTACGCCTAATATCCTGATCAATTTTCTGTAAGTCTTCTACGATGCGAAATCCATATTGATCCATAGCCATTATGCGTTCGCTCCTTCTTTTTGATTTATATAAGTGTCTAAACCGTTTTGTCTCAATTTACAGGAGGGACATTCCCCACAGCCAGAGCCACGAACACCGTGGTAACACGTTAATGTACGTTCCTTCACGTACGTAAGAGCATTAAGATCATCCGCAAGCTCCCATGTTTGCGCTTTGTCTAACCACATTAAAGGTGTATGAACCACGAACTGATCGTCCATTGAAAGATTAAGAGTTACGTTAAGAGATTTAATAAATACATCACGGCAATCTGGATAGCCACTAAAGTCTGTCTCACAAACTCCTGTCACTATATGCTGAGCTCCAATTTGTTTACCCATAATAGATGCAAAGGATAAGAATAATAGATTTCGACCCGGTACAAATGTAGATGGAAGGTCGCCACCTTCCCCATCTTTCACCTCTATATCATCTCTAGTAAGAGCATTAGGTGCCAACTGACTCAATAACGACATATCAAGAATCGTATGTTTTACACCTAAATCCTCAGCGATCTCCTTTGCTACTTCAATTTCTTCATCATGACGCTGATTGTAATCAAACGTCACTGCCTCTACTTCATCAAAATGCTTCATTGCCCAGAAAAGGCAAGTTGTACTATCCTGTCCCCCACTAAACACAACAAGGGCTTTCTTATTATCCATAAAAAAAATTCTCCTTTCACTATAAAAAGAGAATTCTACACACCCATACTTCAATCCGAACTAAATAAAAAAACCATACCTAAGGCGAAGGTATAGTTCGATCCTTAGTTTTTTATAGAGGGTGTAGCTAGAACCTCTCCCGCATCAACCATGCAGATTTTCATTCAATTTTTTCTACTTGATTGTAACATAGACCGTATTAAAACGTAAGATACTGAGACAAAATTGGATTGGTCCTTTTCGGTAAAAGGTGCTTGGGCTTGTTGGGGGACAACTCGCTTTCCTGCGGGGAGCTGGGAAGCCTCCTCGTTCGCTACGCTCTCTGTGGGGTCTCCCCTAGGCTCCTCTTCCCGCGGGAGTCTCGCTGTCCCCCAACAATCCCTGACACAGGTAGTTGAAAGGACCCTCTCTCCCCCCTCCAAGAGATAGCATGTTTCCGTTCCTCAATACTTGGCAAAGGTGGGCCGGGAAACTGCGAGACTCCTGCGGGAGAAAGAGCTAGACGAGATCCCGCAGGGCGGTTTCCCCGAGGAAGCTCGACAGCTCGCCCGCGGAAAGCGAGTAGATTCCCGGCCCACCTTACCCAACACAAACGTAAACGGAAACATTCACTAAACTTCCCCCCCCTCCATCTTACTAACTATATAAAAATACTTACATAAATCAAGACATTAAATATGTCCATACAAAAAAAGAAAGCTAGCAGCTCGTTTCCAAGGTGCTAGCTTTCTCTTATGGGAGTGGTTTTTACAATTTAGGAGTCTTTTTACAATGCACACGGGGTAAAAGATCCTCCAATTGCATAAAGGGAAAAAGTCGCCAAACCTTTCTATCTAAACCGGTTAAACATTTGTGGGACACGGAGTTCATTAAGCCAAAGGATATTGTTTAAACCTGACGCAATCGACAATAACGAAAGGGGGGCGTTTGGCGACTTTTTTATGGGTAAAAGGTGGTCAATGGCGTTTGACCTTCTATAATGTATCAAGTTGAAAATGCTTTCAGCAACATTAAATACTTGGAAATCAAGATGTTTTTATTTTCTCAATAATCCAAACAAAGAAATATAGGAGATTTACCAGTTATTAATTTCATTAAACTAGCATCTCCGATATGATGGGAGGAGCACGAATAAGCCGGAGGTGTAAAAAATGAACAATTATCATAAACTTTATGAATACATAAACAATAACCTATCAGATATAACAGAAACATGGTTAAACATGCACGAAAATGATGTAACTACCTACTACTCTTCAACAAAGAGCACCACGAGTAAAGACCAGCTAAGGGAGGAGAATAACCAATTAATCGAATCCCTGTCGAATGTGTTTATTTCTGAAAAAACGGATCCGAATCTCGAACTAAAAGAATGGGCAGAGCAAATCTCGGAGAAACGAGTTGGAGAACAGGTTCCTATTAATGAAGTACTAGGACAGTTTTCAAATTTCCGCAAAGCGATTTGGCAACACCTTAAGACGTTTGCCTATGAATATAATATCGGAATTGAACAGGCGATGAATATCGGCCAAATGTATAACGACGCACAAGACTATGTAATTTATCAGTTCTCGAAGCATTATTACGAAACAAGCATTCGTCAAATTCATACTCAACAACAACTCATCAATGAATTAAGTGCACCCGTTATACCTATTACAGACAAAGAAGCAATCATTCCTCTTATCGGGGATCTGGATCCTGAGCGTACAAAACATATCCAAGAGCATACGTTAGAACAATGCAACCAGCACCCTTACGAGACGATTTACCTTGATATGTCAGGTGTTCAGAACATTGACACCCTTGTAGCTCACCACTTGTATCAACTTATTCAATCTCTAGATCTTTTAGGAGTAAAGTCTGTCCTTTGCGGTATGAATCCAAAAGTGGCCCAAGTGGCGATTCAACTTGGTATCAACTTCTCCAAGGTCCCTATCAAAAGCACGCTTTATCATGCACTTGAAGAGGCATCCTTACACCAGGAAAAATAATTCTTATAAGTCTAAAAGACTCAACCATACATATATGCTTGAGTCTTTTTTTGCTAACTATTTCCTTTTTCTTCATGTTTTATGGTTTAATTATAACTGTAGGAGGGTATTTCCCTAAGGAATTGGTTATAGGAGGAAAGTCTTATGCATGCATTTGCTAATCAGATACAAACCTATTCATTTGAAGACGATGGAGAGATTCCAAATAGTCCGCTTCCACTATTGGTTTATCCAGGGGTACTTAACGAATATATCGACCATCTGGATGAGCTCTTTTTGCAAAAAGGTTGGCACAGTACTTGGATTGGTTCGATCTTCCCCCACCACCATTATCACAGCACCGCCCATGAGGTGCTAGGGGTTCTAAGCGGTGAAGCAACAGTTCAATTTGGCGGTCAAAGTGGACGCAAAATAGAAGTATCACCCGGTGATGTTATCATGATCCCAGCGGGTGTAGGTCACAAAAAGCTTTATGGTTCAAAAGAATTTCTTGTTGTCGGAGCTTATCCAGATGGGCAGTACAAAGATATACGGAACGGCAAACGGAACGAGCGCCCTGAAGTCTTACACAACATTAAAGAGGTCCCTCTCCCCTCAACAGACCCTGTATTCGGAGACGATCTTCTTTTCTTACAGTTTTGGAGCTAACCATGAATAGGCGGTACATATAAGAAGAGGCCCTCACCAAATGAGAGCCTCTTCTTATTAGCGTGAATGATTAAGAAACTGTCTCAGCTGTGTAATTATCTCCCTTCCCTCAATTCTTCCCGCCATAAGTCAGTAACCTTGAAAACTCGAATCTGAGACACTTGGTAAGGATAGGTCCGTTGCCAGAAATGTAGTTGGGCAGTCTTGGGGACAACTCGCTTTCCTGCGGGGAGTTGGGAAGCGAGTGATTTCCAGGTCCACCTTACACTCTATCCAAGCTGACGGAAACATCTCTATCTTTCGCAAAACAAAAACTATCTCGCATTCAAACCTTCCATCCATATAAGGGAGCTTATGTGAAAGCAATCAACATTTACTATTAACAGAGACAAAAAAAGTCTGACCTACAATGGTAGATCAGACTTTCCCGGATGCGATTAAAGGTCGAGACTCTGGCTCTTTCTCTAATTCAGGATCAGACACGGTTTGTGGCATCAACCAAAAGGCATACCATCCACCTTCCTTAATGATAGAGTTGTAAGCTGATAACGTGAGGCCAGAAGCTTCAGCTAACTCTTCGATATCTTCAGATGAAGGAAGAGCATATAAGTTAGAGTGGGCCGTAAAGAAACTATTAAAGGCACTAGAGAATGCCTGTCCCTGTGAAGTTTCATTTACTGGTGTGATTACTGAGATGCGACCGTCTTCAGATAACCAGGTCGTTAAATTACTCAAAAGTTCTGTGCGTGCCATCGGGTCTAAGTAATGAAACACATTATGCAATAGAATTAAATCAGCTTTTTGGCCTTCTTCAGGGCGCCAGTCACTTGCATCTGCAACGATATAATCTATATTGTCATATCCCGCTGATGCCTTTTTGGCTGATTCCACTACCCGTTCGTTCACATCTACACCAAGCATTTGTACTTCAGGGAAATCTTTTGAAAGCTTCCTCAAGTAACCTCCATGCCCACAACCTAAGTCAATCACGGTTTCTACATTATGTTCTTTCATCATCTTCTTAATCCGACGTATAGCGAAGTGTTCTAGAAGTGTAGACGTTTCCGCAACTACATCTCCGAATTTCTCATGATTGAATACTGCGCGCTCATTTGATTTCATGTATTTCGGATAAGCAAGTAATGTAGGAATATGCAGTTCCATCATTTCTTTTAAGAGAGCCCCTACACTGTTAGATCCTTCTTCAAGAAACTCCCCGCAGTGATGTTTAGAGGTACGATACCGCCCACCTGTACGTTTCCGTAAATGCTTAATGGCTACTCCTACATCTACCCAACACTGCAAAAGATCTTTGCTAAGCCCTGTTTCTTCTACGACTTCATCCACTGTTTTAGGATTTTTGAAAGTCTTAAATAAGTCTAATTCATATCCTACGTAGGCATGCCAAGTAGGTAAAAAAGATTCATTCCGCTTCATCCAGTTCCTTGCTTTTAAGGCGGTTTGGATTATATTCATTTCCCATCACTCCTCTTTCTCCCATGGATAATCTTCTGTACGTTCAAAGAAGTATTTAAGCTGTTTTGATTCTGAAATGTTTGCTTTACATGTAAGGATGGGTCCCTTTCCATTTGCTCAATACTCTTCATCCGGATTCTCCTCCACCACGGGTAGGGAAAAGAATACGCCAATGCCGACAGATGACTGAGACCTAAGAGAAATTTAGCTCTGGGCATTCGAACTCGCTCATACCACTTTAATAATTGATTATCAAATGTACCTTTTTTCTTCATCCAAGCAATTATTTCACCTAACACATCCGCATCTTGTATAGCTAAGATCATCCCTTCCCCCGCCATAGGGTGTACAGCATGGGGAATTCCGCCCTTCAGCCGCCCTTCAGCCCCCCATGCTCCCCCACATATATGATTTATGTAATGTTAATCTATTCCACCCACCCAAATAGATCAAACCTCTCAAACTTACCACCCACTGCCTTTCCGTATCGTAACTTGCAATCTTTTGATAATATAAATGTTGTATAGCCTTCAATAAGGAGGATTTATTCATGTTTATCTATCAAATTAACAAAGAACTCCATTTAAAATTACTAGATATAACGGATGTAGACCGTCTCTTTCAATTGGTTCATTCGAACCGAATCCATTTAAGAAAGTGGTTGTCGTGGATCGATGACACAGAAAAACCAGCAGATACCAAACGTTTTATTGAAGGAACCATGGAGAAATTCGCTGCTAACAAAGGGTTTGAAACTGGCATTTATTATAAAGGAGAGCTAGCTGGTGTGATTGGTGTACATCAATTGGATCATCGAAACAAGCAGACGAGTATTGGATATTGGCTAGGTGAGAAGTTCCAGGGGAAAGGAATCATTACCAAAGCGGTATCGACCTATTTGCAGTACCTTTTTGAAACGCGCGAATTCAATAGAGTAGAAATACGTTGTGCAAAGAGGAATAAAAAAAGCCAAGCTATCCCTGAGCGCCTAGGCTTCACCAAAGAAGGAACAATCAGGCAATGTGAGTGGTTATACGATCGTTATGTCGATCATGTTGTCTACAGTCTCTTAAAAGAAGAGTATGACCTTATGAAATAATAAAAAAGCTGGTGTTCAAGCCGCAGAAAGCTTGTACACCAGCTTTTTACTATGTTTATAAATAACCTACATTCATTTTATTATGCTCGTTCTGATTGTTTCTCTTGATTCCGAAGTTCAACCCGACGAATCTTTCCTGATGTCGTCTTCGGCAACTCATTAAGATACTCAATTTTCCTAGGATATTTATAAGGAGCTGTATGATCTTTGACATGCTGTTGCAGTTCACGCGTAAGCTCCTCCTGATTGACATTGACATTCTGCTTCAACACAACAAATGCTTTAACAATGTTCCCCCTGATTTCATCTGGACTAGCAACAACAGCACACTCCTGCACGGATGGATGTTTCACGAGAGCATCCTCCACCTCAAAAGGTCCAATTGTATATCCTGAACTGATGATAATGTCATCACTCCGCCCCTCAAACCAGAAGTACCCATCTTCATCCATACTAGCTTGATCTCCAGTTAAATAGTAGTCGCCTCTATAAGACATCTTCGTACGCTCTGGGTCCTTATAATATTCTTTAAATAAAGCCGGTGTATTCAAATGAACGGCAATATCACCGATCTCTCCCGCTCCTAATGGTCGTCCTTCTTCATCAATAATGGCAACCTCATTACCTGGCGTCGGCTTCCCCATTGACCCTGGCTTTACTTCCATGCCTTTTAATATGCCAACTAACAACGTATTTTCTGTTTGTCCGTACCCATCCCTCACCGTTACATTAAAGTGGTTCCGGAAGATATCGATCACTTCACGATTTAATGGTTCACCTGCTGATACAGCACTGTGTAAATGTGACAAATCAAACCGGTCTAAGCCATCTTGTTTCGCCATCAATCGGTATTCAGTTGGAGTACAGCACAGTACATTGATCTTGTGGGTGTCAAGCAGGGTTAGGTAGCGTTGAGGATCAAATTTACCTTGGTAGACAAAACCGGTGGCTCCAGTGCCAAGTACAGATAAGAACGGACTCCATATCCACTTTTGCCATCCTGGCCCGGCAGTAGCCCATACTTTATCTCCTTCTTCAATGGCCAGCCACTTATAAGCTGCTGTCCGTAGGTGAGCAAATCCCCACCCATGGGTATGTACCACCCCTTTAGGGTTCCCTGTCGTGCCAGATGTGTAGGATAGAAATGCCATGTCATCCCTTGAAGTAGGGGCGTTCACTAGATGATCACTTTCTTGATCCATTAAATAATCTAGATAAAGCCATCCTTCTGATTCGTGACCCACAACAAATTTAGTAACTTGATCAATTGCACCCACGTCAGCAAATTGGTCCACATAAGGATAATAACTGACTACAGCCTTAACTTCTCCATGCTTGATCCGATATTGGAGATCCTTCGCACGAAGCATTTCTGAGCTTGGGATAACAACAAGACCAGCTTTAAGTGCGCCAAGATAAACTTCATACGCTTCAATTAACCGAGGAACCATAACTAACACTTTATCGCCTTTCTTAAGCCCCCTACTCAAGAAAGCGTTACCAATTTTACTTGCACGTTTCATCAGCTTCCGATACGTGATCTCACGCGCATTCCCAGAATCATCTTCCCAGTGAAGAGCTGTATGATTCGGATCATTCGCAAACTTCTCAACTTCACTTACGACATTGTACTGCTCTGGAGCAATTAAATCTTCACGTTTCATCCTGACATCCCCTCTCAACAAATTGATCGACTCCATTATACCAAATTTTCTAACAATTTAGGAAGAGCCATATTCACCCCACCCTCACTACACTTTCTTGTGTTTAGGGCCGTTACGTTTATTAAGTGCTAAGGGGTGTCTGGGGAACGACTCGCTTTCCGCGGGCGGCCCCACACGATGTGGGGTCGTTCGACGTTGTCACAGGACGTGACGGTTTTAGTCGAACTGCCTCTTTCTTTTTCGAGCCTCCTCGTTCGCTTGCGCTCTCTGTGGGGTCTCGTCGACCTCTTTCTCCCGCAGGAGTCTCCCCGTTCCCCAGACACCCCATACCAGAAGTTGTAGAACGGCCCCGCAGCTCTAGGATGTCGGGGTTTAACCTCCTTATGAAGCGTGCTTCCGTCCCTCTATATATGGCAAAGGTGGTTCGGGAAATTGCGAGACTCCTGCGGCAGTAGGAGCCTAGGGAAGACCCCACAGAGAGCGTAGCGAGCGAGGAGGCTTCCCAGCTCGCCGCGGAAAGCGAGTGATTTCCCGAACCACCTTATTCTCAGTTTGAGCAAACGGAAGCATTCTCTCAATTCGTGTCTTCCACATAAGGGGGACTTATGTGAAAGATTGGACTCGGTTACTACTATCGCAGGAAACAATCGATAAATATAAAAAAGCACGAGGTCCTTCCTTCTATTAATAGAAGGAAGGAACCTCGTGCTTATTAGGAGATGAGTTCAACCTCATCTTGATAATTCGGATGGAATCGATAATACATTGGATAAGTTTTCATATACCAGAACTGTATGGCTGGGCCTAAGAATAGAATACCTGCTAATGTCCCAAGACCTACAGGACCTCCGATTAGAAATGCACTTGTAGCCATAACAATAGCTACGACCGTTTGCCCCATGCGTAAGCTTAGGTTAAAGCGGCGGCTTACAGTTAAGAACAGCTGATCCACTGGTGCTCTCGGGAACTCAGGGATAATATAGATCGCTACACCAAGCCCTGTAATAAGGACACCTGATATAAGCATAACGACTTGTAATAAAAACGGAGCTGCTGAGAAGTCTAAATGTCCAAAGACAATCTCTAGCCAAAAATCCAAAATAAAACCTTCCAAGATCACAGGAATCACTGCTCTAAATTCAGGTGCTTGTTTAATGAGCCATCCGTTGAGGAATATAATAAGAAATTGAAAGATGGCGTACCAAGTACCTACCGTAAGACCAAACAGGTCGGACATACCTATAAAAAAGGACGTCCAAAATCCCGCTCCAAGTGTGGCATTAATAATTAATGCTACACCAAAGAAATTCACAAACATTCCAAGAAGGTAAACCGTTACTCTATAAGTCATGACGATTTCCCCCTTTCTTTGATGTAATAATTCACTAAGCTGTAGGGCCAATTGAAAAATCCTGAAAACATTCTACACCCACATTCATAAGGTGGTCAATAGGTGTGCATCAGTTATTATATAACGTTTTTTAACAATTATATTACACAGAATATTGGAATCGCATTCACTGAATTCTAAATAAATTAATAAGCCAATTGTTCCAATACCACCAAAAAAAAGAAACCTGAAACGATCCCTCCTCTTAAACGATCAGAGAAGCATTCGCTCAGGTTTCTTGTTCTCGATTTATACTAATTCAAGTTCGTCTTGATAAGCTGGGTGTAAACGGTAATACATTGGGTAAGCGTGCGTGTACCAGAATTGAATGCCAGGTCCGAGGAAGAACATATTCGCTAATGTCCCGATCCCTACAGGCCCTCCAATAAGGTATGCACTAATGGTTACAATAACAGCTACGATGGTTTGTCCTGTTCCCAAACTTACATTAAATCGTTTCCCGATTGCCAAGAACAATTGGTTCATTGGTCCACGAGGGAATTCAGGCAAGATATAAATCGCAACACCTAGGCCACAAAAGATGACGCCAGCGATTAACATAACGATTTGTACAGCATACGGTGCTGTCGTGAAATCAATTCTTGAAAAGACGATTACTAACCAGAAATCTAATATTAAACTCTCTAGTACTACTGGAATAACTGCTTTATATTCTGGAGCTTGTTTAATGAGCCAGGCATTCAAAAAGATAATCAGAAACTGAAAGATCCCTGTCCACGTTCCGACTGTCAATCCAAATAAGTCAGAAAGACCGATAAAGAAAGATGCCCAAAATCCCGCTCCTAATGCCGCATTTATAATTAAGGCTACTCCGAAGAAGTTTACAAACATTCCTAATAAATAAACCGTTATTCTATAAGTCAAAAAAGCGTCCCCTTCCTTAGTTCCATTGGCTAAGATGAGCTCGATTAATAAACTATTGATTATTGTAAAATCTACCACTTTTATAGTCAACACTTATAACAATATTTTTTGCCATTTTAGGTTTAAATTTCTACTTAAAAGGGAATTGAAACCGTTATCTTTTTAGGTGCCTTTACATTGATTCTATTAAATTATTTAGCCGAGGATTAGAGACTTCCATTATTCGAAGCTGAGAAAATGTTTCCTGATGCGAACTGCGAGGCCGCCCCTTCCCCTTATGCCAGGGCTTGCTCGGGGACTGCGAGACTCCCACGGGAAAAGGAGGCTTCCCAGCTCCCCGCAGGAAAGCGAGTTGTCCCCGAGCAAGCCCAAGCACTCATAAAAGCAGGCGGCCTTTTCAGCTAAAATATCTCAGCTCAGAGTCTTCCATATAATGAAGCTTATATGGAAGACAACCTCATAAAAAAGACTGATTGCGAAATGGCTCACCATTCAACAAATCAGTCTTTGAGTACGTTCTCAAGCGAACGATATGTGGTTTTATCTAAGTTCATGGATTCTAAGCTAACCTGCATATGACGCTCAATTAAATGCAACAAGTGATCAAGATCCCGGTTGCTAAGAGCTTCTATAATATGCTCATGCTCAACGAAGCGTGTACTTCCTTCCATCGATGAGTCAGCATCGTAGAAGACATCATATAATACTAAATAGACATTCATCTGATCCAATATGCGCTCCATATACTCTTGCAAAAACGTGTTGCCAGTTTTTTGAGCCAGATACATATGGAAGGATTTATTTACGTGAATATATCTTAAAATATCGACGCTTTCATACGTTTCTTTCTCCCTTGAAACTAGTTCTCTCATGACTTCTAGGTCCTCGTCTGTAACCTCATAAATAGCTAAGCGAGCTGCGGTACTCTCTAGTTCCTTTCTCATGACAAACGCTTGCCTAATCTCTGCTACTGTAGGTTGCACGACAAAAGCTCCTCTATTTGGAACAATGGTGACGAGTCCTTCTTGTTCTAAACGAATCATAGCATGTCGAATAGGTGTCCTAGAAACACTAAGCTGCTCAGCAATTGTCTTCTCAACCAGTTGCGTTCCGGGAGCAATCTTTCTATAAAGAATCGCTTCTTTAAGGGATTGGTGAACGCGATCAATCATTGATTTTTTCTCACTCATGGTGAACTATTCATCCTTTATAAACAAGTTCTATTGTGACAAGTTTATTCCATTTACCTCTATTAAGCTAAACGTTTAAAGTTCTCACCTATAATTTCATTCATCGAGTGAACGGTGATAAACGCTGTATGGTCAATTTCAGCAATATATTTCTTAAGACGCGTATAATCCTTACGTTTTAGGATTGTCGTAATCACTTCTTTTGAATCCTGGGTGAAGGCGCCTTTAGCAGTATGAATCGTCGCCCCTTTTCCAAGTTCATTGACGATAAAGTGTTGAACTCTTTCACTTTCACGACTGATAATAACAATCTCTTTATTATTATCAAATTGCTGCAGTGCATAATCAATCACAATTCCATTCAGAATAACACCAAAGAAGGCATATAGCCCGACTTGCGGACCGAATAAGAATATAGATGAAGTTGCAATAGCAATATCTGATAGCAAGACAGCCTTACCAAGTTCGAGGGAGAAGAATTTATTAATAATCATAGCAATAATATCGGTTCCTCCAGTAGACGCCCCCTGGTGAAAGACCATAGCAATACCAGCCGCGGCGATCATTTGGCCGATAATCAGTTGAATCAGAATATCCTCGGATAACGGTTGGCTAAGAGGAGCAAATCGCTCAAGTGCCCAAACCATGAACGAAACCGCAAAGCTTGTATAAATGGTTTTTGCTCCAAAGTTAAATCCGATAAATATAAAGCCTAGTATAAAGCAAATTACGTTTAAGATTAACATTACAAGCCCTAAAGAAATGTCAGGGTAGATATTATGCAGAACGATTGAAAGACCACTCACTCCACCTGTTGCCAGGTTGTTTGGGGATAGGAAAAAGTGGACGTTTACCGCTAAACAAAATACACCCAAATTAATAATTAAAAAGGAAAGGACCTTTTTGAACATACGCATCTTCCTTTACTTCAAATTGTTTTCGTATTGTCGATCAAAATTGTAGTACAATCTGAAATTATAAGACTCATACCAGACGGTGTAAACAGCTAATTTTAAGTTTTTACAAAAAATCTACACAAACGCTGAGACCCCGATATAAAGGCTTTGGAAAGCGTTTACTTAAACAAATTTTCTAAAAATTATAAAGAAGTTAACACTTCAACCATTCTATTTAACCTCTAATTCTATAGAAAAATAGACAAACTATGAAAATGCTAATAAAAATAGCTACGCTTAGAGTTAAACACTCTAAGCGTAGCTATTTTTATAACGATATCCCTTAGTGAATAAAGTAGACTTTACTCATCTTCCTCCAGAGCCCGCTTGATCAGATTCAAATGATCTTTGTCTTCACGCTGAAGTGTTTTCTTAAAAATCGGTTTAATCATCTTCATCTTCCATGTAGAGGCCTTCAGTTCACATTCAAACTCGATCGTGGTTTGAGTACCATTTTCATGGAAGGAATAATGATAGATGGTTTCTAACCCTTCCAGTACACTTCTTACAGAATAACGCTCATTTGGAACATACTCAATTACCTCAATTGTTGAGGTGCCTTTCCTGCCCTTGATCTCTCGTGTTTCTTTTATTTTAGTACCAACCCCAAATGCCCCTTCTGTAAGAATTTCTGTTTGAACTACATTAGGCATTACATCTTTAAAGTGATCTATATTGGTCGTAAATAGAAAGACCTCTTCACGTGGCTTTTCGATTACGACTTTATCTGTAAAAGTAGTCATCGCCATTCTCCTCCCCTAAACGTTCTTATTAAGCTAGTATATCAAACGGGGAGAGATTAAATCTATGAAGTATGCGGTAAACAAGGCGAATCCATGGATGTTTGTGCACGGATAATATATGAAAGCGCTTCCTTTTCAGATGAGAATTTACCCTCGATTGGAAACCATCCGAAACGCTCCCTTAAATCTTGGACCGCTTTCAACTCTATATATTTCAATTTCCCTTTATCATCCCGATACACTGCAAAACCTTCTGTATCTAGCTGAATTTCCCCTTGCCTCAACCGATTTTGTACATACTTCCTGGCTTGTTTCTGCGTGGGAAAACCTCCTACAACATCAACGTAGCCCCATACTTTTTGAAAACTTTGGTGATCATAGCTAGATAATATAAAAAAGCAATCAGGGGTTTGCACGACAACAAAGCGTTTCGCTCTTTCCATGGTTTCTTCCCCTCCTAAAATAAAGCCTTTTCTCTATTATATCTTAATCTCTTTCTTTAATACTAGTCCAAAGGAACGATTCAATTTACAAGTAAATAGAGTTATAGACAGAAATATACTAAGTGAATAAAGAACCTGCAAAAAATAAAAGACTTATACTAAATCAAAAAGGATGACGCATAGCGCCATCCTCATTACAAGCAAATACATTATTAGATAAATACCGGTTCAAGCTGCCAGATCCCACTTGCATACTCATGGATGGTGCGGTCACTTGAGAACTTGCCGGAATGTGCGATGTTGTGTAAACTCATGCGCCTCCACTCCTTTTGATCCCCATACGCTTTAGCAATGCGCTGTTGGGTATCAATGTAGGCAGAGAAGTCCTTTAGAACAAAGAATTCATCGTGGTCAATTAAGCTATAATAAATAGATTTAAAATCCACATCTTCCTTCACAAACGTCCCATTCATCAGCTGATCTAAAATTTGCTTTAACCTTGGGTCTTGATTATACATTTCACGGGCGTGATAGCCACCATTCTCATAATAGGAGAGAACTTCGTTCGGCTTAAGGCCAAATAAGAAGATATTATCCTCCCCTACTGCTTCAGCCATTTCGATATTAGCTCCGTCATGTGTACCGATTGTGACAGCGCCATTCATCATAAATTTCATATTTCCTGTTCCTGATGCTTCTTTACTTGCGGTTGAAATTTGTTCACTGATGTCAGAAGCAGGGATGATTCGTTCAGAATCTGTCACCCCATAGTTCCGAATAAAAACAACTTTTATCTGATCATTAATGGATTTATCGTTGTTAATAACATCTGCAATCGTATGAATGAGCTTTACAACACTTTTGGCTAAATGATAGCTCGGAGCGGCTTTGCCACCAAATATAAAAGTTCGTGGCGTAATTCTGCTCTTTGGATTTTCTTTGATCCTGCGATAAAGATCCATAATATGAAAGACATTTAACAACTGACGCTTATAAGCATGCATACGTTTAATTTGGACATCAAATATAGAATCAGGGTCTACTGAGATCCCGTAATGATCCGCAATATGATTGGATAACCTTTCTTTATTGTGACGCTTCACGTACGCACTAGCTTGTTGAAGAGAAGGATCATTCGTTAAGGGCTGCAAGTTCATCAGGTCACTCGGGTTCTTCAACCACGTTGAGCCAATCGCTTCCGTGATCACTGACGTTAGGTCAGGGTTCGCATACATGAGCCAACGTCTATGAGTGATGCCATTTGTCTTGTTATTAAACTTATGTGGTTCCCATTCATAGAATGGCTTCATCAATTCCTTCTTAAGAATATTGCTATGGAGCTTCGAAACACCATTGACGCTATAGCTTCCTACAACAGCTAAGTTCGCCATATTCACATACCCATCCGCAATGATTGCCATATGGTGAATCTTCTCCCATTGTCCAGGGTAGGTTTCCCATAGCGTTTTACAGAAACGCTCATTGATCTCATCTATGATCATATAAATTCTCGGAAGAAGTCCTTGCATTAAATCCACAGACCATCGCTCTAAAGCCTCTGCCATAAGTGTATGGTTGGTGTAGGAAATCGTCTTCTTCGTAATCGACCACGCCTCATCCCAACCTAACCCTTCTTGATCCATTAATAGGCGCATTAACTCAGGAATCGCAAGCACAGGATGAGTATCATTGGTATGAATCGCCACTTTATTCGAAAGCTCCGACAAGTCGTTATTCATTCTTTTAAACCGACACAAAATACTTTGCAGATTTGCTGATACTAAAAAGTATTGTTGCTTCAGACGAAGCCGCTTCCCCTCTTCTGTTGAATCATCCGGATAGAGGAATTCTGATATCGCTTCAGTCGCTTTCTTATATTCAATAAGACGATGGTAATTGTGGTCATTCATTTGATTAAAATCAAAATCTTTAATAGCAGACTCCGCACTCCATAAACGGAGGGAATTTACCGTTTGGTTCCGATACCCCACAATCGGCATGTCGTAAGGAACGGCCAATACAGGTTCATAATCTTCGTGCACAAATGTTAGTTGATCATCCTTTTCATAAGAGGTTACCCTGCCTCCAAATCGGACTTCTACAGCTTTATCTGATTTCCTAAGCTCCCACACATTCCCTTCCCTTAGCCAATAGTCCGGAATTTCAACCTGGTAACCATCTATGATCTTCTGCTCAAATAACCCGTACTTGTAGCGAATACCACACCCATGCCCCGGGAGCCGAAGAGAAGCCATCGAATCAAGAAAGTCAGCCGCAAGACGCCCTAATCCACCATTTCCAAGACCAGCATCAGGCTCTTGTTGCTCAATGCGATCTAGATCAATCCCCAATTCTTCCAACCCCTGCTCGCACAATTCACGAATACCGAGGTTCATTAAATTACTCTTTAACAACTTCCCTAATAGAAATTCCATCGACAAGTAGTATACTTGCTTCTCACCCTTATCACGATACTGGTCATTCGTTGTGATCCAATTTCGACTAACATATTCCCGAACCATCGCCCCTAGTGTGGCATACTGATCTGAAGGGGTCGTTTCTTCCACACCTTTTCCGTGCATATTCACTAACCTCTCAAGATAAGCCTCTTTAAAAGCATCTACGTTTCGAAACATTATTACCGCACCTCCTGGTCAGTGTATGAAAGAAGCGTCTTATATAAATTTACGTACGATTTAGATGGTTCATGCCATCCGTAATCTTCAGATTTACTATTTTGCACAATACGCCACCACAGTAACGGATCCCCACAAAAGTGGAGAGCTCTCCGCACGGTAAAAAGCAAGTCATGAGCTTGATAAGGGGCGAACGTAAACCCGTTCCCTTCTCCTGTGAATTCATTGAAACTCGTAACGGTATCTTTAAGTCCACCTGTTTCCCTCACCACAGGCACTACCTCATATTGAAAAGCCATAGCCGCCCTTTCTCCTCCTGGTTCACAACGAGAAGGGATCAACGATAGATCTGCCGCAGCGTACACTTGTCTCATTAACTCTTCGTCCCACCCAGTATGAACAAACAACTTCCTTTTATGCACGTCTTTTAAACGGTGCTTAAAGTCATCATTTTCTGTCCCAATAATTAGAACTTGTACTTCTTCATCCAATAATTCTTCTAGAATAGGTAGGACGATTTCAAATCCTTGGGAATATCCAACGGGAGAAGTCATCATAACAATCGGAACCTCTCTTACCGGCAGCGAAAGGTGTTGCTGGAGAGCCCTTTTATTCACAGACTTCCACTCTTTAAGGGGTGGGTGACATACAAGGGAGGGATCTGTATATGGGTCATAAACCGAGAGGTCTACCCCATTACAGATTCCAACAAGCTTAGATTGTTGCTCACGTAACACACCATCCAGGCCTTCCCCGTAATCGGGGTTGAGAATTTCATCCGCATAGGTCTTACTTACTGTTGTAAGTAGATCAGCATGTATCAAAGCTGCTTTCATAAGATTGATCTTGCCATAATACTCACAAATGTCTTCCTTTAAACCAAGCAAGTCATGAAAAGTTCCAGATGGATAAACCCCTTGGTGATTCAATTGATAGATCGTAAACATAGTCTTCATAGAAGCATAATAAGGGTTATGCTTGTAGTCTTCTTTCAATAAATAAGGAATGAACGCTGCTTGCCAATCATGCGCATGCAACACATCTGGCTTGTCACGGAGCTTTGGAAGAACTTCTAGAACAGCTTTACAGAAAAACGCAAAGCGCTCAGCTTCATGAAAAGATTGAGGATCACCATAGACCTCCTCATATCCATAGTACTCGTCTTGTTCAATAAAATAATATTTAAGTCCATCAAACTCCGCTTCTTTCAAATAACAAACTTTCTCCCTCCACCCCAACTGCAACGAGCATACTGTATGAGTGGTCATCATGGCTCGAAAATGAGATGGAATTGATTTATATAAAGGCATTATGATGCTGACCTTAACATCTTGTTCCTGAAGAGCTGTCGGTAAGGAACCTATTATGTCGGCTAAACCATATGTTTTACAAAACGGCACACACTCTGAGGCGATATGGAGTACGTTCATTTTCCCTCTCCTTACTCGATTGATCGTATAGGTGATAAAAGACATATAGAAAAATGTATGCGCAGGAACAACAAACATGCTCACTTTCCACCATCTACGATATATTGAAGCCAATAAAAAAGTCTGGTCATATAACATGACCAGACTTCTTCACCCCTCTATACTTCTCCAAAGTGTTAAAGAGGCATAACTCTTATATGGACTCCAACCCGTACTCATCGTTTCTATTTCATCATGTTTTGGCTTTCTCTCAAGGTCAAAATATAGTTTCAAAGCATTTTGGAGACCAATATCAGCCTTTGGCAAGAAGTCAGCACGCCCTGCTCCGAATAAAAGCCAATTCTCAACCGTCCAAGGTCCAATTCCACGAATTTTCGTCAGTTTCTTCATAACTTCTTCATTATCTAACGTAGTGAGCTCCTGCAAATTTAGTTCCCCGTCAACGATCTTCTGAGATGTATCGATTACATACTCAGCTTTCCGCTGGCTAAATTGCAAAGCACGAAGCTCTTCATAAGGAATTTTTGCTACGCGTTCAGGCGTTGGATAAAACCATACGCCATCTATTTGATTACCATATGTCTGAACAAAACGCGTACTTAATGTATAGGCAAACTTCATATTAAGCTGTTGGTGAATAATCGTTTTCATTAGACAATCATAAGGGTGGAAGTCCTTAACGATCGGAGTTGCAGGATGATCCTTAAACAACTGATCAAGATTCGTTTCAAGGAAATGCTCATGAACGTCTTCTAGATTCACATCCCACTGAAATAAGTCATGCATGTGGTGAAGCAGTTCTTCCTTCCGCTCTATTGAATCCCCTTTTATCACGAAAGCCGGCTCCTCTCTTGTACCAATCCCTTCTACTTGAACAACGTGCTGTTCTGGTCCGATTTGGACAGGAATTTGCACCCACCTTTCTTCCCGATTTAATTTAGTCAGCGGGTCGAGACTAAAACGCAGCAACGTGTAGTCGAAGTCATAAAACGTATCTAAATAAACATGTTCTTGCCAATTGTAACGTGTTGACATATCAAGCCTCTTCCTTTCTTTGTACGACTCATTGTCTCATATCTTTTAACGCTACCCTAAAACAACCTACATTTAACTTGATATGGTTTTCTTGTTTATCAGCCTACCAAAAAAGGAAAAGAAAACTAATCATACTTAGACAAAATTGAAGAGGTGAAGATTATGGACGATAAATTAATTGTAAAAATTGCTACCATCGAAGTACCCGTTTCAAATTTAGATAAGTCTCAGGAATTTTATACTGAAATCCTCGGACTACACACTGTAGAGAAACAAGACCATGCCTGCTACCTTTCCTTTGGAGAAAAAGGAACAGCAACCATTAAATTAGCGGAGACAAATTCAGTATCTCCATTACATTTCTCAAACTCTAACGCGAATATCGAGCATAATCCTGTCATAGATTTTTATACAACAGACATTCATGCCTGTTACCACTTCTTCCATGAAGTGAACCTCTCCGTTACAGAGATCGAAGAATCAGAAGGCGGAAAAGCTTTTTATTTTCAAGACCCAGATGAACATTGGTTATGCATGAGTTCGACCAATCATGTAAGCCAGTAAGGAGTTGATCATATGAGCTCCGATCAAATTGGGGCAGTGGATCCCCATCATGAAGCCTCACATAAGTTTAATTACTTCTTGCAAGTATGTGAAGACCAAGGCACGACACTCTATAGGAAAAATGTTTTATCCATAGGATGTGGAGATGGTGCCTTAACAAACGCGCTTTCTGATCATGAGGCCCACGTTACTGGACTCGACCGATCTGTCAGGAAACTTACGGAGGCCAAAACCCGAAATCCTAACATTACTTACCGTAAAGGGGATGCTGAACATTTACCTTTTGAAAGGGATAGCTTTGATGTTGTTATAGCCTTTGGGGTTTGGCATTTATTGGACCGCCCGAAAGTTTTAAGTGAAGCAAGTCGCGTTCTCACTGAACACGGCACTTTACTTATCGTTAGTGAAAATGTCATTTCTTCTAATGAAAGTTCAGAGACAGCTTCTTTTTTCCCAGAGGAGTGGTACGAAGAATGGGAAGAAACGAAGTGGAACATCAGTAAACAATGGTCTGTAGAGGACGTCTCTTCGAAATGGTTTCCTGAGAAAACATTTTTCCAAAATGATCTAAAGTTGAATCAATTCAATTTGGTTGAAGTAGAAACACACTACAATTGCATTACATTACGAAAATAGCGAGCCCTCTAAAAATGAGGCCTCGCTATTTCTTATAATCCAGATAATGACTGCAATGGGTTAGGCAATAGATCTTTCAAGACTAAGTCATCGAGACTCTTAAACGTATAGCCCCTTTTACGAAGTTCATCAATCATATGCTCAAGAGCAAGTGCGTTATCCTCCGACACAGTATGAAGCAATATAATTGCCCCAGGATGAACTTGCTTTAGAACACTTCTATATGCATATTCCCACCCTTTTTGACCATCGGTGTGCCAATCCACAAATGCTAATGACCAAAACATTGTAATGTAACCCATCTCCTGAGTTTCAGCCAAACTCTGTTCGCTAAAGGTACCTCTTGGAGGTCGAAGGTATTGCATCGATTCCTGATCTGTCATCTCCGCTACAGCATCCTCAACTCGATCTAATTCTTTTTTGATTTTAGCTGAAGAAGCTCTTGATAAGTCTGGGTGATTCCAGGAATGATTACCAATAATATGACCTTCTTTAACCATTCGCTTCACCAGATCAGAAGCGCTATTTACATAGTGTCCTGTTATAAAGAATGTTGCCGGAACATCTTTCTCTTTTAACACATCTAAGATCTGACCTGTGTATCCTTGCTCATAACCATTATCAAACGTTAAATATACGACCTTTTCATCCGTATGGTCCATATAATAGCCGCCATACTTCTTTAAAAGCGGCCCATATTCACCTACATCAGGGGGCTGTCCTCCCCCTATTTTACTGAACCCCCACCCATAGCTTCCGTGAGCACTCACATTTGGCGCAAAGAGTAAACACCCCGCCACCATACTAATAAGCAACCAAATCCTCACAAGCACACACCACCTTTTTTTACTAGTCTTCATCACAACCACCAAAATATACACAACTAACCCTTCATTACTCTAAAGCAAAACAGCGTGCCAGACACCCTGCAATGCTCTAACGCAATGAAGGGTGCCTGGCACGTTTTAGTGGTTTAAAGCACTAAAAAAGCCTGCCCCGGTGTGGTGGGGCAGGCTGGTGGAACGATCTATTTATTTATAAAATAATTGCTGCGACCCAACCGAACACAAACAACGGAATGTTGTAGTGTAAGAAAGTCGGAACACAGGTGTCCCAAATGTGGTTGTGACGACCATCAGCGTTCAATCCTGATGTTGGCCCGAGTGTACTGTCAGACGCAGGTGAACCTGCATCACCAAGAGCTCCTGCTGTACCGATCAAGGCTACAGTAGCAAGTGGTGAGAAACCGACTGCCACACAGATTGGTACATAAAGCGCTGCTAAAATCGGAATGGTACCAAAGGATGAACCAATCCCCATCGTAATCACAAGACCTACGATAAGAAGCAGGAATGCTATAACCATTTTATTATCACCAAGCATTCCAGATGTTTGTTCAACAAGCGCCTCAACGGCACCCGTTGTCTGAATGACGTTAGCAAATCCTGAAGCAATGAGCATAACAAATGCAATTGTCCCCATCATTCCAATACCTTCTGAAACAACTTGATCGCCCCTCTTGAAAGGTACGATACGGAACGCAAACATAGAAACAAGTCCAGCAAGTGCCCCGAACACCATGCTACCTGTATACCATTGAATACCGAGGGCAACAACAATAGCAATAATCGTGAAAACATGCTTACGACCAAAGGTTTCTACATTTTCTTCTGAGGCAGCTACTTCAGCTTTTTCAGAGTCTACCTGGATAATCTCCTCAGGATCACGTGGTTTACGGTACGTAATTAAGACCGCGATAAGGAGCCCAACAACCATTCCTAACCCTGGAATGAGCATGGACTGAGCAATTTCAGGCACTGAAACGGTCACTCCATTTTCTTTCATAGAGTCTTGAATGGTCTGGTGGAAGATCAGTCCAAAACCAGCAGGGATCATAAGATAAGGAGCTTTCAAACCAAATGTTAAAGCCGTAGCTACTCCGCGGCGATCGATCTTCATTTCATTAAACAGTTTTAATAACGGTGGAATAAGAATTGGGATAAAAGCAATATGAACTGGAATTACGTTCTGGGATAAAGATGCAACACCTGCAATCACGAATAAAAGCGCTACTCGTTTTCCCCTCATCACTTTTAATAAGTTTTGAACAAGAATACCTGTAATACCTGAATAAGCAATCGTAACAGCAAAGGCACCCAATAAAATGTAACTTAGGGCAACCTGCGCTTGTCCGCCCATGCCGTTAATAATCATATCTAATGTATCCGTCAAGCTCGCACCAGTCATAAGCCCGCCTGTAAGCCCTGCAGCTAATATGGCAATGATGACGTTGACACGCAACAAGCTTAAAACCGTCATAACAAGTACAGATACGACAACTGACCAAGCTAGCATTTTTATACCCTCCTATAGGTTTCAAGAGATTTGTATTTTTACGTTATTGTATTAGTTCGTTAACAATTTAATATGGTAAAGGACTAACGTAAAAAAATCAACCCTCTTGATTAAAAAAGGGTAGTGGGAATATTTGTTGTTTTGGAGGGATAGAAAAAAGGAAGCATTGGATGCTTCCTTTAGAATGTTATTTACCTACACCTTTGATGTATGGGTCACTAAAAGTCATAATCTCAGCTGAACTAGCTTCTACAGAAGAAAGTTCTTCATTAGGTTCTTTTTCCACACCTAGTTGTAAAGATACAGTTAACGCTAGTACACTAATTAATGTTATAAGTTTTTTCTTCAACACTATCCCACCCCCTTTTTTGTAACTCTCTTAACGGCAACCTTCCGAAGAAATAGTCTCCTATTTCATCAATGATTCTCCTATAAGATTCATATAGTAATTTTTCATTATCTTTAGCTAATCCTAGATAGTAAAGTTGGAAAGGGGATAGATCATCGAGTTCACTTAATAACTCAATAGCTCTTTCTTTATCACCACTCATCACCGCTAAATGAGCAGCTTCAGGGATATCAGTTGTTTCAATACCTTCACATTTTCCGTTTACTGCATGGATAAATGGTATAATTTCTTTTTTAAATAAACTCAAATAATAAGTTAAATTATACTCTTCAGCAATATCAACAGCTTCATCCATATATTTAATTGCCATATTAAAGTCATCATATATATAGGTTTCAGCTAAATTAGCCAGCACATAACATTTCTTCTCATAATTAATAAGAGTATTTTCAAGCAAATTCTCACCATAATGGCGCGCCATTTCTACCTCATTATTTCTCCAGTGAATTACAAACAACATTTCATTCTCTCTATATTGAAAGTACAGCCTAAGTAATGTGCTCTTAACCTCAAGCATTTTCTGAGTCAATTCATTTCTATGCTCTTTTGTGTAGGCAAAGTCTAACTTATCACAATGAGCATAAAATACAGTGAAAATTACCAAGCATTCTAATTCAGGGTCAGAAGATTGGAACTTTGAAACGAAAGAGTCAATATCGGTAATTTCAGCATTCCTAAGTTTTCTATCTAAAAAGAATTGATAAAGATAAGCCCACTCACGGTTAACTAGATTATCTGATTCCTCGTTTACTTTAACTAATTCCTGTACCTCATCAAGAAGTCCATTCATATACAAATATTCCATGCCCACCCGCTTATTTTCATCGGTTTGGCACAGAAAACAAAATTCCTTAGTTAAGTGTATAGTAGTGATCTCATCATATTCCTTCGTTAACTGTTGCAACACGGTAAACAGTGCAGGCTCGTTGGGTCCTACTAGCTGCCGAACCGATTCTAATTGCTCAGAAGAACAGATCGGACCAGTTTCTCCATTTCGCATATGCTAATCCCCTTATATAGAAGATTGAATTCACATCTGTTCGTTTTTAAAGTAAGATGCCAGAATTCTAGGTGCTTTATGAGGTTCTTTTCTAAGGTGTCATTTTTCACATTTTTCCATTGTCAATGATTCTCTGTGACTATCTTAGTTATCATCTTAATATAAAAATGGAATTTTTACCATTCTAAATGTTTAAAAATGAAGAATTTATAGAAAAATCTACTCAGTAAAATTGCTTCCTTATATGGCCCCCTCACAGAGCTAGATACTCCAAACGTGTTACCCCCTACTACATTAATCATTTTCTATATAGATATAAAAAAAAGACACCCATTACAGGTGTCTTATCCTTAAAAACGTTCTTCTAAATCTTCTAGCATTTTAATTAAGCGATCCACATCTTCGACAGATGTTTTCTCTGGGTCCAACTCATCAACTTTCGTCATAAATGTGTTTAGACGTAGTTTCAGTTCATCAATTTTAGCTTCGTTACTCATGGATGTTCTCCTTTATAATTGAAGTCATGTAGCTCTATCCTATTAGAAAAGTCGTATTTTGTCTAATGGCGCCGAGTGTTTATAGTGACGCACTTTCGTTCATGCTATAATATAGCCATCACCAAGCATGACGGAGGTTTAGTTATGAACGAATGGATCAACAACTTGCAGAATTGGTACGAAGTTTTCCTTCAAATATTCGACTATAAAATCGTTCAAGTCATTGTTGCGATTCTTGTCGTTTTTATCGGGATTCGGTTCATTAGGCGATCAATTCGATCTTTCTTTGAACGAACTTCTTTCATAGAAGAACGAAAAGAGAAGACGCTTGAATCCATGATTAATTCCATTGTTTCCTATACAGCTACAATCGGAATCATTATTTATATCCTTTCTGTATATGGTGTAGAGGTCGGAAGTATTCTGGCCGGGGCTGGTGTCATCGGGATTATTCTTGGCTTCGGGGCACAAAGCCTCATTAAAGATATTTTATCGGGTATCTTCTTTATTTACGAAAAGCAGCTTCATAAAGGCGATTTCGTCTCTATTAATGACAAATTCATTGGTACTGTAGAAGATATCGGGCTCCGTTTTCTTAAAGTACGGCAGTGGAGCGGGAAGCTACTGACCATTAGTAATGGGCAAGTCAATTCGATTCAAAACTATAACATCGATCATATGCGTGTCATCGAAGCAATCACTGTTAGCTTCACTGAGGATCCAAAACGTATATTTACGCTGTTAGAGGAAACTTGTGAACAACTTAATGAAGAGCTTGACCAATACTTAAAGAAAGACTTAACAAAAAAGCCGATTCAACCATTCCAAGTCTACGGCATGACCTCTTTAAATAAAGATCACCGAGGATATGAATACACGATTGTCGGATTAACCGAAGACCTTGTGTACTGGACCGCAGCCAAAGAGGCTAGGAGAATGATCGCTGAGAAACTGTTTGACTCTGGTGTTCAAATGTCACTACAGCATATTGATCTCCCTTCTCCACCATCAACTGATCAGAACCAATAAAATGCCTGCCCTTCACGAGGGGCAGGCATTATTTTATCACTGTAAAGGATCACCGCGTCCCAGACACCGTTTAGAGCTTCACCGTGGTAAAGCTCTAAATGGTGTCTGGCACGCTTTGTTTGGCTAAAGTCTTATTGAATGTTGAAGTTGAAGGAGATATGGTCTTGGATGGGAATCCAGGCTCCGATCCCTTGCTTAGTTACGTTTTTTACAACGAGGTATTTTTTTGAACCTTTTAGTTCAATATAGACTTCTCCAAATGTGACTTTCCCCTTTTCATTTACAGCTGGTGCAAAAGCGCTTAATGTTCCGATCTTTTTAGGCGGTATGCCGTAGGAGTTATCTTTCTTGGTTCCTTTACCAAACACCGTATGGAACGATAGTGGCAAATCTGTATTATCCTGCGCCTCAAGAAGCATCATCTTTTTGATGTCTTCTGTTTTTTCAATCTTAGCCGTTAAGCCACCTTTGATATGTTTCTCATCTTCTTGATTATAATTAAGCTTTTGTGTCTCATTACCACCAAGGTTGTTCAACTGGTTTTGGTTAATCTTTTGATACTGCCAGTTAATACTTGTTTCTTCTGACTCATATTGAAGCGGCCAGTGGCCCATATAGACCATGCCACGATATCCGATCGCTACAGGTGATGGTTTTAAATTTGTTTCATTGAGCATCTTAATTAACTGCGGATTCTCGATCTTTACCTCTGAGCCTTCAATTAACTCTCTCGTTAGCTCACTTGGCTCTAGCGTCACTTGATCTTGTGTTGAGTTAGGGTAGGTATTGTCTTTTGAAATGTTCAATACATGACTTGGAATTTTGCCTTTATCCTCCTGACTTTCATCAGGACCCTTCTTCTCCGCTGCATTTACAAAACCCGGGACAAGTAAGACAATAGCGACAATAAGAGCAAGGAATTGTTTCATATCTATTTTCATCGGTCACTTTCCTTTCGATTTTTACTTAGTTTGAACGTCCTCAGGAATTTGTATGCATTCAGAAATTCATTTCATACATAAAAAAAAGAGCTTCACTGCTCATGCAGCAAAGCTCTTCCCCTTTTATTTCAATTAGTCTAGCTCGATTGCTTCAACTGTTTCTTCAATCTCGATGCTTCCTTTAACGGATTGGACCATTGAGCAGTTCTTACTAGATAACTCTAAGTTCTTTGTAAGCTTAGCTTCATCAAGGTGTGCACCTTTAACAACGAAGTGCATATGAATCTTCTCAATTCGATTCGCTTCAGCTTCGTTACGAGTTACATCAGCTGTCACTTTAATATCTTCATACTCAATACGTTGCTTGTCTAGAATCTTACGATAAACAGAAAGACTGCAACTTGCAATGGAAGATACCATTAATTGAAATGGGCGAAACCCTTTTTCCTCATCAGGTGAAATGTTAAGTTGTCCAAATTCTGTAGATGTACGAATACCTTCATTTTTTAAATAAAATTGTAGTTGTGGCATTAAGCTTCACTCCTTTTCAAATCTCAGTAAGATTTCTTGTTACTTATAGTGTAACCGATATTAGTGGATTGATAACGTAATCTGCTTAGGTTAACCCTTTAATACCTTGCCATAAGGTCCTTTATAAAACAAGAGACATGCAAGGATTTCCCTTGCTATTTCCAATGGCTGTTAGTAGCATAAACAAATGAATAAGTTTTGGAGGACGACCTAATGGCTTCAACCCGTTTTCGTTTTACAGTATTAATTCTATTAGTTTCCATTTCAGGCTTCACTCAAGGGATGCTTCTACCGTTAATTGCAGTCATTTTAGAGCAAAACGGTGTTTCGTCTTCAATAAATGGTCTTCATGCGACCGGCTTATATATTGGCGTATTACTTGCATCACCATTTATGGAAAAGCCTTTGCAACGCATTGGTTTTAAGCCAATGATCCTTCTCGGAGGTGCGCTTGTCTTTGTCTCTATGGCTTTCTTTCCGTTTTGGGAATCTTTATGGTTCTGGTTTATATTACGCGTAACAATAGGGATTGGAGATCATATGCTCCATTTCGGAACACAGACCTGGATTACCACGACATCTCCAGAAGAGCGCCGCGGGAGAAACATTGCTCTATACGGCCTGTTCTTTGGCGCTGGATTTGCCATCGGCCCCTTAATGACAAGGCTTGTGGATATCCATATCGCTTTACCTTTCTTATTATCTGCCGGGTTCAGTGTGATTGTCTGGTCTCTTATGCTTTTTGTACGCAATCAGTATCCAGAAGACGATGGAGGCTACACCTCTTCATCTAGCTCTTTTTCACGCTTCTTTCAAGCAGGTAAATTAGCATGGGTAGCGTTCCTTCCTCCATTTGGTTACGGCTTTCTCGAAGCGACCCTACACGGTAACTTCCCAGTGTACGGAATGCGCATCGGGCATGAGGTGAGTATGCTTTCTTTAATCATTCCTATGTTTGCAGTTGGTAGCATTCTCTCACAGCTCCCTTTAGGAATTCTGAGTGATAAAATCGGGCGTAAAAACGTGCTTATCGGCGTAATCCTCGCAGGAATCGTTTGCTTCTTCCTAGCTTCTATTTTTGAAGATTCCACAGCTTGGTTATTTGCCTTGTTTACACTGTCAGGCATATTCGTAGGATCGATCTTCTCCCTCGGTATTTCTTATATGACCGATATCCTACCAAAGAGCCTCTTGCCTGCAGGTAATATTATGTGCGGAATTGCATTTAGTATCGGAAGTATAATAGGACCCTACACAGGAGGAGTATTTATTGACCTCTTCCCTGGAGCATCCTTCTTCCACATCATCACAACGATGCTCATTCTGATACTAATTCCAATCTCCCTAAAAAAAGAAGCACCACTCGCTTCAACACAATAAAGACCCACAGCGTGCCAGACACCCTGCATCACTCTAAAGCAATAAACGGTGTCTGGCACGCTTCAATGCTTTATAACAAGAAAGAGGCATCCTGTGACAGGATGCCTCTTTCTTATTGTGTTGCAACGGGGCTTTTTTGAATGGGGGCTTTGGGTTTTATGGATGCATCTTCACCGAAGAATCGTTTAGCAAGTCGGGTTAATTCTCCTTCTTGCCTCAACATCAACATACCCTGATCTATCTCTTCCTTAAGAGACGGATTTTCCTTGTTTAATAAAACACCATGCTCAGTTGGATTTAATTTAATGTCAGGGTGTAAAACCAGGTCGTATTCAGGATACGCTTTAAGCCCTACCTTTGATAAATAATAATCATTAATAATAACATCAAGAATTCCTCGATGGACATCCTTTAGGTAGACCTCATTCGATACGTTATCGTATGTAATGACTTTAGCACCAAAAGCACGTGCAATTTCACTAAATGTCGTCGTAGCTTCTCCCCCTGCTTTCTTTCCTTCCAGGTCTTCTAATTCCTTAATTCCACTATTATCGTCTTCACGCACAATTAAAGTGGTATATGAATACTTATAAGGATCACTGAACAAATAGCTCTCTTCTCGCTCATCATTGATCTGAAAATCGTTCATCGCCGCATCAACCTTTCCACTCTTTACTGCGGCAAACATTTCATCTACCCCTATCTCTTTAAATACGATTTCTACACCCAATCTCTCCCCAAGGGCACGCATAACTTCCACATCATAACCAGACAACTGATCAGAATCTTCAGGTTTGTAAGATACTCCAACAAGTGTGCCAGACGTCCCAACGATAAGCTCACCATTCTCTTTTACTTGCTCCCACTTAGACTCTGAGTGCGGAGTATTTTCAGAACATGCCGATAAAAGAAAAACCAAGCATAAGAGTGCTCCATACATTACTAAGCGTTTCAAAACAGTTGTCACTCCCCTTGATGTAATCTCACTTAATATAGCAACCACCCTACTTGAATTCAAGTGGGTTTATTATTTACATCTCCGCCAATGCGTATTTTAATTGTAAGTCTTGACTTCGACCAAAAACGTGCTACTATTAAATTACATACTAAATTATAATAATTCTAAATAAGAATCATTATCACTATTTAACAAGGTTTTTAACAACATAAAATAAATAGTTGAGATAATTGAAAAGAGTTTTCATTCTCAATTAAAAAAGGAGAGTTGAGAAAATGTCAGCTGAATCAAACACAATGATGACTTCCCCATCCTCTGCATCTACTTCACAGAACGAGTCCGCATTCATCGCCAGTCTAAAAAGCAACGGTGAATTAATCGCGGCCATTATAAGTGGGATTATTATTTTAACAGCCTGGTTAACAGAAGGTATACTTAGTGAACCTGTATCAGTGGGATTATACATTTCAGCCTTTATCATAGGTGGCTTTGCTAAAGCGAAAGAAGGCATTGAAGAAACCATCGAGGATAAAGATCTAAATGTCGAAATGCTCATGATTTTTGCTGCGATCGGATCGGCTTCCATTGGGTACTGGACAGAAGGCGCTATCTTAATCTTTATCTTCGCTATGAGCGGTGCTCTTGAAACATACACAATGAACAAGAGTCAGCGCGAGATTTCATCTTTGATGGATCTTCAACCAGAAGAAGCTCTTCGTGTTTATAACGGAAAAACAGAGCTCGTTCACGTGTCTGAACTTACAATCGGAGATCACATTCTAGTTAAGGCCGGTGAACGCGTTCCTTCAGATGGAGAAATTATTAAAGGAAATACTTCTCTTGACGAAGCCGCCATTACAGGAGAATCTGTCCCTGTTTCTAAAGAAATGGGAGCTGAGGTGTTTGCCGGGACCGTTAATATTAACGGAAGCATTACGGTAAAGATTACGAAGCGTTCGAACGAAACGCTTTTTCAAAAAATTATTCAACTCGTTCAATCTGCTCAAAGTGAAAAATCACCATCCCAACTATTCATTGAACGATTTGAAGGAACATACGTTAAAGTTGTGCTTATTGCTGTTGCACTTATGATGTTTATCCCGCACTTCGCTTTTGGATGGAGTTGGCAAGACACGATTTACAGAGCTATGATTCTGCTAGTAGTTGCCTCTCCTTGCGCTCTTGTCGCATCCATTATGCCCGCAACACTATCTGCCATTTCTAATGGTGCCCGGAACGGCATCCTCTTTAAAGGCGGTGTACACCTGGAGAATTTGTCCCATCTTCAAGCCATAGCCTTTGACAAAACAGGAACATTAACAAACGGAAAACCAATTGTAACCGATGCCTACTTCCGTTCAGATGATGAGAATTTATTAGGGATCTTCACTTCAATAGAACGAGAATCAAATCACCCCCTTGCACAGGCCATCGTAAAACACGGGGAAGCAAATAATGCTACTGAGCACTTAGATGTATTTAATATGAAAGATGTTTCCGGAAATGGAGTAACAGCAAGTGTCTACGATAAGGAATGGAAAATCGGGAAAGCTGCGTTCGTCGGAGAAGAAGAAGCTTTCAGTTTCCATAACGGAATAGCTGAGCAATTAGCAAACGAAGGTAAAACGTTAACCTTTATTGCCGATGAAAATGGCATAGCCGGATTAATCGCGCTCAAAGATACCATTCGTAAGGATACAAAACGCGCTATTCAAACCTTACGTCGTAATGGCATTTACACCGTAATGCTTACTGGAGACCATGAAACGACAGCGAAAGCCATCGCAAAAGAATGCGGCATCGACAATTACGTGGCGGAGTGTTTGCCAGAAGACAAAGTCGAACAAGTGAAGCTTCTTCGCCAATCCTTCGAAAACGTTGCCATGGTAGGTGATGGCATTAACGACGCCCCTGCTCTAGCTACTGCAAACGTGGGGATTGCTATGGGAGAAGGAACCGACGTCGCACTCGAGACAGCCGATGTCGTTCTCATGAAGAATGATTTACCGAAGATATCCAATGCATTGTCCTTATCAACAAAAATGAACCGAATTGTAAAGCAAAACGTGATTTTCTCTATTCTCGTTATTATGCTTCTAATCATTTCGAATTTCCTTCAATTCCTCAACCTTCCTCTAGGTGTCGTTGGGCATGAAGGAAGTACCATTCTTGTTATTTTAAACGGTCTTCGTTTATTGCGCTCTTAAGGAGTATGAAGCTGTTATTCAGCTTCATACTCCTTTTTTCTGTTTGGCTCTGTTAACGTTTAGGGTTGATTTTGTTCCATATAAGCCCCCTTATGCGGAAGACTTGAATTCAAGATGACCCCGTCTTGCTATGAATAGAGAAACGCTCCCGTCAACTTTTATGGAGCGTAAGGCGGGCCTGGAAATCACTCGCTTTCCGCGGGTGAGCTGTCGAGCTTCCTCGTTCGCTTCGCTCTCTGTGGGATCTCGTCTAGCTCTTTCTCCCGCAGGAGTCTCGCAATTTCCAGGCCCACCTTTGCAAAGTGGGGAGAGACGGGAGCGAGCCGAATATGGTAGGTGGGGGCTTTAATGCATTCATGATGAGTGGCCGTTCATCCAATAAACGTTAGGCAGGATCGGGGACTGCGAGACTCCCGCGGGGTAAGGAGCTTAGGGGAGACCCCGGAAAGCGCGTAGCGATTGAGGAGGCTTCCCAGCTCCCCGCAGGAAAGCGAGTTGTCCCCGATCCTGCCCTAGCACTTACAAGCGTAACGGCCACATACACGACGAAGTGTCTCAGCTTCGAGTCTTCAACAATCCTGCCCTATTCTTGAACAATCTTGTTATAAATAATAACAACATTAAACTTTAACAGAGCCTTCCTAATACAAAAAAGCCCCGCTAAATAATAGCGGGACTTTCCAAAACGAAGCCATTCGTGTATAGCTCCGTTCTATTAATTAATGGAAGTTGTTCTTTTTATTCGCAGAACTACTCGTCTTATGCTTAGCATCATCAGAAGTTTGCTTGTTTTGGTTTTTATCGCTGCGTGCTTTTTGATTGCGCTTGTTATTAGCCATTCGTCATCAACCTCCCTCTCATGAAGTCCTTATTAGAATGCTCTCTGGAGGCATCCTTTATGTACATCCCAAGGACTTTGAAAGAGTTACCGTTTAAACCATTGACGTTCACGTAACATCGCATTAATTTCGCCACCTAGAATAATGACAACTCCCGAGAGATAAAACCAAATCATTAAAATAATGACAGCTCCTAAACTCCCATAAGTAGCAGAATAATTACCCACACCTGAATTCACATAAAATGAAAACCCTAACGAAGCCGCTTGCCACGTCACTGTTGCAAAGACAGCTCCAATGAAAGATTGCCTAATATTTACGTGGTGATTAGGTGCTAAAATATATAAAGACATAAGCACAAGCAAGAAAAGCGTAGACGATATGACCCAACGCAACGCATTCCATATAGCCAGAAAATCTTCAGAGACACCAAACCACGAAAACACATATACCCCTATCGCTTTACCGAAGACCGGAAGCATAAGAGCAACAAGAATGACAATAAACATCGCAACAGTAAGGACAATGGCAATGAGACGACTTTTAATAAAGGAACGGTCCTCCTGTACATTATAAGCTCTGTTAAACGCTCTAATGACAGCATTCGTGCCATTCGAAGCAGACCACAGCGTTGCGAGTAAACCAACTGATAGCAGCCCTGTATTTTTCGTTTCTAAATTTGATGTCAGTAAATCCATTGCTTCACTTGGGATATAGCGTGACATGGCCATGACGATATCTTCAATAGAAATCGGCAAATATGCCATAAGCGCAATTAGAAAGATCATAAACGGAAAAATAGATAGCAAAAAGAAATACGCTAATTGTGCGGCTAACCCTGCCACTTCATGGTCGGAGAAACGACTAAATAAATCTTTCCCGAATTGAATAATAGTAGACAATATATCCCCCTACCTCGCATATGAAAAATGGAGTATGATTACTCAGTAGGTTCTTCGCTTTGACTTTCGATCTTCTCTAGAAATTCATTAAGCTGATCCAAGATACGAACAGCCTGCTCAGAACCTGTAGTAACAGCTTGCGCCATATGTTCGTATTTCAAACGCAGATCGTGAATCGCATCAGATGGGTGGGCAACATACTCTCTTACTTTTCCACTCGTTTGTTTTACACATGTTGAGGCTTCAAGGCGAGTGTCTTTATCAAAAAGTGCATACACAACACCCGCTAATGCCCCTATTAACACGCCTTTAATTAATTTATTTTCTCCCATGGGATCTCCTCCTATTTTATAACTTGTATGCTTCTTTTATGTCAGCTAAAAGATTCTCACAACCTTTTTCGATTAGTTCATATACTTCTTCAAAATTCCCTGTGAAGTATGGATCTGGAACGTCTTCACTGTCGCTATCATGAACATAATCCATAAACTGAGCAACAACCACACCTTCATCAAAGGAACGTAGCGCCTCTAAATCACTATAATTCTGACGATCCATTGCAATAATGTAATCAAACTCGTCCCAGTCAGCAACATTCACTTGACGAGCAGTCATACCATCATAAGAAACATTGTGTTGATCTAACAGTTTTCTTGTATCCTGATGGGGAGGTTTGCCCTCATGCCATCTTCCGGTTCCCGCTGAGTCGATCCGAAATTGGTCTTTCATTCCCTCTTGCTCTGTTAAATCCCTAAATACCGCTTCCGCCATCGGAGAGCGACAAATGTTCCCAAGACACACAAACAATACATGAATCATACGATCACCCTCTTCTATCATTAGTTCTTCCTCTATTATAGTAAATCCTCAACTCAATTACACATCATAGCTCTTTTTGAAAACTTATAAAAATTTTAGCATAAGAGTCCTTGACATTTCTTCAGATTTTTCAGAATATTTATATTATATGAATAAAGGAGGTACATAGTATGCAAGAAGAGCTCTTAGCAATATTAAAAAGTATTAGTGATTTCGTATGGGGAACACCACTCCTTGTGCTGCTAGTCGGAACAGGAATATACTTAACGATCCGATTAGGGTTTCTACAATTACGCATGTTACCTTATGCTCTACAGCTTGCGTTTAGCCCAAAGCGGCAGGACAAGAAATCAAAAGGGGATATCTCTCACTACCAATCGTTGACCACCGCTTTGGCGGCGACCATTGGAACAGGTAATATCGCAGGTGTAGCTGGAGCGGTTCTTCTAGGAGGACCTGGTGCAATCTTTTGGATGTGGATTACAGCACTATTTGGCATGGCGACCAAATATGCAGAAGCTATACTCGCAGTTAAATACCGCGTGACTGACAAAAACGGCAAGATGGCCGGCGGACCTATGTACTATCTGGAAAAAGGATTAAAAGCTAAGCCACTTGGAATATTATTTGCCTTTTTTGGTTCCATTGCCGCTTTTGGAATCGGAAATATGGCACAGTCCAATACGTTAGCCGATGCCGTAGACACAACGTTTAATGTACCAACTTGGCTTACAGGAATTATTTTAACAGCCTTAACGATTTTAGTAGTATTAGGCGGGATTAAAAGTATCGGGAAAGTAACATCTTTCTTTGTTCCGATTATGGCGATATTTTATATTATTGCTGGTCTTATTATTATCCTACTTAACTTAGAACTTGTCGGACCTGCCTTTTCCACGATCTTCACAAGTGCCTTTACAGGGGAAGCTGCTGTGGGTGGAGCTGTAGGTAGCGCGATCCGATATGGTGTAGCCAGAGGCGTATTCTCAAATGAAGCCGGCCTTGGTTCTGCCCCCATTGCAGCGGCTGCTGCCAAAACAGATTACCCTGGACGTCAAGCACTCGTTTCCATGACTCAAGTGTTCCTAGACACCATCTTAGTTTGTACCATCACAGGACTTACAATCGTTATGGCTGACATGTATTCAGGAAATATCGATGGTGCTGATTTAACAAGTGCATCCTTTGAATATTTCCTTGGTAGCACTGGTTCAATGATTGTCGCAATCGGCTTAGTCTTCTTCACCTTCTCAACCATTGTAGGTTGGTCTTACTACGGAGAGAAATGTTTTGGATACTTAACCAAAGAACGTATGCTCCCAGCCTATCGAATCGTCTTCATCGTATTTGTATTCATTGGAGCTGTTGTCAAAATCGATATCGTCTGGACATTTGCTGATATCATGAACGGTCTTATGGCTGCACCAAACTTAATTGGTCTTCTTGGATTATCTGGTGTGGTTGTTTCCGAAACGAAACGATTTATGCGCGTTGCAAAAGAAGAACGAAAAGCAAAATCCGACCCCAGTTACGAAGCCTAACAAAAAAGAGCATCCTCACTCGAGGATGCTCTTTTTATCATTTGGTCGGGGCCATTACGCTTAATAAGTGCTTGGGGTGTCTGGGGAACGACTCGCTTTCCGCGGCCCCACACGACGTGGGGTCGTTCGACGTTGTCACAGGATGTGACGATTTTAGTCGAACTTCCTCTTTTATTTGATAGCTTCCTCGTTCGCTATCGCTCTCTGCGGGATCTCGTCTACCTCTTTCTCCCAAAGGAGTCTCGCAATTTCCAGGCCCACCTTCGCCAAATAGGGAGAGACGGAAACGCGCCATGTTTGGGAGGTAGGGGGGCTTAAGAGCACTATTTTAAGCGAGTCCGTTCATCTCATTATAGTTAGGGCAGGCTTGGGGACTGCGAGACTCCCGCGGGGTAAGGAGCTTAGGGAAGACCCCACAGAGAGCGTAGCGAACGAGGAGGCTTCACAGCTCCCCGCAGGAAAGCGAGTTGTCCCCAAGACTGCCCCAGCACCTCAAAACGCAACGGACTCCGATTGCTAAAGCAGAGCCTCTTAAGACCTTGGTCCGACGTCTTTGATTGTAAATTGATCAACCAGATTCATTTGTATGGTCGCTTCTCCATCTCCGAACACTTTCTCTTTATAAAACAATTCATTCTTCTCGTCACCGCTACGAATCGTTTCTTCTTTATCCCACTCAACATCCCAACCTAGTTGCTCAGAATAACTTTCAGCTTTAACAGAAACGTTCGCTTGTTCCGGGAGATTTAAGATCATATTACGAACTTCATCAATCATCCAATCTCCTGTGATGTTCCCTGCATTTAGTTTCAGATTCCCTGTTGTACCACGAATCTCAACATCAACGTCTTCAGGGAAGGAAATTGTACGGTTAAACGTGGTTCGACTGTAGTTCATCCCTTCCTTAGATGGGCCTCGCAATAATTGAATGTATAGCTTATCTCCTACTTTGTTGATTGAAGCTACATCGTTCTTATCTAAATGTTCTTGTTTTAAAAACTCTGAGGTAAACGTTCCAAATATATGAACCTTACCAGCATTATTCGTCTCAACGACCAAGTCATCATACGCTTGTTCAAGCACGATCGTATTGATGTCTTCTGAGATGGATTCTTCTATAGAAGGCAATGCGCCTTCAACTCGTTCTGCATTCATAGCTCCCTTCACTTCATTCACCACACCTAGTGAAGTCATCAAATACAGCCCGAGAGCGACCATCCCAAGTACTCCTATAAAGAAGATGGAAAGAAAGTCATAGTGTACGATTGGCTTCTCTTTCTTAGAAAGAGCAATGTAAACGAGTACCTCGATTCCAAGTACGATTAAAATGAAAGGCCACCACGACATGGTTAATGTAATAGGGTCCCAATCGGTAAACTGTCCAACCATTAGTAAGACTCCGAGGAAGATGAGTGAAATCCCCATGGATACTGTCCCTACGCGCCACTTTCTCATTTACTAACCTCCTCCTTCTTCACTTTTGAACCTAATAACAGTTTAATTCCACCACCGATAAAGAGAAGACAGACAATAATCATTTGGAAATAGCGTTCGTAGTAATAATAGAGATTAATCTGAAAGGTTTCGCGAAGTTCATCTGCTAATACAGGCATGAATACGTCATCTAACATATAGAATACACCCAGCAGTATAAGCGCAATTCCAATCCAGCGCTGGTGATTAATAAAGTACTTAATAACCGGGACGTCATCAATAACCTCTTCTTCATATCGACTAGCAAGCTGGAGCGCGTCGAAAAAACTAAAGAACCAGATAATCGGAATCAGGAATAAGAAGATCGATAAATGTAAGACATCAAGAATATAGATCGACAATAAGAATGCAGCCATTAGTTGTAAACCTCGGCGCTGTAAACCTAAATACATATGCCCAGCCCCCGGGAAGATACCAAGCAACGTTGCAATCACTCGGCTCTTCTTGCCACGTTCACGATGACGATCAAAGTCTTCTAATATAGTCCGATCTTCAAGTACCTCCCCCTTCTCCTTCTGATTTAACAACTGAATCACATCAAATAATCCATAAATCCAAATGATTGGAAGGGCTAAAAGAAAAATCAAAAACCCACCAGTGCTTGTAATGGCTGCGACAAAGAAGATCATAATGCCTACTCCCATAAATCCTGCAAGAAACGTAAGACCTCTTTGATTCAACCCAAGATGGAAATGCCCAACACCAGGAATAAACGATAAGAGAATCGTTACAACCCTTTCCTGATCTTTAAAAGGAGACGTAAGGGCGTCGTCTGTATCTGCATTCCCCACTCGCTGATTGTGTTTTTCTAATTTTCGTAACTGCCTTATCATATCTACCATATTAATCACCCACACCAGTAACGGAAACATCACCAGTATAAGAGCTTCCCCTCCTGCATTCATTACCGCTACCGCAATAATAAACAAAGGAGCAAAGAACAATCCTCCAAACAACACCCCTCTTATTATAAGACCAAGATATAGTTGACCTAATCCTGGTACAAAGGAAAAGAAAAATGCCAATATCACTGACTTATTCATCTACATCACTCCTTATATCTTCATTTACTTTCTGTAACAATCGATCTGTTTCACTTACAATATTCCTTGAGATGGAAGGTCTCTCTTTAAAAGAATCCTCATCGAATACGTGAAGAACTTGTTCAAACACACCTGATATCATTAAAATCATCGTTAAGCCTGCAGCAAGCCCGTAATGGACCAGCGTCCGCTTTTGTTTCTGCACAGCACTTTGCTTCGACTCTTTAACCGGCATCACTTGCTTTTTAACGATTTGATCAAACGTTTGATCAGTAAAATCCTGTGAGAGGGATGGTTCCAAGGTCCAGCTTTCTACTTTCGTCATGTAAGCTTCAAAACAAAAATCGCATTCATCTAAATGATCCTCAATTTCCATGCGTTCATGATCACTCAACGAATCTTCTATATATGCCTCTAACCGAGTCGTCTCTAAATGCCTCATCAGAACTCATCCTCCTTCCAATTTCGTTTCATCCACTTCCTTGCACGGTACAATCGCATCTCAACCGTCTTCTCCTCAAGAGCTTGCTCTCTAGCAATCTCGCTGTATGATTTACCTTCTATGTAATATGCCTGAACAACCCCTTGATAATTAGCTGGTAACAATCCTATTGAATGAGAAACGGCTAAAACTTTTTCACGTTGAAGCCATTCTTCCTCTGCACTTTGGTTCCGCTCATATTCGAACGTTTCATAACTCAGATCCTCTTTTTGCCTAGCTTTCTTCCGCTTATAATCAATTGCTTTATTCATCGCAATCCGGCTCAGCCACGTCTTAAATCCTTGAGACTGATAAGAGGGGAGCGCATCCATCATTTTGATAAATGTTTCCTGAGCCAGATCCTCAGCCTCTTTCTCATCACGGACAACGCTATAGGTTACTTTAAACACGTGTCCTTTATAACGCTCAATCAAGAGCCTGAGCGCCTGTTGGTGACCTGCCTTTACCTTTTCAATTAAACGCTCATCCTGAATCCTGCTCCCCTCCCTTCGTTCTTCATCCACCTTATAGACGAAGCATACAACAATTCCCCTACACATTTTAGAAAAATTTTTCAAAACACAAAAAAAGCTCAGGTTATATTCCTGAACTTAGTCATGTATCAATTCGAAAACCATACCCCTACCTAACATTTTATGCTAGCGGCTCCACACATTCCGGACCTTCATTCTTAGCGTTATTTACATACGTACTGACCGGATATGCTTCTAACGTCTCTATATTTAATTGGCTCAGATAATCATGCATCTCATTAGGATCTTGCTTCGTTTGCTCCATCCACCATGACTCATCTTCTCTTGGAAGAATAATTGGCATCCGATTATGAATGGGCGCCATGAAGTCGTTGGCTTCTTTCGTTAAGATCGTACAGGTTACAAGTTCAGTGTCATCTTGTTTCCACCGATCCCACAATCCAGCAAATGCAAAGAATGGTCGATCTTGAGGGGATATTCGATAAGGCTGTTTCTTCCCATCTTCTTTCTTCCACTCATAGAAACTATCGGCTAAGATTAGACATCGCTTCCTCTCTAGCAAACGCTTGAAACTTGGTTTTTCATGAGCCGTTTCAGATCTAGCGTTAATCATTTTATATCCAATAGAAGGATCCTTTGCCCACACAGGAACGAGACCCCATTTTAATTGACCAATCCTGTTCTTCTCA
Source organism: Pontibacillus sp. ABV4_188 (assembly GCF_056311905.1). Lineage (NCBI taxonomy): Bacteria > Bacillati > Bacillota > Bacilli > Caryophanales > Bacillaceae > Pontibacillus > Pontibacillus sp. ABV4_188. The sequence goes on along the minus strand of NZ_CM149975.1, from coordinate 466,991 downwards.
CCGTCATTTACTACCGTAACCACTTGCTGGCCAGGCGCAATATTATAACGAGGTTCAATCAAATTCTCATCCGGGTTCACCCCGTACTCTTTTAAGATCTCATGTTCTTCTACTGAAAATGTAAAACGACCACACATACCATACCGCTCCTTTCTACATACTGGTAGTGTAAGCATTTTACAAATGGATTTCAACTCCCACCCTAAAACCATAGAAGGGGTTCTGAATGATCTGGATGTTTACCTTCATTAATGATAGAATTTTTAGACATCAAATTTAAGGAGGCACGATATGGATCAACGTTCTAGACTAAGGTTGCTCCTTGGAGCAGCTTTCCTGATGGCCACCTCAGCAATTGGCCCAGGATTCCTTACACAAACAACCACATTCACAGAACAACTCGCAGCAAATTTCGGATTCGTCATCTTAATATCTATTATTATTGATATTGGTGCCCAACTAAATATCTGGCGGATCATCTCCGTAAGCGGTAAGCCCGCCCAAGACATAGCCAACAATGTTCTCCCAGGGCTTGGATTCATTCTATCCATTCTTATCGTTCTTGGAGGTCTTGCTTTTAATATTGGAAATATAGCGGGGGCCGGACTTGGAACGAACGTGTTATTCGGACTTTCCCCTAAAATCGGTGCTTTGTTTAGCGGGGTTGTTGCTATCGGAATTTTCCTTGTGCGCGAAGCCGAAAAATTAATGGACCGCTTCGCTCAAATTCTAGGGTTTATCATGATTGGTTTGACAATCTACGTCATGTTCACAGCTCAACCACCCGTTGGAGAAGCTGCTATCCGTTCAGTAGCACCTGAAAAGATTAATTTCCTCGCCATTGTTACACTTGTAGGGGGAACAGTCGGGGGATACATAACATTTGCAGGCGGGCATCGCCTTCTTGAAGCAGGAATAAAAGGCAAAGAATCACTTGGCTACGTGAATCGAAGTGCCATTTCTGCGATTAGTATTGCATCGATTATGCGAATCTTCTTATTCCTTGCAGCCCTTGGTGTAGTAGCCCAAGGAATTACACTCGACCCAGACAATCCTCCAGCTTCTGTATTCCAAGCAGCAGCCGGTAACATTGGGTATAAGATCTTTGGTGTGATTATGTGGTCAGCAGCCGTTACATCAGTTGTCGGAGCAGCCTACACATCTGTGTCCTTTATCAAAACATTTAGTCCGTTTATTGAGCGAAATCAAAAGTGGATCATCGTTGGATTTATTGCCTTTTCCACACTCATCTTCAGCTTAGTTGGAAAGCCTGTTAGCTTACTAATCTTAGCCGGCTCTTTAAACGGGCTCATTTTACCGCTTTCTCTTGGGGTAATTTTAATTGCAGCACACAAGAAGTCCGTTGTAGGTGATTACAAGCACCCCATATGGTTAACCATTTTCGGTGCCTTTATTGTCATCGCCATGGCATACATGGGCGTAATTTCTCTCTTTGAAGGGATGACTTCTTTATTCTAACAAGATTAATCAAAAGAGCTACTCCGTCTGTTAACAATGACGAAGTAGCTCTTTCATTCTTTCACTGCCCATTACCACACTTTAGACAAAATTTTGCTTTATCCATAATTCTTTTGGTGTTCTTTCTTATAAGCTAAGTATTCATCATCATTACGCACCTGTTTCCACTTTTCCTCAAAGATGCGAGCCGACTCAGCTTTTTCTTCGTCGATGTCACGTTCGTTTATATTGCCGTCTTGGTCGTACTTCTTTCCACCTTTGTAATTCGCATAACGCCTTGCTCGTGTATAGCCCATTTGGATGTATTTACGCGCCATATCCATTCCGACAAAATCTTCTTGTTGTTTATATTGCTCAAATAATTCATAAATCTTATCGGCAGACTCTTTTGCGATATCAGGAGTTTTAAATCGCCAGTGAGGCAGAATTTCGCTTTTATATGGTTCTACCATTAGTACACCTTGCTCTCCCCTGCCTACTTTGTAAAGATCCGGTCGCTCCCTGAAATTGATGTTGTCGAAGTCCATTTCATAATCAAAGCTCATAGAAAAACCCCCTCTCTTTGCTAAACTTCCCAATACAAAGGAGGGGGAAACACTTCAATCTTCTTAGACTAGTAAGGCGTATAACCACTTTCTTTATTTTCTTCGCGAGTAGGTAGAACAGTAGATGAATCTCCTGCCTCACTTCCATTTAAAAAAGATGTGATCAGGTTGCCTATACGATCAATAATGAAGGAACCCTCCTCATTATGATTCGATTGCTGTTCCCTATCATTAAAAACTTTATACGAGCCGTAAAAGCTTTGGCGAGCTTCCCATATCGGGAATTTTTGATAGAGCGCCTCTAGTGAATTGGGTTTATAGAAGTCCACAACTTTCAGGTTGCTTCCATGTTGATAGTGAGGGAGGTCATCTGTTTCAATCTTAATGATATAGGTTTCTTGCTCATTAAAGTAAGGACTATCCACCTTTAACTCATACGTCCCCGATGATTCTAGAGGGCGGATTGTACGTTGTGTATCCCCTTTTTTCTCTATATAAATCTTATCTTCTTTACTCAAAATAGCTGTAGCTTCAGGATCTTCTCCATTTGCCCATTCTAACGTTAGAAAGTGAACCCCGTTCTGTGCTTCGAAATAAATATCATGAAACAAAACACTCTCTCCTGTCTTAAATGACCAGGTTCGTGACACATCGAATAGGTTCCCCTCCGCTGTTTTCGCTTGAGCATTTACTCTCGCTTTGTAACCCTCCCCCGGCGTAAGCTTCTCTTTTGGGATCAGGAAAACGTGATGAGTACCCTCGGCCTCCATTTGTGGTGTCACTGTGTAAGCTGGCACCGTTTCACCCTCCTCATTCACTAACGATGCATCTGAAACTTGGAGTTCATGAGAGGAAGGGCCATAATACACATAAGAAACAGGATAACCTGTCCATATTTGATCTTGGTTGAAAAAACGAAGAGGGTTAGGCGTTTCATAAGCAAACCAAGAAACGGGTACACCTTTTTGATTTGGATAAGGATACTGAATAATACGATGTTCCCCGTCACTTCCATCTCCACCGAAGTTCATAACTACATCGCCTTGATCATTGTACCCCGTCCCTACTTCGCTATAAAACGGGTTCATTAAGCTTAAACGATGGTAAGGAGCGTCAAATAGATGATCAACAGCGGAGTCCCCTCCAGGCTCTTCGTAAGAAATCCCTTCTCCTACAAACCATTTGGGATAGCCAAAATAAGACGTGCGCTCAGCAGGGTGTTTTCCAGTAAATAAATTAGTACTGCTATTCGTTTCATGGTGACCTTTGGAATAGACGTTCATATAATTAGCATGAGCTTGAGCTGCTTCTATTAAATGATCGTTGCTTTTTAATAAAGGAATATCTAACCGCTTACGATATTCGTTAGCACGAGCTAGGGCATCGGTTCTGACAGAGGTCAAGATTTCCGCATCCATTGAAGCAAAAGGATCCATATTGCGACTGTCTATTTCAAATGACCAAGAACGTTCAAGTTGCTTTTGGCCATACACTTCAAGCTGCACCGTTACTGTATTTGCACCTGTTAACCCCTGGGCCTCATAGGTGAGGACCCCTGTATTTTCATTATACGTTGAGGAAACTTCTTCTCCATTTACATACATGCTCGCTTCATAGGGCAAATCATAATTTGATAGTTTTATGAAATATGTAATTTCGGGCGAACCTGAAGATACTAAGCCAGTTGGAGATCCTTCTTCATGGTAATGAATGGTATAAGAATTTGATTCCATCTCAGGCTGATTATTCTCAGTACCATAAACGTTATAAGGCGTAAGAACAACCAACGCAATACCTACTAGAATCCAAACCGAACGCTTGATCATCTTAATAACACCTTTCTCAGATCTTTTCCTTTTATTTTACTAGAAACAAACCAACACTCCTAGTGGTTCAGAAAGTTTTTCCATATTGTCCCCCACCTCTTTACTTGAAATTAAAGAAGGGATCTCAGATAATGAAACAAATTGCCGGAAAGGAAGCTGATCGCCCATGTCACCACATGAATCATACTTAGAAACCTGTCGCCTCTTCATCTTTGACCTCGACGGAACCTTATATGAAGACACGTTGCACTTTGACCATTTTGCTTATAAATTAAAGGATAAATTACCAAAAGAAAAACACGAGTCTTTCTTAAAAGACTTTACACAAGTTAAAGAAGGACGCCATCCACTGTCCATTGGAAAGGTCTATGACACGAAAGAAGATCTATTCTGGACATGGGACCCTTTTACCGAAAAAATCAGCAATCCTGAATCTTGGAACGGTGAACAAGTAGAGCGCTCCACAAATGAACCCTTCCCCGCCTCTACATTTGATTTTGACCGATGGATTGCAATCGGAGATGGCTGGTGGCCCCCTTATGTACTCGCTCGCCATTATGGGTTAACGATGAGTGAATGTCACAAAGCCTATGATGAAACAAAGGTCGACATGTCGTCTCAACAAGGATGGCTAACAGAGACACCTGGATTGCGTTCATTCTTGGAGAATATAAATAAAGAGAAAACCATTGTTCTCATGACAAATAGCGAAGCTACAGATGTAGATCGTTTACTCCAGGGATTAAACCTAGAGGATCTATTCCACGACCGGATCACATCAGCTACAAAGCCTGTTCAAACAAGCGAACACTTTCATGAGCTATTAAAACGATACAAAGTCAAACCAGAAGAAGCCGTTTCAATTGGCGACAATTTCATGAACGAAATCGCCCCCGCCCTCCAATACGGCATGCACGCAATCTGGCTCACACCTGATGAACCAAACATCGACCACGAGAAACTCCATCCTGTTCGTTCATTAACAGACATTCTCTAAATTAAGCTCTGTTACTGTTTATTGTTGTATTCATTTAATCCATATAAGCCCCCTTGTGTGGAAGACTCGAAGCTAAGAGAATGCTTCCGTTTCCCAAATTGAGAATAAGGTGGTTCGGGAAATCACTCGCTTTCCGCGGCGAGCTGGGAAGCCTCCTCGTTCGCTACGCTCTCTGTGGGGTCTCCCCTAGGCTCCTACTGCCGCAGGAGTCTCGCAATTTCCCGAACCACCTTTGCCATATATAAAGGGAACGGAAACATGCTACATACTGGGATTGTTGAAGTCCCGCCATGATAAGCTGCAGGGGACGCTATACAACTTCTGATAAGGGTGTCTGGGGAACGGGGAGACTCCTGCAGGAGAAAGAGTTCGACGAGACCCCGGAGCGAACGTAGTGAGTGAGGAGGCTCGACAGCTCGCCTGCGGAAAGCGAGTCGTTCCCCAGACACCCTTACCACTCAATAAGCGTAGCGGTCCCACTCACCATACAGTGTCTCAGTTTCGATTCTTCAACAATCCTGCCCTTTACTTGAATGAGACATAGTTTTATAAAATGACTCCTGCGCCCATAATCAAAATCCCCTATAAACAAACGATATTCTCACAATATAAACACATCAGCTTCAAATACAGAAAAATAGAGAAAAAGATCCTCTAATAGGGTCCTTTTCTCTATTTTCCCTCCATTGTAAAATGCATGTAACATTCTTGTTAGAATTGCAATCACATTGTTGTCATTCTGTTGTTGGGCTTTTCCTCTGAGCTTGTTATAGTTGTCCATAGAGTTAATTCGTTACTCAATAACACTGTGAATTTCAACAGCTCATGGCTATTGTAATTCCTAGGAGGTCAACAAGATGAAAAAACTATTTCTATCCCTAGCTGCTGTAGCAACGATTTCTACAACAACAGCGATCACAGCAAGCGCAGAAGAAGTAGACGTCAAGAGCGGCGACACATTATGGGGTATCTCTCAGGATTACGATGTGTCCGTTGAACAAATAAAACAACAAAATAACTTAACATCTAACTTAATCTTTCCAAACCAAAAACTAACAGTGAACCGCAACGGAGACACTGAAGTTGCTCACACATCAACAACTGACAGTAGTGTGTATACAATCCAACCTGGCGATACGCTATTCGCCATCGGTCAACAATATAATGTAAGCGTGAATGAGCTAAAGCAATGGAATAACCTAAGCTCAAATATGATTTATTCTGGAGATACCCTGAACGTAAATGGGTCAAACGTAGCAACAAAAGAAAAATCAACGGTAGCAAGCACACAACCTGCACAACCTAAAACAGAAGAAAAACAAGTTCAAACAGAGCAACAAGAGCAAAAGACGATTACGATGGAATCTACAGCCTATACAGCTAACTGCGCTGGGTGCTCTGGTATCACAAGAACAGGCATCAACCTTCTTGAAAACCCAGACCGCAAAGTCATCGCAGTCGACCCTAACGTAATCCCACTAGGCACTGAAGTTTATGTAGAAGGATACGGAAAAGCAGTAGCTGGTGACATCGGCGGAGACATCCAAGGAAACAGAATCGACGTCTTCATCCCTTCTCAATCCGAAGCACTAAACTGGGGCCGTAAATCAGTAGACGTAACAATCTTAGACTAATCCCTTCCCTAAAAAATAATACAAGCCCAAAGCTGAATGCAGCTTTGGGCTTTTTTATGCTCTGCGTACTCTTCAGTAGAGAGAACACAGTGATGTTTTTAGTCATGAGCAGTCTGAAGACCATTCAAGATATAATCAATCGTACGATTAATCTCAGCCTCGTCGTCCCAGTCCGCATCTGGCATAACGATAAAACGGGTGACCAAAAAGCCAATTACCGTTGTAATGACCAGCCGAAGAACCGCTTCACTTGGATAATCTTTGATAAGCCCCTGTTCCTTATAATGACTCACGAAACGTTCAAAGTGTGGCAGCACTTCTTCCTTGAATATGTGCTTATAACGGTCCTGAAGTTCTGGATGGAATGCCACTTCCTGAAGTACAATTTTAAGTAAAGGGACATTCTTTTTCGCAAATTCAAACCGGTTTACGATAATGGTTCGTAATAGTTCTTCAAAGTCTTTATGCTCCCCATCTTTGAAAACCTGTTTCACAAAAGACTGGGCAATAAACGGAACAGCTAGCTTTGTAATGACCGGTGAAACAATGGCCATCAGTAGTTCTTTCTTCGTTTTATAGTGACGAAAGATTGTTCCTTCCGCTACACCTGCACGCTTCGCAATCTCACTCGTCGAGGTTGATGCATACCCCTTCTCAGAGAAGATCTCAATAGCGGCTTGAACAATTTGACGTTGCTTTGGGGTAAGCTGCTCCTGATCGTCCGATTCTAGCAATTCTTTAAAAGTCTCATATTCTGTCACGCTCTGTCCCCCTTTACCAATCTATCCTCTATTATAGCTTGCGATGCTTTTTCAACGCTACTATATTCAAGATAAAAAAGCAGGCGGCAAAACCAAATAACACATACACATCCATTTGTATTTCAGAAAATCCTTCACCTCTGATCATCACACCTCTTAGCGCATCTGCCCCGTATGTGAGCGGCATAATTTGACCGATCATCTTGATCCAAGAAGCAACTGCATCAAGGTTAAACAACCCTGAAAAGAAAACTTGCGGGACAATAACGAGCGGAATAAACTGAATCATTTGAAATTCATTGTTCGCAAACGCAGAAAGCAATGTTCCTAAGGTGAGTGCTGTTAATGCAAGTAAAATTGAAACCAGAAGTACATACCAAATAGATCCGGCCATCCACACATCTAAAACATAGATTGCGAAAAAGGCAATAAGTGCTGTTTGAAGAATCGTAAATAGACCAAATCCTGATACATACCCCGTCACAATCTCCCATCGCTTAAGAGGAGTAGATAGAATTCTTTCAAGTGTCCCTTGAGTTCTTTCGCGCAAGAAAGACACCCCGCCAATAATAAACACAAAGAAAAACACGAAGAATCCAATAAGGACCGGCCCAACATTATCAAATAATCCTAAATCATCAGAACCATGCAGGTAACTGAAATTGGGTTTAAAAGGAATCGTTTGAGCCGGTACTGCGTTTTGCTGGGCTTTTTGAACAGCTCCCATCACGGCCTGATTTGTAGAAGGATCACTGCCTTCAAGCGTTATATTCATCTCAGATTGATTCAAATGAATAAGTGCATCTACTTCCATCTCTTCTAGTGCAGCTTCAGCATCAGATAGCCCCATCTTCTGTATGGTGACATCTTGTTCTTTAAATAGCTCAGTCATTTGTTCCGGAACATTCACTAAGGCTAGTGTTGGTTCATATTGGTCTCCATCCAATACAAGCCACATCAACGTCAATACAAGTAGCGGCGCTAGAAGCATAAGCGCAAGGGAGCGTTTATCTCTTTTAAACTGTCGAATAATCCGTACGGTTATTGCTTGAACATTCATGAACGAGCACCTCCATACGCTAGAAAAGCGTCTTCAATCGTTTGTCCACCCGTTTGTTGTTTCAGCTCACCCGGAGTTCCTGAAGCAATGACATAGCCGTCACGAAGCATCGCTAAGCGATCACATTTATCTGCCTCATCCATCACATGAGTCGTTACAATAATAGAAGCCCCTTTTTCTTTCCATCGGTTTAATTCAGCCCATATGGATTGCCGTAACACGGGATCAATCCCTACTGTCGGTTCATCCAATATCAACACATCCGGCTCATGCAAAAGAGCAATCGCCAACGATAGACGCCTCTTCATTCCTCCTGAATAATTGCGGACAGGTTTATTCATATGCTCTGTTAACCCAACGACACTCATGACGTCTTCTATACGTTCTTTACGTTTTCTACTCTTTAATCCATAAATAGATGCAAAGAATTCTAGATTTTCGAAAGCTGATAGTTCACTATACAATGCATCAGATTGAGCCATATACCCAACTTTTCTCATTTGTTCGAGTGATGGCATCTTAACACCTTCAACCCAAGCTTCACCCGTATCGGCTTCCATGATGCCAACGATCATTTTTACAAGCGTGGTCTTCCCAGCCCCAGAAGGACCAAGCAATCCATAGATTTCACCCCGCCCAATATTCATATTGATATCTTTCAAAACCTCTTCCTTGCCAAATGAATGAGCCATCCCCTTCACTTCGATCACATTTCCCATCTTCTCAACCCCCTTACAATAAAATGAGTGATTACTCACTTATATAATATAGCACAACTTCAGAATTGTAAATTGAGCAATCACTCACCTTTACAATATATATGAACTCTGCCATTTATATGCCCAATTGCCCCTTTCAAAATTGAATTAATTAAAAAGGTACTTTATAAAAAGATAAAAGACCATAAAAAAAGAACCCTTTCCTTAAGGATTCTTTTTTATGAGCTGAAAGCGTATGGAGCAAGGCTTCAGATTATAAACCAAACCGAGTGCGTATCTTGCCACTATACCTCTTATAAGCTCCCGATTCCTTCATTTTTCGTTTTTCCATAAGCGTTTGAAAATGGATCTGCTTTTCGTTTAGCTCTCTTTGATAGGCGCGTCGTTCTTCTTCATTTGTACAAAGGGCCACGAGTTCTTCGATACGAATCATTTCCTTCTTCACTTGCATCTCTTCAGGGAGCATATTCGCATTCTTAAGAATGGTATAACTCGTCCTAAGGTCTTCAGGAACAGCTTGAATCTCCGACAAATCTAGCGGCTTCCCTTTACCAGGGAGGTCTTGAAACGCGCCTTCACGTTCGGCTTGTTTAATCTTCTCCTCAGCCATCATCGTTACAAAATCCAAATGACTGCACCTCCTTTGTTAAAACTCCTTACTACATTACAAAAATTGTAACACAACGTTTAGGAGGTTTCGACACTGGAAAGTTAGGCTACATAATTAGGACGAACACGATTGGGGGCAGGAATATGGTTACATTAAGCAATGATTATTTAAAAGACATAATAACCGAATATACACCTTATACTACTCAGGGGGAAGTCGTTCAGAGTCTCCCTTGTGTGAGTGAACTAAATCAAAACGACATCGGAATCGCCGTCATTGATTTAGATCAAAATGTCTACACAGCAGGTACAACGGACCTTTCTTTTTCGTTACAAAGTGCTTCTAAAGTGGTCAGTCTCATGATTGCACTAGAAGACCTAGGGGAAGAAAAAGTGTTCCAAACCGTTGGGATGGAGCCAATGGGTGATTTCTTCAATACCATTAGCCATTTGGAGGCTGACAATGTACATAGACCTTTTAATCCAATGGTTAACGCAGGAGCCATTGCCATTTGCTCGTTAATCAAAGGATCTTCAGTAGAAGAGCGATTTGAGCGGATTATGACCATGTTAAAGAGCATTCTCGGTCACGATGACATTCACATGAATGATGATGTCTATAAAGCTGAAAGACGTAAAGGAGATCGGAACCGCGCTCTTGCTTACTATATGAGCAGTACGGGTTCTGTGGCTCTTGACCCTGAGGAAGCGCTCGATTTGTATTTTAGAATTAATTCCATAGAGTTTCAGGTGCGGGACTTAGCCTTACTCGGTTTGTTTTTTGCAAATGGTGGCAAAACGATTGAAGAGGGAGAACAACTTCTACATCCCGATCATTTAACAACGATTGAAGCCATTATGATGACATCTGGCATGTACAATGAATCCGGTCGATTCGCTGTAAATGTTGGATTTCCATGTAAAAGTGGAATTAGCGGCGGGATTTTTGGAGCCGTTCCAGGCCGTTATGGAATAGGCGTCATCGGACCTGCAATTAACCCGAAAGGTAATAGTGTTGCCGGCAGTAAAATCCTTGAACGCCTCTCGAAAGATCTAGGTTTAAACATCTTTCACCCTGAAGCTAAAGAATAAAAGATAATAAACAAAAGACGCCTTTGGGTTATGCCCAAAAGGCGTCTTTTAGATGATTCTATTCCTTATAGATTCCAATGAGAAACATTTAACGTCAGCTCGCCTGAAGAAGCAAAATAAACGGAACGATTCTCTTGCTCAGGATAGTAACGAGCTGTAAAGACCTCTTCTCCACCATTCACAAACATCTCTACAGAAGATGTATCTACGAACAAGCGAAGGTCTTCTAATTCATCAATCTTGCACGTCCTTGATTCCACTCTACGATCTTCAAATCGTTTACGCTCAAGGGTTAATTCACCACTTGGCTTGTGATACACAACGCGCGCATTGTTTCGTAGCGTTAGTTCGAACACATCTGCATGGTTGCGTTCAAACCCAAGCTGAAGTTCAAAGGCATCCCCTTCGATTCCTTCAATCGTTGTTTCTACTCCGTTTAATTCCACGCGTTCGTAAGAGATTTCTTCTTTTCGAAGCTTCTCTAATTCCACTACAGGCTTCTGAATCAACTTGTCCCCATCAAGCATCAGCTCTCTTGGAAGAGTAAGCGTATGAATCCATTTATGCTTAATCGTGGGATGATGTTCTTCGTCCTGGTCTGGTACACCCATCCAGCCAACTAAAATGCGACGGCCTTGATCATCTACAGTAGTTTGAGGAGCATAAAATTCAAACCCTTGATCAAGCTCCTTGAACGATCCATGCTCAAGCTTCCCTGTTTCGTAATTCATATCGCCCACAAAGTAGCCAGATTGATAAACATTTTGATAATGATTGCCTTGTACCTCTAATCCTTGAGGAGATACAACTAAAATGTGCTTGTCCTCTAGTTCAAACAAATCTGGGCATTCCCACATAAAACCGAAATCATCTAGTTGATCTGTATGAGCGCCAGTTACAACGCCCATGTGCTCCCAATTTTCAAGGTCAGATGAACGGAACAGCGCAACACGTCCTTGTAGATCGTGATTCTGTGTACCAACAACCATATACCAATACTCGCCATGCTTCCACACTTTTGGATCGCGGAAGTGGGCGGTGTATTCTTCAGGTAATTCTAATACGACACCTTGCTTCTCAAAATGAATTCCATCTTCTGATGTTGCTAACACTTGATAGCTTTCACGGTTGCCGTCTTCATCTTTTACATTCCCCGTATAGAACAAGTTCATCAATCCATTCGCTTCAACAGCACTTCCGGAATAGCACCCATTCTTCTCAAACCATTCAGAAGGTGTTAGAGCAATCGGTTCTGCCTGCCAGTTTACTAGATCAAGAGATGAGTAATGGCCCCAGAATTTTGCACCATGCCCTGTGTTAAATGGCATCCACTGATAAAACATATGATACGTTCCATTATATTGAACAAATCCATTCGGGTCGTTTAACAACCCTACAGGCGGCTGGATGTGAAAGCGAAGACGATGAGGATCGGCTTCTACTTGATCACGAAATTTCTCGATTTCTGCATAAGCCTCTTGGCGAAGCTGATTATCTCTTTGAGACACAAGAGTCCCTCCTTAGGAAGATACGTGTTGTTTTACTTGTTCGATGGTTGGTAAAGCTGTCATAGCACCTTTAGTCGAGGCTGCAAGTGCACCTGATACGCTGGCCATTTTCGCCATATCAACAGCTTGTTCAATCGAAAGATCTTCCATGCTAGCATCCGTCTCATTAATGGCATAAAGGATGCCAGATACAAAAGCATCTCCTGCCCCTGTTGTGTCGACAGCGTTCACTTTCATAGCCTCAACTTTAGCAATCTCTCCATTTGTAACAACATAGCTACCGTCCCCACCTAACGTAACAAGCATAAATGGAATGTCGTACTTCTCATTAATTTGCTTGATTCCGGCTTCAATGTCTTTCTCACCTGTAATAAACTCAAGTTCCTCCTCTGAAACTTTCAGCACGTCAACTTGATCAAGCATAGAGATGATGGCTTCTTTTGCCTGCTCTTCAGAGGACCATAAGCTCATACGAAGATTCGGGTCAAAGGAGACAACCAGCCCCTTTTCACGCGCTACCTGAACAGCATGCTTTGTAGCTTCTTTTGCTGGTTCATTAATCATCGAAATGGTTCCAAAGTGAAGAACACGATGTTCATCAAATAAAGACTCTTCCACGTCATTTACTTGAAGCATTTGGTCTGCACTTGGATTTATAAAGAATTCAAAGCTCCGCTCTCCATTCGCTGCAAGCGATACAAACACGACGCCTGTTCGTACGTCTTGAGTAAATGTCATACCATCTGTTTTCACACCATAAGAAGTAAGAGTATCTTTTAGGAAGTGACCTAATGAATCATCTCCTACTTTACCTAAAAATGTTGATTTAGCCCCAAGACGCGCTAAGCCTACTGCAACGTTTGCCGGGGCTCCCCCTGGGCTTTTCTGATATTCCGTGTTCTCACTTGTTAATGGGATGAAGTCAATTAACGCCTCTCCCAAACTAATAATGCCTTTTGTCATGGTTCTATCTCCCTTCACGAGTTCCATATTTACAGATTACCAAAAACGAGCTCTTATGTCCTTTATGAATAAAAGAAGTCAGGCAACCTGGCCTGACTTCTTGTTCATTTGTTCTATTTTTTCTCTTCTTTCCAACCTAGCAGTAATGTTGCTAAGAAGGCACCACCGATAGCAATGACAAGTCCGATGATATAATTTAGCGTGTCAGAACCTGTTGTTAAAGCAATCATTGGTAGTCCAGTTAAACCAATACCATTCGCTATTACACCTGTAAAGGTAACGTAGAAGCCACCTAGAGCACCACCAATCATCGCACCGATGAATGGACGACGGTGCTTCAAGTTAACACCGAAGATGACTGGCTCTGTTACACCAAGGAAGGCGGAAACAGCACCTGGAAGTGCAATTTCTTTTGTTTTCTTGTTCTTTGTTCTGAAGAATACAGCTAGACCAGCACCACCTTGAGCTACGTTTGCCATCGCCCAGATTGGTAGAAGGTAGTTACCTGCTTTAGTTAAAAGCTCTGCTTCAATTGCGTGGAAGCTGTGGTGTACACCCGTTAGTACAATAAGGGAATACGTACCACCAAATACTAGACCAGCTAATCCTTGCGCTGTTCCATAAACCATATCTAGAACCGTCGTAATACCAGAGCCAAGCAAGCGTCCGGCTGGTCCAACTACAAGCAATGCCGCGAAACCAGTTAAGATAACGGTTAAGAATGGTGTAACAAGTAAATCAATAACGCCTGGGACCACTTTACGGATATTCTTTTCGAGTACACTCATGATATAAACGGTTAATAATACCGGGATTACAGTACCTTGATACCCTAACATTTCAATGGAAAAGCCGAAGAAATCCATTGTAGGAATCTCAGCTGTTCCTGAATTCCAAGCGTTTAATAACGCCGGGTGCGTCATAATACCACCAATAACAGCACCTAGATAAGGGGTAGCCCCAAACTCTCTCGCTGCACTAAAACCAATTAGAATCGGTAAGATAATAAAGGCAGCAGATGAGAACATATCTAACATGGTAAAGATCGCACCGTCTGGATCTCCCCATTCATAAGCCCTCATTAACCCAAGAAGGCCCATTAACATACCGCTGGCTACGATTGCCGGAATAATCGGTACGAAAATATTCGAAAGCATACGAGCGAAACGAGCAAATGGATTCATATTTTGCTTAGCTGCCTCTTTATGATCGACACCTTCTTTTTGCTCACCTTGCTCAATGCCTAATTCTTTAGCAAACGGTTGGAATACTTTGTTAACTACTCCTGTACCGAAAATAATTTGATACTGACCTGAACTTGAGAAGGCCCCTTTAACCCCATCAAGTTCTTCAATGGCAGATTGGTCGACTTGGCTTTCGTCACTAATTACCAAGCGAAGACGTGTTGCACAGTGAGTCGCACTAACAACGTTTTCCTTTCCACCTAACAACGGAACTAACTTCTTAGCTATATCTTTGTAGTCCATGTTGCTTTCCTCCCTTTTCAAATTAAGTTAACCAAATCGTCTCTAACAAATAAAAAAGGCAAGACCTAAACTATCTACATAGGATACACGTATCCCTTGTAAACACTTTAGGTCTTGCCTGCCAAAACAGTAACAATCCTGCTTTATTAGTTTGTATCCCCATTGTAATGTAAGCGTTGTCGGTATGCAATACTTTTATCCTAAAAATCCTTTCCAGTTTAGGTACGTTCTAGTACTCGCTGGATGTGAAGAGCAATATACCCAATTTCGGAATCAGGGAATGTGATTTCATACTCTTGTTTTATAAACTGGGCCATCTTCTGAGATAACACAAATGCCCCTTCATACTTTGTCCGAATGAGATCAAGCATATCCGGGTCCATATCATGAAAAGGTTCTCCTGTTTCAATACGATTAAGGGCGAAGTGAAGGTGCGTTACCATACGCTGGTGGGAAATCCCTTCAGGATCCACCTTAGAGCCTGACTCTTCTTCTAATACTCCGATCATTTCATTAATCATCGTTGTATGCTTCATCGTATTCTCCATTGTACTTGACCCAAGCTTTGCTGTATGAATGTGTAAGGCAATATGGGCGGCTTCGTCCTCAGGAATTGGTACGCCAGTCCGTTTCTCAATGAGATCAATGGCCCATAACCCTATTGAAAATTCTTGAGCATAAAGGGTCTTAATTTCCGTTATAAGTTTGTTCTGGATCCGAAAGCCTTGCCTTAAACGCTCTACAGCAAAGGATATATGATCGGTTAAGGTTATGTGAATATGGTCACTGAGGGGTACTTTCAAGAAACCCTCCGCATAACTGATAATCTCCTCTGCTAATTCAATGACATCTTCAGGTAGCGTTTTCAACAGTTCCTGGAATTTCTTGTTGCCATCAGACATAACAAAGATCTTCTCAATCTTTGATTGACTGATTACATCATTCTTTGATTTTTGAAATGCAATTCCTGCTCCCATAACAATCTTCTCTTGATTATCTTCTTTAACGACTACCGCATTATTATTTAAGATTTTGTTAATCTTCATATCGCCGCCACCTCCTATACGTTTCTAAAAAATAAAAGGTTGTGTTCATCATGGCAGTTTTCCATGATAAACACAACTTTTGATGAAGCAAATGGCGGCTAACTTATTATTTTACTGTTACTTTTAGTAGTTCAGTTTCACCTTTTGTTGTTTCACCGCTATTTAAGCGCTCCATATTCTCAACTTCGTCACTGTTTGTGATAATAACTGGTGTAATTGTACTTTTCGCTTTTTCTTTTACTTTATCCATATCGAATGTGATTAAAGAATCACCTGGTTTTACTTTATCTCCAACCTCAACGTGACCTTCGAAACCGTCACCTTCCATGCTTACAGTCTCAAGACCGATGTGAATAAGTACTTCTAGTCCACCTTCAGTTTTGATACCAATTGCGTGCTTTGTCGGGAATAACTGAACAATTTCACCAGCGATTGGAGCGACAACGTTCCCATCTGCAGGTTCAATTGCAAGTCCTTCACCCATCATTTTTTGAGAGAAAACAGGGTCTGGTACTTCTTCAAGATCTAATACCTTACCGTTTAATGGCGCTACTAGTACTTCTTCTGATACTTTGTCTTTTTTACCGAATAATTTCTTTAACATGTTAGGTCACCCTTTTTTCAGAATATTTTATGAAATTAAAAAGACCTAAAACGGGTAGAAGTTAGCTACGTTTTAGGTCTTGCCTGATCGAGTCAGTCACAATCCAAGTCATATGTTTACTTTTAAGAGTAAACGGATCCACATGGATTGTCAAGAAGTTGTAACGTAGTTCACTTTATACAATACATATACCCGATACAAATATGGTTAATCGTTTTCTTTCCCATCATAAACTATCCAACTATTAACGTTCCCTGCTTGGCATAAAAAAATGCCCCGGGTATGACCCGGAGCAAAGATCTTACTTCCCAATAAATTGTTGTGTCCAAACGTTTCCATTCTCAACGAAACCAACACCAATGTGTGTAAAGTTCTCGTTTAAGATATTTGCACGGTGACCTTCACTATTCATCCACCCATCTACCACTTCTTGAGGGGTTTGTTGGCCTTTGGCGATGTTTTCACCGGCTGTGCGATATTCAATACCAAATTGCTTCATCATATCAAATGGAGAACCGTACGTTGGGCTATCATGAGAGAAGTATCCATTTTGGGCCATATCTTGAGACTTCTTCTCAGCTACGTTGCTTAACTCTTTATCAATCGTAAGCGGTTCTAAGCCCTGCGCTGCTCGCTCTTCGTTCGTAAGTTCCACCACTTTTTGCTCAAACTGACTCAGTGCATTTTCTTGTTGTTGTTCAGTTTGCTGTTGAGTTTGTGCAGGCTCTTGCTGTTGTTGAGGAGCTTGTGCTTGCTGTTGAGTTTGTGCAGGCGTTGCTTCCTCTTGTTGTTCAGACTTCTCTTGTTGAGGTTTTTCTATTGATGGTTCGGTTGTTTGATTCCATTTTATTTCATAGTTTGATAGAAAATCGTTCATCCATTGGTCTAGTTGTTCTTGGCTGACTTGTTGTCCACTTTCAAATTGGAACGTCTTCGTCTTCACTGAATCTTGAGACTGGGCATGTGCGTCAGATTGCATAACGCCCCCTGCCATAAGAGATGCTGCAAGAGCAGTTGTTATTGTGACTTTTTTAAACATGTGATCTCCTCCTGTAGAGTTCTTTGTTTGGAACACATTCATCATACCACTGGATTCCATGTAATATTTTTGGGAGGAATTAACTCAAGCGACTTTTTGAGATCACTCCTATTATCAAAAAAGTGGCTCAATTATTGATACACCAGAAACGAACAAAGATTTAAACAGAACCAATAACCATTCCATATATATCCTTAAGTAGTATGATTTTTAAAGGAAATGCTATTGACGACTATAGAAGAAAGCCTCCCTTGTAACATAAAGGGAGGCTTTGTAAACAAGTTGTTACATTATTTCTGTTGTTCTTCTGCAATCCACTGCTTGGCCCAGTTTGCCAAGTAATCATAGTTCCACACATCTGACGGATAGTCTATGAACATCTCTTCCCCATCTTCATACAACTCTTGAAGAACTTCGTTTAGAGATCCCATATAAAAATCATAGAGGAATTCGTAACTGATCGTTTCCTTTGGCATATAGTTATCTGCACAAACTTGTGGGTCTGCATAGTTCACATATGTCCGGCACGGAATCGGCCTAATTTCATAAGCCATGCACATATTGCTTTCTGTATCTAGCATTGGACATGGAACCTGCGAGGCAATATATTTCTTCTTAAATTCAGGATCATTCTCATGATCAATCGACGTTACATGTTCAATTTCCTCTTTATACGTATCCTGCCACTTTTCTAAATGATCCATAATACGCTGCCTACGATCTGCCGGCCAATGATCAATAATCCGCTTCATCGTTTTAGCTTCTAATTCCGTAATGATAATGGGGAAGTAACAACAAAACGCACACCCCATAAAACAAGAAGCCTTAACATCCATGAACTGCTCCATGTTACTCATTTCTTCATTAACTTGTTGAAGAAACTGCTGAAACCCATCCATTACGATTTCATCAGCTGAACGTTCGCTAGCCAATAGCTGATCCGTAATAGATGCAAAATATCTATCATTCAACTCGTATTGTTCATTTAACAATTCAATACGTTTTAAAATGTCTTCATATGACAAATAGTGCTGTGATGTCACACCTTACACCCTTTCCTATACCTTACCTACTCCCAATAGTTTAACATCAGCACTCACTTTTGTACTAGCCACCTATATAAAAAATAAAGGGATACCCTTTCACTAGCTTGGGAAAGATGGTACAATGACAACGATGATTAATGCTCTTTATTAAATGCTATAGAAGAAAGGATGTTAGCCATGCATATCGGAAGCAAAGGTTGGTATGTTAACGAACTTAAAAAAGCTGGCATGAGCCGTTACGAAGGCCGTAAGCTTGAAAGCTATAAAAAGCACATTCTTGCAAACCTATACTTCGGCAAAGCTGCTAAGTAAGGTTGCTTGAAAAACAGAGAGCCCTAGCGCTCTCTGTTTTTTTATGCCTTTAAACCTCATTCTTCTTTAGCGATCTTGGAATATATTGTGCACAAATCACGACATCTGACACCCCCATAAAACTTGGCTTATAGGCGAATAACTATAGGAAGAAATACATCATTGGAGGAACGCTACATATGTTTTCTAATGCAGAAATTGGTATTGATTTAGGTACTGCGAACGTTTTAATCTATTCTAAAAATAAAGGGATCGTCTTAAACGAACCCTCTGTTGTAGCTATTGATACACAAACTAAAAATGTTTTAGCTGTCGGGAAAGAAGCTAAACAAATGGTCGGTAAAACTCCTAAGAATGTCGTCCCGATTCGCCCTCTTCGAGAAGGTGTGATTGCCGACTACGACATTACCGCTCAAATGTTAAAAGAAATGCTTAAAAAGGTCAGTAAGAAGATGGGCCTTTCTATGCGTAAACCGAACGTTGTCATTTGCACCCCATCTGGTTCCACATCAGTAGAGCGTCGCGCAATCCATAACGCTGTAAAAAGTTACGGCGCAAAACACGTTCACTTAATCGAAGAACCTGTAGCAGCAGCGATTGGCGCTGACCTCCCTGTAAGCGATCCTGTCGCAAACGTTGTGCTTGATATCGGCGGTGGTACAAGTGAAGTAGCCATTATCTCCTTTGGTGGTGTCGTATCCTGCCGCTCGGTTCGAAATGGCGGAGACACTATGGATGAAGAGATCGTTCAACACGTACGTCGAAACTATAATGTACTGATCGGTGAACGTACAGCAGAAGAAATAAAGATTAACATCGGCTATGCACTAGTTGATCACGAGGAACTCACGATGGAAGTCCGCGGCCGTGATATGGTAACTGGTTTACCTAAGACAATCACACTAAGCTCTGGAGAAGTCCAATCTGCCTTACGTGAAAATCTTGAAAACATTCTCGAAACCGTCCGTGCTACCCTAGAAGATTGCCCTCCTGAGCTAAGCGGCGACATTGTAGACCACGGTGTTGTCATCACAGGCGGTGGTGCATTACTAAATGGTATGGAAGAATGGTTAAGCAACGAGATCTCCGTTCCGGTTCACCTTGCTCCAAACCCATTGGAATCTGTCGCAATCGGTACTGGCCGTTCTCTACAAATGATCCAAAAACTTCAAAAAGCTGCAAAATAAGAAAAGCTAAAATTGTCCTAACATGGTTAGGACAATTTTTTATGTTTTGGAGTTTTGTGCCGTGGTGATCTGCTTTCTGTTCGTCGTTCGTTCTTTCTAGCCCTCGCTCACAACTTTCTAGCCGTCAGCTTTTCCTGCCGTAACGCCCAGCTTTCTAGCCGTGACACTCAACCTCCCAACTATCGCTCCACCCTCAAGTTGACAATTCAGACTGATGCACGTAAAATGTTTTAGTGAGTAAAAGCGTAAAAGGACTAAAGTAAATTGCATACATCTTAGATTTTCTCCTATGAAAGGAATGCACTCTATGAATAAACAACCTAGCTTTCTACTAGCTTTGTTCCCACCCGCAGCTCTTATTGCAGCGGCTGCGTACTCCATTCCAAATGAGTTAGGAATGTTCCTGCCATTAATCATCGGAATTGTTGCTACGAGTATCGTTGGAATGATTATAGGACGTTCTTGGGACGAGCTACAAGAATATATGAAAACCGGTGTTTCACGGGCCTTGCCTGCTATCTTCATCCTATTTATTATCGGTACCATCGTTGGATCGTGGATGTTAAGCGGCACGATCCCTTCTATTATTTATTACGGATTGGAATTTATTAAACCGAGTCTATTTCTTCCTACCATTGCCTTAACAACAGGCATAGTGGCCATTACACTCGGAAGTTCATTTACTGCCATTGCAACAGTTGGTGTGGCATTTATGGCTATTGGAGCCGGGATGGGGATACCAGACCCATTTATTGTCGGCGCATTAGTATCAGGGGCATTCTTCGGCGACAAGATTTCACCGCTATCTGATACAACCAATATCGCCCCTGCTATGGTTGGGGTAAACCTCTTTGATCACGTGCGACACATGCTTTGGGATACGATCCCTGCATTCGCCATTAGTTTAATTTTATTCTGGTTCCTTGGTTTAAACGCAGGAGGAGAGGCCGGGCAATCAGAGAAGATTTCTTCTATCATGAATGGCCTAACAGACACGTTTACCATTCATCCATTGCTTCTAGCTTTGCCGGTCATTACGATCGTGTTAATCGTGAAGCGATTGCCAGCTGTTCCCTCTCTTGTGATCGTGAGCGTAATTGGCGGAATCGTCGCCTTCTTCGTTCAAGGTAGTTCACTTGCTCAAATTATGGGTGCTATGACCGATGGCTTCGCTCCAAGCACAAGTTCAGAGACATTAAATGCTTTATTTGATCAAGGTGGAGGCGTGACATCCATGCTTCCGACAATTGGTTTAATCATCGCCGCAACAGCACTTGGCGGTGTACTTGAAGGGACAGGCATTTTCACCGTTCTATTAAATCGTATCGTCAATACGATCCAATCCACAGGATCACTCGTTTTACGAACAGTACTCTCAACGCTTGTAGTTGCCTTTACGAGTGGTGAGCAGTATTTATCTGTTATTCTCCCATCTCGCGCCATGGCTAAAGCTTACGAGAAACAAGGGATTCATCCTAAGAACTTATCTCGTACGGTTGAAGCAGCGGGTACAGTAGGGATCAACCTGGTCCCATGGGGAGTAACGGCACTGTTTGTCAGCAACATCACAAATGTTAGCCCTTATAGCTTCATACCATTTATCTTCTTTGCTTATCTCGTAATCGGCATCAATTTATTCTACGGGTACACTGGGATCTCTATTACAAAAGCAGATCCTCAAGAAGAACAAGATGAGAAACAAGAAGGGGACAGGTTCCCTGTAGCACGTTAACACGCTACAGGGGGCCTGTCCCCTTCTTGTTTATCTAGCGGAAGTCATGTAAATATGTCTTCCATGTTTTCTTTATCATTTTCGTTAATCCAATGAGAGCAAGAATATTTGGAATGACCATTAAAGCGTTAAACGTATCAGCCATTTCCCAAACAAAATCAACTTGAACGAGAGCTCCTAATACAATGCAAATTAAAACAATACTTCGATAAACCGGAACACCTTTTTCTCCAAACAGAAACTTCACATTCACTTCTCCGAAATAAGCCCATCCCAGGATCGTTGTAAATGCGAAGAAAAGTAAACAAATTGCGATAAACGGCGTCCCGAATGATCCCAACCCTCGCGCAAATCCTTCTTGCGTGATCGCACTCGCTTCTAATCCCGATTTATGAGCGTCTGTTAACAATACAACCATAGCTGTTAACGTACATATAACGACTGTATCAATAAACACACCAACCATCGCAACTAACCCTTGTTGAGCTGGGTGCTTCACGTTTGCAACAGCATGAGCATGTGGCGTTGAACCCATACCTGCTTCATTTGAAAATAGTCCACGCGCAATTCCGTACCGCACCGCTTCTTTAATCGTCGCACCAAGCACACCACCACCGGCTGCTTCTGGGCTAATGGCTGATTGAACGATGAGTCCAAGCGTTGGGATAACCTGATCGGCATGAAGAAATAAAATGGCTAAGCTACCGATAATATAAAGCAGCGCCATAACCGGAACAACATTCCCAGCGAATGTAGAAATACGGCTAATGCCTCCGAATAAAATGAGCCCAACAAAGAAGGCAATAAGGACGCCTAAAGCTACGTTAAAAAATTGCGAATGGTTGCCCACCGCCTGATTCATCGCCACAGTAATCGCATTGGATTGAACCATGTTCCCTACAAATCCTAAAGCGAATATGATGGCAATCGCAAAAAAGCCTGCAAGCCAGCGACTACCGAGACCATCTCTTATATAATAAGCCGGACCACCATAGACCTGATTTCCTTTTTTCACTTTATACACTTGCGAAAGTACCGCTTCAGCGAAAATCGTCGCCATGCCAAAGAAGGAACTAATCCACATCCAGAATATTGCACCAGGGCCACCGGCAGCTATTGCCGTCGCCACACCAGCAAGGTTTCCCGTACCTACTTGTGCTGAAATGGATGTAGCAAGTGCTTTAAACGAATTAATTCCGTCTTCTTCCTGCTTTTTAAACAACGGGGCAAATGTTCGTTTAAACCCTTCTCCTAGAAAGCGAACTTGAATGAATCCAAGCTGTATCGTTAACCAAACACCTGTCCCAAGAAGGAACAGGAGCATAACAGGCCCCCATAAAAAGCTGTTAATCTGTTCAAATGTTGTTGTTAAGAATTCCACGATGTATTCCTCTCGATCTCTTTTCATTAATCACGCATATTACCATAGAAGAGTATAGTACGTGCAAGCGTTTTACAGCAAGACTTTTTCCACTGGGGATAGACAGTAATTTATGGGAGGTGGATTCCAATTAAAAAGAGGCCCATTTTAGGGCCTCCTAATTTATTGATCAAACGTTTGATTAAAGGAAGAACGGATAGAACAAACGGCCAATTCCGAAGAACGGGAAACGATATCTTCTGAAGCGACGGAAGCGTCTTGGATAACCATATCCATAACCACCGTATCCTCCGTAACCGCCATATCCTCCATATCCGAACTGGCGCTCATCTGGCGATTCATCATCTTCCTCATCACCCATTGGAACAAGCATGTAGACATTTTCTTTATCTACTTCATCAATTATCCCTTCATATTGAGCACCATCTTGCATTTCAATGATTACAAAGTAATGCATGTGGCTCTTTGCTTGATTTTGCTTATCTTTCATGCTCATATTTTGAGAAGGCGACATTCCGTTTCCTTGCTCCATGCCCTGTTGCGGCATTTGCATTCCGTTTCCTTGCTCCATGCCCTGCTGCGGCATTTGCATTCCGTTTCCTTGACCCATGCCCTGCTGTGGCATTTGCATTCCGTTTCCTTGACCCATGCCCTGCTGTGGCATTTGCATTCCGTTTCCTTGGCCCATACCTTGCTGTGGCATTTGCATATTAAATGGTTGCTGTTGATACACATTTATCTCCCCTTTATGTTTCTTAAGTCGATGTTAGTGTATTCTTTTGACTGGGTGAATGTGACACTTTACTACGACTGATCCTTCATATCAGCACGATAGAGTTTGTCATCATCAGGTTCTGGGGTGCCCCTTCCATCCGTATTATTCGTTACAAAGTACAGAGCATTCTCTTCTATCATCAAATCGCGTACACGACCGACTCCATCCTTATATATACGAGATGTCCCTTTCTTTAAATCAAATTCCCTTATCTGCTCACCTCGCAACCCGGCCATATAGAGTTTTTCATTATTGTATCTCAAACCCGAAGGAGCCCAAGTGTCCTTTCCAGAGTGAAATAAGGGTTTCTCCATACCCGCTTTCTGCTCATCTCCACGAATCACAGGCCAGCCATAGTTTGAACCCTTTTTAATTAGATTTATTTCATCGTAAGCTCTAGAGCCATGTTCAGCTGCATACATCGTACCATCCTCTGCCCACGTCATTCCTTGTGGATTTCGATGACCATAACTGTAAATATACGAGTTAGTAAAAGGATTATCTGAAGGAATTGATCCATCAAGATTCATTCGCAGAATTTTACCCGCCAGGCTATTTCGATCCTGCGCACTACTCTCATTCGCAGCGTCCCCTGTCGAGATATAAAGAAACTGGTCGGGCCCAATCTCTAAACGCCCACCATTATGAATATTGCTACCTGGAATTCGGTTAATAAGAACATCCTGCTCCGTCCAAACGTCACCCTCAAGTTTCACCGTGATCACCCGATTGAATCGTCCTTGATCTTCATACGTATGGTAAAGAAACGCTAAACGATTAGCATCAAAATCAGGGTGAAGCAAAAAGCCAAGCAAACCACCTTCCCCTTGCTGAACGACTTGCTTCTCTAAACGAAGAGGCATCTCTTCTTTCGTTCCATCTGCCAGGACGTTCACGATCGATCCGCGACGCTCACTAATATAAAATGAATCCCCCACTTTATTGATATCCCAAGGCACATCAAGGTTCTTTGCAATAACCTCTCCCCTGTCCGTTTGGTCCTTCGTAACAGGTTCAGCTTCCTGACTTTTCTCTTCTGCCTGACATGCAACTAAAGATAGAACTAATATACCAACTACTATATACTTCATCTGATCAATCCCTTCGGTCCTTTTACATACACGCTTCCCCATAATGGAACGGATTAGACCCCTATCCCCCAGACTTTCATAAACTACAAAAACGACCAGAGTTAATTCTCTGGTCGTTCGATCGTAAAAATGTAATCTATTCAAACGTACCCTTAACAACAGCTTCTTTCCCCTCAACCATAAGCCTCCCAAGGGCAAATACCGCATCCACCTGAAGGTCTTCATCAAGTAAGACAAGATCCGCATCTTTCCCCTTTGCCAGCTCTCCTTTATGAGTAAGCTTTAGAATCTGAGCCGGACTACTCGTAACCGTTTGGATTGCTACTTCTAGCTCCACACCTTCTTCTATCACCGCTTCCCTCACAGCTTTATATAGCGTATCAACTCTTCCTAACTTCAAGCCAATAAAGTCTCCCTTTTCGTCAAAGTCAGGTAAACTTGCCTGGCCATCTGAAGTAAACGTGATTTGCTCTACAGGCACACCCGCTTCAAGCATCCTTTTTAGCCCGCGACCACATTTCACTTCCCCTTCCTCAAGAAACTTCGGAATGGTACTTGTAGTAAAGTCAACATAACCGCCCTTTAACGCGTATTGAATACCTGCCTCAAAAAGCTGCGGATTCCGGTTCATATGGGTCGGGTAAAATTGTTTAATCGGGATATCTGTTCGACCGGCAATCTCTTCAAGGATCGTAACCCCATCTTCACTATCACCGACGTGAATATTTACAACCCCCGCCTTACCAGAAAGAATCCCACCCACACGGGCTTGTGAAGCAATTTTCGCTAATTCCTCAACAGTTGGTTGGGAAGAGCGGTGATCAGCTATTGCAATTTCGCCTGCCCCAATAATAAGGTCAATTAAAATGAGGTCATCCTC
The DNA here is from genome assembly GCF_056311905.1 of Pontibacillus sp. ABV4_188. Taxonomy (NCBI): domain Bacteria; kingdom Bacillati; phylum Bacillota; class Bacilli; order Caryophanales; family Bacillaceae; genus Pontibacillus; species Pontibacillus sp. ABV4_188. The sequence goes on along the minus strand of NZ_CM149975.1, from coordinate 441,218 downwards.
GATCTTGCCCGTTAACGTCCTTACAGGAACCTGGTAAGAACCTGTATGAGCATAGCAACTGATTCCTTCCTCTCGCAACGCTCTCGCCTTTGCAACAAGGTTTGTCATCGTCCGGGTAGTGCCATCTGTCCCTAATACACCTACAAGAGTCGTGACTCCGCTAAGCGTAGCATCTGTTAACTGAAGTTCTGGCGTTCGGGTCTTGTAGCTCCCCTCTCCACCTCCTCCTGTAATGTGTACATGGGAATCAATAAAACCAGGAACAATTCTTTTCCCTGTTGCATCAATAACTTTCATATCCACAAAATCCTCTGGAACCGGGATCGAATCTCTGATCGCTCCAATTTTTTGATCCACGAGTAAAATATCTTTTTTTCCTAAATAATGTGGCGCATATACATCGCCATTCTGAATAAGAGTTAGCATAGATTCTCACACCTTTCCTGCTGCCTACACAAAGTTAAGTAAAGAAGCTCCGATAACGAACAAGGATCCTCCCATAAATAAGACGATGAAGAACTTAATAACAAATTTAAACCAAGTCCCCCATTCCAATCTCGCCGCCCCTAATGATCCCATAAGAGCCGCAGATGTTGGTACAATAATATTCGCAAAGCCATCTCCTAGTTGGAAAGCGAGGACAGCCACTTGCTTTGTTACACCCGCAAGTTCAGCAAGTGGTGACATGAGAGGCATTGTTAAAGCAGCCTGCCCAGAACCAGACACGACAAAGAAGTTGAATACGGTTTGGAACACATACATAAACCAAGCTGAAATAGCCGGAGTCACACCATCAAAGAGCTGCCCCGCCCCATATAACACAGTATTTAATATAGAGGGTTCTGAAGGATTGTCTCCACCCAATATAATCACGATTCCTTGCGCCATTCCTACAACCAATGCTGCTGGCAGTAAATCTTTTGCTCCACTAGCAAAAGCATCAGCAATATCGTTTACTCGCATGTTATTTAATTTAAAGATGACTCCAATAATACCTGCTACAAGTCCCATCGTGAAAAACTGACTTGCGATCTCAGGAATATAGTAAGCATGCTCAACAACGCCCCATATAATCCATGCAATACCGGCCAACACGGTGAACAGAACAAGAATGTGGCCTGTTTTAAAATGGACATCCAAGTCTCTTGATTTAAAGTCTTCCCTGAAATACTCATCAGATTGATACGATAGTGAGCGAGTTGGCTGCTTCCGAATCTTATTTGCGTACCACCATGTATAAGCAATCCCTAACAGCGTGAAAAATGCCCACATTGCAATTCGAAAAGGTGCACCAGAGAATACCGGAACCCCTGCCACCCCTTGAGCAATAGCTACTCCAAAAGGGTTCATCCACGAAGTGGCAAATCCAATTTGAGTGGCTACATACGTAATCATAACTCCCGTAATCGCATCATAACCAAGTGCAACAACTAAAGGAACGAGGATCATCGCAAAAGCAATCGCTTCTTCCCCCATACCAAATACCGCTCCACCTAAAGAAAAGAGAAAGAACAGGATTGGTATAATCAGCCCTTCTTTTCCTTTTGTTTTATCAATAACAGAAAGGATACCCTCTTCAATCGCACGGGTACGTATAATTATTCCAAAAGCACCGCCAACAATGATAATAAAAGCGATCACCCCTACAGCAGAGCCCCATTTACTCCCTGAGACGAGTCCTTCAAAGACGTAGTTCAAGAAACCAGCGCCTCCTCCAGATTCAAACAAACTCGTCCCTTCCTGTTCGCCTTCAACATAACTGAAGCTATCTGGAATAAGGACCGTTTCGGTTTGCGTTTCTCCACCTTTCTCATACGTGACCTCTTTCGTCTCGAATACACCAGCTGGCACTACATACGTCAGAACAGCTGCCAGTACAACCACAAAAAAGATAATAACGTACGTATGAGGCACCGTTATCCCTTTCTTAGGTTCTCTTTGGTCTTTCCCCATCTTCATTCCTCCCTGTAATGGTCTTATCTTAAACAGATGCAAAAATCATGCCAAATTAAAAATCTGAATTTTCTGGTCTACGTCGGTACGGAATCCGTTATTTCGTTTTTTTCGGGTGTTATAATTAAACCAACAACAACCTAAAAAGGAGATATTCAATGAGAAACCAAGAACTCGTCTTATTAGCCGGGACAACAGAAACGCAACATACGCTTCACGAACAACTAAACAATATTCTTGGAGAATTTATCACCATTCATAGTTACGCCTCAGAAGATCGTTTACCAGATACACTGACAGATCAACTCGTTATCTACTCATCTGCTATCATAGACAAAGAAGTTCAGCACGTAATTGGAAAAGGGTGTAAAGTCATCGTAGCTCGCCGTACCACAAACTATGAATATATCGACCAACTCTTTGAACTTCCACAAGGAGAGAGAGTTTTGTACGTAAATGACTTTCCTCAAACTGCAGATGAATCAATTAAGACGCTTCAAAAAATCGGCATACAACACATCCACTACGTTCCTTATTATCCTGGCAAGACCCTTACTCCTAATCAGCAGACCATAAAAACGGCCATCACACCAGGTGAAGTCCATTTAATCCCTGATTCTGCTACACAGAAGATCAACATCGGAGTTCGTCTGATCGACATCACCACTCTTATGGAGGTTCTAGAGCACTTTAACCTTAAAGAAGCTTTAGGCGGAGAGATATCCGACCGTTATACAAGAAAGATCATCGAACTTAGTCATCGCCTATCTCTTGTGAACCAGCAGACTACATTATTAAATCAACATTTAAAACATGTGGTTGATGGAGTGAATGACGGTGTCGTAGCGTTTGACTCAAGAGGAAAGATAACTGTATTTAATCAAGTGGCGGAACAGTATATCGGCGTTTCTTCCGTTCATGCAATCCAGAAACACATTCAATCTATTATTAAACAAGATTCTCTTCAATCGTTTATTTTTCAAAACAATGAAACGAGTCGTTACTTCACCATTAACGGATTGAATTTAATGGTTTATCGCTTCCATTTAAGTGAAGAAGATACGACCGTGATTATTTTCAAGAATACAGACGAGACTATCTCTATGCAAAAAGCAGCCCGGCACGACCTCCTTCAAAAAGGCTATATCGCCAAGTATACATTTGACGATATCATCGGGAATAGCCCAATCGTTCTAAAAACAAAGCAGATTGCTAACCGTCTTGCCCAAACAGAACTCCCTGTCCTCATCCAAGGAGAAAGCGGAACAGGGAAGGAACTTTATGCAAATGCAATCCACAACGTTTCATCTAGAAGCTACCAACCTTTTTTGGCGGTTAACTTTAGCGCCTTACCTGAAGACTTGCTAGAGAGTGAACTATTTGGATACGAAGAAGGAGCTTTCACGGGAGCTAAAAAGGGAGGAAAGATGGGGTTATTTGAACAAGCGGATGGGGGCACTATTTTCCTTGATGAAATTGGCGATGTCAGCGTGAAGATGCAAGCAAGGCTTCTACGCGTCATTCAAGAGATGGAAATTCGGCGTATAGGAGGGAATAAAAATATCCCCATCGATGTCCGCATTGTGGCTGCAACAAACAAAGACCTCCTCAAACTTATTGAGAAAGGAAACTTCAGAGAGGACCTCTATCATAGGTTAAAAGTGTTAACGTTATCTTTGCCAGCATTACGAGAACGAGCAGAAGATATCCCAAGACTTGCGACCATGTTTATAAAAGAACAAACGCATGAGGATATCCACATCTCCTCTACAGTTATGAATCAATTAAAGTTGAATCCTTGGAACGGTAATATTCGCGAACTAAAAAATACAATCTCCTATATGCTAGCCGTCCGTGAATCCAATGAATTAAAGAAAGAGGATCTACCAACCCCTGTATCTTATCAACCCGGACCTACGCATCCCATAGCCGAAGAAGATATTATAGAAAAGCAAGAGCAACTAGAGCTCCTACAAGTAATCTACAATCTCAACCAACATCAAGGCAGAGCAAGTCGGAGTAAAATCACACAACGAACACCTCTATCTGAGCAACAGGTTCGATTGAGACTTCAGAAGCTACAACAAAAAGGTTACATTCATGTTGGAAAAGGCCGATCAGGAACAGCCATAACGGACGCAGGCGTTGCCTTTTTACAAGATCAATCTTTGTAACAAGAGGGAACGAAATCATGCCATATAGAATAACAACAGACCTACTGAGGCGAACTGTGGGGCCGTTCACCTACCATACAGACAAGGCTTGCTCGGGGACTGCGAGACTCCCGCGGGAAGCGAGTTGTCCCCGAGCAAGCCCAAGCACTCTTAAACGTGACGGCCCCTGAACAGAGCCTATGGCAAAAAAATCGGAGCCCCTTAAAGGTGCTCCGATTTTTTATTCTGAATGCAAGACTGGTAATGTAATCGTAACTGTTGTACCATCATCGATTTTGCTTTTGTATCGGATCGTCCCACCTAAACTCTCAACGAACTTAGTTGTGACCATCATACCAAGACCTGTTCCCTTCTCCTTTGTGGTGAAGAATGGCTCTCCGATTCTCTTAATCTTCTCTGGCTCAATCCCTTTTCCGCTATCGGATATACATATTACAACATTATCCAAATCAGCTTTATACATTCCGACCACTGAAAGTTCACCAGGACCTTCCATAGCTTCAATTGCATTTTTTATAACATTAATAAAGATTTGTTTAAGACGCTTCGGATCTGAAGGAAGATCTGGAATGGCTGCATCAAAATCAGTTGTTACTTTAATACCACCCTGTCGACATTGAGCTCGAAATAAAGCAAGAACATAATGGATAATATCAATAAGATTTGTATCTTCAAGCTCAACCTCTTGTTCTGGCTTAGCTAACAACATAAATTCATTCACAATCGATTCAATACGCGATAATTCAGAGAAAACGATGTCCCCATATTGTCCATTACTCGCTTCTCCTGACATCATCAATTGTAAGAAGCCTTTGATAGACGTGAGTGGATTCTTAATCTCATGCGCGATTCCTGCAGCAACCCGTGTAATCGTCTCAAATTGCTCAGACCGAGCGATAAGTTCATCTTTTTCTTTAATATCCGTGATATCTTCATGAACCCCAACAATCTTGACCTTTTCATCCTTCTCAATGGGATACCCCTTCGTACGAATCCACTTCCACACCCCCGGCTCATACTCAAAGCGGTATTCACAAGCAACCTTGTCAGCTCTCATTTGGCGGAAAGATCTTACAACCCGGTCCCTATCCCCCACATGGACCTGATCCATCCATGCATTATAATCTTTCTCAGCCACGGCCATAGACATACCAAAAATGGATTCGAAAGTTGGGCTCATATACTCCCATGTATCATAGTTGGCAGACAACACCCAAAATGCCTCATTTATGTTGTCGGCAAGCAAAGAAAAACGTTCCTCAGTTTCTTGCAAGGCATGGATATACGTATTTACCTCTGTAATATCTTGAATAAATACAGTTAGTTCATTATTAGAAGGATAAGCGGTAACATCCACCACCTTCCCTTCCCCATAAAGATAATCCTGAAATTTCACAACGTGATTGTATTGAAAAGCTTCCTTATAATGCAAATAATAGTTGTGATAAAGATCTTCAGGAAAGACTTCCCGCAGATTACGGTGACATAACGTTTCTGAAGAGCTACCGAGCATCTCTTCTAGAGTAGGATTAATGTACAAGAGCTCCCAATCTCTACTGATGACTGCAAATCCATGAGGAATATGCTCAACAACTTCTTTCAAGCGATTGTATACAAATGGACTACCCTTCGGCCTTTCAAGCAACTGTTCTACACTTTTAGAGGTTAAGGTTTGATGATTCATTTGTTCATCAATTAATGAAAGCCACGTCATGAAATGATCCACAGACTGCGAAGCAGGAACAGCTCCTGATTGGCTATCAAGTTGATGATTCTCATTAACTGGCTTAATCAAAGGCGACTGACCTGTAACCATAATCCAATTAGCAGAGAGCCTCTTCATAACCCCTTCTACGCGAACACCATCAGAATTTGTCATAACAATTTTCAAAGGAGTAGTAAGGGCATCTTCTTCAAGCGCACTAATTGCCGCTTCATCAAACATACCCAACAACGCCTCACGATCTATCACATAGCCACCTAACTTGAACAACTCCACGAATTCCTTATTAGCTCGTACCTCATCTTTACCCTCGTTCAATAGACACAGCCAATTCCCCGATACACTAAACATTTCTAAGCACTCGTCTATGAGAAAGTGCTCTTCAACCTTTTCAGTTTGAACCACACACATCCCTCTCTTTTCCTTGACCGCGTAGTTCTTTCACATCAAGTTCACGTATAATAGTACTCTCATCATATACTAAATAAGTAAAAGTTTGTATAGATTCGAGGGTATTTTCGGTTATTCGCTACCATTCGACAAAAACCTCAAAACAGGCTCTGTTGATTTTTACTTGTTTCGTATAAGACTCCTTTTGGAGATAGAACACCCGAAGCTGAGATATTTTAGCTGAAAGGGACCGTTATGCTTGTTGAGTGGTTGGGTTTGCTCGGGGACAACTCGCTTTCCTGCGGGGAGCTGGGAAGCCTCCTCGTTCGCTTTCGCTCTCTGCGGGGTCTTCCCTAGGCTCCATACCCCGCGGGAGTCTCGCAGTCCCCGAGCAAACCCTGGCTTTAAAGAGGTGAACGGCCCCGCAGTTCTCATCAGGAGATTTGATCACACTTTATATGGCATGTTTCCGTTACACCATATATGGCAAAGGTGGGCCTGGAAACTGCGAGACTCCCGTGGGCAGAAGAGCCTAGTCTAGTTCCGGCGTGGAGGACCTAGCGTGATAAGTCATCTTTTTTTACAAAGGCTAAACGCCTTTTCCAAAAAGCTGCCTTATCCGTACGGTCCTAGGCACCACGCCTGCACTTTCCCATCTAGGTGAGACCCCGGAGCCCGGCTCTGCCGGGTGAGGAGGCTCACCAGCTCCCCACAGGAAAGCGAGTGGTTTCCAGGCCCACCTTAGACTCAATTAAAGCAAACGGAAACATTCTCCTAACTTCGAATCTTCCATATTCCCGCTCTATTCTTGAAGAGAGAACAAAAAAAGACCAACAAAGGTAAAAACCTTAGTTGGTCATATTACTATGGAAGGACCTCCAGAAGGACCCATTATAATCAATAAGTTCGCTGATTTGCTCAAATGGTATTTCAAACGTTGGGAAGCCTGCTACATAAGGGGCGATCTCGTAAGGAGCATAATACAAGAACAAAGATGTATCATTCACATAAAAGGGCTGATCCGCAGCCACTTTCACATCTACATCTTCAAAATAGTAAGAGTCAGTCTGTTCTTTTATCTGTTCATTAACTAGCTTCGTTAGCACTTCAGTATACGGACTACCTTCTTTGAAAAGATCCGACAGTTGATAAAAAGTACCATCAACTAGGTTCAGGTTAGCATGCAGTTTCGTTGGCATTGGATGAGCAGCTCCAAAATAATATTGTGATCCGTTTAACTCGATGACAACAAGATCTTTATGGAAATAATCAATCGCGAAATCACCGAAATAGCTATATTCAAGCTTCTCTTCTTTTGGGATTTCCTTAACCTGTGACATCTCTTTCAAGGTTTGATTGACTTCTTTTTGAATATTCGTATCATCCATCCCTCTTACGACAGGGTAGTAGACGAGATAATCAATATTTGGTTTGTACTTCATCTTCAAAACTCGAAACTGGTTATTCAGTCGTATCGTCCTCTTTGGCCTCCAAATCACTTCCCCTTCTTGTGTTAAATAGAGAAGTTCATAGTCAATTGTAGCTTTGATTAGAGGACCTTGTAACGAGAGTGTACCCTGCCCCGGTAAGACGGGTTTGTTTTGCGCTATGTTTCCTTTTCGATTGAGGAAGAATGTATTCTCATCATCATGAGCCGATGCCAATCCTTTCTCATAATCCAATACATTTTGATAACGAAATGGCGATAAAAGGGCTCCATTTAAATCACCGATGGCATATTTACTCCCAAGATACGGTTGCTCAGGGACAATCGCTTTGCCTATTGCAATCCTCTTTTCCCCCAACCGATTGATGTCATCGTAAACAGGCTGTAAAATTTGTTTACCCTTTGAATCAATTAGACCATACCGAAAGATATAATCTTCAGCGACGGTTACAACAGCACGACCTTCTTTAAAAGCCTGCACATAATCGTAAGAAGGATCAATGACCACTCGACCTCTTTCGTTAATGTAACCGTATTTACCACCCTTATCTTGTTGGAAGGCTAGCATCCCTTCGCCATAATTACCAACATAGGGGTAATAATAGCTTTGAAAAATATTCCCATCTCGGTTAATTAAAGCGTACTGATTCTCCTTCACCTGCACAACTGCCCTAGCATCCTTAAATGGGTCACCAGACAAGTATTGAGCTGGAATTGCTTCTTGCCCTTGATTATTTAAATAACCATAATACGTCGTTCCCTCTTTCTCTTCACTAAATAAAGCTAAACCATTTTGGTACGCTCCGATGTATGAGTAGGCTTTAGATGTAAGGATCGTCCCTTTCTCATTAATTACCTGAAATCCATTATTATTAGAGACAGAAGCTCGCCCTTCACTGAATTCAGTAATAAATTCATAGATGGGTTCAACAACATAATCGCCTTTTATATTAATAACTCCACTTCGCTGGTCTACTTCCACTACTGCTAAGCCATTATTCTGAAAATCCCGTGCATACGAATACTTAGGCTCTATTTTAATATCGCCTTTACGGTCAATATACCCCCATTTTTCACCGTTATCCGTTTGAACCAATACCGGGAATCGCTTAATAGACATAGTAGCCCGCCCCCCTAACTGAACGCGTTTACATTAGTGTATTCGCCCATTTGGATAATGTGCTTAAACTGTCGTAAAAGTTAGCCCATCAACATATAGTGACAAAAAGGAGGAGATTGAGATATCGGTTATCAAAGTTAGAGACAACGGGCCATTGTTTGTAACAGGGGACTTTACACTTAAAGATGCGACAGGAAAAGAATTCACCACAAAAAAAGGGTGCTCCCTATGTAGGTGTGGATTATCTAATAGCAAACCTTTTTGTGACGGAGCACATAAAGGCGTATTTCAAGATGAATCGCGTGCTAGCGAATAAGGTTCAAGCCTATAAAAAAATATCACGCACAAAAAGCGACCTCCCTCGTTTAAGGAAGGTCGCTTTTATTATGAGACTTCATTTACTTTAAACAATGCATCGACTTTTTGTGCCAATTCCGATATGAATCGGTTTACATCTGAGGGAACCGTTTGTTGACTCTTCCATTCTACTTCTCTGCTATTTATCATTTTTGGGCGGCTTGATACAAATACCCAGCCAACGTTCCCTCTCTTTACAAAAGCTGTCCATAACCATTCGTCACGTTCCCCAACACTTACGCCTACGAGCTTGTGTTCAGCTTTTCGATTGGCACTGCGCTCAATCCGTTTCAGTTGGTGTTTCACCTCTGCCACTCCTCGCCTTTTTCTAACAGTATGAACGAATAGAGCCTGAAACATACTTGGCGTAGCAGCGATGATTTCCTTATTGGCTAGATTGAGAATAGTAGACTTCTTCAAATGGTTGCACGATCACAAATCCTTCACCAGAGAACTTCATTTGAATAGACTCTCCACTTCCACGTCCGAAGAAACTCTTCAGCGTAACATCGGTTTTAAACTCAGGTTGCAAATGTCCAGACCAAGCCACAGTGGCGTTAGGGTCCGTCATAACAGGTTGATCCGGTGTAACTAAAAGGGTTAATGGCTCGTAGTGAGAGGTTATGGCTACAAGTCCCCGACCTTCTAATCGAATATTAAAAAGCCCTCCAGACATCATGCCAGCCACTTTTTTCATCAACTTAATATCCCACTCGATTCCAGGTTCAAAAGCAAGAAGGTCATTTCCATTCACCGTGATGGCTTCATTATTCAGATGAAGAATGGTAATCTTCTTCCCCTGATCGGCTAAATAAAGCTTGCCATTACCATCTGCCTTCATAAGAGAAGCACCTTCTCCTGAGAAAGCTTTCTTAAACATCTTACCGATTCCATGTTCAAGGATGCCTTCACGTTCAAATCGAATCGAACCATTATAGGAAATCATAGACCCCATCTTCGCCCACACATCACCATTTAAATTAACCTCAAGCATACGAGGGGTTTCTAACTCAAAGTAATCATTCTCCGATTCATCCTGTTTTGTCTTCCGAATAAACTCATCAATGGAGTAATTCTGTTTCATATGTCAACCTCTCCTCTATTAAGTATAAATTCTAGTCTCTTTGCCAGATTTAAAATAAAGCTGTCCCATCCTTGTTGTATGAGACAGCTTAGGTAATTATGAGTCGTATGATGTTTGTTCTTGAATACTGCCGTCTTTCTTATGAATGATGATTTTCGTTCCTTTGTTTTGAGCGATCTCTTTAGCACGGTCAATAGCATCTTGCTTCTTTTCAAACACGTCAGAAGGCTTTTTGGCCTGCTCTGTTTGAACGGCCCATCCGTCTTCGTGAGCGACGACATGCTCCCCTTTTTCAAGAAGTTCAGGGCGAGGATCAGATTGCTTGTCTTGATCATCACGACTCTTTAACTCCTGATCACTCATCTGTTTCACCTGATTCACTTCTTTCTCACTTGCATTGTCATACCATTCTTTCGCTTGTTCCGTCGCAATTGGAATAGCTCGGTCTTCGTCATACCCATCATCTAACATCGCATTAGCTATATCAATTGCTTTCTTTCTTATTGGTGTGTCTAAATTCTTTAATGAACTTGGATAATCATTTGTATCCCAAGGCATATCGCCCACCTCCGGTAACCTTTTTCTTACAAATTACCGCATTACAGGAGATCGTAAACCTATTTCAAACGACCGTAACCACTCACGAACTGCTTCGCTTCCTCAAGACTAGCCGTCTCAAAAACCAATGCTTTCCACGGTAAATCAGTTTGAGTTACTGCGTGAATCTTATGCTCGAAGAACAGGTAGTACGGCTCATGTTCCTTATTGTAGCTAGTGTTTCGAAGTAGCCCCTCCCACGTTTCCTCATAGTGATCCCCGTACTGATCAACTCTACAAAGAAAATGGCCAGGCTCAAACCATGAATACTTCTCAGAAAGATCTTTCAAAGGCTGAAATGACTCTTCAAATTGCTTTTCATCTTCTATTTCCATAACGATATAATGGCTAATGATGGACTTATTTCCCTCTTCCTTAACCTCTTCTCGCTTTCGGTCCGTACGAATAATCATATACGCTAAGAAAAGGGCTACCACTGCAAAAAGTGCGTAAATCATGCAAGATCAATCCTCTCTTCATTATCTTCGTGACGCCTTCTAGTATTACCTCTTTCATCCTAGAATTTACCTAGTTTTCACAGAGGAATCCTCAGTCACCTTCTATTTTATTAGTATTTTATCATGGATGTATGTTGAAGAAGGAAAGATAAAGATAGACTTCTTTACTCAGTAATTCCATTTTCCAGAATAAAAAAACTCGTCCATTCTTAATAGGAATGAACGAGGCTCTTCAATTATTCATTAATAAGACGATTTAGCTTCGCAAGCTGCTCTTCGAATTCATCCACAGGTACGAAACGGGCTTTACGGAATTGCTCTTTCCCATCTGCGTAAACCATTACGACAGGTACTGTAAATATAGAAAACTCCCCCGCTATTGCAGGAATTTCATCTGCATCCGCGTGCACAGCCTGAACGGCAGGATACTTCTCTAACACTTCGTCAATTTGCGGTAAGAGGGCATGGCACACGGAACACCCCGGCCTTGATATATACAAGATATTCAATCCATCTTGTCCAATCGTTGTATGAATTTCTTCCATTGTTTGAACGTGTTTCATAAGTACACCACCTAACCTATAATCAATTACTCGTAGTGTACCACAAGAGAAGGGACGATACTCCCAATATGCTCATAGGGGTATATCCCCTTATAGAGATATAAGTTGCTTAGCACTTGTCGATGTGTCATTAATATAAGCACCGATCTTCTCACTATCTTCATTTAGGCTCTCTATCGTTGCGCTCATTTCTTCCATGCTCGCTGAAGCTTGCTCAATTATAGCAGCTAGTTCACTTGTAGCTGCTTCTACCTGGCGAGATCGATCTTCAACATCCCCGCTTATCGTGTTGCATTCCTCTGTGCGCTCCTCGACATTGCGTAAGGATGATTGAATACGTTCAAACGAAGAAATGACCTCGTTCATGGTTTCTACACTTTCATCTAGCTTTTCACTACCTGTGTTCATCTGACTTAATGCTTCTGCATTGCTATCATTTAACTCCCCGAGATTAGTAGTAATCTTCTTAGCTGACTGCCCTGTCACCTCTGCTAACTTCCGAATTTCTTCAGCTACTACTGAAAAACCTTTCCCTGCTTCACCAGCTCGTGCTGCTTCAATCGAAGCATTAAGAGCAAGCAGGTTCGTCTGTTCTGTAATCTGCTGGATATCTTCAGTAAATTGATTCGTTTCTTTTATTTTCCCTGTTAAAATACTAAATGTATCATTGAGCATGCGAATAACTTTTCTTAGATCATTCATTTCCATTTCAAGATGGGAAATTCGTTGTTGGCCTCCATTAATCTCTTCAGTCGCTTGATTCGTTTCTGATTGAAGAACGGTTAGTGACTCTTTCATATGAGTGATCGTTGTCATGGTACTCTGAGCATGTTCTGAGATATCTGCAATTTGCTCGCTTTGACTTTGACCACCAGCTGACACCTCTTGAACGGCAGTTTTCATTTCCCCTTGTGCCTGAACGTTTATCTGCACTTGATCATTAACACGGGAAATGTTCTCCGCAATGAGTGTAGCCTCCTTCTCAAGTTTTTCCTTCTGTTTAGCTTGAGCCTCACGCTCCTGTTCAGTGGTATCAAGAATGGTTTCAAGTTTCTTAAATGTCCGCTCGGCCAAATAGGTCATCACACCTAATATGACTCCCATTAACACATAGATTAAGGTTATAGACGGGAAGATTGTACTCATCAAATCAGCTTGTTCTGGGTTAGGCCAAGAATGACTAGCAATTAAAGTAGCTAATCCAAAGATATACCCAAACGCGAACGTTTTACGATCCAATTGAACGGCCGAGAAGACAGCAATAAACAGTAAAATTAAGTCACCTGAAAGAGAACCACCTTCTACATAGATTAATAATCCGTAACCAATGATCGGCATACTCACTGCCACGTAAGAAAAGATTCTTGGTTTATGTAAGACACGTTGAAGAACAAAGAGCAAAATCCAAAACAATGCCAACTCCGTTCCATAAATCGACGAGCGAAAAAGAGCCCCATCTTGTAAAGATAAGGATAGCGCTGACAACATAGCTACACTATATGTCGAGGTCATCAACACATTTTTCTTTTTTACATCTTGTAAACGCATTTCCGTAACATTCATAAATACTGTACCTCCAGAAGATGTCTTTTTCTTTTTATCGACAGCTTAGAGCGTACAATTAAGAGAATATGGCAAATTTTGTAGAACACAAATTATGATATAGTTAGAAAGGAATTCCTCTTCTATGATCTCTAATACAGTAACCCTTATCCTATTAGCTATTGTTACATTTATTTTTGTATCATTAATGATTAGCTCCATAACCAACGGAATCACCCCAACCCCTACCCAACTAAGCGTGAAGCAAGAAGTTATAAGACAAGCAAAACCATACGATCCTTCTACAATTGCTGATTTTGGAGCTGGATGGGGAACAATGGCTTTTGCTTTTGCAAAAGAATTTAAAAGTGCTAAAGTGTACGCCTATGAAACATCCTTCATCCCATTCATTTATATGAAAGGAATGGTTCGTGTTAGAGGGGTCTCTAATGTAGTTGTCATTAAAAAAGATTTCCTTACCGTTTCCCCTGATCAATTCGACCTTATTTATTGTTACCTATATACCAAAGCTATGAGAGAACTTTCAATAACACTGCCTGACTATAGCGGAGTTGTTATTTCTAACACCTTTTCCTTACCTGGAATAACTCCCTCTTCTTCCGTTCAAGTCAGTTCATGGAATACGACGACGCCTATTTATATATACCTTACATAAAAGGAAACCTAAGTACAAACGACACCGTCTAAGAATAGATGCTAAAAGAACAAGTTAAAGGAAGGTGAGCAAGTGAAGACTACTTTTCTATTTATAGTTGGACTTACATTTGCGATCATTGGGTATTTTGAAAATACCACATGGTTTACGCTGATTTGTTATGCAGTTGCAGCTACATGCTTTATTATCCTAGCTTTAACAAAAATTAAGCTAGACAAAGAAAAAAGCGATACGAAACGTTATGAATAACGCTTTGTATCGCCTTTTTGAATGAGTATGTAACCTGCCACCTCAAACGGATGGTTAAGTTCCCGCAGTCGTATCGATTACGAGGTGGCATTAAAATTAAAGTATCATATGTTTTCAATAAATACAAGTCAGGCTGTCTTAGCCAATTCCGCAAGAAACAGAGCCATTCTTCTGAAGATACTTCTGATGGTACTCTTCAGCATCGTAGAAGTCTGTAACTTCATTAACTTCTGTAACAATCTCACTCTTGAAGATGCCTTTGTTGTTCCATTCCGTGATCTTATCAACTGCAATCGCTTGTTGGTCTTCTGTGGCAAAGATAACGGAACGATACTGAGAACCAACGTCTTCACCTTGACGATTACGTTGAGTAGGATTGTGACATTCAAAGAAATGGTCTACAAGTTCACTATAGGAAATCACGCTTGGATCAAATTCAACTTTCGTTGCTTCCGCATGACCCGTTCCCCCTGCTTTCACTTGTTGGTAAGAAGGGTTTGCAACCGTGCCTCCCATGAACCCAACGCGCGTCGCTTTCACACCTTTAATTCGTTCAAAATAAGCCTCTACTCCCCAAAAACATCCTGCTGCAAATACTGCTGTTGCCATTCTCATCTCTTCCTTTCTTAAAACGACACTTCTTTCTTCGAGAGTACGATCACGGCCTCTTACATATAGAAGAGCCCTCTCTTTTATCCAAGAAAGGGCTCGTAAGTGTATATCCGTACGATCCTCTCATCTTCCAAGAACATATTGTTCCTGCAGGAATTGGCACCGTTCTCGTCGATTGTATACATCGACTGGATGGTTGCCGGGCATCAAAGGGCCAGTCCCTCCGCCTCTCTGGATAAGAAGTTTATCGCTATTTGAATTTTATGTTATCCCAAATCATACATGATCTCATTAGCGAAGTAAAGTGGTAAGCACCTATTTTTTTCGATCGTTAAAATTTTCTGATAATATATGATATGATAGGCTTACTTGCTACGCAAGCTTTTATCAACTTTTGTATCCTCATTATATAAAGTGGACATCGCTTTTATGCATGACCATTAGACTTTTTATGAATAATGAGGTCTTCATTATAGGGCGGACTCCCTTACATAATGTCCCATTAAATAGTAAAGGAGTTTTTTCAAAATGGTTAAAGCAATTTCAACAAACAACGCACCAGAAGCAATCGGCCCTTACTCTCAGGCAATTGACCTTGGACAGATCGTATTCGTATCGGGACAAATCCCACTAAACCCTAGCACGATGGAAATTGTTTCAGACGATGTGAGCGAACAAACGACACAAGTGATGAAGAACGTTGGAGCGATCCTAGAAGAAGCAGGCCTTAACTACGCGCATATTGCTAAAGCGAATATTTATCTTGCTTCTATGGAAGACTTCCAAACGGTAAATGAAATCTATGCCAGCTTCCTTCAAGAACCTTACCCAGCACGAGCTGCCATTGAAGTCAGTCGTCTGCCCAAAGACGTTAAAGTCGAAGTAGAAGTAATCGCCCACCGCTCAGACGCTTAATGCATCCGCAATTGTTTGAGGAACGTTTCCGTCGGCTTTAGTAGAGCATAAGGTGGGCCTGGAAATCACTCGCTTTCCGCGGGCGAGCTGTCGAGCTTCCTCGTTCGCTTCGCTCTCTGCGGGATCTCGTCTAGCTCTCTCTCCCGCAGGAGTCTCGCAATTTCCAGGCCCACCTTCACCAAAAAAGGAGAGACGGAAACTTGCCATATATGGGAGGAGAGGGGCTTAAGATCACCTGTAATAAGCGGTCCGTTCATCCAACTCACGTCAGGGCTTGCTGTGGGACGACGAGACTCCCGCGGGGTGAGGAGCCTAGGTAAGACCCCGGACGGAGCGTCAGCGAAGGAGGAGGCTTACCAGCTCCCCGCAGGAAAGCGAGTTGTCCCACAGCAAGCCCTATCCCCAATATGGTAGAGGACCACCCCTACCTTAATATTGCATAAACAAGGGCCACCTTTTTAGGTGGCCCTTCTTTATTAGCGTGCGTTTTCGTCCATATGGACAAATGGCAAGTCAGTGTCGACTTCGCCATAGATGCGGGAGATGTCCAGGTCATTTCCTTGCAACCAGTCAGCAAAGTCAAATTCGACAGGTTCTCTGTCACCGCCAAGGGCCATCCAGGCTGTAAGACTCTTCGGGAAGTAGGCGGAGGTATGAATCGTTCCTGCCCAGTTCCGATACTGCTTTGAGAAGACACCTCGATCAGAATCATTCATAAGTCGAAACGCCTCGTACCCACTAGAGAGCTTCCCTTTCTCCTCATTGATCACATCTATACGACGCTCAGAATCTTTTAAGTAATTCCGGTTCTCCTGTTTCATAATTTCGAAATGGTTCGTGCATACGTTCGATTGGCGCACCTCGACACCTCTTGGAGATGTTTCTACAACATAGGTCTCGCCTTTGCCATCATAAACGATGTAACTGAAGGAATGACGATGAGGGATTTCTTTAAGCATCGCAACGGCTTCATCGACATTTGCACACGATTCAAGTATTAAACGACCAATCATACAACAAATAAATCCATTCCCCGGCTTCTTACGATGCATAAAGTTATACCCTAGTGCTAACCCTTTCTCATTAATACCATCCATTCTGCCTGTAACGCGCTGGGAGGGGCCTGCTATCGCGTAACCTCCATCTGTTGGCTGGTAGAAGACGTACCGACCTTCGTATGTTTTAGGCTGGTAGTCGTAGTTACGAATCATGTAACCATCGCCGGTTAAAATGGAACAGCCCGATTTCACATATTCTACGCGATACCCGCCAAACTCCATCATCACCTTATCCATCGTCCAATCAAGAGCATCTCTAAGCCCTAGTAATTCATCCCAAATACCAGGGGCAAACCGCTTAATAGCATTCTTCACTTCCTCTTCCTCAACCGTGAAGCGAGGTTTTCGGATCTTCCACTGCTTCTCTCTGTTTCGCACAGTTAATGAATTCTTTAACAATTCCCCTTGTTTATAGCCAAAGTCATAATGCGTCCCTCTATACTGCAGCACTTCACTATAGATCTCTTTCAATATAAAGCTCCCTTTCTAGATGGGCCTCTCCCACATTAATCCTCATCCTTAATGTCTGGATCTTCCGGGAGTGGTTCATTTAAGTAGTCTTGTATATATTGGCGATATTTCTCCACTTGTTCAAAATGGCTTGTAAACTGATTTTGGTTAATCAGATAGTGTTCACCATCAAATATAGAACGAATTCGCCCCATTCTTACAAGCTTTTCAATATATTCCGCTGGCAACTCTAAGTACTCCGCTGTTTCTTGTATAGATAAATACATACGTTCACCTTCTACACTTCATTGTTGTACGTTCAAATTACCAAATCTAACATGAAAACACAATTGTTCGGTAAAGGTTCATCAAATCCTTGTAGAATAGACACTAGTTTTGTCGAATCAGCTATAAAGCGCTTACTCTTTTCACGAGTTATGATACGTTTAAATTAACACTACACTCCACCCTCATTTAATCTGGCAATCATCATGCTTCTCCACAGACGTTTCATCATTTATTGATTAAAAGGAGCGATTTATATGGAACTTGATCAATTAGAAAGAGAATCATCTACACAAGAAACAGATTTAAAGGAAAGAACAAAGCCCTATTTAACTGCCTTAATCGGTTGGAGTTTACCTGCTATTGAAGCAGCGAATCGACTGAACCGACCATTTGTTGTAGTTGGCCCTCCAGATTTTGAATCATATGCGGAAAAACATGATATAGCCTTTGTTGGCTGGGACTTTCATAAGCTAAATGAAGGGTCTGACTTATTGTATAAGAAGTTAAAAGCACTAGGTGCTGAACTAGCCGTGCCTCTTTACGAAGAATGTGTAGAATGGGCCGGGGCATTAAATGCCCGTTTTCGAGAAGAACCAAGAATCTTCAACAGATCCTTATTGCTACGAGACAAAGGAATGATGAAGCGAAAAGCTCAAATTGCCGGTATTAAAGTCGGCGTATTTGAAGAGGCTCGCTCAATTGAAGATGTGAAATGGTTCTTAAAGCGAGTAAATGAAGCCCTACTTAAGATTGACGGGGACGTATACGATCCAATTCACGTTAAGCCTCTTGATAAAGCAGGATCTGTCGGCCATTTGGCTATCAACACAGTAGAAGATGTTGAGAAACTTCAAGATCAGGACTTCCCCCTACTTATGGAGAGTCACTTAGACGGTCAAGAATTTTCATGTGAAGCTTTTGTCCATAAAGGGAAAGTCCGTTTCTTAAACATTACCGAATATATTCGCCTGGGCTATTCCAATTTCGTTCCCGCCTCTCCTTCATTAGAAGAGAAGCGTCCACTCATCGAAAAAGCTGTTCAAAAGCTCGTTGATGCATTCGAAATTGAGTATGGCGTCATTCATCCGGAATATTTTATAACGCCTGATGGTACACTTCACTTCGGAGAAGTCGCTGCACGGGTTCCAGGTGGACATATCTTTGACCTGATAGAAAAAGCGTATGGATTTAGTGCGTATGAAGCTCAAATTCTATGCAGCGATCCAAACACAACGGATGAAGAACTAGAACTCTTCTTCCCTAATCCGTCTGATTTTGAAGGTTACGCAGGATGCTTGATGGTTCATCCGCAAACCGATTACGTACAAGAGTTGAACATTCCGGAAGAACTTGAGGAACATCCGTTTTTTGAAAAGCACGACCTATTCACCCCTCCTCAAGGAAAAGTAGCGGAGCGAATCGGCTTTGGCAATCATTATGGAACGATTTTCTTCCACGGAGATGACAGCGAAGAAATGCGTCGATTACTACAGTTGTACGAAGAATATAATTTCTACCGTTAAGTTTCTAAAAGTAAAGGGAGAGTAGATATGGCTCAACGTACTGAAGATTTAGTCGAACGTTTCACGCATGCTTTACAAGCTTTAGAAAAAGCTGCACCTTTTGCAAAGTCAAGATACCAAACGGACGTTTATCAAGAAGCCAATCGCCTTCTTCGAACAGAAGATGGGCTTGAGCAGTTATTTCACTTTGCTCACCAGTTTGAAGACATAGGCGTCTTCCAAGATGGCCCTTGGGAAAAGGCTGAAAACTTACAGCCCCCTCTTGTTTCAGGCTCCTTAAAGGCAAAAGGGGTACCGATGATTATTGAGATCTTAAGCGAATTACGAATGCTAGCGATCGCTAAAGGGGCCTATACTCATCCAAAGATTTCAGCCGAAATGGCCGAGGAGTTTTTGAACGAGGTATTAGCTTTAAATTTAAATCTCCTATTCCCTGACGCTAGTGAGAGTGCGCGCATTGAAAAACACGAAAACGATGACTTAACAAGCGAAGTGTTTCAATTTATCGCAAGCTACTTATCTACCAATGCTTTAACCAAAACCCTCGTGTCTGAGATTACAAGAATTACAGCTCAGCGCCCTATTATGATCAAGCGCGTTGTCTCCATGATTCGAATGGGGAAAGAAATGCTAAAGTCAGACTTGGAATATGATGAGAGAGAATCGCTTCTCACTTATATAGAAGCCATTGAAGGCCCTTCCCCTCTCAGCAAACAGTACAGAGACTTAAGCATATACAGAAGCCGGCTACGAGAGTTATCCCAACAAGAATTACGTTCTGAGTGCGTTGCTATGGCCACATCAATGAGGAAAACCGGCCTAACCTGTCCGCACCATGCGACTCTTTTAAGGGTACTCTCTAAGAAGATCCCTACTCTTATACCGTATGCACTTCAACTAAACGGAAAAGGAAAGGCAAACTTTGAAGAACACCAGGACATGGTTACCCAATTAATTAAGGTCGCGATCTTTCCTGCGACCTGCCAGTCCATTTATGGATTAGCCTTGATGCTTGAACGTGGCGTTTTATCCTCTTCTCCGGTTATGCCTGGCTTGAGAAGATTAATAGAGTTGGATATCCTCCCTGATGTCCGAACCGCGCTGTTGAAAACGGTTCGAAACGGAGAAGGAATGACAGCGAACAGCATACTGGTCGCTGGTGTTATTAGCGTTCTTGGCCAGCCACTAGGAGTGGGACAGGGATTCAACCCAACATGCCAAGCAGCTCGTGGCATTAGCCTATGGGCACAGCATGCACCTGGTATGCTACTTGAGTTAATCCCACGCGCGGCACGTGATGGAGATATTGATTTCACATTCGAAGGCCTCCCGATTCATTCAAAAGATTTAACAGGAGGGCTAGCACCTGAGTTGCACACAGAACTTGATCCAGTATCACTCGTTCTTGTCCCTCACCTTGACCGAATCTATAGTGAAATGATGACGAAAGTCGCCCTTCGCGGAGAAGATGGCCACCGCTGGGTAAACCCGGCTTTCTATGGGGATTGGGTGTCTAGAGGCTTTAGTACCGTGATCGACCCACTCACAGGGTTTATCAACGACTTCTCTGGCTTCGTCCGCCTATTCTATGCCACCCACCACCCTGATTATAACGATGACTATGAACTAATCTACCCAAACCCAGTTGGAATTTTCATTACCAATGTAAGAGGTAAATTACTCGGATTCCACGCGGTCTCTATCATAAGAATCGCCAAAGATCCAAATGATCAGTACCGGGTGTATTTCTACAATCCAAATAACGACAGCTCCCAGAACTGGGGACAAAATATCGAACCAAGCGTCATGGACAACGGCGAACAAGAAGGCGAATGCTCCCTACCCTTCCACGAATTCACATCACGCCTATACGCCTTCCACTACAACCCATACGAACAAGGCGACGCCTACGCAGTAGAACCCCACATCATCAACCAGGTTAAACAACTAGCAAAAGAGAGTTGGGGAGAGGACTATACGTGGGTTTAAAGAAAAGCGCAGGCGGGGTGGTCAAGGGCGTACGGATAAGCAAGCTACTGTAAGTCTGCGTAGCAGACTGGAAGTAGATTGCTTATCTCGCTAGCCCTTCCCCGCCGGAGCTAGATCTCATGAAAAGCACAGGCGGGGTGGTCAGGGCCGTACGGATAAGCAAGCTGCCGGAAGTGACGCTAGTCACTGCAGGTAGATTGCTTATCTCGCTAGCCTCTAGCCCCCGGAGCTGGATCACATGAAAAGCGCAGGCGACTGTTCAGCCCCGTACGCATAAGCAAGCTACTGTAAGTCTGCGCAGCAGACTGGAGGTAGATTGCTTATGACGCTAGGGGCTAGGAGCCGGAGCTAGATCTCATGAAAAGCGCAGACAACTTTTCTACAGAACTAGATTGACCAGAAGCCCATATGTATATCTAAAAGAAAAAGCAGCCTCCCTCAGAGAGCTGCTTTTTCTTTTATTCTCCTAATTATATATCAGTTAATTTCCATGAAAGTTCTACATCATCCCCCAAAATAGCCGATTTAACTCTCTTAAAATAGCACATAAACCTACAAATCATGAATAATGACGAGCAAACCCGAATAATTAAAAGCTATTTTAAGCATAAAGACAGTATATATAACACACCTCTAATTTTCAGACTTTTCTATAAACTATCAACCCTTACCGAAATTTAAATTTTCTGACTATTATGAGATACTGTTAGACAGACTCATATAATTGGAAGGGGATGTCAATTAGGTGAAACGTTTATTTGCACTTTTTATCACAATTCTATCAATTGCTGTACTCGCAGCATGTGGATCCTCATCGGACTCTAGTGGGGATGCTACAAACGGAGATAATGGGGACAGCGGTGACTCTGGAGAAAAAGAGACATACACAGTTGCCACAGATGCAAACTTTAAGCCTTTTGAATATAAAGATCCAGATACTGGAGAAATGAAAGGCTTTGATATTGATTTAATGAAGGCTATTGCAGATGAAGCCGGCTTTAACGTTGAATTTAAATCCATGCAGTTTGATGGACTCATTACTGGAATGCAGTCCGGGCGCTACCCACTTGCCATTGCTGGTATCTCTATCACAGAAGAACGTAAGGAAAGTATTGATTTCTCAGACCCTTATTATGACTCAGGTTTAATTTTAATGGTTCAAAGTGATAACGAAGAGATTAAATCGATTGATGATGTCGATGGAAAAGAAGTCGGCGTTAAGACAGGGACAACTAGCGAAGCATACTTAAAAGAAAATACAGAGGCGAATATAAAAGCTTTCCCTCAAATTATTAACGCTTATATGGACGTTCGGAATGGTCGCGTTGATGCATCTTTATATGATAAGCCAAACGTTGAATTCTACATTCAAGAAAGCGGCGAGGGAGAATTGAAAACGGTTGGTGAAACCCTACAAGGTGAGTCTTACGGAATTGCTATGGAGAAAGGTTCAGACCTTGTAGAACCTGTTAACGAAGCGCTTGCTACTCTGAAGGAAAACGGAACTTACGACGAAATCTATGAAAAGTATTTCGGGAAAAAACCAGAGTAATAGAAATCACTTAGGTTCATAACACCTTAGAAGGCACAACAGAAAGCGCGACAAGTTATGAGCTTGTTGCGCTTTTCTATTTCGTACTTAATTAAGGAGCGATTAAACAATGTTTGATGCTATTATGGATTCTCATTACATTCGAAGTTTTCAAGCCATCTTCCCTGAAGGACTCATACTTACCATAGGGATTACATTAGCTGGTTTATTCTTTGGCTTTATCATTGGAGCCATCGTAGGCCTAGGGAGATTATCCAAGAAAAAGATCATCAACATACCCTCCCTTTGGTTTGTAGAAATTGTTCGCGGTACTCCAATGCTTGCTCAAATTCTTTTTATCTATTCAGGACTCACAGAAGATATTATCGGCTTTAACATCGGAGCACTTCCAACCGCTATCATTGCAATTGCTATAAATGCCGGCGCTTATATTGCCGAAATCGTCCGTGGTACGGTACACTCTATTGATAAAGGACAACGTGAAGCAGGACGTGCACTCGGGTTAAGTGAGCGGGAGACAATGCGCCTTATCATATGGCCACAGGCTTTCAAACGAATGATTCCTCCTCTTGGAAACCAATTTGTAATTAGTTTGAAAGATACCTCTTTATTTTCCGTTATCGCCATTGGTGAGCTTTTATATCTCGGAAAACAATATTACAACATAACGTATTCCCCATTTCAGACGCTAATTGTGGTCTGTTTCTTATACTTATGTATCACAATCCCTGCCTCATTTTTCTTAAGAAGATTAGAAAGGAAGCTGGACGTATAAATGATTACTGTAAAAGATCTACACAAATCGTTTGGTAAAACAGAAGTCTTAAAAGGAATTGACGCGAACGTTGAGGAAAGTGAAGTAGTTTGTGTAATCGGTCCCTCAGGTTCAGGAAAGAGTACGTTCTTAAGATGCCTCAATCTTTTAGAAGAGGTCACCTCTGGTGAGATTGAGATTGATGGAGATGTCTTAACAGACCCGAAAGTGGATATTAATGCTGTACGTTCCCAAGTAGGGATGGTGTTTCAGCACTTCAATCTATTTCCTCACAAAACTGTATTAGAGAACATCTCATTAGCTCCTATTAGAGTAAAAGGCTTATCTAAAAGTGAAGCGGAT
This sequence comes from Pontibacillus sp. ABV4_188, assembly GCF_056311905.1. NCBI lineage: Bacteria > Bacillati > Bacillota > Bacilli > Caryophanales > Bacillaceae > Pontibacillus > Pontibacillus sp. ABV4_188. The sequence continues at coordinate 417,381 of NZ_CM149975.1, read as the reverse complement.
AAAGAAGGACAGGCTCTTCTTGATAAAGTCGGGCTTGGTGACAAAGCAAACGTCTACCCCGAGAGTTTATCAGGCGGTCAGAAACAGCGTGTGGCCATTGCTCGTTCTCTTGCCATGAATCCAAAAGTCATGCTCTTTGATGAGCCAACCTCTGCTCTTGATCCAGAGCTGGTTGGAGACGTTCTTCAAGTTATGAAAGACCTTGCCGTTGAAGGGATGACGATGGTTGTTGTTACCCACGAAATGGGATTCGCGCGCGAAGTAGGTGACCGCGTCCTCTTTATGGACGAGGGGATTATTATGGAAGAAGGATCTCCTTCACAAATCTTTGATAATCCTCAGAACCCTAGAACTCAATCCTTCTTAAGTAAAATCTTATAAAATCTAAAAAGCCTAAATCGTAAATACGATTTAGGCTTTTTTAATAAACTCTATTCCTAACTCATCATCTGCTCTACAACCCGAACTGCTTTCCCCTCAGAACGAGGAATTGAATTTGGTTTGTTCACACGAACATCTACAGAGACGAGACAGTTATTCTTCATAATGGCTCTGATTTGCTTTGATAAGGTCACACACTTCTCATGCTTCAGATTCTCTCCGACACTCCCATAGAACGCTTCATCAACTTCGACCTGCAATTCAACTTGTTGCATACTTCCCTTACGCATTAAATGAAGCTGATAATGAGGAACAATTCCTTTTACCTGTAATAAAAAATGTTCAATCTCAGAAGGAAAAACATTTACTCCCCTTATAATGAGCATGTCATCAATTCGACCTTTCACCCTCGACATGCGCGTCGTCGTACGTCCACAAGCACAAGGTTCACGCGTAATCGAAGCGATGTCACCTGTACGGTAACGAATAACAGGAAAGGCCTCTTTCGTTAAGCTTGTAAAAACAAGCTCTCCGTCTTCCCCATCTGGCACTGGCTGCATCGTTTCAGGATCAATAACCTCAACAAGGAAATGATCCTCAGCAATATGAAGACCATCTTGGGCTTCATGACATTCCATAGCCACACCAGGCCCCAACACTTCACTTAGACCGTAAATATCACACGCTTTAATATCAAATTTCTCCTCAAGAGTGCGCCTCATCTCTTCAGACCATGGCTCAGCTCCGAAAATACCATATTTTAAGGACGTAGCTTTTGGATCCTTCCCCATAAGCTCCATGCGCTCTGCAATATTCAACATATACGAAGGAGTACCACAAATCACCGTTGGCTTGAAATCCTCAATCAACGTAATCTGACGTTCAGTATTGCCCCCTGAGACAGGAACAGTAGCCATCCCTAACTCTTCACTCCCAAAATGGAGACCAAGTCCACCTGTAAATAAACCGTACCCATAAGCATTGTGGAGGACCTCACCTTTTCTGCCACCCGCTAATGAAATTGCACGAGCTACAAGATCAGACCACATTTGTATGTCCTTTTTTGTATATCCAACGACCGTTGGCTTTCCGCTTGTCCCAGAAGAAGCGTGTAGACGCACAAGTTCACTACGATCTACCGCAAATAAACCAAACGGATAATGAGCACGAAGATCCTTCTTCTGCAAAAAAGGTAACTTCTGAACATCCTCAACTGTTTCTATATCACTCGGCTTCAGCCCTAGTGCATCAAATTGTTCCCGGTAAAACGGAACATTCTCGTAAACCCGTTGAACAGTAGTCTTCAGACCATCTAGCTGCACTTGTTCCATATCACTTTTTGAAGCGCTTTCATTTTTGTGCAAAATCATGTATCTTCCCCCATCTTTACTCAGAATCATTCCTAAAACCAGGTAGACAGAACCAAAACGTATTGCACTAAATTTTCGGATTTATTTTTATTGTTATATTCTCTACTTACTAACTTATCTTGAAAGAAAAGGAAAGTCAACAAGTAATCAGAAAATTAAATCTTTTGTTCCAGAAACACTTTTTCTTTTGCTTATTCATCTATGAGATAATACCTTTATAGAAAAAGACTACTGAGGTGTTATGATGGATAAGATTTTCTACGGAGACAAAAAAGACCAATTTGGAGAAATTAGACTTCCAGAAGGAGAAGGCCCACATCCCGTTGCAGTTGTTATACACGGAGGCTTTTGGAAAGAACAGTTCCAGTTAGGCCTTATGCATGATGTTGCGGAAGACCTAACCGCTCAAGGCTTCGCTACTTGGAATATTGAATATCGTCGCGTTGGACAAGATGATGGAGCTTGGCCTAATACCCTTTTAGACGTAGGGGCCGCTTTCGATTACGTACTTGAGCTTTCCAAAGAATATAATCTAGATACTACCAAAACCATTACCATTGGTCATTCAGCTGGCGGCCATTTAGCCATGTGGCTCGCAGGGCGCCATAAGATTGAGGCAACAAGTGATCTTTATGTAGAACACCCCCATTCTGTAGCAGGAGCTATGAGCCTTGCAGGTGTAGTCGATCTTGAAACAATGCACGACGTTCACCATTTCAGAGATACGTCTATAGGAGCTGAACCAAACAACCCTGTTGGCGATTTATTAAAAGGCAGCCCTAAAGAAGTACCCGAACGACTAAAAGCCGCCTCACCGCTTGAACTGCTACCTTTTAACGTTCCGCACGTACTGATTCACGGAGCGCTAGATATACACGTCCCTATTGGAATCAGCTCACGATACCAGCGCATCGCAGAAGAACTAGCTGAATTTGTGAAGTTTGTAGAACTTACAGAAGCCGAACACTTTATGCTGATCGACACAAAAACAGAAGCATGGGCAGCCGTACGAGAAGAAGTGGACTTACTTCTAAAGAGCATATAAACAAAAAAACTCTTTCTTTTTGAGCCCCCTCGCTCTTTTTAGGATCTCGTCGACCTAGAAATGTATCGGCGTGGTTCCTAGGATACGCATAAGACGTCTCCCCGCCCCCTAGTTATAGTTTTTACGAGTGGCCCTTCAGCTTAGTTGAAATTCAGTATATAGGCACCTTTCCGTTATTTCTATATTCGGCAAAGGTGGTTCGGGAAATTGCGAGACTCCTGCGGCAATAGGAGCCTAGGGGAGACCCCGGAAGGAGCAAAGCGACTGAGGAGGCTTCCCAGCTCGCCGCGGAAAGCGAGTGATTTCCCGAACCACCTTACACTCAATAAAATCAAACGGAAATATCCTTATACAAACACCATTCAGAGCCCAGTGAATAAGATAAGAGCGTTCACTACAGGAGGCGATGATATGGAAAAGTATTTTAAAGCACGCTTAAAAGGAAAAAACGAAGTTCCACCAGTTGAATCTCAAGCATTTGGCTTCGCAAAATTTGTCGCAAATAAGCATGACACTAAAATTAAATTCGTACTAAAAGTAGAAGATATCGAAAATTTCATTCAAGCCCATATCCACTTTGGCAATCGTGATCAAAATGGTCCTGTTGTAGCTTTCTTATTTGGAGCAGATCTTGATACATTACCAAACCAAAACGGCATCTCCACTCATAAAGGTGTCGTAAAAGGGATTTTAAGAGATGAAGACATTGTCAAGAACGACGTCGGCATTCACTCCATTGCTGACCTTCTCGATTGCATGAAAAAAGAATTAACGTATGTAAATGTGCATACAGAGCAAAACCTTGCAGGAGAGATTAGAGGACAAATCATACCTATACATGAAAACTGATGATTCATAGAGGATCTGAGTAAAAGCGAAAAGCCTGCACCTCATAGAAGAGATGCAGGCTTTTTCTATGAATACCACTTATGCCACATGTTATCGTTTCGCCCTCTTACGAAACAGTCCACGCGCTTTCTTGCCCAGGAGACTGCAGCAGGGCTTGATCGAACGCCACCTTTTGGGGCACCGAGGTCTTTCCAATTACTCCATCTCGTTCCTTTCCATGTTTTCTTCCATAAACTGTTGTTATCACCTCGAACGAAACAGTCGATTCGGTTCGAAGACCATGATGAAGCTGCTGGTGCATTTTCAAATCCACCTCGAGGAGCACCAAGGTTCTCCCAATTGCTCCAGCGGGAACCGTCCCACCATTTATGCCACAGTTGATCCGTGCGACCACGCACGAAACAGTCAATTCGATTTGGCCCCCATGACACAGCACCAGGGGCATCGCGTAGTCCTCCTTGAGGGGAACCAAGATCTTCCCAACCGCTCCACCTAGAACCATCCCACCACTTATGCCACATATTGTTATCTTCCCCTTGAACAAAACAATCTAACCGGTTCGATTGCCATGATGCCACTGCCGGAGCGCCTTTCATGCCTCTTGGTGGTGTGCCAAGGTCCTCCCAGTTGCTCCAGCGGGAACCGTCCCACCACTTGTGCCACATTCGTTCATTTCGACCCCGAACAAAACAGTCAATGCGATTCTGCCCCCATGAAACAGCAGCTGGATAGCTTCTGAGACCTCCTCGCGGTGCACCAAGATTCTCCCATTCCCTCCAGCGGGAACCATCCCACCATTTATGCCACATTGCATTATCGTCCCCGCGTACGAAACAATCCAACCGATTGGCCTGCCAAGAAGCCACTGCCGGTGCTCCTTTCATTCCCCTCGGCGGAGAGCCAAGGTCTTCCCATGACTTCCAACTAGCTCGATAGGCTGGTTCATTCCCATCTTGTTCTATAGGCTGGTCAGCATATGATAACGGAACTTGTGCCGCATCATAATAAACGGGTTGCTGCCCGGCTCCATAGCCTCCCTGTCCAGCAAATCGGGCATCATAGTAATAAGGAGTTTGAAAAGGATAATAAGGATACATATGATATCCATTCTGATTCCACATTGATGTCCCTCCTATCTCAACTCATCTATACATGATATGACGAAGGAGTGAAGATTAGAGGTCGTCCATTGGAAAAAATATCTTACTCCCCTTCTTTTTCGAAATCAGGGAATTTATTATGACGAATCAAGTCATAGATTACCCTTCCATTGCTAGGCTGACCATCAGGGTAATACACAGGAAGAAAATCGAATAAGACAAAGTAAAACGCATAGAAGATAAATTGTGTCCAAAACGATTCCATAGGGATCCCATCTATGGCAAGAAGCGCATTGACTCCAATTGCTACGATGATATTACTTAATATGGGCGCAGAATAAATGATGATATGAGCCCATTTCTTATCAAATTTTAAAGAATCGTAACTACACCAACTGTACATAAAATAATAACGTCTCACTTCAAAGACTCCTATATGAAACACCTTCGGGCCGCACCCTACTGTTACCTTAGAACTGCTGGCCCCCAATAAATGACTCGCAATTAAATAGCCCCCTTCCCTAATAATGGATACAACGGGCAATATAATAAATGCTGATAGAATTAATTTAATTACACCTGCAAATCCAAACATGTTTTCTTACTCCTTTTCTTTCATTTCGCTTTTATCCACAAAAAAAAGCCGAAAAGACGTCACATGACGTCTTTTCGGCTTATGTCTAGCTCTATAGTCTAGCCCATTTCCACCTACATCGGTTTATTCTTTTGAACAATTAATACTATAAAACTTTGATCCAACTGAAAATCCCAGTCTACAAAAAGATCGGTAATTGAAACACCTAATATGGATTCATAGAGTCGACGGTCGAGCATGTCTTTCTCTAACCTTCGCTTACTTAAGCGAAGCGGCTGCTCATAGCCTGAATGAATCAGCTCTTTCTCAATATCAACTAGGATTCCTTTGCGCTGTATAACGAGTGTTCGATCATTCAAATAAAGTGAATTCGTCTCTTCCGGCTCTTTTTCCACTTGTCGGCTTACACGGTTAATCTCTTCATGCAGCTTATCTTTGGCCGGATATTCATAAAAGTGTTCATCCTTGTTTGCCTGATCTTCTGACAGGACGCCGAGAATAATACCCGTACGTTTTTCCAACGACCAATCATAATATAAGTTATCAACTTGAAGGTCCGCCACAACCGTTAACGTGGCCTTCAGTTCATGTAAAACGTCTTTCATTAAAAGGTCCCGTGTTTCTTCTACCTTCTGATCGTGACCTTGGCTACGAAGGACACGCTCTGTTGGTGTGAGGAAATCACGAAGATAAAATGTTATAAACGGATGCTTAATCGACACATAGACAGAAGCTGGCCCTTTACCATAATGCTCTCGTAAAAGCTTTCCTGTATAACTCGCTAATTCAGCTTGAACGGACTTCTCTTCCATATCTCTCAACCCTTTTCCCTCGCAGTTTTGCTATCATCTGATTAGATATACTTACCACTTAAGAAAACAGGTTAAACAAATCGTTAAAGAAGCGTTCAAAAAAGCCAAAGAAGGCTGACCTTCGATGGCTTCGGTAGACAGTAATTGTGGTTTCTATTGTAGGAAAAAAGTTTATTCATTTCTCCCACGGCTATTATAACGCTTCTGACATTATTTTTAAATAATAATGTTAAATGTTAACAAGCTAGAGGGCTATGGCCTGGGGTCGCATTCACCATTACCTTCTTCCCTTAATTGTTCTCGAGTTTCGCTGAAGCAAATCCGAGCGCGCAACCAAACAGGGCTCCACCTAATACTTCCACAGGCTGGTGTCCAAGTAGTTCCTTTAACTCTTTCTCGCGCTCCACAAATTCAAAGCTTGGGAAATCGCCAGCTAAAGAGGCGAAACTGTCTTCTAACTCATTTACAAGCCGTGCGATTTCACCGGTATGGCGCCTTATGCCTTGAGCATCATACATGACAATAGCTCCAAAAACCGTAGCGAGCGCTGTTTCTGTGTGACGCGCTCCCTTATGGGAAGCTAAGTATGTAGCTAAAGCACATACACCAGCGGAATGCGAACTTGGCATACCGCCTGTTGTGGCAACCTGCTTCCAGTCCCAATTACCTGAAAGTTTCTTATGGGTTAAGATCTTTAGTCCTTGTGCGATTCCTATTGATGTTAAAGCTGTTAGAATGCCTCGATTCATTTTCTTCATCTCTTTACCCTCCGTTAAATCATTTCCAGTCAATCGTTTCTAATAAACTCATACCCCGAAATGAATGATTTTAAGCAATACATACGCTAATTATCGATAGGAAATCCAAGCACAGATACCAAATGGAATAAATGTTTGCGAGCAGAAACATACTAAACCTGATAAAAAGGAGGGATTCACATGGCAAAGAAAACAAAGAAAAACGACGCAGAGCAAAAGCACAAAAAAGGATTTGATCCGAAACAGATGGACGTTGAATTTGGACAAGAAGTAGCAGGCGAATTCGGTAGTGCTGCTGCGAACAAAGCGCACAAAGAATCAGCGAAACGCGCTCGTAAATCCAAGAATCCCGAGCAAAACTAAAAAGGGACTTCCTTACCACAGGAAGTCCTACTCTTTCTTACGCAAGATCCCATTATCAATACAGATCTCCGCATTAAACTCTTTATAACCCACTTCTTCAAACTGGATGGCGATCGCTGCGCCACCGTACTCTTTAATAACCCCTACACCAAACTTTTGATGCTCCACTTCTCGTCCAACCTCAATCTCATCCCACCCGAGCAAACTCTCATCAGATAAATCGGGAGCGGGACGTTTACGTCGTGTTACGGCTCTCTTCTCATCAGGAAACTTGGCAATTCTTCGTACATTCGTGACAAACTGCGACTCAGATACACGCTCATCCCCTTTATACCCATAGGTCAACAGCTCCAAGTGAGTACGTGCACGTGTCATCCCAACGTAGAAGAGACGGACAGCTTCTTCCATCGGGCCATAGTCTTTCTTACGATAGCTATCCATGTCATCCTTCGAAGGCACAACCCCATTAATCAGGTCAATCATATACACCTTGTCATACTCAAGTCCTTTGGCGCTGTGGAACGTTGTCAGGGTAAGTGAGCACGACCCTTTATTATATTTAGACGTTTGAACCAATTGCTCAAGCTCCTTCAGTCGGTCTGCAAAACCTTTTAACGATCCGAGCCCTTCAGCAATCTCTTCAAGCGTATTTAAAATCGTGAACAAATGCTCCCCATTAAAACCGAATTTCTCTACCATCTTTTGAATGGCTTTATCATATCCAAGTCGATCTCTTATAACGCGGATTGCCCTAGCTGGTTCCATCTTGTTCATCTCAGCGAATAGTTTCTTCGCCTGAGTCACGTTTTTCTTCTGATAAGAAGGGAGATCTGTTTCAAGCAAGACATCAAAGACTGATTCTTGCCCGCTGCTGCTTCTAAGAAACGCGATCTGTCTTTTCGTGATATACGCATTAAACTTCGTATGAATTCTCTCTAGTATATCCACGCGCCGATCATTGTAAGTGAGTCTCATAAAGTTCAAAACATCCTCTACAATCCAATGTTTGAAGAACTTTGCATCAATATCTTTCATGTAAAAGTCGATTCCTGCTTTACTGAGCTTATCCGCAAGCGGGACGGCCGAGGCATTATTCCGGTAAAGAACTGCGACCTCTTCTTCAGGACCGCTTTGCTTCACCTGCTCCGTCACGTACTTTAACTGATCCTCATAGCTTCGCATAGCTTTAATGGCGATCGGATTGGATGAGGGGTTTTCGGTGAACATTTCCTTATGAAATCGGTTCTGGTTCCTTTTAATAAACTGATTGGAGACTTCAACAATCTCAACTGAGGACCGGTAATTCTGCGACATGGTGAGGACAGTCGCGTCCGGGTACGTACCCTCAAACTGAAGAAGCTTCGTCACATCAGACCCACGCCACATAAAGATCGACTGGTCATCATCGGCTACGACACACAAATTGTTCTGAGGCTTAGCAAGAAGCTCAACAAGCTCATGCTGAACGACGGAGTTGTCTTGACTCTCATCCGTTAAGATATACTCAAACTGCTGCTGATATCGATGCAGAATTTGCGGGTCATCCAACAAACTCTGATGGCAATAGGTCAACATATCGTCAAAATCGAGCAATAAAGAATTAGCATACTCTTTTTTAAACCGTTCATAGGACTGATAGATTGAGGCAGCATTCTTTACATTCGCCTTCACTTTATAAAGCTCTTTTCCACTAAGCATCCGGTTTTTCACGAAACTGATATACGTCATCAGCTCGTCCATCTCATCATCAGAGATTTGCGTCCCGTTCTCATCTTCAAAGAGCTTCTTCAAGATGAACTTCTTGTGAAGAGGCACATGATCCCCGTGGAATCCTTTCTTCCACTCATCCTCATTAATTTGTCCTTCAATGAGCTGAAAGTCTTGGCCTTCTTTTCTTAATGCCTCACGAACAACCTTAAAGGCAAAGCTGTGAATGGTTGAGAAATGAACTTTATCACTCGTTAGGTCAGAGAAGAATTCATCAAACCTCTCGGACATATCTTGAGCCGATTGCTTACTAAAGGTAATCGCCATAATACGATCCGGTCTAACTTTCTTCTCTAACAACAAGTAGCCGATCTTCATATTGAGTGTTGTCGTCTTCCCCGACCCCGGTGAAGCTAGCAACAGAAGCGGACCATCTGTATGCATCACAGCTTGTTGCTGCACCTCATTTAATAGAACCCCAGTTGCTTCTTCCATTCTTGTAAAGAAATCCATTAAAGCCTCTCCCTTTCTCTTATCCAAAGAACAAAAATAGATGGAAGAAGGCCCGAGCACCCCTCTTCCATCTATTCTTCTTTCATGACATGACTCGTCCTGTGTACTACTCGTATTATATCTTCTATCTCTATGAGATTCTACCTCTTTTAAGGTGGAAAGCTATGTTAAAATAAACTATTATAAGCACAACCACGTAGGAGTGAACGACCGATGGATAAGAAGGATATCGCCGGAATTCGCCGGCAGCTAAAAGTTGATAACGATCTATTAAAAATCCAGAACATTTTTAATGTTTATATCATGAAAGAAACAACGGAGATCTACCACCATCAGAGCCAGCCATTTGAATTGCTTGAACGAGAACAGCAAGAATTGTTTATGAACAACTTCAAGAAGTTGCTAACAGGAAAGCTCGATGAGAAGTTATTTGAATTAAAGTTCCAACGAGAGGCCGAGAATCACACACAGCTTATTTTACATAAAGGCCTGTTAACCAATAATGTTCAGGACTGGATGCAAGAAATGCTCTATATGACGGAGAAGATGATCGCAGAACGGCCTTACGAACATGATGTAGTCATTACATTTGTCCGCGCAGAATATCTGAAACCAACGCGTAGAGGAAGTTCAGAATCTGAAGAAAGTGACCGGGATACTGTATACTCCCACCCCTTCATTCTCTGCAGCGTGAACAAAACACAAGATCCGAAGAAGGAATATCAATTCGATTATGTGCAGAAAGAGTTTAAATACAACATTGAAGTTGACCCTGTTGTTGACCTGAATACGCCAATGGGCGGCTTCCTCTTCCCTACGTTCACCAACCACACAGCCGATGTGAACCATATTTTGTACGCTTCTGGGAAAGCCCACGAGCCAGACCTACATTTTGTAGAAGAAGTACTGAACGGTGAGGAACCCATGACAGCTATGGAAGATAAAGCGGTGTTTGAAGAAGTGATTCGGGATGTCGTGGGTGACCAAATGAATCCCTCAACGCTTGGTAACGTTTATCGTGAGGTCAATCAAGTTGTCGAGGACCATGAAGAAGGTGAAGAGCCACCAAAGCTTGATTACAGAGACGTTGAACGCGTCCTGACGATGAGTGGCGTAGAACAGGAGAAGATTGATTCTGAGAAAATTAAAGAATCCTTTAAAAGGTACACGGAAAACGATAATTACGAACTAAAAGCAAGCAGTATCGTGCCAAAATATAAGTCAAAATCCATTAAGATCAACACGAAGCTTGCCAACATTTCGATTAGCCCGCAAGACTTAGAACACGTCAGACAAGTCAATTTCGACGGCAGACGTTATCTAATGATTGAGCTAGAAGAAGATGCGGAAATTGAAGGGTTTAAGATGTTACCAGAAGCCTTTGGCGGTGCGACAAAAGCAGAAGAAAATGAAGAAGAGGGAGACCGCTAACGGTCCCCCTCTTTTTCTTGATCAAACGTTTGATCAATTTATGATTCGTAAGGAATTTCCTCATCCTCACACCATCTCTTGGCAACTTTAAGAAATTGAGCTTCTTTATAAGCGTACCAATCTTCCTCAAGTCCCAAGTCTCCCACCATATCTTTAAAACGGCGAAACGCACCGCGACCACGAATCGCACGTAGCAACTTGTTTCCTTTCTCTTCATCCTTTACCGATTGAGCAAATGATTCCATCACCCTATACTCGTCCAGGTCGCGTGGCGTTGGCAATTCTATGAAGCGACCCTCTTCATCTCTTACAAACAAATCAGCCCATTCGCGATTTTTTCGCTCCCAATCCTGTAAATGGTCAATCGGTTTCTCATCCTCTGCATCACTGATCTCATCATGTGTGATGGTAATGAGCTCACCTGTCTCTTTATCCAGATAGATATTTACATCGCCATCATTCAGTTCAGCGTTCTCTGCAATAGTTTGAAGGTTTACTTTCATTACGTTCAGTCCTTTCCTCCATAGATTATGTTTTTTTATAATTTAAAAATACCTATTTGGCTCTACTATAAAAAATTTTATTTCCCACAAAACAGCCCTAAAGCACTTAAAATGCCCGCAATCCTCTTTGATGATATAATTGAGGCACGAAAGAGACATGGAGGTATGTATCATGAGAATTGAAGTATGGTCAGATGTAGTCTGCCCGTTTTGCTATATTGGAAAACGTCGCTTAGAAGCGGCTCTTAAGGAATTCGGAGGAACCGATCAAGTCGAGATCGATATACAGTTTAAAAGCTTTGAACTAGATCCTAATGCTCCTTTAAACAGTGAGCTAACTACGAACGAAAAATTAGCTAAGAAATATGGAAAGACCTTAGAAGAAGCGAAACAAATGACAGAGAACATGACTCAGCAAGCTGCTGAAGTCGGTCTGAACTTTGACTTCGACCGCACAATTGAAACAAACACGTTCGATGCTCATCGCCTATTCCAACGTGCTTCTGAAAAAGGAATCGGCAACAAAGTATCTGAACACTTATTCCACGCTTACTTTGAAGCAGGCAAACACGTCGGCGACCGTTCCATCTTAAAAGAAATCGCCCTTGAAGCTGGTCTATCAGAAGAAGACGTTAAAGCTGCCTTTACGGATGAGAAATATGCAACTGCAGTTAGAAGCGATGAACAAGAAGCTGGACAAATCGGTGTCCAAGGCGTTCCATTCTTCGTCTTCAACCGTAAATTCGCTATATCAGGCGCCCAGCCGAAAGAGGTCTTCTTGCAAGGCTTGCAGAAAGCTTATGAAGAAGAGAAACAAGCACCTGCTTTCGAATCAATCGGCGGTAAAGACACAGAAGTATGTACGGATGAAGGGTGCGACATCTAATTCAGAATTTATATGTATAGAAATAAGACAGGGGGTTGAATCCCCTGTCTTATTTTTTAGTATATGTTCTTGATCAAACGTTTGATCAATAGCTCATCACCTTTAATACCAAAGAATTTTAGGCAGTAATGATTAAAGGAAAGATAGTAATAAAATTAGCAGAATGGGAACCACTAACACCATGTAAGCCATTGGACGGGCGAAGTTAACCGTCATTCCTATTCCGAACCTTTTCTCTACCAAGACAGATGGATCATTTTTATTAAAGTAGATCATGCCACCGATCCAGTACCTGTCTTCATCATACTCCTCTACTTTACTACCTTGATCCGTCACCACTACTTCATCTAGGTCAGAATCCACCTTACCAACTTTAATAGCAAAGACTACAGCTCCAGCTAAAGTAAGAAACATAAAGATCAGAGGCACCAACATAATCATCATATCGCTAAACATGTTTCCGTATAGTGTGATGACTTGTAAAAACGAGAATAGCATGGTTAGTAACAAAGAGACTAGCAGCAATAACCAGCTTGTATATTTACGCAAGTTTATTTGCCTCTTTTTCGAGGCTTGCGTGTTTGTTGGGCGAATCTTAATACCTGAACGTTTCGTTAGTTCAATGATTCCAAGGAACATTCCTTGAAGGACAAACAATATAAGCGGAAGAGATAATACAGACATAACACTTTTGTCTGTATAAGCATCTGGCTTTCCATCTGCTCCCCAATGGACCGGTATTTGATCTGGGAACTGACTATAGTTCGCTACTGTAAAAGCCATTAATCCGATCGTTAAGAGAATTGGAAGGGAGACTACATACCAAGGTAGCATTTCGTCTTTGGCTCGGATGTTAAGCTCCGAGATTTTCACTTGCTTTTTCCCCTCAAACCAGCGCTGTTCCTTTTTCAATTTAGAGATCTTAATGTGGAAATAGAAGTAAAGGACAAGTGAGGTAACAATAACAAGAAGCAGTAGCATCAGCCCCATAAGAGCCATTTGAACCTCCGTTGGTGTAGCGCTCATACTCCAGACTAAGAACGTTATAAGAACACCAAGGGCCAAAACTCCGCTAATAAGAGAATATAATTTCTTCGATCGCTTAATTACCGCGTGATTCGTATGTTCCATCGGTACCGTCACACCAAACACAACAGTCCGTTTAACCAAGAAAGGAATGGAAACTTGAATAACACTCACGATCAGCGTCGATAAGAATAAAATGATCCCTTCCATTTACTTCATCTCCCTTACATTTCTCATAATTGAGTCTACAAGCGCGTGAATCTCATCATCGTTCATCCCTGAAACCATAGCCTCAACAACAGTAGGCCGCAGCTTTTCAGACAATAGATGCGTTTGCTCTTTAGAGGCACCAATCGATGGGTCCACGCTTATAACAGCTCCTGATTTCGGAACGATCGTTATTACCCCTTTGGCCTCCAAGTCATGATAACTCTTATTAACTGTATGCATGTTCACACCAAGGTCTGATGCAAGGCCCCGCACAGAAGGCAACACATCACCAGCTGCTAGTTCCCCCCGAATAATCCCTTCCATCACTTGTGTGCTCACCTGGGAATAGATTGGTATATCCGAGTCTGGCTCTATCTGAATATACATCCTCCCACCTCCATTCTGTTCTACTACTATTATAACAGAATTGTTCTAGTTCGTGTATAACAATTGACAGTAAACATAAAAAAACAGGCAGGAATCGATTTGCGATTTCTGCCTGTTTTGATTTGTATTATAAATTTATAGAAGCCTTTTTGTTAACGTGCTCTTCTATCCTGAGGGATACTGCTTGGTCCCTTCCGCACGTTGTCTTAATCATGAAAATCAAGCCCTGATTCGACAGGGGCAATATATCCCGCTCGAACGACATAATCTCCGAAGTGCTCCCCTTCTAAGCGTTCTTTTGCATAGCTGTGAATGATTGGTTTAAGAGAGGCTAGAATTTCATCCTCACCGATATTTTCCTTATACAGCTTATTTAATCGCTCTCCTTTAAAACCGCCTCCTAAGTACATATTGTACTTACCAGGGGCTTTGCCAATAAATCCGATTTCACTTAGTGCAGGGCGAGAGCATCCATTCGGACAACCAGACATCCTTATCACAATCTCTTCATCTCTTAATCCCGCTTCTTCTATAATGTCCTCAAGTTGATCCACAAGAGACGGCAAGTAGCGCTCAGACTCGGCCATCGCTAAGCCGCATGTAGGAAAGGCCACGCACGCCATCGAATTCCTTCTAAGCGCTGAGTTATACCGCCCATCAGACAACCCGTATTTCTCTACGAGTTGCTCAATCGTCTCTTTCTCCTCCTCTTCTACACCAGAAATAATTACGTTCTGGTTTGGAGTAAGACGGAACTCACCTTTATGCACATTAGCAATTTCTCTCAACCCTGTCATGAGCTGATGATTTTCCTCATCCTTGATTCTACCGTTTTGCACAAACAGAGTCAGGTGCCACTTCCCATCTCCTTTAACCCAGCCGTATCGGTCACCGTTATGATCAAATGAATAAGAGCGAGCTTCCTCTAAGGACCATCCTAGTCGATCGTTTAACTCGCTCTTTACCCAATCGAGTCCTCTCTTATCGATTGTGTATTTAAACCGGGCATTTTTACGCTCAGATCGATTTCCGTAGTCCCGTTGAATCGTAACGATCTTCTCAGCAACCTCTGTCGCTTGGTCCACTTTACAGAACCCTATTACACGTCCAAGTTGAGGATACGTCGTTGTATCTCCATGGGTCATGCCCATACCTCCGCCAACAGATACGTTGTAACCAACAAGCACCCCATCTTCGACAATTCCAATGAAGCCTAAGTCTTGGCTGAAGACATCCACATCATTCGAAGGAGGTACTGCGACGCCAATCTTGAACTTCCGTGGTAAGTAGAACGGGCCGTAAATAGGCTCATCTTCATCACGACCGTCTAACACCTTCTCTTCATCTAGCCAAATTTCATGATAAGCTTTTGTCTTTGGTAACAAGTGCTCGCTCACTCGATTAGCTGTGTCATAAACTTGGCTATGTACAGATGACTGATAAGGATTCGCTGTCGACATAACATTCCGGTTCACATCTCCACACGCTGCAATGGAATCCATTAACGCCTGATCCATTTCTTGAATCGTTTGTTTCATATTCCATTTCAAAATACCGTGCAGTTGAAAGGTCTGCCTAGTTGTCAGTTTCATTGTTCCATTGCCATTCGTATTGGCTAGTTCATCCATCTTCAGCCATTGTTCTGGTGTCGCCACTCCGCCAGGCAAACGAACGCGTATCATAAATTGATAGGCAGGTTCTAATTTCTTATGCTTTCGTTCCTGACGAACATCTCGATCATCCTGCATATAGCTACCATGAAACTTAAGGATCTTCGTTTCTTCTTCTGGTATACTGGCTGTAATCCGATTACCAAACTCTTCAACTAGAGATCCTCTTAAGTAGTTACTATCCTGCTTAATCCGTTCCATCGTACTAGGGGTCCCTTCTGACTGCTTCCCTTCATCTCTTCCCATAATCTCCTCCCCTTTCTCTTCTATTAATAGACATCTCGCTGGTATCGCTTTTCCTTACGAAGCTGATTTAAGTACGCTTCTGCTTCTTCAGCCGTGTAGTTTCCTTCTTTTTGAATGATTTCTAGAAGGGCATTTTGAACATCTTTCGCCATATATGTCTCATCCCCACATACGTATACATATGCGCCACCTTTTAACCATTCATAGACTTCCTTACTGTTCTCTAGTAAGCGATGCTGCACGTACACTTTCTCCTCGGTATCTCTTGAGAAGGCAACATCCATCTTGGTTAGTACACCATCACTTAACCAGCTCTGCCATTCTGTCTGGTACAAGAAGTCACTGACGAAATGCTGTTCACCAAAGAAGAGCCATGATAACCCATTGTCTTCGGTTTCTTCTCTCTCTTGCAAGAAAGCCCGATAAGGCGCAACCCCAGTTCCCGCGCCAATCATAATAATAGGCGTACCTTTCTGTTCAGGGAGCTTAAAGTTTGAGTTCTTCTGGACAAAGACAGGCAGATGATCTCCAACGCTTGA
The DNA here is from genome assembly GCF_056311905.1 of Pontibacillus sp. ABV4_188. Lineage (NCBI taxonomy): Bacteria > Bacillati > Bacillota > Bacilli > Caryophanales > Bacillaceae > Pontibacillus > Pontibacillus sp. ABV4_188. The sequence continues at coordinate 400,990 of NZ_CM149975.1, read as the reverse complement.
TCTTTCTGAGCATTGTACAGAACATACGCCTGATCTTTTCCGCCCATGTGCTTCATAACGAAGGGCTCCGATTGTCAGGTGAACTTCATCAGGATTCGCATGTTGGCTACTAGCAATAGAATAAAGGCGAACCGGAATCTTCCGAAGTAGGGCGACAAATTCGCTTACCTCCCCTTTCCAAGGCGCGAAATCGGTAACAAGATCAACCAAATCTCTTCCATAAATATAGTCTTGTAGCGCTTTAGAGTCATTGGCTTCTAACCACTCCTGCAACGAATCACTTAAGGAAGCTGTCTTCTCAAGAAGGGGTTTTGATAAAGTGGTAATGTCATAGATGGAGCGAAGAGCTTCTCTTAGTGCCAGTTCATCACCTTGCTTATTAATTGGAACAGTTAAGTCCCCATCCCACTCAAGAACTTGAAGCAACTGCTCTACGAGTGCCGGATCATTCTCAGGATAGATGCCAAGACTATCCCCAGGTTCATAGGTAATCCCGGACCCTTCTAAATCAAGTTCAAGATGACGTGTTTCTTTATTGGAACCTCGACCGTTCAGATCTAGATTCTCTAAAATTTCAGCCTTGAATGGATTTTTCTTAGAATACGTCGTTTGCTCTTCCATCACATCAGATGCAGGGGCGGATGATGCACCGGCTTCCTGGCCTAATTCCTGTTTCACTGCCTCGATCCATTCGTGCGCTGGTTCCTCATAATCTAAATCACAGTCTACCCGGTTATAGAGCCGAGTAGCTCCCAATTCTTCCAAACGTTTATCAAAGTCCTTCCCCGTCTGACAGAAGAATTCATAAGAACTATCACCGAGAGAAAGGACAGAAAAACGAACACCTTCAAGGCTAGGCGCTCGCTTACTATGAAGGAAATCGTACAGAGAAAGAGCGTTGTCTGGTGGATCCCCGTCTCCATGAGTACTTGTAACGATCAGGAGGTCTTCTACTTTCTTGATATTTTTTGGTTTTATATCATCCATTGATAAGCATTCTACTTCTAAATGGACGGCTTGCAGTTGATCCTTAAATTCGTTAGCAAGCGACTCACAGTTCCCTGTGTGAGAGCCATAAAGAATCGTGACTTTTCGAGTTTGTGGCGTGTTTTCTTTCGTGGTATCTTTCGCCTCTACCGTTTCTTCTTGATTGCCGACTTGAGCTGAAGCTAAGTAGCCGCTGAGCCAAATCTTTTGGCTTTCCGTAAGCGTAGGAAAAAGGCGATTCAGAAGATCAATTTGTTCCTGATTAAATGGACTATTCGTTACCTTTAATGACACCTGTTGTCACCTCCAAACGTTGTGCTTGAGACGTACGATAATAGCGTTCTAATTCAACGACCATAGCCCCCATCTTCTGTACCTCAGGTTCAACGACATATGTAATTCCTTGCTCTCGTAATTGACCGGCAGTGATCTTGCCAACTGCCACCGCTATAACACCATTATTAAACGATTGCACCATTTCATGATTTTGCTCAGCGAAAACGTTCAAAACTTGTGTTTTACTCGTAAATACAACAGCATCAAGTGACTGAGCGATGATGGATTCACGCAGCCGATCCGTGACGCTTTGTTCCGGAGGGTCAAAAGCATAAGGCTTTGATACGTATACATCGTACCCTAACCCCTCTAACGTCTCTTGCCACAAGGCGTCATCTTGATGATAAGCTTGGAGAAAGACACGTGAAGTCTCTCCCCCTCTTGGAAGAGCTGCGACGAGGTTTTCCATCGTTCCATCTTCTGAGACTAGCGCTGGTTGTCGCTCTTTTTCTTGTAACCATCGCACCGTTTTACTCCCACGTATAGCAAGGGATTCTTTCTGTAGCTTCTTTATAAAATGCTGTTCGAGGCCTTGTTCAATTGAAGCATCTTCTAACGTTTTAGCTCCTATACCGGTCGTTAAAATGACCCAGTCAAATTCAAGCTGAATATAATCGCGTACGTTTTGCGCGCTAATATCTTGGTTTAACTGCTGCTTCCCTTGTGATGGGTAAGCCACCGCTTCAGCTCCTTTGTTTTGAAGGAGCGTACAAATTGCTTCTGATTGTCGATCAGCTGCGACGCCAACGACCTTCCCCTTTAATCCCGACACATTCTCACCACCTTTGATCTATTGCTTCTTTAAATTGGCGCTGTTCTTCCTCATCCCTATACCGTTCCTCTACAATCTCGCGAAGAAGCCTTCTTTTTTCCCCTTCGTCCATAGAAGAGTGCTTAATTTGTTGCCTACATTCATATAGAAAATCCACATACGCCCCGTAGTCGTCATAATGCTCCCTGATTTTTGATAAAATCGATGAGGTGAGTCCAGGACTCGCCCCAGCCGTTGAGACGGATATGGTAAGCTTCCCTCTCCTAAATAATCCTGGGAAAGTGATATTCCCTCGCTCCGCATTTGTGGCGTCATTAATTAGGGGAATAGGAGCAGCTTCCTGAAGTACTCTCTCATTCACCTCTTCGTCATCTGTCGCCACAACCAATAGAAACGCCTCGCGAGCATCGCTTGCTTCAAACCGCTTATTAAGCCACCGAACCTTGCAAAGGCTGACCAACTCTTGAAGGGAGTCCGTCACGTGCGGGCTGACGATGGTAACCATAGCCCCATTTTCAACCAGGGCTTTAGCACGTTTCCAAGCAACTTTTCCTCCCCCAATAATGACAGCACAAAGGCCCGTCGTTTCCACCATTAAAGGAATCTGGCTCATCTTTACTCCCTCCTATGTCACTCTCATCTGTTGGTCCCATTCCTCACTGACAAGAGCTTCACGGACTCGGTCTGCAAGTGCCTGAATCATAATCGGATGGTCACCAAGGTAATGAGTCATTGTAATGGGAACCCCTTCTTGTTGAAGACTTCCCACTCTCTTGTCCATGGATTGAATTAACTTGCCAGTAAACCATAAATATGGGACCACGACCGTCTTCTTTTTGGATTTGATTGCCCGCTGGATCCCTTCCTCGAAAGTAGGAGAACAAGCGGCAAGATAACATACATCAACAGATGCTCCGGCTATTTCTTCACCTAGCCAGCTTGCAATCTGTTCAATAGATGCTTTTGTTTCAGGATTGCGACTGCCTCTTCCAACCAGGACAAGGTGAAGGTCTTCTTGGAAAGATGCGACCTCTTGAATCCGGTCGACTAATACACTCGTGATCCGCTTCTGCACGCCTAGAGGCTTGCCGTATTTGAATCGAATACCTGGGAAAAGGGACATGCCAGCTTTTATTTCATCCGGTATATCGTGATAGTAATGACCAGCACTTAGCAATAAGACAGGGACAATTGTGATGTCTGTTGCCCCCTTCTCGACAAGACGCTTAATCCCCTGAGCCATCGTTGGTTCGGCTAATTCCAGAAAGCAAATTTCAACTAACGGAGTAGCCACTTTTTGATGCACTTGATGAATGTAGGAAACTGCTTCTTCTTTCGTTTCCTCTACTCTACTTCCGTGACTAACGTACAGAACAGCTTCCATTATCATCTTCCTTTCTATCCCACAACGAGAGGCTCAATAGCTGGCAGGCTTTCAAACCATTTCAACTCTTCTCGTAATTTTACGACCTCTCCAACTACAATCATGGAAGGATTTTTCATACTTTTAGTGGCGTCGACAATATCTTGAAGCGTCCCCGTTACCGTTTGCTGCTCTTCTGTTGTGCCCCAGTGAACGAGAGCGATCGGTGTATCAGCAGGTCGACCATGATGGATTAGCTTGTTACAAATCTTTGGAAGATTCCTTACTCCCATATAAATGCACAAAGTATCTGAGCTCTTTGCCACATGCTCCCAGTACTCATCTTCCTCAAGGTTAGTGACGCCTGTGATAAAGGAAACAGAAGAACTGTAATCCCGATGAGTTAATGGAATCCCTGCATAGGCAGGAGCAGCCACCCCTGACGTTATGCCTGGCACAATTTCATACGGAATACGTGAAGATGCTAGCGCCTCTGCTTCCTCACCGCCTCTGCCAAAGATAAACGGATCGCCTCCTTTTAACCGAGTTACCGTCCTCCCTTTAGAAGCATACTTGCACAACAAGTCATTAATCGACTCCTGTGATAAAGAAGGATGATCAGGGCTTTTGCCACAGTATATGAGTTCCGCATGCGGACGCGCTTCTTTCAGTAAATCTGCATTTATAAGACGATCATATAAGACCACATCTGCTTCTTGTATTGCTCGTAATCCTTTCACCGTAATGAGTTCAGCATCCCCTGGACCTGCACCTACGATATACACCTTCGCCATCAGCTCTCACTCCTTCATGTAGTGGACGTTGTCTTCTACACCCAGCCTTTTTGTTTTAAATAATCGATCACTTGATTTGCACAGGTTTCAATATCCCGCTCGTGTGTATGGAGAACCAACTCTGGGGAAGTTGGTGCTTCGTAAGGGGCATCAATTCCTGTGAATCCTTTAATTTCACCGCTTCTCGCTTTCTCATATAACCCTTTGGGATCTCTCTTCTCACATTCTTCTAACGGACAATCGACAAAGACTTCGATAAAATCTCCTTCAGGAAGCAGATTACGAACTCGGCCGCGATCCCCTTGATAAGGAGAGATAAACGCTGTTAGCACAATCGTGCCGCTGTCCGCAAACAATTTCGCAACTTCCCCGATCCTACGAATATTCTCTTCTCGATCTTGAGCTGCAAAGCCAAGATCTTGATTTAATCCGTGCCTTACGTTATCTCCGTCTAACAAATACGATTGGAGGTGCTTCTCGTATAACTTCTCATTCACGCGGTTAGCCACACTCGACTTTCCTGAACCAGATAGACCGGTAAACCAGATTACTCCACTATGGTGCCCGTTTCGTTTTCGATAATGATCAACCTGCAAGGAGGCGTCATGCCATGTAAGATTTGAACCCATATTTATCACCCTTTCCGTTTAAGATTGAACAGAAGAATCTGTCCTAAGTCCTTCTATGAGTACATCTGCAATTTCTGGACGACTAATGGTTTTAGGCGGTCGCTCTCCATTTCGAAGCAGTTCACGGACCTTAGTTCCAGAAAGAATAACGTGCTCTTCTTTTCCATGAGGGCAAGTTTTCCCAGATACCATGGCTTCACAAGCCTTGCAATAGAAACTATGTTCAAAGAATAAAGGTGTAATTCCTAATTCTCCTTTGTCAAAATGGGAGAAGATCTTCTGTGCATCGTACGTACCGTAATAGTCACCAACACCAGCGTGGTCTCTGCCAACAATAAAGTGAGAGCAGCCAAAGTTCTTACGGACAATAGCATGGAATATGGCTTCACGAGGCCCTGCGTATCTCATCGCAGCACTGAAGACCGCTAAGACGACTCGGTTGTCAGGATAGTAATGCTCTAGTAACACTTGATAACTCTGCATCCGTACGTCCGCCGGAACATCATCACTCTTTGTCTCTCCGACTAAAGGATTCAGGAAAAGGCCATCCACCGTTTCAAGTGCTGCCTTTTGAATATATTCATGCGCTCTGTGCACAGGATTTCGCGTTTGGAAACCGACAACTTTACTCCAACCAAGCTCTTCAAAGCGTTGTCTAGACTGAGCTGGGTCTAAATAAAACCCTTCATCGTGCTCGCGCTCGGAGCGTTCTATAAGAACAATCTCACCTGCCACATAATAATCAGGGCGCGCAAAGAGCTTTTTCACTCCTGGATGCTCTAGTTCAGTCGTTAAGTACACTTGCTCTGCCTCTTTTGTCTTATTCGGCTGGTACACCTCCGAGACCTCAATATAGCCATACACCGTGTTTTCTAAATTCAGCTCAGCTACATCGCCTTTACTCAACTGTTTTGCTTTCTCCTCATCAACTGGAAGCGTAATCGGAATGCTCCAAGGTGTTCCATCTGATAACCTCATCCGGTCCACAACTGATTCATAATCTTCCTTACTCAAGAACCCTGTTAACGGACTATAAGCGCCGTTGGCTAATAGCTCCAAGTCACTTAACGCCATCTTATCGATCGAGATGCTCACATTTGCTTCTGGCGCTTCCTCTTTCGTACTCCACTGATTCACTAATGTTCCTCCGTGCGGTGCAATAACTGTCATATTCATTCCTCCCAAAAATTGATTAATCTTGGTTTCCTGTCGTGTGAAGACCACACTCTGTCTTATTAAATCCTTTCCACCTGCCTGATCGTCCGTCTCCTTCATCTGGAGATGTGCATGGCTTACATCCAATACTCGGAAAGCCTTGATCATGCAAAACATTGTAATCCAAGTCGTTTAGTCGGATATATTGCCATACAAAATCCCACGTCCAATAAATTAAAGGACATACCTTTACAGACTGGAATCGTTCATCTTTATTAACAAAGTTTGTGTTCTTACGACTTGCTGATTGTTCCCGCCTTAAGCCAGAAACCCAGGCTGTTGCACCGCTAAGTGTATCTTCAAGTGGCTTAATCTTTCGAATGTAACAGCACTGGTTCGGGTTTTTATTCCACAAAGCTGATCCATATTCTTCAGCTTGCTCATCTAGTGTTAAATCTGGCTTTCTCATTTCAATATTCAACTGAGGGTACCTGGCCTTGACCTTATCGATTAGTTCATACGTTTCTTGAAAATGAATTCCTGTATCCAAGAAAACAACCTTCGCATCGGGTTTTACTTTCGAAATCAAGTCAATCAATACGATTCCTTCAGCTCCAAAGCTACAAGCATACACAATCGAATCTCCGTAGGTTTCATACGCCCATTTCAATACCGTTAAAGCACCTTCCACCTCATTATCTGGTCGATAAGAGGCGAATGGATCGCCTGTGAACTGCTCATACGTTACGACTTCTTGTGTCATAAGCTCCTCCCTCCTTGCTTTTAATCGAATACAAAAACCTCTCTTCTTAAAGACAAGAAGAGAGGTTCACTCTGCTATACAGTGACCCATCTTCTTATCTTCCAAGTATTTCACTTGCTGGAGTTGGCACAGTATCTCTAGATCAGACCCGTTGCCGAGGCTTCAAAGGGCCAGTCCCTCCACCTCTCAGGATAAGAATTTCGGTTATCGTTTGCTGAATATTTTATTATCCAAAATACTATGCCCCATAGAAGAATATGTCAACAATTTATTCAAATTTTTATAATTTTATAAATATGTTGACAATTATCTGGCTGTATTTTACATTAGAAACTATTCAAATTCGAATACGTCCTTATACAGAGCCGGGGGAGGAAACTGGTCTTACGATCCCGCAGCAACCTCTTGCTTAAAGAAGAAGGTGCTCCGTCCAGCAGAAACAGTTCTGAAAGATAAGGAGAAGGTACTATTCACCTCTTCTTACATAAGGGGATTTTTTTATGTCTATACTCGCTTAGCTTTATTTTTTTATTTTAATCCCGAGTAAAAAGATAAGAATAATACATTTAGGGGTGAACGTATTTTGAGGAAACTATTAATCTTTGCTTTTGTAGGTTTTTTTGCTCAGTTAATTGATGGTGCTTTAGGTATGTCTTACGGATTAAGCTCTTCTTCGCTTTTGCTAGCTTATGGAGTAGCTCCTGCAGTGGCGTCTTCATCCATACATATGTCTGAAATTGCTACAACGGCCGTATCTGGTTATTCCCATTACAAATTTAAGAACATTGATAAGTCATTAATCCTGCCACTCATCCTACCTGGCTCGATTAGTGCCTTTTGTGGAGCAGCCTTTTTAAGTAGTCTTCCTGGCGATGTTATTAAGCCATTTGTCTCATTCTTCCTGCTCCTACTTGGTGTCTACATACTCATACGCTTCTTACTACTTAACGTTGAGCGTTCAAAATCAAGACCAACCCTTTCCCCTAAAAAGCGTTTCATCTATCCACTCGGGTTCGTAGCCGGATTCCTAGATGCCATCGGTGGAGGGGGATGGGGGCCTGTAAACACCCCGATCTTATTATCCCAAAAAGGAGCCACCCCAAGGAAAGTAATCGGGACAGTCGACACCACAGAATTCGCCATTACAACATCCGCCACACTTGGCTTTATATTATTTCTCGGATGGGAAGAATTTAGCTGGTTATGGGTCATGGCCTTTGTCATAGGAGGCGTGGTCGCCGCTCCCCTTGCAGCTTGGCTTGTTCAAGTGATCCCAGCATTAATACTTGGTGTGTTAGCGGGAGGGTTTATCGTCTTAACAAACCTACGGACGTTACTCTTAACGGTGGATTTAGATACAACTTTAATTTATATGATTTACGGCATTCTTGTGGCAGCTTGGTTAACGGTGGTTGCGTTCTCAATACGGAAGTACATTCGAATTAGAGACTACGGGAAGTCTTATGTGAAACAGTAGGGTACGTATGCCACAGCCCCATTTCCTGTAATCCCCACCGCCTACCTGCTATACTAAACGTATTAAATCAGTGGGATGGTGAATACATATGAACAAAACAATTGGCTTTATCGGAACGGGTGTTATGGGGAAAAGCATGATACGAAACTTGATGAAAATAGGGTTTTCCGTCAACGTGTATACCAGAACAAAAACGAAGGCAGAAGACCTAATTGCTGAAGGTGCTTCGTGGAAAAACGATGTGGCACAGCTCGCTGAAAGCTCAGATATTATTATTACGATTGTGGGATACCCAAGTGATGTGGAAGAAGTGTACCTTGGAGGCAACGGGATTATCCAACATGCGAAATCCGGTTCTTATCTCATTGATATGACCACCTCCTCACCTCAGTTAGCTCAACAAATCTTTGACACAGCAAAAGAACATAACCTTCACGCGTTCGACGCTCCTGTATCAGGTAGCGACATTTACGCGGAGCAAGGGAAGTTAACGATTATGGTTGGCGGAGATAAGAAATACTTCAAAGACGTTCTCCCGGCTTTTGAAGCGATGGGCCAAAATGTCGTCTTGCAAGGCCCGGCTGGATCAGGCCAACATACGAAGATGTGTAACCAGATTGCTATTGCCTCTACGATGATGGGCGTTGTTGAAGCCATTACGTATGCCGAGAAAGCAGGACTCGATCCCAAAACGGTTCTTGAAAGCATTCAGCACGGTGCAGCAGGCAGCTTCTCTCTATCTAATCTAGCACCACGAATGATCGACGGAAACTTTGAACCTGGCTTCTACGTGAAGCACTTCATTAAAGACATGAACCTCGCCATCGACTCAGCTGATAAAATGGAGTTACCCGTCCCAGGCCTAAAACTGGCTAAAGATCTATATGACCGTTTGAGTGAAGCTGGCGGGGACAATGACGGGACTCATGCGCTTTATAAGTATTATAAGATGATGGCGAAAGAACAATAGAATAGATCTTTTTCAAAAAATAAAGGCTAGGAGTTCCCTTGATACGGAGGGTCTCCAAGCCTTTTTTATGACTTATTTATTGGAACGCTTAAGAATGCTCTTAAAGTGTGTGAATGTGTCAAAGCTAGCTTTACCATGGTAAGCACCCATGCCGCTATCACCCACACCGCCAAATGGCAGGTAGTGCGTCGTCATATGATTAATGGTGTCATTAATCGCACCGCCACCAAAGGAAATGTTGTTCAGTACATCGTCTTGCACCTCTTGATCATCAGAGAAAAGATAAAGGGCTAATGGTTTTGGACGATTTAGAACTGTATCAATCGCTTCTGAAGTCTCTTCGTACGTCAATACCGGAAGGATCGGGCCGAAGATTTCACCTTGCATAACAGAGTCTTCAAACGAAATATTGTCTAAAACCGTTGGCTCAATAAACAGCTGAGAGCGATCTGATCTTCCACCTACAGCCAAGTCTCCATTATCCAAGAAGTTGTACAGACGATCGAAATGTCGTTCACTCACAACGTGATTATAGTCACTTGCAGAAACGTTTTCTCCATACGTGCTTGTGATGGCTTCTTTGATTTTAGCGATTAATTGATCTTTAATACGACTATGAGCAAGAACATAGTCTGGCGCTACGCAAGTCTGACCCGCATTGGCGAATTTACCGCCTGCAATACGTTTTGCTGCTTCATCAAGATCCGCATCTTCATGCACAATGGCAGGGCTTTTCCCTCCAAGCTCAAGTGTTGTAGGGGTTAAGTTCTTCGCCGCCGCTTCTGCAACGATTCTCCCTACACCTGTACTACCTGTGAAGAAGATATAGTCAAAGTCCTCTTTTAAGAGAGCTGTACTTGTTTCGACTTCCCCTTCAACGACACATAAATACTCTCTTGAGAAATTGTTATTGATCATATTTGCTAATAGATTGGATGTGTTTGGCGTTAATTCAGATGGTTTTAAGACCGCTGTGTTTCCAGCCGCTACTGCCCCCGCTAACGGAAGAAGCGCAAGCTGAACCGGATAGTTCCACGGAGCAATGACTAGGGCGGAACCATAAGGCTCAGGTGTGATAAAGCTTGTAGCCCCCTCGTGTGTTGATGGCGTGTCTACTTCTTCCGGTGTGGACCAATTCGCTAGGTTCTCAATCATATAATTGATTTCCGCTAGGACAAGTCCAATTTCTGCACGTTTCGTTTCCCCTTCAGGTTTATTCAGATCCACTTTAAGAGCGTCTAGAATATCCTGCTCATGGGTTGTCATAAGATCTTTCAATTTATTTAAAATATCGATACGGTATTGTGTATCTTTCGTCTTCCCAGTACGGAAGAATGACTTCTGCTTTTGCGTTAGTTCTTGATAGTTTTCCATCATCGATTCTCCTTTAATATGTCTTATTCAAGTTGAGTATTTTATTTAATAAAATTTCTAGATTGGTTACTTGTGTTATTTAAAGAATGGAGCGTGCATATAAAGATACGCTTCTAGTACTGTATGGTCAATTTATTTGTTTCGAAATGCGAAATAATTGCCAATCTCAATATTTTATCAAGGGTACAAGAGCTATTAAACAAGCCCTTATCCACAATCTCCCTCTACTTCATATGAAAGACCCTTCCCCATTTCTTAAGAATTCTAGTAAAATGACAAATAGATACAAAAAGAAGCTAGATAAAGAGAGGATTATGCACGCATGTCTTACAAAATGATCATTCTAGACTTAGACGATACATTACTTGGCAATAACCACAAGATATCACAACGAAATAAAGAGGCCTTAATGAAAGTACAAGAACAAGGAGGAAAAGTAGTACTCGCATCAGGGCGACCTACTTATGGCATGGTGCCTTTCGCTAAGGAACTTTCCCTTGCTGAATACGGAAGCTTCATCCTCTCCTTTAATGGCGGGAAGATTATCAACTGCCAAACCAATGAAGAGTTCTTTAGTCAGACGCTAAGTGTAGAAGCCGTTCGTCGACTAAACGAAATCAGCCAGCGAGAAGGCGTTCAGATCCACACGTACGTTGGGGACGAGATTGTCACCGCAGAGGATAACCCTTACACTTCCATTGAATCGGATCTTACAGGTCTTCCGATTAAACACGTCGACTCGTTTATGGACGGTGTGACTGAACCCGTTGTGAAAGTGCTAATGGTTGGAGAACCTGAGCACCTTCAAACTGTTGAAAAGAAACTTCAAGCAGAACTAGGGGACGAATTTAGCGTTATGCGCTCTAAGCCTTTCTTCCTTGAATTCACAGATAAAGGCATTACTAAAGGAACAAGCATCGAGAAACTAATTCAAGAAGTTGGCGTGAAGCGCGAAGAAATTATTGCCGTTGGCGACAGCTATAACGACCAGGAAATGATTGAATTCGCAGGCCTTGGCGTCGCAATGGGAAATGCTCCAGAGGATATTAAAGAGGTTGCTGATTTTGTAACAGATACGAATGTGAACCACGGCGTTGCACAAGTGGTTGAGGAGTTTCTGTTGAAAGAGCACTTCACTCATAAATAACAAAACGTTGCAAAGTAAATCAGGACGCAGGGAACCTTCAAGGTCTTTCCACAAAAATATGTGTTAAAGTGAAACGCTTTTGTCTTCCCCTTCGTATAGTACAGATCCTATAAAAAGGGGGAGAACTTATTGAAGCCTATCACGAAAAAACGTTTTAAAGCTGTTTTAATTGATGGAACAATTTCAGGTGTCATTTCACTAGGAGTGGAGCAATTTCTTCGAAAAAAAGTAAAGAAGGAATGGGTCCACGCTGTTGTGACCCCTACAGTTGTAATGTGGGGACTTGAGTATGCCTTGCTCAGGAACAACCAGCAGACATTTGGTTATAAGGCGATGGGACTGACGCTTGAGTCCGAAGATAGTGAGGAACTCTCACCAGAACAAATAATGAAAAGGATCGCTTACCGAGACACACTAAGCCCATTCCTCTTTTTGATCAAGCGTAAAAATTTTGAAGCACAAGATGGAGCAACACTTCCACATGACCGCATCGCTCATACGACGGTAAAAGAAATCCCGAAGAACTAAAATTAGTTCTTCGGGGTTTTTTACATTGATCAAACGTTTGATCAACATAGGGACCAGGGGACAGGTCCCTTGTCCCGTAATTGAACATAACACTTGAATTTCCATCTAATGTATATTATCTTTAAACTACCATGTATAACAAAGTAGTTGAAGTTTCTAGATGGTTATTTTTTTGACCAACTATATTGTATTACAAGTTAGTTGGCGAAAATCAACCTATTAAAAAGGAGGAACGTGATTGTCTTCAAGTCAAATTCTAAAAGGGATCCTCGAAGGATGTCTTCTCTCGATTATTGGTAAAGGAGAAACTTACGGCTATGAAATGATGGAAAAACTACATGCCTCTGGGTTCACTATGGTTAAGGAAGGTAGCATTTATCCCCTATTACTTCGATTGAAAAAAGAAGGCCTTGTAGCAACGACTCAAAAGAAGGTGCCCTCAGGTGGACCGAAACGAAAATATTACTCGTTAACCCCAAAGGGCGAGGAAGAACTAGAAGAGTTCAAGAAAAGATGGAGTGATATTTCAGATAGTGTTGATTCTTTATTAAGAAAGGAAGGGTAATGAAATGAAAGTGTCTAAAGAAAGTCAGCAATTTCTAGATAACCTAAGAATCTACCTAGTTTCCAGCGGGAAGAATGAACAAGAAATTAATGAAATCGTTGAAGAGCTAGAAGATCATTTATACGAAGCGGAGAGAAACGGAAAAGATGTAGAAGATATCATAGGTCAGTCCCCAAAAGAGTACATGAATCAGGTAGCGGATGAAATGCCACTTGATCTTAAAGGAGTGCTAAAGTATATCCCAATCATCTTCCTTGGTGGCTTATCGTTTATTTTAATAGATGACGCGATTAACGGTACTATGGAATATTCTTTACTTGAGCTCATCGGCTATCCCTTCATTTTCTTTATCAACCTTTTTATTATGTTTAGACTTGCTTTGAGATATTTAGCGGTCACCTCATTATCTGAAACCAAGCAATGGCTCTTTTTATCTCTGCTTGGAATTGTCCCTGCCTCCCTTTTCATTGTGATTTATTACGTAGATCGCTCATTTGGAACCCCTTCGATTCAATTTGGAACAGTAGGTGTCACGGTAGCAGTCGCTTTTGCCATAGCTACCCTTATCGGAATCGCTCTATGGAGTAAATCATGGGTAACGATTATCATTCCAATTCTTCTGTTCCTGCCAAGAATATTTATTAATATGACAAGTATTGAAGACGATACAAAGCTCATTGTTTCCGGCATCCTCCCTCTTGTGTTGGTTGGTATTTATCTATTGATTGTGTCTAAGAGAGAGCAACATAACTGACGGTGCCCCCTGCTTCCAAACGCGCTTTTGTTCCCCTTTACGAGTACTTTGCTCAAAAAAGGTCATTGATCGCCCGAATCAGTGACCTTTTTATTGTGTATTTCTTATAAATTTTCAACAATCTAGTCCCAAGAGACCTTCACTCTTTCCTCATTGGTTTTGATCCGTCACCGTCACATGCTTTATAATGAACGCTAATGTAAAAAAACGTTTGGGGGATTTTTTTGTATAATGTATTGCTCATACTCGTGCTGTTGTCTTTCTTTGGATTGATAGTAGGTTTAATTGCACCTAAACTAGCAATCTTCTGGAACAAAAGACAGGCGAGTCGAAAAAAAGTAGTTAAGATTTATCCAGCCATTTTTGCCATAAGCATGATTCTAGGTGTACTCACCGCTCCTCCCCTTGAAGAGGATAAAGAAGAGACTACTGTCTCTGACAAAGTGGAGCAAGAGGCATCGGAGAAAGATGCAAAGGAAAAGGCTGCTAGTACCGACAAAGAGTCTAATGAGGATCAGGATAACGATAAGCAAAGTTCAGAGAGTTCTAAGCAAACCGAGAGTAAAGACTCCTCTGAAGAAGAAAACGATAAAGATCCGCAAAGTTCTCCAGTAACTTCCAAAGAGAACGACTCTGAAGAAAAAGAAGACTCCCCTTACGAACAAGCGACGGTCTCAAGGGTAGTAGATGGAGACACCATCGAAGTTACATACAATGGTACAACAGAAGACGTACGCCTATTGCTTGTCGACACTCCTGAAGTGAAACACCCATCAAAGCCTGTTCAAGAGTTCGGGCCAGAGGCATCTGCCTATGCAAAGAAGATGTTAACACCAGGAACAAAGGTAGAGCTAGAGTTTGACGGTCCGAAACGCGATAAATATGACCGGCTGCTTGCTTACATTTGGGTAGATGGACAAAACTTTAATAAAGCGTTACTTGAAAACGGATATGCCCGATTGGCTTACAGGTATGACCCTCCTTATACCCATTACGAAACATTCATGAAAGCACAGAATCAGGCCAAATCTCAGAACCTAGGCATATGGGGTGTAGAAGGAAACTACGTTCAAGATGATGGATTCCATCAGGAAGTTCTCGTATCAGAAAGTGCCGAGGAAGAAACGCAACAACAAGAAACAACTAAAGAACCAAACCGAACAACCAGCTTACCCTATGACCCGAATGGACCCGATCGTGACTGTGGCGATTTCGACTCTCACGAAACGGCACAAGCATTCTTTGAAGCTGCTGGCGGACCAGAAAAGGACCCCCATCGCTTAGACGGATCAGATCAAGACGGGCTAGCTTGTGAGAGTTTATAGTGGGACGGGGGGACAGGTACCTTGTCCCTATTTGGGGCATCTGTTACCTTTTGTCTCTTTTCCCACTGAAAAAGGTAAGAGACAACACTCTTCTCTAACCCCTATGAGCACTTCGTTTTAGGAAAAGGTCACTGATCAGTTAGATCAGTGACCTTTTTTGTTCTTTCTCAATCGAAAAGGTCACTGATTCTCTTCCGCTTCTCGGATTTGGGATAAGAACAAGAAACTTATCCACTGATCGTATTAGGGATGGTGAATACAATAAATTTTGTTATAATAGATAAAATATTGAAAAAGTTTAAAAGAGGGGTGAATGCGAATGCCTATTAATATACCAGAGCAACTTCCGGCTAAAGACATTTTGGAGAAAGAAAACATCTTTCTCATGGAAGACCCACGCGCCAATAACCAGGATATCCGACCGTTGAATATCCTCATTCTGAACTTAATGCCAGAGAAAGAGAAAACCGAACGCCAATTGCTTCGTTTACTCAGTAACTCACCATTACAAGTTAACGTCGAATTCATACACACGTCTACATACGAATCGAAAAATATTAGCAAGTCCCATTTGAGTCAGTTCTACAAAACGTATGATGACATTAAAGAGAAAAATTACGACGGGATGATTATTACTGGCGCTCCTGTCGAACAACTCCCTTTTGAAGAAGTCGCTTATTGGGAAGAGCTCACTAAAATTATGGAATGGACAAAAACAAACGTCACCTCTGTGCTTCATATTTGTTGGGGAGCTCAGGCAGCTCTGTACCATCACTACGGGATTGAAAAGTATGAACTGCCCGAAAAAATATCTGGCGTCTTCCAACATCGTATTATGAATGAGACGAATAAGTTAGTCCGCGGAATGGATGATGCGTTCCTGGCCCCTCATTCAAGATACACCGATGTATCAGAACAAGAGATTCTTGCAAACGACCGTTTAACACTACTTGCTTCTTCAAAGGAAGCCGGGGCACTATTGATGATGTCTAACGATGAGAAGCATGTGATGATTACAGGTCATATTGAGTATGAATCCACAACACTAGCAGAAGAGTATGAGCGCGATGTAGCAAAAGGGCTCGATGTCAACGTTCCATCCGGCTACTATCCAGACGATGACCCTGACCAGAAACCTCTCAATCGCTGGCGATCGCAAGCTTATTTGCTGTTTTCGAATTGGCTGAATTACTGTGTTTATCAGGAGACTCCTTACGAATGGGGCACCGAAGATTTGTGGAGCATTTAGTGGGCCGGGGGAACAGGTACCTCGTCCCAATGAGGGCCGGGGGGACAGGTACCTTGTCCCATGGGGGCATCTACTACCTTTTGAACTCTTTCTCACGGTAAAAGGTCACAGAGAGCGACACTGTCTTACCTTTCAAGCTTAATATACTTTAAAAAGGTCACTGATAGCCTCGCTCTCTTACCTTTTGAGCACAAAAACCTATTAAAAGGTCACTGATCGGTTAGATCAGTGACCTTTTTTCATTTCATCTACCTCATAACGTCACAGATCCAGTCACCTGTACTCCCCCTATCCTAAAAAGTGGGACACGGTACCTGTCCCCCTTCCCATCAAAAAAAGCCCGCCCCAATGAAGGGCGGGCAGGTCATCATTTATTCTTCTGTATCAGTAGAGGTATCTTCAGAGTCCTCTTCCCCATCAAGCTCCGGCTGAGAAGGTTGTTGTTCTTGTTGAGCTTCTTCCAACAAGGACTGAATCTCCTCCATAATACGTCCGGCTTCCTGATAGTTTCCTTCTGAGGTTTGTTCCTGATACTGATCAAATAGATCGGATACTTCTTGAAGCACTTGATTTGATTCAAACATGTCTCCTGTATCAGGGGTCTCGCCTTGTTCTCCTTCCCCTTCTCCTTCTGGCGCTTCGCTGTCAGGATCAATACGGGATAGCAAGACTTCTAAAGCACGGTCAAAGGTCGGTTCCATCACAATCTGGTTCTGATAGGCAACGATGACCTGTTTGACTTCTGGTAAAGATGTTTCATTAGAAGATTTAATATAAATCGGCTCTGCGTAAAGGATCGTATCCTCAATTGGCAGGACTAATAAGTTCCCTCGGATAACTTCAGATCCACCTTGGGACCACAAGTTCAATTGCTGTGATATGTCACTGTCCTGATTAATTCGGTTCTCAATCTGCTGAGGACCATAGACATTTTCCTGTTTCGGGAATTCGTAGATCATCATCTCCCCGTAATTGTCACCGTCATTTCGAACTCCCATCCAGGCGATCATATTTTGACGGTTTCGTGGAGTAAATGGCGTCATGAGTACGAATTCTTCTTCCTCCGCTTCAGGAAGACGCATCGTCACATAATAGGGTTCCATTGTGACATCATCGTTAAAGTATTTCTCAGTTGGAATTTCCCAGTAATCCTCACGATTATAGAAGACTTCAAGATTTGTCATATGATAGGTTTGGTATAGCTGTGACTGGATCTTGAATAGATCGATCGGATAGCGGAAGTGACTGCGAACATCTTCAGGTACTTCTTCTGTGAACAGGTCTGGGAAGATGTTTCGGTACGTCCCAAGCAAAGGCTCTTCAGGGTCTACCACATAAAACGTTGCTTCCCCTGTATACGCATCTACTGTTACTTTCACCGAGTTACGGATATAATTTTTACTTCCTTCGTATGATTCAGAGTACGGATAATTGCTCTCTGTTACATACGCATCAATCATCCAGGCCATTGTGCCATCATCCCTGACGAAAATGTATGGATCCTTGTCATACGTAAGAAACGGCGCAATGCGCTCAACACGATCCATTATGTTACGTGTCTGAAGCATTTGGCTATCCCCTGACACTTGATCCGAAACAAATAATCGGAATGATCCTTCATCAAGGGCAAAGAGTGCTCGGTTAATGCCAGATAGCGGAATGCCTGTATCGGCTTCAAAACGGTTCGACTTGTTCTCATCACCAGAAGGATAATCAAACTCGTCGACTCCACTATTTACGACAACCGTGTCATATTGCTCTTCACCAAAGTAAACTTGCGGTCGTTTAATCTCAAGCTCCCCTTGAGGAGGCAAGTTCTGGACCATATACTCCGGTTGGCCCTGTGGCGTAATTTCATGAACGTTACTCATAGCAATTCCATAACCATGCGTATAACGAAGGTTCTGGTTCACCCATGTTTGGGCTTGCGACGGTAAATCGGACGTATTCAATTCACGAGCTCCTAGGAAGACTTGCTGGTACTCCCCGTCTATGTTGTAACGATCAATATCAATATCATTAAATTCGTAATACGTACGGAACGTTTGCAGCTGATTGTACACATCAAGGATTGGTCGACTATCGTTAATGCGAACATTATTAATCGTATCCTGATTTCGCTCTACCATCTCACGATCAAGTGTATCCGCTCCGGGATGCTGAGCTTCTGTCATATCGTCAAGCTCGTAAGCTGTACGTGTCATGGAAAGATTCTCTTCTAAATAAGGACTTTCTTTAGAGTATTCATTGGGCGACACGACGAAGTTTTGTACAATCATAGATGCCCCTTGTGCGATCAATCCTACGGCGATATAAAGAATGATCGGTAAAATCATACTCTTCCAATTGCCGCGGAACAAAGAAATGATCACCCAAATCGTGCCAAGTAATGCGATACCAGCGAGAACGTATGAGGCTGGATTGTTAATCACATCATCCGTATAGCTTAAGCCATGGACAACACTTTGCTGCGCTACATTGACCTGATTGGTAAGTAGTGAATAAAACGGTTCAAGTACATGTTGTGCTGCTAGTAACACGCCAATAATCGCTAGCGTCGTACCGAGATGCAATTGCGCCGTACGACTTGTGCGATACATCGTGAAAACGGAATACAATCCAATTTCCACGAACAAGAAGAAAATCGCAAGACCCAAAACAGTGGATAGCGCAAATTCTATAAATGGCAGCACGAACATATAGAAGGATACATCACGATCAAAGTGTGGATCGCTTACACCGAATGACTCATAGTTTAAGAACTTAAGCCATGGCTCCCATCCCACTCCTTGTACGATTGTACTTCCGACTAGTCCAATGAATAGAGCCAAAATAAGTACCAACGTTCGACTCCACTTCTTACTCGTAACAAGGCTCGGTAACTGCCCTTCATTAAAGTGCCTTAGATAAGATTTCCGTACCCAACTAAACGTAAAGTAGGTACAAACGGAGAAGAGGATAAAGCCAACAATCCCAAGCATAAATTTGCTCGTCAGAATCGTCATGTAGGAATCCTGGTACCCCACTGTCCCCATCCATATGTATTCTGTAATCCAGTTTAAGGACAAAAGAGTGAGAACCAACAAGGCAATGACAACAACCCCTATCTTCCCAAACCATCCTCCAAACTTTTTCATCTTTTTATTTCCACCAGAAGGAAACCCTCTGACGTTACTCGTCTCGTTGTCCAAACCAACGCCTCCTTTTTTATCTATACCTAACTATACGATTGAGAGTAAAAAATGTTTCGTGATTCTTTAGTTTGACTATAACGGAATGCCGAGGTGTCTGCAATCAAAGGATGGGTCGTTTTGATCAAACGTTTGATCAATTTTTTATAGAGGGTTTCGCAGGCGTCCGGAGGGCGGGTGGAAGGGGGATCTGTGACCTTTTGATTACTTTTTGCTAAGAAAAGGCTCTGATCGGGGGGTCTCTTTTACCTTTTGAAAGGTTTTATGTATAAAAAGGCACCGATCACTTGCTTCAATTACCTTTTGAGTGTTTATATTCTTGCAAACGTAACTGATTTGAAATATCTATTACCTTTTTATTTTAACTTTCTTTAAAAAGGACTTTGATCAGTGATGCCCCAGTGGCGGCGCGGCGGATCAGTGTCCTTTTAATATATCAATTATTAGTAAATGGGCATTGATCTTGGTCTTCTCTTACCTTTTAAGATCTTTTATGCATAAAAAGACTTTGATAGCTTGTCTCTCTTACGTTTTGAAAAGTTATACCCATGAAAAGGTCCTCGACCAGGGAGCTGATTGTCCTACCCCCACCTATGCTATACTCTAAATATCCCGTACCAGAAAGGAATGAAGCTATGTCGATATATAAACTTCGAACAAAGCCAATCCACTTAGCCACTTTAGAAATCCTTCAAAGAAGAATGACACTCTCCCCAAGAGCAAGTAACGACTATTCACGTTGGCTTAAAGGCTTCGAAGGAGAACAACGCTTTGATCAATTCATCGAACCATTCACCCACAAATCGTATTTACTACATGACCTCTTGTTAAAAAAACATAATACAACCTTCCAAATCGATTCCCTGCTGATTACACCTGAGAAAATTTATCTTTTTGAGATCAAAAACTACGAAGGTGATTTTCTCTACGAAGATGATAAATTCTATCGCTTACCGAATACTGAAATCCTTAACCCGCTCCATCAGTTACAAAGAGCCGCTGCACTACTTGGCCAACTATTAAAGTCCCATGGACATACGATACCAATTGAAGGATACGTCATTTTCATTCACCCGCACTTCCACCTTTACAATGCTCCCCTTACACCATCCATCATATTTCCCACACAAATAAAACCCTTCCTAGAACAACTCAAGACGGCTTCACTGCTCACTTCTTATCATGAACGACTAGCGCGGGACTTGAATGACCTCCACCTCTCCGATTCTGCCTTAAATGAAATACCGTCCTATACGTTTGATTCATTGCAGAAAGGGATGAGCTGCTTTCAATGCCTCTCCTTTTCTATTCACCTTAACGGCCACAAGTGTCTTTGCGAAAGTTGTGGCGCCACCGAAGCTTATAGGGATGCGCTTTTGAGAAATGTGGACGAGTTCAAGATGCTTTTTCCTGAGGAAAAGATCAGGACAAAGCTCATTTATGAATGGAGCGGGAAACTCGGAAGTTATAAAAGGATACGCACCGTGCTTCAGAAGCATTTCAGGAAAAAACGTAATACTCGATGGATGTACTTTGAATAGGAACTAGTATATACGTGCGGATCGATGACTCTATAAAGACACTCCACAAAAAAGGGAACTGATCTCTGGCTTCGCTTACTTTATAGCGCCTCACACTACAAAAAGGGCACTGAGTAGGTGCCTCCCTTACTTTTCAGCTGACTAATCAAATAAAAGGTCACTTATCTAGTCCCTCAGTGGCCTTTTTGACGTTTATTCTCTTCACAACGTCATTATTACCCTGACCTCCGACCAGGCCAGTTTCCCCCTGGTGATCTCTTACCCTTGTTGGATTTTTACTAAAAAAATGTCATTGATTACTTGCCTCTCTTACACTATAGACCGTCCATACTACAAAATAGACACTGACTAGACATCTCTCTAACCTTTACAGCCTGCTGATCAAGAAAAAGGTCACTGACTAGTTCTATCAGTGACCTTTTCGTCCTTATTCTCTACCAAAATGGACCTCAGTCGTACGAACCTCATTCACTCACCTTCGTCATCCACTCCGATAACTCTTCAAACCGACCATTTACACGATAAAATTCCGCCTCTTCCTTCATCTGAACATTCCTTTTAAAGCTACAAGCCTTTCTACTCTTAATCTCATCAGCATAGTCCTTCAATTTATACGCCATCTTCAACGTATCCCCATAAATCTTATGAGTATCCCAGCGCTCATCTTCCCCCTTACAAGCAACCAACCTCGAGCCTGAACCCCCTCTGTATTCCACTTTCCACGTATAGTTCAGCTCCAGTTCACCTAGATATTGCTTTTGTATAATCTGAAACCACGCTCCGCTATACACACCAGAGAATTGAAGGTTAGGAGCGAATTTCAGATGCCCGTCGCAGCCTGCTAGACATGGGATCCCCGCTTGGTTGACCGCCTTCACGAGGCTTGAAATGTATGGATCAAGCTTCAACGCATCAACCTTCAGTCCATGCTTTCGGTTCACGAACGCTCTCCATCTGAAGTGATAGCCTTCCATACTGACAGGGAACTCCTCACCACGGTAAGCTGTAATCTTCTTCATCAAAATGACCGGGAACTTATTCGTGAGCAGTTGAAAACTATTGCCATTCCAGAAGATCGGAATGTTCAAGCTGTTCAGGAGTCTCTTCACATCTACTAGATCCGCCTTCGAACTTCCACTCGCCAATGCTAAAAATGGACCATCCTTCTCCACCAAGAATCCTCTCATCTCAAGCGCCTCACGTAACCTTTCTTGACCGTCCATCTTTTCTAGGGAAAATAAATTTGATCTCATATGATCGCCTCCTCATTTATTACCCTAAGTATAAAAGAAAGAGGATTACAAAATTGTAATCCCCTCGTGTGACCTGACACCTCTACGGCTATTCTGCTTATAGTGAACATTGCCTTTCAAACATTCGTGATCCCAAACATAATGACCATTCGTCATCTTCAGAAGTTGTTTCCCATCAATGCCGGTTGCTTTTTCTATATCTGAGCGAATACTTCTGACCATTCTCGGAACATAAGAAGAGGACATTTCACTAGCATTATACTCCCAAAGCACCTCAGAAAGCTGAGCTACTGTTAACCCATCTTTACTTAGCATAACTGCTTCTAATATTTGCGTATTTACAGTTGAAAAGCTGACGCATTCCTCTGACCCATTTAGCTCAGTGCGGTATGGATGAATAATTAAAACCGCGCGTTCACCGTTTGATACGCTATATTCTATGTCATCCTCTGTTTCCACCAGCGTCCCATGTTGCTCAGTAAGAGGGATATAGCCCTTCTTCTTAGAAACTTTAATTTTCGCTTGGTAAGGTGTGAGAAAAGTGGAGAGAACACGATCCTCCCTTGCTTTCTCTTCAACTCTAAATAAGTAGCTATACGCATCCTTAAATAACAACAGCCTGTAATAACAAAGCGCCATGTTACAGAACAACTTATAGCTCTGTTTATCATCAAGCCCTAATTTAAGCGCGCGTTCTGCATAAAATAGGGCGCCTTCATAGTTGCCTTTTTTCTCTAATAAAAAAGATAGGTGATAACAAGGTCGAGGATCTTCCGGGGCAATGTAAGCCGCCTGCTTCAGGTTACGGACGGCACGTTCAAAGTTTGAGAACTTCATCTTTTCATTTCGTCCAAGGTTTAAATACAGCCTAGAAAGCTCCTGTAAGTATTCACTCTTATTCTGCTTATCTACTTCTATACACTTCTCGTAAAGCGTAATACCAGACTGAATCCACTCCTGCTCTTCCTCTTCTTCATCGATACCCTGCATGTTTTCCCAATCGTCGAGCTGTTGTTTTAATTGAAGGATGTTTTCCACGGGCGTACCTCCTCGCTATTTCAATAAGATTTTACCGTGTACAAACTCCCGATATCTTCTACCACCTGTTTATTACCAGGTTCTTCGTACAACTTAACCATTGCCTCAAAAACTTCTTCAGTGTCGTTCCAGTCCTCGATTACTTTAGAGCCCGAGTACAAACGGGTGTACTTGGCAGCAGGGAGTTTTGATCTAGCGGAAAACGTATAATTACTTCCTTCTAACTTTTCGATGACCGCAAGCCTCTGATCGGGCTGCAAGGGGCCTAACTCTATCGTTAATTTTAATCTGTCATCCTTTAATCGCTCGAACCAATACGTAAACGTACTATCGTGCCACCACCACTTCTCTCTCGACTTTCCATATACATCTTCAAGCTGCTTAAATACAGGGAGAAGAAAGGAAGTCGTACTGTTCTTAACCTTATAGAGAGACGAATTCAGATCATATTCAGAAGCAAATCGCTCAAATGGCTCAGATGGGAAGCTTCTTTTTTTTAGGGGCTTAGATGGTTGAACAACCTCTACATCTTCCCGAGCCCCTTCGTTCATCTTCTCTATAGCCTTGGCTATAGACTTGAATGTTTCATTTATATCCTTGTGATAATACAACGTTTGCATGCCTTCTACAATAGCAGTCTTGTTTGCCCAATCTGCAATAGGGGTGTCATTTGTATAGATCTTCGTATATTTCTTCCCTTCTAACTTGCCAGAAGATTGAAAAGAGATCCCTAAAACCTCTAGCTCACTAAGTAAACGGAACCGCTTCTCATACGGGATCGGTCCTACTTCAATTGAAACTTTCAAACGATCATTCCACGTCCGCTCAAACCAAATGATTAGGCCTTGGCCAAGCCAATAGCCCTGTTCAGGCTTCCCCAACACCTCTTCATAATCGAGCCAATCAGGCAATAGAAAGCTAGGCACAGAAGAGTGATCTTTGTACACCTCTTCCGGGATGTCTTCTTCCTTCACAAAATCTAAAAAAGCCTGGCGAATGACATTACTTCCTACCTTAAATATGAAATCAATCGTCTCATGATTTCGTTTGTAATGCTGTTTCAATAGATTCCTTTCGGCTTCGTTCAGGTCGTTAAGGTGTTGAATGGCTGCGGTGTACCTTGACTTCCCGTTAAAATGAGGATGCTGACTAATGTAGAGTAAGTCGATCGCACTTTTGTGCAACTGGTAGACTTGTAAAGCAAGTGAAAGATCTTCCTTATCTTCTACTAACTCTTCTTTTAAAATCTCCGTGTAGTAACTGAGGAATTGGTAGACATTTTCGGACATCGCATCCCTTTGTAACTCAGTATGTTGCGTGATGATTTCTAGCACATCTTTATACTCAAGAGTTAAGTAGTCCGGATGAGAAGGCCTCTCATGATTTAAAGTAAGATAGATCGGGACAACATCATATCCCTTATACGTTTCCTTCGCGTAATGTAAATAATCTCTAAGCTGCTCTCTTCCCTCCCCGGAATGGAACTTGTTCTCGATCACTACGACTACGTTCTGGGAAGGGATGGTTAGCAATATATCAATTGAGCGGTTGTTCGTCGTGCGAACTTCTCGCTCTACTTCTGTATCTGCAAAGGAACGATACATCCGTAACAACAAATCAACATTCTCTAATTTATCTTCGTTCTCTGCTTTTGTTACCAATCGAGATAAAATCTTCTTCACGAAAAAATCACCCAAATGATGATTCTCATTCGGGTCTAAAAGCCAGGCCAACACATTTGAATGACGTATTTCGTAATGATCTACTTGCAGTACCTTCAAAGGGTTAAAGCGGTTAAACTTCTGATGCAACACTTCGAATTCTTTTGAATGATAAAGATGAGCAATCCTATCTAATGAGTAACTCATTTCTTTCCTCCCGTTTATACTGAATGCTCTACATTAATTTATTCCTACATAACTGGGTAAAAATGATGATTTCAGAATGCATATGAATGATTCTATGCTACCATATATTTATCCTATACTGTTAAAGGGTGGAAATTAATTTGCAAGACCTCTTTCACAAAATCAAACTATTCATAAACAAACTACAATACAGAGACTTCTCCGCTGCTCTGAAGCAAGACCTTTCAAAATTGCAGCAAAGCAAAGAATCACTCTCTACCAGGGCCTTTGCTTTAAAGAATCAAACCGAACTCATTTCGGATCATCAAATCAACACGCTTCAACATACTTACAACGAAGAGCTCAAAGATCGTCCTTTAAAAGCCATCACAGAACCTTCTCTACATAAGCATCTTTATCAGCTTAGAACTTTACCGATTTATAAAGACTACGAGGAAAAGCGGAATGAACACAAAAAAGCATTTCGCTCTTTATTAATCGAACTCCCGTCTATCCAAGAGACCAGAAATAGAACGATCACCTCCCATACGTTACAAGCCTATAAAGTTATGGAACACGTCGATCACTTAAAAGAGTCTTACATCACCCACTCTCACAACAAGGCGTTACAGGCTCCTGCTAACCAAAGCGCGTATGATTTCTTTAAAGACGGCCACCAAGATCCTACCATTCAACAGTTTATTCACGTGTTCAGGAATCTTTCCAAAACGATTGTTGATTGGAATAAGCACTATGTCGAACAAGAGCTAAGAACCAATCAACGCTTCTTCGATAATATCGATGGGAAGTCGCTTGACCACCAGCAGCGAGTAGCCATCGTCACGGACGAGGATAGCAACTTAATCCTAGCCGGAGCCGGGAGCGGGAAGACGTTAACGATCTCAGGCAAAGTGAAATACTTAATCGAACGAAAAGGGATAAAGCCAGAAGAAATCCTGCTTATCTCATTCACCAAGAAAGCCGCCGGTGAAATGCATGAGAGAATTGCGAAGAAACTAGGCGTGGAAATTGATGTGAAGACATTTCATAAACTAGGCCTTGAGATCATTTCGGAAGCCGAGAATGAGAAGCCGGATATAGAAAATTCAATGGACGCCGTTCTCCACACCTTTTTCGAAGAACAGATGCACAAACACAAGAACTACATCCATAAGCTGATGCACTTCTTCGGGGTGTACTTAAAAGTCCCTAAAGATATCAGCGATTTTAAAACGCTAGGCGAGTACCATGAGTATCACAAGAACCTAGACTTTGAAACATTGAAAGGCAAAGCACATAAACAACAAGAACACGTGAAGCAAAGCACGGATCAGTTAGCCGCTAAAAAGAAAACGTACCAGGGCGAAACGGTGAAAAGTTTAGAAGAATTCATCATCGCCAACTTCCTCTATTTAAATGGAATTTCCTATACTTATGAGAAACCCTACGAATACTTAACAGGGAATCAACAGTACAGACAATATAAGCCAGACTTTTACTTAGATGATTATGGCCTGTACTTAGAACACTTTGGAATTGATGAAAATATGAGAGCTCCGCACTTAAGTGCGATTGAAGAAGAGCGTTACCTTGAGGATTTGAAATGGAAACGGGAATTGCACAAAGAGAACGAAACAAGACTTCTAGAGACTTACTCTTATTACAATCGAGAAGGGATTTTACTAGAAAAATTAGAACGTATGCTCAAAGAAGAAGGAGTTGTATTCAAGCCAATTGATAGTAAGAAGTTGTTCTCACAAATCTATGATCACCTTAACAACACCTACTTCCAGGATTTAAAAAAGTTAGTGAAAACATTTATTACCTTGTTTAAATCATCTGGCTATGGAGCGGAAGATTTCCAAACGTTAGAGAAGCAGAATAGAAGAAGCCTCTCCCTGTTTATGAGAAGAAGAAACGAGATCTTCTTTTCCCTGGTGAAGCCGATCTATCACTATTACGAGAAGCGCCTTGCTTCCAAGAATGCCATTGACTTTAACGATATGATTAACCGGGCAACGAGCATAATAGAAGAAACAAAACCTCAGTTTCCCTATAAATATATCATCGTCGATGAATACCAGGACATTTCTCAAAGTCGCTTCCATCTTATTAACGCAATCAGAAAACAAACCAGAGCGAAAGTCATGTGTGTGGGAGATGACTGGCAATCGATATACCGCTTCGCTGGTAGTGATATTGAATTGTTCACAAACTTTGAAGCCTACTTCGGCTATCACGAACTACTACGAATTGAAAAGACTTACCGGAACTCCCAGCAGCTCATTGATACTGCCGGACAATTCGTCATGAAGAATCCGAGTCAATATAAGAAAAACTTAAAATCCGATAAAACAAACGAAACACCGATACGCATGTTCCTATTTAAAAACAGACAAATCATTCAACGCCTTGAAGATATCTTGGATGAAGTCGTATCTGCAAAAGGAGCGAATCAAACGATTATGCTTCTTGGACGCAACAACTATGACATTCGCATCTTCGAGAAGAGTCCTGACTTTTATGTGCAACCTAAGAGCGGGAAAGTAACGTACAGTAAATACCCGAACCTTTCTATCCAGTTCCTATCTGTTCATAAATCAAAAGGGTTGGAGGCTGACCATGTCATCCTACTAAACGCTAAGAACGGTAAAACGGGCTTCCCTAACAAAATAGAAGATGATCCCGTACTAGACTGGGTCCTCCAAACGAAGGATCAGTTCCTCTTCTCAGAAGAACGCCGGTTGTTCTATACAGCCATAACAAGAACCCAAAACTCAACTTACATCCTGGTCCCTGAAAAAAGCCCCTCTTCATTTGTGAAAGAGCTAAAAGAAGAGTACAACATCGCTTTTGAGACAGGAGGACATGTAGCAAAAGAAGCACCAAAATGCCCTCGCTGCCAATCTGGTGACCTCACCATTCGGAATGACTCATTTGTGGGCTGCACCAATTACCCTCAGTGCGGTTACACCATTAATGATGTGAGTGTGCTGGAGCATCAGAAGAAATGTAATCGATGTGGAGGGTTTATGGCTAAACGGAAGAATAAGAGCGGGGAATATTTCTATGGGTGTAGTAACTATCCGCTTTGTCGTGAGACGGAAAATATAGAGTAGAATCTAGTTAAGAAAGGAAGATTAAATTGGGAGATATTAAACTCTTTCACATAAATGAAAATCACGCAGAAGAACTAGAAGGCCACGCCGTAGCTGTGGAGAAATCACTACAGCACATCATTGAACAAAATTCAGAAGCTTGCCTGGGCGTCCGCTTCTTAGCATCAGAATATAGCACAGGCAAACGTCACGGAGGTCGAATCGATACGTTAGGCATCGACGAGAACTACTCGCCTGTCATCATAGAATACAAACGATCCACCAATGAAAATGTAATTAACCAGGGCCTCTTTTATCTCGATTGGCTGCTTGATCACAAAGGAGAATTCGAACTAATGGTCATGCGCCAATATGGTGAAGAAGTGTCAAATGCCATCGATTGGACGAGTCCGAGATTATTGTGTATAGCCGGTGGATTCACGAAATACGACGAACATGCCGTTCAGCAGATCAATCGAAACATTGAGCTATACCAATATAAGCACTATGCAAACGAGTTACTTTTACTCGACTTAGTCAATGCAACGACGGTTCAAGAAACACCGACTAGCGACTCAAAGCCAACCAAAAGTAAAACCGTGAGTGATTACTTAAACCAATCTAGCACAGAGCTTAGCGATCGCTATGAATTACTACAGGCTTATTTAGTAGCTCTAGGGGACGACGTGCAAATGAAGACGTTGAAGAATTACATTGCTTTTAAACGAATAAAGAATTTTGCCTGTGTGGAAGTTCATCCGGCTACGAAGAAGATTTTGCTTTATGTGAAAGTCGATCCTGAGACGGTTGAGTTGGAGAAGGGGTTCACTCGGGATGTGCGGAATATTGGCCATTATGGGACTGGGGATTTAGAGATTTCGATTAGTAGTGATGAGGATGTTGAGAGGGCTAAGAGGTTTATTGATATGAGTTATGATGTGAGTTGAGATTATCGAACGCTTGGCGAAGTTCAATTAGAAATATATTCTATTAAGAGTAGGGATGAGGCAAATGCCTCTCTCATTTTAATAATCTTGGATATTCCCTTAATTATGATAGGGTTCACCAAAGAATATAAATGAGTTTTTTGTATCTTACTTAAAACTTAACCGTCCATTAAAACTAAAACCCCTTTGTTTAGCTAGGGATTAGATATCTCAACTTACAAACAGTAGTTAAAGTGCCTTTGCTCAAAGTATCTTTTAGATAGAATTTAAGATAAATCTACCGCTTCTAAATCTAAGTGCTAGGATTCAGGCATAAAATAAACTAAATTAATAGGATTGCTAATTTTTAAAAATTACCTATCACGTTGTATAATACATTTATTGGTATAGTAGCCTCTATAAATGCTATCTATTCCTACCAAGAAAGATTTAAGAGAGGAGAAAACTGTTGTGAGTTATGTTGTATTTAAATTAAACATTCAACCTGATGTTCTGTTAAATTATAAAAAATGCAGTGAAATTAAATATTTACTTGAGGAAATGATACCGTTAGCCTTTCAAAATGTATTAGAGGTTGAAGAGTATAACGGATTACACAAATTAATCCCACAAGAAATCGACGAGCAAGATTTCCAAAAAATTTTTAAAGATCTAGAAGAAAAAACTCTTATGTTATTTGAGTTTCACAAACAAGTTTTATCACAGTATAAAAAAAGTCATGAAATTCATTATTCCAGTGAATTTTTAAGTCTAAACGAGACGTGTATGAATAAAAGAAGAGGTTTAGAAAAAAAATATCCAGGGATAATGAAGGCTTATGAATTAATTACAGATGAAGATGTAGATAAATATGCAAATATTGAATCAGACAATAAAGTAGGTACAGGAATTACACACTTGAGGAAATTTTATAAAATACAATTGTACTTAAAAAGATATCCAAATGATAATGTTTTAAACTCATTGAGTTTAATAGCGTATTACAATCCTCAAACTGAACATGTACTAGTCGAAAGCTCATCAGAAACAGCAGCTCAAAACTATATAACTGCTTTAGTTGACCTTGTTAATAGAAGCAGGGCTGCTAACAAGCATATTGGGAAGATTAATATTAACCCTATTTACGAATCAATAACTTTGGAGGGAGAATACAATGAAATCAGCTACACTACAGTGTATCCAAACGGAAATCCACCTTTGGATAGACACAATATTTTAAAAAATGCTGAAGCAAAGGAAGCAGAGGTTAAACTTATAGGCACAGATGGTAAACCTTTAAAAAAGGAGCCTGTCCAGGAATTTTTAGAAAACGAAGCGAAACAGGGTTACTTGAAATTTCTAACAGCTAAAGGTAAAAATATATATAAAAAGATGAAAACCTTAACCCACGTTGATAAAAATTCATAAAGAAGAGAGGGTAAAATGTGAAGGGTAATTTTTATAATAATCCAATAAAAGTAATTTGGAAGTCAAAAAAAAACTTGATGCCGAGCTATCTTATTTTTTTATGGTTTACTTTTGTTTTCGTAACGTTAGGTGGAGCCCTTTATTTCGATTTTATGGACTTTTCACCATTTCAAATTGGAACTTATTTTTCAGTATCATCAACAGGATTAACCTTAACTCTAGCTTTATTTGTTGCTGGAAAAAATGCATTCAGTGAAGATGACTTGAAAAAGTTAGCAAATCATACAAATGAAGCAGGTGTGAAGGGACAGGCGCTGATAGAGTTCTTAGGTCCATATGTTTTTACAGCTACGTTGTTTTTAGTTACCGGCATATTATCTCTATTTGGCTCATACCTTAATCTCCCTCTAAGAGAAGATTATTTAGAAATATTTAAAATAATTTATATTAACATTCTTCTTTTGGGGCTGCTTAGTTTATTCAATCTTGTAATCACAATGTTAAATGATGTCTATGCATCGGCATCAAGAAAGTAAATGAGATTGTTTAAATAGATCAGAAGACGATTTAACTAACAAATAACTTAGTGTATGTAAAGTAGCCAACAATGCTACCTTATCAAAGTAAATTTAATAGTATAGGTAGCACATTATTTAGTTGGCTAGGACAATGTTAGCTTACCTTACCAGTATACGTATATATTCTTGGTTGTATTAACTTTAACAGTACTAAGTTTATACATTAGGAACTCACTTGAACATGAAATACTATTTTACAGCATAAAGTTATTTTTCTAGCCAATAACAATTATCTTGATCTATTTTAAATTGCTTCAAATCTCCACAAACCCCTTATTTACTTATGGTGCGGTTAACCGTAATTAGTGCCAAGCTATTTACTTCCAGGTTCTGGTATGTTTAAGAACCTATCCCCTATACCTCACCGTCAACCCCTTCAAAAAACTCCTAGCAAACTTATCCCCACAATCCTTATAATGCTTATGCCCCTTCTTCCTAAGCAAAGCACTCAACTGACCTTTCGTAACATGAACTCCCGCCTGATCAAACACATCAAGCATATCCTCACTCGTCAGCTTAAGAGCGATCCTCAACTTCTTCAACAGGACATTATTAATCCACTCATCACCAGAGAGCTCTGGTCGCTCAGGCTGCCCTGGTTTTGGTTCTTGCCTGCCTCTTTTATAAATAATCAATCCATTTAAGAATCGCTCTACCGTTTCATCATCGACCGTCTCTTCCTCTTCATCCAAGTCGTCACTGTAACTGTCATTTGGTTTCGTGAGCATTTCGCCCACTTCTTCTTTTGTTACCTTCATACCGCCAAGCTCAAAGATCTCAACCATTTCGTCATTCTTTAAATCAAGCGCATATCGTAATCGTATTAATCGATCGTTATTTATCATTTATATGAACCACCTTTGTTTATAAAGCAAAGCCCCGAGAATTAGGACATACTCTCGGGACTCTTGTCTTTTGTATTATTTTCTTTTTAACCAGGCTACATTCTCAATGTGACCCGTTTGTGGGAACATGTCCACTGGCTGTACTTCTTGTGTCTCAAAACCGCCGTCTTCTAAAATACGAAGGTCGCGGGCTAGTGTTGAAGGGCTGCAGGATACATACACAATCTTCTCTGGCTGCATCCCGATCATAGCCTTGAGTAGCTCTTCATCGCACCCTTTACGTGGAGGGTCGACGACGATGACATCAGGGTCGAGGCCTTGGCTCTTCCACCATGGGAATACTTTTTCAGCTTCACCGACGAAGAATTCAGCGTTGTCCATGCCGTTTAGCTCCGCGTTTTTCTTCGCGTCCGTGACAGCTGGGGCCACGATCTCAACGCCATAAACCTTCTTCGCTTGTTGGGCTAAGAATAGCGAAATCGTGCCGATGCCGCTGTAAGCGTCGATGACTGTTTCGTGACCTTTTAGATCTGCATAAGCTAGAGCTTGATCGTATAGCTTCTTCGTCTGAACAGGGTTGACCTGGTAGAACGATTTTGGAGAGATCTTAAATTCGATATCGCCAATACGGTCGACGATGTAGTCGTCTCCATAAAGAACGGTCGTTTTGTCACCTAAGATGACGTTCGTTTTCTTCGAGTTGACGTTGTGGACAATTGACTTCACATTTGGATACGTCTCACGAATCTCTTCGACTATTTGTTCTGCGTATGGCAACTGCTTCGTACGGGTTACCATGACGACCATAACGTCGCCTGTTGTTTGGCCGGTACGGACCATAATGTGACGAAGGACGCCGCGGTGTTTCTCTTCATTATACGCTTCAATGCCGTACTTCTCCGCAATACGACGGACAGCTTCGACCATGCGGTTGTTGTGCTCGTCCTGGATCATGCACGTGTCCATCTCGATAATGTCATGGCTGCGCTTGCGGTAGAATCCGGCCTTCAGGCGATCGCCATCTTGTCCGACTGGGATCTGAACTTTGTTGCGGTAGTACCATGGATCTTCCATGCCGATTGTCGGGTGGACAGGCACATCGCTTAAGTGGGCGATCTTATGCATGGCGTTTTTCACTTGATTCTGTTTCATATCTAGCTGCATTTGGTAGCTCATGTGTTGAAGCTGGCAGCCTCCGCATTGCACGTAAACAGGACATGGCGGGTCTACGCGGTCCTGGCTTGCTTCTGTAACGTCTAGTAATTTTCCAAATCCGAAGTTCTTTTTCACTTTGATGACTTTTACTTTTCCTGTTTCACCCGGTAAGGCGTAAGGTACGAATAATGGGTACCCATCGACTTTGCCGACGCCGTTCCCTTCGTGCGTTAAGTCTTCAAATGTCACTTCGATTGTGTCATTCTTCTGTACAGGTGGTGCTGGTTTAGACATGCACATCTTCCTTTGCCGTTCAGATTGCTGAGTGAAATCAGCTCTATTGTAGTAGTGTTGCCATTTCCTAAACAGAATAACAAACGACTCTAAATCTTGCCTCTATGACAAAATCCGAGCCGTTCTCATTCCTTATTTCTCTTCCCATCGACCTCTTGGGAGAAAGAATTCCAGGTGGCGATATAAATTGACAAATTCCCCGGGCAATAATCCACCATATTCCCCGTCAATATTTAACTGCATCTTCTCGTTCGTATGAACCTTGATGCGGTTTGCTTTCGTATAAATGACGTTTGGGTCACTGATGTGATTGCCTTTCATCGCGAGTGAAGCGAGACGAATGAGTTCGGCCAAATTGACGCGCTTAATAATAAGCAGGTCAAACATGCCGTCGTCCATCTCAGCATCCGGTGCTAGCTTCTCTAATCCGCCGACAGAGTTCGTGTTCGACACTAGAAATACCATCACTTCGCCTTCAAAATACTTCCCGTCATATTCAATTTCAACAGTCGTTGGACGGATGGAAGGGATCATTTCAACGCCCTTCAGATAATAAGCGAGCTGCCCCAGCATCGTTTTTAATTTACTCGGAACTTCATACGTTAGTTCCGTTAATTTACCGCCACCGGCGATATTCATAAAGTACTGGTCGTTCACCCGGCCAATATCAAGCTCTTTTGAAAATCCGTCCAGAATCACATCAACAGCTTTTTTCACATTACGCGGCACGCAAAGTGCTCTAGCGAAATCATTCGTCGTTCCAACTGGAATAATCCCCAGTTTCGGGCGATATTCATGTTCGGCAAGACCATTAATGACTTCATTAATCGTCCCGTCCCCACCTGCTGCAACCACCACATCAAACTCTCGCTCTACGGCGATTTTGGCTGCATTGGTTGCATCTCCAGCGCACGTCGTTGCGTGTGTAGATGTTTCATAGCCTGCTTGTTCAAAGCGTTGCATGATATCAGGGAGCTCCTTCCTTACTGCCTCCCTGCCTGAGGTGGGATTATATATTATTCGAGCACGTTTCATAGGTCCTTCCCCCATCCAATCCAAGCCTATTTTTCCTTACATCATCATAAACCTTTTTCATCCATTTGAAAAGTTTTTCCTATTAGGCTCTTTTTCCATTTTATAACCCACACAAAAGCACGCTGTAGCAGCGTGCTTTCATGCAAGGTTCTATCTCTTTAGCGCTTATCCATTTCTTCAACGATAATCTTGTTTACCATTGGTGGGTTCGCTTGTCCTTTAGTCGCCTTCATCGTTTGACCAACAAGGAAGCCTAGTGCACGGTCTTTACCGTTCTTGTAGTCTTCAATAGATTGTTGGTTCTGATCTAAGATGCCTGTAATAATCTCACGAAGCTGGCCTTCGTCAGAAATCTGACCCATCCCTTGATCTTTCACGTATTGTTCTGGCTCTGTACCGTTCTCAACGGTTTCAGCGAAGACTTTCTTCGCAATCTTAGAAGAAATCGTACCGTCTTCAATAAGTTTGATCACTTTTGCAAGATTGGCAGGAGTTAATGCAACGTCTGTTAGTTCTTTTTGCTGCTTGTTCAAGTAAGCTGATACTTCGCCCATCATCCAGTTTGATGCCTGCTTCACATCAGCACCTGAATCAATGGTCTCCTGGAAGAAGTCAGATAGCTCTTTATTATTTGTAAGAACCATTGCATCATACTCAGGTAATCCAAGTTCGTTAATATAACGGGCTTTACGAGCATCCGGAAGCTCAGGGATCTCTGCACGGACGCGTTCTTTCCAGTCCTCACTCACGTATAGCGGTACAAGGTCTGGTTCTGGGAAGTAACGGTAGTCATCCGAACCTTCTTTCACACGCATAAGAAGCGTTTCTTTCGTAGCTTCATCGAAACGGCGTGTTTCCTGAAGAATCTCGCCACCTGCTTCTAGTACTTTTTGCTGGCGCTTTTCTTCAAACTCTAGTCCCTTTTGAACGAAGGAGAAGGAGTTTAAGTTCTTCAGCTCTGTTTTCGTACCGAATTCTTCCTGACCAATTGGACGGATCGAGATGTTCGCATCGGCACGAAGAGAACCCTCCTCCATCTTACAATCAGATACACCTGTGTACTGAATGATATTCTTCAGTTTCTCAAGATATTTGTATGCTTCTTCAGGAGAAGCGATATCCGGCTCAGAAACGATCTCAACAAGTGGCGTACCTTGACGGTTATAGTCGACTAGAGAATAGCCGTCGTCACTGTGCGTTAATTTACCCGCATCTTCCTCGATATGAAGACGAGTGATTCCAATGCGCTTCGTCTTGCCGTCTACTTCAATGTCGATATACCCATTCTCACCGATTGGCTGGTCAAATTGAGAGATTTGATATGCTTTCGGGTTATCCGGGTAGAAGTAGTTCTTACGGTCAAACTTTGTATGTGTAGCAATGTCACAGTTTAGTGCCATCGCAGCTTTCATAGCGTAATTGACAACCTCTTCGTTTAGGACAGGCAGTACTCCTGGGTATCCTAAGTCAATTGGGTTAACATTCGTGTTTGGCTGGTCACCAAACATGTTCGGACTCGGGCTGAAGATTTTAGACGCTGTCTTAAGCTCAACGTGTACTTCAATACCAATAACTGTTTCAAAGTTCATTACTTCGCACCTCCCAGGCTTGGCTTTTGTGTATGGAAATCAGTCGCCTGTTCGTAAGCATGTGCTGCACGGTAAACCGTTGCTTCATCAAAGTGCTTACCAATGATCTGTAGACCAATTGGAAGACCTTCCGTAGAGAATCCACAAGGCACAGAGATTCCTGGTACGCCCGCTAGGTTTACAGGAATTGTAAGGATATCGTTCGCATACATCGTTAATGGATCTTCCGTCTTCTCGCCTACTTTAAAGGCAGGAGTCGGTGTTGTTGGTCCGATAATCACATCGTAATCGGCTAGTACATCATCAAAGTCTTTCTTGATTAGTGTACGAGCTTGCTGTGCTTTCTTGTAATACGCATCGTAGTAACCAGAGCTTAACGCAAATGTTCCAAGCATAATACGACGCTTCACTTCGTCACCAAATCCTTCACTACGAGAAAGCTTGAACATGTCTAGCATGTTCTCAGCATTTGGAGAACGACGACCATAACGGACACCATCGAAGCGTGCAAGGTTAGCAGACGCTTCAGAAGAAGATAGTAGGTAATACGTTGATAGTGCGTATTTCGAGTGAGGAAGCGTTACTTCTTCCCACGTCGCGCCCATATCTTCGTACACTTTAAGAGCCTTTTGAACGGCTTCTTTTACTTCGTCAGACACACCTTCAGCAAGGTATTCTTTCGGCACAGCGATCTTAAGGCCTTTTACATCACCTGTAAGAGCTTCTGTGTATTTCGGTACTTCAATGTCTGCAGATGTAGAGTCCATCTGATCAAGACCTGCGATCGTTTCTAAGATGTACGCATTATCTTCAACCGTACGCGTTAATGGGCCAATTTGGTCTAGAGAAGATGCAAAAGCAATTAGACCGAAACGAGATACACGACCATACGTCGGTTTAAGTCCAACAACACCACAGTAAGCTGCTGGCTGGCGGATAGAACCACCTGTGTCAGATCCTAATGAGAACGGTACTTCGCCTGCTGCAACAGCTGCTGCAGAACCACCACTAGAGCCACCCGGAACATAATCTGTGTTCCAAGGGTTACGTGTGGCATAATAGCTTGAGTTCTCGTTAGAAGAACCCATCGCGAACTCGTCCATGTTTAATTTACCAACGTTGATGGCTTCAGCTGCATCAAGCTTCTGCACAACCGTTGCGTCATATAATGGATCTGTCAGGTTATCTAAAATTTGGCTGGCAGCCGTTGTACGAAGGCCTTTTGTTACGATGTTATCCTTTACACCAATTGGCATTCCGAATAACAGACCGCGTCCTTCTGGCGTACCTCGTAGTTCATCTAATTCTTTCGCACGAGCACGAGCAGTTTCTTCATTTAATGTAATGAAGGCTTTCACGTCTCCGTCTACTTCGCTGATTCGATTATATGCTTCATCAAGAAGATCATTTACGCTGATCTCTTTCTTATGTAGCATTTCTTGAAGATCTGATAATTTATAATCAAAAAGAGACATTCGTCACCCTCCTATTCCAAGATTGATGGTACACGGATTTGACCATCTTGCGTTTCCGGCGCATTCTTAAGCGCATCTTCTTGTGTAATCCACTTCTTCGGTTCGTCCTTACGCATCACATTCTTAAGATCCTGAACGTGTGTCGTAGGCTCCACACCCTCTGTATCCAACTCGTTCAACTGCTCCGCAAACGAGATAATATCATCCAACTGCTTCGTAAAACGCTCCGCTTCTTCATCAGACACGTGCAAACGCGCCAAATGAGCCACATGCTTCACTTGCTCTTCACTAATTCTAGACATCCTTTAACCTCCATTCGTATCGAACATCACATAATAATGATAATACCAAAAAACACCCGTTACAATCAATCTCCACACAAAGAAAAGCGCAGGCGGGGTGGGGAAGAGGAAGTTCGACTAAGGTCGTCACGTCAATAGACAACGTCGTACGACCTCACGTCGAGTGAAACAAAAACATTTCCCCCTAAGAGCAATACAAAAGAGCCCCTTCTAAAAAAGAAGAGGCTCTCATCAAATCTTAGCTATTCGCTTTATCAAATTCAGCTTGAATTTCTTTAGAAGGTCCTTTACCAGCAAGGCTGACAACGAAAGCTACGATTGTACACAGGATGAATCCTGGTACGATTTCATAGATCGGGAAGTCGATAATCGCTTCACGAATAACTTCTCCTTCATCGTCTTTCACCACTTTAATCAGTTGTTTCCAAACCACAACTGTAACTGCACCTGTAAGAATCCCTGCTACTGCACCATTACGAGTAAGGCGTTTCCAGAATAGACTCAAGATGATGATTGGTCCGAATGCGGCACCAAATCCTGCCCATGCGTAACTTACAAGTTCAAGCACAGAGCTTTGTGCACCGTATGCAAGTGCAATCGCTAGTAGAGCAATCGCCGCTACTGAGAAACGACCAACCCATACAAGTTCACGCTCAGAAGCGTTTTTGCGTAGGATTGCCTTATAGAAGTCCTCTGCTACTGCAGAAGATGATACAAGTAGCTGAGAGTCAATTGTACTCATAATTGCAGAAAGAATTGCTGCTAGTAAGATACCTGCAATGACAGGGTTAAATAAGATTTGGGAGAACGCAATGAAGATCTTCTCCGCCTCAGTTGAATTCGGGATTACGCTTAATCCATCTTGTTGAACAATTTTAACACCTAAATCAGCAAGCTCTCCTGCTGTACCGCCATTAGCTACATAAGCGATACCGACAATACCTGTGAAGATTGCGCCGTATAGACCAAGAATCATCCAAGTGATACCGATGAAACGAGCTTTCGGCACGTCTTTTGGAGAACGAAGCGCCATAAAACGAGTTAGGATGTGTGGCTGCCCGAAGTAACCAAGTCCCCAAGCGAGGGATGATATAACACTTAAGACTCCAACTCCTTTAACCATATCAAGGCGAGTTGCATCAATTTCACTAACCATGCTTACGACTTCATTCCAGCCACCAAGTTCGCTAATTGCAACAATCGGTACAGCTAGTAATGCAACAAACATTAGAATTCCTTGGAAGAAGTCCGTCCAGCTTACTGCTAGGAAACCACCTAGGAATGTATAAGAAATAATAACAATAGCACCAATCCAAAGGGCTTGGTTATACCCCATATCAAAGGATGCCGCGAATAATTTCGCTCCACCTACCATACCTGAGGATGTGTAGAAGGTGAAGAAGAATAAGATTACAAGTGCGGAGATCACACGTAAAATATGTGATGTATCATGGAAGCGATTTTCTAAGAAGTCTGGTACTGTAATGGAATCATTCGCGACCTCTGTGTAAACACGAAGACGACGCGCTACAAATTGCCAGTTTAAGTAGGCCCCTATCGCTAGACCGATTCCAATCCATGCTGCTGATAGACCTGAAGCATAAACAGCACCTGGTAAACCAAGTAATAGCCAACCACTCATATCAGAAGCCCCTGCACTTAACGCAGCAACACCTGGTCCTAAGCGTCGACCACCTAACACATAATCTGATAGGTCATTTGTCATTCTTGAAGCAATAACACCAATTAAAAGCATTCCAAGTAAATAAACGATAAACGTAATTAACGTAGCTATACTCATTAAGTTCTACTCTCTCCTTCCGGTAAATAAAGTGATGGTTGATAGGATAATTAATAATGGCATGGGAATAAAGAGCCACATCCATGTTGCAGTTGTTAACATTCGACGCCCCCTCCTTTTCGATGCATTATATATACAATACCATACATTTTTCTTATAATTCTGACAAGTTATGTATGGTACGCATAAAAGAATTACAATTGATATACAACAAATACTATAACATAAAGAAATTGTCAGAACATTGCGCGATTTAATTTCTTCGTATTATTTTGTATTATTATACATCATAATGTTGCATTTGTAATAATATAAATAGAATTGCCTATATGTATTCATCATAATTTATAAAATTAAATCTAGAACTTTTGTCATTTTTACCTTTTTTTAGAAAAAATCCTAACATTAGCATGTGTATTTCTCACAACTACTCTTATTACCCATTTCAAATCAAACTAAACTTCTTTTTATAAGAACCGATAAACTTTTTCACATACAAAGAAGCCCAGAGAAAACTCTGAGCCTCTTCCTATTTATTCCCCTTTTAGCGCCTGAACGAAATCTTCTTTAAGGTCTTCTACGTCTTCAAGACCAATCGATACTCGGACAAGTCCGTCAGTAATCCCTAATTCTGCTCTACGATCACTTGGGATTGAAGCATGAGTCATTTTCGCCGGAACTGAAATCAGACTCTCTACAGCTCCTAAACTCTCAGCTAACGTAAAGTACTTTAAGTTCTTCAACAGTTTCTCTGCATTTTCATCACTTCCAACATCAAATGAAATCATGCCACCTGCTCCCCTAGCTTGTAACGCATGGATATCGTGACCAACATGATCGTTTAAACCAGGATAATAGATGGTAGTGACTTCCGGGTGCTCCTTGAGGAACGACACAAATGAGTGAGTATTCGATTCGATTTCTTCCATACGAATCCCAAGTGTCTTAATCCCTCGCATTAAAAGCCAGGAATCCTGCGGTCCTAATACAGCTCCTGCAGAATTTTGAACATAGTGTAGTTCTTCTGCCAAGCTTTGTGAGTTCACAACAACGAGTCCTGCCACTACATCACTATGCCCACCTAAGTACTTCGTCGCACTGTGAAGCACGATGTCTGCTCCTTGTTCGATTGGATTTTGCCAGTACGGGGTACTAAACGTGTTATCAACAATAAAGGTGAACCCTTTTTCTTTCGTTAGACGAGCTACTGCTTCAAGGTCTGTGATCTTCAGCAAAGGATTCGTAGGCGTTTCAACATAAACAGCCTTTGTATTTGGACGAATCGCTTCTTCAATGTTATCAACATCAGACGTATCCACGAACGTTACATCAAGATTAAAGCGACTAAGCACACCAGATAGAAGACGATAGGTGCCTCCGTAAACATCATCTGTAATGATAAGGTGATCGCCACTCTTATACATCATGAGAATCGACGTAATGGCAGCCATGCCTGATCCAAAGGCAAAGCCAGCATAGCCGCCTTCTAGATCCTTAATCAATTCTTCTAGCGCATGACGAGTCGGATTGCCTGTTCTAGAATATTCATAGCCTTTGTGCTTACCCACTCCATCTTGTTTATACGTACTTACTTGATAGATGGGGACAGAAACCGCTCCAGTCTGTTCATCACCTGTTATGCCACCGTGTATTAGCTGTGTTTTCCTTCTCATATTCTCACTCCTCGTAGATTCCTTGGCTTAAATATCGTTCGCTACTATCTGGAAAAATGGTAACAATGTTTGTGCCAGGCTTAGCCTGCTTCGCTTCCTTCATCGCTGCCACAAACGCGGCACCTGAGGAACTAGCGACCAGCAGCCCTTCTTTCTCCGCTAAAAGCTTTACCGCCCAGAACGCATCTTGGTCTCGAATGGTGTGAATCCCATCGAAATAATCCGTATCCATATACTTCGGTAAGAACTCCATCCCGATGCCTTCTGTTTTATGAGGGCCTGCTGCACCCCCGTTTAAAATTGAACCCTCCGGCTCGACAATGACCGTTTTAATAGAGGGGTTCTTCTCTTTCAAGTAGCGTGCGGTTCCCATAAATGTACCACCTGTTCCGCCACCTGCTACGAACACGTCCACTCCACCTTCTAGAGATTCATAGATTTCAGGTCCAAGCGTTTCGTAATAGGTCTGTGGATTGGCTGCGTTATCAAATTGTTGAGGACAAAAAGCGTTTAACTCTTTGGCAAGGTTAGTCGCTTTATCAATCGCTCCCTGCATTCCTTCTTCTGTAGGGGTATTAATAATTTCAGCACCGAGTGCTCTCATAAGTGTTTGTTTCTCCATGCTGAATTTTTGAGGTACAACGAACATCACTCGAAACCCTCGACCTATAGCGGCGAGAGCTAATCCAATTCCTGTATTCCCAGCAGTTGGCTCGACAATGGTTCCTCCGGGATTCAAATCTCCAGACTGAATGGCGTCGTCAAGAAGCTTCTGCCCAAGTCGATCTTTAATGCTGCCCCCTGGGTTAAAATATTCCAGTTTAGCAAAAAGGCGCACTCCCTCAGGAACTCCAACATTCTGAAGTTCCATGAGAGGGGTGTGGCCGATTAGTTGCTGAATGTTTGTCACGTACTGCATATCGTTCGCTCCTTATTGTTGTTCAGCGAAAACCTCTGTCCACTCGTCTCGTTTGTCTAGCAGTTCTTGAGCCAGTTCCTTCGCCCCTTCTAAGCTGTGACTAGCTGCGAAGCCACACTGCACTTCATTGCAAGCAGGTACTTCTGTCGCTTCTAAGACATCTTTCAGCGCATTTTCAATAACATATAAAATGTTTTCGTAACTGTCATCATTTAATACGGCAATATAGAAACCGGTTTGGCACCCCATCGGGCCAATGTCTAGGATATGATCATGATGATTACGGCTGAATTCTGCCAACATGTGCTCTAATGAATGAAGAGCCGGCATGTTCATGTGGTCCTTATTTGGCTGCTTAATACGAAGATCATATTTGTAAACTTTATCTCCCTTTGATCCTTCT
Source organism: Pontibacillus sp. ABV4_188 (assembly GCF_056311905.1). Taxonomy (NCBI): domain Bacteria; kingdom Bacillati; phylum Bacillota; class Bacilli; order Caryophanales; family Bacillaceae; genus Pontibacillus; species Pontibacillus sp. ABV4_188. The sequence continues at coordinate 358,411 of NZ_CM149975.1, read as the reverse complement.
GTAATTCCAACCAGTCGTACATAAGGTGCTGCGACTTTTGTATGATCTAAGTTAAAACTTTCTACGTTCATTGGCATGGATAAACCTCTCCCTTTTTCTTTAATTATTTTTTCTCTGCTACCATTACCCAAACATATTTATTCTTCTGCTCAAACAGTACTTCAAAGTTATATTTCTTACAGATGGCTTGCAGAGTTGGAATGTCGGAATAGTATTCTACTGATAAATCATCAGCTAGATTGTTATAGTGCGAAGCAATAGCTGTTTCAATTGCTCTCCGCTTCGATGCTTTCGTTTCAAAAACGGTATCCGCGAAAACAATCCGGCCTCCTTTTTCTAGAATACTGCTATATTTACCAATCGCTACATCCTTTTCCTCGTCTGTTAGATGATGAAAGGCGTAGCTGCTCACAATCGATTGAACCGGAACCTGTGGCTTTGGAAAATCAATAAAATCTCCATCATGCACTTTAGCATCTGGCACTTTAATCTGAGCAATCTTCAGCATTTCGGACGAAGGCTCAATACCGATTACCGAATGCCCACGGTTAATTAACTTCTTCGTTAAATTTCCCGTTCCAACACCAAACTCAATAACTTTTGGCCCATTTGTATAATCAACTACAGCGTTTAAGATATCGTCATAGTGCGCAAACACTTCTTTATATTCAACGTCCTCACCAGACACAGTCTGATCATAAGACGAGGCCCAACCATCAAATAAATCAATAAACTCTCTTCCCATATCCTTCACCTCGTGGTGTTAAAATGTACAATCCTTATAAGTTTACTCAGGTTTTAGTTGTATAAAAAATTCTAACACATTCTAAAAAGGAAAGTAAATAGGCATAAGCCCAATTTCAAAAGCAAAAGTGCTAACCAATATATAGACCGAAGGCGAGGGAAGTCTACTAGTTGCTGGCCGCTACAGCTTTGCGGGGCCAAATTAAAGAAGTAAAGCGTGCCAGACACCCTGTGTTCCTGCACAGCACTAAAGGGTGTCTGGCACCCTGCGCTACTGCACAGCACTAAAGGGTGTCTGGCACGCGTTGTTCCTTTAAAGCGCAAAAAAAGGACAGCGCTAGTAGCGCTGTCCTTTTGTTTAGTTGTCGTAGATGTGGACGTATGGTTTGTCTTCGCCTGGTTTACGGACGATGAGACTTTCCTGCCCTTCGTGTGATTCAATTTTCACTTCAATTCCGAAGTAATTCGGGAAGTTTTCCATAATGAGCGAGTAGACATACTGGGTTAACGAGACGATTTCGGCTTTCCCTTTGAATTCAATAGGAATAGTAACTTCCATATTGACTAATTCATCATCTTTATAGAACCCTTTTCCTACAACCCCAATGTAGTTGGGGAAGTAGTTGGCCACATCGTTTTGGAAGTCCACCATGTCTTCGGACTCTTTCTTATAGTTCTTTTCCGCTTCATCTGAAGGGAATAAAACGTACTTCTCATCAATGGTTTCCCATTCATTAATCTGATTATTTTTTCCCTCAACGGTCGTTTTCGCCAAGAAATTACCTGGCACTACAGAAGACTTGGCTTCTTGCTGATAGATTGTGATCATAATCGGAATATCCTCAAGCTTCTCCATTTCACGAAGACGCTCTAATACCGTTTGGGCCATTTTCTTCCCTTGGGTGAGCATTTCATCCCGACTAATCTCTTCATAATACGAAGCTCCCCACTTCTCTACTTGGAATTCATATTCTGATTTCATCGCAAGACTTATAGAGATGCCACTTAATTCAACAGAATCCTCATCCGTTTTCTTAAAGAAATTCTGTTCAAGAATATGGGATAAATAAACAGGGTTCTCTCGATATTGCTCTTCGGTGGCCCCTAAAGGAAGGGAAGGATTTAGACCATTTGGCGTTCCATCCGATTCCTCAGCATTCACTTTTCGATCGAGCCAATCATTCAAGATATCCGTTGATAAGTACTGACCGTCCTGAAAGAAGTATTCGTTAGGGTCATAAACTTCCTTCGAATGACGTCTTAACCCCATTTCCATCTCTTCAATATCCAAGCGATTATCAACTTGGCGTACAATGATGCCTCGCGCCTCACTCGGCTCATACTTATCCTGCTTATTTACAAGAGGACGATAATACTCATCAGAAATGCTATGCTTTGGCACAATCGCTTTTTCCTTCTGGCTGTTCTCCTGCGTCTCTTTCATTAATTCTTCTTCCTGCTTATCATAGGCCGGAGCGCACCCTGCCAATAGAATGGCAAGGCCTACTATCCATGCGATCCGTTTCATCCGTCTCCACTCTCCCTATTCTTGTAACGCAGATTGGAAGCGAGCTTCATCCCAGATATCAATGCCAAGCTTCTCTGCCTTTTCATATTTCGAACCGGCATCTTCCCCTGCGATTAGCATATCTGTATTCTTACTCACGCTTCCTGTCACTTTACCACCTAACGCTTCCACATGTGCTTTCACGTCGCCTCGGCTATAGTTTTCCATTTTCCCTGTAATCACAACGGTCTTACCTGCAAACGGAGAATCTTCAGGCTGCTCGCTTCTCTTCTGCCCTTTATACTCCATATTCAGACCGAGAGCTCTTAATTCCTCAATTAATTCAACAACCGGTTCCTTCTCGAAGTAACGAACGATTGAATCGGCCACCTTTTCCCCAATGTCGTGAATAGCCACCAATTCATCATAGGTCACGTTCATTAAGCGTTCCATCGTTTCAAACTCTTCAGCAAGCGTCTGAGCTCCTTTTGACCCAACAAAACGAATACCTAGTCCAAATAACAAGCGTTCTAACGAGTTTTCTTTCGATACGTTAATGGATGAGAGAAGATTATCTGCTGACTTCTCCCCCATACGCTCAAGCTGCAACAGTTCATCCTTATCCAACTTATACAAATCAGCAATGGTATGAACCAGATTCTCACGGAAAAGTTGAGCAATCACCTTTTCACCAAGTCCATCGATGTTCATCGCATTTCTAGATACAAAGTGGATCAGACCCTCGCGAAGCTGAGCCGGGCAATTCGGATTAATACAGCGAAGCGCCACTTCTTCCTCTAACCGTTCCAAATCACTTCCACATTCCGGACACACATCAGGCATATAAAAAGGTTCTTCATCTCCTGAGCGCTCATCCGTTATAACGCGTACTACTTCTGGGATTATATCTCCCGCTTTCTTAATCACAACGGTATCCCCGATACGGATATCTTTCTCGCGAATCAGGTCCTCATTATGAAGAGAAGCGCGTCCTACCGTTGTACCCGCTACCTGAACAGGATTCAAAATCGCTGTTGGAGTCACAGCACCTGTACGTCCTACACTTAATTCAATATCCGTTAGTTTCGTGATCGCTTCTTCAGCAGGGAACTTAAAGGCAGTCGCCCAGCGAGGACTCTTAGCTGTAAAGCCAAGCGTTTCCTGCTGATCGAGACTGTCCACCTTAATCACAATGCCGTCAATTTCATAATTCAAATTAGGACGCTCTTCTGTCCACTTTGTAACATAGTCGATGACTTCTTCAATATCGTTACACTTTTTCCATTCTGGATTTGTTTTAAATCCAAGTGTCTTCATATACTCAAGTCGCTCGCTATGAGACTCAAGCTCACCAGCTTCCCACTGTCCAACACCATATAGGAAGATATCTAAATTACGCTTGGCTGCAATCTTCGGATCAAGCTGACGCAGAGAACCCGCTGCGGCATTGCGCGGGTTAGCAAAAGGTTCCTCACCGTTGGCTTCGCGCTTTTCGTTCATAGCTAAGAAAGAACGATGCGGCATAAAAGCTTCTCCTCGTACTTCTATAGGCTCCTGCTGTTCAATACGAAGAGGGATACTCTTGATGGTTTTCAGGTTCTGTGTAATGTCTTCACCTGTTGTTCCATCACCACGCGTTGCACCGCGAACGAGGAGCCCATCTTCATATTTCAACGAAATCGCCAGTCCATCAATCTTAAGCTCACATACATAGTTTACATCTTCACCGTCGACACCCTCGCGAACTCGGCGGTCGAAATCTCGAAGTTCCTGTTCATCAAAGGCGTTGCCTAAGCTTAGCATTGGAATTTCATGCTGCACCTTTTGGAATGCATCAAGCGGCGCCCCACCTACACGCTTTGAGGGGGAATCTGGTGTGACGAGTTCTGGGTGCTCTTCTTCTAAATCAATGAGCTCTCGCGTCTTCTTATCATATTCGTAGTCAGATACAGACGGCTGATCGAGTGTATGGTACTCATAGTTGTACTGTTCTAACTCACGACGAAGTTCTTCAATTCTTTTCTTTGCTTCTTCCTTATTCATACCTTCACCTCAAAGCTATTGCTTAGTAATAGGAGCAAATTTGGCCAGGACACGCTTAATACCATTTGGCGCAGGGAACGCGATATCTAGCTCTTTGGAATCTCCTTCCCCTTGAACTTTGACGACGGTGCCTTCGCCCCATTTCTTATGGGATACCTTATCACCCACGGCAAAATCGGCCCCATCTCCACCAGATGCTGCTTTTTGCTTCATCGTTGTCGCTTTACGCTTAGGTGGTTTTGGTTGCCCTGTACTAAATCCAGAAGGCGCAGGGTCCTGGAATCCACCGCCAAACGGAGATCCACCACCTTGGTTCCCTCGTCCTTCAATCAATTCAGCCGGAATCTCTGAAATAAAACGACTCTCAGGATTCATATTCGTACGCCCAAACAGCGTACGCATCTTCGCATTTGTTAAGAATAACTGCTGCTCAGCACGAGTAATCCCAACATATGCAAGGCGACGTTCCTCTTCCATTTCTTCTTCATCTTGTAGGGAACGACTGTGAGGGAAGACACTTTCCTCCATGCCAATTAAGAAGACCACCGGGAATTCAAGTCCCTTAGCTGAGTGAAGCGTCATTAGAGTAACTTTATCATCAGCGAACGGGTCTTCATCAGCCGAGTTAATATCTGCCACAAGCGCGAGGTCTGTTAAGAAAGCAATCAGACTCTTGTCTTCATTTTGTTCTTCAAAATTCTTCGTAACCGATAAGAATTCGTTGATGTTTTCAAGGCGGCTCTGTGCTTCCAAGCTGTTCTCATTCTTTAACATATCCTCATATCCAGTGATCTTTAGCACATCTTCTACAAGATCTGTTGCCGATAAGAAATCTTGTTGCTGCGTCCAGTTACGGATCATTTTGTGGAAATCACGGATCGCATTCGTTGCACGCTTACTAAGCCCAACCTGCTCGACTTCACCGGCTGCTTCATATAAAGAGAGGTCATGACGAGCGGCATACATCTGTAAATTATCAAGGGACGTGCGCCCAACGCCTCGCTTCGGTTCGTTAACAATTCGCCCAAAGCTAATATCATCATCTGGATTCGCAATAAGGCGCAGGTACGCAAGCATGTCTTTAATTTCTTTGCGGTCGTAGAACTTCGTGCCTCCGACGATTTGATACGGAATATTCGCTTTGACAAACGTTTCCTCAATCGTACGGGACTGAGCATTCGTACGATACAGAACAGCGCAGTCTTTATATTTAAACTTCGTCGCCCGCACCATGTCTTCAATCTTGTTCGTTACGAAAAGACCCTCATCACGTTCAGTCGGCGCCTGGTAATAGAAGATCGACTCGCCATCATCATTATCTGTCCATAAGTTCTTCGGCTTACGACCAGAGTTATTCTGAATCACTTCGTTCGCCGCATCTAGTATACGCTTCGTAGAACGATAATTTTGCTCAAGCATAATGACCTTTGCTGTTGGATAGTCTTTCTCAAAGGACATGATGTTCGCAATATCCGCTCCGCGCCAACGATAAATCGATTGGTCGGAGTCCCCAACTACGCACAAGTTCTCGAAACGATTCGCAAGCATCTTAACAAGCTGATACTGCGCATGGTTCGTATCCTGATACTCATCAACGTGAATGTATTGGAAACGGCGCTGGTAATATTCCAATACTTCAGGAAGACGATCAAACAGCGTTAGTGTCTGCATGATTAGGTCATCGAAATCAAGCGACTGGTTCTTACGAAGCGTCTTCTGGTACTTCTCATAAACTGCCGCTGTTTGTTGCTCATAGTAGTTGCCTGTTGTTTTACTAAAATCCTCAGGCGTTTTCAGTTCGTTCTTCGCTGTGCTAATAGCACCAAGCATGGCACGCGGGTCGAACTTCTTCGGATCTAAGTTCAAGTCCTTCAGAACCTGCTTAATAACAGAAAGCTGGTCCGTCGTATCTAAAATGGAGAAGTTACGGTTAATCCCGATTCGATCAATATCGCGACGCAAAATGCGTACACACATGGAGTGGAACGTGGAGATCCACATATCGCGTGCTTCTGGACCCACTAGGTCGCCTACACGATCCTTCATCTCGCGCGCTGCTTTATTCGTAAACGTAATCGCTAATACGTTTCTCGGTGCAATCTCTTTCTCTCCTAATAAGTAAGCAATACGGTGGGTTAACACACGCGTCTTCCCACTACCTGCTCCGGCCATTAGAAGCAACGGGCCATCTGTCTTTACTACAGCTTCTCGTTGTTGTTCGTTCAATCCTTTTAGCAAGTCGTTTGTTAACGGGCTCAAGAGAGCGACACTCCTTTATTCTCGTTCTTTTACGGCTGCTACCGTTTTTAAAGCTTGTTTCATATTATCGTAAATGACATTTCCTACAACAATGACATCGGCAAAAGCTTTCATTTCCTTGGCTTGTTCAGGCGTCTCAATACCGCCTCCGTAGAATAACAAGGTTTGATCAAGCGTTTGATCAACTTTCTTTACTAACGCCGGATCACCATATATACCGCTATATTCAAGGTAAAAGATCGGCAGGCGGAACAAGTGCTCAGCCATTCTGGCATAAGCAATCACGTCTTCCTCATCAGGCATGACACTATTCGTAGCCTGAAACGCCTTTGACTCAGGGTTTAAGATACAATACCCCTCAGCAAGCATCTCATCCCAATCTGTAATATCTCCATATTCTTTCACAGCTTCATGATGAACATCCATCATCCACCGTTTTTCAGAACTATTTAACACCATCGGAATAAAATAATAGTCATACCCAGGTGTAATGGCTTCTAAATTGGATATTTCTAAAATACAAGGAACCGAATAACGGCGAATGCTTGCAAGCAATGACAAGACTTGATCTAACGTCACACCATCTGTCCCACCTACCATGACAGCATCTGTTCCCGATTCACATATTCGTTCTAAATCTTCATCTGAAATCTCTTTGTTAGGGTCGAGCTTAAACACATGCTCCCACTTTTTCATATCGTACATGGCACTAGCCTCCGTTTACCATATTCCATTTATCCATTATAGCAAAAAACCCCCTTCAAATCGAAAGGGAGTTCGGCTTTTTCCGGGTAGACTTGTGAACAAAAACAAGCTATGCTACTATTAGAAAACAAAAAGTTTATATCATATGATGACGGAAAAATAGTATTTAAACCCCCTTCCCCCTAGCGATCTGAGGACGGTGCGAGCTCAGAGTACGGTTTAAAGAAACGGCGTTCCTGAGTATGCACGCATAAAGTGGATGCTTGCTAAGCCTAGCAAGTCATCAATCAGGGTGGAACCGCGGGTTACAATCTCGTCCCTGGGCATAGTCCCAGTGGCGAGATTTTTTTATGGCTTTTGGGACTACTTCACAATCTGTTTAGTAAAGTTCAAGTGATAAAGGAGGACATTCAAATGTCTAAGAAAGCAACAATGGATCAATTGGTATCACATTCAAAGCATCGCGGCTTTATCTTCCAAGGTTCTGAAATTTACGGCGGCCTTGCGAACACATGGGATTACGGCCCGCTTGGCGTAGAGTTAAAGAACAACTTAAAGCGCGCATGGTGGCAAAAGTTCATCCAAGAAAACCCGCTTAACGTTGGTCTTGACGCAGCGATCTTAATGAACCCGAAAACGTGGGAAGCATCTGGTCACCTAGGCAACTTCAACGACCCGATGATCGACTGTAAAGAATGTAAGTCTCGCCACCGTGCAGACAAACTAATCGAGAACAAGCTAGAAGCGGAAGGTAATGAACTAGTCGTTGATGGCCTTCCATTTGAAGAAATGGAAAAGCTAATTGAACAACACGACATCGCTTGCCCAACATGTGGCGAGAAGAACTTCACAGGCATTCGTCAGTTCAACCTAATGTTCCAAACGCAACAAGGTGTTACAGAAGGCGCAACAGACGATATCTACCTTCGCCCTGAAACAGCACAAGGAATCTTCGTGAACTTCAAAAACGTTCAACGCTCCATGCGTAAGAAGCTTCCATTCGGAATCGGGCAAATCGGTAAGAGTTTCCGTAACGAAATCACACCAGGTAACTTCATCTTCCGTACGCGTGAATTCGAACAAATGGAAATGGAGTTCTTCTGTAAGCCTGGCGAAGAACTAGAATGGTACGATTACTGGAAGAACTTCTGCCACAACTGGTTAATGTCTCTTGGCATTGATGGCGAGAACCTACGCCTTCGTGAGCACGGTGAAGATGAATTGTCTCACTACAGTAACGCAACAACAGACATTGAGTATCAGTTCCCAATGGGCTGGGGCGAACTTTGGGGCATCGCTTCCCGTACAGACTTCGACCTGAACCAACACGCTGAGCACTCTGGTGAGGACTTCAAGTACATCGATCAGGAAACAAACGAGCGCTACATTCCTTATGTAATCGAGCCTGCCCTTGGTGCAGACCGCTTAGCACTCGCTTTCCTAGCTGACGCATACGAAGAAGAAGAATTAGAAGATGGATCTTCCCGTACCGTTATGAAGTTCCACCCTTCCGTTGCACCATACAAAGCGGCGATCTTCCCACTTTCTAAGAAGCTAGGCGACGAAGCGAAAGAAGTATTCGCTGAATTATCCAAGCACTTCATGGTCGACTATGACGACGCTGGTTCAATCGGTAAACGTTACCGCCGTCACGACGAGATCGGTACACCATTCTGTATCACATACGACTTCGATTCCAAAGAAGACGGTCAAGTTACCGTACGTAACCGTGACACAATGGAACAGACTCGCCTAAACATCAGCGACCTACGCAGCTTCATTGAAGATCAATTAACGTACTAACATGCATTCAGAAACCCGTATGCTGACGATTTTCGTCGACATACGGGTTTCTTTTGTTGAGATAATCGAAAGGGATCATTTGTTAACTATTTTTGTAAAAATATGCAAGAGATCTTGCACCGTCTAATTTTCTGACTGTTAAAAAAGTTACACGTGAAACAATTTTCATTCTGTGACTTGGATAGAGGGGGGATTGTAGTGTCGACACGCGGGGAGGTGCATGAGTTGTTATCAGGCTCTGGCTGGGGCAAGCTTGAGTTGGGAATTTACGGATTAAGTTCCAGCTCAATGGCTTATATGCTGAATTCTCGGCTTAACCCCCCGGCGCGACGGCTTAAATGAGCGCGGGATGGCTTATATTTTTTTCATAACGGCTTAAGTTGAATTTTTTATGGCTTAAGTGAGGAGTTTACGGCTTATATGCTGACTTTACGGCTTAAACCGCCGGCTCGACGGCTTAAATCCCAACAAAAAAAGGCCGCCCCATCAAGGGCAGCCTCAAAGATTAATTATTCGTCTTCTTTTTCAGATTCTTGAATGCGATCCAGAGCCATTGCATAGGCGTCGTTTCCGTAGTTTAGGCTACGTTTTACGCGGGAGATTGTGGCTGTTGATGCGCCTGTGTCGTTTTCGATTTTGTGATACGTGAACCCTTCACGAAGCATGCGGGCTACTTCTAAGCGCTGGGCAAGGGATTGAACCTCGTTCATGGTTGCCAGGTCATCGAATAGTTTGTAGCATTCTTCTACTGATTCCATTGTAAGGATTGCTTTAAATAGCTGATCTAATTCTTTACCCCTTAGTTTATCAATTTGCATGTGTGACACTCCTTTTATTATTGCGAGGTGATTGAAACGGATTGGCTGATGCCTGGTTGTTCAGGTACGACGTTGACCCACGTTTTCCCAGGAACGAAGCCGAGCTTTTTGCCATCTTTGAAAGGATAAATTCTGCCATCTTCATTCTTCCATGTCACTTGTTGCACTTGTCCTTTTTGAATCAAGTACCCGTTCCCACCAGAATTTAAATCGATGTCACGGCGTAACTTACTATCAATTACACGGTGACCTGTTTCTACAATAAAGATATTATCCACCATAGTGGCTTCTTTTGAATGATAATCTACAGTTGCTTCTCCATCGTTGAACCTTGCGTAGGTTTCTTCTTCTGGATTGTACTTGAATGTAACCGTTTCTTGGGGTGTGTTCGAATACGTAATCTTTACGCTCGATGCCTCTTGCCCATCTAAGGATTGGATTTCGTCTTCTGTTAAAAATGGAAGAGGCTCATGGTTGTTCGTTACCGCATAGCCTTTCTGTTTGGCTACATCATAGACAGCATCAAGAAGAATATACGAATTATGTGGTGCACTACGGAAAGTTTCCCGTTTAAATAAATTCCGATCATTATCATAGTACATCCCGTTCAAATGATCAATTGCACCTGCTTTTAGCTGGTTCTCAATATACTCAGCAGCTCCGTGGTACAAGTAAATCGCATTGTATCCTTTTGCAATCGTGTAGTAGTACTCGCGAGCACTTCTAATAGGACCGACCATTTCAGGTTGTTTACTATGATAAAAAGCTACAAATCTTGTGATGCTCCCTTCAGCCAATACTTCGTATACGAGATCCGCATCGTTTAAGCCTGATTGCGGTCTGGCATAGGAATGGTTATTGACCATAACGGCCATGATACGATGACTGACATCGTCATTCGTCTTCTCACCTGTTAATGGATAGATATTCTTAAATTCCGGCTCTTGTTCCACTACAAGCGTTTCTTCCTTTGGTTGTTCCAATCCTTTCTTTGACTGCTCTTTGACGTCATCTTCTGCGGGCTTTTCTGCGCTGGCTTTGTTCGCCACCTGATCGACAGAACAAGCCGAGACGATAAAGAGCATGAGTAAAAACACCCAGCCTAACGACTTACGCATGTTCATACACACCTTTTTCCTAAAGTACTTTATTACTTTACCCTATTTACATTTTAACGCATTATTGCAGGAAAGAGTACCTCTTTCTTCTTAACGTCCATAATTCCTTTAGGTGTAATTCGTATGAAAGGAAGATGCATAGATGAGAGAAACAATAGTGTGTAGATTGGATCTTGAAATGGATATCCGTGTTCTCCTAAAATGCGCTTCACTTGTTGTTCATGAGAGATGATTGTCTCCATCGCTTCGTCAGACATCATCCCAGCAACAGGTAGAGGAAGTTCATACACAATTTCACCTTCGTGAGCTAACACGACCCCTCCCCCGATCTCTTTCATACGGTTAAAAGCCACCCCTATATCTGACTTGTTCTTTCCTATAAAGATGAAGTCCCCTGTATTTGAATAAGAACTCACAAGTCCGCCAAGTGTCTTCGTAAATCCTTTAATCATCGAATTTACCTTCCACTTGCCTTCCCTGTCCATTAGCATTAAGAACGCTTCATCCTCTGTACCTGCCTGATCTCCTGAAAGTTCAGATTGAATGGCGTACGGCTTCAGAATCACTTCATTAACCATCTCCAAACCAAGAGGAATCGAGAATTGTAAATCCCGTTCTGTTAAATCCCAGTCAATCTCTAAAGGGCTTAAGTCATGCTTATCCCAATTGAATGGATTCGACTGTTCAACCGTTTGCCCATCCCTCTTTACCCATGCCCCTTTTGCTATAACCGAGATTGGGGTTGGCGAATGTTTACCGCTAAGGATATTAATGTGAGCCACACACCCAGGCGAGATGCTTCCCACTCGGTGATCGATTCCAAAGTGTTTAGCTGCATTAAAGGATGCCATACTATACGCTTCATAATCAGGCACATCGTTTTCTAATGCAATTTCAATACAGCGATCCATGATCCCTTGTTCATAAAAGGATGGTGTCGCACCATCGGTTGTCATCATAAGGCGGTCATACACACGGATATTCCAGTCTTTCATTTCTTTTAACAACTGCGGAAGATCAGGACGAATGGAAGAATAGCGAAGAGCCGTCATATACCCAAGTCGGATTCGATTCCATACCTCTTCCCCAGTCATTGATTCATGATCGGAATCGGTTCCAAGGAGCTTCATCTTCGTAAGCGTCTTCTCCGATGCACCAGGAAAATGCCCCTCAATAGGCTTTCGTTTGCGCTTGGTCTCTTGCATCCAATGCAATACACGATCATCATCCTTTAGTACACCTGGCCAACCCGTTAGTTCGCCGCCCTGTATAACAGCATCATGCTCAAGCCAATCCTGAACATCTTCGTCACTAAGGAAATGATCCTCTTGTTGAAGAGCTGATTGGGAGTCAAAACGGCTCCACCAATACATCGAAGCCGGCACATCATTTAAGTCTTCCAATAAAGAAAACGCTTTCTTTTTGTGTAATAAAAAAAGCAACACTAAGTTATCGTTGATTAACGTGGTTGTTCCAGTTTGTAATGCATATTGAGCTAAACGGTGGGGATTATATAACTGAAAAGGATGGGCATGTGGTTCGATGTAGCCCGGAACGAGATACTGCCCTGTGCAGTCCACGATTTCGGTAGCTTCATCAGACTCAGGAAGTGCATCACCCACATAGACAATGCGATCGTCGTAAATCCATATATTTGCTTCCATCCATTGTTTTAAGTAAACGTTTAAATACGTGGCATTGGTTAACACGATCGACGGAGCATGCGCACCATCTACTACTGCTACATGTTCACGGAGTTGTCGATTGCGCCATCGGTAACGGTGTTCATTCATCGTCCATCACTCCATCTATTTGAATGTAAAAGCTTGTCATCTTTTTTACTATCGTAACACACGCAAACATTTACTGCATTAACGTTTTGAAGGGAATGAGTAAAAAAATGGTACGTCCAAACATCGGCATTATCAACGCAATGATTCGCATCACACTCGGCTTAACACTACTCTCTTTCTCCACGGCAAAAATGGTACGAAAACCATGGAGAGACGGCAACTGGATGATGATCATGTTAGCATCCATGAAAGTGGCCGAAGGCATCGTTCGCTACTGCCCAGTCGTAGCCATGATGGAAGAAACAAAGAACAACCAGCAGGATAGAGAAGACGAAGAGAGCACTTTCAATCCATCATGAAAAGCGCAGGGGGCTTGCCCAGGGCCGTACGGATAAGCAAGCTGACGGAAGTTCGCGTAGCGGACTGCAGTCAGATTGCTTATCTCGCTAGGCCCTAGCCCCCGGAGCTAGATCTCATGAAAAGCGCAGGCGGGTTGGTCAAGGGCGTACGGATAAGCAAGCTACTGTAAGTCTGCGTAGCAGATTGGAGGTAGATTGCTTATCTCGCTAGCCCTTACCCGCCGGAGCTAGATCTCATGAAAAGCGCAGGCGGGTTGGTCAAGTAAATGAGGAAGTTCGACTAAGTTCGCCACGTCCTGTGGCAACGTCGAACGACCCCACCTCGTGTGGGGCCGGATAAGCAAGCTGGCGGAAGTTCGCGTAGCGGACTGCAGTCAGCTTGCTTATCTCGCTAGGCCCTAGCCCCCGGAGCTAGATCCCATGAAAAGCGCAGGCGACTCTTCATGCAAAAAAAGCTGGCCCAAGCGACATAACGCCTGGGCCAGCCCAAATTTCCGTATAGAAAGGAATGAAGTGTCATGAATATCATGGAATACCTAACCGATATGACGTTTGTTATCGCCACAATTATCGGTAGTATTGTGGCCATCCTCTTTATTTATATTCAGAAGAAGAAGACATAGTCTTAGGACGCGCGATATCTGTTCGGTAAAAGAAATACGGACTTGTGACCGGTTTAAGACTTTTGTATACATGAGCCGTGGCTTCCTCGAGGGTAGGTTGAACAGAGCCGACAAGCATGACGCGGCCGCCGTCTGACACCAGGTTGCCTTGTTCCTCTCTTACTCCTGCATAAATAGAGAAAGAAGACGAGGTTTCTTCAAGTTGCGGCAGAGGATGCCCTTTTTCATAAGAACCTGGGTATCCAACAGATGCAACAACAACTCCAGCACAAGTTGCTTGCTTCCATTGAATCTTTGGATCACGTCCAGCAGCGACATCCTCCATCACCTGAATTAAGTCATTCTCTAATAGCGGCAGAACAACTTGGGTTTCAGGATCACCGAACCTGGCATTAAATTCAATGACTTTCGCACCTTCCTCAGTCAGAATACAACCTGCATAGAGTATGCCTGTAAACGAACGCCCCTGGTCAACAAGAGCTTTAGCTACAGGTTTTAGAATGGATCCAACTGCACGTTCCACCTCACTTAGGGGGATGTTCTCAGATGGGGCATAAGCTCCCATTCCACCTGTGTTAGGCCCTAGGTCATCGTCAAATGCCCGCTTATAATCTTGAGCAGGAATCATCGGGTACACATCCCGACCATCCACAAAAGCCATTAATGAAAACTCTTCACCTTCTAGAAATTCCTCAATAACGACCGTTTTCCCAGCATCCCCAAATCGCTCTTCTCCAAGCATCCCGCGAATGGTTTGATGAGCTTCTTGTTCATCTTTTGCAATGACAACTCCTTTACCAGCAGCAAGTCCATTGGCTTTAATGACAACTGGGAAATCGACTGACTCAAGATATGAAATGGCTTCTTCTTCAACAGAGAACGTGCGGTAGTCTCCAGTCGGTGTACCGCTACTGGCCATAACTTCTTTTGCAAATGCCTTACTTCCCTCGATAAGAGCCGCCTCTTTGGTCGGTCCGAAAATGGTAAGACCCTCTTCCCTAAAAGCATTGACAACGCCATTTAGCAAAGGAACTTCAGGGCCTACGATTGTCCAAGCGACTTCATTTTGCTTAGCAAACGCTATAAGAGCTTCACTGTCTTGTTCAGAGATCGATACAGGCGTAGCTTCTGTCATCCCAGCATTTCCAGGGGCTACAAAGATTGTATCCACTCGTTCACTCACCGCTAACTTTCGAACAATACTATGCTCTCTTCCACCACGACCAATAACCAATACATTCATGACCTCACCCCTCTTTAGTGTTTGAAATGACGCATACCTGTTAAGACCATCGTAATGCCATGCTCGTTACAAGCATCAATGGAATCTTGATCTCGTTTAGATCCTCCAGGCTGAATAATAGCTGTTACGCCAGCTTTAGCCGCAGCTTCGACCGTATCTGGCATCGGGAAGAATGCATCGCTCCCGAGTGCTGCTCCGTGACAGTGCTCGCCAGCTTGTTCAATCGCTATATTTGCGGCTCCAACTCTGTTCATCTGACCCGCTCCAACACCTACGGTACGATGATTTTTGGCTAGAACAATCGCATTTGATTTCACGTGTTTCACAACTTTCCAAGCAAGCTGTAAGTCTTCCCATTCTTGATCTGTCGGACGACGATCAGTTGGAATGGAGATGGATACATCGTTAAGAGTTCCCTCATCCGTATCTTGTACGAGCACACCGCCGCGAACACTTGTGACAAGCTTTGATGCTCCACTTTCTTCATTAAGATCGAGTTTCAACAGGCGTAAGTTTTTCTTCTCTTTTAGTACTTCTAGCGCCTCTTCTGAGAAAGAAGGAGCGATAATGATTTCGAGGAAGATTTCTTTCATTCGTAGCGCTGTATCTCGATCAACTTCACGGTTAACCGCGATAATCCCGCCGAAAATGGAAATCGGGTCCGCTTCATAAGCGCGCTCAAACGCAGAATAAATGGTGTCACCTTCCCCAACTCCACAAGGGTTCATATGCTTTACAGCAATAGCAGCCGGTTGCGTGAAATCGAGAACCATAGATAACGCAGCGTTGGCATCTTGTATGTTGTTATAGGAGAGTTCTTTTCCATTCAGCTGTTCAGCATTAGCAATGGATGCACCTTTATAAAGAGGGTCTCTATAAAAGGCAGCATCCTGGTGAGGGTTCTCTCCGTAACGAAGCGATTGCACAAGTTCATACGTATTCGTTTGTTGAGCTGGTGTTTCATCTTCTAATAATTCATTGAAATAGTTTGCGATGTACGCATCGTAACTTGCCGTATGGTTAAACACTTTGGCAGCCAGATTTTTGCGAACATTGTATGGAACTTCATCCTCTTTTAAATAAGGCAGTACTTCAACATAATCATCTGGGTTCACAAGCACGGTAACCCCTTCGAAATTCTTCGCGGCAGCACGAAGCATGGTTGGCCCGCCAATATCAATATTTTCAATCGCCTCTTCTTCTGTTATCCCCTCTTTTGATATGGTTTCTTTAAAGGGATAAAGGTTCACAACGACAAGATCAATTAAATCAATATGTAAATCATCCAGCTGTTCAAGGTGCTCTCGTTGGTTCCGTTTCGCTAACAGACCAGCATGGACATTCGGATGAAGGGTTTTCACTCTTCCATCCATAATTTCAGGGAAATCGGTAATGTCGGATATAGAACGCACAGGCAGCCCCGCTTCTTCTAACGTACGCTTTGTGCCTCCTGTCGAAACAAGTTCATACCCAATAGTTGCAAGTTGGTTGGCAAATTCTACGATGCCCGTTTTATTCGATACACTTAATAATGCACGCTTTTTCTCTGTCATGTTGCTTTCTCCCCTTTAATACATTGTTTGACGACGGTTGGGTACAATTCGTGTTCAACGCGCTGAATATCATGTTGAAGCCTGGTTCGATCTCCTTCTATTCGCACAGGAATCTGCTCAATAACCGGGCCCGTGTCTATCCCTTCATCGACGACATGAATGGTAACGCCGGTTACTTTCACCTTTGCATCTAGAGCTTGACCAATCGCATCTTTCCCTGGAAATGCCGGAAGCAGTGATGGATGGATGTTAATAATCTTTCCTTCGTATGCTCTCAGAAGAGTAGGGCCAATTAATCTCATATAACCCGCTAACACACACCACTCAATTGATTTATCCCTCAGCTTCTGCAAGATCACTGATTCAAATGTAGCTTTATCAGGATAATCTTTGGAACAAAAAGAGAAGACGTCTATGCCAAATCGTCTAGCTTTCTCGATCACAGCTGCTTCAGGTTGATCACAGACAAGCAGGCCCACTTCATAGATAGAGTCTTCACCAGCACGCTCAACAAGCGCTTCAAAGTTCGAGCCACTCCCAGAAGCGAAAACGGCTATTGAAACTGGGCCATCCATCATCTATACGCCACTCCTTCTCCCTTGGTCACGCTCCCAATCACCCAAGCTTCTTCTCCGGCTTCCTCTAATTGCGCAAGAGCCGTTTCAACATCTTCCTCACCTATGACAACAGCCATCCCGATTCCCATATTAAACACACTGTACATTTCTTCAGACGATGCATAGGTCTTATCCATTAGAAAATCAAAAATCACCGGAGGCGTCCAAGATCCTCTTTGAATAGATACACCAAACCCTTCAGGGAGCATTCTAGGTATGTTCTCTTCAAAGCCTCCACCTGTAATATGGGCCATCCCTTTAACCTCAATCGCAGTGTTCAAAGCCTTGATCGCTTTAGCATAGATTTTTGTCGGAGTAAGCAGCGTTTCCCCAAGGGACACTGGAAAAACCCCATAGTGGTCGGAAAGGTCTAAGTCATGATTCTCGATCCACTTTCTTATGAGGGAGTAACCATTCGAATGAATTCCACTCGAAGCAAGGCCTATGATCCGGTCACCCTCTTGAACCGCTTCACCTGTAATAAGTTCTTCTTTCTCTACCGCCCCTACAACAAATCCTGCCACATCATAATCATCTTCTTTATACATACCTGGCATTTCAGCAGTCTCACCGCCAATCAGTGCACATCCGGCTTGTTCGCACCCATCTGCAATTCCTTTTACAATAGCCTCAATCCGCTCGGGAACGTTATTACCACAAGCAATATAATCCAAGAAGAATAATGGTTCAGCACCTTGCACGATAATGTCATTTACACACATTGCCACCGCGTCTATCCCTATCGTATCATGTCGCTTTAAATCTATCGCTAGTTTTAACTTTGTGCCCACTCCGTCTGTGCCTGAGACGAGAACAGGATTCTGATAAGACGTCTTGGCTAAGTCAAACAGTCCACCAAATCCACCAACGCCTCCCATTACACCAGCACGCTTCGTTCTGGCGACATGTTTCTTCATTCCTTCAACAGCCTCATATCCCGCTTCCACATTAACGCCCGCTTCTTTGTATAACTCTCTCATTTCATCACCTCGTTATACTTTCTCGTATGGATGAACCGTATTTGGAAAGATCTCAGTCGGATAACTTCCGGTAAAGCACGCCTGACATTGTCCGTGGCGAAGAGAATCTTTAGGCGACCCAATCGCCTCCTGCAGCCCCTCTACTGATAAAAAGGCAAGGCTATCTGCACCAATCATCTCCCGGATCTCTTCTACACTGTGGTGCCCTGCAATAAGCTCTGCTTTCGTTGACGTATCAATGCCGTAATAACACGGGTTCTTAAGTGGAGGAGCACCGATTCGCACGTGTACCTCTTTAGCGCCTGCGTCTTTCAACATTTGAATAATACGACGACTCGTTGTTCCCCTTACGATTGAGTCATCCACCATGACGACGCGCTTCCCTTCTACAATCCCTCTAACCGGGGACAGCTTCATCTTCACACCTTGCTCTCTCAATTCCTGAGACGGTTGAATAAATGTGCGGCCTACGTACCGATTCTTGATCAGCCCTAATTCATAAGGGATCCCTGACTGTTCAGCAAACCCAATCGCTGCGGAGATACTAGAATCAGGCACTCCTGTCACAACATCTGCTTCGATAGGCGCTTCTTTCGCAAGTTCCTTCCCCATCCTCTTTCTCGCTGAGTGTACATTCACACCATCTAAGTTGCTGTCAGGTCGAGAAAAGTAGACATACTCCATTGAACAAAGCGTCCGCTGAAGCGGCTCTGAGAAACGATCGGAGTGAAGTCCATCTTTATCAATCGTAATCAATTCACCAGGATCGACTTCTCTGATATAGTCTGCTCCTACAACATCTAACGCACATGTTTCAGAGGAAACAACGTAAGCATCTCCTAACTTTCCAATTGAAAGAGGTCGTAACCCTTTAGGATCTAAGGCCACAAACAGTTGCTCTTCGGTCATCATTACAAAAGCGTAAGCACCCTTCAGCATAGCCAGTGATTGCATAATACTCTCTTTAAGCGGTAAGTAACCGCTTCTTTTTATAAGATGAGCCACTACTTCTGTATCTGAGGTCGTTTGCAGAATACTTCCTTGAGCTTCTAACTGATGCTTTAAAGCATGAGCGTTAACAAGATTGCCATTATGCGCCAAAGCAAGGCTTCCTGTCTGAGATCGAAAAACAAGAGGCTGGACATTTTCATATCCCCCGCCACCTTGTGTGGCGTAGCGAACATGGCCAATGGCGCCATGACCTTCAAGGCGATCGAATCGCTCCTCTTCAAACACCTCTGTGATCAAGCCAAGCCCTTTCTCAAGACGAAGTTGCTCACCATCGGTAGCAATGATGCCAGCACCTTCCTGGCCACGATGTTGAAGGCTGTGAAGGCCATAATAAGTCAAATGCGCAGCATCTTCATGGCCCCATACACCGAACACACCGCACTCTTCGTTTAATCCTTTGATTTCAGTTGGCACGGAATAGCCTCCTTCCAAGCTTTCTTAAGATCAGGCGTAAATAAAGAGATCACATCTTCTCCCTCATGTTTCACACAGTAATGTTGATGATCTGTTACCACACCGAGATAGACTGCATCGCTAACGACTGATTCAAACGCCTTCTGATGTTCTCCAGGTACAGATACGACATAACGAGATTGCGTTTCACTAAAGAGTTCCGTAAGCGGATCTCCACTTAGTGAGACATCACAACCAAGGTCGTGTTCAAATAAGGATTCAGCAAGTGCCACGCCAAGCCCCCCTTCAGCAATATCATGAGCAGAACGAATGAGTCCTTGTTGAATAGCAGAGAGCACTTCTTCTTGCCTTCTCTTCTCAACTTCTAAATCAAGCTTCGGACAAGGTCCAAAGTAAGCGTCTTCTAACACCTTTTGCAGTTCACTTCCGCTAAACTCTGGATTTGCCTCACCAATTACGTAGATCAGATCTCCACGCTCTTGAAAGCTTTGACGCGTAATATGTGAAAGGTCTTCAATTAACCCAACCATTCCAACAACAGGGGTAGGGTAAACAGATACTCCATTCGATTCGTTGTACAAGGATACGTTCCCGCTAATGACAGGTGTGGAGAGCGTCGTACACGCTTCGCTCATACCAAGTACGGATTGCTTCATCTTCCAGTACGTTTCTGGAATTTCTGGACTGCCGAAATTCAAGCAATCAGTTAGGGCCAACGGACGCCCCCCGGAGCAAACGATATTCCTGGCCGCTTCAGCCACAGCAATTTGTCCTCCAAGGTACGGATCTAAGTGAATATAGCGAGAGTTACAATCCGTTGTCATCGCTAAGGCCTTCTCTGTCCCTTTCACACGAACCACGGCTGCATCAGAACCTGGTGCGACAACCGTATTCGTTTGAACCATATGGTCATACTGCTCATACACCCATTCCTTGCTTGCAATCGTAGGCTGCTTGAGTAGCGTGGTTAGCATTTCGCCCATATCTTCCACTTCCGGACGATAGATAATATTTCTGTATTCTTCAATATAAGCAGGCTCAACCTCTTCTTGTACATAAACAGGAGCTTCTTCAGCTAGCGCATCTACAGGAACATCAGCTACGACTCTACCTTCATGTTCTAGCCGCAACACACGCTCCTCAATGACTTCACCAATCGAAACTGCATGTAAGCTGTACCGTTCAAAGATCTCTGCAACTTCTTCTTCACGTCCCTTCTCAACGACGAGAAGCATTCTTTCTTGCGATTCTGAGAGCATCATTTCATAAGCCGTCATATTCTCCTCGCGCTGTGGAACGTTGTCTAAATTCATTCGGATTCCAGTACCAGCTTTACCGGCCATCTCACTAGCAGAAGACGTTAACCCAGCTGCGCCCATATCCTGTATGCCGACAAGAGCATCACAGTGGATGACGTCTAGACACGCTTCAATGAGTAGTTTCTCCATAAAAGGGTCACCGACCTGAACAGATGGGCGTTTACTAGCTGAAGCATCTGATAATTCCTCTGAAGCGAACGTTGCTCCGTGAATACCATCTCGACCCGTTGGCGCCCCGGCGTACATCACAGTATTTCCAACTCCTGCCGCAATCCCTTTCTGAACGTCTCGTTGATCAATTAATCCAACACACATCGCATTCACAAGTGGGTTGCCTTCGTAACAGCGATCAAACTGAACTTCTCCACCCACAGTAGGAACCCCGACACAGTTTCCATACCCAGCTATACCGTGCACAACTTCCTTAAATAAATACTTCATCCGTTCTGTTGTTAGTTCTCCAAACCGGAGGGAATTCAGTAGAGCGATCGGACGAGCTCCCATGGAGAACACATCACGCAAGATACCACCAACACCTGTCGCTGCACCTTGATACGGTTCAATAGCAGAAGGGTGATTATGGCTTTCCATCTTAAATACAACCGCCTGATTGTCACCTATATCAACGACGCCGGCTCCTTCACCAGGCCCTTGTAAAACGTGTGGACCCTTCGTTGGGAAGTGTTTCAACAATGGCTTTGAGTTTTTGTAACTGCAGTGTTCGGACCACATGACAGAGAAGAGGCCTGTTTCGGTGTAGTTCGGTACACGCCCAAGCACGTTTTTCATTAGGGCAAACTCAGAATCACTTAGTCCCATTTCCTTATAGAGTTGTTCTTCTTCTATTCGCGACGGACTCAAATCAAGTGTGTTGTACATGCGTTCCCCTCCAATTCGCTACCATTGATTGAAATAACTTCAAACCATCTTCTGAACCAAGAAGTGCCTCAACTGCACGTTCCGGGTGTGGCATCATACCAAGAACGTTTCCTCTTTCATTACAAATACCGGCTATATCATAGACGGAGCCATTTGGGTTGTTTTCATAAGTAAATAGAATTTGATCATGATCTACAAGACGACGGTAAGTTGCTTCATCGCAATAATAGTTGCCTTCCCCGTGAGCAATTGGTAGCTTCAAAGTCGCTCCTTCTTCATAAAGGTTCGTGAATACCGTATTGTTATTTGCTACACGAACAAGGTCTGTTTTACATATGAAAGCTAGGTCACGATTTGGAAGCATGGCTCCAGGAAGTAGCCCAGCTTCTAAAAGGATCTGAAATCCGTTGCATACGCCTAGAATAAAGGTTCCTTTATCTGCTTCGTCCTGAATCGCGCGAACAACCGGAGCAACACTTGCCATAGCGCCTGAGCGTAAGTAATCTCCATGTGAGAACCCACCAGGCAAAAGGATCGCGTCGAAGTTGGACAAGTCAGTTGTAGAAGAGGAGACCATCTCTACATCTTCTTTTAATTGAGACCGTACTGCATCAAACATATCTCGGTCACAGTTTGATCCTGGAAACACGATTACGGCGAACTTCAATTGGGAACGACCTCCTCTAAAGTATAGCGGTATTCTTCAATGACAGGATTGGCAAGCAATCGATCACATAGCTCATTTACACGTTTGTCAATCTCTCCTGTATCCCTTACTGTCAGTTCAAAATACTTCCCAACTCGAACGCCCTCAACCTCATCATAAGCTAACGAATGCATCGATTCCTGGATGGCCTTCCCCTGCGGATCAAGAACTCCCTCTTTCAACGTTACGTAAACATACACTTTATACATGAACGATCGCCTCCAGACGCTTTAAAATAATTTCATAAATTTCAACAAGATCCCCTATATCATTGCGGAACACATCTTTATCCATTTTTCGGTTCGTAGTCTGATCCCATAGGCGGCATGTGTCAGGCGAAATTTCATCAGATAGCACAATGGAGCCGTCATGGAGACGTCCAAACTCCAATTTAAAGTCGATTAATCGAAGCTCAATCTCACTGAACATGACATGCAAATGGTGATTAACCCTAAGGGCAGCTGCTTTTATATGGTCCAAATCACTTTGGTCTATTTTTGCTAAGAAGCGTGCATGTTCATCATTTATAAAGGGATCATCGAGGTCATCACTCTTATAATAAAATTCTACAATTGGCTTAGGGAGTTCTGTCCCTTCTTCTAAACCGAGGCGACGCGTCATGCTACCAGCTGCAACATTTCTGACCACGACCTCGAGCGGAATAATTTGCGATTGCTTCACGAGCTGTTCTGTGTCCGAAAGCGTCTGGATAAAATGTGTCGGAATTCCAGCTAACTTTAAATAGGAAAATACATGGGCTGAAATTAAATTGTTCAATCGACCTTTTCCTCGAAATGTCTGATGTTTCTTTCCGTTAAAAGCCGTTGCTTCATCTTTATACTCCAGAATCAATTCATACTCTTCTCCGATTAGGGAATACACTTTCTTCGCTTTTCCTTCGTATAGTAATGAACCTTTCATTCCGCTACCCCCTGGTGCCAAGTACAACCTGGTCTTGGTCTAATTTTTCTTTAGCTTCTTCAACCGTTTTACCGATTGCTGTCACGTGACCCATCTTGCGCATGGGTTTAACCTTGTCTTTCCCATACAAATGAACGTGACAATCGAAAAAGTGATGAGCGTTTATGCCGTAGCTTTCTGCCTCTGTCCCGATAATATTTCTCATCACCGCCGCATAGGGTGTGTCTATATTTAGAAGAGGCAATCCACAAATGGCCCGAATATGTTGTTCAAACTGAGATACATTACAAGCTTCTATCGTAAAGTGGCCCGAATTATGAGGGCGAGGTGCCATCTCATTAACGTAAACATCCTCTCCCACTACAAACATCTCGACAGCAAACGTTCCGACTACACCTAAGTAGGCAGCTATTCGCACCGCGTACGTCCTTGCTTTATCCAATACTTCACTAGATACAGATGCAGGTACTACACTTTCTCGTAGCATATGATGTTCATGAAGGTTAGCTGGCATAGGGAATACGGCAATATCACCGTCCATCCCTCTTGTCATAATGACAGAAACTTCTGTATCGAACGGTAACCAGCTTTCCAATATGCAACCTCCATGATCTTTAAGGAAACGTTGTGCTTCGTTCACATCTTCCTTGCTCCTTATACGAAACTGCCCCTTGCCGTCGTAACCACCTTCAACCGTTTTAATTACACAAGGAAAACCAATCGAATCAACCGCTTCCTGGAGATCATCGGTTTTATCAAGTAGTCGATACGGAGCTACAGGAACGCCTGCTTGTTCAAGCCGCTTCTTCTCCCTCCCACGGTTCTGTGTAACTTCTAGTGCTTCAACACCTTGAGGAAGCTTCCCCTGCTCAACTAAATACTTGGCTAACGAAAGGTCTACGTTCTCAAATTCATACGTTATAACCTCACTCACTTCAGCAAGCTTCTTTGCTCCTTCAAGACTATCTAAAGCAGAAGGAATATGGATATCTGCAACCTGAGCACAAGAGCCATTCTTTACAGGATCTTGCACCGCAATTCTATATCCCATTTGCTTTGCGGCCACAGCCATCATACGGCCAAGCTGTCCTCCTCCAAGTATGCCAATAGTAGCGTTAGGTAAGATTGCTTGATTCATAGAGTTGCCCCCTCATCTCTTCAACGTTTTCTTTAAGTTCATCCCGGTAAGCTTTCAATCGATTAGCTAAATCGTGGTCAAATACGGCTAATATTTCAGCGGCCAGAATGCCAGCATTTTTGGCTCCAGCCGTACCTACAGCCACGGTGGCTACAGGGATTCCTCCTGGCATTTGAACGATTGACAACAACGAGTCCCAACCATCTAATTTCGATTGAACAGGCACTCCAATAACCGGTAGAGTTGTTTTAGAAGCAACCATGCCTGGCAAATGCGCCGCGCCCCCAGCCCCAGCAATAATAACCTTTAGTCCCTTACTCCGCGCCCCGTCTGCGTATTCGAACATATCTTCTGGAGTACGGTGAGCTGACAGAATTCCTTTCTCATACGACACACCAAGATGCTCTAACATGAAGCAAGTATGTTTCATCGTTTCCCAGTCTGATAAACTGCCCATCACTACACCTACATCAGCCATTTGTATTCTTCCTTTCCTATTTAAAAGTAACGGTGACTTCTCCCCCTAGTTTCTACGTATAAAAAAAGCGCCTATTATCTCATCTCAATTTGAGAGAAGATAATAGGCGCACGAATAAGTCCAATCACATCTATATGTAATAGGTACACTTGTGTCCAATCTTCCCTCATAGTCCGACCATTTAAGGTAGTCAGGTAGAAACTTACGGGCCTTATCCCCGAGATTATATGAGGTACATCGTTCTTTTCATTTATACTTATACTCTAACAATACTCCTTAAATAAATCAACAATACACGAACATTTAAATTAAATTACACTAAATTCGTTCGCCTTCATTACATCCATACTTTTAGTTATTTCAATATAATATGGTAGAAAATAAGGTAGATTTTAATCGTTGAAACCAAAATACTACGACCCGTCAGATCTAGTAGAACGTAATGTTTAATAATATTAATAGTAGGGGTTTACATTCTCTGAGGCGGGGTATGTTTACCATACAGACAACCCCTGACCTACCCAGCATAATTCCAATTCCTTCAATTTTTAATAGTATACTACCAGCTAAGTAATTATTTATTGACGATTCTTAAAAAAATGTTACACTTATATTCGGAACAAAACGTTTATACCAAATGTACAGTTTAAACTAAACAAATAATTACATTTGTATCAGGAAGGGGATTCGATGAATAAGGTAACTCCTGTTTTTTGGATATCACTCGCTATTTCAGCAGTCTTTGTTCTTTGGGGAACGATTTCGCCAAGTAACTTACAAGCTGTTTCTGGAGAGATCCAAGGATTTCTTACCGACAAATTCGGTTGGTTTTACTTACTCACTGTATCTATATTTCTAATCTTCTCTATTTATTTAGTAGTCAGCCCTTATGGGAAGCTAAAGTTAGGACAACCTAACGATAAACCAGAATATAAAACAATTACATGGTTCGCTATGTTATTTAGTGCTGGTATGGGAATTGGCCTTGTATTCTGGGGTTCAGCTGAACCATTAGCACACTTTGCAACTCCACCAACTGGAGATGCCGAAACAACTGAAGCAGCTAAGAAAGCTCTTCGCTACGCATTCTTCCACTGGGGCTTTCACGTATGGGCCATCTACACAGTGATTGCTCTTGCGATCGGTTATTTCAAATTCCGTCGTAAAGCACCTGGTGTTATTAGTGCAACTTTCGAACCGCTATTAGGTGAGAAAGCAACAAAAGGAACACTTGGTACAGTTATCGATGTTATCGCTGTATTTGCTACAATATTTGGTGTAGCTACATCCCTTGGACTTGGTGCTACCCAAATCGCAGGCGGGCTAGCGTATATATCTCCAATTGAAAATACGAAATTCACCCAGTTCATCATTATTGCGATTGTAACAGTGCTCTTTATGATTTCAGCATGGAGTGGCTTAAGTAAAGGTATTAAGTACTTAAGTAATACGAACATTGTATTAGCAGTTGGTCTAATTGCAATGACGCTTATATTAGGTCCTACTGTATTCATTATGAACACTTTTACAACAACATTAGGTTCTTATATTCAGAACTTACCAATGATGTCATTCCAAATGGCACCTTTAAGCTCTGACCAAAACGATTGGATTCAAGGATGGACGGTCTTCTACTGGGCTTGGTTTATTTCTTGGTCACCGTTTGTTGGTACATTTATTGCACGTGTATCAAAAGGACGTACAATTCGTGAATTTATCATGGGTGTACTTCTTGGACCAAGTATCTTCAGTGCATTTTGGTTCGCTGTATTCGGAGGAACAAGTCTTCGTCAAGCATTAGATGGAAACACAAGTCTAATCGACTTACCAACAGAACAAGCTCTATTTGGTACATTTGAAGGTTTACCAATGGGAATCATCCTAACGGTTATCGGAATCTTACTAATCAGCACATTCTTCATTACATCTGCTGACTCAGCAACATTCGTTCTAGGAATGCAAACAACAAACGGTAGCTTAAACCCACCAAACGTTGTGAAGTTAAGCTGGGGTGTTATCCAAGCAGCTACTGCAGCAGTATTACTAGGAGCAGGAGGCCTCGGTGCGCTACAAACAGCCGCCATTGTTTCCGCCTTCCCGTTCGCCTTTATACTCCTGTTTATGTGCTGGTCCTTACTGATTGCCTTAAATCAGGATGCAAAAGCAGCCAATATAAAGAAAAAGTAGACACAAAAAAAGCTATGGCAACTGCCATAGCTTTTTTGTATCCATTTTGGCTTTTATAGAGTGTTAGCTTAAGCCAATTCGCTCAAACACATGGTCAACATTTTTCAAATGATAGGTTGCATCAAAACACTCATCCAACTTCTCTTCACTTAAAGCGCTAGTAATCCGTTCATCCTCTTCAACAAGTTCACGGAACTGCACACCTCTTTCCCAAGCATCCATAGCCTTTGGTTGTACAATGTCATAAGCCTCTTCCCTAGACATCCCTGTATCAATAAGAGATAACAAGACTCGTTGAGAGAAGATTAACCCGTATGTCTTGTCCATATTCTTCTTCATATTGTCTTCATAAACGGTCAGGTTCTTCACGATTTTACTAAAACGATTCAACATATAATTAAGTGCGATTGTAGAATCAGGTAGGATAATGCGCTCAGCTGATGAATGGGAGATGTCTCTCTCGTGCCAAAGAGGAACGTTCTCGTAAGCTGTAAGCATATGACCTCTCACTACTCTTGCAAGGCCCGTCATATTCTCAGAACCAATCGGATTTCGCTTGTGAGGCATTGCAGAGGACCCTTTTTGTCCTTTAGCAAAGAACTCCTCAACTTCTCGGGTTTCAGATTTTTGTAAACCACGAATTTCGACTGCAAATTTCTCAATAGATGTCGCAATTAAGGATAGCGTAGAAAGATAGTGCGCATGACGATCTCGCTGAAGTGTTTGAGTGGAGACAGGGGCAGGCGTCAATCCAAGCTTCTCACAAACGTATTCTTCAACAAATGGGTCAATGTTCGCATAAGTTCCAACAGCACCTGAGAGCTTCCCAAATTCAATATTATGAGCAGCCATCTCAAAGCGTTCTAGATTGCGCTTCATCTCTTCGTACCATAGAGCAAGCTTTAATCCAAATGTAGTCGGTTCGGCATGAACTCCGTGAGTACGTCCCATCATAACAGTATACTTATGCTCTTTCGCTTTATCAGCTAGGATATCAATAAATGTCTGTAAATCATGACGTATAAGATCATTCGCCTGTTTCAACAAATAAGATAAGGCCGTATCGACAACATCCGTCGAAGTCAGACCATAATGAACCCATTTACGCTCTTCCCCAAGCGTCTCGGATACAGCACGTGTAAAGGCCACAACATCGTGACGAGTTTCCTGTTCAATTTCTAGTATACGGTTCGTATCAAACGAGGCATTTTCACGAAGTCGTTGAACATCATCCGATGGTATGTACCCTAGTTCACTCCATGCTTCACATGCTAAAATTTCGACCTCTAACCAAGCTTTATACTTATTTTCATCCGTCCAAATAGCACCCATTTCAGGTCGTGTATAACGTTCAATCACAATCATCATCCTCCCATTAAATAAAAGGGCCTATTATCTATGGATAAAAAGATAATAGGCTCACTTGTCACGTTCTTAGCTTGTCCTACCTCCCGGACAAACCATGACTGTCTATTCGTATAGTACCAATAGTCAGGGAAAAAAGCAACATTTTCCGAACGTTTTATTCAATTGTTATACTATCGTTCGCATTAGTTTTGTTTTACAGCATCAAACACGATCTTGCTTCCAATCGGCTCTACTTTCTTCTCACCATTTTCAATATGTTCCTGAAAGATCGGCTCTTCTACACGGCGAATAGGTGTATAGCCTTCTTCTTTCATTGTATTAAGCACAGAATCAATGGTATCGCCTTCTTCTACTGTAAACCGTTTCTTTTGTTTACCCATCTTTGTTCAGCTTCCCTTTCCTTACTTGTTTCACCCAGAAACCGCCCCGAATTTGCTTTGGTTCGTAAGCGACAATAAAGGCTTTAGAGTCAATATTTTTAATGGTTTCATATAAGGACAATTCATACTTACGAGGTGTAAGGATTTGCATGGCCAGACGATCCCCTTCCATACCGTAAGCAAACCAACTCGTTACACCATAACCTTTGTCTCTCAATTTTTTAGTAAACTCAATATCCGGATTAGATGAAATGACATTTACCGTAATATATCCCAGAGCAAGCTTTTCTTCAATTTTCATTCCTACAATAACACCTAAACCAAATCCTAAAGCATAGGCAACGACGTTTTGAATTTGATCGAGGTTATCAAGCACAAGACCAAGGCCTACAATATAAACTGTAATTTCAAATACACTAATAAAGGCTGCCCAATAACGCTGACCTTTTAGAGTAAAGATCGTTCGAATCGTTAAAAACGATACATATACGATATTGACTACTAAAATAATCAACACCATTGCCCAACTGTTCTCTAACAGATTCTCCATAAAAACGAGACCGACTCCTCTCTTGGAACTAATAATTGTTTATTTCCCAAATACGGGACATTCACCCACTTTACCTCTTATGCATACACTATAGCGCAATCCATTAATAATTCTCAATTAATTTCTACTTTCTTTTTGTTATAAATGGAAAAAGGACAGAGAAAGAGCACCAAAAGCACCATTAATAGATCCAAAAGGAGCGAATTAAGATGGACCCTTTCCAAAATATGAATAACTGGCGTCAGAACATGGACCGATTTTTTGGGGAAGATTTTTGGGGAGAATTTGAAGGCATTCTAAAACCAACTATCCCTCAAATCAATATGTACAAATCGGACAATGAACTTTTGCTACTGGTGAATGTACCAGGATTAGAAAACCTAGATGACCTAGATATCTTTGTGGATTACTCTATACTAGAAATTAAAGGCATCATATCTCTACAAACCGCTCAGAAACAGTGTATACAAGAAGAAATCCTCCAGGGCACATTTGAACGAAAAGTAGAGCTCCCTTACCCTGTACGAGGAGATCGCATGCAGGCCACTTACCGTAATGGCATTGTCGTTATCCAACTACACCGAATGATTCAAGAAGAAGGAAAACGAAACAAAATTAAAATTAAGCCTTTAGACGAAAAATAAACCCAGAAGAATTGATCTTCTGGGTTTATTTTTGAAATGCATGGCGGCGTCCTACTCTTGCGGGGGTGAAACCCCGACTACCATCGGCGCTGAAGAGCTTAACTTCTGTGTTCGGCATGGGAACAGGTGTGACCTCTTCGCCAAAACCGCCATACTATTGTTTTGTTGAAGGAGTACCTTCAAAACTAGATAAGAATTACGACATCGTGCCTGATCACGTGTTTGCGCTTGAACTGGCTTCCAGCTCCAACTCCCAGACCCTAGCGTATAAGTCATCTTTTCTACAAAGGCTAATCGCCTTTTCCAAGAATCTGTCTTATCCGTACGGGTCTAAGCGGTCGTTTGCGCTTTAGATAGATAAGCCCTCGATTTATTAGTATCGGTCAGCTGCACGTGTCACCACGCTTCCACCTCCGACCTATCAACCTTGTCGTCTACAAGGAATCTTACTCACTCGAAGTGATGGGAAATCTCATCTTGAAGTGGGCTTCATGCTTAGATGCTTTCAGCACTTATCCCTTCCGCACGTAGCTACCCAGCTGTGCTCCTGGCGGAACAACTGGTGCACCAGCGGTGCGTCCATCCCGGTCCTCTCGTACTAAGGACAGCTCTCCTCAAATTTCCAACGCCCACGACGGATAGGGACCGAACTGTCTCACGACGTTCTGAACCCAGCTCGCGTACCGCTTTAATGGGCGAACAGCCCAACCCTTGGGACCGACTACAGCCCCAGGATGCGATGAGCCGACATCGAGGTGCCAAACCTCCCCGTCGATGTGGACTCTTGGGGGAGATAAGCCTGTTATCCCCGGGGTAGCTTTTATCCGTTGAGCGACGGCCCTTCCATGCGGTACCGCCGGATCACTAAGCCCGACTTTCGTCCCTGCTCGACTTGTAGGTCTCGCAGTCAAGCTCCCTTGTGCCTTTGCACTCTGCGAATGATTTCCAACCATTCTGAGGGAACCTTTGGGCGCCTCCGTTACTTTTTGGGAGGCGACCGCCCCAGTCAAACTGCCCACCTGACACTGTCTCCGGACCGGATTACGGTCCTGGGTTAGAATGTCAATACAGCCAGGGTGGTATCCCACGGATGCCTCCACCGAAGCTAGCGCTCCGGTATCGACGGCTCCCACCTATCCTGTACAAGCTGTACCAACATTCAATATCAGGCTACAGTAAAGCTCCACGGGGTCTTTCCGTCCTGTCGCGGGTAATGCGCATCTTCACGCATAGTATAATTTCACCGGGTCTCTTGTTGAGACAGTGCCCAATTCGTTGCACCTTTCGTGCGGGTCGGAACTTACCCGACAAGGAATTTCGCTACCTTAGGACCGTTATAGTTACGGCCGCCGTTTACTGGGGCTTCGGTTCAAAGCTTCGCCTAAGCTAACTCATCCCCTTAACCTTCCAGCACCGGGCAGGTGTCAGCCCCTATACTTCACCTTTCGGTTTCGCAGAGACCTGTGTTTTTGCTAAACAGTCGATTGGGCCTTTTCACTGCGGCTCCTCCTATGAAGGAGCACCCCTTCTCCCGAAGTTACGGGGTCATTTTGCCGAGTTCCTTAACAAGAGTTCTCCCGATCACCTTAGGATACTCTCCTCGTCTACCTGTGTCGGTTTGCGGTACGGGCACCTCTTTCCTCATTAGAGGCTTTTCTTGGCAGTGTGAAATCAGGAACTTCGGTACTATAGTTCCCTCCCCATCACAGCTTGTGATTGATGCACGGATTTGCCTATGCATCTCACTCACTGCTTGGCCGCTCACATCCAGTGGAGCGGATTCCCTATCCTACTGCGTCCCCCCGTCATTCAAACGGAAAGGAGGTGGTACAGGAATATCAACCTGTTATCCATCGCCTACGCCTTTCGGCCTCGGCTTAGGTCCCGACTAACCCTGAGCGGACGAGCCTTCCTCAGGAAACCTTAGACTTACGGTGGAAGAGATTCTCACTCTTCTTTCGCTACTCATACCGGCATTCTCACTTCTAAGCGCTCCACCAGTCCTTACGGTCTGACTTCACTGCACTTAGAACGCTCTCCTACCATTGTTCGTAAGAACAATCCACAGCTTCGGTGTTATGTTTAGCCCCGGTACATTTTCGGCGCAGAGTCACTCGACCAGTGAGCTATTACGCACTCTTTAAATGATGGCTGCTTCTAAGCCAACATCCTGGTTGTCTGAGCAACTCCACATCCTTTTCCACTTAACATAAACTTAGGGACCTTAGCTGGTGGTCTGGGCTGTTCCCCTCTCGACTACGGACCTTATCACTCGCAGTCTGACTCCCAAGGATGAGTCGTTGGCATTCGGAGTTTGACTGAATTCGGTAACCCGATGAGGGCCCCTAGTCCAATCAGTGCTCTACCTCCAAGACTCTTACCTTGAGGCTAGCCCTAAAGCTATTTCGGAGAGAACCAGCTATCTCCGTGTTCGATTGGCATTTCACCGCTACCCACACCTCATCCCCGCACTTTTCAACGTGCGTGGGTTCGGGCCTCCAGCCAGTGTTACCTGGCCTTCACCCTGGACATGGGTAGATCACACGGTTTCGGGTCTACGACCACATACTATTTCGCCCTATTCAGACTCGCTTTCGCTGCGGCTCCGATTTTTCATCTTAACCTTGCATGGGATCGTAACTCGCCGGTCCATTCTACAAAAGGTACGCTGTCACCCATTAACGGGCTCCAACTACTTGTAGGCACACGGTTTCAGGTTCTATTTCACTCCCCTCCCGGGGTGCTTTTCACCTTTCCCTCACGGTACTGGTTCACTATCGGTCACTAGGGAGTATTTAGCCTTGGGAGATGGTCCTCCCGGATTCCGACGGAATTCCTCGTGTTCCGCCGTACTCAGGATCCACTCCGGAGGAAACAAGATTTTGACTACAGGGCCGTTACCTTCTTCGGCTGACCGTTCCAGATCATTCATCTATCTTGTTTCTTGATAACTCCAAAGGAGTGTCCTACAACCCCAGAGAGCAAGCTCTCTGGTTTGGGCTGATTCCGTTTCGCTCGCCGCTACTCAGGAAATCGCGTTTGCTTTCTCTTCCTTCGGGTACTGAGATGTTTCAGTTCCCCGAGTCTACCTTCCTTAACCTATGTATTCAGTTAAGGATCCTACCCCATTACGGGTAGTGGGTTTCCCCATTCGGAAATCTCCGGATCATAGCCTACTTACGGCTCCCCGAAGCATATCGGTGTTAGTCCCGTCCTTCATCGGCTCCTAGTGCCAAGGCATCCACCGTGCGCCCTTATTCACTTAACTATCTAAAATCAATGTGAAAAGACGCATCATAATGATGCTTACGTTAAATCTAACGTTGGTTTGATGTCTAATTCTTATCTAGTTTTCAAGGTACTAATAGAAATTGGTGGAGCCTAGCGGGATCGAACCGCTGACCTCCTGCGTGCAAAGCAGGCGCTCTCCCAGCTGAGCTAAGGCCCCATAATTAAATTTAGAAACAGAAATGGTGGGCCTGAGTGGACTTGAACCACCGACCTCACGCTTATCAGGCGTGCGCTCTAACCAGCTGAGCTACAGGCCCATTCCTTATACTTTTGAAGAATCGATCTTTCAAAACCGAACGAAACAAACATGAACGCGATATTGTGTCTAGCTCCGGCGGCTAGAGGCTAGCGAGATAAGCAATCAAGCTGCAGTGGCTTAACGCCACTTCCGCTTGCTCGCTTATCCGTACGCCTCTGTTCAAGCCGCCTACGCTTTCCGTATAATCCTTAGAAAGGAGGTGATCCAGCCGCACCTTCCGATACGGCTACCTTGTTACGACTTCACCCCAATCATTGGCCCCACCTTCGGCGGCTGGCTCCAAAAAGGTTACCTCACCGACTTCGGGTGTTGCCAACTCTCGTGGTGTGACGGGCGGTGTGTACAAGGCCCGGGAACGTATTCACCGCAGTATGCTGACCTGCGATTACTAGCGATTCCGGCTTCATACAGGCGAGTTGCAGCCTGCAATCCGAACTGAGAATGGTTTTTTGAGATTTGCTTGACCTCGCGGTCTCGCGGCCCTCTGTACCATCCATTGTAGCACGTGTGTAGCCCAGGTCATAAGGGGCATGATGATTTGACGTCATCCCCGCCTTCCTCCGGTTTGTCACCGGCAGTCACCTTAGAGTGCCCAACTGAATGCTGGCAACTAAGATTAGGGGTTGCGCTCGTTGCGGGACTTAACCCAACATCTCACGACACGAGCTGACGACAACCATGCACCACCTGTCATTCCGTCCCCGAAGGGAACTCCCTATCTCTAGGGATAGCGGAAGATGTCAAGACCTGGTAAGGTTCTTCGCGTTGCTTCGAATTAAACCACATGCTCCACCGCTTGTGCGGGCCCCCGTCAATTCTTTTGAGTTTCAGCCTTGCGGCCGTACTCCCCAGGCGGAGTGCTTAATGCGTTAACTTCAGCACTAAGGGGCGGAAACCCCCTAACACCTAGCACTCAACGTTTACGGCGTGGACTACCAGGGTATCTAATCCTGTTTGCTACCCACGCTTTCGCGCCTCAGCGTCAGTTACAGACCAGAGAGTCGCCTTCGCCACTGGTGTTCCTCCACATATCTACGCATTTCACCGCTACACGTGGAATTCCACTCTCCTCTTCTGTACTCAAGTTCCCCAGTTTCCAATGGCCCTCCACAGTTGAGCTGTGGGCTTTCACATCAGACTTAAGAAACCGCCTGCGCGCGCTTTACGCCCAATAATTCCGGACAACGCTTGCCACCTACGTATTACCGCGGCTGCTGGCACGTAGTTAGCCGTGGCTTTCTGGTTAGGTACCGTCAAGGTACCAGCATTTCCTCTGGCACTTGTTCTTCCCTAACAACAGAACTTTACGATCCGAAGACCTTCATCGTTCACGCGGCGTTGCTCCGTCAGACTTTCGTCCATTGCGGAAGATTCCCTACTGCTGCCTCCCGTAGGAGTCTGGGCCGTGTCTCAGTCCCAGTGTGGCCGATCACCCTCTCAGGTCGGCTACGCATCGTCGCCTTGGTAAGCCGTTACCTTACCAACTAGCTAATGCGCCGCGGGCCCATCCATGAGTGACGGCCGAAACCGCCTTTTACCAGTGAACCATGCAGTTCACTGGGTTATTCGGTATTAGCTCCGGTTTCCCGGAGTTATCCCGATCTCATGGGTAGGTTGCCCACGTGTTACTCACCCGTCCGCCGCTCGATCCACAACAATCACCCCGAAGGGATCATGTTGATTCACGCGCTCGACTTGCATGTATTAGGCACGCCGCCAGCGTTCGTCCTGAGCCAAGATCAAACTCTCCATAAAGTTAGAGTTTGCCTAGCATCAAATAAATGATTACTGGCTTTAAAAAATAATTTAAAGACATTGACGTTACATGTTGTTTCGTTCAGTTTTCAAAGATCAAATGTTTCTTCAATGTGTTTCTTTTGCTTGTCCGCCGTTTAACAGCGACTTTTATATCTTATCATGTGGATGATTTTGAGTCAATAACTTTTTTAAGTTTATTTTCATCTTTTTTCATCCCGATCTCTTTATTAACAAGGAATCATTCGTTAGTTGATGACTACCTCAAGATCGTTTGTTGTTTGCGTCGTTTAACAGCGACTTAAACATCTTATCATGCGGTTGATTTTGAGTCAATAACTTTTTTAAGTTTACTATCATCTTTTTCAACCTGATCTCTTCTATATTAATAGAAAGGCAAATGCGTTTGTTGATCACTACCTCAAGATCGTTTTGTTGTTTGCGTTGTCGTTAACGCAACGTTTAATAATGTACCACGGGACCTAAGAGTTCTGCAATAGTTTTTCTAAAATCTTTTTCTTCCCCTTCCCTAAATTCTCATAAAAAAAGAGGAGCAACCACTGTCATGGCGCTCCTCATCCTTGTTAAAAAGAAATTAGATTAAGAATATAAAATAAGCCAGGAAAACAACAAATAAGAAATACATGATTGGATGGATCTCTTTCCCTCTTCCTTTTAATATCATAGTTAATGGATAAAAGATAAAGCCAATCGCTATCCCTGTAGCAATACTATACGTTAGTGGCATCGCAATGACGGTAAGGAAAGACGGAACAGCTATTTCGAATTGGTCCCAATCTATATTCTTCAACGAACTACACATCAATACACCAACGATAATCAGAGCTGGCGCTGTTACTTCTGCTGTAACGACGCTTAACAATGGAGAGAACAAGAGTGATAAAAGGAAGAAACCTGCTGTCACAACTGAGGTGAAGCCTGAGCGACCTCCAGCTGCTACACCTGCTGTCGATTCTATATAGGAAGTAGTCGTTGAAGTCCCCACTACTGAACCTACTACGGTTGCCGCAGAGTCTGCAAATAAAGCACGACCAGCACGCGGTAACTTGTTCTCCTTTACAATACCAGCTTGCGTTGCAACAGCGACAAGTGTTCCGGCAGTATCAAAGAAGTCTACAAATAAGAATGTTAAGATGACAATCCACATCTCTCCTGAAACAAGTACAGAAGGTAAATTCTCAATAGCAGCTCCGAATGTCGGAGCAACACTTGGTGGTGTACTTACTACGGCTGACGGCGTATCAATTAAACCAACGATGATTCCACCAATCGTTGTAATCACGATTCCGTAAAAGATTCCACCTTTTATATTAAGGGACATTAGAATTACTGAAATAACTAATCCAAAGATCGCAAGAAGGGTCGCTGGCTGCGTTAAATCTCCTAACGCAACAAGTGTGTTTGGATTCCCTGTTATAATCCCGGCATTTTGAAAGCCAATGAACGCAATGAACAGTCCAATTCCCGCTCCCACTGCTAACTTTAAATTGCTTGGGATGGCGTTTATAATCTTCTCTCTTAGACCCGTAACGGTTAAAACAATAAAGATAAGTCCTGATACAAGCACTCCTGCCAATGCCTCTTGCCATGGAATGGCGAACTGCAACATAACGGTAAAGGAGAAGAAGGCATTCAGCCCCATACCTGGAGCTAATGCTATTGGGTATTTTGCCAGAACCCCCATAATTAATGAACCAACGGCTGCGGCAATTGCGGTAGCTGTAAACACAGCACCTTGATCAATCCTTGTTACACCCTCCGGTAAATCCTCTACACCTACAAGCGCTAATGTAATCGGGTTGACGACAAGGATATATGCCATGGCTAGAAACGTTGTTAAACCAGCTATAAACTCTGTACGAAAGTTTGTCCCCAGCTCTTCAAATTGAAAGAATTTTTTCATGTTAGACCCTCCCCGAAACCAGTCGATATAAAAAAAGAAACTCTTAGCGTTAAGCGCCAAGAGTTTCTGATCCAAAGACAGAGTTCATGATTAAGAGAGATTACTAGAATCCACTTGAATCATATGCTCCATCGTAGTCGAGTCATTTACGGTAACTCGGTAGAAACTCTTGGGCCCTATCCCCAATATTATACGACGGTTCGTGTTTTATTTTATCTAGTTCTATCATACTAGCAAAAACGAGAAGAGTCAATGCTAAATACGAATATTCTAAACTAACATCAATTAATTGTTCGTTATTCCCACTCAATAGTACTAGGCGGCTTGCTCGTCACGTCATACACAATTCTATTCACGTGGTCCACTTCATTCACTATCCTAGTTGAAATCAGCTCTAGAACATCATATGGTATCCTCGCCCAATCTGATGTCATCCCATCAATAGACGTTACAGCACGAATGCCAACTGTATAATCATAGGTGCGAGCATCACCCATAACACCAACACTCCGGATGTCAGGTAACACCGTGAAATACTGCCAGATGTCACGTTCTAACCCTGCGTTCTTCACCTCTTCACGCAGGATTGCATCTGATTCACGAACAATTTTTAGCTTTTCATCTGTAATTTCACCTAATACTCGAATCGCAAGACCAGGTCCCGGGAAAGGTTGGCGCCACACGATATGGTCTGGAACCCCTAGTTCTGTACCTAAGGCACGAACTTCATCTTTAAATAACGCATTCAATGGTTCGATCAGCTTAAATTGCATATCTTCCGGAAGGCCACCTACATTATGGTGAGACTTAATGGTCTGAGCGGTCTCCGTTCCACTTTCAATAAT
This sequence comes from Pontibacillus sp. ABV4_188, assembly GCF_056311905.1. Taxonomy (NCBI): domain Bacteria; kingdom Bacillati; phylum Bacillota; class Bacilli; order Caryophanales; family Bacillaceae; genus Pontibacillus; species Pontibacillus sp. ABV4_188. Next base: position 320,177 of record NZ_CM149975.1, on the reverse strand, counting down.
GTCTGTGTAAAGCGTTCCTTGTGCAAGGTAGTCTATATCCTTTAACTCTTCGGCCTGTTCATCGAAGACATAAATAAATTCATTCCCGATAATCTTACGCTTCTGTTCAGGATCTGAAACGCCTCTTAGCTTAGACATGAATCGCTCTTGTGCATCCACTTTTATAACATTCATGTTAAACCCTTCCCTAAATGTCTCCATCACCGTGTCCGCTTCATCTTTACGAAGTAAGCCGTGATCAACAAAGATACACGTAAGTTGATCTCCAATTGCACGATGGATCAGGGCTGCTACTACAGAAGAATCAACTCCACCGCTTAGGGCACAAAGAACTTTTTGATCGCCTACTTGTTCGCGAATTTTCTCCACTTCAAGTTCAATAAAGTTCTCCATGGTCCAGTCGCCTTTTTCGTCGCATATATCAAAGACAAAACGCTTCAGTACTTCATTGCCATATTCAGAATGACGCACTTCTGGGTGGAACTGTACCCCGTACATCTTCTTCTCTTCAAAGCTAATAGCAGACACAGGGCAAGAAGGGCTCGTTGCATCAACAGAGAAACCTGCCGGAGCTTCAACAACTTTGTCACTATGACTCATCCAGACGACTTGATCTTTTGGAAGATCTTTAAATAAAGAAGGCTCTCCTTCTACTTGTAGGTTAGCTTTCCCGTATTCTCTTTGAAGCGCACGTTCCACTTTACCACCATAGTGATGAGTCATAAGCTGCATTCCGTAGCAAATACCAAGAACAGGGATATCTAGTTCAAATATAGCCGGATCACAACGGAAGCTATCTTCAGCATAAACGCTGTTGGGTCCACCGGATAAAATAATGCCAGTCGGATTCATTTCTTTAATTTCTTCTGCTGTTAATCGATGAGAATGGAGTTCGCTATATACCCCAAACTCACGAATCCGTCTTGTGATTAACTGGTTATACTGACTTCCGAAGTCTAATACTAAAATCTTGTCATGAACTTCTATCATGATGCGCTTCACTCCTTTGTATTTGCTTTGCCCTTTAATGTCCTCTTTCGCTTTGGTCAATAAAAAAAGAGACTTCTGCCTCTATGACTATAGAAAAGGCAGAAGTCCCCTCATTATTTCCTGGTTCTAGAGAATGATATACGACTCCCACCTTCATAGTCAGAGCATTATCGGTGCTCCGGTAGAGACTCTCGAACCATATTATCGAGGATATACGAAGGGAATAATTAAGTTGCAATCATTCTATCAAGCTAACGATTCCCGGTCAAGACAACGTCTTTTTAATTAAATTTTCCCACAATTCACTCATTTTATCCCATGGATGCTGGGATGAATCTTTTTGATAAATAAGCCGCTCGTAGTAATAGGTTAATTGCCCCATCTCCTGACTTCTATAATGTTCATCAACGGAATGAGCGAACTCCTGGAGTGTCTGATCGCTTGATCGGTTCAGATCCTCTTTCTTATCTAATACTTTCAATAGAAATTCGTACGCCGCTTCATAATTCCGCTGACCTGGATGCTGGATATACTTTTTTCTATAATAGATAGTCATCAAGTGATAGCGATATTTATACGCCAACCCTAGAGAAACAAGAACAAATACAGCCAATACAATCCATAGCCACGCAGGAACTGTAAAGCTCCCTCCGCTTCCATTGGATTCGTCTGCCTCACTCGCCATATCTTGCTCATCCATTTCAGGTGTTTGTTCTTGGTTTTGTTCTAGCTGTTCTTGTAAATTCTCGTCAACCTCTGAGGATTCTTGGTCCTCTTCCCCAGTATCTTCTAAATAAAAGTCTGTATGGTTGCCAAAGCCTTTCGTCGGTTCAAAAGCTACCCAGCCTACATCTGGGAAGTAAACCTCTACCCAAGAGTGAGCGTTAGCGCTCGTTACCTGATAGACGTTCTTAAGTTCTCCATTTACTTCTATAGAGTCAATTTGCTCTCCACCCGTGAAACCTTTAGCCCACCGGGCCGGAACACCTACACTACGCAGGAGTACGACCATTGAAGTAGAGAAATTATCACAGTAGCCAACTTGGGTGTCGAATAGGAACTGGGCTGTATAATCTTCCTCTTCATCTGGCACAGGAATATTGTTCGTACTATACTCGAAGCCATTCCGCTGGAAGTATTCTTCAACAGCACGCGCTTTCTCATAACGGTTGCTACTTTCCGCAACAATCTCTTCCGCTAAATCTCTGACTTGTTGTGGCAAGCTCTCTGGCAATTGCGTGTAAGCCTGATCAATCTGCGGCGGATCATCCGTTCCACTTTCTGAAAGCTGCGAGAAGGAGAAACTAGGCTGCGCGTAGGAGAGCTCATACCCATTTAACTGAATCGATTCTCCATTCTTCTGAGGTAGAATCTCCCCTGTAGTCGGGTTAATGACTAATGTGTCCGCTTCACTGTCCGACACCTTTTGAATGCCATATGGATAGACAAGTTTTGAAAACGTGGCATTATCATTCATCGCGATCGTTGCCACCTTGTCTTCACGCTTAACAGCATCACTAAAGTACCCTAAGTTAATATCATTAGCGACTACCTGCTCACTCGGGTTCCCTTCACTAGAGCGAATCCACCCTTTCCCCGTATAAACGTCTTTCGTCTCAATACGCCAATAATGTTCATTATCAGCTACAGCTTGAAAGACAGGAGTATTGTCTTGAACAAAGGAGCCACCTAATTGTTCGTCGTTCGTGCCATACCCTACTTTCTGAATCGAGTTGCCACCTGAACCTCCTACACCGTTTACCGCCCCTTGGATAAACGGAACGGGATCGGGCCATTGAGGGGCTTTCTTAGGCGCTGCATAGCCAATCACACTTGCAAATAAGACTACAACCATAAGTGGGATAATCCACGCCTGATAGAGACGCTTCCCCCTAATGGTAATCGATTCTTTCTCCATTTCTTTAATGAAGCTAGACAAGCCCATTGCAATCAGGGAGATCAGGAACGTTCGGATAATCGCTCCCTTACCTTCATATACCGTGAATGTATCCAAGACGGTTACGTATACAATCGTCAATATAACAAAGAAACTCGTTCGCTTTGCTATGACAAACCAGTAGTAAAGCAAGTAACTCATTAACCACAGCAAAAGTAAGAAAAGCATACTACGGAATAAAGGGGTCATCTGCCACCACTGATTCGCCAGCATTACATCGAAATTAAACTGAATATGTTCATAAACATACCGGAACCATTCTCCACTAAGGAACCGTTGCCCAATAAACAACCCATCTAATACAAAAGCTAAGCCTATAAGTTTCATAGGGACAGTCAAAAACCACGGTAAGTGAATAAACGATAAGAAGAAGCAAAATGCAGCATATACAACAAATACAGCCATGTTAGCTGTATCGGTAATTTGATCTAAAGGCCGGAGCCATTCCCAGAACAGTAAGAATCCACAAAGATAAACGATCCCTCTAAACAAAGATTGATTACGCTCGACTGGGTCGTTCGCCATTATGTATTCACCTCAAATTTCACTTGTGTCATTTCTGATTCTGACAAGACATTAACCACAACCCCACTCACACCTAACTCACGAAGGAATTGCCGTTGTTCACTCGTGATCTGTTCTTTTGCTTCTATATAAAAGAAAACAACTCGCGCATGTTTTTCTTTCAATCGAATTAATGAAGTTTTTAAGGAAGGGGCGAGACTGCGCGAGACAACCATAACGATTAAGTGATTCGGCAATCCTTGTTGCTGCTTCAATAATGATTCAGCAAATGTTGTTTTCCCTACTGGTTCGATCTTAGATAAGTACTGATTCATCCCATCGTACTGAGTACGGTCCTTCGTGAAAGGAAAGAATTTATGTTCACTCCCTAAAACCAAGAACGCAAGCTGAGATTCCCTTCTCTTATAGTTTTCAATGATGGAAGCCGTCAGTTCCACACTTCCTTCAAACGCTAATCGTTTCTCTCCAACACCTTCAGTAGCATCAAGAACAAGCAATACATCAGAACTCTTCTGTTGTTCGAATTCCTTCGTCATCATAGCATTCTTCTTAGCTGATGTTTTCCAGTCAATCCAAGAGAATCTATCTCCTGGCGCATATTCTCTTACACCTGTTACAACAGTGGTATCCCGCTTTGTTTGAGAATAGGAAGGAGCTGCTCCCTCATCAAAACTGTTCACTCGCTTCGTCATCGAGACGCCTCTTCTGTGAGGATATACGAGCACTCTGCCAGGTACTGTATAATAAGCTTGCTTTGATACAAACCCAAAGAAGTCCCCTGTCTTTACTCGTATACTATGAAAATGGTGCTCCCCTCGAGGTAGATAGGGCAATTCATAATGAAAGTGAATGGAACGCTTGAACCAAGGGAATGCCACCCGCTTAATTCGTTTCGCCTTTCTTAGTTCATCAGGATTACCCATATATTGATAACCTTCTGATTTCGTCCCTACCCTATTGAGTGTCTCAGGAACATATTCCTCTATGACACAATAATAAAGAGGAAATGGAAACTTCCTTTCTATATGAACGTCAACCGCTAACGTATCTCCAGATTGAAACATATATTTAGACAGCGTTCGATCTATATTCCAATTAGAAATTGGATAGAGCAATACCCCTAACATATATAATAGGAACGGAAGCATCCCGTAAAACAGGAACCAACTTACAAAGCCACCCTGAAACATAGCATAAGCATATAAAATGACAAAAAGAAGAATCGTAAACACGAATTTCGTCACGACATTGAGTGTTTGCTTCATCTGTTATGTTTCCTTACGCACTGGGATTGAGACTTTTTGTAGGATGTCATTCACTAAATCACTGGAGTTCATTCCCTCAAACTTCGCTTCTGAATTCAGAATGAGACGATGAGATAATACGAAAGGCGCTAAGTACTTTACATCATCCGGAAGAACAAAGTCCCTGTCTTGAATAAAAGCATACGCTTTTGCCGCTTTCATAAGTGCGATCGATCCACGAGGACTCACACCGAGGTAAGCTGACGGATGACGTCTTGTCTCTGAAACCACATTAACGATATACCGTTGAATATTCGGGTCAACATACACCTCACTTGCTTGATTCTGTAACTCGATCAGTTCTTCTTTCGTCATAACGGCCTGAACTCGGTTGATCGGATGGTCATTCGATATTAAGTCAAGCATCTGCATCTCTTCAGCTGCTGAAGGATACCCCATATTTAATTTCAATAAGAAACGATCTAACTGGGCTTCAGGTAGTGGATATGTGCCTTCATATTCGATTGGGTTTTGAGTAGCCATAACGAAGAACGGGCTTTTAAGTTCAATTGTGTTCCCATCAACCGTTACATGACTTTCCTCCATCCCTTCTAACAACGAAGACTGAGTCTTAGGGGAAGTACGGTTAATTTCATCCGCAAGCACAATATTCCCTAACAGTGGGCCTGGCCGAAATTCGAACTCAAGCGTTTTAGGGTTATAAATAGAAACTCCCGTTACGTCAGAAGGTAATAGATCTGGTGTGAATTGAATACGTCTAAATTCACAGTCCACTGACTTTGATAGTGTTCGAACAAGCATCGTTTTCCCTACACCCGGGACGTCTTCTAAGAGAACATGACCCTTCGCAAGTAAAGCTACGATACTTAATGTTGTCACTTCTTCTTTACCGATCATGACACTCTGTATGTTCTGAAATAGATCATGTACTTTTCCATGAGCTAAGTAAGTTTGCTGAGACATGTTATTGGATTCCTCCTATGAAATAATCTTCTACTATCTATTAGAATTTTTCGTCTATTCCAACTATACTACATCCGACTAGCCTATGTGCAGTAGAATGCGCAGGAAAAAAATCCCCTAAACCCTTACAACCGCCTGCATTTGATAAAATGCGCAGTTACACCGGACAGTTTGTCTATACCAATCTCACCCTCTCGCATAATCTATAGCAAGCTTCTAAAAATAGAAGCAAATTCATATGTTGGAAAGGAATTGGTAGAATGCATCAAAATAACAACTGTCAATATGACCAAGACGGCCGCTGCCGTAAATGCAATAAGTTCTGCAAAAAGTTCGAATGTTGCTTAGAGCAGAGTCAAGGGGCTACCCCCTCTGCTTGGACCAGACAACAAGCGGAACAAATTCGAATCACTTCAGATAACGCTGCACCAATCATCCAAGAGCCATTTGAAGATACTGCACCAGACCTTTGGGTATGGGACACGTGGCCTCTTCGTGAGAAAGATGGTTCAATCGCAGTTCTTCCTGGAGGATGGCGTGTCATTTTCTCTCTTACAGCTCCAAGAAGCGTGCTACCTGGCAAACGTCATGACATCGCAACGATTCGATACTTCTATGCTCGAGATGGTCAAGACTGGATTCCAGGGGGCGTCGTATTCCCAGAAGGGGATGCATTAGGTTCTCGTCAGTGGGCTGGATCAGCTTTTGTAGAAAACGGAGAAATCTTTTTCTTCTACACGGCTACCGGTCGTCGCAATGAAGCACAAGTCACGTATGAACAGCGCATGGCGTTCGCAAAAGGGGACGTCTTCTCTGATTTGAATGGTGTTCTATTCAATAACTGGGAAGAGCACTCCATCATCCTCGTCCCAGACGGCGAATTCTATCAAACTCAGGAACAATCAAGCGGTGGGATTATTTACTCGTTCCGTGACCCTTGGTATTGGATCGATCCTGAGAGCGGCTGTGAATATATTATTTTTGAAGGAAACACAGCCACACCTCAACAGCCAATCGATCGTGAATGTAACCCAGAAAACATTGGAGATGGAGACTTCCGAAGTGGCAACGATGTTCCGGACGGCTCTGCCAACTTTAATGGAAATGTAGGAGTAGCCCTTCTTCGTAGCAGCGATTACCGTGAGTGGGAACTTCTCCCTCCAATTCTTGAAGCAGATTGTGTGAACCAACAGCTAGAGCGTCCACACATTGTCTATGTAGGCGGACGTTACCACCTATTTATTGTAAGCCATAAGTTCACGTTTGCCCCAGGCCTTGACGGTCCAGATGGTCTGTATGGCTTCGTGGCTAACGACTTCCGTGGTAACTATGTTCCTTTAGGTGAAGGCGGACTCGTTGTAGCGAACCCACCTGAAGAACCATTTCAAGCTTATTCATGGATCGTATTACCAGACCTGTCTACGCTAAGCTTTATTAACTACTACAACCTTGATGGTGTTAGCTTGGACCAGTTACCATCACTTCCCGATCAATTCATCTTCAACCGCTTCGGCGGAACATTAGCACCTACGTTACAACTATCTATTAATGGAACAGAAACCCAAATCGTAAATGAATTAGCACAAGGCCTCGTAATGGAATCTTCTACAGAAAGCGCCCCTTTCACACCACGTTGTGAGCGTGATGGGAAATGCGGAGGCGGTCGTAGACGTGGCGAGAATGATATGGATGAAGACATGGAAACGGAAGAAGATATGATGGATGACGATATGTCTGATGATGGCATGAACGGTCATGGCTACAAGAGAAAAGGCGGTCATGGCAGACGTCGCAGAGATGTTGTTTGCGAATGTGAAGTAGACCGAAACGGAAATGTATGTACGCACTGCAACCGACGAAGACGTCGTAGAAGCTAAATCGTTATTAGAAAGGAGGTTCCCTATTGGGAGCCTTCTTCTTTATTTTCATTTATTGAATATAGGGGACAGCCGGGAAACCATTTACCCCTTCCCCCTCTTTACCCATTTCCAATTTTATCATATTCACAGAGTCCCTTGCAGTCATAAGATGTCGGCTATTGATCTTTAAAATTTAAATCTATCATTAGGTAAATAGAGAGTGATAAACTAGATAAGTTATTTATTCGTTTAAATTATGAGGATTTTTACAAGGAGTGTACATAGTGAATAAAGCAACAATATCAACGAATACCATGGAAACCTTTCAGTGGTTTGTGTTTCTTCTAGCTAGTTCTGTTGCTATGCCCATCGTTATTGGATCGATTTATCAACTAGATTTCTTAGAAATATCCGGTTTAATGCAAAGAACGTTCTTTACTGTAGGAATCGCGTCTTTATTACAAGCGCTGTTTGGGCACAAGCTGCCGATTTTTGAGGGACCTGCCGGGATTTGGGTAAGCATTTTCTCCGTGATGGCCATCACAGGTATTCAAGCGGGCGGCACGTATAAAGGCACCCTCCAAACCCTTGAAGCCACAATGATTGTTACAGGAATCTTTTTATTCCTCTTCGGAGCTTTTAAGATTTCTCAGAAAATCTTGCCCATCTTCACACCCCTCGTTACAGGGACATTTTTCTTACTCTTAACCGTCCAACTAAGCGGTACCTTCCTAAAAGGAATGCTTGGACTTCAAGGTGAGGTTAGTCTTATTCAAGGGAAACAATCTCTACTCGCCTTTTTAACATTCTTTATCGTCCTCGGCTTATCAACGTTTGCCAGAGGATGGTTAAGCAGTTATGCCGTCTTTATTGGAATCATTATCGGGTGGATTGCTTTTAGGATTGTAGTAGGAGGAGAGGGGGAGCAAGCTTCAGTGAGCCTGTTTGCTGCACCTGAATGGTTTGCATTTGGAGCCCCAGACTTTAATTTTAGTATCATTCCAATTGCTTTTATAACCGCAATTATATCCATTTCTAATATTGTTGCTTCCATTGTTGCGGTGAAGCAGACGTTAGGAATGAAACAAGAGGGTCAAGGTGATGAAGTGAATAAAGGAACAGCCTTCTCCGGGATTAATCACGGGATTGCTGGTGTATTTGCTTCTGTCGCTAACGTCCCTTTAGCCACTTCTGCTGGATTTATTGCTTTAACAGGCCAAAAGCGAAAGCAACCTTTTATTTATGCAGCGATCTTACTTGTCATTATTGCTTTTTTCCCACCGGTCGTGGCGTTTATTTCAAGTATCCCTGCCCCAATCGCCAATGCGGCTTTAATGGCCTCATTCGTTCAGCTCGTCGGGTTAGCACTAAACAACGTAACCATGCAACCATTGGATTCGAGAAAGATCACCATTGTCGGGGTCGCGTACTTATTTGGTATGGCAACTATGTTCCTTCCAGCTGAAGTGTTCAAAGACCTACCTGCCCTTGCCCAAAACTTAATGAGCAACGGCCTCCTCATTGGCACAGGGCTTGTCATTCTGTTTGAACAAGCGTGGAAAGTTAAGAACGAATAAACATTACTGAAAGGAACAGGATTCCTGTTCCTTTCTTACTCTTTAATAGGAGTTAAATAAATCTTGCGCGTCAGGAACGTTTTCAAGATAAACAATTTTCCCGGAATCATTTAGCCGAGCCATGTCTTTCCCAGTCTGTGTATAAACCTTTCCTGAAGCAAGCTTGCCACAAACAGCCCATCGTGTTTCATATAAGTCTGATCCTTCTACCTTCTCCCAACCTTCATACATATGCTTAATATCGATATTGTTTTGAAAAATCATCTTCATAAATTGTTTCCAAGTTTCAATTCCTTGTTTTCTATCTCCATTTAACACAAATACAAAGTCCTCGGTGAATAACTGATTCAACTCTTCCATCGCACACTTACTTGTTCTTGACTGATCGAACAAATCAAAATATTTACTTAAGTTTTCCATGTTGATTCCTCCTTTATTTATATAACCATCTTATCTTCAATCGCATTACGCAAATGCTCAATGCTTTCCTCTGGGCAGGTTTCTTTAATTTTCTCATTCAAGGAATATATGGTTTCTCTTTTTAAGATCTCTTTCCAAGATTGTTCAGCCTCCCCCATTAAACTAGAGAGGATATCCACCTTTTTTTCTTGGATGTTCACCAGGTCGTAAAAGACACCTGTCGATGAGTAAAGCGATTGTTTTCCTTCTATTGCTAAATATACGTCATAGATCGTAATCGCTTGAGGGTCGCGTTTCATTTTGACCCCACCTTTTTTGCCAGGTACAGATGCAACTAGATCTGCGCTGACCATTTTCCTGAGTATTTTTTGAAAATAGGTTGGTGAAGCTCCCAAATGTTCACTGATCACTTCTCCTGGCACAACAGCTTTATTGGGCAGGAAATTCATGATTAGTAAAGCGTAGACAGCTTGCTCTACCCCTGTTTTCATCTGCATATCATCACCCCTTAAAAGCAGACAATTATTATCCACTTTATCTACTTTATAATATAGCAATAAAATTATCAATACAGTCTCTTTAAAAGATTCCATGTTATGCAACGTTCAATTAAGGGAAGTATACTAATGGACTTTTTCAAAAAAGGAGTGGGAACCATGAACAACAAACAATTCGATAAAATCAAAAACGGTAAAGGATTTATTGCCGCACTTGACCAAAGTGGCGGAAGTACACCGAAAGCATTAGCAGATTATGGTGTACCAGAAGATGCTTATTCTGGCGAAGATGAGATGTTTGATCGAGTTCACCAAATGCGTACAAGAATCATAACGTCTCCTGCTTTTGATTCCGATAAGATCCTAGGCACGATCCTATTTGAACAAACGATGGATCGTGAAATCGAAGGCAAATATACAGCCGACTACCTTGCTGACAATGACATTGTTCCGTTCCTTAAAGTGGACAAAGGACTAGCTGACAAAGAAAACGGCGTACAGCTTATGAAACCTATTCACGACTTAGAAGAAACATTACGCCGTGCCAACGAACGAAACATCTTCGGTACGAAGATGCGCTCAGTCATCCATGAGCCAAACCCATCAGGTATCAAAGCTGTCGTCGACCAGCAATTTGAAGCAGGTAAACAAATTATCGCTGAAGGCCTTGTGCCAATCATAGAACCAGAAGTAAACATTCACAGTGAAGATAAAGAGAAATCTGAAGAAATCCTACGAGATGAAATTCTGAAAAACTTAAATGACCTTACAGAAGACGAAAACGTGATGCTTAAACTTTCTATTCCAACGAAAGCAAATACGTATAAGGAATTAGCTGAGCATCCTCGCGTTGTACGTGTCGTTGCCTTATCAGGCGGGTATTCTCGTGACGAAGCCAATGAGAAGTTGAAAGAAAATGAAAACCTAATTGCAAGCTTCTCTCGTGCATTGATCGCTGACTTGAATGCGAATCAATCTGACGAAGAATTCAATAAGTCACTACAGCACGCTGTAGACGTCATTTATGATGCTTCTGTAAACAAGAAATAACTAAACGAAAAGCCTCCCTATTAATGGGAGGCTTTCGTGTGTTTTACTCGTAATTGAGAGAATGTTTCCGTTTGCCTTATTAGAGCGTAAGGTGGTTCGGGAAATCACTCGCTTTCCGCGGCGAGCTGGGGAGCCTCCTCAGTCGCGTTCGCTCCCTCCGGGGTCTCCCCTAGATTGAAAAGTGCAGGCGTGGTGCCTAGGACCGTACGGATAAGACAGCTTTTTGGAAAAGGCGATTAGCCTTTGGAAAAAAGATGACTTATCACGCTAGGTCCTCCACGCCGGAACTAGACTGGCTCCTACTGCCGCAGGAGTCTCGCAATTTCCCGAACCACCTTTTCCATATATAGGAGGAACGGAAAACATGTCATATATGTGTGAGGGAGCTGTTCAACATGCCTAAATAGGGCCGTTAGTCCAAAACATTGCAAGGGGTGTCTTGGGAACGGGGAGACTCCTGCGGGAGAAAGAGGTCGACGAGACCCCGCAGGGTGGTTTTCCCGAGGAGGCTCGACAGCTCGCCCGCGGAAAGCGAGCCGTTCCCAAGACATCCCAACCACTCAACAAACATAACGGCCCCCTCTATCTGAAAATGGCTCAGCTCGAAAACTCCTATATGATGGGGGATCTATTCATTGATCAAACGTTTGATCAATTTGAGACCTGTAACCAAAATTCCTCTCAAGAGTAAACCCTTGAGAGGAATTCATTTACATGTTCTCTTTTTACAACAGGGGGTTATAGGGAACCGACTGCATCACTAACAGATTTGGATCCACCAACGATCTGAAATTCTTTACCGATTGTAGATTCTTGCTTAAGACTTGCTAAAATGGCGCTTGCTACATCTTCACGAGGAATCTCGCCTCTTTCCACTTTCTCTGAAGCTTCAATTTGGCCAGTTCCTTCATCATTTGTCAGCATGCCAGGGTGAATAATTGTATAATCAAGATCCGTTCTTCTTAACCAGTCATCCGCATAGTGCTTCGCGGCTACATATGGGGAGAAGGAAGATGGAGCTTCCTGGATCGCCTCACGCGTTGTATCGAATGAACTGATCATCACATAACGCTTAACGCCTGCTGATTTAGCCGCTTCAATTGTTTTCACAGCACCGTCTAGATCAATCAGCATCGTTTTATCAGGTCCTGTGTTTGGTCCTGAACCAGCTGTGAACACAACAGCATCTACACCTTCCGTTGCTTTCGTAATTTCGTCAGGAGTTCCTTCTAGATCAACTACGACCGGTTCAGCACCTAGATCTTTAAAGTAAGATGCTTGCTCTTCTTTTCGGATCATAGCCTTCGCTTGAATACCTTCTGTATCTTGAATTTTCTTTACAAGATGTTTCCCAACTTGTCCATTTGCACCAACTACTAGTACTTTCACTATGTCTCATCCTTTCTTTACATACTCTTTTATTTATTCCCTAATTACTTCTATTGGCTCACACTTTTATATAACCGAAAAAATAAGAAAGGAAACGAATGAATGTTCTTTCCGCTCTCTCATCCCTCTACACATCAAATCTTTTTTATGTCCACCTATAGTTTTTAATTTGCCCATTCAAGGGGTCATCTACCAATTTTTCGGGTATAGAATACTATAAGAAGATAAACTAGGAGGTTGATCTCATGGATACTAAGATTATAGGCGGCGTTTTCTCGGAATTAAACCATGCAGAGAACGCCATATCAGAGTTACAACACCTTGGATATGATTCAAACGACATTTCTGTTTTCGCAAAAGAAAAGGAAAGTGTGAAGAGATTGGGAGATGAGAAGAATTCTCCATCCTCATCTAGTCATGATGAAATAGCGGATGGTGCTGGAAGTGCAACTGAACTAGGAGCTATTTCCGGAAGGTCTTTAGGTGGGATCGGGGGACTGCTTACAAATATAGGTCTGGTACCTGTTCCTGGTGGAGGAACATTAACTTCAGCGGGGCCAATCGCATTCAATTCTGGCGAAGAATCAAATGCCGGAGGGGAAGGAGTTACACATTCCCTTCATAAAGCTGGCATACCTAAAGAAGATGCTCAGCAATACGAATCTTATGTAAAGGATGACAAAATCATTGTACTTGTAGAAGCGATTGGGAATATGCAGCATGATGTCTATCGAACCTTCCTGACGAACCATTCTGAAAATCGATCCATGTACCCTGATTCTTATTAAGTCATCGCTTTAACACAGTTCTGCAATCCTTTTGTATATGAGGGGCGGTATATGGTCAACACCCATGACTATTCCCTCACATTACGTCTATTCCGGTAATATTTCCCCGGAAATTGTTGGACTTACTGTCCTCATTCGACATCTTGTTTGTTTCGAGAAGCACTAGTTATGAACAGCTATACCACCAATCCCGCCTACATCATTATAGCGGGCATAGAAAAAAGCGTCATTCCTTTCAATGGCGCTTTTCTTCTTTGTATTATTTAAATGTACCCCCCTGTAAATAAAAACTCTTAGGGTCGGCTTCTCTTATATCCGACTTCAATGAAACTTTCTTATCTTCTTTGATTAACTTCACAATTCTTGCACTTCGTTTCTTCCTCCATAGCAGCGTTAAATAACACTTTATATACTTTTTGCTTATCCTTCTCGATTTCCTGTCCGCATAACACGCAGTTATTTCGCTCTCTCCAACCAGGCCCAATAAAACGCAAAAATAAAACGAGTCCCACAGCTAACATCGTTCCACCGTATAGCAAGAAAATCCACAACATATGTACCTTCCCCTTTCGGTTGTATATAGACCCTTTTATCATGTTCTCAATAAAATAATTAATCGACACGATTAATCAACACCATCACGACTTAAAATTGTTAAATATCTGCCAGACTCCCCACACAAGTCCCGATATAATACCAACGAAAAGTATAAACATCCCCACAAAAGCTAGCACGTCCAACAAGACGCCACCTCCTTAAACCAAAAAGTTGTCAAAAAAGGTTAGACACGGCCAAAATAAATACTGGATGACCCAAACGCACTCTTACTCTTACGTTTATCCAATTGTTAGAGTTTCATAATATTTACCATTAACACTAGCACACACTACCTCCCCAGTCCTAAAAAGATATAAAAAGAAGACTACGCCCTGTATAAAGGGAGTAGTCTTCCTGCTTAATCTTTCCGTACTAATTTCACCACGGACTCTACATGATAAGTTTGCGGGAACATATCAACTGGCTGAATACCATCAACCTGATATCCATTCTTCACCAAGTACTTCAAATCACGAGCCTGCGTTTCTGGGTTACATGATACATACACGACGCGCTTCGGTTTAAGCTTCGCCACACTTGATAAAAACGCTTCGTCACTACCGCTTCGTGGCGGGTCCATAATAACGACATCAGCTTTCTCACCCTTTGAAGCCATGTTGACCATAAACTCACCGGCATCTCCTTGATAGAAGCGTGCATTCTTCACACCATTACGCTTAGAGTTGCGAATAGCGTCGCGAACAGCGTCTTTGTTTAGCTCAACGCCAATTACGTTGCCAGCCTCTTTACTGGCAATAAGACCGATTGTACCAATTCCGCAGTAGGCGTCGATTACGGTTTCATTTCCTGTAAGTTCAGCCATTTCAATGGCTTTCCCATACAATTTCTCCGTTTGAACCGGGTTGATTTGATAGAATGATTTAGCTGAGATCTCGAATTCCATTCCACCAAGCGTATCCGTTATCGTTCCTTTACCAAACAGGACCTTCTCCTGATCGCCAAGAACCATAGACGTTTTCTTGTTGTTCACGTTCATAAGAAGGGTTGTAATTTCAGGATGAGCTTTTCGTAAAGCTGTTACGAAATTATTCTTTCCCTTGAATTCAGATGAGGCGGTAACGAGTACGACCATAATCTCACCGCTGACCTTACCGACCTTAATGAGCACGTGGCGCAGAAAGCCTTGTCCCGTGTCTTCATTATAAGGCTGCATTTTCGAATTCTTGAGATAGTCTTTAATTGTATTCACAATCTCGTCCGCTTTCGGATCGTGAATCAAACAACGATCCATTGGAATAATCTCATGGCTATTCTGTGCATAAAGACCACCAATCACCTGACGATTATGGTTTAGGCCAAATGTGGTATGACTCTTATTTCGATAATCATACGGGTGATCCATTGTCATAATCGGAAGTGGCTTGCCAAATGGCTTCATTAGTTTATCGATCGTTTTCTGTTTGAAGCGATCTTGGGCGTTATTCGTCATATGTTGAAGCTGGCAGCCTCCGCACTGATAATAATACGGGCATGGTGGCTCCACGCGTTCTTTCGCCGCGCTTATAACCCGCTTCACTTCCGCATTCACATATGGACCTTGTTTAGAAACAAGGACTTCTGCCTTCTCACCAGGTAAGAGATGCGGAACCTCAAGTTCTTTCCCATCCCACTGAGCAATGCCTTTGCCCTCAGCAGTCAGACCAGAGCAAGTCACTTCAGCAGTAATAGCTTTCCCGCCTCCACGCTGATGTTTATCAGGCGCATTACGCTTGCCTTTTGATTTGCTGTCTCCACGATTTCCGCGCGTTGCTTGTTTCTTTCCGTACGTTTTCTCAGAACTATTGGGTTTATTTCTGGTTTTATTCCCAGACTTCTTATATCCGTTATTCTTACGTTTATTCATAGGCACTTCCCAACTTTTCTTCTTCTTTGACAATCCATTATATACTACAGAGGGCGAACAGTAAAACGAATGAAAACTCTCTCCATTGGGAATGAACGACTTATTACTCCAATATTTTCTATTTATCTACCGTTTCCCATTCCACATAATGTAAGTTTGTGGTACGGTAGTGATTGTGTTCCTTAAAATGGAATGAAACCTTTTATTTACCATACACGTAAAGGAATACAGTACATAAAAAAGGAGCTGATTGTTTGTCATCCAAACCACTTGTAGTTAAAAATCTATCAAAGTCGTTTAAGAAAAAGACGATTATTGATGACCTTTCCTTCGAACTTGATAAAGGGAAAATTTATGGATTTCTTGGTCCTAACGGCGCCGGTAAAACAACAACGATTCGTATGCTTGTAAGCCTTCTTCACGCTGACAAAGGAGAAATTGTTGTGAATGGGCATAACATCAAGACTGAACGAAACAAAGCACTTTCAAGTATTGGGGCTGTAGTTGAAAATCCAGAGATGTATAACCTAATGTCCGGAACACAGAACATGCAACACTTTAGCCGTATGCACACACCTAAGATTTCGCAAGACCGGATTAATGAGCTCGTAGATTTTGTAGAATTGTCAGGAGCTATTAATGATAAAGTGAAGACATATTCCCTAGGTATGAAGCAAAGGCTCGGGATCGCACAGGCTCTCCTTCATAAACCGTCCATCCTTATTCTAGATGAACCGACAAATGGCCTCGATCCAAAAGGGATTCGGGAGCTGCGAAGCTATCTCAGAACCCTGGCAGATGACGAAGGCGTGACTGTACTTGTATCCACTCACCTTTTGTCGGAAGCGGAAATGATGTGCGATGAAGTCTTGATTATCCAAGACGGGAAGTTCGTCAAACAATTCTCCATGAATGAAACAACTGACTCGGAACAACAAAAAGTAAATGCTTTATTCCGTGCTACTTCTAATAAAGACCTCACTCCTGTGCTCGAGAAATACGGTACAGTAGAAGAAGATAAGAAGTACATAACGCTTTCTGGGGTTGAACAAGATCAAATACCGACTATTATTAAAGAAGCTTCAGACCAAGGCATACTATTGTATGAAGTCATCCTGAAAGATACCCTTGAAGACCAATTCCTAGAACTGACAGGAGGCGAAAAAGCATGAGCTCTTTAATGTATAATGAACTATTAAAGACCTGGTATCGAAACGGCGTAAAATGGTTTCTCGTTATCGTGTTAGGGTTATACCTTGTTATATCGATCTCCCTACGCATCTTTTTGAACGAAGGAGCGCTCCCGTCAGCTGAGTCGTTTCTAATTACTTCTCAAACGATTATAAATGGAACATTTCTGTTATTTTACGGAGTCATTATCACAACCTCGTCTATTACGAGCGAATTCCATAAAGGAACGATTAAGCAACTGGCGATCCGACCTATTTCTCGACTGTCTATACTCGGATCCAAACTAGTGAGCGGCTTCCTGGCTACCCTTATGCTTATGGTCGTTTTCAACATTGTCATTTATCTAGTATCTACATTGATGTTTGATGCATCAACGGCTTCTGAGAACCTTTTAGTAACAACTGCGTTAGGTTGTTTATACAAAATTCCTGTTTACGTGTTTTACCTCTGTCTTTCCGTCATTATTGGAACCTTATTTAAGAGCACAACTGTGGCGGTTGTTTTATTCTTTGTGATCGATACAGCTGGTAGCATGATTACGGGGGTTCTTCACCTATTAGATTGGAATACAAGTTACTTTATCTACCCGAACCTAATACTTGAGGTTTACAGCGATAATGAAATCATCAAACAGCCCATGGTATTGGGAGCAGGAGAAGGCCTCCTATTTTCTCTAACAATCATTGCCGTTTACTCTATTGTGTTAGCCTTTATTGGTTTTTACAGATTCCAAAAGCAAGACATCGCTTAATACAGATCGGAGGCATTTCCGATGGACCATCCTACTCGTGAAGAATTTGAGAAATTAAAACGAGAAGTAAAAGAGCTTAAACACCCGGAACATAATACTAGTACCGAAATTGCTTTCATTCTAGCTGGCGCAGCCGTTTCAATTACGGCTATAATTGGTTTCTTCTGGTTTTAAACGGCTCTCTGTAGTGAAAGATGATTACGAACGACAGCAAAGAACCCTAAGGTTATTTTCCCTAGGGTTCTTTGCTTTTTTATATGGTCTTGGAAAGCGAAGATCATCCGGGCTTATAGAATTTATACAAGTAAAAAGGACGTAACTTTTAATAAAAACTATAAATAACAGTTCCATAACCAAGCCCTCTTGCGTAATCTGTACCATAACAGTTACCAAAATTTAATCTTGTTATATAAAAGGAGCGAATCATTCATGAAAAAGTCAGATCAAAAAAATACAGTTTCGTGCCCACAGTGTGGGACGGAAGTGAAATCTCAAGTTTATACGTACATGATGGAATGCGACCGCTGTTTATCGAAGAAAGATGAGTAATTTCTCTGTTATATCAGCATTCATACCGTTTTAATTCCTTTAAAAAGGTGGCGTTTTATTTGGAAAGGAAAACAAATAACTGGGTGGTGGAGGGAGACGTTTCTCCTTCCTTCGCTGAAATTTTGACCCCTGATGCTTTGGCTTTCTTAGAACAGCTTCATCATCGTTTTAACTCTAGAAGATTAGAGCTATTAGCAAAGAGGAAAGAAATTCAGAATCAATTAGACACTGGAATGAAACCATCTTTCCTTAAAGGTTCTGCCTCAATCAGAGAAACAGAGTGGCGTATTGCTCCCCTCCCTCATGATTTGCAGGATCGCCGAGTTGAAATAACAGGGCCAGTTGATCGAAAAATGGTCATTAACGGCCTTAACTCCGGTGCCAAGGTCTTTATGGCGGATTTCGAAGACGCCCATTCGCCAACATGGGCCAATACCATTCAAGGACAGATTAATTTACGAGATGCGATTCGAGGAACGATCTCTTTCCAAAATGACAAAGGCAAAGTCTATGAATTAAAAGAAGAAACGGCCACTCTAATGGTTCGCCCAAGAGGATGGCATCTTGAAGAGAAGAATATGACCTTACATGGTGAAGCCGCTTCGGCTAGCTTAGTCGATTTTGGACTTTATTTCTTTCATAATGCGAAGCAGCTCATAGAGAAGGGTTCTGGACCTTACTTTTACTTGCCGAAACTCGAAAACCATTTAGAAGCAAGACTTTGGAATGACGTCTTCTTATTTTCGCAAAAAGCATTAAATATCCCGACCGGAACCATTAAGGCCACCGTCTTATTAGAGACGATCTTAGCTGCCTTTGAAATGGATGAAATTCTGTATGAACTGAGGGAACATTCGGCTGGTTTGAACTGCGGGCGATGGGATTACATCTTCAGTTATCTTAAGAAATTTCGAAATGACCCCTCCGTTATCCTACCTGATCGCTCTGAAGTAACGATGACGAGTCCATTTATGAGAGCCTACTCTCTTCTAACGATCCAAACCTGCCACAAGAGAGGTGCACCAGCCATAGGAGGAATGGCAGCACAAATCCCAGTTAAGAACGACGACCAGCGAAACAAAGAAGCTTTCGAGAAAGTAAAAGCTGATAAACAAAGAGAAGTAACGGGCGGCCATGATGGTACATGGGTCGCTCACCCTGCTATGGTCCATACCGCTATGGACGTATTTAACGAACATATGCAAACACCGAACCAAATCAACCGGCTCATTACAGATCTTCAGGTGACAGAGGAGAACTTACTCGAAATACCTGAAGGATCTATAACAGAAGCAGGCGTTCGCACGAATATCAATGTCGGTATTCAATATCTAACCTCATGGCTTGACGGCCGAGGCGCTGCTCCTATCCATAACCTCATGGAAGACGCTGCAACTGCAGAGATTTCCCGTGCTCAGGTGTGGCAGTGGATTCGTCATCCTAAAGGAATTTTAGACGATGGCAGAAAGGTCACGTTTGAATTAGTTGAGCAATGGAAGCAGGAGGAATTACTAGCTATTCAACAAGAGGTTGGACCAGAAGCTTTTAAGAATGGGTCGTATAAGCTGGCAGATCGCTTATTTGAGAAACTCATTCGTGATGACGAGTTTGCTGAGTTTTTAACACTCCAAGCTTATAAACACTTACCTTAAGGGGGATTACGGGGATGACAAACGAACGTATCGAAAAACTATTGAAAGATTGGAAAGATGAAAGCCGCTATGGAAATGTGACACGTCCATATGAAGCAGAAGATGTTATTAAGTTAAGAGGATCAATGGATATCGAGTACACGCTTGCTAATCAAGGAGCAAAGAAACTTTGGCGTTTATTACAAGAAGAGAACTACGTTCACGCACTCGGTGCCCTGACCGGTAATCAGGCCATGCAACAAGTAAAAGCTGGACTGAAGGCCATTTACTTAAGCGGATGGCAAGTGGCAGCGGATGCGAACCTCTCTGGCCACATGTATCCAGACCAAAGTCTTTACCCTGCAAATAGTGTCCCTCAAGTTGTGAAGCGCATTAACCAAGCCCTTCAACGAGCGGATCAGATTCACCATATGGAAGGAAACAGCGATATTGACTGGTTTGCTCCGATTGTTGCCGATGCAGAAGCAGGTTTTGGAGGGCAGCTGAACGTGTTCGAACTGATGAAAAGCATGATTGAGGCCGGTGCCTCGGCTGTTCACTTTGAAGATCAACTTTCCTCAGAGAAGAAGTGCGGGCACCTCGGCGGAAAAGTACTACTCCCTACTCAGACCGCCGTACGAAATTTAATCTCTGCCCGTTTTGCTGCCGATGTGATGGGCGTTCCGACGGTCATTATTGCCCGAACAGACGCCAATGCAGCTGACTTAATTACAAGTGATATTGACCCAACGGATGCTCCTTTCCTCACAGGTGAACGAACAGCTGAAGGGTTTTACAAAACACGCGCAGGGCTTGATCAGGCCATTGCACGCGGGCTTTCCTATGCCCCTTATGCGGATTTGGTATGGTGTGAAACCTCTGAACCTAATCTAGAAGAAGCAAAGCAATTTGCAGAAGCCATTCATGAACAGTACCCTGGTAAACTGCTCGCTTACAACTGCTCCCCTTCTTTCAATTGGAAGAAGAAATTAAGTGATGACACCATTGCCGAGTTCCAGCAAAAGTTAAGTAAGATGGGCTACAAGTTCCAATTCGTCACACTCGCTGGTTTCCACGCTCTCAATCACAGCATGTTTGAACTTTCAAGAGAATACAAAGAAAGAGGCATGGAAGCCTACTCCGAACTCCAGCAAGCGGAGTTCGCTAGCGAGAAGGATGGCTATTCCGCTACGCGCCATCAACGCGAGGTCGGAACAGGGTACTTTGATGAAGTGGCTCAGGTGATTTCCGGGCGGACGTCTTCTACTGTGGCGTTGAAGGGTTCTACGGAGGAAGAGCAGTTTACAGACTAGAACATACATTTGAAGTAAGTATCTATACCATAAGCCTCCCTTTTCTTAAGGAAGGCTTTTTTTAGTACAAATATTAACACGTGTAAAAGGGGTCTTTATGAAGAAAACTAACTTTTAGGAGGTGATTGACTTGGCTCTAGACGTACTATGTGAAGTGAAGAACTGCGTCCACAATGAAGGTGGAGAAAAATGTGGTGCAACGTCTATCTCGATCATTAGTGAATCCGGCAATACCGCTTCTTCTCAACAAGAAACGGATTGCAAGACTTTTGAACCGATGCAAGCATAATTAAGCTTAGCCTCTCATTCATTGTAGCCTGTTACAAGGCTACAATCTTCTGTACTTTTCTTTCAACAAAATACCACTTCCCCAACTCCCCTCGGTACTTTGAATGTTAAATAACCGTCAGCAATTCAAGGACTATTATAATTAGAAAAATTAAAAGTTGAGGGATTACAGCTTTGATTAATTCTTTATGTTTAATGAAAGAAACAATTAAAACTGATAATACATTCAAACAAAGAATTCCTAATGGTATATAGGCTGCAACCCCCGTTAATACAACAAGATTGTAAAAAGCTAAGACTTCTACTACACCCACTGCGAATAGGATCATCCCACCCTGTAAGGACATGACCCTAAAAGATCCAATTAATAGATGGCTAGCATTTAACTTCTTTAATTCATCCACTTGTATCTTTTCTCCATAAATGACGTGTACAACACTCATCACAACAAGAATTATCCCTACGACCAGCTTCATCATAACTCCCCCAATCATTTTTAAAGAAGATAGTCTCACATCGAGATTTTCATGTAGCCTCCTTTATACTATTTCTCTAACCCCGCTACACCAAAGCCCCCGGGTCCAGAATGAGTCGAAATCATACCGCCTGCTTGGATCCATCTCACATTGTCGAATCCGTTCTCTTTGGCGACCTCTTCCATCCGCTGCTTGATCTTTTCGTCCAAGCCTATTGAGTAGATAAAATACAGTTGTTTTCGATCGATGTTGAATTCATTTACGTAATCCTTCAAGAGCTTTTCCGTAGCTCCACTCATTTTCCCGCGGTACTTTTTAGTGGACATAAGCTTTCCATCCTTCAACTCTATGCATGGCTTTATTTTCAACAGAGTCCCAATCAAAGAAGCCATATTGCTGACTCGTCCTCCCGCTTTAAGAAACTCAAGACTGCCTGGTATGAAAGCGAGCCTTGATTTAGGAACGACGGCCTCTATTTTTTCAACTAACTGTTCCGCTTCAATGCCAGGTTCTTTCTCTAAAACGTTAGTAGCATACATCACAATCGCAGCTAAACCTCCCGTAACGTTCAGAGCATCAATGAGGTGAATGTCTTCAAATTCTTCAGCTGCAATAACAGCATTTTGAAAAGAAGACGACGCTTTTGATGTATATCCTATATGTACAATGATGCAATCCGGGAATTTCTCTCTTATATGGGTAAAGAACTCTTCGTACTCGTGAGCATTGGTGGAGGTCGTAGAGGGGATCTTCTTCGTGCGTTCGTAGTAGTCATAAATATCCTCGACCGGCAGATGACCGTCTAAATAATCTTCCCCGTCCATGATGATGTGCATGGGCACTACTTGAATATCGTACGTTTCAGCTAAATCCCTTGGCAAGTCGGCACCGCTTTCGGTTGATAAGATGATCCTTCTCATTCTTTGTCCCCCTTCGAATTAAGTACTGGTTCACTCTTTCTACATTATGTATTTATTATACATGAGATTACCGGATTCGTGGGCCAGGGGGACAGGTACATTGTCCCTCTCTGACATTTCGCTAAACTTAAGGCTTGAAAAGGGAAGAGATCAAAGCAATCGATGACATTTTGGTAGTGTTTTGGTCTCAAACAGTCAGAGACAAGCCCGATCTGTGACGTTTTCTTTGATTATACGAACCAAAACGTAAAAGAAACACGTGATCTATGACCTTTCGAGCTACCCATACCTTCAAAAGGTTATAGAAGCATTAAATAGAATAACCCCCTATTAAGAACCTCTTTCACTCAAAAAACCCTTACTTGATCAAACGTTTGATCAAGTAAGAGTTTGTAATAAGGCACTAGATCATTACTTTGGTAACGATTCAGGGGCTCTCTCCCCCCCTATCCTAGAGCCTCCTTTCTCAAAATGTACATGTGGTAGCGCGCGTTGAATTTAGGGTAGTCAGTATAACGATCGGCAAGAACTTCCCATTTGACCTCCATCTCATCAAGAAAACACTTCAAGTCTGCCTCCCGCTTCTTCCCTTCCATCATAAAAATGGCCAATACCCCTGTGTTTTTCAACTCTGTCCCAATACGCTGAACGAGTTTCTTTTCCTTCTCGGCGTCTTGTTTATAAAAGTGCAACATGGAATCCAGCAGGACCATATCGTGTTCCTTACCTATGGGATACGTGTGGATGTCTCCTACTTTCCCGGTCACGTTCAATTGCTCGGCACGGGCAGCTTGATTCATTTGTTCAATCCCGACAGCGGAGATATCAACACCTGTTACCGTATACCCCAACCTCGCTAATGCTAAGGCATCTCTCCCTTGCCCGCATCCTAGGTCCAGGACACGCCCTTTTGGTTCATACTCCTTAAAGAATGCCACCAGTCCAGGATAAGGAGCTCCGGAATAATCCTCTTCTTGATAATAAGTATCGTAAACCGGTTTTGTCATGATACCCCACCTCTCTTCCAGTCTTCTATAGCCATTTCATGATTTATTTCTGCTACCACGGGGGCAGGGCCTGCTCCTATTACAGTCACTTCATAATGCTCCAACTACCCTCTCCCCTTTCTTGCTTTCACATGTGACGTTTGCGCCAGGTACATGCCTTCTTTAATCCCGATCGGAAGCTCTCTCCTAACGTCTCCCTGATCAATGACGAAAAGAGATGGGACGGTCTCCACTTCCCGTGCCACTTCATCAGACGCTGGGAACTCCTCCAAGAGACCTCCAGGTGGAAGCTCGTCTTCTGTTTTAATTAATCCGAGATATAGGAATAGCCCATCCTCAACGAGCTGTTTGTCTAACCTCGCGAACAGAGTTTCACGGTCTCTTTTCGAAAAATGGACAAACGAGAGGAGAATCAAATCAAACGCTGATTCGCCCGTGTACGTGCGTGCATCGGCTACTTCTGCTTTAACCGAATAGCCTTTCTTCTGAGAATATTCCTCGATAAATTGTACAGCCGACTCGGAAGAATCAATACTTGTCACATCCCAGCCCCGCTCTGCGAGCCAAAAACTGTTGCCACCTTCCCCTGCACCAAGATCAAGTACCCGCCCAGCCGGAACAGCCCTCAACCACTCCGTAAATTGCTCATCCGGTAAGGTCCATTGCTTTGTGTTCTGTTGGTATTCCTCATCGAACCTCATGACAACAATCCCTTCTCAAACGTTCTCCACGCAAGCGCTGGTATCTCTTTTGGAGCCACCGTGCCATTGTGCATCGACTCCCAAGCCGTTAACAGCACTCCGTCATACATATGAAAGACCCAGGCATCTGGCATGGAAGCATCAATATGCCCTGCATCCCTTAACCTTCCAATCAATGCATACAATTCCTTGTTCACCTTAGAAAACTTGCACGTTTCCGGATCGTGCTCTTCATGATGCCCATGTTCGCGAAATAAAAGGTGAAACCCCTGTTGTCCCGCATTCGTCTTGATGATCGATTTCATTTGCTCCAATGGATCCTCTATCGTTTCCATCGATTCATTAAATATAGCTAACGTCCTCTCAATCAACACATCATGGATGGAAGCAAACAATCGCTCCCGATTCTTGAAATAGCGATGAATCGTCATCCGACTCACACCCGCTTGTTCCGCAATTGTCTCCATCGACGCCCCCTCGTCTTTCGAGAGTACATCAATCGCGACGTTCACGATCGTTGTTTGTGTTTTGTTCATTCCTTTCACTCCCTCAACGTTACATCAATGTAACATATTGTACAATTGAGTAACAGCGCCGTCAATAATAAAGGCGCGGGCCAGGGGGACAGGTACATCGTCCCTCTCTGACACTTCGCTAGATTTAAAGCTTAAAAAGGGAAGAGATCAAAGCAATCGATGACATTTCGCTAGTGTTTTGGTCTCCAACAGTCACAGATAACCCCCTTCTGTGACGTCTTCTTTGATCAAACAAACCAAAACGTAAAAGAAACACGTGATCTCTGACCTTTTGAGCTACCCATACCTACAAAAGGTCATAGAAGCCTTAGACAGAATAGCCCCTTATTAAAGACCTCTTTAATGCAAAAACCCTTACTTGATCAAACGTTTGATCAAGTAAGGGTTTTTAATAAGGCACTAGATCATTACTTTGGTAACGATACGTAAAACACTTTCTGCTTCTTATTTGAATTAGGAAAAACATAATCCGTGCAATCTATCCATTTAACTTCGTTCATCATTGAAGTTAATTGCCGGTCAATATCGATCTCCACGTCTTTCATAATTTGTAACAGTCCAGGAAGTGTGAGTTCAAAATGTTCCGCTGCCAGCTTATGAGGAGCTTCACTCCTTAGATAATCGAGAAACTCCGCTGAAGTGGCAAACTCTTTTTCAATATCATCTTCCATTCTCATCACATAGTTGTAGATGTCTTTCTTTTCCTTAGGTAAAGCACGTACTATCTTATTGGTCAGTTGCTTAACTAAATAATCACTCATGGTTTCACCCCACTTACTATGTGGTCGATACTATAACGAACAATTCAAATGAAGAAAACCCCTACATTAGAGATTTTTTCTCATTATCCGATATTGTATTAGCTTTAAGAGAGGAACGTTTCATTACCAAAATATTTTTGACCAAAAGCTATAACAAAAACATTAGAAAAAACCAGATATAACATATACAACCGTTTTGCATTTCCACTAAGTTTTCTTCTGTTCGGTTACAGGTACTTTTTTGTTCATGTACTTACCTCCAAAACAGGGAAAGCTTGGAAAATTCGTTCAGCAGCTTTTCTAGCACCGGCTATATTTCTTGACACAGGGCCAACCTCTAGCTCTGCTAAAGCTCCTGAAACATATAATCCCCTACTCCATTTTAATTGTTGGTCTACGATGGGAAATCCACAGGGCGCACAAGGCAAATGATGCTCCTTGATTGTTGAGGACAACCAACTTTCACCCGGCAAACCAGCTTTCGCACCCGTAGCTAAAAATAGCTGATTGGCTATAATTTGCTCTTTATTCTTCATGTTTAGTAAGATGTCCCCATTCTCGTGATGGGCTGCTTCCACTTCATCCGTAATTATATTCAGTTTGTGTTGCTGTTCTAACGATCTTAACGTTGCGTACATACTTTTGGTTATAGATCCTCTATGTCGGGCATGTTGGATCCATTGCCTTCTCTTTGTATAAGAGGATTCTTCATGATAACTGTTGAGATATTTAGGTCCCAGCCAGCCTGGATCACTATCAAAATCTTCTATTCGAAAGGGATGTCGCTTAATTAATGTAACTGGTTCCGCAGCCTTTTGGGCTAGTGTGGCTGCCAGATGAGCAGCTGATAAACCTCCTCCAAAGACAACAGAAGCGTCTGAATCCAAGTCAGCACTCTCTTCGTCTTCCTCAAAGACATGCTTCACAGATTTTGGCACAGCCTCTCTTAAGCTCTCCGCCCATTCTGGTATAGAGGGTTGATGATTTACGCCAATAGCTACAACCACATTTTCTGCTTGATACCACTCATTGGACGAAAGCTTGACATGCCACACTCCATCATGAAACTGGAGAGCACTCACCCATCCTTGTTTCCAGCAGTTTTGCAAGCCAACGGTTTGAAAGAAATCGTTGCAATGGTTATTAAACATTTGTAATTGAGGTCGCTTGTAGTATCCTCTAAATGCTTGGCTATAATCTTTTTCTCTCGCATATCTTTTTAAGCTGTATGGTTCAGGATCTAAATGGTGAACAGAAGGCGATCGTAAATAAGTCATTCCAATCTTTCTCGTTGTAGTCATCCATTTATGCATTGGGTAATCATATGGGTCAATGACTAATAAGTCTTCTTCTTTTATCCTATTGAAGTGGAGGAACCAGGTGGCAACTGTAGACCCCTGTACTCCTCCACCAATAACAATTAATTTATACAACAGCATTCCCCTTCTCTTAAGGAATCCTACCAGCTTGCTTTTTTCACGCCAGGAATTTGACCTTTATGAGCATATTCTCTGAATGCTATACGGGACATACCAAATTTTCTCATATACGCTTTAGGTCTTCCTGTAATCGCACAACGATTATTGGATCGAGTTGGGGAAGAATCTCTAGGTAGTTTTCTTAGAGCTTCGTAGTCCCCTTTCTCTTTTAATTCTCTTCGCTTTTCAGCATACTTTTCTACCATTTGTTGCCTTTTTTGTTGTTTCGCAATCATAGATTTTTTTGCCATAGTAAAAAACTCCTTATTAATAGTAATTATTACGGTTTAAATGTTGTTCTATTCCTTTTCCAATAAAAATCAATTCACTTCTCTTTGTCTCGGCTTTACTTCACTATTTTGCTTGGACATAAGTTACCTGCACAAAGAAACCCATTATAATCGTAACTGGTATCCCTTTTGGCACTTAGCTTTACCTAATTACCAACAGCCTGACAATGTATAAGCTTTCTCGCTGATAAACACCAACCAAACAAAACGTAATCGTTACGATTTAATAAGTATAATTGAATCCTCTTTCTTTGTAAACAGCTACGCTCGATATTCAAAATGGAAGCTTAGTGGGGAGCGTTTCCTATCTACAATAAAAATACCATTCGTGACCAGGTCAAGAAACTGCCCTACATATTGATACACATAAAAATAAGCTGGAGACCCTATAATTGGTCCCCAACTTATAATCTATTTATATTGAACTGGTATAATTAATGCTTCATCATTTCATGAGCTATATCATGACCGTCCATCTCTGATGGATAATAGGTTGGCCAGTTTGTGACTTCATCCAATAGAGCTTCACGGTCGTCGCCCCAGTAGAGATGATAGTGGTCCGCATCAGTCGGAGCGATACTGTGATCACTGAATTGAATATACTGAGGAAGGCTTCCATTCTCTTCATCTAGTTTGAATATGTAACGAACCCCTCTATTTCCTGCTTCATAAGTAAGTATCTCATATCCATCGTAGGTATACTTCCCAGTAGATTCTTCCCCATTTTTAAAGAACGTGACTTTACTTTCTTCAATTACTATACGTTCCACATCTGTTTGATAACCTATCTCATAATACTCTTTATATTCTTCAGCAGTCATATCACCGTCATCTTCAGCCTTATGAGAAAATACTTCATCAAGAGTTCCATCTTGAAGATATGGATATACAGATTGCCAGTCTCCTGACCAGTCAGATAGTTGACGGTCTTTTACCTGATCATCTTCAAAGTACCCATCATAAATTTTTTGTGCTTCCTCATCATGAGCATGGCTATGGTTGTGGTCATGGTCATGACTGTGTTCACTTTGCTCTTCAGATTTAGAGGATTCATCTAAATCTGCGGATGACTCTGATTGAGCCTCTGATTCTTTATTTTCTTGACTGCTACTCGTATTTTCTTCTCCACAAGCAGTAACTATGAAAAGTAAAGCAACTAAACTAAGAACGCCTATCATTTTTTTTAACATTTCTTCTCCTCCTTTTCCGAAAACAATCATATCGTAATGATTACTATTTGTAAATGGTAATCATTACGATTTTTTACCTTGGGCCAGGGGGACAGGTACATCGTCCCTCTCTGACATTTCGCATGTTTTAAAGCTTAAAAAGGGAAGAGATTAAAGCAATCAATGACATTTTGGTAGTGTTTTGGTCTCAAACTGTCACAGATAAGCCTCATCTGTGACGTTTTCTTTGATTATACGAACCAAAACGTAAGAGAAACAAGTGATCTATGGCCTTTTGACCTACCCATACCTCCAAAAGGTAACAGAGGCCTTAAGATTTCCACCTGTTCGTAAAGCAGGGACAACACACTTCGACAAAAAGCGCGAGGTGGAAGGAAGACGAAGATCATTTTTCTATCCAGAAGAAAAAAAATGACCTCACCCAATTAGGCAAGATCATTTTCCATCTCATCAAGCTGCTTTCTCTTGATTATAAAGCTTGTCGACCATCTCTTTCTTAAATCCGAATAGATAGGTTAACGCAAAACCACCAATATAAGAAATCAACAATCCAATAATGTACGTTACATACTTCCCGTCAGATATAAGAGGAAGTAACGCTACACCAGATGGACCCACCGTTATAGCTCCAATATTCGTAAGGGCTAAAAATGCTCCGCCAAATCCTGCTCCTAGACAAGCCGTTAGGAAGGGACGCCCAAGTGGGAGGGATACACCGTAAATGAGTGGCTCCCCTATCCCAAGAACTCCTACAGGCAAGGCATTTGCAATGGTTTTGCGTAGGCGTTCATCTTTCGTCTTGAGATAGATGGCTACAGCCGCTCCAACTTGTCCACCCCCAGCCATTGCTAAAACCGGAAGCAATGTAGTTGCGCCGATACTTTCTATTAATTCAAGATGCACAGGGATTAAACCCTGGTGTAAGCCAAGAGTAACAAGTGGTAAGAAGGTCGCCGCTAGTACAAATCCACCAACAACTCCGCCTACTTCAAGCATAACGTCTACCAAGAACCATGTAATACCACTCATGACAAATCCGGCAATCGGCTGAATAATAGCAACGGTAATTAAGGAACCGACAAGAATTGTTATTAAAGGCGTAACAAGTAAATCGAGACTATCATGAATGCGTCTTCTGATAAACAATTCAATTTTCACGAAAATATAAGCTGAAATGATAACACCTAACAGACCACCTAGTCCTGTACTAACCTTTAAATCTAATCCTAATAATTGCAACGTGCCAATATCGCTTAAGACTGGGGCATAAATAATGAGACCAGCTATCCCACCAAGAACGAGGGTCCCCCTAAACTCTCTAGCCGTATTAATACCAACAAATATCCCTAAGCTTCCGAATAATAATCCACCAATTGATTGTAATAGAATGTACCAATCAGATTCTAGAATAGCAGGGTTCAAGACACCAGCTTCTGGATTGGCAAGGTTCAAGATTAAATTGGCAATACCTAAAATGAGTCCAGAAGCAACGAAACCAGGAATAAGTGGGATAAAGATATTACCGATGTGACGAAGTACTTGCTGCACTTTCGTTGTTTGTTTCGCCTTGTACGAAGCCTTTGTATCCGATGCGACATCAAATTCATCTTGATCAACTTCTCCGCCATCAATCCCTGTTAAATCACCAAACTCATACGCAACTTTGGTTACCTTACCTGGACCAAGCACAATTTGGATGGTCTCATCTTCTACTACCCCCATGACTCCATCCAACTGTTTAAGTTGTTCGGTGTTGATGCGGGAATGATCTTTCGCATTCACACGTAGCCTGGTGATACAATTTGCAAAACTAGTAACATTGTCTTTTCCGCCTAAATGCTCAAGTATTTTACCGGCAAGCTCACGATTGTTCATATCCTTCCCCTACCCTTCTATTAGTTGATTGCGTGGCGTACAAACCCATTTGCAGCTTCTAAACTGGCTTCTGCCTCATCTTTATCGCATTGCTTCTCGATCATCACAATAGCTACTTTTGGTTTGCTTCCGGAGCGTTTCAAGTATTCCTCCGCTGTTTCATAAGGGACCCCTGTTGCTAAGGCGATGATGTTCTTCGCACGCTCTACTAATTTATGATTGGTTAATTGCACATCTACCATGAGGTTGCCGTACACCTTACCGATGCCGACCATTGCCCCCGTTGAAATCATGTTCACTACTAACTTCTGGGCGGTTCCTGACTTCAATCGAGTCGATCCTGTAATTACTTCTGGTCCGACCATCACTTCAATTGAAACATCTGCATATTGACTAATTTCTGCACCTTTATTACAACTAACAGCTACTGAATGTGCTCCGACTTCTTTCGCATAAGCAAGCCCCCCTTTTACATAAGGAGTTCTTCCACTTGCTGCTAATCCGACTACCGTATCGTTTTCAGTCAATCCAAGCTCCTTTAAATCCTCAGCAGCAAGTTCGTCGTTATCCTCCGCTCCTTCTACAGCTTTCATAATGGCGCGTTCACCGCCAGCAATTAGCCCCCGTACTTTTTCAAAGCTTGTCCCAAAGGTTGGGGGACATTCCACTGCATCTAAAATACCTAGGCGTCCACTTGTTCCCGCTCCTATATAAATGAGGCGACCTCCTGACTGAAAAGAGTTCACTACAAGGGTAACGGCTTGTTCAATAGAGCTTATTTCTTGTTCAACAGCTTGAGGAACTTTATGGTCTTCTTCGTTCATTACTTTCAAAAAATCCCGGGTACTCATATCATCTAAATCCATCGTATGTTGGTTGCGTGTCTCTGTGGTAAGATTCTGTATCAAGAATTTCGTCCTCCTTTTTCACCGCTCTGTTGGATGATTTCATGGGTTCTTCTTAAATGGTGCAGCGCCTCATCATATTCTTCATGGGCGCAGGCCGTATATAAAATATCAATCACATTAAGTGTCGCCATCCTTGATGTCATAGCAGCACTACGAAATTCGTCTTCCTTCGCGGCAACAAACAACACCGCATCCGCCAATGAACTAATCTCCGTGTCAGCGTATTTCGTAATCGCAATCACCTTTGCTCCTTGACTTTTAGCTACTTTAATACAGTCAATAACCTGCTTCGTTTCACCTGAGTAGGAGATGGCCACTGCTACATCGTTCGCTCCCAGGTTCACAGCCGATACCCGCTGCATATGAAAATCACTATAGGCTGTGCATACCTTGTTAATTCGCATAAATTTTTGCACAGCATCTGAGGCAATAAGATAACTAGAGCCTACTCCGTATAAATCAATTTTTTCTGCATCGATCAAAAACCGGCACGCTTTAGTCAGCTCTTCTTTATCAAGTAACTGTAAGCTCTCATACAGCGATTGAATATTGTTGTTTGTAATAACCGACATAATATTCTCTAGAGAAGCTCCTGGTTCTAACGGCTCTTTCTCTAAATCATGTAAGCTAATGATCGACAAATCACCGGCTAATTTCAGCTTAAAATCCTTGAACCCTTCGTATCCGATCGACTTACAATACCTCAGCACAGCTGCAGGACTCGAATAACAATTCGCTGCAACTTGCTGCACCGACATCGATACAATTTCTTCAGGATGTTGTAATATATACTGGGCTACGACTTTCTCTGTTTGCTTTACCGTTCCAATGGACTCTCTGACTCTGTATAAAACTCCATTCAAAATGCTACACCTCAATTGAGATTGGAATGTTTAAGCGCTTACAAGAAGTATAACGCTATTGAAATATTAAATCGATACTATCACAATTTCTGAAATAAAATTTCAAATTTAGAAATAAGCACAAGCGCGGGGACGGTTCTGGCGCTTCCTATTCGTAACGGGATGCAGGAAATGCTCGTTCGCCACCTGATCAAAAAAAGGATCTCAACAGGTTGTCCACCTATTGAGATCCCTCTCCTATGACTCCTAATGTTGAACATTTAGCAGGAAAACAAACTCCGCCCGATTTCTTTATTTCTCGATCATGTCTTTCAAAACTACTGCGTGATTGTGTTCTTTATCTTTAGCACCATACAGTAAAACGACCCTTCCATCGGAGGCAATTTCTTTTAACGCTTTCAGCTTATAGCTTGCCTCAGAGCTCTCTTTAATTTCTCTTTGGTAGGTTTCCTTAAATAATTCAAACTTATCTGGATCATGATCAAACCATTTACGTAAAGAAGAACTAGGTGCGATCTCCTTGAGCCATTCATCCAACTGTGCATCTTCTTTAGATATTCCTCTCGGCCATACTCGATCGATAAGCACCCGGTGGCCACCTAAGATTTTGTCTTCTTCATAGATTCTTCTCAATACTACAGACATACCCATCACCTCTGCTTTAAGTTTTGATAATAGATACCATTATCCCTTACCCTTAAACGAACAGCTGGTATAGAGGAGCGATGTTCACGCTTACTAATGTGTGCCCGTCACCATAGTCCTAGCAAACGTTAAGAACATTAACTCATATAACGATACTCCAAAAGACTCTTTAAAATCGAAATTTCCTGCTGTAATTCTTCCCCAACATTCGTTTCGAGCACCTTTTTCCGCTCTAGTTCTTTATCGACTAACCTTCGTACAGACAATACATCTGTCCCATTTTCTAAGACATCTTCTTTTGAGGTGAATTGTTTATGAGCAACAATCTGCATGCCATATGAATTGAACAGTAACGTGTAACCGGCGATCCCTGTCGTGGACTGATAAGCCTTTGAGAACCCACCATCAATGACAATCATTTTCCCATCTGCCTTCACAGGATTTTCCCCTTCAATTTCCTTAACAGGAGTATGCCCATTAATGATATGTCCCTGATCCGGGTCTAACCCGAAGTCTGTTAAAATGTCACGGCAAACTTCTTGCTTCTCACGTAAGTAATAGTAAGGATTCTTGATCTCCTTATGCGTTTGTTTGTCCTTAATAAAATACCTCTCAAACGTGGTCATTTCTTTCTTTCCAAAGAGGGAAGAATATTTCCCAGCCCACAAATACCATATAATATCGGTTGCCAGATCGTCTGTTTCTTCAACATGGGCGAAAGCATGCCTTACATGCGACTCAAAAACATCTAGTAATTCACGACCTGCATAGGTGTGATCCGCTACTTTCATTTCAGCCATATTCCCTTCTTCATTTAACGGAATGCAGCCATGAATGAGTAAATTGCCGTTATACTTCAAATACAGACTGCCTTTTTTCATGAGGAAGTTCATATGTCTTGCCAACTTTTCTGAATGCTGGACAGAAAACAGAAGCTTATCAATCACTTCGATCTCTTCCTCTAACAACGTTGCAGGCTGTTTTGAATCAACGGTTGCAAAACACGTATTCTCAAGAGGATACTTCTCCCCACGGAGCGTAATCTCATCCGAATCATAATCAACCTTCTCAAGCAAAAGCCTGTCTTCCATTTGAAAATCGGGTCGCCTCTTAATAATCGGGCTCTCTAGTTTAAATTGAATGATCGCAATAGCTTGATGGATTTTTGCAATTTGGATTTGTTCAAAATCAGACATTTCTTCGTCATGTTGTAGCTTAGGTCTAAAAGCCGGATTATCTTCGTAATATTTCTCCGCAAGATTAACTAATGGTCTAAGATTGATGCCGTACGCGTCTTCAATAATATCCAGGTTCGCGTACCGGGCACAAATACGAATAATATTAGCAAGGCACACCTTTGACCCAGCAAAAGCACCAATCCACAGTACATCGTGATTTCCCCACTGAATATCTACGGAATGATTATCGATGAGTGTATCCATAATCTTATCCGGCTCAGGACCACGATCATAGATATCCCCTACAACATGAAGGTGGTCCACAACGAGTCTTTGAATCGTATACGCAAGGCCAACGATCAACTTCTCCGCTTGTCCAAGAGAAATTATCTGTTGAACCATTTTCGTATAGTATTGTTCCTTATTGAAATGATCCCCCGTTTTATACAATAGCTCTTCAATGATAAAAGCAAATTGTTTTGGCAATGCATTATGTAATTTCGTACGTGTGTACTTAGAAGAAACATAAGGAAGCAGTCGAATCATATAGTCGATGATGTCGGTGTACCATTGATTCAACTCTTGTGCATTGTTCATACGAACCTTAATTAACTTCACTTTATCTTCCGGATAATACACCAATGAGGCAAATTCATTCATTTCTTGATCCGACAACTCATCCCCGAACATATCCGTGATCTTTTCTTTCACCTTCCCAGCACCATTTCGTAACACATGCTGAAAGGCGTGGTATTCCCCGTGCAAGTCACTAACAAAATGCTCTGTCCCCTTTGGTAGATGTAAAATCGCTTCTCGGTTCGTAATCGCTGTTACGATTTCTTCCTCACTATCATACCGTTGAGCTAATAAATCTAGTAGTTTCGTATCCAAAGTACCCAATCCCCCTTCAATGCTGTTCGATTTCGATTAATCACCAAAAATTTCGTTAATTGATTCTATTATAAACCAGGTGTCACGTTTCCTGATAGATTCGATCGTTATAGTTTCATATCACTTATTTCCTTAGATGCGCAGGGAGGGGCTAGGGCTTTTTATTTACCAGAGAACAACCGCTCCCTAGCAAATGTTAAGGAACAAGAACTTGAAACTTATTCCATATTCAATCGTATGTATAGTGAGAAAGAAAATTTCGATAAGGAGTACAAGTATATGCCGATATGTAATAATTGCGGAAATGAATGGTCATGGAGCACATCCCTGAAGATGGGATTCCAATTTCAAAGAGGGGTTACTTGTAAATTCTGTGGTGAGAAGCAGTACCAAACTCAATCTAGTATGTGGAAGACTTCCCTTTATAGCATGATCCCTATATTACTATTACCCGTTGTTATCTTACTGAATTTGTCGGTCTTGCTATCTCTCACTATTTTCCTTATACCACAGTTAATTGTTATCGCAATGTACCCTCATACACTTGAATTATCTACGGAGCAAGAGCCTCTTTGGTGAAGTAATCTCGGAAGCGCAGGGGAAGCACGGGGACGGTTCTAGCGCTTCCTATTTACAAACGCTCACGCTTCATGACTATATGAAAAGGATGCCACATACGAAAAGGTTGCTATATTCATACCCAAGAAGAGCCGTAGAGAGAATTCCCAAACATTTATTCAAATAT
Source organism: Pontibacillus sp. ABV4_188 (assembly GCF_056311905.1). NCBI lineage: Bacteria > Bacillati > Bacillota > Bacilli > Caryophanales > Bacillaceae > Pontibacillus > Pontibacillus sp. ABV4_188. The sequence goes on along the minus strand of NZ_CM149975.1, from coordinate 284,249 downwards.
TGAGAAGCTAATACTATCACTCATATATTTGAATAAGGCAAGAAAAAAGGAAGCATGGGAATCGTCTCCGTGCTTCCATCCATTATAAAAGCCCCGCTCCATCCAACCGGACGGCAGAGCCTTCCTATTATCCCGCGTATGCTTTTCTCGCGTCTTTCTTCGTCAATGTAAAGAAAAACGTAGCACCGATCGATGCCGTCGTGAATAGAATAGCTCCCATTGGGACAGCCGTCGTCTCATCAAGACCGACCAGTGGCGAAACAACCGCGCCAAACAATAGTGGCAGCATGCCGAGCACAGCACTGGCACTCCCTGCTCGGTGACCTTGATGCTCCATTGCTAAAGTGAACGTACTGGTCAACACCATCCCCATCGCTGTCATATAGATGAAGATCGGCACGACAATGGAATACAGTGGTCCTTATGAAGCGCAGGGACGGTTCGGATGCTTCCGATTTACAAAAGCGACTCCACCTTGTAACTAAAAATCCAATATATAAGTCTAATAGTAAAGAAAAAGAGAATTTTCAATAGTTGGATAGACTATTGAAAACTCTCTTTTATTACTCATATTGTTAGAATTTTAGAGGAAGCAAAGGAATCGACCCCCGTGCTTCCTCCAACGTAAAAGAGGGTTCACAAAAGTTTACCCAACTTTGTGAACCCTCTTCTAGTACTCATATCATTTAGAGATTTAGAAGAAAAGCAGGAACAGCCTCCGCACTTCCTTATGAATTGTTTCAGTATTTTACTGGGGCAAGTTCAATTGCTTGCCTCAATGCTTCTAACATACTCTTTTCATCAGCTATTCCTTTACCAGCAATATCAAACGCCGTGCCATGATCAACACTCGTTCTAATTATTGGTAGTCCAACTGTAATATTAACGCCCGCCTCTAATCCGAGCACTTTAATCGGACCGTGCCCTTGGTCATGGTACATGGCTACAACAATATCGAAATCCCCGCGTACCGCACGGAAGAACAAGGTGTCTGCAGGAAGAGGACCTTGCACATTCATTCCTTCACTTTGAGCTAATTCTACTCCTGGAATCACTTTTTCTTCTTCTTCTCCATAACCAAATAACCCATTTTCGCCAGCGTGAGGATTAATACCACATACTGCGATTTTAGGATTATCGATTCCCGAATTACTAAGCGTTTCATGGGCCATTTTAATCACTCTATATACCCGCCCTGGTTCTATACGATCAATGGCGTCTCTTAACCCAAGGTGTGTTGTAACATGAATGACTTTCAATTTAGGAGAAGACAACATCATAGAAAAATCGGTAGTGTTTGTAAGCTCTGCAAGTATTTCCGTGTGTCCCGGGTAGATGTGGCCACCCTTGTGTAAGGCTTCTTTATTAAGAGGAGCTGTACAAATGGCATCAATTTTCTTATTATTTGCTAGTTCAATCGCCGTTCGTAAAAATTCAAAGGATCCATGCCCCGCACGACTTGAAACTTCCCCGTACGATAAGTCATGAGGCAAGAGATCAAGATCAACGCAGTAAACTGTATTCTGGTCTTCTAATTCAATAAACTCTTCGTCTTTAGTCACTTTTTGAAAAGATATAGAGGAATTTAACAGTTCAGCTGCTCGGTTGAGAATTTTCAAGTCGCCAATTACTACCGGAATCGACTGTTCTTTTAACTCTGTATTCTCTAAGCTTTTGACAATAATTTCAGGGCCCACACCAGCGGCATCTCCCATCGTTATGCCTATAATAGGTTTATTGCTCATTCTTTACAACTCCTTTCAAACTCTGCATTCCATGATATATAGTAGAGACTTCGCCAAACGCACCCGCCTTCGTAATAACAGTAACAGATGGAAGATCTCCTATTAATTCTCCTACAGGGACTCCGGCTTCTAACTCATACCGTAACCTGATACCTGTTGCCCCTAATTTTTTGGCTACATCTTTAGCGGTATCTCCACCTGTAAGCACAAGGGAAGAAACAGAGGTAAGATTTAACACTTCTTTGGTTAGTCGGCTCAGTGTTTTGGAGATTCTTTCTCCTATCTGGAATGAATTAAGTCCTAGCTCTGAAGCTCGATTTTTCACTTGCATGCGAACACGATTATCAGAAGGAACATAAAGAATGACATCCATACCATCATTTAGATGACCGATAGCTTTATCGATATAGAAATGAGCATAATCTTCCCAGTCATCACAAAATATTCTTTCTGTATCTATCTTAATCGATTGGACCCCTTCCTGATGAATAGCATAATTTACTTGCTCCTGGGTTGTTTGGGATAAACTTCCGCAAACACCCAATACCGGACCTTTGTTCATGTTTTTTGCTTCGTCATAAGAGGAGGACCCTTCCACACCTAGAACAGAAGGCAATACCTCCGCCAGGCCAGCTGATCCGCTCCAGATCACCTGGTAGCCTGACTCATAAATCTTCTTAGCCATTTCCTTAAGTTCTTCTTCTGTGGAAGCATCACAAACAAGATATTTTATATCGGCCTTTATAAATCCATTCAATGTCTCTAACCAGTCATCCTCATTTTGGCTCAATAATACCTCATCAATCACTGTTACTTTTTGATCTGTTTCTTTTTCGAGGATTGTTGGGATGTGAGCTTCAGTGATTGGGTGTATTGGATCATTTGCTAGTTCCGTCTCATTGATCGGATTCCCCTTCATATAATGTATCCCTTTATGAGTCACCCTTCCGTATGCAGGGAAAGCAGGAGCTACGATAACAAAATCCGGATTAAACACTTCATCCATAGCTTTTAATTCACTGCCAACATATCCTCTTAAAGTCGAATCCATCTTCTTATAAATATGCTGATACCCTTTTCCAGCAAGAAATGTTGCAGCCCTTTTGGTTACGTCGTATGCATCTTCCTGAGCTAAAGAACGTGAATTTGTATCAATTACAATCGCTTCATCTATTGAATGGTGCTCTTCTGGGATTTCAAAGTAAACAGATGTGTTAAGCCCTTTCTCTTTCAGTTGAATCCCACTATCATTCGCACCCGTTAGGTCATCTGCAATCATCCCAAAACGAAACTTCATCTTAAATATCCCCATTTCTCATACTACCTAAGTTGTAATTTGACTTTCCGATGTTTGATAATCGTCGGGTAATTTTACCCCTTTTCTTTCTAAGCGTTTTACCAAAAATCCAATAAATATCGGCAGAAGAATGGCAGTTGTAACTGTGGATGCTGCCACTTGTACGGTAGCAACATCTACCATGCTGGCAAACCCTGCATTTGCAGCAGCAATCGCAGCAGGTGTCGCTACTGCGTTCCCTGCAGTTGACCCTTCAGCTGCCCCAGCTATTGGATTCCAATTAAATGCTTTGAAAACAAAATAGCCTGCGGTGCCGGTAATGAATGTTGTCGCCACACCTAGAAGGATTCCTTGTAACCCACCTTCGATAATCTTCGAGAAGTCAATCCCCATTCCTAGCGCAAATGCAAAGAATGGAATCAGCATAGAACTTCCCTTATCTAAAAACTCCCGCATATCTTCATCAAGGTTACCAAGAACCATCCCAACTACGATAGGAAGTAAAACAGCTATGAAAGAAGTTAGCGAGAACAAGCCATCAACAAACCCCATTGCACCGAAAATAGAGAGAGCAACCATCGTGAAGAATGGTCCATCATTCAGAGCTAGGAGAGAATACGCTGCCCTATCTGTCTTATTACCATATTGACCTACTATAGCTATATAAAGTCCACCATTACTATTAGTCATAGCTGCAATAATAGCAATTGGAGCTAGACCAAGCCATAACCCATTTTCTCCAGCAAGCATATAAGCAATCAACCCAAATACCGCTCCTACAACCCACTTAACGGTTAAAAGAGTAGCGCCTTTCCCCAGACTGACACCCACTGTCCTCACATTAATTTGAGCACCGGTGCATAATAAGAACAAAGCAATTAAAGTTCCGGCACCATCTACGAAAAGTGCTTGAGTGAAATTACCAATTCTCAATAGATCAGGTGCCACTGTATTCAGTATTGCTGCTAAAATTAGCGGAACGACCATCATACCACCAGGAATTCTTTCTAAAGTCGCTTTAATTTGCATCCTTACTCCCCCCACACTAACATAATTGTTTCATTTTTAAACAACTAACTTATATATAAGCGATTTCATAAGTTAATGATATCGTTTACATTTTATTTTCGCAACATATTTATGTTCATTTTTTTATTTTCACTTATTTATAGACATTACTTTGTTTCATTTTTAAACACAAAAAGGCGTAAACTTAAGAATTAAGTTTACGCCATAATGTAGTTCGATTTATCCCTAACCTTTTAGCTGCTTTAGATTGATTGTTGTCTTCTTCTTGGAGAACCTTTTCAATAATTTGTTTCTCTAATTCTTTCATTGTTCCTCCCGTTTGAATGGAGTCACTCAAAAGATGAGGAGAAGACGGTTCCTCTTTAAAAATGTTATCTACATCCTGCCGCTCTATATAGGAGTTGGTAGAGGTATCCATTAATTTAAAAATGATTTTCTTTAGCTGATCAATATTCCCTGGCCAATCATAACTTGCTAAAAGGTCCAAAGCTTCTTCCTTTATGCCAATTGTTTCAGAACCATAATCAATATGACTCTGAGCAATAAACGAATGAACAAGACTCTTTATATCTTGCGGCCGCTCTCTTAACGGCGGAAGATTAATATGAGTGCTCGATAATTTATAATAGAGAGAGTGAGCTAATCGTCCATCTTTAACGAGTTTCTCCACACCAGCTGAAGATATTAAAATGATTTGATAGTGTTCAGACAACTCTTTGAATAATGCTAATGCTTCCTCCTGTTCTCCAATACTCAGGTCCTCCACTCGCCTGAATACAATAGTTCCTTCTTTAGGAATACTGCTTAAATTTCTTTGAAAAAGCGTTTGTATGTGCTTAATAGAGGTCGTTGATAAGTTTATAAACATCAAGGGTGCACTGTTTTTAAATCGTTCAAAATGAAGATTGCCAGCATATGTCGTTCTTCCTGTTCCATCTTCTCCTTCAATCCAAATAGGGCTTTGTGAATGTGCATAACGCTTAATGTTATGTTTTAAATGAATGGTTTGCTTACTTTCACCATTAAAAGCTCTATAATTAAAATCAGCGCGAACTTCTATTCCACTCTGTTGGTATAAAAGATCTTGATAAATAATAAAACTAACAACGCTATCATTATTTCTTGTAGGATACGCTTCAATTAGATATCTCTTATTGTTATATTGTATTGTCTTCCAGTTTCTATGCTTTTCCCTTAAGACTTCTTCAGCCATCGTTGCTAGTTCCCTGCGTTCTAGAAACGTATCATTCCATTCTTCTCTAAATTTTTCATTTTTGAAGAGTAACTGGCCGCCATGCTTCATAATAGCCAATGGGTGAGGAAACTTCTCCAATGAATCAGAAAAGATCATGGCTTGTTCCTGTGCCTTTTGAATCCGATGATACAAACGTTCAGCTTCCCCAAAGGCTTCTTGCACAGCTTCTTTCCCTGAAGTGATTAAGATTCCTTGCAGGCCCAATTGTTCAGCTTCATGGACTGTTACCACATCCCCTATTACGATCGAATAGCCCTCCACTTCCAGTTGTTTCAGCCTATCAACAACTTCCTCACTATTATCAATAGTAATGGTCTTAACATCCATCTCTAAAATATCGCAAATTGTTGACGCTCCTCGAGAGATATTTGAAAAACCTACTAGTGCTACCTTTCCACTCGTTTCTTTCAGTAAAGTTAGAATTCGAAGGATATCATACCCACTGACTTTAATGTCTACAACTGGTATATTAACCGCTTGTTCGATTAAATTAGCTGTACCACCTCGGCTTATGATGACATCATACCCGTCCAATTCCGCTTGTTCTGCGAGTTGCACGCCATCTTCAAGGTTTCCAAAACTCACATCTATGCTTAGATTATTATGCTCACCGATATAATTCTCAGCAATTTTAATAAGCCCCTGGTAAGGAGCGATAAGAAGGACTTTAATCAATCTATTTCACCTCATTGTTGCAATATTAAACATTTATATCTTTTCATATTGTACATAAATTAGCAATATATAGTCCATCTATAGTTGTTTGGTCAGGAAGCGCGCAGGAAGCAAGAGCAGGGTTCTAGTGCTTTCTATTTATCAAAGCGGCTCCACCTTGTAACTAAAAAATCCAATATATAAGTCTAATAGTAAAGAAAAAGAGAGTCCTTAATAGTTTATCCAACTATTGAGGACTCTCCTTCATTACTCATATTGTTAGAATTTTAGAGGAAGCACAGCAACCGTCCCCGTGCTTTATCCCGCGTATGCTTTTCTTGCGTCTTTCTTCGTCAACGTGAAGAAAAACGTAGCACCGATCGATGCCGTCGTAAATAGAATAGCTCCCATTGGGACAGCCGTCGTCTCATCAAGACCGACCAGTGGCGAAACAACCGCGCCAAACAATAGTGGCAGCATGCCGAGCACAGCACTGGCACTCCCTGCTCTGTGGCCTTGATGCTCCATCGCTAAAGTGAACGTACTTGTCAACACCATCCCCATCGCTGTCATATAGATGAAGATCGGCACAACAATAGAATACAGTGGTCCTTCTAGAATCGTCATCACTAATAGAACCCCCGTCGCACTAACCGCAATCAGTACAGCACTTCTCAGCAAGCTTCTCTCGTGAAAAATGCCGCCAAGACGGCCGACTAGAAAACTACCCGTAATGATCGCAAGGCCGTTCACTCCGAACAAGAAACTGAACGCCTGAGGAGATACGTCATAGATTCCCTGATAAACAAATGGCGTTCCAGAAACGTAAGCGAAACTCCCGCCGTGGACAAACCCGATCGTTAAGGCGTATCCGATGAAAGATCGGTCCTTCAACAGACGGCCAATGGTCCGAACCGATTCCTTCACGGAGCTCGGGATCCTGTTCTCTACCGGAAGCGTCTCAGGTAATTTGCCTGCTACGGTGAACACGATAGCGAACCCTACGATACTTAGGAAGAGGAAGATCGTCTCCCATGTGGCGAAGGGTAACAGCAAAATCACCCCACCTGTGATCGGCGCAATCATCGGAGCCGTCGCATTGATCACCATCAGTAAGGCGAAGAACTTCGTCAATTCCCTTCCTGTAAATACGTCTCGTACGACCGCCTTGGAAAGGACGACACCAGCAGAAGCCGTAAACCCTTGGATAAAACGAGCGATGACGAGTACATAGATATTCGGCGCAAGCGCACAAGCAAAGGACGCCACCGCGAAGAGGGATAGGAAGATGATTAACGGTTTCTTTCTCCCTTGCGAATCACTGATGGGGCCAACGACAATTTGACCGACAGCTAGTCCGATCAGACAGGTCGTTAAGCTGAGCTGCACGAGTGACGCACTCGTTTCTAAATCGGACGCAATCCCCGGAAAGCTGGGGAGATACATATCGATGTTAAGTGGCCCTAGTACTCCAAGCATTCCTAGTAAAAACGCTAGCCCTATTCTTTCTTTCCCTGTTGGATTATGTAAAATGATGAACACCTTCTTCTTCTGGTTGTTAAACTATGATTTTAACCTTCATTCATACTGGAAGTCTACCCCCGGGGTTTTCTATCATTCAGAAGCGCGGGGACGGTTCGAGTGCTTCCTATTTACAAAAGCAAGTCCAACTTGCAACTCAACATATGTCTAATTGTAAAGAAAAAGAGAGCTCTCAATAGTTTATCCACCTATTGAGAACTCTCACTTATCACACATATTGTTAGAATTTTAGAGGAAGCACAGGAACCGTCCCGGTGCTTCACTAAAAACTCATATTGCTCTTTAGAGTTATAGAAATAATAAAATCCCCTCATATTTCATGTTTAAAAGCTACCTGACTCCAATGATAATAGGGTCAGGTACCTTTTTGGGTGTAGCCTAAACTCATCTTTGTTTTCTTCCGAAATTTAGACTTATAGAAACAATTCCTACAATGATACATGGAGAACTTACAAGCATAGATTCTAACCATGAATTTCCTATATATCGATACAATATGATTGCCAACATGGCTACGAAAAAATACATAGGAATAAATATTTTTGATAAAAGCAAATCACTCAAGTTAATCACTCCCATCAATCGAAACAGCTAGCTGCGGCTCCAGTCATTCCACCAGAAATCCCTCCGAATACTCGTGAATTAACAACAAATAATGAAATAGATGATAATCTTGTCATGGTTAACCGTTCCCATTTTATCAGATCACATTGACAACGTAATCATATTGAATTTTTACTTTCAAAATTTAGATTGAAAGTAGCACGGGGACGGGTTCACTGGCACTTCTAATCATGTGTCAAGGGACCAGTCCCCGGTGGTACTTTCAACTCCACCTTGTAACTAAAAACCTCATTCTAATTCGAATAGGAAAGAAAAAAGGGGTTCTGTATAGCTTGCCCAACTATTGAGAACTCTCTTTTATTACTCATATTGTTAGAACTTTAGAGGAAGCACAGGAACCGTCCCCGTGCTTCCTCCAAAATACAATTCCAACCGATGACCTCTACACTGCCAGTGAACTTCAATGATCGTTTTTCCAAAAATTCATAAACGATGTATCAGAGTACCCGCCCCTACGACACTTCAATTCGTCACTTCACGTACTAAAATGAACAACTAATACTAATATTAGTCGTGCAATAAATTTTATATAGCTGGATTTGCTTCCATTAATAAACTATCAGGTAATTTTAATTCATCGTCCGCTTTTAATACTTTTGCATTGGGATTTTCACTCTCTATAAATGAAAATGTATAGTGCTCGGTACCATCTAGATATTTTGCTGTAAACAAGACTTCATAAGTACCTTCAGGTATATCAATTGCTACTGTTTCTATTACAGAACCTATCTCTATGCCATCCTTTTCAACTTTGAACGGAACAATTATCGCTCTTATTATATCTTCATCAATATCAATTTCCATTTTATTAGTCAGCTTTACAGTAATCTTACAATCACTATCACTAGAAAGCGTTCCAAAGGAAACTGAACCACTCCTCCACGAAAACCCTTGATTTACATGAGTTTCACTCCAATCATTAAAGGGGTTAATAATTCCATATTGAAACAATGCAATCTGGTTATAAAGTATTTCAGTCTCAAAAGAAAACTCACTCATTATATAATCCTCCATTATTTAAGTCTTACTTTAGTTCCATCTGGATAATTTCTTAACTTATTTCCTAAATAAGCACCGGCACCTCTGTTATCAGATGGACTAACAGGTCTCACACTTGCACCCTTACCGCCCTCTTTAAACATTGCTGGGGGGTATTCATCTAAATCCTTCCCGGGGACTTTTTCTCGACCTCTTAAGCTATCTCTTCTTCGTGACTTTGCACCTGAACGGTCGATGGTTAATGTGTCTAAGTGACCAGCTTTTTGTGCTTCTTGTATATGCTTACTTGTTTCTGGGTATCTATTAGAAGGTGTAGTTACCTCTACATCAGCATTACTAGTACCTTTAACACTAGGACTGCCACTAGAAACATCTTTCTTCTTACTCGCCGGATTCTTCGTCTTAGGAGTGGAGGCCGAAATGTCTTTACCTCCACTTGATAATGGATCAATCCTACCAATTACCCTACCGGCATCCGCCGATTTGGATGTATTCCTCAAGCCTTTTGCTGCTTTAGCTGCCATGGATATGTTCCCAGGGATAAAGAGCGAAACAGCATTGGAAGCTAACATTAATCCGTTTTCTACAGAAGGGTCTTTCGCAAACGTAACTGCATCTACCACTGTAGAGATAACATCTAAAATAAAGTTTCCTGATGGATCGACGAAGGTTAATGGATTGTTATTTGCATACGTATAATCCGGTAATTCGCCCTGAGGATCTGCACTTAGGAATTGACCGAACTCTGAATGGTAGTAACGATCATTTAAATAGTATAATCCAGTTACTTCATCATAGCGGTACCCCGCGTAACGATAAGGACTAATTTCTGTCTGGCCTGAAGAATCAATGATATTACCAAAAGAATCGTAAGTATACGTTGCCACTACCTCTTGATTACTGTCAATAATTTTCGTGATATCTCCATGGCCATTAAATATTGGATAATACGTTTGTCCATCTACTTCTATATTGAGTAAATGACCCGTCGGACTCCATGTATAATATTTCTGCAGGTTATCGTTCTCATCAAGTTCAGCTACGACTTCATTGTTCTTTCCATTGTAGACAAACTGCGTAACTTCTCCATTAATGTCTTGGTATATCCTTCTTCCTTGATCATCATAACGATATGCTGCAAGCTGATTGGTGTTAAAGAAGCGCGGGGACGGTTCTAGCGCTTCCTATTCACCAAAAATTTTGCTAAATGACAACATGAAAAAATGCCCGACATACAAACGTTTTATATCATCTGATAACAAAAAAAAGAGACTTCTCATATGTGTATAACTAATGAGAAGTCTCTATTCATATCATAATGTTAGCTTTTTGTTAGCAAAATCATTCAAAGCCCTTATCTATCAAGGCGTTGAGCGGTTATTACATCATGCCGCCCATACCACCCATGCCACCCATATCTGGCATACCGCCACCAGAATTATCTTCTTCAGGGTGATCGGCTACAACCGCTTCTGTAGTTAGGAACATAGCCGCTACAGATGCTGCGTTTTGTAGTGCGGAGCGTGTTACTTTTGTTGGGTCCACGATACCTGTGTCGACCATGTTTACCCACTCGCCTGTTGCTGCGTTGAAACCAACTCCAACGGCTTCGCCTTTAAGACGCTCGATGATCACAGAGCCTTCAAGACCTGCGTTGTGAGCGATTTGGCGTACGGGTTCTTCAAGTGCACGAAGTAAGATCTTCGCACCTGTTTCTTCGTCACCAGTAAGGTCAAGTGCAGCTACTTTCTTGTAGATGTTCACAAGTGCTGTACCACCACCGGCTACGATGCCTTCTTCTACCGCTGCGCGTGTAGAGTTTAGGGCGTCTTCGATGCGAAGTTTACGCTCTTTAAGCTCTGTTTCTGTAGCTGCACCAACTTTGATGACTGCTACACCGCCAGCTAGTTTCGCAAGGCGCTCTTGAAGTTTCTCTTTATCGAATTCAGAAGTAGATTCTTCTAATTGAGAACGGATTTGGCTTACACGGCCTGAGATTTGTTCAGGGTTTCCAGCACCTTCAACGATCGTTGTGTTCTCTTTCGTAACCACAACTTTGTTCGCACGACCTAATTGGTCAATTGTAGTGTTCTTAAGATCTAGACCTAGATCTTCTGTAATCACCTGTCCGCCTGTGATGGTTGCGATGTCTTCAAGCATCGCTTTACGACGATCACCGAATCCAGGTGCTTTAACAGATACAGCGTTGAATGTACCACGAAGTTTGTTCACAACAAGTGTTGCAAGTGCTTCGCCTTCAACGTCTTCAGAGATCATTAGAAGTGGACGGCTTTGCTGTACCACTTGCTCAAGGACAGGAAGAACTTCCTGGATGTTTGTGATCTTCTTATCTGTGATTAGGATGTAAGGATTCTCAAGGACCGCTTCCATCTTGTCTTGGTCAGAAACCATGTAAGGAGATGCATATCCGCGGTCGAACTGCATACCTTCCACAACTTCCATCTCAGTGTTGAAGCCTTTCGATTCTTCAATTGTGATAACACCGTCGTTACCAACGCGCTCCATAGCTTCAGCGATTAGCTGACCTACTTCCTCATCAGCTGAAGAAATCGCTGCAACCTGTGCAATCGAATCTTTACCTTCAATTGGTTTAGAGATTTGCTGAAGTTCTTTAACTGCTAGTTCTGTCGCTTTCTCGATACCACGACGAACGCCAACTGGGTTTGCACCAGAAGCTACGTTCTTAAGACCTTCACGGATCATCGCTTGTGCTAGAACCGTTGCAGTTGTTGTACCGTCACCAGCGATTTCGTTTGTCTTAGAAGCTACTTCAGATACAAGCTGCGCGCCCATATTCTCGAAGTGATCTTCTAATTCAATTTCTTTCGCGATCGTTACACCATCATTTGTAATAAGTGGAGAACCGAATTTCTTCTCAAGAACGACGTTACGTCCTTTTGGTCCAAGTGTAACTTTAACTGCATCCGCTAGGCGGTCTACACCGCGAAGCATCGAACGACGTGCGTCTTCACTAAACTTAATATCTTTAGCCATGAATAAATACCCTCCTAAAAGATTCTTGTAAGCTTGTATAATTGTCCAACATTAATTGTATTAGTTAACGACTGCTAAAATGTCATTCTCACGTAAAATTAAGTATTCTTTACCTTCGTACTTCACTTCAGTACCAGCAAATTTTGAGAAGATGATGTGGTCGTCAGTAGTTACCTCAAGTGCAACCTTTTGACCATTTTCCGCCAAACGACCAGAACCTACCGCAACAACTTTACCTTCTTGAGGCTTCTCCTTCGCAGAGTCAGGAAGAACAATACCGCTCGCGGTCTTTTCTTCTTGTTGTACTACCTCAATTACAATACGATCACCTAATGGCTTTAACAAATCAGACACCCTCCTCAAATGGTTTAAAACTATGCTTGTTTTGATTTTATTAGCACTCTCAACTCCTGAGTGCTAACACAATTCTTATAATAATGAATCTCACGATATTTTGCAAGCGAAAACATTTAATTTCTTCATAAAAATTTCCTCAAAAAAACATGCTCACTCCCCCAACACATTCTGACTCATCTTTTCCGGTTTAAACGTTTCTTTCCACTTCTTTAAATGTGTTACAATACGTAAGATAAAGGTATAAATTATCAAAAGGAGTCGTTGCCAAATGCCAAGACGCTATTGGTATGTCATCTTAACATATACGCTTGTTCAATTATCCGGTGGGTTAGTAGGACAGTTCATCCTTTCACTGGATCTTGAGAATCCTCAAACCTGGCTGATTACTTGGACGATCTCATCCTTTATTGCCGGCCTTCTTATCATCACTTGGCTCTTAAAGCCAGATATACAGAAGGACCTGCGCCAGGATCACGATATGGGGACCGGGTCTTACATCAAGTGGGGACTGCTCGGAATCTTACTTGCTTTCTTCAGTCAGTACGCCGCTACTGTTATTGAGTCACTGGTCTTTGGCGTTGACCCCATTTCAGAGAACACGCAAAACTTATCGGCTCTTGCGAAAGCAACACCGATCTTCATTCTCATCATTGCCATTGTGGCCCCGATCCTAGAGGAAATCATCTTCCGAAAGATTCTATTTGGAACATTACGTAAATATACGAACTTTCTTATATCTGCGCTCGTTTCAGGCAGTATCTTCGGAATTGTACACGGGGAACCAGAGCACCTACTGAAATATGCCATGATGGGCTTAGTCTTTGCCTACTTATATGAGAAAACAAAGCGCATTATCGTACCGATCATCACACACGCAACTATGAATTCTCTCGTCATAATTGCCCAGATGACAATAGACGTGGAACAACTAGAGCAAAACGTACAGACAATCCTGTTTGGAGGTTAACCCTATTATGAAAACTTCGCCATTCTTTATGGCATTCCTCTATTTTATTATGGGGATTTTATTTACGTATATCGCCATACTTAGTGTAGAAGAGACAATTTGGAACTTGATTACGCTCGTTTGCTCTTTCGTTGCGACAGTAAATTTCGCCGTCGCGATTCGACTTTTTATGCTGTTTCTAAAAATGAACAAAAGCAACAAAAAATAAGCGGCTTCCCCACTACGGGGAGCCGCTTATTTTTATAGAACTGCCGAAACTATGCGCCCTCTTCCTCCTCAGAAGAGCTCCCTGCTCCCTTCATAATAAAGGAAAACGGAATCGCCAGAACGATGACGACAGCTGATACGAGAAAGGCTTCATTTAATGTCTGAAGCGTAGCCTCTGTCATATTGGCCTCACCCGCCGAGATGACAGCACGCCTTGTTTCATAATAGATCGAGAAGAAAACAATTCCGAATGATGACGTCATTTGTCTAAGAACGTTATTCATCGCGGATCCTTGAGCGACCAGCTCATCGGATATGGCATTCATACCGGCTGTTGTGGCTGGCATATTGCTAAGCCCCATTCCAGCACCTCGTACTGCGTTTAACGCGAGGATCACCCAATAAGGAGTGGACAACTCAAGAAAGCCAAGAGCGGTTGTGGCAGAAGCCATAACGAATAATCCAATAGGGATCACCGCTTTCGGGCCTTTCTTGTCCAAAATTCTTCCCCCAATGGACATCGATACACCGCTTAATGCCGCTGCTGGTAAGAAGAGTAACCCTGTCATAACCTCATTCAATCCATATACATTCTGAATCAAGAGCGGCAATAAGAAAATCCCTGAGAATAGACCAATCGATGCCGCACCAGTGACAACAACAGATACGGCATACGTCGGAACTTTAAAGACAGATAAATTGAGTAATGGCTGCTTCTTGCGATTTTCCACAAATACAAATGCAACTACTGATAAGATACCAACTACAATCAGGCTTATATTGCTGACTGTAAGAAGAGTCTCAAGTTCCTTCCCACGTCCAAGGGCAAATAAGATTCCTCCGACACCAATCGTCACAAGAATAAAGCCAATGGTGTCGAATTTAAGAGAAGGATTCTTTTCCGTTTCGACTAAATATTTCGTAGATAGGATAATCCCAATCAGTCCAAATGGAATATTGAATAAGAACAAGAATGGCCAATCAAAGAACTGAATGATGACCCCACCGACTGTCGGCCCTATTGCGGGGGCGACCATAGCGGCAACTCCGTATACGCCGACGGCAAGGCCACGCTCGTGCTTCGGGAAAGCGTTAAAGATTAATGCCATCGCAATTGGCATCATTAAACCACCGGCAATTCCCTGCACGGCCCTTGAGAGAATAACAAGGCTTAAGGTAGGTGAAAGAGAGCCCGATACCGAGCCAACTAAAAAGATGACAAGTCCCGTCACATAGACTTTCTTCTTCCCGAACCGATCTCCGAGAAAGCCTGTTAACGGCATCGTCATTCCCATTGCTACCATAAAAATCGTTAGCATCCAGCCTACACTTACAGCATCAGCATCAAAGATTTCCATAAAACGCGGAAGCGTCGGGTTTAGCATGCTGTTATTTAAGATGACTGTAAATGTGCCAAATAAGACGGATACAACGACAAGCCACTTACTCGATAATTTGCTCATGCTGCGTCCCTTCTTTCGTTTCTAATTCTTTCGTTTTTCGAATCGTTTTCTACTATATCACATAATCCACTAGCCAAAACCAATTCCTACACACAAAAAAGAGGCTTATTCAGCCTCTTTTGGTTCTTCTTCGGTGCTCTCTTCATGATCGAGAGGATAATGTTTTAGGAAGTATGCCAGTGCTTGCAACTCTACCGCTAGATCGATGTGATGCACACGTATACCTTCTGGAACGGATATTCGAGCTGGGGTGAAGTTCAAGACCCCAAGAATTCCAGCCTCTACTAATCGATCAGCTATTTTTTGTGCTTCATTGGCAGGCACTGTTAAGATCGCAACGGAAATCTCCTCTGATAAGTATTCCTCTAATTGATCAATATGGTAAACAGGCACCCCACCTATATGACTACCGACCTTCTCTTCCTGCGCATCAAAAGCCATCTCAATCTTCGTGTTGTTGTTCTTTGTGAAGTTATAGTGTAAGAAAGCTGTTCCGAGGTTTCCGACCCCAATTAAAGCAACGCGCGTGACTTCATCTTGATCAAGGGTTTTACGGAAAAATGTAAGTAAATAATTCACGTTGTAGCCATACCCTTTTTTACCTAAAGCCCCAAAGTACGAAAAGTCCCTACGGATTGTAGCTGAATCGACTTTTACCGCCTCACTTAATTCTTTCGATGAAACTCGTTGCTTACCTTGGCTATGCAGGTTATTTATAAAACGATAATATAAGGGCAGTCGCTTGGCTGTCGCTTGTGGTATTTTTGCCTGATCTAGCTCCATCTTAAATCCCCCTCACTTCATACCGTAACCGTACACCAGATCAAGTTCGTAAAGGAATGATCCTGGTACCGTTAACGCTTCCAATTTCTATAACCACTACATCAGGAAGATCACAACGATCATCCTCGTACTGTTATAAACGAAATTCTACGTTTCTATTTGTTGTTCTTTTATGATGGATTGTCCTTACAGCATAATTGTAAAGAAATGTTTCTCATTTCACAAACATCTCAGACTATTCATAAGAACGTTGGTTCACTTCAACGTACGAACCTTGCTTAGCACGTATTTATTAAGATACACTTAACTCATTGAGGTGAACGACCATGATTCTTATGCAAATGAATAATATTACAAAACGCTTCGGCGCTGATCTTATTCTATCGAATATTAAATTAGAAGTACACACCAATGACCGAATTGCCATTGTTGGACGTAATGGAGCAGGAAAATCGACCTTGCTCAAAATTATGGCCGGTGAGCTTTCGCATGAGGAAGGCGAGCTCCACAAGCCAAAAGAGGCTACATTAGGGTATTTAGAGCAGCACACTGGACTCGAATCAGATAAAAGCATCTGGGATGAAATGATCGCCGTCTTTGACCATTTAAAAGCTATGGAGAAACAACTCCGTCAAATGGAAGAAAAAATGGCCGACCCTGACCTTATAGCTAAAGAAGAACAATACCAGAAGCTTTTAAAGGACTACGATGAACTACAGCTTCGCTTCAAGAATGACGGTGGCTATCGTTATGAAGCAGACGTTAAAGCGGTACTAAATGGGTTAAACTTCGGAGACTTTGATTTAACCACGCCAATCGCGACTCTTAGTGGTGGCCAAAAGACGAGACTAGCACTCGGTAAACTCTTACTATCTAAACCAGATATCTTAGTACTTGATGAGCCGACCAACCACTTAGACATTGATACACTTAACTGGTTAGAGCAGTATCTCCAAGGCTACCCAGGAGCTGTCGTTATCGTCTCTCACGACCGTTACTTCCTTGATAAAGTCGTAAATGTCGTTTACGAGATCTCTTATCGCTCTTCTGAGAAATTCTACGGTAACTACAGCAAGTATCTAGATCAAAAAGCCGCCAATTACGAACGCGATCTCAAGCAATTTGAGAAACAGCAATCGGAAATGAAACGAATGGAAGACTTCATTCAAAAAAATATGGCTCGCGCTTCTACAAGTAAACGAGCTCAAAGTAAGCAGAAACAACTTGAGAAGATGGAAAAGGTTGATAAGCCTAAAGGAGATCAAAAGTCAGCTAAATTTACATTTGATATCACCAGAAGAAGTGGAAACGACGTGCTAAAAGCGCGCGACCTTTCGTTCCAATATGAAGACAGTAAAAAACCTGTATTCGAAAACGTCTCCTTTGACGTAAATCGCACAGAACGCTTAGCGCTCGTTGGACCTAATGGCGTCGGAAAAACTACCCTTCTCAAAAACATCATTGATAAACTCTCCCCAAGCGGAGGCACGATTCAATATGGAACGAACCTTCAAATCGGATATTACGATCAGGAACAGGCTCAATTAAATTCTTCCAAAACTGTTCTTCACGAACTATGGGATGAATATCCGATGATGGATGAGAAAGATGTTCGAACTGTACTGGGTAACTTCCTATTTACCGGAGATGACGTTTTAAAGAGCGTAAACTCTTTAAGTGGTGGCGAGAAAGCAAGGGTTGCCTTGGCTAAATTAATGCTTGAGAAATCCAATTTCCTTGTATTGGACGAGCCGACCAACCACTTAGACCTAGATAGCAAAGAAGTACTAGAATCCGCCCTAATGGATTATCCAGGTACTATTTTATTTGTTTCCCACGACCGCTACTTTATTAACCGGATTGCCACACAGATCCTGGAGTTAGATGGGACAGACACACACCTTTATCTCGGTGATTACGACTACTATTTAGAGAAGAAGCAAGAAGAGAAGGATATCGCTGAATACGAAGCACAGCAAAACCCTACTGTCCAAAAAGAAGCTAAGGATTCTAAAAATCAATTTGAACAAAATAAAGCAGAGCAACGTGAAGCCAGAAAGCGTAAGCGTCGCATTGAAGAAATTGAACAAGAAATCGTAGAATTAGAAGAAGTGATCGAAAAAAATGATGCCCTACTCTGTGAACCAGAGGTTTATCAGGATCATGAGAAGTCCTTAGAACTCACAGAAACAAATGAACAATCTCAATCAAAGATCGAATCTTTAATGGAAGAATGGGAACAACTTCATGAAGAAGACTAAAAAGAGGGGATATCCACAAGATATCCCCTCTTTTTTTTAGCGCTTTCATAACCTTTGTCGAACTTTGTATCTATCCCCAATGATATCCACACCATTTTTCCTTACAAATACAGTTTTTCACAGATTTATACACAGTATCCACAGAATTACATTATGTTATCCACAGATTTTATGCACAAACGATTATTTACTATGACAGCATTCTACAAATTTTGTGCACAATTAATTTTTAAGCTGTGGAAAAATGGGCTCTAGGAAGAATCATTCAAACTTTCAGATTCCTTATCCACATAAAAAAGCGAAACCAATACATGATTTCGCTTTCTACCTGTGTATTATTTCGTTACGGAGCGCTTCGCATAACGTTCTAATGATAAGGATGGATTTCCGTTCAGATCCCACCCAGCACGATGACCCTGGTTGAATGCAACCGTTCCTGCTGCCGCAATCATCGCTGCATTATCTGTGCATAAGTGTAGTGGTGGAATTAATAGCTCGAGTTCTTCATCTGAACCAAACTTCTCTTCAAGACGAGCTCGTAACCCTTTATTAGCAGCTACTCCGCCTGCTACTATAACTTGTTTCACACCGTATTGCTTTGCAGCTTTATAAGCCTTTGTGGATAACACATCAACAACACTTTCCTGAAAGCTTGCTGCAATATCTTCTTGCTTTAATTCGGTCCCTTTTTGCTTGGCGTTGTGTAAAGTGTTAATAACTGAAGACTTCAATCCACTAAAGCTAAAGTCAAAGGAATCATTCTCAAGCCAAGCTCGAGGGAAGTCTATTGTTACTTCACCTTCATGAGCCAGTCGGTCTATATGAGGGCCACCTGGATAAGGAAGTTTTAGTGTTCTCGCCACTTTATCATAGGCTTCCCCCGCTGCATCGTCCCTCGTTTCTCCAATCACTTCAAATGAGCCATGTTCCTTCATAAGAATAAGCTCTGTATGTCCTCCCGAAACGACCAGAGAAAGCAATGGAAACTCAAACTCTTTCATCAGACGATTCGCATAGATATGCCCGGCTATATGCTGTACGCCCACTAGAGGCTTTTGATAAGCAAAAGCTAATGCCTTGGCCGCATTTACCCCTACTAATAGGGCTCCAACCAAACCAGGGCCCTCTGTAACCGCAATGGCATCGATCTCTTCCATATTCATATCAGCTTGTTCTAAAGCTTCCTCTAAAACGAGCGTCACCTGTTCCACATGGTGACGGGAAGCAATTTCCGGAACAACGCCTCCAAAGCGTTTATGGCTCTCAATTTGAGAAGCAACGACATTCGCAATAAGTTCTGTCCCATTTCTCACAATCGCAACAGCTGTTTCATCACAGCTCGTTTCAATTCCTAGAATATATTGATCCATTATAATTTCACCCACATAACTACAGCATCCTCTTGGTTATCTGTATAGTAATTTTTACGGATTCCGCCTGGTACCAGACCATACTTACGGTATAGACGCTGGGCCACAATATTCGATACCCTTACTTCTAGAGATAGTTGAATGGCCCCAACTAAACGTGCCTTTTCCATCACCACTTCAAATAAGGCTTGCCCAAGCTTCATACCTCGGTACTCAGGTAAAATCGCGATATTTGTAATATGAGCTTCATCAATAATAACCCATAATCCACAATACCCTACTAATACGCCTTCATATTCAAGAACGTAATAAACCGCATAAGGATTATCTTGAAGCTCGTGCTCAAATGCATCTCGGGTCCATGGGGTAGCAAAGCATGCCTCTTCCAATTGCAGAACCCGATCTATATCCTCTTCTTTCATTTGGCGAACGATCGCTTTACTCACTTTGCTGATGCCCCTTTTGGCTCTCAAGCCATTTGGCCTCAGCCTCTGCAAGACGAAGGTAGTTTGGCGTTAGTTCATGAAGAGAGGTTGGTTCCTTCGTAAGAGCAATACTCGCAAGCATTCCTGCACTTGGCAAATGAACCGGTAAGGAAGAGAAAACAGCTTTCTCACCTAATACTTCTTGGATCTTTTCTTTATGAATAGAAGCTTGAGAACTAATAAATAAAACGGATTCCTCTGTAGCGCGTAGCACTTCTAGCCAATCTGACATAAGCACGTTCACTTCATCTTTAACAGGAACCATTTTCTCGAACCCTTCAGCTTGGTACAGACCTGTATAAACTTGTCCTCTTCTTGCATCAAAGAACGGGCAAACAAGACCATTAAAGAAGATCCCATTGTAAGACAGCACCTCTAAGCTTGATACGGCCACAATAGGGATTGATAATGACCAAGCTAATGTCTTGGCTGTCGTGAGTCCAATTCGAACGCCGGTAAACGATCCTGGGCCATGGCCAACGGCAATCAAATCTAGATCTTGTGGCGTCATCTTACAATCTGCTAACAGTTGGTTAATGGCAGGCATAAGCTGTACCGAATGGTTTTTCTTTATATCCGTTGTATATTCAGCTAAGAGCTGTTCTTCTTTCATAACGGCGATCGTCATCGGTTGATTCGACGTATCGATAGCTAATACAATCATTTGACTAACTCCTTACATAATCGTTCATATCGTTCCCCATGAGGGGTTAATTGTATCGTACGGTGGTCTTCCCCATTATAGGAAAGATGAAGATCTAACCGTTCTTTCGGAAGATAGTCTTCAATGTATTGGGCCCACTCCACAACACACACACCTTCACCTTCGAAATACTCATCAAACCCGATATCCTCATCACTATCTTCTAGACGATAAACATCTAAGTGATAAAGAGGCATACGCCCTTCATATTCTTTAACAATCGTGAATGTGGGGCTGCTAATGGTTCTTGTGATACCGAGTCCGCTGCCCAGCCCTTTTGTAAAAGTTGTCTTGCCTGTGCCAAGGTCTCCTTCAAGCGTAAGAAGATCATTCGGTTCTAAAAGAGCACCTAAACGTTCAGCTACTTCTTTCGTCTCTTCAGCAGAGCGGGTATGAATGGTATAGCTTTCATTCATGCGAAACACCTACTTCCTATTACAATCTAACGAATCGATTCTTACCTAATTCCCATCATAGCAAAAAAGGGGGCAAAAAGAAAAAAACCTATCTATATTAGTAAAGAGTACAAGATCAGAGCGAGAGCAATCTCTCAGATCCCCTAAAAAAATGCATTAGAAAAGCCTTAGGAGGTTTTCCTAAGGCTTGTATAAACAATCATATGTAATCAAAAACAAAAATGGCGGTCCGGACGGGACTCGAACCCGCGACCTCCTGCGTGACAGGCAGGCATTCTAACCAACTGAACTACCGGACCATTTTCTTATTTGATTAATCTAAGCACAACAATTTGTGATTCGAAGAAGTGTATTCGACGTAACACAAATTTAATTTGGTTGCACCTAAAGGTACACAGTCATTTGTAATTCAACGAAGTGAAATCGACGTTGAACAAATTTAATTTGGTTGCGGGGACAGGATTTGAACCTGCGACCTTCGGGTTATGAGCCCGACGAGCTACCAGACTGCTCCACCCCGCGACGTTAATAAGTATTCATAATGTTGAGCATGCTCCCAGTCTCAGAAAGACTGTCCCTTCCTCTGCAAGATCATTCAAGGAAGTGAATGTGTCGGGACAACTCGAAGTTGTTTCAGTGAAGCGATGCTCGTTGCTCCACCCCGCGACGATAATAATATAAACAAAGCATGGCGGCGTCCTACTCTTGCGGGGGTGAAACCCCGACTACCATCGGCGCTGAAGAGCTTAACTTCTGTGTTCGGCATGGGAACAGGTGTGACCTCTTCGCCAAAACCGCCATACTATTGTTTTTTGAAGGAGTACCTTCAAAACTAGATAAGAATTAAGACATCGTGCCTTTTACGTTTTTGCGCTTGAACTGGCTTCCAGCTCCAACTCCCAGACCCTAGCGTATAAGTCATCTTTTCTCCAAAGGCTAATCGCCTTTTCCGAAAATCTGTCTTATCCGTACGGGTCTAAGCGGTCGTTTGCGCTTTAGATAGATAAGTCCTCGATTTATTAGTATCGGTCAGCTGCACGTGTCACCACGCTTCCACCTCCGACCTATCAACCTTGTCGTCTACAAGGAATCTTACTCACTCGAAGTGATGGGAAATCTCATCTTGAAGTGGGCTTCATGCTTAGATGCTTTCAGCACTTATCCCTTCCGCACGTAGCTACCCAGCTGTGCTCCTGGCGGAACAACTGGTGCACCAGCGGTGCGTCCATCCCGGTCCTCTCGTACTAAGGACAGCTCTCCTCAAATTTCCAACGCCCACGACGGATAGGGACCGAACTGTCTCACGACGTTCTGAACCCAGCTCGCGTACCGCTTTAATGGGCGAACAGCCCAACCCTTGGGACCGACTACAGCCCCAGGATGCGATGAGCCGACATCGAGGTGCCAAACCTCCCCGTCGATGTGGACTCTTGGGGGAGATAAGCCTGTTATCCCCGGGGTAGCTTTTATCCGTTGAGCGACGGCCCTTCCATGCGGTACCGCCGGATCACTAAGCCCGACTTTCGTCCCTGCTCGACTTGTAGGTCTCGCAGTCAAGCTCCCTTGTGCCTTTGCACTCTGCGAATGATTTCCAACCATTCTGAGGGAACCTTTGGGCGCCTCCGTTACTTTTTGGGAGGCGACCGCCCCAGTCAAACTGCCCACCTGACACTGTCTCCGGACCGGATTACGGTCCTGGGTTAGAATGTCAATACAGCCAGGGTGGTATCCCACGGATGCCTCCACCGAAGCTAGCGCTCCGGTATCGACGGCTCCCACCTATCCTGTACAAGCTGTACCAACATTCAATATCAGGCTACAGTAAAGCTCCACGGGGTCTTTCCGTCCTGTCGCGGGTAATGCGCATCTTCACGCATAGTATAATTTCACCGGGTCTCTTGTTGAGACAGTGCCCAATTCGTTGCACCTTTCGTGCGGGTCGGAACTTACCCGACAAGGAATTTCGCTACCTTAGGACCGTTATAGTTACGGCCGCCGTTTACTGGGGCTTCGGTTCAAAGCTTCGCCTAAGCTAACTCATCCCCTTAACCTTCCAGCACCGGGCAGGTGTCAGCCCCTATACTTCACCTTTCGGTTTCGCAGAGACCTGTGTTTTTGCTAAACAGTCGATTGGGCCTTTTCACTGCGGCTCCTCCTATGAAGGAGCACCCCTTCTCCCGAAGTTACGGGGTCATTTTGCCGAGTTCCTTAACAAGAGTTCTCCCGATCACCTTAGGATACTCTCCTCGTCTACCTGTGTCGGTTTGCGGTACGGGCACCTCTTTCCTCATTAGAGGCTTTTCTTGGCAGTGTGAAATCAGGAACTTCGGTACTATAGTTCCCTCCCCATCACAGCTTGTGATTGATGCACGGATTTGCCTATGCATCTCACTCACTGCTTGGCCGCTCACATCCAGTGGAGCGGATTCCCTATCCTACTGCGTCCCCCCGTCATTCAAACGGAAAGGAGGTGGTACAGGAATATCAACCTGTTATCCATCGCCTACGCCTTTCGGCCTCGGCTTAGGTCCCGACTAACCCTGAGCGGACGAGCCTTCCTCAGGAAACCTTAGACTTACGGTGGAAGAGATTCTCACTCTTCTTTCGCTACTCATACCGGCATTCTCACTTCTAAGCGCTCCACCAGTCCTTACGGTCTGACTTCACTGCACTTAGAACGCTCTCCTACCATTGTTCGTAAGAACAATCCACAGCTTCGGTGTTATGTTTAGCCCCGGTACATTTTCGGCGCAGAGTCACTCGACCAGTGAGCTATTACGCACTCTTTAAATGATGGCTGCTTCTAAGCCAACATCCTGGTTGTCTGAGCAACTCCACATCCTTTTCCACTTAACATAAACTTAGGGACCTTAGCTGGTGGTCTGGGCTGTTCCCCTCTCGACTACGGACCTTATCACTCGCAGTCTGACTCCCAAGGATGAGTCGTTGGCATTCGGAGTTTGACTGAATTCGGTAACCCGATGAGGGCCCCTAGTCCAATCAGTGCTCTACCTCCAAGACTCTTACCTTGAGGCTAGCCCTAAAGCTATTTCGGAGAGAACCAGCTATCTCCGTGTTCGATTGGCATTTCACCGCTACCCACACCTCATCCCCGCACTTTTCAACGTGCGTGGGTTCGGGCCTCCAGCCAGTGTTACCTGGCCTTCACCCTGGACATGGGTAGATCACACGGTTTCGGGTCTACGACCACATACTATTTCGCCCTATTCAGACTCGCTTTCGCTGCGGCTCCGATTTTTCATCTTAACCTTGCATGGGATCGTAACTCGCCGGTCCATTCTACAAAAGGTACGCTGTCACCCATTAACGGGCTCCAACTACTTGTAGGCACACGGTTTCAGGTTCTATTTCACTCCCCTCCCGGGGTGCTTTTCACCTTTCCCTCACGGTACTGGTTCACTATCGGTCACTAGGGAGTATTTAGCCTTGGGAGATGGTCCTCCCGGATTCCGACGGAATTCCTCGTGTTCCGCCGTACTCAGGATCCACTCCGGAGGAAACAAGATTTTGACTACAGGGCCGTTACCTTCTTCGGCTGACCGTTCCAGATCATTCATCTATCTTGTTTCTTGATAACTCCAAAGGAGTGTCCTACAACCCCAGAGAGCAAGCTCTCTGGTTTGGGCTGATTCCGTTTCGCTCGCCGCTACTCAGGAAATCGCGTTTGCTTTCTCTTCCTTCGGGTACTGAGATGTTTCAGTTCCCCGAGTCTACCTTCCTTAACCTATGTATTCAGTTAAGGATCCTACCCCATTACGGGTAGTGGGTTCCCCCATTCGGAAATCTCCGGATTATAGCCTACTTACGGCTCCCCGAAGCATATCGGTGTTAGTCCCGTCCTTCATCGGCTCCTAGTGCCAAGGCATCCACCGTGCGCCCTTATTCACTTAACTATCTAAAATCAATGTGAAAAGACGCATCATAATGATGCTTACGTTAAATCTAACGTTGGTTTGATGTCTAATTCTTATCTAGTTTTCAAGGTACTGTTTGAAAGCATTTGAGCTTCCAAAACCGAACGAAACAAACATGAACGCGAAATTGTGTCTAGCTCCGGCGACTAGGGTCTAGCGAGATAAGCGATCTATTCTGCAGTGGCTAACGCCACTTCCGAACAGCTCACTTATCCGTACGACCCTAATCAGTCGCCTGCGCTTTCCGTTATAATCCTTAGAAAGGAGGTGATCCAGCCGCACCTTCCGATACGGCTACCTTGTTACGACTTCACCCCAATCATTGGCCCCACCTTCGGCGGCTGGCTCCAAAAAGGTTACCTCACCGACTTCGGGTGTTGCCAACTCTCGTGGTGTGACGGGCGGTGTGTACAAGGCCCGGGAACGTATTCACCGCAGTATGCTGACCTGCGATTACTAGCGATTCCGGCTTCATACAGGCGAGTTGCAGCCTGCAATCCGAACTGAGAATGGTTTTTTGAGATTTGCTTGACCTCGCGGTCTCGCGGCCCTCTGTACCATCCATTGTAGCACGTGTGTAGCCCAGGTCATAAGGGGCATGATGATTTGACGTCATCCCCGCCTTCCTCCGGTTTGTCACCGGCAGTCACCTTAGAGTGCCCAACTGAATGCTGGCAACTAAGATTAGGGGTTGCGCTCGTTGCGGGACTTAACCCAACATCTCACGACACGAGCTGACGACAACCATGCACCACCTGTCATTCCGTCCCCGAAGGGAACTCCCTATCTCTAGGGATAGCGGAAGATGTCAAGACCTGGTAAGGTTCTTCGCGTTGCTTCGAATTAAACCACATGCTCCACCGCTTGTGCGGGCCCCCGTCAATTCTTTTGAGTTTCAGCCTTGCGGCCGTACTCCCCAGGCGGAGTGCTTAATGCGTTAACTTCAGCACTAAGGGGCGGAAACCCCCTAACACCTAGCACTCAACGTTTACGGCGTGGACTACCAGGGTATCTAATCCTGTTTGCTACCCACGCTTTCGCGCCTCAGCGTCAGTTACAGACCAGAGAGTCGCCTTCGCCACTGGTGTTCCTCCACATATCTACGCATTTCACCGCTACACGTGGAATTCCACTCTCCTCTTCTGTACTCAAGTTCCCCAGTTTCCAATGGCCCTCCACAGTTGAGCTGTGGGCTTTCACATCAGACTTAAGAAACCGCCTGCGCGCGCTTTACGCCCAATAATTCCGGACAACGCTTGCCACCTACGTATTACCGCGGCTGCTGGCACGTAGTTAGCCGTGGCTTTCTGGTTAGGTACCGTCAAGGTACCAGCATTTCCTCTGGCACTTGTTCTTCCCTAACAACAGAACTTTACGATCCGAAGACCTTCATCGTTCACGCGGCGTTGCTCCGTCAGACTTTCGTCCATTGCGGAAGATTCCCTACTGCTGCCTCCCGTAGGAGTCTGGGCCGTGTCTCAGTCCCAGTGTGGCCGATCACCCTCTCAGGTCGGCTACGCATCGTCGCCTTGGTAAGCCGTTACCTTACCAACTAGCTAATGCGCCGCGGGCCCATCCATGAGTGACGGCCGAAACCGCCTTTTACCAGTGAACCATGCAGTTCACTGGGTTATTCGGTATTAGCTCCGGTTTCCCGGAGTTATCCCGATCTCATGGGTAGGTTGCCCACGTGTTACTCACCCGTCCGCCGCTCGATCCACAACAATCACCCCGAAGGGATCATGTTGATTCACGCGCTCGACTTGCATGTATTAGGCACGCCGCCAGCGTTCGTCCTGAGCCAAGATCAAACTCTCCATAAAGTTAGAGTTTGCCTAGCATCAAATAAATGATTACTGGCTTTAAAAAATAATTTAAAGACATTGACGTTACATGTTGTTTCGTTCAGTTTTCAAAGATCAAATGTTTCTTCTGGTGGGCCTGAGTGGACTTGAACCACCGACCTCACGCTTATCAGGCGTGCGCTCTAACCAACTGAGCTACAGGCCCATATTAATAATGGAGCGGGTGATGGGAATCGAACCCACGACATCAGCTTGGAAGGCTGAGGTTTTACCACTAAACTACACCCGCATATAAAGTTTTCCGATGGTCGGGAAGACAGGATTCGAACCTGCGACCCCATGGTCCCAAACCATGTGCTCTACCAAGCTGAGCTACTTCCCGCAGAAAGAAAATGGCGCGCCCGAGAGGAGTCGAACCCCTAACCTCTTGATCCGTAGTCAAACGCTCTATCCAATTGAGCTACGGGCGCATGTTGTTTTTTTGAAGCGACAAGATTTATTATATCACGTCTATTTTATCAATGCAAGAACTTTTTTTAAATTTCTTTGTGACTTCAATGGTGCGGTCGAGAGGATTTGAACCTCCACGGGGTGAACCCCCACTAGGCCCTCAACCTAGCGCGTCTGCCATTCCGCCACGACCGCTCATCAATTATGAGCTTTACACGCTTGTTAGCGAAGATCGCTTGCATTAATAATGGTGCGGGTGGAGGGACTTGAACCCCCACGTCGAGAGACACTAGATCCTAAGTCTAGCGCGTCTGCCAATTCCGCCACACCCGCACGGTGTGAAAAAACAATGGTGAGCCATGGAGGATTCGAACCTCCGACCCTCTGATTAAAAGTCAGATGCTCTACCAACTGAGCTAATGGCTCTTCGTAATAATGGCTGGCCCAGCTGGATTCGAACCAGCGCATGACGGTACCAAAAACCGTTGCCTTACCGCTTGGCTATGGGCCAATATAAGTGGCGGTCCGGACGGGACTCGAACCCGCGACCTCCTGCGTGACAGGCAGGCATTCTAACCAACTGAACTACCGGACCAAAAACTAAATGGTGACCCGTACGGGATTCGAACCCGTGTTACCGCCGTGAAAGGGCGGTGTCTTAACCACTTGACCAACGGGCCAGGTAAGAAATGGCGGAGAAGGAGGGATTTGAACCCTCGCGCCGCTTACGCGACCTACACCCTTAGCAGGGGCGCCTCTTCAGCCACTTGAGTACTTCTCCACTGGCTCCAACGGCAGGATTCGAACCTGCGACCGATCGGTTAACAGCCGATAGCTCTACCACTGAGCTACGTTGGAATAAGAATTAATGAAGCATTTGTTTTTCGGCTTGTTTTGTTTCGCCGACAATTAAATACTTTATCAGATATTGTTTTTGTTTGCAAGGATTTTTTTAAAGAATTTCATTCGGTTTGAATGAGTTCTTTTTTGTTTTCCTTTGCGACTTTTATATGTTACAACACATTTTAATGAGTGTCAATAACATTCCCGAAAAAAATTAAAATCAGTTATTCGGTTAAAGTGCCGTATCGATGACGGCTATAATAATTTAACACGTGGCTCGTCCAAGGTCAATACATTATTCTATCTTTTTTAACTTCCCTTTGCATTTCCCGCACCTATACTTCGTTGTATTCACCCTTTTTAGTCGTTTATAAGTATACCCACACTCCTTGCATTGATAGATATGGTTAGGCTCTCTATATTGGGAAGGCAACGCCTTACAAAATCGCGGAGACCCCGTTCTTTTTAATAAGGCTCTAAATTCTGGGTCACGATGTTGATAACCCTTCCCTTCTATATGAAGGTGATAGTGGCATAACTCATGTTTGATTATCCCTTTAAATTCTTCTTCACCTAACTCTGATAGGTATTTAGGATTCAGCTCAATTCTCCTGTGAGCTGGTAAGTAACGGCCACCTGTTGTACGTAGACGGTTGTTCATCATTACCTCATCTTCATATGGCTTCCCAAACCATTCTCTTGAGATCTGATCTACCCATCTCCATAACGCTTTATTTTCCATAGTTTCCCCTCCTTTATCACATATAGGCGTTTGTATGCATAACATGAAAGTAACGCTTTATACCTTTCTCAATGACAACATCGCTTTTTACATATTAACAGAAAGGTGGTGCTCTTTATGCCTAGTTGGTTACAGCGACAACTGATGAAAGCATACCAGGAAAAGAATTCTTATCAAATCAAGATGCTTAATCAGTGTTGGTATTTCTATAGAAAAAAACACTGCTCGTAAGCAGTGCTTCCTTCTATTATTCAGCTGGTCCTAGCATAGATAGAGCAATCCGTTCTTTTTTCTTATCTACATCTTCAACCCAAACCGTTACGACATCTCCAACTGCCACAACATCTAATGGATGTTTAACAAAGCGTTTAGCAAGTTTAGAGATATGCACCAAACCATCTTGTTTTACTCCAATGTCTACAAATACGCCAAAGTCTACGACATTACGCACTGTACCTTGTAGCTCCATGCCTTGTCTTAAATCCTCCATTGAAAGAACGTCTTTCTTTAATAAAGGAGTTGGTAAGTCATCACGAGGGTCACGGCCAGGCTGAACTAAAGCTTCTAGTATATCTTGGAGTGTAGGAACACCAATCTCTAGTTGACTAGCAGCCTCGTTTACATTTAGGTTCTTAACCTGGTCATTTAGTTTATCTGTTCCAAGGTCTTCTACAGAACATCCCATCTTCTTCAGCAATTCTTTCGTAGCTTTATAACTCTCAGGGTGAATAGGTGTACGGTCTAACGGTTCATCCCCATCAGGTAACCTTAAGAAACCTATACTCTGTTCATATGTTTTAGCTCCAAGGCGAGGGATTTTCTTTAGCTGATTGCGATTTGTAAACTTCCCTTGCTCTTCTCTTGTCTTCACAATATTATTTGCAACCGTTTTGCTAAGGCCTGATACATATTGAAGTAAAGAAGGAGAAGCCGTATTGGCATTCACACCAACCTGGTTTACCGTTGTCTCTACAACGAACGTTAATGATTGATTTAATTTCTTCTGCGTTACGTCATGTTGGTACTGCCCTACACCAATACTCTTAGGATCAATCTTTACTAATTCAGCTAGTGGGTCTTGCACGCGGCGGGCAATAGATACAGCACTCCGCTCTTCTACTTGTAAATCAGGAAACTCTTCACGGGCTAACTTGGAAGCTGAATATACACTTGCTCCTGCTTCATTTACGATCATGTATGCAATGTCTAATTCATTGTTCTGAATCATATCAGCGATAATTTGTTCCGTTTCTCTAGAAGCTGTCCCATTGCCGATCGCAACTAGCTCGATTGGGTATTCCTTCATCAGCTGAAGAATGACTTTCTCTGCGCCTTTTTTATCGTTTTTAGGAGGTGTCGGGTAGACGACTTTAATGGCTTGTACTTTCCCCGTTTCATCTACAACCGATAGTTTACAACCAGTTCGATACGCTGGATCAACTCCAAGCACCGCACGCCCCTTTAACGGAGGCTGAAGCAATAAGTTCTTTAAGTTCTTTGAAAAGACATCAATCGCTTGTTCTTCTGCTCTTTCAGAAAGAGATGTGCGCACTTCTCTTTCTACAGAAGGTTGAATCAACCTTTTATAAGAATCTTCAATTGCATCCTTCCACAATTGGTTGATCTCATCCGCTTGTTTCGGAACGAGCTTCCTGTGCAAGTAATCCAACACGAGCTCTACAGGAGGCTCAATCCCAACTTTAAGCACTCCCTCTTTCTCACCACGGTTAAGAGCAAGAACACGGTGTGATGCGATGGATCGTACAGGTTCTGAATAATCATAGTACATTTCAAAGATACTTTTCTCATCCAATTCTTTATCCTTATCGACAGACGCAATTGTACCTTTTTCAAATGTTTTGGTTCTGATGTAGTCCCTGTAGGAAGGTTCATCTGAAATCCATTCAGCAATGATATCATTCACTCCTGCAAGCACATCATCAATCGTATGTAATTCGTGTTCTTCTGAAAAATATCGCTCTGCCTCATTTGATAAATGAAGGTTCTCGTGGTTCCAGATTGCAAGCGCCAATGGCTCCAGCCCTTTTTCTTTTGCAACAGTCGCTTTTGTTCGACGCTTCTGCTTATATGGCCTATAAAGGTCTTCCACCTTCTGTAACTGTTGAGCTTGAAGGATTTCTGAACGAAGCTCCTCTGTCAATTTCCCTTGCTCTTCAATTAAACGAACAACCTCTTCTTTCCTTTTCGATAGATTCTGTCCGTATTCCCAC
This sequence comes from Pontibacillus sp. ABV4_188, assembly GCF_056311905.1. NCBI lineage: Bacteria > Bacillati > Bacillota > Bacilli > Caryophanales > Bacillaceae > Pontibacillus > Pontibacillus sp. ABV4_188. The sequence goes on along the minus strand of NZ_CM149975.1, from coordinate 253,071 downwards.
TTTTCTTGAATGGTATTGATCTGTACTTCGTCTAATCCGTTCGTTTGCTCTTTTCGATACCTGGCAATGAAAGGGACCGTGTTCCCTTCGTTAAGAAGCGAGATGACTTCTTGTATTAAAGAAGATTTTATTGAGGTTTCTTGTGCCACCCACTGTATAATTTGAGCTTCATCGTTCATATAAGTTCCTCCTATTCCTTTTGACCCTATTCATCTATTTTACCAAACTCAATCGCTATTTCCTATTTCACCCTGAAAGAGCTTTCTATGCACAAAAAAACCTTGCCCTCTTACAATTTGGTAAGGACAAGGTTTTCAACCATATTTCATCGCAATAAAAGTTGTATCATCATCGTATTTTACTGGTTGTTGTTGTTTGAATGAATCCATAATTAGTTCTAGGTTCTTGGATACGAATGTGTTTGAGGTTAATGTTCGTTCATTTACTCCATCAGAAAACATAAAGAAAAGCATACCCTCATGCAACGAGTCTCGTTTAACATTATAAGGCCTTGGATAGCCCGACAAATAACCTGCTACAGGTATATTCCGTTGCTTCTTCCCATGGGCAGGGACAACGACAATACCTATATTTCCAATTGAGGTAAAGGAATAAGTCCCTTCCGAGAAATCCATTCTCAGTATACCAAGTACAGCACCGCGCTTATCTCTTAAAGTATCATTAGCCTTCTTAATAATGGAATCAATTGACCCATTAACATTTTCTTCGATGACTTCCATAACAGCTTTGGACGATTCACGAGCATACTCACCGCTACCGAGCCCATCTGCTAATGCGCAAATGAACCCATCCTCTGTCTGCTGATAGAAGTAACTATCACCGCAATAATAGTTCCCTTTTTTAGGCTGTTGAAATACCTTTAAATCGACTTTCGGTTCTTTCGTCAATAGTAAGACTCCGACTCATCTGTCTGCAAGGCTTCTTTCAACTTACGAAGAGCGCGTCGCTGCAATCTTGATACGTGCATTTGCGAAATGCCTAACTGTTCTCCGGTGTCTTTTTGACTCATATTATCAAAGTAGGTACACCTTAGAATTTCTTGTTCTCTTTCCGTCAGAATTGGAAGTACTTTTTCGAGTAGCATTTGTTGGTCAATCTGGTCAAAGCCTTTCTCAGAGTTCCCAATCAGATCTAAAATTGTAACCGTACTACCATCTGAATCTGCTTCAATTTTTCGATCCACAGATAGTGCCTTATAACTCTTACCCATCTCCATTGTTTCAAGTACTTCTTCTTCTGAAACGCCAATATAATCAGCAATTTCAACTACAGAAGGAGAACGCTGGAGATCTGTTGTAAGTTCTTCTGCGGCTTTTTTAATCTTAGGACCAAGCTCCTTGATACGACGCGGGACGTGCACACTCCACGTCTTGTCTCTGATGAATCGCTTAATCTCGCCAATAATCGTTGGGATGGCGAATGATTCGAATGATTTTCCAAACGAAGGGTCATATCTGCGGATTGCAGCAAGGAGCCCTAACATTCCGACTTGAACTAGATCTTCGTGAATGGAACTGTTTTTAGAGTACTTTTTCGCGATGGATTGAACGAGATCCTCATATTGAAGTACAATCTTCTCTTGTACAACTTCATCTTCAGGGGTTTCCTGTAAGTGTTTGATCCATTCGTAAACCTCACCATCACGTCTATTGTGTGGTTGAGATTTGGTCGTCATTAAACCCCACCTCATTTTCATGAAGATATTTCGTCATTAGAACGATAACGCCATATTTATTATTGATTTCCACTTTATCCATTAGTGCATCGATTAAGAAGAGTCCAAAGCCGCCTTCTCTCAATTCTTCAATTGAGTCGTCTTCTTGGTAAGGGCCTGTATCTTCTTTAACCTTCTTCAGATCAAAGCTACCACCATGATCCGCTACCATAATTTCTAATCGGTCCTCATACACTCCAAAACCAAGCGTAATCTCACCTTCGCCCGTTTCGTGGTAGGCATGCTTCACTGCGTTCGTAATCGCTTCAGAGATCCCCACTTTAAGATCTTCAATATCGTCATAAGCAAATCCCATACGATTGGCGATGCCCGAAATACTTAGTCTTACAACGCCAACATATTCAGCTTTGGCAGGTATCTTGATTTCAATAAAGTCAAATGTCTCTGTCATTACATTCCACCTCGTACCGTTGAATCTGTTTCAATATCAATAATATCTGTTAACCCTGTAATTTCAAATAGACGGTATACACGATCGTTCATTTTCACCAATGTTAACTGGCTATCATACTCTTTTGTTGATTTTAGAGCACTGATAAATACTCCAAGACCCGTACTATCCATGTAGGAAACCCCTTCAAGGTCTACCTTCACGACAGCCTGTTCAACTTGTGTCAAAGGGAGCAATGTTTCTTTTAATTTTGGTGCTGTATATGCATCAATTTCACCGCTTAAAGTTACGGTTTTTAATTTTTCATTATCATCTACATTAATGTTAAGATTCATATTTCCTAAGCCTCCGTTTCTTTTTTCTATATCACGCTATAAAAATTTACCCGTTCTTATTTTGAACTAAACGTCACGTCTTATGATTACCATTGTAAAGTCGTCCCTTAACTGGAAATCCTGCAACCTTTCAAAATGTTGATACACTTGCTCTGTAATCTCCTGAGCGGGGAGATGCTTGTATTGGTGTATAACATCTGATATCTCTTCTCTTTCGATGAAACGCTCACCAGCCCGACATTCCGTCACGCCATCTGTTAATAGAACAATCATATCCCCTTGTTCCACAAGCGTTTCGTATTGCTTGTACGTTGCACTACGATCAACACCTAGCACAAGACCCTTTGCTTCTATCTCCGAGAATGCATCATCCTTGGCTGAATAGTAAAACCCAGGTTCATGGCCTGCGGATGAGTAATAAAAATGGTTCGTGGCTTGATCATATAAGCCATAAAACATTGTAATAAACATACTCGGATCCACATTTCGTTCAACAACCCGGTTCATACCTTCTAATATGGAGCTTGGGTACATCTGTTCATCAGGAAAACTATCCATTGAGTACTTAATCATGGACATGCACAACGCCGCTGGAATTCCTTTTCCGATAACATCCGCTACAGCAATTCCAACTGATCCTTTTTGATCTTGAACAAAGTGGTAATAATCTCCGCTCATTTGTTTAGCAGGATGACTTGTTACGCCTATATCCAATCCCTCTAAGTTTGGCTTCGTTGTAGATAACAGGGTATCTTGCATGTTGGCAGCAACTGAAATCTCTGATTGCAGTTCATACTGTTTCTCCCGTAATGCTTGATACTCTTGATAAGCCAGTCCATATGAAATCATCGTTTCTAAAAGAAAGTTCATTGAATTCATAATGTTATCAGGGATATCAGGGTATAGCTCCGATAAGGCTTGTACGTGCACATCTACAATTTCATCAGGTGATATATTCTGTTGGATGGAATGCTTGCTGAATTGTTCCGCACGATAAAGAGCTTGCTCATTTTGAGTCTCAATATATTGCTTCAACAAGTCCTTATAGCTACTAAGATCCATTTTTAAGGTACTCATCTTGATTTCCTCCTTTAGCGGAGCCATTTCACAACTCTCACTTCAGTCCCTTCCCCCTGCCTTGATATTACATCAAAATCATCCATTAAACGTTTAACTCCTGGCAACCCTGCACCAAGTCCTCCGGAAGTAGAGAAACCATCTTCCATAACCTGGCTGACATCACGAATTCCAGGGCCTTCGTCCATGGCTACGATTCGTAAGCCACGTTCATTAATATCTTCAATTGCTTCAAAACAAACCTTACCTGTTCCAGCATATAAATAAATGTTACGGGCAAGCTCAGAGATAGCCGTTGCTATACGAGCCTGATCCACTGTACCAAAGCCAATCTTTTTGGCAATATCGCGCCCAAGTTGCCGGGCACCTACAATGTCCCATTCCTTTTTAATGTTCACACAGGATTGAAAGTCCATTCACTCACTCCTCCAATTCCTGTCGAAGTTTGATCAACCCTTGTTCAAGATCTAAAGCAGTTGGGACGTCTTGCAAGTGAATCCCTAAATCAATCAGGGTCATTGCAACTGCAGGTTGTATACCTGTCAGAACAACTTTTGCACCCATTAAATCAGACATAGATACAACGTCGCCCAACACTTTTGCAATGAACGAGTCAATAATGTCTACAGACGTCAGATCAATGACGACCCCTGTTGCACCACTTTCATGAATCTTACTAAGAAGATCCTCTTGAAACTGTATAGCCGTTTGATCATCTAAATCGATCTGGATAGAAATTAGTAAATAATTGTGAAGTTTTAAGATGGGTATTCTCATGTTCATCACTCCCTATCCAAAGAGTCTACTAACTCTTCAATTTCATTGTTCTTGCTTTGGATATCTTCAATTCGTCTATTCGTTAACTCTAATGCTGATTCAAACCCTTTTTTCAGTGAGCTCTTTGTCGGGAACTTGCTCAGGTCGATCCCCAGATTCACAATCGTTTGAGCAATCTCAGGTCGAATTCCTACTAATATACAAGTAGATCCAATTAAACGAACAGCTTCCGCCGCTTGTATTATATGATGGGCAACCATTGTATCTACAACAGGAACACCCGTAATATCAATCAAAACGACGTCCGCATGGTGTTTAATGACACCGTCTAATAAGTTTTCCATAATTAACTTAGCTCGTTCTGTATCAATCGTCCCGATTAGAGGCATGACTGTGATGTTTTCCATAACGGGGATTAGCGGAGCTGATAATTCTTGAAGAGCAACTTTTTGTAGGGAGACAATGTTTTCCCAACTACCAGAGTATTCGTTAACGAGTTGGTTAATAACGGGGTCGACCCACTCATCCACTTTGCCCAATACCTCAGAGAAGTACTGTGTATCAACTTTAGTGGATTGTCCTAAAATATAGTTAATGGTTACACGCCTAAAGGCCTGCATTCCATCAGTTAAATAACTTAACGGCCATCCTAGATTAATGAGCCGCTCTGCAAATCCTTCAATATCGTTTGTGGCCCCTTGTTTCTCAAGGCTTGTAAAGATAACGTTTACAAACTCTCGATTCGTACTCTCAAACAACTCATCTGAGATTGAGGAAGTGTAGTCGTGTTTCCGATGCTTCTCTACCTCTTCAAGCCACATTTTAACAATGTCATTACTATTGTTAAGTACTATTTCCTTCAAATTCGCTTCCATCTCGGGACCCCCTATGATTCCTGTTCCATTTAAGTCATAATTACATCCATTGTCACACTTTTGTATAAGCTATGCAAACAACTATACTTGGTCGTTCATCATTATTTTCAAAAAGCGTTTATCCATATTACTGTAACACCAACAGTTGAATAGGGCTACTCTGAACGCTCTATCCTCAATAAGATTTTTTACAGATAATAAAATAAGCTACTCGATTTCGAGTAGCTTATTTTTAAAAGTCAATGAGCCCTAAACTGATTTGTAATGCTTCATCAACCCTGCTCATCATAGCTTCATCTAAATGGGTTATTTTGTCTGTAAGCCTTTGCTTATCAATTGTTCGGATCTGCTCTAACAATATGACTGAATCCCGCTCAAATCCATATCGTTCAGCATCAATTTCTACATGTGTGGGTAATTTTGCTTTTTGTATTTGCGCAGTAATAGCCGCCACAATAACAGTGGGGCTGAAGCGATTACCAATATCATTTTGAAGAATGAGGACTAGGCGGACGCCTCCTTGTTCTGAGCCAACGACCGGGGAAAGGTCAGCGAAGTAAACGTCGCCTCTTTTTACGATCAAATCTTTACACCCCGCTCACTAAGCGTTCGCAGGTAGTTTCTGCCTCCTCTTCAGCTTGAAAAGCTTCTGAAGCAATGTTTAGATTGATCTTTGCCATTTCCATGTAGCCCTGACGCATCGACTCACGAATATGACGTTTTTTACGCTCCCGCAAATACATTTTCGTTGCCTGGTAAATAAAATCGCTCCGATCACCATTTTCGAGTTGTACCATACCATCTAGCTCTTTTAATAAATGCTGTGGTAATTTCACTACAATTTCTTGTGAACTATCGGACACTAAAATGCACCTCCACCATCAACTAAGCACCTTAATCGGTTCATTTCTTTCTCAATCATACCACCAGATCGTAAGCATTGCAAAGGCTCATTGACGATTTTTACCTAATTTACGCTTTTTTCTGTCAAATTTCACACATCTGCGTCGACTTTACAGAGGTCCATACCTTTTCTCATTTGAAAACGTTATCCCATTATAAACACCAATTATTTCTTTATCTTTCAAAAAGACTCTTGGAACACGCTCACTCATCATACATGGAACTTCATAATTAATTGTGTCTAGGTAGTCAGCTATTTCATCAACCTCAATTTCTTCTTCCCCTTGCTTCCCGATTAGCGTCACCTGAGTCCCCACTGGATAAGCTTGATCTAGCTTCACCATGCATTGATCCATGCAAATACGACCTATAATAGGCATACGCTTCCCATTTATAAGCACTTCTATACCTTGGAGCTTTCGAATCCAGCCGTCAGCATACCCAATAGGTATTGTTCCGATCCACTCCTCCTCAGGTGTGGTATAGGTTGCTCCGTAACTAATTGACTCGCCCGCAGGCACTTTTTTGGTGTGCACAAGCTTGCTATGAAGAGAAAAAGATGAGGACAGCTCAATTGGCCTTATGGCTTTCACTTCTTTGGAGGGGTATAACCCATACATACTTATGCCGAATCGGACGATGTGATTCATCTTTTCTGGGAATCGCATACTTAACGCACTATTACCGGTATGAACTTCAATAGGCTCATCCCAAAGAGATGTAAATGTTTCCATTAACGCGTCGAAACGGCGCTGTTGCTCTTCTACATAACTCGTTTCCTCTTCATCTGCTGTTGCAAAGTGTGTAAATACACCTTTTAATGAGAGGTTATCTCCCTTACTTTCCTGTAGGACTTCCTCTAACTCTTGAGTATCCCGAATGCCAATACGTCCCATCCCTGTATCGAGCTTAATATGAAAAGATACAACTTGATCCATGTTCATCGCTTTTATTTCACGTAGCCAGTCTGCTTGGAAGACTGTAAGCGTTATGTCATAGCGAGCCGCGACTGTGACATCTTCGGGCCTAGTCCACCCCATTACTAGAATAGGGGCTGAGATACCAACCTCTCTTAATCGAACCGCTTCATCTAATAAAGCAACCGCCAAACCACTAGCGCCACCTTCCAAAGCGGCTTTGGCTACTTGTACATCCCCATGTCCATATGCATTTGCTTTTACAACCGCATATACTTCGGTCTTTTTCGGCAACTGTTGTTTTAAATTCTGGATATTGCCTTGAATGGCATCAAGCTGAACCTCTATCCAAGAGTCTCTATAATACTGCGCCACGAAGAAAGCCCCTCTCGCATTTGTGTTTAGTCTTTATTATTGAATGTTCCATTACGCGTGTCAAATCGGAGTAGGACCTGTGGCGCTACCTCCTTACAAACCAAAAGCAGACTCATATAATGGAGCATCTGAGTCTGCTGGTGGATATAGGGACATTATTTCACTACTTTTCCTTGAACGGATTGAGCAACCTGAATCATTTCTTCTTTCGTTAAATCTTCACTAGCGAGGTAGAAGTTCATCCCTTCGTGGCTCCACTCTAGTGTTGATCCAGAAAGTGCCCCCATGGTGAATCCTAAGTCTACAATTTCACCAGAAACTTCAACAGGGACAGTCGCACTAGCTGGATAAGAGGTCCATGATTCTTGAATCAGGGTATACGATTTATCTCCTTTAAAGCTCAGGATTACTCGTTTGCCATTTTCTGTTTCAACTTCTTTTTGCTGGTCAAGCTCTGCATTTCCAACGCTCGCTTCTGGATATAGAACCGTAAATGGGGTTGGCTCGTTTTCTACTCCATCAGCCATTACTGGGATTCCAAGAGCTCCGCTTGACATGTTCTTCTCCGTCGTGAAAGCATCATCACTGAACTTTGGATTCAATTCGAAGGAAGAGAATTCAACTTCTACGAGTGGTTTACGATCTTTGTCTAGCACTTTCACCATCACAGGCGTTAAACTCTTCTTATCAAAATAGATTTCTTGGAAAGGTAGATTTTTACTATTTTGATAGTTTGTCTTCGTTTCAAATACATAATACGTTTCTGTTGTCTCAAAGCTAGCATCCTGATCTTTTACTACATCAGCTACAAGTGAGTTATACAGGTAAGGCTGGCTGCTATTGTTTGGCCAATCACTTTGGAACTTGAAGCTCTTATTTAGCGCAGGCGTTAATACGTACACGCCGTCTTCATTCTTCAATATGATTTGACTGTTTTTCTCATCTTGTTCGTTATTTAGCAATACACGGTAATAGTCCTTTTTCTTATGCGATACATCAATTTTATACTTTTGCTCTTCTTCGCCTGTCTTCAATGTCATCGTCGCTTCTGTTTTATAGCCACTCATTTCTTCTAACTTCTTCTGTAAGGACTGGACAACGTCTTCTTTTGACTTCTCCCCACAAGCTGATAGCACGAGCATAAGTGAGGCGACGATCCAGAGCCAATATCTTTTCTTCATAATTACAACTCCTTTGTCTCATTTGAATGGACAAAGGGAACGCACTCACCTTACTCAAAAAGATGGGTACGATACGTTTTTGAAAGACCGTCAATAAGATCCGTAGCTAACAGATCATACGTTGAATGGGTGTCTTCTGTTAATAGGTCAGCAGTTGATCCATGTAGAAAGACTCCGTTGTTCAGCGCCTCTTCGATCGATTGCGGTTGCATCACCATTGCGAGCAGCATGCCAGCAAGAACATCCCCGCTCCCACCTTTTGCTAATCCAACATTTCCTGTTGTATGGATCCACTGATTTCCTTCTGGAGTGGTCACAAGGGTGAAAGCCCCTTTCAATACAATGAAAACGCCATAACGAGATGCAAACTGCCTGGAATACTGAAAAGGCTTCTGTAGTAACTCAGGAACCTCAACACCTAGTAAATGAGCCATCTCTCCCGGGTGAGGAGTGAGAATAGTTGGGTACGAACGGGTTGTTAGATAAGGCAAATAAGCTTTTAAGGCATACAATCCATCTGCGTCGATGAGGACAGGTGAATCTGCCTGTTTGAGCACTTCTTCTAAAAGCTTCTCCCCTTCTTGATGCCGTCCCATCCCCATCCCAATGGCGATTCCGTCGTAGGCAAATTCAATTCCATCTACAGAGTTGATTTTCCCAGCTTGTTCTTCCAGTGCAATAAATGTAGCTTCCGTTACAGACGATGCAAGGATAGAAATAACATCTTTTACAGTCGCTACTGTCAGAAGCCCCGCTCCCGCTCGAAGTGCTGCTCTTGAAGTCATGGTAACAGACCCAGGCATTTGAAGAGCCCCACCGATTACGAGGCCTCTTCCATGTGAGCCCTTATGAGCAAAAGGCTCTCGTACTGGTAAACTTGCTACTACATCCTCTTTTGTCCATACACTACATGATTCAGGCTGACTTCGCAGAAGGTGATCAGGAAGACCGATCTCAACAGCTTTCCACTCCCCATAAAAAGGAGCCGTGTGTTGTAAAAAAGCTGAGATCTTCGGGTACTGAATAACCATCGTATAATCAGATTGAATCGCTTCTTCAAATGATATTCCTTCATCTGCTGGAATCCCGCTCGGAAGGTCAACTGAAATCACTTTTGCATCCAGCCCATTCACATACGGAACGATCTCGTCATACGGGGGACGAAGGGGTCCCTTTACGCCGATTCCAAGTAAGGCATCGATGATGACGTCTTTCCCAGCACTAAAGGTTCTCAATGAATTCAGATCTTCAAACGCATGATAGCCATACCCAAATGCTTCATAAATCTTCCGATGGGATAACGCATCCCCCTCGATGTCTTCATCATTCGGAATCTGCAACACCTCTACACTGTAGCCTCTTTGAAGCAGTGTACGAGCAATAACGAAGCCATCTCCCCCGTTATTGCCTCTCCCAACGAGAATGAGGATCTGATCCTTTGAAGACACTTGCTTTTCAACCTCTGTAGCTACAGCTCGGCCAGCATTCTCCATTAGAATGTGACCTTCAAGCCCCAATTCTTCCATAGCGTAACGGTCCGTATCGTACATTTCTTTTGCGGTGACAATGTGCAAATCGTTCCCTCCTACCCGCACTAAAATCATATGAGACAAAGTATGCGATTATGCAGACTAGCCTGACAAGCTTTTTTATTCTTCTATGACAACCTGAGCAATGGCATGGCTTTTGCTATGTGCAATGGATAGCCAAATCTTGAAAGGAAAGTTCTTCACATCTATTTCAGGAGCACCTTGATCCGTTCGTAGAACCGATATATCTAAAAAAGAGTACTCCTTTCCAATCCCTGTTCCCATTGCTTTAGCAAAAGCTTCCTTAGCTGCAAATCGCCCTGCTACAAATTCAGCTTGTCTTTTCGATGCGGTTATATTTTTTAGCAACTCTTGTTCTTTTTCTGTTAATATTCGTTGTAGAAAGCGTTGATTGGACTCAAGACTTTGTTCTATTCGTCCGATCTCTACTAAATCAACACCAATTCCTTTAATCATCCATACCACCACTTTCTTATATGTATTCATAATAACCCTTTAGGATTTGTTCATGCAGTTTGTAACATGAATGTACTGGTTTCATTGTATAATGAAATAAGCTGATATCAACTTATTTTAAAGTAAGGAGAACTGATTATGTTTTTTCGAACAGAATCCTTTCAAGACTTCATTCGCTTCTATCCAATCGTCGCTACCTTAATCGGTATTCACATCTTCCTCTGGCTGACCGGAGATCTTCTACAAATCTCCTATTTCGTTCAATTAGAGCGTTTAGGTAACGGAAATAATTTAGCCACGGCCGACGGGGAATATTGGAGACTTATTACACCGATCTTCTTCCATGCCGGACTAGCGCACATGATATTCAATTCATTCTCTCTCGTGTTATTCGGTCCTGCCCTTGAACAGATGCTCGGGAAAGGGAAGTTCTTGTTAGCCTACCTTGGGGCTGGCTTTGCCGGAAATGTGGGTACCTTTTTACTTGGCCCCGACTACTATCTACATGTCGGAGCATCAGGAGCCATATTTGGACTCTTTGGCGTCTACCTTTATATGATTTATGCCAAAAAGCACCTCATCGACCAAGCCAATGCTCAGATTGTTTTAACCATTACGGTAATTGGACTCGTGATGACATTCATTCGCCCGAACATTAACATTTACGGGCACATCTTCGGTTTGATTGGGGGGTTAGCCCTCGGACCGATTGTAACTGCTGGGGCTCAGAGGTTTACGATGAGCTTTTCTCGTTCTAAACGAAGAGGATCAGACTCTGATATTGGATTCGACCCAAATCGGTGGAATAAAAGACGCATTCCTTGGCGAAGATTTCTGCCTAAATTCATTTGGGGGTTGCTTGTTATCCTCATTATCGCAGGTTTGTTCGGACGATTCTTCTAAAAGTTCACCCTATTTAAAAAGGCTCAGAGCTTATTTGGCTCTGAGCCTTTTTTAGTTACGAAGGGTTACAAGTGCTTTTATTTATTTTTCGAAATGTTGGTCCTTAAAGAGTCAATCGTTCCTTTAAAAACCTCTAATTCTTTTTCTGTAAGTGGCCTGTCTCCATAACGGACTTTCTGATAAAGATCAGCATCAGCGCCTTGAACGCCAAGCCGATCAAACCATTCCTCAATCGTTTCAGATGGAGCTCGTCCGTTTCCAGTTTTGGTAGCGAAGGCTTCAAAGTTATAGAATAGCTTCCTGGCTTCATCATTTGGGGCACTTCGGAATAAGCGTTTAATAGAGGAAGACCAAGAAGATTTTCTTTCTGTCGACAGATTTGAATAACTAACAGCATGCTCCTCTTTAAAGGCATCCTCGTCAGGCTCAATCCTTTTATTCCTCAATCGTTTAGCCACAACAATTCCGATTACCGCAATAATTAATAGCGCTCCCCAATACAACAAATCTGATAGGTCCGGAGCGACGCCAGGAGCAGGTTGCTCTTCCCCTATTTCATTTTCCTCTAGCCCCATATCCGCGGGTTCGATTTCATTGACCCTTACGTTCCATTCGTCGCCTATACCAGTCCAGCTAAACAAGAAGAGAATACCCCTTACGATCACAGCTAAACCTTGCGCAATGAGAGCACCCCCACCGGTGAATGCGGCTCGGAAAAGATCATAGATGAGAAATATTCCAAACGTTACTCCTACAAACAGCCCCATTACTGTCGTGGTTCGGCTATATACCGAAGTCTTATTAGCTTGAGCATCAACACTCAAGACATGACTCAATAGATACCCGAAAACAAGAACCACTAATTGGAGGGCTGCCATAAAATAAACAGACGTCTGATTGAAGAAGAGAACGTTTAAAATAAGGAAGATGAGCGACGCCATGAGTAAAGCTTGTTCATTGCCAAGCTCAGGGTCCCGTTCATGAACGATAAAACGCCATGCCAAGTAACTACTTAACAGAATGGAAAGGATAAGATCAAATGGACTGAAGTAGGATGCTACAAGTGCAGTCAGCGGGACGTAGAAAATAATGATGATTGAACTCGTGGTGATCTTCATTCCAACAGATAACAGTAGTTTAGACACCACAACTACGAGCAAGAAGCTCCAAAACGGCAGTGGTTCACTAGGGTAAAACAGAAAATAAACGGGCCCTAACAATAGGTAAAATACCATCGCTTCGCCCATCCATAAATAGGTTTTCGCAACAGAGGTTCTACGATTGGCCATAGACACCCTCCTTCTCTAGCGGATCCTGAAGCGTTGCAAAGTCTCCCTGATCCTGAACCGCATACACCCGAAATTTTTGCCTACTCCACTTATGCGCATATCGCTTCACTTCTTCAGTTTGACTGCCTATTAAAAAGATGGTTTTCGGCTTATATAGTTGGTGATCAAACCGGTGAAGAACAACAGAGAACGGTATCACGAGCTCTCTGGCTTTAATACGCGCAATGAATTCTAGCGCTTTTTGCAAGTGTTCCTTTCCATCCCCCTCAGGTAAGTAATAAAAAGGCGGCGTTCCTATTTTTCGAGCATTTATATAAAGTTCAAAAGGATACCCTTTCTTCGTGGCCAACTGACACATATAAGCAGCGTAAGAAAGAAGCGCTTCAACATTAGAGGCCACATTCAAGTGCCCACCTGGTGAAGGATCCGTTAAATTAATGACGATACTCCACGTATGGTCCCAATTCTTCTCAAGGACTTTCGTCTGCAACGTTTGTTTCCTCGCTGATGCCTTCCAATGAATGCGATGAAAAGGGTCCGAAGTTGTATAATCCCTTGTCCCCATTGGGCTAACCGGATCTTCAAATGGAGATAACCGCGCTTGTTGAGATCCAAGCGTCATATGATTACGCTCCTCCATCCCGTAAACAGGCAAAGGTTCCGGATAAACAATGAACTCAAGCCGGTGAAAGGGTAAATAGTACAGGAAGATTTCGTGAAAGTTTAAGAGATGCGGAAAGCTATAATGAATATCTCTTAGTATCGTTACCCCCCGGCGCTTGGCCTCAAATGGGACATACCATTCTGTTTTACCTCTCTCAACAACGGTAAGAGGCACTTCGTATCTAGTCCAATCATTCCCCTGACTTACAACGTACTTCTCCCCGTGCACTTCAGGCCCTACTTTAAACTGAAAGCGTCCATTTATAATCGGCAAGCGTGATCGGTTTTCGAATGACAGAGGTACTTCTATCCGATCACCAGGAAACATCTTATAAGCGTGCTTTTCATTATGAAACGTTAACCCTTTTCCGATCAGACGGTCATAAATTAAACTAAATGAAACGAAAGCCACAACCGCTCCAATCATGATAAAAGCTGCTGAGCGGTTCAATACCAAACTCGTAAACAGGAGGATAAGGCTAACGGCGAGCACTTTATCATAACTTTGCGTTAAACTTGATCCGAGTTCTTTCCTCCACTGCATTATGTACGTGCTCCTGATTCAACCGGCACCTCAATAGCGTTCAAGAGGTCTTTCACTACATCTGCTGGTGTCTTTTGAATAGAGGCTTGCATCGATAAGATGAGTCGGTGTTCGAACACATATGGAACTAAACTCTTCACATCTTCAGGACTCACATACGACCGACCACGGAGGTAAGCCCGTGCTTGACTTGCCCTCATTAAAGCGAGCGCTCCTCTTGTACTAATGCCTAATTCAATATCCACGTGATCTCTGGAACTACGAATCAAACGAAGCAAGTAGTCATTCACCACATCTGCAATATGTACTTCCTTCACTTCTTCTTGCATAGTGACTAAATCTTCAGGTGTTAAAGCCGATTCGAGTGTATCGAGCGGCTCTTCAGTCAAATAGGCTCTCATGATGTCTCTCTCTTCTTCTTCACTCGGATACCCCATATCCACTTTAAATAAGAATCGATCAAGCTGAGCCTCTGGCAATGGAAACGTTCCGTGGTTGCTTTCAACTGGATTCTGGGTTGCAATGACAATAAAAGGACTTTGAATCGCGAATGTTTCCCCATCAATGGTTGTTTGGTGCTCCTCCATTACTTCTAGTAAACTGGACTGAGTTTTAGGGGTCGCTCTGTTAATCTCATCCGCTAACAACACATTCGTCATAACCGGGCCCTTTCGCAACTCAAACTCTTGCGTTTTAGGGTTAAAGAATTGAATACCCGTCACATCTGAAGGCAGGACATCTGGCGTGAACTGAATCCGGCTAAATGTTCCATCCATTACTTTAGCGAAGCTCTTAGCAAGCTTAGTCTTACCAGAACCCGGAACACTTTCTAAAAGAACATGCCCGCGCGCAATCATACCGATCAACAACAACTCAACAACTTCACGTTTCCCATATATCACACGACCAATTTCTTCGATCGCAACATCAACCTTCCTTCTCTCCACCACAATAACACTCTCCCCTAAACAGTATGAAAATTCTCATAACTATACTATAACAAAAATACCCAACCACCAAACAAAGCCCCCTCTGCACCCCTTTAGCGAAATGAAGCGTGTCTGACACCCTGCAATCCTTTACAGCACTGGTGCGTGTCTGGCACGCTTTATCTAACTAAAGCAGACATGCAAAAAAATCCCCGCTCAAATGAGCGGGGATTTTAGAGATCTTAGGAATTATTGCGGTTTGAGTTTTGGTATTTACGGTTACGGTTGCCTTTGTTCTGGCCTTGTGAACGGGATTTGTTATAACCACCGCCAGATTTGCCATTACGGTTGTATCCGCCTTTACCTTTTGGTCCGCCACCGTTACGGTTATAGCGTTTACCGCCACCGCCACGTTTTTGTTTATCTTTGTGAGCTTGCTTCGTACTAACTGGCGCAAGGTAGCTTAATTGTACAGGTACGTCTTTACGCTCTTTCGTTAGCATTTTAAGCGCTGCTGCAATTACAGATACAGAATCATGCTGTTCTAGTAATTCAGCTGCTGTGCTCTCATAAGACTCAAGGTTATCAGATTCAATGGATTGAACAAGTTTCTCAATCGCGATGTTCTGTTGACCTTTAAGAGCTTGATCATTTGATGGAATTGGAAGACGATCAATCTTACGACCTGTAGTCTTCTCAATTAGGTTAAGGTGAGCCATTTCTCTTGGTGTGATGAAGGAAACTGCGTACCCTTCCTTACCAGCACGACCTGTACGTCCAATACGGTGTACATAGCTTTCAGGATCTTGAGGGATATCGAAGTTGTATACGTGTGTAACACCTGAGATATCTAGGCCACGAGCTGCAACGTCTGTTGCTACTAATACTTCAACTCCACCACGTTTGAATTTCTTCAGAACGCTCATACGCTTACCTTGTGTCAGGTCACCATGAATTCCTTCAGCACGGAAACCGCGAGCACTTAATCCTTCTGTAACTTCATCAACACGCTTCTTCGTACGAGCGAATACGATCGCTAAGTCAGGCGTGTGAATATCAAGAAGACGTGTTAACGTATCGAATTTCTTACCATCGTTTACTTCGATGAAGTACTGATCGATCTTCTCAACTGTCATTTGTTTCGCTTTAAGCTTAACTGTTTCAGGCTTCTTCATCATGCTCGTTGCAATTTCATGAATCTCTTTTGGCATTGTAGCTGAGAACAGTAATGTTTGACGCTGCATTGGAACAGCTTTAAGAATATCTTTGATATCTTCAATGAAGCCCATGTTAAGCATTTCGTCTGCTTCGTCTAATACAGCTGTGTGAATATTGGATAGCTGAATTGTTTTACGACGAATGTGGTCTAATAGGCGACCTGGTGTTGCTACAACAATTTGAGGTTGTTGCTTAAGGGAACGAATCTGACGTCCCATATCGGTACCACCGTAAACAGGAAGTACTTTTACACCTTTATATTGTCCGTACTTATTTAACTCTGTCGCTACCTGCATAGCTAGCTCGCGAGTAGGCGCAATAACTAGACCTTGAATCTTCTTCATATTCTCGTCGATCTTCTCGATCATCGGAATACCGAAGGCTGCAGTCTTACCAGTACCTGTTTGCGCTTGTCCGATCACGTCTCTTCCATCCATCGCAAGAGGAATTGTCTGCTCTTGGACTGGTGTAGCTTCCTCAAAACCCATCTCTTGAACGGATTTTAAAACTGATTTGGATAAACCTAATGAATAAAAATTTGTCACTTCGTTTTTCTACTCCTTTTTTGTTCTCTCTAGTTATGCCAAAGAGAAGCACGTAAAAAAAGCCATCCTCACAGCTGGAAGAGGGCTTTCGGTACGAGTTGATTTATACTCTATTCTACCACACTGTTTTCAATCCGGCAATTCATGCAAGTTTAAAGTATCCTTACCTTTTGATCAATGGTAAAATAAGATAAACGCTAACGAACTTGGATGGAGGGGGATACAATTGAACAAACCACCATTTAACCCCTATCTCGCCATCGTCATCGGAGTCCTCTCCGTATCTACTGCCGCCGTCTTTGTTAAATTAGCTGCGACAGCTCCAGCGTCTATAATCGCTCAATATCGCTTACTATTCGCCGTACTTCTTATGGCTCCCTTTGTGTTAACCAAGCATCGCAAAGAATTTAAATCCATCACCAAACGAGACTGGATCTTATCTATAGCAGCTGGTGTCTTCCTTGCTTTTCATTTTATCCTATGGTTTGAATCTTTAAACTATACCTCTGTTGCAAGTTCTGTCGTATTGGTGACATTACAACCAATATTTGCTTTTATTGGCACCTTTCTGTTCTTTAAAGAAAGGTTTACAGTTGGCGCTATCCTTAGTATGCTAATTGCAATTACAGGTAGCGTTGTCATCAGTTGGGGCGACTTTCAGATTAGTGGGTTAGCCTTATTAGGTGATATATTAGCACTGCTCGGGGCAATTATGGTCACGGGATACTTCTTACTCGGACAAACCGTAAGAAAGCGCCTTTCTCTAATGACCTACACGTTTGTTGTCTATGGAATCAGTACCATTACATTAATTTTTTATAATGTCATTTTACAGAATCCATTTTTCGGGTATCCAAGTCAATATTGGATGATTTTCTTAGCCTTAGCGATCATCCCAACATTTCTGGGCCATACTTTATTTAACTGGTCACTAAAATGGTTAAGCACATCAACTATTTCAATGAGTATCGTATTTGAACCCGTAGGGGCCTCCATCCTAGCTTACGTCATTCTCGGTGAGACCATATCGTGGACGCAATGGCTAGGAGGCATGATCGTCATCGTTGGATTAAGCTTATTTATATATAGTACCTCTAGGAAATCCAAGCAGATTTCTATTAAGGAAGACATATAAATAACCATATATCATATAAAATAATCTCATCAGAAAAATTTTTAAAAGCAGGTGAACGCATGAATATTCAACTCATGACAGATGGAGGAGCAGATCTTCCAAAGGACTTACTGGATCGTTATAACGTTCATTTTATCCCTCTTAACATCCATTTTGGAGACGAAGAGTTCCTAGGCGGCGTAGACATCGACACTGCTACATTCTACAACAAAATGAGACAAGCTGAAGAGCTCCCTCGTACATCAGCACCAAGCCCCTATGCTTTTTATGAAGCATATAAAGCTGTAGACCCAGATAAACCAATTCTTATGATTTCATTATCAAAAGAGTTAAGTACAACGTATGAGAATGCTCTCTTAGCAAAAGAGATGCTTTTAGAAGAAGAGCCAGAGCGCAAGATAGAAGTACTCAATTCACGTTCTGCAACTTCAGGTATGACGCTTTTAGTCGATGAAGCCGGAAAACGAATTGAAGAGGGCTACACAATCGAAGAATTAACAGAGCATATGCATGAACGCGTGAGTAAGTTAGCGACTCTTATTTTACTCCGCACGGTTGAGAACTTGATGAAAAGTGGTCGTTTAAGTCGTTTTAAAGGCGCGATTGCAAAGACACTTAATATTAAGATCTTAATGCATGGCAGTCCTGAAGGAACAATCGAAGTGACTGAAAAAGTGAGAGGGAACAAGAAAGCTGTCCGTCGTTTTGTTGACCAAATCGGAGAGTACTCTAAAAACTTTGAGGATAAAGTCATCGCAATGTCTTACAGCACTGCAGAAGACAAGGCAAAGCAACTACTACAAGAGATGAAGGATCGCTATTCCTTTAAAGAATCTGTACTTGTAGAAATGGGTCCTCTTATCGCAACCCATGCAGGTGAAGGCGGCTTTGTGATCTCCTTCTTTAAAGATTAAATGAACGATCGAAACCTTAATAAAGTAAGACCCCGTTACAAGAGAACTGTCATCTCCACAAAGAGGCGCAGAGCCTATAGCTCTGCGCCTTTCGTATACAGCTACTTACCCATGATAAGCCTGATAGCTTGGTTTTGGAGAAAGCAAAGAGAAAATCATTGCAATCAGTGGGAATAAAATCATGATCCACAAGATTCCTTCATATCCCCCAAACCAATCAAAATAAAGCCCAAATGGAAGAGGACCAAAAGCAGAACCTAAAACCATAATCGTTTGAGCTAACCCCTTTATACTACCTAAATGCTCTCGACCAAAATAGTTCGGCCATACAATACTTAACACGATGCGCTCAAAACCGTTCACAAATCCCCATATGATTCCGTAAAGAATGACTCCCGTTGTAGAACTGACCTGCAATAATATAAATAAAGCAATGATATGCCCAGCAAACGTGATCGCTAACACATAATGCACGGAAACCCGGTCTACTAGGTAACCGACCACAAACGTAACCGGGAAGCCTATCACAGCCATCAGCGTAAGGACGATTGCAGCAATCTCATCGGATAATCCTTTTCCTTGAACAATCGAAACTAAATGGAACGTAACGCCCGTATTCACAAGCGCGGGGACACTCACACAGAACAAAATGAGCCAGAAAGCCCTCGTTTTCATCGCCTCTTTAAGAGTCCAGTTTTCCTCATTCACCTCAACGTTCGGATTTTGCTCGAGGTCTTTATGCTTTGGTGTGCCATCAGGAATCTCCCCTATATCCTTCGGTTGATTCCTAACTAAGAAAATCGCAAGAGGCACAAAAATGACCGCCAAAGCTACGCCCCAAATCGTCCAAGTTGTACGCCAGCCAAAATCATTAATAAGCCATGTGTTTAGTGGTGGCAGTAAGGCAGAACTTAAGAAACCACCAATAGCCATAAAACTCAATGCCCTTCCCCTTTTTCCAATAAACCACTGAGGTACAAGTGTATTCGGAATCAGTGTCATAGACCCTTGCCCAAACAAACGGAGCATAAAGAAGCCAATGAACATCATAATGGCCCCTACCATCACGCTGTTCCAGAAACAAGCGATCGCCAAAAGAAGACCCACCACCGTCATCATCACGCGTTGCCCCACACGATCCACAAATCTCCCTACCATGAAGAGCGTTAATCCGGCGATCAAGGTGGCAGTAGAATAAAGTCCAGAAACAAATGAACGAGAGTAATCAAAATCAGCTATGTAGCTCTCAATAAATATTGAAACCGAATAAGTCTGTCCTGGACCTGAAAAGAAGACACTTAACCCTGCAATAAATACAATGACCCAACCATAATAAAACGGGGTTTCTACAGGTGCTTGTCCTGTCTGATTTTGCGCACTCATGATGCCTCACCCTTCCATCCATAATCATTTACACCCACCCTCATGGTAAGGGTTTCCATAAAGCGATGCAAAACATAACCTCTGTAGAACAACACAAAAAAGCCTCCCGATAGGCTTGGAGGCCTTTTACACTTTAAAACCTTTAATGAATGAACCGATCCCTTTCATAAGGGGGCTAAACTGATTCGCCGTATTCGCCATTTGCCCCATGGTAGATAGCATCTTATCTAGATCAAGCTGTCCGTTCTTATCTTGAAAATACTGCATCATACCAGGCGGCTTCTGTTGCTGCCCATATAACGGGGATTGTTGTTGCAGGGAGTAATATGGGTCCCACTGGTTCGGTTGAGGAGGTTTAGCAAATTGTTCATATGGATTTTGATACCCTTGGGGTGCCTGATATGGAGAGCCTTGTGAGACGGAAGGTTGACCTGGATAATACTGCTGCTCCCAAGGCATTTCCATTGGAAAAGGACCATGGGGAGCGTTTGGGAATCTTTGATCATTAGGATGTTGATGTCCTCGCCTCATGACCTGCACACCTCCTATACATTCTTCTTTATCCACTCATAGCCTATGTTAAAGAGAAGGAAGTGTGATATGAAATGGACTCTTTTTTCAATATAAAAAAGAAGAGGTCCCCCCCTTCTTTTACATTCATCGTTTATTCATTAAGGCCTACAGCCCCTTGTCTAAAATAAGAAGTAACCTCATCAATGTTCAATAATTTCTTCAACTTTCGCTTTTGGTACCCTAAAACCAATTCATCACCAACGTAAGTAGCCGGTGTTCCATATACACGTTTCGCTCGCATTTGTTTATAATGTTCCTTATCGACTGAGATATTCTTTTCCGTATACGGAATATCCCACTCTTCCATAAAACTCTTTACATTCTCACAATGATGGCATCCGTCACTTGTATATACTACTACTTGTTGGTTCGCCATGATGAGCCCCCTGTCGTTAGTCCCTTAAAGACAACATATATTTCCAAAAACTTGGCGTCCGTTAGATTCTATTTGAATTTACCCGTATAGATTGAGAATAAACATCATTTTTGCAACTTTATGTCGAAAATATTATTTTTTTATTTCAACTCGCGACGATAAAGGTTCTATGTACCCATATACTAAAGAAAGAAGTAGCCTATCTTTAGGAGAGATAGACTACTTTATTTTAGAATACGCGCATCTCTACGCAAATAATTGTTTAATGTCGGTTTCGCCACTTAGTAAATCAAAGCTCTTTCCGATGACGCTATCCTCTGTTAGGACATAGGCTAATACGTTCCCTACATCTTCACGAGGAATGTATCCCATTTCTAAATGCTCGCTCATCTGAACTTTTCCTGTTCCTTGTTCGTTTGTCAGCCCACCTGGGCGTACAATTGTGTAATTCAAGGAAGTTGTACGAATGTACTCATCTGCACGTCCTTTCGCATACAAGTAGTGTTTCAGTTCTTCAGGACCTACTTCTGGTCGGTCCGCAGCGATCGAACTCAACATGACAAATCTGGAAACGCCCTTACTTTCAGCAAGGTTCATAGCCTTTATTGCACCTTCCTGATCAATCATGATCGTCTTATCAGCGCCCGTATTAGGACCTGAGCCTGCTGCAAAGATTACAGCATCCACTCCGTCATATGCATGAGAGAAATCTTTCTCTAAGTCCCCTAAAACCGTTTGGACATTACGCTCTTCAAAATAAGGAACTTGATCTTTGTCACGAACCATCGCAACTGGTTCATGGTTATAGTAATTCAATTTATCAACGACATGTTTACCAACTTGACCATTTGCTCCAATTACAAGTACTTTCATTTAAGATCATCCTCCTTATGCAAAGTCTTTAGTCATATTTCCCATGCTTTCTAGATCCTAAACAAGGTGATGCTTTCGGAGGGGCTTGGGGCAGGGGCGGTGCTCTGGACTTGAGCCACTCGGCCTGGCACCGCTCCCAACTTGAGCCGAATTCCGCCTAGCTTAAGCCGGTTCAGCCTGCTTTTGAGCCGTTCTACCTCAACTTGAGCCATTCGGCCTGGCCACACTCCCAACTCGAGCCGTTAGCTGCTTCACTTGAGGCGCGCACTCTGAACTTGAGCCGTTCCCCCATCAACTCGAGCCGCAACCCAACTTTCAGCTGCCCCCATCCACTCATCCAAACACAAAAAAGCCTATCCCCAGAGGGGACAGGCTCTCATAAAATACTTATAATTCATCAGCATATTTCCCTAATTGCTTCAGCATAGGGATCAGTTGTTTCTTTTCGTCGTCAGTTAGGCCACCTGTAATGTTCTCGATTTGTTTCCAGTGGCTTGGGAAGATGTCATTTAATAATTGGCGACCTTCTTCTGTAATCACGGCATATGTGATTCTACGATCTTTTGGACAAGGCTTTCTTTCTAGTAGTCCTTTTTGTTGCAGTTTATCGACCACATAGGTAATGCTACCGCTTGCTAATAAGATTTTGTCACCAATCTTTTGTAGGGGTTGGTCTCCTTGATGGTAAAGCAACTCCAATACACCAAACTCTGTCGGGTTTAAACCATGAGTTTGGATGTCTTCTTTCACTTGATCTGAAATCGCTCGAGCCGCTTTGGAGAGCACAACAAACAATTTCAGCGATGGATCTTCTTTTTTCTCTTGATAGTTCTGTGATTGATCCATTTCACTCAGCCTTTCTATTAATGGTACATTAGTATAAAGTATAGCGACCATTTCAATTTATTGTCAATCCTTCTTATGTAGGTTCTCTTGACCTTTTTACTCTTAACAAATCTGTGGCATAATGAAAGAATGAAGCTAGTAGCACTATATCACACTCTTAGAAAGCGGTGTATAAAAAAATGGTAGAAGATACGGGAGAACGAGTCATCCCAGAATATATGAAACCATCAAATGGAATGTTACTTGAGCATATGGCACGCTATCAATTTGCATTACCTTATGTAACAGGTCGTGTGTTGGATTTATCATGCGGATCAGGTTATGGGACGCACATGATGATTAAAGATCGAAAAAACGAAGTATCCGAAATGATCGGTGTGGATATAGATTCTGATATTATTCAATATGCGAAAGGGACTTACCACCATCCAAAGTCTAACTTCCAAGTAGCGGACGCCACAGATCCGGAATTACCTGAGAAACTTGGTACTTTTGATACGATTGTAAGCTTTGAAACCTATGAACATATAGAAGAAGAGGAGAAACTTCTGCAAAACTATGAACGTTTACTAAATCCTGGTGGTACTTTAATTGTTTCTACACCTTTTGGTGAAGGACGGGGAGTAGACTGTTATTCACCGTTTCACGTCCACCAAATTACGCCAGAAGAGTTTCGTCAACTGTTCACAAATTACGAGGAAGTACGATTCTATTATCAAAAAGGGGTACTGGTTGAACCCCCTCGTGAAGAAGTCCATTACCCTTTAGGCATAGCTGTGTGTAAGAAAGCAAAATAAAATCACTAGATTGCAGTACTCCTATTAAAAGAAGCATCCGATAATAAGTTGGTGCGATTTCGAAATAGGAGTACTTTACTATAATCAACGACCACTTCGCTAATTTTCAGGCTCTTCTACCTCAACTTCTTTCTTTACTTCCTTCTTCTGGCCAGCGGCCTCTACGGTAGCTGCAATCACATAACTACCGGCCTCGTCAAACGTATGTTGAATGGAATAAAGCCCATTCCCTTGCTTTTGAGAGGGCTTGTTAGTAGTTAGGTCCTCTCCTTCCCTTCCCCATGCAAAGGTTACTTTAGTAGCTTCATCTATCCTTTGATCTCCTTGTGTTACTTTTACTTGCAGTGTGGAGATCTGCTCTGTCGTTAACTCTTCCGGAACAGTAAGAATTTGAGCTTGAACCGGGTCGTCTGAGCTCGCTGTCGGTCCCTCCTCATCTGACCCACAAGCTACTATGAACATCAGTAGAAGCAAGAAGCCGCTTATGTGTAACTGGTTCTTCATGAATGTTCTCCTTATGGTTGGGATTGATGGAAAATCATACGAAGGTGGTTAGGGAGTACCTTAATGTCTCCTGGTGTTTTTAAGTAGATTTCGCCGTCTGTATCCACGTCTTGTTCCTCTTCTGTTTCGATTTTTACTTCAGAGGCCTGTTTATGGAAAATTCCTTGTAAATCGTCTGTGCTTTTTCCAGGCTGGTTCATATTGATTAATTCTTTGAAGGTGGATAAGTTTGAGTTCTTCACGATTAAAACATCAAGCTTGCCATCATTCACATGTAATGATGGAACAGGAATATAACGAGTCCCGATATATTGCCCATTCATCACAAGTGCCATGACTCCTTCTTCTTCATATACCTCGTCCTGATCAATAGTAATTTTATAATGGGAAGGTTCTGAAGCATTCATCGTTTTTACGGCACTAATGAAATAACTCAATACCCCAAACCGATCCTTCTGATCTGGATCAATGTTTAAAGATGTATCTGTTACAAGTCCTACACCCCAAAAGTTTAAGAAATATCCCCCGTCTTGAATGTGCCCAACATCGACAGGCGCAACACGGCCGTCTACAAGAGCCTGAGCCGCTGCTTTTATATTTTGCGGCATTCCAAGCATTCTAGTGAAGTCATTACACGTCCCGCCTGGAAGTACACCTACAACTGGACGATTCTCTAATTCAGCAAGGGCGTTCACACTGTCATGAACGGTGCCATCCCCGCCTAGTATGTAGATGACATCTACTTCTTCCCCGTACTCCTTACATTTTCGCTTCAAATCATCAGGACTCTTCGTCTGTACCACTCGTAGTTCCTCAACGTTCTGTGATAAAACCGGTAGCGCTACTGATAGCTTTTGGTTCATTTGGTTTGGCCCGGCATCCCCGTTGTATAAGAAAAGGCCTTTGTCGTACTGAGTCATTATCCTTCCCCCTATCATGAGCAATGTTCTATACATATCATTTCCTTTTCTAAGCCTAATGAAACCCGCCCGGACAGTAATAGGCGAAAGTGAAAGAATCATCCACGATCCTTTCATTCTGTTGCGATGGGTTTTCGGGAATCCATAAATATAGGAGGATAGGACTGCTACTACTCCTTTGTTTCCACCTGACTAGGAATCTTTTCTTTTAATACCTCTATAAAACGACCCGGGTCATCTACAGTGAGGTAAATTCTATCTACCTTCTTTGATAGACCAAAGACAAGGTACGCGTCTACTGGTTCCTCAAGATGAATCGTCCATTGAGGGGGTTGAGCTTCAAATGAGGGTAATGTGACAGCAACAGACTTCTTATCCTTCTGATATTCCCTTGCTGTAACAGCCGCTTTCTCAATGTGACGAATCGTTTGGTAGGGGATATAGGTGAAAAATCGCAACCCTTTCTGGATATGAACCCCTTTTTGATCAAGTACAATCGGGGATTTACGCATAGCCTGGTAATCGGCTATGACGAATAACAAAGCGTAGATATCTAGAATAGTTACAATCCAAGCAGCGATATGGCTCCATTGCAACACGATAAAGTGTAGACCAATGATTTCGACCAGCAGAGCATGAACCAATATGATAAAGATCCCCTGGTAATCACTGTTCTTATGATAGGAAAACACTGGTGCATTTGTGTAACGAAGGACGTTCTCCCGCTTTCCTGCTAACGCATAATAGAAAGCTGATAAATCCGTAATCAGAAAACTCAATACTTTCTGGGTCGATTTCTTCTTCCCTTTCATACCAGCGAACGCGTTTTCTATCCCTTTGTGGGCACTTATCGATAAATGATAATAGGCAAAGCGCTCTGCCCGAATCGACTGTCTTATTATAGGCCATTGTTTTATAACCCATAAGAACAACAAGAGTTCGATTAGAACAATGGAGGCTTCAAGAAAAATCACCGAGCGATTGATGAACCATAAATGCTCTTTAGCATAGTCAGGTACCATCCAGTTTAAAGCAAGAAGCCCAGCAAACATCATCGGGACTAAAACAAGCAACGAAGGACGCCTGCGTAACACAAAGAAATAGCACGCTATTGGGAAAACAACTAATAAATCGACTGCCGTTCCCCACACAGCCCAACTTGTTACCTTGCCGACTATCTCATATTTCTGAACGAGAAGATTCGGGAGTAACAGCAGTCCTGTAAGAAACAGAAATCGAAACCAGGCAAACGGCTTTTTCTGCAACGTTTCACTCATACGACCCCTCCTTACATTGGTAATTATAGTATATCAGTATTTGGAAAAAATGAGATGCATATAGAAAAAGCACTCCCTATAAAAGAGAGTGCTGAAACCATTACAATTTTTTGGTAGTATAATGATTCTGTAAAGCATTTTTATCAATCTTCCCTACGTGAGTTTTCGGCAATTCCTCTATGATATGAAAGGTTTTCGGAATTTTATATCGTGATAACTTCAGCGCACAGTGCTTCCTTAAATCTTCTTCATTTAACACACTCTTCGGTTGGAGTGACACGAAAGCTGTTACGGTTTCCCCCCATTTTTCATTAGGAACCCCCACAATCGCCACTTCGTTTACCCCGTCCAAGGAAGCAATCCAATGTTCAACTTCAAGAGGGTATACATTCTCTCCTCCGGTGATAATCATTTCTTTCTTGCGGCCAACTATATAGACATATCCTTCTTGATCTTGGCGGGCCAGGTCGCCTGTATGAAGCCATCCCCCTTTAAGGGACTCTTGTGTGGCTTGAGGGTTATTCCAATAAAAGCTGAAAACATGTCGCCCTCGTACCAGCAATTCTCCTACTTCACCTACTGAGGAGTCTTCACCATTGTCTTTAACAATCTTAACATCATTAAAGATCATCGCTCGCCCTACAGAACCGGGCTTTTTCACAGCTTCATCAGGATGAATAAAAAAGTTATTCGGACCCGCTTCTGTTAACCCGTAACCTTCTTTAAAGTTTAATCCCTTTTTATGAAAGGCCTGATAAATAGAAATAGGGCATGGAGCGCCTCCAGATAGGAACATCTTCATTGAATCAAACGCAGCCTTTTTAAACGCTTTTGTTCGAATCATCATGTGGTACATCGTAGGTACAAAAAGAGCAATCGTACAGTGATACCTTATCAAATCGTTCACCGCATGTTCCGCTTCAAATGAGGGCGATAGTACTACCGTTCCACCAGCCATTAACACTGGCACACTAAGCGCATTGAGCCCTCCTGTATGAAACATAGGTAAACAAGTAAGAGTAGTGTCTTCTCTGCATAAGTCCCAACTAACGATCGTGTTTAATCCGTTCCAACGAATAGAATCATAAGTAAGAACAGCGCCTTTTGGTTTCCCAGTGGTACCGCCTGTATAAATCATGGCTATTGGAGAATCTTCTGTAATCTCCTGATTTAAAGTCTCTAAAGGTGCATTCAAGTCTTCGACATACCTATCATGTAAAATCGGCAAAACGAAACACCCTTCCCCCTCTTCTCTTACTAACGTCTGGGTGTGATGGACTCCAATTAAGGAAGGGGAAGCATCTTGCAGAATATAATTCACCTCTTCCACCGACAACCTCCAATTCACCGGAACAAAGATGACTCCGCTTTTCATGCAAGCAAATAAAAAGTCAAAATAACTAATATCATTTGGAGACAACAAAGCAACTCTGTCCCCTCTTTTAATACCACGTTTACGAAAGTATGCCGCTAGCCTCTCTGCTCGGCTATTTATATCCTCAAACGTCCACTCTCTCCCTGTAGAAGCATCAACAACCGCCCGATCTTCAGGAAACAAACATGCCCTACTTTTAATCCAATCCAATCCACACTTCACAACGCAATCACCTCGTTCAAATGTAAGTTCATGGTCTTAGTGTAGAAGGAAGGAGTTACATTCTAGTTACAATTTGGGCTTTGTTTACCCCCTTTAGCCTCGATACAGTGGAGAAAACAACAATCCAAATAAAAAAAGCCCCACTACCACGGGGCTTTTTAGAGATACATTACATCATGATTCCACCATCAACATGAAGCGTATGTCCATTTACATAGTCGGATTCATCAGAAGCAAGATACAAATAAGCATTGGCGATATCTTCCGGCTTTCCTAGACGCCCCATGGGGACCATTGTCTTCATCTGGTCGATTACTTTTTCAGGGACTTGTTCGACCATTGCCGTTTCGGTGAATCCTGGTGCTACTGCATTTACATTAATCCCTTTTCTCCCAAGCTCTTTGGCCCAGGTCTTGGTTAAACCAATTAAACCTGCTTTAGCGGCAGCGTAGTTGGACTGTCCTACATTCCCATACGTGCCTGTAACAGAAGAGGTATTAATAATTTTGCCTTTGCCTTGTTTGACCATGTGAGGCATCGCGGCCTGAGCGCAATGGAATACACCGGTCAGGTTAACATCGATTACTTGCTGAAACTGCTCTGGCGTCATTTTCGACAACATTGCGTCTCTTGTAATGCCTGCATTATTTACTAGAATATCAATTCTGCCATACGTTTGAACGGCCTTTTCGATTAAGTCATCTACGCTTCTACGGTCCGCTACGTTAACTTGGACAAACAATACTTCCGCCCCTTCGTCCTTCAATTCTCTCTCACGTTGCAGACCTGCTTCTTGATCGTAATCAGCAAGAATCACTCTTGCTCCTTCTTTCGTGAATGTCTTGGCGGCTTCTAGTCCTATTCCGTTAGCCGCTCCAGTAATGATTGCCACTTTTCCATCTAACCTCATTGGTGTTGTCTCTCCTTTTCCTCGAGAAATTGTTCCATGGTCTGCACCAACAAATCTAAATTATCGATCATAGGAGAGTGACCACAATCTGTAAGCGAGATAGATGTAGCACGATCTCCTATGTCTTCTACTAACTCTTCATTCATTCTTTCTGTAATGACTTGATCACGGTCTCCTTGCATAACGAGTACGGGGATTTCAATCCGATTAACGTCGCCGTTCCCCATTACTAGTCCATTATGGTGGGTGCTAATATTGAATAGATTTAAAGCTTGATAGACTTCAGCTAGATTCCGTTGCGTCATCATGTCTTCCGTATAAGCTTCATACAGTTCCTCACTTGGCTTATTGTGTGTATAAATAAGAGTGTTCCATACGGCTTGTAATAGTGCTTTGTTTCCTTCATCATAAGCTTGTTGAATCGGTATAGTCTTTCCAGCGTCCTTCCTTACTTCTTCTATCGTTTCTAACCGTTTAGATGGATCTGGCAATCCATTTTCACCTGTTCCGAAAAACGGATAGCCTCTTGTAGACGCTGAAGCAAGAAGGAGTAAGCGGTTACAATAATGAGGAAAACGAGCGCAAAAGTCCATCGCTACGGCCCCACCTGTTGACCACCCCACACACGCAAAATCACGTAGCCCTAATGCATCGACAAATAACTTCACATCTTCGGCGAAGTCACCGATTTCTCTGATAGGTTTTAGGTAAGTGGACATTCCAAACCCTCTTAAATCAAGAGCATACACTTTATACTTCTCATCCATCTCCTCTAATACTAGATCCCAGTGTTTAGAAGAGGTCATATTCCCGTGAAGCAACAAGACGACTTCATCGCCCCCTTCTCGTTCTCTGTATCCTAACGATTCACCATTTTGAAGTTGAATTTTTTTCATATGAACCTTCATTATCATTACGCCTCCTTATGGTTACCCCACTGAATTACCGTTGCTCCCCAAGCATACCCAATCCCAGCACTAACAAGAACGACAAGGCTTCCGTCTTCTATTCTCCCTTGAGAAGCCGCTAACTCAAGCGATAGAATTTGATCCATCTGACCAATATGGCCATAATCCTCTAAATACACCGATTGATCAAGCGATAGGCCTAACGCATTCAACACGTATTCGTGCGCAGACCGTTTCATATGAAGCATGGCTACATAATCAATATCTTCCTCTTTATAGCCGCTCTTGTTTAAGGCATCACGAATGACATACAGAAAATTGTCCATGGATTTCTCTTCTAAACGTTTCTTCATCCCTTCAGGGTCCAATACGTCAAGCTGATAGTCTGTAAGATTCTCAGCAGTTAACGGATGTTTCGTCCCTCCCGCTACTACTACAACATCCTCAGAGAATGATCCGTCACTCACTATAGACGTTTCTAAGATGATATTCTGTTCAACGCCCCTTTTTAAAACAAGGGCTCCGCCTCCAGCCCCCAGGTTATACATGAATCTTGTTCTTGGGTTGGTATATCGAATAAAGTCACCGTTGCGATAGCCCCCAGCTAACAGAACCGTTTGTATAGATGGGTCGCCAAGCATCATACTTTTCGCCACTTTTATCGCCATAATCGTTGTTCCACATCTCATCGCTGCATCAAAAGCCCATGCATTCGTAGCCCCAATCTCTTCTTGAAGCTTAATCCCCGCTGTCCATAAAGGATATTCTTTATACTCTTCTCCGATATAGATCACTAAATCGAGATCTTTCGCCTCAACGTTCCCTTTTCTAAGCGCCTCTTTAGCTGCACGAATCCCCATTTCGCACGTGTGATCATTTGGGCCAGGAACGGCTTTTTGCTTTATCCCTAACTTTTGTTCGACAACTTCAACGGGTAATCCTGCCTTCCTTGCAATCTCTCTGCCTTCTATTCTTCCAGAAGGGAGGTACACCCCCGTGCTAATCATACCTATCGTACTCATTCCTTACACCCCCTCACGCTTCCCTTCCTGTTCAACGGATCTCTTCATATAACGGAACGCTTCTTCAAGATAGTCAAATGTGCATTCGTGCTCTGTCTGTACATGCGTAACTTTAATTCGATACATTTTCTCCAACGTATTTGGGTCAATAGCAGCTGTATGGAACCGAACAATAAACGATGAGACCGGTTGGCTCATCTCTTCCCCTCCTTTAGCTTGCAATATCTTTCCCTTTTGAAGATGATTTTTTCTTTGTCTTTCGCTTCACCCACATGTACTGTAAACTCCCTACGATTCCTCTAGGGAAGAATATGACGGCTAAGATGTAAACGATCCCGAATAAAATCAGCCATCTTTCGAAGATCCAGTGAACACTAGCCAGTTCAGATAGATAGTGGTGAGCTACCTCAATAAGACCAGCTCCAATTAACGGACCAATTAACGTTCCCACTCCACCGATAATAGTCATTAACAGCGCATCTAACGTAACATCGGTTGCAAACACACTCGTATCCACAAATCGGAGTGACAGGATATAGAGTACCCCGGCCACACTAGCCACAATACCGGAGATCACACTCACTGCTACTTTATAAAACATAATCGAAAAGCCAATCGATTCCACCCTTTGTTCATTTTCACGGATTGCCATCACCACACGCCCTGCTGGAGACTGAGTAAATCTTCGAACAAGGAAAAATAGAATAATAAGAGAGACAAGGCAAGTTAAGTACAGATGATCCCGGTCTTTAAAGAATTCTGGTATTTGCATCGTGAAACCATCATTCCCACCCGTTAGCCCTCTCCATTTCTCAGCCAACACGAGGAACAACCCAGCTAAGGCAAGAGTCAGCATCGCATAGAAATGACTTTTTAATCTTAGTGTAAGAAGACCGGCCAGAAGGCTGACCACACCAGCGATGACGACCCCTACAATCGTTCCTAGCAGAAGATACTGAATCGTAGGCTCATTCCGATCAATCATGATAGACACACTATACGCCCCGATTCCAAAGAACATGGCATGGCCAAATGATACGATTCCTGTAAACCCAAGCAACAAATCATAGCTCATCGCGAATATGCCAAAGATAAAGATTTGCGTCATCAAAAATAAAATGGTTCTGTTATCGTAGAAAAATGGAACAAGTAAAAGAAAGGAAAACAGCAATGCATAGATTCCAGTGCTACGGTCAACTTTTAGCGCTCTCACGTTTCATCACCCCTTTCCTGTAAATAAACCTTGCGGACGGAATACAAGAACCGCTACCATCAGAAGCATGTTAACAGCGAGCGAAAGGTCTGAATAATAATAAGCCATAAATGATTGGGCCAATCCAACTAACAAAGCTGCTAAGAGAGAACCTGTAAAGCTTCCCATCCCGCCAATGACAACGACGATAAAAGCTAAAATAGCAAACTCCATGCCCATTTCAGCATAAATTACACCAGAATAAGGAGCGAGTAATACTCCCCCAAGGGCAGCAAGGGCTGATCCAACCATAAATACGAGCATAAATACGAGACGAATATTAATCCCGAGAGACTGCACCATTTCTTTATCCATAACACCGGCTCTTACGATTAAGCCGACCTTTGTTTTCTGTAAAATATAAAATGTAACCGCGTAGACCAAAGCCCCTATAAGAATGATAAACAAACGATACTTAATAAGGATGACATCTCCAACCATAAAGGAACCATCCATAAAGGCTGGGGGTTGAGCTGCTTTTTGATCAGGTCCAAAGACAACCTTTAGCATTTCAGATAAAACGATCATAAATCCAAGCGTAATAAGAATTTGCTGAACGTGATTCCCATACACTGGCCTAATAATGAGATACTCTGTTAGCACTCCGAGCAACAGTCCCGTTACTATTGCCCCTATAATGGCTACGAAGAAATTTCCAGTTAAATCATATACCCATACTCCGCTATAGGCACCCCAAGCAAACAAACCTCCATGAGCGAAATTTAAGACGTCCATTAACCCAAAGATAAGTGTAAGCCCTGCGGCTAAAAGAAAAATCAACATCCCTGTAGCAAGACCATTTACGGTTAAGCTGAGTAGCAGATCCATATCTTCCCCTCCCCTCTACGCAATTCCTAAGTATTTCTTTCTTAGCCCTTCGTCTTCGCTCAATTCACTCATACCGCCCTGATGTACGGTCTGCCCATCATCTAAAATATAATAGCGATCCCCAATTTGACTGGCCATCATGAAGTTTTGCTCTACGAGTACAATGGTTGTTTTCTCTTTCATCTGTTGGATGGACTCCATGACCTTCTCAACGATGATTGGAGCAAGACCTTTACTCGGTTCATCAATCAAAAGTAACTCATTTTCATTTACATAAGCTCTGGCTATAGAAAGCATTTGTTTTTGTCCACCGCTCAAGTGGCCACCTGGCTTCTTCCAAAACTTTTTCAAGTCCGGAAATAAATCAAGAATCCACTCCATCCTTTCAAGCGTTGCACGGTCTTCTTTTTGCATAGACACTTTCATGTTTTCTTCGACTGTTAACCCGCTAAAAATGCCCTGATCCTCAGGGACATAACCAATACCTTTTCTCGCAATCCTATAGGGAGGCAACTTCGTTATGTCTTCTCCTTTAAAAAAGATTTCACCCTGACTAGCTGGATTCAGTCCCATAATCGTTCGGAGTGTCGTTGTTTTCCCGGCCCCGTTTCGGCCTAGCAAAACCGTGACCTCTCCTTTAGGTACCTCAAATTCAATATCATGAAGAATATGAAACTGATCTATGGTCGTTTCAATCCCATTTACGTTAAGCAGAGTCTCCATTATACAGACCTCCTAAGTACGCAGACTGAACGGTCGAATTTTTCATTATCTCTTCAGGGGATCCTTGGGCTAGCAGCTCTCCGTGAAAGAGAACTAGAACGTGATCGGATAAGTCTAAGATCATATCCATCTTGTGCTCAATCAAGACAATGGTACGATCGCCTCTTTCTTTAATCGATTGAATCACATCTAAAATGGCTGGCACTTCTTCAATCGACATACCTGCTGTTGGTTCATCTAGGAGAAGGATTTCTGTTTCTAATGCAAGAAGCATGGCAATCTCAAGCTTTCGTTTCTCCCCGTGAGCCAGATTATTGGCTAAGGATTGGGCTTTATCCTGAAGAAGAACCTGCTCTAACCATTCATGCGCTTCGGTTTGAAAATCTTTATAACCTGTGAAGTGGCGAAGCATTTGAAAACGAACACGATTACGTGCTTGAACAGCTAAGCGGACGTTTTCCAATACGGTTAGGTTCGGAAATACATTCGTCATTTGAAACGAACGACCTATCCCTTTTCGAGTTCTCTTTGTGGGACGAAGCTTTGTAATGGATTCGCCCCGTAGAAGGATCTCCCCTTCTGTTGGCTGAAGTTGACCGCTTAGTAGATTGAAAAAAGTCGTTTTCCCCGCGCCGTTTGGCCCGATTACAGAGGTGAATTGTTTCTCAGGAATTTGCACGGATATATGATCAACAGCCACATGCCCACCAAAAGCGATGGTTAAATCTTTCGTTTCCAATATAGAAGTCATAGGTTCCCTCCTCTTGTTCATGAAACAAGAACTCCGGCATGGATTTCCCACCGAAGTTCTCGTTTATATGATTTAGTTCTGTACTGGTGGTGCCGTTTCTTCAGGCGTCAACACGCGTTCTAACACTGGAACCGGATAATCCAAGCCGTCTTGTTCTTGTAGTGTGATCTTATATAGAGATTGCAGAGCCTGATGGTCTTCAGCTCTGAACGTCATCGTTCCTTTTGGAGTTTCAAAGCTCATGCCTTCCATTGTTGTAATCAATTCATCTGCGTTCACTTCACCATTCGTTTGTTTTAAAGCTTCTGTAATCGATAAAGCTGCACTCATGCCACCTGGTGTAAACAGATCAGGAACAGAACCGAATTTCTCCTGATGCTTCTCCACCAACCAATCGTTAACTTCATTATCAGGAAGAGTATGATAATACACAGTAAACCCTTCCATGCCAACGAGTTCCTTCATTGTACTTAGTGCAGCAATATCTGGCGCACCAGTAGAAATCTTGATTCCTTTTTCTTGAAGCTTCATGTCAGAAATTTGGTTCCAAGGGGAATTTGCTCCTGCCCAAATAACAAATAAGTAATCAGGTTCAGATTGAATGATCTTTTGGATGTTAGCTGTAAAATCTGTCGCTGTTGGATCAGCGTATTCTTCATGGACAATCTCAGCTCCTAAATCTTTAGCCGCTTTGGTAAACGCTGCTACCCCATCACGTCCAAATGAATAGTCAGGAGCAAGTGTCGCGATTTTAACCCCATCCTTAGCGATGGCCGCAGCTCCTGCCACCGCATCTTGAGATGAGTTACGCGCTGTACGGAAGACATACTTATTCCAGTCTTTCCCGGTAATACTATCCGCTACAGCCGGCTCTACGACCATAATCTTCTGATATTCTTCTGCTAGTGGCAAAACAGCTAGTGTATCTCCTGAACTTGAGGAGCCTACGAGGAAATCAACGTTGTCATCCTCTAATAGCCCAATGGCTTTTTGACGAGCCACTTTAGGATCTGTTTCTGTATCTGCATAGACGACTTCAATCGGGCGACCTGCTATCTCGTTTGTACCTTCTGTTGCATATTCAATGCCCAGCTCAAACCCTTGCTTCGTTTGCTTTCCATATGATTCAAGAGCGCCTGACAAGGAAGCTAATACTCCAATCTTAATCGGCTCACCTGAAGCAGCCTCTTCTCCACTAGTATCTGTCGTTTCTTCTGTCTCCCCTTCTTCTTCATTACCATCAGAAGACGCGTCATCGCTACTACAAGCCGCTACAAATACAAGTAACATTAAAAATACCAACAAACTGAACCCGCGTTTTACCATCATTTCAACCTTCCCCCTTTAACTCATTTAAATAATTTGTACTGATAACTTGATGGTAGAGAACAAGAGTTACAAGATAGTTACAAATTCTTATTGTTATGAAAAAAGCATGAAATGGGTTAACCCATTCCATGCTTCTCTTATCCTTAAATGTAACTTTGAACGGTCTTTTCATTTTGGATGAGCTGGTACATATCCTGCGTGGACTCCATTGGCGATACACTTAGTTCTTTCTCAAGGACACGACAACACTTCTGATACCATTTAATCGCCTGAGGACGGTTGTGGCGCTGATAGTAACTAAACATCATTAACCTATAAGCC
The DNA here is from genome assembly GCF_056311905.1 of Pontibacillus sp. ABV4_188. Lineage (NCBI taxonomy): Bacteria > Bacillati > Bacillota > Bacilli > Caryophanales > Bacillaceae > Pontibacillus > Pontibacillus sp. ABV4_188. The sequence continues at coordinate 217,148 of NZ_CM149975.1, read as the reverse complement.
TCTTCCCACGTCGCATCCACTGTTAAAATTCTTTCACACCAATGAATACACGTATCATATTCTTCTAATCGTACACAATGCTGCGCTAACCTTTCAGCTCCTCGGAGGAATAATACTTGAAGGCGTTCTCGTTCATGTAAACACCAATCTGTCAGACGCCTTTCGGGTAAGTAATCCCCCTTATACATAGACAATCCTCGTTCTAAAATCTCTTTCACTTGAGCAGGTTCGCTTTCTTTTAAGCCGGCTTCCACCCATTCTTCAAATAATGCACTATCTAATTCATAACCCGATTCAGGATGTAACCCGTAAGCGCTTCCTTCTTTCTTAATAAAAAAAGATGCTCCTCTGGCTTTCCGGTTTGGTTCTATTGTTTTTAATAACGCATTTAATGCTACTTTAAAACCACGGTTGGCACTCTCTTCATCCTGATCAGGCCATAAAGCGGCTAAAATCTCTTCTTTCCTTACTAAATGCTTCCGTTTCGTAATAAGAAGTTCGAATAATTCCCTCGCTTTCCCTCGTTGCCAGTCTTCTTCTCGAATAACGTTTGTACCCATATGAAGTTTCAAAGGGCCTAATGTTTCAATCCGAAGGGTGAATCCAGGGTGGTTATCACGTTGGCCATAGCCAAGCTTAGATATCATCATCGAGACAAACGCCTCATAAATGTGCAGACTTCTTGCTTCAAATAAAAGAGGGACGGTGTTTTGCAAATCAATAGGGCCGAATGTCGTCCGTTCAGATAAGAAAAACTCATAATGCCCTGTCTGAACGCGTTGAAGAAATGTTCTCATTTCCATTTGAAATGATTCTTCATCCCCCACTTCCCAACCTATATACGCTTTCCAATACGAAGTAAGCATCAGTCCATATTGGTCTCCGCACTGTTGAAACTGCATTTCAATGATTTGAAGTTCCTCTTCTGCCCTCTCATATTTGCGATTATAGACAGCTGCGATTGCCATGCATAATTTAATTAATGAAGAAAGCCACACATCGCGGACAAGCTCTGTTTCATAAAGCCCGCTTCTCCCTGCTTCCACCGCTTTCTCATAGTCACCTTGCACTCCATATAGTACACAAAGTCCCATATATGGCTCTGCTTTCCCTCTTGAAACATTAAGAGTTTCCATCATTTCAAGAGACGTTTGATAGCAACGTTCAGCAAGGTCAGGCTCATAACGATTAAGCAACTGAACAGCATGCCCAATTCTCATCCACCCACATGCCTCCACAAAAGGGGACTGTACCTGAATCCCTTGCTTTATTCCTTCTTCGGCATGTTTCTTACTTACATTTCCTTTGCCCATAAAGGCCGCTATAATCGACAATAAAATATCGGTTTCCCGGTGGGAACGAGGCAAAACTTGATTTCCATGGAGAGGCTGTTCTTTTTTTCGAGTTAACAAGACCTTCTCCGCTTGTTCCAGTCGCCCTGTGCGCAAGTAAAGGCGCGCTTCGAAATTATCATCTTGAAGAGGTAAATTAAGATCTTTCGCTCGGTTAAACCAGCTTTCTGCCTTACGCGCTTGTCCGGCATTTAATAAGTTCTCGGCTAAAAGATGATAAAGTTGGGCCATTTCTTCTTTGTCTACGTCCGCCTTCTCTCTGTATTCAATGGCTTGCTGCAAGAATCGTTCTGCTTGTTCAGGTTGAATGGTATCAAGATAAATGCGAGCCCTCCCTTCTAAAGCTAGACTCGTAATATAGGAATCTGATCGGCTCTTTCCAATATAATAAAGATTCTTGTAACACGTTTCTGATTGCTCATATAGTGAACGATAGCGTAACACCTCGCCTTCAAAATACCAAAGCATGGGACGTCGCTCTTTCACAACTCTTGATAATTCTTTCAGAGAATCATAGAGACTTTGGAGCTTTCCTGATGAAATCATAACCTTCCCGTATTTTTCTAGTATGTCAGATACTCGTTCGTCATCTTCTAATTGATTGGCATGATAGAGCGCCGTTTCCCTATCTCCCTTAGTTTCATGAAAGCTCGTAGCTACTGCATGCAGTTGACGAAAAGCGCGAATGTCTTTTTGTTTCATACGGTTTTGGAGGAAGATTTTAATTAGTGCATGATAGCGGTAGTGGGTTTCGTCGATTCGTTGTAAAAAAAGGTGTTGAGTTGCCAACTGTTCAAGCATACTTTCTGATCCCGCTATGCCTAATACAGCATCACAAACCTCAGCTGATAGCACATCAAGAATAGAGGTTTGTTCCAAAAATTGCTGAACCATGAGGGACTGCTTCGCTAACACTTCCTGAGCTAAGTAATCAAATAGGTCGTGTAATGAAGCGGATCGATTTTGAAGGATCTTTTTCGCAGGCACACCGGCTTGAAGCTGTTGTAAAATCATTTCAAACGCAATGGCCCACCCTTCTGTAGTACGATGAATGGCGTGTAGGTCGTCCGACTTTACTTGCACGTCGTATAAATCCTCAAGTATATGTCCCATCTCTTCTTCTGATAATAGGAGGTCTTCTTGAGTCAGTTCCATGAGATTCCCCTTTACTTTTAAAGAGGTCACTATATTCCAGCGGATCCTTGCACGACTAGACAAAATAATATGTACATGTGGTGGTAGATGTTCAAAGAATAGTTCAATCCATTCTTTTATATTCGCAGAATGATGGAGATGGTGAAAGTCATCAATGATGGAGTAGATTGGATGGTGTATCTGATTTAACTCATTCACGATTAGAGAAACCAGTCTTGCTATTTCATGTTTATGGTGAATTTGATGAAAACTATTCAGTTCATCCAGCATACGTTCGCCAAACGAAGGTTCCTGCACCCGGAGAGAATAGATCCACTTTGTTAGAAACGGTATAAGATCATCATCGTTTGATGAAACGCTATACCAGGCAATATTTAAACCGCTGTCCTGCACAAATAGTGTTAGAGCCGTGCTCTTTCCGTACCCCGCTCCAGCGTGCATGCAGATTAATGGATATCTTGTGATAGAAGCCACCTTCTTTTGCAAAGATGCCCTTCGAACAAAGCGCTCCTGGACCACAGGTGGTCTTAATTGCGTTTGGATAATAGGAATTGAAGACACATGCTCACCCCGTTATTCTTTCTATCTTTTCCCTCAGTTTACCATACGGGTTTGTGATATTTTGTCAAAATATAGACAAGCGTTCGACGAGGATGTAAAACAAATCGCGATGACAGTGTCATGAAAGCAATATTTTTGCATGGGATAAGGGTTTTCTCTGATAATAAATAAAGATGATGAACAATTATGAGGATGGTGCACTTTGACTATAAAACTAAGCGTACTGGATCAATCACCTGTCCTAATCGGGCAAACTCCAGCGGACGCCTTTCAACAAACAACAGAACTTGCAAAACATGTCGATCAGTTGGGGTATCATCGCTACTGGGTATCGGAGCATCACAGCACACAAAGCTTAGCTGGTTCCGCTCCTGAGGTATTAGTAGCTCACCTTGCAGCAAACACCGAAAACATTCGAGTGGGTACAGGAGGAGTCCTGCTTCCTCACTACAGTTCTTATAAAGTAGCCGAAGCATTCAGGGTGCTCGAAACGCTCTATCCAGGTCGAATTGATTTAGGTATTGGCCGTGCGCCAGGCGGGATGCCTAACGTCAATTATGCCTTAAACGACGGTTCGTACCCGAATGTTGAGGAGTATCCTAAACAAGTAAGGGAATTAATGGCTTATTTACACGGCCAAGACCCTTATAGCCTTGACGTGCGTGCCACTCCACAAACAGGTACCACTCCGCCTATCTGGATGCTTGGTTCAAGTGGAACAAGTGCCAGACTAGCCGCAGACCTTGGTGCTTCTTATTCATTTGCCCATTTCATTAACGGCTTTGGTGGCACGCGAGCCATGGATCGCTATTCGAACCACTTCACGCCATCGATTCAACAAGAAGAGCCCCAAGGAAACGTATCTGTTTTTGTTGTGTGTGCTGAAACGGAGGAACGGGCTGAGTATTTAGCGTCATCCTTAGATGTATCGATTTTAAAAATTGAACAAGGGGCCAAACGTGAAGGCTTCCCTTCTCCTGAAGAGGCCAGTCAGTATCCTTATTCGATCTTCGAAAAAGAGCGAGTCCGCGAAAACAGGCAACGCATGATTGTTGGCAACCCTGAACAAGTAAAAGAAAGAATCGAGCACCTTGCTCGCGCCTATAATGTGAACGAAATCATTGTAAATACCATTATCAATCCATTTGAAGAACGACTTCGCTCTTATGAACTTCTCGCGAAGGCCTTCAACCAATAAGAAATTCCCCCCTTCCCTTTTGGTGAAGGGGAATTTTTTATTATCCCTCTTTTATATGTTTCTCATAAAAGTAAAATGGTGCCTTGCGCTCTGGGGTGCTCCACTCCCCTATGTAGGTATAGTCAGCTTTTTGGAACACTCGTTGGGCAGCTGGGTTCAAGGAATACGTATCGGTCTTTAAAAATTGGATCCCTCTCTTACTTGCTAATTGTTCAACGTAGCTATAGAAAGATTCAGCAATTCCCTTCCCTCTCACAACTGGGTCGACCGCTAGCCTTTGTGTTAGCAGTACACTCTCTTCTTCTGGCTTAGACCACGGTAAGTGCGAATAATGCCCAGGCTCTTCTTCATTAAAACAAGCAACTCCATAGACACAACCTCCTTCTTCATAGACAAATAATCGCCCCTGTATAACGTCATTTTCATAGTCGGAGTAAAGAGGATAGGCTTTATCCCACTGATCGCTACCCGTTGCTGCCATTAATAACTTTGAAGCTTCTACAATTTCCATGATGCGCTCTAAATCTTCTCTTGTTGCTTTTCGAATCACAGTGACATTTCTCCTTCATTTCTTGTTTCTTACTATTTAATCCCCTCCAGAGTATTAAATCAAGCATTATATATACCGATATATAGACTATGTGTGAAATTACGAAATAAAGGGGTTATGTCATGCAGAAAAAAACACTTTTTCTATGGATGATTGGATTGTCGTTGTTATTAAGCGCTTGTTCACAAGTAAGTCAATCCAGTAAGGCAGAAGAAAAGAAAACAATTGGCCTCTTGGTCACGGACAGCGGACTTGGAGATAATTCATTTAGCGATTCGGCGCTTCAAGGGCTAGAGCGGGCGCGTGACGAGTTAGGTGTTTTCTTCAATTATAAAGAGCCGCTCACTGGGAATTACGTCGGTTATTTAGAAGATCTCGTCAAAGAAGGCCATGACTTAATTGTAGGATTAGGGTTCGAGTCACAAGAAGCGGTTGAAGAGATGGCTAAGAAATACCCGGATCAGAAGTTCCTGCTTATTGATGCTGTATCCTCGCAACCAAACGTTACCTCTCTCACATTCAAAGAAGATGAGGGAAGTTACTTAATCGGTCTGATTGCTGGTATGCGTACCGAGTCAAACCACGTTGGGTTTATCGGGGGCATGGACATTCCTGTTGTAAAGAATTTTGAGAAAGGGTTCAAAGAAGGCGTGCAAAAAGCAAACCCAGACGCTACTGTGTCAGTAGATTACATAGGTGATTTCGACAATGATGATAAAGCGGCTGAGCTTGCAGATAAGCAAATTGCTGATGGAGCTGATCATATATTCCCTGTAGCAGGGTATGCAGGTGTCGGCGCTTTGAAAGAATCTCAAAAGCAAGGCATCTACTCATTTGGTGTAGATAGTGATCAATACTTCTTAGCTGAAAAGTCGATCGTCACATCAATGATGAAACGCATTGATGTTGCTTTGTTTGATATTGCCAAGCAACTTAAAGAAAGTTCCTTCGAACAAGGGAAGCATATTCAACTAGGTTTAGAAGAAGATGCAGTGGGCTTAGCTCCCATTCGTATTATACAACTGACCAACCCACAACGAGATACCCTTGAGGAAGTCATGCAGAAAGGGGGCAACGAGTAAGATGTCTCTACGTAAACGGATTTTATTACTATCTTCCATCCCCCTCATATTAAGCTTAGTCCTTATTGGTTATGTCATTACACAGATGGTACAAGTACAAGAGTCTTCTACTCAAGAGGTTAAACTTCTCCTTGATGCTGAACATTTGAATGGAAGTGTTGTGACGCTTCAGCAATCATTAAATAACTTTGCCAACAACCCATCAGAAGCCAGCAAACTAGAGTCAACAGATTTATTAGATTCGGTAAATAGCGAGATTGTTGCTTTAAAGGATCAGCTAAAAAACGAAGAACAACAGAAATGGTTCGACCAGCTTGAATCAAAGTATGCTTCTTTAAAAAGCAAATCCGAACAATATCTGGCCTCCAATGATACAAATGAGATTAGTCGCCAAGCTTCAAGAGCCGGAGGTATTTTAAATGATGCTTATATGATTAATTACACAGCCAACCAATGGCATGAGGGTCAGATCCAAAGCCGAAAAGATGAAATTGAACAACTTATTCTTATCACTTTAATTGCAAGCGGAGCACTGATTCTCTTCTCCGTATTGTCTTCTTGGAGGATGTCTGCTCAAACAGCAAACCCAATTCGAGAATTGGCTAAAAAAGCCCAAACGATTGCAAGCGGCGATTTAACTGTGCAAGTTGCTATGACAAATCGTAAGGATGAAATTGGACAATTGGCCTCTTCCTTTAAAGAAATGGTTGACCATTTAAAGGAAACCATCCAATCAATTGAAACGATGGGGAAAGAAGTACAAGAGTTCAGTTTAGGACTAAAAAGCAACATTGATACTCTATCAGAAAGCTCGATCCAAGTGGCAACCTCTACCGATGAGCTAGCACAAGGCAGCCAATCCATCTCAACAGATATCCAGGATGCCTCATTCTTAATGGATGAAATGCATAACGGATTTCAGTCAAATGTTGAAGCTAGCCGAAACGCAAGCGCACAAAGTGAAAACGCGCTCCAAAGTGTTGAAATCGGGCAACGATCGATCGAGAACCAACAAGACCTACTAGATAAGAGCATTGTAGCCACAAGGTCGATCGAACAATCGGTTCAATCCTTTGTCCAGTATACAAATGAAATTCACCAGACATCTCAGCTTGTTAATGATCTCTCTGAGCAAACCAACCTTCTTGCTCTTAACGCAGCGATTGAAGCTGCCCGAGCGGGAGAACACGGAAAAGGTTTTGCAGTTGTAGCTGAAGAAGTTCGTAAGCTCGCAGACCAATCTAGAAACGCAACAGAACAAATCTTCAGCATGGTGGAGCAAATTCAAAATGGAATTCAAATGATAGAAGAGGATACTAGCCGATCCACATCTATTTCCACGAAGCAAGAAGAGACCATGAATGAGTCTAGAACAGCGTTCACTTCTATTCATGAACATGTCACGATGATTCATAAGGAGTTACACCAACTCGTACAGAATATGGATGACTCCCTCAATCGGAGTGAGCAAGTATCATCGAGCATGCAAAGCGTAAGCGCTATTACAGAAGAAACGGCTGCAGGAACTGAGGAGATCTCCGCTTCTACTGAAGAACAACAACGCACATTCACCAACGTACAACAACAATCTGTTCAACTACAGACCATGATTAACCAACTAGAAGAACAACTCAACCAATTCAAACACTAACACGCTTTAGCACTCTACAGAAAGAACGCGTGCCAGACACCCTTTAGCATGCTAAAGGGTGTCTGGCACGTTTTTGTTTATCTTCTTGTGGGGTAAGTAGGTTTTTCAAGGGAGGTGATATCTTCGTCGAGGTTCATCATTTTCTCTTCTACCATTTTCTTTGCGTCTTGTACTCCCTGGTTGTAGAAATGCGAAGAGATTTCTTTCTCAATGAACTGAAAGAACTGATCAGCTGCAATGGTTCCAATCTCTTCTCCTCTTTCCAATTCAAAGTATCCTTGAATCTTAGATAGTACTTGCTCCCGTTCTTCTTTCTTTAATGATGGCTTCATGGGCTCATCCCCCTTTAAAAATCATTAGCTATTAGCGGATCAGAGGATACTGAACCGACTACACACGCGGTTTTAGTAGGGTTACCGGGCTTATGATGGACAAGCACTTGCTTAAAACCTGCTTGCTCTAAAAATGAGCGAATTTGGTCGCCTATGATGATCGTTGTCTGATCATTCGCTCCTTTCTCATGAGGCTGTAGTGCGACAGAAATCCTGCCCTTTTCACTCATCTGATTGCGTAATGCTTTCAACGTCCCAACCGGATCTTCCCAATACGTAATGTTATTAATAGCCAGCACTTTATCTATTGTATCATGTAGTTGGGTCACTTCTTCTGCATACCCTTTCACTAACTGTACTTGCCCTCTTTCGACCCCTTTTTGATTGCGACGCTTTGCCTCTTCGACCATTGTTTCAGAAGGATCAAAGCCACTCACACGCACTCCTTCATACGTGTCACAAAGCTCTTTCACACAATACCCTGGTCCAAACCCAATCTCTAACACATGATCCGTCGATTGAACATCCAAGAAAGACATGGCCCATTTATTGATATCAGCATTCTGCTTATACATCATCCAACCTACTACTTTGCCAACAAATCCTGATGGTTTTGAAAACTGAGAGAATAAAAATCCCATTTTTGTTCGCTCCTTTTTATAGTTCCTCCCTTTCCATTCCCCCATTTCCATACCTCTTTAACAACTTTTCTCCACATTAGCAGGACAAAATGGCATATTTCACATCCATCCCTCATGAATTAAATAGTAGGATTAATTCTAGACGGAAGGTGGAATCATTATGTATTATCCATCACCACAACCGCTTTATCGCGACGGGCAACGCAACACCAACCGCTTCTTGACCGTTACAGGTATTGGTTCAGTCAAGCTTGAGCCAAATGTCGCCACTATTAAGTTAGGTGTTGAAACGCAAGATGAAGAACTTACAACTGCTCAACAAACGAATGCCCAAACACTTGATCAAGTGATTGATTCTCTCATTCAAATTGGCATTCCAGAAGAAAATATTCAAACCGTTGACTACTTTATTTTCCCGCAATATGACTACATTGATGGAAAGCAGCAGTTCAGGGGCTATGAGGTCACTCATCTCATTAACGTGACGATTGAAGATCTAGAACAGACAGGTGAAGTCATTGATACGGCTGTGGCTAACGGGGCAAACCGAGTTTCAAACATCTCTTTTACCGTTCAGGACCCTGAGTCTTATTACCAGGAAGCGCTCGCCTCCGCTTTAAAAAATGCCAACTCGAAAGCTCAGACAATCGCACAGACGATGAACCTCCAAATTGACATGACACCGATCTCTATTGATGAACAGCTTCCACCTTCTCAAGCTACACCACAGACCATGGTGAAATCTGAAGCTTTTGGAGCTACAAGTACTCCTGTGCAGCCAGGGCAGTTAGAAATTACAGCACGAGTTGAAACCAAATACCAATACATTTCGTAAAGAATATAGATGCTTAGCAAGGTGGTTACCGGTAACGTGTAAAGGGAACACACAAGTCAGGTAGACGCTTGCTCAAGTTAGGATTATACTAAACACCGCACCTACTATTGGAGGGACTACTTTTGAAAAAACATGAACTACTCAGCAAAGTACTCCGAACCTTTGCGCTATCTCTGCTTGTCGCAACGGTCGGTTTGTATATGGGGCAATGGGTTCCACCTGCATTGTTTCTCCCACTCGTAATCTTAGAATTTATTTTACTGATCTCTGTTTTCTTTCTGCGTAAAGCAAAGAAGATTGGGTATGGCTTTCTGTTTCTGTTTACATTTATATCAGGATTAACGTTGTACCCAGCCATTTCTTATTATATTAGTTCCATTGGAGCTACTACCGTCCTTATGGTACTTGGAGTTACAACTGTAATCTTCATTGTATTGTCCCTTTATGCCTGGAAGACGAAACGGGATCTAAGCTTCCTTGGCGGCATACTCATGAGTGCGCTACTTGCCCTCATTCTTGTATGGCTAATCCACATTTTCTTTAACTTAGGCAGCGCAGCTATACTTGTTATTACGTTGATTAGTGTTGTTATCTTCTCAGGGTTTATTATCTACGACATTAACAAGATTAAGAACGGTCACTTTAACGAGAAAGACGTTCCACTTCTTGCACTGAACTTGTATTTAGATTTTATTAATCTATTCTTAGACCTGCTACGTCTTGTGAATATTTTAAAAGATGACTAAATATAAAATAACGAGCCGGAAACCTCCTAAAAGGTAGCCGGCTCGTTATTTATTCCTTGTGTTATTCAAACATACCCCCGACCCAGAAAAGAGTAGCAAAGAATACAAGAGCAATCGCTACTAATAAAGCAGCCAATCTCACCTGACTCTCTCGTAAAGGATCAGGATCTTGATACGTATTAGGATCTTTACGCAGTCGAGCAAATAAACCACCCACAAAGATGGTACCTAATAGAAAGAACCTCTGCGATCCTCCAACCCGTATTTCCCCCGGCTTTTCATTCATGATGATCAGCATAAACAAAAAAGCGACTGGGAATCCTTTCACAACCTTCCACCCAAACCGCTTCATCACGCTTTCTTCTGAAGACGAAAGGGACGCTTCTACTGAAGCATCCGTTACCAACTGGAGAAGAGCTAACAAGAGAATACCTATATACAAAGTATAGAAGGATAGTGACAGAAATGAAGCTCCCGCCATCAAGACCCCAATCCCTAGAAAAACAAAAGCATTTACCCACTTATAATACCTCTCAAAGATTCCTAACACCTCAATCCCCCCTTATAATTGCCCATAAAAAAACACACAAACGCGGAGTTTTTTCCATTTTACTCCACATTTGTGTGTTTGAAAACCGACCTTTTCAGTTATTTAAACGTGCTAGCCAAGAAACCTTGCACTTCCTCAGGCGTCTTCGCATCTGCACTATGAAGATGAGCGATCTTCTGACCATTCTGGAATACAAGGATACTAGGAATCCCCATAACCTCATACTTCTCAGCAACCTCAGGTAACTCGTCATTGTTAATCTCGAACCATTTATAAGCATTGTACTCTTCCACAATATCACCAATAAACATGTCCATACGCTTACAATCCGGACACCAATTCGCCGAGAACTTAATAATCACCGGCTCTTCTCCATTTATAAGATCTTGAAACGTATTCATCTCACGAATAAACTCCACTAAAACAACCTCCTTGAAATACTCTCACCCTATTTAAACATATCCCAACCAGAATCGAAACAAATGAGCACATTCATGTAAGTTGGATTACAGTTAATACTTTTATAATAAATGTATAATGGAATAAAGAAAAGCACAGGCGGGGTGCCCAGGGCCGTACGGATAAGACAGCTTTTCGGAAAAGGCGATTAGCCTTTGGAGAAAAGATGACTTATCTCGCTAGGCCCTCCCCGCCGGAGCTAGACACTAGAAAAGCACAGGGGGCTTGCCCAGGGGCGTACGGATAAGCAAAATGCCGGAAGTGGCGATCTATGATTACCACAACAATTCCTAACCTCAAACCAATTAAATACTGCTAATCTCAACTAGACAAAAACTATTTTCAAAGAAACAAGGGGGATTACACTTGAAAAAATTTATAAGCCTTTTTCTATTCATGCTTCTTCTAACAGCTTGTGGCAATGAAGGGGCTAAGAACAATAAAAACACCCAATCCTTACAAGACACCTCTTTTGAAGAGATCGAGGCTCAAGCTTCAGAAACCACTGTACGCATACATATGTGGGGAGGCGATGAAGGGATTAACAACTATATAGACGAATGGGTCGCCCCTCGCTTACAAGACCAATACAACATCAACTTAGAACGGACTCCGATGGACACAGGCAACATCCTGCAGAAACTTTACTCCGAGAAACAAGCAAGCAAACAGGATGGCACGATTGATGTCATTTGGGTAAACGGGGAGAATTTTAAAAATGCGAAAGAAAACGAACTTCTCTACGGTCCTTTTCGTGATCAATTGCCCAACTTTACAGATTACTACGAACAAGAAAATCTTGCGTTTGATTACGACTTCGGTACACCAACAGAAGGCTATGAAGCACCATGGGGTAAAGTCCAATTCGTTTTCTTATATGATCAAGAAAAGATCGAACAACCACCTAAAAACTTCGAGGAGCTTAAGACATGGATTAGTGAGAACCCTGGAGAATTTACCTACCCCAATCCAGATGACTTCTCAGGCAATGCTTTCTTAAGACACCTCCTCTATAAAGGGGCAGAAGATACCGATACACTCATTGAAGAGCCATTTTCTAAAGAGTTAGCAAAGGAAGCCGGCTCCTACATGTGGTCTTACTTGAATGATATTCAATCCGATTTGTGGAGAGATGGGAAGCACTATCCTGCTTCTTTAGCTGAATTAGACCGACTATACAGTAAGGGGGAGGTGTCGATGACGATGGGATATAATGAGGCGCGCGCTGAACATATGATTGAAGATGGAATTTTCAAAGAATCCACTCGTAGTTTCGTATTAGATTCAGGATCAATTGGAAACACTCATTTTCTAGCCATCCCTTACAATAGCCCAAATAAAGCAGGGGCCATGACAGCAATCAACTTCTTATTATCCCCAGAAGCTCAAACAGCAAAGCTTGAGCCTACCTATTGGGGTGATAACACACCGATCAGCTTAGATAAATTATCAGTTGAGGACCGCCAAGCTTTTGAATCATTAGACCGAGGTGAGAGCGTCCTATCAAACGAAGTATTAGACAGAAGCTTCCTTCCAGAAGCCGATGCCCAATATGTAGAGTGGATAAAGGAGAATTGGAAAGATGAAGTTATCAGAGACAAATAAAGCTTGGATTCTCCTAACTCCGGCCTTACTTTTTCTCAGTTTACCAGCCTATGGTTTATTTTCAGCCATTTGGACTAGCTTACATGAAAATGGTTCATTCACAACCAAGCATTATAGAGTACTCTTCCAACAAGAGGCGTTTTGGGAGTCTGTTGGGTATAGTGTTCGCATTACCTTAATTGCAACAGTGCTCTCTTTATTACTCGGGCTACTTCTTACAAGAGCCTTCACCCCTATCATCCAGAGTACAAAAGGAAAACTTAGCATTTGGCTCCCAATGATGTTCCCTCATTTTGTATGGGGATATATTGTTCTCCTCCTTTTTGAGCAGAGCGGTCTTATCTCCCAAACCCTTGTCGAAATGGGATTGATTAGCAGCACATCATCTTTTCCTATTATGACCAATGATCAAAACGGGATCGGGATCATCCTTACCTATGTAGGAAAGGAAACTCCATTTGTTGTCTTAATGTTGCTGCCGATCTACGCGAAACAACAAACCGGATATAAAGATCTCGTTCAGACTTTAGGTGGGGGGAAATTAGCTGCATTTAAAGATGCAGAATGGCCATGGGTGTTCCCGGTTCTGCTTGAAGCGGGTATTATCTTATTTGCCTTTATTTTAAGCGCCTACGAGGTACCGTTCTTACTCGGAGCCACCTTCCCTGAGATGATCTCCGTCTTAACCTACGATTGGTTTTATTCAGGAGATTGGAATGAACGCCCTCTAGCTTTTGCTTCCATGATGATAACTAGTATTTTAATCGGGATCGTTAGCTTTATCGCCTTTTCGGCTATGAACCGAAAACGGATGCTCCTTACGAAAGGACAGGATTAGTATGAATCATCTTAGCAAAAAGAAAAAAATACAGTTTTGGGCGCTTACCTTGCTCTTCTTCATCCTTCCTGTCGCATTTTTATTTTTGAAGAGCACCGTGTTGAATTTTGGTTTTGGCCGTAATGAAGACATTGAATTTTCCTTTATAGGCTGGGAAACGCTTTTCTCAGAGAGTCAGTTAATTCACGCAACCCTCGTTTCTTTAGGTATAGGAGCTCTTGTCGTTTTACTAAATGTAAGCATCGGCCTCTTAGCCGGAAAAGCGCTCGCCTTCTATTCATTTAAAGGGAAATCAGTAATCGAATCGCTCTTCCTCCTGCCTTTAATTGTTCCTTTATTGGCCATTGCGATGGGCATTCACGTCGCCATGATTCGTATTGGACTCTCAGATACGTGGATCGGCGTCGTACTTATACACCTTGTCCCTACTATTCCATATAGCATCAAAATGTTACAAAGTGGCTACGCTTCAATGGGGGCTGGAATGTTGCAACAAGCTCAAGTGCTCGGTACGAATAGGTGGCATCGCTTCTTTAGTGTTGAGTTGCCCCTCCTTATGCCCTCAATTAGAAGTACGGTTTTTCTGATCTTTGTCATCAGCCTTAGCCAGTATGTTATTACAGCCATTATTGGAGGCGGTAATGTGGTTACGCTCGCCATGATCTACTTCCCCTTCTTAAATTCAGCAGGTAGTACGGTACTTGCAGCGTTCTCAACCTGGTTTGCGTTGCTTCCAATTTTATTCTACCTTTCAATGGAGCTTTTACTATCGCTCCTTCCGTATCAAAATCCTTGGAGGACTCGTTTATGACATCATCGTTTATTACTGTAGACCATACATCGAAATCATTTCATAAAGAAGCGATTTTCTCAGACCTCTCTTTCACATTAAATAAAGGAGACATTTTAAGTATCGTAGGACCCTCAGGGAGCGGCAAGACCACCCTACTTCGATGTTTGGCGGGTCTTGAGACATTCTCAACAGGCACGTTTGTTATTAATAACAAAGACGTAACAACTTTAGAAGCAAATAAACGTCCGGTAAGCTTAGTCTTCCAACATCCTTTATTGTTTCCGCACATGACCATTCAAGAGAATGTAGCATACGGTTTAACCTTTCAAGGAAAAAAGAAAAAGGAACGGTTGCGTCTCGCACAAGAGTTAATCAACCAAGTTGGCCTTGTCGGTTATGAAAAGAGTTTTCCCTATGAATTATCAGGTGGCCAGCAACAGCGCGTATCCTTAGCTAGATCGTTAGCAATCTCACCAGATCTACTCTTACTCGACGAGCCTTTTAGCAGCTTAGATGTCCGCCTAAGAAATGAGATGCGAACTTGGGTAAGACAACTTTTGAAGGACCAGGAGATTACAGCAATCTTTGTGACACATGATAAAGAAGAAGCGATGCAAATGGGAGATTATGTAGGTGTCTTTGAGAATGGCCAGTTCCAACAAATTGGTGAGCCAGAACACGTCTATCATTCTCCCATTAACGCCTTTGTTGCAGATTTCTTTGGAGATCATTTAATTGTGGACGATGAAACATTCATTCCTGTTCAATCGCTTTTCCTATCAAAGACAAAACCAAAACAAGTAGATACCGTTTGGAAAGGCGTTATGAAGAACAAATTGCACGTTCACGGTCACACGCTTTATCAAATTTTCATAGAAGACTTGCACCAACACGTCACCGTTTCCAGCTCAATAAGACTCAATACCGATGAAATAACATACGTATCAGCACACCCTGATTCCGTTCAAACGTTTATAAATTCACAGCAAAGGAATGGGTAATATGACACAACTTAAAAAATGGATGAAACCGGCGATTGTACTTATCCTATTTGGTATAGCCGCATATATTGTTCGGTTTGAGTTCAATTTAGGGAAAGATGAGATTAGTGCATTTGTAAAATCCTTTGGATGGTGGTCGCCATTTATATTCTTTCTCATTTACGCGCTTGGCCCTATCGTTTTCTTTCCAACATCGATTCTTTCGTTGGTAGCAGGGTTCGTGTACGGAGTGTGGCCTGGCTTTCTCTATATTTTATTAGGAGCCACCGGCGCTGCAGCGACTGGATACGTAATGGGGCGCTTCTTTGGGGATTCACTCGTCAAAGTACAAAACTTCTCATGGTCTGAACAATTATTTACAAAGATCGATCAAAATGGGTTTCTATACGTTCTCATCCTTCGTCTTACTCCAATTGTTGGATTCGATCTCTTAAGTTATGTAGCAGGAATTACCCGGGTAAAATTCCGATCTTTCATTCCAGCATCTATGATCGGGATGTTTCCAGGAACGCTCCTTTACAGCTATTTAGGAGCAAGTCTTGGTACCGGTAATATAAAACAAATTATGTTAGCTGTCTCTCTTCTTCTTGCGCTAATGGCCATCACCTTTCTGTTTCGGGAACGGATTAAAAGGTGGCTTGGCTTTACAGGATAGAGGGCGCAGGAGGTGTAACCATGCTCGACACACACGCTAGAAAATATGTTCAACCTTCGATTGAGCACACATCGAAGTGGTTAACTAAGTTAGGTTTAACTGCCAATCAAGTCACGACAATTGCGTTTATTATCGGCATTGCTTCAGGCGGAATTTATGCCCTTGGTTTTCCAATTCTTGCTGTCCTGGCACTTTGGCTTTCTGGCTTTTTAGATGCCGTAGACGGAACGATGGCCAGAATGACAAAACCGTCTTCATTCGGAACAGTCATGGATATCACATTTGACCGAATTGTTGAAATCAGCATTATTTTAGGCATAGCTTATCTTCACCCTGAGGTAATGTGGCCCCTTCTTCTCTTAAGTGTTTCCATCATCTTCTCCATGACCATCTTCCTTACAGTTGGGGCTGTGTCAGAGAAGCAAGGAATTAAATCTTTTTACTATCAAGCGGGCGTAGCAGAGCGTACAGAAGGTTTTATATTCTTCAGCGTGATGATGCTATTTCCTTCTATCCTAATGTGGACGACACTCGCTTTTTTCGCCGTTGAAGTCTTTACAGCTATGCAACGCTTCATAGAAGCCAAACGAATCTTGTCATAAAAGGAGAGATGTACGATGAAACAGTACGACTTAATCATAATAGGTGGCGGGGCAGGTGGCCTTACCGTTGCTTCAGGAGCCGCTTCTTTAGGGGCCGAAGTAGCCCTAATCGAAAAACGCGAAGACTTAGGAGGCGACTGCCTACACTTCGGATGTGTGCCTTCTAAATCTCTTATTGAAGCCGCAAACGAAATTCATCACGCACGAAGCGTATCCAAGTACGGCGTACACGCCTCAGGCGACGTTGATTTGAAAGCGATCAATCAACGCGTCAAAGAATCAATCTCTCATATCCAGGAACATGACAGCATCGAACGCTTTGAAGAATTAGGAATTGATGTCTATATAGGGGGCGCCTCGTTTCGAAATGACCATGAAGTAGAGATCGAGCACCACGAGGAGCCTCTCTTTGGAAAACGCATCGTCATTGCAACAGGCTCTAGACCGAACGTCCCTCCAATCGAAGGGTTGAACGAAACAGGTTATCTTACAAATGAAACCGTCTTTGACCTTGAACAACTGCCGAAGAAAATGGTCTTTATCGGCGGGGGCCCGATTGGTCTGGAGATTGCACAAGCATACGCCCGCTTAGGATCTGAAGTTACCGTCCTTGAAGCAGGTCCAGGGGTTCTTGGCAAGGAAGATCAAGATATTCAACAGAAAGCCCAAGAGATTCTAGAGCGAGAACTCACGATCATCACGAATGCAAATGTAGAGAAAACATCTCGTTCAGATGAGCAGAATTATGTTCACTATTCGGTTAACGACGAAGAACATAAAATCGAGGCAGATCAAATCTTCCTCGCGACAGGACGCAAACCAAATACAGACTCTCTAAAACTTGATCAGGCCGGAGTGGAAATGAATGAGCGTGGATTTGTAAATGTTGATGACACCCTCCGCACGAATATTGGTCACATCTTTGCAATCGGTGACGTAAACGGCACACCGCCATTTACTCATGTCGCTGGTTACGAAGGGAAAACAGTGGTACAAAATGCTGTGTTTGGCTTAAGTCGAAAAGCTTCTTATGATTTAATACCGTGGAACACATACATTACACCTGAAGTATTCCACCTTGGCTTAACCCAAAAAGAAGCACAAGAAAAACATGATGGAGTCCTTCTCTACCATACAGACTTAGCGGACGTTGACCGCTTCGTTGCCGATCATAAAACAGAAGGATTTATAAAGATTATTACGGATACAAAAGGTCATATTCTAGGAGCACACGCAATCGGAAAAGGGGCTGGTGACTGGATGCAAGTGGCTGTTATGGCTGTTGAGAAAGGGATGAAAATTGGTGAACTTTCAAGTATGATTTACCCTTATCCAAACCACACAGCTGCCATTGAAAGAGCAAGCAACGAATACTGGAGAAGTAAGTTGTTTAGTGGAGTGGTCCCATCTATTACTGAAAAATATATTAAGTGGTTCAGGTAACTAAAAGAGCTGCCGATGGTTACACATCGAGCAGCTCTTTTGCTTTTTTAGCTCATGTTTTCTATCTCGTTTAAACCTAATGGGAAAGGGTACTACCCGAGTAGAATGTAATATACCTTACATCTTGAAACTTGTATAACCGCTATGATGAAAGAGAATCACAATAAAGGAGGAATTGAATCATGGCAGAACAAAAATTTCAGGTAACCACAAACTCCAAAGGTATGAAAACTGAAATAAAAGCAGACGAGCACACTTTTGTTATAGACGAACCTCAAAAAATGGGAGGCACAAATGAAGGAGCTGACCCTCTTTCAACC
Source organism: Pontibacillus sp. ABV4_188 (assembly GCF_056311905.1). NCBI lineage: Bacteria > Bacillati > Bacillota > Bacilli > Caryophanales > Bacillaceae > Pontibacillus > Pontibacillus sp. ABV4_188. Next base: position 198,779 of record NZ_CM149975.1, on the reverse strand, counting down.
CTCCTTGGCTCCTTAGCAGGTTGCGAAACCGTGGTCGCAAACATGGTTGCAAAAGAAATCGACTTTGATTTAGAAAGCATTGAATTTACTATTGACGGCTCCCTTGATCCCCGCGGATTAATGGGTGATGAGAACGTACAGCCTTACTTCCAAACGGTTAACGTTCATGCAATGGTTCATACTAGCGAAACACAAGAACGAATCAATGAACTTCAACGCATTACAGACAAACGCTGTCCCGTTTACACGACCCTAAAAGCCGCTGGGGTTAAACTAACACCTAACTGGGAAAAAGCCTAACCTAACTCAGGAAGCCGCCTTTTAAGGCGGCTTTTTCTGTATAAATCATCCCCCCTCCCCCTTCTCTAGGCAAACGTCCATTTTTAATGAATTCGCGGAAGAACCCAACCAAATCCGGGTCATCTGCATATTGTAGTAGAGAAGTCAGATCTTGAAGGAGGGATTCAAATGAGTGAAGGATACGGCACAGGATTCGCGCTCGTCGTGGTTCTTTTCATCCTACTGATCATCGTAGGAGCATCGCAATTTGGAGGACACGGTGGCTACGGTTACTAAGTCTAATGAAAAATAATTGAATCTCTTAAGATCATTAAAGGAGGAAGATGTTATGTACGGTTATGGTGGATACGGTTGTTGTTACGGAGGCGGCTACGGCGGTGGCTACGGAGGAACATTCACACTCATCGTTGTACTATTCATCCTACTAATCATCGTAGGCGCAACAGCATTTAGGTATTAAGAAAAGCGCAGGCGGGGTGGTCAGGGCCGTACGGATAAGCAAGCTACTGTAAGTCTGCACAGCAGACTGGAGGTAGATTGCTTATCACGCTAGGCCCTCCCCGCCGGAGCTAGATCAAATGAAAAGCGCAGGGGGCTTGCCCAGGGCCGTACGGATAAGCAAGCTACTGTAAGTCTGCGCAGCAGACTGAAAGTAGCTTGCTTATCGCGCTAGGCCCTAGCCTCCGGAGCTGGATCTAAGAAAAGCGCAGGGGGCTTGCCCTGTAAAAAGAGGAAGTTCGACTAAGAGCCACGTCAATAGCCAACGTCGAACGACCCCACCTCGTGTGGGGCCTTATGAAAAGCACACACAACTACCATAAAAAAGAGGTCATCCCCAAAAGGATGACCTCTTTTTCATATGAAACCCTACGAATCCTAATGATCCTAATACTCAACTTTCCCTAATAAATAAGCAACCAACAAGCCACCAATAAACGTAATCAAGCAAAGAATTAGATCACCCGGAAACCCCGGAAAAACAACAAAAACAGATCCAATCACAAGACCGATTACGGTTGCGTACGTATGAGATGGGAAACGTTTGAACAAATAACGGATTGCCTTACTACTTATTAGAAGACCGACAGCTACACCTGCTCCAATTAGAGCGATGCGTCCGATTTGAAGCTGGGATACAGCTTGTATAGCCGTTTCATAAACTCCCACTAAAAGTAAGAGGAAAGAACCACTGATACCTGGTAAAATCATAGCCATACTTGCCATCCAACCTGAGAAGAATAACGCGATCATTTGCCCGGTGGACAAGCTCCCTTCCCATGCTTCTGGCTCTCCTGTCTCAAGAAATGCCATAGACGCAACGAGCGCAGCAAAAACAAGCAGGAAGACCATGTGACTCCCTTTAAAGTTTTCTTTATAATTAGCTTGGTGTAACAGGAAAGGGATAACGCCGATAATTAGTCCAAGAAAAAAGTAAAGGGTCGCTTGTTCGTGGTGTTCAAACAAGTACTCAATCAATTTACTCAACGAAACAATCGAGATCCCTACTCCGATCCCCAAAGGAACAAGAAAACCTATATACTTCTTCCACTCCCGACTAAAAACACCTGAAATCGCCTCAATTAACCGGTCATAAATCCCCAATAGGACAGCGATTGTTCCCCCACTTACACCTGGGACAACGTCACTTGCTCCCATCATCATTCCTCTATAAATGTTTCTCCACTCCATAAATCTCTATCTCCTTTAAATCACAGGTTCCTTTTGACAATGCTTGGCCAATTTAGAAGCAGTGTCTCGTATTGCATTAAGGTCTACTTCATGATACCCCTCATCTTTAATTCCATCAATTATATAAACAGCAAATTTCCAAATATCCTCAATGATCTCACCTTCATTTACAAGAGCTGTTTTATATAATGCTTCTAATACTCCGTTCATGACAGAAACATCATTTTTCCCGTATAAACGGATCTGGTAAAAGCTTTTATAAAGATATTCACTATAGGGCTTGGGGTTGAGTACAATTCTTAAACGTTCCTCATTATCTGTATAATAACGAAAGGGTTTGTATTTATGTCCTAGTTCAGCTAATAACGACCCGATTCGGTTAATGCAATTAATAGCCGTGTGAGGGTCATTTATCCCAGGAGATATAGCCCTAAGGGCAATCTCCACTAATTTTTGTATCGAGAATTCAATATCCTGTAGACTCGTTCGTTCCTTCCCTACAATCATACAATTCAAACCAGCACTTTCATTTATGTCCGCTTCTTCTTCGTTTGTTCGATAAGAAAATAAAGGAATTCCCTTCTCTACGTAATCGCCAACTTGTACGTGCATCCACGCCGTTATGTCGTTTTGCTTTGCCCATTGTATAAATGCTTTAAACTCAATATGCTGCAGATAACCCGAACGCTCCACATATACCACTTGGTTAAGGTTAGATTGAACTTGTTCTACTTCTTTTTGGTCCCACTCCTGAAAAACATCATACTGCTTCTCAGAAAAAGTCCTCCCAATTACATCATATGTTTCATGTTGAATTTTACCTATTAAATTATTCACCTGCACCCAGCGAGTTGAATGGTGAATAAAGACGACAAAGAACCCAAGTGTCGTAATGGCTACTACAACGGTAAGGAACGGGCTGGCAAGAAGGCGTTCTTTATCTTTGGTGAGAAGGAGTAAGTTGCATAGCGTATAAATAAACCCAAACACATAAACACCTAACACGTGCTGTGTTGTTCTGTCACTCATAAAATCTTGTAACGTTCTTGGAGAGAATTGCTGTGAGTACGTCGTTAATACAACCATGATGGAAGAGAAGCTAATAGTCGTCATCGTTAAAATTGATGTGATCAGAGCTGTATATAAAGACATAGCTACACTTCGATTGGTCAGAAATAAAGATGGAATAACTTTTGCAAAATCCTCAACGAAAAACAGGTCAGCTAGCGTTGTTACTCCAACTGCTATAATTGAAAGAATGCTGTACACACTCGGCAGGAACCAGTAACTATTTCGTATACGTAACCACCACGCCGTATTTCTCATATGTAAACCCCTTTCTATTACCAATAATATATTGTTGTACTAGAAGCCTAAAAAAATCCCCCTGCATCTACATTTGATCAGGGGGGTGAATTTATCCTAATGCAACATCTAAAGTCATCATAACGGCAAAGCCAATCAGAAGACTAATCGAAGCGAGCTCAGTATTCCCTTTTTCCTGCGAGCCTGGAATAATCTCTTTTGCCACAACAAAAATCATCGCACCGGCCGCAAAGCTTAATGCGTAGGGAAGAAGAGGTTCGATGTAAATAACCGCTGTTGCACCAATTAAAGCGCTTATTGGTTCAACCATACCAGAGAATTGCCCAAAGAAAAAGCTCTTCTTACGTGACATCCCTTCCCGGCGTAGCGGCATTGATACAGCAACGCCCTCTGGGAAGTTCTGAATTCCAATCCCAATACCAAGCGCAATAGCTCCAGCTAGTGCAGCTTCTGAGAAGGAAGAAGCTAACGCACCAAAAGCCACACCGACCGCTAACCCTTCCGGAATATTGTGTAGCGTCATCGAAAAGACTAGTAAGGTCGTCCGTCGTTTCGTATCATTGGTATCAATATCATGCAAGTATGGGTTATTCTTAAACATTGGCAACAATTTATCTACTAATAGTAAGAAGAACCCACCTAGCAGGAAACCAACAACCGCAGGGAACCACTGGGGAACTGCCTGGTCTGATGCCATCTCTATTGCTGGAGCAAGTAAAGACCAATAGCTGGCTGCAATCATAACGCCCCCGGCGAAGGCAAGCATACTATCCATAAATTTCTGGTTTGTGCCTTTTGAGAAGAAAACAAGAGCCGCGCCGGCTGCTGTCATCCCCCACGTGAATAAGGTAGCAATGAGAGCTTGCATAACAGGAGCCATTGATTTAAATCCTTCATATATTGCTTCAAATGCTGTAATCATGTCTGTTTCACCTCTTTTTATTACTATATCCTGTCGAAATTTGCGCATACGCAAATTTTATTGTCGAATTCATTTTATATGGTTTTATGAAAGATCGTCAACGTTTAGGGGTTAGAGCTATATAAAAAAACAACCCGGGATACCCAGGTTGCTTTTCATTTTCATTTTACAGGTAGTAATCTTGCAATTTGTTCTTCTATGACAACACGCTCGTCCACCTACTTCCCTTTATACTCTTACTGTTTAGACGGATATCATTGAATCTTATTACACAAATATGTGAATTTCTATTAAAACTCATAAAAAACCCATACTTCTTTATAGAAGTATGGGTTTTGCCTTACCTTACTTACAGCGCCTTACAATCGTCGCTTCTTTATCTGGTTCAATGCCAACACGCATATCTGTATCTTCTCTGGACTCAAACCATTTCCTCGTATCTTCGATTGTTTCTTCTAACTTTCGGAATGTTAGTCCTTTCTCTCTCGCTTTCTTGTTCGAAGCAAGAATAAAGCCGTGGGGATGATCTTCTGAGACAGGAATCCAAAGTGGGAGGTCAGAGGATGGTTTTGCGTCGTTATCTAACAAGCACTGATCACTAATCCACTGATCTTCCGCATTTGGATTTTGTTTAATGAGTGCGTCGACGAACTTCTTCATTGTTAGTTCTTCATCATATCCGACCGCATTGTATGTGCCGGTTTCCTCCTGTTCAGCCATTTGGATGATCCATTTTGAAAGGTCACGGGCATCAATCCACTGTATAGGACGATTTTGTTTCCCCGGAACGAGTACTTCCCCTCCGCGTCCAAAACGCATGACCCAATAGGTGAAACGATCAGTTGGGTCATGAGGACCTACGATGATGCCAGGTCGTATGTTAAGGACCTTGCCCGGCATAACTTCTTCAAGCTTCTTCTCGGCTAAGGCCTTCAACGGGCCATAGGTTTCGGCATTTACTTCTTCTGTTGTTTCGTCCTCTAGTTTTCCAACAGGATAGGTTTCGTCTACGTATTTCTCGTGAAAATCGCGGTATGCTGAGATAGAAGAAATAAAGATATATCGCTTTACGGAGTCCTTTAATAATTCAGCTGTAGCTGTTGCCTGACTAGGTGTATAACCTGAGGCGTCTATAACCGCGTCCCATTCTCGACCCTTTAATGCCTCTAAATCATCAGAGCGGTCCCCTATTAATTTTTCAACATCCGGAAATAAAGCCTGGTTCGTACGACCACGATTAAACAAGGTCACCTCATGACCGTTTTCTAATGCCGCTTCTGTTAAATGACGCCCAACAAAAACCGTGCCACCTAAAATTAATATGCGCATAGTAGCGCCCCCTTTAGTTCATGATCAGAATATGTAAAAGGTTTTCCTTTTCCTTATACATTCGAAACGCACCTGCTTAATTCCTCTTTCATTGGATGTGTTAAAGGAGATGATTAAAAAAAGATCTCGGATAGATGGAACTCCGAGATCTTTACGTTCTTGCTTGACCATCTAGGGCGTACTTATCCTGTAGAGATGGTGGGGCCATCTTTACGATTTGTTGCAGAACAAAAGTGAAAATCGTCACATCATCAAGCACCCCGAAAAACACAAGGAAGTCAGGGATAATATCAAAAGGAATAACAATATATAAGATTAAAAAGCCCACAGACAGAATTTTTTTCTGAATGGGGACTTGCCGGGTCGTAAAAAACTCCCACAAGAACGGAACAGATTTACGAACATTAAACAAAAAGCGTATTCTCCTCCAAATCTTACGCATACCTTCACCCACATTTCATTCATACTTTTAATAGGCTCCTCGTATAACCTTACCCGCTGCGCGTTCATATGTATCATTTTTCACCATAAAAAATGCATGCCTGATGGATCAGCATGCATTTGAAAGTAAACAATTAGCATATATTGTTGAGCTGGAAATGAATTTATAGCTTGTTTCTTCATCATTAAAGTTTGCATAAGCCATGAAGATAAAAATGGCCGTTAGAATAATTAAAGCCATTATGAGAAAGATTACCTTCCACAGCAAAGTAATACTCTTTTCATTACTCTTCTTCACTGCCACATTCATCGCCCCTTCCACCCCTTAGAATGCACCGAAACCCTAAAATTACTCATGCTTCATCTAATTAAAGGGTGCCAGACACCCTTTGGTGCGGTGATGCAATAGCGAAGTGACGCGTGTCTGGCACCCTTTAGTGCTGTGCAGTGTTTAAGAGCATGTCTACATGAGGGATGCCGTCTTCAAGGTAGACTTGACTAATATTGGTGAAGCCAAGTGATGTGTAGAAGTCATTTAAATAGTGTTGGGCTTGAATTTTGATGGCCGGTTCTCCCCACGCTTGAAGAATGGTATGTAGCGCTTTGTCTAGCAACAGTTGAGCATGACCTTCGCCTCTTCTTGATTTTTTCACGAAGATTCTCCCAATCGACGCTTCTTTATATTTAATGCCAGAAGGAAATAATCGACAATAGGCTACTATTTCTCCATCGTCTTCAAGCCAGAGGTGCTCGGCTTGATCATCATCTCCATCTACCTCAGGATAGGGACAGTTTTGTTCTACTACAAACACCTGAACCCGCTCCTTGAATATATCGTGCAGCTCCCTTTTGCTTAACTCTTCATACGATTTTAGCTTCCACTCCATGTAAGACATCCCCCTCTAAAACGTTTATTTCATTATAAGGAATAGCTTTAGTCTAAAAAAGTATTAATTGTTATCGAAATGGTTTTATGGAGGGACAACTAGGGGAAAGAGGATACTTAGAAGGAGGCCCGATCGACTCATGAAAATCATCCCACCAGGAATTCGAAAATACTTAGAAATGTCACAAAGGTTAAGGAAACATGAGCTGCAACTTACTTTATGGTTCACCCCTGCTATTTACATATTAGTCTCATTTTTCTTTGCAGCAATCATTTTATTAATCGATTTAAACGTTCAATTAGGAAATTGGGTTCCTAAATTCCTGCAATCGAATGCTTCAGTTTCAAGAATGCTGATTACAACGTTAATAGGAGGCATGTTAACCCTCACTGCCTACACGTTAAACTCCGTCCTTGTCGTCCTTACAACATTTAGCGGGCAATTCTCACCAAGGATGTTACTTAACTTCGTCTCAGATAATCGCACACAGCATGTCCTTGGAATCTTTAACGCTTGTTTTGTTTATGTATTGACGCTCTTTATTTTTATTACGAATTACGAAGACCAAACATTCGTGGCTATTCCTTTAGTGACGACCCTAGTTGCATTATTTGCAGCAGTCACCTTTATTTATTTTATTAATCACGCTACAACTTGGATGCAAGTTCATAACATTTCTTACAATATGCAATCGATTTCTAAACAAATTCTCAATCAGTCGATTACAAACGAGATGTCTCCTTACCGAAGTACTGATACGCTGTATCATGAACAAGAGGCTAAGAAAAAACCTGACCATCCAGAGAAGATCCTCACAAAGCAGTCTGGGTACATTCAGCTGATTAACTTCGATCAAATTATTGATCAGGCACAGAAAGATGGTATTGTCGTTCAGTTAGAAGCAAGTGTTGGGACATTCTTATTAGAGGGAAATCCAATCCTATCTTACTGGAGTGGAAATGGGGAACCTAAAGATATAGATCATCATTTATACTTAAGCATGTTGGAAGTCGGACAAAAACAAACTGAAATTCAGGATGTGGAGCACGGGCTTAACAAGTTATCGGAAATTGCCATTAAATCTCTTGGCAATAATGATCCAAAGACAGTAAGCAATGTGATCCATCAATTAGGGGAGTTACTTCTAACTATTTCAAAAATGATGAACATCCCTCCTTACCTCGTCGACAACGAAAAACAACTGAGGTTAATTATACCAGGTGAGAGCTTTGAGTTTTATTTATATAAAGGATATGGTTACATTCGCCACTATGCAGAAGGGAACATTCAAATTATCACGGAGATTCTACGTGTGCTGGATTTATTAGCTAAATCAATTGATTCTGCTCACCACAAAACTTTGTGGGAATTTGCACGTAACACCGTTTACGGTTTTCAGTCTCTTCACATTTATGAACTAGACCAGCATTACCTTATAGAAACCCTTAAAGACTTAAGTGAAACCACTGGTCATGAAGAAAAATACGAAGAAATTCGTGAACAGATCATTGAAGCTGATCAACAAACAGCCGACCCTTATAAAAACCAACAAAAAGCTGCCCAAAATCAATAACGGGCAGCTTTTCCCCTGCTCATTCCCTTTATGACACTAATGCACAGAAGCGTGCCAGACACCCTTCATTTCTCTAAAGCACTAGAGGGTGCCTGGCACGCTATTTTCTTGTAGAGAGGTAAAGTGAAGTAATCATTCCTCTTCAGTGTCTTGCGGGTGCGACCAGGAGCTATTTCGTTCGTTCTTCTTGGGATCCCAGTCTTTTTCCTCATTGCTTTCAATAATGCCTAAGGAGGCATCTGATATGTCATCATTTTTTAATAAACGATCCCATACTTTAAACTTAATATCATCTGCCTCCGCTAATGATAAACCCTTTTCTAACTCTAGCATTGCCTCAACATGGTAGGTGCGCCCTTCCTTCACGATGCGCATCCTTCTTATATCAACGACTTGCCCATGCTCTAAAATGGACTCCGCCACATCACGCTCTACCTCACGAGGGGCCGCCACGCCTATTAAGCCGATCATGTTCTCGTACCCAACCCGAAACGCTACAGCAAACATCAATAGTCCGATTAAAAGGGTCACTACACCATCTAGAATCGCAAAGTTTGTAAACGTCGTAATCGTTACTGCAATGAGAGCTAATAAGGCACCTGTTACAGCAACAATGTCTTCAAAAAAAACAAGCCTGGTAGGCGGTGAAGCTTGTGGGAGATTCTGAATCGCTTGTGATGGGATCTTCCACCCAGAAGCTTCTTCTTTCGCCTCTTTGTTGATTTCCTTCATCGCTTTAACCAGGATCCACCCATCAATTGCAATGTTCAAAAGAAGGATCCCTGCGTTCAACCAGAAACTTCCTGATTCTTTCGGGTGCTGAATTAAGTGCCACCCTTCTTTTACCGATTCATAGCCTAATATCGTAACAATGATTACAGCAATCATTACGAAAATATTAATAACCCTGCCAAACCCCGTTGGAAAACGAGACGTCGGTTCCTTCTCAGCTAACACACTTCCGGCAAATACAAACCCCTGATTCACGGAATCTGCAAATGAATGCAACGTGGACGCAAGCATAGCCCCACTGCCACTCACTGTAGCCCCTATTGCCTTCGCAATTGCGATGACTAAGTTGCCTGAAGCAGCATAAGCTGAAGATTTATTGCCTTTTTTAATTAAATCAATCCATGATTGGGATGCCATACCCTATACCTCCTGCCTTACAAATACTTAAGCTACTCCTAGTATCCCGAGATCTGCGCATTTCATGAATGCAACAAAAAAAGCCAGTCGCCCATAAACAGTAGGCGACTGGCTTTTAGTATTCATTTTCAATTATTTGTACGCTGTTGATTAGGCTTTGATACAGCAAGTACCCACCAAATTAGTAATGGTTGGAACAAAAGACGAACCCAAAGAAGCGTTTTATTTACTTCATCTGAACCAGGAGCTGGAATACCGGCAATGGCAGCATAAATATTTGCCGGGAAGATGAGTACAAGGTAAATAGCTGTCCAAATCCCAGCTTGTCTACGAGTCGAAGGGATAAGTAATAAAATGGCCAAAACCCATTCAATTATGCCTGTAGCATAAACAATCATATTTCGAAAAGGAATGATATCCGGAATCATACTGGCGAACCCTTCAACTTGAGTAAAGTGCACAACACCCGCAACGATAAAAAACAAACTAAATAGAACAAGACCGATCATTTTTACAATTGACTTCACGATTAGAACTCCTTTCCCATCTGTCTTTCATCTTACTTGATTGACTCTACACCATCAAAGCATGACTCTTCGCTAATTTCATAAACCATCATCTCTATGCAAGCCAAAAAAAGTGCCAGACACCCTTTATCATAGTAAAGGGTGTCTGGCACCGTTTAGTTCTGTGCAGAGATAAAGGATCGGAAGTTTGTAAGAAGGGATTCGGGACTTTCTTCGACCATTACCATGTCACGGTTGTCTTTCTTTAAGAATTTCTGTTCGACCATATGATCAAACAGAGAGATTAAAGGTGTATAGTATTGGTTCGTGTTCAGAATTCCAAATGGTTTCTGATGGATTCCAATTTGAGCCCAGGTGTACACTTCAAAAAACTCTTCAAGCGTACCTGCTCCACCCGGTAAGGTGATAAATGCATCGGATAACTCCGCCATTTTTGCTTTCCTTTCGTGCATGGAATCCACAACGTACAGTTCCGTCAGGCTGGCATGGGCAATTTCTCGCTCAACTAGTTTCTTTGGAATCACCCCAATTGCTTCGCCTCCTTCAGCAAGCACTGTATCCGCAACAGCACCCATCAGACCGACGCTTGAACCTCCATAAACAAGGGTAATATCTTGTTGGGCAAGAAGACTCCCTAAACGAACGGCATCTTCTTTATATGCAACAGAAGCGCCTTCACTTGATCCGCAAAACACAGCAATCCTTTTCATCCAATCACCTCGATAGTTTATAAGTATGAAATTACTAAAAGTATAGAGGATTTTTCAAATGAATAAAAGCAGGGAAATGTAAAGATATATAAATGACTCTAGGAGGCGATACAATGTTCCCAGAACATTTACGTAAACTCGGTAACAAGCGCATTGAGCCTTATCAAACAGAGGGATTCGTTCCTGGTAAAGGCCCCAAGTATCCAGATATTATGGTGATTGGAGAAGCACCTGGAAGAAATGAGGTTAAAGAAGGCGTTCCCTTTATTGGACAGGCTGGAGAGAAACTCACTGAGTTTTTTGAACATATCGGAGTAGACCGAGAAGAATTGTATATCACAAGTGTAGTGAGGAGTCGCCCTTACAAGGTTGTAGAAACCACAGACCGAAAAGGGAATCCAACAACCAAAACGCCCAATAGAACCCCAAACCAAAAGGAAATACTCGCTCATGCTCCCCTTCTCGATTATCAAATCGATGAGATGAAACCAAAAATTCTTGTCACACTCGGTAATATTGCGTTAAGACGCTTAATCGGAAAAGACTTTAAAATCTCTGACGTACATGGAAAAGTTTTAAACCAACCGATTTATAAATGGACAGGTGAAGAAGAGGAATCCTATGAACTCACAGAAGAGACCTACACAATCTTTCCCATGTACCATCCAGCAGCTGTTCTCTATAATGGCTCACTGAAAGACACCATTTATCAAGATTTCGAAAACCTAAAGCAGCTATTAAACCACTAGATTCCTTTACCATGATAAAGCGTGCCAGACACCCTTTATCACGATAAAGAACATATAAAACAAGAAAAAAACAGTTGACTTTAGTGCTTTTAAGCGTTTAAGATATAAAGCAAGTAATCGTACGAATAAAGTATAAAAGTGTTGATGGATTTGAAGTAGTAACTCTTTCCCTGTTTCAGAGAACTGGTGGTCGCTGCGAACCAGTACATAAAGACGTTACGAATTACGTTTCCTTAGCTTTGATGTGATGTGCACCGCATCAACGGGTCTGTTCCGTTATCAACGATGAAGAGATAATCTCTTTCGAATAGAGATTATAATCAGGGTGGTACCGCGAATGAATCCGTTCGTCCCTGCTGGCATATAAGCTAGCAGGTTTTTTTGTACCTCGCAACTTTAACGCTTAAAAGCGTTTAAGCATTGAGGTAACCACTCTAGCCTTTACCACTTTAGAGGTAAGAAGCGTGCCAGACACCCTCTATTGCAGTGAAGCACTAAACGGTGCCAGGCACCGTGTTTTGCTGTAATGGGTTAAAGAATTTGGGGGGCTGGCGGGTTGTGGGTTGGACGATGGGGAGTCGAGGGGCTACAATAGGTGTAAGGAGGAGAGGATGATGAGAAAATTCGGTGTTGTTCTAGCTTATTTAACCGTAATTGCAAGCGGAATGATGATTGCTCTGCTTTTGTTCACTCCGTCTCAGCGCAAAGGGCGCATTCGTTCCACACCTCACACTGTAGAAGCCCCTACGATTCAAACAGAGCCAAGTCACAAAGAGACAGAGTTAGTTGAGTTTGCAGAGCAAGAAGAGTTTAAGAGCTTAGTAGAGACAGATGAGTTAGTAGAGACAAGTTCAGATCAAAGAGACACGTTTGAAGAGACGAGAGAAAGCATAAGAGATGAGATGAGATCAATAGTTGAGATGAGCGATATTGAACGCTCCCTTAACCCGCAACCCATTAAAGGTAACCAAAATGCCAAAGGGGAAAAAATCTATCACATGCCTGGTGGTCAATATTACAACCGCGTAAAGGCGATCGAAGTGTTTAACACCCCTTCAGAAGCAGAAGAAGCAGGATATCGAAAGTCCAGACGTTAAAGGTTTGCTTCCATAGGTAGCAAACCTTTTTCTTTTGCTGATAGATCGCCCCCATATTTCTACAAAATTTCCCCTTTCCATAGTCCCATCTTACCTAGGCCAAATTGGTTATTTTTTCAAAAATTAGAATATTATAATTTATTTCCTCCCCTCTTTCGTGTACGATTCAAGTAATCATATTGAGGAGGGGTTACCATGGAGAACATGTATCTGATTCCTTACCAAACGGAAGATGTATTCGAAAGTACCTCAATGATCCCAGAAGGTGTGCGCATGATTGAAGCACCTGCAATCTGGGAGCAAACATCAAAAGGAAAAGGTAGCGTTGTCGCCGTTATAGATACAGGGTGTCAGCTTGATCATCCTAATCTACAAGGGCAAATTATCGGTGGGCGTAACTTCACAACAGATTACGAAGGAGACGAAACCAACTACGCTGATAATAATGGCCACGGGACCCACGTAGCAGGCACAATCGCAGCCGCAGAAACGACTACTGGGGTTGTAGGTGTCGCTCCCGCAAGCCAACTCCTTGTTCTAAAGGTTTTGACCGGATCTGGACGTGGGAATTATGACTGGATTATTGATGCCATTAACTATGCTACAAACTGGGAAGGTCCAGATGGTGAACGTGTCCGAGTCATGTCCATGTCTCTTGGAGGACCTAGTGATGTACCAGAGCTACATGAAGCCATAAAAACAGCTGTCGAAGCAGGGATTTCTGTCGTTTGTGCGGCAGGAAATGAAGGTGATGGCCGGGAGGATACAAATGAATATGCCTATCCTGGAGCTTATAACGAAGTCATCCAAGTAGGTGCCTCAGATTTCAATCGAAATATTGCTGACTTTACCAATACAAATGATGAAATAGATCTTGTAGCCCCTGGCGTTAGCATCCTTTCCACTTATACAGAAGGACGTTATGCTCGCTTATCAGGTACTTCTATGGCTACTCCGCACGTATCAGGTGCTTTGGCGCTGCTCATTCACCTCGCTGAAAAGCAATTAAATAGAAAGCTTTCAGAGGCAGAAGTTTATGCTCAACTAATCAAACGGACCGCTCCGATCGGAAGTTCACCCCAAGCTCAAGGAAACGGATTCCTCACACTTGGATTGGTTCAGAAACTTGAAAGCCTCTTAAACCTCTATACCATCGACTGGAGCGATATGGTCAAACGAAACACTGACAAAGTAGAAGTATAAAAAAAGACTTGTCCCCCTATTCCGCGGGACAAGTCTTTTCCTTACATTTGCTCTGTCATATGAGTTAATCGATCTGCTGATGCCGCTACCGTTGCAGAAGCTTGATCCATTTCTTTGATGTTTTCGAGCAATTGTTTCATTTCCTGATCAATGCGTTCATTATGTTGCACAGTCTCTCTCATATACGTAAGAATGGTTACGAAGGAGTCTGTCGTTTCTTTCATACTCCCTTTTCCTAATTCTACATAAGATCGAATCGATTCAATCGATTCTGTAACATGAGAACTTTGCTGATTCACGTCTTTAATAAGATCTGCTACGGTTGATGTTGATTGTTTCGTCTGTTCTGAAAGTTTACGAATTTCCTCCGCTACTACCGCAAACCCTTTTCCATATTCCCCTGCACGTGCTGATTCAATCGATGCCTTCAAAGCAAGCAAATTCGTCTGCTCAGCAATTCCGCTTACAATATCAATGACTTCAGTGATTCGTTTGGAAACTTCCTTTAACCCTTGAGCATTCTCTGTTATTCGTTCCATCCCTTGTTCCATGCTATCCATGTTCTCATTCTGGTATTCCACTTTTGTTAAGAAAGTACCCAATTAAAAACGAAATGATTTAAAAATACATCAAATACCGTTAAAATAAAGAAAACACCTTAGAGTGGAAGGGGAATAAACAGATGAGAAAAAAAGTCCTTACAATTGCAGGATCAGATAGTAGCGGCGGAGCTGGAATCCAAGCTGATTTGAAAACATTTCACCAGCACGGGGTATACGGCATTTCTTCTTTAACCACTATTGTGGCTATGGACCCGGAGAATGGTTGGGCTCATAACGTATTTCCAATGGAACTTAATACAGTGAAAGAACAATTAAAGACCGCGACGTCTTTAGGAATAGATGCAGTAAAAACAGGTATGCTAGGTTCACCTGGTATTATTGAACATGCAGCGGAGGTCGTAGATCAAAACGGGATCACTGATGTGGTGATCGATCCGGTTATGGTTTGTAAAGGAACAGATGATGTCCTTCATCCAGAGAATTTAACAAGCCTTCGTGAAACTCTTGTGCCTCGTGCCAAAGTAACAACACCTAACCTCTTCGAAGCTGCTAAACTTGCAGGTCTTCGTCGAATTGAAACAGTAGAAGAACTAGAAAGTGCAGCGAAAACCATTCATGAACTAGGTGCACAGAACGTACTAATCAAAGCCGGAACGCTTGTAGACAAAACAAAAGCAACCGACCTTCTATATGATGGACAAGCCTTCCACTATATCCAAACTGACCAGTTTGATACAGGAAACGTCCACGGAGCAGGTTGTTCCTACGCAGCAGCAATTACCGCTGAACTTGCAAACGGAAAAGAAGTATTCGAAGCTATTAAATCCGCGAAAGCCTTTATTACAGCAGCAGTAAAAGAAGGCTTCCCTATAAACGAATATGTAGGCCCTGTTTATCAAAAAGGGGATTCTAGTGTTGTCGAAGTTTCCGTCACAACGAAATAATGGTACTAAAAAAGAGCTTGAATGGTGATTCAAGCTCTTTTTCTATTTTTTCTTACTATAACTTGTGTCTCTATGGAAGATTCGAAGTTGAGGTATATTAGCTGGAAGGGACCGCTATGTTTGATGAGTGCTTGGGCTTGCTCGGGGACAACTCGCTTTCCTGCGGGGAGCTGGGAAGCCTCCTCGTTCGCTTTCGCTCTCTGTGGGGTCTCCCCTAGGCTCCTTACCCCGCGGGAGTCTCGCAGTCCCCGAGCAATCCCTTGCGTTAACTAGGTTAGCGGCCCTGTGATCACCCCAAGTAATCTTGTTTCTCCTCACGTGGCTTGTTTCCGTTCACACTGATATGGAAAGGTGGGCCTGGAAACTGCTAGACTCCCGTGGGCAGAAGAGCCAGTCTAGTTCCGGCGTGGAGGACCTAGCTTGATAAGTCATCTTTTTTACAAAGGCTAGTCGCCTTTTCCAAAAAGCTGTCTTATCCGTACGGTCCTAGGCACCACACCTGCACTTTTCAATCTAGGTGAGACCCCGGAGCTCGGCTTTGCCGGCTGAGGAGACTCACCAGCTCCCCACAGGAAAGCGAGTGGTTTCCAGGCCCACCTTACACTCAAATAAAGCAAACGGAAACATTCCCTCAACTTCGAGTCTTCCATATTAATCCTCATTCTTGAGTAAGCATACAAAAAACGCATGTAGTCTCAATTTGAGACCACATGCGTTATCGTTACTTATTCAACGGTTACACTCTTAGCAAGGTTACGCGGCTTATCCACGTCACAGTCACGGTGAAGGGCTGCGTAGTATGATATCAACTGCATTGGAACAACTGATACTAGAGGTGTTAAGAGTTCGTGCACCTGCGGAATGACAAATGCGTCGTTCTCTTGGTCTAACCCCTTCATACTAATAACACAAGGTTTTGCACCACGTGCAGCTACTTCTTTCACGTTACCTCGAATTGAATAGTTTACATTCTCTTGTGTCGCAAGCGCCATAACTGGAGTGCCATCTTCAATGAGGGCCATCGTACCGTGCTTCAATTCGCCACCTGCGAATCCTTCCGCTTGAATGTAAGATATTTCTTTTAGTTTTAATGCGCCTTCTAAACCAACATAGTAGTCTTGGCTACGTCCGATAAAGAAGCAGTTTCTTGTTGTTGATAAATAATCAGCAGCAATTTGTTCAAGCTCTTCTTTTTGGTCACAAAGAGCTTCCATTGCGTTCGCTGCAATCCCTAATTCTTTCATAGGGTTAAATTCTAACTCAATTCCTTTTGCTTTCGCTGTGTCAACAGCAAGAATAGCTAATACAGCCATCTGAGCGGTGTATGCTTTCGTGGAAGCAACAGCAATCTCAGGTCCTGCATGTAAGTGTAGCGTGTAATCCGCTTCACGAGAAAGGGTAGAACCAGGTACGTTCGTAATCGTAAGGGCCGGATGACCTTTTGCCTTTGTCTCAACAAGTACCGCACGACTATCCGCAGTCTCTCCACTTTGAGAGATGTATACGAATAGTGGTTTGTCAGAAAGAAGAGGCATGTTATAAGAGAATTCACTAGCTACGTGAACCTCTACTGGTACATTTGCTAGTTTCTCAATGAACTGCTTCCCGATTAAACCAGCATGATAACTTGTTCCACATGCAATAATGTACACGCGGTCACAGTCCATCATAGCCTGACGAACGTCTGGGTCTAATTTAATTTCATCATTTTCATTTTGATATTCTTGGATAATTTTACGAATCACAAATGGTTGTTCATCAATCTCTTTTAGCATGAAGTGTGGATAGGTACCCTTTTCAATATCACTTGCGTCGAGCTCAGCTGTAAATGGTTCGCGGTTGACTTGTGTACCATCTAGTTTCTGAATTTCTACTTCATTACGACGTACAAGTACGATTTCTTTGTCTTCTAATTCAACAAATTGATCGGTTACCTTCAACATTGCTAATGAGTCACTTGATACAACATTAAATCCTTCTCCTAAACCAACAAGAAGAGGGCTCTTATTCTTAGCTACATAAATAACGTCAGGGTTTTCAGCATCAATAATACCAACAGCATAAGAACCTTTTAACAAGGAAATCGCTTTACGGAATGCCTCTTGTACATCGCCCATTTCATTATAAAGGTTCTCAACAAGCTGTACGATAATCTCCGTGTCCGTTTCGCTATTCATCTCTACATCTGCCAAGTATTCACGCTGAACATCTTCGTAGTTTTCGATTACACCGTTATGAACAATAGTAAAGCGGCCAGACGCGCTTTGGTGCGGGTGAGCGTTTTCAAAGCTTGGCGCGCCATGCGTCGCCCAGCGGGTATGACCAATTCCCATTGTTGCTTCGATCTCTTTCTTCTCTACTTCTGAACGAAGAGCAGCAATACGTCCTTTTACTTTCGTAACATGAACACCTTCATCATTTAACTCCGCAATACCAGCTGAGTCATAACCACGGTATTCAAGCTTCTCTAAGCCTTGTAATAAAATTTCTGTTGTATCTTGTGTTCCAATATATCCTACAATTCCACACATATCGTTGTTTCCTCCCTAACTGTAAGGGGCAAATCAACGTACCGATGTTCGGGGCTTGACCTGCCCCTTCCTCATGAATTTTATTTTTCGATCACCTTGCTTCGATTCTTTGTGCAAAGGGTCACCCCTTTGTTTTAGAATAAAAGCTTACGATTGAGGTGAATTCCAACCGGGAGGCATCCGCCGATACTCGATGAACCTCCTCCTCGTCAACTATCTTCTATCCGTTCTGAAGATAGTCCAGGCGCTTTTAGTTGTACTAAAAATTTTAACTTTGTCCCTATGTTTTCACAAACATGTTGCAGTTTATTCACACAGACTTAATGATATTACCCTTTACGAATACACCTTAAACATATTATGTGAAATTTGCATGGAACAAATTTCATTTTACTCTAATTCGTGTGACAAGGTCAATATCTGAAGCATTACATGTTTATTACAATTGTTAAATCTGTTCCATATAAAATATGCGCAGGGACACATAATGTGCCACCTGCGCATTTATATTATGCTTCCTTCATACCTAGTTCAGCCTGAACGACTTGGACCACTTGATCTACATATTTCTCACAATCTTCTTCTGTCGGTGCCTCAACCATGACACGGACAAGCGGCTCTGTTCCAGACGGACGAACAAGAACACGGCCTTCATCTCCCATAGCTTCTTCAACCGCTTCAATTTCTGAAGTTATACGAGGATTAGTCATTACTTTCTTCTTATCGATCACACGTACGTTCTTTAATACTTGCGGATATTTCTTCATCTCAGCAGCTAATTCTGATAATGATTTCCCTGTTTCTTTCAAGACATTTACTAGCTGTAACGCTGAGAGCAATCCATCTCCTGTCGTGTTGTAATCCAAGAAGATAATATGTCCAGACTGTTCTCCACCAAGGCTATAATTGCCACGACGCATTTCTTCTAACACATAGCGATCGCCTACATTTGTCTTATCACTCTTCATACCATTCGCTTCTACAGCCTTATAGAAGCCAATATTACTCATAACAGTTGAAACAACAGTATGATGACGAAGGCGGCCTTGCTCATTTAAATACTTAGCGCAGATGAACATAATTTGATCTCCATCAACGATCTCACCTTTTTCATCCACGGCAATTAAACGATCACCATCACCATCAAATGCTAATCCAATATGAGCTCCCTTTTCTTTTACAAAGGTTTGTAGCGCTTCTGGGCTTGTAGAACCAACATCATCGTTAATGTTCAAGCCATCTGGAGATGATCCCATTGTTGAAAGCTCTGCCTCTAAATCCGCAAAAATATGTGGGGCCACAGAGGATGTTGCACCATGTGCGCAATCTAAAGCAACGTGTACACCATCAAAATCGTAATCAATCGTTTGCTTCAAATATTGCATATATTTTTGACCACCTTCGAAGTAGTCGTTTACAACACCTACATCAGCTCCAGTAGGCCTTGGAAGTTCATCTGTTTCTTGGTCCATTAGTGCTTCTATTTCATTCTCTTGTTCGTCTGTTAATTTAAATCCATCAGGACCAAAGAATTTAATACCATTATCTTCAACAGGGTTATGAGAAGCAGAGATCATAACTCCCGCTTCAGCTCCCATGGATTTTGTTAAATAGGCTACACCTGGGGTTGGAAGAACCCCAAGGCGCATAACCTCTGCACCGATTGACATTAATCCTGCTGTTAAAGCGTTCTCAAGTAGTTGACCAGAAATCCGTGGATCACGGCCTACTAATATCTTTGGCTTTGGTGTGTCTTTCGTTAACACATAGCCCCCATATCTTCCTACTTTAAATGCTAGTTCTGGTGTTAATTCCTGATTGGCTACGCCACGCACACCATCTGTACCAAAATATTTTCCCATTATCAATCGCTCCTTCATTCTAGGCAAATGAGGTAGTTACTACTCTATACGAATTAGAGCTTCATCATTACTTGTTTGCCATTCAATACTTTCAGGTCCATTCACTTGAATAGGTACATTTGCTTCACCATTAACGAGCTGTTCAACATCAATAAAGACTTCGAAATCTTCTTTCGTAATACTCTCAAGTTCCTGCTCTGTACCTATTAATGTTAAGTTAATGACCTGTTGTTCTGGTGTAATAAAAGTTAGGTTTTTACCTGAATCCAGGTTATTTACATCGATTTCTACATCATTAATCGTTTTTTCTGTTATTTGCTCTACATTGACTTTTGCTTCAATCGTTTTTGGCTTAATTGTTTCGATTCCATCTGGCAAAGGGAGATCTATCTCAATAGTGGTGTCTTCTTTAAGATCCGTTATATCCACTTCGACATCGGCAAAAGCACTAACCCCTTTTAATGCATCTTGTGAACCATACACAGCTACTTGATCTGGTAAAGGTTCAATAGATACCAGTCGATACCCCTCGGCAACCTCTCCCTTAGGCTTTAGCGCGACAGGAACTTCTTTACTTGGAGGTAATAGAGGCACCGTTACTTTGACCACACTTGGTTCTACCACAACATTTAGTTCATTCCCCTGTTCATCATATACCTTTACAGGCGACTCTTTCTTTGTAATATCACTCTCAGCATTTTGCACATCAACAATTGCTTTGACTAGTGATACTTTTGAAACCTCTGTTTCAGAGCCTATGATGTCTACCTGATTAGGCGTAACTTCTGGTGTGCCTAGTTGGTAGCCCTCTTTAATAGTGTCACGGTGTATGTAATCCGCACCAACCTGGAACTCTTTTGAAGATCGTTTCTCTAATACCACTGTTACTTCCTGAGGATCTACAGAAACTGATAACTGATTTGAAATCCCTTGCGTTTGTATAGGAACTGTTTGAGAGCCAAGTTCAAGCCCTTCTAAATCAATGAACGCTTCGAATGGTTTTTGCATAACAGTTCTAGTCACTATAGAATTCGGTCCTTCTACAGTGACAGTGACGCTCGAAGGCACTTCTTTCACTACATATTTTTCCTCATTCATTTTTACTTGTAAAGGGATATTATTCATTGCTGCAATTTTATCATTACCTTCAAGAAAGATAGAATCTGAACTCGTTTGCCCGTCATCAAGGTTTATAGAGGCATACAAGAGGAGTGCTAATATTAAAGAAATCGCTCGAATGAACCATGGACTTCTTAACCACTTATCCATCTTTTTTCCCCCTCCAATCCCAATTCTTTGAGCTAGGAGCTTTCGTCGCTCGTTCTAATTCTCTTTCCAAAATATCACGAAGAGCTTGTTCATCTAATCCCCTATGCAATTCTCCATTCCTCGTACAGGATATTCCTCCTGTTTCTTCGGAGACTACGATTGTAAGGGCATCCGTGACTTCACTGATTCCCATAGCAGCACGGTGCCTCGTCCCTAATTCTTTCGATATAAATGGGCTTTCAGATAAAGGGAGGTAACAAGCAGCAGCCGTAACCTCATCTTGTTTAATAATAACCGCTCCATCATGAAGAGGAGTATTAGGGATGAAGATATTTGTTAACAGTTCACTCGATAACCTTCCTCTAATAGGTATGCCGGTTTCGACATAGTCACCCATACCTGTCTCTCGTTCAATCGTAATAAGGGCCCCAATTCGACGCTTGGCCATATAATTACACGACTTTATAATAGCCTCTACTGTTTGTTTCACCGAATCTTCTTCACTGCTCGAATTTCTTGCAAAGAAACTACCTCTTCCTAGCTGTTCTAACGCTCTTCGGAGCTCAGGTTGGAATAAGATAATTACGCCTAGAAAACCCCATGTCATCGCTTTGGACATCAACCACATTAACGTACTAAGTTGAAGAAAGTAGCTAACTAGCCATATTCCAAGTACCACAAATATTCCTTTCAGCAACTGAACCGCTTTTGTACCACGGATTAACATGATTAATTTATACAAAACAAACCAGACAAGGGCAACATCAATAATAATTCGAATGTACTTTAATCCATCTAATTGAACATTCAATCCCCCATCAAGCATGTGTACACTTCCTTTTTATCCTTGAATTCAACTATTGCTTTAATCTTATGTATCAAAGTCACAATAGTTTTATTATAGCATACTTCTTTATAGTGAAAATAACACTAAAAGGCTATAACTAAACAAAATAAAAAAAGCCACTATAAAAGTGACTTTTGGACCCCTTATTGGGTAAAGGAAAAGATATCTGTCGCTGTTTTTTTAATATTGTACCACATCCAACCAAAGACTTGGTCCACTTGATTCAGATCTCCTGTCACTTCACCGGCAGAGGCTTTTAGATGATCACCATTTATTAATACTACATCACCATTTACTTTACCTTCTACTTTTAAGTTCCCATTTTTCACTACTAAATCGCCTTCTACTGTTTTTCCTTCAGGAACAATGACCGTATTATCCTCAATAATAAGGTCTCTTTGTTTTGAGACGCTTAACTGTTGATCTTGGCTCCAAGTAGAAAAGATCCCACTAAACATCATAATAAAGAATATAGCAGCTGCAGTTACCACAGGATGGGCTTTAAACCATCGCTTATAACCTGATCGTTTCTTTTCTTTAGGCAGACTTCCCATTACTTTTGCAGTAAAATCAGAGGGAGCTTGAACTGCACTTGTACTTTGGACCATTGCTACAGCCCTCTTCAGTTCATGAAAATGGTTCTGGCAATCATCACATTGGTGAAGATGTTGTTTTAATTGCTTTCTCTCTTCTTCGCTTAACCCGTCGTCTAAATGTTTATGCATTAACTGAATGGCTTCATTTGCACACTTCATTTCCCATCACTCCTTTACACGTGACGAAGTTTCTTACGAAGCGCTTCGCGTCCCCGGTGGACCCTTGTCTTAACCGTGCCAACCGGTATGTCCAATATGTCACTAATCTCTTGTAATGAGAGTTCATCTATATATCGTAGTACGATAACAGATCTATACTTGGCTGGAAGCTTGAGAATCTCTTGATGAATATATTCCTGCAGTTCTAAGCTTTCCACTTCTTCTTCAGGTAAATCTTCATCTGCAGAAAT
The DNA here is from genome assembly GCF_056311905.1 of Pontibacillus sp. ABV4_188. Classification (NCBI taxonomy): domain Bacteria; kingdom Bacillati; phylum Bacillota; class Bacilli; order Caryophanales; family Bacillaceae; genus Pontibacillus; species Pontibacillus sp. ABV4_188. Next base: position 175,855 of record NZ_CM149975.1, on the reverse strand, counting down.
TTGTGAGTACATCGTTAAGCCTTCTGTACCTCTTACTTCAGCATCTAAAAAGTAATCCGGTTTCTTTTTTCGAATACGATCAATAGATAAATTGGTGGCAATTCTATATAACCAAGTAGAAAATTTGCGATTCTCATCATAAGAGTGAATATTAGTGTAAGCTCGAATAAATGCTTCTTGGGCAATATCTTCTGCTTCATGTGCATTACCAAGCATACGATAGCATATTTGGTACACCTTGTTTTGGTAAAACGTCACTACATCTTCAAAGGCCGAGTGATCACCTTTTTTAACTTTTTTAATCTTTTGTTTTATGAATATTTCCATGCACTATACCTCCGCTAGATCTGCGGTCATTCTACATACGAATATACCTGCGATCAGGTTTCAAAATCAATTAAAAAAATAAAAAAGAATTTTTTGTATGTACAAACGTTATACATTTGATTTCTTTACATAAAGAGGTTTAACTTTAAGTAGAAAGGATATATAAAACTATAGTATAGTACTAAGGTTTTAGTAGGGAGGAAATAGAATGTGTAAAGAACTTCTGAACGAAATTGAAATGTGTAGAAATGAAATGATTCAGCTGAGCTCTAGCTTACCTTTATCATCTCAAGAGGTCATTGAAGCAAGCTCAAAATTAGATGGATTACTAAATGAATATGAAGAAAGAAAAAATAAATAACGGAAACAGCAACTTATGTGAATAAGCTGCTGTTTCGCCTATTTTACTCTATGAATCTATTTTAAATTTTCTCCAAATAATGATCCCATTAATCCAACTGCTACCGTAGCAGTTTTATTCTTCTCATCCAATATTGGATTCACTTCAACAAATTCCGCTGAAGTAATAAAATTAGCCTCAGCAAACATTTCCATTGCTAAGTGGCTTTCCCTATAGCTCATTCCACCCATAACAGGTGTTCCAACTCCAGGCGCCTCATTAGGATCCAAACCATCCAAATCTAAACTCAGGTGCACTCCATCCGTCCGATCCTTTAAGTATTCTACAGATTCTTTAATGACTCCTGGCATTCCCATGCGGTCAATCTCATGCATCGTATATACCCTAATTCCCTTTTCTTTAATTAATTGTTTTTCACCCTCATCAAGAGAGCGCGCTCCTATAATAACGATGTTTTCTGGTTTTATTTTTGGCTCATATCCATGAATGTTCGTCAAACGTTCATGACCAATACCTAAGCTCACAGCTAAAGGCATACCATGGATATTTCCAGAAGGGGACGAATCTCCTGTATTTAAATCCCCATGAGCATCATACCAAATTACACCAAGATTGTCATAATGTTTCGCAATTCCAGCAAGAGATCCGATAGCAATACTATGATCCCCGCCAATGATCAATGGGAATCTACCTGATGTCACAACCTGATCCACTGTCTCAGCCAGGTTTTCATTTCCTACTGCTACTTCTTTTAAATTTCTCAAGTGACTCTCTTGTTCTTCTTTTCTATTTGGCCGAGGAATATGAACATCACCAAGATCCTCTATATCATACTCTAAACGTTCTAATCGCTCAATTACCCCTGCATAACGAAGTGCACTAGGCCCCATATCTACACCTCTGCGATTCTGTCCTAAGTCCATAGGTGCTCCAATAATTGAAAGTTTACGATTCATTGTCCCATCCTCCTCCTTTAACTCTACCCCCATTGTAGCCATAGTTGAGACAATGACTCAACTGGACAGAAATTTGTATATATATACGAAAAACACCCGGTATTGAAAGAATTTTCTTATAAATAGCCGCCATTAAATTTTTTAGATATACGAAAAAACCTTAAGTCTTATTAGACTTAAGGTTTAGAATGGAGCCTAGCGGGATCGAACCGCTGACCTCCTGCGTGCAAAGCAGGCGCTCTCCCAGCTGAGCTAAGGCCCCATATATGGAGCGGAAGACGGGATTCGAACCCGCGACCCCCACCTTGGCAAGGTGGTGTTCTACCGCTGAACTACTTCCGCAAACTAAAAACACATCAACTAAGTTAATGTGAAAAGTGGTGAGCCATGGAGGATTCGAACCTCCGACCCTCTGATTAAAAGTCAGATGCTCTACCAACTGAGCTAATGGCTCTTTATAAAGTGGCTGGCCCAGCTGGATTCGAACCAGCGCATGACGGTACCAAAAACCGTTGCCTTACCGCTTGGCTATGGGCCAATAAATGGTGGAGGGGGCAGGACTCGAACCTGCGAACCCAGAGGGAGCGGATTTACAGTCCGCCGCGTTTGGCCAACTTCGCTACCCCTCCAAACACAAATAATAGTATACCATGCTTGCATTTTATTATGCAAGAATTTATTTAATTGAACATAACTTGCTGGTGCCGACCGAGGGACTCGAACCCCCAACCTACTGATTACAAGTCAGTTGCTCTGCCAGATTGAGCTAGGTCGGCAGATAAATAAATGAAATGGTGGAGGATGGCGGGCTCGAACCACCGACCCCCTGCTTGTAAGGCAGGTGCTCTCCCAGCTGAGCTAATCCTCCATGATTATAAATAAGTGGTGACCCGTACGGGATTCGAACCCGTGTTACCGCCGTGAAAGGGCGGTGTCTTAACCACTTGACCAACGGGCCAAATATAATTTTCTTACAGAGAGCTTCCAGCCGGACTTGAACCGGCGACCTCTTCCTTACCATGGAAGTGCTCTACCGACTGAGCTATGGAAGCAAATTGGCTCCAACGGCAGGATTCGAACCTGCGACCGATCGGTTAACAGCCGATAGCTCTACCACTGAGCTACGTTGGAATATTGTCAAATCCATCTGTCCTAGAAGAAGTCTCTTGGATAGCTTTTATAAGATAACAAAGCATGGCGGCGTCCTACTCTTGCGGGGGTGAAACCCCGACTACCATCGGCGCTGAAGAGCTTAACTTCTGTGTTCGGCATGGGAACAGGTGTGACCTCTTCGCCAAAACCGCCATACTATTGTTTTGTTGAAGGAGTACCTTCAAAACTAGATAAGAATTAAGACATCGTGCCTGATCACGTATTTGCGCTTGAGCTGACTTCCAGCTCCAACTCCCAGACCCTAGCGTATAAGTCATCTTTTCTCCAAAGGCTAATCGCCTTTTCCGAAAATCTGTCTTATCCGTACGGGTCTAAGCGGTCGTTTGCGCTTTAGATAGATAAGCCCTCGATTTATTAGTATCGGTCAGCTGCACGTGTCACCACGCTTCCACCTCCGACCTATCAACCTTGTCGTCTACAAGGAATCTTACTCACTCGAAGTGATGGGAAATCTCATCTTGAAGTGGGCTTCATGCTTAGATGCTTTCAGCACTTATCCCTTCCGCACGTAGCTACCCAGCTGTGCTCCTGGCGGAACAACTGGTGCACCAGCGGTGCGTCCATCCCGGTCCTCTCGTACTAAGGACAGCTCTCCTCAAATTTCCAACGCCCACGACGGATAGGGACCGAACTGTCTCACGACGTTCTGAACCCAGCTCGCGTACCGCTTTAATGGGCGAACAGCCCAACCCTTGGGACCGACTACAGCCCCAGGATGCGATGAGCCGACATCGAGGTGCCAAACCTCCCCGTCGATGTGGACTCTTGGGGGAGATAAGCCTGTTATCCCCGGGGTAGCTTTTATCCGTTGAGCGACGGCCCTTCCATGCGGTACCGCCGGATCACTAAGCCCGACTTTCGTCCCTGCTCGACTTGTAGGTCTCGCAGTCAAGCTCCCTTGTGCCTTTGCACTCTGCGAATGATTTCCAACCATTCTGAGGGAACCTTTGGGCGCCTCCGTTACTTTTTGGGAGGCGACCGCCCCAGTCAAACTGCCCACCTGACACTGTCTCCGGACCGGATTACGGTCCTGGGTTAGAATGTCAATACAGCCAGGGTGGTATCCCACGGATGCCTCCACCGAAGCTAGCGCTCCGGTATCGACGGCTCCCACCTATCCTGTACAAGCTGTACCAACATTCAATATCAGGCTACAGTAAAGCTCCACGGGGTCTTTCCGTCCTGTCGCGGGTAATGCGCATCTTCACGCATAGTATAATTTCACCGGGTCTCTTGTTGAGACAGTGCCCAATTCGTTGCACCTTTCGTGCGGGTCGGAACTTACCCGACAAGGAATTTCGCTACCTTAGGACCGTTATAGTTACGGCCGCCGTTTACTGGGGCTTCGGTTCAAAGCTTCGCCTAAGCTAACTCATCCCCTTAACCTTCCAGCACCGGGCAGGTGTCAGCCCCTATACTTCACCTTTCGGTTTCGCAGAGACCTGTGTTTTTGCTAAACAGTCGATTGGGCCTTTTCACTGCGGCTCCTCCTATGAAGGAGCACCCCTTCTCCCGAAGTTACGGGGTCATTTTGCCGAGTTCCTTAACAAGAGTTCTCCCGATCACCTTAGGATACTCTCCTCGTCTACCTGTGTCGGTTTGCGGTACGGGCACCTCTTTCCTCATTAGAGGCTTTTCTTGGCAGTGTGAAATCAGGAACTTCGGTACTATAGTTCCCTCCCCATCACAGCTTGTGATTGATGCACGGATTTGCCTATGCATCTCACTCACTGCTTGGCCGCTCACATCCAGTGGAGCGGATTCCCTATCCTACTGCGTCCCCCCGTCATTCAAACGGAAAGGAGGTGGTACAGGAATATCAACCTGTTATCCATCGCCTACGCCTTTCGGCCTCGGCTTAGGTCCCGACTAACCCTGAGCGGACGAGCCTTCCTCAGGAAACCTTAGACTTACGGTGGAAGAGATTCTCACTCTTCTTTCGCTACTCATACCGGCATTCTCACTTCTAAGCGCTCCACCAGTCCTTACGGTCTGACTTCACTGCACTTAGAACGCTCTCCTACCATTGTTCGTAAGAACAATCCACAGCTTCGGTGTTATGTTTAGCCCCGGTACATTTTCGGCGCAGAGTCACTCGACCAGTGAGCTATTACGCACTCTTTAAATGATGGCTGCTTCTAAGCCAACATCCTGGTTGTCTGAGCAACTCCACATCCTTTTCCACTTAACATAAACTTAGGGACCTTAGCTGGTGGTCTGGGCTGTTCCCCTCTCGACTACGGACCTTATCACTCGCAGTCTGACTCCCAAGGATGAGTCGTTGGCATTCGGAGTTTGACTGAATTCGGTAACCCGATGAGGGCCCCTAGTCCAATCAGTGCTCTACCTCCAAGACTCTTACCTTGAGGCTAGCCCTAAAGCTATTTCGGAGAGAACCAGCTATCTCCGTGTTCGATTGGCATTTCACCGCTACCCACACCTCATCCCCGCACTTTTCAACGTGCGTGGGTTCGGGCCTCCAGCCAGTGTTACCTGGCCTTCACCCTGGACATGGGTAGATCACACGGTTTCGGGTCTACGACCACATACTATTTCGCCCTATTCAGACTCGCTTTCGCTGCGGCTCCGATTTTTCATCTTAACCTTGCATGGGATCGTAACTCGCCGGTCCATTCTACAAAAGGTACGCTGTCACCCATTAACGGGCTCCAACTACTTGTAGGCACACGGTTTCAGGTTCTATTTCACTCCCCTCCCGGGGTGCTTTTCACCTTTCCCTCACGGTACTGGTTCACTATCGGTCACTAGGGAGTATTTAGCCTTGGGAGATGGTCCTCCCGGATTCCGACGGAATTCCTCGTGTTCCGCCGTACTCAGGATCCACTCCGGAGGAAACAAGATTTTGACTACAGGGCCGTTACCTTCTTCGGCTGACCGTTCCAGATCATTCATCTATCTTGTTTCTTGATAACTCCAAAGGAGTGTCCTACAACCCCAGAGAGCAAGCTCTCTGGTTTGGGCTGATTCCGTTTCGCTCGCCGCTACTCAGGAAATCGCGTTTGCTTTCTCTTCCTTCGGGTACTGAGATGTTTCAGTTCCCCGAGTCTACCTTCCTTAACCTATGTATTCAGTTAAGGATCCTACCCCATTACGGGTAGTGGGTTCCCCCATTCGGAAATCTCCGGATCATAGCCTACTTACGGCTCCCCGAAGCATATCGGTGTTAGTCCCGTCCTTCATCGGCTCCTAGTGCCAAGGCATCCACCGTGCGCCCTTATTCACTTAACTATCTAAAATCAATGTGAAAAGACGCATCATAATGATGCTTACGTTAAATCTAACGTTGGTTTGATGTCTAATTCTTATCTAGTTTTCAAGGTACTAATAGAAATTGGTGGAGCCTAGCGGGATCGAACCGCTGACCTCCTGCGTGCAAAGCAGGCGCTCTCCCAGCTGAGCTAAGGCCCCGTTTTTTTGAAATAGGAATGGTGGGCCTGAGTGGACTTGAACCACCGACCTCACGCTTATCAGGCGTGCGCTCTAACCAGCTGAGCTACAGGCCCATTCCTTATGAAATTGATACAATCAATCTTTCAAAACCGAACGAAACAAACATGAACGCGATATTAGTGTCTAGCTCCGGCGGCTAGAGGCTAGCGAGATAAGCAATCAAGCTACAGTGACCGAACGCCACTTTCGCTTGCTCACTTATCCGTACGCCTCTGTTCAAGCCGCCTTTCGCTTTCCGTGTTATCCTTAGAAAGGAGGTGATCCAGCCGCACCTTCCGATACGGCTACCTTGTTACGACTTCACCCCAATCATTGGCCCCACCTTCGGCGGCTGGCTCCAAAAAGGTTACCTCACCGACTTCGGGTGTTGCCAACTCTCGTGGTGTGACGGGCGGTGTGTACAAGGCCCGGGAACGTATTCACCGCAGTATGCTGACCTGCGATTACTAGCGATTCCGGCTTCATACAGGCGAGTTGCAGCCTGCAATCCGAACTGAGAATGGTTTTTTGAGATTTGCTTGACCTCGCGGTCTCGCGGCCCTCTGTACCATCCATTGTAGCACGTGTGTAGCCCAGGTCATAAGGGGCATGATGATTTGACGTCATCCCCGCCTTCCTCCGGTTTGTCACCGGCAGTCACCTTAGAGTGCCCAACTGAATGCTGGCAACTAAGATTAGGGGTTGCGCTCGTTGCGGGACTTAACCCAACATCTCACGACACGAGCTGACGACAACCATGCACCACCTGTCATTCCGTCCCCGAAGGGAACTCCCTATCTCTAGGGATAGCGGAAGATGTCAAGACCTGGTAAGGTTCTTCGCGTTGCTTCGAATTAAACCACATGCTCCACCGCTTGTGCGGGCCCCCGTCAATTCTTTTGAGTTTCAGCCTTGCGGCCGTACTCCCCAGGCGGAGTGCTTAATGCGTTAACTTCAGCACTAAGGGGCGGAAACCCCCTAACACCTAGCACTCAACGTTTACGGCGTGGACTACCAGGGTATCTAATCCTGTTTGCTACCCACGCTTTCGCGCCTCAGCGTCAGTTACAGACCAGAGAGTCGCCTTCGCCACTGGTGTTCCTCCACATATCTACGCATTTCACCGCTACACGTGGAATTCCACTCTCCTCTTCTGTACTCAAGTTCCCCAGTTTCCAATGGCCCTCCACAGTTGAGCTGTGGGCTTTCACATCAGACTTAAGAAACCGCCTGCGCGCGCTTTACGCCCAATAATTCCGGACAACGCTTGCCACCTACGTATTACCGCGGCTGCTGGCACGTAGTTAGCCGTGGCTTTCTGGTTAGGTACCGTCAAGGTACCAGCATTTCCTCTGGCACTTGTTCTTCCCTAACAACAGAACTTTACGATCCGAAGACCTTCATCGTTCACGCGGCGTTGCTCCGTCAGACTTTCGTCCATTGCGGAAGATTCCCTACTGCTGCCTCCCGTAGGAGTCTGGGCCGTGTCTCAGTCCCAGTGTGGCCGATCACCCTCTCAGGTCGGCTACGCATCGTCGCCTTGGTAAGCCGTTACCTTACCAACTAGCTAATGCGCCGCGGGCCCATCCATGAGTGACGGCCGAAACCGCCTTTTACCAGTGAACCATGCAGTTCACTGGGTTATTCGGTATTAGCTCCGGTTTCCCGGAGTTATCCCGATCTCATGGGTAGGTTGCCCACGTGTTACTCACCCGTCCGCCGCTCGATCCACAACAATCACCCCGAAGGGATCATGTTGATTCACGCGCTCGACTTGCATGTATTAGGCACGCCGCCAGCGTTCGTCCTGAGCCAAGATCAAACTCTCCATAAAGTTAGAGTTTGCCTAGCATCAAATAAATGATTACTGGCTTTAAAAATAATTTAAAGACATTGACGTTACATGTTGTTTCGTTCAGTTTTCAAAGATCAAATTGTTTCGCTGTGTTTCAGCGACAGAAACTAATATAACATTTCTTTTTAATTTCGTCAATCACTTTTTTGAAAAAGTTAATTTTGTTTTTCTTTAACTTTTATTTTGAAGTGCTTATCTCGCTGACAACAAAAAATATCTTACCATGGTATTTATGACTTTGGCAATAGTTTTTGATAAAAAAATTAAAATCCCTTTAAAAATTCTATTAAAGGGATCATGAGATCTTACCCGTAATGCCCTCTTAACGCTTTTAACGTGAGTTGTGATGGGTGTTCTATAATCCAATCTGCTTTTGCCATAGCTCTTTTACTCCCCACGCCTACCGCATACATTCCAGCAGCTTTAATGGAATCCACTCCGGCTTCAGCATCTTCTACTCCTACACATTCATCAGGGTTAACCGCTAACTGCTCCGCTGCCTTTAAAAAGATCTCCGGATCAGGCTTACCATTCTTAACGGTAGCTGCGTCTACTATTGTATCTAAATAGGGTTCAATTCTAAGCTGTCGAATAACAGGGCGGGCATTCTTACTAGCGGAAGCTAGGGCTGTTGGAATTTCCGCTGCTCTTATCTCATTTAAGAACGGTAGTATTCCGGGCAGAAGATCATCTGGAGTAATTTGCTGTATAAAGGTTTTATAATGTTCATTCTTTTTATGAGCTAACTTATTGATTTCTTCTTCAGAAAGCACAATGCCTCCATGCTGTAAAATCATATGTAAGGAGTCCATTCGACTTACACCTTTTAACCGTTCGTTAAACGTACGATCGAAATGTACTCCCAATTCTACTGCAAGTTGTTTCCAAGCTAAATAATGATATTCAGCCGTATCCGTAATCACACCATCTAAATCAAATATAATGGCTCCTATTTCCCTCATTCATCTTCACCCCTATGTAAAAGCGATTTCATATATACACTATATCATACATAGGAGAAATCTAACTATTGATGTTTACGCTTTGGCAGTACATATCGAATACAATCATGTTTGCTTGCTAATCTTTTGAACAATTGATACAGGATCTTATAGCGTTCTTCCATAGCTCTTTTTACAACGTGATCAATCCGGTGGTCTTCTAAGTCCATTAAAAGTTCATCCATCTCCCGCTTCAATAGATATTCTATTTCTTTTTGTTCCATATCTTTTAATAAAAGTCCTAGCATGTACTCACCTCTTTATAATTGTTCCCTTCTATCATGTCCATTTATATCCAATTTATGAAATGAAACATCTGCTTGTTCATATTTGTCCACTCCGTTCATAAGTTGTACTAAGCAGGGAATTTCTGAATGGATAAGGAGAGGTGTATGATGCAACACTTTTATGCATGGAACGGACACCGAATAAAAAAGTGGGGACTAGTTGTTATTGCCGCTCTATTCTGCTCAATTTTTCTATGGGTAGAAAGAGACAATGCCTTCTCTGTCTTTTCAACCGACAAAGGGCCGAGGGCACTTATTAGCAGTAACACGAAGGGCAAGGATATAGCTATTACATTTAATATTAGCTGGGGGCAAGAAGAGGTCTTTCCTATTCTCGAATCATTAAAGAAAAACAATGTAAAGGCTACATTCTTTGTTAGCGGAGAATGGGCTGAAAAGCACCCGGATATTCTAAAAGAAATTACTGAAAGCAAACATGATTTAGGAATGATGGGATATCGTTATAAAAGTTATGCTAAACAAGACATTGCTCAAGTAAAGAAAGACCTTCTGTATGCAAAAGAAGTGTTTAAGAAACTGGGGTATGAAGAGATGGACCTTCTAAGACCTCCACATGGACACTTCAATAAAGAAGTACTAACGCTTGCAGAAGATCTCGGTTTTAAGGTCGTACAATGGAGCATAAACCCTGAAGACTATAAGAACCCCGGAACGCAAACCATTGTAGACGAAATCATGAAAGAAACTTCAGGCGGAGACATTATTGTTTTACATGCTTCTGACTCTGTAAAGCAAACAAACGAAGCATTAAAGACTGTCCTTCCAGGATTAAAACAGAAGGGGTACGAATTTGTCTCCATATCTGAGATGATTTCAAAAACAGATGCAAAGTCGTCTGCTGTGAAATAAAAAAAGCAAACGTATTAACGTTTGCTTTTTTTCTTTTTGTTCTTCTTTTTCTTCTGGACTGTTTTGGACGTATTAGATGCAGGTACCGCTTCTGCCTTTGTTTCTCCATCATTCAAGCGATGAAGAACCAATAGCTGATAAGTATTACAGAAAAGAATGGCAGGTAGCATGAGCATAATCCAATCAGAGTCATCAGCCTGGAAAGCTGGTACGAGCTCTACTGAAGTTATAACGACCATAAAGAACAGAGCTGGGATAAATGCTTTTGAGTTCGTTTCTTTAGCCTTCAGATACGCTACTGCCCAACCAAATAAAAGAAGCGCCGCTGGCAATACAAAAAATGAAGCTACGCCCGCTTCTCCTGATACAGACTTATAGCGGAAGTACACCAAATCAAACAAAGTAAACAAAATCAGAACAACCTGGATGGGTGCCCACAGCTTTCTAAACATCCCTAAACCAAATTGGTGAACCGTTAGATAAGCAAAGAACGCCATCTGACTAATTACACTAAAGATAAAACCTAATCCTAAATACATGAGCATTAATATAATGACTTCCCATATACTAAAAGGATTAAAAGCTGTTACATAATGTTCATTCTGCACAAAAAAACTAACGACGAGGGTTATAAGTCCTCCCCACAATAAAGTCGTCAGAAATAAATTCACCCATTTGCGACTTGTCACGTTGGATCCCCCTACTTTCATTGCCGTAAATCAATCCTATGGTATTTTACCATAAAAACAAGCGTTTTCACTCCAAAACTTGTGTATATTTTCTTTCAATTATCTCATATTAAGTATATGTAAGGTGATTGAAAGGAGCGTTCTCATGAATAGGATGAAGGGTTTAGCAATCCTACTCGTACTAATGACCGTATTGACAGCTTGTTCTGGTAACTCCTCATCTGGCGGAGAACAAGCTGATTATGATAAAACCAAGAAAATGGTTGTAGATATATTGAAAACCGATGATGGAAAAAAGGCAATCACAGAAGTTTTATCCGATAAGGAAATGAAACAACAAGTTATCTTAGAATCAGATGTTGTCAAAACAAGCATTGAAGAAACCATTATGTCTGATGAAGGGAAGAAATTTTGGGAAGAATTATTCCAAAACCCTCAGTTCTCTAAAAAATTCGCTGAATCACTATCTGAAGAACAAAAGAAGATTATGCAGTCTCTCATGAAAGATTCTCAATACCAAAAAAGCATGTTAGAGCTTTTACAAAATCCTGAAATGGAACAACAAATGCTTACAGTCATGAAAAGTCAGCAATTCCGTGAAGACTTGGAAAAGACGATACAAGAAACCATGGAAACCCCTATGTTCAAGGCTAAAATGAGCGAAATCGTTCTAAAAGCTGCTGAGGAGATGAAATCAGGACAATCTCAATCAGAGGGTGGTGGCGATTCACAGGGTGAGAAGAGCTCAAGTGGAGGCGATGGTTCTAAACAAGAACAACAATCTGGTAGCGGAAGTGAATGACAAAAAGGGTGCCCTTTTATAGGGCACCCTTTTCATTACGCTTAACTCATCTTTTTTATCATTTTGTTCGCAATGGATAAAAAGATCTTTCCTGTCGGGTGGTCTGCTTGGTACACACCAGGAGCAAAAATATCCTCTTCTTCATAAGGTTGTTGAAGAGGGAGTTGTCCAAGAACTTCTGTCTGAAGTTGTTCAGCCAGTTTCGGACCTCCGCCTTGACCAAACACAAATTCCTTTTGACCCGTTAACGCACTTTGGAAGTACGCCATGTTTTCGATTACTCCTAATATTTCATGCTCTGTTTTAATAGCCATTTGGCCAGCACGCGCCGCTACAAACGCAGCCGTTGGGTGAGGCGTAGTGACGATCACTTCTTTACAGGATGGGAGCATGGAATGAAGATCTAACGCTACGTCACCTGTACCTGGCGGGAGGTCAATAAGTAAATAATCTAAGTCTCCCCACTCTACTTCTTTAAAGAAGCTTGTTAGCATCTTACCTAGCATTGGACCTCTCCAGATAATTGGAGAATTATCCTCAACGAAAAAGCCCATAGAAATAACTTTCACCCCAAATCGTTCTACAGGGATAATCTGCTCACCACGTACAACCGGTCGCTCTTCAATCCCCATCATATCCGGCACACTAAACCCGTATATATCGGCATCAATAATTCCTACTTTTTTACCTAAGCGCGCTAAAGAGGTGGCTAGGTTTACCGTTACAGTGGATTTCCCTACTCCACCTTTACCGCTAGCGATTCCAATGAATGTTGTCCCTGTATTTCCTTCTAATATTGATTCACTTTCATGACTAGCACCCGCATACTGTTGAATAACCTCATCAGATAACTGGTTGAACCTTAATCCTACTGTAGCCACACCAGCACCTTTTAAAACGTTTACAATTTCTTGTTGAAATTGCATTTGCTCAGCTGTATTGGGTTGGGCTATAGCGATCTTAACACTTACATGATTCTTCTCTTCTTTAATTTTAATCTCTTCTATTCCGCCTGTTTCTTCTAATGTTCTATGTAAATGAGGATCTTGCAAGGGATGCAGCAGATCCACCACTTGTTCTTTTGTAATCATATTCTGTCACCAACCTTCTATAGTGTCTATGTTGTAGTATAACATAAAAAGGCAGAAAGCTTGGGTACAGTGCTTGATTATTACAAATTTTCAGTAAGGTCACTCCGGTATCGCATCCTCTGTAACGTAGCGCAACATCCCTTCATATACGGAGGCAGCAACTTTGTTTTGATACTCTTCTGTTTTCAATAACTCACGTTCATGAGCGTTGGACAAAAAGCCAATTTCTACAAGCGCTCCAGGGGATTCCGTGTTGCGAAGCAAGTACATGTTACTAATAGCTAATGCACTACGATTCGTATTTTCTAAATTCCGCTTAATTTCACTTTGAATCAGTTTCGCAAGTTGTTCACTTTCTGGCGAAGATGCATTATAAAAAGATTGAGCCCCGTGCCATTTTGGTGAGGGAATAGCATTTAAGTGAACACTTACATAGAAATCAGCTTCTTTATCATTGATGAATTCAACACGCCTCTTTAAATCCTGGGATTTTCGCTTAGAAATGCTTTTTTCATCCTCATAAGCCAAATCAACATCTCTTTCCCTCGTCATATAAACAAGAGCCCCAGCTTGTTGTAAATAGTCCCGAAGTTTTTTAGAAACATCAAGTGTTATTTCCTTCTCAAGCGTTTCATCACTCCCCACCGCTCCACCATCAACCCCACCATGGCCAGGGTCAATGACAATAACCTTACCAGCAAGGGGAAGGGACCATGTTTGCCACGAATCATTTGTTTCGATCGGATAACGTATAAGTACAATAAGGATCACTAAACCAATAAACCAACTTGAAATTTTAAAAGCTTTCCCCATCCTTGTCTCCTCCTCGTCCTAGCTACTTCTCAATATATGGGACAAGGATGGAGATTATGCGTATCAATCAAGCCTTAGGCGTCTACGTCGTTCCCCTCGTTCTAAACCAATCTTCCACCATGCATCTATAAAATCCTCACAGCTCTTTTCTGCCTTTACAACAAACCATCCATTTATACCTGAGGCTTGCTGCCAATATTCCAGGTAATCAAAGAAATCTAGTGTGATGGTACCAAGTTCAGATTCATACCGTTTTTGAATTTCCTCCATACTCTCTCCCATTAGTATAAATTGACTCGCCTCTGCCCCTAATAAGTATGCTTCCATTGCTTGCTCAACCGCTTCTTCCTTAATAGCGGACTCATACACTTGAAACGAGTGGAAGAAGCGTTTAAACCTCATAGCCACATCGTTTTGAACTTCTGTGAATGTTAACTCACGCAATAAATTTCGCTCAAAAGCTAGCTGTTTATTTAAACGGAGCCGATCTATTGATACAACCGACATACCGAATCACCTCCATATTGCTTATTAGTGTATTCGGTATGAAGCTCAATCATTCTGAGCTATAACACTTCCCTTGACTGGAAAAAATACGTACACATAAAAAAGCCCACCAACAGGAGAGCGGTGGGCTCTAATTGAATAGTATGGAACGACTTACGTTAAGTTACACAGGAGAACATAGTAAAATTATGATTAATTAAACGACAAAAAACCCCCAGTCCAAGGACCAGGGGTTTTGAAAAACGAAAATATAAAATTAACGTTTTGAGAATTGTGGAGCACGACGAGCAGCTTTAAGACCGTATTTCTTACGCTCTTTCTTACGAGGGTCACGTGTAAGTAGACCTGCACGCTTAAGAGTCGTACGGTATTCTGGATCTGCTTCTAACAACGCGCGTGCAATTCCGTGACGGATTGCACCAGCTTGACCTGTGAAGCCACCACCATCAACGTTTACATAAACGTCGTAGTTGCCTTCGTTTTCAGTCACAGCTAAAGGTTGTTTAGTGATCACACGTAGCGTTTCATATGGGAAATAATCTTCTGAGTCACGTTTGTTAATAACGATACGGCCTGTACCTGGAACTAAACGTACACGCGCTACAGAAGTTTTACGACGTCCGGTACCGTTGTATTGTACTTGTGCCATCTGTAGTCAACCTCCTTATTAATTAACCGCGAAGCTCGTATGCTTCTGGTTTTTGTGCTTGGTGCTTGTGTTCAGGACCTGCATAAACATGTAGCTTTTTGCCCATTTTGCGTCCTAGGCTTCCGTTTGGTAGCATACCTTTAACGGCTAGCTCGAGCATTTGTTGTGGATAGTTCGTACGCATTTCTAGAGCGTTACGTTCTTTAAGTCCACCAACATAATTTGTGTGACGGTAGTACATCTTGTCCGTCAGTTTTTTACCTGTAAGTTGGATCTTCTCAGCGTTTACGATAATGACATGATCGCCAGTATCAACGTGAGGAGTGTAAGTTGCTTTATGCTTACCGCGAAGGATTGCTGCAACTTCACTAGCCAAACGACCTAGTGTTTGGCCTTCAGCATCAACAACATACCATTTGCGTTCAACGTTGTTTTCGTTTGCCATAAAAGTTGTGCGCATGGTCAGTTCCCTCCTGATTTTCGTTATCTCGTTAACGTATATTTTATTCTCAACACAATTAGATTCCGGGGCCAATCGTGGTATAGAAATAAAATGCCATAGATCATATTATAATACTTTACTATTTAATGTCAAGGGTATGTTACACCTGGGGACGTTGTTTTTACAAATAATCTACATTCCACAGAAACAACCCTTGTGGTGGCGCCGTTTTGCCAGCCCGGTCTCGATCTTTAGCTGCCAATATTTCTTTTAAGTCTGATACGTCTTTTCTTCCAGAACCGATCTCAAGGAACGTTCCGATTAGAATACGAACCATATTATAAAGAAAACCGCTCCCGATAAACGTAAATACCAACTCATCCTCAACTACGTCGCAGCGGACAGAATATAGAGTACGCACATAATCGCCTTTCATCGTGGTTTTCTTTGAACAAAAGGACGTAAAATCATGCGTGCCTTCTACTAGAGCGCATGCCTCTTGTATGGCCTCTATATTTAATTTATAAGGATAGTGAAAGGTGACGCCTCTCCGGAAAACATCGGGGATGTCACGGTTTAAGACACGGTACCGATATTCTTTCTTTTTCGTACTATAGCGTGAATGAAAATCATCAGATACAGGATGAGCACGTTGTATGACCACATCATCCGGCATTAAAGATTGCAGGGCCTTTCTCCAATCCATATCAGGATGATCTAAATTAGAATCGAAATGAAGGACTTGTCCACGTGCGTGAACACCTGCATCCGTCCTTCCAGAAGGATGTAAACGTACTTCTTTCCCTTTATGAATTTTCTTCAACGCCTTCTCAATTTCTTCCTGAACAGTTCGTCCATTTGGTTGAACTTGAAATCCAGAAAAATGAGTACCATCGTAGCTTACCACACAAGCAATACGAACCATAGTGTAGACACCTCTATGCTCTAGTTAAAAATACAGCGATTATCACAAAGGTGAACAGAACAAGAACCGTATAGTCAATTTTACGTAACGCAAGCTCACGGAGCTTAGTCCGTCCTTCGCCACCTTGATAGCCTCTAGCCTCCATAGCCATAGCCAGCTCTTCAGCACGCTTAAACGCACTCACAAAGAGAGGTACTAATAATGGGACAATAGCTTTTAATCGTTCTTTAATAGGCCCTGTTCTGAAATCAACTCCTCGTGAGGCTTGGGCCTTTGAGATCTTCTCTGTCTCTTGCATAAGCGTAGGGATAAAACGCAGAGAGATCGACATCATTAACGCTAGCTCATGTACAGGAAACTTAACCCTTTTTAAGGGATGAAGGAGACTCTCAATAGCATCAGTAATCGCGATAGGTGTGGTTGTCAAAGTAAGCAATGATGTAATAAGAATCAATAAAAAGAATCTTAAAGAAATAGACACACCTTGAATAAGGGCTCCTGAATAAACGTCAAAACCTAGTACGGAAAAAAGGACATTTCCTTCTTTCGTAACGACAAGGTGAAGAATAAACGTAAATATAATCAAAAACCAAACAGGCTTTAATCCCTTTGCAATAAAGCGAGGCGGGATCTTCGTAACCCCAACGCTTAATAAAGCAAATAAGGCGAGGAGCCCATAACTCGCTACAGAGTTAGCAAAAAAGACCACAATGACAAAGAAGAAGATGATTGTAATCTTTGCTCTCGGGTCCATATGGTGTACAGGAGAGTCTCCAGGTACATATTGCCCGATTACCATAGAACTGTTCATACAGAGCCCCCCTTTAACTTCTGAGCAGCTTCTGCAGCCAATTCTTCAATAGATTGCTTTTTGTATTCCAAGGATAAACCAAAACGCTTATTCATCTTAGTAGTTAATTCAATTATTTCGGGTACATCTAATCCCACTTTATTCAAAGCTTCCTTCTCTTTAAACACTTCTAGTGGTTTCCCCTGCATATACATATGGCCATTGTGCATCACAATAACGTAATCAGCATAAGCAAGAGCATCCTCCATACTGTGCGTAACATGAACCGTTGTGAGATTTTTCTCATGATGAAGTTTATAAAACATATCCATAATCTCACGTTGTCCTTTAGGGTCTAAGCCAGCGGTAGGTTCATCTAATACTAGCACTTGAGGATTCATAGCAAGTACTCCCGCAATAGCAACACGGCGCATTTGTCCACCACTCAAATCAAATGGAGAACGCTCTAACATATCTGATGACAACCCTACAGCTTCTATTGTTTCTTGTACTCTTTGTTTAATCTCTTCTTCTTGCACCCCAAAATTTAGAGGTCCAAATGAAATATCTTTTTCAATTGTTTCTTCGAATAATTGGTGTTCTGGGTATTGAAAAACGACGCCTACTTGTTCTCGAAGTGCTTTTAAGTTTTTCGGTTTAGACCCAGCTTGCAACGTGACGTCACCAATCGTCACACTCCCGTGGGTAGGAGCTAGCAAACCATTTAGGTGTTGAATGAGTGTAGACTTTCCAGATCCAGTGTGTCCAATAACAGCGACAAAGGAACCAGATGGAATTTGAAAAGAGAGGTTTTCGAGAGCTCGGTGTTCGAACGGGCTATTGGGTTGATAGATATAACTTACATTGTCGAATGTAATGTCCATAATTCATCCATCAATTCTTCATGATTTAAGGGTTGTTTATTCACATTAAGGCCAAGCTCTTTTAATTCGTGAGCGAACTTTGACACAAGCGGAATATCTAATCCAATGGATTGAAGGTCCCCTTTTTGTTCAAACAGCTCTCTTGGAGTGCCCTCAAACCAAACGTTCCCTTTATTCATCACAATTACCCGATCAGCGAGCGTTACCTCATTCAAGTCATGTGTAATTGTTACAACTGAAACATCACGTTCCTGTCTAACTTGATTCACCGTATGCATAATCTCTTTTCTTCCCTTAGGGTCTAACATGGCTGTAGCTTCGTCCAGAATGATCATAGATGGAGCTACAGCCAACACACTCGCAATGGCGACACGTTGTTTCTGGCCACCTGAAAGCCGGTGCGGCTCATGATCTTCATACTCTTGCATCCCAACAGCTTTTAAACTATGGGCAATTCTTTTTATCATCTCTTCGCGAGGGATCCCGTGGTTTTCAAGCCCAAATGCCACATCGTCTTTAACCGTTGTCCCCACAAACTGGTTATCTGGATTTTGGAATACCATTCCGACTTTACGACGGATCTCCCATATATTCTCATCAGAAAGCTTTAAGCCGTCTACGTACACGTGGCCTTCATTTGGGAAAAGCAATCCGTTCATAAGTTTTGCCATGGTTGATTTACCTGAACCATTATGGCCTATGACAGCTACCCATTCATTTTGGCTCACTTGAATAGAGACATCATCCAACACAACAGGACTGTCATCTCGATACTGGAAAGAGACGTTTTGAAATTCTAAGAAACTCTGCTCCATCTCTTACCTCCTCTGCTCTACTCTCATATTTCCGGGGAAATATGACAAATTAACACAACATCATTTTCACATAATGTCGAATTAGGATATCCACCGGAATTTGTTATAAACGTATAAAAAAAGGGCTGGGATAACCTCTAAAGAGATTCTGTCCTGCCCTTTTTCCAAGTGGGATTATACTAATTCGATAATCGCAGTTTTTGCACCGTCACCTTTACGGGCACCAAGTTTCATGATGCGAGTGTAACCGCCTTGACGGTCTTCGTAACGTGGACCGATGTCTGTAAATAGCTTCTGAAGTGCAGTTTGACCGCTCTCATCATCAGCTTGTGCTTTGTATAGGAATGATTCAGCTTGGCGACGAGCATGAAGATCTCCACGCTTACCAAGTGTAATCATTTTCTCCACAACAGAACGAAGCTCTTTCGCTTTCGCTTCAGTAGTTTCGATACGTTCATGAATAATTAGGTCAGTTGCTAAGTTGCGTAGCAATGCCATACGTACGTCAGTTGTACGACCTAGTTTTCTAGCCATGTCAGTTCCCCTCCTTTGCAGAGTTTCTCTCTATCAACGAATGATTAATCGTCTTTACGTAAGCCTAAGCCAAGTTCTTCGAGCTTATGCTTAACTTCCTCAAGGGATTTACGTCCAAGGTTACGAACTTTCATCATATCCTCTTCCGATTTTTGTGCAAGTTCTTGTACCGTGTTGATACCTGCACGCTTGAGGCAGTTATAAGAACGCACGGATAAATCAAGTTCTTCGATTGTCATCTCAAGGACTTTTTCTTTCTGGTCTTCTTCTTTCTCAACCATGATTTCAGCGTTTTGCGCCTCATCAGTGAGTCCAACGAAAATGTTTAAGTGTTCCATATAGATTTTAGCACCTAATGAAACGGCTTCTTCTGGTCGAATGCTTCCGTCAGTCCAAATGTCTAACGTAAGCTTATCAAAATTTGTCACCTGGCCTACACGAGTGTTTTCCACTTGGTAGGTAACACGTGAAATTGGAGTGAAGATAGAATCAACTGGGATGACGCCGATAGGCTGTTCATCAAATTTGTTCGCTTCTGCAGGACGATAGCCGCGTCCTTTTTCTGCAGTAATTTTCATACGCAGATTTGCATTAGATTGTAACGTAGCAATGTGGATCTCAGGGTTTAAGATCTCCACATCTGAATCATGCGTGATGTCTGCAGCTGTTACTGCTCCTTGTCCTGACACATCAATCTCTAAAGTTTTAGTCTCTTCAGAGTAAATCTTAAGAGCTAATTGCTTAAGATTTAGGACGATCGTTGTTACGTCTTCGACGACACCATCAACTGTTGAGAATTCATGAAGTGCGCCTTCAATCTGGACAGAGGTTACAGCAGAGCCCGGTAATGAGGATAGTAGAATACGACGTAAGGAGTTCCCTAGTGTTGTACCATATCCACGTTCAAGCGGTTCGACGACCAACTTACCAAACGTTGCATCATCGCTGATCTCAACCAGTTCAATTTTTGGCTTTTCAATTTCGATCATTAATTAAAACCCTCCTTCAAAACGTCGAAACCCCGGTTAGACAAAGTCTAACCGAAATTCCTCAGGTAGGCAGTCCCCGTTTATACATAGTTTATTCGTTCATAAGCTAAAATGCTTTTATACTGCTTTTTTTAGCTATCATAACCCATTATAGACAGGGTGACAAATTCTATACAGGTAAATTACACACGACGACGTTTTGGTGGGCGGCAACCATTGTGAGGTACTGGAGTTACATCAACAATGGCTGTAACTTCTAGTCCTGCTGCTTGAAGTGCGCGAATCGCAGCTTCACGGCCAGCACCTGGGCCTTTAACCGTTACTTCTACGGATTTAAGTCCGTGTTCCATACCAGCTTTTGCAGCTGCTTCAGAGCACATTTGTGCAGCGAATGGAGTAGATTTACGAGAACCTTTGAAACCAAGTGCACCAGCACTACTCCAAGATACTGCGTTACCTTGAACGTCAGTAATCGTAACGATAGTGTTGTTAAACGTAGAACGGATGTGTGCGACACCCGTGTCAATATTCTTTTTCACACGGCGCTTACGAGTGTTTGTTTTACGAGCCATAGGGTTAGCTTACCTCCTTTATACCTTATTTTTTCTTGTTTGCAACTGTACGACGTGGACCTTTACGCGTACGAGAGTTGTTTTTAGTTTTCTGTCCACGTAGTGGAAGACTACGACGGTGACGGATTCCACGGTAGGAACCGATCTCGATCAGGCGCTTCACGTTAAGAGAGTTCTCACGACGAAGATCACCTTCAACAGTGTAGTTCTCAAGAGCTGTACGAATCTTAGCTAATTCATCTTCTGTTAGGTCACGAACACGAGTATCCTCAGATACGCCTGCATCCGCTAAAACTGATTTAGCAGTTGTGTGTCCAATGCCGTATACATACGTTAATGAAATGACAATACGTTTGTCACGTGGAATGTCAATACCAGCAATACGTGCCATTCAGCAGTGCACCTCCTTTTGTACTTATCCTTGTTTTTGTTTATGCTTAGGATTATCGCAAATTACCATTACTTTACCTTTACGGCGGATAACTTTGCACTTTTCGCAAATTGGTTTTACAGATGGTCTTACCTTCATCATCCATACCTCCTTTTAGATCGGAGCATTCCCGCATTATTATTTGTAGCGGTAGGTAATACGTCCTCTACTTAAATCATATGGAGAAAGTTCAACCGTTACTTTATCTCCTGGAAGAATACGAATGAAATGCATACGAATCTTTCCGGAGACGTGAGCAAGTACGGTATGCCCGTTCTCTAACTCAACTTTAAACATTGCATTGGGCAATGTGTCAACGATTGTTCCTTCTACTTCAATTACATCTTCTTTCGCCATCGAGTTGATCTCCCTTCTTCAAATCAGTCACTGCTTCATCTACAAATTTTGATAAGGCAAAACGAAGTTTGCCATTCGTTACGCGACCAGTTTCTAGAAGGCTATTTTCGACCTCAGGAGAGATATACTCAGTACATTCAATGTGTTGAATATTCTTCTTCTTCGGCCTGTCGTACTTTCGTTTTTCTCCGTCTGCGAGCATCACAAAACGATCATCAACAAATCCGATGATAATCATATACTGTTCTACCTCGCGTCCTTGCAAAACACGAACAACCTGACCTATTCGTGGACTCGAATCCGCTTCGTTCAAAAACGATCACCTTCACTTAGGCTTTAGTTAAAATCTCAAAACCTTCATCCGTTATTGCAATAGTATGCTCGAAGTGGGCACACATCTTACCATCTTCCGTAACTACTGTCCAATTATCAGCCAGCGTACGTACATAACGTTCGCCAGCGTTAACCATTGGTTCAACGGCTAAAACCATGCCTGGTCTAAGTCGCGGTCCTTTATTTGGAGGACCATAGTGAGGAATTTGTGGGTCTTCATGAAGTTCTTGCCCAACTCCGTGGCCTACATATTCTCTAACAATAGAAAAACCTTTAGGTTCTACGAATGATTGAATAGCATGAGAAATATTTGATAAGCGAACGCCCGGCTTTGCTTCTTCCAGGCCTTTAAACAAGGACTCTTCAGTTACCTCAAGTAGTTCCTTTGTTGCTTCATCGATTTCCCCTACTGGGTAAGTCCAGGCAGAATCTCCATGATAGCCTTTATATTTAGCGCCAATATCTATAGAGATAATATCTCCGTTATTCAATTGGCGATCACCTGGAATTCCATGTACCAGCTCTTCATTGACAGATACACAAATACTGCCACGGAATCCATTATAACCTTTGAAAGAAGGAAATGCATCCATACTGAGTATGAATTCTTCTGCAATCTCATCAAGTTTATTGGTAGTGATACCAGGTTCAATATGCTTTGCTAGTTCCTGGTGCGTAAGTGCGACAATCCTGCCGGCTTCACGCATAATATCTAATTCGCGTGGCGTCTTTGTAATAATCATTTAGATAAGCCTCCGAGCTTTTGATCGATATCTTGGAATACTTGATCAATTTCTTGATCTCCATTGATCGAAACTAAATATCCTTTACCTTCATAGAAGTCTAATAGTGGTTTAGTGTTTTCAAGGTTTACTTCAACACGCTTGCGCACGGTTTCTGGTTTGTCGTCATCACGTTGAATGAGTTCGCTACCATCATTGTCGCATTTCCCTTCTACTTTAGGAGGGTTGAATGTGACATGGTACGTAGCACCACATGTAGGACATATTCTACGTCCAGTCAAACGCTCGACAAGCTGATCTTGGTCTACATCGATATGAAGAACATAGTCTAATGTAGAGCCTAAGTCAGATAGAACTGTTTCAAGCGCTTCTGCTTGTGCGATTGTTCTTGGAAAGCCGTCTAAAAGAAAGCCTTCAGTAGCATCTTCTTTACCAAGACGCTCGCGCACAATACCGATGGTTACTTCATCTGGTACAAGTGCACCTTGATCCATATAGGATTTAGCTTCTTTTCCTAGATCGGTTCCTTCCTTAATCGCAGCACGAAACATATCTCCTGTTGAGATATGAGGGATTTGGTATTTTTCAACGATCTTCTCTGCCTGGGTACCTTTACCAGCACCTGGTAAACCCATTAAGATTAAGTTCAAAATGTTCCCCTCGCTCTCATTGGTGGATTAGCACCTAATCCTTTTATTTAATGAAGCCTTTGTAGTGACGTTTCACTAATTGACTTTCTAATTGTTTCATCGTTTCTAGTGCAACACCAACTACGATGAGTAGACTAGTACCACCAATTTGAACACTTTGTGGAAGTCCGGCAAAATTCCCTAGGATAATCGGCAATACAGCAATTACTGCTAGGAAAATAGAACCCACAAACGTTAAACGGTAAAGTACACGAGTCAAATAAGTTTCGGTGTTTTTACCAGGACGAATTCCTGGGATATATCCACCTTGCTTCTTCAAGTTCTCCGCCATTTGCTCTGGATTAACCTGAACAAATGTGTAGAAATACGTGAAAGCAATTATTAAAGCTACATAGATAATCATTCCAGTCCAGTTTTGATAATCAAAGATATACTGGATTGTGGAAGCCACTTCACTATCACCGAAGAACCCTGCGACAGTACGCGGAGCGACGATAAATGAAATTGCGAAGATTACCGGGATAACCCCTGCAGCATTTACTTTTATCGGAAGGTGCGTAGAATGACCACCCACTGGAGAACGGTTAACTAACCGTTTCGCATATTGGATAGGAATTTTACGCAACGCTTGTTGAATGAATATAACTCCAACGACAATTCCAACTGTTACAAGTGCAATCAATGCAACAATTACGATATTGAGAAATAGTTGATCTCCTGCTCCGGAAATATATTTCTCATATAACTGGTTCACTCCACCTGGAATACCAGCAGCAATACCTGCAAAGATTAAGATGGAAATTCCATTACCTACGCCATGTGCTGTGATTTGTTCACCTAACCACATTAAGAACGTTGTTCCACTTGTTAGTACGAGTGCAATTACAATGAACTTCATCGCACCCGGATCTAAAATTAATTGCCCGCCAGTCATAGCATTAAAGCCGACTGACATACCAATTGCTTGGATAAAAGCTAGAACGACCGTTCCATAGCGGGTAAACTGAGCTAATTTACGACGGCCAACTTCACCTTGTTTCTTCCATTCTGTAAACTTAGGAACAACATCCATTTGCAATAGCTGCATAATGATGCTGGCCGTAATGTACGGCATAATTCCCATTGCAAAAATGGAGAACTGTTGAAGGGCTCCGCCCCCAAACGTATTTAAGAAGCCAAAAACATTATTTTCATTCATAAAGTTAATGGCGTTCTTATCAGTAAATGGAACAGGTATAAATGTCCCAAGTCGGAATACGACTAACATTAAAAGAGTGAAGATGATCTTTTGTCGTATATCACTCACGCGCATAAAATTGGAGATTGTCCGGAACATTAAATCACCTCAGTTTGACCGCCCGCTGCTTCGATAGCTTCTTTCGCGGAAGCAGAGAACTTATGAGCTTTTACAGTTAGTTTCTTCTCAATGTTACCTTTACCAAGTACCTTGATGCCAGAATTAAGTTTGCTAACCACGCCTGTTTCAAGCAAAAGCTCAGGAGTGACTTCTGTTCCTTCTTCGAAACGATTCAACGCGTCAAGGTTTACAACTGCAAACTCTTTGCGGTGAATGTTTGTGAAACCACGCTTTGGTAGGCGTTGGAATAGAGGCATTTGACCTCCCTCGAAACCTGGGCGTACACCGCCACCGGAACGAGCTTTTTGTCCTTTATGACCACGTCCAGAAGTTTTACCGTTACCAGTAGCCATACCACGGCCTACACGATTACGTGTTTTACGAGTACCTTCTGTTGACTTCAGTTCATGAAGTTTCATTGTAGCACCTCCTCTTTTACGTTATTCGATCGTTATACTTCTTTTACCGTCACTAGGTGAGATACTTTGTTCGCCATACCACGTACAGCTGGAGTATCTTCGTGAACTACGGTTTGGCGAATTTTCTTAAGACCAAGCGCCTTAACAGTAGCACGCTGTGGTTCTGGTCTGCCAATCACACTGCGAGTGAGGGTAATTTCTAATTTTTTAGACATACTATTTCCCTCCTTATCCTAACAGTTCTTCTACAGACTTTCCACGAAGTTTCGCAACGTCTTCCGCACGCTTAAGTTCGCTAAGTCCGCTTAGTGTAGCACGTACCATGTTAATTGGTGTGTTTGAACCTAATGATTTAGATAGGATGTCACCTACACCTGCAAGTTCTAGTACCGCACGTACGGGACCACCTGCGATAACTCCAGTACCTTCTGCAGCAGGTTTCATAAGGATGTTTCCAGCACCGAAACGTCCGATGATTTCGTGTGGAATTGTAGTACCAACTGTTGGTACAGTGATTAGATTTTTCTTCGCATCTTCAATTGCTTTACGAATCGCTTCTGGAACCTCTTGGGCTTTACCAGTACCGAATCCAACATGACCATTTTTGTCTCCTACTACAACCAATGCAGCAAAACGGAAGCGGCGTCCACCTTTAACAACCTTTGCAACACGGTTGACAGTAACAACGCGTTCTTCTAGATCTAATTTGTTAGGATCTACTACGTTTGTACTCATTTCTGTCCCTCCTTTTTCTATTAAAATTCTAGTCCTGCTTCGCGAGCAGCGTCAGCTAGAGCTTTCACTCGTCCGTGATATAAATAACCTCCGCGGTCGAATACAATAGCAGAAACGCCATTATTCTTCGCACGATCAGCTACCATCTGACCAACTTTTGTTGCAGCTTCAACGTTTCCAGTAGTATCAAGGTTAAACTCGTTATCTACTGTAGAAGCGCTAGCTAGTGTAACACCATTTACATCGTCAATGATTTGAGCGTAAATGTGTTTGTTTGAACGATAAACGTTTAAACGTGGACGTTCCGGAGTACCAGCTACTTTTTTACGCACGCGTGCATGTCTTCTCTTACGCACAGCATTTTTGTCAGCTTTTGTGATCATTCAGGTCACTCCTTTCTCTTCCCTAACGAGACTTATTTAGCAGTTTTACCTTCTTTACGACGAACATGTTCGCCTTCGTAACGAATACCTTTACCTTTGTAAGGCTCTGGTGGGCGGATTGCGCGGATGTTCGCTGCAACAGCGCCAACTAGTTCTTTATCGATACCTCTAATAGTTAATTTCGCGTTAGATGGTACTTCGATTTCGATACCTTCACGCTGTTCTACCTCAACTGGGTGAGAGTAACCAGCGTTAATGATGATCTTTTCACCTTGCTTTTGCGCACGGTAACCTACACCTTGAATTTCAAGGCTTTTCTCGAAACCTTTAGAAACACCTTCAACCATGTTTCCGATAAGGCTACGGGTAGTACCGTGTAAAGAACGGTGTTCTTTATTATCGCTTGGGCGAGCAACGGTTAAAATATTGTCTTCAATATTGATCGTCATGTCTGGATGGAAATTACGAGTTAACTCACCTTTAGGGCCCTTAACTGTAACTTCGTCCCCATTCATGATGATTTCAACACCCTCAGGGATTTGTAGTTGTTTTAAACCTACGCGGGACATACTGTGCACCTCCTGTCATTCAATTGTTTATTACCAAACGTAAGCAAGCACTTCGCCGCCAATAGCTTGTTGGCGTGCTTCCTTGTCCGTTAAAACACCATTTGAAGTAGATACGACTGCTACTCCAAGACCGTTTAATACGCGTGGAAGCTCATCAGCTTTTGCGTACACACGAAGACCAGGTTTACTGATTCGTTTTAATCCAGTGATAACACGCTCGTTGTTAGCACCGTATTTAAGGAAAATACGTAAGATTCCTTGTTTATCATCTTCGACCATTTCGTAATCGCGAACGAAGCCTTCACGTTTAAGAATGTCCGCAACTTCTTTTTTAAGCTTAGAAGCAGGTACTTCAAGCTTTTCGTGACGTACCATGTTCGCATTACGAATGCGAGTTAGCATATCTGCAATTGGATCTGTCATGACCATTTGTGATTACCTCCTTCCCTAATTGGGGATTACCAGCTTGCTTTTTTGACACCAGGAATTTGACCTTTGTATGCAAGTTCACGGAAACAAATACGGCAAAGCTTAAACTTACGTAGTACAGAATGTGGGCGACCACAACGTTCGCAACGTGTGTACTCTTGTACTTTAAACTTTTGTTTACGCTGTTGTTTCGCGATCATTGATTTTTTAGCCACAATTTTCCCTCCTTATTAAAGCTTGAGTAGCTTATTTCTGGAAAGGCATACCGAATTGAGTTAATAATTCGCTCGCTTCTTCGTCATTGTTAGCAGTTGTAACAATAACAATGTCCATTCCGCGTACTTTGCTTACTTTATCATAGTTGATCTCCGGGAAAATTAATTGCTCTTTAACACCTAGAGTGTAGTTACCGCGACCGTCAAACGCTTTGTTTGAGATACCGCGGAAGTCACGTACACGTGGTAAAGAAACAGCGATTAATTTTTGTAGGAATTGATACATGCGCTCACCACGAAGGGTTACTTTCGCGCCGATCGGCATTCCTTCACGTAGACGGAAACCAGCAATTGATTTCTTCGCTTTTGTGATTAGTGGTTTTTGACCAGAGATTAATTCTAACTCTTCAACAGCGTTATCTAACGCTTTTGCGTTTTGTACAGCGTCACCAACACCCATGTTGATGATGATCTTTTCGACCTTTGGTACTTCCATAACAGAGTCATATTCGAATTTGTTCATCAAGCTTGATACGATCTCATCTTGATATTGTTGTTTAAGTTGATTCATCACGTAGCCCTCCTTTCATCGCTATTTATTTATCTAAAGATTCACCTGATTTTTTAGCGATACGAACTTTCTTTCCATCACGCGCTTCATAACCGACGCGTGTAGCATTCCCTGATTTAGGGTCAACTGGTAAAACGTTCGACACATGAATCGGTGCTTCTTGGCTTAGGATACCGCCCTGAGGGTTGTCTTGTGATGGCTTCGCATGTTTTTTAACAACATTTACGCCTTCAACAAGGACACGCTCTTTTTTCGGGTAAGCTTCTAGGATCGTTCCCTGCTTGCCTTTATCCTTACCAGTGATCACCATGACTTTGTCACCTTTTTTTACATGCATTGTTGTGGCACCTCCTTACAAGGCAATAGTTCGAGTATTTATAATACTTCTGGCGCAAGTGATACAATCTTCATGAATTTCTTGTCACGAAGTTCACGTGCAACAGGTCCGAAAATACGAGTACCACGTGGGCCTTTGTCGTCACGGATGATTACTGCAGCATTTTCATCGAAACGGATATAAGATCCATCTTTACGGCGAACACCGCTCTTTGTACGTACGATAACCGCGCGTACTACTTCACCTTTTTTGACAACGCCTCCTGGTGTTGCTTGTTTCACTGAACAAACAATAATATCACCAATATTGGCAGTCTTACGGCCAGATCCACCTAGTACTTTAATGGTTTGAACTTCACGTGCACCAGAGTTGTCTGCAACTTTTAAAGAAGTTTCCTGTTGAATCATACCGTTGTTACCTCCC
Organism: Pontibacillus sp. ABV4_188; assembly: GCF_056311905.1. Lineage (NCBI taxonomy): Bacteria > Bacillati > Bacillota > Bacilli > Caryophanales > Bacillaceae > Pontibacillus > Pontibacillus sp. ABV4_188. Next base: position 147,122 of record NZ_CM149975.1, on the reverse strand, counting down.
TTCGGGTTTCATCCCCTACGAACATTATTAGATAATAACTGATTCTTCAACGATTTCAACTAAACGGAAACGTTTGCTAGCGGATAGCGGACGAGTTTCCATAATTTTAACGACATCGCCAAGTTTTGCAGCATTTTGCTCGTCGTGAGTTTTGAATTTCTTAGAGTATTTTACACGCTTACCATATAGTTGGTGGAACTTATACGTTTCAACTAGTACAGTAATCGTTTTGTCCATTTTGTCTGAAACAACACGTCCAGTGTAAACCTTACGATTATTGCGTTCACTCATTTGAGGCTAACCTCCTCTCGATTATCGATTACTTAGCGCCTAGCTCTCTTTCACGAACAACGGTTTTCATACTCGCGATTGACTTACGTACTTGACGGATGCGAGCAGTGTTTTCAAGTTGACCAGTTGCTAGCTGGAAGCGTAGGTTAAATAGCTCTTCTTTAAGAGACGTAACTTTTTGTTCAATTTCGGCAGTGGTTAGTTCTCTGATTTCATTAGCCTTCATTGATCTCACCACCAATTTCTTCACGTTTTACAAACTTCGTTTTGATCGGCAGTTTGTGAGAAGCAAGACGTAATGCTTCACGTGCTACTTCTTCTGAAACTCCAGCAACTTCAAACATGATCTTGCCTGGTTTCGTAACTGCTACCCAACCTTCAGGTGCACCTTTACCGGAACCCATACGTACTTCTAGGGGCTTCGCTGTGTAAGGCTTATCTGGGAAGATTTTAATCCATACTTTACCGCCACGTTTCATGTAACGAGTCATTGCAATACGTGCAGCCTCGATTTGACGGCTTGTAATACGTGCTGGTTCAACAGCTTGTAGTCCAAATTCACCGAATGCTACTGTTGTACCGCCTTTAGCACGGCCAGCTAAACTATCACGGTGTTGCTTACGATATTTTACGCGTTTTGGCATTAACATTATGCTTTTCCCCCTTCCTTAGTTTCGTTTTGATGGAAGGACTTCTCCACGGTAGATCCACACTTTGACACCTAGTTTACCGTAAGTAGTGTCAGCTTCTGCAGTACCGTAATCGATGTCTGCGCGAAGTGTGTGTAGTGGTACAGTACCTTCACTGTAAGATTCTGCGCGAGCAATGTCAGCTCCGCCTAGACGACCAGATACCTGAGTACGAATTCCTTTCGCTCCTCCACGCATAGCACGTTGGATAGTTTGTTTCTGAGCGCGACGGAATGATACACGGTTTTCTAGTTGACGAGCAATATTCTCAGCAACTAATGATGCATCTAAATCAGCTTTTTTCACTTCAACGATGTTGATGTGAACACGTTTGCCAGATAGATCATTTAGAGATTTACGAAGTGCTTCAACCTCAGAACCACCTTTACCAATTACCATACCTGGCTTCGCAGTGTGGATAGTAACGTTAACGCGGTTCGCAGCACGTTCGATTTCAATAGTAGATACAGAAGCATCTTGTAGACGTTGTTCTACATATTCACGAATCTTAATGTCTTCATGAAGTAAATCTGCATAGTCTTTGCCAGCGTACCATTTTGACTCCCAGTCACGAATGACACCAATACGCAGACCTACTGGATTAACTTTTTGACCCACTGATTATCCCTCCTTCTTTTCTGATACAGTGACCGTGATATGACTAGTACGTTTGTTGATCTGACTTGCGCGTCCCATCGCACGTGGACGGAAACGTTTAAGAGTTACGCCTTCGTTAACAAAAGCTTCAGATACTACTAGACTATCCGGGTCCATTTCATAGTTATGCTCCGCATTTGCAATAGCAGAGTTTAGTACTTTTTCAATCTCTGGTGAAGCTCCACGCTCTGTGTGACGCAGAATTGCAATTGCTTCCCCAACCTTTTTTCCTCGAATTAAATCAATAACCAAACGAGCTTTACGAGGAGCAATACGAACGGATTTCGCAACGGCTTTGGCTTGCATCTTGTGTGCCTCCTCTCATTTAGCGTTTTGTTTTCTTATCATCGCCACTATGGCCTTTGAACGTACGTGTTGGTGCGAACTCACCAAGTTTGTGGCCTACCATGTCTTCTGTAACATATACAGGTACATGTTTGCGTCCATCATAAATTGCGATAGTATGACCCACAAAGTTAGGGAAGATTGTAGAACGACGAGACCAAGTTTTAATAACCTGATGTTGCCCGCTCTCATTCAAACCTTCAACTTTTTTCATTAAATGATCATCAACGAAAGGTCCCTTTTTTAGGCTACGACCCATGCATAAACCTCCCTTCGTGATTGACAGTCGAGTTAACTCACCCGACGTCTATCCCGATTATTTTTTACGACGACGTACGATATATTTATCAGACGACTTGTTGCGTTTGCGTGTTTTCTTTCCAAGTGTAGGTTTGCCCCATGGTGACATTGGAGATGGAAGACCGATTGGTGCACGTCCTTCACCACCACCGTGTGGGTGATCTACTGGGTTCATAACAGAACCACGAACTGTTGGGCGGATACCTTTCCAACGAGAACGTCCAGCTTTACCTACGTTGATAAGTTCATGCTCAAGGTTCCCTACTTGACCTACTGTAGCGCGGCAAGTACCTAGAACTAGGCGAACTTCACCAGATTTAAGACGTACTAGAGTGTACTTACCTTCACGTCCAAGAATTTGTGCAGATGCACCAGCTGAACGTGCGATTTGTCCACCGCGTCCTGGTTTAAGTTCAATGTTGTGAACTGTTGTACCAACTGGGATATCTTGAAGTGTTAACGCGTTACCTACCTTGATGTCTGCATCAGAACCAGAAATAATTTCAGTTCCAACTTTAAGACCTTTAGGAGCTAGGATGTAGCGTTTTTCACCATCCACATAGTTGATTAGAGCAATGTTAGCGGAACGGTTTGGATCGTACTCAACTGTAGCAACGCGTCCTGGTATTCCATCTTTGTCGCGTTTGAAGTCGATCATACGATATTGACGCTTATGACCGCCGCCTTGATGACGAACTGTTAACCGACCTTGGTTGTTACGTCCACCTTTTCCGTGTAGTGGAGTTAGCAAGGATTTTTCTGGTTGATCAGTAGTGATCTCAGCGAAATCAGAACCTGACATGCTGCGACGACCGTTTGTAGTTGGTCTAAACTTTTTAATCGCCATCTTTATTTCCCTCCTTTATTTATCAATTTTTTATTTATGCACCTTCGAAGAATTCAAGCTCTTGGCTGTCTGGAGTTAGCTTAACGACTGCTTTTTTGCGGTCGGCACGGTAACCTCCATAACGTCCCATACGCTTAAATTTACCATTAAGGTTCATTGTGTTTACTTTTTCAACTTTAACGCCAAAGATCACTTCAATAGCTTCTTTGATTTCAGTTTTATTAGCTTTTGGGCTAACTTCAAACGTGTATTTTTTCTCAGCCATTAGATCAGCAGATCTTTCTGTAATTACAGGGCGCTTAATAATATCACGTGGGTTCTTCATTATGCAAGCACCTCCCCTGCTTTTTCAGCTGCATCTTTAGTTAAGATCAGCTTGTCATGCGTTAACAAGTCAAGTACGTTAACTTGTTCAACAGTTAGTACTTTAACATCTTGGATGTTATTAGCTGATAGTACTACGTTTTCTTCAGTGTTAGCTGTAACAATGATCGCTTCTTTAGTGTCTAGCTCTTTAAGCATGTTAACAACTTCTTTAGTTTTAGGAGCTTCAAGAGAAAGGCTCTCTAGAACGATTAAATCGTTGTCAGCAGCTTTTTGAGAAAGAGCAGATTTTAAAGCTAAACGACGAACTTTTTTAGGTAGTTTGTAGCTATAGCTACGAGGAGTTGGACCGAATACAGTTCCTCCGCCTACCCACTGTGGTGAACGGATTGAACCTTGACGTGCACGTCCAGTTCCTTTTTGACGCCATGGTTTGCGTCCTCCGCCACTTACTTCAGAGCGATTTTTAACTAAATGAGTACCTTGACGTAATGAAGCGCGTTGCATTAGTACAGCTTCGTTCATTACATGTGTGTTTGGCTCAATACCGAAAACGGACTCATTCAACTCAACATCGCCTACTTGAGAACCGCTTTGGTTAAATAGTGCTACTTTAGGCATGACATATCCTCCCTTCGTATTGTATTAGTTAGCCTTATTTGCACTTGTGATTTTCACGTAAGACTTCTTCGCACCTGGTACGTTACCTTTGATAAGAAGTAGGTTACGTTCTTCATCAACTTTAACTACTTCAAGGTTTTGGATTGTGACTTGTTCGCCACCCATTTGACCTGGAAGGTTCATACCTTTGAATACGTGTCCCGGGTCCATTTGTCCCATAGAACCTGGACGACGGTGGTAACGAGAACCGTGAGTTTCAGGTCCGCGACCTTGATTGTGGCGCTTAATAGCACCTTGGAAACCTTTACCCTTCGAAATACCAGTAACGTTGATAACATCACCAGCTGCAAATACGTTAACAGAAACCTCTTGACCTAATTCGAAGTCTTCAAGGTTTGCATCACGGAATTCACGAACGAAGCGCTTAGGAGCAGCCTCAGCTTTACCAGCATGGCCTTTCTCAGCTTTGTTAGCTAATTTATCTCGTTTGTCCGCAAAACCGATTTGAACTGCTTCATAACCGTCATTTTCAGAAGTTTTCTTCTGAAGTACAACGTTTTGATCAGCTTGAACAACTGTTACTGGTACTAATTCGCCAGTTTCATCAAAAAGCTGTGTCATACCGACTTTACGACCTAAGATTCCTTTCGTCATCCGTCACACCTCCTATTTATTCATATAGTTTTATAATTTAATTTCGATGTCCACACCAGATGGTAAATCTAAACGCATTAGCGAGTCAACCGTTTGTGGTGTTGGATTCACGATATCGATTAGACGTTTGTGTGTACGCATTTCAAATTGCTCACGAGCATCTTTGTATTTGTGTACCGCACGAAGCACTGTGTAGATTGAACGCTCTGTCGGAAGCGGGATTGGACCAGAAACATTAGCTCCTGAACGCTTCGCAGTGTCCACGATCTTTTCAGCGGATTGATCTAGAATACGGTGATCATACGCCTTTAAACGAATACGAATCTTCTCTTTTGCCATTATTTTCCCTCCTTTTTCGCCTATTTTAGTAACAGACATTCTCCACGAAAATTTAACCTGAAGTACCCGCCATGGCAAAGGGGCCGGGTGTTTCAGCAACCTTTCGCTTCATCGCCTTTTATGACCAACATTATTTATTATAATAAATAATGGGCACAAATGCAATAACAAATTATTTTTTCCGTATGTGATTGCACTTTTATTATTATACAAAGGTATTTCCTTGTTTTCAAGGGGACATACCTTATTTATTAGGTTTCTTTGTAATTTATCTTCCAAAACACTAGAGTATCGTAGTATATATCATGTTTGATCGTCATATTTATATAGAAGAAACTCGTTTTAACTTCATATTATAAAACAAAAAAAGCAGCGAGCTTTTTAGCTCACTGCTTTTTTATTAAATAAGACTATTCAATGATAGTTGATACAACGCCAGCGCCTACTGTACGGCCACCTTCACGGATAGAGAACTTAGTTCCATCTTCGATAGCGATTTTAGAAATAAGTTCAACTTCCATTTCTACGTTGTCCCCAGGCATAACCATTTCTACGCCTTCAGGAAGTTGGATAACGCCAGTTACGTCCGTAGTACGGAAGTAGAACTGTGGGCGGTAGTTGTTGAAGAATGGAGTATGACGTCCACCTTCTTCTTTAGAAAGTACATAAACTTCTGCTTTGTACTTATGGTGAGGAGTGATTGAACCAGGCTTTGCTAGTACTTGACCGCGGTTGATGTCGTCACGGTTAACACCACGAAGTAGTGCACCGATGTTGTCACCAGCTTCAGCGTAGTCAAGAAGCTTACGGAACATTTCAACACCAGTTACTGTAGTCTTGAATGCTTCCTCTGCCATACCGATGATTTCAATTTCATCTCCAACTTTAACAGAACCACGCTCAACACGACCAGTAGCAACTGTACCACGGCCAGTGATTGAGAATACGTCCTCAACTGGCATCATGAATGGCTTGTCGTTGTCACGCTCTGGAGTTGGGATATACTCGTCAACAGCATCCATTAGTTCGTAGATTGCGTTAACGTATTGCTCTTCACCTTCAAGAGCTTTAAGAGCAGAACCTTTAACTACTGGTACATCGTCACCAGGGAAGTCGTATTCGCCAAGAAGGTCACGTACTTCCATTTCTACTAGTTCAAGTAGCTCTTCGTCGTCTACCATGTCGCACTTGTTAAGGAATACTACGATCGCAGGTACACCAACCTGACGAGAAAGTAGGATGTGCTCACGAGTTTGTGGCATTGGACCGTCAGCTGCAGAAACAACTAGGATCGCGCCGTCCATTTGTGCCGCACCAGTGATCATGTTCTTAACGTAGTCAGCGTGACCTGGGCAGTCAACGTGTGCATAGTGGCGGTTTTCTGTTTCATACTCAACGTGAGCTGTTGCGATTGTAATACCGCGCTCGCGCTCTTCTGGAGCACCATCAATTTGATCGTACGCCATTGCTGTACCAGAACCAGAACGCTGGTGTAAGCAAGTAGTGATTGCTGCAGTTAATGTAGTTTTACCATGGTCAACGTGTCCAATAGTCCCGATGTTAACGTGGGACTTGGAACGGTCAAATTTCTCTTTACCCATTCTAAAACTTCCTCCTTTAAATATAAGAAAATGTTATTGTAAATATATTTGTTGTACAAGAGCTAACTGCCAAATGACAACTAGCTCCTATACGTACAATACAAGTTATACTTGAGATTTACGAAAAAATCAATTACTGACCAGAATTTTTCTTGATAATCTCTTCAGAAATGCTCTTCGGTACTTCTTCATAATGAGAGAAGTGCATCGTGTACGTTCCGCGACCTTGCGTGTTAGAACGTAGGCTTGTTGCATAACCGAACATTTCAGAAAGAGGTACGAATGCTTTAACAAGTTGAGCAGTACCACGAGTATCCATACCTTCTACACGTCCACGACGGGAAGTTACGTCACCCATGATGTCTCCCATGTACTCTTCTGGGATTACGATCTCAACTTTCATCATTGGTTCAAGAAGAACTGGTTTACATTTATTTTTCGCTTCTTTAAGTGCCATTGAAGCGGCAACTTTATAAGCCATTTCGTTGGAGTCTACATCGTGGTAAGAACCATCGAATAGCGTTGCTTTAATGTCGATTAGTGGATATCCGGCAACAACACCGTTTTCCATAGCTTCTTCGACACCTTGTTGTACTGATGCGATGTATTCACGAGGAATTACACCACCAACAATTTTGTTTTGGAATTCAAAGCCAGCGCCTTCTTCGTTAGGCTCGAATGTCATCCATACGTGACCGTATTGTCCACGACCACCAGACTGACGTACGAACTTACCTTCAACGTTTGCAGAACCGCGGAACGTTTCACGGTAAGCAACCTGTGGGTTACCAATGTTTGCTTCTACTTTGAACTCACGACGAAGACGGTCCACGATGATGTCTAGGTGTAATTCACCCATACCAGAGATGATCGTTTGACCAGTCTCAACGTTTGTTTCCGTCTTGAACGTTGGATCTTCTTCAGCCAACTTACCAAGCGCGATAGACATCTTATCTTGGTCAGCTTTAGACTTCGGTTCGATCGCAACAGAGATTACCGGCTCAGGGAATTCCATGGATTCTAAGATAACAAGGTTCTTTTCATCACATAGAGTGTCACCTGTAGCTGTATCTTTAAGACCAACACCAGCTGCAATATCTCCTGTGTATACTTCAGAGATCTCTTCACGAGAGTTTGCGTGCATTTGCAGGATACGACCTACGCGCTCACGCTTATCTTTAGTAGAGTTCTTAACGTATGAACCAGAAGATAATACACCAGAGTATACGCGGAAGAATGTTAACTTACCAACGTATGGGTCTGTCATTACCTTAAAGGCAAGAGCAGAGAATGGCTCTTTGTCGTCTGCCTTACGAACTACTTGTTCCTCAGTACGTGGAACGAAACCTTCGATTGGAGGTACGTCCAGTGGAGATGGAAGGTAGTCAAGTACAGCATCGATTAACAACTGAACACCTTTGTTCTTAAATGCAGAACCGCATAGAACTGGGTAGAAATCAACATTTAGAGTAGCTTGACGAATTGCAGTCATAAGCTCTTCATTTGTGAATTCTTCACCCTCAAGGTATCTCATCATTAATTCTTCATCAGATTCCGCAACAGCTTCAATTAGCTTACCACGGTACTCTTCAGCTTGTTCCTTGTATTCCTCAGGAATTTCACGTGCTTCAAGACGTGTACCTAAGTCATCTTCATAGAAATAAGCTTGCATACCGATTAGATCGATAATACCTTCAAACTCATCTTCTGCACCAATTGGTAATTGGATAGGATGAGCGTTCGCGCCAAGGCGATCTTGAAGTGTACCAGTAGAGTATAGGAAGTCAGCTCCTACTTTGTCCATCTTGTTAATGAAAACAATACGAGGAACACCGTAAGTAGTAGCCTGACGCCATACTGTTTCTGTTTGTGGTTCTACACCAGACTGAGCATCTAGTACAGCCACAGAACCATCAAGTACACGTAGAGAACGTTCAACTTCTACTGTGAAGTCTACGTGTCCAGGTGTATCAATGATATTGATGCGGTGGTCTTTCCACTGTGCAGTTGTTGCTGCAGAAGTGATTGTGATACCACGGTCTTGTTCCTGCTCCATCCAGTCCATTTGAGACGCACCTTCGTGCGTTTCACCTAGCTTGTGGATACGACCTGTATAGAACAAGATACGTTCTGTAGCAGTGGTTTTACCAGCATCGATGTGAGCCATGATACCGATATTACGTGTCTTTTCCAAGGAGAACTCTCTAGGCATGCGTTCTTCTCCTCCCTATTGGGTGATATAGTTTGATGTTCGTTATTACCAACGGTAGTGAGCAAATGCTTTGTTTGCTTCAGCCATTTTGTGAACATCTTCGCGCTTCTTAACAGAAGCACCAGTGTTATTTGCTGCATCTAGGATTTCGTTAGCTAGACGTTCTTCCATTGTTTTCTCACCGCGAAGACGAGAATAGTTAACAACCCAACGAAGTCCAAGTGCTTGACGGCGCTCTGGACGTACTTCAACTGGTACTTGGTAGTTAGATCCACCTACACGACGTGCTCTAACCTCTAGTACTGGCATTACATTCTTAAGAGCTTGTTCGAAAGTTTCCATAGCGTCGTTTCCACTACGCTCTTGTACTAGTTCGAATGCTTTATAAAGAATTTTTTGTGCTTTACCGCGTTTACCATCCACCATGATTTGGTTGATCAGGCGAGTTACAAGCTTAGAGTTGTACATTGGGTCTGGCAATACATCACGCTTTGGTACTGGTCCTTTACGTGGCATACGGTCCCCTCCTTTCAATCTTACTAAAGTTTTATTAAGTGCAAGTTAACTTGCCTTATTTTTTAGGTTTTTTCGTTCCGTATTTAGAACGTCCTTGCATGCGGCCTTCAACACCAGCAGTGTCAAGAGCACCACGTACAATGTGGTAACGTACACCCGGTAAGTCTTTTACACGTCCACCACGGATAAGAACAACACTGTGCTCTTGTAGGTTGTGGCCGATACCAGGAATATACGCAGTTACTTCGATGCTGTTCGTTAAACGAACACGAGCATATTTACGAAGTGCAGAGTTCGGTTTCTTTGGCGTTAGCGTACCAACACGTGTACAAACACCACGCTTTTGTGGAGAAGACTGATCTGTGAACTTCTTCTTGTAGCTGTTATAGCCTTTGTTAAGCGCTGGAGAGTCTGACATTTTCTTTTTAGAAACGCGACCTTTACGTACTAATTGATTAATAGTAGGCATGTGATTATCCTCCCTTCAAATTCACTTTTGTAATACCACACATCCAGGTGGTTCATAAATAAGCAAAAAACAAAGCTTTCGCGAAAGTTTGCCTTTACGCCAAAACTTTAATGCTTTATCGCAACTACAGCTGCTCCCACATCAATCCCACAAGCTTTACCCAATTTATTCATTGAATCCACTCGTTGGAAAGGAGTTCCACACTCTTCTGCGAGTCGCAGTACTTTAGCCGTTACATGCTGATCAGCATCATCAGCAACAATAACTTCTTGGACTTGACCATGTTTTATAGCTTTCATGGTTTGCTTTGTTCCAATTACTACATTCGACTTAGCCTGTGCTACTTTTTCATAAGACATTTAACTATATCCTCCAAAGTAACAAGGATAAATGGAAGCACCTAGAATATAGTATCACCCGCATCTAATAATGTCAACGTGGTTAGAATATTTTTTCTAGATGCCTCCTAGATTATCACTTGCTTCATCAGCTTACTATTTCTAAATTAAGACTGTGTGATCTCTTCAGGCTCTTCAGCTTTAATCATATCTTCTGTTAATTCATCGGATGCTGGTTGTACTGAACGATAGCGAGGCATACCCGTACCGGCCGGAACCAACTTACCAATAATAACATTTTCTTTAAGTCCTAGCAATTCGTCACGTTTTCCTTTAATTGCAGCATCAGTTAGGACACGAGTTGTTTCCTGGAAGGATGCAGCAGATAAGAAGGAATCTGTTTCGAGCGATGCTTTCGTGATTCCAAGTAGTACAGGACGACCTACCGCTGGTTGGCTTCCTTCTACAAGTGCGTCACGGTTTGCCTCACGGAATTGGTGGATCTCAAGTAGTGAACCAGGAAGAACATCCGTATCACCAGCGTCAAGTACACGAACTTTGCGAAGCATCTGGCGCACCATTACTTCAACGTGCTTATCGCCGATTTCAACACCCTGCATACGGTAAACTTTCTGAACTTCACGTAGAAGATACATTTCAACGCCTTCTACACCTTGAATTTTCAGTAATTCTTTTGGATCTACAGAACCTTCTGTCAGCTCTTCACCAGCTTGAACAGTGTCTCCAACCGTAACCTTCATGCGAGCACCATATGGGGCTGTATAGCTACGCTTTTCGACTTCGCCTTGAACTGTAATTTCAAGTTTTTCTTTTACTTCATTCACTTCTTCTACTGTACCATGGATCTCACTGATTACAGCTTGACCTTTAGGGTTACGAGCTTCAAATAACTCCTGGATACGAGGAAGACCTTGTGTGATATCATCCCCTGCAACACCACCAGTGTGGAAGGTACGCATTGTAAGCTGTGTACCCGGTTCACCGATCGATTGTGCAGCGATAATACCAACAGCTTCTCCCACTTCTACTTCTGAGCCTGTTGCTAAGTTACGGCCGTAACATTTCTTACATACACCATGGCGTGTGTTACATGTAAATGCTGAACGGATTGTTACTTTTTCAACACCCGCATCTACAATTAAACGTGCCATGTCTTCAGTAATAATTTGATCACGAGTGGCCATTACCTCGCCTGTTTCTGGGTGATGGACCGTCTTGAACGCAGTACGTCCAATCAGGCGATCAATAAGTGGTTCGATCATTTCCGTACCTTCAGTAAGGGAAGCTACTTCTAAGCCACGATCAGTGCCACAATCGTCTTCACGAACGATAACATCTTGTGCTACGTCAACTAGACGACGAGTAAGGTAACCTGAGTCGGCTGTTTTCAGTGCTGTATCGGCAAGACCTTTACGAGCACCGTGTGTAGAGATAAAGTACTCTAGAACCGTCAGACCTTCACGGAAACTTGATTTGATTGGAAGTTCGATGATCTTACCAGCCGGGTTGGCCATAAGACCACGCATACCAGCTAACTGCGTGAAGTTAGATGCGTTACCACGAGCTCCGGAATCACTCATCATGAAGATAGGGTTGGCAGGATCAAGTGTATGCATTAGTCGATCTTGAATATCATCTTTGGCCGCTGACCAAATAGCGATAACACGATCATAACGCTCATCATCTGTAATCAAACCACGACGGAACTGCTTCATAACTTTGTCTACTTTACCTTGAGCTTCCTCAAGGATGGTTTGTTTCTCTGGAAGTACCACGATGTCAGAAACACCAACAGTGATACCAGCTTTAGTTGAGTAAGCGAAACCTAGATCTTTCATGCGGTCAAGCATTTTAGATGTTTCACTAATCTTAAAGCGTTTAAAGACTTCTGCGATAATGTTCCCAAGAATTTTCTTCTTGAATGGAGAAACTAAATCACGTTTCTTAATTTCCTCTTTAACATCTGTCCCCTTCTCAATGAAGTACATTTCCGGCGTTTTGCCTTCAAGGTTACTTTGAGTTGGTTCGTTAATGTAAGGGAAAGATTCAGGTAGAATTTCGTTGAAGATTAACTTACCAACTGTTGTTAATAATAGCTGGGTGTTTTGTTCTTCAGTGAATGTACCGTTATTTAATGAACGAGCATGCACAGCTACACGAGTGTGTAAGTGAACATATCCATTCTGATAAGCAATTAGAGCTTCGTTTGTATCTTTAAATACTTTCCCTTCACCCACTGCGTCTTCGCGCTCTAGTGTTAGATAATAGTTACCTAAAACCATATCCTGTGAAGGAGTAACAACTGGCTTTCCATCCTTAGGATTCAAGATGTTCTGCGCAGCAAGCATTAAGATACGAGCTTCTGCTTGTGCCTCTGCAGAAAGTGGTACGTGAACAGCCATTTGGTCACCATCAAAGTCAGCGTTATACGCTGTACATACTAGTGGGTGCAGGCGAATTGCACGTCCCTCTACAAGAGTAGGTTCGAACGCTTGGATACCAAGGCGGTGAAGTGTAGGGGCACGGTTTAGAAGAACAGGGTGCTCTTTAATCACTTCTTCTAGAACATCCCAAACCTCTGGGTGAATGCGTTCAATTTTACGTTTAGCAGACTTAATGTTGTGTGCAAGTCCGCGATCAACTAGTTCGCGCATTACAAAAGGCTTAAATAGTTCTAGTGCCATTTCTTTTGGTAAACCACACTGATACATCTTCAGACTAGGTCCAACGACGATTACAGAACGACCAGAGTAGTCTACACGTTTACCTAGCAAGTTCTGACGGAAACGACCTTGTTTACCCTTTAGCATATGAGAAAGGGACTTAAGAGGACGATTCCCTGGTCCAGTAACCGGACGGCCACGTCGGCCGTTATCAATCAAGGCATCTACAGCTTCTTGTAGCATACGTTTCTCGTTTTGGACGATAATTGTAGGAGCTCCAAGATCTAATAGACGCTTCAAACGGTTATTACGGTTAATCACACGACGATATAGGTCGTTTAAATCGGAGGTCGCAAAACGTCCACCGTCAAGTTGTACCATCGGACGAATTTCCGGTGGGATTACAGGAAGAACATCTAAGATCATCCAAGATGGATCGTTACCTGAGCCACGGAAAGCCTCAAGTACTTCTAAACGTTTAATAGCACGAGTACGACGCTGACCTTGAGCCGTTTTCAATTCTTCTTTAAGAGTTTCTACTTCTTTCTCTAAATCGATATCTTGAAGCAATTTACGGATCGCTTCAGCACCCATTAGAGCTTGGAAGGACTTCCCGTACTTCTCACGATACGTACGGTATTCTTTCTCAGAAAGCAACTGTTTTCTCTCAAGGGCTGTATCCCCTTGATCTGTTACCACATATGCCGCGAAATAAATCACTTCTTCTAAAGCACGAGGTGACATATCAAGAACAAGTCCCATACGACTTGGGATTCCTTTGAAGTACCAAATGTGAGAGACAGGGGCAGCTAATTCTAAGTGCCCCATACGCTCACGACGTACTTTCGCTTTGGTTACTTCTACGCCACAACGATCACAAACGATTCCTTTGTAACGAACACGTTTGTACTTACCACAATGACATTCCCAGTCTTTTGTAGGACCGAAAATACGTTCACAGAACAAGCCGTCTTTCTCCGGCTTTAACGTACGATAGTTAATGGTTTCTGGTTTCTTCACTTCACCAAATGACCAAGAACGAATCTTATCAGGCGAAGCTAAACCTATCTTCATATATTCAAAGTTGTTTACATCTAGCAAGGGGCCTACCTCCCTTATAATCTCCAGGTTTTACCCTAAGCTTAGAGTCCAGTGTCATAAGCTCTTACTCTATTTCGTCTTTAGGATCGCCTTCAACGTTCAGCTTTTCTGCTGATTGCGCTTCTTCTTCTTCAATATCGCGTAAATCAATTTCAGATTCATCTGCTGTTAACATCTTAACGTCCATACCTAAACTTTGTAGCTCTTTGATCAATACTTTAAATGATTCTGGTACGCCTGGTTCAGGTACATTAGAACCTTTGACAATTGATTCATACGTTTTAACACGTCCAACAACGTCATCAGACTTAACAGTTAAGATCTCTTGTAGCGTATATGCAGCACCGTATGCTTCAAGTGCCCATACTTCCATCTCACCGAAACGCTGACCACCAAATTGAGCTTTACCACCCAATGGTTGTTGCGTAACGAGGGAGTAAGGTCCAGTAGAACGCGCGTGAAGTTTGTCATCAACCATGTGTGCAAGTTTAATCATGTACATGACACCTACAGATACACGGTTGTCGAACGGTTCACCAGTACGTCCATCATAAAGAATTGTTTTCGCATCTCTTGCCATACCAGCTTCTTGTAACGTTTCCCATACGTCTTCCTCACGAGCACCGTCAAATACTGGCGTAGCCATACGGACACCTAGTAGGCGAGAAGCCATTCCTAAGTGTAACTCGAGTACCTGACCAATGTTCATACGTGATGGTACACCTAATGGGTTTAACATGACATCAACTGGTGTGCCGTCTGGTAGGTAAGGCATATCTTCCTCAGGAAGGATCTTTGAGATTACACCTTTGTTACCGTGACGACCGGCCATCTTGTCACCTTCAGAAATCTTACGCTTTTGTACAATGTAAACGCGAACCAACTGGTTTACACCAGGAGGAAGCTCGTCTCCATCTTCACGATTGAAGATTTTAACGTCAAGTACAATACCGCCAGCTCCGTGTGGTACACGCAGGGAAGTATCACGTACTTCACGTGCCTTCTCACCAAAGATTGCATGTAATAAACGCTCTTCTGCTGAAAGCTCTGTAACACCTTTAGGCGTAACTTTACCTACTAACAGATCGCTATCACTTACTTCAGCACCAACACGGATGATACCGCGATCGTCTAGATCTTTAAGTGCATCTTCACCCACGTTCGGGATATCACGCGTGATTTCTTCTGGTCCTAATTTCGTATCACGAGCTTCTGATTCATACTCTTCAATATGAATAGAAGTGTAAACGTCATCTTTGACAAGGCGTTCACTCATGATAATCGCATCCTCATAGTTATAACCATCCCATGTCATAAAGGCAACAAGAGGGTTTTTACCTAATGCGAGCTCACCTTTTTCCATGGAAGGACCATCAGCAAGAATTTCTCCTTTTTCAACACGATCCCCAGCGCTAACGATTGGTTTCTGGTTATAACAAGTACCTTGGTTTGAACGGATAAATTTCTGGAAGCGATAACGATCTAGGTCGCCTTCAACTTCCTTCCCGTCTACTACTGAGATACGACGAACCAGAACTTCCTTAGCATCTACACGTTCTACGATACCTTCATGGTGAGCTACAACAGCAGCACCAGAATCTTTACCAGATACATATTCCATACCTGTACCAACTAGTGGTGATTCAGGTTCCATCAAAGGTACAGCTTGACGTTGCATGTTCGCACCCATTAGGGAACGGTTGGAGTCATCGTTTTCTAAGAAAGGAATACATGCTGTCGCTGCAGAAACAACCTGCTTCGGCGATACGTCCATGTAGTCAATACGTTCGCGCTTAACTGCAGTGTTCTCACCACGGAAACGAGCAATTACTTCCTCGTCTTGGAACGATCCATCTTCTTCTAGCTTAGCGTTTGCCTGAGCAACTACATAGTTGTCCTCTTCATCAGCAGTCAAGTAATCTATTCGGGCTGTTACTTTCCCTGTTTCAGGGTCAACACGACGATATGGTGTTTCGATAAACCCAAATTTATTTACTTTCGCATAAGATGAAAGTGAGTTGATTAGACCAATGTTTGGTCCCTCTGGCGTTTCGATCGGACACATACGTCCATAGTGAGAGTAGTGTACGTCACGTACTTCAAAACCTGCACGCTCACGTGTTAAACCACCAGGTCCTAATGCAGAAAGACGGCGTTTGTGCGTTAATTCTGCTAGCGGGTTCGTTTGGTCCATGAACTGAGACAACTGAGAGCTACCAAAGAACTCTTTAATAGATGCAATAACTGGGCGAATGTTAATCAGTTGTTGTGGTGTAATAGAAGCAGTATCTTGAATCGACATACGCTCACGTACTACACGCTCCATACGAGATAGACCAATACGGAATTGGTTCTGCAGAAGCTCACCAACCGAACGAAGACGACGGTTACCTAAGTGGTCAATATCGTCCGTGCCACCTACATCATGAAGTAAGTTAAAGAAGTAACTTACTGCAGATAGAATGTCAGACGGCGTGATGTTCTTTGTACTGTCATCAACATTTGCGTTACTGATTACGTTAAGAGTTCTCTCTCCTTCAGGGTCTGTAGGATCTACAATCTTAACGTTTTGAATCTTCATAGGGTCATCTAGCACACCATCATGGGGCTCTACGTATTCATCTCCAAGATTCTCTTCGGAACCTTCAAGATATGGTAGAATCTTATCCAATAGGCGACGATCTAGTTTATCCCCTTTGTTTGCAAGGATTTCACCTGTTTCCGGATCAGCCAATGACTCAGCTAACACTTGGTTAAATAGGCGATTCTTGATGTGCAACTTCTTATTAATCTTGTAACGACCAACGTGTGCAAGATCATATCTCTTAGGATCAAAGAAGCGTGAAACAAGTAAACTCTTCGCATTTTCTACTGTTGGTGGTTCACCAGGGCGAAGACGCTCATAAATTTCTAAAAGAGCTTTTTCACTGTTTTCCGTATTATCTTTCTCAAGCGTATTCTTCAGGTATTGGTTTTCACCAATTAGATCGATAATCTCTTGGTCTGTACCAAAGCCTAATGCACGCAATAAGACTGTAATCGGAAGTTTACGGGTACGATCAATACGTACGTGAACTACGTCTTTTGCATCTGTTTCAAATTCTAACCAAGCACCACGGTTTGGGATTACAGTAGCTGTATACCCTCTCTTACCGTTCTTATCAACTTTAGGATTAAAGTAGACGCTTGGAGAACGAACTAACTGAGATACGATTACACGCTCTGCACCATTAATGACGAAAGTACCTGTACCAGTCATTAGTGGGAAATCACCCATAAACACTTCCTGCTCTTTAACTTCGCCAGTTTCTTTATTGAGCAAGCGTACTTTAACGCGAAGAGGAGCTGAATATGTGACATCCCGATCTTTTGATTCATCTACAGGATACTTTGGCTCTCCTAGAGTGTAATCTACGAACTCTAGTGAAAGATTACCTGTAAAGTCCTCAATTGGTGAAATGTCTTGGAACATCTCCCTCAAACCTTCTTCTAAGAACCAATCATAAGAAGCGGTTTGAATTTCAATTAAATTTGGTAATTCGAGAACTTCGCTGATACGCGCATAACTTCTGCGCTGGCGGTGTCGTCCATACTGAACTAGTTGACCTGTCAACTGATTCACCCCTCAAATCAAGCATTTTAATAAAGAAAAAATTGTCCGGCAAAAATGGCATGCCGAACTAGCTAGCACAGAAGGATCACTCCTGCACCAGGTTAATCTATAGTTACACTCGTACAAGACAAGTGTAATTGAACAATTCCGTTTTCCTTAGCGTTAGACAAAAGAAAAAAGGGTTTCTATAAGAAAACCACAATATACGATTTGTTTATTCGATTTTACCAGTCTTGCCTAACGGAAGGCATTTATACGCAAAAAGTTTAAAAAAACTCTTGACATAGAAACTTATATATTGGCATTTTTCAATACTATCACAACTAAATTTCCGAGTCAAACTTTTTAGCCTTGAGAATAAAGTAACCTTTTGCCTTCTTTTCAATAGTTACCTGGTCGAATAACTCTTCTAAATGTTGCTTAGCAGATGGAGCACCTTGCTTTTTTTGAATGACAACCCACAATTCGCCTCCTGGCAGAAGAGCCTGGTGACTTTGATCGAACATGGAATGAACAACTTTCTTTCCTGCTCTAATTGGTGGATTCGTTACGATTGCCGCAAAGCTCTGATGTTGTATAGCAGAAAATTGGTCACTTTGTAATATATCTGCATTCTTTACGTTATTCTTTGCTGCGTTGTCTTGAGCTAATTGAGTCGCTCGCTCGTTAACATCTACCATAACAACTTTACGATCTGGGAAATCCAGAGCGAGGGAAAGACCTATGGGGCCATATCCACAGCCCAGATCAAGAAATTCTCCATTGATCTCTGGTTCAGCAAACGTTTCTATTAAGGTTCTAGACCCAAAATCTACTTCGTCTTTAGAAAATACTCCTTGATCTGTGCTAAAGTTAAGCGTTCTTCCTCGTAAGTTGAACGTCCATGACTTTGGAGCACTCTTAGATTCAGGATTTCTTGAATAATAGTGTTCTGCCATCCATAACACCTACCCATCTTGCACTATGTTTTACATAAGATTCTTTTTAGTAAAAGGCTAAAAACCTAATGTATAACAAAAGCAAAGCTCGCCGTTATCCAGCGAGCTTTTTGTGCTTTCTCTTACTTAAGTTCGATCTTAGCGCCTGTTTCTTCAAGCTTAGCTTTCATTTCTTCAGCTTCTTCTTTAGCGATGCCTTCTTTAACTGGTTTTGGAGCGTTATCTACTAAGTCTTTAGCATCTTTAAGTCCAAGTCCAGTGATTTCGCGAACTGCTTTAACTACTTTGATCTTAGAAGAACCAGCGTCTTCAAGAACAACGTCAAATTCAGTTTGCTCTTCAGCAGCTTCTTCAGCGCCGCCACCTACAGCTACAGGTGCTGCAGCAGTTACTCCAAATTCTTCTTCAATTGCTTTTACTAAATCATTAAGTTCAAGAACGTTCATTTCTTTGATCGCGTCGATAATTTGTTCTTTAGTCATGATATATCCTCCTTGTAATAAATATAATTATTAGACGTGCCTATCAGGCTATTAAGCGCCTTGTTCTTCTTTTTGGTCTGCAACTGCTTTTGTTGCAAGTGCGAAGTTGCGCATTGGAGCTTGTAGTACAGAAAGTAGCATAGATACAAGTCCGTTTGCGTCTGGTAGTTCTGCAAGTTCTTTGATTTGCTCAACGCTTGCGACACTACCTTCGATCACGCCGCCTTTGATTTCAAGAGCGTCGTTTTCTTTAACGAAGCCGTTGATGATTTTAGCAGGGGATACAGCGTCGTCCTCGCTAAATGCAAGTGCTGTTGGTCCAACTAATACCTCATCAAGCTCAGTTAAGTTTGCTTCTGCTGTCGCACGGCGAGTCATTGTGTTTTTATACACTTTGAAGTCTACGCCAGCTTCACGAAGTTGTTCACGAAGATTCGTTACCGTATCAACGTCTAGCCCGCGGTAATCTACAAGTACTGTAGATTTACTGTTCTGAAGTTTATCAGCAATTTCAGAAACAAGCTGTTTCTTGTGTTCAATAATTCTGCTCATCGTTCCACCTCCTATTGACTTTTCATCATACCGTTAGGGTGCCAAGGTTCATAAAAGGCTCGCGATATAAGTCATAAAAAATGTGCCTTCAAGGTAGACGAGAAGGCACATGAGTTGATGATAGCTATCGGCGAACAACTATCACGTATATCAACACACCTCGGTAGGAAATTAAGCGACAAGCGCACCTACTGTCTACGGTATAACGTATTCATATTTGCAACATTGAATATTATAGCTAAGCGCTATTGAAAAGTCAATGCCAAATTAGCTTTTGAAAGAAGAAATGTCTACGCGTACACCAGGTCCCATAGTGGAAGCTACTGATGCGTTACGCATGTAAGTTCCTTTAGCAGCCTGAGGCTTCGCCTTCATTAGCGTTTCAGTGATCGCTGTGAAGTTCTCAACTAATTTGTCATTTTCAAAGGAAACTTTACCAATTGGCACATGGATGTTTCCTGCTTTATCAACGCGGTATTCAACTTTACCTGCTTTGATTTCGTTAACAGCTTTTTCAACATCGAATGTTACAGTTCCTGTTTTAGGGTTAGGCATTAGACCTTTTGGTCCAAGTACGCGACCTAGTTTACCAACTTCAGCCATCATGTCTGGAGTTGCTACAACTACATCAAATTCAAACCAACCTTGGTTGATTTGGTTGATTAGGTCTTGTTCACCTACGAAGTCTGCACCCGCCGCTTCTGCTTCTTTCGCTTTATCACCTTTAGCGAAAACTAGAACACGCTGGGATTTACCAGTTCCGTGTGGTAGTACCATAGCGCCACGGATTTGTTGGTCTGCTTTCTTAGGGTCTACCCCTAGACGGAAAGCTGCCTCAACTGTTTCATCAAAGTTTGCTTTTGATGTTTCTTTAACAAGCTTGACTGCTTCTTGAGAGTCGTAAGCTTTTGATTTATCTACTAATTTTAAAGCTTCTTGGTATCTTTTGCTTCTTTTAGCCATTTCATTTTCCTCCTCGTTGTGGTTTTAACGGTTTTACCTCCCACGAATAAAGGTTGCGAAATGCGGAAATCCCCCACCTCGCAACCTTACTCAATCCAGAGCCGCTGTGGGATTAGTCCTCGATAACAAGTCCCATGCTACGCGCTGTACCTTCAACCATGCGCATAGCTGCATCCACGTTAGCAGCATTTAGGTCAGGCATTTTTGTTTCAGCAATTTCGCGTACTTTGTCGCGCTTAATTGTTGCAACTTTATTGCGGTTCGGTTCGCCTGATCCGGATTTAATGCCAGCCGCATCTTTAAGAAGAACGGCAGCAGGCGGAGTTTTAGTGACGAATGTAAATGAACGGTCTTCAAACACCGTAATTTCAACCGGAATGATCATACCAGCTTGATCTGCTGTACGTGCGTTAAATTCCTTACAGAAACCCATGATGTTAACACCTGCTTGACCTAGTGCTGGTCCAACTGGTGGAGCCGGGTTGGCTTTACCTGCAGGAATCTGTAGTTTTACAACTTTAATAACTTTTTTAGCCACGAGACACACCTCCTTAAGTCCGTGATGTGGTTACAGGGGGTATCCCCCTCCCACTCAATCATATACACATAAATCCTCTTTCTCGAGGCATTAAGAACATAAAAATTCTAGCATTTTTCCAGAAAGAATGCAAGGGGTCCCCCATTATAATTTTTCAATTTGAGAGAACTCAAGCTCAACCGGGGTTTCGCGCCCGAACATATTAACGTGTACTTTGACCTTTTGCTTGTCCAAATCAATGGATTCAATAGAACCAGTAAAGTTTGCGAAAGGCCCTTCTGTTACTCGGACACTCTCTTTCACTTCAAAACCAATATCTTGAAGCGGCTCATCCATCCCCATTCGCTTAAGAACTGTTTCCATTTCTTCTTCCAAGAGAGGGGTAGGCTTCGAACCTGAACCAGTAGATCCAACGAAACCTGTTACTCCTGGTGTGTTGCGCACAACATACCAAGAATCATCTGTCATTACCATTTCCGCTAACACATAGCCGGGGAAAGTCTTCTTTTTTACGGTCTTGCGTTTACCGTTCTTAATTTCCGTTTCTTCATCTTCAGGGACAATTACACGGAAGATTTTATCTTCCATCCCCATAGAGTCCACACGTTTCTCTAAATTTGTTTTCACTTTATTCTCGTAACCAGAATAAGTGTGTACAACATACCATCTTTTTTCCATAGTTTCAGGACAAACGGTTTGCCCTTCCCTCCCTCATTGTTAAGTTTCGTTTTTTGATCAACATGAAAAAACCCGTTAAACGGGTTTTTTGAGCAAGAAACGTATTAATAACATTATAACATAAACATAAGTGCTTTATTCGGTAATCAATTCAAGAATCCACGAAATCCCTAAGTCTACTACTGCAAAGAAGACAGCAACAAAAGCCACGGTTGAAATAACCGTTACAGTGTATTTAGAAAGTTCTTTCCCTTTAGGCCAACTGACTTTTTGCATTTCTCGAGAAACGTTTTTGAAAAACTTGAACATGCTAGTACCCCCAAACTTTCACCCGTAAGGCTTCCTCGTTATTTTGTCTCCCGGTGCAGGGTGTGTTTGCCGCAATTCTTACAATACTTTCGTGCTTCAAGTCGCTCAGGATTGATGCTCGAGTTCTTATTTGTTGAGTAGTTACGACTTGCACATTCAACACACGCTAAGACTACCTTATTTCGCATTTTTCTCCGCCCCATTCCAGGGTTTTAGTCACTTCCATTAATGTACCATGGGATTATAAGGCTGTCAACGTAGCGTCAGAGCGTAATTTCGCTGATTTCAAGGTATCGCTCGAGCTTTCTCTTTACCCGTTGTAGCGCATTATCGATGGACTTAACATGGCGGTTTAAATCTACCGAGATCTCCTGATAAGATCTGCCATCTAAATATAAACTCAGAACCTTTCTTTCTAAATCACTTAATAATTCTGACATTTTATATTCCATGTCACCAAACCGTTCTTGGTTTATAACCAATTCTTCGGGATCTAAAGCTTTTGCACCGGCTATTACGTCCAACAATGTTCGATCGGACTCTTCATCATAGATGGGTTTGTCTAAAGAAACATATGAGTTAAGAGGTATATGTTTCTGTCTAGTGGCAGTTTTAATGGCAGTTATAATTTGGCGAGTTACACATAATTCTGCGAAGGCTTTAAACGAGGAAAGTTTGTCCTCTTGGTAATCTCGAATTGCTTTATACAATCCGATCATTCCTTCCTGCACAATATCTTCTCGGTCTGCGCCAATTAGAAAATATGTGCGGGCTTTAGCACGTACAAAATTTTTATACTTATTAATCAAATGTTCTAAAGCTCGACTATCTCCTTTATGCACATAAACAACGACATCTTCGTCTGACATTTGCTCAAAATCCAAATCCTTGATGTCCTTCTCCACTTGTCCGATGATCACGTAAGGATTCCCCCCGACCGTACTACACTCGATATAGAAATATTATACAGTAAGCGTTTCAAAAGCGTCAACACAACCTGGCATTACTTTTCGCCTCTCCTCCACTTTTCAAACACATCTAACACTTCTTTTTTTATCGGTATTTTAGACTTGTTTTGAACCTGATTATAAGACTTTACCTCGTTTTGAATCTCTTTTTCTATATTTTTCATCTCAATATGAAGTTCTCTTGCTGATAAGCGCAGAGCGCCTTGTGCAAATATCGTTCGTTGTTCGGTGTAGTCAGATGTTGCCACATACACTTGGGTTCGAATGTTTTTAACTTCCTGAACCAGCTTTTCTATTCGCTCATCTGCTGTTTCATTTTCTCTTGTAAAAACAATTTCTACGTCATAATCTTTTCGCTTTTTCTCTATACCTTGAACATAGTATGCATCAAAGACCACGATTACTCTGTATTTGGAAAAAGCTCGATATTCGGCCATCTTTTCAATTAATAGATCACGGGCTTGGCCAAGGTCATGATCTTTTAAGGATTGAAGTTCCGGCCAGGCCCCTATAATGTTGTATCCATCTACAATGAGAACTACCATTATTACTCATCCAATGGGTGGCGCTTCCTGTGTATTTCATACATAAGCAAACTAGCCGAAACAGAAGCATTAAGAGAGGTTACTTGACCAACCATTGGCAGGCGAACAGACCAGTCGCATTTTTCTTTTACTAATCGACTAATCCCTTTTCCTTCACTCCCAATGACAAGCGCAATTGGCATGTCCCCTTTTAGTTGTCGGTAGTCCTCTTCTCCTTTAGCATCTGTTCCTACCACCCATACATGTTCTTTCTTCAAATCTTCAATTGTTCGCGCTAAATTCGTCACACGCACAACTGGAATGTACTCTATTGCTCCTGTGGATGTCTTCGCTACAGTAGCCGTTAATCCTACGGAACGTCTTTTTGGAATAATGACCCCATGTACACCCGCGGCATCTGCTGTGCGAAGGATGGAACCTAAATTATGAGGATCCTCTATTTCATCAAGAATTAAGAAGAAAGGGGACTCCCCTTTACGGTGCGCGTGATCAAACAGATCATCTAGCTCACTGTAGCTATACGCCGCTACGGATGCTATAACACCCTGGTGGCTACCTTCTACCAATTGATCTATTTTTTTCTTGGGTACTTTTTGGACTTGGACACCGTTTTCTTTAGCGACCTTTTGAAGAGATTGAGTCGCCTTATGCTGAAGTTGATCAGAAATCATGACTTTATTAATCGATCGTCCTGATTTTAATGCTTCTGAAACGGCATTTTTTCCTATAATCCATTCTTCTTTCATGATGTCGCGCTCCTTTCTTCTACGTATTGTATAGCAAGATCAACCAACTCATATAGTCGGTCTCTTTGTTGCATGAAATACAGATACCCTAACAGCGCTTCAAACGCTGTGCTATAACGATAGGTTTGTACATCTGTATTCTTAGGAGTCGAACCGCTTTTCGCGTTCCTTCCCCTTCTAGCGATTCCTTCTTCTGCTTCTGTTAACAGCTGTTCATCTAACCAATAGCGAATGACAGCAGCCTGAGATTTAGCGGAGACAAAGCGTACCGCAGCTTGGTGCAATTGCTGCGGCTTCACACTCCCGCTCCGAATTAAATGCTCCCTGACAAACTGTTCATATACTACATCACCCATGTAGGCGAGGGTTAGACTCTTCATCTGTCTAACATCTACTGTTTGATGATTCATATTAACCTCTCTTCCAGCGTGTACCTTGAGGTGTATCCTCTAAAATGATGCCGCGGTCTTTTAAGTCATCTCGTATTTCATCAGCTCTTTGGAAATTACGATTCTTCCTTGCATCAATTCGCTCTTGAATTAAGGCGTCAACTTCTTCATCAAGCAACTCATCTTCCCCCGCTACGCGAATTCCTAACACTTCTGCTAATTCAGACAATGTATGTTGGAATGTGGCAATAACGTTTTCCGATGTGTGAGTGGATTGTAAATACACGTTTGCATCTTTAGTGAGATCAAACAGTACAGAAATAGCGTTAGCTGTATTAAAATCATCATTCATCTCTTCAATAAATGTGTTCTTGTAAGCTTCTACCTTTTGGATCCACTGTTCGTCATCATCTGTTTGATTTGTAGCTGACTGTTTACGGTGCTCTAGGTTTTCATAAGCATTCTTTATACGGTCTAAGCTGTTCTTAGCCCCCTCAAGCAATGCTTCACTGAAGTTGATTGGGTGACGGTAATGAACGCTAAGCATAAAGAATCGAATAACCTGAGGGTCGTGATGCTTAATGATATCATGAACAAGTACAAAATTTCCGAGAGATTTAGACATTTTCTCGTTCTCTATCTTGATATATCCGTTGTGCATCCAGTAGTTTGCAAACTGCTTACCGTTACACGCCTCAGATTGGGCAATTTCATTTTCGTGGTGAGGAAACGTTAAGTCTTGCCCCCCTGCGTGAATGTCAATCGTGTCCCCAAGGTATTTCTTTGCCATAGCGGAACACTCTATATGCCAACCAGGTCGTCCTTCTCCCCAAGGGCTTTCCCAAGCAATTTCTCCATCTTTTGTTGTTTTCCATAAGGTGAAATCAAGTGGGTCTTCTTTCTTCTCCCCCACTTCAATTCGTGCCCCCGTTCTAAGTTCATCAATGGATTGTTGAGATAGCTTGCCATAAGAATCAAAGGAGCGAGTTCGGAAGTAAACGTCTCCCCCTGATTCATACGCATGACCTTTCTCCACTAATGTATTGATAAATTCTATAATCTCAGCCATGTTTTCAGTTACCCGAGGATGATCTATTGCTTCTTCTACACCGAATGCTCCTACATCCTCTTTATAGGCTTCGATGAATCGCTCTGCAATTTCTGGCACATCAGAGCCTAATTCGTTAGCCGCTTTAATTAATTTGTCATCTACATCTGTAAAGTTTAAAACGTAATGTACGTCGTAATTCTGATACTGAAAATATTTACGAACCGTATCAAATACAATAGCAGGTCGCGCATTCCCTATATGAATGTAGTTGTAAACCGTTGGACCACACACATACATACGTACCTTTCCTTCTTCAATTGGTTGAAACGCTTCTTTTTGACGTGTAAGGGTGTTATAAATCTGAATCCCCATTATTGTTCACTCCTTGTTTCATATCTTCTATTTGTTTTTGTAAGCGAGTAATTTCTTCATCCATCTTTTTAAAACGATCAGCGACTGGGTCAGGCATTTTATGGTGATCTAAGTCTTTACGTACTTTCTTCCCATTTCGTATAACTATGGTTCCTGGGATTCCTACAACAGTTGAGTGATCGGGTACATCGTTAAGTACAACAGATCCCGCTCCTACTTTTGAATTCTCTCCGATCGTAATCGAACCAAGCACTTTTGCTCCGGTAGCCACAAGGGCATGATCCTTAAGAGTTGGGTGACGTTTGCCCTTCTCTTTCCCCGTTCCACCTAACGTAACGCCTTGGAATATGGTCACGTTATCTCCGATTTCACACGTCTCCCCAATGACAACACCCATGCCGTGATCAATAAAGAATCGACGACCAATCTTGGCACCTGGATGGATTTCAATTCCTGTGAAAAAACGACTTAGTTGCGAGATGACTCTTGCTAAAAAGAAAAACTTTTTAATATAGCAGGCATGTGCAAGTCGATGCCCCCATATTGCATGTAAACCTGAATAGGTTAAGATTACTTCAAAACGACTTCTAGCAGCCGGGTCTTGATCAAATACAACATCAACATCTTCCTTGAGCATTTGGAAAAGTCCCATTCATATCCCTCCATTACATCATCATGAGAAAAAGGTGAGCAGGCGGTAAACCCTTATGCGAGACAGAAAAAAAGCGCCTCTGTGCTTATAAAAACACAGAGACGCTTCATGCGCGGTTCCACTCTGTTTGAGACAAAACGTACTTATCTCCAACTCGCCTCTCATAACGGGAGAGTACCGCTCTTGTTTACTAAAATTCAACAAGAGACTCAGAGGTGCATTTCAAAGGAGCTCCTTCAACCACTTTCAGCCTCGGTGATTGTCTCTGCAAGAAAGGAGCGATCCCTTTACTTCTCCTCTTCAACGTTCTAGGTTATTAATGCTAATATATTATATTTCTCGGAAAATGTGAACTTCTATGCTTGAAGCTGCTCTACAGCATTTTTTAAGCGTTTTTGAACCGTCTCTTTTCCAAGCAAATGGATGGCGTTCGGTAATTCAGGCCCATGAGTCTGACCAGTTGTCGCCACACGTATTGGCATGAAAAGCTTCTTCCCTTTATGCCCTGTTTCTTTTTGAACAGCTTTAACCGCTTTTTTAATGGCATCTGGCTCAAAAGCTTCTAATTCATCAAGTTTGGCACTATAAGTCTCAAGCACTTCTGGTACTTGCTCTTCTTTTAAGACAGCCATAGCTTCTTCGTCATAGTCAATTTCCTCTTTGAAGAATAGTTCAGTCAGCTCCACAATCTCAGCTGCATAGTTTAGTTGTTCTTGATATAAGGAAATTAGCTCGCGTGCCCATGCACGTTGATCTTCACTCATATCTTCAGAAAGTCGTCCCGCTTCCACAAGGTGAGGAAGTGCAAGGTCTACAATACGATCTAAACTTGATGCTTTAACATATTGGTTGTTAATCCACTTTAACTTCTGAGGATCAAATACTGCTGGTGAAGATGATAAACGTGAAGGGTCAAAGATTTCTATAAGTTGTTCAGCGGTAAAGATTTCTTCCTCCCCTACCGGAGACCAACCAAGCAATGTAATGAAATTGAATAAGGCTTCAGGTAGATAGCCCAATTTCTCATACTGACCAATAAACTGAAGAATATGCTCATCGCGTTTACTTAACTTCTTGCGTTGTTCATTTAAGATTAAAGCCATATGACCAAAGCGAGGTGCTTCCCAACCAAGAGCATCATAAACCATCATTTGTTTTGGCGTATTGGAAATATGCTCTTCTCCACGTAGGACATCTGTAATCTTCATAAGATAATCGTCAACTGCTACTGCGAAATTATACGTTGGCGTGCCATTTTTCTTCGCAATAACCCAATCTCCAAAGTCATTTGATTCAAACGTAATCTCTCCACGAACAAGGTCATTGAACTTATACGTAACCCCTTCTGGAACTCTAATACGAATACTAGGCTGACGGCCTTCAGCTTCAAATTGTTTGATCTGCTCTTCTGTAAGGTCACGATGTGCACCTGAATACTTCGGTACCTCGCCTCGAGCACGCTGAGCTTCACGCTCTGCTTCTAATTCTTCTTCTGTCACATAACATTTATATGCAAGATTCTTGTCCAATAGTTCATCAATGTACTGCTGGTACAGGTCTAAACGTTCCATTTGACGATAAGGACCGTAGTCTCCACCGACATCAACGCTCTCATCCCAATCGATTCCCAGCCATTTTAAGAATTCCATCTGGCTCTGTTCTCCACCAGCAACGTTACGCTTCTCATCCGTATCCTCAATACGAATAATAAATTTACCGCCATGGTGACGTGCATATAAATAATTGAAAAGTGCTGTACGCGCATTTCCGATATGTAAATGACCTGTCGGACTAGGCGCATAACGCACGCGAATTTCATTTGTCATGAATAATTCCCCTTCTTTCTAGCGAATGATAGTCTACTTTCATTTTATCATCTCAAGCACGTGCTTGATAAACGAATTTTGTTATTTACCTTGCTCATTATAGCGATTTTGAGCGTGTAAGTAAAACCGTGGCTTGTGCTGCTACTCCTTCTTTACGACCAGGAAAACCGAGTTTTTCCGTAGTTGTGGCTTTAACGTTAATTTGTGACGTTTCTGCCTCTAGTATGCGCGCAATATTGGTTTGCATGGCTGTTGTATGAGGTGACATCTTTGGTGCTTGTGCGATGATGGTACAATCTATATTCCCTAGTTCATACCCTTTTTCTTTTACAATCCCCCATACATGTTCAAGCAGCTTCACAGAGTCGGCATCCTTAAACTCAGGATCTGTATCCGGAAAGTGCTTTCCAATATCACCTTCTCCAATAGCTCCTAAACAAGCATCTGCCACCGTATGTAATAAAACATCGGCATCAGAATGACCGAGCAGACCTTTTTCATAAGGGATCTCAACTCCCCCAATGATACAAGGTCTACCTTCTACTAACTGGTGAACATCAAATCCTTGCCCTACACGAAACATTTCCTTTTCCTCCTTCGCTTCTATCCCAGCAGTACGCTTATTTATAATCGTTTCAGCTTTTTCTATATCTTCAGGCGTTGTAAGCTTAATATTATCATAACTTCCTTGTACTACTTCGACGTTCTGCCCAAGCCTTTCAACCAAAGAAGCATCATCTGTCCCAAGGTAATGTTCTTCTTTTGCCTGCTCATGAGCTGAAAGAATTAATTCATAACGAAAAGCTTGCGGTGTTTGAGCCGCATAAAGCTCATCTCGTTTCAACGTTTTAAGGCTTCCCGATTGATATTGTTTAATCGTATCCGTTACTGGTACAGCCAAAAGAGCCGCACCATGGTCCCCGGCCTCATTTACCAGCTCCCGTATTGATTCCCTCTTAACAAAAGGTCTCGCTCCATCATGGATCAGAACGATAGAGTCTCCATTTATAGCCTGAAGACCAGCGTACACACTATCTTGGCGTTCTTCGCCTCCATCAATAAGCGTAACCTGATTTAAATAGCCATACCTTTCTAATAAACGTTCTATCTGCGTCCGTTCGTTTGGGTTAATGACTACAATACGTTGTTCGCATGAAAGATCTTGCGTAAAAGCTTCAATTGTATGAATGAGAAGCGGTTTTCCGTGTATGGATAAAAACTGTTTATTCTGCCCAACCTTCATCCGCTTCCCCTGGCCAGCAGCTAGTATTATAACTTGATACGAACTCATAGATCCCATCCTAAATGTGTAATAATAAATGCTTTAAACAAAACAAAAGCGATAACAGTACTGTTATCACTTTTGAGAAACTCTATTTCGTTTATACTCTACTTACAAGGCTTTTTCAAGTAGTTTAGGCTTGGCAAAAATCATTCGACCAGCAGAGGTCTGAAGTACACTTGTAACAAGAACTTCAATCGTACGTCCAATATAATCTTTACCTTCTTCTACAACGATCATCGTTCCGTCATCGAGGTAAGCCACACCCTGATTCTGTTCTTTTCCGTCTTTAATAACCTGAACCGTAAGTTCTTCACCAGGTAACACTACTGGCTTAACGGCATTAGCTAAATCATTTATATTCAGGACTTGAACATTTTGAAACTCGCAAACTTTATTTAAGTTAAAGTCATTGGTAACCACTATACCATTAATGAGTTTCGCTAATTTCACGAGCTTACTATCCACTTCTTGAACATCTTCAAAATCACCTTCGTAGATTTCCACATTAACTGGAAGTTCCTTTTGCATTCGGTTAAGAACATCCAAGCCTCTACGGCCTCTATTCCGCTTCAGAACATCTGAAGAATCTGCAATATGCTGCAATTCTTCTAAAACGAACTGCGGAATTAAAATCGTCCCCTCAAGAAAATGAGTTTGGCAAATATCAGCGATTCGGCCATCAATAATAACACTTGTGTCTAAGATCTTTGTCTTAGGAGCAAGATCTGACTCCTCATCATCCTGATCCGTTGATTTCTTACGATCTTTTTCTTTTTCCTTTTTGTTCGCTAATGAAAGGAGATTATTGAATTCATCTCGTCGTTTAAAACCTACTTGGAAGCCTAAATAACCTAAAATAACCGTTAGGAAGATCGGCAACACCTGCGACACTACTAATATAGGGTTATCCTGAAGAGGGATATTAACCAAAAATGCTACGATTAACCCTACAATAAGACCTAAACTCCCAAACAACAGATCTGCCACAGGAACTTTAACAAGCGTTTCTTCTACCCACATAAAGAAATTGACGATATAATCGACAAACCAAAATGTTAATAAATATAATATTATGGCTCCTAACACCATCCCGATGTACTCATTGGCCATCCAGGATTCTTGCGGCACATCTGACAGACCAACAATCAGGTCCGGTATAAACAAAAATCCTATAGTACCACCTGCGATAACAATAAATAATTGGACCACTCTCTTAAGCACCACGGTCACCTCCTAACATGCAGTATTACCAAGTTTTCTAAAAAATATAATAAAAGAATAAAATCCGTCTATATAGTCGAAACCGTATCACACCTTACAAATATAGTCAATTGATGAACGTTATATCATAGCAGACATCAATAAATGTGTCAATTGTGTGACTAAATATGGCGGTCTATAAACAATTGCTCTTGGATGCGGTTTAACCCCTCTTTGATCTTACCAGCCCTGACCTCACCAATACCATCTACTTTCACAAGTTCCTTCGCAGAAGCCTTAACGACATCGTTTAATGTTCCAAACTCTTCCACCATGGATTCAACAATTAAGAAAGGTAAACGAGGTATTTTATCCAGGATTCTATATCCCCTAGGAGTCACCGGATCATCTACTTTTGTAGAAGAAGGATATCCGAGCAGTTTCAAGACCTTTGCATCTTCCATTAGTTCTGTATTGCTAACTTCTTGTAGTTTCTTCAATATATAATGGGGTTCATAATCTCCATACTTACTATAATCCTTCAACAACAGACGCGCTTCATTCTCAATATTAGATACTAGCTCTGTTAGCTGTAACTGTATCAAACGTCCTTCAGTACCTAGTTCATTTACATACCCTAGAATTTCGTTTTTTATGCGTAAAACCATCTCTATGCGATGGATCACTTGCAATACCTCTGAAAAGGTCACCATTTCTTCAAATTCTAAAGCCCCTAAGTTTGTAACACCTTGATCCAGTACGTTTTTGTATTTCTCCAACGTTTGCATAGCTTGATTGGCCTTTGTAAGAATAACTCCTATATCTTTTAAGGAGTACTTTAAATTGCTTTTATAAAGCGTAATAACATTTCGCCTTTGAGAAATAGCAATGACAAGTTCACCAGTTTGTTTAGCAACTCGCTCTGCAGTTCTATGTCGCATTCCTGTTTCTGTTGAAGAGATTGACGGGTCAGGAATTAACTGCGCATTAGCAAAAAGTATTTCAGAAGCTTTCTCATTTAAGATAAGGGCTCCATCCATTTTCGCCAGTTCGTACAAATGTGCAGGCGTAAACGATGACTGAATATGAAAGCCACCATCTACAAGTTGTTGCACTTTATCATTATAGCCTAGAACAATAAGTCCCCCTGTGTTGGCGCGAAGAACATTATCTATACCTTCACGTAAAGGCGTACCTGGGGCTACAAATTTTAATATGTCTCCTATCATGGATTCTCTTCCTTCAACCCATTCCATCTAAGCGCCTCCCAACGTGGCTTTTAAAGCTTCTTGAACTGAGTTAACTCCAATAATCTCGATGTCGTCAGGGAGGGTCCAACCGCTTAAATTTTTCTTAGGAACAATTGCACGTTTGAACCCTAATTTAGCCGCTTCCTGTACACGTTGTTCTATACGGGCAACACGGCGAATCTCTCCTGTAAGCCCCACTTCTCCAACTAATACATCGTCAGGCTTAGAAGGACGATCTTGAAAACTTGAGGCAATACTTACAGCCACTGCAAGGTCAATAGCTGGTTCATCAAGCTTTACTCCACCTGCTACTTTCACATATGCATCCTGGTTCTGTAAGAGCAAACCTACACGCTTCTCTAAAACAGCCATTAGTAGAGGTACACGGTTATGATCTAAACCAGTAGCCATCCTCCTTGGATTCCCATAACTCGTAGGAGATATAAGTGACTGAATCTCAACCAATACAGGGCGCGTCCCCTCCATAGAAGCAACAACGGTAGACCCTGCTGCCCCTTGAGACCTCTCTTCTAGAAAGATTTCTGAGGGGTTGGCTACTTCTCTTAGTCCTTCTTCCTTCATCTCGAAAATGCCCATCTCATGTGTACTACCAAATCGGTTCTTCACGCTGCGTAGAATCCGAAAAGTGTGGTGACGCTCCCCTTCAAAATAAAGTACAGCGTCTACCATGTGTTCGAGCAATCTTGGACCTGCAATCGATCCTTCTTTCGTGACGTGTCCAACAATGAAGATTGGAATCCCTTTGTTCTTAGCTATGCGCATTAGCTCACTTGTACATTCACGAACTTGCGACACACTGCCAGGTGCAGAATTTACTTCTTCTTTATATATAGTTTGTATGGAATCAATAACAACAAAGGAAGGTTGAATCTGATCAATATGATGAGCCACATCCATCATATTCGTTTCTGCTAGAACATAAAGATCATCAGACAATACACCTAAACGGTCTGCTCTTAATTTCGTCTGTCTTGTCGATTCCTCTCCTGATATATAAAGGACGCTTACATCCTTTGTATGAGCAAGTTGAGAAGACACCTGTAGCAACAAGGTCGATTTCCCTATTCCGGGGTCACCGCCAATTAAGACAAGAGAACCTGGTACAATGCCACCACCTAAGACCCGATTCACTTCTGGCATACCTGTTTTTATTCGAGGTTCTTCCTTAGTTTCGATTGCTGTTATTTTTTCTGGTTTCTTGCTAGTTTGTGCATCACTTGTTACAAATGTATGCCTTCCAGTAGATTTCGATGCCACTCGTTCCTCAACAAGTGTATTCCATTGATGACAACTAGGACATTTCCCCATCCACTTAGCGGTTTCATACCCACATTCTTGACACACAAACTTCGACTTCTGTTTTGCCAAAAAGATCTCTCCCTTATTCCAAAGAAGAGTATAGTAACTCTTCTTATTATCTCATACGTTTTATTCATTTATCAGTTACAATGTTTTTACAATACCATTACGTATTTTACCTCATACCCTTACGTATATAGATTATTCTTCTCTCATTTGCTTCTGCTTTATCCATTTAAATCAACCCTCACCTTTTTGAGACAAGCTCAAAACCCTATACTAAAAAAATCGGAAGGCTCTCACCTTCCGATTTTAAATGATTATTTATTCATGATCTATCGTTTTGAATTACGATTGTGTTGAAACAGTAAATTCACCGTTATGATCGACATCGATCACAACATTCTGGCCCATCGCAATATTCTCTCTTAATAGCTCTTCTGATAGAAGATCTTCAACGTTCTTCTGAAGAGAGCGGCGTAATGGACGAGCACCATATTCAGGATCGAATCCTTCATCCGCAATTTTATCAAGAGCTTTATCTGTAAGGGTAAAGTCAACTTCTAATTCAGTAAGACGTTTCTGTAACTGATTAACCATTAAAGTGACAATTTCCTTCATGTGTTTCTTCTCTAGAGAATGGAAGACAATGATTTCATCAATACGGTTCAAGAACTCAGGTCTGAAAGCACGTTTCATTTCTTCCATCACTTTAGATTTCATATCTTTATAATCTTGACTTGCATCTCCCATTGTAAAACCAGCATATTTGTTCGTCTTCAGTTCAGTAGCCCCAACGTTTGAAGTCATAATGATAACTGTATTACGGAAGTCTACTGTGCGGCCTTTAGAGTCCGTTAACCGCCCGTCTTCAAGGACTTGTAAAAGAGTGTTGAAAACATCTGGGTGAGCTTTTTCAATCTCATCTAACAGAATAACAGAATAAGGCTTTTGGCGAACTTTTTCTGTTAATTGTCCTCCTTCTTCATACCCAACATATCCAGGAGGTGAACCAACCAGACGAGAAGTAGAGTGTTTCTCCATATATTCAGACATGTCGATTCGAATCATAGCATCTTCTTCACCAAACATAGATTCAGCTACTGCTCGAGCTAATTCTGTTTTACCAACACCAGTTGGTCCTAAGAAGATAAATGAGCCAATTGGACGTTTTGGATCTTTCAATCCTGCGCGAGCACGTCGAATGGCTTTAGAAATAGATTTCACAGCTTCAGACTGCCCAATAACACGGTTATGCAAGACATCTTCCATGTTTAATAGACGCTCACTCTCGTCTTTAGCAAGCTTAGAAACAGGGACTCCGGTCCAAATAGACACAACAGAGGCAATATCCTCTACTGTTACTTCAGAGTTTTCTTGTCCTTGTTTTTCTTTCCATTCATCCTTAGTCTTATCTAATTCTTCTCGCAATTTCTGTTCATTATCTCGTAATGAAGCGGCTTTCTCGAACTCTTGACTTTGTACAGCTGCGTCTTTTTCTTTACGAACTTCTTCTAATTTTTGTTCAAGTTCTTTCAGGTTTGGTGGAGCTGTATAAGAACGTAAACGGACTTTCGAAGCTGCTTCATCAATAAGGTCAATCGCTTTATCTGGTAAGAAACGATCTTGAATATAACGATCTGAAAACTTAACAGCTGCCTTAATTGCTTCGTCAGTGATGGTCACACGGTGGTGAGCTTCATAGCGATCACGAAGTCCTTCAAGGATTTGCTCAGATTCTTCTAGATTCGGTTCATCAACTTGAATTGGTTGGAAGCGACGCTCTAGCGCAGCATCTTTTTCAATATACTTACGGTACTCTTCTAAAGTTGTGGCACCGATACACTGTAAGTCACCTCGAGCTAGAGATGGTTTCAAGATGTTAGACGCGTCGATCGCACCTTCTGCACCACCAGCTCCAATTAGTGTATGAAGTTCATCAATAAACAGAATAATATTGCCTGCTTGGCGAATCTCTTCCATGACTTTCTTCAGACGATCTTCAAATTCACCACGGTATTTTGTACCTGCTACTACTGTACCCATATCGAGTGTCATAACTCGCTTATCACGTAAGATTTCCGGAACCTCATTGTTAATGATTTGCTGTGCTAATCCCTCTGCAATCGCAGTTTTACCTACACCTGGTTCACCAATAAGAACGGGATTATTCTTTGTGCGTCGACTCAGTACTTGAATGACACGCTCAATTTCTTTGCCACGTCCAATTACCGGATCAATATTCCCTTCTTTCGCTACGGTTGTTAAGTCACGCGCAAGGGAATCAAGGGTTGGGGTATTAGCGCTAGCAGACTGGCGGCTACCACCTTGACCATTAGAGGTAGATTCATTGCTTCCAAGCAACTGCAGAACTTGCTGGCGTGCTTTGTTAAGACTAACGCCCAAGTTGTTTAGTACACGTGCAGCAACGCCTTCCCCTTCTCTAATGAGACCGAGTAGAATATGTTCTGTACCTACATATGAATGACCTAATTTACGTGCTTCATCCATTGATAATTCAATAACCTTTTTAGCCCGAGGAGTATAGTGAATCGTTTGCGATACCTTATCTCCTGTTCCAATTAACTGTTCCACTTCTTCTTGGATCTTATCGGCTGCAAGACCTAATGCACCTAGTGCTTTAGCTGCAATTCCTTCGCCTTCTCGAACTAAACCAAGTAGAATATGTTCTGTTCCAATATTATTATGACCAAGTCGTACGGCTTCTTCTTGAGCTAGTGCTAATACTTTCTGTGCTCTTTCAGTAAAACGCCCAAACATCATCGGGCACCCCTCCTAGTCTAATTATATTTCTAAGTTTAGTCTTTCCCGAATCAAGGCTGCTCTCCGAACATCCCTTTCATCAGGAGATAAATTTTGCTGTGCATACTGTTGTAAAAATCCAGGCTGAGTTAAGATCATTAATTCATTCAGGATGGTTTTAGATAAGCTGTTAATATACCCTAGGTCTATTCCTAATCGCACATCAGAGAGGCATTTAGCTGCTTCTTTAGACTCTATAACGCGACTGTTAGCCAATACTCCATATGAACGAAAGATCTTATCTTCTAATTGTATGCCGTTCTGTTGAATAATTTGTTGGCGAGCATTTCTTTCTTGCTCAATTAATTGTTCAACCACACTTTTTAGGTCATCTACTATATCTCTCTCAGATTTACCTAATGTAATCTGATTGGAGATTTGAAAGATGTTACCTATTGCTTCGCTACCTTCACCGTAAATTCCTCTAACCACTAAACCTAATTGATTGATAGCTGGAATTAACCGACTCATTTGTTGAGTAATCGTTAGCGCGGGTAGATGCATCATAACGGAAGCCCTTAACCCTGTGCCTACATTTGTAGGACAACTAGTTAGATAGCCACGTTTTTCGTCAAATGCAAAGTTAATCTTTTCTTCTAGCCAGTCATCGAAATCAGATGCTTGCTCTAAAGCCTTCTCTAACTGAAATCCCGGGAAATAGAGCTGTACACGGATATGATCTTCTTCATTAACCATGACAGATACCTGCTCGTTTTGAGATATTAATGCTGCCCCATTCTTAGCGTGGTCAGATAAGTGAGGACTAATTAAGTGTTTCTCTACCAACACTCTCTTCTCAGTAGGATTCAGTTTACTCATATGAATAAATTCAAAGTCTTTATATGGACCAAAAGAATAATCCTCATATTCCTCTTTAAAGAATTCAACCACTTGTTCTAATTCTTCCTGATCAGCAAGTATCGGGAATGGGATATGGTCGAAGTTTCTGGCTAACCGAATCCGACTACTCAATACGATATCACTATCAGGTCCTTCTTCTTTCAACCAAGGACTAATGGCTTCATTCATAAACTGCTCGAGAGACACTACTGATCACCCTCCCCTTGTTCTGAATCCAACTGTCTTTCAAGGGTGCGAATTTGATCTCGAACCTTAGCGGCTTCTTCAAATTCTTCTTGGTGAATTAAAGCTTGCAGTTCAGAACGCTTTTGTTCCATTTCTCTTTGTACATGCAACTGTCCACCTTTTCGTTTTGGAACTTTGCCACTGTGGATGGTGTTACCACTGTGAACCCTCCTAAATATAGGGTTTAATCTCTCATCAAAGGTCTTATAACACTTGGCACAACCAAACTTACCAACACGCTTAAATTCATCGTAAGTCAAACCACAATGATCACACTTTAATGTTTGAGGCTCTCTGTGTGAGGCTGAATGTGATTTTGAATCAGATAATTGAAAAGAATCAAAGTTAAATAATCCAGATAACAGGTTATGCAAAGAAAGTGAGTCTTGCTCTTGTGACATATAACCCAAGTCATAAGCACATTTCTCACAAACATAAACTTCTGTTTTATGTCCATTTACCACTTGGGTAAAATGCAAAGATGCAGGACGCTCATGGCACTCTTGACACTCCATTTTCCGTCCCCTCCTTTTAATCTTTGTACTTAACGATCGATATCATAGAAGATAGTATCCTAGATCTAAGTTCATCACGAAGAGTAATCGGAACGGCTAACACTTCTTTTGAAATAGCACTTACCATCAGTCTAGCCTCACGTTCAGAAATTAATTCCTCTTCTAACAAACGTTCTATAACATCAATGGCTCCTTGTTGAGTGACACGTGGTTGAATAAGTAAAATTAGTTCGTTTAGCAATTTCATTTTATCGTGGTGCTGTACGCGACTTATTCGGATATAACCGCCACCACCACGTTTACTCTCTACTATATAACCTTTTTCCACTGTAAAGCGTGTTTTAATCACGTAATTAATCTGCGAGGGAACACATTGAAATGATTCAGCTATTTCACTACGCTTAATCTCGATAACATTGTGATTACTATTCTCAATTATTTTTTTCAAATGTGCTTCAATGATATCGGATATATTCCGCATAGCCCCCCTCCTCAATAATCTTTTTTGACTTTGACTATCTTTGACTATACTTACATTATACAAATTTAAATGTAGTTTGCAACTATAATGCACTATAAACATTCTTGCCAGATCAAGACAACTTTATGACTAACAAACTTCTACATTTTCTGAGTTTACTTACGCTGGTACACGCATTTCACATGTGGAACAGTAGAAAGGCGATCAAATAGCTCCATTTCGTTAATTTGAGCATTATGAGCGAGTTCAATTAGTATATTTCTTTGACCATTCATTTCATTTTCAATTTGAATATGATTTATATCCAGTTCAAAAGCCTCGAAAGCTTCCATCACCTTCGATATTTCTAACTCTTCGAACACAACAATCTGAATGTGATGTTTATGTTTCCGTTTGAAGATACGTTCTGTATTATTAAGTACAATTAAACTGATTAGTACCACGACAGTCGTAAGTATTGCAGGTCCATACATACCAGCTCCAATTACAAGCCCTAGCCCTGCTACTACCCAAATAGATGCAGCGGTGGTTAAGCCTCGAATCGTCACACCATGGACCATGATTGTACCTGCACCAAGAAAGCCAATACCACTAATAACATAGGAGGGAATACGAGCAGGATCAAAACGAATTCCATCATGTTTATTTAAGTAAGGATCAAAGCCATATAAAGAAAGTAACATCATCACGCATGCCCCCACACCCACTAGAATATGAGTCCGAAAGCCTGCTGAATGGTTTTTAATCTCTCTTTCAAACCCGATTAAACCACATAGTACAACAGCGGTTACGAGCCGAACTGTCATTAACAATAAGTAATCATTAAAGAAGGTCTCCATCGACATCAAATCCCTCCGTTGTTCTTATAACTAATATACGTAGATATGCTTCTAGGTTATGAGTAAACCACGGCTAAATTATATTTAGTCAAAAGGAGGATCTTTACCATTTACCCTTTTTCATACTAGATTAATCTAATATGAGACGAAGAATTTAATACAAATTAAACACAAAAAACCTCAAAGGATTATATCCTTTGAGGTAACGTTGCATGGCGGCGTCCTACTCTTGCGGGGGTGAAACCCCGACTACCATCGGCGCTGAAGAGCTTAACTTCTGTGTTCGGCATGGGAACAGGTGTGACCTCTTCGCCAAAACCGCCATACTATTGTTTTGTTGAAGGAGTACCTTCAAAACTAGGTAAGAATTAAGACATAACCATTTTTCACTTTAGTTAGATAAGCCCTCGATTTATTAGTATCGGTCAGCTGCACGTGTCACCACGCTTCCACCTCCGACCTATCAACCTTGTCGTCTACAAGGAATCTTACTCACTCGAAGTGATGGGAAATCTCATCTTGAAGTGGGCTTCATGCTTAGATGCTTTCAGCACTTATCCCTTCCGCACGTAGCTACCCAGCTGTGCTCCTGGCGGAACAACTGGTGCACCAGCGGTGCGTCCATCCCGGTCCTCTCGTACTAAGGACAGCTCTCCTCAAATTTCCAACGCCCACGACGGATAGGGACCGAACTGTCTCACGACGTTCTGAACCCAGCTCGCGTACCGCTTTAATGGGCGAACAGCCCAACCCTTGGGACCGACTACAGCCCCAGGATGCGATGAGCCGACATCGAGGTGCCAAACCTCCCCGTCGATGTGGACTCTTGGGGGAGATAAGCCTGTTATCCCCGGGGTAGCTTTTATCCGTTGAGCGACGGCCCTTCCATGCGGTACCGCCGGATCACTAAGCCCGACTTTCGTCCCTGCTCGACTTGTAGGTCTCGCAGTCAAGCTCCCTTGTGCCTTTGCACTCTGCGAATGATTTCCAACCATTCTGAGGGAACCTTTGGGCGCCTCCGTTACTTTTTGGGAGGCGACCGCCCCAGTCAAACTGCCCACCTGACACTGTCTCCGGACCGGATTACGGTCCTGGGTTAGAATGTCAATACAGCCAGGGTGGTATCCCACGGATGCCTCCACCGAAGCTAGCGCTCCGGTATCGACGGCTCCCACCTATCCTGTACAAGCTGTACCAACATTCAATATCAGGCTACAGTAAAGCTCCACGGGGTCTTTCCGTCCTGTCGCGGGTAATGCGCATCTTCACGCATAGTATAATTTCACCGGGTCTCTTGTTGAGACAGTGCCCAATTCGTTGCACCTTTCGTGCGGGTCGGAACTTACCCGACAAGGAATTTCGCTACCTTAGGACCGTTATAGTTACGGCCGCCGTTTACTGGGGCTTCGGTTCAAAGCTTCGCCTAAGCTAACTCATCCCCTTAACCTTCCAGCACCGGGCAGGTGTCAGCCCCTATACTTCACCTTTCGGTTTCGCAGAGACCTGTGTTTTTGCTAAACAGTCGATTGGGCCTTTTCACTGCGGCTCCTCCTATGAAGGAGCACCCCTTCTCCCGAAGTTACGGGGTCATTTTGCCGAGTTCCTTAACAAGAGTTCTCCCGATCACCTTAGGATACTCTCCTCGTCTACCTGTGTCGGTTTGCGGTACGGGCACCTCTTTCCTCATTAGAGGCTTTTCTTGGCAGTGTGAAATCAGGAACTTCGGTACTATAGTTCCCTCCCCATCACAGCTTGTGATTGATGCACGGATTTGCCTATGCATCTCACTCACTGCTTGGCCGCTCACATCCAGTGGAGCGGATTCCCTATCCTACTGCGTCCCCCCGTCATTCAAACGGAAAGGAGGTGGTACAGGAATATCAACCTGTTATCCATCGCCTACGCCTTTCGGCCTCGGCTTAGGTCCCGACTAACCCTGAGCGGACGAGCCTTCCTCAGGAAACCTTAGACTTACGGTGGAAGAGATTCTCACTCTTCTTTCGCTACTCATACCGGCATTCTCACTTCTAAGCGCTCCACCAGTCCTTACGGTCTGACTTCACTGCACTTAGAACGCTCTCCTACCATTGTTCGTAAGAACAATCCACAGCTTCGGTGTTATGTTTAGCCCCGGTACATTTTCGGCGCAGAGTCACTCGACCAGTGAGCTATTACGCACTCTTTAAATGATGGCTGCTTCTAAGCCAACATCCTGGTTGTCTGAGCAACTCCACATCCTTTTCCACTTAACATAAACTTAGGGACCTTAGCTGGTGGTCTGGGCTGTTCCCCTCTCGACTACGGACCTTATCACTCGCAGTCTGACTCCCAAGGATGAGTCGTTGGCATTCGGAGTTTGACTGAATTCGGTAACCCGATGAGGGCCCCTAGTCCAATCAGTGCTCTACCTCCAAGACTCTTACCTTGAGGCTAGCCCTAAAGCTATTTCGGAGAGAACCAGCTATCTCCGTGTTCGATTGGCATTTCACCGCTACCCACACCTCATCCCCGCACTTTTCAACGTGCGTGGGTTCGGGCCTCCAGCCAGTGTTACCTGGCCTTCACCCTGGACATGGGTAGATCACACGGTTTCGGGTCTACGACCACATACTATTTCGCCCTATTCAGACTCGCTTTCGCTGCGGCTCCGATTTTTCATCTTAACCTTGCATGGGATCGTAACTCGCCGGTCCATTCTACAAAAGGTACGCTGTCACCCATTAACGGGCTCCAACTACTTGTAGGCACACGGTTTCAGGTTCTATTTCACTCCCCTCCCGGGGTGCTTTTCACCTTTCCCTCACGGTACTGGTTCACTATCGGTCACTAGGGAGTATTTAGCCTTGGGAGATGGTCCTCCCGGATTCCGACGGAATTCCTCGTGTTCCGCCGTACTCAGGATCCACTCCGGAGGAAACAAGATTTTGACTACAGGGCCGTTACCTTCTTCGGCTGACCGTTCCAGATCATTCATCTATCTTGTTTCTTGATAACTCCAAAGGAGTGTCCTACAACCCCAGAGAGCAAGCTCTCTGGTTTGGGCTGATTCCGTTTCGCTCGCCGCTACTCAGGAAATCGCGTTTGCTTTCTCTTCCTTCGGGTACTGAGATGTTTCAGTTCCCCGAGTCTACCTTCCATAACCTATGTATTCAGTTAAGGATCCTACCCCATTACGGGCAGTGGGTTTCCCCATTCGGAAATCTCCGGATCATAGCCTACTTACGGCTCCCCGAAGCATATCGGTGTTAGTCCCGTCCTTCATCGGCTCCTAGTGCCAAGGCATCCACCGTGCGCCCTTATTCACTTAACTATCTAAAATCAATGTGAAAAGACGCATCATAATGATGCTTACGTTAAATCTAACGTTGGTTTGATGTCTAATTCTTATCTAGTTTTCAAGGTACTGTTTGAAAGCATTTGAGCTTCCAAAACCGAACGAAACAAACATGGTCAATGGTTTAATGGCACAATGTGTGCCTGCTAGCAAGTCCCGAAGGACTCGCTAGTTCCGTAATATCCTTAGAAAGGAGGTGATCCAGCCGCACCTTCCGATACGGCTACCTTGTTACGACTTCACCCCAATCATTGGCCCCACCTTCGGCGGCTGGCTCCAAAAA
Source organism: Pontibacillus sp. ABV4_188 (assembly GCF_056311905.1). Taxonomy (NCBI): domain Bacteria; kingdom Bacillati; phylum Bacillota; class Bacilli; order Caryophanales; family Bacillaceae; genus Pontibacillus; species Pontibacillus sp. ABV4_188. The sequence continues at coordinate 104,096 of NZ_CM149975.1, read as the reverse complement.
GGTTACCTCACCGACTTCGGGTGTTGCCAACTCTCGTGGTGTGACGGGCGGTGTGTACAAGGCCCGGGAACGTATTCACCGCAGTATGCTGACCTGCGATTACTAGCGATTCCGGCTTCATACAGGCGAGTTGCAGCCTGCAATCCGAACTGAGAATGGTTTTTTGAGATTTGCTTGACCTCGCGGTCTCGCGGCCCTCTGTACCATCCATTGTAGCACGTGTGTAGCCCAGGTCATAAGGGGCATGATGATTTGACGTCATCCCCGCCTTCCTCCGGTTTGTCACCGGCAGTCACCTTAGAGTGCCCAACTGAATGCTGGCAACTAAGATTAGGGGTTGCGCTCGTTGCGGGACTTAACCCAACATCTCACGACACGAGCTGACGACAACCATGCACCACCTGTCATTCCGTCCCCGAAGGGAACTCCCTATCTCTAGGGATAGCGGAAGATGTCAAGACCTGGTAAGGTTCTTCGCGTTGCTTCGAATTAAACCACATGCTCCACCGCTTGTGCGGGCCCCCGTCAATTCTTTTGAGTTTCAGCCTTGCGGCCGTACTCCCCAGGCGGAGTGCTTAATGCGTTAACTTCAGCACTAAGGGGCGGAAACCCCCTAACACCTAGCACTCAACGTTTACGGCGTGGACTACCAGGGTATCTAATCCTGTTTGCTACCCACGCTTTCGCGCCTCAGCGTCAGTTACAGACCAGAGAGTCGCCTTCGCCACTGGTGTTCCTCCACATATCTACGCATTTCACCGCTACACGTGGAATTCCACTCTCCTCTTCTGTACTCAAGTTCCCCAGTTTCCAATGGCCCTCCACAGTTGAGCTGTGGGCTTTCACATCAGACTTAAGAAACCGCCTGCGCGCGCTTTACGCCCAATAATTCCGGACAACGCTTGCCACCTACGTATTACCGCGGCTGCTGGCACGTAGTTAGCCGTGGCTTTCTGGTTAGGTACCGTCAAGGTACCAGCATTTCCTCTGGCACTTGTTCTTCCCTAACAACAGAACTTTACGATCCGAAGACCTTCATCGTTCACGCGGCGTTGCTCCGTCAGACTTTCGTCCATTGCGGAAGATTCCCTACTGCTGCCTCCCGTAGGAGTCTGGGCCGTGTCTCAGTCCCAGTGTGGCCGATCACCCTCTCAGGTCGGCTACGCATCGTCGCCTTGGTAAGCCGTTACCTTACCAACTAGCTAATGCGCCGCGGGCCCATCCATGAGTGACGGCCGAAACCGCCTTTTACCAGTGAACCATGCAGTTCACTGGGTTATTCGGTATTAGCTCCGGTTTCCCGGAGTTATCCCGATCTCATGGGTAGGTTGCCCACGTGTTACTCACCCGTCCGCCGCTCGATCCACAACAATCACCCCGAAGGGATCATGTTGATTCACGCGCTCGACTTGCATGTATTAGGCACGCCGCCAGCGTTCGTCCTGAGCCAAGATCAAACTCTCCATAAAAGTTGAGTTTGCCTAGCATCAAATAAATGATTACTGGCTTTAAAAAATAATTTAAAGACATTGACGTTACATGTTGTTTCGTTCAGTTTTCAAAGATCAAATGTTTAATGGTGGAGCCTAGCGGGATCGAACCGCTGACCTCCTGCGTGCAAAGCAGGCGCTCTCCCAGCTGAGCTAAGGCCCCATATTTAAGGAAATGGTCGGGAAGACAGGATTCGAACCTGCGACCCCATGGTCCCAAACCATGTGCTCTACCAAGCTGAGCTACTTCCCGTAATAGAAAATGGCGCGCCCGAGAGGAGTCGAACCCCTAACCTCTTGATCCGTAGTCAAACGCTCTATCCAATTGAGCTACGGGCGCTTAGTATTTGCAATGGTACCGAGGGCCGGACTCGAACCGGCACGGTAGTTACCTACCGCAGGATTTTAAGTCCTGTGCGTCTGCCAATTCCGCCACCCCGGCAGGACTTTATAATGGAGCGGAAGACGGGATTCGAACCCGCGACCCCCACCTTGGCAAGGTGGTGTTCTACCACTGAACTACTTCCGCGTATGAAGTTATGGTGCGGGTGGAGGGACTTGAACCCCCACGTCAAGAGACACTAGATCCTAAGTCTAGCGCGTCTGCCAATTCCGCCACACCCGCACGGTGTGAAAAAAACAATGGTGAGCCATGGAGGATTCGAACCTCCGACCCTCTGATTAAAAGTCAGATGCTCTACCAACTGAGCTAATGGCTCTTACTAATCTATATCAGACGTATTAAAATCGAAATGGTGCCGACCGAGGGACTCGAACCCCCAACCTACTGATTACAAGTCAGTTGCTCTGCCAGATTGAGCTAGGTCGGCTAAACGATCTTTAGTTTTAAAAAGAAATGGTGGAGGATGGCGGGCTCGAACCACCGACCCCCTGCTTGTAAGGCAGGTGCTCTCCCAGCTGAGCTAATCCTCCGAATTTTATAAAGCCTGGCGGCGTCCTACTCTCGCGGGGGTGAAACCCCGACTACCATCGGCGCTGAAGAGCTTAACTTCTGTGTTCGGCATGGGAACAGGTGTGACCTCTTCGCCAAAACCGCCAGACCTTATTGATCCTTTTTTGCAAGGACAAGATATATTTTACTTTATCTATCCAGCAAAGTCAACAGGTATTTTAGATTTTTCTAAGTACCTTCAAAACTAGGTAAGAATTAAGACATAACCATTTTTCACTTTAGTTAGATAAGCCCTCGATTTATTAGTATCGGTCAGCTGCACGTGTCACCACGCTTCCACCTCCGACCTATCAACCTTGTCGTCTACAAGGAATCTTACTCACTCGAAGTGATGGGAAATCTCATCTTGAAGTGGGCTTCATGCTTAGATGCTTTCAGCACTTATCCCTTCCGCACGTAGCTACCCAGCTGTGCTCCTGGCGGAACAACTGGTGCACCAGCGGTGCGTCCATCCCGGTCCTCTCGTACTAAGGACAGCTCTCCTCAAATTTCCAACGCCCACGACGGATAGGGACCGAACTGTCTCACGACGTTCTGAACCCAGCTCGCGTACCGCTTTAATGGGCGAACAGCCCAACCCTTGGGACCGACTACAGCCCCAGGATGCGATGAGCCGACATCGAGGTGCCAAACCTCCCCGTCGATGTGGACTCTTGGGGGAGATAAGCCTGTTATCCCCGGGGTAGCTTTTATCCGTTGAGCGACGGCCCTTCCATGCGGTACCGCCGGATCACTAAGCCCGACTTTCGTCCCTGCTCGACTTGTAGGTCTCGCAGTCAAGCTCCCTTGTGCCTTTGCACTCTGCGAATGATTTCCAACCATTCTGAGGGAACCTTTGGGCGCCTCCGTTACTTTTTGGGAGGCGACCGCCCCAGTCAAACTGCCCACCTGACACTGTCTCCGGACCGGATTACGGTCCTGGGTTAGAATGTCAATACAGCCAGGGTGGTATCCCACGGATGCCTCCACCGAAGCTAGCGCTCCGGTATCGACGGCTCCCACCTATCCTGTACAAGCTGTACCAACATTCAATATCAGGCTACAGTAAAGCTCCACGGGGTCTTTCCGTCCTGTCGCGGGTAATGCGCATCTTCACGCATAGTATAATTTCACCGGGTCTCTTGTTGAGACAGTGCCCAATTCGTTGCACCTTTCGTGCGGGTCGGAACTTACCCGACAAGGAATTTCGCTACCTTAGGACCGTTATAGTTACGGCCGCCGTTTACTGGGGCTTCGGTTCAAAGCTTCGCCTAAGCTAACTCATCCCCTTAACCTTCCAGCACCGGGCAGGTGTCAGCCCCTATACTTCACCTTTCGGTTTCGCAGAGACCTGTGTTTTTGCTAAACAGTCGATTGGGCCTTTTCACTGCGGCTCCTCCTATGAAGGAGCACCCCTTCTCCCGAAGTTACGGGGTCATTTTGCCGAGTTCCTTAACAAGAGTTCTCCCGATCACCTTAGGATACTCTCCTCGTCTACCTGTGTCGGTTTGCGGTACGGGCACCTCTTTCCTCATTAGAGGCTTTTCTTGGCAGTGTGAAATCAGGAACTTCGGTACTATAGTTCCCTCCCCATCACAGCTTGTGATTGATGCACGGATTTGCCTATGCATCTCACTCACTGCTTGGCCGCTCACATCCAGTGGAGCGGATTCCCTATCCTACTGCGTCCCCCCGTCATTCAAACGGAAAGGAGGTGGTACAGGAATATCAACCTGTTATCCATCGCCTACGCCTTTCGGCCTCGGCTTAGGTCCCGACTAACCCTGAGCGGACGAGCCTTCCTCAGGAAACCTTAGACTTACGGTGGAAGAGATTCTCACTCTTCTTTCGCTACTCATACCGGCATTCTCACTTCTAAGCGCTCCACCAGTCCTTACGGTCTGACTTCACTGCACTTAGAACGCTCTCCTACCATTGTTCGTAAGAACAATCCACAGCTTCGGTGTTATGTTTAGCCCCGGTACATTTTCGGCGCAGAGTCACTCGACCAGTGAGCTATTACGCACTCTTTAAATGATGGCTGCTTCTAAGCCAACATCCTGGTTGTCTGAGCAACTCCACATCCTTTTCCACTTAACATAAACTTAGGGACCTTAGCTGGTGGTCTGGGCTGTTCCCCTCTCGACTACGGACCTTATCACTCGCAGTCTGACTCCCAAGGATGAGTCGTTGGCATTCGGAGTTTGACTGAATTCGGTAACCCGATGAGGGCCCCTAGTCCAATCAGTGCTCTACCTCCAAGACTCTTACCTTGAGGCTAGCCCTAAAGCTATTTCGGAGAGAACCAGCTATCTCCGTGTTCGATTGGCATTTCACCGCTACCCACACCTCATCCCCGCACTTTTCAACGTGCGTGGGTTCGGGCCTCCAGCCAGTGTTACCTGGCCTTCACCCTGGACATGGGTAGATCACACGGTTTCGGGTCTACGACCACATACTATTTCGCCCTATTCAGACTCGCTTTCGCTGCGGCTCCGATTTTTCATCTTAACCTTGCATGGGATCGTAACTCGCCGGTCCATTCTACAAAAGGTACGCTGTCACCCATTAACGGGCTCCAACTACTTGTAGGCACACGGTTTCAGGTTCTATTTCACTCCCCTCCCGGGGTGCTTTTCACCTTTCCCTCACGGTACTGGTTCACTATCGGTCACTAGGGAGTATTTAGCCTTGGGAGATGGTCCTCCCGGATTCCGACGGAATTCCTCGTGTTCCGCCGTACTCAGGATCCACTCCGGAGGAAACAAGATTTTGACTACAGGGCCGTTACCTTCTTCGGCTGACCGTTCCAGATCATTCATCTATCTTGTTTCTTGATAACTCCAAAGGAGTGTCCTACAACCCCAGAGAGCAAGCTCTCTGGTTTGGGCTGATTCCGTTTCGCTCGCCGCTACTCAGGAAATCGCGTTTGCTTTCTCTTCCTTCGGGTACTGAGATGTTTCAGTTCCCCGAGTCTACCTTCCATAACCTATGTATTCAGTTAAGGATCCTACCCCATTACGGGCAGTGGGTTTCCCCATTCGGAAATCTCCGGATCATAGCCTACTTACGGCTCCCCGAAGCATATCGGTGTTAGTCCCGTCCTTCATCGGCTCCTAGTGCCAAGGCATCCACCGTGCGCCCTTATTCACTTAACTATCTAAAATCAATGTGAAAAGACGCATCATAATGATGCTTACGTTAAATCTAACGTTGGTTTGATGTCTAATTCTTATCTAGTTTTCAAGGTACTGTTTGAAAGCATTTGAGCTTCCAAAACCGAACGAAACAAACATGGTCAATGGTTTAATGGCACAATGTGTGCCTGCTAGCAAGTCCCGAAGGACTCGCTAGTTCCGTAATATCCTTAGAAAGGAGGTGATCCAGCCGCACCTTCCGATACGGCTACCTTGTTACGACTTCACCCCAATCATTGGCCCCACCTTCGGCGGCTGGCTCCAAAAAGGTTACCTCACCGACTTCGGGTGTTGCCAACTCTCGTGGTGTGACGGGCGGTGTGTACAAGGCCCGGGAACGTATTCACCGCAGTATGCTGACCTGCGATTACTAGCGATTCCGGCTTCATACAGGCGAGTTGCAGCCTGCAATCCGAACTGAGAATGGTTTTTTGAGATTTGCTTGACCTCGCGGTCTCGCGGCCCTCTGTACCATCCATTGTAGCACGTGTGTAGCCCAGGTCATAAGGGGCATGATGATTTGACGTCATCCCCGCCTTCCTCCGGTTTGTCACCGGCAGTCACCTTAGAGTGCCCAACTGAATGCTGGCAACTAAGATTAGGGGTTGCGCTCGTTGCGGGACTTAACCCAACATCTCACGACACGAGCTGACGACAACCATGCACCACCTGTCATTCCGTCCCCGAAGGGAACTCCCTATCTCTAGGGATAGCGGAAGATGTCAAGACCTGGTAAGGTTCTTCGCGTTGCTTCGAATTAAACCACATGCTCCACCGCTTGTGCGGGCCCCCGTCAATTCTTTTGAGTTTCAGCCTTGCGGCCGTACTCCCCAGGCGGAGTGCTTAATGCGTTAACTTCAGCACTAAGGGGCGGAAACCCCCTAACACCTAGCACTCAACGTTTACGGCGTGGACTACCAGGGTATCTAATCCTGTTTGCTACCCACGCTTTCGCGCCTCAGCGTCAGTTACAGACCAGAGAGTCGCCTTCGCCACTGGTGTTCCTCCACATATCTACGCATTTCACCGCTACACGTGGAATTCCACTCTCCTCTTCTGTACTCAAGTTCCCCAGTTTCCAATGGCCCTCCACAGTTGAGCTGTGGGCTTTCACATCAGACTTAAGAAACCGCCTGCGCGCGCTTTACGCCCAATAATTCCGGACAACGCTTGCCACCTACGTATTACCGCGGCTGCTGGCACGTAGTTAGCCGTGGCTTTCTGGTTAGGTACCGTCAAGGTACCAGCATTTCCTCTGGCACTTGTTCTTCCCTAACAACAGAACTTTACGATCCGAAGACCTTCATCGTTCACGCGGCGTTGCTCCGTCAGACTTTCGTCCATTGCGGAAGATTCCCTACTGCTGCCTCCCGTAGGAGTCTGGGCCGTGTCTCAGTCCCAGTGTGGCCGATCACCCTCTCAGGTCGGCTACGCATCGTCGCCTTGGTAAGCCGTTACCTTACCAACTAGCTAATGCGCCGCGGGCCCATCCATGAGTGACGGCCGAAACCGCCTTTTACCAGTGAACCATGCAGTTCACTGGGTTATTCGGTATTAGCTCCGGTTTCCCGGAGTTATCCCGATCTCATGGGTAGGTTGCCCACGTGTTACTCACCCGTCCGCCGCTCGATCCACAACAATCACCCCGAAGGGATCATGTTGATTCACGCGCTCGACTTGCATGTATTAGGCACGCCGCCAGCGTTCGTCCTGAGCCAAGATCAAACTCTCCATAAAAGTTGAGTTTGCCTAGCATCAAATAAATGATTACTGGCTTTAAAAAATAATTTAAAGACATTGACGTTACATGTTGTTTCGTTCAGTTTTCAAAGATCAAATGTTTCTTTAAAGCGATTGTATAACTTGTTCGCCGTTTAACAGCGACTTAAACATTGTATCATGTGGTTGATTTTGAGTCAATAACTTTTTTGAAGTTTTTTTATCTCTTTCTCAACCCGATCCCCTTCCTTTTAATTAGGATGGCGTTGTGTTTGGTGAACACCGTCTTAAGATCGTTTTTGTTCGCGTCGTTTAACAGCGACTTAAATATCTTAACATGTGGTTATTTTTGAGTCAATAACTTTTTTGAAGTTTTTTAAACTCTTTTCTCAACCCGATCTCTTCCCTATTCATTACGGAGGCGATATGGTTGGTAACCACGACCTCAAGATCATTTTGTTGTTTGCGTTGTTGTTAACGCAACGTTTAATAATGTACCACGGCAGTCTTTATTTACGCAAGGATTTTTAATAACTTTTTATTTTAAAGTTAATTCAAACGAATCTGACATTTGTGATGCACGGTGATGTGGCGGTGTTACGGCTGTTATATCTACCGGTCACCTAATGACTTGCACTTAATAAAAACTCCCTCCTGTACATGCGCAGGAGGGAGTTTCATATCATTAGTCACGGTTTCTCATTTGTGGGAATAGCAGCACATCACGAATAGATGGAGAATTCGTCAGGAGCATTACAAGGCGATCAATACCAATCCCCAAGCCTCCTGTTGGTGGTAAACCATACTCAAGAGCTTCTAAGAAGTCTTCATCCATTAGGTGAGCTTCATCGTTACCTTCTTCTCTTTCTTTAACTTGCGCTTCGAAACGCTGGCGTTGATCAATAGGATCATTAAGCTCAGAAAATGCGTTCGCATGCTCACGGCCTACTATAAACAGTTCAAAGCGATCCGTGAAACGGCCGTCATCTTTATTCTTCTTCGCTAAAGGAGAAATCTCAAGCGGATGTCCATACACAAATGTCGGTTGGATTAACTTATCTTCTACCCTTTGCTCGAAGAATTCATTAACAATGTGCCCGTAAGACATGTTGTCTTCGATATCAATGCCATTTTCTTTAGCAAGAGCTTTTGCTTCTTCATCAGTCATCTCCTGCCAGAAGTCTACTCCCGTATAATCCTTAATAGCATCTACCATATGAAGACGAGTCCATTTCGGCTCAAGGTTTACTTCATAATCACCATATTGGACTGTTGTTGTTCCCAAGACATCCTTGGCAATGTGAGCAATAACTTCTTCTGTAAGAGCCATCACATCATGGAAGTCAGCATACGCTTCATATAACTCCAACATTGTAAATTCAGGATTGTGCCTTGTCGATACACCTTCATTACGGAAAACGCGACCGATCTCATAGACTTTCTCCATACCACCAACGATTAAACGTTTTAGGTGCAACTCAATAGCAATACGCATATATAACGGCATGTCTAACGCATTATGGTGTGTAATAAACGGACGAGCAGATGCTCCGCCAGGAATAGCATGCATGGTTGGTGTTTCAACTTCTAAGAAGCCTAGGTCATCGAAGTAACGACGCATAGACTGAATAATTTTACTGCGGGTAACAAACGTATCACGGCTTGTTGGGTTTGTGATTAAATCTAAATAGCGTTGACGATAACGTTGTTCTACGTCTTTCAGTCCATGGAATTTCTCAGGTAACGGACGCAAAGATTTAGTAAGCATATGAAATTCCGTTGCTTTAACAGAAAGTTCGCCTACTTTGGTTTTAAACATCTTACCCGTAACCCCTACAATATCTCCCATGTCTGCCGTACCGAAAAGTTCATATCGTTCTTCGCCTACTGTATCTTTGCGAACATAAATTTGAATCTGCCCTTTCAGATCTTGCAAGTGAGCGAAACCAGCTTTCCCTTTTCCGCGTTTAGTCATAATACGACCGGCTATAGTTACTTCGATCGCTTTCTCTTCCAATTCTTCTTTAGAAAACTGATCGTATGATTCTTTTAAGTCTTCTGATAAGTGCGTGCGTTCATACTTATCACCGAAAGGATCAATCCCTTGTTCAGCATATGAGGCTAGTTTCTCGCGACGTACTCGCATATGGTCATTCAATTCTTCTGTCATGTTTATCACTCCAATTAATAGCTTGTCTAAACAAAAAGCATAATCATCCATAAGCTTCATATATAAACTAAGGTAACGGATGGTATACTCCCTCTTTGTAACATAACGAACCTATCATTCATGCTTCTTAGATCTTCCACATATTTGTTAAGGATAGCGAAAAGCTGTCAGCGGGAAATCGTTCATTTATACGGTTATGAACATTTCCTCTCTTGTTAGATCTTCATATCTAGTTAATCCCTAGGCGCTAATTCTTGCAGAGGAATCTTAAGTTCGATTGAAACTTTGTTGATAACTCTTTCGTTTGGTAATCGATCTCCTCTTTCAATTTCACCTAACACAGATACCGATATTCCCAACGTCTTAGCAAAGCCAGCTTGAGTATAACCTTTCAACTTCCTATAGGCTCTTATTCGTTTACCCCATTTTTCGGCTTCCATTTTGCGATTCCTTCTTTCTCCTCAGCCGCTAACGCAGCTAGTAAATCCGAAACAGATTTATTGATAACAGGAACGATTAAATTTGGAGCAAGCTCTGCCATTGGTACGAGTACAAAGGCTCGTTCATGTAATCTAGGATGTGGTATAACTAATTGTTCTGTTTCAATATTCTCTTGATTATATAATAAAATGTCAAGGTCGATTGTACGAGGCCCCCATTTAATCGTCCGTTCACGACCAAGTTCCTGTTCAATCTCCTGGCATACTTCCAATAGTTTAAAAGCAGATAATGAAGTTTGAATATGAGCTACCATATTTAGAAAATCACTTTGTTCAGTATAACCCACAGGAACTGTTTCATAAATAGGAGAAGCTTGTAAAACTTCAATATCCCCTTGGGCTTCCAATCTGCTTATTGATTTTTTAAGGTAATCAGCTTTAGGGGGAATGTTCGACCCAAGTGCAATATAGGCTTCCTTCATCTAGTTGTCCGCTCCCTATAAATTTCGATCGCCACAGAATCATAGTGACCAGGAATAGGTGGGTCAGGCTTAATTACCGTAACCTTACATGCTTGAAGCTTCTCAAAACGTGAAAGCAATTCTGAAGCAATGGTTTCAGCCACCGTTTCAACCAATTGCTTGGCTTCCCCTTCAACTACATCTCTTGTGACTTCGTAAATGTGACCATAATTAATACTCTTTTCCATATCATCCGTTTGACCCGCTTCTTTTAAATCTAACTCTAAAGCAAGATCTACCTTAAAGCGCTGTCCCAACTTATTCTCTTCCGGAAATAAACCATGGTAACCGTAAAACGACATCTGCTTTATAAGTATCTTATCCATCATCGCTTCTCCCCTTCTCAAGCATTTTATCCATCATCTTCGTCATTCTTGCAATTGATTTCACATCATGAACTCTAACAAGTTTAATACCTTGAGTGATACCATAACAAACCGTTGCCCCTGTACCTTCCATCCTTTCCTCAACAGGTAGATCAAGAGCTTGACCAATAAAGGACTTTCTTGAAGTCCCAAGTAGAACAGGATATCCAAGCGATGTGATTTCACTTAAGCGGTTCATAACAAATAGGTTTTGATCAGGAGTCTTCGCAAATCCTACACCTGGGTCTAATAGGATGTTTTCTTCCTTCACCCCAGCTCTCTTAACTAACTCAACACTATCTTTCAGGTCTTTTTTCATATCTTCTATTACATTTGTATAGTTGCGATCTTCCCGGTTGTGCATAAGAATAATAGGCACTTGGTGTTCTGAGGCAACTCGAGCCATTTGCCGATCCTTCTTAGCCCCCCATACGTCGTTAATAATAGAAGCCCCAGCTTCTATTGCTTGCCTGGCTACTTCTGCTTTATACGTATCAATTGATATTGGTATAGTAACTTCCTTCTGTAGCGCTTGAATGACAGGGATCACCCTTCTCAACTCTTCGCTTTCAGTTACTGGATCGTGCCCTGGCCTTGTAGATTCGCCGCCAATATCTATAATGTGAGCCCCGTCTTCTTGCATTTGTATGGCTTGCTGCACTGCAGCCTCTACTTCATCATACTGCCCACCATCCGAAAAAGAGTCAGGGGTAGCATTTAAGATCCCCATGACAAGCGTTTCTTTCTTCATATCATACGTCTTCTCTTTTGTGCGAAGTATGGTCACTTTTCATAACTCCTTTTATTCCGGTTCTTGATTTCTATTCTATTGTACACAATCTAAGCAAGATAATCACACTGATAAAATTGAACCACACAAAAATCCCCCTTCCTACAAAAGGAAAGGGGGACAGTACTATTAAGATTGATCAAACTGATATAAAGGTGTCGACAAATAGCGCTCTCCGTTACTCGGCACAATAGCGAGCACTTTCTTACCTTTGCCTAGTTTTTTAGCTACTTCTTTCGCTGCAAAGATAGCCGCTCCGGTAGAAACACCACCAAGCACCCCTTCGGTTTTAGCTACTTCTCTAGCTGTTTCATAGGCTTGGTCGTTTGTTACCTGAATAATGTGATCGTATACGTCTGTATTCAACACCTTAGGGACAAAACCAGCCCCAATTCCTTGGATTTTATGAGGACCCGGTGAACCCCCTGATAATACAGGTGAGCTATCTGGTTCTACAGCATATATTTGAATACCTTTATACGCATCCTTTAATACCTTTCCAGCTCCTGTGATCGTGCCACCTGTTCCAATACCTGCAATAAACGCGTCTAACTGCTCTCCCATTTGTTCTACAATTTCAGGGCCTGTTGTTTTCTCGTGCACCCTAGGATTAGCGTCATTATTAAACTGCTGAGGCATAAAATAGCCGTGCTCTTTCTGTAACTCCTCAGCCTTCTGAATAGCGCCTTTCATACCTTCACTGCCTGGTGTCAAAACTAACTCTGCTCCATAGGCTTTTAAAAGGTTTCTTCGTTCCTCACTCATCGTATCAGGCATTACAAGAATCGATCGATACCCCTTAGCAGCTGCTACCATGGCAAGACCAATACCAGTATTGCCGCTAGTAGGCTCAATAATCGTATCACCTTCCTTTAAGCCCCCCTCTTGTTCTGCTGCTTCAATCATCGCAAGTGCGATACGATCTTTCACAGAGCTTCCAGGATTCATGTACTCCAACTTAACGTAAATATCCGCACTGTCTTCATCCGTGATACGATTCAACTTTACAATAGGCGTCTTTCCTATAAGATCCGCTACTGAATTTCCTATTCTCATCATTAACACTCCCAATCCCAAGTAATAATATAGGCTTACAATTAATTTAAGAATATTTTTCTAAAAAGTCAAACAAAAAGGATCTCTATAAAGTATATCGATCTACCTAAAAAAAAGAAGCGATTCGTTAATCGCCAAATATCCAATCCACTCCAACTTCTTTCCAGAGGGGACGCGCCGATAACGAATCACTCACGTAATCAAGAGCAATTTCTCTTTTTATCTGTTCTTTTATTTCTTCATAGGTGAAGGTGATGGAAGGGAGAGTTCGGTGTAGTTGCAACAAAACATAACCCTGGTGCGTACGGAATGGTTCACTTAAAGACCCGGGGGACAAGCTTTCCGCATGATCATAATATAAAGAAGGTAAGTACTGGCTCTCATCTGAAAAATAGCCAAGATAACCTCCCTTATCTCTCGTAAACGTATCCTCGGTATATTCTCGGGCTAACATGCTAAATTTCGCCCCATTATCAAGTTCTCCTTTTATTTTCATTGCCACATCCTCTGAAGGGACAACAATGTGCGAAAGTTGATAAGTGGTACGGAATTCATATTGATCCTTATGATCTTCATAAAACGTTTTGACTTCTTTTTCGCTAATCCCAATGTCTTTTGTTAAGAGATCTTCTAAATAATAGCGATAGCGAACATCTTCTTCCCACCGCTTTCGCTTTTCTTCTATTTCTTTATCTTCCATTACAGGAAGCATCATCTCCATTAACGCAAGCTCACGTTGAATGAGCTTGCTTGAAATCTCTATCTCATATTCATTGGCAAGATTAAAAACCACTTGTTTGTCGATCATATTCATCAATATATCTTTACCATGCTCCTCTTGGAGAGCAGCCATCCACTCTCCATGATGAACCTTTTCTTTCCCAACAAGAGCTACCGGTTCTTCTGTTGCCTCTACAACCGGAGTCAGCTTATTCGTGGAGCTTGTTAAGCTTTGTTCCTTCGTACTAACCCAAACCAACAATGATGTTAAATTTGTGATAAATAGAACTACAATAATTCCCCACAAAAGCTTTCTCGTCATCCCAACCACCTTTCCCTAGTTGTCTACCTTATTGAGTTATAAGTTCGCGGAGTTGATCCTCTGTGAAATAATAAGCTTCATTACAGAAATGACAATGCGCTTCTGCCCCATGATCTTCTTCAATCATAGCTTGAAGTTCATCATTACCTAGTCCTTGAAGAGCATGCTCTAGACGTTCACGTGAACACTGACATTTAAATTGAACTGGTGATTTACTTAATATCTTCATCTCGCCACCATCTAGAAGTTTTTCTAGCATCTCTTCTGGTGTATGTCCTTCATCGATTAAGCGCGAAACCTGAGGCAGTTCATTAATCTTTTGCTCAATATTTGAAATGGTTTCATCATCAGCACCTGGCATGATCTGAATAATGAAACCGCCAGAAGCTTTGATCGTTTGATCCGGGTTCACTAATACACCCGCACCTACTGCAGATGGAACTTGTTCAGAATTAGCGAAGTAATAGGTAAAGTCTTCCCCAATTTCCCCAGATACAATCGGTACTTCCCCTGTAAAGTTATTTTTTAGACCTAAATCTTTTACAACACTTAATGTTCCTGTTGTACCTACCGCACTACGTACATCGAGCTTTCCGCTATCATTTAAATCAAAATCTACATGAGGGTTGGACACATATCCACGTACATCACCATGAGCTGTAGCATCAGCAATGATTGCACCAATCGGTCCTCCACCTTCTACTTTAATTGTAAGCTTATCGTCACCTTTCATCATTGAACCCATCATTGCTGAGATCGTTAAGGTGCGTCCAAGTGCAGCTGAAGCTGTTGCATACGTATCTTGACGACGTACCGCTTCCCCTACTGTTTCCGTTGATTGTATTCCATATGCACGAACCATACCATTATAGGCGGTTGCTCGGATTAAATAATCACTCATATTATTTCATTCTCCTTTTCATTTTCGTTATCCTGCTTCATGCAGTAAAACCACATACCCTAAACAGATATGTACGATTCTATAAATGGTTTATCATTATTTATTTAAAATAAACGATATTGATCATTCATTTCAACAAACGTACTCACTACTATTGTAAACGAAGGGAAAGAACTTAGTCACTTATAGCGATTCTACCACCCAATTACTTCACAACACACAAAAGCTGCTTCAGCCATAGGAGGCTGAAGCAGCTTATAATTGATTAGTCGTTCTTCTTATCGTTATCTTCCTCATCCGTTTCAGATGGTTCAGATTTACTTAAGTCAGTTGGTTGTTTCTTGTTAAGATCCACTTTAGGCTCTTCCTCTTCTTTAGACTGAATGTTGACTTTTACGTCTTCTCCAGACTCCGATTTAGAAGAATAAGTTGGGTCATCATAACCTTCTGGTAAAACGCCTTTATCAAATAGAGAACGGATTTGTGCTGCATCTAACGTTTCAACCTCAAGAAGCGTCTTAGCAATTACATCAAGCTGCTCCTTGTGTTCTGTTAGGATGCCTTTAGCACGTTCATATTGTTCTTTAATAATACGTTGAACTTCCTGATCAATCTCATACGCAATCTTGTCACTGTAATTCTGCTCATTCTGGATGTCACGGCCTAAGAACACTTGTCCTCCGCCGCCTCCTCCGAATTGAAGCGGTCCAAGCTTAGAGCTCATACCGTATTCAGTAACCATTTTGCGCGCAATACTTGTCGCACGTTGGAAGTCGTTTGAAGCACCAGTACTTACTTCACCAAACATGATTTCCTCTGCGACACGTCCGCCGAGTAGACCTGCGATCTTATCTAGAAGCTCAGGTTGCGTCATCATGAAGCGATCTTCCTTAGGAAGCATAACTGCATAACCACCAGCTTGACCGCGAGGCACAATCGTTACTTTGTGTACCATATCGGCCTCATCTAACACCATACCAATAATGGTGTGTCCACTTTCGTGGTGAGCAACAATGTTACGTTCTTTTTCAGAGACCACACGGCTCTTCTTAGCAGGACCCGCAATGACACGGTCAATTGCTTCGTCTACTGATATCATGTCAATCTTTTCTTTGTCGGCACGAGCAGCTACTAATGCAGCTTCGTTTAACAAGTTCTCAAGATCCGCCCCAGAGAATCCTGGAGTACGCATGGCGATTGTATGAAGATCAATTGATTCCTCATCAAGCGGCTTATTACGAGCATGTACTTGTAGTACTTCTTCGCGTCCTTTTAAGTCCGGACGGTTTACGGTAATTTGACGGTCGAAACGTCCTGGACGGAGTAAGGCTGGGTCAAGAATATCAGGTCGGTTTGTCGCAGATATGATAATAATACCTTCATTTGCGCCGAAACCATCCATTTCAACGAGTAATTGGTTAAGCGTTTGTTCACGTTCATCGTGACCTCCGCCTAAGCCAGCTCCACGTTGACGACCCACAGCATCAATTTCATCGATAAAGATAATACATGGTGCGTTCTTCTTCGCGTTTTCGAAAAGATCACGTACACGAGAAGCACCAACACCAACGAACATTTCTACGAAGTCTGAACCACTGATTGAGAAGAACGGTACGCCCGCTTCCCCTGCTACAGCGCGTGCTAGTAACGTTTTACCTGTTCCTGGCGGTCCTACTAGTAGAACACCTTTTGGAATACGTGCACCAATGGAGGCAAATTTACGAGGGTCTTTTAGGAAATCAACAACTTCAACAAGTTCTTGTTTCTCCTCATCTGCTCCGGCTACATCTTTAAAACGTACTTTCTTCTTCTCTTCATTAAATAATTTAGCCTTACTTTTACCAAAGTTCATTACTTTGCTTCCGCCACCTTGAGCTTGGTTCAGTAAGAAGAAGAATAAAATGAAGATAATTACAAACGGAATAATGGAAGTGAAGAATGTCACCCATCCACTAGGCTCTTCCGCTTTCTCAAAATCAACTGTTTCAATTCCTTGTTGCTGTGCAGCATCTGTAACTCGGTTAACGATTTGTTCGTTATCCGGAATTGTAGCTGTATAGCTTTGCTTTTCCTCATCGCCAGACGAAACCAAGTCACCAGTTACCTTGTAAGCATGGTTCGTATATTGAATGTTCATGGTCTCAATTTGACCATCGTTAAGCTGCTGAACAAATTGACTGTATTTTAATTGTTCATCTTGAGAAGTATCTCCTCTGAATAGACCAACAACTCCTATTAC
Organism: Pontibacillus sp. ABV4_188; assembly: GCF_056311905.1. Taxonomy (NCBI): domain Bacteria; kingdom Bacillati; phylum Bacillota; class Bacilli; order Caryophanales; family Bacillaceae; genus Pontibacillus; species Pontibacillus sp. ABV4_188. The sequence goes on along the minus strand of NZ_CM149975.1, from coordinate 87,214 downwards.
CACTAAAAAGATTAGCGCATAGAAGATGGTATTACGAAATATTCGGTTCATTGCCTACCTCCTCCCAGGCGAGAAAACTATAGTAAATAGTACCATATGTGAAAGAACTTACACAACTAATTACCCTTACAGAGTAAACGTTGTCAACAGATTGTCATCCTTTAATCAAGGATCAACCCAGTTTGGTGCATTATATGAATAAAACAAAGGTTTATTCTTACTGATCTCCACCGTAAACAGCTGGCTTCAAGACACCAATGTATGGCAGGTTACGATACCTCTCTTGGTAGTCTAACCCATAACCTACTACAAATTCATCAGGTACCTCAAATCCTGCAAGATCCGCTTTAACATCACCCTTACGCCCAGATGGTTTATCAAGAAGAGTTACAATCTTGATGGACTTGGCTTTACGGTATTTAAACAAATCAACAAGGTAGCTTAAAGTTAAGCCACTATCGATAATATCTTCGATAATGAGAAGGTCCCTTCCTTCTACCTGTGTGTCTAAATCTTTAACAATTTTCACTTCACCTGATGACTGCATTGTACCGTTATAACTAGATACATCCATAAAGTCCATTTCCAAGTATGTGTCCATACGCTTTAATAGGTCAGACATAAATGGCATGGCACCTTTTAGAACACCAATTGCTAGAGGGAACTTGCCTTCATAATCTTCAGACAGTTGTGTTGAGAGTTCTTTAACTTTTGATTGTAGTTCCTCCTCGGAAATTAAGACTTTTTCGATATCATTATGCATTTTCCATCCTCCTAGAAGTTCTTGTGATTCTCATAAGTAAGATGTAACCAGATCGGGTGTTGTTGATTAACTGGAATGTTTGCTTCTTGTAATGAAACGACCCACAGAATTTGACCATTCGCATCTGTAACAATCGGCCAATTGCTGCGTTGTTCATGAGGGATCTTTTCATCAATAAATAAGTCTTTCACCTTTTTACGCCCTTTCATTCCTTTAGGAATAAATTTATCGCCCGGCTTTCTCGTCCGAACGATGAGAGGTAAGGTTACGTTACTTATATCACAAGCAAAATGATGGCTTTCTTGACCCCTGTTATGGTCGTCATAATCGGCATAAATATAAGCTCCATCAGGCAAAACCAATTCCCCTGGCACGTTTAGCAAATAATGAAAAGGGACCGCTTCCTGCTTCTTAAATGTAAAAGCGATATTCTCATAAGAACGAACAACAGACAGACCTCTCGGCAAATGCATCATTGCCTGCGGGGTCTTATCTTTAACTATTCGTATGTATTGCTCCCAATGATGATAAGTTACATCAAAAGAGGGTTCTTGATACAGATAGTTTAATATTAAGTGAAAGGTTCTCCTTTGTAAAGGTGAAGGAATGTTTAAAAAACCACTTCGATTAAACTTGATCTCCTGATTTTTTTTATGAATAAGAGATGAGTCAAAAATCTTCTTAGCTTCCTGCATCAAATATGCCTCATCATCACGCTGGTATTCTTGAAAATACTGCATATGTTCATGAACCTTCGGGTTGTGAGACTTGAGCACGGGTAACACGTGCGCTCGGAATGAGTTCCTAGTATAAGCTGTCGTTTTATTCGACTCATCTATACGAGGGCTAATACCGTTTTCCTCACAGTAGGACTCAATTTCTTCTTTCGTCACACACAAAAGCGGTCGAACAATCTGACCTCCGCTAAACGGTCGGTAAACAGGAATTCCGCGGATGCTACTTGGCTCGGCTCCCCGTGTCATTTCCATCAGGACCGTCTCTACTTGATCGTCGCCATGGTGCCCCATGGCAAGATACGAAGCATTATGCTTAGTCATTTGATCTTTAAAATACTGATACCTCAGCTTCCTTGCCGCTTCTTGTGTTCCAACCCCGTATTGCTCTTTATATGCTGGCACATCTAACGTAACTGACTCACATTCGATATTCCACTTCTTACAGATTGAAGTTACATAATGAACATCCTCCTTCGAGTCTACCCCTCTCAAAGAATGATCAATCGTTAAAACTACAATATGAAACCCAAAGCGATCCATTCTGCTTTTTAAATAATGCAGAAGAGCCATGGAATCAGGCCCTCCAGATACAGCTACTAATACGGTAGAATTCAATGAAAACAGCTGATGCCTTTGGACAAATTGATCGACCTTTTGGCTAAACAATTGCCCCAACTCCGTTCTATTTGTACTTTAATATGCCATTTCTATCCTACCATTTATGATTCAACTACTGCAAAACGTAAGATTCGTTGATTTAAATCCACTGCATCACTACATACATCATATAAAATAAGCAAACTGTCATGACGATTCCAACGATCTCCCACTTATGGGCTGATGATGAAGCACCTGAGTAAGGAACCGTTGCAGTTGGGCTCTTCCGGGATCCTTGAACAGATTGAGATTGTTTCCTGCCTGCTCTGGTACTTCGCTTGCTTTGGGTTGGAGAAGCTAATAACAAGGATGTTAACGCATCTTTCATTTCTGCAGCAGATTTGTACTCCGAACGTAGTGCCTTCCCAAGTATCTCCTGATATGGAGCGATGTTATTCGCCTGCTTTAATTTCATAAATAATGTTCGCTCAGGATGGGCTCCTCTTTCAAAACGAGATGGATAATCAATTTGTAGAATAACCATGGCAAATGCGAACAAATCATATTGAGGGTCAGCTTTCCTCGACCCCATCCCCCAATACCCTCTATCATAAAACTCGGTATATTCTTTAATGGCTCTTCCTACTTGGGTTGTGCCTCCAACATCTAACCAGCGCATCCTCGCTGGTGGAAACGTGACCAGAAGATTATCAGTTTTTAAATCGCCAAACACCCATCCCAATTGATGGAGACGCTCTAAGTCTTCTAATAGTTGAACTGCAAGAATGCCCACCCACTCAAATCCATGTTCCTGAACAAAACGATTTAGTTCTTTACCTTTAAGGTATTCCATGGCATAGAAAGATACTTGAGACCCATCTTTTAGAACCCAGTCATCCACATCTAACAAAGAAGGTCCAAGTTTATGATCTTGAACCTTTTGTAATGTACGTAATACATTTACTTCAGTCGTAATAGAAGAACTATTGTGTCCGAATTTAATCGCTACCGATTGGCCGTTCTCAGTAGCTAAATAAACAGTACCCATAGCCCCGGAACCTAATTTCTTTACAATGGTATACGAGCGATAATGCCATTTTCCTTTAACGACAGTTCCAGGGGATAAATTAATACCCTGACTCTTCCACATTGGTATCTTCACGACCTATTAAGTTACGAAGACTTCTCTTCTTCGTGAATTGTTGCATGGCTTCTCTTAAGGCCGGGCCAGTGGGTGTAATCCCTCCGCTTGTCAGTTTCGGAAAGACTGAGGAGATCGAATCAAGCTTAGGCGTCCAATCCATAATCTTATCCATCTCTTTACGTTTACCTGGGAATGTATAAATTGAGAAACGATTCTTCCCCATCCGAGCGTTTAAGCTAAGCGATAGATCAAACAATGAATCTCGAACCGTCGGCAGTTTATTATGCATACTCGCACTTGTATCAACTAACACCAACACTTCTAAATCACATGTTTCACCTAAATCTTCTACAACTTCCATGATTTCTCCGCGCTTTTCAGGAGGGAGATCTTCAATCTCTTGTTTCGCACCAAGGATTTGCTGCAATTCTTGATTTACAACTCCTTGAAGAGTCTGGGTCATAGCTTGTTTAGTTACCATTTGAACGGTCTGAGACAAAGACTTTGCATATACAATTTGGCTTACGCCTCCTCCGCTCATGGCTATTTCCTCGACCTCTTCTAACCCATCTGGTTGCTCAGATTGCTGATCCTCTAAAATACCAATTACATTCACTGTCACCCCTTGCTGATAAGCCAAAGTTGCCACAGCAGCCGGATCTTCACCCTGATTCGAACACCCATCAGTTATCAAAAGAATTTGCTTCAATGTTCCTTTATTCATGAGATATCTCCTCCTCCATAAACTACTACCATCTTCGACTAGATTCATTGCTTTTATACTAGTAATTTACAAAAGCGGCAACACCATGGGGCCCCCAGGCCAAAAAAGAGTACCTCTTCCCAAAAGGTACTCTTTTTCATTTATTGCGCCCGGCCCATTACAGGGATGTTAGCCCATTTGGGAACATTATGATTTATTTTTGCAACCACGACTGTCATATCGTCCTCAATAGCACCAGAGCGAGTCCTGACCACTTCTTCTAGTAACAGATCAGCTACATCCTGAGGATCTTCAGTTTCCATATCTCTAATTTTTCGTTTTAACCACATATCTATATTCTCCACGTGTTTAGGCCCTTCAAAAATTCCATCACTCATCATAATGAGTAAATCACCTGGCTTCAGTTGATCACTAACAACCTCCACATCGAATTCTTGTATTATTCCCATAGGTAGATTACTGGCTTCTATTTTGCTCAACTGATCTCCTCTCTTAATAAAACTAGGTGTTGATCCGATCTTCAGAAACTTTACAGCAGCATCTTGGAGATCAATAACCGCTAGGTCTAAAGTAGAAAATATTTCATCAGTTGTTCGGAGAGAAAGGATCGAATTAATAGATTTAATCGCTACCTTCTCCTCAATTCCAGATTGTAAAATTTGCTGAAGGAGCCGCAACGTTTCCATACTTTCTACATGAGCCCTTTCTCCGTTGCCCATCCCATCACTAATAGCTACAGCATATTTACCCGCTCCAAGCTCCATAGTTGAGTAACTGTCTCCAGAAACTAAACCACCGTCTTTAGCAGCGTGAGCCACCCCAGTATCAATGACAAATTTCTTGGTTGAACCAAACGAAAATGCTCCATACCCATTAGGGAAAGGTGAGATCTCCTCATGCTTAACCATAATGGTTTCATTTAAGATTTCGGATAACACCGGAGCTATAATCTTCGCTCCCTCCCCTTTATAATCATAGAAGGAAAGAGTCATATCAATGTCAATATTGCCCGCCTCTAAGCTATAAATCTCAAGCTGTTCAATTTCGAACCCCATCCCTTTTAAAGCTTGGACAATTTCTTCTTCCTGTAACTCATGGTTTTCCCGTTCTTTCAAAATTTCTTTCGCGAAATCTCCCATGACTTCCGACACGCCATTAAGCTGGTCTGCAACAAACCTCCTGCTTTCTAATACTTGTTTCTTCAAACGCTGATTGGCCTGGAAGAATGATAATTCATGGTTCATCGTTTCTATGACTTTTTTAGACTTCACACAGTGCTTCTCAAAATCTGCTTGAAGTTTTCGTTTGTGTTGGAACGTTCCTGCATCTAATTCTGTCATCATCTCCTTCATATACCCATATGTCTGGTCAAACTGCTGCGCCCAGCATTTATCCTTTTTGAAACACGATTGGCACGTTTTCTCCGTAACATTGCTCAGGAAATAATCGGTTTCCTTGCTCTCTTGTTCTTCATCCATATGGTGCTGGACTTGTGCAAAGCTCTTCGAAAGCGCCTGAAATACACTCGAGAATTGCTCCACTCGATTGGCCGTTACGTTACGGATCTTCTGTAAGTATTGCTCTTGTTCTTGCGAATGTTCATTCGTACCAGGGATATACCTGGCTAAATTACGAATCCATTTTTCAGGCGTTACAAAAAAGAGGAGAACAGCTACAGAGGATTCAAGCATCGACGGAGCAAGGGATCCTAACCCTTCTCCATAGATACCAATAAGCATCGTACCAACAAATAAGCCAACCCCCACTCCGATTTTTTTCCCGTCTTTCAACAAGCCCCCTAATAATCCTGAAAAAGCTAATAAACTCATTTGATATAAACTCGCTACATTGGCAAGACTCAAGATTAAACCGGTTACCACACCAACAGTGGAACCAATAGCTGCTCCTCCTATATACGCTAACCAAAGGACGAGATACCTGGATAAAGTCTGTTCAAGTGAAATATTGTATATTTGCCAACCAATAGTTCCAGTAAGTACAGAAGCTAATAAAATGATCATGCAAACAATTTCTTCGTTTTTTAACGATTGTTTATATCGTTTCGGTGATAACAATGGAATGCTTTGCATAAAGATAAGTACTAAGATGGCACTCAGGCTTGCCTCTACGATTGCTAACATCCAGTCATATGGTTCGGCCGGTTGAATAACGGTGTACGCCACGACTCTTGGAGCTAGACTTGCCATAAACACAACAAACGGTAGAACCTCTTGTTGCTTCTTCATTCGCTGGAGCACAAAGGCTAGCAAAAAGAAGCTTAGCATAGCAGCAAATACATACAGGCTGTGTTGCCAATGATAGGTGAGTGATCCGCAAAGAACAGCGGTCATCACTTTTAACGACTTATCTTTTCTCATTAGCCATACAGAAGCGAGAAAAGAAAGGGCAAAAGGCGATACTGACGAAAGGACAATTGCTCGTCCTAATAAGAAGCCAACAATCCATAAAAGCCAGCCACGCTCGATCATGAAGATTTTCGCCTGCTCCCCCATCCTCCGCTTCCAATTTTCTAAAGTGGCTAACCCCATCCCACTCATTTCCTTGACTGCCCGTTTTGGTAAGATCTCCATTTAAACACTCCCCCTTAGTGATTTATTTAATCACAAGGGACTAGCTTTTTTTTGTCAAAACATCAGAAAGAAGTGAATAAATGTTTCGACGGCTTTCTATACAAGCGGGCCTGTTTCGGCAAATTGTTTTATCCTTTCTCACAACCTTCCTTATTCCCCTGTCGGAATCGCTTATCTTATTTCAAAAAGAAGCAATAAATATTCAAAAAATAATGACATTAATAAAATCCGTTGACACTTCGACAATCGTCGTGTAATATATTGCTTGTGACTTCGGGATAAACATATCGAAGGAACACAGAAAACACTCTTTACTACATAGTAAAAAACATGGCGGTGTAGCTCAGCTGGCGAGAGCGTACGGTTCATACCCGTGAGGTCGGGGGTTCGATCCCCTCCGCCGCTACCATATTTTTTTACTGTATAAACCAACGGCCCGTTGGTCAAGTGGTTAAGACACCGCCCTTTCACGGCGGTAACACGGGTTCGAATCCCGTACGGGTCATCATCCGAATTCTTGTCCTACCACACAGCCGTGTGGATTTTTTTACATTTATGTGAAATAGGATGACAGAAAAAGCTGCTTCTTCTTTAAGAAGCAGCTTTTTTTATGTTTGTTGAATTTTCTCAAGAGCATCTTTCACGGATGAAAAGGATTTGATGGAGTCAAGGTTAACTTGCATACGAGCGGACCTCATAGCAAACTCAGGCGAAATTCCGGCAATAATAAGTTCTGTTCCGAGTAATTGCAACAAGTCGTTTAGTCTGTAAATCCCCCGAATGACTTCTTCATCAAAATCAATGAGTCCAGATAACTCTACAATTAACTTCTTATGTTTTAACGCCGTCATCTTATCAGCTATATGGTTAGAAATTAAGGCAATTCGATCTCGATCCATGTTCCCTATAAGAGGCAAAACGGATATATCATCTGTAAGAGGGACAATAGGCGTAGAGAGCGCTATAACCTCATTCATTGATTTCGTTAGATCTTCTTCTGCTTTTTTCTTATCAGAGACGTCTTTTTGAATTCCTATAAAGTAATATCTACCTTTCTCTTCTACATAGATTGGGTCTATATGTAGCTCATTCCAAAAAGCATCTCCGTTTTTCCTATGGTTTAAGATAGTAACAGCAACAGACTCTTCATTAGAAATAGCTTGTTTTAATTGAGTAACCTGTTCTTCCTGCGTCCTCTCTCCCTGAAGAAACCTGCAGTTACGCCCTAAGATCTCGCTTCTATGATAACCTGTTATATTTTCAAAGCCTTTATTAGCATAAATAATAGGATTATCAGGCTGGCCAGGGTCTGTGATGGTAACACCAACACGTGTATGATCAACTGCGTTTTCTAACAGCTTATTGAATATATGGTCTTCTACTATGTCTTCCACTTGTAAAACCTCCCTCTCATCGTTTTATGTATCTTAATAGTATCAAAACTTTGCATCAGGAACCAAATAAACATTCTCTTTCCCTTTTCCATATAAGCTCCCTTATATGGAAAACTTGAAGTTGAGATACTTTTGTGCGGATAGGGCCGCCAGCGTTTATGAGTGCTTGGGCTTGCTCGGGGACAACTCGCTTTCCTGCGAGGAGCTGGGAAGCCTCCTCGTTCGCTTTCGCTCTCTGTGGGGTCTTCCCTAGGCTCCTTTTCCCGCGGGAGTCTCGCAGTCCCCGAGCAAGCCCTGGCTTTAAAGAGGTGAACGGCCCCCATATGGGATAAGGAAAGGTCACTTCTCTCTAAATGGCATGTTACCGTTCCTTCGTATTTGGCAAAGGTGGGCCGGGAAACTGCGAGACTCCTGCGGGAGAAAGAGGTAGACGAGACCCCGGAGCGAACGAAGTGAGTGAGGAGGCTCGACAGCTCGCCCGCGGAAAGCGAGTAGTTTCCCGGACCTCCTTACTCAACACTAACGTTAACGGAAACATTCTCTCAACTTCGAGTCTTCAACAATCCTGCCCTCTTCTTGAACAACCCTTTTATAGACAATAAAAAGTGACCAACTCTAATGAGCTGGTCACTTCCTTTATATAAGAACGTTCAATTCATAATGGTTGCTCATAGACAGCAAGTTAGCCTCGTTTAGCACCTCGACCTCCACGTTTTGATTCCGTGTGCTTTCTTAAAGACGCAAGCTTTTCGTCACTATCTTTAAGGAAACGATTCATTAACGAATCAAAATTCTCAGGGCGCTGGTTACCTTTGTTGCCGTTGCCTTTGCCTTTTCCGCCGCCTTTGTTATGGTTATTGTTGCGACGCTCACGGTCACCTTTGTAGTTGTCTTTAGCTTTCTTAATAGACAAACCGATCTTACCGTCTTTCTCCACATTAATCACTTTTACTTCTACTTGGTCGCCTTCACTTAAGTGATCATTAATGTCTTTTACATAATTATCAGCAACCTCACTAATGTGAACCAAACCTGTTGAACCATTAGGTAGTTCAACGAATGCTCCGAAATTAGTGATACCTGTTACCTTGCCCTGCAACTTGCTGCCTACTTCAATTGACATAAAAAAATTGCTCCTCCTTATGAATTTCAAAAAGTATCATTCTTATATATTATATATAAGCCTTAAAAAGAGTGTCAATATGAGGGACCATTATCAGGGATTTTAAAGATAATTTCGCCTTCTTTTGAGAAGAAATAATTGGTTCTCGCGATCTGCAAGACATATTCTTCGTCATTTAAGAGCTTAATTTCTTCTTTAAAATCTTTTTCCCGCTTCTCTAAGAGATCCATTTCCTCTTGCAACTCTTCATATTTCGCTTGCTTTTGAGCATAAAGATTCCGTTGTTGAATATGGTAAGTCAGTAATCCACCCAATAAAAGAAGGGATGCGATTGTAAACAAAGCTAATCGGCGAATGAGCCGCTTTTTCTTTTTATGCTGACGCTCTACGTATGCATCGTACTGCTTCACATATCCCGAATCTATCTTTGCAACCGAATCACGTTGATCCTGCACGATGATAAGCTACCTCCTTTTTTGCTGGATAATTCCCCACCATTTTAGTATTATATTCTTCATTTTACTATAAAACCCTGCTACGTCTAGTAAGTATTTTTTCACATTTTTCGGCATCAGCTTCCATGTTATGCGCCCTATCAACTGGAATGGGTATAGCAAAATTTTCAACAGGAATAGAATTATGGCTAGTAAGGTTGTCCATAAAAGGAGAATTAGCTTTGTTACTGTAACCACTATAAAACGAATTGGTTGAACAATAAACACCGTAACAACCCGGGTAAAAAAGCGAATGAGTCCTGAAATAATCTTAATTAACTTCTCTAATACTTTTTTATAGGTTGTCCTAAACAAGGCTTGGTATGCAGCATAACCACACACCACAGCCAATACAATATAAAGACGTAATTCTCCCTGATTCGCTAAAAATAGAAAATAAAACAAAACCAGCCCTTGAAGAATCCAAAACAAAATCTCGAAGGAATACCTCATGATTAGATTAGACTTCCATAAGGGCTCAAATCTTTTAAATGTATCCATTACCATACCCAAATATACGCCACTACTAAACATAATGACCATTGTGAAGAACTGCGTATCTAAACTCATTTAAACATTTTGCTAAAGAATCCTTTAGCTTTCTCCTGTTGCTGTTCGTCTAAATAGGAGAGCTCATACACCTTTCCTTTAATCGATACGATCCCTTGCTCCACATCTAAATTTTTCATTTGAAGATTCTGCCCTCGAACGACTAAATACCCCATATTTGTTTGTAATAAAAACTCCTCAGCATCGAAACTATCTACCTCTTTCACCCCGGTAATCTCTAAGTTGCGTCTATTATTCATCTTCACATGATGATCACCTTGTCCTCTAGTCCCCGTCCCCTGTACATCTTTTTCATAGTACTCCATATATATCCACCCCTCCCCTTATCGATACCAATCTATGAGTGAGAGATTTCAAATATGTACAATCCCTTAAAAAATGTTCAGAGTAGACTATTTTCTAAAGAAGCGGTTCTCATTTGTAAACACCCTAATAAAAGGCTCACTAAATAAAGTATATAACCGCTATCATTACATAAAAAAGACGCTTTCACTCCACCAGAGGAGTGAAAGCGTCTTTTTCGCTCTCATTTTAAAATTACATGACTACACTTCTTGTTCACTAATGATTTTATATAAAGAGGATGCTTCATCTTTCTTTACGTTTTCGCGTAGAGATGTGACCTCTAGCGTTAATTGCTTTTGTCCAAAACGGATGGAAAGCTCGTCTCCAACAGACACATCTGTAGAAGCCTTCGCCGTATTACCGTTTAGTTGGATACGACCTTGATCAGCTACTTCTTTTGCTAATGTACGTCGTTTGATCAAACGGGATATCTTAAGAAATTTATCTAGTCTCATGTTATTGCTCTCCCTTCTCTCTATTCTTCGCTTGAACCCAGTAACCGTCTAACTGGTCTAACGCCATATCTTGCATAACTTGACCTTCGGAAGAAATCACTGCTTCCATTTCTTTAAAGCGTCGTTCAAATTTATCATTGGTTCTTTGGATCGCAAGTTCTGGATTGATTTTATAGTAACGAGCAAGATTTACAAACGCAAATAAGATGTCTCCATACTCTAATTCTTGATCAGTAAAGGTCTCAGACCGTAAACTTTCTTGAAACTCACCCATTTCTTCTTTCACCTTTTCCCACATTGGTTGTGGATCATCCCAGTCGAATCCTACTTTCTTCGCCTTTTTCTGTAATTCTTGAGCTCTCATAAGCCCAGGTAATGCTTCTACTACTCCATCTAACACCGAGGGTCTTTCCATACCTTTTTCATCGTTCTTGATTTCATCCCAATTCTTCATAACCTGTTCAACATCATCTGCTTGTCGATCCGAAAAAACATGCGGGTGACGACGGATCATTTTATCCGTTAAAGATAGAATTACGTCATCGATTGTGAAAAATCCTTCATCTTCGCCAATTTGACTGTGTAAGAGGACCTGTAAAAGTACATCTCCTAGTTCTTCTATAATCCCCTCATCATCTTGGTCATCAATAGCTTGTATAAGCTCATAGGATTCCTCGAGTAAATAAGGTCGTAAACTTTCATGTGTTTGCTTACGATCCCAAGGACACCCATCTGGTGCGCGAAGGGCTGCGATTACGTCACGAACCCGGAAGAATTGATGGGCGAGCTGTTCTTCTGAAACGGGTGGAACATATACACTTGTTAAATTGCTCAGTTCTACTTGATGATCAAGTTCGCATAGAGGTACTTGTTCTATTCGTTCCTGTTTACTTCCTACAGCATCTACAATATAAACAGGGAACTCAGGAGGTAGATCTTCAAGCAGTGATACCTTCACCTCTGAGGCGATCATTTCATCATACACCTGACAAAAGACGGTATGTTGGCGATGTTCTACCATGCTTCTTTGGAAGCCTGTAGCATCAATAAACTGAAACCCCTCAATAGGGTCAATTTGTAAACTTGTAAACAAGTCATCTAAATAGCTTTGTCCACCCTCAACCGACACTGAAACACGTCCTTTTCTTTCAGCTGTTAATAATAGCTGGACGGTTTTCTCCGCAAGCATAGGGTGGCCTGGGACCACATATATAAGATCGCGACTTTCCGCTTCACGAATCAGCTGTTCCACGATCGTTTCATATACGTCCCCAAACTGCTCCTCTTCTTCATACACACGATCGAACGATTCGAAGGTAACCCCTTCACTTTCTAATGCCTTAATAACCGGGTGATCAAGGGTACGTGCATATCGAGACCCCTCACCTTTTAAAAGTGTTCTGTATACACCTAATGGCAGCTGATCAAGGTCACCTGCACCAAGACCCATAACTTTAATATGATTTGCCATCATCATGACCTCCTTTTATTGAGTCGTTTTAATTTAGTTGATTTCGGAAAGTAACTTAATTCTTTATCAGTAAAAGCGCCTGTTTTAAGTAAACTTACACCGTAACTTACAGCACCTAATCCAATCGTAAGGATGCAATATCCTATATAATCCTGTCTTTGTTGCATCTCTATGAAATACCTATACGCTTCTCCTGTAATGAATATAGTCACCGTCATTATCCCTAATGAGAAAAACGTAGCCCTCCAAGGTATGTAAGCTCTTAAAGAGAAAGGAATTCGTTTTTTAAAGACCAGTATATTACTCAAGAAAACGACACAAATACTAATTAACGTTGCAAGACCGCTCCCTGCAAGGCCCACTTCTGGGATAAGTAGAATGTTTAACATCACTTTCACAATCATTCCTATTGCTACAGCAAAGGCTGGCAAGAAAACAATCCCAAACCCTTGCAATAACGAAGATAGTGTTAAAGTCATAGATGCAAAAACAATGACAAGGGACAACACCCGGAGAGCAATAACCCCTTCACTGCTTTTAAAGAGCAAAATGTTTACTTCAGGTAGCACTAAAAATAAACCAACTGAAGCTGCAATAGAAATCAGAAAAGACAGCTTCATCGCTTGTCCTGCATTTTCTTTGACCTCCGTTGTTTTGTTCTCCAAGCGCTTCTTAGTGACGGAGGGAACAATGGCAAGAGCTAGGGAGGATGCAAGAACGGTTCCTAATTGCAAAAGCGGATATCCCCGATCAAAGACTCCCTTCATCTCTTGCGCTTCCTCTAACAAAAGTCCATACCCCTTCAAGGAGGAAACCATGGTGAATGCATCCGCAAATTGCATTAGCAACAGCATCATATAATTCACACAGAGAAACAAGCCTGATAGAACCATCATCTTTAAAATTTCGCGAATAGGAATAAAAGAAGTAGAAGGATTGAGGAGTAAAGATCTATGCTTTGTAATATATAAAGATAATACCAGACATGCCGCAAGCCCACCTAAAATGGAACCAAAAGCTGCGCCAGATCCTACGTAATAGTAGCTATATCCATTGCCCACGAAGAACAACGTAGCTGAAATAATGACAAGAACTCTTACCACCTGTTCTACCATTTGGGACACAGCTGTCGGCGTCATTTCATCTATCCCTTGAAAGACACCCCTTCCTATTGAAGTAAACGGAAGGAGCAAAAACACAGTGGCTGTCACCTCGAGAGGCATACGCAATCTTGGATCTCCCATAAATGAGGCAATAGCGGAGGAACCAAAGTAAAAAACGGAAAATAGCACAATGCTAATCCCTACCATAACGATAAAAACAGGCGTATAGAAGCCCCGAACCGAAAGAGATTCCCCACGTGCCCGGGCTCTCGCTATAAGAGAGGATATTGCCACCGGAAACCCATATATCGAAATCATCCAAGCCATCCCTAATATCGGATAAACTTGTTGGTAAATATAAAACCCTATATCCCCCGCTATATTTTGAAGCGGGATACGATAGCCAGCGCTTAATACCTTTCCAAATAAACCAGCTAAAGTTAACAAGAGTGCCCCTCTCATCAATCGTTGTTGCTTATTATGTACTGCCATGAATATATCCTTTCTAAACCTTTCCATTCTCATGATATAAGTATGTATGAAAAAAGGAGCCTACGCAAATGAGGCTCCTCGCTTTCATTCTATTCCATTTGTTTTGCCAGAAAACTTGCGGCTGTTTCAACCGCTTTCTGTTCAACATTGGTTAACGCTTCTCCTTCTTTCGAAAGAATCATTACGCATCCAATTGGATCTCCACCAGAGATAATAGGACCTATTACGTAAGAGGAGATTGTCTCATCAATACCATCTGCAATTTCAATGGTTGATTCATTTGATTCTGTTAAGACAACGCGGTCTTGAATGGCTTGTTCAACTTTTTGCCCTATGCTTTTATTCAGATACTCTTTTCTCGAGCCGCCTGAAACAGCAATAAATTCGTCACGATCACAAATAAGGACAGGATGACCAAGTGAGTCAAATAGTGCATCAGCATATTCCTTTGCAAAATCACCGAGTTCGCTAATGGGTGAATACTTCTTTAAAATAACTTCACCTTCACGATCTACAAAGATTTCTAAAGGATCCCCTTCTCTAATACGTAGGGTTCTACGAATTTCTTTCGGGATTACAACCCGACCTAAATCATCAATACGTCTTACGATACCAGTTGCTTTCATTCCATGAAGCCTCACTTTCATCTGATGATTATTCTCTTGGTGATGTGTTATCGCTTCCTGTAAAGAACAAAAATCACCATTTGATGGGTATAGTATTTTTCTCAAAGCCAGAACTATACATTTTTCCTTCATATTTGTAGTAGAAAACATCAAAATCTTCAAAGTGAGGCTTAATTTATACAGCAAAAACAGGTATATTGCTTTACAATTTCATCACGCTGAATGTTTAGATTCTGGTAATTGTTGGAGGAATTCTTCTATTGTCTTATAGCGTTGATGTGCTGTATTACGATCCCATTTAAAGGTCACTTTCAACTGCTGACCCTCTGTACCAAGTTGAATCATACGGCCATATTGATTCGCCAGCTCAAATAATTTAGCACCATCAATTCGCTGACTCGCATCAGCTTCCATAAGCAGTTCAATCTTTTGCTTCTTCTCACTAATCGACTCTACACGCTCTTTTTTAGCAGCAAGCTTCAATACGGCTACTTGGTATAAATTCTCGACCTGCTCAGGGTAATCGCTAAAACGATCAATCATTTCTTCACGCAGATCATGGAGATCTTCTTGAGATTCTATCGATTGGAATCGTTTGTACATGTCAATCTTTTGTTTCTCATCTGAGATGTAAGAGTCTGGAATATATGCATCTAAATTAAGAGTAAGCTCAGGTTCGAATGGTTTCGTTTCCTCCACTTCTTTCCCTTGCTGTTTTGCTTCGATTGCATCATTGAGCATTTGAGAGTACATATCAAATCCGACTGAATCAATAAATCCGTGCTGCTGTGAACCAAGTAGGTTTCCGGCTCCGCGTATGGATAAGTCCCGCATTGCAATCTTAAAGCCTGAACCTAGCTCTGTGAATTCCTTAATGGCCTGGAGTCGTTTCTCTGCCACTTCTGATAAGACTTTATCTTTTTGATAAGTAAAGTAAGCGTAGGCCACACGATTTGAACGACCCACACGTCCTCTCAATTGATAAAGCTGACTAAGCCCCATGCGATCTGCATCATACACAATTAACGTGTTTGTATTCGGGATGTCTACTCCTGTTTCAATAATAGTGGTAGATACAAGCACATCTGACTCACCTTCAAGGAAACTGAACATAACATTTTCAAGCTCTGATTCATTCATTTGACCATGTGCATACGTCACACGCGCTTCATCAACTAACGCTGAAATTTCTTCTGCCATCCGCTCAATGTTTTCTACACGGTTGTATAAGAAAAAGACTTGTCCACCACGCGCTAACTCCCGTTCTATAGCTTCCCGAATAAATACATGATTGTATTCTAGTACATACGTTTGGATCGGGAAACGGTTCTCAGGAGGGGTTTCGATAACGGATAAATCACGCACGCCTAACATCGACATATGGAGCGTTCTTGGAATCGGAGTGGCTGTGAGTGTTAAGACATCGACATTTGTCTTCATTTGCTTAATTTTCTCCTTATGCTTCACTCCGAAGCGCTGTTCTTCATCGACAATCAATAACCCTAATTCTTTCACTTTAATATCTTTAGATAAAATTCGGTGCGTTCCGACCACAAGATCAACAGTGCCATTTTCTAAGCCTTCTGTCGTTTCTTTTTGCTGCTTACGTGTCCGGAATCGACTTAACAAACCAATCTCAATCGGGAAATCCTGAAATCGTTCACGGATTGTTTCATAGTGCTGTTGAGCTAGTATTGTTGTCGGAACTAGTATAACGACTTGCTTACCATCTGCGATCGCCTTGAACGCTGCACGAATAGCAACTTCTGTTTTCCCGTACCCAACGTCTCCACATAGAAGTCGGTCCATCGGACGTACTTTTTCCATGTCGGTTTTAATTTCTTCAATACAGCGAATTTGGTCTTCTGTTTCTTGGTAAGGGAACGCTGCTTCAAATTCTCGCTGCATCTCTGTGTCTTCTCCAAAAGCATACCCTTTAGTTGCTTCTCGTTCTGCATACAGCTTTATTAAGTCATCTGCGATATCTTCAACAGAAGATTGGACGCGACTTTTTACCTTTTTCCATTCGCTTCCGCCCAGTTTGTAAAGTTTAGGCTCCTTACTTTCAGAACCCACATATTTCTGCACCAGGTCGATTTGGTCTATAGGAACATATAGTTTATCATCTCCTGAGTATTTCACGAGCATATAGTCTTTATGTAGCCCGTTTAACTCAAGCGTTTCAATCCCTAAGTACTTTCCTATACCGTGGTGAGCGTGAACAACATAGTCGCCCACTTTTAAGTCTTGATAACTTTTAATACGTTCAGCGTTTGAAATCTTTTTCTTTCTCTTAGGTCGTGTAGAACGCTTCTTAAACAGTTCGTTTTCTGTCAATACGGCTACCTTATGCATGGGCAGCTCAAACCCTGTAGTTAAGTGCCCAACTACAATGGTTGCATGCGTTAAAGGTAAAGAAGGCTCTTTCTCAGAAACAGCGACCTCCATATCATAGTCTTCTAATACTGCTTGAATTTTCTCAGCCCGACTTTCATTTGGCGCCACCACCAAAACAGAATAGTCCCCTTTTTGCCATCGGTCCATCTCCGTTTGCAATAAATTCATTTGTCCATGGAATTGTTGCATAGCTCTACAGGAAATGTTCACGATATTTTCGGGTTGAGTATTAGGGATATGACGTAAGAATACAGACATATAAAGCCGAGGATGATGGATAGAATGCCAAACATCAGACCAATTGTAAGAGATTGATAAATCCCTAACCATTTGCCCTGATTCCAACAGACTGCTATACCATTCAGCTTCTTCTTCATCTAAACGTGTAGCGGTTTCTTGGATTCTGCTCATTTCATCAAAGACCATCAACCCATTATCCGGTAAATAATCTAGTAAACTAGCAGACTCCTCATAGTAAAGAGAAATGTACTTATACATTTCCTGAAAACGCTCACGTTGCTTCAGTCTTTCAATATCTCTTTCAATATTCTCAGATAGTGTTTCCTTAAGCTCAGGAGATTTAAGATTCTTAAGGGTATCTGTAAAAGCTCCCTCGAGATTTTGAGCAGCTCTTGCTAAATCTTCATCTGTTAACAAAAGTTCACTAGCCGGACCGATCGTTACATGATTCACCTTCTCTAACGAGCGCTGGCTCTCAGAATCGAAGTATCGAATGGAATCTACTTCATCATCGAAAAGTTCAATCCGCAATGGGTTCGGTTGGGTTAATGGATAAATGTCCATAATGCCACCACGCATGCTAAACTCCCCTGGGGCAGATACCATATCAGCGCGCTCATAACCCATATCAATTAGTTGCTTCATGTATGTTTCTATCTCAATGACGCCGCCCACTTTAAACGGGAGTTGGTAGTTTTCCCAATAATACGTTGGAGGCAAAATTCGTTTAAGTGCCGCAACAGGGGCAATTAGAATTCCTGACTTACTTTGAGACCAATGATTTAACGCCTCAATTCGTTCACTTCTAAGCTCAGGACTAGCCACTGCGATCTCTGAAGCAATCAACTCATTTACTGGATATAAGTGAACTTGATCAGCATCGGTTAAGCCTAGTAAGTCTTCGTATAACTGCTGGGCTTGCATAAGCTGATGAGTCACAACTAAAACAGGGCGTTTAGCCGATTCTTCGAGGAGTGAAATTAACACTCCTCGCGAAGAACCTGACAGCCCTGAAACAAACTGTTCTTTCATACCTGATGAAAACCCCGATAGAATGGAGTGGATATCATCTTGTTGTGTTAGAAATTGCTTAAGTCCTTGCAATCTGTTCCCCCCCTTAATCCTCACACTCCATACAAAAATGCTTTGGCTCATTTACCAAAGCGAACATGTAAACTTAATGAATAAAGAAATCAAGTTCATGATAGTGAGGATTTTCTTCTAATGATTCTTGGCAATCTTCACATATAGTGCGCACCATCACATCACCGTTCTCGTGATAGCTCACCATATCTAAAAGCTCCTCCTCATTTAGAGAAGTAAGCCCAAGTTCAACGGAATCAAGCACGTCTTGTGACAGCTCTCCGAGTTCTTTCTTACAATGACGACATTGGTATTTAACGGCCATTTATATCCTCCTAAAACTAGCTGTTTGCCACTAGTTTGTCCGAAATATAATGGCGATATACGATTTCCAGAAGCCTTGTAGCTAAAGATTATTTATTAAACTCATTCATAACCTCTAAAAAGCTTTTCTCCATCCAAGCTTCACACGCATCAGCAGCTTTTTGAATACTCTCTTTAGCCGCAGCTAAATCTTCCCCTTGGAATTTCCCTAAAACATAATCAGGGACTGGCATAGGGCTACTAGGACGCCCAACCCCAATTCTTATGCGCGGGAATTCTTTTGTATCTAATTGATCAATGGTAGATCGAATGCCGTTATGGCCTCCGTGACCACCTTTTTGACGTAAACGAACCTTACCAGGAGGTAAATCTAGATCATCATAGATGACGACTATATCTTCTGGGTTCAGATCATAGTACTCCATTAAAGGACGAATCGATTCCCCGGATAGATTCATGTAAGTAAGAGGTTTTAAGAGCATAACCTTCTCACCACCAAGTCGTTCGACTGTATGCTGTCCTTTGTATTTTTCTTTATCTAATTTCCAATTATGTCGACTTAACAATTCATCGATGACCATAAAACCAATATTGTGTCGCGTTTCTTCAAATTTAGGTCCTGGATTCCCAAGTCCAATAATACACTTCATCTAATCACTCTCTTCTTTGATACATCTTAATTCGTTCTATTCACATCTTATTATAATCGAAAAAGAAGAGTCTAAAGCGTTGCTCTTTTACTTCTTCAATTCTCTCATAGATTCCTTCTTTACGTGTAAAAAGAGACGTAACCTTTTGGGTTACGTCTCATTTCCAACCGAAGAAAGTTAGGCTTCTTCGCTCTCTTCCGCTTTGTCATCATCTTTTTGATTAATGACTTCTGGTTCAGCATCTCCATCTTGAGTTTCGCCTGGCTCGACGATCTCTTCAGTTTGTGGAGGCAGAATGGTAACAATTGTTGTCGTCTCATCTTGTGTGATTTCGTAGTTTTTACCAGCTTTCACATCACTTACAAGAAGACTGTCGCCTACTTCCAGGTTTGATACGTCTAGAGTAATTTCTTCAGGGATTTGATTCGGCTTAGCGCGAATGGCAAGTTCATGAAGTGGTTGAGATAGAATCCCACCGTCTTTCACGCCCTGTGCATCTCCTTCTAAGTGAATCGCTACCTCTACATCCATTTCTTGACTCATATCAACCATATAGAAGTCAGCATGGTATAGCTCGTTACGAATCGGCTCAATTTGATAATCATGTAACATTACGTCTACTGGTTTTTTGCCTTCTATATCAAGAGAAATAATAGCGTTTTTCCCTTCATCACGTACTGTCATTAATAATTCTAAGCTGTTCACCGATACCGCAATTGGCTCTTTGTCTTTTCCATAAACAACTGCTGGAACCAGTCCGGACTTACGAAGCTCATTTTTAGTCGAACGTTTGAAATCATTTCTCGTATTCGCTTTAACTGTTACTGCCACGTTTATCACCCTCCAAAGAATTATAAAGCTTCTAATGATTTATAATTCCCTTTTCAGGAGGGCATAAACCTTATTTTTAGAAAAAAGGTAAATTAATCAAATAATACACTGATTGATTTACGTTCGTGAACGCGAGTGATGGCTTCACTAATTAGTTCACCAACAGAAAGTTCGGTAATCTTATCGATACGTTTTTCATCTTTAAGAGGAATTGTATTTGTAACAACAAGCTCTTTAATCTTAGAATTGTCGATTCGCTCAATAGCCGGTCCAGAAAGGACAGGGTGTGTACAACATGCATAAACTTCTTTTGCTCCATTTTCAATAAGAGCATTAGCAGCTAGCGTAATCGTACCTGCTGTATCAATAATGTCATCAATTAAGATCGCTGTTTTTCCTTCAATGTTACCAACAATGTTCATGACTTCAGAAACGTTTGGACGAGGACGACGCTTATCAATAATCGCAATTGGAGCTTTCAAGCGGTCTGCCATCTTACGCGCACGTGTCACACCACCATGGTCAGGGGAAACAATGACAACATCTTCGAAGTTCTTCTCTTCAAAGTAGTCAGAAAGAAGTGGCACACCAACTAGATGATCAATTGGAACATCGAAGAAACCTTGGATTTGAGGAGCGTGTAAGTCTAGCATAATGACTCGGCTTGCTCCAGCAGTTTGAAGAAGGTTCGCGACTAGCTTGGATGTAATTGGCTCACGAGAGCGCGCTTTACGGTCCTGACGCGCATAACCATAGTATGGCATTACGATGTTGATTGAACGAGCAGAAGCACGCTTCAATGCATCAATCATAATAAGTAACTCCATAATATGTTGGTTTACAGGCTCTGAAGTTGATTGAATGACGTATACGTCACAACCACGTACACTTTCTTCAATATTAATTTGTACTTCTCCATCACTAAAACTTGTGACCGTACACTTTCCTAATTCTGTACCAATATTCTCTGCAATTTCTTGAGCAAGAGTTGGATTTGAATTAAGAGAAAAAACCTTTAAAGCTGGATCTTTATATTGAGAAGTAGCCATCGCTAAAAAACCTCCATTAATCTTTTTTCGATTGATTTATTTTATCTGCGTAGCCATCCTTGTTCGTCTGACGAGAGCGAGCAATGGATAAAGCACGGTCCGGTACATCATCTGTGATTGTGGAACCTGCTGCTACATAAGCACCGTGACCTACAGTAACAGGTGCTACCAAATTAGAATTACAACCAATAAACGCATCATCTTGAATGGTCGTTAAATGTTTGTTCTGACCATCATAATTTACTGTGATTGTCCCACAGCCAATATTCACACCACTGCCAACCTCTGCATCACCAATGTAGCTAAGGTGAGAGGCTTTACTACCTTCACCAAAGGAAACTTTCTTTAACTCTACAAAGTTTCCAACTTTAACATCATCAGAAAGAGTGGATGCTGGACGAATATGAGCGTAAGGGCCAATGGTTACACGATTGCCAATTTGACTTTCATGAGCCACACTTTGCTTAATAATTGTATCTTGTCCAACTGTACAATTAATAATTTCAGTGTGAGGGCCAATCTCTGCTCCTGTAGCAATATAGGTGCTTCCTTTAAGTACACTACCAGGGTAAAGAATAGCGTCTTGTTCTATTTTAACATCTAGTCCAATATACGTGTGATCAGGATCTATTAGAGTTACACCATTCTTCATGTGGCTCTCGTTAATACGACGTTGCATAGCTTTCTCAGCACGAGATAAAGCAACTCGATCATTTACGCCTAGCGTTTCATTGAAGTTCTTTGATTGATAGGCCGCGATCTTCTCATCTTTGTTCTTTAAGATTTCAATAACATCAGGTAAATAGTACTCTCCCTGAGCATTATCATTCGAAACGTTTTGCAGCGATTCAAATAGGGCTTCGTTATCAAAACAATAGATAGCTGTATTAATCTCCTGAACCTCTTGTTCTTCTACAGAAGCATCTTTATGTTCAACAATACGAGAAACATCACCATGTTCATTACGGATTACTCGTCCGTAACCAGTTGGGTCTTCTGCATGAGCTGTTAGAACGGTTACCTTAGCTTGCTCTTGTTCATGGTATTCGAACACTGACTCAAGTGTTTCAGCCGTAAGTAGTGGGGTGTCGGCCGCTACAACAAGTGTTGTACCTTTATTGGCTCCAAGGATTGGTTCAGCTTGTTGAACAGCATGTCCTGTCCCTAGCTGCTCCTCTTGAACAACAAATTGGCTATCCGTACCGATTTGGTTTCGAACCTCATCAGCACTACGCCCAACTACTGTTATAATTTCATCTAGTTGAAGAGACGATAATTGATCTATTACATGTTGCACCATAGGCTTACCGCATACAGGATGCAATACTTTCGTTAGAGACGATTTCATACGTGTCCCTTGTCCGGCTGCCAATACAATAGCATAGCGATTATTCATGAAGAAACCTCCATCCTTTTTATCCATTACGAATATATCTTAAAACCGTACTATTTTCAACAAAGAAAAGATTATGAGAACGGCTTCACAGCTTATTATGCAGGACTTTTATAGGGCTCGAAACAGCCACCCTCCTATATCCCCTACATATATGTAATAAATTCCCTAAATAGGGGGTTATCATAAAAAAAGAAGCCTAATCTATGATTAGACTCCTGATTTTTCTTGCAAAGCATTAGGAAGCTCCAGCTTCTTCATACTCCACTTCTTCTTCAACTTGTCCCGCTCGATGATACTCTTCTAACACAGCGTCTTGAATCTTTCCACGTGTGCCAGAGTTAATTGGATGGGCAATATCACGAAATTCTCCATCTGGAGTACGTTTGCTAGGCATCGCCACAAACAAACCATTGTTGCCATCAATTACTCGAATGTCGTGAACAACAAATTCACCATCCAACGTAATAGAAGCAATTGCTCGCATTCTTCCTTCAGTATTAACGCGTCGTAGTCTCACGTCAGTTACTTCCATTATTTGTCACCACCTTTTTCCATAGGAACTTATTTACCAATATTCAACAAAACTACTTGAATTCCTTCTAAAATATAAAAAAATTTAAGTTTTTCTAACAATATCCAAAATAGCAAACTCTTTATGCGTTCTTATAGTCCGTGCTTGTCCATTCTCTAAGAGAAATCGGTCGATTATACAAAAAGAAGAATGCACGATGTGCATTCTTCTTTTTATTACGATTGAAACATTGTACCTCTGTGTACTTCGATCTTCTTCTCTTTAATATCTACGTTATTTATCTGAAGTAAAGAAACATAATCCTGTACGACCCGTTCCTCGTCTTCATCTTCTGCTTCAGCTAGAACACCAATCCCCGCTACGTTTGCTTCAAATTCAGCTAATAAGCTCTTCATACCGTCTATTGTGCCTCCAGCTTTCATAAAGTCATCAATAATTAAGACATTAGAACCCTTTTGAAGGCTACGCTTAGGCAATACCATCGTTTGAATCTTTCTTGAAGAGCCCGATACATAATTGATGCTCACTGTTGAACCTTCTGTAACTTTCGGGTCACGTCGTACAATGACCACAGGCACATTCAGGAATGATGCAACAGCATAAGCTAGAGGGATTCCTTTTGTCGCCACTGTCATAATAACATCCACATTTTCACTCGAAAAATGAGTGGCAAACAAGCGACCAATGTTTCGAATCGTTTCCGGGTCACCTAAGAGATCGCTCATAAATAAGTACCCACCTGGTAATAAACGCTCAGGATCTTCTAATTGCTTTGCCAATAAATCTGCAAAACTTTCGCTATTTTCCTTAGAGTTAAATGGGATGAATTTCACTCCTCCCGCAGCACCAGCTACGGTTTGCAACTCACCTATGCCTTGCTTTTGAAACATCTGATTAATAATGCCCAAATCCTCACTTACAGATGATTTCGCAACATCATAAGCCTCTGTAAAAAAGGGCAAAGATACAAGCTGTTGGGGATGTTCCAATAAGTAATATGTCATTCCGACCAATCGTTCACTTCTTTTCATTTCCACACCTCAAAAACCGAATATTTTTATTTAATATAACAGTTTTATACGGGTTTAATCAAGGGGAACTCGCCCACCAAGCATACGAACAACGTACACTTCATCACAAAATCCTCTCAACCCATTGTAAATACGCTGAGCACGAGATTCGTGTTGAACCAATCCAAACACCGTCGGTCCACTTCCGCTCATCAAAACCGCATCTGCCCCAAACTCATGCATATGTTCTTTAATCTGTTGAACATCACTGTGCAATTGAACTGTAACAGGTTCTAACACATTACCAACTCGATCACAGATTCCCTCGTAATCCTCCCGCTTTATTGCCTCAATCATTGCAGGGATATCAGGGTGACTTGCTTCATCTAAGTTTAAATTTTCGTAAATGGCTTGAGTAGAAACACCAATAGTTGGCTTGGCTAATACAACCCAGCAAGCCGGCGGAGCAGGTAACTTCTCGATCTTCTCACCTCTCCCTGTCGCCCTTGCTGTGCCTCCATGAACACAAAAAGAAACATCAGAACCAATACGAGCTCCAATATCCGCTAATTCTTCAAGACTTAATCCCAACTGCCACAACCGGTTCAACCCTCTCAAAACCGCCGCAGCATCACTACTACCACCCGCAAGACCAGCAGCTACAGGAATCTGTTTTTCAATATAAATCTCTACACCTTCCCTAATGCCAAACCTATCTTTCAATACTTGAGCAGCCTGAAAAGCAAGATTACGATGATCACTCGGAACAAACCGATTCTCCGAAACAATCAGAATCTCATCAGTTCTCAAAGGACTTAACTCAATGCGATCAGACAAATCAATCGTCGTCATAATCATATCCACCTCATGATACTGATCCGGACGCTTATACAAAACATCCAACGCTAAATTAATCTTAGCCGGCGCCTTCTCCAAAAAACGCATACCATCACCTGCTTCTTCGCATTAATTATGGATAAATTGTATCATAATTAAACGAAAAGCGCAGGCGGGTTGGTCAGAGGCGTACGGATAAGCAAAATGCCGGAAGTGGCGTTAGCCACTGCAGGTAGTTTGCTTATCGCGCTAGCCTCTACCCGCCGGAGCTGGACACCACAGAAAAGCGCAGGCGACTGTTCAGCAAAAGAGGAAGTTCGGTTAAAACCGGCACGTCCTGTGCCAACACCGAACTGACCTGCATCCTGCAGGCCCGCATAAGCAAGCTAACGGAAGTGGCAGAAGGCCACTGGAGTTAGATTGCTTATGACGCTAGGGGCTAGGAGCCGGAGCTAGATCCAGAAAAGCGCAGGCGGGTTGGTCAGAGGCGTACGGATAAGCAAAATGCCGGAAGTGGCGATCAGCCACTGCAGGTAGCTTGCTTATCGCGCTAGGCCCTACCCGCCGGAGCTGGATCATGAAAAGCGCAGGCGGGTCGGTCAAGAAAAGAGGAAGTTCAACTAAAACCGGTCACGTCAATAACCAACGTCCAACGCCCCCACCTCGTGTGGGGCCGGAGCGAAACCCTCGAAAAGCACAGGCGACTGCAAAAACCATTATCTGTGACGTTTCACTTGAAAAATATCTCTAAAAGGTCACAGAGCTCCTTTATCTGTGACCCTTTATATAACAAAGGCCGCGAAAAGGTCATAGATACCTTTTATCTGTTACCTTTCGCTCGATAAACTTCTTGAAAAGGTCACAGAGTTTCTTTATCTATGACCTTTTGTATACAAAAAGCTTTAAAAAGTCACAGATCAACCTCGATCCCCAAACGTCCACTCCACAACAAAAGGGGGACAAGCCCCTGTCGTTAGGACTTGTCCCTCATCATTTGTTCTTGTGCCTTTTGGATGGCGCGTTTGGTGATGTTACCAGCATCTCGTGCTGTAATTCCACCCCAGCCTTCCTTCTCAACCGTGTCGTAAAAACCTAACTCTTTTGCGATTTCCTCTTTAAGCTTGTCAGACATGTAGCCTCGACGTTTACCCAAGGAAAACAGCTCCCTTCATTATGTTTGTACGACACGTTTAGCTTATGTATAATCCGATGGTGTAGTCTAGAGGAATAATGGCAATCAAAACAATCTTTGCTATCCCCTCGAACCATTAAAGAAAAGGTTACGTTAGACTCTCTTTTAGGGCAAGTAAAAAGCAGTAAACCAAGGTTTACTGCTCCCCTAACATCATTCTGCTTAAATCTTCACCAAAGTTTAGCTCTACTGTTTCAGTAAGTACATCAGCATAGCTATAAGAAACGCGTTCATAAGCGTTCTCTTCTTGGTCAAGTTCTACAATAAAAACAGAAGGATATGTTTCAGCTAATACACCACTTCGTTCGATGGTTTTACGTCTACCACCATTAGCTTTCAATGTTAACCGTTTCCCAATTTGCCCATCGAGAGACTGTTTGATTTCTGCTAACGTTTTTGCCACTACACTCCACCTCACTAATTATACTATAACACACGCTTGTCTTTTCAGTCAATAAAACTTTATATTATAGCAGTATGTTATTTTTAATGTCAATGAAATACGAACTTTTCTTTTCATCTATTTGTAGTGTTTCTTGGATCTGACAAAATTATGTATGAAAATGCCAACATTCGACTCAATCCCCCTTCCTCGCCCTCTTTGTTACGCTATTTTAATGAGACTAAAAATAGCTCAAAGACCTTTAAACATTCAGCGTTTATATTTATGTTTGTTCATAAGTAGGTCCGTTATTTTCAACCCACAAAGCAAAATAAAAACACCCATTACGATAATGGGTGTTGAAGCGGGTTATCTTGTTCTTCTTCATCTTCAGAGTCATACGGCATACCTGTTCTCATTAGTCCCTTTGTGTCCACTCCACCAAGGCCTTTTTCACCCGTTAATGTATTTCGGATGACATCCCACACATTCACCTTATCCATAAAAGGGGTGTAACTGATCTTAGCAACAATATAAACAGGGTCAAGGGCGTGAATATTAATACGGGAAGGAGAACTAGCAAAGTTTGCTCCTGCTCTTATTAAGGATTCAAAATGAGACTGACAAGCACCTGCAAAGATCACCAACTGATCAAGGTGAGGCACCTTCCTTCTTGCCTCCCTCACTGCTTCTGCGTAATATTTTGAATTTCTATAAGCCCGTAAATCATGCTTATTCCCTTTACTTTTCGAATATGAATCATGCCCCGTAATGACAACAATATCTGGATTGATCTTATCGATTAAATCTCCAATTTCATGTGCCATATCTTTCTCACTTAAATGAACACCATGAACCTGTAAGCCCAGCTGTTGGTATAAATCAATACACTTCTTTAGATAAAGACGATCTCCATCTAGGTGAAGAACTCGCGAAGGAAGTTGAAAATACGCATTTTGGTGCTGGTATCCTCCAGTGGCTTCATAGTCCCGCTTCTGGCGCATTAACTGATAATCTTGCCGAAATAAACGATAGGAATAGTCTTCCTTTTCTTTTGCTTCCTTCTTACGACGCTTTAAGTCATCTGATTTCACTTTTACTAAATCAGACAGCGGAGCATCAGCTTCAAGACGAATTTCTTCCCCGAACAAAAGCACTCTATTCTCTTGAATATCCTGAACACGAAATAAAACATCATGTTTGTAGGAGGTTCGTGTAACTAAATCTCCCCTGTTTATCATTCTCCTGCCTCCTCACACAAACCATTCTAAAATAGCCTATGTGGAAACGAAGGAAATGTGCCCGATTACAAGGCTCTATAAAACGTATTTGCTAAGCGAGCAAACTCCTCTATAGATAGAGATTCACCTCTACGTCTTTCTTCAATCTCACTTTTCTCTAAGACGTCTCGAATATCATCTTTGCTGAATCGATCTTTAAAGTGACGACTTAAATTATTCATAATTGTCTTTCGGCGCTGGCCAAACGACGCCCGGACCAGATCAAAGAAGAATGGCTCATTGTCTACCAAAACAGGTGGTTCTTCTCTCATCGCTAAACGTAGAACAGCTGAGCCAACATTAGGTTGAGGCATAAATACTGTTCTTGGAACATCCATAACTACTTTAGCTTCCGTATAGTATTGAACAGCAATGGATAAGGAACCATAAGCCTTACTATTTGGGGAAGCTGCCATACGATCCGCTACCTCCTTTTGAATCATAACCGTTATACTCTCAATCGGTAACCGCTCCATTAGTAAGTTCATCAATATGGGCGTGGTAATGTAGTATGGCAAATTGGCTACCACATGAACAGGCTGACCTTCCTTGAAATAGTCGCGAATCGTCTCTTGAACATTAGCCTGCAAAATATCTTGGTGAATGACAGATACATTGTCATAGTCATGTAATGTATCATCTAAGATCGGTAAAAGACGCTGATCAATTTCAAACGCCAGTACCTTATCCGCTTTACGAGCCAACTGTTCTGTTAAAGCACCGATCCCCGGTCCGATTTCAATCGCACCACTTTCTCTTGTGACACCTGCATGGTCAACGATATTTTCCAACGTATTCGCATCAATTAAGAAGTTTTGACCCAGGCTCTTTTTAAAGGAAAACCCATATTTCTCTAAAATAGCTTTCGTCCGGATAGGTGTTGCTATAGCTTTGTAATCACTCATTCTTCTTCCTCCTGAATAATAACTTCCATTGCTGCAATAAATTCTTCTCTTGTAATTTGAAACATAACAAGACGTTTATACAGCTGCTTTCCATTTGTGTAACCAATCTTTAGACTTTTCCCTAACTGTTCGCGTCTCGCCTTAGCACCCTTACCGCCAAGTAGTCCATAACGAACCAGATCCGCTTGTTCTATAGTCGTTTCATAGGTATCCGTAACACTATAAACACTCTTTAAGGCTTCTCGAATATCCTCAGGTGTGGCATGCTCCACACCAACCCCTTTACTATGTTTAGCTAATGCCTGTTCTTTCGGTAAGAAAGCATGCTTACATCCCGGTACAGACTGAGAAACAATTGTCCGAATTCGCTCTCCAGGGGAGTCGGGATCTGTGAAGATAATAACTCCTCGTTTTTCTTTAGCATGGCGAATCTTTGTTATTGTATCTTCGTTAACAGCTGAACCATTGGTTTCAATGGTATCCGCTTCTACTGCTCGCTTTATGTTGACGGTATCATCTCTTCCTTCAACCACAATTACTTCTTTTATAATCATTGTATCCTCCCGATTACGGTATCTTTTCTAGTTATAACACGTCCATCCATTAAAATAAAACACAATCTGTTTGTCCTCTTCCATGTTTAGACAAAATGATTCACGTGAAACAATTTTTAGAATACTTTAATTTTTTTGTTCGACAAAAGGAGAAAAGAAGAATAAGCAGCATATAATATGGATACGTACATACTAAGCATTTCAATAAAAAAAGCAGAGGTATCATCCTCTGCTTTACTTACCATATACTTTAACTTGCACACTTCGGCGACCATAACCTAAGGCAGCACTCTTATTAGACATAAATAGATCAATGCGATTTCCCTTGATTGCTGAGCCTTGGTCTCCCGCTATTGCATATCCATACCCTTCAACCCAAACCTTTGATCCTAACGGAATTACATTAGGGTCAACGGCAATAACCTTTTGATTTGGGTTAGCACGAAGGTTGATTCCTGTTGACGTTACACCACTGCACCCTGTGCAGTGAGCTGTATATGCTGTTGCTTGCATATATAACGTTTTCTGTACCCCTGATGAGCTGTTACTACGGGAAGGTTGAGATTGTGTTTGTTGAGATTGCGCTTGTTGCGATGGTTGAGCCTGCTGTACTTTTTGGACTTTAGTCCCAACAGCAACAATTTTATCTTTGCTATCTTTCTGATTTTCTTCTTTTATTAGTTTTCGGTCTACTTCTTCGCCATTTTCTAATGTAACTTCGTAGTGCTTAACAACTTGGCCCTCTTCACCGTCTTGAACGACCTTTTCTTTCCCCTTAGCCAAGGATTTGTCGTTACGTTTGACGACTGCA
Source organism: Pontibacillus sp. ABV4_188 (assembly GCF_056311905.1). Taxonomy (NCBI): domain Bacteria; kingdom Bacillati; phylum Bacillota; class Bacilli; order Caryophanales; family Bacillaceae; genus Pontibacillus; species Pontibacillus sp. ABV4_188. The sequence continues at coordinate 57,112 of NZ_CM149975.1, read as the reverse complement.
TAGTCCACCTGTTCTTCTATAACATCTGTAACCTTCTCCACACGAGTGATCGTGACTTCATTTTGCTCGTTTGACAACGAAGCCGCATCTTCTTGTTCTAATCGATCAAGCTCATTAAGAGAGATCTCCTGCTGCTTTAAGAAATCACTTACGGTGTTTGCCGTCGTCCAGACTTCAGACGTTTCACCACCATCATTTAAAGCGACCTGAAACGCCTTTTGAATCTGAATCTCCATGCCATCTTGAATAGAGGATGCCTGTTCATGAGACACTTCATCTCGTTCTTTAATAGAGATGCCTTTTGCTTTGAATAGTTGCTGGACTGTATCTACTGTAGTGTAATATTGTTGAGTGTTATCATCTACTTTAACAGTTACTTGTTTAGCAGATTGATAGTCTATTTGCATTCCTGTAGTAATTGTATCGTCAAGGTTGTGTGATAAATCATCATGTGGTTCCACTTTTATTCCTTGGTCATTCAAAAGGTCTTCCACTGTACTAGCATGAGTACGCACAGTTTCCGTCTCTTTTTCTGTGCTCAATTGTACTTCCGCCTTTGTGGATTCAAACCCTAAGCTCCCAAGTAAGGCAAAAAACATAACGGCACTTGCGACCAACGCGATTATTTTTTTCACGCTTCTGCCTCCTTTTTTCTACGCAGTGTATTATATCCACCGCACCAACATCTGTCAAATCATTAGCAGCAGAATGGTAAAAGGACCCATATAACCACCTTGGCTTCTTTTACTATACCTGCTCCATTTTCAAAAAGAAACGGAAAAATCGCGACAGATGGGTACAAAATCTGCCACGATTTTTCCGTATATTTAATGCTTTTCCATTTTATTGGTCAAGTTTAAATAGTTTAAAGGCATTTCTTGTCGTTGTTTGTCCAACTTCTTCGAGCGAAATACCTTTTAATTCAGCCACTTGTTCAGCCACAAGTTTAACGTAAGATGGTTCGTTACGAGTCCCGCGGTTCGGATGAGGGGCAAGGAAAGGACAGTCTGTTTCTACTAACAAGTGGTCAAGGTCAATAGCTTGTGCTACTTCTTTTGGTTTCTTAGCATTCTTAAAAGTAACCGGACCACCTAAAGAAATATAGAAGTTCATTTCTATACACTCTCTTGCGATTTCAACAGAACCGCTGTAACAGTGCATGATGCCTCCAACGTCTCCTGCATTCTCTTCTTTTAGAATATCAACGATATCTTGTGTGGCTTCACGGTTATGAATAATGATAGGCATTTGAACTTTTTTAGCAAGTTCGATTTGCTTTCGAAACACCTCTTTTTGTACATCCACCGGAGATTTGTCCCAATGATAATCTAACCCCATCTCACCAATCGCAACTACTTTTGGATGTGCAGAAAGTTCTTCAATCCAGTCTAAATCCGATTCCTCCATGTCAATCGCATCTACAGGGTGCCAACCAACAGCAGCATAAATATTGTCATGAGATTCAGCAATTTCGATAGCTAATGGAATCGTTTCCCGGTCGAACCCTACAACGACCATATACTCAACCCCAGCTTCACGGGCTCGTTTAATGACTTCTTCTCGGTCTTCATCAAATTGTCTAGCATTTAAATGTACGTGTGTATCAAACAGCATGTCACTGACTCCTTTATTTCGATCTTTTAGTTGTATTGTAACACCAGTCCATATGTGTTCAAAATTATCACACTTCACTATTCATATTTAATTACTGGGGTATGTTCAGGATAGGTCCGTTACCAGAAAAGTGGATAGGCATGCTTGGGGACAACTCGCCCACCTTCCGCTCCATGAAAGCTGACGGAAACCTTTCTCCACCTTTATATTTCAGCTTCAAGTCTTCCCTATAAATAAAAAGGGTACTCTATACCATAGAGTACCCTTCATTTTATTTAACTTGTGTTCCGTTTGGAAGGTTTTGATCTACTGAAGCGAGTGATAGAGTTCCTTTTTCGTCTTCTCCAGCTAATACCATACCCTGAGATAGTTCTCCACGTAACTTTACAGGCTTAAGGTTCGTTACACAGATCACCTTTCTTCCGATTAAATCTTCAGGAGCATAATGCTTTGCTATCCCAGAAACTACTTGGCGTTGCTCATTGCCTAGATCAAGCTGTAAACGAAGTAGTTTGTCTGCTTTAGGATGCTTATCCGCCTCTACAACTTCAGCGACTCGTAAATCAACCTTTAAGAAGTCATCTATTCCAATTTCTTCGGCTTCTTCTTCTTTCTCTTCCGCTTCCTCTTCAGGAGCAGGAGTGCCGCCTTTCATCATATCTTTAATAATCTGCGTTTCTTCTTCTGTCTCAAGACGAGGGAAGATTGGCTGACCTTTTTGCACTTTTGTACCTGCAGGAATCATGCCCACAGTATCCAGACTTCCCCATTCTGCGTAGCGGTCACCTTCAATACCTAGTTGCTCAAACATAAGCTTAGGCGTTCTAGTCATAAACGGTTGTAGCATAACTGCAATGTGGCGCAGAGCTTCGGCTAAATGAGCCATCACGTTACCTAAACGTTCTTTCTTAGCCTCATCTTTAGCAAGGACCCAAGGTGTTGTCTCATCAATGTACTTATTCGTACGACTTATAAACGCCCAAAGGTTTGAAAGGGCAACGGAGAACTCCATATGATCCATCGCATGTTCAACTTTCTCTCTTGTTTCTTTAGCGAAAGTCTCTAACTCAACGTCAACATCTTCTTCTCCGGCGCGGAAAGCTGGAATCTCTCCATCAAAGTACTTACTAATCATAGCAACTGTACGGTTCAGAAGGTTACCAAGGTCATTTGCTAAATCATAGTTTGTGCGTTCCACGAATCCTTCTGGAGTGAAGACGCCGTCCGAACCAAATGGCACTTCACGAAGCAAATAGTAACGTAGGGAATCTAAACCATAGCGATCAATTAAATCAACAGGGTCTACTACGTTCCCTTTTGATTTAGACATCTTCCCATCCTTCATAAGGATCCAACCATGAGCGAATACCTGCTTTGGTAATGGTAAATCAAGAGCCATTAACATAATTGGCCAATAAATGGTGTGGAAACGAACAATTTCCTTACTCATTAAATGGACATTAGCTGGCCAGTATTTTTGGTAGCGTTGATCATGATCTGTCCCGTATCCTAATGCCGTAATATAGTTACTTAAAGCATCAATCCAAACATAAATAACGTGTTTTGGATCACCAGGTACTTTAACCCCCCAGTCGAAGGTTGTACGAGAAATCGCTAAGTCTTCAAGACCTGGCTTAATAAAGTTATTAATCATCTCATTCTTTCTACTCTCAGGCTGAATGAAATGAGGGTTATCTTCGTAAAATTTTAATAGGTCATCAACGTACTTACTCATCTTGAAGAAATAAGATTCTTCTTTTACTTTCTCGACTTTATTACCACAATCAGGACAATGCCCATCATCTAACTGACGCTCTGTAAAGAATGATTCACAGGATGTACAATACCAGCCCTCATATTCATCAAGGTAGATGTCACCTTTTTCAAGAAGTCGGTTGAAAATCTTCTCAACCACATCTGTATGACGTTTCTCTGTTGTACGAATGAAATCATCAATAGAGATGTCCATCTTATCCCATAAACTCTGAATCCCACTCACAATATTGTCTACGTAAGCTTGAGGAGTCACTCCTTGTTCGTCAGCTTTCCGTTGAATTTTCTGTCCATGTTCATCCGTACCTGTTAAGTACATAACATCGTAACCTTGTAATCGTTTATAACGTGCAATCGCATCACCTGCTACTGTAGTGTAGGCGTGACCAATGTGCAGATTCCCACTAGGATAGTAGATCGGCGTGGTGATATAAAAGGTCTTGTTTTCTTCCGTCATGGAATTCCCTCCTATTAAATATATGTAATACAACTCTCAAACTAACGAGAGAAATCACTTTAAATAAACTAGTTCATGCATACCCTCTATTTTATCGGTTCATAAGCATTATTTCCATTCCTAACAAAAAACTATACAAATCAATGCTTATTAAATCAAGAGATAGACTTAAATCGTAGGAATCAGATGAAACAGTAGTTCGCACATAGCCTATAGTTATTCAGTATCACCTAAATAAAGGAACCTCCGCTTGAAAATATATTCTATAATCTTACACATTCATTTAATAAAGGAGGTGAATCGTAGCTAGATAAATCTTTTTTATTTCACCCCCTAAAAAGGTCGGATAATGTCGAAAGAATGTAGTAGCTGTATGCGAAAGTATTTCCTATTAATTGAAAAAAGTTAAGATACAATAACAGCTTTAAGAAAATTCTCCTGAACCAGCATTCACTCGCTCTATATTTGTTAATTTTTTGTTGGATATGGCAAATAAAAGAATTGACATCCATGGGAAACACTGGTACTATATGAGGTATAGAATGTCGAAACATGACGAAGATAAAAAATATTTTGAGTGAGAGGAGCAATACACATGAAATCAACTGGTATTGTACGTAAGGTAGACGAACTGGGACGCGTAGTAATTCCAATCGAATTACGCCGTACTCTTGGAATCAATGAAAAAGATGCTCTAGAAATCTATGTAGATGACGACCGCATCGTACTAAAGAAATATAAGCCAAACATGACTTGTCATGTTACAGGTGAGGTTTCTGAGAACAACATGAGCCTTGCAAATGGCAAATTAGTTCTTAGCCCAGAAGGCGCCAAAGAATTAATGAGCGAAATTCAAAATAGCTTAAATAACAAAGTAGACTAATAAAGAGATAAAAAAAGAGACGACAAACCCCCGCAATAAGCGGGGGTTTTTTTATTACGTATGATAGGCTTGGTAAACCTCTCTTTTAGATATCTTTCGATCAACAGAAACTTGCTTAATAGCTTCCTTTGACGATTGGCCTCGTTCAATATAGTGCTCTACATGCTCTATAAGGGATAGCTCATCCCACCAGTTCGATTCACTCTCTACCTCTTCACTCTGCCTGCCTTCTACTATGATACAAAATTCTCCTCGCACCTGATCTGTATGTGCCCATTCTAATACCTCTGAAGCGGTGCCCCGAATGTATTCCTCATACTTCTTTGTTAGTTCACGGGCTAATACAACTTGCCGCTCTCCAAAACCTTCATGTAAAGCCTTTAGCATTTCCTTTAACCGATGAGGAGATTCGTAAAATACCAATGTGGCATCATTCTTACTTAACCTCTCCAGTTCTTCTTTTCGTTCTTTCTTCTTACGAGGCAAGAAGCCATAGAAGGAGAACTGCGCCGTGTCTAATCCAGAGCCAACTAGTGCACATAGCGCAGCATTAGCACCAGGGAGCACAATGACTGAAATGTCTTCTTCAATAGCACGCTTTACAATTTCAAAACCAGGATCAGAAACCCCTGGCATACCTGCATCACTCACAATAGCTATTTTCTTTCCGCTTTGTAAAGCATCTAAGAGGTACTCTTCACGATTGTATTTATTATGTTCATGATAACTTGTAAGCGGCGTATGCAAATCAAAGTGCGTTAATAACTTCTTCGTCTGTCTTGTATCTTCTGCTGCTATTTCATCTACTTCACTTAAAATGCGTAAAGCCCTATAAGTAATGTCTTCTAAATTTCCAATCGGTGTCGGGACAATGTACAACTCGCCCTGATGATCTTCACGAGTTTGGAAGCTCTTTTGAATCTTCATGATTTGCCATACCTTTCTGACCTGAATGAATTAGACGCTCCTTTTGAGAGCGTGTCAGTCTTTTAATTCGATATTCTTCTTGCATTGCTTCACGTTTGGTTGAATAATAAGCACAATAAGCGAGAGTAAACGGACCTCTACCTCTTGTATATTTTGCTCCTTTTCCAGATTCATGCACCTTTAATCGTTTCGCTAAGTCATTCGTGTACCCTGTATAGATTGTAGCATCGTTGCACCGAAGCATATATACCACATGTCCATCAGCTCCCATAAAGAAGCGTCCTCATCTCATCTGAGTACAGCCCATTTTCTTGATAAATATAAAGAGGAGGGAGGACTTTCAAGTCTGGCTTCCCATCTCGTGCCCCTTCTATCAATACCATATTCGCCTCCTTACCAGGCTTTGGGTACACTAACTGTATGCGCTTCGGTTCTATTTGGTATTTTCGAAACAGAGTAATCAGATCAGGGAGCCGTCCCGGACGATGCACCATCGATACCTTCCCACCTGATTTCGTTAAGCGGCTGCATGACCATACGACATCCTCTAATGTACAATAAATTTCATGACGAGCAATCGCTAAGTGTTCATTCTCATTCTTGTAATCCTCTTTCGGGGTGGGGAAATATGGAGGATTACAAGTAACTAAATCAAACTTGCCATTCCCAAGCGTCTTCGGCATGTCTTTTAGATCCCCATGAATAAAATGAACTTGATCTTCTAATTCATTCAACCTTGTATTTCGAAGAGCCATATCATATAAACGTTCTTGTAATTCCACGCCTGTAATAGTAGCTCCTGAACGATTACTCAGAAAGAATGGGATAACACCGTTCCCTGTACATAAATCCAATATATTCCCCTTTTTAATAGGGACATACGTAAATTTAGCTAGTAAAACAGCATCCAATGAAAAGGCGAAAACACTTGGACTTTGGATAATACGTAAATTCTCTTCCGCTAATAAATAGTCAATTCTCTCATCTCCATGTAATTCCACCATGGATTATTCACTCCCTCATTCATCCGTAAAGATAAATAGAGAGGCTGTCCATATTTGAACAGCCTCTAACATTACTTCTTTTTATTTAAAAATGATAGGCAAAATAAGCAATCTTCGTCCCTGGGACTCCCAAAATGGAGGTTGCAGATATGGAATCCCTCTTCGTACAAACGAGCGAGATTATCATATCCTTCACCCACCAAAGCTCCCTTTGCTTCGGATTGTTTTGACTCGCTTTGTTCAGAATGTTCATGATCTTGCTCAAGACGTTGCCTTAGGTGGTGGTTCTCTACGGATAGATGTTGATTCTCTTCCAACAGCTCCACCAGTTGCTTTTTAAGATCCCCTAATTGTTGATAGAGTTGTCCGATTTGCTCTTCCATATGTGATACTTGTTCAAAAATTTCTTTTTTATTCACGCTTACATCCACCCCATTATTCTGTGGCTTGCGTTGGTACTGCACCTTCTTGAATGAGTTCTTCTAGTGTATATTCAATAACTCGTTCTTGATCAGGGATTTCTATTTGAATGACACGTTCAAGGATGTTTAAGCCAACGACCTTGCCGGGGCCTTGTGGTGTCCTGATATCTTCTCCAATATCCGGAAGTTCTTTTTTGGCTGTTTCATAATCATCATTCTCATACTTCAAACAGCACATAAGGCGACCACATAAGCCTGAAATTTTCGCAGGATTAAGCGATAGATTTTGATCTTTAGCCATCTTTATGGAAACCGGTTCAAAATCCCCCAAAAAGGTAGAACAACACAACATTCGGCCACATGGACCTATGCCACCTAACATTTTCGCCTCGTCACGTACGCCGATTTGACGCAACTCAATCCGTGTTTTAAACACAGATGCCAGATCTTTAACAAGATTACGGAAGTCTACACGACCGTCAGCCGTAAAATAGAAGATTACTTTATTTCGATCAAATGTATATTCCACGTCAACAAGCTTCATATCTAGCTTATGTTGTATAATCTTATCAGAACAAACGTTAAATGCTTCTTTTGCATTCTGTTTGTTCTCTGTTACAACTAACTTATCTTTCTCATCCGCAATTCGAATGACTTTCTTAAGCGGTAAGACAATATCTTCTTCATCGACTTGTTTACTCGAAATCACAACTTTACCGAACTCAATTCCTCGTACGGTTTCAACTATTACATAATCGTCGTCTGTAATTTGGTAAGTATCCGGATCGAAATAATAAATCTTTCCCGCCTGTTTGAAACGTACACCAACTACTTCAACCATTCAATCACCTCTGTATTTGAAGCGTGAGTTGTTCCATCACCAGGGTTGGGTGAACATTTGAGATTAGCTTACGTTTTGCCTCTAAAATAGTGGTCAGAGCATTTGTCGCAAATTGCTTGGACCATGTATAGGAGCTAGTACGAATGCGCTCCCTTTCTGTAATAAAAACAATAGATGACTCCATACCGACATGTTCGTACACTAAATCCTTAAACCATAAGGAAAGAAGATCTAAACCTTGGTTCAAAGCATCTCGGTCTTTAAAATGAGGCATCCATTGATTGTTCACGAATAATAAAGCCTCACTGGGTTTTTCCTGAAGGACTTCAATTAATTGTATCACTAACTTTCTCGCGTTCGCAAACCAGTCATCACGATTCATCTCGAGCGCATCATCTATATTGTTCGTCAAGGCACTTAATAAACGAGCTGAAGACTCCGAAACACCTTCTTCGATCAAGCGCTTTGTCACATTTTCTGCATTGAGTGGCTGAAACGCCATAATCTGACACCTAGAGCGAATGGTGTCTAGAAGCGCTTGCCCGTTCTCTGTTAAAAGCATTGCCACCGTTTGACGGTTTGGTTCTTCTAGAAACTTCAATAATCTATTAGAGGCATTAGCTGTCATTTTATCTGCATCTTCTACAATGTATACCTTTTGATTTGACTCTAAACCAGTATAGGTGAACTCTTTTTGTAAATGAAGAATTTGTTCTTTCTTTATTGATTGGCCTTCTGGCTGAATCACGTGTACATCAGGATGATTACCAGAGTCAATTCGGATACAATCTTTACAGGTCTGGCAAGGTTCCACGCCTTCCCGAAAGCGACAGAAGAAGCTCTTTGCAAATAATAAACTCATTGCTAGCTTCCCCGTCCCCTTTGAGCCTTGGAATAAATAAGCGTGAGAGATGCGATCTTTTTGAATACTATTGGTTAACATTTTTGTAACCATAGGCTGGATTTCGATCATATCGGCCCACTTGTTCATTACTGTCACTACCTTACATATATAAGTTCACTAATAGTCCTTTTATTTCTCCAATAATACCTAAAACATCAATGGACTTCTTTTCTTGATTCATGACTTCATCGGTTAATTCAGCTAACTTATCATCTACAGACTGCACAATTGTTAGTTTTCGACTCTGACCATCCATACCCCAACTATGGGATTGTTTTAAGTCCATCCCATACTGAACAGATTCTTGGACAAATGATTTTACAAGTCGCTTATACTTGGCTAAATCTTTGAAAGAACGAAACCTAGCAACTTTCTCTCCCTGTTTCGTAATATCTCCCATAAGGCGATGCAATTCCTGCTGGCGCATCTTTTGTGATTCAGATTGCACCATCTGACCAAAACCCTGGGGGCCAGTAGAATTCGGCCTTATATTCTTTTGAGATGAATCAAGCTGTGACCTTAAGTCTTGACCGATCTTCATACCATCATCCCCCTATGCTAGAATTGAAAGAAAGATTCCACAGGTAGCACGAAAACAGTAGCTCCTCCTACTTCCACCTTAACAGGCTTCGGTATATAGGAATCTGCATTCCCCCCCATAGGGGAAATAGGTGCAACCATTTGTTCACGTTGACTACAATTATCACGAATAATATCTAGAACGCCATCAACATGATGGTCCTCGCAACCAATCATTAAAGTTGTATTGCCTTCTTTTAGAAAGCCGCCCGTGGTAGATAATTTGGTCGTTTTATACTGATGATCAGCTAATGCGTTCGTTAACCGATTGCTATCTTTATCTTGTATAACCGCCACAATCATTTTCATGACGATGTCCTCCTTATTAAAACCCATTTGTACCTTATTATAACAAGAATTTATCAAGTTACGAAGACCATCTGTTAAATAGCGGAAGAAACTTTTCGAAATGCATCTTCTATAACGACCTCTAACGTATGGTCTGCATCTATAGTTTGAATTCGATTCGGAAACTTATGAAGTAGCCACTGGTAAGCTTCATAGACCGTATGATGGAATTTGATGTGCTCTAAATCTAAACGGTTTTGTTCTCTACCTTTATTATGATCAATCCGCTCTAATCCTCTTTCAGGTGAAATATCAAAAAATAACGTCAAATGAGGCATGTACCCCTCGATAGCAAATTCATTGATACGTAGAACTTCTTCCATCCCTAATCCTCTTGCATGGCCTTGGTAAGCTAGGCTGCTATCAATAAAACGATCACAAAGTACAATCTTGCCTTCTTCCAAGGCTGGTATAACCTTTTCTACAAGATGCTGTCTTCTAGCAGCTGCATATAATAAAGCTTCTGTTCGTCCATCCATCGAGGTGTGTGTCGGGTTGAGTATGACTTGGCGAATCTTTTCAGCAATATCAATGCCTCCTGGTTCTCTGGTCATCACAACGTCATGTCCTTCTTTAAGGAGGCGTTCACCTACGGCTTTCAATACTGTTGATTTGCCAGCTCCCTCTCCACCTTCAAATGTAATAAATGTTCCTTCCACACTCATTCTCCTTTATCTTCTTTCTATATAAACGTGCATCCCTTTCCGATAGAAAGGTTCATTCGTTTGAATATGTTTATCTTGCCTCACTAGACTGACAATCCGATCTATGTGCTCTTGTTGAATGCGCTCTCCCTTCATGATTAATGGAATCCCAGGGGGATAAGGAGTAACAGAAGCGCTTGCTACTCGTCCAATACTATCTTGCCAGTGCACAAATTCTTGGTTCATGTTAGCTAGTTCATGATAAGAATAAGGATTCGATTGAACCCTGTCCAAAATAGGAGAAGTGACTCTCTCCATTGTAGCACGGTTAAATTCTGACTTGGTTTTTAATTTAGACTCTACTTTTCTAAATATACTTGTCAATTGATCTGTTGAGTAATTAGGTGTTAGTGCTAACGTGAATAGGATATGTTGGTTGTCTACTAATTCAGGATAGAGTCCCTCTTTCTCTAAGTAGGAAGCTACAGTTTGGGGATCGACATCATCATGAATACGAAGCGTTAACTTAAATGGATCATCTATTCCCTCTTCTAAAGGAACAAGTGTCCATAACACGCCATCAGATAAAGATGAACGCAGTTTAGCAATCCAATCTACACTTGTTTGAAGATCCTCCTTAGAATAGTGAGCCATAAAATATCTTGCTAAATCTAATGAAGCTAATATGGGATACGAGGGGCTGCTTGATTGAAAAACCTGCAAGTAGTGACTGATTTGACTTCGCTCAACCCGATCGGAATTTAAATGCAGATACGCTCCCATTGTCAAAGCTGGTGCCATTTTATGAGCGGATTGCACCACTACATCTGCACCCAAATCAAGAGAGGATTTAGGTATGAAAGGATAAGATAATGAAAAGTGTACACCATGAGCCTCATCAACTAAAACGGGTACATTATAAGAATGTGCAAGATCAATAATTTCTTTCATATCAGTCGTATGTCCATAGTAATCAGGATACGTTAATATGATGCCAGAAACACTAGGATGCATGTTAAGCGCCTTCTTTATATCTTCTTTATGAACACCTGTAAAGCGTTCATATTTCTCTTCATACTGAGGAGAAATAAATATGGGTTTAGACCCTGACAATTCTAATGCATGAATAACGGATTTATGACTGTTTCGTTGCACTAAAAAAGGCTTCCCTTTCTTTTGGGCAGCTAGAATCATAGCGAGATTCCCAGAAGTACTGCCCCCAACTAAGAAATAGGAAGCTCTAGTTCTAAACCACTCAGTAGCTAATTGTTGTGCGCTATCAATAATCCCTGCCGGTTGATGAAGATCATCAAGTCCTGTAATCTCTGTCATATCTATAGACAAGATGTCCTTAAACAACTGCTTTCCCGGAGGTGGAAATACAGTTCCATTCTTATGACCTGGAACATGCATAGAATAATGAGGTTTTTTAGCCATTTCTACTAATGCTGAGTATAAAGGGGTTTGCGTTTGCGACATAATGATCCTCCTATTATATGTATAAAAAAAGGTGCTAAAAAGGAAGCTAGATTCCTTTTTAAACACCTTTCTATTACTATACTATGAAAATTGCTTCGTTTGGGTTATATTCTTTAGTTTCTTTAAGAAATAATGATATTGCTGATCTTCCGGTGCTGTTTGTATAATTTCCTTTTCACAATCCCTACAAATATATAGGTTGTATAAGTGGATCCCATGTTTTCTTTTGCAATCACACACTCCACAAGTTTCATAGATTGATTGTTCTTCCCTCACATTCTCCACCTCCGTACTAGTATTGTTTCCCATGTACCTTTTTTTATACAAAGTAAAAACTATGTGTTTAATAATGTACGATAGATGAGAATTTTTTGTGTTTGTACGTTCACATTTCTTTTACACAAAAAAACCTCAAAGGATTATATCCTTTGAGGTAACATTGCATGGCGGCGTCCTACTCTTGCGGGGGTGAAACCCCGACTACCATCGGCGCTGAAGAGCTTAACTTCTGTGTTCGGCATGGGAACAGGTGTGACCTCTTCGCCAAAACCGCCATACTATTGTTTTGTTGAAGGAGTACCTTCAAAACTAGGTAAGAATTACGACATCGTGCCTGATCACGTGTTTGCGCTTGAGCTGACTTCCAGCTCCAACTCCCAGACCCTAGCGTATAAGTCATCTTTTCTACAAAGGCTAATCGCCTTTTCCGAAAATCTGTCTTATCCGTACGGGTCTAAGCGGTCGTTTGCGCTTTAGATAGATAAGCCCTCGATTTATTAGTATCGGTCAGCTGCACGTGTCACCACGCTTCCACCTCCGACCTATCAACCTTGTCGTCTACAAGGAATCTTACTCACTCGAAGTGATGGGAAATCTCATCTTGAAGTGGGCTTCATGCTTAGATGCTTTCAGCACTTATCCCTTCCGCACGTAGCTACCCAGCTGTGCTCCTGGCGGAACAACTGGTGCACCAGCGGTGCGTCCATCCCGGTCCTCTCGTACTAAGGACAGCTCTCCTCAAATTTCCAACGCCCACGACGGATAGGGACCGAACTGTCTCACGACGTTCTGAACCCAGCTCGCGTACCGCTTTAATGGGCGAACAGCCCAACCCTTGGGACCGACTACAGCCCCAGGATGCGATGAGCCGACATCGAGGTGCCAAACCTCCCCGTCGATGTGGACTCTTGGGGGAGATAAGCCTGTTATCCCCGGGGTAGCTTTTATCCGTTGAGCGACGGCCCTTCCATGCGGTACCGCCGGATCACTAAGCCCGACTTTCGTCCCTGCTCGACTTGTAGGTCTCGCAGTCAAGCTCCCTTGTGCCTTTGCACTCTGCGAATGATTTCCAACCATTCTGAGGGAACCTTTGGGCGCCTCCGTTACTTTTTGGGAGGCGACCGCCCCAGTCAAACTGCCCACCTGACACTGTCTCCGGACCGGATTACGGTCCTGGGTTAGAATGTCAATACAGCCAGGGTGGTATCCCACGGATGCCTCCACCGAAGCTAGCGCTCCGGTATCGACGGCTCCCACCTATCCTGTACAAGCTGTACCAACATTCAATATCAGGCTACAGTAAAGCTCCACGGGGTCTTTCCGTCCTGTCGCGGGTAATGCGCATCTTCACGCATAGTATAATTTCACCGGGTCTCTTGTTGAGACAGTGCCCAATTCGTTGCACCTTTCGTGCGGGTCGGAACTTACCCGACAAGGAATTTCGCTACCTTAGGACCGTTATAGTTACGGCCGCCGTTTACTGGGGCTTCGGTTCAAAGCTTCGCCTAAGCTAACTCATCCCCTTAACCTTCCAGCACCGGGCAGGTGTCAGCCCCTATACTTCACCTTTCGGTTTCGCAGAGACCTGTGTTTTTGCTAAACAGTCGATTGGGCCTTTTCACTGCGGCTCCTCCTATGAAGGAGCACCCCTTCTCCCGAAGTTACGGGGTCATTTTGCCGAGTTCCTTAACAAGAGTTCTCCCGATCACCTTAGGATACTCTCCTCGTCTACCTGTGTCGGTTTGCGGTACGGGCACCTCTTTCCTCATTAGAGGCTTTTCTTGGCAGTGTGAAATCAGGAACTTCGGTACTATAGTTCCCTCCCCATCACAGCTTGTGATTGATGCACGGATTTGCCTATGCATCTCACTCACTGCTTGGCCGCTCACATCCAGTGGAGCGGATTCCCTATCCTACTGCGTCCCCCCGTCATTCAAACGGAAAGGAGGTGGTACAGGAATATCAACCTGTTATCCATCGCCTACGCCTTTCGGCCTCGGCTTAGGTCCCGACTAACCCTGAGCGGACGAGCCTTCCTCAGGAAACCTTAGACTTACGGTGGAAGAGATTCTCACTCTTCTTTCGCTACTCATACCGGCATTCTCACTTCTAAGCGCTCCACCAGTCCTTACGGTCTGACTTCACTGCACTTAGAACGCTCTCCTACCATTGTTCGTAAGAACAATCCACAGCTTCGGTGTTATGTTTAGCCCCGGTACATTTTCGGCGCAGAGTCACTCGACCAGTGAGCTATTACGCACTCTTTAAATGATGGCTGCTTCTAAGCCAACATCCTGGTTGTCTGAGCAACTCCACATCCTTTTCCACTTAACATAAACTTAGGGACCTTAGCTGGTGGTCTGGGCTGTTCCCCTCTCGACTACGGACCTTATCACTCGCAGTCTGACTCCCAAGGATGAGTCGTTGGCATTCGGAGTTTGACTGAATTCGGTAACCCGATGAGGGCCCCTAGTCCAATCAGTGCTCTACCTCCAAGACTCTTACCTTGAGGCTAGCCCTAAAGCTATTTCGGAGAGAACCAGCTATCTCCGTGTTCGATTGGCATTTCACCGCTACCCACACCTCATCCCCGCACTTTTCAACGTGCGTGGGTTCGGGCCTCCAGCCAGTGTTACCTGGCCTTCACCCTGGACATGGGTAGATCACACGGTTTCGGGTCTACGACCACATACTATTTCGCCCTATTCAGACTCGCTTTCGCTGCGGCTCCGATTTTTCATCTTAACCTTGCATGGGATCGTAACTCGCCGGTCCATTCTACAAAAGGTACGCTGTCACCCATTAACGGGCTCCAACTACTTGTAGGCACACGGTTTCAGGTTCTATTTCACTCCCCTCCCGGGGTGCTTTTCACCTTTCCCTCACGGTACTGGTTCACTATCGGTCACTAGGGAGTATTTAGCCTTGGGAGATGGTCCTCCCGGATTCCGACGGAATTCCTCGTGTTCCGCCGTACTCAGGATCCACTCCGGAGGAAACAAGATTTTGACTACAGGGCCGTTACCTTCTTCGGCTGACCGTTCCAGATCATTCATCTATCTTGTTTCTTGATAACTCCAAAGGAGTGTCCTACAACCCCAGAGAGCAAGCTCTCTGGTTTGGGCTGATTCCGTTTCGCTCGCCGCTACTCAGGAAATCGCGTTTGCTTTCTCTTCCTTCGGGTACTGAGATGTTTCAGTTCCCCGAGTCTACCTTCCTTAACCTATGTATTCAGTTAAGGATCCTACCCCATTACGGGTAGTGGGTTTCCCCATTCGGAAATCTCCGGATCATAGCCTACTTACGGCTCCCCGAAGCATATCGGTGTTAGTCCCGTCCTTCATCGGCTCCTAGTGCCAAGGCATCCACCGTGCGCCCTTATTCACTTAACTATCTAAAATCAATGTGAAAAGACGCATCATAATGATGCTTACGTTAAATCTAACGTTGGTTTGATGTCTAATTCTTATCTAGTTTTCAAGGTACTGTTTGAAAGCATTTGAGCTTCCAAAACCGAACGAAACAAACATGGTCAATGGTTTAATGGCACAATGTGTGCCTGCTAGCAAGTCCCGAAGGACTCGCTAGTTCCGTAATATCCTTAGAAAGGAGGTGATCCAGCCGCACCTTCCGATACGGCTACCTTGTTACGACTTCACCCCAATCATTGGCCCCACCTTCGGCGGCTGGCTCCAAAAAGGTTACCTCACCGACTTCGGGTGTTGCCAACTCTCGTGGTGTGACGGGCGGTGTGTACAAGGCCCGGGAACGTATTCACCGCAGTATGCTGACCTGCGATTACTAGCGATTCCGGCTTCATACAGGCGAGTTGCAGCCTGCAATCCGAACTGAGAATGGTTTTTTGAGATTTGCTTGACCTCGCGGTCTCGCGGCCCTCTGTACCATCCATTGTAGCACGTGTGTAGCCCAGGTCATAAGGGGCATGATGATTTGACGTCATCCCCGCCTTCCTCCGGTTTGTCACCGGCAGTCACCTTAGAGTGCCCAACTGAATGCTGGCAACTAAGATTAGGGGTTGCGCTCGTTGCGGGACTTAACCCAACATCTCACGACACGAGCTGACGACAACCATGCACCACCTGTCATTCCGTCCCCGAAGGGAACTCCCTATCTCTAGGGATAGCGGAAGATGTCAAGACCTGGTAAGGTTCTTCGCGTTGCTTCGAATTAAACCACATGCTCCACCGCTTGTGCGGGCCCCCGTCAATTCTTTTGAGTTTCAGCCTTGCGGCCGTACTCCCCAGGCGGAGTGCTTAATGCGTTAACTTCAGCACTAAGGGGCGGAAACCCCCTAACACCTAGCACTCAACGTTTACGGCGTGGACTACCAGGGTATCTAATCCTGTTTGCTACCCACGCTTTCGCGCCTCAGCGTCAGTTACAGACCAGAGAGTCGCCTTCGCCACTGGTGTTCCTCCACATATCTACGCATTTCACCGCTACACGTGGAATTCCACTCTCCTCTTCTGTACTCAAGTTCCCCAGTTTCCAATGGCCCTCCACAGTTGAGCTGTGGGCTTTCACATCAGACTTAAGAAACCGCCTGCGCGCGCTTTACGCCCAATAATTCCGGACAACGCTTGCCACCTACGTATTACCGCGGCTGCTGGCACGTAGTTAGCCGTGGCTTTCTGGTTAGGTACCGTCAAGGTACCAGCATTTCCTCTGGCACTTGTTCTTCCCTAACAACAGAACTTTACGATCCGAAGACCTTCATCGTTCACGCGGCGTTGCTCCGTCAGACTTTCGTCCATTGCGGAAGATTCCCTACTGCTGCCTCCCGTAGGAGTCTGGGCCGTGTCTCAGTCCCAGTGTGGCCGATCACCCTCTCAGGTCGGCTACGCATCGTCGCCTTGGTAAGCCGTTACCTTACCAACTAGCTAATGCGCCGCGGGCCCATCCATGAGTGACGGCCGAAACCGCCTTTTACCAGTGAACCATGCAGTTCACTGGGTTATTCGGTATTAGCTCCGGTTTCCCGGAGTTATCCCGATCTCATGGGTAGGTTGCCCACGTGTTACTCACCCGTCCGCCGCTCGATCCACAACAATCACCCCGAAGGGATCATGTTGATTCACGCGCTCGACTTGCATGTATTAGGCACGCCGCCAGCGTTCGTCCTGAGCCAAGATCAAACTCTCCATAAAGTTAGAGTTTGCCTAGCATCAAATAAATGATTACTGGCTTTAAAAAATAATTTAAAGACATTGACGTTACATGTTGTTTCGTTCAGTTTTCAAAGATCAAATGTTTCTTTAAAGTGTTTGCATAACTTGTCCGCCGTTTAACAGCGACTTAATCATCATAACACGCGGTTGTTTTTGAGTCAATAACTTTTTTGAAGTTTTTTAACTCGTTTTCAACCTGATTTCGAACTTCTTATAGAAGTTACGTTCTGTTTCTAGTATAATAAGAAACTTGCGTGTTTCGAAATCGTTTTGTTTTGCCGCTCTCAA
The DNA here is from genome assembly GCF_056311905.1 of Pontibacillus sp. ABV4_188. NCBI lineage: Bacteria > Bacillati > Bacillota > Bacilli > Caryophanales > Bacillaceae > Pontibacillus > Pontibacillus sp. ABV4_188. Next base: position 39,481 of record NZ_CM149975.1, on the reverse strand, counting down.
TGCGACATAAATAAATATACCACGGTACATTATATTGTGCAATGGTTTTTCTATATTTTTTTGGTTTTTTTATTAAAAAAGTACATATAAACAAGAAAAACCCGCTTATAGCGGGTTTTTCTTTCTTTAGTATTATTTACTATTAAACAACAAACAACTGAATTGCAGCGAGAGATGCTAGACCTGGGAGTCCTAAAAATCCTGACACGAAAGCTGTGAATACATTTATAGGGATATGAATTCCCACAGAAGCACCAAATACATTAAAAAAGAACAAGAATAGAACACCGATCACAACCTTAATTGCTCCACTCCCTAAAAAACGCAATGGTTTTAAAGGAGCTCCTGCTAACAGCAAGACACCGATCATCATAACTACGCTTATAATAATGACTGTAGTATTCAAAATAAATCCCCCTTTGCCTGTCCTACATTTAATGTATGAACAGACTCAGAGGGAAATGACAGAATCATTAATTCATGGCTCTTATTTCTCTTTTCCTTGCTTCTTTTAATAAATAGAAGTACTTCGCTTCTGCTAAATGTAAATCCATTATACCTTTCTCACTGGCATCAATGCTGTGCTCCATTATTCGCTCAAGAGATTCCCATTCTTGCTTGAGACGTTGGATTTGATCTAGAAGCTGTTGATCACACTCTTTTTTCTTGATCCTTTTACGTCTAAACATGATGTCCCCTCTTTTACAGTTCTCTTCTTCCTTCTAATGCCTTGGATAATGTAACTTCATCGGCATATTCAAGATCGCCGCCCACAGGTAGACCATGGGCAATCCTCGTCGTGCGAATACCAGCTGGTTTCACTAAGCGTGAAATGTACATCGCTGTTGCTTCTCCCTCAATATTGGGGTTTGTAGCAATAATGAGTTCTTGTACCCCTTCATCTTGAAGGCGGTTAATTAGGCTCGAAATATTAATATCCTCGGGGCCAATCCCATCCATAGGAGATATAGCTCCATTCAATACATGATACCTGCCACCAAACTCTTTCATTTTTTCCATTGCAATGACGTCTTTAGGGTCTTGAACTACACAGATTACACTAGAATCTCTCTGCTCATCCTGACAAATGGCACAAGGATCCTGATCCGTAATATGTCCACACGTGGAACAGTGAGTTAGCTCCCTTTTGGCACTCACTAATGCTTTAGCAAAATCTAAAACATCATCCTCTTGCATTTCTAATACGAAAAAAGCCAGGCGCGCAGCCGTCTTGGGCCCAATCCCTGGCAATTTCGTAAAACTATCGATCAATTTGGAGATGGGTTCCGGATAATACATCTCAATTCCTCCTAGAACATTCCAGGCATATTCATTCCTTTAGTAAATTGCCCCATTGTATCGTTTGTTTTATCATCTACTTGCTTTAATACATCATTTGTAGCTGCAAGGATCAAATCTTGTAACATATCAACATCATCAGGGTCTACTACATCTTCTTGGATTTCTACATCCGTAATTTCCTTTTTCCCATTAGCTACTACTTTAACAACACCGCCACCAGCGGTAGCTTCAAAGCTCATTTCGTGTAGTTCCTCTTGAGCTTTCATCATTTTCTTTTGCATCTTCTGCATTTGCTTCATCATATTGTTCATATTACCTTTCATGGTAATACCTCCTTTAGTCTTCTTGAATATCTAATAAATCATCGCCAACTAACTTACGCGCTTCTGCTATAAGTGGATCTTCCTGTTGAGATTCCTCTTCTGGTTGATCTTGTTGACGTTGCTTCTGGACATACTCCTCACGCATCTCTTGCCAGTTCGTTTCGGGGATTGGAATAATGGTAATTTCTTTCCCCATAAATTCAAGCAACTGTTGTTGGATAATGGCTTGATTTTCAAGAGCGAGTGAGCAGTGAATTTCATATTTAAAGGACAAGACAATCGCATTGTCGGATGCAGCTCTTGGTGTACTATTCATTAACCTTGCATGAGCAGGCGGACTCGTCTGTCTTAGAGAATCCATAAAGTTAGCCCACTGGTTTTTAATCGTTTGTAAATCTTGTTTAGAAGCCTCATTCATAACATGTCGAATTCGTTCGAACGGAATCTTATAAGCATTTTTTCTATTGGACTTTTGCTGCGGGCGTTTTTGTTCCGCAGGAGAAGGAGATGCTGCCGGTTGTTGCTGAACATTTGCTAACCGCTTTTCCAACGCCTCAACTTGTTGTTGAAGCTTTTGAACAGATTCTGGTTCAATTGAAGATTGTGGTTGAGCTACAGATTTAGCTACACCCTGGATATCACAAATATTCAACATAGCAATCTCAATAAAAACCTTAGGGCTATTTGTCCACTTCATCTCTTGCTGGCACTGATTCAGGACAGATATGGTTTGTTGAATCCAGTCAGAGGTAATACCGCCACTTAACTGTTTAAACGCTTCATCTGGTATAGCACGTTCTAGAATATCTTCAAGTCCTGGCGCACTTTGATAAAGAAGCAGATCTCTTAAATAGTAGATAAGATCAAATATAAAACGCCCGGGGTCTTTCCCCTCTTGAATAAGCGAATCCACCTGCTGTAAGGTTTCCTTCACTTCATTCTGTTGCAGGGTTTGTACAATTGTAGCTAGTTTTTGTTGAGAAACGGACCCTGTTACGGCCAGCACATCATCTATACCTACTTGTGCTTCACTGTATGAAATGGCCTGATCGAGAAGGCTAAGTGCATCACGCATACCACCTTCAGCTGAAAGAGCTACGGCTTCTAATGCTTCTCTTGTTACATCAATTTGTTCCTGATGCACAATATGCTCCATTCGCTCCACAAGGGCTCCCTGTGAGATACGCTTGAAATCAAATCGTTGGCACCTGGATATGATGGTTAAAGGAATTTTATGAGGTTCTGTAGTTGCTAGTATAAAGATGACATGTTTGGGTGGTTCTTCTAACGTTTTTAACAAGGCATTAAATGCTCCGATGGAAAGCATGTGTACCTCATCCACAATGTACACTTTGTAAGGAACAGAACTTGGTGCATATTTCACCTTATCACGTATATCCCGTATTTGTTCTACTCCGTTATTAGAGGCTGCATCAATTTCAATAACATCTGAAACAGATCCATCCATTATGCCTAAACAAGCTGAACACTCATTGCATGGCTCTTTAACGGGAGAACGTTCACAGTTTACCGTTTTAGCGAAGATCTTAGCTGCACTGGTTTTCCCTGTTCCTCGAGGTCCTGAGAACAAATAAGCGTGGGAAAACTTATTCTGGACAGTCGCATTTTGCAATGTGCGTGTAATATGTGTTTGTCCAACGACATCAGAAAAGTTTTTCGGACGCCATACCCGGTATAAAGCCTGATAACTCATTGTTCCCAATCTCCTTTATCGTTTCTTCCTCATTATACCTAATTGAAGAGGGGCATTTCAAAAGTTATTTCCCTCTCCAACCTAGATGTTTACTATTCATTTTTTATAATAAAAAACTCACCCTAATATAAGGTGAGTTGAGTTTATGTATTGGCGCCGTGCACCCACCGTCGATGAGGCGGCCCCAAGCGTTACTTGAGTTCATGGCTCGACCCGGGCTGTCCCGCAACACACGGGAATGACCGCTTACTGCTGCTTCCTTCCGGACCTGACAGGGTTTACGGGTTCCCGTTGTGCGGGACCCGGGTGTCAACACCAATCCCTCAAGGCAGACCTTGAAACCGCCCCACCTTGGGTGGGAATTCGGCCTCGCTATAGCGGATTGCGAGTACAGGACACCGCTACCTTCCCGCTTAGCACGGCAAACTTGTTATCAATTTGTTCGTGCGCTCTTCTTTAAGTGCGCACTAATTAGTATATCTATTTTTAATTTAAAATGCAAACAAAAATAGCGTTTGTGTTCTGTAAGTTATTGTATATCTTTTTTTAGGCGTTTCTTTTTTGCCCTTAGCTCACGAAAGAAATCAGTCAGAAGACGACTGCATGAAGGTTGAAGCACTTCAGATACTACTTCACATGTATGATTAAAACGGTTATCTTCGAGTAAGTTCATTAATGAACCTACACAACCTGCTTTCGGATCATATGCCCCAAAGATAACACGTGGTATTCTAGATTGCAATATTGCTCCTGCACACATTGGGCAAGGCTCTAGAGTGACATATAACGTACATTCTTCAAGGCGCCAACTCCCCACCACTTGGTTAGCTTTCTCAATAGCTATAAACTCAGCATGAGAAGAAGCTAATTGCTCTGTTTCTCGAACGTTGTGTCCTCTGGCGATCACTTCTCCATTTTTAACAACTACAGCACCAATTGGTACCTCACCCTTTTGTTCTGCTTTCTTGGCTTCTTCTATTGCTATTTCCATAAATGCCACGTCGTTCATGTTATCACTTCACTTTACTTGTTTAATTCTCAAAACTCTAGAAAGAATAACAGTAAAAGGGAGGTTCATCTAGTATGACCAAAAAGACCGCTATTCTCTTCATTGATCTCATTAATGATTTTGAGTTCCAGCACGGACCATCACTTTTAAAAGAATGTTACACTATGCTACCAAATATTTTACGATTAAAAGCTTACGCCAACAAGCACAACCTTCCTATTATCTACATAAATGACCATTACAAACTGTGGCAAGCAGATTTAAATCGAATTATAAATCAATGTACAACTGACCAAAACAAAGCTTTTCTCGAACAAATAGCTCCAACTGAATCAGATTACTTCCTTATTAAACCGAAGCATTCCGCTTTTCACCAAACAGCTCTACAAGCTCTTCTCGTTGAGTTAAACGTAAACCATCTTATTATAAGCGGGGTTGCGGGGAATATTTGTGTGTTATTCACTGCAAATGATGCCTATATGCGAGAATACACCCTACACGTCCCGTCTGACTGCATTGCCTCAAATGACGTAGAAGATAATATCTACGCTTTAAAGATGATGAAAAACGTCTTAAAAGCGGATATTTCGCCCATTCACAAAAAATGATCTATTCATACTTCTCCCCCTTCTCACATAAATCTTAATTAGTTAAGCATTTAAAAAGGGGGCAATGGTGTGCAGATACATGTCGTGTCTTCAGGCGAAAGTCTGTATAGTATAGCGAATCAGTATAGCGTTCCGATGGAGGAGATTGTAACAGCAAATGAGTTAGATGCACCAAACAATCTAGTCGTTGGGCAAGCATTAGTCATTCCAGATCGAGGCGAGTACTACTTCGTAAAAAAAGGCGATTCATTATATTCCATTGCGAAACAGTATGGTTTAACAGCACAGGAGCTAGCAACTATCAATAATATCCCTGTCGATAAACCTCTTCCATTAAATTTACGTCTTTATATCCCTCCACAACCGAAAGTAAAAGCGGCCTTTAATGGTTATGCCGAAACTTATGGTGAAGAAGTATCACCAGAATTAGAGGAATATGTGAGGGAGCACGCTAAATCTCTTACGTACTTAGCGCCTTTCAGTTATGAGATTAACCGTGATGGTTCACTCGTAGAACCTCCACTTAACGACTACTTTGCAATCGCCAAAGAGAACAACTTGGAAATGATGCTTGTTGTTAATAATATTGAAGAAGGTGGTTTCAGCAAAGAATTAGGTCGCCTGATTGTAACAGATACAAAATTACAAGATACATTGCTCGATAATCTCATCCAAACAGCTAAAGATAAAGGGTTTGGAGATGTTCATTTTGATTTTGAGTTCCTTCCACCAGAGACAAAAGAAGATTATAATAATTTCCTTCGAAAAGCAAAGAAACGTCTCTCCGCAGAAGGACTACAAATGTCAACAGCATTGGCTCCTAAAAAAAGCGCTGAACAAACAGGAGCTTGGTATGGCGCACATGATTATAAAGCACATGGGGAAATTGCGGATTTTGTAGTGCTTATGACGTATGAGTGGGGATATAGCGGGGGGCCACCTATGCCCGTATCTCCTATCAACCCAGTTCGAGATGTAGTCGACTATGCTTTAAGTGTTATGCCAGCTGAAAAGATCTTCCTCGGGCAGAACCTTTATGGATATGACTGGACTCTCCCATATAAAAAAGGGAATGACCCCGCTGAAGCCCTATCCCCTCAAAAAGCTATTCGAAGGGCAAGAGAGAATAATGTAGAAATTCAATTTGACGAAGAAGCCAAAGCTCCATTTTATACGTATAAGGACGCTGACGGAAATAAGCACGAAGTGTGGTTTGAGGATGCTCGGTCGATCCAAGCTAAGTTTGACCTTGTAAAGGAGTTAGGGTTAAAGGGTGTGAGTTACTGGAAGTTGGGTCTTCCTTTCCCCCAAAACTGGCAGTTAATCGAAAGTCAATTTGATGTGGTTAAACGATAAAATACCTAAACGAAAAAGCCATTCAAAAACAGGGAGCGCTCTAGTTGCGCTCCCTGTTTTAATTGTACTTTACAAGTAACCCGTAAGTGTTGCGTCATTAACAAACACAGGCGTTTATTTTCTCTTCTTGTAGTAAAAAGCGCTCCTTTGCCACATGCTATCACTGTGCGAAAGGAGCGGAATGTAATGACTGTGATTTTAAAATCTATTCTTATGATAACAGCTGGTGTATGTTTACTGAGGTTCGCAGGAAGAAAGTCTATTTCGCAAATGTCTTTAGCCCAAACCGTTATTATGATTTCAATAGGTTCAATCATTATTCAACCCATAATTGAAACAAGCGTTTGGCGTACTATAACAGCGGCCTTTGTGTTTGTGCTGTTTCTTATTATCCTTGAATTCTTACAACTGAAATTTAACCCTCTGGAAAAGTTAGTAACCGGAAAATCACGAGTTGTGATTCAAAACGGAGAGCTTCAAGTGAAAGAATTAAAAAAACTTCGCTTATCAGTCGACCAGTTAGAAATGCTCGTACGACAACAAGGCATTACGACGCTGTCTTCTATTCAAACAGCTACAATTGAACCTAATGGTCAGCTAGGTTACGAGTTGAAAGAGGAAGAGAAGCCATTAACAATCGGGGAATTTAAGCGACTCATACATCCTTCTATGCTTAAACAAGCGCCAAACCCAACTCCCCAATCAACTAACAATATTTTTAAAGAAATGGCTAACAAAGAACCTCATTCAAATCCAAAGCTAAAATAGCTTTTATCCTTCTATAAATGTAATGGTTCTCAGATGGCAATCCGCTGATGCATAGGCATCCTGCAATAAGTCAGCCGATATGGAGTCACTTACTCTTTTATAAGGAATAGATACTGTAAAAGGACTTTTAAACGGAAAAGGCCTAACCGCAATATGTGTTTCATCACGCCATTCAGCCTCTAAACCTTCTGGAGCCATTGAGAAAGTTTGAGGGAATCCATCCCGAAACCAAGATAACTCGTCCTCTTTTTTCACTCCAGGTGAATTCATACAACAATATAGGGAAAGGTCATCACAAAATTGAAGAAGGTCTAAATGCTCCTTCAGGTTAGAAGACTCTTTGGAAAGTAAAGGAGTGAGACGTTCTCTTCTCATTTCTTCATTATGTAAGAACTTTCTTACCGCTTCAGATAATGTATCATCTTTTGAATAAAAGGAAGCATAATGCATACTACATAATACAGCCGCATAAGAATAGTATTCTTCAACCTCATCAATCCCTCGGCGATACGCATTCACCTTGTCTTCTTCCGGGAAATCAATGAATGAATATGGTTGCTTTTTATGATCATTCCACCGAGGTTTCTGGTCTAAAGGAATCCAAGCACGGTCATGAAAGGCAACAGCATATTCCACATCACCTCTAAGTTCTTCCCCTGAAAAACCAGATTCCTTCCAATTCTTCATCATAACCCCTGATACAAGAGCGTGGTGGTGCTGCTGAAATAATAGCATTTGATTAGGTTCATTTACGACGATCACATTTATCCCCTCTTCCTCTAGATAGCTAGATAAAATCCTGCAACCTAGTCAGTTGCAGGATTTATATATATCTATAAGTTACTTTCTTACCTTTACGCCAATAGTTTAAGCGATTCTCGGTTAAATGCAGGGATATCATCAGGCTGACGACTTGTAACAAGCTGATTACCGCATACTACAACTTCTTCATCTTTGTAATCGACACCTGCATATTCCATGTCTACAGCAATAGATGTAAAGCCAGTAGCTTTACGTCCCTCTAATGATTTAGCTGTAATAAGCAACTGAGGACCATGGCAAATGGCAAATACGGGCTTTTTCTCATCCATAAAATGCTTAGCAAACTTCACGAAGCGTTCATCTGCACGCAATTGATCAGGGGAAAAGCCTCCCGGAATAAGTAAAGCGTCAAAGTCTTCTGGTTTCACATCATCAATGCTCTTGTCGATTGTTACTGTTTCATTACCTTGCTTACCAGTAACCGTCTTCCCTTGTTGTTTCTCAATAGTTACAACTTCATGACCAGCTTCTTTAAATGCCTTAACCGGATCTGTGTATTCTACGTCTTCAAAAAGTTCTGTTACGACACATGCAATTTTACTCATGATGATCTCCTTTCTTTGGCTTTGATTACATTTCCTATATTTCCCTCACAGTAATTCTTTAAACCACTCAACTGGTTATTGGCTATCACTCATTTGAAACTGCTGAAAGATAGCTCCTTCTCCCTCTGGGTAAACCGTTCTGCCGGCAATCGTGTTAATCATTTTTATATTTCTACTGACAGAGAGACCTAAATTATTAGCACCCGTCCCATGAGAATGACTGATGTTTGTCGTAACAAATATCTTATGATCGCGCTTTTGTTTAAATACGATTTCACAGTTACGAGCGACTTTAAATAGGTTCTCATCTTCGTAGACAACCCCTTGAGCGAAACGATTGTTAAACCAGTCGGGAATATTAGGCTTATACCCGGTCGCCAAAATCACTTTGTCTGTGTTATAAGTGAAGGCTTGATCTGATTGCCATTGATGACAATGAAGCATATAACCTTTTTCACTAGTCTCAATTGAATTCACTTCAGTCAAAGGCTGGATTGTAACGTTGTTTTGGTTTGAACCGATCGAACGATGGTAAAGCCAGTTATAAATATTACTAAGAGTCGAAGGATCAACTCCATTTTGTAAAGAGTCCAGATCAGACAAGGTGTCTTTCCTTTGATTGTACGTTAAGGAGTGGAAATAACTCACATAATCAGGAGAAAAGAATTCTTGTGGTAATTTAGCTGTATCTAGCTGAAAAAGGCCAGGTGAACGTGTTAGCCAAGTTATCTCATAACCATAATGCCCTTGTTCTGCCAAAAGATCTTCAACAATCTCAGCGGCACTTTGACCTGAACCTATTACAGTTACACTATCCCCTTTCACGACTTCATCTTTCTTATATAAATAGCGACTCGTATGCACAACGTCCTCTTTAGGTAACCCTTCCATTCCATCTAGTATGAGAGGAGAACTACCTGTCCCCATCACGATATGTTTAGCGCTATAGCATTCCCTTTCGCCCGTATTCATATCTTCTACTATGACTTTATAGTAACGAGACTCCTCACTTTGAGCTTCCTCAACATCTACAACTTTTTTACTAAAATGCAAATGATCAAGTTGACCTGCTACCCATTGCAAATACTCATTGTACTCTTCGCGCGGAGCCTGAAGTTCTTGGAAAAAGAAAAATGGGTACAAACGATTCTGCTTATGTAAATAATTGACGAAAGAAAAGCGATTCGTCGGATCTGCAAATGTTACTAAGTCAGCAAGAAATGGTACCTGCATATTTGTCCCTTTGATTAACATTCCCGGGTGCCATTCCAATTGGTCTGTTTGCTCGAAGAACAATCCATTTAAATCTTCCACTGGTTCTAATAGTGCTGCTAATCCTAAATTAAAGGGGCCTACCCCAACACCGATTACATCATATAGTTGTTTTGACATTCTAAATCCACCTTTAGTAGAGAGTCTTCTTTATTTTCCCTCAATATCAGGAAAATAAAACAAAAAGAGTAACCTCTAGCATATAGAGGTTACTCTTTTTGTATACATCCAATAGGTAAAAGATAGTGAGAGGGGATAACTCTTTGTATGGTATAGTACATGCCATCACCATAGGTACTCTTTCTATACTAATTGTCTATATCGTTATGCTTCGTAATGGAGAATATTACTTACTTCTTCATTCTCACGAAGAAGATCCTTTAATGTGTATTGATTTAAAACATAGAAAAAAGACTGTAGAGCCTCTTCTAAAGCATATTTTAGCTGCTCTGATGGTTTTAAAGCTCTCTCTTTAGAATCAGTCTGACCATAATCAATTAGGACAAAATCACTCTCCATTTTTCGAATGACGTCTCCTAAATTGATATTCTCTGGCCTTTCTAATAGCTTAATCCCACCCGACCTGCCTCTGACTGTTTGAATTAATTCTAACTTTCCAAGGTGAAAAACCACTTTGCTTAAGTGGTTTTGGGAGATATCAAATGCTTGAGAAATTTCTTTAATTGATGATAGATGATCTTGTTCTTTAGAACCTACATAAACAAGAACCCTTAGAGAGTAATCCGTGTACTTTTTTAGACGCATGCATTTTGCTCCTTTATTGCCGTCTGCTTTTATTATATTATTATAGCAAAAAAACTAGTACAAACGAACAGAAAAAAAGAGTTTTTTCACCTTCATCTCTTTATAAATACTGGTGTATCAATCACGAAAAGGGGGTATTACTGTTATATAAACTGCATAAACCTTAAATTAAAACTACCTTAAAGAATGTTTTTTAGTGTAAATTTATTATATTACATTAAATATACTATAAAACAAACATATTACTCATGCCCTTTTTTGAGCTCCATTTTGCACAAGTGGGGATATGAGAAATATAAGGATTAGTTCTATAAAGAGTCTAACTTTTAAAAAGGTAGCTTCAGAGAAAAAAGCGATCCTTATAGCTAAACTTAAAAACAAGTAAAAAAGCTGTTCCAAATGGAACAGCTTTTTTGGTTATTCTTCTAAAGTTGAAACATCCCCTGTAGGTAAGCCTAGCTCCCATGATTTCAATAGTCTTCTCATAATCTTACCACTTCGGGTCTTAGGAATTGTATCTTTTACTTCTAGTTCACGAGGGGCCGCATGGGCACTTAGCCCTTTCTTAACAAACTGACGAATATCCTCAAGTAACTCTTCCGACTCAGTGTATCCATCATTTAATGTAATAAACGCTTTAATAATTTCTCCTCGCTCGGGGTCTGGTTTACCAATAACTCCAGCCTCTGATACAGCAGGATGTTCAATTAGTTTACTTTCTACTTCAAATGGGCCAACTCGCTCCCCAGAAGTATTAATAACATCGTCTAATCGCCCCTGGAACCAAAAGTACCCCTCTTCATCCTTGTAGGCACTATCTCCTGATATATACCAGCCATTTAAGAAGTAGCTCTCATATTTCTCAGGTCGCTTCCATATTGCACGCATCATGGATGGCCATGGTGCCTTAATGGCTAAATTCCCCATCTGATTTGGAGGAAGTTCGTTCCCTTCATTATCTATGATAGAAGCAACAATACCTGGGAAAGGTTTCCCCATTGATCCTGGTTTCATATCAAGAGCAGGGAAATTACAGATTAATTGCGCCCCAGTTTCAGTCATCCACCACGTATCATGAATGCGAAGCTCCAATGCACTCATTCCCCAGGCAATAACTTCAGGGTTTAAAGGCTCCCCAACACTTAAAACATGACGGAGATTCGTTAAGTTATATTCCTTCACAATATCTTCCCCGGCACTCATTAATTTACGGAACGCTGTAGGAGCTGAATACCAAACGGTAACTTCTTTTTCTTGCAACGTCTCGTACCATTGTTCAGGACTAAAGCGCCCCCCACGGACTAAGTTTGTCACACCGTTAAGCCAAGGAGCGAAAATCCCATAACTCGTACCCGTTACCCAACCTGGATCAGCTGTACACCAGTAGATATCGTCTTCTTTTAAATCAAGCACCCATTTACCTGTTTGATAATGTTGGAGCATAGCGTTGTGAACATGATAAACTCCTTTTGGCTTCCCTGTTGAACCGGATGTATAATGAAGAAGCATTCCATCTTCTAAATCAACCCATTCTACATCAAAGCTCTTAGAAGCCTCTTTCATCTCAGCATGATAGTCAATATAAGCTTCCCCTTTTTGATCTGATTCGCCAACTAAGACTACCTTTTTCAGATGAGGCAAATCATTAAAAGGGACACGCTCTAATAATTCAGGAGTAGTGACTAGCATAGAAGCTTCACTATCTTCTAACCGGTCACGAACCGCTTGTTCCATAAATGCCTCAAATAGAGGACCAGCAATGGCTCCAACTTTCAGAATTCCAAGGAATGCCGCATAAAATTCCGGACTACGGGGCATGAACAAAAAAACTCGATCTTCTTTCTCCACCCCATGTTTCTTCAGTACGTTAGCAAATTGATTGCTTGATTGTTTTAAATCAGTAAAAGTTAGCTTCTCTTCTCGATCAGGAGCAGAATAAATAAGTGCAATTTGATCCGCTTTATCTGGGTTTTCAGCATGACGGTCAATGGCTTCATACGCAATATTTACTTTACCTGTCGTATGCCAGCTAAAATTGGATTTAGCTTCATCCCAATTAAAATTCTGATACGTTTCTCCATAGTTGTTCATGTTGAATTTTCCACTTTTGGTCTCAATACGTTGCATGTTCATCCAATCACCTCGTCCCCATTTTGTAAACGATTACAGATCTCATTAAAAAAAGAGAGTATCGCTTTAAACTTAAACTATTTAAAAATTCCGTTAATTACTTCTATTGTATGTGATTCATTTGTAAATTTAAAGCCATAACCCTCACAATAATTGGAATTACCTAATTCATTCAGAAAAAAAGCCCTGTAAGGCTCACCCTACAGGACTTTTAACATGACAATTTTTTATTTTTTCTTTGAGTTATAATCCATATAAACAACCTGAGTAACAAGGAAGTCTTCTAAACCGTGCTTACCATCTGCACCACCTATACCGGATTTACGAATACCTTGGTGGTAACCTTGAACAGCTTCCATATTCTCACGGTTTACATAGGTTTCACCGAACTTCAATTCATTTACGATACGCATCGCTTCACTTAGATCTTCTGTATAAACAGAAGAAGAGAGGCCATAGTCTGTATCGTTCCCTTTTTCAATAGCTTCATCTATTGTAGAGAAAGTCGAAACTGGAATAACAGGCCCAAAGATTTCTTCTTGGATAACAGTCATATCATGTGTGACATCAGCTAAAATAGTTGGTTCATAGAAGAACCCTGATGCCTGATCTCCACGTTTCCCGCCTGTTACAATACGCGCACCTTCATTTACAGCACTCTCTACCATCTTCTCAACCTCTTGTATACGGTCTTCACTAATTAACGGACCTACATCAGCATTTTTATCCTGAAGTGGGTTACCTAACGTTTTACCTTCAAAGGATTTTTGAAGACGATTGATGAATTCCTCTGCAATGCTCTCATGTACATACACCCTTTCAGCATTTGTACAAGCCTGCCCGTTATTAATTAAACGAGACTGCGTCACGTTTTCAACGGCTACATCGAGATCCGCGTTGGCAGTTACAATAGCAGGTGCTTTACCACCTAATTCAAGATTTACTTTAGTAATGTTCTGCGCTGCAGCTTCCATAACCTTCGTGCCTGCTCCAACACTACCAGTCATAGAGATCATATGAACCTTTTCATGAGTAGCCATCGCATTCCCTAATGTTCCACCCGTTCCGGTAATATAGTTATAAATTCCATTTGGCAGATCCATTTCATCAATGATCTTTGTAAATTCCGCTGCTGTATTTGGGGTTTGTTGACTTGGTTTCAATACAATAGAACAACCTGTGACAAGAGAGGTTGCTACTTTTCGAGCTAAGATAAATACAGGGAAGTTCCAAGGGACAATACCTGCAACAACACCGATAGGCTTCTTATAAACCATAATGTTTTCATTAGGACGGTCGCTTGGTACAATCTCACCTTCAATTCTACGCGCCCATTCGGACATGTAACGGAAGTAGTCTATCGCAAGGTCTACTTCTCCACTTGCTAGTTCATAAGCTTTTCCTTGTTCTTCTTGCAATAATTGAATAAATGTTTCGCGTTTTTCAGCAATTTTATCGCCCATCTTACGTACCGCTTCGCCACGCTTAACAGCTGGAGTTAGCTCCCAATCCTTCTGGGCATTAAATGCTGCTTCAACAGCTTTATTTACATCTTCTTCAGTTCCCTTAGGGGTTCTTGAAATGACTTCTTCCGTTGAGGGGTTTATGATATCAATATACTCACTACCTGTAGACTCAACATATTCGCCGTTAATGTATAATTTATGGGTTTGCATGAGAATCCTCCTTAAATGAGTGTTCCCAGTAAATTTACCTCAGAATCTAACTATCAAAACTTTTGAGTAGGCTGTAGCGGTTCGTTGACACCGTTATCTGCCGCTTATATACTTGGTATGAACAGTATAGGACATTCCGTATAGGGAGAGGTTCTAGCTAAACCCTCTATAAAAAACTAAAGAACAAGAGGTGGGTCTTCTATAAAAGGAGTCATCCTCTTTTTTTGTTCTTTGAGAAAGTGGTGACCGACTATGGCAGGAAGAAAAGATGAAGAATTAGAAGGAGTTACGTTACTTGGCAACCAAGGCACAAGTTACTCTTTTGACTACGACCCTGAAGTATTAGAATCATTTGATAACAAACATCCACAGCGTGATTATTTCGTAAAATTTAATTGCCCTGAATTTACAACACTATGCCCTAAAACAGGCCAACCTGACTTTGCAACCATCTATATTAGCTACATTCCAGGTGAAAAGATGGTAGAAAGCAAATCCTTAAAACTCTACCTATTCAGCTTCCGTAACCACGGAGACTTCCATGAAGACAGCATGAACATTATCATGAACGACCTGATCAACCTCATGGACCCCCGTTACATCGAAGTATGGGGCAAATTCACCCCAAGAGGCGGCATATCCATCGACCCATACTGCAACTACGGAAAACCCAACACCAAATACGAAAAAATCGCCGAACACCGCCTGATGAATCATGATATGTATCCGGAAACTATTGATAATAGATAGAAAAGCACAGGCGGGGTGCCCAGGGCCGTACGGATAAGCAAGCTGCCGGAAGTGGCGTTTAGCCACTGCAGGTAGATTGCTTATCACGCTAGGCCCTCCCCGCCGGAGCTGGACATCAGAAAAGCGCAGGCGACTGTTCAGCTTAATAGGAAGTGGCAGAAGGCCACTGGAGTTAGCTTGCTTATGACGCTAGGGGCTAGGAGCCGGAGCTAGACACTAGAAAAGCACAGGCGGGGCGCCCAGGGTTGAATCGGAAGCTCGACTAAAATCGCCACGTCAATAGCCAACGTCGAGCGACCCCACATCCTGTGGGGCCGGAGCTAGACACAAAAAAGCCAAGTACAAAAAGTACTTGGCTTTTTACTATTCTTTTTTAGGTTCCTTCACTGCTTTAGGCTCTTCATCATCATCTAATAATTCCCTCGTAGATTGCTTAAATTCAGCTAAGGTTTTCCCAAAGGCTGCACCAATCTCTGGTAGCTTCTTTGGACCAAATAAGATGAGGGATAGAATTAAAATTAGCACTAAACCCGGGATTCCGATTTGAGGAAGCATAAGGCTTCACTCCTTCTGTTTAAAATTAAACGAGAGAACCACCATTTTTACGATATTTTTTAATACCTTCAGCAGCACGATAAGCTAGTGCGCCAACTGTATCCGTCGGGTTCACACCACCATTATGAGCAAAGGCTGAAGCTCCTACAACAAATAAGTTATCAGCATTCCAATGCTGTAAGTAGCTATTTACAACAGAGCTATTTGGATCTGCCCCCATAATGGCTCCACCTGTATTATGTGTCGTTTGGTAAGGTACAATACTGTAATCTGTTAATTCAGGGTTTGGAACTGTTTTAGAAGCTCCCATTTTCTCTGAGATTTCTGCTGTTTTTTTAGTAATATATTTTTGAAGCTTCTTATCCTGATCGGTAAAGTTATAGGTCATGCGCAACAACGGAAGTCCATATGCATCTTTGTACGTCGGATCAAGATCTAAGAAGTTCTCCTTATAAGGTAGAGATGCACCCTGTGACCCGATCGTTAATGTACGGGTATAATACTTAATTGAGTTGCTTTTAAACTCTTTCCCCCACCTTGGAGTATCCGGAGGAGTTGGGTTGTTGGCAATAGGGCGTTTCCCAGTTTGAGTAATGGAAATAACGCCTCCATGAATGAAATCCAAATCAGAATGGTCAAAGTTATCCCCATAGAAATCATTGATAGAAGTACCAAGTGCACCGGCTCCCATAAAGGTATTAAATTGTTCTTCTTCATAAAAACCTGTAGCTCCAGGAAGGATTTGATAGCAATAACTGCGACCTACGACGCCTTGGCCCGTTTTAGGATCATATTTTTGACCTATATCAGACATCAATAAGAATTTCACATTATTCATAACGTAAGACGTGAGGGCAACGACTTCAGCAGGTTGGATAAATTCCTCGCCACTTTGAACGTCTACATACTTAACCCCGGTAACCTTACTTCCATCATAAATAACTTCAGTTACGTTGGAATGGTAACGGATTTCATAGTTTCCAGATTCCTTCGCAGCTGGAATAACCGAGATCACCGGATCCGACTTAGCTCCATATTCACACCCGAAACGCTCACAGAATGCACAATACTGACATGCATTAATTTGCATACCATACTGATTTTTATAGGGTTCAGAAAGGTTAGCTGAAGGAATTCTATAAGGCTTGTACCCTAACTCCTTTGTAGCTTCTGCAAACTTATCAAGTGAACGGGTACTTTTCATAGGTGGTGTTGGATAAGGGTTACTCCGTTTACCTGCCATAGGATTCTCTTCACCTGATATTCCACAGGCTTTCTCAAATTGATCATAGTAGGGCTCCAACTCATCGTATGTAATGCCCCAATCCTGTACAAAGTAGCCGTCTTTAATTTTTCCTTTTCCATACTTTTTCTCTGTCATCGATTTAATTTCGAAATCATACGGGAAGAAGCGGTACGTTTGCCCGTTCCAGTGCACACCCGCTCCGCCAAGGTTTTCCCCCAACAGAAACGAACCTAATTGACGCATAGGCAGAGCACGTTGTTTGCGATTATTTCGAAACGTAAGTGTTTCTTTTGAAGTATCTTGCATCAATTCATATCGGAGTGCATAACGTAACTCATCGTGCCCGTGCAAGTAATCCTCTGTTGATCGTTCTTTCCCTCGTTCAAGCCCCACTACTTTCATACCATCTTTAGCTAGTTCAGCTGCTAAAATACCGCCTGTCCAACCTACTCCTACTGTCACTACATCCACTTTTGGCAACGTCTTTGCCATATGATCTCCGCCTTTCTATTTATTCAACATAGAATGCAAACTTTGCGGCTCTATATCTTCGAATTTATCGCTCTCAATTTTACCGATATAAGACATTTGGGCTCCTGGGAACTGTTTCATCTTCCAACCTTCCATATTGCGATTACCACTGTACATTGGATCTGCGTAAACTCCTTCAATAGTAGCTGCACGCATAAGTTCAAAGAACTCAGCAGAAGTTGTTCCCGTCATCTTCACCTCATCATTTTCAAAAGCTGTTAAGATCTCGTCTTGTTCTTCCGCACTTAACTCTTGAAAACTCTTCTCGTAATCAGATTGACTCTTTTCTTTTAATTTCTTAATTCCCATACGGAAGATCTCACCACGATTCATACGAGACTGATATCCTTGAGTGGGTTCACCTTTATAGAAAGGCCCCTGCATATATTCTTTAGTATTATTGCCCCACGGACCTGCGAGTTGATGATCAATAAAGAATGGAACTCCTAGCTTAATAGCTCCTGGACCATTCTCATCCTCTGGAAATACTCTCTCACAGCTAGAAGCTAGCACTCGAAAGTCATCACGATTTGTGAAGAACATAAAGGCATCATTAAATTGATCTTCACTTCCACCATTTGATTGATTTTTAGTTTTCGGGTCATCTTCCATAACTTGCATTGTAATTAAACTAGCAATTAACCCTCCACCGACTACACCACCTGCTGCATAACCACTTTTCTTTAAAAAGTCCCGGCGACTATACTTCTCTTGCTCGCTCATGTGTAGGCCTCCCTTACATATTTTGTCTCTAGTATCCCTCTAGAAAAAACGGTTATACTTTCCAACACAAAAAAGATGCTTAAAATTATTAAGCACCAAGAAAAATATGTTAAAATTTTCTATGTTAGATAACTGTTCATATAATAGAGAGAAGGCCAGAGGGGGGAGTTTAATTGAAGGCTATGATCGGGCAAGATACAAAGCCCATTAAGGTTGGTATGATTGTTATATTTGTTATTGGAAGCTTTTTCTTTCCACTTTTTTTAGTGATTTTCTTCCAAGATATCTTTTTCTTTTCTAGAGATCATATCTACTTCCAACCATTGCTGTCTGCTTATGTATTATTCTTTATAGCCTCGATGTTAATGGCCGGGACGATGCTTTTAGATTTACTTTACAACTCAAGAAGAGAACACAAGAATTTAAAGCCTAGGCCATGGATGTTTTTCTTAGGGGTTCCTGCTGTTATCTTCACTTGCATATTAGGGATAAATAGTTACTTCTATTTTGATCCTAAAGGTCTACATTTTAATGAAGCATTCACGTTAGAACGGACAGATATGGAATGGTCAGATATAAAAGAAGTTGTTAAAGTCACCACCCGCGAGAACAACACAGTAACATTGAAAGAACACGAGTTTATCGGAAAAGATGGCTCTCATTTTACCGTTCAAAATGATAGAGATTTCTTCGATTACAGAAACAAGATATATGCGTACATAGAAGCGGCAGGCGTACCTATGAGAACAGTCTTTGTTGAACCAGAAGAATAGTTAACAGTTTACATCCTCTTCTGCCCACTGCTCCTTCTGAAATGTGGCTCTTTTTCCATCTCTCAACATCTCAAATACAACTAGCCCATTGCTTGGTTGTCCATCCGGATAACGCATAGGGATCGCATCGAACATAACAAAATAAATGGAATAATACACAAAAAGATTCCAAAACTTCTGTCCTTCAATCAGATCATAATAAATCAGTGCATTAACTCCTATGGCTGCCATAATGTTAAAAATCATCGGACCAGCGTATACGAGGATATAATGGATACGCGAGTTCTTTTCAAGGCGTTCAAACTGACACCAGCTATAGAAGAAGTAATACTTTCGAAAGCACAGTCTTCCAATTTGCAATATGGGTTTACCGCAACCAATATCTAACGTTTGATTTCTCGCTTTAAAAAGCACCGCAAAGAATAAGTGCCCAATCTCATGAATCATGGACACTATGGGTAGTATAATAAATATTGAAACCATCAGATATAAAATATCGTACAACCCAAACATTCTAATTGCCTCCCCATGCGGTAAAAGTAGTCATGTGGGTTGAATTCCTTTTCAAAGAAGAAGTTAAACTAGGAACACTATCCTAAAATAGGAAATATAAAGAAAAAGCTGTCCAAGTTGGACAGCTTTTTTGTATGAGATGACCCCGGCAGGATTCGAACCTGCGACACAAGGTTTAGGAAACCTATGCTCTATCCCCTGAGCTACGGAGCCATAAGAATATATAATCTATTATATAGAAAAGTTAGGGTTTTGAAAAGTTTCAGTTTTCAGCTCAATACATGGTATATAAGGAAATCGCGCAACCTACATATGGAATGAATTTTAGAGGTAATGACCGTTACTTACGCCGGGTGATTATGATAAAATGTAGTTTGTCTGTCTGAACGTATAGAGTAATACTGTTGGCGAAGGAGGAGGAGAGATGGGGAATACTCCCTTTATTGCAGTAGAAGGACCAATTGGGGTAGGAAAAACATCATTAGCTCAAAAATTGGCTTCCCAATTTGAATATACACTGTTGAAAGAAATCGTAGAAGAAAATCCATTCTTAGGTAAATTCTATGACAACATTGAAGAGTGGAGTTTTCAAACAGAAATGTTCTTCCTGTGTAATCGATTTAAACAACTAGAAGATATTGAAACGTATTATTTGAATCAGAACAAACCTGTTATTTCTGATTATCACATTTCTAAGAACTTAATCTTTGCTGAAAGAACGTTAAAAGAAGATCAATACAATAAGTATGTTCAAATATACGATATTCTTACTAATGATATGCCACGACCAAATATGATCATTTATTTACACGCTAGCCTGGATAAGCTGCTCGAACGTATTAGAATGCGAGGGCGTGAGGTGGAACAAAATATTCAAGCGAGTTATTTAGAGCAGTTACTCCGAGATTATGATTTATTTATGGAGAAATTCGAACGTGAGCACCCAGATATACCAGTGATCCGCTTCAACGGAGATAATCTCGATTTTGTTAAGCACCAGGATGATTTAGATTATATGATTCAAACAATAGAGAATCACTTTAAAAAAGGGGAAGTTATATAATGAATGCACGCAACCAATATGGCATTCCACATGACGCCGTCATTACCATTGCGGGCACCGTCGGCGTTGGAAAGTCCACGATGACAAACGCTCTAGCCAGTGCCTTAAATTTTCGAACGTCATTTGAGAAGGTAGACACCAATCCATATTTGGATAAGTTTTACAATGACTTTGAACGTTGGAGTTTTCATTTACAAATATATTTCTTAGCTGAACGATTTAAAGAACAGAAGAAAATTTTCGAATATGGCGGTGGCTTCATACAGGACCGCTCGATTTATGAAGACACGGGCATATTCGCTAAAATGCACTATGAAAAAGGTACAATGAATGAAGTAGACTATAATACGTATACAAACTTGTTTGATGCTATGGTCATGACACCTTACTTTCCACATCCGGACCTTCTCATATACCTAGAAGGTTCATTTGATGATGTAGTAGGCCGTATTAAAGAACGGGGACGTCCTATGGAGCAACAAACTCCTGTGGAATACTGGGAAGAAATGTTCGGTCGTTATGAGAACTGGATCGATAACTTCAATGCATGCCCTGTGCTGCGGCTTAATATTGCAGATTATGACGTTGTAAATGATGAGAATTCCATTGAACCTATCTTAGAAAAGATCGGTCATTTCATCCAACAATCCCGTAAATGGCGCTCTCGCCAACTAACGTAAAAAAAGTGTGAGCTTTTCCTTTAGATAGGAAAGCTCACACTTTTTTTATGACCTTTGAGATCTGCAGATCCGTTACTTTAAAAGCGCTTGGTCTAGATAAAGGACTACCGTTCTCTACACAAAAGCAGCTCTTAACATTCCCTCATGCTAAGAGGCTGCTACCTTACGCTTGACCAAGAATATTATAATAGACCATCAAAAAAACCTCAGTGATTACTCACTGAGGTTTATCTATATCGTTTGTGATTTTTCAATCTCCAATTTTTACGCGCATAAAAAATGGCGGAGGAGGAGGGATTCGAACCCCCGCGGGGCGTTAACCCCCTGGCGGTTTTCAAGACCGCTCCCTTCAGCCGAACTTGGGTACTCCTCCGTGTTGGCGACAATTAATAATATAACATTATATGTTATTAAAGTCAACGATTTTCAACAATTTTTTTATAAAATGTTGAATGATGTCGATTGCACTGAAATGTGCTCGAAACAACAACAAAAATAATTCTACCTGAATTAAGGAAATAATACAAGGACTTTATTAAAATTTTTAATAGAAATATGAATCACCTCTCTATTGAAAAAAAGAGAGAGGCTTAGATTATAAGCCTCTCTCTGATAACAGGTGCGATTCTTAACCATATACATACAGTTTATTGAATAACGTCTTTACCACCCATGTAAGGACGAAGTACGTCCGGAACTACTACGGAACCATCTTCTTGCTGGTAATTCTCCAATATTGCTGCTACTGTGCGTCCAAGAGCTAGTCCAGAACCGTTTAGTGTATGCACAAATTCAGGCTTTCCTTTTTGATCACGACGGAAACGAATGCCTGCACGACGTGCCTGGAAATCTCCAAAATTAGAACATGATGAGATTTCACGATACGTATTATAACTAGGTAGCCAAACCTCGATGTCATATTTCTTTGCTGCAGTAAAGCCAAGGTCGCCTGTACACATGTCCATGACACGATACGGTAGGTTCAATAGCTGCAGAACCTTCTCGGCATGACCTGTTAGCTGCTCAAGTGCATCATATGACTCTTCAGGTTTCACAAATTGCACAAGCTCTACTTTATTAAATTGATGCTGGCGAATTAAACCACGCGTGTCACGACCAGCAGAACCCGCTTCAGAACGGAAACAAGCACTGAATGCCACATATTTACGAGGTAGGTCTTCAATAGACAAGATTTCTTCACGATGATAGTTCGTAACAGGAACTTCTGCTGTAGGGGCTAAGAAATAGTCCCAGTCCTCTACTTTAAAAGCATCCTCTTCAAATTTAGGAAGTTGCCCTGTACCTGTCATGCTTGTGCGATTAATCATGTATGGAGGTAGCATTTCCTCATAATCATGCTCTTCTGCATGTAGGTCCATCATAAAGCTCATTAGAGCACGCTCTAAGCGGGCGCCCAACTTTTTATAGAAAGTAAACCGACTCCCTGTTACTTTAGATGCTCGCTCAAAGTCTAAAATGTCTAATTGATCCGCCACGTCCCAGTGTGCTTTAGGCTCAAACGAAAATTCAGGAAGTTCTCCCCACTCACGAGCAACTTGGTTATCGTCCTCATCGCTTCCAACTGGTACGCTTTCGTGAGGAATATTTGGAATGGAAAGAAGAAGTGTTTCCAGACGTTCTTCTACTTCCTTTAGTTCTGTATCTAATTCTTTAATACGTTCCCCTACTTCACGCATTTCTGTAATTAGATGATCTGCATCTTTCTTTTCCTTCTTTAATGCAGAAATATCTTTAGATACCTCATTACGCTTTGCCTTTAGTTCTTCCGTTTCGCGAATTAACTCACGACGACGCTCATCAAGTTCCCCAAATGTATCTAAATCTGAAAGGTCTTCCCCACGATTTTGAAGTTTACTTTTTACTTCATCAAAATTGGTACGTAAGTATTTTAAATCTAACATGTTATTTCCTCCTTATAGATGTATACTGCATACAAAAAAACTCCCGCCCCTTAATCAATCGATTAGGGACGAGAGTTTGTATATTCCCGCGATGCCACCCTTATTGAAGGTATAAATCACCTTCCGGCTTACTTTCTAGTAACGATGCGTCAGCACCGGATATGCTTACTTATCCTTTCGGCATATCTGCTCAAGGATGGATTGGCAACGCTCCTTCACTGGTTTTCACCCACCACCAGCTCTCTGGACAAGGCCACGTTGTTACTACTTCCTATCATCACGTTTCGTATATTTGTTGTTATGAAGAAGAATAGCGAATTTCTTACTAAGATGCAAGTGTTTTCTTCGATTCTTCCACCATTTTTACAAAATGGTGGGTTAAGCGATGGTCATCTGTCAACTCCGGATGAAAAGCGCACGCGAGATAATGACCGTCCTGAGCCGCAACGATTTTATCACCTTGCTTGGCTAGAACTTCTGCTTCCTCGCCCACTTCTACAATATATGGTGCCCGGATAAAAACAGCTTCATACTCCTTCGCAACGCCCTTAATATCTATGAACGCCTCAAAACTCTCTCTTTGGCGTCCAAACGCATTTCGTTCGACCATTATGTTCATTAAACCAAGGTGCGTTTGATCTTGTCCCTGAATTTTTTCGGCTAATAAAATTAAGCCAGCGCATGTTCCAAAGATCGGCTTTCCACTTCTTCCAAACTGTTGTAAAGGCTCAAAAAAGTCATATTTATCGATTAAACGGCGCATGGTTGTGCTCTCTCCGCCGGGTAGGATTAAACCATCAATATCATTGAGTTGAGATATGCGCTTCACAATTACAGCTTGAGCTCCGCTTGCTTCTATTGAACGTACGTGCTCACGAACAGCTCCTTGTAAACCTAAAACACCAATTACAGTCATGATGCATTCCCCTTTTATCAATTACATGCTGCGATCTTGCATTCGATCGGAAGGTTGAAGCGTAGACATCTCCATCCCTTTCATAGCAGTTCCAAGACCTTTAGAAAGCTCTCCAATTCGTTTATAGTCATCGTAGTGAGTTGTTGCTTCTACTATGGCACGAGCAAATTTTTCTGGATTGTTGGATTTGAAGATACCAGAACCAACGAACACACCATCTGCACCTAGTTGCATCATTAAAGCTGCATCAGCAGGTGTTGCGATACCACCAGCAGCGAAGTTCACAACAGGAAGACGTCCTTCTTCTTTAATCTGAAGAAGAAGTTCATAAGGTGCTCCAATATTTTTAGCATAAGTCATTAGCTCATCTTCATTCATGCTGATAACTTGGCGAATTTGAGATTGAACTTCACGCATGTGACGAACGGCTTCGACGATATTACCTGTTCCAGGTTCACCTTTTGTACGAAGCATAGATGCTCCCTCACCAATACGGCGAGTTGCTTCACCAAGATTACGGCAGCCACAAACAAATGGTACAGTATAATCATTCTTCTTAATATGAAATACTTCATCTGCTGGTGTTAATACTTCGCTCTCATCAATATAGTCCACGCCCATAGACTCTAATACACGAGCTTCTACCACATGGCCAATACGAGCCTTTGCCATTACCGGGATCGATACAGCGTTCATTACCTCTTCAACGATAGTTGGGTCAGCCATACGGGCTACTCCGCCAGCTGCGCGGATATCTGCCGGTACACGCTCAAGTGCCATAACTGCAACAGCGCCAGCTTCTTCTGCAATCTTAGCTTGCTCTGCATTGACAACGTCCATAATGACGCCACCTTTTTGCATTTCTGCCATACCTCTTTTAACACGATCTGTACCAGTTCTTGACATGTTTATTCCTCCTGCTCCGAATGTGCATCATAGTTATTAAAAGAACTAAACTCTTCTAAAAATATTGTATAACAAACCACTCTAAAAGCCTACAAATTTACTAGTTTTAGAACCAACCTTTTACAGTGTCCACTACGCTTGTGAAAATATCAGCAAAGAAACCTGTAATAGCTCCGATCATGAGCATAAACCAATTGGATTTTTCTACTTTATCTGTTGTTACAAGATCAACACTTTCGTTCTGTTCTCCATCGGCAGTAATATACCCATTATTGTTTTCACTATTCACCAATGTAACAGAACCTACTTTTTGCCCTTTTTCAATAGGAGCCGTTAATTCACCCTTATCGTTTAAAGCAGATTGATCAAGTTTGTACTCTACACTATATTGATCCTCTGTACCTTTTTCAATCATGGTCGTAAGGGGCGCATTTGAAGCAATTTGAACCGTATCTTCTTTCCCTTTTGTTACAGGGACTGTCTTGTTATCTTCAATTTGATATCCCTTAGGATATAGTTCTTTCTTTTCAAATTGGTTGAAACCATAGTCCATTAGTTTTCTCGTTTCTTCAAAACGAGCTTCCTTGCTATCGGTTTTCATAACTACTGAAATTAATCGTTGACCGTCTCTTTCAGCAGTTCCTGTAAAGCAGTATCCTGCTAAGTCCGTCCATCCTGTCTTCAATCCGTCCATGCCATCGTATCCATATTGGGATAAGTACCCAGGCATCTCAGGAAGCATCCAGTTTAAGTTCTCAATTCGATCTCCTTCGAACTCGGTAGTCGTCATACTAGAGACTTCAAGAGCATCTGGGTGATCGTTAATTAAACGGTAGGCTAACAATGCTGCAGAACGAGCTGACATTAGGTTGTCGGCATCTGGGTCCGTCCCTTTTGGAACATTTTCACCTAAGTCTGTGTTGGACAATCCCGTTGAGTTAACAAACGTTGCGTCTGGGAGTCCCAACTCGTCTGCCTTATCATTCATCATTTTAACAAAGTCGCCTTCTGAACCTGCCACAAGTTCTGCTAACGCAATCGTCGTTGCATTATCAGAATTAATCGCCATTGCTTCATAAAGCTCCCTGACTGTATAATCCTTATTCTGCTTTAACCCAACACCAGAGAAAGCCGGGTCAGCTGAAATGCTGTATGGATAGTCGGTAATCTGCGTCGTCGTATCCCAGCTAATCTTTCCTTCTTTAATGGCTTCTAATACTAAGTATTCGGTCATCATTTTTGTCATACTTGCGGGTGGTAATGCTACATCTGCGTCTTTCTCAAATAGTATTTTACCAGTTTCCGCGTCTACTAGAATGGCTGTTTTAGCTTGCACATCTACAGCTGCCGAAGTTGTAATCGGTTTCGTTAGCATAGAAGTAAATGATACAAGTACCATTATTAGCATGATAAAGGGTACTTTTAATCTAGTTTTCAACGTCCTTCAACCTCCAAAAAGATAGTTTACATATGACGCTATTTTATCATAGGACGACTTAATAGAGAAACAGACTTTCCGCCCGTTATGGCGGAATCTGGCTACTATACGTCATATGTTTGAACAAGCATTCCTTACCCATTCACTTTAGACCAAGGTATATGTAATAGGAATCATCTAGTTAAGTAATGATAAAACTAGGGGGAATTTATTAAAAGAATGAAGCTCAGATTATTATAATCTGAGCTTCATTCACTACATATGCTCCTTATCATTGTATTCCAAGACTTGATCAGACAGAGTAGTTAGGAGCTTCTTTTGTAATTTGAACATCATGAGGGTGGCTTTCCCGTAATCCTGCATTGGTAATTCGCGTAAAGCGTGAATTCTGACGGAATGCTGTTAAATCAGAAGTTCCACAGTAACCCATGCTTGAGCGTAAACCACCAATTAATTGATGGACTGTGTCAGCGAGTGGTCCCTTATATGGTACTCGTCCTTCTATACCTTCTGGTACTAATTTATTGGCTTCTGAGGATTCTTGGAAATATCGGTCTTTAGATCCTGACTTCATAGCATCTACTGAGCCCATACCACGATAAACCTTAAACTGACGTCCTTGGAAAATGACTGTTTCTCCAGGGCTCTCTGATACACCAGCAAACATACTACCAATCATAACAGCATGTGCACCAGCAGCAAGAGCTTTAGCTATATCTCCTGAATACTTGATGCCACCATCTGCAATAACAGGTACACCATGTTGCTTAGCTTCTAATGCGCATTCGTATACAGCAGAGATCTGAGGAACACCTACACCTGCAACTACACGTGTGGTGCAAATAGAACCTGGTCCAATTCCGACTTTAATAATATTTGCCCCAGCTTCAATTAAATCGCGCGTTGCTTCTGGAGTGCCTACGTTTCCTGCAACAATATTTAAATGAGGGTAAAGGTTACGAACAGAAGTTACTTGATCAATAACACCTTGAGAGTGACCGTGCGCTGTATCAATTACAATCATATCAACTCCGGCATCAACCAGTTTCTGAATGCGAGTATCACTATCTGCGGTGACTCCTACTGCAGCACCAGCTAATAAGCGACCAAATTCATCTTTAGCTGAGTTTGGAAACTCGATGACTTTTTCGATATCTTTAATTGTAATGAGTCCCTTTAGTACGCGATTATCGTCTACTAATGGTAGTTTTTCTATTTTATAAGTTTGAAGAATCTTTTCAGCCTCATCTAAAGTTGTCCCAACTGAAGCTGTAACAAGATTATCACTTGTCATAACTTCGGAGATCTGAATAGAGTAATCTTGAATAAATCGCAGGTCTCTGTTTGTAATAATTCCTGTTAATTGTTGCTCTTGTTCGTTATTCACAATCGGAACACCGGATATACGATACTTACCCATTAGATACTCAGCATCGTAAACTTGATGTTCAGGTGTTAGAAAGAAGGGATTTGAAATAACGCCACTTTCACTTCGCTTTACACGGTCAACTTGTTCAGCTTGTTCTTCAATGGACATATTTTTGTGAATGACACCAATTCCACCTTGGCGAGCCATTGCAATAGCCATTTCTGCTTCTGTCACCGTATCCATACCTGCACTCATTAGTGGTATGTTAAGCTTCAAGGTGGAAGACAACTCCGTTTTCACTTCAACATTCCTTGGAAGAACATCAGATTTCCCTGGTATTAAAAGCACATCATCAAAGGTCAAACTTTCTTTAGCAAACTTATCTTCACGCATTGATTACCCTCCTGACAAGTATTCATGTTTTCTGCTCATTAGGACAAACTAAAACCTATAAGTTGTTATATTGTAGATTACAATACGTTATTAAAAGGGGATTTTCAACTGTTTTTAAGAAAGTGAGGTCTCTATATTGAATATCCGAAATATTCTGTCCATTTATACAAAACTTCAATCTTCTCCACTTTCACAGCAATACTTACAAAAATGTTATGAAAGTCTCGACGTCGACGCTGAACGTAAGAGCTATGATAATACGTATCGACTGATCTATTACTTAGAGCATGGCCAGACCTTTTATAAGCAGGCAGAACAGTCTCCATTATCAGTCCAGCCTATCCTTTACTTTTATGGGATGGCGCAGTTCCTTAAAGCAGCCATTTTAACAAAGCGCCCAGATTATCCAGAATCCACAAGCGTACTAGCACATGGCGTTACGAGCAGAAAAAGAAAAAAGCAAAATTACTCATTTCTACAAGACGAGGTAAAAATACAGAATAAAGGGCTTTTCTCATACGTTTCAGAGCATATGTTTCACATGGAACATTTTCCTAAAGAAAAATTTACTATGGATGAGCTGCTGAGAAGAATCCCTGAGATGAAAGAGACCTATGGTTTTTTAGATACTCCCGCTAACGGTTATCATATAGGACAAAAAGAAGGCAGAGTACTTACAATACCAATATCAATCCTTGATGATTATCATTGGAGTGAGAATTATTTCAAACAGCATATCCATTCCATTCTCCCGGAGTGTGAAGAAATAAAAATAGAACAAAATTCTATAAAGGTCTTTTTAACATCGCCTATCGCTGCTATTCACAATCCTTACCTATACGTTAACCATGAGGATGAACAATTGTTTATTCCAAATCAACGATCGTTACAATACCCATTACCTGAACTGCTTTCTCACTACTTAATTTTATATAACCTAAGTATGCTTTCTCGCTATGAAACAGAATGGTGGGGGGACATTCTCCATTCATACACGAGTGAAGATCTTGTTTATATTCGTACTTTCTTAGAGATTAGTAAAACGAAAATACCTTGGTTAATAGCGGATTTCCTCGCTTCTCATGTCACTAAAAACTAACGTCACCCACTTCAATGAATGGGTGACGTTTATTTATGAAATAATCTCTTCAATATAAAGATCTCGGTAGTACTTCAAATGGATAATTTCATCACTATGATGCAAACGAATCATAGGTCTGGTGGGGTGTTTAGATTCTATAAATACAATCTCAGCCATTTGGTTATCAGACAATCGCACTTTCATCCCTGATGAGAGGCTTGTCATACTTTGTACAAGCGTTTGAATAATTGTAGGATCAAATTTACCAAACTGTTGCTGTAATAATTCTTCTAAAACCTTAAATGGAGATTGTTTAGATCTATAAACCCTTTCTGATGTCATGGCATGGTATAGATCTGCTACAGCAATAATTTTACCGAATGTATGCAACTTACCGCTTGAAACCCCTAAAGGATACCCGCTTCCATCTAATCGCTCATGATGTTGCAGAACTCCAAGTCTAACCTCATTTTTTAGAGCAGGAACTTTTTCGACTAATCTATAAGAAAGGGTTGGATGCTTTTTCACTTCATTGTATTCATAGGAAGTTAAGGGGCCTTTTTTTGATGTGATTTTCTCATTAATTTTAGACATTCCACAGTCGCTTAAGAAACCAGCGATCCCAACTTGAATTTGATCACCTTTTGAATAGTGAAGCTGCTCAGCTAGAAGGGCTGATAGTAAGGCAACAGCTACAGCATGATGGTAAAAGTAGTCATCCTTGCTCGTATAATGGTGTAGTGAGTAAACTTCGTTTTTATAATCGGAAACTTGTTCAATAAGGGGTACGATCACTTGTCGAACAGCACTAATATCAATTCCAAGTCCTGACTGCCATTGGTGAAACATTTTTTTATAGGAATGCACTGCATACAAATACTGATCTTTAAAATCTGGGGCTGTCATTTCTTGAACAGTCACATGTTCTTCAGGCTCTTTTTGAACTTTATGAGGTAAAAATGGCTTCCCGTTTGACAGTTTCTGTCCTACCTCGACTTCTTCAATTAAAAACTTATGTAAAATTGTAATATGAATGGGCTTTACAACAGTATTTTTCGGTACAATTGGGCTATTTGTCTTTCCCATAACATCACTCATAACAATACAACCAGGAGTCAGCTGTCCAGGGTGTATACGCATGCTTTTCCCCTCCCATTTGGACATTTAAAGTATTTAATGTAAGAAAAAGGAGATGTTTGTACATCTCCTTTTCTTTGACTACTCTTCTTCTGATGTTGGATTTTCTTCGATGATTTCTTCTTGCTCAGTAGGTAATTGCTCATGATCCTCGGCTTGTTCACTAGGTTCTTCGAGCGTATCTTCTTGCTCTTCAGTTTGGATCCGTGCTACTGTCGCTACTTCTTCACCCTCTTGAAGGCGAATTAGACGTACACCTTGTGTGTTACGACCGGTCTGGGAGATACTTTCTACAGCCATTCTAATTAGCACACCTGCTTCTGTGATAATCATAACGTCTTCTTCCCCCGTCACAGCTTTAACAGCTACAACTTCTCCATTTTTCTCTGTAATATTGCAAGTACGAATACCTTTACCACCGCGTCCAGTAATACGATACTCGTCTGCCGGTGTTCGTTTTCCGAAACCTTTAGTCGTTACGTTGAGAACCTGAAGGCCGTCTTCGATGATTTCCATTGAAACAACTTCATCATCTTCACGTAAGGAAATTCCCTTAACTCCGGCCGCTGTACGTCCCATAGTTCGAACATCTTCTTCTGGGAAACGAATGAGGTAACCGCCTTTAGTACCAATCATAATGTGTTTATCGCCATCAGTCATACGAACTGAAATGAGCTCGTCATCTTCTCTTAAATTCAAGGCAATTAGTCCACCACGACGAATATTAGCAAAAGCAGAAAGTGTGGTACGCTTAGATACCCCTTGTTTAGTGGTGAAGAATAGATACCAATCGTCCGCAAAGTCTTCGACGGAAATAACAGCATTAATCCACTCATCTTTTTCAATTTCTAGCATGTTGATGATTGGGATCCCTTTAGCTGTACGACTGAATTCAGGTACTTCATACCCTTTTGCCCGGTATACTTTCCCCTTATTTGAGAAGAACAGTAACGTATTGTGGGTTGAAGTTGAAAGGAGGTGCTCAACGAAATCATTTTCGTTTGTCCCCATACTTTGAACTCCACGTCCGCCACGTCTTTGAGAACGATACGTAGTTGCAGGAAGGCGTTTAATATACCCTTGATGAGTCAATGTAACAATGACTGTTTCTTCAGGAATCAGGTCCTCATCTTCAATAAAGTCTGTTCCTCCTGCTATAATCTCAGTACGGCGTTCATCAGTGAAGCGTTCTTTTACCTCAGTTAATTCTTCTCGTATAATCTCAAGAACCTTTTCATCGTCAGCTAAAATGGCTTTCAGTTCAGCAATCAGCTGCACAAGTTCTTCATATTCTTTTTCAATTTTATCGCGCTCTAATCCAGTTAGGCGTTGCAAACGCATGTCTAAGATTGCCTGAGCCTGCTTTTCAGAAAGCTCAAATTTCGTCATTAGATTTTCACGTGCAATGTCTGTTGTTTCTGATTCACGAATTAACGCAATGATTTCATCAATATGATCTAGTGCAATGCGAAGACCCTCTAAAATATGAGCGCGCGCTTCTGCTTTACGCAGCTCATACTCTGTTCGGCGACGAATGACGACCTTTTGGTGTTCTAAGTAATGCTCTAAGCATTGCTTTAGATTTAAAACTTTAGGCTGTCCATCTACTAGTGCAAGCATATTAATTCCAAAGGATGTTTGAAGGGCAGTTTGTTTATATAAGTTATTTAAAACTACGTTAGGATTCACATCTTTACGAAGCTCAATAACCACACGCATCCCTTCACGGTCAGATTCATCTCGTAAATCTGTAATTCCTTCTATTTTCTTATCTCGTACTAGTTCTGCTACTTTTTCCACTAGTTTGGCTTTATTAACCTGGAAAGGAAGCTCTGAAACTAGAAGACGGGATTTCCCGTTTTTCATTTCCTCGATGTCTACTTTCGCACGGATGGTAATAGAACCTTTCCCTGTCTCATAAGCTTTTCTAATCCCACTTCTGCCTAAAATTTGACCAGATGTAGGAAAGTCAGGACCGTAAATATGTTCTGACATAAGCTCATCGATTGTAATTTCACTATTGCGGCTTACAGCCAATACACCATCAATTACTTCACCTAAGTGATGGGGAGGAATATTGGTAGCCATTCCAACAGCAATACCACTTGCTCCATTGACAAGCAAGTTCGGGAAACGAGCAGGAAGCACAATAGGCTCCTTTTCAGTACCGTCATAGTTATCCGCGTAATCAATGGTATCTTTATTAATATCTCGTAAAAGCTCCATTGAAATCTTTGACATTCTGGCT
Organism: Pontibacillus sp. ABV4_188; assembly: GCF_056311905.1. Classification (NCBI taxonomy): domain Bacteria; kingdom Bacillati; phylum Bacillota; class Bacilli; order Caryophanales; family Bacillaceae; genus Pontibacillus; species Pontibacillus sp. ABV4_188. The sequence continues at coordinate 6,947 of NZ_CM149975.1, read as the reverse complement.
TCTGTATAACGCATCGCTGCTGCTGCATCTCCATCAACAGAACCAAAGTTACCATGACCATCTACTAACATAGCACGGTAGTTAAAATCTTGCGCCATACGGACCATGGAGTCGTAAACGGCAGAATCACCATGTGGGTGGTACTTACCAATAACGTCTCCTACAATACGTGCAGACTTTTTATACGCTTTATCTGCATGCATGCCTAAGTCATGCATTGCATATAGAATACGTCGGTGTACAGGCTTTAACCCATCTCTTACGTCTGGTAAAGCACGGGAAACAATAACACTCATTGCGTAATCCATAAAGGATGTACGCATTTCTTGGCTAATATTGATTTCTTTTACGTTCGGGCGTTGTTGATCCGCCATCGTGATACCTCCTATTCAATGAGGAAAAAGAGATCTTTAATATCTCTTGGAGTTCATTCAACTGGTTCTCATATTTCATGTTAAGCTTACAAGCCGAACCACCTTGAAAAAGGGTTCGGCTTGTATGTTGTTCTAAGCTGTTATTTATTTTAAACGTCTAAATTCTTCACGTACTGGGCATTATCTTGAATAAAGTTACGACGAGGTTCTACTTTATCTCCCATTAATATCTCAAATACTTCATCAGCTTCCATTGCATCCTGCAAGCTAACCTGAAGCATTGTACGCGTTTCAGGATCCATTGTCGTTTCCCACAATTGTTCAGAGTTCATCTCGCCTAGACCCTTGTAGCGTTGTAAGCTAGGCTTAGGCTGTTTCGATAACTGGGCCAATGTAGCTTCCATCTCTTTTTCATTAAAGGCATAATGAATAGCTTTTCCTTGCTGAATTTTATATAGAGGTGGTTGAGCTATATAAATATATCCGTATTCGAGGAGTGGGCGCATGTAGCGATAGAAGAACGTTAATAGAAGCGTTCTAATATGCGCACCGTCAACATCCGCATCTGTCATAATAACAATCTTATGGTATCTTGCTTTAGAAATATCAAACTCTTCGCCAATACCAGTGCCGAGCGCTGTAATAATGGAACGAACCTCATTGTTTGATAAGATCTTATCTAAACGAGCTTTTTCAACGTTAATAATTTTACCTCGAAGAGGAAGGATAGCTTGGTAATGACGATCTCGTCCCTGTTTGGCAGATCCTCCTGCTGAGTCACCCTCTACCACATATAATTCACTGATTTTTGCATCCTTAGAAGAACAATCAGCTAACTTACCTGGTAAATTAGATATTTCTAATGCACTTTTACGTCTTGTTAATTCACGTGCCTTCTTGGCCGCTGAACGTGCTCTTGAAGCCATTAAGCCCTTTTCAACAATCATTTTCGCTGAGTCAGGGTTTTCAAATAAAAACTTAGAGAAGTACTCATTGAAGATATTATCCGTCACTGTACGAGCTTCACTATTCCCTAGTTTCGTCTTTGTTTGTCCCTCAAATTGAGGATCTGGGTGTTTAATGGAAATAATAGCTGTGAGACCTTCACGAACATCATCACCTGTTAAATTGGGATCATTCTCTTTGAACATTTGATTTCGGCGAGCATAATCATTTATAGCTCTTGTAAGCGCGGTTTTAAAACCTGATTCATGCGTACCACCCTCATAGGTATTGATGTTATTGGCAAAGGAGTAAATGTTACTTACAAAGCCATCGTTATACTGTAAGGCAACTTCTACACTAATTTCTTCACTTTCATTCTCAACATAGAAAGGCTCATGCAATCCTTCACGTGTTCGGTTTAAATGCTCCACATATGAAACAATTCCACCTTCGTAAAGAAAATCTTTCGCCTCTTGTTCTTCATTACGTTTGTCATCAATCGTAATGCGAATCCCTTTATTTAAAAACGCTAACTCACGAAGACGGTTCGCTAACGTATCAAAGTTATATTCTTTTGTTTCATTGAAAATCTCGTCATCAGGCATAAAATGAATACGTGTACCTGTTACATCTGTTTCGCCAATGACTTTAAGATCTTCTTGCGGTACTCCACGACGATACTGTTGGTAGTGAATTTTGCCATCTAAGTGCACATATACTTCCAAGCTGCTAGACAGAGCATTTACTACAGATGCACCAACCCCATGAAGACCACCTGAAACCTTATAACCGCCACCGCCGAATTTACCTCCTGCGTGTAGCACCGTTAAAATTACCTCAACCGCTGGACGATTCGCTTTTTTATGCATACCAACAGGAATTCCACGTCCGTTGTCTGTTACGGTAATACTGTTATCTTTCTCGATTGTTACAGTAATGTGATCGCAATACCCAGCTAGCGCTTCATCAATACTGTTATCAACAATTTCCCACACAAGGTGATGAAGTCCTTTTTCATTTGTAGAACCAATATACATTCCTGGACGCTTACGAACAGCTTCTAATCCTTCAAGCACCTGAATCTGACTTTCATCATACGCTTGTTGGTTTGGTAGATTTTCTTCCATCATCAGTCATTCACCTACATTTCTTTCCCTAGGTTATATTCTTTCGTTCCCATGGATCATTCTGCAAAGTCTTCGATATTGTTCAATGTTGAAGTCATGTTGGCACGTTTCTTAAGAGTAAAGACAGAAAGTGGACTGAAGTAAATATAGTCTTTCGTTACGACAATTGACTTTGCCTCTGCATTTGGAGATTCAAAGACTCTTTGGTTCAGTCGCTGATTCTGAATCATTTCTTCAACAATAGAAGACGAATTCAGCAACTCATAGTCAATTATCGAAATAACGTCTCCTGATTCAATGACATGATCTTCACCAATATGAATAAACAAAGTTCCACCTCAATTCGGCCTAGTTACGCTACCTTCTTGAACGTAAAAAACGTCCGCTTTTCGTAGTGTTTCGTGCTCAATGCCATCCACGCTCGTTGTAGATACAAACGTTTGGACTTTTCCTTGAATGGTATGCAATAGATGGGATTGTCTATAATCATCTAATTCACTTAAAACATCATCTAACAGCAAAATTGGGTATTCTCCAACTTCACTATGGATCAACTCAATTTCAGCAAGTTTTAGAGAAAGAGCTGTTGTCCGTTGCTGACCCTGAGAACCATAAGTTTGAACGTCTTTACCATTTACATAAAAAATTAAATCATCACGGTGCGGACCAATTAAAGTAGTACCTCGCTCTAATTCCCGCTTTTCAATATCTTGAAATTTATCTTGAAATACCCTTACAAGCATAGACAAATCCATATCTTTTGATACTTCTGCTGTAGGATTATACTCAATTTCAAGCTTTTCTAGCTGTCGACTAATTCCTTCATGTATTGGCATGGCCCAATCTCTGAGGAGACTTAAAAACTTAAATCGTCTTTGAACAATTGTTGCAGCGTGCTCTACAAGTTGGTCCGTTAAGATTCTCAACATCGTTAAATCAGGATTTTGCTTGCGCTGGTATTCCTTCAATAAATGATTTCGTTGCTTTAAAATCTTTTGATACTGTCCCAAATGATAAATATAAGCAGGCTGAATCTGTCCAATTTCCATGTCTATAAAACGACGACGAACCTGAGGATTCCCTTTTACAAGGTTTAGATCTTCAGGTGCAAACATGACAATATTTAATGCGCCTATATAATCGCTTAATCGTTTTTGCTCGAGATGGTTAAGCTTTGCCTTTTTCCCTTTTGTAGACGTTACAATCTCTAAAGGAAAATGCCGCTTCCGCTTAAACACACTCCCTTTAATTTTAGCATATTCTTGGTCCCACATGATAAGTTCTTTATCACGTGGGGTTCGATGGGATTTCGCAAAAGCCAAAACGTATATAGCTTCCATAAGGTTTGTTTTACCTTGAGCATTCTCACCGATAATAACGTTTACCTTATCATCGAACGTTATATCTAAATGCTCATAATTACGGTAGTGTTTTAAAGTTAGTTGTTCTAAATGCATAGGGAGTCCCCTTCAACTTAATTGGGAAATTAAGATTCTGATACAACCTTAAAGGTACCTACACCTTCAACTTCTACAAGATCTCCAAAAGATAATTTTTTACCACGACGATCTTCTCTTTCTCCATTAACAAAAACTGGGTACTCAGACAAAAACCATTTTGCCATTCCACCAGTTTCAATGACGTTTGCAATCTGTAAAAATTTCCCTAAAGGAATCATATCAGTTTCTATTTCAATTGATTCATACATGTATTTTTCACCCTAATTCCAGACTTGACCTTCTACCTATTTTACTAAAGATTTGTCCATAAGAAAAGCAAGGGATGACATCCCTTGCTTTTTATTTCTAAAATCAATAGAAATTAGTAAGTTCTAACCGGTAAAATCAATTGCAATATTTGATCATTTTCATTCGGGCGAATTAAAAATGGGCGCATAGCTCCAGTAAATTGAATATTTACTTTTTCACAGTCGACTACTTTCAGTGCATCCATCATATATTTTGCACTAAAGGAGATCTTAAGATCTTCCCCTTCTAAAGATTCAGCTGTTACTTCTTCCACAACATTACCTACCTCAGGAGAATTACTTGTAATTTCCACTCGATTATTTTCTTTGGTTGAAAGTTTAACCACACTATTACGATTCTCTTTAGCTAAGAGAGAAGCACGGTCAATGGATTGTAGTAACTCTTTAGTATCAATGTAAACCGTTGTTTTTACTTCATCTGGAATTAAGCGTGATGTTTCAGGATAATTGCCATCCAATAAGCGTGAAAGGAAATAAAGGTGCTTCGTACGGAATAAAATTTGATTCTCTGTAACACTAATTTCTATGGTTTCTTGTGAATCATCAAGAATTTTATTAAGTTCTGTCAAACTCTTACCCGGTATGACAACATTTTCAAATGATAATGGCTGAATATTATTCCCCATAGGGATTTTCCTTGAAGCAAGACGATGACTATCTGTAGCAATAAAGTAAAGGTCATCACTTTCCACCTTCATGTTTACACCTGTCAAGATGGGTCGTGTTTCTGAGGTGGACACTGCGAAAACAGTTTGTCGAATTAAGTCTTTTAATAAATCAATGGGAACTTCAAAACTTTGGTTCGTTTGAATTTGCGGTAAATGTGGGTATTCTTCTGCGTCTTGGCCATTTAAGTGAAATTCCGCACTACCTGATCGAATGTTTACGTTAAAGTGATCATCTACTTCTATTTCAACTGTTTGTTGAGGTAACTTTTTTACGATATCTGGGAAATACTTAGCTTGTAAAACAATGCTACCAGGTTCGATGTTTTCAACTAGTACGATCCCATCTTCCTCTACTGGAATAAAGGACTCAATGGTTACATCAGAGTCGCTTCCTGTCAGTTTAACTCCGTATTCTGTCGCTTCTACTTTCATTCCTGTAAGAATAGGAATAGTCGTTCTAGAAGAGATGGCTTTCATAACATCTTGGACGCTATTCATTAATTGATCGCGTTGTATTGTAAATCTCATGAATCAAATCCTCCTAAATGGAATTCCATTAGTTATATTTATATTATAAAAAAGGTCGTAGTAGTCGTAAGGGCTGTGAATATGTGCATAAGTGTAACTGAACCCATGAAACTGGGGTTATTCACATGTGGATAGATTGTGTGTAACTTCAAGAACAACTTATAAGACTATCCACAGCTCATTTTTACGATTTTAGTGTTTCTTTTAACTCTTCTAAGTCTTTTTGTAGTTGTTGATCTTGGCTAAGCATCTTAGAAATTTTCTCATGAGCATGAATCACTGTCGTATGATCACGCCCTCCAAACTCTTCACCAATTTTAGGTAGTGAGTAATCAGTCATTTCCCTTGATAGGTACATGGCGATTTGTCTTGGATAAGCTATTGTTTTGGTTCGCTTTTTAGCTGCAAAGTCATCTAGTTTAATACTGTACTTTTCAGCTACAACTTCTTGTATAGACTGAATTGTAATTATTTTTGGCTTAGAGCTTGGAATAATGTCTTTCAAAGCTTCAGCTGCTAATGAAGCATCAATATCTCGATTAATGAGAGAAGAGTACGCTACAACACGTATGAGAGCTCCTTCTAATTCCCGGATATTTGTATCTATTTGATTCGCAATATAAAGCATTACCTCATTTGGAATATCTAGACCTTCTGCTTTGGCCTTTTTACGCAAAATAGCGATACGTGTTTCTAAATCTGGCGGGGTAATATCAGTAATGAGTCCCCATTCAAATCGAGAACGCAAACGGTCCTCTAAAGTCGGAATCTCTTTAGGTGGTCGGTCACTAGATATGACAATTTGTTTGTTTTCTTCATGAAGTGTATTAAAAGTGTGGAAGAATTCCTCTTGTGTTTGTTCTTTTCCAGCTAGGAATTGAATATCATCGATTAGTAGCACGTCTACATTCCGGTACTTGTTACGAAAGTTAACTGCTTTATTGTCTCTAATAGAATTAATGAATTCATTTGTGAATTTCTCTGAAGAAAGATAAACGACTTTGGCTGAAGGGTTATGATCAAGAACATAATGACCAATAGCATGCATTAAGTGTGTTTTTCCTAACCCCACACCTCCATAAATAAACAGTGGATTATATGCTTTAGCTGGTGCTTCAGCTACAGCTAATGAGGCCGCATGGGCAAAGCGATTCCCTGAACCAATTACGAAAGTGTCAAAAGTATATTTAGAATTGAGCATACTTTGAGGAGATTCCTCTTGCTCATTTTGCTGCATATTTTGCACTTGTTTCATCGCTGGTTTCACATCATCAGGAGTTACATCTTTAGCCTCTGGAATAATAAACTTCGTTTGCAGTTGAGCTCCTGTAACTTCAAATAAAGCATCAGATATTAGTTTAGAATAGCGACTTTCGAGCCAATCTCTAGCAAATTCATTGGGTGCCACGATTATGAGTGTATCATCTTTAAGAGAGTCAGCTTTTGTACTTTTTAACCATGTCTCAAAGCTGGGTTTACTTATCTTTTCTTCTATTTTCGCGAGCGTATTATCCCAAAGCTCGTTGATATTTTCCAA